>NZ_SWBQ01000001.1 GCF_005116445.1 Pedobacter frigoris
ATAGACGGTAAAAACGGTATTGATGGTAAATCAATTACTGGAGGTACTGGTGCTCCAGGGGCTGGAACAGGCGCCAATGGCGATACTTATGTGAACACGACTACAGGTGATGTTTATACAAACGTAAACGGAACCTGGACTGTAACAGGAAATATCAAAGGTCCGAAAGGAGACAATGGTATAGACGGTAAAAACGGTATTGATGGTAAATCAATTACTGGAGGTACTGGTGCTCCAGGGGCTGGAACAGGCAACAATGGAGATACTTATGTGAACACGACTACTGGTGAGGTTTATACGAATGTAAACGGTACCTGGACTGTAACAGGAAATATCAAAGGTCCGAAAGGAGACAATGGTATAGACGGTAAAAACGGTATTGATGGTAAATCAATTACGGGCGGTACTGGTGCTCCTGGAGCTGGAACAGGCGCCAATGGCGATACTTATGTGAACACGACTACAGGTGATGTTTATACAAACGTAAACGGTACCTGGACTGTAACAGGAAATATCAAAGGTCCGAAAGGAGACAACGGAGCAGCAGGTCCGGCGGGAGCAGTTGGTGCAACAGGACCTGCAGGAACTAATGGAACAAATGGTGTTGATGGTAAATCAATCACGAGCGGAACTGGTGTTCCAACCGGAGGCAACAATGGCGATACTTATGTGAATACCACTACAGGTGATGTTTATACAAACGTAAACGGTACCTGGACTGTAACAGGAAATATTAAAGGTCCGAAAGGAGACAACGGAGCAGCAGGTCCGGCGGGAGCAGTTGGTGCAACAGGACCTGCAGGAACTAATGGAACAAATGGTGTTGATGGTAAATCAATCACGAGCGGAACTGGTGTTCCAACCGGAGGCAACAATGGCGATACTTATGTGAACACGACTACAGGTGATATTTATACAAACGTAAACGGTACCTGGACTGTAACAGGAAATATTAAAGGGCCGAAAGGAGACAACGGAGTAGCTGGCCCGGTTGGACCACAAGGTCAAGGAGGTCTTTTGGAAAATGGCTTAAATACAACCGTTACTGGTGGTGGCGTAACCGGCAATGCCTATAAGGTGAATGTTGCTACAGCAACTGGCACTACTTTAGGAGTCGTGAAACCAGGAACAGGATTAACAATTGATGGAACTGGAACCATTTCAGTTACTCCTGCTGCTCAAACCAATACGACGTTGGCATTTAATTCAACAACAAGTATCTTAACTTATACTAATGAGCAGGCTAATAATCCAACTATAGATCTAACGCCTCTTAAAGTGGAGCCTTGGCAAATACAAACCACTACCAATAAAGCAACAGCTAATGGAGATGATATCTATCAAACGGGTAGCGTGGCGATTGGGGTAAATACTATTCCAGCCATCACGGTTGGCGCTGTAACTGTAAACCCAAAATTCCATGTAGCGGGTGATATTTCTACTACTGGTAAAATATACACTACCAATAGTGTCTATGCCGATTATGTTTTTGACTATTATTTTGATGGATTCTCTAAGATCTATGATAAATATAAATTTAAGTCACTGAAAGAAGTTGCTGAATTTATCAAGGCAAATAAACACTTGCCAGGTGTAACACCAATAAAAGATATTACGAAAACTGAAAATGGTTATACGCTTGATTTGACTCAATTATCCATGCAACAGCTGGAAAAATTAGAAGAGTTATATCTCCATGTAATTGAGATAAATACTAAGATGACGGAGAAAGACGAAGAAATTAAAGTGCTTCAAGAAAGGACTAAATCTTTAGAAGATCGACTGATCAGATTAGAGCAATTGATCAATAAAAAATAGTTTTTATTTTTTAGAATCACTTGACATGGATATCAGTCAAGTGATTCTAAAATATCCCTAACCAAAATGGTAAACATGATAAGGTTAACAAAATACATAATGAAACAAATGTTAATGAATACATTACCCTTAGCGGGAGTTGTACTGCAATTTTTTTCCACTGCTGTCAAGGAGAGATTAAGCTTATCCATCCAAAAAATAGTATTTGGAATTTCAGTAATGGTATTGGTGTTTTTTGCAGGCAATTCAGGATTCGCTCAATGTTCCGCTGCAGGAAGTGTAACTGCAACTATTACTACAACACCAAATACCTGTGCCGGCAATGGTACCATTAAAGCTACATTTAGTAGTGCTACAAATATTACCATTCAGCTAATTAAAGGAGGCTCCATACAACAGGCTGTTAATAATCCTGTAAGTCCTTACACTTTTACAAATTTACAGCCCGGAACTGACTATGAGGTGAAAATTGTTTGTTCAAATAATAACAGTATTGTCTATTCTGCTAATCCTAATGTTACGGTTGCAGATAGCTATGTGTCTATAAGCGATGCTAGTATTGTTGTTTCTAATCTCTGTACTAATTTTACCCAGGGAGGTACCTTAACCGTGGGTAGTGTTATAGGCGGAACCGGACCTTATCAATACTCTTTTGTTTTATCAAACGATCCAGCCTATGCTGATGCTTCTAGTGTATATACTACGAGTAACACGAAAAATGTTACTGCATTTGGTACCTATCAGATCCGTGTAAAAGATGCGTGTGGAAATTACAAAACATTTACGAAAACGTTAACACCTACATTAGAGCCGATTAAGTTTTTCTGGAGATCAAGAAAAATTTGCGCCCCAAATAGCCCTAAAAAAGCAGAAATGTATGCTTGGTATGGTTTTGGCGCAACTACAGGCAATTCGGTTTCTGTAAATGATTATTTAAGCCCGGGTATTAAAATGGAAATTAGGGATACTAATGCTTCAGGCGCCATTTTATTTAATGGAACTTATACGGGTAACCCTATTGCTTATACTGAATCAACAAGCCATATATATTATATAACTACTACAAATGCTTGTGGTTTAACAGCGTCTTATATACATGATTTAACATATTTAGAAGCAAACCCTGAGTTTAATAATTTTCTAGCTACCTCTGGTAATGCCGGTTGTGGTGCTGCAGAAACCATGTCTATCTCTGCCAGTTTTGTTGAGCAGTTTTATTGGAAATTTCCCGTTACGGTAATCATAAAAAATGCTGCTAATGTTCAGGTAGGTGCTCCAGTTACCGTTGATTATTACGGTATTGCAAATTTTACAAACCTTCCTTTAGGAACTTATACGGTAACCGCAACAGATCAGTGTGGTGAATCGTTAACTAAAACAGTAACTAGTCCAGTAAGTAGCGGTACACCAGTATTGTCTATTTATCAAACTACAAATTGGAGATGCGACCCTTTACAACCATTAATAACTACGGGTACAGTGCAAGCGGTTATTCAATTTTCGGGCTATATACCAGATAGGGCAAATGCTGTTGTAAAAATTGTTAGCGGACCTTCCAACGTTGGAGTTAGTGCTTCACTAATTGATGGCCAATATTATGGATGGACCAATATGGCGCCAGGAACGTATAGCGTCTCTGTAAAAAGTTGTGGGGTTGAAAAATTTTATCCCTTAACTATTTCTGCTTCAGATCCTGGTTTATTGAAACAATCCTTAAGCTCAACAGGCACCTCTTTTTGTTCGGGTGGTGGAAATATTAATTCTAATAAAATATACAATGGTGCCTATACAAATACCGTAGAATTGCTAAATCTATCGGGCTTGGTAGTCGCGTCACATGTGCTGGGAAATTTCACGAACATTCCTGCCGGTACCTATACTACCAGGATAAAAGTTGTGGCGTGTAATTCCACTTATTATATACCGGGTAGCACGGTAACCTTAACAAATTCTACGACCGGTCCTAAAATTACATCAAGTACCGGGGTGATTTGCGAAAGTGGTGCAGGAACTCCTCTAACAACGGGCTCTGTTTATTTAAATTTAGCGGGTGTTGCTCCATTTACGGTGCAATACAGGGTTCAGGGTTCGAGTGCTGCCTATACCGTTATCAATACATCAAATTCTAGCTTACAGATTGATAATTTAGTTGCAAACACCACTTATGAAGTGAATTTGAAAGATGCCTGTGGCGGAAACTTTCCCACTACTGTGCAAATTAAAACGGTGGGTGTGTTAACTACAAATAATAACGCACAGCCTTGCATTGGATCTCCTTACACTTTATCTATGCCCGAATATGCTGGTGCAACTTACCAATGGATAAATTCTGCAGGAACAGTGCTTTCTAATACACGATTTTATGAATTTGCCTCTTACTTGGCGGCTAATGATGGTGTTTATACTTGTAAAATATCTTGGGGTAATTGTGTTACAAGACTTGCAACAGTAACACTAAATAGTGCATTATGTGGTCAGCCAATTGGTGTTTGTGGAACAATTGATACTGATAAAGATGGAATATTTGATTTTTGCGATTTGGACGATGATAATGATGGGATTTTAGATGCTAACGAGTGTGGTCCTGTAGAAAAAGTTATAAATGGATTTAATGGGCCAGGGGTAAGTTTTACTGGCTGGACAAGAGACCCAAATCCAAATGGCTGGATAGCAAGTTCTGGTATCGCCATAGAATCATCTTATGATGGACCTGGGGTGCATACGATTAAACAAACAGTAAATGGCCTTATACCTGGTAAAACCTATGCCCTAACCTTTGATGCTTTTGCTTTAGGTCTAACAAATACAAATCCTAATACGCTTAGTGTGACTATAGATGGAATTAGTTACTATAGCAAAACAGCAGGTGTCGATATAAATTTTGCTGTACAAGGTGAAAGTATTGGTTTTACACCCACCGGTACGAGTGTCACAATTGAATTTATTTCCACTGTAACAGGTACTTTGGGTAGCACTGGTAGAGATGTTTTTGTTAGGAAGGTTAGTATTATAAATTGTGAAAAGGATACCGATAATGATGGGAAACCAGATTATTTAGATTTAGATTCGGATGGAGACGGTTGCCCTGATGCCATAGAAGGTAGTGAAAATGTAACCAAGGCTCAGTTGAATCCCGATGGAAGTATTAATATTGCTACAACAGGCGGTGTCAATGCTAATGGTGTACCAAACTTAGTTAACACAGGCGGAACAGCTGATAATGGCAGCAATACAATTGGCCAAAGCTTGGGCA
This sequence comes from Pedobacter frigoris, assembly GCF_005116445.1. Classification (GTDB taxonomy): domain Bacteria; phylum Bacteroidota; class Bacteroidia; order Sphingobacteriales; family Sphingobacteriaceae; genus Pedobacter; species Pedobacter frigoris. The sequence goes on from NZ_SWBQ01000001.1 coordinate 5,072, forward strand.
ATTCAGCAAATGTTAATTTAAAGGATCCTGCTTGTTATAGCCTGGTCTTAAACGCTGATAATTATCAGGGAATTACAGGTGTCGCATTTACTACAGCTAACATCCTTGTCAACGATTTGTTAGATAATGTAGTTCCGGTTATTGGAACGACGCCAGGCTTGGTTACAATAAGCCAATCAGGTGTTTGGCCGGCAGGTATTACATTAAATACTACTACTGGTGCGGTTAATGTTGCAAACACTGTACCTGGAGGAGTTTATGTAGTAAACTATCAGACCTGTGTCAACGGTACAAGTCCAACGCTATGTCAAACTCAAATCATAACCATTACTTTATGCGGTAAATTTCCTCTTGCCGGTACTCCTGATGCTTACACAAAAACGGGTATTTCCAATTTAGAAGGTTTTGCCAATGGATGGCCTGGTAATGTGCCAAATGGGTTTATTGCCATTGAATCTAAGAATAAGGGATTTGTAATCACCAGGGTGTCGTCGTCAGCAGCTATTTTATCACCTATTGAAGGAATGTTGATTTATGATATCGCTGCCTCATGTATAAAGCTGTACAATGGCACAATCTGGAATTGTTTGCAAAAAAGCTGTAATTAATTATTTAAAACAAATAGCATGAAACGAATTTTAATACTATCGATTTTATTGTTTAGCTATAGTGTTGGCTTAAAAGCCCAAACAGCTATAGAGAAAAGAACTGCCGATGGTTCATCCGTGATCGACTTTGCTGCGGGTACTACTAAAGGTATCATTCTCCCGGCTGTAGAAACCTTGCCGGCAACACCAGCTAATGGAACTTTTTTATTATATAAAATAGATCAAAAAATCAAAATGTACCAAAATGGTGCCTGGATAGATTTGTCAGAAGCTGGTAGTACTACAGCGATTGTACCTTACAGTGGAAATGTGGATAATGGTAAAAAAACCATTATAGGAAATCGTACAACAACAGCCGATGGTGTGCTGGTATTAGAAGCTTCAGATAAAGCAATGATTTTACCTAAGGTTGCTAATCCTCATCTAACCGTTAAAGGCCCTTATCCTGGTATGATGTGTTATGATACGATCAGTAAATCACTAGCTGTTTTTGATGGTAAACTTTGGAACTTTTGGAAATAAGGTATGAAAATTAAAATATTATATACGCTAATTCTCGTTGCACCATTCCTTTTCCGTAGTGCTGTACAAGCCCAGACGGGTTCAGGGAGCACAACAGTGGACAATTCGGTTGTCACGATAGCTGCTGGAACTATCGAACAGCGTTTTTCTGAAGGCAGTTACTTCGGTCCTCAGGCCGAATGGGTAATTGAAGGTGTTCTGGAGATTTACAGTAAAAACATATGGATTGCACCGGGAGCTACTTTTAGGGGCGGTGGCAAGATTGTAATTTACAATCCCGGGGCAAATCCATTTTATGTAGACATGGCCAGTGGCCCTACAAAAATAGATGGCAATAATGGGGCTTTTATTGACCTGCTGATAGAGCACCGCAATGCAGAAAATCTGGTTCTGGCCGAGGTATCAGACCCGGGTTATAAAACTGTAAACCCTACGGGTGCAACGGCCGCCGCTTTAAATATTGGTAAAGAGATAGCGCTGTCAGTCAATAACGCCGACATCATCCTGAACGGACATAACCTTGCTTTTAATTCAGCTGGTAAGATCAGTAATTATAATGCCGATAGGATGGTGGTGACCAGTAACAGTACAGATGGTCATATGATCAAAGAGTATGCTACGGGATCATCTTTCGTATTTCCTGTAGGTATTGCCGAAGGAGATTATACCCCGGCAACACTTAGCCCGCTGAGCGCTGGGACATTGTTTGTAAGCGTTCAGAATTATAGCGGGTCGACCACATTCAGTAAAGGTTTAAAGCCTGAACTGGGTATGGACAGGAGCTGGCAGATCTATGGCAATAAGCCATTGCGGGTTGATATGACCCTGCAACACAATCAGAATACCAACGGCCAATTATTTAAAGATCCAAATGCAGCTGTTTCGCAATATTTAAGTGGATCCAAATGGGATTTTCTAAAAACAACCAATCCCCAGTCGGGCGTTCATACGGGTTTAGGGGTTAATGTGGTATCGGATATGGCCGGCAATAGCAGCTGGTTTACCAAGTATGGTGTCTCAGGTTCGACGCTGATGATTCCTAACTTATTTACGCCAAATGGAGATGGTAACAATGACGTATTCGAGGTACGCGGTATTGAGTTGTTTGCAGCAAATGACCTGGTTATTGTAAACCGCTGGGGAAATGAGGTATTCAAACAAACCAATTACAGGAATACCTGGGCAGGAGAAGGCCTGAACGAAGGTACTTACTACTATGTATTACGGGTGAAAGAAAGCCTGAACAGTGACTGGAAGATCTTTAAAGGTTACATCACACTGATCAGGGCATTTAATAAGTAACAATGAGAAAATTTAAGATATTAATAGCAGCATTACTGCTATTTGGAGTACAGCGTGCCGATGCGCAGCAGGATGCCCAATACAGTCAGTATATGTTCAATGGGATTTACATTAATCCTGCTTATGCCGGCTATAAAGAACAACTGAATGTGCATAGTTTTTACCGCGCGCAATGGACAGGAATTACAGGTGGTCCAAGAAGCATGTCGCTGGCTGTTGATGCGATAGCCAATGATGGTAATGTGGGCTTGGCCCTGCAGGTTGCCAGCGACCGTCTTGGTGCACAGAGTAATTTGACGGCCTACGGGAATTACGCTTATCGTTTGAAATTGAACGAAGATGGCACCTCTCGTCTTGCTTTTGGAGTAGGTGTCGGTCTGGTTCAGATGGGAATAGACGGATCTAAATTGAATCCAAATGATCCTGAGATGTACCAGCCGGCGGGTGTACAAAGTAAAGTTGTACCAGATGCACGTGCAGGTGTATATTATTCCAATAGTCGTTTTTATGCGGGCTTTTCTGCCGACAATATGATTGCACAGGCCATTAAAGTAGAGGCAGATGGTTTTATTGCACAACCTAAGCCCCATTATTATTTAACTGCAGGTATGCTAGTCCCTTTGTCAGAAGGTATACAGCTCAAACCTTCGTTCCTGTTAAAGGATGATCGTGCAGGTCCTACAAGTTTGGATGTCAATGCTTTCGTGTTATTCAATGATATGATTTGGGTAGGTGGTTCCTACCGTACCGGAGTGAAGCTGTATGACAAAAGCTATCTCGATAAAAACCTGAGCAACCAGAACTCTGCAGTTGCAGCAATGGAGGTATTCCCAATTAAGAACCTAAGGGTGGGATATGCTTATGATTTTTCTGTAGGCGCATTAAGGGGTTATAGTGGAGGCACACATGAAATTTCTGTCGGCTATTACTTCAATAAGAAAAACACCAGGATGCTTACCCCCCGTTATTTCTAAACAGGATTTAAAAGAAGAAGAAAAGATGAAAAGAAGCTTATTGATCAGTATATCTGCATTGTTGCTGTTCTGTATACCTGCAAAATCGCAGTATGTACTTAACGAGGCTGATGCGCAATATAATTTATACAACTATGTCAGGGCGATTGATTTATATGAACAGGCTTATGCTAAGAAAAACACCTTGCATGCCGCCGAACGTTTGGCCGAAAGCTATAGCCATACCAGGAATTATAAGGAGGCTGAAAGCTGGTACGCCATTGCTTCGGGTATGATAGGCAGTAAGCCTGAGCATGTGCTGGGGTATGCAAAATCATTAGTCAATAACAGTAAATACAGTGAGGCTAAAAGCCAATTTAAAAAATATATAGACCTGAAAAAGGATGTTGCCCCCGCCCAGCAGGCGTTATGGCTTCAGTCCTGTGATTCGGCTCAGAAATGGATGCAACATCCTGTGTCCATTAACATTCAGAATGTCAGGGAAATGAATAGTACATTTTCTGATTGGGGAGCAGTTTTAAATAATGGACTGGTCACCTTTACCTCAGACAGGGGAGTACGAGCAGATTCGCAAAAAGGAGGTGGCCGGCCTTTTTTAAAGTTTGATTCAGGAAAGACCCCGGATAAGAATGTCTACGGCTGGACCGGTAATTCCTACCTGCGCCTTTATGAATTTCAAAACGCAGGGAATACCGATAATTTAGCTTTATTTCCATTTGATGCCGGCACCAGTTACCACGTAGGTGCAGCAAGTTTTACCAGTGACGGTAAAGAAATGTTTTTTACATTAACCCGCATTCCAAAAGACCTGCAATATGGTAAAGGCGGAATGGCGACAGTAAAAGTGGAGATCTACAGCAGTAAAAAAGCTGAAGATGGCAAATGGGGTAAGCCGGTAGCTTTTAAGTACAACAGTCCGAATGCTTACTCTGTCGGCGACCCATTTATCAGCAAGGACGGTAAGACTTTGTATTTTGTATCCGATATGCCCGGAGGCAAAGGCGGGACAGACATTTACTCGGTTCACAGAGGTGGTGAAGGTGAATGGTTGATGGCGAACAACATGAGCTCATTGAACACCGGAGGTAATGAACGTAGCCCCTCTGCTGATGAGGCTGGAGATTTCTACTTTAGCAGTGACGGACTGGCTGGTATGGGTGGTTTAGATGTATTCAAGTCCGCCGCCCAGGGCAGTGGTTTTGGTAAGCCATTAAATCAGGGCTATCCCGTAAATTCCCCTCAGGATGATTTTGCGTTCAATATGTATACCGCTACAGCGGGCTATCTGTCGTCCAACCGGTCAGAAGGCCTGGGTAGTGATGATATATACAGCATCACCCGTCAGATTATCCAGGCCATTAAGCTGGAGGGACGTGTGTACAATAAGAAAACAGGTTTACCATTAAGTCAGGCATTGGTTACATTGAAAAATAACGACGGACAAACATTAAAAGTAAGTACCGATGAAAGCGGTTACTATTCTTTTAACATAGATAGGGAGGTTTCCTATAATGTACTGGCAGAAAAGACAAATTTCAGAAGTGCAGATACGAGTTTTGTAACCCGGGTTTCTTTGGTCAAGGATTTTTACCTGGTGCCTGTTGAGCTCAACAAGCCTATCCGTCTGGAGAATATTTACTATGATTTTGATAAGTCTAATATACGTCCTGATGCAGCAATAGAGCTGGATAAGCTGGTGAAAATTATGCAGGAAAATCCTACAATGTGGATTGAGCTGGGCTCGCACACTGATAGCCGTGGTAACGACCAGTACAATCAATGGCTGTCTCAAAGCCGGGCCAATTCAGCTGTTCAATACATTATTGACCATGGAATTAGTAAAAACCGGATTACGGCTAAAGGCTATGGAGAGTCGCAGTTGTTAAACCGTTGCGGGAATGGGGTGAAGTGTTCTGAAGCTGACCACCAGTTAAACAGAAGGACGGAGTTCAAAATTGTAAAGTACTAAACGATAATGGTCATCATTGCTTAAAGAACGTTTTGCAATTAGTTTTAGTTGGTTAGTGTGGTTGGGTGCCTTTTTTAAAGGCACCCTTTTTTATTCTTATTCTAGTCCATTTTAATTGGGTAAGATTCATAAATTAAAATATATTTGTCAATAAGAATTGATTACTATAGCGAATAATATAAGAGGGTAAGGACTTCTTTTAAGGGATGAGTAGCGACGAAGAAATACCAAAAAAAGCAATCTCAACTATCAGCAGGTATAGTTTGAGTGGAGTATTGCTGGCAACCTATTCGAATGCCAGGATTGCTGCGGAGGCTATTGGAGGAAGTTGGAGCTATATTTCCGGCGCTGCTTTCCTTCCAAAAAAGGTGCACACCGCTTATGGCTACATCTGGAGGCGTGGAAATGCCCCCCAAATCGATATTACGGATTTAACTTCACGGCGCTTACACAGGAGTTCTCCCCTGGGCAAAAAACAAAAGGTTGTTGGTCAATACGACTTAAACGGAGATTTTGTGAATTCATATGTGGATACAAAGGAAGCAGGCCGTGCAGTTGGAGTACATTATCAGGGAATCCGCAAAGTGATAAAAGGCAGGGGCCTGACATACGGAGGATTCATCTGGAGCAGCGAAATCAAAAAGAAAATAAAAGTCAATCCCAGAATCGTGCTTGATACGACTATTTCACAGTACGATCTCGATGGCAAATGGATTAGGTCATTTGAAAATCCATTTATGGCCAGTAAGCTAACAGGGGTAGATAACAGCAGCATTGCACAGGCTTTAAATGGTACAGTGCTTACTGCAGGTAAGTATCTTTGGCAGAAAGGCGCGCGGCTCCGCATTAATATCAATGAGTTGCGCAGACATGAACGTTATAAAGGATCGGTGCTTGAAAGTCATATGAAAAAGAAACGGGCACTTAAATCAGGTTAAGGTACCTGTGATTTAAAATCTGTTCTCTTGGCAGCTTCTTCCTGCTTATTTTTTTACTTTTACAAATATGGTTCATCAACGAAAGGATGGTTTTGAAGGACAAAAACTGATTAGTTTACCAGGCAGTATTTATAAAAATGCCAGGCAGACCAATCCTTTGCTGAGCCAGCTATTTATTACACATATTGGCTACTTTCCGAAAGCAGCCTATCATTACCGTGAGCGCAAGAAAGGTTGTGATGACAACATCCTGATTTATTGTCTGAGCGGAAAAGGCTGGTATATGATTGGCAACAAAAAATATACGGTAGGGCCTAACCAGTTTATCCATTTGCCGGCTACTTCTGAATACATGCTTTATGGTGCTGATGAAGAAGACCCATGGACCATATACTGGGTGCATTACAGCGGAAAGGACATGGCGACCTTTAACAAATCGCTGAGCATAAAAGAGAAAAACGGGCCCGTAAACATTACATTTAATGAAAAAGCTATAGGTATTTGGGACAATATGTACCAGAGCCTGGAAATGGGATACAGTAAGGACAATCTTTGCAATGCTAACCTTTGCTTATATCATTTTTTAGCTACTTTTTTCTATCCTGAAAAGCACCTGAAATCTGCCGGTGAGCGCCAGCCTGATGTCATCAACAGCACCATTCACTACATGAGGTCTAACCTGCAAAAGCGCATCAACATTGATGAGTTTGCTGCCCTGAACCACCTGTCTGCATCTTACTTTTCTTCGCTTTTCAGAAAAGCTACGGGTATGCCGCCAGGAGATTATTTTATACAGCTTAAAATGCAAAAGGCTTGTCAGATGCTTTATGATCCGGGATTTAAAATCAAGGAAGTTGCCTATTCGATTGGCTATGATGATCCGCATTATTTTTCCAGGATTTTTAAAAAGCTGATGGGGATCTCACCCGAACAATACCGTTACCTGAGAACTAAAGACACCAAACCACACTCATAGTCTACACAAAAAAACACCATGAAATACTTCCTCAGTTACTTATGCTTTTTCTTGTTTTATATTGCGGTACAGGCTCAATCCGTTAATCCGAATCCTAACCCGCTGCAAAAGCAGGTGATCAAAAGAGGCTATGGGTTATTTATGCATTTTGGGATCAATACCTTCAACCAGACAGAATGGTCGGATGGAACTTTGCCTGTCTCATCTTATCAGCCTACTGCGTTAAATTGTGATCAATGGATTGCAGATGCTAAAGAGGCAGGTGCCCGTCATGTAGTGCTTACAGTGAAACACCACGATGGCTTTTGCCTGTGGAACAGTCAGTATACTGATTATGATGTGGCAGCATCACCGGTAAAAACCGATGTGGTGAAAGCGGTAGCCGATGCATGTAAAAAATACGGAGTCCAGTTTGGGATCTATTATTCGCTGTGGGACAGGCACGAACCTTCGTATAAGGCGGCTGATAAGAAAGAATACATTAAGTATATGAAAAACCAGCTTACCGAACTGCTGACTAACTACGGTCCGGTTTGTGAGCTATGGTTTGACGGTGCCTGGGATAGGAAAGCGGAGGACTGGGATGTTTCGGGTTTGTATGAACTGACCAAGAAGTTACAGCCCAATTGTGCCTTTACCTTTAATCATACGATTGGTGTGGGTCAGAATGCCAAAGGAATCGGACAGCCCCGAAACTTTAAAGAAGGGGATGTCATCCGTTTTTACCCGGTTGATTTCAGGACAAAAGACCCAAACCTGGTTCGCTCGGATGATCCGAAAATATACAGCTATGGAACGCAGTCTTATTATTTGCCATTTGAACATACGATTTGCTTGTCTGACCGTTGGAATTGGTTTCAAAAGAAAGATATCATCGCTGCACGTCCCTTAGATGAACTGGAGCAATTGTTTTACTGGTGTACTTCCAATGACAATGTATTGCTGCTAAATTACCCGCCTGATCAGACAGGGCAGCAGAGGGCAAATGAGCGTGAACGTTTGCTGGAGCTGGCAGACAGGCTGGGGATCCGTGGAGGTAAGAAGCCTTTGCCTAAGGCAAAAGTGAATTTGGCAATGGGGCAACCGATAATAGCTACCAGTTCGGCACCGGAAAAGCCTGCTGATAAAGCAAATGATACAGATATGGAGAGTTATTGGATGGCTGCGGAGGACAAATCATCACTTGAAATCAGCTTTAAAAAGCCTCAGAAAGTTAGGCAGATCTCTCTGCTGGAGTACGCAGACGTGAAAGACCTGGGTGATGGGTTTTCTTCGGAACGCAGCTTTAGAACAACTGCGTTTAATGTGGAGGCTTATATTGGCAGTTCGTGGAAAACGATTCATGAGGGAACGACGATCGGAGCATGTCTGACTTTTAAGCTAAAAAATCCGGTTCAGGCTCAAAAGGTTAAAATCAATATTCTTGCAGCAACAAAGCCTGTTGGTTTCTATCATATTTCAATAGAATAATCCACTACAATAGAGAAATAGTTTATTGCAGGATTGCTGATGCGATCCTACTTTTGGTTTAACTTAACACTAACCAAATGAAACTTTTCTTTAATTTACTGGTAATTGTCCTTTTGGCTGGCCAGGCACAGGCCCAGGCGCCTTTAGTTGACTCTTCAATAAAAACCCCGAAAGCCGTAATGGATGATTTTATGGATCAGCGGTTTGGGATGTTTATCCATTGGGGACCTGTAGCACTCCGTGGTACAGAGATTGGATGGAGCAGGAGCACCACTGTGCCGGCTGAGGAATACGACAATCTTTATAAAGAATTTAATCCTGTTTTGTTTAAAGCCGATGAGTGGGTAAAAACAGCAAAAGATGCAGGGATGAAGTACTTGACCATCACTGCGAAGCACCATGATGGCTTCTGTCTTTGGCCGACTGCAGTTTCGGACTACAACATTATGAATACACCTTTTAAAAAGGATGTGGTGGGCGAACTGGCCAAAGCCTGTAAAAAGTATGGCATCAAGTTTTGTGTTTATTTTACCGTTCTTGACTGGCGTGATCCCAATTATCCTGTCCCTGTTTCGGGGGCTAAGGAGATGAGGACTGACGCCGATATGAACAAGTTTGTGAAGACGATGAAGGATGAGTTGACGGAGATCGTAAAGCGCTACCACCCTTATATGCTTTGGTTTGATGGAAACTGGGAAAGTCCCTGGAAAAACGAATATGGGGTAGATATCTACAAGATGCTCAAAAAGCTGGATCCTAATGTGATCATCAATAATCGCCTGGGTGCCAATAACGAACATCCAAAGCTTTCTCCTGCTATATTGGGTGATTATGCGACACCGGAACAAAAGATTGGGGAACTCAATATGAAGGATCCATGGGAAACCTGTATGACCATTTGCAATCAATGGGCCTGGAAACCGAATGATAAAATGAAAACCCTGAAACAATGTATTCAAACTCTTGCGAAGACTTCGGGAGGTAATGGAAACCTATTGTTTAATGTAGGTCCGATGCTGGATGGACGCATAGAAGCACGCCAGGTAGCACGCTTAAAGGAAATGGGTGACTGGCTTAAAATATATGGAGAAAGCATTTATGGTACCAAAGGAGGTCCTTTTAAACCCAATGAAGTTTTTGCCGCAACCAGAAAGGGAAACAGACTTTACATTCATGTTTTTGAAAGAAAGTCGCCAACGCTTGCATTACCTGCTTTAAAAGATGTAAAGGTAAATAGTGCAGGCTTTGTTAAAGGAGGTAAAGTGGATTTTGATCAGGATGCAAACGGTGTCGTTACCCTGCAGTTACCACAAGTTCTTCCTGACGAAAACGATGCTGTAATTGTATTGGAATTGAATACCAATGCAGAAAATTTACCAGTAATTTAATACCCAATAACAGATGATTAAAAAGATTCAGATCAGGGATGCCAGATTCCCGCTGGCGCCGGGGGCAGGAAGTGATGCTATCCACCGTGATCCCATATATTCTTATGCCGTAACCAGCTTGATTGATGACAGTGGTTTAGTCGGAACAGGCTTTGCTTTTACTTTAGGAGAAGGTAATGATCTGGTATGTAAGGCAGCGGAGTTTTATGCTGAACAATTAAAGGGAAGAGATATAGAGGAATTGATGTCTGATTTCGGAGCAGTATTTCATGCGCTGAGCAATGAACAACAGTTCCGCTGGCTGGGCCCCCACAAAGGGGTAGTACATCTCGCACTTGCATCAGTAACCAATGCCTGCTATGACCTTTGGGCGAAAAAAAGAGGATTGCCACTTTGGAAATTACTTACTGAATTGTCGCCGCAGGAAATCCTGAACACGCTGGATTTATCCTACCTTGAAGATGAATTGACTGCAGAACAAGCACTTCAGCTATTAACCGATAATCAAACAGGAAAGGAAGACAGGCAGAAAATTACAACTGTCGGGTATCCCGGTTATGATACTTCCATAGGATGGTTTAATTATTCTGATGAGAAGGTGAGAGAGAATTGTAAGAAAGCTATCGCAGAAGGATTTACTGCAATGAAGTTGAAAGTTGGAAGTGCCGATCCTCAAAGAGATATACGACGTGCGCATATCGTTCGCGAGGTTGCAGCTGATGCAGTGAAGGTAATGTTGGATGCCAACCAGCAGTGGACACTTCCACAGGCACTTAAAATATGCAAGGAACTACAGGGAATGAACCCCTACTGGATAGAGGAACCTACACATCCTGATGATATTCTGGCGCACAAAACATTGGCAGATGCGATAGCACCTACCAAGCTGGCACTGGGAGAGCATGTGCCGAACCGTATTATTTTTAAAAATTACCTGCAAACTGGATCGGCAGGCTTTATTCAGGCTGATGCCGTGAGGGTGGGCGGAGTAAGTGAGTTTATTACGATCAGCCTGCTTTGCCGGAAGTATAATGTACCGGTTGTGCCACATGTAGGGGATATGGGGCAGTTGCACCAGCATCTGGTGTTGTTCAATCATATCAGTATGGGGCATGAAGCTTTATTCCTGGAACACATACCACATTTACAAAAGCATTTTGTAAACCCTGTTAGGGTTGAAGGGGCCGTCTATAAAACGCCGATGGAACCTGGAAGCAGTTGTGATTTGAAAGATTAATACAGTTGGATATGCAATTATTAGAAAATCAGGTTATTTTCCTTACGGGCGGTTCGATGGGGATTGGTTTGGAATGTGCAAAAGCTTATGCCAGGGCTGGTGCCAGTGTCGTTATAGCGGCGTCTTCGGGCGATCCGGAAGTCGTGGCCGCAACGCTGGGCGAACAACACCTTGGGATTTTATGTGACGTATCGAATGCTGCTCAGGTTGCTAAAGCGATTAGCCGGACACTGATTAAGTATGGTAAAATAAATGCCATCCATAACAATGCGGGTATTGCCAGCCCGTCTAAACCGCTACATGAAACCAGTGATGAAGAATGGGACCAATTGATGAATGTGAATTTGAAAAGTGTGCTTTATACCAGCAGGTTCGGTTTTGAAGCCCTGAAAAAAAGTAAAGGCTGTATTTTGAACACCAGTAGTCTTGTCGGTGAAATAGGGCAGGAAAATCATGCTGCTTATACCGCAACGAAAGGCGGTATGAATGCACTGACGAAATCTATGGCGCTGGATTATGCACCACATCACATCCGCGTAAATGCGGTGTTGCCAGCAGGTGTATGGACCCCATTATTGAAACAATGGAACGAGGAACAAGCCGATCCTCAGTCTATGGAGAAGTACCTGGATGATATACACCCACTTGGATATTGTCCGAAAGGTGATGTAATTGCAGATGCCTGTGTTTTTCTGATCTCGGATAAAGCCAGGTTTATCACAGGAACCATCTTGCCGGTAAGCGGAGGCGCGGAATTGGGCTACAAGGCAGCAAAATAGAAAGATTAAAAATTTTAAGATGTTAAAATCCCTCGACTTAAGCATTAGTATTTTATATATTCTCGGCATCCTGGCAGTAGGCCTTTGGGCCGGTATCAGTCATAGGCGTAAAAATAAGTTGAATGAAGCAGGAGAATACTTTCTTGCTGGTAAGACTTTAAAATGGCCTGCTATTGGACTGGCATTATTCGCGACCAATATCTCTACGGTACATCTGGTGAGTCTGGCGCAAAGCGGATTTGACAGCGGACTGTTAAATGGCAATTTTGAGTGGATGGCAGCATTTACGCTCATCTTATTGTCGCTGTTTTTTGTCCCCTTCTACATCAAATCTGGCGTGGCAACGTTACCGGACTTTCTTGAAAAGCGATACGATAGAGCGAGTCGTGACTGGCTTGCCATCATTTCAGTGATTTCGGCCATTATCATCCACATCGCTTTCTCCATGTTGGCTGGCGGTATCGTACTCAAGACCTTGTTTGGGCTGAACATGTATGTCAGCGTTATCGTAATCTGTATCATTACGGCTATTTATACCATTATTGGAGGGTTGAAAGCTGTGGTGGTAACAGAGTCCATCCAGACTGTCGTTTTGCTGACGGGTGCATTTATCATCAGCTATGCTGCCTTTAATAAGATGGGAGGCTGGGATTCCATGACAGATGTATTGAAGCAAAATGGCGAGATGGATAAGCTTTCAATGCTGCGTCCACATGGCGACAGCAGTGGAATGCCCTGGTATACCATATTTTTAGGATACCCGATTTTGGGCATCTGGTACTGGTGTGCGGATCAAACTATTGTACAGCGCGTTTTGGGAGCAAAAGATGAAAATCATGCAAGGGTGGGTCCGTTGTTTTGCGGCTTCATCAAGATCCTTCCGGTATTTATCTTTGTGTTACCGGGTCTGTTTGCATATACGCTGACCAAATCCGGACACCTTGATGTAAGCAGTCTGGGGCTGGATGCTGCGGGCAATGTGAATTCAAAAGGCATTTATACTTTGATGATCACCCAGCTTTTGCCTTCAGGCCTGGTAGGGGTATTGGTAGCCGCACTATTGTCTGGTTTGATGAGCCAGGTCTCCGGCGCGCTGAATTCTATCTCAACAATGGTGAGTTATGATATGTACCAGCGTTACCGTCCTGAAGCATCCGATAAACAATTGATCCGCATTGGAAAGATTGCGGCTGCTATTGCTCTTGTGTTTTCATTGGGACTACTGCCGTTGCTGAACCAGTATGAGAGTATATTCAGCGGAATCAATGACATCATCGCTCATATTGCTCCGCCAATTACCTGTGTATTCCTGCTGGGGGTATTTTGGAAAGGAGCTTCTGCGGAATCAGCAAAGCTGACTTTGTGGATTGGTTCGGTACTTGGCGTGGTAGTTTTTGCTATTAATAAGCTGGTTCCGGATAGTATGATTGGCCATATTCCCTTTATGATGATGGCATTTTACCTGTTTTGTGCATGTGTAATCATGCAAGTCTCGTTGTCCTATGTTTATCCGGTAAAGCATACTGCAGAAAGTGAGGGTTTATACTGGAAAAGCCCATGGGAACCGCTTCAGGGACAATCGTGGAAAGGTATAGGTAATTACAAGTTATTGTCAGTCGTTTTACTGGCGGTGATGGGTGTGTTGTATTATATATTCAGATAAAAATAATTTTATAGAGATGAAAAATAACCTTATTGCCTTATTTATTACAGTGGTTTTGTTGGCATCCTGCAAGAGCGAAGTTAAGCCCGAGAATGTAAAGCGGTTTGGTTCCGTAACAGGTCTGAAAGCCGAGAAGTTAGCATATTATAAAAAACTGCATGCCAACGCCTGGCCTGAAGTACTTAAAAAAATTAAGGAATGTAACATCGGAAATTATTCCATCTACCTTCAGAAAATAGGCGGAGAGTATTACCTGTTTAGCTATTTTGAATATACGGGGACAGACTTTGATGCCGACATGAAACAGATGGCTGATGATCCCAATACCCAACGCTGGTGGAAGGAAACAGACCCTTGTCAGAAACCATTGCCTGAAACGGCGGCAAAAAATGAAATCTGGACCAATATGGAGGAAGTGTTCCATTTATAAGGGCAGCTCGACATAAAAAGTGACCCCCTTATCTGTGTTGTTTTCAAACCATATTTTTCCGCCATGCGCATTTACGATTTGAGTTGAAATGGAGAGTCCGAGTCCGAAGGTTTGTTCACCAGCAGTTCCTTTACGCTGGGCTTCGGAAAATTGGTTAAATATTTTGTTCTTGATTTCGTCAGGGATACCTATTCCCTGATCTTTAACTGAAATAATTGCATTATTCTCTTTTTTGATGAGACTGATCTGAATGGTTGTATTGTTGGGGCTGAATTTAATCGCGTTTGTGATGAGGTTACTCATTACCCTCCATAATTTTTCACTGTTGATGGGTACGAGAAGCTGCTCCGTTTGAATTGTAATTTGCTGGTTTTTACCTTCAGCCTTTAGTTTGAGCTGTTCGACACAATAACCAAGCATTTTATCAAGCTCTTCAGGTTCTTTTTCTAACTGTTCAGGAGATTGTGTTGGCTGAAGCATTTCAGATACTAAATTGAGACAATCTTTTGATGAACGCTTTACCATATCCAGTAGCTCCTTGTCCTCATCAGACAGTACTGACTTTTGAAGCATCAGTGAGGCCACCATTTTGATTGCCCCAATCGGAGTGCGAAGATCGTGTGCTACAATTTTCATCATGCGTGCATTCTCTGCCTGACTTTGTTCAAGTATAGCAAGGGTAAGGTGCATCTGCTCATTTTGGTCTGTGATTCTTTTGTTGAGCGCTGTGAGTTTTTCAACGTTGCTATGAGAACGTTTTAAGTTGGCCCGTGCAGTAAACATGAGGCTTACTGCCAGAATAATGAAAACTATTGCAGCAATCAGATAAAAGGTTTTGAGCTGATTATCCCTGTTCATCAGGTTCAATTTGTGCTGCTGTTCAGAATGTTTAAAGGCGGCGTCAATATCGACATTCTTTAGTCCGCTGATCTCAGTATTTAAAGAATCACTGATTGCACTGTATTTTAACAAGTACTGATAGGCATTTTGAGGATCATTTCTTTTATTAAAATACCGGCTTTTTAAGTCGTATATATACTTTAACATATAACTATTTTCATTGTTGAAGCCTTCTCTTGATGAAACATTCAGTTCCAATTCGTTGATCATACTATTGGCTTCATCTAAACGATTAAGATCCAGATATAAATTTGCAAGCTTTAATTTGGCCGTTTGAGCATCTTCTACTGCATACCCTGGCTGATCATTGATTTTAATACTGGCCTTTAAATATTTTTCAGCTTCCGCGTAGTGATGCAGCTGCGCATATAGTCCCCCGAGGTTACCATAAATGACCCCTTTGGATGTTTCTATAAAGACTATCTTTTCAGGGAACGGCTTCGAACGCTTATCGATAAATTCGCTTGCTTTTAGGTAGTAGTGTAAAGCACTGTCTGGTTTATCCGCTTTTTCAAAGCTCAATGCGATATTGTTATAAATAGACTGCGGAACGGCAAATTGCTCGGCGAAATCACTACCGGTACAATGGCTGTTTTCATGAAGCGCTTTTTTAAAATAGGGTATTGCATTCAGGTATTCCTCCTGGGCATAACGGATCAGGCCAAGCCGGTTGCTGAAGTTGGTGAAAAGGCAGGTGTCCAGGTTTTTTTCTGCAAATTCTAATCCTTTATAGTAATTTTCAAAAGCCTCATCAAAACTTTTTCTGGCTCTCAACACATCTCCTTTGGCAAACATAGTTTGGGCATAACAATTTTTGTGAGCAGACTCGTTGCCTTTTAACACCGTAAACATACTGTCTGTATAGCGATTTGCCTTTTCAGGAATGATCTGGTAATTGAGGTAAAAATTGCTTTTGAAATTGTATTTTTTCCAAAGATCAATTGGGCCGGGATTCTGTAATTTGTTATAGGCAGAGTCAAGATGAGAGAGCGCATCATTAATTCTTCCTGTATTCAGCAAGGTGTTTGCCCGGTCAATTATGCTGTCCGTCACAGATGTATGATCCGGAGTCTGTGTGCGGTAATGCTGACAGCCTGTCAACAACATGCAAGTTAGACAAGAAAGAAGTATAAGACGGCCAATCATTTTGTAATTCAGGTATGGGAGCATAAGGGACGTTTTGAGCACGCGCCTCTAAGTTAGTGATTTAGGTTAAATATTAATTTATTAAATCTACTTAGTTGGTCAATTAAGAAAAATTATTCTTTAAGAATAATTTTTCTTAATCTTTCATCAAAATGCTTGACCCTACAGGGGTTATATTAAAACGAAATTGCGTTAAAGCCTTAGGCTCTTTTTGAAATCAGAGGGATTAAGTTTTGTATATTCTTTAAAATTCCGGTTAAAATTGGTCAGATTATTAAATCCGCTCTGAAAGCAAATCTGTGAAATCGACAAATGATCATTATAGAGTAGCTTGCAGGCATATCCGATTCTTACTTCATTTACAAATTGTGTAAAGGTTTTTTGAGTACGACCTTTAAAATATTTACAGAAAGAAGCAATGGTCATATTCGCAAGTGCGGCAGCATCTTTTAGTGTAATGTCTTCCGTAAAATTATCCATAATGAAATTGTAGATCTTGTTGATGCGTTGTACATCTTTCAGGTTATGGTGATTGGTGTAGCCGACACTGGAAAGACATTCATATTCATTGGTTTCAGAAAGCAGATCCAAAATGCTGAGCAAGTGGATGATTTTTTTCAACCCGGAATCCAGCAGCAGTTCTTTGAGGATTTTTGCCACTTTACGATGAGCATCCCCATAAACCCTGATACCTCTGTTGATGTCTTTTAGCAGTTCAGCTACTTTTGCAGTTTCATTTGAATTCAAGAAACTATCGTTAAGCCAGTCTAATCTGAAATGTGCTACTATCGCCTTTACTTCCCGTTCACTATCCTGTGCATAATACTCTTTATCATTATACATTACATGAGGAAGGTTTGGACCCATCAATATGAGATCACCTTCGGTAAAATTTTCTATACTATCCCCAACTATTCTTCTTCCATTGCTTTTTACGATGAGTACCATTTCGTACTCTTTGTGGAAATGGAGGGGATTATTCAGGCTTTTTACATTTACTTCCTTGACAAAGATGGCTTGCTGCAAAGCCGTATTTGTTTCTATTAGTAGTGGCTGCATGTCTTAAATTTGCAAAAATATTTTCTAATAATCAAGTTTTAGGACAATATGCTGTTGGTGTTGGACAATAAAGGTTAAGTTTTCACCTTTTATTGGCGATAACTTTAAAATCTCTAACCAGGAGAGAATTTTAAACTTTACACGATGAACTCAATTCACATACCCAGCAATGAAGACGATGACAGTTTCGGGACTGGATATAGACGAATCCATGTACTTAGAAAATAAACCATTTGGTCTGATGCTGGAAGCCTTGGATGATCTAAAGAAAAATGAGGTTTATATCTGTGCGGGCACCTCACCTTCATATGCTTTGTGGGGTGAATTGATGAGCGTCAGAGCAAAAAAACTGGGCGCTGCCGGTGCAGTCGTTAATGGTTATCACAGAGACACGAAGGGTATTCTGGACATGGGTTTTTCCACTTTTTCATTGGGAAGTTATGCGAAGGACCAGGCGCCAAGAGGAAAGGTCGTTGACTTCAGGTCATCAATAGAAATAAACGGGGTTATTGTGAATTCCGGAGATTATGTAATAGGGGATAGAGATGGTGTTTGTATTGTGCCGTTTGATGTATCCACCGAGGTGTTCAACGTACACGAACGGCGACGGTAATTTAACCTATACTTTCTTTGCCAGCGGCGATACCAGGCATTGCGGAGCTGGTTGCAAGACGAAAAAATACAATTATTGGTAGCAGATTACAGCAATAGTGGTTCAGAACCATTTTACGGATCGCCGTTTACAGACGGACGCATTAATATTAAAGGAAAAATATTAAAAGGAAGTGTATCTTTCAGATTTCAATAAATAACGAAATTGAAACAATACCCGGATCCTATCGTTGAGGAAAAGATTGGTGACCAATTTACACCTGAACCCTTAATGATAAAAAAGAATTTATGAAACAAACGTTAAACAGATGAAAATTACAGATGTAAAAGTTTGGCTGGTAGAGGGAGTTAAGTACAACTGGACCCTATTGAAGATCTATACCGATACTGGTCATACCGGGGTAGGCGAAGCTACAAACTGGCCCGGTAGCCCTATAGTTTATCATGCTGCAAAACATGTCGGTGAAAGAATTATAGGTCTGGATCCGATGAAAACTGATTTCATATGGACTAAACTATACAGGGATTTAAACTGGATGGGGCCGCATGGTGCCAGTCTTTGTGCCATTAGCGGTATAGACATGGCCCTGCTTGATCTGAAAGCGAAAGTTTTAGGTGTGCCTTGTTATGAACTATTGGGTGGTGCATTCCGAAAAGATATTTTGCTGTATGCGAACTATTGGTTTACAGGAGGCGGACATAATGAACAGGATTATGCTGCCCAGGCCTTAAAGGTTAAGGAAGCTGGTTTCACAGGTTTAAAATTCGATCCATTCGCACATACCAATTATCTGTATGGAGAGGATCTTTCTTCAAATCTTACCCTTACTGCTGCACAGCAGGATCTGGCATTTAATGTGAGTAAAGCAGTTCGTGAAGCTGTGGGCCCTGATTTTGACATTATGATTGAAACCCATGCCATGCTGAACTATCGTGTTGCTGTGAAGATGGCCCAACGACTATCTGCACTGGATATCACCTGGTACGAAGAACCGGCTGGGCCTGAAAGTGCTGATAACCTGCGGGCGATGCGCGAGCGCATACCATCTAATGTGTCCATTTGTGTAGGTGAGCGGCACTATACCAGACATGGCATCAGACCTGTTCTGGAAAAGAATATCTGCGACATCATGATGCCGGACATCACACGTTGTGGTGGCCCTTCTGAAATGAAGCGTATGGCCACCATGATGGAGGCCTACAATGTTTTGCTGGCTCCCCATAATCCAAACGGACCACTTTCTACGCTGGCTTCAGCCCAGGTATGTGCTTCAGTGCCAAACTTTTTTAGACAGGAGTTTATGTTTAACGATGTGCCCTGGAGAGATACTGTCATCACGCACCCGATTGCAGATATGGTAAAAGACGGACATTTACAGTTGTCGGACCGCCCCGGACTTGGCGTAGACCTGGTGGAAGAAGAAATGGAGAAACATCCCGGAATTTTAGAACCCAGACCTGGATTTTATGTTTAATCTATTCGTAGATTCGTGATATGTCGTTGGAAATTAATTTAGATGGAAAAGTAGCACTCGTTACAGGTGTCACTTCCGGTATCGGTCTGGGCATAGCACGAATGCTGGCAAAAGCTGGAGCTGTAGTAGTTGGCTGTGCAGAACATGAAACTGATAGTGCTGAAGCTAGAGGTTTTATTGCTGCTGTCGAGGCTGAACATGGAAAAGCCATATACCTGAAGGCTGACCTTACAGATCCCAAAGCGCCGGAGCATTTGGTAAAATCGGTAGCAGAAATATCCGGCGGCCACATCGATATCCTTGTATCCAATGCTGGCCGTAATTTTTTTGAAGGAGCATTGGCTTGTTCGGAAGAGCAATGGCAGGAAAACCTGGACTTAAATCTTTCTGCGCATTGGCGACTCGCTAAGCACTGCAAGCCCTATCTCGAAAAAGATAATGGCGTGATCATCATTATGACTTCCAATCATGCTTATGCATCAATTCCCGGATGCTTTCCTTATAACGTCGCTAAAACGGCCCTGACTGGTCTGGTTAGAAGTCTGGCCATTGAATGGGGACCGGCAATCCGAATCGTCGGAATAGCTCCCGGTTTTATTGATACACCGGGTAACCAGCCATGGTTTGATTCCTTTGAAGATTCCGAACAGGAGAGAAAAAGAACTGTTGACCTTCATCCCGTAAAAAAACTGGGTACCGTTGAAGAAATTGGTGGCTGGTGTGCGTTCCTGGCAAGTGAGTATGCAAGCTTTGCTTCAGGTACCACCTACCTGATAGATGGAGGCAGAAGTGCGCTGATGCAGGATAACAGTCAATAAAACGAGGGTTGTTGCAGTCGGATTGTTATTTCATATGTTTACCGAATGGCAGGATTGTATGTGGCATTAAAAGAGTCGTTAAAAGCAATATCCGTAATTGGGCAAACTTCCTCTTATTTTATAATTGAGTGTTAGGTGGTGGCGAAAAACATTAAATCTCTAAATTGCAACAGTAATCTATATACGAGTATGAAGTTGAAAACAAATCTGATCCTATTACTGCTGATATTTCAAACTGCAATTGGTATCGCACAAACCACGAATGTGATTGTACGTGCCAAGGCGAAGGATGCAAAATTTCTACCTGCAACACTTGGTGTGCACGTCACGATAAAAAACAACATGACCGGGGAGGTGATGGCAAAGGGTATGGCGACAGGCGGATCGGGCAATACTGAACTCATCATGGCGGATGCGATTAGCCGTGGGCAGCAACTTGCTGACGAAGGTACATCTAAGTTTATGGCTACGCTGGAATTAACGGAACCCACTTTTGTAGATGTAGAAGTATATGCGTCTACCAACCGCAGAAATGGAACTAAGAAAGTGACTACACAGGTTTGGCTAATCCCTGGAAAGCACATTGTTGGAGATGGAATAGTTGTAGAGATCCCTGGCTTCATTGTAGACATACTTTCACCCACTACTCAACAATACACCAGATTGTCAACCATTGCCGATGGAAAAATGTTGTTAAAAGCAAGTATAACTATGGCTTGTGGTTGTGTAATATCAAAAGGAGGCACTTGGAATTCAGATGATTTTACGATAAACGCGATCATCAAGCGAAATGGTACGAAAGTAACCGAGGTGCCACTCAAATTTACCGGAGTATGGAACAATTTTGAAGTTATTCTGCCTGTCAATGAAAAAGGAGATTATGAAGTTCATGTGTACGCATATGACCCTAAAACGGGTAATACAGGGCTTGATAAAATCAATTTCACTATTTTTTGATGGGATACGCATAATTTTCCATGATTGCGGAACCGAGCAATTTACAACAATAACCAATTCAAATTTTCGAGATATAAACATAAATTGACTTGACTTCAAGTCAATTTATGTTTATATTTGACTTGAAGTCAAGTCAAATATGGAAGATTTAATAGGATATCAGCAAAATTTATTGGTACATACCCAAGGTAATTTTTTTCGGTATTTGCACACGGAAGTTCCCTGGGATCAACGTATGATTGCAATAAAGGGGCTACGGGGTGCAGGTAAAACCACGATGATCCTGCAGCATATTAAGTATTTTTCGGAAGATGGTGATAAAAGTCTCTATGTAACAGCTGATCACCCCTGGTTTTATACACATACGCTTTTGGATCTTGCAGACCAGTGGTACAAATCGGGGGGAAGGATATTGTACATTGATGAGGTGCACAAGTATTTAAACTGGTCAAGAGAACTAAAGAATATTTACGACGGCTATCCCTCGATGAAAGTTGTATTTACCGCCTCATCTGCTTTGGATATTTATCGTGGCGAGTCTGATTTGAGTAGAAGGGTGCTTACTTACGAACTTGCAGGAATGTCGTTTCGTGAATATCTGGAGTTACGGTATAACATTAAACTACCCAAGCTTGGTTTGGAAGATTTATTTTCAGGTCATATGGATCAGGTTGCGAAAACATATGGAATGCTGGAAAATCCCCTTGCATTATTCAAAGAATATCTGATCAGCGGGTATCTTCCTTTTACAGAAACAAGTAAAGAGACAGAATACCTGACGAGGCTTTATCATGTGATAGATTCCTCTATTTCCTATGATCTGGCTTTTATACAAAACTATTCTGCCGCACATGCTGTAAAGATTAAAAAGCTACTTGGTGTTATTGCTGAGTCCGCGCCCTTTGAACCGAACATTTCAGGCATTGCTAAGAAACTGAATCTAGGTCGGGATACGGTGAGTAACTTTTTACAGCACCTTCAGAGTGCAAGACTTTTGAATCTGATCAACCGGCCTACACAAGGTATTGCAGCATTACAAAAGCCGGATAAAATTTATCTGGAAAACACCAATCTAAGCTATGCGCTAAATGGAAATCCGGAGCTTGGTACCATCCGGGAGACCTTCCTGTTTAGTCAATTAAAGAATGCAGGTCATCGCGTGGAACTGGCCAACAAGGGAGATTTTCTGATTAATGGCAAGCATATTGTGGAAGTCGGGGGCAGAGATAAGTCCTATAAGCAAATTGCAGGTCTGGAAAACGCTTACATCACAGCTGATGATATTGAAGTCGGTTTTGGTAATAAAATCCCGTTGTGGCTGTTCGGGTTTCTGTATTAGACACACTGTAGCTTTTGCGCACCTTGCTTGTACTTGGGGTGTGCTGTTTGGAGCAGGCTATAACTCCTGCTCCCTATCCCTGATCAACATAAAATACTCCTTACCCTTTTTCTCGATTTTCACTTCATATTCCGGCCATTCCCCGTCAAGGCTTCTGTGCATCAGTACATAAAAATCATCCTGATGGTTGTAAGGTACTACCAATTTATAACAATAAAGCCGCTTCAGTTTCTCAGGTTGACGAACATCAATGATGACTTTCTCCGGCTCACCGGTTTTAAAAGAGGAGTCATGAGGCGGTGCTAATCTCAAAGCAAGGGCATACAATTGAGGGATGGTGTAATTGCGGACGGTAATCATCTTACCACGCATAAACTCGTCTGCACTGATGCGACAGCTACTTTTATATCCGGATTTGTAGCCCGTAAAAGCATAGATGTGAGTTCTGGTTGTTCCAGGCTTAGGACAAGCCTTTTTAGCTTGTCCGTAGCAAAAATTCAGGCAAAGCGTGGCCATTACGACCATTTTAATCGTTCTGTTCATTAGATTATGTATTTAGTTATGAGGTTTAGTTTGTCATTGAATGAGTTTACTTAAGTTGAATTCTTCTGTCCGAAATTCCTCGCCGGTGTACCTATTATATCCCCTGTAATGTGCAATCCCATTTTTTGTAACGAATAACTGGTGCACGTCTAGTTTATTTACAGGCCTGGGTAGTGTGCTTTCTTCGACAGCTTCCAGGGTGATATAGATATAATCTTCATGACGTCTAAGAATCTTATCAAGCAAACTTCCGGGGAGGGTGCCAGTATAATAACCCAGTGGGGCATCCCAGTAAACCTGGCAAAAGAATTCCTTATTTGCTTTAAACTGAGAAACAGCCGCTACGCGCTCCGCCATGCGGCTTATCCAATCTGTCGTGAGGTGAATGATCGCAAAAGTAACCTCGTCCCATTTACTTGTGGTACTGGCTTTTATTAGAATATAAGGAGTTGGAACCTTAGATCTTTTCATAGCATTCTTCTGTTAGCCTGGTTTAAGCCGATATGATACAGAATCCGAAAAGTGGGCTCAGGTTGGTTGCCTGAATTTGTTTTGCCTAATGCTTATCAAACGCAAAAAGCGTGAAACCCCACTTACCGCTATAGAGGTCCTAGGAGACCTTGGGGCGAATAAGCAAGGCCCACGCTTTCAGCGTGAGCACTTGTCACTTATCCTCTCACCCCATTTGAAATTTCCTAGGTTTCTATAGCGAGATTTTTAAGTGCTAAATGCTTCAAATATTTTGAAGATTTTGCAAATGTATAATATTAGCCTATCACATACTTTTAATTTTTATCAAATATACTCAAAAGATAAAAATCAACCAAACATTTCTCTGTAATTAATATTTTGGATGATATTGCAATATTTTGGTTAAATAATCAGAATTTTAGGATATATGATGGAGGTGAGGTACAGTGGCAATGACCTACTATTTTAGACACCAGGAGGACTTTCCACTGCCTAGGGACAAATATCTGTTATTGCCGTAGGACGTGAAAGGGCACGGCCCATAGATTTTCGCCGAAGGATACAGCTGCTTTTTTTGCAATTGTAAACATGAGCTTTATAAATTCTAAAGACAAACTTTAGTTTTGCAAATATTGTACAGCTTAAGAAATCTTCCAGCACGCCGTAAAATAGACCTCATCCCAATTTACGAGTTCATCTTTGAAATGATAAAAAATGAGGAGCTGGATTGGGAGTACAGGAATATCAATGTTATGAATCTAAGGAAGTATGAATTGCCCGGGAAAGATGATGATTACCCTGAGGATCCATATGAATTTGATGAGGATGAGGACGACGACGAAGCTGTGAAGGTCCTTGCCTTGAAATCCCTGGAAGAGGAAGCATTGCAATACAGGCTAATGAAAATTCGTGAGCAGAGCGCTCATGAATACGACTATGACAAAGATGATAGTTTTTATAGTGATCATCCACAGGAATTTGAATACGATATTCGTGGCAACCGGTTACCAGTTGGTTTTTTAAGAGATGATTTAATCGTACTCGATCAGGATAGTTATGCGCATTTGAGCAGCTCACCTGAAATCGCTGAGACATTAGATGAAGAAATTCAACGTTTAAGTAAACGTAAAGTCAAAGTAAGGACAAAATCTCAGCTCTATGATGGCTCTATGTGAGTAAATACATGGGTGCAGTAAGTGAATACTATAATGGAGAAAATTTCTTAACTATTCCGTTGTGTTAAAAACTTTTTCTTTTCTTTTAGGCTCTCGATCATTCTGTCAGCCATAAAATCTAGCATAGTTCCCGGAATCTTCTCTTCTTTTGTAAAGCAATCAAAATATTCAGTTTTGTCGATCACTTTAATAAAGATCGGTGGAAATCCCTGTTGAAGTAAGATCAGGTTCATGAATATTCTTGCAAGACGACCATTACCATCGCCAAAGGGATGGATAATATTTAAAAATTGATAGTGAAAGTTTGTTGCAATAGTTAATGGGTGATGTGTTAAGCTTTTTATATTTATGCTTTTCAACGCTTCATTTGTTTCGTCAATAAGCTTAGCCATCGCTACTAGTACATCTTCTGGATTCAGATAGATGTGTTCTTTGCCGTTAGATCGGTACGTGCGATTGTCCATTATCTTATAGCTTCCAGGATTTGGGTGTATGCCGTCCGACCATTGCACAAAACTCTTCATAAGTTCTTTATGAAGCTTCTTGATATTTGCTTCGGTAATTTGTTCAGATTCATAATTTTCAAAGACAGCATCTAATACCTTTTTATGGTTTACAATATCTAAGAAATCGGAAACTGAAGCATCTTTCGGGGTGATAAAATCCTTCAATATCTGAATGGTTTGACCATAAGTAATGCTGTTTCCCTCTAATTTATTGGAACTAAATGTGAAATCGATTTTTACCTGTTCAATAAAGTCTGCATTCCATTTTTCCTGGTTTGAACTTTTCTTCTGAATTTGTCTTTGGAGGACGTTGATCTTATTCAGCTTTTTTTCGATACTCATCTTTTAAGTTCTATATCATAGTCAAAACCTTTGACTTTGAGTTTGTAGAGCCAGGATTGATACAGCTTTTTCCCAATCACAGGTTTGCCGTTTTTTACAGTTAAAGTTTCCCCAACAATAAACTGCTTGAGGTCGCGACGGTATTCCTGTCTAAGATCCGTAAGGAATATTCCTCCTTCTCTCTCTCCGATTTCAATCAAAGTCTGGATTCTTCTGGACAAAAGATCTAGTGTATTCATTCTGATTTGAGATGTAACAGTCAAATATACGAATGTTTTAGGAGAAGCAATACATTGATTAAACAGCATATATTTCATCCAGATCTTGAATGAAATAATCGTTGTTTTTATACTGCAGAGATACTTGTATTTTCAAAAAAGCAGGTAGTGTGGGTATTTCAGGCAAACTGGCCAGTGATTCCGCATTTAAACCATATCCTGGAATTAGGTGATTATTATTTGGCTTTTAATTTCTTCACTTCTTCTGCTAGTTCTAGTAC
The DNA here is from genome assembly GCF_005116445.1 of Pedobacter frigoris. Classification (GTDB taxonomy): domain Bacteria; phylum Bacteroidota; class Bacteroidia; order Sphingobacteriales; family Sphingobacteriaceae; genus Pedobacter; species Pedobacter frigoris. Next base: position 31,170 of record NZ_SWBQ01000001.1, read on the forward strand.
ATCTTTGCTTTGGTTCTTTTTACGATATCCATTTGGATATATTTTAATAGAATAAATTGGTAAACTCGACAGCGAGCTCTTCAGCTAATTTAAGGCTCCGAAAGATTCTTTTAAACTAAGCCCATACGGCTCTGAATTCAATCTTATTTTTTAAGTATTCATTACATGATGTTCTGTAAATGTGCTCGATCTGTGCTCTATTTTTCTTTTGCTATCCTTTTGCTATTGTTTTGCTTCTCTTTTGCTATCCTTTTGCTTTTAGCAAAACAAAGGCAAAAAAATAGCAATATAAAGGAAATAATAAAGTAAGGCAAAACACCTGTCCAGTACAAAGTCATCCTTAATTCAAAGGGGGAGATTAGTTAATGAAAACCGGTTGTGGAAAGAAATAATGGTCGACTTGATGAAAAGGGAAACCTGGAATTTTTTGAAGGCATTACAAAAATCGAAGGGTCTTTTCAACAACTTCCTGTAAATGTGCGGGAAGTTCGTTTGCATGATAAGGATGTGAAGCACCATAAACATGATTCGCACCTTCTATTTTCTGGATTTTGGCTTTGAGTTGCTTTTGTGCAAGTTTCTGTGCCACGCTAAAATTCACATTTACGTCGTCATCGCCATGTAGAATAAGCCAGGGGATACTAATTCTCTTAGCTGCGGCGAGGATGTTGAATTCTTCTTTGTGTTCATTAAAGTCCTCAAGAAGCGTACTATTTAATGGCATTTTTTCTTTAGTTCGTGCATTCTCTACATAGATGGTTCCGGTTTCTTTCCAATCTTCTTCCTGCTCTTTCTTCCAAAGACTGGAGAAGTCAGCTATGGCCGACCATGTAATGAGTTTTGAGATTCTGGTGTCAGTGGCTGCTTTTATGATGCTAAGCCCACCACCTCTGCTGTGTCCGATCAATATAACCGGTGATTCAAAATTCTTAGAAACGTAATCAATTAAAAGATCCAGATCATTTAATTCTTTACTAACAGTGTTTGAAGCAAAGGCCTCCATATCGGTTACATCATTGGGATTTTGTTCCGTTACGCCACTATGAGAAAGGTTAAATTTGACATAACGGTATCCATTTTCGGCAAACCATGCGGCGACTTTGTTGTGCGCACCCCAGTCTTTAAACCCCTTGAAGCCATGGACAAAAATTATAGTGCCCAGAATAGTCTGGTCACTGTCAAACGTATAATCACCAAATAAGGGTTTTTCATCAGATCCTGTAAGAGTAAATTGCGCTTTCTGTATCATAGGTCACTATATTCTTGCTATTGACGAATATAACAAATTTAGAATTGGGATGTTTGAGGTTTGTCTTATAATTTAGAGTCTTTCTAAATAGTTCTTTGTTACAGCACAATGACAGTGGATCAAGGTTCTGTTGTTACTTTTGTTTCGCTAAAAACAACAGGGTAACATATTTTGGAATATTTAAAGATCATTGCTTTTACACATAAACAGATTGACCTGAAAAGTCTGGGTAAGTTGGTGATATGTGAGCATACGTTGGACGACAGGCTGAGGAACATTCAATCAGAGCTTGGAGTTAAAGAAATATTCTATGTTGGAACGTGTAATCGTGTCGAATTTGTATTCACCTCTTCGCAGAATTTAGATAAAGATTTTATTCATCGTTTCCTGACTGTACTGGATATGGGTTTGCCTGAGCAGTACATGGAACAGTTCATTGCTAATGTATCTGCATATGAGCAAATAGAAGCCTTCAATCATTTGTTGAGAACGTCTTGTTCATTGGAAAGCCTAGTAGTAGGAGAAAAAGAAATCCTTGCCCAGATCCGTAAGGCCTACGAAGCTTGCCGTGTGGCCGGGTTTACAGGCGATTACATGAGGATGATCATGAACCGGGTAGTGAAGACAGCTAAAGAAGTATATACCCATACCAATATCTCTAAAAACCCCGTTTCGGTTGTTTCTCTGGCTTACCGAAAACTTCGTGACCTAAAAATGTGTGCTAACTCAAGGCTGCTGATCATAGGTGCAGGGGAAACCAATAAAAACATTGCTCAATACCTTAAAAAACATAAATATTCTAATTTCTCTGTTTTCAACAGAAGCGTTGAAAATGCTGAGGTTCTGGCTAAAGACCTGAATGGAAAAGCGTACCCGCTGACTGAACTGGAAAACTTTAAAGAAGGCTTTGATGTAATCATCACCTGTACAGGTGCTACAGAGCCGATCATCACAGAAGAAATCTATACCAAATTGCTAAATGGTGATACCGGTAAAAAGGTAATCGTTGATCTGGCAATTCCAAATGACACTGCGCCTGCAGTTGTTAAAAACTTCCCGTTACACTTCATAGAGGTAGAGTCTTTAAAAGAAATTGCCCGTAAAAATATTCAGGAACGCTATGATGAGCTGGTGAATGCCGAGCACATCATTGATGAAAATATCAAAGATTTTGAACTGGTATTGCGCCAGCGCAAAATAGAAATTGCCATGAGCGGGGTTCCTCAAAAAATTAAAGAAATTAAGCATACTGCTATCAATGGTGTGTTTGCCGACGAGATCAACGGTCTGGATGAACAGTCGAGACTGGTGCTGGAACGCGTGATGAATTACATGGAAAAAAAATACATCAGCGTACCAATGGTAATGGCAAAGGAGATATTGGTAAAGAATAGCTAAATTTGCGCAAAAATTAGCACTAACGTGAAAAGACTTACTATAGGTACGAGAGGTAGCGACCTGGCTTTATGGCAAGCCAACTTCATTAAAGATAAACTTGCGGAGATCGGCGTAGATGCGGATCTTAAGATCATTAAAACGCAGGGAGACAAGATTTTAAATTTACGACTGGATAAGCTGGAAGGCAAGGGTTTCTTTACTAAGGAGCTGGAGGAAGAGCTTTTGGGAGGTACTATAGATATTGCTGTACACTCACATAAAGATCTGCCAACGGTACACCCTGCAGGGCTTACTATCGCTGCGGTAACTGAGCGTGAAGATCCGGCAGAGCTGTTGCTGATTTTAAAAGATTGTGTAGACATCAGTCAAAAACTATCTTTAAAGACCGGTGCAATGGTGGGTACTTCATCAAACAGGCGTAAGGCGCAGCTATTGGCTTTAAGAACTGATCTGAATATTGAAGACTTGAGAGGGAATGTGCCGACCAGGATAGGTAAGCTTCGTGATGAAGATTATGATGCCATCATGATCGCTAAAGCCGGTGTAAACCGTTTGAATATAGATCTTTCAGAATTTCATGTTGAGGTTGTAGATCCGGTGGAAATAGTGCCTGCGCCTGCGCAAGGTGCACTTGCTATTCAAATCAGAGAAAATGATACTGACCTGTTTGAGGTGCTTCAAAAAATAAATCACCCCGAAACTGCGGAAGAAATTGCTGTTGAGCGTAAAGTACTGAACCTTTTTGAAGGCGGTTGTCATATGCCTTTGGGTTGTTATTGCAAAAAGGAAGATGGACAATACGAGGTGTGGACCTCGAAAGCGGAGACCGATGAGGATTTTCCTGACCGTGTATTTTTCCGTGTGGATAGCCTGGAAGGACTTTCTGAAAAGATCGTTGCCAAGTTTGCTGCCGATAAAAAGAAACCTGCCAAGGTGTTCATTTCAAGGGAAGTTGGGGAGCATAATTACTTTAGAAAAGCATTAGAGAAACACAATATAGAGATTGAAGACCGTTCGCTGATCCGTACTTTCCCAATCGTGAATGTACTAGATCCTTTTTACCTGAAACATATTGACTGGATCTTTTTCAGCAGCAGAAATGCCGTTGATTACTTCTTCAAGCTTAAGCCTGTTTTGCCTAAGCATGTGAAATTTGGTGTAGCCGGAAGAGGTTCAGAAGATTCGCTGAGGAGAGCTGGGCACCTTGCCGATTATGTAGGTGAAGGAGGAGATATTGAAGAAGTAGCTGAACTATTTGCTGAAGAAGTGGCTGGAAAAACAGTTTTATTTCCAAGAGCACAGGATTCTTTGCAAAGTATCCAAAAAGCTTTAAAGCCAGATACCAAGGTGATTGATCTGCCAATATATGAAACTGTAGTAGAAGACGAGATAGACCAGACTCATGCTGATGTATTGATCTTTACCAGTCCATCGAATGTAGATGCGTATTTCGCTGATAACTTATTAGATCCGGGACAGCAGGTGATTGCCATAGGCAACTCTACCGGTAAAAAGTTTGATGAGATGGGTGTGAAATACATTTTGCCATATTCTCCGGATGAGATTGGTCTGGCAGAGGCAGTTTTTGGAATTGATATGAAATAAAAATAGATTATGTTACAACGTCCGCGCAGATTAAGAAAGAATCCCATAGTGAGGGAAATGGTGGCTGAGACCAGGTTGTCTAAAGACATGTTCATATACCCGTACTTTGTAGTGCCGGGAAGCAATGTAACTCATGCTATAGAAGCAATGCCGGGTATAAGTCATTTTTCTGAAGATACACTGATCAGAGACGTTGAAAAGGGATTAAAGCTTGGTGTGAATAAGATCATGCTTTTTGGTGTGGGTGATGAGAAGAGTGAAAACGCTGCTTCTGCATACCATGATCATTCTTTGGTGCCTTCTGCAGTTCGTCTGCTAAAGAAAAACTTTGGGGATGATCTTTATGTGGTGACTGATGTTTGCGTTTGTTCATATACTACTCATGGTCACTGCGGGATCATGGAAAATGATTACGTACAGAATGACCCTACTGTAGAGGTGATAGCCAAAATGGGATTGACACATGCACAGGCCGGAGCGGATATGCTGGCGCCTTCTGATATGATGGATGGCCGGGTTGGAGCAATGAGAAGTGTTTTGGATGGTGCTGGTTTTGTAAACACAGCAATCATGAGTCATGCTACAAAATTTGCTTCTGCTTACTATGGCCCTTTTAGGGAGGCGGCAGACTGTGCACCGAGCAAGGGGGACAGGAAAGCTTATCAGATGGATTTTAGAAATCCAAATGAGGCATTGAGAGAAGCGTTGCTGGATGAGAATGAAGGAGCTGATGTGCTGATGGTAAAGCCAGGGTTGGCTTACCTGGACATTATGCAGACGCTGAAGCAAAATACAGATCTCCCCATAGCTTGCTATAATGTATCAGGGGAATATTCAATGGTAAAAGCAGCCGCTGAGAAAGGCTGGATAGATGAGCAAAAAGTGGTGATGGAAACCATGCATGCTTTTGCCCGCGCAGGAGCAAGTATAATTACTACTTATCACATCAGGGATATGGTAGAGAAAAACTGGATATAAAATATGTTAGAATCGTTAAAGAAAATGTTTTCGGGAAATGAGGGTGAGGTGCCTGTAAATACGGGTAGTAAGCCGGATATTTCCAGAGAAAAATCAGCCGAACTATATGAGAAGGCAAAAAACTATTTTCCGGGTGGGGTAAACTCTCCGGTTAGGGCCTTCAAATCGGTATATGGTACTCCTTTGTTTATTCAAAAAGGTGACGGCTGCTTTGTTTGGGATGCTGACGGAAACCAGTTCATAGACTTTTGCGGAAGCTGGGGTCCTTTGATCTTAGGGCATAACAATGCTAAAGTCAGGGAAAAGGTGACAGAGGTAATGCAGAGTGGGATGAGTTTCGGTGCACCGACTGCATTGGAAAACGAACTGGCAGAACTGATTATCAAGAACAACAAATTTGTTGAAAAAATACGTTTTACAAGTTCAGGTACTGAAGCGGTAATGTCTGCGATCAGGCTTGCCCGTGGTTATACCGGACGAGATAAGATCATCAAATTTGAGGGCTGTTATCATGGTCACTCAGATTCATTGCTGGTTAAAGCCGGTTCAGGACTGGTAACCTTCGGAGAAACCTCTTCTGCAGGTGTTCCTAAATCTTTCGCACAGGAAACGATTGTGATTCCATTAAACGATACAAAGGCTTTAGAAGCAGCTTTTGAGCAGTTTAAAGGTGAAGTCGCAGCGGTGATCATTGAGGGCATACCAGCCAATAATGGTTTGTTGATGCAGGATGCGGAATATGTGCAGTTCCTTCAAAAGATCTGTAACGACAACAAGGCATTGCTGATTTTTGATGAGGTGATCACAGGATTCAGACTTGGATTTGAAGGAGCAGCAGGACATTATGGCATTAAGCCTGACATTGTTACCTATGGTAAAATTATAGGTGGCGGATTACCTGTTGGCATGTATGGCGCTTCGGCGGAAATTATGGGGCACATCTCTCCGGATGGTGGTGTTTACCAGGCAGGTACCTTATCGGGAAATCCGGTTGCGATGGCTGCTGGCATAGCGCAACTGACTGAGTTATTACGTTCTGGTTTCTATAAGGAGCTGAATAATAAGGCTTCAGAATTTGCGGAAAGTATCCAGCGTTTTGCGACAGCAAGGAACTATAAGTTAAAGGTATTCCACGTAGGGTCAATCTTCTGGCTGGCCTTTACAGATAAAGATAAAATTCAGACTGCAGAAGATATTGACCCGGCAAGCATGGAGAAATTTAAAGTGATGCACAGGGAATTGCTGAACAGGGGAATTTACCTGGGCCCTTCAGGTTATGAAGTAGGTTTTGTCTCTGCAGCACACACTAAAATAGAGTTGGAAAAAGCCAAAAGAGCAATATTTGACAGTCTCGATATTGTTTTCAGGAATAAGTAAATAATGGGTATATTTAGAAGGTAAAGCAGATAACATCTTGAAAAAATCGATCATCATATTTTATTTTCTCTTGTTGTATTCAGTGATTCAACTGATATCATGGGGTACACTTGTAGTGAAATTGCAGCCCGCCAGGATGGCAATGGTGATGGGAGAGGGCTCGGTGTTTTTGTTTTTATTGGGCGTTGGTGCTTATTTTCTGCATAAATCAATTAAAAAGGAAGAGAAATTACGGGAACAGCAGCAGAACTTTTTATTGTCTGTGACCCATGAATTGAAATCGCCTTTAGCAGCCATTAAACTGTCTATCCAAACTATTGTAAAAAGGGATCTGGACAAAGCCAGACAAACTTCTTTGCTGAGTAACTCATTGAAGGACATTGAGCGTTTGGATGACCTGGTGGAAAACATGCTGTTGGCCACGAAAATAGAGAACAGGTCTTATTCATTTCCAAAAGAAGAATTTGACTTTTCTGAATTGGTAAGTAAGATTACTGATCGCCTGCAGATTCATTCCTGCGGCTGTGAACAGGTAATCAGCCCTAGTATAAAACCCGGAATTAAGCTCATGGGAGACCAGTTTGCGCTTTCTTCTGTGGTTACCAATCTTGTTGAAAACGCAGTGAAATATTCAGGACCTTGTGCGGAAGTTGAAGTAGAATTGCTACAAAAGGATGGACATCCTTTTTTAAAAGTAGCTGACAAGGGGCCTGGCATACCTGATGATGAAAAGATGCTGATATTCGATAAATTTTACCGCGTTGGTGATGAGAATGTCAGAAAATCAAAAGGTACGGGTTTAGGCCTGTTTATTGTTAAGGAAGTTCTACAAAGCCATGACGCTGACATCAGCGTTAGAGATAACGTACCGCATGGTGCAATTTTTGAAATAACATTTAATTGATTATGCCACAGAAATTAAGAATATTACTGGTTGAAGATGAAGACCACTTATTAGATGCAATAAAATTAAACCTTGAATTAGAAGGTTATAAAGTTCACGCTGTTAAAGATGGAAAAACTGCTTTAAAGGTTTTTAAAGAAGAGCGTTTCAACCTGATCATCCTGGATGTAATGCTTCCTGAAATGGACGGCTTCCAGGTTTGTGAAACCATCCGCTTGGAAAATACTGAGGTTCCTATCCTTTTCCTTACCGCAAAAAATACGAGCGAAGACCGTGTAATGGGTCTGAAGAAAGGAGCAGACGATTATTTAGTGAAACCATTTAACCTGGAAGAACTAATCCTTAGGGTAGGTATCCTGGTAAAACGCAGCATGAAAGCTGATGACCTGAAAGAGTTGAACTCTTATAAAATAGGTGATAAAACTATTTATTTCAATTCATTCGAACTAAAACAGGATGACGGCGTGATTGTTCCCCTGACTAAAAAGGAAACCATGCTCCTGAAATTGTTGATCGAGCGTAAGAATGAAGCCGTGTCACGTGAGCAGATCTTAGAGACAGTTTGGAATTATGACGTATATCCGTCAACCCGTACTATTGATAACTTTATCCTGACCTTCCGTAAGTATTTTGAACCAGATCAAAAAAATCCGGTTTATTTCCATTCAATCAGAGGTGTAGGTTATAAATTCACTGATATTCATTAATGTACAACGCCAAAGGCAGGTATGCACTAATGGCGCTTTTTGTAGCGGCCGCTATTGTATGCCTTTTTTATGATCAAAACCAGCTGGCAGCGTTGGGCGGACTAATGTTCGCTTTCGTGCTATGGAGTCATTTTAAACACAGTTCCATCGTGCTTGCTTCCAAGTATTTCCAAAAAGGGGATTATGACCGTACAGAACAGTTGCTGGCCGAGGTTCCAAACCCGGACAGACTGGCCCGAAACAGAAGAGGGTACTACGAATTTATGCGCGCCAATATTGCCTTGAAAAAGGAAGATTATGAGGTGGCCGAGCATCATTTTCAAATAGCCAGCCGCTTTCCCTTAGGAGGTAAAAATGACAAAGCATTTGTAATGATCCACCTGGCAAACCTGGCATTGAGAAAGAAAGACGGGGAGAGAAGCCGGGCATATATAGCGAAAGCGAAAGAACTCGCAAGTACGCCAAAAGCACAAGACATAATTAATAAAATAGAGAAAGAAGCGAACAGCTTATAAAACAATTAGATTTTAGATGAACACGTTATTTTTAGATGCAGCATTTTCAAAGCAAACAGAGCGCCCACCGGTATGGATGATGCGTCAGGCAGGTCGTTTTATGCCTCAGTATTGGGAGATCAAGAACAGGTATTCATTTCTTGAAATGTGCAAAACTCCTGAAATTGCTGCCGATGTAACGATGTTGCCTGTGGACCTGCTCGGAATAGATGCGGCAATCTTGTTCTCCGATATTCTGGTTACAGGAGAAGCAATGGGAGGAGACCTGAGCTTTACCCAGGGAGTAGGGCCTAAATTTGCAAATCCTGTGCGTACATTGAGGGATGTAGATGCCCTGGAGGTAGATGTACTGGATCGTTTGCAGTATGTTGCCGACGCAATCAAAGTGATTCAACAGCGGTTAAACGGAAGTATTCCATTGATCGGTTTTGCGGGAGCCCCTTTTACAGTAATGAGTTACCTTGTTGAGGGAGGTTCGTCTAAAGACTTCAAATTGACTAAACTTCTGATGCATAACCAGCCTGAAGTGGCCCATAAGTTATTGGCTAAAATTGCGAAAGTTACTGCTGATTACCTGAATCTTCAGATAGCGGCCGGAGTAAATGCCATTCAGATTTTTGATAGCTGGGCACTGGCATTGTCATGGAATGACTACCAGGAGTTTTCTCACAGGTATATCCAGGAGATCATAGCCAATTTGAACAGGAAAGATATCCCTGTGATCTCTTTCTGTAAAGGAAGTTCGGTTTTTGCACCGGTTATGGCCGAAGCTAAGCCAGATGTGATCTCGGTAGACTGGAATGCAGATCTGCTGAATATAAAAAACAGTTTGCCGGCAGGTATCGCCGTTCAGGGAAACCTGGATCCGCATATCCTGTATGCCGACAAGCCAGTGATTAAAAGAGAGATTCTTCGTTTGTTTGAGCGCATGCGCGGACAAAATGGGTTTATATTCAATTTAGGCCATGGCATTATGCCGGATATTCCTTTTGATCATGTGAAATACGCCATAGAGGTCATTAAGGATTTTAAATACTAATATTTCAATGGAGAAGTACTACTATTACGTCATGGCTGTTCATATCATCTTTGTGGTGAGCTGGATGGCAGGATTGTTTTATAGCGTGCGACTCTTTATATATCATACTGAAGCAGAGGGGCGGAATGAGCCAGACCGCAGTATCCTGAAAACCGAATACGAAAGGATGGAATCCAAACTCTGGCACATCATCACCACCCCTGCAATGGTACTCACAGTACTTGCAGGAGTAGTGATGGTTTGTACCCGACCATGGCTGCTCTCTGTGCCCTGGTTTCATGTAAAGCTCGGGTTTGTAGTCGTGTTGCTGATCTATCATTTCATTTGCCAGAATATCATGAAACAGCTAAAACACGGCAAATGCAAAATGAGCTCTTTTAAGCTTCGTTTGTGGAATGAAGTGGCCACAATCCTTTTGGTAGCCATTGTGTTTACTGTAGTGCTTAAAAATGCTGTAGACTGGATTTATGGCCTTGTTGGCCTCATTATATTCGCTGTAGTCATCATGCTCGCTGTAAAATGGTACAAGCATTACCGAAAAAAACACGACTGCTAAGTCAATCCCTCAAAAATATTTTCAATGCCTGTGCAACCTTTTCAAGAGTTGCCTCATCTTCTATATACCAAACACACAAATGAAATTGACGCAATATAGAATTGATGAACTATTAGAAGGATGCAAAGCAGGCAACCGAAAGATGCAGGAAGCGCTTTATACGCAGACCTCATCTAAGATGTTTGCTGTTTGCATGCGTTATGCCAAAGACAGAATGGAGGCTGAAGATGTATTGCAAATGGGTTATATTAAGGTTTTTCAAAAGGTAAAAGAATACCGTGGGGACGGTTCTTTTGAAGGTTGGATACGTAGGATTATGGTGAATACGGCTATTGAGAGCTATCGGAAAGGATTGAGATCGATGAATGTAGTTCCTGTAGAGGATGCTTACGAACAACCCGCAACTGGTTTTGATTTTAGCCGGTTGGGCATGCAGGATTTGATGAAGGTGATACAAAAACTGGCAGACGGATACCGCCTGGTATTTAATATGTATATTATTGAAGGGTACTCTCATAAAGAAATCTCAGAAACACTCGGGATTTCTGAAGGAGCAAGCAAATCGCAATTGTCGAGGGCAAGAGCAATATTAAGGGAAGAAATTATGAAAATGGAGGGCATAAATTATGCAACACATGCAGGATAAAGAGTTTGATCAGTTATTTAAAGACCGTTTTGAAGAGGCCGAGGTACAGCCGTCTTCAAATCTGTGGGATACTATTTCAGCGGAGCTGGAATCTAAACCCAAGGGTGGATTGCAGATTTACTGGATGGCAGCGGCGGTAGCTGTGATGGTGGTGGGTATTGGATTGCTAATGCCTAAGACGGAAAAGATCAGGTTGCAGGCACCTGTTGAAATTGCAGATATTAAGGCCGAAGATGTTTCAAAGCCTTCAGCTAATGTGGTTATTGATGACACAGAATCTGATCAGTCGTATCAAAGCACGCCTCTTGTCATCGCTCCGCGATTAAAGCCTGAGGGTCAGAAAAAAACAATAATCATCATGCAACCTAAAGTTGTAGATGAGCATCTTGTTAATAAGCCTGCAGATGTAAAGGAACACACACCGGTTATGGTAAAACCTCCTGTACCTACAGATATGCCAATTGTAATAGCAAGTGCAAATACTGCTGATCAAAACAGGGAAAATGAAATAGCTGAAACAGAGCGGCCTGAGCGTAAAGGAATCAGGAATGTAGGAGATCTTGTCAATTATGTAGTTGATAAAGTAGACAAGAGAGAAAATAAAATTTTAAAATTTAACACCGATGAGGACGACAATTCATCATTGATAGCGATCAACATCGGATTTATAAGACTGAATTCAAAAAAACACAAATAAACGAAATGAAACCACTAATATTAATAGCGCTTCTGGTAAGTGGACTTACCTTAGCCATGGTACACACTACATCTGCACAGCAGGATTCTACAAAAAAAGCTAAACAATTTGAGGTAGGAGAAGGTATCGGTATTAATATCGGGAAGGTATATAGAGATTCCACGGGAAAGGTCATTTCTAAAGGCCGGTTTGTGGGAGGAATTACTTTTACACGTATGGATCTTGGCTTTAGCAGGTTAGTGGATAATGGTAGCTTTACTTTATCTCCTGAGAATGAATTTTTGGATTATAAAGGGGGAAAAACAAGCACTTTTTCTTTTGATATCCTTCAAATGGGCTATCGTTTTAATGAGCATTTTAAAATTTATGTAGCGGGTGGTTTTGACTGGACGCATATCAGATTACGCAAAGACATCACGATCCAAAGAGATCAGCAGCAACTTACTTATGTACAGGATGACATTCATTATTCTAAAAACCGTTTCTCAAGCAGCTATGTGCATATTCCCCTGAACTTTGAATTGAGAACGAAAGAAAATGATAATGGCAACAGGTTTTATTTTGTAATTGGGCCGGAAGTAGGGTTTCTTTTAAACGGAAAAGTAAAACAGGTGAGCGAGGAAAAAGGGAAACAGAAATTCAAAGATGATTATCGTTTTCAGGCCTTTAGATACGGAGGAACCGTAAGGTTTGGCTACAATGGTCTGGGACTGTTTGCAAAAGTTTATGCAAATGACATGTTTGCCAGCGCTCCTCAAAAAGGGCTGACCAATATGTCATTCGGAGTAACCTTTGGATTGAATTAATAAACACACATACACACAAATAAACCGATCCCGTGGCATTTGCTACGGGATTTTTTTATGGAATTAATTTTATCTTTACGATGTGGAAGAACAGATCATCAGCGTTAGAAACCTCAGTAAGCAATATCAAACGGAACAGGCTTCCGGCATTCAGAATATTAGTTTTGAGATAAAAAAAGGCAGCATCGTCGCCATTATCGGAGAAAGCGGAAGTGGCAAATCAACACTTCTTAAATCTATTTATGGACTGCTTAAGGTAGATGATGGAGAGGTGCTTTACAATGGTAAACGCGTTCTGGGTCCGGATGAGCAATTGATTCCCGGACATAAGGAGATGAAAATGGTGACACAGGATTTTTCATTGAATATTTATGCAAAGGTATATGACAATATAGCTTCTATGCTATCTAATACCAATGTGCAAACCAAGCATGAAAAAACAATGGAAATGATGCGCCATTTGCACATTGATCATTTGAAGGATAAGAAAATAGTTACTTTAAGCGGTGGTGAACAACAGAGAGTGGCCATAGCCAGGGCTTTGGTAAGTGATATTTCTGTTTTATTACTTGACGAGCCTTTTAGTCAGGTAGATGCTTTATTGAAAAATCAACTGCGAGCAGACATAAAGAGAATTGCTGCAGATACAGGTGTAACTGTAATTATGGTTTCACACGATCCTGCAGATGGGTTGTTCTTGTCAGATGAATTGCTGATTATAAAGGATGGGAGGCTCCTGCAGCGCGGTAGTCCGTCACAAATCTACAATCATCCGGACCATATTTATACCGCACAGATATTGGGCAATGCAATTGTACTGCAGGCTGCAGAAGCTGAAAAGCTTGGGATTCAGACTGATGCTGCGCAAGTGGTTTTTTATCCGGAATGGGTAGAGTTAAAGAGTTCATGGAACAGCAGACGTTTTGAGGTGAAAGATGTGTATTATAAAGGTTTTTATGAAGAATTGCTGTTAGAACGTAATGGTGTCGTCATCAGGGCAGTTCAATTGAACAGAGGTGAGCATAAAAAGAACGACCATGTTCAGGCAAATATCAGTCAATTTTTAACATTTTAGTATCGTTTAAAATCAATTGCCATGACAAATAAAGTTAGAAACGTAGAAGAATATATATCAGGTTTTCCTGAAGAGGTGAGGGAAATCCTTGAGCAGGTACGCGCTGCGATCCGTAAAGCCACTCCCGAAGCGGAAGAAACAATAGGTTATGCAATGCCTACCTATAAGTTGAACGGAAATTTAATTCATTTCGCTGCTTACAAGAATCATATTGGATTATATCCTACTCCAAATGGTATTGAAGGATTTAAAGAAGAACTTTCTAAATATAAAGGAGCGAAGGGATCCGTACAATTCCCAATTGATAAGCCAATGCCTTTAGATCTGATCAGTCGGATTACTAAATTCAGAGTAGAAGAGAATTTAAAGTTACCAGTAAAGAAGAAATAAAAAAGGCGGTGTTCGCAAATACCGCCTTTTTTCTAGGATTATAATTGAGTCCCTTTATATTTATGGCTGAAATTGAGAAGGTATAATCACAATCTTAGCTGTCATTACCTGAGTAGGTTTTGCAGGATTGAGGAATTGACTGTCTGCACTTTGGATATTAATGTCAATTCCACCATTGTACAATTCATAGCTGTAAGCATTACCATTCCAGGTAAAGGGAACTTGTATGTAACTGGTGCTAAGGGCAGGGTGACTTAAATAAACCAATACACCTTCGTCATCAAGTGTAATCCCATCAATTTCTTTTACTGGTAATTCTGCAGTATGCATTTGTCCATTATTAGAAGTAATCCATGAACTGGGCTGTATTGTATAAATGTAAGTCCTGTTAGGCGTTTCCTGAATGATGGTGTCTTTTTTGCACGACACCAAGCCCAGCGTGGTGGTACAAAGGATTAAAAATAGGAGCTTTTTCATGTGATTTGTGTGTTTTTGAAGATAGTTAAGCAAATCTGCTGCCATAATATTATTAACTATAGGTTTGTTGAATTTTGTAATTAAAATGTTATGTAAAATAATGATGCTTTGACCTATGATAAATTTTGTGAAAATGGAGATATGCAGATAAATATTTCCGTATAATTGGATTGAAAATGTACTGCCGTTAGCAATGAACATAAAAAGAAGTATCACCAAAAGGTGGAATAGACTTTTGGGTAAGAAAGAAAAAAAGGCTGTTGTTAGTGGTATTATTAATTTTTATCAGACTAATTATCAGAAAAATGTGCTCATTTCTTACCTAACACTTCCATTTCAGGAATCAAATGATTTCAAGCATCAGAACTATCAGACTGCCCATATCGTTGCAGAAAGCTTTTCTAAACTTGGCTATAATGTGGATGTCTATAATTTCTCAGATACAAGCGAGATAGATTACAGTAAGTATTCAGTGGTGTTTGGCTTCGGCGATTGTTTTGAACGGTCATTTTATGATCATAACAGGCAAATTCCAAGAATTCATTTCATTACAGGAGCGCATGATTACCTTCATAATGCCATGAGCTTAAAGTCGGTGCAGGATTTTTATGCACTGTCTGGATTATGGCTTCCCGAAGACGGTCTTGTGCTACGAGGCAATACTTACTACGCTATGTTTGATGCAGATTTCGCAATCATCCTCGCCCATGGGGATGTATTGGAACATTTTAAATCGGAATTTAAAAACAGGACCTATTCTTTAAACAACAATATATTGAATGCTTTTTCCGGCTTCGAACGGAAAAGTGCAATATCAAGGAATAAGAATTTTCTCTTTCTTTGCGGAGGCAGGGTCATCAATAAAGGGCTGCATGTCCTTCTTGAAGTTGCAAGGTCAAGAAAGGACCTGTGCTTTTTTATTATCATTCCTTATTTGGATGAATCACTAGAAAATCATTACAAGGATGTTTTAGATGACAATGACCACGTAATTCTACTGAAGAATATTGCTATGAATTCTGAAGCGATGAGAAATGCTGTTGCTTCTTGCAGCTATTCCATTACTCCGAGTTATGTTGACGGTTTGCCGGGCGGAACTATTGAGCCGATGTCTGCCGGTCTCGTGCCTATAGTGAGTAAATATTGTGGCTTTCCGCACAAAGATTTTATCTTCGAAATGGAAGATTTATCAGCATCAGGACTAAACGATGCTATAGAGAAAGTACTGGCAATGGATGATCAGCAATATGTTGATTGTAGTAACGCAGTGAAAGATTATGCCTGCGAACAATTTGCTTCGGATAATGTGAAGAAGGAACTCCTCCGGATCTTAAAGGAAGAACACTTGTAAACAAAAAAGGCAGCCTATAGGCTGCCTTTTTAATATCAAAATACATCGTTAAACCAGATACTCAAACAAGGTCTGGTCGTTGTTCAATTCTATGATCTCGAACTTAAACTCTTTCATTCTGGCAACCAAAGATTCGTAATCCGCACGGTTGGCCAACTCAATGCCTACAAGGGCCGGACCATTTTCACGGTTCGTTTTCTTGATGAACTCAAACCTGGTAATGTCGTCATGTGGGCCAAGCACGTTATTAACGAACAGTTTCAATGCGCCTGGTCTTTGAGGGAAGCGTACAATGAAGTAATGCTTCAACCCTTCAAAGAGCAAAGATTTCTCTTTGATTTCCTGCATGCGCTCAATGTCGTTATTCCCGCCACTTACAATGCAGACTACATTTTTACCTTTTATCTCGTCTTTGATCTGATCCAGTGAAGCGACAGCCAAGGCACCGGCAGGTTCCACTACAATGGCATCTTCGTTATACAGTTTTAAAATTGTAGTGCAGATTTTTCCTTCAGGTATTAACAGCATCTGATCAAGCAGTTCAGTACAATACTGATAAGTAAGGCTCCCTACTTTTTTCACTGCTGCACCGTCTACAAAACGATCTATCTCTTCCAGCAATATTGGCGAGCCGTTTTCCAGGGCAAGTTTCATGGAAGGGGCGCCTTCTGGTTCTACTCCGATAAGTTGTATTGCTGGTTTTAATCCTCTTAAGTAGCTGCCTACACCTGATGCTAATCCACCACCACCAATAGGCATCACTACGACATCTATCTCAGGAAGGTCCTCAAAGATCTCTACACCTACAGTTCCTTGTCCTTCTATAACTTTTTCATTGTCAAAAGGAGGGATGAAAGTCATCTGATGTTCGGCTGTATAAGCGATTGCCTCTCTTAAACAGTCATCAAACGTGTCGCCTACCAAAACAATCTCAATATGAGATCCGCCAAACATTTCTGTTTGTTTTACTTTTTGTTTGGGCGTAATTTCAGGCATAAAAATTACGCCTTTAATGTTCAGCTTTTTACATGAATGGGCTACTCCCTGAGCATGGTTACCTGCACTTGCACATACCACACCTTTTGCTACCTGTTCCGGTTGCAACGTGCTGATCATGTTATAAGCGCCTCTTAATTTATAAGAGCGCACCAACTGTAAGTCTTCTCTTTTCAGGTAAATATTTGCATCATATTTTTCAGAAAGTCCCGCATTATACTCTAAAGGTGTACGTTTTACCGTCCCTTTCAATCGCTCTGCCGCTGCAACAAAATCTAACTCCACTTCTTTTTCTGTATTCATGTTTATTAAATTTATTGTACCTGAGCTTTCAGAACTTCATTGGCCAAAAACAACACGTCTTCATCGTTGATGCGTCCTTTTTCGTCAGCAAGTATTAAGAAACGTTCATAAACCAGGTCTAAATTTGCTTTGTCCAACTCATGACCTAATCTCTCCAAGTGATGTTTTAGGGCGTGACGGCCACTTCTTGCAGTCAAAACAATATCTGCAGAACCTACACCAACATCTTCGGGTTTTATGATCTCATAATTTTCCCTGTGCTTCAAGAAACCATCCTGATGGATACCAGAGCTATGGGCAAATGCATTCTGTCCTACAATAGCTTTATTAGGCTGTACAGGCATGCGCATCATACTGCTCACCATATCACTGATCTGTCTGAAATGTTTGCTGTTGATATTGGTATGCAAGTTCAGGTCGTGGTGTGTTTTTAAGATCATTGTTACCTCTTCCAAAGCAGTATTTCCTGCACGCTCTCCAATCCCATTGATGGTACATTCCACCTGGCGGGCACCGTTGATGATACCAGACAAGCTATTCGCTGTAGCCAGACCAAGGTCATTGTGGCAATGCACAGAAATGATCGCCTGGTCAATGTTCTTTACATTTTCTTTCAGGAAACGGATCTTTGAACCATATAATTCAGGTAAGCAATAACCATTAGTGTCAGGAATGTTCACTACGGTAGCACCTGCAGCAATCACAGCTTCAACCATTTGAGCAAGAAATACATTGTCTGCACGGCCTGCATCTTCAGCATAAAACTCAATGTCTTCTACGAATTGCTTTGCATATTTAACAGCCTCAACTGCACGCGCTAAAATATCTTCTCTTGTGCTGTTGAATTTATATTTGATGTGCATGTCGGAAGAACCGATACCTGTATGGATACGCGGGCGTTTTGCAAATTTAAGCGCGGCTACTGCAGCGTCAATATCACCTTTATTGGCACGTGTCAACGCACAGATCACAGGCTCTGATACAGCTTTCGATAGCTCTACTACACTCTGGAAATCGCCCGGACTTGAAATAGGGAATCCTGCTTCAATCACGTCAACCCCCAGTGCTTCCAACGCTTTTGCAATTTCTACTTTTTCTGGCGTAGCCAATTGGCACCCAGGCACTTGTTCACCATCACGTAAGGTGGTGTCGAATATATAGACTCTATTTGGATCGTGTAACATAATTCAGGGGTTTAGTTGGTGTAAGCTGTTTGTGCGATAAATTTTAATACAAGTTTGCCCATTTCTTTGGTGCCCAATACATTATAAGGATTGGTTGTTCCATCGGCAATGTCATTGGTCCTGAAGCCTTCTTTAAGCGCTTTGTCGACTGCGGCGACAACTACTTTAGCTTCTTCTTTCAGTCCAAAACCTATTTCGAGCATCAGTGCTACCGAAAGAATAGATGCAAGTGGATTGGCAAGGTCTTTACCTGTAATGTCATGAGCAGAACCATGGATCGGCTCAAAGAAACCTGTTCCATCACCTATTGAGGCTGAAGCCAGCATACCCATCGAACCTGCAATTTGAGAAGCTTCGTCAGTCAGGATATCACCAAACAAATTGGCGGTAAGTACCACATCAAACTGCTTAGGATCTTTGATCAGCTGCATTGCTGCGTTGTCGATGAACATGTGCTCAGTTTTTACCTCAGGATATTCTTTCGAAATGGCTTGTACCGTTTCTCTCCAGAGTCTTGAGCTTTCCAATACATTGGCCTTATCTACAGAACATAGCCTTTTGTTGCGCTGCATGGCTGCTTCATAAGCTTTTCTGGCAATTCTTTCTACTTCGTAGCGGTGATAGATCATCAGGTCTGATGCCGTATTCCTGTCTTCAGAGCGAGTTTTTTCACCAAAGTAAACGTCTCCGGTCAATTCTCTGAAAAATAAGATGTCTGTACCTTTTAAGATGCTTGCCTTGATGCTTGAAGCATTCAATAATTCATCAAATAACAGGATAGGGCGTAAGTTTGCATAGAGTCCAAGTTCTTTGCGGATCTTTAACAAACCTTGTTCAGGGCGTACTTTAAGAGAAGGATCATTGTCATACATAGCATGGCCTACAGCACCAAAAAGTATGGCATCACTTTTTTTCGCTTTTTCCAGTGTTTCATCGGGTAGGGGGTTGCCTGTTGCTTCAATAGCAGCATGACCCATCAGGGCTTCATCAAAAGTAAATTCATGACCAAAATCTTCAGCGATTTGCTCTAAAATTGCTTTACCCCATGTGGTAACTTCAGGTCCGATGCCATCGCCTGGTATAACTAGTATGTTCTTCTTCATTGTACTATATGTTTTATGTTCAGACCGTTTCGAGGTTCTCCACACTCTTGACGACCTTTAATATGTTTTCTACGGTTTTTACTTCACCGTTTTCTAATAAAATTCTTTTCTCTATACAGGCTGGTAGCTGCGATTCAAAATGGCCGACATAAATAAGCGTTGTCCCATTTTTGCACAAATCGTCTACCAGGTGGTTAAAATGTTTGGTTTGCCGCTGGTCTAATCCCTGGCAGGGCTCATCCAAAATCAGTAGCTGAGGATTTTTTATGATGGTCCTGGCCAGAAGTGAAAGCCTTTGTTTTCCTAACGGAAGGGTGTTCATTAATCTGTTCCTGTACTCATCCAAACCGAAATAACTGATCAGTTCGTTTGCCTGGGCAGTTTTGGTATAGCCAGGTTCACAAAATAATCCTGAGCTGTCATAAAATCCTGAAACAACACTTTCCCATACGGTCGCAGAGGCATCAAAATACCAGTGCAATTCAGGAGAGATCAGTCCTATGCGTTCCTTTATTTCCCAAATGCTCTCACCACTTCCTCTCTTGTTGCCAAATATGTAAAACTCGTTTGCATACGCCTGGGGATGATCAGCGCAGATTAAACTCAATAAAGTTGATTTTCCAGAACCGTTAGGTCCCTGTAAAACCCACTTTTCACCAGCTTTTACTTCCCAGTTGATGTTCTTCAATACCTGTTTCTCGCCATAACTGATGTTCACATCAATCATTTTGATTACTGTCGGCGAAGCAGGTATAGGGGCTTCGTTCAGGAATGAAGGAACAGATTTTCCACTTGCTACAGGCACATCATGTGTTCTGTCAGTTTCAGCAATTTCATCAAGCTGACCATCTCTGATAGCTGCATAGCGGTTGATCACTGACGGCAATTCATTGTCATTGCTGATCAGGATCAGTTGCATTCCATCTTCACAAAAAGATTCCAGTAGGGTATTCAGGTTTTGACGGGAAAGTGTATCCAATCCATTGTAAGGCTGATCAAGTATTAGTAGTTGTGGTTTTAACCACAATGCTTTTATAATTTGCAGCTTTTTATGTTCTCCGCTTGACAATTCAATAAGCGCAGAGTTTTTCAATGCAGAAAAACCCAATGCATTCATCAGAACTTCAACATTGCTGAACTCCAGCCCATGTTTTTTGCAGTAACTTTCCAGTTCGGCTTTTACAGTAGCCGTAGTAGGAGTAGCCTGACTGTTGTAACGCTGCTGATAATAGAAATTTGATTGTCCTTCTAGGTCTTTAAACTGGTACCAGTTTGCTACATAATGTACCAAAGCCGGCAGTTTGCTCTCAGGATTAAAGTTGGTTTCAATATTGCCATAGACATGTGAGATGCCGGCAATAGCTTTCGCCAGTGAAGTTTTGCCGCTTCCGCTTTTTCCACACAATAACCAATTCTCTCCGGGACGGACGACCCAGTTCAAATCCTTTAGTACCACATGGTGGTGATACTTCAGGTTAAGGTTTGTGATATGGACGACGGGGTTTGACATTATCTTGCTTGTTCGAACGCTTCTATTGACTGTTTTTGGTTTAAAATGAAATCGATGTCATCATGGCCATTAATCAGGCATGATTTTTTATAAGCATTGATCTCAAAATCTGTTTTTTCTCCGGTGGCAACAATCGTTACCGTTTGGCTTTCCAGGTCAACGTCTAGCTGTGCATTGTTGTCCTGATCTACTGCTTTAAAAATAGCAGCAAGGAAATCCTCACTTACCTGGATAGGCAAAAGACCGTTGTTCAATGCATTTCCTTTGAAAATATCAGCAAAAAAACTGCTGATTACCACATCAAAACCGGCGTCTTGAATTGCCCAGGCTGCGTGTTCACGGCTGCTTCCGCAACCAAAGTTTTTACCAGCAACCAATATTTGCCCCTTATAAGCAGGATCGTTCAATACGAAATCCACTTTAGGCGTATTGTCGCCATTGTAACGCCAGTCGCGGAACAGGTTTTCGCCAAAACCTTCACGGGTAGTAGCTTTTAGAAACCTCGCAGGTATGATCTGGTCGGTATCAATATTCTCTATATTTAAAGGCACAACTGCCGATGTTAATCTTTCGAATTTTTTCATCTTCTTACTCTTTAAGCTTCAGCCAACAAATCTCTTACATCTGTGATTTTTCCCGTTACGGCTGCTGCTGCTGCTGTAAGCGGACTTACCAGTAAAGTTCTGGCATCAGGGCCCTGACGGCCCTCAAAATTCCTGTTGGAAGTAGATACACAGTATTTTCCCGCAGGAATCTTGTCCTCATTCATTCCCAGACAAGCACTGCATCCTGGTTCCCGGAGCTGGAAGCCTGCAGTTTCAAAGATCTTATCCAGACCTTCGTTCTTTGCCTGCTGTTCTACCTGTTTAGAACCCGGAACAATCCATACAGTTACATTTTCCGCTTTCTGTTTGCCCTTCACAAATTCAGCTACTTCACGTAAATCTTCAATACGTGAGTTGGTACAGCTGCCAATGAAAACATAATCCACAGGTTTTCCAATCAATGAAGCATTGTCGTCAAAGCCCATATAATCCAAGGCTTTCTGATAAGAAAGTTGCTCTTTGCCGGGCTGCGAACTGGTTGCAGGAATATTTTCTTTAATACCCATACCCATACCCGGATTGGTTCCGTAAGTAATCATAGGGGCAATGTCTTCTGCTTCAAAAGTCAGTACGCTATCAAATTTCGCATCAGCATCGCTGTACAAAGTTTTCCAATAGGCAAGTGCTTTATCCCACTCTGCCCCTGCAGGAGCAAATTCTCTGCCTTTGATGTAATCGAAGGTAATCTGATCAGGAGCAATTAATCCGCCTCTGGCGCCCATCTCGATACTCATGTTACAGATCGTCATGCGTGCTTCCATACTCAAAGCTTCGATGGCCGAACCTGCGTATTCAATAAAATATCCAGTGCCACCGGCAGCAGAAATTTTAGCAATGATGTATAAAATAATGTCTTTAGCAGTTACGCCCTTTCCTAAGGTACCATTCACTTCAATTTTCATGGTCTTAGGTTTCTGCTGCAATAGACATTGAGTCGCAAAAACCTGTTCTACCTGAGAAGTACCTATGCCAAAAGCGATAGCACCAAAAGCACCGTGTGTAGAGGTATGACTATCGCCGCAAACCATCGTTTTACCT
This sequence comes from Pedobacter frigoris, assembly GCF_005116445.1. Taxonomy (GTDB): domain Bacteria; phylum Bacteroidota; class Bacteroidia; order Sphingobacteriales; family Sphingobacteriaceae; genus Pedobacter; species Pedobacter frigoris. The sequence continues at coordinate 53,679 of NZ_SWBQ01000001.1, forward strand.
GGTAAAGTGATACCCAGCTCCGGACCTATAACGTGAACGATCCCCTGAAAAGGATGACCCAATCCATATAGTTCAATGCCAAACTCTGCACAGTTTTTAGTCAGCATATCCACCTGATAGCGTGAAAGTTCTTCTTTGATAGGTTGAAGCTGGTTGATCGTAGGTACGTTATGGTCGGCTGTAGCTACAGTTTGCTTTGGACGAAGCACAGGTAAACCTCGTTTGCGCAAGCCATCAAAAGCCTGTGGAGAAGTTACCTCATGAATCAAGTGTGTATCTATGTACAAAATATCAGGAAATCCTGCTTCACTTTTTACAACGTGTGCATCCCAAATTTTTTCTACTAATGTTTTTGACATTTTATTCTATTTAAAAAAGGTTGTCTGAAAAGGTACGGTCGTCATCACTCTTTCCAGACATCCTCTTGTTGTTATATTATGCAGTTTTAATCGCTTTCATTGCAGTCATTGCTTTTCTCAATTCAGCACCGATCTGCTCAACCTCATGCGAACGGATAGCTTCATTTACAGCAATTAAAGTTCTGTTATCCACAGCGCCATCTTTACCTTCATTGAAGTTTTTACCAACGAGGTCAGTATCTACTCTTGTCATGAAGTCTGCCAAAAGAGGCTTACAAGCAGCATCAAACAGGTAACAGCCATATTCTGCAGTATCAGAGATCACACGGTTCATTTCGAACAATTTTTTACGTGCAATGGTATTAGCGATAAGCGGAGTTTCGTGCAGCGACTCATAATAAGCAGACTCAGGTTTGATACCTGCCTGAACCATAGTTTCAAAAGCCAGTTCAACACCTGCTCTTACGAAAGCAACCATCAAAGTATAGTTGTCAAAATATTCCTGCTCACCGATTTTCACATCACCTGCAGGAGTTTTTTCGAAAGCAGTTTCACCTGTAGCTGCACGCCATCCCAATAGGTTTTTATCACCATTAGCCCAGTCTTCCATCATGATGCGGCTAAATTCGCCACTCATGATGTCATCCTGATGTTTTTGGAACAAAGGACGCATGATGGTTTTCAATTCCTCAGAGATCTCAAAAGCTTTGATTTTAGCGACATTGCTTAATCTGTCCATCATTGCAGTGATACCACCTTGCTTCAAAGCTTCAGTGATTACCTCTACACCATATTGAACCAATTTAGAAGCATAACCTGCGTCAATTCCTTTTTCAAGCATTTTGTCGAAAGAAAGGATAGAGCCAGTTTGCAACAAACCGCAAAGGATAGTTTGCTCACCCATTAAGTCAGATTTTACTTCAGCTACGAAAGATGATTTCAATACACCTGCCCTGTGACCACCTGTTCCCACACAATATGCTTTAGCCTGTGCAAGACCTTTTCCTTCCGGATCGTTCTCAGGGTGAACAGCGATTAGCGTAGGTACACCAAATCCTCTTACATACTCAGCTCTTACTTCACTTCCAGGGCATTTTGGCGCCACCATGATTACTGTAATGTCTTTACGGATCTGCATGCCTTCTTCAACGATGTTGAAACCATGTGAATACAATAATGTAGCTCCTTGTTTCATCAAAGGCATTACAGCATTTACTACTGAGGTGTGTTGTTTGTCAGGAGTAAGGTTGATTACCACATCAGCTTCAGGAATCAATTCTTCATACGTACCTACAGTAAAGTTGTTGTCTGTCGCATTTTTCCATGAATCTCTTTTACCTTCAATCGCTTCTTTACGCAAAGCATAGGCAACATTTAAACCACTATCTCTTAAATTTAAACCCTGGTTAAGGCCCTGGGCTCCGCAACCTACGATTACCAGTTTTTTTCCTTTTAATGCATTTACGCCGTCCAGGAATTCAGAACTGTTCATGAAATCGCAAACACCTAATTGGTTTAATTTTTCTCTAAGAGGTAGTGTGTTAAAATAATTTGACATCTTTTTATTGTTTTGATTTTTTAAGGTTCGTTTAATTTGTTTTGTATTGTTGTTTCGTTCAATCTGCTTGCGCGTCATTTCGAAATGAGGAACGATTGAGAGATCTCTTGTTTAACTAATTCAAGAGATTCCTCCTTCGTCGGAATGACGCTGCAATACCGGCCTATGACCGCTTAACCAGCTTGAGAGGACAAATGCCTTTACATGCTGAATACGTTCTTTTCCTTATCAAGGAATTCGTTCTCGATCACATCTTCACCCGGTTCCCTGCGCTCAAATTCTCTCAGTTTACGGTTAAAGCCATCACTGTCTTTGATGATCGCTACCCTGGCACTCCTGACAAATTCAATCAGTCCATAAGGCTGTAATACTTCAATCAGTTTATCAGTTTCCTCGCGGTGACCAGTAGTTTCAAAAACAGTGTAGTCTTTACGGATCACTACGGCACGGGCACCAAATTCACGCAGCAGACGCTCTACCGGTGCACGTTCAGCAATGGTATCTGTAGGCACTTTGTAAAGCGCCATTTCCTGCCAGATGATATCTTCATTCGTATTATAATATACTTTCAATACCTCTACCTGTTTTTCAATCTGACGGGCAAGTTTCCGCACTACTTCTTCAGTCTCGTGAATAAGAATGTTAAAACGGTGGATGTGCTCAATCTCAGAAGGAGAGGTGTTTAAGCTTTCGATATTTATCTTTCTTCTTGAAAAGATGATGGCTATACGGTTAAGTATGCCGATTCTATTTTCGGTATATACAGTAATCGTAAATTCCTGTTTTCCGTTTAATTCTGTTTCGTTGGAATTGCTCATGATCTTCTAATTATTTAAGTCTGATTTCGCTTACACTCATACCTTGTGGTACCATTGGGAATACATTATTCTCTTTAGCCACCATTACTTCCAGAAGATATGATCCTTTGTGGTTCAGCATTTCTTCTAATGCTCCAGCAAGATCGGCACGTTCTTCTACTCTTTTTCCTGCGATGTAATAAGAATCAGCCAGTTTTACGAAATCAGGACTCGTAATGTCTACAAAAGAGTAGCGTTTTTCATTGAATAATTCCTGCCATTGACGAACCATTCCTAAGAATCTGTTGTTCAGGATCAGGATTTTAACATCTACACCAAACTGCATAATCGTACCCAATTCCTGTAAGGTCATCTGGAAACCACCATCACCTATAATGGCTACAACAGTTTTGTCTGGTGCGCCAAATTTTGCACCAATTGCTGCCGGTAATCCAAAACCCATTGTGCCCAAACCACCACTGGTGATATTGCTTCTTGTGTTATTGAACTTGGCATAACGACAAGCTACCATCTGATGCTGGCCAACGTCAGTTACAATCACCGCATCACCTTTAGTTAACTCATTCAATTGGTTAAGTACTTCACCCATGGTCATTTCACCGGTTTCCGGGTTCAATTCTTTTTGGATGACAGTTTCTTGCTCAATTTTATCAAAAGCCCTAAATTCTGCCAGCCACTCCGTATGTTGTTTCTCTTCTATCAAGGCAGTAAGCAAAGGCAAAGTCTCCTTGCAATCGCCCCAAACCGGAACGTCTGCTTTTACGTTTTTATCGATCTCAGCAGGGTCAATGTCTAGGTGAACTACCTTCGCCTGTTTGGCATATTTATCCAGGCGGCCGGTTACCCGGTCATCAAAGCGCATTCCGATAGCAATCAATACATCACATGCGTTTGTTTGTACGTTAGGACCGTAATTGCCATGCATCCCCAGCATACCTACATTTAGAGGATGGTCTGTAGGAATGGCACCGGCACCCAAAATCGTCCATGCAGAAGGTATACCGCTCTTCTCTACAAAAGCTTTAAACTCCTGTTCCGCACTACCCAATAAAACACCTTGTCCGAATAACACGAATGGTTTTTTTGCAGAGTTGATCAAAGCTGCAGCCTGCTCAATGTATTCTTTCCTTACTAATGGTTTTGGACGGTAGCTGCGGATATGCTCACATGGAGTATATCCTTCATATTCGAACATTTGTAACTGCGCATTTTTGGTGATGTCGATCAGTACAGGACCTGGTCTTCCGCTTCTTGCGATGTAAAATGCTTTTGCCAGTACTGAAGGGATTTCCGTAGCATCGGTGATCTGATAATTCCATTTGGTTACTGGAGTTGTGATGTTGATCACATCCGTTTCCTGGAAAGCATCAGTACCTAAAAGGTGCGCAAATACCTGTCCGGTAATACATACCATTGGCGTACTGTCTATTTGTGCATCAGCCAATCCTGTTACCAGGTTGGTAGCGCCTGGGCCGCTGGTAGCGAACACGACACCCACTTTACCTGACGTACGTGCATAACCTTGTCCGGCATGTGTGCCGCCTTGTTCATGACGTACCAAAATATGTTTTAACTTATCTTTATAATCGTATATCGCATCATAAATCGGCATGATGGCGCCACCTGGGTAGCCAAATATGGTATCTGTGCCTTCAGCGATTAGGCCTTCCAATAACGCTACAGATCCAGAAACCGTTACTGTTTTTTTAGGTTCTGTTAATGTCGTCGCGTCCTCTTGTGCTGTATCCATTGTTTTATTATTAGTTGTAGGGGTTTCTAGTTAATTAATCAGTGTAGGCGTCGGTAACACAGCCTTCGCTTGCATTACTTACCTGTTTAATGTATTTGTAAAGTACGCCCTTGGTGACGGGTGGTGGCAATTGTTGCCATACAGCCCTGCGTGTAGCCAATTGTTCTTCAGTCAGGTGTACATCTATGGAGTTGTTCACCGCATCAATAGTAATGACGTCGTCGTCGTGAACCAAGGCAATATTTCCTCCGTCCCAGGCCTCAGGAGTAATGTGACCTACAACAAATCCGTGCGTCCCTCCAGAGAAACGGCCGTCTGTAATTAGCGCAACTGACTTACCCAGTCCGGCACCTATGATTAATGAAGTAGGTTTTAGCATCTCGGGCATACCCGGTGCACCTTTAGGACCCACTTGTCTGATGACCACTACGTCTCCGCTTTTTACACGGCCACTTTGGATGCCGGCCATTAATGACTTCTCTCCATCAAATACACGGGCAGGGCCAACGAATTTCTCCCCTTCTTTACCACTGATCTTGGCTACCGCACCTTTTGTAGCCAGGTTTCCGTAAAGCATTTGTAAGTGACCCGTTTCTTTAATAGGACTTTCAATCGGGAAGATGATCTTTTGAGTTTCGAAGTCGAGATCAACTGCATTAGCTACGTTTTCTGCAATGGTATTGCCGGTTACAGTCAGGCAATCCCCATGGATCAATCCAACTTTCAATAAATATTTCATTACTGCCGGCACACCACCAATTTCATGAAGATCTTCCATCAGGTAAGTTCCGCTTGGCTTCAAGTCGCCAAGAACAGGAGTGCTGTCACTGATTCTTTGAAAATCTTCCAGCTTCAGGTTCAATCCGACTGATTTAGCCATTGCAATCAGGTGAAGCACTGCATTTGTGGAACCGCCCAATACCATCACGAGTACGATTGCATTGTGAAATGCTTTTTCAGTCATGATGTCTGAAGGCAATATATTTCTTTCCAACAGGATACGGATGTATTTTCCTGCCGCTATACATTCATTCTTTTTCTCTTCGCTTATTGCAGGGTAAGAAGAACTGTAAGGCAAGCTCATACCCAGTGCTTCAATAGCTGAAGCCATTGTGTTTGCAGTATACATACCGCCACATGCTCCTGCACCAGGACAAGTATGTTTAATGATACCCTGGAAATCCTCTTCATTTAAATTTCCTGCAAGCTTTTGTCCTAATGCTTCAAAAGCGGAAACAATATTCAACGACTGACCTTTATATTTTCCTGAATGGATGCTGCCGCCGTACACCATAATAGAAGGACGGTTCAGACGACCCATTGCCATAATAGACCCGGGCATGTTCTTATCACAACCAGGAATGGTGATCAGGCCATCATAGTATTGTCCGCCACAGATCGTCTCAATAGAATCTGCGATCACATCTCTTGATACCAGGGAATAACGCATTCCTTCTGTTCCGTTAGACATTCCGTCGCTCACTCCGATAGTACCGAAAGTCAACCCCACCATATCGTTTTTCCAGACACCTTCTTTTACAATTTGAGCAAGATCATTTAAATGCATGTTGCAGGTATTCCCATCGTATCCCATGCTTGCAATACCGACCTGAGCCTTGTCCATGTCTTCTTTGGTCAGGCCAATTCCGTAAAGCATAGCCTGAGCAGCCGGCTGAGTAGGGTCTTGTGTGAAAGTTTTACTGTATCTGTTGATTTCTGGTGTTTGTGACATATTAGGTCTGTTTCTTATTTTGTATTAGGTATGTTTCGTTTTATCTTAATGTTCATTACTTAAATGATCACTTCGTAATTCTGTTTTTCAAGCACTAAGCATTTATAAGTGCGCTGTATAGTAGCACCTGCACTTTCAGTCCATTTCATTGGGAAAGTGTATTCGTCGACCGAAGCTATTCCCGCGATCTCTGTTGCTGTGCCACAGAAAAACGCACTATCTGCATGTTTTAGATCTTTTACTGTCAAATGCTTTTCAACGATTTCAATGTCAAGTATATGGCACAATTCAATTACTGTTGCACGGGTGATGCCCGGTAAGATATTTCCAAGAGGAGGGGTGTACAATCTTCCGTTTTTCTCAACGAAGATATTTGCTCCAGGTGCCTCAGCTATATTACCATACATGTCCAGTAACAATGCTTCATCAAACCCTTTTTTCTTTGCTGCGGTAGTAGCTAATATGGAATTGACATAATTTCCGCTAGCCTTAGCTTCAATGGGAATGGACTTAGGATTTGGGCGTTCAAACTCTGATACACAAACCTTTAATAATTTGTGGCCAAGATAGGCGTCCCATTCCCATGCACAGATCATGATAGATGCCTCTTTAGCTGCGCTCAAAGACATGGCTGGCGGACAAAATATCAACGGCCGAATGTACGCATCTTTTAAATTGTTCATTTCCAGTAGTCTGTAACTTTGTTTGATCAGCTTATTGATGTCCCAGGTAAAAGGGATGTGAACTAATTCTGCCGAGCGTTTCAACCTTTCAAAATGTTCTCTCGCTTTAAAGATCCGTGTACCATTATGTGTACTGTAGGCCCTGATGCCTTCAAATACTGCATAACCATAATGAAGCGACTGACCATATAAATCGGTGGTCGCCTCAGCAGCTTTTTCAAACCTGCCGTTTAAGTAAAGTATGGTATTTGAGTTGAAGTATTGCATTTTGGGTCTCGGTATGTTTTATTTTTGGTTGTTTCATTAAAAAAGCGCCACTTTCGGGTGGCGCTTGATTATTTTATGTATTAAATATTCATTTACAGCGCCTTTTCCTTCTGAATAATCAGGAGAAGAATTACATTAATAATGACAGTAATTAAGACGTTGATTGAAAGTTTCATTTTGTTTTTATTTAGTGTTGCTTTCTAGAATCCAATTTAGGTGTTGCTCTTTAGACTATCAATAGAAGAAGAAAAATAATTGAAAAAAAATATAATTCTTCCTTTTTTGTATTTTTAAGTATTTAATTTCTTTTTTAATATGTAAATCATATCTTACCATGGATGCTGCTATACCAAATATGAAATCGGTATTCGGTATAGGTGTTATGCAAGCATTGTAAATTCTTTAATTTTCTGCTTAAAATCTGTAAAGTGATGTAAAAAGTTGATGAAAATCACTTATTTAACTCTTCTGATTTCTTTTATTTATCCCGCTTTTCTACACTTGTAATCTCGACTTCTCTATCTTGATTTTTATGCTCTACTTAAGGCGTTCGTCATCCTGAATTTTTCAGTAGTATTCATTGATTTTAGTCTTCAAGAATGCTACGCATTTTATTTCAGGATCCCACACTTGCAAAGCGGACTTTCTATTCCCCCGTTCTGCAACGGGGCAGGCTAAGATCCTGAAATAAATTTGCTTCGCAGCTTCTTCGAGGTCAGGATGATGTGATGCATAAAAAAAGCCCTTTGAAATTTTCAAAGGGCTTTACAATATTATATGATTAAATATTATGCAACCCCTTCGGCTAAGACAATAATTTTGTTTTTTAAAACCTCAACGACACCACCTTTAATAATAAAGGTATTATCGCCAGTTTTACTTTTAATAATTACTGGTCCGTCTTCTAAAGTTGAAATAATAGGGGCATGGTCTTTCAAAATCTGGAAAGAACCCATGGTACCCGGTACAGTAACTGCTGTTACTTCACCTTCAAAAACTTTCTTATCTGGGGTTAATATTTCTAAGGTCATTTAATTTTAGAATTACGATTTACGATTTACGATTCGGATTTCAGATTGACGATTTAAATTCGGATATCCGTCTCGTAAATCGTAAATCTAAAATCGTAAATTAATTAGCTTCAGCTAATAGTTTTTTACCTTTTTCTATAGCTTCTTCAATGCTTCCTACTAAGTTAAATGCAGCCTCAGGATATTCATCAACTTCACCATCCATGATCATGTTAAATCCTTTGATCGTGTCTTTAATGTCAACCAATACTCCTTTTAAGCCTGTAAACTGCTCAGCTACGTGGAAAGGCTGAGATAAGAAACGCTGAACACGACGTGCGCGCGAAACAATCAGTTTATCTTCTTCAGACAATTCATCCATACCTAAAATGGCGATGATATCCTGAAGTTCTTTATAACGCTGCAAAGTTTCTTTTACACGTTGAGCAGTATCATAATGCTCATCACCCAAAATTGAGCGGGATAAAATCCTTGAAGTAGAATCCAATGGATCCACTGCAGGGTAGATACCTAACTCAGCGATTTTACGTGACAATACAGTAGTTGCATCTAAGTGGGCAAATGTAGTCGCCGGAGCCGGGTCAGTTAAATCATCCGCAGGTACGTAAACCGCCTGAACAGATGTAATTGAACCACGTTTTGTTGAAGTGATACGCTCCTGCATCAGACCCATCTCAGTAGCAAGTGTTGGCTGGTAACCTACCGCCGAAGGCATACGACCCAATAGAGCCGATACCTCAGAACCTGCCTGAGTGAAACGGAAGATGTTGTCAACGAAGAAAAGGATATCTTTTCCAGCGCCTTCGCCATCACCATCACGGAAATATTCAGCAACCGTAAGTCCTGATAATGCTACACGAGCACGTGCACCAGGAGGCTCGTTCATCTGACCAAATACCAATGTTGCTTTAGATTCTTTTAATTTTTCAGTGTCAACAGTTTTTAAATCCCATCCACCTTTTTCCATTGAATGAAGGAATTCTTCACCATAGTTGATTACACCAGATTCGATAAACTCACGTAAAAGGTCATTACCTTCACGGGTACGCTCACCAACACCAGCGAATACAGATAAACCAGCATATGCTTTCGCAATGTTGTTTACCAACTCCATGATCAATACTGTTTTACCAACACCCGCACCACCGAACAAACCGATCTTACCACCTTTTGCATAAGGCTCTAGTAAGTCAATTACTTTGATACCTGTAAAAAGTACTTCAGTTTCAGTAGAAAGCTCATCAAATCTTGGAGGAGCATTATGGATTGGACGACCACCTGTTTTATCAACAGTGTTGATACCATCAATAGCTTCACCAACAACATTGAATAAGCGACCTTTAATCTGATCACCAACTGGCATTTGAATAGGAGCACCAGTATCAAATGCTTTCATTCCGCGAACCAAACCGTCAGTTGAGTCCATCGCAATTGCACGAACGCGGTCTTCACCAAGATGTTGTTGAACTTCTAAAACGACTTTCTGTCCGTTTTCTTTTGTAATCTCTAATGCAGAGAAAATTTGAGGTAAATGAGCATCGTCAGCAAAACTCACGTCAACTACCGGTCCTATAATCTGCGCTATTTTTCCAATGTTAGGCATATATTGTTTTGGGTAAAATTATAAATATCAATTTGTTAAAGGCTGTTTTAAGAGCCCACAATTCGGTTTGCAAAGTTAAAATTTTTAAACAAGAATTGTATATATAAATAAAAAGTTTTTCCACAGTTTTTTAATCGGTAATTTAGCACTTGTATCTAATGCCATAACATATTGCATTTTAGCGGTTAAAAGGCGATTTATAAAGGGTACAGTATGTTAAAAAGACAAAATAAATTTTAATGAAACCATCAAGATTTTTCAAAACACGCAATGGGGATGAATAAATCTGATAGCTTTATCACAATTAAAAGGCAACTTATATATAGATGAAAACCATATTAGTAACAGGAAGTAATGGTCTTTTAGGCCAGAAGATCACAGAAAGACTGCTGGATACGAAGCAATTTAAACTGGTTGCGACAGCCAAGGGTGCCAACAGATTTCCGGTTAAGGAAGGATATATTTATGCGGAGATGGATATTCTTGATCCTGAAAATGTAAAGCAGGTGGTGGAAAAATACCAGCCTGATGCCATTATTCATACTGCAGCCATGACCAATGTAGATACCTGTGAAGATCAGCAGGAATTAGCCCATGCATTAAATGTTGGGGCAGTTCAGACATTAATTAATATAGCAGAGATACATAATATACAATTGGTTCATTTATCTACTGATTTCATATTTGATGGTGCAAATGGGCCTTATGATGAACTTGCAGCACCAAATCCTCTGAGTTATTATGGTAAAACAAAGCTCGAAGCAGAGGAAGTACTTAAAAATTCCAGTTGTAAGTGGGCCATTCTCCGTACTATTATAGTATATGGAATTGTAAGCGACATGAGCCGGAGCAATATCGTGCTTTGGGCAAAAGGTGCCTTAGAAAAAGGCTCACCAATTAATGTAGTAAATGACCAGTGGCGCATGCCCACACTTGCAGAGGATCTGGCCGATTGCTGCCTGCTTGCCATTCAAAAAGATGCGCATGGTGTATATAATGCCTCAGGTAAAGACATGATGAGTATTTCAGAGTTGGTAGGTAAAGTAGCTGACTACTGGCACCTGGATAAAGGCCTGATTAATGAGATCAGTGCAGAGACCTTAAACCAAACTGCTAAAAGACCGGTAAGAACGGGTTTTATATTAGATAAAACCATAAATGAACTTGGTTACAATCCCCATAGCTTTGAGGAGGGATTGGCTATCCTGGATCATCAATTAAAGCAGCATTCTCAAAAGTAACTGACAGCGCCGATATTGGTAGTCAGCAATGCCACACTGACCGTATTTCTTTGGCACTGCTACCCCACGTTTTTTTTAAGAAAAGGTGGGGTAGAGGTGGCCTAGGGGTGGGGTAGACCTACGGTTAATATAACGAGGGGCCGAGGCTAAGTCTACAACTGAAATGTGAAGTTTTTTGATAGGTGTTTAACTATTAATTCGCTAATATAATATGATTTTTGCAAGAAATTAAACATGCATTTTGTTTAAGTTTGGAATTAAAATAATCTTACAAAAAAAGAATTAAATATGGCATTACAAATTGGTGATCAGGCCCCAGATTTTACACTGTTCAGTTCAGAGTTGAAAGAAGTATCACTTTCAGACTATAAAGGCAGAAAATTAGTAGTACACTTTTTCCCTATGGCATTTACCGGCGTTTGTACCGCTCAGTTATGTACAATGAGAGATAGCTTTGGCTATTATGAAGGAATGAATGCTGATGTGGTAGGTATTTCTGTAGATTCTCCATTCACTCTGGCGAAATTCAAAGAAGACCAGGCCTATCAGTTTCCATTATTTTCAGATTTTAACAAAGAAACATCAAAAGCATATGGCGCATTTTATGAAGATTTTGTGTTCAATTTAAAAGGAGTATCAAAAAGAGCTGCTTTTGTGATCGATGAAGAAGGAAAAATTATTCATGCAGAAATATTGGAAGATGCAGGTAACATGCCTGATTTTGATGCGATTAAGAAGTCAATAGAGGCATAATGGAGCTTTTGTAAAAGTAATGCCTGGAATAATTTGATAAAAATATTGTTATTTTGAATTTCAAGCATTACTTTTGCAATCCGTTAACGAAACGGGAACATAATAAAAATGCATTTGTAGCTCAATTGGATAGAGCATCTCACTACGGATGAGAAGGTTTGGGGTTCGAATCCCTACAAGTGCACTTGAAGGGATGATTTTAAAATCATCCCTTTTTTTGTTTGTAATCATGACTTTTAATTATCTCATTTTCAAATAATTAATCGATAGTCTAATCATCATGGTAGGTGTTCGATAAATGCCATTTTAAAAGTAAAGGTTCGAGTCGAACATCAAATCAATGAATTCTCGTTTTTCTAAGGTGTCAAATTTCGTGAATCACGATCTTATCCTATATTGTTAGGTCATAATAAGCAGTAAAACTACTCAGTTTTATAAGTATGTAAATACAAGAAATCTGCGACAAATTATAAGCAACTTATATGCTTTATAAAATATTTTTGATACTTTAGGATAACAAATAACGATGCTAGACCTATATTTAAGATGCTCTATAAAAACAAACACAATAGATAACGCACTATGAAAACACCACGATTTCTATTCTTTTCATTGATAATTATTCCGATTGTTGGCTGTAATGTTAATTTAAGACAGACTAATAAGTCGAAAAAAGTTACACTTACAACCACTAGTGTAAATTCGGACTCCATTTTGTATACAGCTATTACAACAGACAAGGACCCAGAGGTTAGGAAAATTGCAATTAGCAAAATGTCCTTTGAGCTAAGTCTCACTGAAATTGCCAAAACAGACAAAGACCCAGAGGTAAGAAAATTAGCGTCTGAAAGACTAAGTCAATTGGATTAGAAATTTCATAGCCACTTACGTCCCGTTTATCTGGTAGACAAGCGCGGAAGGCATCTTAGCAAAATAAACGTTATAAAAAGCAACTATGGAGCGCGAAATCTTAAAGTTAGAAGAACAAATTGTTGCTGCTATCTTAAGCAGCGATGTTGAAGTATTAGATCAGTTGCTTCACGATCAGCTGGTATTTGTCAACCACCTCGGCATGGCGCTTTCCAAAGAGCAGGATCTGACCCCACACATTACCGGGGATTTAAAAATTGCCGGTTTAGTGGCCTCAGACCATCAGTTGCAAGTGTTCGGAGATACCTGCGTGGTCGTGGTCACCAAGGATATCAAAGGAAGTTATCTGAACCAGCCATTTGAGAACAAGCTAAAATTCACCAGGATCTGGAAGTTATTTAACGGGAATTGGAAAGTCATAGCAGCAAGCAGTGTGCCGCTGCATGTAGCTTAAAAACTTGTTAGAAGTTACCTACTAGAGATAAAAGTGATTTTAACTGAAAAACCGTATTCTTCTTCATACATTTACTGATAATAAATTGGTGGTTATGAAGAAAAAAGTTGTTCTTATTCAGGATGATGAAGATATCCTGAATATTATGGATGAGGTTTTGAAGGAAGAAGGTTTTGATGTCACTGGGTCTCTGACAATTGATCCTATCGAAAAAATTGATGAGATTGAACCCGATGTGGTTATTGTAGATGATCACATCAAGGGAAAAAAGAAAGGATCTGCCGTCATTAAAGAATTAAAATCTGATCCTGAAACGCAGGACGTATCGGCCGTTCTGACCTCTACATCTGCCGACTTGCCTGAAAAGGCCAAAGCATGTAAAGCTGATGACTATATTGAAAAACCATTTGATATCGACCACCTGATAGAAGTGGTTAAGAAAAACGCTTAATTTCTATTAATGGCCCAGCCAATTTCAGGCTTTATATTAAACGATTTTTGATCTTGTTTAACACCCATAAAGCCAGCCCAAAGTTCCATGTTGAAAGACTTCACTACATTTCCTTTCGTGTCTGCAACTTCCACAATAAAAGGTACATTAGTCAATTCTTTAGGTAAGCTATTTAGGCTTGTAATCTCTTTGAACTCCGACCTTCTTAAATATAGAGTCCTGTTTTTAGAAGATGCGGCTACGTCAAAAAAATCCTGAATCTCTGCAGGCCCCCCCTTACTGGCAGTTACTTTATTATTCACTGGTGGAGTGCTGCTTTGCAGATAGGGGTAAAATTTTAGCAGCCAGCCATCGATGCCATCATATGAGCCATAGATTCCAAGCTTATGGTATTTGACCATATTCATCCAGAATTGCTTATCAAGCTTTCCTTTCTTTGTATCGATGATCTTCTGAATAACAGGCTTCAATTCCGATGTCCACCATTGCAGGTCATACTTAGCCAGATAGTCCAGACGCTTGAGGATTTTTTCCCAATCCTTAACACTACCTTCCACCGTTACTTCAGAAATCCCGCACCCCATAAAGACAACTTTGTAATTGAAAAATTCCTTCATTGACTCCATGAGCGTAATTTGACTTGCTATCCGTACAGTTGGCGTTGTCGTGGTAAAATCGGCTGATAAGTTATCTGCCAGTTCTTTCCCTGTAAATCCTGCGATTTGCTCCGCAAATTCAGGAAACAATGTTTCCCATGGGAAATCAGTCATATTATCCAGTTTACTCAGGTCCCGCTTCACAGTTAAAGTCTTTTTTCCTTCAAAACTGACCAATTGCGATCTGACTTTTTCAGGGTCAGCATTCACATGATTGGCAAATCCCTGGCAAATCAATAACCAGGCAATATCCGGACTGATGGTCAGGGGATAATGGCTTTGATAGGCTCTCAAATAACCGGTAATGACTGGATGTGTACCGAGATCTACCAAATCATCATTAACGGACAACTTGATGAAATTCTTGTCAATATTGCGAAACAAGCCATCAGGACTGACCGTCGGTAACAATTTCTCGGGTTTAGTTAATGTTTCGATTTGATAAGTTTCCGATTGAGCCTGTACTTTACCCGATGCGAAGAAAAGGAAAAGCATTATACTGTAGTACCTGTTCATGGAGAATATGTGATTAAGCGTTAATGATGTTTAAATATAAGAATATTTATATCTTTAATTCCATCAGCAAATGATAATCCACACGCTATCCTCCTTATTTGAACCTAATTTATAATAGAGTATCTAAACGAAATCGCTGATATAGTAACGTATACTTAATGTTGACTATAGCCAAATATTAACTATAATTGCGAATATTTGTAAATTAAATAAGCAGAGCATCAGATGGCAGACTATGGTGAATACAGTGATTCTGAACTGGTTGGATTATTTCGGTCAGGGGACGATGCTGCATTTAAAGAGATCTATATCAGGTATGACAAGCTTCTTTTTCTGTACGCTTTTAATAAACTACGTAATGAGGATGAGGCCAAAGATGTAGTTCAGGATATCTTTCTCTGGTTATTGAAGAACAAGCAGTCGCTAGTGCTGAAAACTACGCTCTCAGGTTATTTGTACAAATCAACCTTGAACAAAATCTTTGATATATTCCGGCACAGGGACATCGTACAGAAATATGTAGATGCCGGTGAGTATTATATCGAGGTTGATAATGAAGATACAGATTATTTAATTCGGGAGAAAGACATTGCGCGTCTCATTGATCAGGAGATTTCAGCTATGCCCCCAAGAATGAAGGAGATTTATGAGTTGAAGCGTAAACACTATCTAAGTACAAAGCAAATAGCCGTTCAACTTGATATTTCTGAAAATACGGTTTCCAATCAACTTAAAAAAGCTTCCAGGCTTCTGAAAACCAGACTTGGACTTGTTGTTTATGTGTTGTACATCATGAATACTTAGTTTTTCTGTTAATTATTCTCTTTGATTATCAGTTTGTTAGATTTTTTTCTGGAGTTCTTACGACATTTTTTTTAACAGCAATAGCCAATTTGTATTTCACAAACGCCTTTACATATATATATCGGGAAAATAACGATACGGATATGAAAAGTGAAAACATCAAAACGGTTCTGAATAAGATCAGTTCGGGAAAGTTCAATTCCCAGGAGGAAAAGATCGCCAAGTACTGGATTCAGCAGTTGAATCAAAAAAAAGAATCCGGATATTCAGACGAAGGCCTCGAACGCGTGAGTCAGGAAATGTGGTCAGTAATCGAGAAAGAAAAACAGAATCAAACAGGAAGAATTTTAAGACTACGACTCCGTATTGCGGTCGCTGCGGCAGTTGCCGCCATTATTTTTGGCGCCGGAATGTTTTATTTTTCCCATGATGCAAAAAAGAACAACGTTAAGGACAGTTATGTCAATGATATTAATCCGGGAAGAATTGGTGCAACATTAACCCTGGCCGATGGTAAAAAGATCATCTTATCTGATGCCACAAATGGTGAGCTCGCAAAAGAGGCAGGAGTCAGTATTACAAAAACTGCGGATGGTCAGATTGTTTATAGCATCACCAATTCAGAGGGAGTTGAAAGCGGAAAAACCAATAGCCTTTCTACAGCAGCGGGCGAAACTTATATTTTAACCTTACCGGATAAAACGAAGGTTTGGCTGAATGCCGCTTCGTCAATTAAGTATCCGGCAAATTTTGCCGCACTGAAGGAACGTAGGATACAATTGACGGGTGAGGCCTATTTTGAAGTAGCCAAACTTCTCTCTTCCCCTGAAAAAACAGGTAGTAAAAAAATCCCCTTTATTGTAGAAACCATTGGACAGAAGGTAGAAGTACTCGGTACACATTTCAATATCAGCAGTTATTCTGATGAGGAAACAAAAACTACGTTATTGGAAGGTAGTGTGAGGGTACTGGCATCGGGAGCAGATGCGAAGGATTTAAATGATGTAGTCCTGAAACCAAAACAACAAGCCATACTAACAGGCAAGGCATTGCAAATCAAAGCTGTAGAACCGAATGATGTAATTGCATGGAAAAATGGAAAGTTTGTTTTCGAGCGTGAGCCGATTGCAAAAGTAATGCAAACAATTTCCAGGTGGTATAATGTAAAAATTGTTTACCCAGGCGAAATTCCTGACATGACTTTTACAGGATCCATTAGTCGCAATGATGACATTTCATCTATACTAAATAAAATAGAATTTACGGAAGCCATTCACTTTAAGATCGAAGAAAGGAGGATTATTGTTATGCAATAGAAATATACCCGTGGCATCCGGATAAATAAAAAACGGGAGTACTTCGAACTACCCCCGCTTATAAAAATATCTGGCTGCATAATTATCCTTGGCAGAATCAATTAAACAATAAACCAAACACGTAAAATTAATGAAAATTAATATCTTTTTTTGGAAATGGCATATAAAAAGCAGCATTCCACAATTTCTACGCATTATGAAAATCACCACACTCATAATTATTGTCTCTTTAGTCCAGGTTAGTGCTTTAACTAAAGCACAGATTACGCTCAATGAAAATAAGGCATCATTGCGTACCATTATCAAATCAATAACCAAACAAACCGGTTACGACTTTATCTATAATGACAAAGATCTGGATAGTACCAGACCGATAAATATTAAGGTTAAGGATGTAGGTCTAGAAAACGCTTTGCGACTGGTATTCCAGGGTCAATCATTGTCATATATAATTACTGAAAACACAGTGGTGGTCAGGCCCAAAGCAGACAGGAATTTAAAAGGTTCTGTGATGAAAGACCCGGTATTAGGTTTCGTTAACTTGATAGTTTTAAAAGGTACCGTTACAGACATCAAAGGCATGGGGCTCCCGGGAGCATCTGTGGCAATAAAAGGAACCGCACAAAAGAGCATCACCGATAATGATGGAAATTTTTCATTCAACAATGCTCCGGAAGAAGGTAAATTGATGGTCACATCAGTTGGTTTCCAACCCAAGGAAGTTGCTTATACCGGAGGGGCTTCGCTAAAAATCGCTCTGGAAGAGGCTACTAACGAGCTAAATCAAGTTGTTGTTGTCGGGTATGGCACACAGAAAAAAACGAATCTTACTGGTGCCGTTGAAGTGGTTGATGGTAAAAAGCTCCAAAACAGACCAACCAACAATGTCACCCAAGCGCTACAGGGGACGGTTTCTGGTGTAAATTTCAGTTATGGAAACGGCGGATTTGAACCCGGCGCCAGTCCAAACATGCAGATAAGGGGTCAGGGAGCACCATATGTAATTATAGATGGTACAGCCGGTGATATCAATACCATCGACCCCAATGACATAGATAATATATCTGTATTAAAAGATGCCGCAGCATCTGCTATTTATGGTGCAAGAGCCCCTTATGGCGTATTGATCATCACCACTAAGTCCGGGAAGCAAAATCAAAAAATCCAGGTAGAGGCTTCAGCTAATTCCAGTATAACGTCAATCATCCGCAAACCCCGAATGATTGATTCCTATACTTTTGTAAGGGCTATGAATGAATTTCATGACAACCAGGGCGTAGCCAGACTGTTTTCAGAGGAAACTATTGACAGGATCCTTGCCAGACAAAGTAATCCCGGTCTGCCCGAAACTGTTCCCGATCCGGCAAATCCGACAAAATGGGCTACCTACCTCTTATCTAATGGAAATAACGACTGGATTGACATTCATTTTGGCAATGGCCGCCGTGACCAGGAAAATATTTCTATAAAGGGCGGTGGTAAGGATGCAGCCTATTTTATTTCAGCAGGCCACGCTTATGAAAAAGGTATTTTTAAAATGGCCCGTGACAACTATAACCGGATTAACCTCAACTCAAAGGTGGACTTAAACCTGAACGACTGGTGGAAATTATCTTCCAATACCCGTATTGTTGAAGAAACCAGGATCAATCCGGTTTACAACGGCGAAGGCGATTATGGCATGGTAATCCACCATATATTCCGTACCCATCCCAACCAGTATCTCAAATCCCCTAACGGCCAGTACTCGGCATTGTCAAGAATACCGTTAATGCAGACTGGAAATGAAACAACAACAAGGCGTGAGCTTTTACAAAGGCTTGCAACAGAGATCACTCCACTGAAAGGATTATCCATTAACGCTGATTATTCGGTTACGCTTCCATTTACTCAATTCGTAGGAGAGAATCTTACGGCTTACGAAGATCAGGTTGACGGCATCCTTACTCCAATTGCCTCCACAGTTCCATCTTACATCACGAAATCTAAATCCAATACCACCTATAAGTCCCTGAATATATTTTCCTCCTACAAATTTGATCTGGCACAGAACCATCATTTTGCGTTGTTAGGGGGGTATCAACAGGAATCTAATCGATATGACTTACTCGGCGGACTTAAACGCGAGCTGATCACTCCGGAAGTACCTTCAATCTCGACAGCGACCGGAGAGATGCAAATTTATGATAACCTTACTCACTGGGCTACCAAAGGCTATTTCATGAGGTTTAATTATAACTACCTGGATAAATATTTACTTGAAGTAAATACAAGGTACGATGGCACATCCAGATTTGCTGAATATCACCGTTGGGGTTGGTTTCCTTCGTTTTCTTTTGGATGGAATGTAGTGAATGAACCATTCTGGGGGAAAATCTCAAAACATATCAATACACTGAAATTAAGGGGTTCGTGGGGTAGTTTAGGTAATCAAAACGTAGCTTCTTACCAGGATTTAGCCTTATTGGGCGTACAAACCAATCTGAGCTGGATCTTGAACTCTAACCGCCCGGCATATACTACCGCACCTAATCTGATCAACCAGGAACTGACATGGGAGTCTTCCAAAACCATTGATGCGGGAATTGATATGGGGATTTTCAACAACAGACTGCAGCTGAGTTTTGATTATTATCAGCGCTTAACTTTCAACCGCCTGGGACCTGCACAAGCCCTTCCGGCAGTTCTGGGATCTGCTGTACCCCAGGAAAACAACTCGGAATTACGTACACGGGGCTGGGATGCATCACTGACCTGGAAAGATAAGATCGGTAATGATTTCAATTACAGCATTACAGGAATGCTTTTCGACTATAAAAGTGTAGTCACTAAATACAGGAACACTACCGGTATACTAACTACTGATTATACAGGAAAGACCGTGGGCGAAATCTGGGGCTATGAGACTGTTGGCTTAATACAAACACAGGATAGAGCCGATTTTATCAATTCAAGCAAAATGCAAAATTTCATCAATGCCCAGGTATGGCGTACCGGCGATGTGGAATATAAAGACTTAAACAATGATGGCATAATTGACAATGGCAAAAATACAGTGAACGAACACGGCGACCGTAAGGTAATCGGTAATTCTACACCCCGCTACCAGTTTGGCCTCAATCTAACTGCAAACTATAAAAGCCTGGATGTATCACTTTTTGTTCAGGGTACAGCGAAACGTGATCTGTGGATTAGCGGCAATGTATTCTGGGGTTTCAACAACTGGAATCAGACCTCATTATTCCCACATCACCTGAATTACTATCGCGACGCCGAAGTGGGCACCTACTCTGGCCTGGGACCAAATACAAATGCGTATTTCCCGCGACCATATAGTCAGGCTGCACTATACAACAAAAATCAGCAGGTACAAACCCGCTATCTGCAGAGTGCAGCGTACCTGCGATTAAAAAACCTTCAGATCGGTTACACCCTGCCCAAAACGGCAACCAGTAAAATAGGGCTAAACAGAGCAAGGTTGTATTTTTCAGGTGAAAATATCTGGACATGGAGCAAGGTTCCTGTGGGCTTTGACCCGGAAACAGCTAATGTCGGAGAACTTGGCAATGGCAAAACCATATTCTCACAAGCCATCTGGGCGCTTGGCTTAAACATCACGTTTTAATCATAACTAAAACAGAAAATGAAAAGAAATATATGCTTGCAGGCAGGCCTGCTATTGATAATCTTGCTTAGTTCATGTAAAAAAGATTATCTGGAAAGAGAACCTTTAACTCAGATATCTAATGATGCTTATTGGAAAACCGCGAGTGACCTGGAGAAATACGCACTTCAGTTTTATGCTAGTTTTCCGGCATTTGGTAACGTTGGCAGCTATACCGGCCTTATTGGGTGGGACGGCACGCGTGGTTCTGATACCCAGATCATAAGTGTACCAAGCACTACCTGGAACGGATCTCGCTCTATTGTGACATCGGGAGGGAACTGGAGCTGGACGAATATTCAAAGTGTGAATGTATTTTTTGCGAACTACCGCAGGTGTATCGAACCCTTGAATACCTATAAACATTATGTAGGGGAAGCGCACTTTTTTAAAGCATGGTATTATTTTGAGAAAGTTGTCGCATATGGAGATGTACCATGGTTTAGCAATCCCCTGAATATTGAATCTGATGAACTCTATAAACCCCGTGATTCAAGGACTGTGGTGGTGGATTCGATCTTATGGAACCTGGATAAAGCCATTGAATACTTAAATCCCTTGAAAGCGGCAGTTGGCGGCAACAACCGGTTGAGTAAGGAAGCTGCCCTATTGTTCAAATCACGTGTTGCACTGTTCGAAGGTTCATGGCAAAAATACCATAAGGGAACAGATTTTGGCACAGCAGGCGTTGATCCGAATAAATATTTCAGGACTTCGGTAGATGCTGCTGAAGAATTGATGAAAGCGCAATACACCAATGGCATTTACACTACTGGTTCTCCGAATGAGGACTACTGTAGATTATTTTCATTGACAGACCAGTCTGCTAACAGGGAAGTCCTGCTTTGGAAAAAATATGACATTGGTTTACAGATGGGTCATTCATTTCAGATTTATGTCTCTGACCGTACCGCAGGAAATATGCTTACACTCCAGCAGGTGCAGCATTATCTGGATAAAACCGGTGCCCCTTATGATTTCTTAAATACAGGCAAAACAGTTAAAGGCAGTAAGTTTTTAACCAAAATTGGCCAGGAATGTGATCCACGGCTTGCACAGACCATCTGGACACCAAATGCCATCATGTGGGACAATGGATTTGGAAAAGGAACATTTAGCAAACCTTTCCTCGATCAGTCAGGCGAATTTCTAAACAATACCGGTTTCCAGATCAGAAAAGGTAATGATCCTAAAGATCCACAGGCAGGAAGTGGCGTTTCGTGGAATACCAACAGCACAACTGGCGCTATAGTTTTTCGTTATGCAGAGGCATTATTGAACTACGCTGAAGCCAAATCAGAATTAGGTGAAGCTGTCGATTACGGCAAATCACTAAATCTGTTACGTAACCGTGTAAACATGCCGAACTTCTCCGTACAACCTGACCCGTTTCGAAGTACTTATGCTGATTACGGTTACGCGATATCAAATGAACTACAGGAGATTCGCCGGGAACGAACTGTAGAATTGGGTGCTGAAGGTTTTCGTTATACAGACTTAATGAGGTGGCGGGCCCATAACCTTTTATTAAATAAAAGACCGAAAGGCTATCCATATGATGCTGCTGAATGGGTAGGTAAAAAAATAAACTATAAAACTGATGGTAATGGTTTCCTTGATCCCTACCAAACCCAATTGCCAAATGGATATGGTTTTAAAGTCAACCGCGATTATTTGGAAAGCATCCCAACCAATGAAATTACACTCAATCCAAAGCTGGCTCCAAATCCAGGCTGGTAAAATAGAAAAAACATGAACAAAATAACTTATTTCCTTACAGTAATAGCTGTAGCAGGAAGTCTCATGACCAAAGCCCAGCAATCGAAACCTATTCTGCGTGTTGGTCTTATAGCGGATATTCAGTACGCTGATATAGAATCAAGGGGTACGCGTTATTATAGAAACTCATTGAGCAAATTGAGAAATTGCGTTGATGAGCTGAATAAGCAAAAAGTCCAATTTTCACTTAACCTGGGCGATATAATAGATAGAAACCCAAAGGATCTGGATTCAGTATTGCCGATTTTAAAAAGGCTGAAGAAACCAATCTATACGACCACAGGAAACCATGATTATCATGGCGTCACAGAAAATGAGTTTTTATATAAAAAGCTTGGAATGCCGGCGGAATATTATTCATTTACAAAAAAGGGCTGGCTATTTATCATGATGAATACCAATGAAGTCGCTTCATATGCCAACATAACTGGAACGTGGAAAGAGCAAGAGCTCAGAAAAATGGTAGACAGTATTAAAGTAGCCAAAGGAGTCAATGCGGAGGAATATAATGGGGGAGTCAGCAGCCGACAGTTGATTTGGGTCGACAGCTTATTGGCGAAGGCTCAAAGCGAGGGTACAAATGTATTTATCTTTTCGCATCATCCGCTGGATTTTTCAAGGGGATTTACAGCTTTAAATAGTGCGAATATCCTTCAGGTTATATCCAAATATAATTGCGTTAAGGCACTTTTTGCGGGGCACCACCATAGCGGCGACTTTGGTTACCATTCCACGATTCCATGTATCACGCTGGAGGGAATGGTCGAAACATCAGATCAGAATGCATATGGTATTCTCGAGATTTACCCTAATGGCTTCGAGGTTAAAGGAGTTGGCCGTACGAAGTCTCATAAATTCTAATTTTTTTAATCATCCATATTTATAAATCATGCACATGTTGTCCCTTTATTCGGAAGCTAACTTGAATGCCGGCTATCAGTCAGCAGCGTGCAACCTATTAACAAATTAATTATGAAAAATGTAGTATCAATTCAGCAAAAGCCAGTTATTCTTCAAATGTTGATGTTATTGGCTATGGCCCTTTTTAGCTGTTCAAAAGCGACACCTTTTAACCAGGAGGGGAATTCAAAACGACATCCATCCGAACTGAGCACAGTGCAAAACTTAAATCTTGGTGCCGGACAAATTGTAGCTGCTCACCGAGCAAATGAACTTCTAAAAGTTGATGAGATCATCAATGCAGGAATAAAAAGTCTGGAGGTCGATATTTTTGTTGGTCTGAAGAACGGCCAGCCAACGCTATTGGTGGGCCATGAAGCGGCAACCGCAACAGGGCAAACGCTGGCACAATATTTCCAGAACCTCAACCAAAAAATGCCCAATTTTGAACATTTGTGGTTGGATTGTAAGGACTTAAACGGTAGTGCAAACGAGCAGTTGTTTCTAACTACGCTGAACAGTATGGATGCCCTGTATGGCATAAAAAACCGTGTGCTCGTAGAAAGCAAGTACATTCCCTACCTTGTGAGTTTTAAGCAGCAGGGCTGGACCGTTAGTTATTACAGCAATTGGGAAGATGTTTACGGTAAAACCGAAGCACAACAACAGACCGCAATGACGGAAATGTTCAATAAACTGACTACATATGGAATTGACGGAATTAGCTATGATGCCAGTGTCAATACACCTATGAAGAACTTCTTCGCTACCAAAACTGTAGGTGGAAATAGTGTTCAAATGTATGCTTGGGCGCTGTCAAGATATTACCTCGAAGCAGATCTGGCGACGAAATTAGCCCAGTACAGTAATTTATCAGTTCTTTTAATCACATTTAAATTTAATTATCCTGCTACACTGATAAATGGTGCAAAATACAAAATTGTAGCTGCAGTTAACCTCAATAGTGTGGTTGATGTAAACAGCTCCAGCCCTGTGAACGGGACCGCTGTTACACTTTGGTCGAACAATTACCCGACAAGTAATAACCAGGTGTGGTTATTAAGATCATTGGGAAATGGCGATTATGCATTCAAAAGTGTAGCAGATACGACTAAAGCACTCAGTGTTACCGGTGGATCTTCATCAAACTCTACACCAATTGAGGTTTACAATTTTAGTAATTCCACTGCACAAAAATGGAAAATTAACCATTTAGGTGAGGGGTATTACAACATGACGCCAGCCTGTGCGCCAGGTAAAAATCTGGATGTCAATGGTGGTAGTACTACCAATGGTACCATGATAGATATCTATACAGCACACCAATATAACGCACAAAAATTCAGACTTGTGAAACAGTAAATAACATCAGGGGAAGCGACCGCTTCCCCTGATTGTCTTATTATTTCGGTCACGCATTATAGAATTGCAACTGAAATGCAATAGCTATACAATTCCTATATAACCATTGGAAAAGCTATGGCCCTACCAACCCTTGACTAACCCCTATGAAGGGGTTGTGAAGTGCTCTAGTAGATATGAAAACATGCCGAACGGATGATGGAAAGAAAGCGGAAGAGTCAGTTAGGTTGTAAATTCAACCGTATGGATGCATTGCAAGCTTTTTTTATCTTTACATTATTAAAAATTAATGAAGAAACATTTTAAATTGATTCGTTTAGTCAATGAAAATTATGAATGAACAACTTAAGAGTTATTTGTCAAAAATGAATTTTCTTTCAGAAGATGAGATTAATTACTCAATTGGCTTTTTTGAGCATAAAAAAATAAAAAATGGAGATTTCTTCATCAGAGAAAATAGAGTTTGTAATCAAGTTGGCTTTATCATAAATGGAGGTACGAAAGCGTTCTCTACAAATTTTGATGGAATTGAAAATGTTACCTGTTTCAAATTTGAAAACCAATTCATTACTTCTTATACTGATCTAATTTCCAGGCGGTCCTCTAAAAAAAGTATCCAGGCAATTGAAGACAGTACTATTTTGAGTATCAGCTATAAAGATCTAACCCATCTTCTTTCTAAGATCTCTTCATGGGCACGCATAGCCCAATTGTTGGTCGAACAGGACTATGCTGAAAAAGAAAGTTATTTACTTAATTATAATAGCAAATCTGCCAAAGAAAAATATTTATTTGTTTTGGCCAGTTCTTCTTACCTGATAAAAAGAGTAAAGACACAAGATCTTTCCTCATATTTAGGCATTACACAAAGAACGTTGTCGAGGATAAAAAAAGAAATCATTACCGATAGTTCTTTTTAGGACAAATGTCCTTTATATTCTTTTTGATAGAATTTAATTTTGTATCAAATAGAATATAATGGCACAACAGATTGCAAAAGAAGTATATCATATTTCTCTAATGCCGAGAAATAGCATTAATTGTTATATCATTGAAGGCGTTTTAGTGGACTCTGGGATCAGGAGTTCATACAAAAAAATAACTCAATCGCTCAGTAAAATCCCAATTCATCTACATGTTTTAACACATGCACACCCCGATCATCAGGGCTGTAGTGATAAGATCTGTAATGAATTTAAAATTCCACTCTTTTGTCATAGTGATGAAGTAATAAGGTCAGAAACAGGGTTAGTA
This sequence comes from Pedobacter frigoris, assembly GCF_005116445.1. Classification (GTDB taxonomy): domain Bacteria; phylum Bacteroidota; class Bacteroidia; order Sphingobacteriales; family Sphingobacteriaceae; genus Pedobacter; species Pedobacter frigoris. Next base: position 79,500 of record NZ_SWBQ01000001.1, read on the forward strand.
ACAAAAGACTATCCTTCTCACAAAAATATAATTGCAAAATTTCAACAAAAATACTGGGCAGGAAAAGGCCACAAAGTGGACAAAACGATTAAAGAGAATGATATGATTGGGAATTTTCGAATAATAGAAACCCCTGGGCATTCATCCGGACACCTATCTTTTTTTAGAGAAAAGGATGGCATTCTCATCATCGGAGATGTTGCTACAAATATGAATCTGTTAACGACCCGGCAAGGTTTACATTTGCCTCCAAATATATTTACAACTAACCAAATTGAAAATATAAAATCATTAAGGAAATTATCTAAGTTACGTCCAAAAATTATTTGTTTTGGACATGGCCCTGTTATGGTAAATAAAAATAGGGAATTCGAAATTTTCGTTGACAATTTAACTGCCGTATGAAAAATAGCACATCAATCTTCCTGATTATTTTGATTACAACTTTTAAACTTCAGGCCCAAACAGCTCAAGACACAATTGATATCAACCGCGTTGCCTTGGCATATATTGAATCGCAGCATAATCCAAATCCAAAATTGATGGAGGATGTCTTACATCCTCGATTAGTGAAAAGGTCTGTCTTTAAGAATAAGACTACAAAAAAGGATTATGTTTCTGAATTTTTTACAGAAAACATGATTATTCTGGCAGAGAGCTACAATATAAAAGGTGATAAGTTTCCCAAAAATCCGAGAAAGGATGTTAAACTACTTGATATTTCAACAAAAATTGCATCGGTCAAATTAATTGCTGATACGTGGATAGATTATATGCACATCGTAAAAACTAATGGAAAATGGAAAGTAATAAATATCCTTTGGCAGTATAACGACATAAATGAGCATCAATAGGTCGAAATCTTCGATTTAACAAAAAGCTGTAAAATCCTAATACATTAAGCTTTAGGACTTCAGGATGATTGACATTGCATAAAAAAAGGAGAGACCTCTTGAAATATAACAAGAGATCTCTCCTACAGCCATTATAAAAACGGCAATTATCTAGTTAGACAAATCAAATCTGTCTGCATTCATTACTTTATTCCAGACTGCAACAAAGTCATTCACAAATTTGTCCTGGGCATCGGCACTTCCATAAACTTCAGCAATTGCCCTCAGCTCTGAGTTAGAGCCGAACACAAGATCGGCACGTGTGGCTGTCCATTTTACAGCACCTGTGTTCCGGTCAGTACCTTCATATAGCTCCTTGTCATCAGATACTGCTTTCCAGGCGGTACTCATGTCAAGCAGATTTACGAAGAAATCATTAGTCAGCTGTCCGGCACGTGAAGTGAAAACTCCGTGCTTAGAACCGTCAAAATTTGTATCTAAAACACGCATTCCGCCCAGCAAAACAGTCAACTCAGGTGCAGTAAGGTTCAGAAGATGAGCTTTGTCGATCAGCAATTCCTCTGTAGATACAGGGATTTTTGATTTACGGTAATTACGGAAACCATCAGCAATAGGTTCCAGATAACCTACAGACTCCACGTCAGTTTGTTCCTGCGACGCATCTGTACGTCCCGGAGTAAAAGGAACAGTCGTTGATTTTCCTGCATCCTGGGCGGCTTTTTCAATACCTGTGCAACCGGCCAGTACAATCAAATCTGCTATAGAAACTTTTTTGCCATCAGACTGCAAGGCGTTAAAATCTTTCTGAATGCTTTCCAGAATATCCAGCACCTTTTGCAATTGTGTGGAGTTATTTACCTGCCAGTACCTTTGAGGAGCAAGACGGATACGGGCACCATTGGCGCCTCCGCGTTTGTCTGAGCCACGGAAAGTAGCGGCTGAAGCCCATGCGGTAGAAACCAGTTCTGATACTGTGAGTCCTGATGACAATACTTTTGACTTTAAAGCAGTGATGTCGCTCTCATCTATAAGTTTATGGTCGACAGCAGGGATGGGGTCTTGCCAGATCAATTCTTCCGAGGGCACATCGGCACCTAAATAGCGGGCACGCGGACCCATATCACGGTGTGTCAATTTAAACCAAGCTCGTGCAAAGGCATCAGCAAAGGCATCCGGGTTTTCCAGAAAACGTCTGGAGATCTTTTCATAAGCAGGGTCAAACCTTAACGAAAGATCGGTGGTCAGCATGGTCGGCAAATGTTTTTTTGAACTGTCAAACGCATCAGGAATGATGTCTCCTGCATTTTTTGCTACCCACTGGTGTGCTCCGGCCGGACTTTTAGAAAGCTGCCATTCAAAGCCAAATAGGTTTTCGAAGAAGTTGTTGCTCCATTGCGTTGGTGTTTTCGTCCAGATTACTTCCAGTCCGCTGGTGATCGTGTCTGCACCTTTACCAGAACCATAACTATTTTTCCAGCCAAAGCCCTGCATTTCCAGATCGACAGCTTCAGGTTCTTTCCCTACATGATCTGAAGAGGCGGCACCATGTGTCTTACCAAAACTGTGTCCGCCTGCGATAAGCGCCACTGTTTCTTCGTCGTCCATTGCCATACGGCCAAAGGTATCGCGGATGTCCTTAGCAGCAGCAATAGGATCAGGATTACCGTCCGGGCCTTCCGGATTTACATAGATCAGTCCCATTTGAACTGCGGCAAGAGGTTTTTCTAATTTACGGGAGTGCATGTCGCCATCTGCATCATCATCAGACACCAATACCGCATGTTTCGCTACACCTTCTGAACCATGCGCGTAACGCAGGTCGCCTCCCAGCCATTTGGTTTCCGAGCCCCAGTATACAGATTCATCTGCTTCCCATACATCTGCACGTCCGCCGGCGAAGCCAAATGTTTTAAAGCCCATGGATTCAAGCGCTATATTTCCCGTAAGGATCATAAGATCTGCCCATGAAATCTTGCGGCCATATTTTTGTTTGATTGGCCAAAGTAGCCTGCGTGCTTTATCCAGGCTGACGTTATCGGGCCAACTGTTCAGCGGAGCGAAACGTTGCAGTCCGGCACCGGCACCGCCACGCCCATCACCTACGCGGTAAGTGCCTGCACTATGCCAGGCCATGCGGATAAACAAAGGACCATAATGCCCGAAATCTGCCGGCCACCAGTCCTGTGAGTCGGTCATTAGCGCATGCAGGTCCTTTTTTACTGCTTCCAGGTCCAGGCTTTTAAAAGCTTCAGTATAATCGAAATCTTCTCCCATAGGATTCGATAATGAGGAGTGCTGACGCAGGATACCTAGTTTTAACTGGTTTGGCCACCAGTCGCCATTTCTGGTACCGCCACCACCGGTATTGTGTTTCATACTGCCGTTGTGAAAAGGGCATTTACTGATATCGTTTGATTCTTTTTCCATATTATAAATACATAAGGTTAAACTTGGCTGCTAGTGCTGTACTAACTTTTATAAATTTATGGTATTTGGATAACTAATCACAATCACTTAATTCTATGTTTCGATAATTATAATCTATTTAGTTATTCGACGAATCTATCACAGGATAGTCCACTTAATTAGTCGGATTGTCTATTTTTAATGAAGCTTATTTACCGTATTTTATGCTAGATAATAAGGCTGTGTGATAAAGAGTGATTTGCCGTTTTGTGCTCCCCGTCATCCCGAGGAATCTTTGGTTATGAGAATTCAAGAGATCTCTCGTCTCTGCGCTCCATCGAGACGATCGTTTTAAAAATAATTTGTCATTAGTAATCTAGTTTAGGATGACGAAAAGCATTAGAAGAAAGCATAGAATAACGGATGATTCCTTTTTCAATAACCAGCCTAAAAAAACCAAATATTGTTGTATGTATCGTAGACTATTTTGTTTATCGCTGGGGTTGGCGGCTATTATATATGCAATACAGGCATGTAATAGTTCATCTAAAACCGCTGTTTCCGACGAGAAATTACCGGATAGCATCAGCTATAATTTTCACGTACGACCGATCCTTTCTGATAAATGTTTCATCTGTCATGGCCCTGATGCCAATAAGCGTGAGGCAGATTTGCGGTTAGATATTGCAGAGGAAGCTTATAAGGCATTAAAAGAACACCCTTCTGCTCATGCGATAGTGCCATTTAAACCCAACGCTTCCGAAGTGTTTTTACGTATTTCTTCGCAGGACTCTACAGTGATGATGCCTCCTAAATCTTCTAATCTGAAACTGACGGCCAATGAGATTTCAATCATCGAAAAATGGATTAAACAGGGGGGTAAATATGAAAAGCACTGGGCTTTTATTCCACCAAAGAAGCCGGCACTACCAGAAGTAGAAAACCCTGTCTGGGTTAAAAATGACATTGATTATTTCATTTTAGATAAGCTGGAACAAAAAGGATTGGAGCCTAACAAAGAAGCCGATAAAGAAAGGTTATTGAAAAGAGCTAGTCTGGACATCACCGGCCTGCCTCCTGATCTGCAGATGATGGATCGGTTTATGGCGGATAAAAGCAATAATGCCTATGAAAAGATGGTGGAATCTTTGCTCCAGAGTAAGGCCTATGGCGAAAAAATGGCCTTGCACTGGCTGGATGTAGCGAGGTATGCGGATTCACACGGCTATCAGGATGATAATTACCGTTCACAGTGGCCATGGCGCGATTGGGTAATCCACGCTTTTAACCAGAATATGCCTTATAATCAGTTCATTTCATGGCAGCTCGCAGGCGATCTGATGCCCAATGCAAGTAAAGAGCAGTTGCTGGCAACTGGTTTTAACCGAAACCATAAAATTACTGAAGAGGGGGGCGTGATTGATGAAGAATATAGGGTTGAATATGTGACCGATCGCACCAATACCTTTGGAAAGGCACTTATCGGGGTTACCCTGGAGTGTGCCCATTGCCACGATCATAAATATGATCCTTTCTCACAGAAAGAATATTACCAGGTTTTTGCCTTCTTTAACAATGTGAAGGAAGTGGGGTTGGAATCCTCAGTTGGAGGGCCGGAGACCTACGCCAAGAAGCCTTTAATGGAGATCAGCAATAAAGATGTGAAAGAGATCCTGAAATTTGTAAACAAACAGGATACAGATAAACTGATTGTTTCGGTGATGGGTGATGCTGATACGCTTAGAAAAACATATATACTTAACCGCGGGGTTTACGATTCGCACGGTACAGAAGTCGAGGCAGGAACTCCAAAATCAATCCTTTCATTTGCTGAGGGTTATCCTAAGAACAGATTGGGATTAACGCAGTGGTTGTTCAATAAACAAAACCCGCTTACTGCCAGGGTTTTTGTAAATCAGGTTTGGCAGGAGTTTTTCGGACGGGGTATTGTTAAAACTTCCGGAGATTTTGGGATGCAGGGCGAACTTCCTTCTCATCCTGAATTGCTGGACTGGCTGGCAGTGGATTTTATGGAACATGGGTGGAACATCAAACGACTGGTTAAACAGATCGTATCGTCTGCTACTTACAGGCAATCGGCTGTCATTAGCCAGGGAAAACTGAAAACAGATCCTGAGAACGTATTGCTTGCCCGTGCGCCGAGGTACCGAATTCCTGCAGAACTGGTTAGGGATGTCGTAATGGCCAGCAGTGGCTTGCTGGTTAAAACTATAGGTGGGCCCAGCGTAAAGCCTTATCAGCCCGCAGGGTTATGGGAGAGTGCTACTTCAGGAAGAGGGATATTAGCCAGCTACAAACAGGACCATAAAGAGAGCCTTTACAGAAGGGGCATGTATACTTTTATTAAACGGACGGTTCCACCACCGGCAATGGGCATATTCGATGCAAGCAATCGTGACCAGTGTGAAGTGAAGCGTTTAAACACAAATACACCGCTGCAGGCATTGGTGATGATGAATGATCCTTCAGTATTGGAGGCTTCACGCGTTTTAGCGGCCCGTTTACTTGGCGGAAATGGATCACTGGAGGAAAAGGTAACCAAGGCTTTCAGGTTGATTGTATGCCGAAAGCCGACAGATAAGGAAATTAAGTTGCTGAGTGCTTACTACGCCGATCAGCAGAAGGCATTTAAAAAGGAGTCGGATGCACTTAAAGTGCTCAGCGTTGGTGAATATCCGCTGCCGGCTAACATTAACAAGATCAATATGGCGGCATTGATGGGGACGATTACCATCATTTATAATTTAGAAGAAACCATCACAAAATCTTGAGCTATGGAAAAGGACTTTTTAGAGCACGGTTTAAACTTTAACAGACGCCGTTTCTTATCGAAGCTAAGCCTGGGGCTCGGAAGTGTTGCATTGGGCTCTCTGCTGATCCCGGACTTGTTTACCGGCGGATCGGGCGATGAGGCTGGTCTTCCTCCGGGTATCCCTGATTTTGCACCGAAAGCGAAGCGGGTGATTTACTTGTTTCAGAACGGGGCACCATCACAACTGGAGTCATTTGATTATAAGCCTAAACTCAGGGAAATGATGGGGCAGGAGTTGCCTCCTTCTATAAGAGCAGGGCAGCGACTTACGGGCATGACTGCCAATCAAACTTCCTTCCCACTAGTTGGATCTTATTACGATTTTAAGCAATATGGCAATTCTCAGGCTTGGATCAGCGATCTTTTCCCGCATACAGCTAAGGTGGTGGATGATATTTGTATCATCAAGTCAATGTACACTGAAGCCATTAACCATGATCCGGCACTGACGTTTTTTCAGACCGGTGCACAGCAGGGAAACCGTCCAAGCATGGGCGCATGGCTGAGCTATGGTCTGGGTAGTGAAAATAAAAACCTGCCGGCCTATACCGTACTTCTTTCGAGAGGAAAGGGTAATGGACAGGGTGTATATTCAAAGTTGTGGACAAACGGATTTTTGGATTCAACACATCAGGGGGTGCAGTTTAGCAGTGGCGAAGACCCGGTACTTTACCTCAAAGATCCTGATGGACTCAATAGGTTTGAAAGAAGGAAAATGCTGGATAAACTGGCAGAAATGAATGATATCTCTTACAAGGAATTTGGTGATCCGGAGATCAACGCCAAGATTCAGCAGTATGAAATGGCCTATAGAATGCAAACCGCTGTTCCCGAAATCACAGACCTTTCTAAGGAACCGGACGATATTATCAAATTATATGGGCCGGACTGTCTGGTGCCGGGCACTTTTGCCGCCAATTGCTTGCTCGCCCGTAAACTGAGCGAGAATGGTGTTCGTTTTGTACAACTTTACCACCAGGGTTGGGATCAGCATGGCGAGTTGCCTAAGGAAATGGCAGGACAGGCAAAGGACGTAGATCAGGCTTCTGCAGCCCTGATCACAGACCTTAAGCAAAGAGGCTTGCTCGACGAAACACTGGTGATCTGGGGTGGTGAGTTCGGGCGGACCAATTACAGTCAGGGTAAAATGACCGTAGACAATTACGGACGTGACCACCACCCGAGATGCTTTAGTATCTGGATGGCGGGTGGCGGAGTAAAGCCGGGGATAGTATACGGGGAGTCGGATGAGTTTGGCTATAACATTGTAAAGGATCCTGTACACGTTCATGATTTTCAGGCAACGGTATTACACCAGTTGGGCCTCAATCACGAGAAACTCATATTTAAGCATCTTGGCCGGCGTTACAGGCTGACTGACGTTTCCGGTAAAGTAGTTAAAGACATTCTAATTTAATATCATGAACAGAAGTGCATTTTTAAAGCATACAGCAATTGTCTCTGCAAGTTTTTTTATCACCAAAGACCTGTTGGCTAAACCTAAAGGCCCGGTCTATGGACACAATAACATGAAATATACCCTGGATACCAAATGGGGGCAACTGAACCCGGAAAAGAATCCGGTGAATGACTGTCATGAGATGGTACAGGATGCAAAGGGACGGATCATTTTGCTTACCAATGAAACCAGGAACAATGTGCTGATCTATAATAAATCAGGTAAGCTGCTGGACAGCTGGGGACATGAATTTCCGGGAGCACATGGTCTTACACTTGCCAATGAAAACAATAAACAGTTCCTTTTTATTACTGATACGAACAGACACCAGGTATATAAAACTACTTTGGACGGGAAGGTTTTAATGACCATCGATTGTCCGATGGAGACCGGTTTGTATAAAAAGAAAGGAGAATTTGTACCGACTGAAGTTGCAGTTGCTGATGATGGAAGTTTTTTTATTGCAGACGGTTACGGACTGCAGTACGTACTTCACTATGATCATAAAGGCAAACTGCTGTCTTATTTTGGAGGAAGGGGCACGGAAACGAAACACCTGGACAATGCGCATGGTGTATGTATAGACAGGCGACATGGCAGTCCGACATTGCTGGTCACCGACCGTACCAGGAACTGCTTCAAGCGGTTTGACCTGCAGGGAAATTTAAAAGAGGTGATTCAGTTGCCGGGGGCCTGCGTATGCAGACCGGTGATCCACAAAGACTACTTGTACGCTGCGGTATTGCGCTCTCCGAATCTGGATAAAGACGGAAGCGGCTTTGCTACGATACTGGATAAGAACAATAGGGTAGTGTCTAATATTGGGGGTAATGCACCGGTTTATCTTGATGGAATACTGCAACCTATGGCACAGGCAGAACAGATTCTGCTAAACCCACATGATGTATGTGTCGACGATGATGAAAACCTGTACGTCGCACAATGGGCATCAGGTAAAGTCTATCCTTATAAATTTACCCGTGTATAATTGAAGTTTATGAAATTTACCCTTAAAGGTTTTGCCGGGAACTTACTATTTGCTGCAAATGTCTTTATTCTTTTTCTGCTATTATTTGGAGGTGAGATCATCATTCCTTACTGGTTACAACCTATAGGAAGACTGCATCCCATGATATTGCATTTTCCTATTGTGATCCTGATGCTGGCTATGATTCTCGATTTTTTCCGTTTTAAGGAAAGTTATGCGAAGGAACCATTTTACCAGAGTTTTGTTTCCTGGTTGTTGCTTACCGGTGCGCTTTTTTCAGCAATAACAGTGATCATGGGGTTATTTCTTTCGAAGGAAGAAGGATATACAGGGTCTGTATTGCAATGGCACAAGTGGACTGGTGTAAGTATTGTATTTATTGCTTCCCTAATCTACTGGTGCAGGGATTTTTCCTGGTATAAGCTTGGGGTATCCAGGGTAGGGGCGGTTGTGATCGTATCGTGCCTGTTGGCGACAGGCCATTTTGGTGCGACCTTAACTCATGGAGAGAACTTTGTACTCGGACCTGTAACCTCGGCTGCGGAACCGGTAAAAGTTCCCATAGAAAAGGCTATGGTTTTTAAGGATGTGGTGATGCCTATATTTACTCAGAAGTGTCTGAACTGTCATAACCTCGAAAAAGCGAAAGGAAGCCTGATCATGACCGATTCGGCCGGATTGTTTAAAGGTGGCAAGAGCGGAAAGCTGTTCGTGCCTGGCAAACCGGAGATCAGTCTTCTATTGGAACGTATACATCTTCCCGAGGATGAAAAGAAGCACATGCCACCTAAAGGAAAACCGCAGTTGACTGCTGACGAAGTGGCGATCCTAAAGCTCTGGGTTAAAGCAAATGCTCAGCTGAAAGGTAAAGTAACTGAGCTTGCGCCTGGCGATTCTTTAAGAATGCTGGCTACTGCATTTTTGGCCCCGGAACAATCTGTGGAGGAAAAATTTGATTTTGCAATGGCTGATGAAGAAACCGTTACAAAATTGAACAACAATTACCGTGCTGTGTATCCTATTGCGAAGGAATCTCCGGCATTAGCGGTAAATATCTATAACAAAGACCTGTATAAGCCTGAGGTGCTGAAAGAACTGACTTCAGTAAAGCAGCAAATCATTTCTTTAAATCTGAATGGCTTGCCGGTCAAAGATGCAGATTTGAAGATTATTAGCCAGTTTGTAAATCTGCGCAAATTGAACCTCAATTTTACAGCACTGAATGGCGAGGGGTTGAAAGAACTGAAATCGCTGAAACATCTAAATGGTTTGTCTCTCTCGGGTACGGGCGTCAGTTATGCTGCCATCAAACAAATTGTAAATATGCCTGAGCTGAAACAACTGGCGCTTTGGAATACACAGATAACACCGGCTGAAATAGCACAGTTGCAAAAACTTAATGGCAACCTGGAAGTTATAAAAGGGTTTAAAGATGACGGTAAGAGTCCGGCTAAATTAAACCTGCCCAGGATAGGCAATGAAAAATCTGTTTTTAGCAAATCTATAAACCTGGATATCAAGCACGCGATTAACGGAGTCCAGATCAGGTATACTACAGATGGAAGTGAGCCCGACAGTATTAAATCTCTGCTGTATAAAAAAGGGATAGTCATCGCACAAAACACCTCAATAAAGGCAAAAGCTTATAAGAAGGGCTGGTTTGGGAGTGATGCTGTCAGCTTTACTTTTTACAAAAGCACTTTTAAACCAGATAGCGTTGTCTTTTTAACGGCGGCCAACGAAAAGTACAGGGCAAGCGGCCCGGAGGCTTTAACAGATAGTCAAATGGGAACTTACGATATCAATGCAGGAAGCTGGATCGGGTTCCGTGAGCATCATATGGAAGCCTTGATGTTTTTCAAAACACCTGTAAACATTAGCGCAGTTAGCTTAAACGTCATGCGGCAATTGCCGGTTTATGTACTTCCTCCGGAAGAAGTTGAGATTTGGGGAGGTCCTGATAAAAATAAGTTGGTATTATTGGGTAAAACAAGTAGCAGAGCGCCATTACCTGCGGATGAGAAAACACTAATGAACGTAGAAACAAAGTTTAATACGCAAAAAATCAGTTGCCTGAAGATCGTTGCAAAAAACCTGAAGAAGCTTCCGAAATGGCATCCGGGTAAAGGTGAACCTGCATGGATCTTTATTGATGAGGTGTTTCTGAATTGAGTACGGGGATTTACTTTAGTTAAAGCTCAGTGATCCTGAAATTTCTAAAGTGAATCTCTGCTCCTTCGGATTCCAGGCATAGATAGCCCTTTTTTACGGTCGACTTACTGATGCCATTTACAAATTTCCCATTTACAGATAACTTGATGGTGCCATCTACACAAACCACTTCATAATAGTTCCATTCGCCTTTTCCTTTACATCGGTTCTCTACTGACTTACTTCTTTCACCTCTGGGGTTATCGGGAACTGTAGTCACCCCACCAACCCCGAAAAGTTCTCCATGTACATAGGCAATAGGAGGTGTTACCCCATTACTGATATTCTGGTTTACCCAGTCCAGTTCGAGCATTTGTACTTCTACACCGCCGGGCAGACGGTTTTTCTCTCCGGGTTTGGCATCACTCCATACAAAGACCCCCGAGTTGCCCCCGGCTTCCATATGTTTCCACTCCACCTGCAAGATGAAATTCTCATACATTTTTTCTGAACGCATCACACCAATCGGTTTACCTGAACAGATCAGTAAGTCCTTTTCCTTTTCCAGGTATCCGGATCAGTATTTACATTGATCCAGTTAATGGCCTTGCCTTTTGACTGTCCTGAAATTTCATCCAGGCTCCTTTCTGTTCCAAACTGAAGAGGTTTAACCTGACCCTGAGCAGTCGAAATGTAGATAGATAAGGCAAGACAAGCCACACCAGTCTTTATTACTTTCTTCATCAGATCAACCCGCATTTCCCGGATAAGCTTTAAATAAATCCAATAAATGAATTTTATGCTGTTCAAATTTTGCATCATCAAATAGATTGACACGTTCTGAAGGGTCCCATGATACATTGAAAAGTTCATAATAGGATTCTTTATCTTTTTTAGTCACCCGTAATTTCCAATCCCCATCTTTAACTCCTTCCAAAACATAATTATAATAATATATAGGTTTATGCGGTTTGCGGTAGTCATTATTGGTCAGCCAGCCCGTCATGGATTCTCCATCAATTACTCTGTTAGGTAAATTGCTCTTTGTCCAGTCTGCAAGCGTAGGTAAGATATCTATATTGGCCAGAGGTGATGTGATTACCTTATTCTTTAAGGTATGTCCTTTCCAGTAAATGATAAAGGGGACACGGTGGCCGCCTTCGTATGATACAGCTTTTGAACCTCTGAATATTCCAGCTGATCCTACATGGTAAGGTCTCGTAAATCCATCTTCATACATGCGCTTCGGCGCATTGGTCCAGGGACCGTTATCGCTGGTAAATATAAAAATCGTGTTGTTTTCTTCGCCAGCTTTAACAACCGCTTCCCACACTTTAGCCAACCCTTTATCCAGATCTTCAATCACGTCTCCCAGTTCACCTCCTGCAGAGGTAGTGGTTCTGCTCTTTTTTGCAGCAAAGGCAATAGGCAAATGCGGCATATGGTGTGCAAGATATAGGAAAAATGGTTTTTTCGCCTTACTTGATTTTTTAATGAATTCAATGGATTCCTGCGTATAGTTCGTGTTTAAAATACTGTCATTTGGCTGATAAATTTCAGGTTTGGTATTTCTGAAGATCTTAATTATCGTATCTGTTTTTACATAGGGGAATCTATAATCATGGCTATACAGCATTCCGTAAAACGAATCAAATCCCTGTTTATTTGGCAAGCCGTTCCCATAATCACCGATGTGCCATTTTCCTACACAGGCGGTTGAATAGCCATTAGTCTTAAGCATTTCAGCAATGGTTACCTCTTCATCGGGAATTGCTGTTTTATCGCCCGGACTGAGTACATAATTTAAATTGGAGCGGTTGCAGTACCTGCCTGTCAGCAAGGACACTCTTGAGGGGGAGCAGGTAGGAGAGGTAGTCACGAAATTTGTTCCCATAACTCCTCCATGTGCCATTTTATCTAAGAATTCTGTTTTGATCAATGGATTGCCAAAGCAGGAAATATCACTGTAGCCCATATCATCTGTTAATACCAGGATGATGTTTGGTTTTTTCTGGGCATAACTGAAGCTGAAACAAATTAGAGATAAGAGCAGAAGAACTGAAGTCTTTTTTATTAGGTTCATTTAGTAAATAAGATTTGAATACAAATGCGCATTCTGGTTTATATGGCTTATAAAAGTATAAATTATTTGGATGATTTTTTACGACATCATCGGTTTGTATGCAGAAAAAGCAAAGGAGTTCTGCGCTGCGGTGGTATAGATAGCAATAATTAAAAATTATTGCTATTTTACGGCCTGTAAGCACGTCAATTTGCGGAATAAGCTCTTTGGAGGTGTAATTATCAATAGCATATGGGGATAAAATGAAGGTTGATGGTAATTTATCGGATCTGTCGGATAATGAACTGATCAGTTTGATTAAACAACATGATCAACCTGCATTCGTCTTCGTGTATGATAAATACTGGTCTGAAATGTACGCATGTGCTTTTCACCTGTTCCCGAACCGCGAAATTTGTGAAGACCTCATTCACGACGTATTTATCTATCTGTGGAATAACCGCTCAAAGCTCGAAATTAAATCCGTCCGGGATTACCTCTATATCGCCATTAAAAACAGAACACTGAATAAGATCAGGTCAGAAAAATTTCAAATAGATATCGGAGAGGATCAGTTGAGGGTGTCTTCCAATGAAGCAGCCGATCAAAAGATCCTTTCAGAAGAAATCCATGCACTTTTTGAAGAAGGCTTGCGGACATTGCCGGAAAAATGCAGGAAAATTCTGATGATGAGCAGAAAAGAACACCTATCTAACAAAGAAATTGCAGAACGCCTAAACCTGAGTACTAAAACAGTAGAGAACCAGATCAATATCGGGCTTCGTAAAATCCGGGATTTTATGGGTGAGGTACTGATCTTATATTTTTTTTACAATTTCTTTGGGTGATACCCGGGGTTCAGGTGTCTTTAGTGAAAAGCACCATATGAAACTTCATTTTTTCAAAAGAAATACTTTATCTGACACCAATCCTGCATCCGTGGAAACGCGTATTGAGGGTCTTATTGAGAATTTTAAGAAAAACCCCAAATCATGGGATGAAAAAACAATGGGGCCTGCTGCTGAAATCAGGAATTCTGTATTGAATAGAATTCTGGGAAGTATGGAGAGCGAAAAGAAGAGAAAGCTAATCATCAGGAAGAATATCTCTATCGCGGCATCGGTGATGCTGGTGATGGGTGCACTATGGCTTGGATTAAACCAATATGGTTTTTGGAAGGGTAGTGAAGAAGTTATCGTAAAGACCGACGCGCATCACCTGAAAAACATTGTGCTGAGCGATGGTTCTATAGTGTGGCTGAATGTAAATAGTACGCTGAGCTATCCTGAAGATTTCCATGGTGATAAAAGAGAAGTGTCGCTGTTGGAAGGTGAAGCTTTTTTTGATGTGAAGCACGATGCCAAAAAGCCATTTCAGGTGAAGGCGGGAAAAACCTTGACAAACGTTTTGGGTACTGCATTTAACATCAATGCCTATTCATGGTTGGAAACTATTAATGTTACGGTAAGCAAGGGTAAAGTGGCGGTCAATAATGAAATGTTATTGCCCGACCAGCAGGCCGAATACCATAAAGAATCAGGTGAGATCAGTCAGAAGAAATTAATGGCCAGCAACGTGATTTCCTGGATGGTAGGTAAGCTAGCTTTCAACGACCAGGATTTCAAAACTGTAGCCAGTATACTGGAAAAGAAATTTAATGTCTCCATCGGTTTTGCCCATAAAAGTTTAGAAGGAATGCATTTCACCGCTCAGTTTGAGCAGACAGAAACATTGGATGATATTTTAACCGCACTGACCCTCACCACGGGTCTGAATTATACCACTAAAGGCAATACCATTGTCATTACGAATTAACCGAACCATCAACTAAACCAAACCAACCGACCGCATATGAGAGAATAATTACTTACCTAAACAACAAAACCGAAATAAACATTCCGGTTTTATGATGTCCATCAGAAATTTAATGTCAATCAACTAACTGATGGCCATACCTAGTTTCCTAAATCTTAAACTTTAAAAAACCACAATCGAAGGTATGAAAAAATATACCCGTATGTTACGGCTGGTTGAAATAAAGCACCTGGTATGTACTTTATGCAACGTTTTATGTATTGCTACCGCCTTATCGATACTAGTGCTGTCCCCCGCCAGGGCTCAAACTATTACTGCCAAAAAGATTGATGTTGATTTTAATAACGTATCATTAAAAAAAGCACTCGATTACCTGCAAAAAAACAGTAACTATAACTTTGTTTTCAGCGAAGAGCAGGTTAATGCACATCAGGTTACTCTCAAGGGTAAAGGAATGGCACTAAATGTTATTTTGGAAAAGATCCTGGATAAACCAGGGCTGGAATATGTGCTGAGAGACAACAAAGTTATCATAAGAAGAAAGACATCAGTGCCGGCCAGCACTTCCGGTGCCCCAAAATCTGTTCCAATGAGAACTATGGGAGGGTCTACTCCCCAAGGCCGTGTGAAAGGGCGGGTTCTGACTGTTAATGATGAGCCACTTTCGGGGGTTACAGTTCTGGTCAAAGAGCAGCCCGATCTGGTGACGCATACTGATGCTAAGGGAGACTACATGATGAGTGTCTCTGAAGAAGCAAAAACTATGGTTTTTCGCTATATCGGTTACAAATCCAGAGAAATGAAAATTGGCCAGGGCGATTTGAATGTCGTACTGGAACAAGAAGAGAACGAACTGGCAGACATCGTGGTCACCGGTATTTTTACCAGAAAGGCAGAAAGCTTTACAGGTGCGGCGTCAACATTTACTCAGGAGCAATTACGTTCTGTGGGAAATCAAAATGTCTTACAAAGCCTGAAGATGCTAGACCCTAGTTTTATACAAGTCGAGAATCTGCAAATGGGATCTAATCCGAATGCGCTTCCTGACCTGCAGATCCGTGGTGCAAACAGTCTTCCTGATGTTCGCGGTGAATATGCAGGCAGTCCAAATATGCCGCTGTTTATCCTCGACGGATTTGAAACCAACCTTGAAAAGATCTACGATCTTGATATGAACAGAGTAGCTTCAGTAACAATTCTAAAAGATGCAGCAGCAAAAGCGATCTATGGTTCGCGTGCGGCAAACGGGGTGGTGGTTGTAGAAACGAAGCGACCGGAAATGGGTAAGCTAAGACTGAGCTATACGGGTGATCTGAACCTTACGACACCAGATTTGAGCAGTTATATGCTGACCAATGCAGCTGAGAAATTGCAGGTGGAACTGGACGCCGGCCGATATTCTAATTCTTCTCAATATGCTGAACAGCGACTGAAAGAACAGTATAACAATATCTACTCAGATGTTTATCGGGGTGTCAATACAGATTGGCTTGCGCAGCCAGTACGCAATGCCATTGGTCAGAAGCATACATTGTCGCTGGAAGGTGGTGATGTGTACCTGAGATATGGAGCAGATTTCACTTTTAATGACATAGCAGGGGTAATGAAAGAATCCGGACGACGGAATTTGTCCGGCAATGTGTTTCTTTCCTATCGCCTCAGTAATTTTGTGTTTAGAAATACTTTGATGGTGACGGGCAATAATGGCTACGATTCACCGTATGGTGCATTCTCTGCTTATTCAAGATTGAATCCATATTGGACACCTTATGAGTTGAATGGTACGCTGAAAAAGGTGTTGGGCCAATTTACTCCTGCGGGGGCAAGTACCCCAAGTAATTTTTTTAATCCGCTTTATGATGCAAGTTTGGGAACAAAGAACTTTTCCAAGTACACAGACATTACGAATAATTTCTCGACAGAATGGTCTCTGAATAAATCTCTGAAAATTATAGGCCGATTGGGTTATACGCAAAAGATAGATAGTCGTGAAGATTTCTATCCTGCCAATCACACCCGCTTTACAGAATATGCTGAAGCAGATTTTTTCAGACGTGGACAATACTCTATTACTGATGGGAAAGATGGGATGATCAAAACTGACCTGACGCTGAATTATTCCAAACTGATCAATAAACACCTGTTCTTTTTTAATGCAGGCTGGAACCTGTTGGAGACCAAACGTGAAGCACATGGCATGACGGCAGAAGGATTCCTGAATGACAGAGTTGATAATATTAACTTTGCACTGCAGTACCTGCAAAACGGCCGCCCTAGTGGTTCCGATGCGCTGAAAAGAGAGACAGGTCTTTTATCTGCACTCAATTACTCCTATGACGAACGTTACCTGGCAGATCTTACATTTCGCAGACAGGGTTCCAGTGTGTTCGGCGCAAATAACAGGTGGGGTAATTTCTGGTCTGTAGGTATCGGCTGGAATATACACCGGGAATCCTTCATGAACCAACAGAAGTGGCTTCAGCAATTGAAGCTAAGAGCTTCAACAGGATATACGGGTAACCAGGAGTTCAACCCTTATCAGGCCATGGCAACCTATAACTACTACACGGACTCGTATTACGACAACGTGGTGGGAGCCAAGTTGATGGGACTGGCCAATGAAGACCTCAAATGGCAGCAAACAATGGATTACAATTTCGGGATTGATGCCAGTATTTTCAATCGTGTGAATCTGAGGTTTGACTATTACATTTCCAGAACCAGTAATTTGCTGACCGATCTCGGTCTTCCGGGATCTATAGGTTTTAATACCATTAAAGAAAACCTGGGAGAGTTGCAAAACACCGGTATTGATGCAGTAATGAGTGTACGTGCTTTTAATGATCAAAGTACCGGTAGTTTTCTGAATATATTTCTTAACGTGGGAATGAACAGAAACAAGCTGTTGAAAATATCTGATGGATTAAGTAATCTGAATGATGAATTGGAGGCTGAACGGACTTCAACCAAGCCATTTACCCGGTATCAGGAAGGACAATCTACTACCACACTCTGGGCCGTTCCTTCTTTGGGAATTGATCCTATCAATGGAACTGAAATTTTCCGCAAGCTTAATGGAGAAACTACCTATATATGGGATGCCAATGACCAGGTTTCTTTTGGAGATACCAATCCAAAAGTGCGCGGAAGCTTTGGATTTAATGCACAGTATAAAGGCTTTGGGCTGAATTGCGGTTTTACGTACCGCATTGGCGGACAATATTATAATCAGACCTTAGTAGACCGGGTAGAGAACGTGGACATACAATATAATGTTGACCGCAGGGTTTTTACAGATACATGGAAGGCGCCGGGTGATCAGGTTTTCTTTAAACGCATTACGGCCAGGCCCAACCGGACCAATCCCAGTTCGAGATTCGTACAGGATTTCCACGAACTGCAGTTAGGGTCATTAAATGCATCCTACGATTTTCGTAACACTGCACTTCTGAAGCAGGTGGGAATGCAAAGATTGAGGGTTACTTTATTTACCAACGAAATCGCAAGGATATCATCTGTGAGAGCGGAAAGGGGACTTGATTTTCCTTTTGCGCGGACTTATTCCTGTTCAGTACAGGCAACTTTTTAACAGTTAAGCATCACAAATATGAAATTAAAAAATATATACATAAAAGGAATGCTGGTGATCCTGCCCTTTTGCTTGCTGTCCTGCAACAAATGGCTGGATGTAGAACCTAAATCGCAGGTGAGGGATAACGATCTCTTTTCTACGGAAACCGGGTTTAAGGAAGCACTTGCGGGCGTATATACCTCGCTGACCTACGAACCGCTTTACGGACGTGAGATGACTTTCGGATTAATGGGTGTGTTGGGCTATGAATGGGACTACCAGTCAGAACAGTATGACTCCGATAAGTTTTTTGAATATACAAGCGTTCCGTCGCTGGCCAGGATAGATGCCGTATGGAATGGTATGTATACTGCAATCGCTAATAATAACAAGATACTGGAGGAAATTGATGGCCAGAAATCTGTTTTTCAGCAAGACAACTATGAGGTGATCAAAGGTGAATCGCTAGCGCTCCGTGCTTTTTTGCACTTCGATCTGCTGCGGGTTTTCGGAGCCAGTTACGAGGAAAATCCAGGTAAAATGGCCATTCCGTATTTTAAAAAGATTGGTAAGGAAATCGCTCCCCAATTGACGGTGTCCCAGGTATTAGATCTGGCGATAGCAGACTTAAATGAAGCTGCTGAACTGTTGAAGCGCGATCCATTGTTGACAGGCCGGACGGTAACCAGTCTGGATGATCAAGGCTATTTAATGAACCGGCAATTGCACCTCAATTATTATGCGGTAAAAGGGTTGCTTGCGAGAATCTACCTGTACAAAAAGGATATGGAGAAAGCATACGAAAATGCGAAGATTGTCATAGACGCCAATAAATTTCCCTGGATCCTTCAAGGCAATATTGCAACTGATTTAATTTATTCGACGGAGCACTTATTTGCTTTAAATGTAACACGACTGGAGACAATTCACGAAAACGCTTTTACAGCGACAGGAGGCAGCAGGTTTTCGATGTTGGCAGCTACATATAATGAATATTATACGTCGTCGGATTACAGGTACCTGCGCTGGTTTACAATTACTGTAGATGGAAGCTATTATTTGAACAAATATAACCAGGAGAATATTTTGGCTGCTTCCCGTAATAGGATGCCTGTGCTTAAACTGGCCGAAATGTATTTTATCGCCGCTGAAGTACTGAAAACCACGAATATCACCCAGGCCGCCAATATGATCAACACTGTACGTGAACGACGTGGACTAACAGCTACCACCATAGATGCGGGTAATATTGATGCAGTAATCCAACAGGAATTCAGAAGGGAGTTCATCGGTGAGGGTCAGTTGTTCTTTTATTATAAACGAAAAAATATACCTCGAATCCCCAGGGCTGCCAGTTACGATATCATCACTTTAAAGGGATATAAACTGCCGATTCCGTTAAGTGAATATAACAATGCGCCTGGAAGAGTTAATAATAGATAGGAGGAAACATGAAATTAAATATGATTTATGCAGTTGGCTTTTTGTTTTTAATGAGCAGCTGTGAGAAAGCTAAAGAACTCAGGTATGACAATGAACTGAGCACTCTGAATATATGGCTGGGGGCTAATCTCCAGATGCAGGACAGCCTGGTGTACAACTATGCTTTTAAGTCGCTCAACGAAAGTGATACGATTAAGTTCAGTGTAAGACTTAGCGGATTGCCAGGTAATCAAGACCGGGAGTTCAAGTTGAAGGCGATCAGTGGAGATCTTGATCGCGTAAAAGAAGGTGTGCATTACGTGTTTCCTAAATATATTTTAAAAGCAAATACCTATGAAGGTGTTTTCCCGATTTTAATCAAGAGATCAGCTGATTTTAAAAATAAGGAAGCAAGGGTTGTTTTCGCCCTTTCGGAGAATGAGTCTTTCAAGAAAGGCGTTAGAGAACAGTCCAGTATGAAGGTGATCCTGAAAGAAGAGTTCTCCAAACCTGCGAACTGGGATGTAGAACCCTATCCGTATACCAGGTTGTCGACTTTCTTTGGTGCCTATAGCAATGTAAAGTTTCAGTTTATCACTACCGTGATTGGTAGGATACCTACGTTTAGGGTAAGATCGGCGGGAGTGCCGGTACCACCAGATGAAGTGTATTATACTCAGGCTCAGTACTGGCAGTCTCGCTGCAAGTTAGAACTTGCGAAATACAATGCGGAACATCCCGGTCAACCCTTGAAAGATGGTGATGAAACTATTGTTTTCCCTTAACTAAGAAATCATGAACAGCAATAAATTTATAAAATTCCTGATGCTATTGGTCGGGACAGCCGTTATAGCATCCTGTAGCAAGGATAAGGGCAACTACGATTATAAGGCTCTTGATGCAGTAACTATAAACCTTGAAAATGTACCGCAAACCTATTCTGTTGTGCGGTTCAACGGCATCAACATCACGCCAAAAATTACTTACAAAGGCGAAGTCGTTAATATGGAGAAGCCTCAGTTTCCAGAATTGAAATTTGTTTGGGAAATGTATCCGACGGGTCGTGATGTAGTAGAACGTCATACGTTATCAGAGATGCCCAACCTCAATGTCAATCTCAGCCAACGTGAACTATCCTGGGAAATACTATATACAATCACCAATGCCAATACAGGGGTAAAAACATTTGCCAAATTTGCTGTAAATATAACATCTGCACTGGCGGAAGGCTGGATGGTGCTTTATGAACGTAATGGCAATACCGATGTAGGCTTAATTACCAACAATGAGATTTCTAAGAGCCAAGTAGCTGAAAAGTTATTTTTAGATATCTATAGCGCCTCAAATGGAGGGCCTATGAAAGGTACGCCAGGCTCTATTCTATATTCATATGCCAATCTGAACGCAAGAAAGATTTACGTCCAAAGTAGTCAGGGATTGTCAATGGTAAACCAGAATACCTTTGCCAAGGTGTTTGATTTTAACCAGGGATTATTCTGGAGCAAACCTTCTGTGACAGCTCCGCTGCTGTTTAGATCTACAGATTCAAGAAAAGAATGGCTGATCAATAATAACAGGGTGCATACGATTGATTATACGACACTTGTTCAGGGCGATAGGGCTTTTAGTGATCCACTTGGGGGGACTTACGGCACCCTCGCACCCTGGATGGCTACTTCTCCGGCACCTCTGGATGGAGTTTTTTATGATCAGACGAATAAGAAGTTTATGAAAATAATTGTCCGGGGAACGGATGTAGTTCCTTTTACCAGTCCCCAGACAACTGCCCCCTTTGATGTGAATAATGTTGGAATGGAACTCCTGATGGGTGATATGGGCTGGAACAACTGGGAATACATGGTGATGAAGGACAATGCAGGAAAACACTGGTTGTTGAGTGCCAACTTCAAAGGCGGAGACGTAGTTGGTGTTAACATTGGCAGGGGCAAATATGATATGAGTGCTTGTCCGGAAATCGCAAATATTAATGCCGTGACTGCGGGTTATCTGGGTGAAATATTTTATTACAGTGCAAATAACAGCGTGTATCAGTTTAGATACACCCAGGGCACTACCGCACAAGCCTGGACGGCTCCTGCAGGTGAAGTGGTGACAAATATCTCTCTGCAAAAGTATTACAATTCCAATCGCGCAGCCGGAGTGTTGTTCGATCCTAAAAACAATTGTAAGATCTTATACGTCGCTACTTACAATGAGGGCACTAAAACAGGAACCGTTTATCAGATGGGCGTAAATGAGACCAGTGGTGCTATCCTTCCGGGAACAGAAAAGAAATATACAGGATTTGGTAAAATCAAAGCCATGTCGTGGAAAATTAATTAAATACTAAAAAATGAAACAGAAAATCACATTTACTATGTTATTGCTCGGTGCCGTGCTATCGGTACAGGCACAAAACTACACGATCAAAGGGAAACTTGCCGGTCAGGGCAATCTGAAAATATCCGTAAAAGGCATTGATGGCGAGGTTGCTACGGAAGCGCAAAATGATGCCTTTGAACTCAACGGAAAAGCAGGTAAAGAGCCTTTTGTAACGAGTATGAGCACCGGTGTTGATCGTAATATCTACCTGGGTGCCGGCAAAACCGGAATGTACACACCTCCAATGCCATTGGAAATTGTGCTGACCGAAGGTGCAAACATCACTATCAGCGGTTCAGCTCAGGACCTGAACCTGGCCTCAGTAACCGGAGATCCATATAACGATAGCTTCACCAAGTACCGCAACGCAATCGGAAAAGACCTTAAGGAAATGCGTGAACTGCAAAAGTTAATGGCAGAAATGCGTACAATGGGTGTGAAAGAAGAGCTTGAGGGAGTTGCAAAAAAAATGATGGCAAACAGAACTGCACTCGCCGCTGCGCGCAGGCAGTTCATTAAGGAAAATCCAAATGAGTTTGCCAGTCTTTATTTTCTGTTTACTGCCTCAAGGGAATACAAAACAGATGAGCTGGAGACATCTTTTAACGCACTGGGGGATACCTATAAAAGCACACGCTATGGCAAGAACCTTGCGGAAAAAATTGCAGCTGGTAAAATTCAGCAGGCAGGGGGACCCGCACCTGATTTTACCAAGCCTGATGTGAACGGTAAACCAGTGAGTTTGTCGCAATTCAGGGGCAAGTATGTTTTGTTGGATTTCTGGGGCAGCTGGTGTGGACCATGCCGCGCGGCAAATCCTCATTTAAAAGAACTGTATGCAACCTACAAGGCTAAAGGCTTCGAAATTCTGGGTGTGTCAAGTGAAAAAGTAAGCGGACAGGCTCAGGCAGAAAAAATGTGGAAGGAAGCCATTGAAAAAGATGGACTGACCTGGACCAACGTGCTGAATAATGAAACCAATATGAAGCAGGATGTAGTGGCACTGTATAACATCGAGGGATATCCAACACAAATCCTGCTGGATAAAGAGGGGAAAGTAATCGCTAAATGGCTCGGAGCAAGTAAAGAGCTTGATGCTAAATTGAAGGAAATTTTTAAGAATTAATATGGAATATAAAAATACGGCCTTTGCACTGGCATTGTGTCTGCTGGGCAGCACTGCATTGCAAGTATCTGCACAGGTAAAGAAAGGCATCGTGATCAAAGGAAGGGTAGCTTTTCAGAATCCCGAAATCCTAAAAAAATACAATAAGGTATGGCTGTACACGGGCATCGGTAAAGGGAGAAAGTTGGCGGACTCCGCTACGGTAAACACCGATGGTAGTTTCAGCTTTGCAGTGAAAGCTGCGGCGCCAGGTTTGTATCAACTGGATATCCTGAAATGGCAGACCGCTACGTTCTGGACAGATCAGGATGTAAATATCAGTGCCAGAGGTTATGATACATCAGCAGTAAAGTTGAAGAACTCAGGTTATGTGGCTGTAGACAGTAAGTCGGCGGCTACACAACTGATCAACACCGCCACTTATAACCAATACCTGGCTGAACAGGAAATGAACATACTAAGTGCAGAAAGTCTCGCAGCTCAGCAGTACCGCAGCAAAGACAGTACCTGGCTTACGCACCTTAGAGCCAACGGTTTGATCAGGCGTAAAGCAGATTTCGAATCGCTGCGGTTAAAACAGCTCATCAAAACCAATCAGAATAGTCCTGCACTGGTTTACCTTTTGAGTATGCTTCCCGCTGAACGGGAAGAAGCCTATTTTGCTGCGGAACTGGAGAAATTAATTACACGATATCCCGGCCTTGCCGAAGCAAGGCAGCTGAAATCTGATTATATGGCGCAAGCGGCATTGAGAAATTCGCTGAAGAAAGGTAGCCCGATTCCGCAGATTGCGTACAATGATCCGGAGGGTAATAAAATTGACATCAATAGTTTCAAAGGAAAATACGTCCTGGTAGATTTCTGGGCAAGTTGGTGCGGACCGTGCAGGAAATCTATTCCAGAAATTAAAGCTTTATATGGCAAGTACAAAGACAAAGGTTTTGAGGTGTTGAGTATTTCTGTGGATACCGATGTAGCGGCCTGGAAAAAAGCTATGCATGAAGAAGCGATGCCATGGTCGCAGGTATTGAGTCCTGACAAAAACAAAACGATGGCTGATTTTATGATATCAGGGATTCCTACGCTTTATCTGGTAGATAGAGAAGGGAAAATCGTAGATAAATTTGTAGGTTTTAGTCCCAGTGCGAAAAGTAAGCTGGAACAAACCATCAGTAAATTATAGTACGGCAGTTCATTCAAAAAGAGAGGCTGTTTGAAAAGGTACACTCGTGATAGTCAAATCGCAAAATATACCCTTTCAAACAGCCTCTTTTTTACTATTACTACTGATTAATTAGCCCCATTTACAAAATCAACAGTCTCACCTTTTTTCATGTTAAGGGAAGTAATTCCATTAACAGTGGATGGTTTTATGATGACCCCTTTCTGGTTTTTAGCAATCAGATTTTCAAATGGTAACCTGATATTGAGTTTGCCACCCTGTTCTGAAGTAACTTTAACTTTTTGAGGTGTTCCGTTTACTTTAGAAGCGCTGATCAAAAATGCACCTTCACTTCGCAAATTGCTGAATGAAACATCCTTCCAACTCTCCGGTAGAGCAGGAAAAACCTGCACATAGTTTGTTCTGCTTTGTAAAAGCAATTCGTTTACCCCCTGGGCAAAAGCAAAGTTCCCTTCCAAAGTAAACGGTCTGTAGGTAAAACCAGAATACTGTCCGCCTTTCTGATCCCCATTCAGGTGAAAGCTATTGGGTGAGCAAAAGTTAGATGCAAAAATCTGCAGTTGTTTTACAGCTTTGTCGGCCTCATAAGCACGTGCATATAAAGAAGCCATCCAGCTGAAGGAATAACCACACCAAGCCCTCGTTCCTTTTTCTTCCAGTCGTTTAAAGGAATTGTCTATCACAACCTTGTCTTCAGATTTGTTGGCATCAAGTATAGCAAGAGGATAGATGGCCATGTATTGCGACATGTGTCGGTGGGAATCATTTAAATCCTGACCGGGAGCAATGGTTAGTCCGGCTCCGTTGCTTTCCAGTTCCGGCAGTTGTTTGTATAAACCCAGCCAGTGTTCCTGCTCCGTTTTCAGTCCCTTGGCCAGGCTGACTTCCGCTGCGGCTTTGAAAAGGAATTTTGCCAGGCCAAGATCAAAATTACTCCAGTCTAAAAACCATGCGTTAATGTTGTTGTCGTGATACTCAGGGCTGGAGCTCAACGGTAATTTACGAACGCCTTTTTCCATTCTGGTAATGTTTTCCAGAAATAATGCACTTTGAGTAATGTAAGGATAAGCCCTTTCAGTCAGGAATTTTTTATCCATGCTGTATTTCCATTGCCAGTAAAAATGCTGGGCACACCATGCATTTACCATCGGCGACATAGAATATTGAATCCATCCTCCCATCGGATAACCGCTTAATGTAACTACGCCCGGTACGTTCAGTCCCTCTACACCGAAATAACTTTTCGTGTATTTTTTACTTTCAGCCTTTATATTCCAAAGCCAGTCGGTAAAAGTTTCTCCCTCTGCGAGGTGGTTTGAAGTATAAGCCGGCCAGTAACTCAATTGCGTATTTAAATCGTTGTGAAAATCTCCTTTCCAGGGTGGCAAGCTGCCATTATCGGCCGTCCACACGGCTTGCAGTGTAATTGCAGGGGCGCCTTTACGGGCAACGGAACCTAACTTATACTGTTCCATGTAGTATTGTTTCTGAATGGATTTGTCGGGCACAGAAATTGCCGACTGATTCCAGAAATTTGCCCACCAGTTGGTATGGCTTTTCAGTAGAATGTTTTCCTGAGCGGCCGAAATTGCCGTTAAGGCTGCAGGCTGGTTATTGCTCACCGTCCATGTGCCTGAAATTTTATTGCCCGATTTTGTCCAGCTGATCAGGATCTCATAATAGTGACCATCATAGGTTGGTTGCTTATATCTAATGGATTTTGAATCTTTAGTAACTGCTCCCTTGGCGTAGCCCAGCTTTTGCAAGCCCTCGCCGGCATGACTATTATCACCTGCTATCTTTTCATTTCCTGCATAATTGTGTACAATAAGCTCCGGCAGTACCGATGAATTCTTTAAGTTTTCGAAAGTAAAGATTCCCTGGTTTTGCTTTGCATGGATATAGCATCTGAACAAGGTGCCATCTTCAAATTTCACCGTATTGATTGCTGTTTTGATGTCGAGAACATTGGAGATGACCTTGCCAAAAGAAGAAATGTTGAACTCCATAGCACCCGCAGGGAGCTTGGTAGGATAGGTCTGTCTGTTATAAGGCTCATCTAATGTTTGCTGAACAATGCGGTAATCCTTTTTGAGTTTCTGCTGTTCAACCCATTTGAAATTATATTGCGACAGATCAGGTAATGCTTTGCGCTCGTCCCATAAATCTGCCCTGTCGAGTGAAAGTCTCAGATTGCCCTTTTTCTGCCAGACTAAAGCGCCGAGCATTCCGTTGCCTAAAGGCATAGCCTCATCCCATTTTGAGGCGAGAGATGGAAAGGAAAGATTGTATTCCGCGGAAACCTGGGCTGTAACCCGGCCGATGGAGGCAACCAGTAAAATTAAGATGATTATCTTTTTCATTTGTGTGTGTTTATAAATGGTTTATGAAAGTTAAAGGTCATCTACATTGGATGGTATTACTAAGGGTATATTCACCAGTATTTACTTTATATTAGCATAATTCTTTTGTCAATAGAAATATTCTAATAGTGTAGAGTAATAAACCTGGCCGTAAGCAATGTCATGAAAGCAATCAAAACAAGTATTTTAGAGGAATATGAGAATAAGATCTACACAACAAAAATCGTCAACAGGCCTACCTTTTCAACTGACTTTCACTTTCACGAGGAGTGCCAGCTCGTCTATGTCATAGAAAGTGAAGGGAAGCGAATAGTAGGGGATAGCGTAGAACATTTTGAAAGCGGCGAACTTATATTTTTAGGGCCAAATATTCCGCATGTCTGGCATAATGAAAAAGGCCGGTTGCCCAAAGACATTACAGAGATAAATGCCAGATCTATCTCCTTGTTTTTTAACCCTCAAAGACTGAACGATCTGTTGACTCAGTTTGGCGATTTCAAGAAATTTGAAGAGATCATTGTAAAGGCATGCAGGGGCATAAAATTCCATGGTGAAACCAAGACTGATCTAATAGACCTGGTTTATAAGATTGCGGAAGAAAAGGAAGATTTTTCCAAAATGATCCTCCTGATCAATATCTTAAAGATCCTGTCCAAAACCAGTGAATACGAATTCCTGGCTACTTCGGGATATGTCAATAATTACAAATTAAAGGACCGCGACAGAATGGATAAGGTATTTAAGTATGTGTTCGACAATTTTTCAACCGAAATGAATCTGGAAACCGTATCCAATCTGATTGGCATGAATAAGCAGGCCTTCTGCAGGTTCTTCAAGGAGCGGACTCAAAAGACTTTTATTGAATTCGTAAACGAAGTTAAAATAGCCCAGGCTTGTAAATTGATTGCCAACAAGGACATGCTGATCGGAAATGTGGCCCTTGAATGTGGATTTTACACCATCTCCAATTTCAACAAATTCTTTAAGTTGATGATGGGAATCACTCCAAGGCAATACAGGCAGCAACTGCTGTAGGTTCCGCGAAGCCCGGAGTGTTTAATCGCTATTTAGTATTTAATCACAATCTTTCCTATTGTTGATCCTGCTTCCAATTGCTGATGTGCCTTTTTCAGATTCTCAGCAGTTAAGCCATCCAGTGTTTGTTTTAGCGTTGTGCTTAGCACTCCCTCATCCAGAAGATCAGCTACCTTATTCAAAATGTTGTGCTGTTCAATCATGTCATCAGTCTGGTAAGTAGACCTAGTGTACATAAATTCCCAGGAGAAGCTTACACTTTTGCTTTTTAGCTTGTTGATCGCAACCGGATTGGCGGCACCGGTGATGGAAGCGATGCGACCCTGTGGTTTTATCAGTTCAGCCATGGTATCCCAGTACAGTCCGGTGTCTACAAAATCCAGGATAAAATCTACATACTGAAATCCAGCTTGGTGAACCTCATTTATCAGGTCTTTATGGTTTACCACATGATCTGCACCCTGCTGTTCGCACCAGGCCACAGTTTCCGGTCTGGAGGCCGTTGCAATTACCCTAAGACCGGCTACCTTTTTAGCGATTTGAATGGCTATAGAACCCATGCCGCCAGCGCCACCGATAATTAAAACAGTTTTGCCTTTATCTTTTTCATTGATGCGCATACGGTCAAACAAAATTTCCCAGGCCGTAAGTGCCGTAAGGGGAATAGCAGCGGCCGCTTCCGCGCTCAGCGATTTTGGTTTTTTACCGGTAATGCGCTCGTCTATCAATTGGTATTCAGCATTGCATCCATCCCGTGTAATGTCTCCGGCGTAATACACTTCATCACCAACCTTAAACAGGCTTACTTCTTCACCTACAGCTTCTACGATGCCTACAGCATCCGATCCAATGATCTTTGGTGTCTCTAAAGAAACGTCTTTGGCGCTGTTCTGACGCACTTTAAAATCAACAGGGTTAACAGATATCGCCGCTATCTTTACCAGCAAATCTCTGCCTGACGGACTAGGCTTCTCTGTCTCAAATTCGATTAGACTGTCTGCAGCTGTTATGGGTAGTGATGTTCTGAATCCTATTGCTTTCATTTTTTCTGACTTAAAAAACCTTAACAAATATATTAGCCTGGCCATGAACAGACGCGTTGTTTTTTATGGTTTTTTTGTAAAGTTTTTCTGTGCGGTTTTCAAGGGACTCTTACAAACCTGTAAGATATTCTTCCAGTGCTTTTAAACCTTTTTCTTCGCTAAAGCCAGTTGTCCTGTATACGATTTTACCCTCTTTGTTGATCAATACAAGCGTAGGGGCGGCATTCACATTGTAAATCAAATTAATTGGCCAGTTGTCTTGGGATTTAGAAATCTCCTTGTGATTGATGTTCCGCCATATACCAGTCCCTTCTTTTTTAATGGCGTTTTCCCATGTTTTTCTATCACTACCGTTATATGAAACCCCGATGACCTCAAGCCCTTTATTCTTATAATTTTCATAAATATGCTTTATTTGAGGGTTTTGTTCATTGCAAGGAATGCATCCCGGATACCAAAACTTTAATAAAACGTATTTTTTGCCTTTAAAATCCTTTAAACTGATCATTTCCCCATTTAAATCTTTTGCAGTGAAATCTGCCGCAATATCACCTACTTTAGCAAGTTGACCAGATTTCAACTGTCTGGCAATAGATAATCCAAGCGAACTTTGTTGTATGCCCGAAGACAAATTTCCGAAAAGCATTTTCAGGGAATCTTCAGGCACATTTGCATAAAAGAATAAAAGTAAAGGGCTGATAAAAGAATTGGGATGACTGGTGATATAATTCAGTCTGATTTGTTTTGCCTTATCTGATCCCATTGATTCTATCTGCGTGTTCAATTTGTCGTATTCAATCTGGGTCTTAGATCCTTTAAGTATGGCATGGCCAAAGTCATCTTTAGTTAAACTTATTTCCATATCGCCAGGTTCAATAAATATCCGGGTATTGTTAGGATGGTCCATGGAATTATTTTTTAAATTACACCTTAGTCTGGCCACCGTCGGCTGATTGATTACGCCTTCGAACTTGAAATTTCCTTTATTCAGTAACACAGTATCCATAACAGATTTTTGCATGGCATTCGTGTACGCTAAGATCAATCTGCCAGTATCCAAGCCGGTTATTTTTCCGGTAAGTGAGAATTTCTTGCCAGCTTGCGGGAATTCAACTTTTCCGCCATTGTCCTGCGCAAGCAAAATTGCCGGAAAAACCGAAAGTAATAAAATGAATATGTTTTTTAGCATAACGCCTTGGATTTAAGATAACCTAAATATACAAATCAAAAGAAGATTTTACATTGGGTAGGTTCAACTACTCGACTGGTAGTAGACTGATTCAAGACTGATAGGGGATTGTTTCACAAAACAGGTACCCTTTTGCGAAGCAGACCCTAAGCAGGCCTTAATCTATTACGAAGCTGGAAGTGGAGGGTCTGTTTACACTATCTGCTGGAACTAGTCATCTTTTCTTGAAGAAAATGAAATCGCATTTGGCTTTTATAAAATATCTGAATGAAGTTGCTGACATGCAAATATAAGATGTTAGAATTCCAGATTTTTCTTCAGAAAACTGATTTTAAAGACAAAACATTTCTTTTTAGTTAATTTATGGATTCTTTTTATCTTTACAGTCAGGATAATTAAGAAGATAAAAGAACCTCATGACGAAAGAAACTGTAATCCCAGACGAAACTGTATTAAGCAAAATTTATCAAATACGAGGTCAGAAGGTGATGCTGGACAGAGATCTAGCCGAACTTTATGGTGTGGAAACAAAGCGGTTAAAAGAGCAGGTCCGAAGAAATACAGAACGATTTCCTACACAGTATGTGTTTGTGCTAACATGGGAGGAGTCGGATTCTTTAAGGACGCAAAATGCGTCCTTAAAGAAAAGGGGTGCTCATAGCAAGTATGCTATAAGTGCGTTTACTGAACATGGCATTCTTCAGCTATCTAACGTGTTAAAAAGTCAGAGTGCTATTGTGAAATAAGCTTTAGAATTATAGATGTATTTGTTAAGGTGCGTGAAGTAATGATTGACAATATAGAGGTGAGGCTTGAAATCGAGAAAATCAAACTTATACTTAATAATCAAGGTAAGAATATGGAAATAGTATTTCAATATTTAGATGAATTACAAACTAAAGTAGATCATTTGAGCCCCGTTTTAAACCAGAAAAGAAAACAAATAGGATATAAAATTAAACAATCAAAATAATGGGAACATATTTAAGTAATAGGAGAACTACACGATAGAAATGGCAGTATAGCTCTAAAAAAAGGCTCCTGAAATTCTCAGGAGCCTTTTTAACTATAAATACTAATGAAGCTTGGCTTCCAATAATTTATCCAGTTCTTCCTGGCTTTTCATTCCGCTGCCCACAAGGCGCTTAATGATGCGGCCATCTTTGTCGATCAAAACTTTTGTAGGAAATGCAGACACACTATACTTGCTCAGCACTCCATCTGCTTTATCGCCTTTGCTTTTATCATTCAGCACATTTACCCAGTCCATTTTATCTTCATCCATTGCAGTAACCCACTTTTTGTAATTTTCATCCTGGTTATTGCTCAGCTCATTGGAAACACCGAAAATCTCGAATCCTTTGGACTTATATTCCGCATAGAGCTTTTTAAGATGTGGGTGAGTGGCTCTGCATGGACCGCACCAGCTTCCCCAGAAATCGAGGAGGATCAATTTTCCTTTCATAGAAGACAGACTGATCTCCTTCCCATTTTTATCTTTCAATGTAAAGTCAGGTGCTGCTGCACCCAAGGCTGTTATTTTAGATTGCACAATGCGTTTCGCATAAGCCTGCCCCTCCGGAGAGGCTTTGATAGCAGGTTGCACCTTACTAAAAAATGGCTCTACTTCAGCTGGTTCCAATATGGTACGGGTATATTCGTGGAGCAATTCCATTACAGTACCCGACTGCACATGGCTAAACAGGTATGCTTTTTTAACAGAATCTATCTGGTCCTGAATTTTATAGCTCTTCTTAGTATAGTTAGCTATTGCTAAACTGTCCTTGTTTTTATATGCAGGGGAGCCTTCTTCTTTATAGATCTTACTGCTTGCTGCATAATATGCGGCCAGTTTCGCAGACAGTTCCTGTCTGTCATCATCCGCTTTAGAGCCCTTAACAATTGTGCTGTTTAGTTTCTCAGCTGCACTTGCGATAAGCTTTCCTTTGTCGATGTAGAATTCGTGCGCATAATCTTTAAGGATACGCGTGCTTGCATGGTATTTTTCTACACTATCCGCAACTTTCAGTTGAATGATGGCTTTAACAGGGTAGGAGATCTGGCCTTTAAATGTATAGCTGCCATTGATCAATTTTGCACTGTCTTTAATCTCTTTGCCATTTTGTTTAAATTTCAGATAGATGGTATTATCTACCACACGCTGATAATCTGCAACTTTTCCGCTTAGTGTAAAAGGATTGCCAGTCTGTGCTGCTCCCAATAATGGAGCGAGCACAAGAGCAATTGAAAGCATATGTCTGTTATTCATAGGTTATCTTTTTTCTTTGTAGAACATGCTGGTTATTTTTCCGAAGCCGCCGTAAGTTTTTACAGGGCTACCCAGATCGCCTGTAGCCGCAACGTCGAATTCCTTGATTTTTCCTTCAGTTCCGTTATAGGTTGCGATGTAAATTTTATCCAGTGTCCGTTGAACCCTGTATTCGGTCTCATAGGCCGGAACACGACCTACTGCAAACTTCACATCTGTGATTTGTTCGCCTGCGGAAAATGTGTAGACCAGTCTGGCAACATTGGCAGTGTAGTCATAAAGGTATACGCGGTTGTCTGCCACATAATAGATCTGCGGAAGTTTCGTCGAGCCGGCAAAGATCGTTGCCTGGTTCAACTCCGGAGCAGATGTGATTTCCTGGTAGAGCGTTGCAGCTTTCTGCGTAGAAATCGGGAACATCTGGTAGAAATACATTTTGCCCACCGCATCTTTCATCATCCAGTTGTAATAGGCATATTGGTTAGAATAATACCCGTATACACACTGTTTTTTGATGTTGTTCGGGTCAAATGCACCCGGGTTGGTCATGTCGGTACTGTAGGTATTGAATGAGCCTACGTTAAAACCAGCGAACCATAGAAAACGTCCATTTTTCTGATCGTAAGTAATCAGATAGGTTTGTGAAGGGATATTTTGTCTGCCTCCTGCGGTGGTGGTGATGATGTAAGGTGCCAGTTCGTAATCGCCAAGCAATGCACCCTGGAATAAAGGCGTTGAAGTTCCCCCTGTGCTAAACTGGAGTTTGCCGTTTACAATCGCATAAACAGGATCGCCACTTGACATCCCTGTAATGTCTGAAAGTTGTACAGCACCCTGCGGTGGCGTTACCAGCAAATTAGAGAAAGGCCCGATTTCCTTATACGTTTCAGGATCTAATTCCACTGTGTTTTTCCCTGGTGAGGAAATAAAAATAGAAACAGGTTTCTGTATATCCAGTCCGCGCTTATAGAAAAATCCTACCAGCTTACTTGCAGGTGTGCTGATGTGACTGCCACCATTGGCCTCACTATACAGGTTTTTAAAGATCTCTCCGTTCAATGAAATGTGGCTAATGTCTCCACCCGTAGCTTTTTCATCCAGCACCAGCAAGCCGCTTGAGTATTTAGAGGTGATGGTCATGTGGCGCTGCTGTGTAGATGTGATGCCTGTTGCAGCGTCAGTCACTACATACATCAGTGTGTACCCACCTATCGGTGCGGTTATTTTTATGTCCAGATCTTTTTTGTCTGAAAGTTCAATTGCCGCCGTGTAATTATCTCCATACATGTACCAGCGGTATTTATATGTCCCACTGGTTACATTCTCCTGCTTCACCGCGGGCGTGAGTTTTAAAACATCACCGCTTAGAATTTCGATTTCTTTGCCGTCATTTAGCGGATCAACTATAATTTCGTTGATGGGTTTCAAATCGTAGTTTCCTTTGTCTTTGGTGCAGCTGAATAGCGCCAGGCAAATGACAAAGATGAACGATACAGCTTTTATAAATGTTTTCATTGTTTTTAAATTTTAGGAAAGGTTACCTGATTGCCTGTCTCATCTATCATCGGCCCGTTTATTTTCTCGTATTCATACAAAGCGGTGATCACCTTGGTGTAGTAGACCTGCAATTGTGCCGAAGTAGGTGCATCGGCTCCGTATCTGGCCCTGTCGCCCCATACTGTTCTGCCGGTTACTTCAATGATGAACTTAAATTTTACTGCACTGTAAGCGCCGAAATAATACTTAAACCAACTGCCCGAACCATCCCAGGTATCGGGTTTTAAAATCTGATCTGTCAGTTTAATCAGATAACCCGGTTTGTAAGTGGCAGAGGGCTCTCCGTTGAAAGTACTGTTCGTTTTTGTGTTCGCTATTGCCAGCGGAAACTCCGCATTGGGTACAATTTCAAGGTAAATCCGCAGTTGCTTGGTTTTCTGGTCTGGAGTTCTTTTAACCAGTATAGCAGCGCGCGCCGTTAGTTCATTTGCTTTAACTACTGTTGGCAGTATCTGATAATGTGTTCCTGCTGTAGCGTTTGTTTTTGCAGCATTGGCTTCCAGTGGTACGATGCGGTCTGTACCTGACAGCTCTCCTGAAATTTTTACAGGAATGTAGATCGTGTCCAGCATTAAAGTGGCGGATTTTTCAGCAAAAGAATATGCTGTACTATCTCTGGCAGTTAGTTTTTCTTTATCAATATAAATTCCCGGCATGTTTTTATAAACCAGTTCTTTACTGCAGGATGTGATACCAATAACCAGTGTGGCAAGGCACAGCAGGCAATTGATTTTATGACTTTTAATTATAGTTTTCATCTACAAATAATTTAGATTTTAATAATTAGGAGAATTTTACCTGTTGCCAAATTCGATTTCATTATCAGGCAATGGGAATACATAGGTCTGTGCCGTCATTGCTACTGCTGATCTCGGGACAGGAAGTACCGACAATCGTTTGTAATAGAAAAACAATTGTCCTTCGGCATAAAACTCTTTATTGTATTCCTTTGCAATTTCCTGCATGCGCGTGATCTCCGTAAGCGGGGTTACAATTGTCGCAAGTGCCCTTTGAGTCCGCATTTTGTTCAGCAGTTCCAGCGCCTCGTTCAGGTCTGGCGTGGCTTCTGCGGCGATGTAGTACATTTCCGAAAGCCTGATCAATGGTATCTGATTGCTGAGCTGCAGGTTGGTGATACCATCCTGCCAGAACTTGGTGCTGTAGGAATATCCGTTGGATGTTTTGATGTTATACAGGTAGCGGTAATCGGTAGATCCTCCCGTAGCCACATCAAACAGGGTATTCATGGTTGCACTCGTCAGGTAAAAAGTCTGGGACTGGAAACTTGTATTTCCGTCCAGGCGGAACCGTATGTCGACAAGCGCCTTGGTTAAAGGTAAACTCAGGGCAAAGACATGTTCGGTAGAGAACGTGCGGTCCTGGTTTGAACTCAGGTTGAACGTGGCGCGGTCTACAAAAGGAAACTTGCCTGATCCAATTACTTCTTTAGCATACTGGTAAGCTTTTGCTTTATTTCCTGCATACAGGTAAATCCTAGCTTTCAGTGCTTTTACCGCCCAGTAGTTGAAGTGGTTACGTGTGTAATTCGTAAATTCATCTACGCCGTCTCCTGTATTGTATGCAATATCCTGATAGATTGAAAGCAGTTGCTCGGCCTCATCCAGATCTTTCAGACAAAGCTCTATTACCTGAGAGGTGCTACTCAACGGGGTCACCTGTTTGTCGAAGGTCTTGATGTAAGGAATTGCATTTACAGCGCCATTATTGGTTGGTACCGGACCAAACATACGAAGCAGATCAAAATGCATATATGCCCTTAATCCAAGTGCTTCACCTTTTACGAGGTTATAGTGGTTTTTAAAGAATACACCTTTTGCCTGATCTACATGAGTAAGGATGTTATTTACACCACCTATGGCTTTGTACATGTTGCCCCATATCGTTGCAATGCTTGCTTTTACTGTCGGCGCAGCATAATTGTACTTGGCATGTTCCAGTAAGGGATGGCCGGTAGAGGTGGTCTGGTAGTTCTGACCCATGGCACTAATTGTAGTCATGGTCAGGTTATCTGCGTAGAGTCCTGTACCCATTTGCAGGTAAGAACCCAGCAATGCCTGGTTAAAACCAGCTTCCGTGCTGAACATCTCGTCCTGCAATACCTGTGTTCCCGGCTTTACATCCAGCCATTTCTTGCACGAAGAGATTCCGGAAGCAAGGAGGCAGATTAATAAAATATATAAAGGCTTTTTCATAAAGCTATAGTTTTAATTAGAATATACTTGTGGATATGTTGAACGTGAAACTGTGTGCGAAAGGATAGTCCAGTCCGCGTTCTCTCCTGATGGTAGAGACCTGGAAAGGATTAGCGACATACAATTCCAGTCTTGTATTGGACAGTCTTGCCTGTTTCAGCCATTTCAGACTTTCCGGAAACTGGTAAGTAAAGGATACCCTGGAGGCTTCCAGCATGTACTCTTTTTGTACAAACCTTGAAGTTGCCAGCGTACTTTCCACTACTGCCTTACCATCTGCACTGCCTATAATACCTTTAAAGAAAGTCTGGTCGCCTGGTTTTTTCCATCTGTCGCTGGATACCCTGCGGTCTACGTTAAAAGTAATGTCAGCATTTTCTATACGGTCTACTAAAGTCTGGTTGTACAGATCGGCACCCATGCGGTACGACATGTAGATATTAAACCCGAACCCTTTATAATCCACACCTGTACTTATGGTGCCGGACACCCTAGCCCTGGTGTCACCAACGGCAACCTTATCATTTGAATTCCAAACATAAGTCGAGTTGCCATTTCTGTCGATGAAGATCTCCTGTCCATTTGCCGGATCAATACCTAAACTCTTTACTACATATAAGGCTGTCAGCGACTGACCTTCCTGGTAGTAGCTCTTCGGTTTTTTCCTGTTCGGATCATTTACCGTCTGATCAATTGTATTGACAGCGTCATTTAGCTTCCGCAGGGAGTTGGAGATTTTGGTGATGGTATTTGTATTCCCATATGCAGAAAGGCCTGCTCTCCAGTAAAAGTTGTCTTTAGGTTTTTGTATGATGTTTACATTCACATATCCCTGCCATCCAATATTTCTCAATGCACCTGCATTTTCTTTGTAGCTGCTGAAGCCCAATGAAGGAGGAGTGGTGATGTCGAGGATCAGGTCATTAGTTGTATTGTAATAAAAATCTCCTGACACGCTGATCCTGTTGTTCCATAAAGTAGCATCTACCCCGGCACTACGTTTTAAGCTTTTTTGCCATCCCAATGCCGAATTGCCATATCCAACAAGGTATGCACTCAACTGGTTCAGGTAAAACTGATCAGAATAATAATTGTAAGTACTTAAAGCCATGTAAGGAGGGAAGTTCTGGTCGCCGGTGGTACCCACAGAACCGCGGATCTTAAGGAAACTAACGAACTTCACATCTTCCATGAATTTCTCCCTGTGGATGTTCCAGCCTATACCTGCTGACCAGAAAGGCGCTACACTTCTGTCCTTGCCAAACTGCGAAGAGGCATCAAGACTGACAGAGAAATCCAAGAGGTATTTATTGTCGTAAGCATAGTTGGCATTCATCCTTCCGCTGATCAGGCGGCTGATGCCCTGACTTCCGGAAGGTCTGCTTGTACTTGGGTCATATTTGCTGGCAAAGATCAGTTCAGCTACTTTTTCATTCGGGAAGCCGATTACAGAAGTATTGTAACTCTGTTCTTTACCTTCATTGGCATTCATGCTTCCTGTAACGAAAACCAGATTTTTATTCCATGTTTTGCGGATGTCAAATCCAAAGTTGGCATCTATCAGATCAGTTTTACCAGTACTTTTATTATACCTGCCCCGCTCAGTAATAGGTAGGGATTCAAAAGCAGTGTTTCTGGCCGATAGATAATAATCTGAAGACGTATTGTTGTGCGTATAACCCACACCACCCATAAAACGCAGCCAATTCAATACAGACCATTCAAATCTGAAGTTGTTGGTAAAGCCCAATTGCTCGTTGAAATTCTTGCTCGGTAATACAGCATTGTAAAGCGGGTTTCCATAAGTGGCATAAAGTACGCCTGAGCTGTTTCTTCTCGGCTCACCAAGGAACCTGGCAAATTGCCCGTTTTCATCATATGGCGACCAATATTGGTTTAGCCTTGTATAATCGCCGAAACTGCCGTAAGGGCTGGTTGTTCCTTTTACATTGTTGATGCTCAGGTCATTTGCAAACAGCAGTTTTGAGTTGCGGTAGGTAAGCGTTACACCACCGCTGGTACGGTCACGGCCCGAACCTTTCATTACGGCCACATCATTCTGGCTGCTCAGGTTTAAAGCATACCTAACCACCTGATCACCACCTTCAAGATAAAGAGAATGACTATTGCCATAGCCGGTCTGCAAAGGCTGAGACAACCAATAAGTATCTACTCCGCTGGTTACTGCCTTCAATCGTTCATTGTATTCTGCATCACGCACGGTTTGCAGGTATGGCCATGTGCCGCTATCCTTATAGAAGCCAACTTCCTTTTCAAATGCCAGCTTTTCAGAAGCATTTAACAGGTCATAGCTGCTGAGGTCAGGCGCGGTTACCGTAATACCGCCTCTGTAAGAAATTCTTACGGTGCCTTCTTTAGGCTGACGCGTATCTATAACCACCACCCCGTTGCTGGCCCTTGAACCATAAATAGAAGTTGCTGCAGCATCTTTTAGGATGGTAATGCGTTCCACCCTGTTCATGTCCAGGTCAAAGATCCTTTGAAGGGTCACCTGAAACCCATCCAATACAAATAAAGGTGCATTGGGTTTATCACCGTATACATTTCTCAGCGTTGCAGAGGAGTTTGCGGAAGCATTCTGGTCAGGGAAATTATTTTGTCCCCTCAATTCTATATCTGGTAGTCTGTTTGGATCAGATCCCAGGTTGATGTCTTCGGGAAGTCTGAAAGAAGGATCAAGAATACTAATGGCAGCAAGGATATTATTTGGCGCCACTCTCTTTAATTCTTCTGCAGTAATGGTTTTAGCTGAACCTGTAAAGTTCTCTACAGGTCTTTTATAGATACCTGTCCGCACGACTACCTCGTCCAAAGAGTTATTCTGCAGGGTGAGTCTGATGACAATTTTCTTTGTTTTTGCATCTATTTTATAATCCCTGGAATCATAGCCTATATAATTGATACGTAATACTTTCACTGATTCAGGAACATTGATGGAGAACTTTCCATTCTGGTCTGTATAGGCTTTGATGTCGGTGCCTACAGCAAGGATTGTCGCATTTGCCAAAGGGATCTCCCCATCATCTGAAATTACCGTTCCTTCAATCACCCATGCGCGTTGTGTGGCAACCTGAGTACTCGGAACGATATTCTTGATGATAATCGTCTTCTCCTCCACGGTATAGGTAAGCGGTTGGTTTCCAAAGCATATCCGTAGCACTTCATTAATAGAAGCCTTTTTTACGCGAATGGTAACCGGGTCAGCCGATCTGATTAGCCTGGTATTGCCAATGAAATCATATCCTGTCTGATCCCTGATCGCTTTGATGATCTTTTCAAGAGGGGCAGCTTTTTCATTCAGGGTAATGGTCTGTGCATTGGTAGCAGCACTTACCTGAAGCAGGAATAAGGTAATTATGAGTACGGTCAATTTCATAATACGCAATAATTGGTTGTTTATATAGCTACCGTATCTCGGCCTATATAGATAGTAAAATTTCATACATTTGTTTAGTTGGGTTTGTTGAATCTTGTTTGCACATTATTTAATGGGACAATCCAATGTTTGCCGGTTTTCGATGGCTGTCGGAAACCGGCTTTTTTGTGATTGTCATTTTGAAAGTAAAGGTCTATTTCATCACGACAATCCTCCTTCCTTGTATTTTAAAGTGAACTTCTCCCGATTCTTCGAGTATGTTGATTAAGGCTGATAGATTTTTTGAGCGTGATAGCGCTCCAAGGAACGACACGCGAGGTAGCTTATCCTGATAAACAACTTCCACATCATACCATCGCGATACTTTGCGCATGATGCTTTCCAGACTTTCATCATTGAAAACGAAGAAGCCATTTTTCCAGGCGACTACATCTTCAGTATCAACTTTGAT
The DNA here is from genome assembly GCF_005116445.1 of Pedobacter frigoris. Classification (GTDB taxonomy): domain Bacteria; phylum Bacteroidota; class Bacteroidia; order Sphingobacteriales; family Sphingobacteriaceae; genus Pedobacter; species Pedobacter frigoris. The sequence goes on from NZ_SWBQ01000001.1 coordinate 119,269, forward strand.
GACTTTGATGTCACCGTTGGTGGTCACTACAGATTGTTGGTTGGGGCGCAGTATTATGCTATTTGTCATCCCGAGTTCCGAGGGATCTGGATCCTTCGCATTCGCTCTGGATGACAAAACAGAAATCACACGCACTGATCCTTCCAGCAGCGTTGTCTTTGTACTACCCTCATCTGCATAACTGTTAATATTGAAATGCGTTCCCAGTACTTTTACCTCCTGTCCATTGGTTTTAACAATAAATGGATGAGCTTTATCTTTGGATATTTCAAAGTAGGCTTCGCCGCTCAGCTCAACTTTCCTTTCCTGAAAAGAAGAGAAAGTTGTTGGGAATTTAAGGCTGGAAGCAGCGTTAAGCACTACTATGGAACCATCCGGTAAGTTTACAATATGCTGGCCTCCCCGCGGGGTTTCTATGGTGTTGTATTCTGGTTTGGTCTCATGGCCCGTATTTTCTACGGTATAGATCAATTGTCCGTCTTTTGTTTTTGTGATGCGTACTCCGGCCTGTTTGGCAAGTTCCCCATTAACGGCATCTGTGAGGACAATACGCCTTCCATCGGCCAAAGTTAGTAAAGCCCTATTGCCTCCTGCCTTGACGTCATTGGCCGATACCGGATTTTCTGATTTGATTTTCGTAGGCTGGTTTGTTGTGTTAAAGAAATAAACGCCAAGTAAGATGATGGCTATTGCTGCTGCAATGGCTATTCTGAAAGTTTCTGAAGACCATAGCTTCACTTTCCTGACTGGAGTTGCCACCACACGTTCCTGCTGAATGGAATTCCAGATGAGCTGCCTGTCTTCTTCAAGTTCTGCTTCAGTCATCTCCATACGCTGTTCTTTATTGTATTGCTGATACCAGCTTTCCAGAAAAGCGACATCTTCAGCGCTTGCACCGCCTTTTTTATATCTATCCAGTAATTCGTGTAATGCTTTGTTTTCCATGCTATTGTACGAGGCCATTTGCGCTCATTAATAGTAAGGAAAGTAACTAAGCCCTAACAGGTAGAAGAAAATGAAAATAATTTTTATTTGTCCATGATGAACCACAAATAGACAACAACCCCGAGTTTTGTTTTTAATATTTTTATGGCGTTGGTTACTTGTTTGCTGACTGTTTGCTCAGATATATCCAGTTTTTCAGCAATTTCTTTGTGACTCAGGTTTTCTTTGCGGCTCATTTCAAAAACCTGGCGCATTTTAGGGGGGAGCAGCGCAATCTCCTGTTCTATAAACTCCCTGAGTTGTTTTTCTCTGATCAGATGATCCGTAACTACCTCTCCCCGCAGAGAAAAGGCTTTTAGCGAGTCAAAATATTTTTCCTGTACCTGTTTGTGCACCACTCTGTTTAATATGGCATTACGTACCGCGCCGTAGAGGTATCCTGACAGGCTGCTGGTAAAAGTAATCGTCTCTTTTTTTTGCCACAGATAAGTAAATACTTCCTGGATAATGTCTCTGGCTTCCTCTCTGTCGCGAAGCTTGTTTACGGCATGACTATGCAAAATATAGTTGTACCTGGCGAAGATCTCAGTGTATGCAACCTCATCACCCTGCTTTAGAAAAGCAGCCAGTTCCTGATCCGTATACATGCTGTAATCAGCCATTTCCATTTATCCCCTTGAATGTAAAGTTAGTGTTTTTTACAAAACAAACTTATGTATTATTTCCCAATGTGACTGCTATGTCTTCGCCCTGCGCTCGTATCACCTAGGGTATTGCTCCGTATCATCTGGGATATTGGTTCGATCGCAATCGAACCAATACCCCAGATGGACCGCAGAAGGACCGGAGTTGGAGCGTAGGAGAGGCGAGCGCAGGGTTAGCGGAGCGCCTGATGATGTATTCCTGATGCAGGTCTTTTATTTAATATTATCTTAATCTGCTGGTGTTGTGTTTATTCACCAAAGTTTATACACCTTTGCAATATAAAATTGTTTAAATTTAAGCAAGGGGATAATTTATAATTCATGGCTGCTTACGGCGCATATACCGATCAGGAACTGGTTGCTTTGTTGAGGCAAGGGGACAGGAATGCCTTTACTCAGATTTATGACCGTTACCATAGCCTCTTGTATATTTACGCGCATAAGAAACTGCATAGTAAGGAAGCGTCTCAGGATGTCATCCAGGATGTACTGATTGCGCTTTGGAACAAGCGGTTTGATTTTTCTTTTGAAGTATCACTTAAATCATATCTTTTTACGGCGGTCCGCAACAAGGCTTTTGATTTGTTTTCTCATAAGAAAGTGGAGGCTAAATATATTGCATCGCTGCAAAGTTTCATAGATATTGCCACGGAGTCGACTGATTTTTTGGTTAGGGAAAAGGACTTGTCTGCTTTAATAGAACGAGAGATTCAGGCTTTGCCCCCAAAAATGAGGGAGATATTTGAACTGAGCAGGAAGGATAAGCTTTCACATAAGGAGATCGCAAAGGCTTTAAATATTTCAGAGCATACTGTGGCAACACAAATGAAGCGGGCATTGAAGGTGCTGAGACTACGTTTGGGATTGGTGGTTTGGATTGCGATGTTGCTGTTTTATAAGTAAAACGTTCTGTGTAGTGAACGTTATTTGTTAAAATCGTTCAATGAATAGTTCGTTTTATTGAAAAATCGTTCAGCTTGCAAGACCACTTTATTACTGCAAAGAATAAAAATGATGAACGCTGCTCCGGAAGAATGTTTGTATATCACATTGGATGATATATATTTTTCGGGCAATACGCTTTTGGCAACAGCTGAGTGGTTCAGACAATTAGGGGGTAAATATTTATTTATTGACGAAGTTCATAAATATAATGGCTGGGTCAGGGAAGTAAAGAATATATATGATTTCTATAAAGACCTGCATTTGATTGTAACAGGATCTTCCATTATTGAATTGCTTGGTCTTGAAGTTGATTTAAGTCGGAGAGCAAGGCAATATGAACTCAATGGAATGTCTTTTAGAGAGTATCTGGAGTATAAAGAGGATAAAGAAGGTTATTTCATTCAGCTTTCCAGAGTAGTTAATTTGACTGTTTGAGTACGACCTGGCTTTTTTGCAGGGTATAGATAAAATGCAAATCAGGAAAATTTATCAGCTTTTGGGGATACTGGCCACCCAAGTCCCTTTTAAGCCAAATATGACGAGTCTCGCTAAAACACTGAAAATGAGTAGAACTACGTTGGTTCAGTATTTCCATTACCTGGAAAGCGCTAAGCTGATTCAGCAGGTTTACCTGGAAGGAAAGGGAATGGGGGTGATAGAAAAACCATCAAAAGTTTTGCTGGACAATCCCAATTTGTTTGAAGCATTGTCCTCCAGTCCGGCCAACGAAGACAGCAGAAGAGAATGTTTTTTTGTCAACCAGTTCAGAAATTCAGGATATAAGGTAGCTTTGGCTAAGGCTGGAGATTTTACCGTAGACAACAAGTTAACTTTTGAGGTTGGGGGTGCGACTAAAACATTTAAACAGATCGCAGGGCTTTCAGATTCCTATATCGCCGCAGATGATTTGGAAATAGGAGCAGGCAACAAGATTCCGTTGTGGCTGTTTGGCTTGATGTATTGATATTTTTTTCTCTCCTTGTACCCATACCCCATAACCTTTGCCGTCTTAGTAGTATGAAAGCGAAAAAAGCTTTTGTTATTTATGAAAGAAGCTGAGGAATTACTTGAAAAATATAAAGCTGGGTTGTGCACAGCTGAAGAGGTACAGCTGCTGCAAAAGTGGTTTCATCACCTTGGGGAAGATGAGGCTTCGGAATTAAATGTGGGAGACCTTACAGCAGCAAAGCTGAAATTTGAGCAGAATATCAGGGGCTCAATACTGCCTTTGCATAAATATAAGTTATGGCCGCGTGTGGCTGTGACTGCTGCTGCGGTAGCGGCAATTGTATTTGGTATTTGGTTTTTTAATAGCGACACTGGGGCCCTGAAACAAGTTCAGGGTGACGTGGTGTTTAAAAACGACATAGCACCTGGTAAAAATACTGCTACCCTTTTGCTTGCCAATGGTAAAGTAATTGCCTTGGATACCAACAAGAAAAGTGTAGTTGTGACGGATAGCGTCAAAACAGCGACTATGCTTACCGCAAGTACCCCTCGCGGGGGCACGTATCAGGTGATCTTGCCTGATGGAACCAAGGTATGGCTTAACGCCGCATCCTCTATAAAATTCCCTTCAGACTTTAAAGGTACTAAACAAAGAAGAATAGAACTCACAGGAGAAGCCTATCTGGAAGTAGCAAAAGATAAATCTCATCCTTTTATCGTGGAAAGCGATGGGCAGCAGGTAGAAGTGCTGGGTACGCATTTTAACGTAAACAGTTACGCAGATGAGGGTGCGATTAAGACGACGCTGTTGGAAGGTAGCGTAAAGGTAAATGACGTCATCCTCAAACCCAATCAGCAATCCCTCTTAACCGGTCCTAACCGGATACAAGTAAAAGATGTGGATGTAACCGAGGCTGTAGCCTGGAAAAATGGTTTGTTCTCATTTAACAAGGCACCTATGCAGACTGTAATGCGACAAATAGCCCGGTGGTATAATGTAGAAGTAGAATATGAGAGCGACGATCTAAAGAATAAGCTGCTGGAAGGATCTGTGTCCCGATATGATAAGGTCTCCGGGATATTGAATGCTATCGCACAAACTGGAGCGGCGAAATTTAAAATAGAAGGTAAAAAAATCATCGTCATTAAATAAAAACCCGATCATCTCACCTATTGAAAAGAACCAATTAACCGATTACTAACAAACAGACCAGACAGCATGAAAAGAATTTTACAAAAAAGGGAATAGGCCTTAAGCTAATGGGGACAAAAGAAGCCGAATAGTGAGTCTAAGCACTATCCGGCAAGATTTTGAGTTAACCCAAAAACAAATTTTGAGATCAGTTTAACGTATTAACCCAAAGAGATAAAGGTATGAAATTATATCCTTTTAAACCAGGTATGCCGCGTGAGTGGCTGCCGCCAAAAATATTCTTAATTATGAGACTAATCATAATTATTATGATCGCCGGTTTCGTACAGGTATCGGCCGCCAGTTTCGGACAGAAGCTTTCTTACACAAAGAAGGACGCAAGCCTCCGTGAAATTTTTAAGCAGATTACCCTGCAGACCGGGTACAATGTATTATACTCACCTGAAAAGATAGAAGCGAGTAAACAGATCGATGTAAATTTTAAGAATACAGATCTAAAAGCAGTGCTGGAAAAGCTGTCTGATGATCAGCCTTTTATTTATAGCATAGAGGATAAGAACATTATTATTAAGCCGAAAGAGCCTTCCTTTCTGGATAGGGTGGTGGATGCTTTTACTCCTCCCATTGATGTCAGGGGTGTGGTATTGGATGAAAAGGGATTGCCGTTGATTGGTGCTACGGTGAAGGTGAAGGGTGCGCAGCAATCCGCTGTGACCAATTCGGAAGGTGTGTTTTTCTTGCAGCGTGTGGATGATAAGGCGATTCTGGTGATTTCCTATGTGGGTTATTTTGATAAGGAGGTAACTACGAAAGCCAGCTTGACCGTCACTATGGAAATGAAGTCTGCTGAATTGAATGAAGTTGTGGTGGCTTACGGAAAAACCACGCAGCAAGCTTTGACCGGAGCGGTTACCGTTGTTAGTGGGGCCCAGATTGAGAATTTGCCTAATAGAAGTTTTGACAAGAGTCTGCAAGGGCTTGTTCCAGGATTGCAGATTACAGGGGGCACCGGGCAGCCGGGGGGCGGTGTGGCAAATATGGTATTGAGGGGAATAGCCACGGGAACAGATGTAAGTTTTGGTTCCACGGTTAGAAACCCCTTGATTGTTATTGATGGTATTCCCGTAACCCACGATAATTTTCAGTTTTCAAACACACTTAATGCGACATCGGTTACGAATCCTCTTGCTCAGCTTAACCCTTCAGACATTGAAACCATATCAGTGTTAAAGGATGCTGCAGCTATTGCTTTATATGGATCAAAAGCAAGCAATGGCGTAATTTTGGTTACCACAAAAAGAGGAAAAGCTGGTAAAACAAATTTTAGTTTCAGACATCAGACGGATGTATCATCAAAGCTTACAGGGAAAACAGAAATGTTGAACCAGCAGGAATATCTGAATCTTTTATATGACACCTATAAAAGTACAAATGCTGCGACCTGGACAGATGCGGGTATTCTTGCTGACTTGAAAATAAAATTTCCTACTACAACAACTGGCGATTTTTACCCTGAAAGTGACTGGTTCGGGGCGTTATACACGGATCGCGCCCGTACAATCTCCAATGATATCAGTATTTCTGGAGGTAATGAACGAAATATTTTTTACCTGAATGTTGAATATACTAAGCAGAATGGTGCAGTGAAGGGAACCGATTTTGACCGTAAGTCTCTACGTTTTACTTTTGAAAGTAAACCTGCTAACTGGTTAAAATTAGGCGCCAATACCTCCCTGTCTTTCAATATACAGAATTATTCGAATGCGGAAGAAAGTGCCGGAGGTTTTGGTGCGGCTGCGGTGATGTCGCCACTTAACCCAGTAAGGTTGGCCGATGGAAATTATAAGCTTACTTATCCCTTTGGTGCTATTGGTGAACTACAGAACCCGGTCGTAGTTTCTGAGTATAATATCAATAAAAATGTAAGTTATCGTGGTTTAAGTAAGCTTTATGCAGAAGCAAATCTTCTGAAATATTTTACTTTTAAAAGTGATTTCGGCGCTGATTTTATGCTAGCAGAATTGAAAGAGAAAAATGACCCGCGATTTTACGCCAGTTCTCAATCTGTATTACAGCCCCGCATAGCAGAAAGAGATGAACGAAGGGCGAACGTGATCAATACAAATACCTTACGGTTTGATACAAATTTTAAGAATGAGCACTCGCTAGGTATCTTGCTGGGACAAGAGGCACAAATCATCTTGCAAAAACAGCTTGGGGCGGAAGCCGTTGGTACAGCCACAACCCTGCCATATTACAATCAGCTGAACAGTCCCGGGTATACAACAAGCGGCATTACAGGTGGGGCTGGCAGACAGACCTTGCTTTCTGTTTTTGGACAAGTAAACTATGGTTATCTAAACAAATACTTTCTTTCAGGAAGTATTCGTAAAGATGGGTCTTCAAAATTCGGTGACCAACATCAATGGGGAACTTATTGGTCTGCTGGAGCGGGTTGGATCATCAGTGAAGAGAAATTTGCAAAAACACATGCTCCCTGGCTTAATTATATAAAAATCAGGGGCAGTTTGGGCGCTGCAGGAAATTCGGGAGCTGTGGATGCTTTTACCCGTTTTGACAGGTTAACGTTGAAGAAACTTTTAGGGAACAATGCCATTACCCCATCAAGTTTAGGTAATCCTGACATTCAATGGGAGGAAACATTTAGCTGGGATTTGGGACTTGAAATGAGGTTTTTGAAAGAAAGGATTAGTTTTTCAGCGGACATTTATAACCGGAAAACAGATGAGCTGATCTATATCACAAACCTTCCTTCCTTAACCGGATTTGGTTCTGTGCTGGATAATATTGGCGATATGAAGAATAGCGGAACTGAACTGGCGCTCTCGGGTACTGTGGTTCACAGTAAGAATTTTAACTGGAGCCTGAATGCCAATTGGAGTTCAAACCAGAATAAGCTGGTTAAAGCCAATGTTCCTTTAGAATCTATTGCATCGGGCTTGATGGCTAATGAGGAAGGAAGGAATTTTAATTCATTTTATATGCCAATCTGGATGGGGGTGAATCAGGAAGACGGAAAGCCACAATGGATGGCTCCCAACGGACAACCGACAAGTACGTTCAGTTTAGCAAAAAAGGAGTTTGTTGGAAAACCTCAGCCTGATGGTTATGGTGCAATTAAAAACGTTTTTCGGTATAAAAGTTTTGAGTTTTCTGCCTCTTTGTACTACCAGTATGGTTTAAAAATATACGACAGTTCGTCCATTTACTTTTTAAATGATGGATTTTACCCCTATGTGAACCAGTCCAAACAAGCATTGGATTATTGGAAAGAAAGTGGGGATCAGGTAAGTAACCCAAGACGTTTACTAAACAATACCGATCTCGGTTTCCGAACATCTACCCGCTATTTGTTTAAAGGAGATTACCTCCGGCTTCAGCAGGTAACCTTTGCTTATAATTTTTCGAAGGAACTATTGGACAGGTTACATTTAACCGCATTGAGGTTGTATGTGCAAGGGCATAATCTTGCAATATTGACTAAATATCAGGGGCCGGATCCTGACAATATGAATGTGGGAGGAAGTACCGGGTTTGCCTATCCCAATCAAAGATCTTTTTCGGCAGGGATAAATGTTAGTTTTTAATAAAAGCGTATAGATTGATGGAATTAAAAAATTATATAATGAACTATTATAAAAAATTACTTGTAGGCATTGTACTTATCACTAGTCTCCTGTCATGCAAGAAATCGTTTCTGGACAACGTAAGTGAACAAGGGACATTAATCCGCCAGGATTATGTTACTGATTTGAAAACTACAAATGAATACCTGAACGGGGTTTATGCGGATATGGGAGGGAATCTTTTTCATGGCTACCATATGATTTATCCAGAACTTATAGCGGATAATGTTAAGCCAGTTTCGGGTTCTTCAACTAATGTTCCGTTAGGGATACATTACAACTGGAGCCAGCAAGCAGATGAATCTTCCAGTGCAGTTACTGTTTCGTCATCAGCAGTAAATTTCAATGGATTTTCCTATGGTGCATACAGGGTTATCAGGTCAGCCAGTTATGTGTTGGAAAAGGCTGATGAATACCGGAGCCAGGATCCTGCAGTTGCTGATGCAATAAAGGGGCAGGCCTATGCGATAAGGGCGTTAAGTCATTTTTTGCTCGTGAACGTGTTTGCTCAATCGTATAATTTTACCCCAGATGCTTCACATCCCGGTGTCGCCTATGTGACCACTTCAAACTGGACCATGCCGGTAAATAATCGGAATACTGTTGCGGAAGTATACCTTAACCTAGTTTCAGATCTGAATAATGCCATCTCCTTACTGCCAGCCACTTCATCAAACACTTTAGTGATGAATAGGAATGCAGCAAGGGCACTGTTATCAAGGGTGTATCTTTTTAAGGGAAATTGGCTGCTGGCAAAGAACCTAGCCAGACAGGTAGGGACGGCAGTACCCATCATGGTGACAAATTATCCCGCTAAATTGTTCACACTTACGGAAACCGAAGCGCTGTTTCAGCTACCCCCAAGTGCAGGTGCAATCAATGGCTATGCTACTAATTTTGCTTCAAGATATTACAGACCAACCATTCTTTTTTTGGCCACTTCAGATGTTTCAACCTTGTTAAATGAAGACGCTAATGATGCTAGGAAGGTTTGGGTGGCATCAGCTGTAGTTTCTGGTATAACCCAATGGAATGTTATTAAATTTCCTACAGCGGTTGTTCCAGAAGTATCAGGTGGAGGTTCTTATTATCAAACTGTAATCCGTTCTTCAGAAATGTATTTGACGGCTGCAGAAGCCTACGCACAATTAAATAATACAGATAGCGCAGGCTTTTACCTGGATGCCATCCGGAAAAGGGCTAATCCTACAGTAACTGCTACAACATTAACCGGAAGTGCATTGCTGGAATCCATATATAAGGAGCGTAGGAAAGAACTTGCCTTTGAAGGCTTTAGGATGTTTGACTTGCTGAGGTGGAAAAAAGGAGTAAACCGCGCGGATGCCTTGAGCGCTGCAACCCAGGTTTTACCCTACCCAAGTAATAATGCCATTGCGCCGATTCCTGCCCTTGATGTAAAGGTCTCTGGTCTTGTTCAAAATCTTGATTATTGAAATTGATCTTTATGAGAACGAGTTACAGGTTGTTAGGCGTGCTGATACTTTTGGTATGCTTTTATCATACCCTTTCCGCTCAGAAAAAATCTAATTTGAACGGTAGTGCTATTGTCGTTGAATTCCACTTACCTGCTGATTATAAAAAAGATAGCATGAAAGTCGATACTGGATCCTTTATAAAATTTGTTCATGTCATAAGTTATAGACCCATAGATAAGGAGATCAAAAATGGATATGTAAAATTTAGATTTCCGGGTCATGGTCCTTTATATATTAATTTATCTGAGGTATTGGGGAAATCGTATAATTATACGCTTTTTGAGCCAGGAGATAGTGTACAGATCAGGTATGATAAGAAGGGAACTAGGTTTACAGGAAAAGGGGCTGAAAAATTTAGACTTCTGGAAGAAGTCAAGATTAACATGTCAAAATTGAGCCTTCCTGCTAACCCGAAGTTATCAGTTATTGCTTCCCTGAAGGATTATCAGGAATGGCATCTTTATCTGAACAGGAAATTACTTTTGATCGATTCACTTTTTGAAGACTATAAAAAGCTTATTTCACCTTTTATCTATGCTTACCTTAAAGTAACCGAAATCGCAGATGTTGAATATCAGCGGCTCCATAAATTTGGTTTGTTGGTAAATAAGGCCTCTGTGTTAGGGCTTTCAGGGGAAAAGCTGGGCCAAATTTTTGATTCAACCTTAAATAGCGGATCAACCAGTTGGGTACATACTTATTCAGGTAAAGCACTGAATTCTTATTATTTCTATGATTTTATACGTAGGTCCGTTGAACGGAAATACAACTTTGATTATGCTCATGATAGCTTGAAGAATGCCAGCCGTAAAACCGCTTACTGGAATTTCGCGAAAAAAATCTATAAAGGAAATGTGTTACAAAGTGTTCAGGTATTTCTACTTACAGAAGGTGGTTTAAAGACACATACGCTTAAAGATGGCAGTACGCCTGAAATAGAATATTTATTAAATGAATTTTATAAGTTACCAGGGTATCCGGAATATAAAGCCTATGTGAGGGATTATGAACAAATGATCAGAGCGTGGGTCATTCATGTAGGTGGAAATTCCCCGGATTTTGCATTGCAGGATGGCAACGGACAATCCTATGGGAAGAAGGATTTCGAGGGAAAACTGGTGTTATTGAATTTTTTTGATGACAGTAAGGAATGTAGTAGAATGAAAGTTGCCCTTAGGAAGGTAAGCCGGGTATTTCAACAGGATTCTAATGTGATCTTTTTAAATATCTCTACGGAGAAGAATAAAACTGTTTGGCAAAATAGCCTGTCTGGTGTTAATACGCCTGTGAAAAATTTAATAGAGCTGTATACAAACGGACAGGGGAAGATGCACCCCGTACTTAATTATTACAACATTAGAGACTATCCGAAGTTTAATTTTAAAGCTTTTCCTGCCGTTTTTATGTTAAATAATAAGGGAGAATTTTTATATAATGGAGAATTTGGCAGGGCACATGGAGGTGCTTTAAGGCGTCATGCCAATCGATTATTCCCAGATCCAAGGAAGGACAATGGGCAGGCTTTGATCGGTGACATTTATGAACAGCTTGCACTTATGCAAGACGGCCCTTACGTTTTTCATGGAAAAGAAGGTATTACAGCTTACAGTATGAATTCTTCAACAGTAACTGAATTGAAGTACCCAGCAAAAAGGGGTATTGGGATAACAATCGGGACTGATGATTTGCGGAAAAACTTTCCTGTTCAGCTTAAAACCAAGCTGACACTGGAACCTTCCGTAACCGCTACTAGACCAGAGAAGCTGTTTGTGCTTTCGGATATTGAAGGTGAGTTTGAAGCGTTCAGGAAGTTGCTGCAGGCTAATAAGATCATCGATTCTGATTTCAACTGGACTTTTGGAAATGGGCATCTTGTTTTTGCTGGAGATATGTTTGATAGGGGATTGCAGGTTACGGAGTGCCTTTGGCTAGTGTATATGCTGGAGAAGAAAGCCAAAGCTGCCGGAGGATATGTACATTTTATATTAGGTAATCATGAGATCATGAACCTACAGGGTGATCATCGCTATGTGGAGGATAAGTATAAAAATAATGCGGCCTTAATGTGCAAAACACTAATGCAACTTTATAATGAAGATAGTGAGCTAGGGAGGTGGCTGAGAACAAAGAACATCGTAGAAAAGATAGGTGATTTATTGTTTGCTCATGGTGGCATTTCGGCAGAGTTGAACAATCAACCGCTTTCTGTTGAGCAGATAAATTTAATTGCAAGGCCATTTTATGCAGACAGTGCTGTCGCTAAAAATGCGGATACAAAGGTTAACCTCTTGTATAGTAGTACGACTTCACCTTTTTGGTACCGCCTGTATTATGCTACAAATCGTTTTAGCAAAAGCAATAATAAATGGATCTATAAAGCCAAAGAAGCCCAGGTAGATAGTACGTTGCAAAAGTTTAATGTTAGGCATATCGTAACCGGCCATACCATTGTTGCCGATACGATCAGCGTTCATTATGGAGGTAAAGTGATCAATACGGATACGAAACATAGAGATGGGAAAAGCGAAGCTTTGCTAATTGAAGGAGACAGCTTTTACAGAGTCAATGCAGAAGGAAAAAGGGTGTTGTTGTTTCGGGATGAGGAGAAATAGTTAGTGGGACAGCGGCGGTATACCTTAAAAAGGTATCCGCCGTTTGTTAAAAAAAGGACTTGGTTTAGGCGGTTTGTCCTCAGCTCAGCTACACCTTATTAAAGCGGTGCAGCGGCTGGGGCGAGCCTTTCAAGATATTGGTATAGCGTTTCAGAGATTTCTCCTGCCGCCTAAGCCTGGGATGATTCTGCTTCGGTCATAGCAGGTTTTGCTGCTTGTGCTTGTGCTTTTGGCAACATCGTTGACCTGTCAATCTTTACGTTCTTAGAAAGTTTTTTTGCCAGTTGCTTTGAACCCTTATGAATTTCTTTATTGGCTTTTTTAGAATCTTGACCAAGCCCGGCACTTAAGCTTTTAAGTTCAGCGATTAAACTTTGCTCAATATCTTTTCTGATCGTTTTTCTGGCAGCTTTGACCAGTTTCTTTAGTTTTTTCTTTTTCATGCTTTTTGAGATTGGGCTAAATTACATGAATATTGAGTTAATATAGTATTATCTTTATGTTAAAGCCTGTCCGATTAGTTAACATGAATATGTGATTTACACATGATCCTTACCATGCTTTTCTGGTTTTAATTCAGACTGAATGCTGTCTTTCTCAAATTTTTTCTCATCTTTTATATTTCGTCTGACCAGCCACAGGATAAAAATTATCAGGGCTAATGCAATCAGACCAAGAAGGGCATAGTCAATTTCCATAACGATTTAATTAATTACTTAAATTTAAGCATTTTATGTTGAATTTCATTCCTTAAATCGTTATTTAACAATAAGATAACGCAACACTAAGCGCGTCGCTATTCGTAATTGGAGTTGATGTTATGAAAAAATGCTGCAATATGCTTTGTATCGTAATAATGCACATCACATTCTGAATTTTTAACTAGTTTAGCTGTTGTAAACTTTTTAGTAATGATAAGACGATTTTTAACCATTTTTAGCATAATCATGCTGTTTGTATCTGGATATAGCACAGCACAGCGTAAAGAATATAAGTCATGGAACCCGGCAAAAGATACATTGAATGTGATACAAGGTAGAAGCTGGGAAAGTGGATTTAAAAGTGGTTATGACCGTTTACCCGCTGCTGCGGAGAAAAATGTGAGAAAAGCAGTATGGGGATTGTCTGAGAATAGTTCGGGGTTATATATGCAGTTCCGGACGAATGCTGAGGAGATTGTCGTTAAATTTAAAGTGACGGGTGGAATGGCAATGCCTCATATGCCTGCAACAGGGGTAAGCGGAGTAGACCTGTATTCAAAAAATATTGATGGCAAATGGCTGTGGTGTGCAGGCAGGTACTCCTTTGGTGATACTGTTAGTTATAGATTTGTTAACCTTGCCGGCAAAGACCAGCATGTGGATGACCGGGAATACAGGTTGTACCTTCCTTTGTATAACACTGTAAAATGGATGGAGATTTCTGTTCCAAAGGAAGCTAAATTTAAACCGCTTCCAGTTCGCAAAGAAAAGCCAATTGTAGTATACGGAACTTCTATAGCGCAGGGTGCGTGTGCTTCCAGACCCGGCATGGCATGGACATCAATTCTGGGAAGGAAACTGGACAGGTCGATGGTTAACCTGGGCTTTTCTGGTAATGGAAAACTGGAGCCTGAGGTGCTTGATTTTGTTACCCAGATTGATGCAAAGTTGTTTGTGTTGGACTGTCTTCCTAACCTGACAGGAGGAATTGGAGATGCGATGCTGAATCAGAAAATAGTTGATGCGGTTCGGCAAATTCAAAAGAAAAGACCGGGCACCCCGATCTTAATGGTAGAGCATGACGGTTATACAGATGGAGAAATGCAGCCGCTTAGAAAAAAGGATTATGAAGCGGTAAACAGGGTGTTAAAATCTGCAATAGACTCGCTGATCAAATCAGGAGTGAAAGGATTGTACCTGCTTTCTAAAGAAGAAATAGGGCACGATATTGAAAGTATGGTAGATGGTACGCATCCAAATGATCTGGGAATGATGCGGTATGCAGAGGCTTATGAGAAAAAGATCAAATCTATTTTTAATGAACCTCAGGGGACTGTCTCAACCATGATTCCTGTGACCCAAAGACGTGATGCAAGTAGTTATGACTGGGAAACCAGGCATCAGGAGGTTTTGGATTATGGGAAAGCAAATCAGCCCGAACTTGTGTTGGTAGGCAACTCTATCCTTCATTACTGGGGAGGAGAACCTGCTTCCTCAAGAGCGAAAGGAAAGGATGCATGGACTAAATACTTTGCTGAAGGAAAGGCTATGAATATGGGCTTTGGCTGGGACAGGATAGAAAATGTGTTGTGGAGAATTTATCATGGCGAACTGGATGAGATCTCTCCAAAGAAGATCATACTCATGATCGGGACCAATAACCTGGACTATAATACGGATGAGGAAATAGTACAGGGATTGAAGTTCTTGTTGGACGTGATTAAAGTAAGAAAGCCTGCTGCTGATGTAATCTTAATGGGGATTTTGCCACGTCGTAAAATGGAGCAGAGAATCGCAGGACTCAATAAAAAAATAGCTGCCATTGCAATAGGCAAGCGATTAAAATATGCTGATGCGGGAAAACTTTTCCTAAAGCCTGCGAAAGAGATTGACGAATCCCTTTTTTCTGATGGATTGCATCCAAACGCTGTGGGCTATGAGAAACTTGGTAATTTCATCAATCAGCAGATTAAAAAGTATTGATAAAATATCTGTTTTGATCTTGTGATTCTAAATAATTAAATGCAACTTTGATGCAATTGTGAAAGACAGCATCAAATATTCATTTCTGTTGAGCTATAGGGTAATTTCAGTATTCCTTGTGCTGATCTTCCTGTCGCTATCAGCTATTCAGATATTTCATCACCATGGTGATCACGAGTTGGTGCAGGGGAAGGGTAAAAGCCAGTTCCACGTTTCTGAAAAATGTGATATTTGTGATTATTTTGTGCGCCATCATGGCAAGGTTATTCATGATTTTACGCCAATTGTGCTGCCTGTAGCCTTGCCTGAAGCAATCACAATTGATACTCCCGTTAATGGAAGTCTATGTAAGCCTGCCTTACCGGGTTTTAGCAATAAAGGACCACCTTACTTCGCTTAGACCAGCTTTTACTCTTTAATCTTACTCACGGGTGTCATTTCTTTATTGAAAATGATGGCGCCGTGTATGTGCAGCATTATTTTTTCATTCCATTATGAAATTTATTTCTATTCTATTATTTTGTCTTTTTGTCTGCGGTAAATTGAACGCCCAGTTATACCCGTTGGCCGGCCTGGTGCTTGATACTGAGGGGGCAGGATTGAAGGGAGCTTTAGTCTCCATTTCAGGGTGTGAAAATACATTGTACACTGATAAAGAGGGAAGGTTTTTTGTCGATGGACTTAAAAGAGGTAATCACCAGGTAATGGTTTCTCTTGGGGGATACTATGCACAAAAATTACTGGTCAATATTCAAAATAGACAGACTTCTATAAAGGTGGTTATGAAAACCTCTGACCAGCAATTGAAAGAGGTGGTGGTAAAGCACAGCCTCATAGCAGCCCGACGACAGGAAGAATCCCTGAACATAGAAGTGGTAGGGAGCGAATTCATACAACGGAACCTGGGCGGAAGTTTGATGAAAAGCCTGGAGCGCTTGCCGGGTATCAAAACGATAGGTATTGGCTCAGGACAGTCGAAACCCCTGATAAGGGGCTTGGGTTTTAACCGGGTTCTGGTGGTAGATAAAGGCGTGAAGCATGAAGGCCAGCAATGGGGAGCTGATCATGGACTGGAGATAGACCAGTTTGCAGCAGCCGAAGTGGAACTGGTAAAGGGCGCGGCGTCTTTTATCTATGGTTCGGACGCCATAGGCGGTGTAATTGAGGTGAAGCCTGCCAGTGCACCGCAAAAAAATACCTTAGGTGGCTCAATTGACCTGATCGGCAAAAGTAATAACAACCTGTATGGAACTTCTGTCAATTTATTTGGCAGAAGGGAACATTGGTTCCTGGATACCCGTGTCACTTATCAGAACTATGGAGACTATAGTGTACCTACGGATACTGTATTTGTATATGATTATGCTGTCAGGTTGCACAACAGGCAATTGCGGAACACCGCCGGCAGAGAAACCGGGTTACATCTGGCTACGGGTTATGTAAAGGAAAATTTCAGGTCTGTATTTTACTTTAGTAATGTTTATAATAAAAGTGGCTTTTTTGCCAATGCGCATGGTCTGGAACCAAGAAGAGTAAATACTGAAATGCACGATGCATCAGCCCGGGATATTCAGATGCCCAGTCAGCAGGTGAACCATTTTAAGGTGGTCAACCGCAGTGATTATCGGATGGGGGTACATAAACTGGAAATGGAACTGGGGTACCAGCAGAATTTTCGGCAGGAATTCAGTCAGTATGTAAATCATGGATATATGCCGCCTGTTTACCCTGATGGTTTATCGGTCTCGCCAGAGCTGGAAAGGGAATTTGACAAACAGGTTTATAGTATAAACCTGAAGGACATGATCACTCTGGGAAATCATCAGTTTACCGCAGGCTTCAATTCGGAGTATCAGGATAATACCATTAATGGCTGGACTTTTTTAGTGCCCTCTTTTAAACAAGTCACCGCGGGCATATTTGTGTATGATAAGTATAAGATCGGTGAGCGGGTTTTGTTGCACGGTGCGCTGCGGTATGACCGTGGGCAGATCAGGATGTTTAAATATACCGACTGGTTTAATTCAGAGCTTACAACCGATGGGACAACAATAGCAGAGAAACTAATCAGGGCAAATGATCTGAAGCGTAGTTTTAACAGCCTGGTATGGTCGGTAGGTTTGAATTACAACCATGAGCAGTTTCTGTTGAAGGCCAATGCCGGTAAAAGTTTCAGGATGCCGATTGCTAAAGAGTTAGGTGCAAATGGGGTCAATTATCATTATTTCAGCTATGAGAAAGGGGACCCGACGTTAGCACCTGAGCAGTCGTACCAGTTGGATCTAAGTTTGGGCTGGAATGAAGCCCGCTGGTCGGTGCTGATCAGCCCCTTTTACAATTACTTTCCAAACTATATTTACCTGAACCCTACTGCAAACCATGACTTTTACTACGGTGCGGGCAATCAGATTTTCCAGTATGCCCAAAGCGAGGTAATCAGGTATGGCGGGGAGCTGCAGTTAAAATACAGGATATGGAAAAGCCTGAGTGCTGAATTTTTAGGTGAATATTTGTTTGCCCAACAGATCTCGGGAGATAAGAAAGGTTATACGCTCCCTTTCTCGCCCCCGGCGTCCGCTTTGTTCAATCTGAGCTGGTCGCCCGCACCGGAGTCTGCGCTTAGACATTCTTATTTTTCGGTTGACTACCGGCTTACCACAAGGCAGGATAACATTGTTCCACCGGAAAAGAAAACACCAGGTTATGGACTGATTAACCTCCAGGCTGGTACTAAACTTAATATTTCCGGGCAACAGCTGGCGCTGAGTTTTCAGGTGCAAAACCTGCTGGATACCCGTTATCTGAACCATACCAGTTTTTACAGGCTGATTGAGCTGCCTGAACAGGGGAGAAATATAGTCTTATCCTTGAAAATGCCCTTTAACATTTCATTAAAACAAACAGAATAATAAAACTCATTAATACATCAACAAATGAACACAAGTAGAATTTCAAACAAATACACATCATTGGCGATTAGATCAATGAAGATCATCGTTGCGCTAATAATTATCATGACTACTTTCCAGGCCTGCAAAAAGGATAAAGAAGCTGAGCCGGAAAAGTCGATCCCTACAGCTACAAATGTAGAAATCGGATCGGGCAATAAACTTGCCTTGAGGGGAAGGGATTTCCATTTCAATGCAGATGTAGTTGCTGCCACCAAAATAAAAGATGTTCAGGTAAAGATATTGCAGAAAAGCAGCGAAAAATATACTGCGCCCTGGAAATTTGAACTGAACTGGGCAGAATACAAGAGTGCTAAAAACACTAACGTACACAAGCATTTCACAATTCCTGCAGAGGCACCGGAAGGTAAATATGACTTCTACTTTATTGTGCTTGATGAAAACGGAACGAAACTGGAAATCAAGGAAGATCTGAGCATCATTGATCCCGTAAATGTTCCTGTTGATCCCAAAATTGGCCGTGACATCATCTCCCGCAACGGTACTATGATCTATTATACAAATACTTTCGTAGAGCCGGAGCTGATCGTGAAAAAAGGTGATGAACTGACACTCCATGCGCAGGTAAGTGACATTAAAGGCGATGGTATTTTATATTCGATACTCATTAAGAAAAGTGCCAACTATAATCCGGAAAGTATAGACAACCTTAATTTGAGCAAAGCCATTGTGGTTACCAAGGTGACGCACACAGGACTTGCAGCTGCTTCGAAAGTGAGCACCCTAAAACAGGTCAACGGCGTGTATGGTGGTGAGTCCATCAAAATTGGTGCGGATAAAGATAACAACGAACCGGCTGTGAATCCGATTGACGGAGACAAAGCATGGGAATCAGGTAAATACAATTGGGTGATCCTGTATAAAAACACCACGCATAACGTCAGTTCTTATAAGGTAATTCCCATCACAATCGATTTTAAATAATGAAGAAACTTAGTTTATTGAGCATCTGCCTGCTATCCTTGCTGGTGCTTAGCAATTGTAGTAAAAATACTGCCGGGCCGATAGATACCGCTTATCCGGAGATCAATACCAGCTCAAATGATGCATTCCCGAAACAGTGTAGTGTAGTTAAAAGAGGAGAGAAGTTTGTGTTCAAAGCATTGCTAAGTGATAATGCGCAGTTGGGCTCATTAAATTTGGATATCCATCATAATTTTGACCATCATACACATAGTACGGAGCTAGAAGAATGTGACCTGTCGCCGGTTAAACAACCGATGAAGCCATTCTTACTGATTCAGAATGTCGTTATTCCGACCGGACAAAAATCTTATCGGGCAAGCGCTGAGATTCAGGTGCCGGCGGATATTGATCCGGGTGACTATCATTTTATGATCAGGTTAACTGATAAAGAAGGCTGGCAGACCATCAAGGGCCTAAGTATTAAGATTCAATAGAATTGTTACCCTTGGCCTTAAATTTCCTTATCCTAAAATTTTATCTTTGCGCACATCTAATAATCTATTCCTATGAAAAAAATATATCTGCTCATGAGCTTTTTGTTTTTCTTAATTGCCTGTGAGAAAAATGATGACTCAAAATTTGTTGAGGTTGAAACTGTTTTTGATGACCCCGATTGGATCCGGTTAAAAGTGCCGGCCGGAGGAGAGATTCATTCTGTAGCAGGAAGTATAGACGATACCCTGCTAGTTACTACATTGGCAAAAGCATATTTCACTGCAGACGGGGGCAAAACATGGAAAGAATCTAAAAACTTTTCAGGTACTGTACCAGGTTTGCTGACTTCTAAGGATACTATATTTGCTTTTATTGCTTCGGGATTTGATCCTGCAATGGGAAGGAAATATGCGGGTTCGCCAACTTCATATACGCTAAATAAAGGACTCACCTGGCAATCTTATCATGATGGAGCAAGGTTTATTCAAACAGGTGTAGCTACATCAAAGAAGGACCTGACAACCTACCGATTGAAGTATAGTTCGGGTGCAGATACTGAGGGCAATGGTACAAATTGGGTTTTAAGGACCACCATTGACCGGATAAAAAGGAATGGGGAAGCTAGTCAGTTTGAACATCCGGTGAAGGATCATCAACCACTGAATCTGCATATGGATAGCCAGGATAAACTTTATATTTCGACCGGGGGAAGTTTCTCCAAGACAGGTGTATATGTTGGGGCTTCTGTGACTAGTCCTGCTTATGTGTATGTATCCAAAACCGAATTATAATATATTGTTATGATGAAAATACTGATTGTAGTTCTGTCTTTTGTTTTAACAACCATTACTGTAAAGTCGCAGTCTGCGTTTGTGCGCTTCGAAACCAATAAGGGGAATATCACTGTGATGCTGTACGACAAAACGCCGAAGCACAGAGATATGTTTTTAAAATCTGTTAAACAAGGGTTGTATAAAAATGCTGAGTTTAACAGGGTGATCAAAGCTTTTGTCAGTCAGGGCGGTGAACTGGATGATACGATATTAAA
This sequence comes from Pedobacter frigoris, assembly GCF_005116445.1. Taxonomy (GTDB): domain Bacteria; phylum Bacteroidota; class Bacteroidia; order Sphingobacteriales; family Sphingobacteriaceae; genus Pedobacter; species Pedobacter frigoris. The sequence goes on from NZ_SWBQ01000001.1 coordinate 139,821, forward strand.
CAGGGAAAAGCGACATCCTGAATTGGGAACTAAACGTTTTCCTGCAGAAATCAAACCGGGGGTTTTTCATAAAAAGGGAACTCTGGGTGCAGGTAGGGATGACAATCCTGAGAAGGCCTCTTATTTCTCACAGCTTTATTTTGTGGTGGGAAAGGTACAGACGGATGCACAACTTGATGCGGTAGAATTGAAGAAAAAGAAAAAGTTTTCAGCAGCTGAAAGGGAGATTTATAAAACAATAGGAGGTACTCCTCATCTGGATGGTGACTATACCATATTTGGTGAAATTGTAGCAGGAATGGATGTGGCAGATGCGATTAATGCTGTAGCTACAAATAAAGATGATGTTCCGTTGAGTCCGGTAGTTTTTAATGTAGTAGTGATTTCGAAAAAGGATGCTTTAAAAATAAGGAAAACGATGTAATTGAAAAGGCCATCTGAAAAGATGGCCTTTTTTATAACTGAATTAACTCTCCTTCATCCGTTATTGTTTAACCAATTTAAACTTCTGTGCATTGCCGGTATTTTTCGACCAGATCTGTACTTTAGTTCCGTTTGTAGAGAACCCTCCATTGATGTCAAGATTGGAATTCGGTGCACATGCCGGACTTAAGTTATAATAACCATTACCAACATAGCTTAGTGCCCATTTTTGAGCATTAACATTCGCGGAGGTATAAACCTGTATTTGAGTTCCATTGGTAGATACTCCTCCTGTAACGTCCAATACTTTAGTAGTGTCAGTCAGGCTTTTTAGTGTGAAGTATCCATTGCCTGCATTTCTTAATTTCCATTGCTGGTTAAGCGTAGAAGGGGAGTTGTTGGACCATAACGATACCAACGTACCATTTACTGGTGTATGACTGTTTACATCTATCAGACTGGTGTTGTTCACCGCTGAAATCAGTTTGTAGTTTGCTCCGTTTTCAATCAAACCCGCATTGTCTTCATTTAAGGTGCTTGGCTCAACAGTTGGTTGAGGCAGTCCTAAAGCCGCGATTTCGGTATATACGCTTGCACCTGGTTTTAGTGCCCATTTGTTGAAGAAGTTAGTTAGATTTTTTCCTGTAATGGTACATGCGGCCAGCATAAACCAGCGCATTTTCTGAGCATCTGTAGAGACTGTTGGATTGTCAGTTCTGGCTTTTTTGTGAACCTGTACAAAGAAATCATCGCCAAAGGCCAACCATAATTGTTGAAACATGCAAAGCCTGATGAAAGGGTCATTGATTGGTGTTGAAGCCGTACTGTTAAAGTCTTTAGTTGGATCAATACTGGCTAAGTAGGTCATAGCTGTAGGCCACCTGTTGTCTCTTTTTAATCGCGATGGGGACACGCCAAAAGTTCTTTCGACATACAAGGCATGTATGTTATTGGTTACCTCTCCCAGGGTACTCCATGTCCACACATCCTGCTGATGTTCGTGGCCCATTTCATGCCAGATTGCCCAGCCATCGATGGTTCCTGCTTTGACGGTGGCAAAACTGCTTACATAGGGTGATGTAAAATAGACACCATAATAATATGCCCACGCAAGACCGCTTGGACGATCTGTTTCTGTTACTAAAATCCTGTTGTGGACAGACACATTGTGCTGGCTTGCAGAACCGTCGAGACCTGAAAGCTGATTTTCAAGATCCCATACTCTGTCCAGGGTGGTTAGTATACCGCTGTTGTCCTGTGGCTGAAATCCCTGCGCTTTTGTTCTGCTGTAAACCTGGTATACACGGTCGCCAACCAGCAATACATCAGGAGAGGTATAGGTTGTCAGTTGCGTATTCCAGTCTGTTTGGGTAGTCACATTTTTAATGAAGACAGGCACGCGTAGGTGTCCACTATTGAATGTGATTTTAACTTTACTTGCCGGGGTACCAGTAGTTGTGAAACGTATCCAGATCATCCCGCCATAGCTGCCTGATGAAATGGTATTTGTTCCGGCGACTAACTGCGTAATGGGTGGGTCTACGTGGGGCAAATCGCCCTGCTGGCTCGTCATATACCTGTAATAGGTGCCAATGATCAGCTTAGGTAAAGTTGTCCCTGCGAGTTGCTGTACATTGATGGATAGTGTAGTGTTTGCTGGGATATAGAATCCTGTAGGGTCAAAATTTGTCCAGCGCCAATAATTGATCCTCATTCTTTGCCCTTCCTGAACGGCATCCTTTAGTTCATTAAATTCCTGGATATTGGTGCCGATTGTTGAGGTCAGGCTGGGGTTTGAATTGACAGCAATTCCATCTTTTTTATAAGATTTGGAGGCGTCTTTTTCATCCAGCTGTGTTCTTTTACAGCCAAAGGCTACAAAAATGGCTAATACAGTAAGAATGATGTGGGTTAGTGTTTTTTTCATAATGTTAGGGGTGGTTAGGTTGTTTGTTTAATTGTATACTAAAATACTGACTAAAACACTAGACATTTTTTATAAATTAACCGATTGTAGCAATAGATTAACCAGTTCAGCATTTAGGTGCTGTCATATTTTAGTCTCCATGATAAATTTCGTAGCTTCCAATTGTTAACTAAACTATCATGAAAGTTTTTCCATTTACTGTATTGCTCCCTGATGATAAAAGTTTCATAATTCAGCAGGTAAATGCGCCTCATTTCTATCCTTATTTACATAGGCATGAAGAATATCAGATCACATGGGTAGAAGAAGGTGAGGGGACATTAATTATAGGGAACTGCATGCATGCCTTTAAATCGGGTGATATTTTTTTTATCGGAACAAATCTGCCGCATTTATTTAAAAGTAATTCAGAGAGTTTTAACATCCGTACTGGGACCGGGGCAAAGGGATATATCGTCTTTTTTAATTTGAATGGAAAACTCGCTCCGCTGTTCAATCTGCCTGAAATGAAAGAGTTGAAATCTTTCATTGTTCAAAATAGCCATGGATTTAAACTGCCCGCGAAATACAATAGGAGCGTTTCTGGTAAGCTGGTCGATATTTACGCTTCTCCACCTACAAAAACGGATACTTTGTTTAAATTTTTAGAGCTGCTTAACGAGCTATCCGGCATACGAAACATTGTGCCCTTGTGTTCTCCTGTTTACTCTCCAGCCATTTCAGAAAATGAAGGGGTTAGGCTAAGGAATATTTTGAATTTCATTATGCAGAATTACAATACGCCAATCACGCTTGAAAATGTTTCGGACGTTGCCTATATGACACCCCAGGCTTTTTGCAGGTATTTTAAAAAACATACAGGCCGTAAGTTTATTTCTTTTCTAAATGAGGTTCGGATTAATGAAGCATGTAAAAGTCTTGTAGCCGGGAATAAAGGTCATAATATCTCAGGAGTAGCTTATGGTGCGGGTTTTAGTAGCATCACAAATTTTAACAGAGTCTTTAAAAGTGTGATAGGGAGCTCGCCAAAAGACTACATTAACACTTACAATAAAGTCAATAATTCGCCCATGTTAAGCATTTAAAGTAAAATAGTTATATATTTGCACGCTCAAAAGTAACCGCTGCAGAGGCAGTGGACTTTTTAACTTTAAAGACAACCCGAATGCTTAATTTTGTTCTCTTTGGCCCACCGGGTGCAGGCAAAGGCACCCAATCAGAAAAATTGATTGAAAAATATCAATTGATTCACATCTCTACAGGCGATCTTTTTAGGGAGCATATTAAAAATCAATCTCCACTGGGACAGAAAGTAAGCGAATTAATTGCTGATGGACAATTGGTTCCTGATGCGATTACCATTGCAATGCTGGAGGAAGAAGTGGATAAGAACCCCCAGGCAAAAGGATTTATTTTCGATGGCTTCCCGCGTACGGTACCTCAGGCTCAGGCTTTAGATGAGTTTCTTACAGGTAAAGGAAGTTCAATCGCAGGTGTGATTGCTTTAGATGTAGATCAGGAAGAATTGACCAAACGTATCGCTCAGCGTCAGCTTGAGACCGGCCGTCTGGATGATCAGGCTGATAAACTGCAAAAACGTATTGAAGAATATTTTAGCAAAACCATTCATGTTTTGCCATATTATGAAGCACAGAATAAGTTAAGTAAGGTAAATGGTATCGGTAAAATCGATGATATCTTTGCTGAACTGAGCGCTGTGATTGATAAATACTAGTATTATAAAATTACTGATAGCGGGACGGAATTAAGTACTTCTCCCGCTATTTTTATTTAAAAAAAACACAATTATGTCGCAAGGTTCCAATTTTGTAGATTATGTTAAAATATGCTGTCGCTCTGGAAAAGGGGGGGCAGGTTCTGCACATTTGCACCGCGACGTTAGAACAGCTACTGGTGGTCCTGATGGTGGAGATGGAGGACGCGGAGGACACATCATCCTCAGGGGAAATTCCCAGTTCTGGACACTTTTACACCTGAAATACCGCAAACACATCATCGCTCCTGATGGTCAGCCCGGCTCAAGTGCTACATCAACGGGTAAATCCGGTAAAGATGAAATTCTGGATGTGCCTTTGGGCACTATTGCCAAAGATGCTGAAACGGGACAGGTTTTATTTGAGATCACACAGGAAGGAGAAACAAAAATCTTAACTCCGGGTGGAAGAGGGGGGCTGGGTAACTGGCACTTTAAAACGCCTACCAATCAAACTCCGCGTTTTGCGCAGCCCGGTGAACCCGGCAAAGAGGAGTGGATGGTGCTGGAACTTAAGGTACTTGCTGATGTTGGTCTGGTAGGTTTTCCTAATGCTGGAAAATCAACGCTTTTATCTGTTGTATCTGCGGCTAAGCCGGAGATTGCAGATTATCCTTTTACTACCATCGTACCTAATTTAGGTATCGTATCTTATCGTGATAGCAAATCTTTTGTGATGGCAGATATTCCAGGGATTATCGAAGGGGCATCTAAAGGCAAGGGTCTGGGCTTCAGGTTTCTGCGTCATATAGAACGTAATTCTGTATTGCTGTTTATGGTGCCTGCCGATACCCACAGATCTATAGCGGAAGAATATGAAATCCTTAAATCGGAACTGAAAGACTATAATCCCGAACTGATGCAGAAACCGCACATTTTGGCCATTACCAAATCAGATATGCTTGATGAGGAGCTTGTGGCGGAAATGAAGAAGGAACTACCTAAAGGCATTCCTTCCATATTTATTTCATCTGTAGCTCAAAAAGGACTGCTGCAGTTGAAGGACATGCTTTGGGAATCTATAAACCAACAAGCATAAACAGTATTATGCTGTCTTCTTTTCTTTACTCAGTACCCTGTAGGTAATAAAAATACTCATGATCATGCATGCTGCACCGATAAGGAAGTGAATTCCCGGAAGGTGAAACGGTGCCTTGTCGCTGGTGAAATAACTAAAGGTGCTGTTCATGATCAGTGGTCCGAATATCGTTGTCAGGCTCATTAAACTAGTCAATGCTCCCTGCAGTTCCCCTTGCTGGTTAGACTCTACGTGACCCGATATGATGGACTGTAAAGAAGGTCCGCATATTCCACCCAGGCAATACGGTATAAGAAATGCGAACATCATCCAGCCTTCCGTGGCGAAAGCGAAAAGAATCAGTCCAAGCGCATAGAGCGACAAGCCCAGGTAAATACTTTTTTCATTTCCGATTTTTGGATTGATGACCCGGGTTAGTCCGGCTTGTACCGCACCTACCAATACACCTACTACAGCAAGTGATATACCGACCATCTTCTCACTCCAGTTGAAACGATAGATGGTGAAGAAATTCCAGTTGCCTTGTACCGCTTGTGCACCCAGGTAAATGAGGAAAAAGCCAAGTGCCAGTCCTCCGATTTCAGGGTGTTTGGTCAGGAATTTTAATGAGCCAAATGGGTTTGCCCTTTTCCATTCAAAAGGCCTGCGGTGTTCTTTACTTAAAGATTCAGGCAGAAAGAAATAACCAAAGATACAGTTGATCAAACAAAGTGCAGCGGCAGCATAAAAAGGTGCTCTGATGCCCCAGGTAGCGAGTAGTGCACCTAAAGCAGGGCCGAGAACAAAACCTAATCCAAAGGCTGCACCAATAAGTCCGAAGTTCTTAGCTCTGGATGTTTCATCTGTGCTTACATCGGCGATATAGGCAGTAGCTGTAGTGAAACTGGCACCGGTAATCCCGGCAATTATCCTTCCGATAAACAACCAGCTATACGTTGGTGCCAATGCCAATATAATGTAATCAATTCCGAAGCCCAGTAATGACGACAATAATACAGGTCGGCGACCAAATCTATCACTAAGATTTCCGATCACAGGGGAAAACAGAAATTGGGTAATTGCGAAGACTGAAAGTAGTAGTGCACCGTAAGTACTGGCCTGATTTACGGGGATGCCCTTTAGTTGGGAGATCAGGTCTGCCATAACAGGAATGATTAGCCCCCAGCCCATCACATCAATTAATAAAGTGACGAAGATGAAGCCCAAAGCGGCCTTTTGGGATTTTGCCATAAAGTGAAATATTTTTAGTGCCGCAAGATATATAAAATTATAATTCTTTTGAATAAGATGATAATTGTGGGATCTGAAGTTTCCATAAGTTACTGTAAGAGGAGTTATCATCAGCTAACAGATCCCTGTGTGTACCTTGCTCAATCACTTTTCCTTTATCAAGAACAATGATTTTATCTGCATGGTGGAGGGTGCTTAAGCGATGGGCAATTACAATAACTGTTTTGCTGTTTATTTTGAGCATGTCAATTGCTCTCTGGACATATTGTTCTGAAGCAGAATCAAGGGAAGAGGTAGCCTCATCAAGGATCAGGATTTCCGGGTTTCTGTACAAGGCCCTGGCTATGGCAATGCGCTGCCTTTGTCCGCCAGATAAAGTTGTTCCATTTTCGCCCAGGTAGGTCTGAAAGCCGCGGGGCAGGGTTTCAATAAAATCAAGGATACCCAGCTGTTCGGCGATATCGAGGATCCGTTGCATATTCGGTTCATGATCGCCGATAGCGATATTTTCAATCACATTGCCAGCAAAGAGATCGATTTGTTGCGGTACAACGGCAATGGTTTGGCGTAAAGAGGTATTGCTGATGTATTTTAGGTCGTATTTTCCGATACTTACATTTCCCTTTTGGATGGGGTAAATGTTTTGAAGGATGGCCATTAGCGTGGATTTACCCGAGCCGCTTTCACCAACAATGGCTGTAAATTTTCCTTTGGGGATGCTGAGGGTAAGGTCTTCAAAAACGCTGACCCTGGTACCGTAGCGGAAGGATACATTTTCAAAATGGATATCGCCGATTTTATCGGGCGCCAGTTCGATTTGGTTTTCGTCGTTTTCGCGTTCCAGGTCCATGATCTCAAAGAGCCTGTCGGCCGCAATGACGGCATCCTGTACTACCTTGTTCATGCCGATGAGCGAAGAAACCGGTCCGGTAAAATAACCAATGAGGGTGTAGAAGGAGAGCAGCTCGCCGGGGGTCAGCATATTGTCGAGCACAAAGCCGGCGCCCGTCCACAAGAGGATAATGCTGAGCAGGCGGGAGGTAAGCTCGGCAGATGTACCGGATAGCAGCGAGTTCATGCTTGATGTATAGCCGGTCTGCAGCAGCTTCACAAAGCGCAGCTCGGTTTTTTCATTGGTATGGTTTTCCAGGCCGAAACGCTTGATGGTACCCACTGTGTTCAGGCTTTCTATCAGCTGAGATTCCAGTTCGGCAGAATCTTCCATGAGTTTTCTTTGCGCCTTTTTATTGAGCTTATTGGTCAGGAAGTAAATGCAAAGGTATACCGGGATAACAGACAGCATAATAAGGGCCAGCTTCCAGTAATAAGTAAACATCATGATAAAGGAGAAGACCACAATGAAGATGTTGACCAGGAAATTGACGCTGACATCGTTAAGGAAGGTACGGATCTTCACGGCGTCGTTGATCCTGGACATGATCTCACCTACTCGCATGGTGTCGAAAAACTGCTGGGGCAGCTTGAGCAGGTGCTTATAATATCCCAGGATCAGGCGGGCATCTATGAGCTGTCCTGTTTTTAAAGTGAAAATGGTTTTTGCGGTGCCGATAAAGAGCTGTATGATCAGGATGATGATCATCGCCATGCCCATCAGGTTGAGCAGGTTCCGGTTGCCATCTACCAGCACAAAATCGACCAGTTTCTGCACAAATATGGAGGTAGATAAGCCCAGTATAGTATAAACCACAGCACCAAAAAGCGCCTGGATGAGGATATTTTTATGTGGTTTGATGAGGTTCCAGAAACGCCCTTGCAGTGATGTTTTCTGGTTGCCTGCCTCAAATTCTTCGGCAGGTAGCAGGAGTACCAGGGCGCCGGTCCAGCTGGATTTAAATTCCTCGTGGCTTTTAAGGTGCAGATGGCCATCGATAGGGTCCATGATGTGGACAAACTTTTTATCGACTTTATCGATGACTACAAAATGCTGAAGGATACCGTTGACCAGCATGTGGGCAATGGCGGGCTTGGGTATTTTGGACAGGCTTTCGAAAGGGCCTTTTACACCTTTGGCCTCAAAGCCCAGTTTCTGGGCTGCTGCAACAATCCCCAATATGGTAGTCCCTTTTTTGTCCGTTCCGGCCAGCTGCCGGATGCGGGCGACGGGCAGGTTAAGTTTATGATGGGCAGCAATGGAGGCCAGGCATGCGGCCCCGCAATCTGTAATGTCACGTTGTTTTACTTTTGTGCTCATGGTGCCCGTTTAAATTTTTGTGGCAAGGTTAGGGTTTACCCAATCATCTACCTTATCATACAGCAACTGATATAAGCTGCGTTCAGTTACGGTAAAGCGGGCGGTAAAGCTCATGCCCTTTTTTAAGTACCCCTTATAACCGTTTTTTAGGGCCAGATGATTTTTTTGTAGTTCGCAGCGGACCTTAAATACTGGTTGGTTGTTATTGATCAAGATGATGTCGTCTGAAATATCGAGAACCTTACCCTGTGCCAGTCCCCATTGGTTATAATTATAGGCATCGATCTGAAAGCGGACTTCCTGACCTTTCCGGATCAGGCCGATATCAGAGGGCCTGACGTAGCAAAAAGCAGTAAGACCGCCATCGGGCGATATTTCGCCGATTTTTTGATTGGCAAACAGGTAAGCACCTTCCTGAACACCCGTCAGATTTTGTATAGAGCCATCGATGGGTGCTTTGAGGGTATATTGTTTTTTTTGTTCGTTCAGCTCTACCTGCTGTCCGCCCAGCTGCTGCAGTTCATTGCGCAGGTTATTGGCTTCTGTTTGCCATTGTGTTTTATATTTGGTAATGACCATGCGGTAGGCAGATTCGGCTTGGTTGAGTTCAAATCTGTAGCGTTCGTATTCCGATTCGGTAATGGTTTTGCTTTGGAAAAGTTTATTGTATCGGTTAAATGTGTTTTCGGCCTGGCTTTTTACGATGCGTGCATTTTCCAGTTCCTGTGCAAATTGTTGCCAGGTGGCCGTGTATTGGCTGGTTTGCAGGTGGGGGTAGCTGTATCCGTTTCTGTTCATGTAGATCAGGAGCATGCGGATGTCCTGCAGGAACTGGCCCAGTTGTCCCTGTCGGTTTTGTACAATGGCCCCCTGCTGTTTGGCCAGGGCAGCATCGATGATGAGTAAGGTTTCGCCTTGCTTTACTTTTTTATTGTCTTTTAACTTAAGCGTAATCAGGCGGCCGTTTACGGGCACAATGAGTTCTGATTTTTCGACATCGGACTGCAATAGTCCGGTGCTTTTTACGCTGATCGGCGTTTTGATGAGTGGGAGCGCAATTAAGATAAGCAGGACAGCCAGTACGGTAGTGATGTAAATGAGCTGGGTAGATTTACTGATACTGGCACGGTAAGAAAGGGCAGTGCCGGAGATGGTTTCGGTAGCGAAGCTGGGTAATGACATAATTGGCTGGTAAACATTAACCGTTATCCCCGTTTCGGGATAACGGTTAGATTAAGTTCTTATAAGCCGTTAACTAAGCTCTGAACATTGCTTAATTGTTTGTTCAGGAACGAGAAAGTATCGTTTAAGATGGTTTTCACAGGAGCAGTTACTGATCCTAAGCTACTTGTAAGGTTACCCAGACCAAGACCGCCTAACAGACCGCCACCAACTCCGCCCAGCAATCCGTTTAATAAACCACCACCTTCAACTTTTGCCATTTCTGCAGTGTTCAATTCCTGAACACCAAGATTGTTTAATTCTATTTTTTTCATAATAGGAATAAGATAAGATTATAGCCCCTACTCTTCTAAGGCTTTTCAGGATACGCCTATGTTTGGCCAAACATGGTAACGAATGTAATAATTATGAAAATAATGATAATGTGGTATGGCTATTGCTTATTAATGGATTCAAGTTGTTTCGTAGCTGTTTGATGGGAGAAATGTCGTTTAATCATGTTTAAGTGCTATTTCCTGAGCATTTTATTCAATTTGTTCAGTTGATAAGAAGCCATTGTTTTTCCTGCTTAAAATGAATAAGGTGTAAAAATGTTTCTACATAGTAGGTAATTTATTGCTCATTAATCCTGTGTTTGTAGTATTGGTAGTGGTGTTTTGAGTCATATGTGGTGTTTTTTAATGTGGCATTCCCTTTGATTTTCTTTGTAGATAAGGAATTAACCATATAAACCAATAAAAATGAAAAGAATTTTACTTCTCGCACTTATACTGACGGGATTTATTTCAGTGAATAAGGCATTTGCACAAACTGCAAGTCTTAGCATTACCCTTTCAGATGTACTGTCCATGACGGTGACTGCCCCTACAGCCGTAACTTTTGATACAGAAGCTAAATATACCTCAGGGGTTTCTCTTCCTATGGCTGACCACATCACGGTAATCAGTTCGAAAGGATACACTGTAAAAGCCATTTCCGGAGTAATCACAGGGCCGTCAACGCTGACTGCCGCAACTGTAAAGCTAAGTACAGCGATAGGTGCTACGAATGGTGGTAATACAGCAGGAACATTGACCTATGCAACTGATGTGGCATTGCCTGCAGTGGGCGGAACTGCTGCTACAGTAATCAGCTCTAACCAAACATCATGGAACCTTTTGGTTTCGGCTAATAAGTTTAATGTCACTTATAAAATTGGAGAAGGCGGTGTGTATGCCGGTAAAACAATCGGTGCAAACGTGATACCTGTAATTTATACTGTTACTCAACCATAATCTTTCTTCACAGATAGGATTAACGAAATAAAACGATCAAAATGAAAAGAATTATACTCATCGCTATTGTACTGACCGGATTTATGTCAGTAAACAAATCATTTGCGCAAACCGCAACACTTAACGTAACCCTTTCAGATGTATTGTCTATGACTGTATCTGCTCCTACAGCTGTAAACTTTGATACAGAGGCTAAATATACCTCAGGAGTTACTCTTCCTCTTGCTGATCACATCACTGTAATCAGTTCAAAAGGATATACTGTAAAAGCGATTTCTGGAGCAATCACCGGCCCTTCTTCGCTGACTGCAGCAACTGTAAAACTAACGACAACCATCGGTACTTCGAATGCGGGTAATGTTGGTGGAACATTTACTTACGCAAGTAACCTGGCATTGCCTGCAGTGGGCGGAACTGCTGCTACAGTAATCAGCTCGACTCAAACTTCATGGAACCTATTGGTTTCGGCCAATAAGTTTAATGTGACTTACAAAATTGGAGAAGGTGGTGTGTATGCTGGTAAAACTATAGGAGCAAACGTGGTTCCCGTGATCTATACCGTTACTCAGCCATAATTTATTGATTTTTGGCCATCAACAGTTTTATGAATAATCCTGTTGATGGTTTATATCCCTACGCTTTTCTTAAATAGTCATTCCTCTTAGTTGTCATAAAAATGAAAGGCATATATTTTACCTTAATGGCAGGCCTGTGCTTGCTTTGTCCTCATGTGTTTGGTCAGGCCGGCATGACGGTGAGTCCCGGGAAGATGTATTATAAATTGTCTCCGGGCATGGGAGCGACCCAGAAGATCCGGGTCAGTAACCCCAATAATAAAGAATTACAGATCGGGGCATCAATTTCAGATTGGAGTTACGATGCTACCGGTAATAACGTTACGACCGATCCGGGAACTTTAAAGACTTCCTGTGCAGATTGGATTCAACTCATGCCGGGCAGTTATTTTACATTACAGCCTGGTGAACAGAAAGAAATCAGTGTTCTTTTCAATGTTCCGCCTACTGCCAATACCGATGTGCCTGTTCATACAGCCATGATCTTTTTCACACAGCTGAATCCCGGAGATTCCAGAAGTCAGAGTGGAATGCCCATTAAGGTAAGCGTACGCATGGGAGTTAAGGTATACCATACTTTTTCCCAGGCAGAAGAGAGAAGTATTGATGTGCTGAATTTTATTGATAAAATAGATCCTGAACATAAGGATCAGCCGGGATACCTGGAGCTTGAAGTAGAAAACAACGGTAAGATCTGGCTGGAAAGCAAAGTTAAATGGGAACTGTTGAATACCCAGACAGGAGAAAAACAACAACTCGAAGATATAGATTCTTATTCGCTGCCGGGTGATAAGCGATTGATCAGGAAATTATTACCTGCTGGTCTGAAGAAGGGGAAATACAATGCAACCGCAATTATTAATTACGGTAATAAGGATGAGCTGAAGGTTGTTGAACTTGAATTTGAGCGTTGATCATGCAAACCAGAATTGTTTTCATATGGATGAGTATTCTCTGTTTCGCAGGTGTGACCAGGAGTTATGCCCAGTGTACAGGGATTAATATGGATGGGGCTTATATTGGTTCGCCCATATATAATTCATTCGATACCTATGAAGACATTCAGGCAGGAGAATCCTTTATTGATTTTATTACCCTGCAATTCGGCATCCCATACAATAGCAATTGTCCGGGCTGGAAACTGAAAGTCCGGGCTCTGACAAATTTTACAAATGGATCTGCTACAATCGATGCACAATATGTGTCTTTGCGTTTCAACCGGGTAACTACAGGTTCACCTTCTGCTGCTGCAATGGGTGTATCTACAGCAGCCATTCCATTGAGTACCTCGGATGTTACGCTGATCAATTCCAATGCGCCATTTATGGCGCCACCAGATTACAATGCTGTGCATAAGTATGATATGCTGGTTCAGGGCGGAAACCATTTAATGGTCGGTTCAGGTACTTACAGTGCGACACTGGTGTTTAGTTTATACAATTCAAGTAATGTGCTCGTATCCACCAAAAATTTGACAGCCAGTTTTACTGTGTTTTACAGCAACAGCTGTACAGGAGTGGGATTGAGCAGTTACTTCAGTAATGCTTATTCCTTTACTACTTACGCGCAGCAAATGGCGGGCGCTACGATGACTGATGCCGCAACCATTCAGTACAATCCGAACGGTGCGACCTGCAGGGGCTGGTCACTAAAAGTGCGTGCTTCAGGGAATTTTGTAAATGGAGGAAATAGCGTTGCGCCTCAATATGTTTCCATCAGGTTTAACCGGGTAAACTCAGGATCACCAACAGCGGGGGCCATTGGGGCAACCAATACATTGGTGCCGTTGAGTACTTCGGATGCCAATGTGATCAATCCTTCCAACGCTTCGTTTAATGGGGGGACGGAACATAAATTTGACCTGGTTATCCAGGGAGGAAACCATTTGGTTCTTCCCAACGGTACGTATACCACTAATCTCATTTTTAGTCTTTACAACCAGGCCAATCAGCTGATCTCGACGACTACCGTTGCTGTGAACTTCCAGATCAATTCTACGACTAACAGTTATACTTTGGTGCTGCAAAATTCGGCCAACCAGGTAGATATGAATTTAACTACTCCTGCAGCTATTGCTGCTGGCGTATCGGTAGTAAAATCACTGGGACTTAAGGTGACGGGTTACTCGGCTTATCAGGTGGTGGTAAAAACCAGCGGCGCAAATCTGGTTTCAGGAACAAGCAGCAATACCATTCCAGTCGCCGCTATAAATCTGGAGGTAACGAAGGCCACCACTACCAGTGGTGGAATCACCTGCTACACCAGGCCTTTATCAATAGTCGATCAGTATTTTGTAACCAATCCGCTTTCTGATTATACACAACAGGTTGTTGAATTCAATTTGCGGTACTTTACCACTCCGGGAGATTCCAGGTTCTCCGGTTCTTCGGGCACTTTTACGACAAACGTACTGTTCGTGGCAATTCCAATGTAGTTGCGATGTCTGGGTGGATCAAAATTTCTGTTATTTTACTGGTCTTTTCCACCGGAATTTCCCGTGCACAGGATAGCGGTGTTTTGGTGAAGTTTACAAAAGCAGAGGTTGTGGTAAGTAATCAGGAGATTACCGATCTCACAGTAAAGATAAGGAACCAGGGCAGTAAGGTGCTGACCGCAACTGCAAGTGTGGTGGCTGACAAGGATCTGGAGCTGATTTCCAAACATAAAATATTATTTAGCCTGAAATCCGGGGACAGTACTTACGTACCCCTAAAAGTTTTTGTGACCCAGCGGGCCCAATCGTGCAAAGCGCACGGTGTGCGTTTTATCTTAACCGATACCACGGGAAATACACTCGGTAGTGATGCATGTAAAGTACAAATCAGTATTAAGAAAAATGTGCTGCTGTATACGCAGATCTCTAATTTTCTGCTGGAAAGCAATACTGATTCCATCAGGATTCCTGCAAAGGTGGTGAATATGGGCAATACACCTCAGAAGATCACTTTGGTCAGCGGTTACCCAAGTGCCATAGATGCTGGTGATGTTCAGGCTTCCATGCAATTTGTTTTGGCACCATCCAAGGATACGCTTGTATTTTTTAACAAGCGGGTAAACAGACGGATGTTTACGGCTGATGGATTTGATGTAAACATCACGGGTCTTTATTCAAATGGCGAATTGTTTAATATGGCCTATGTGCGGATACAAAATGCAAAGAATAACAGGAGCTACCATGCACAGGATTATAATGAGTCTTACGAAAATAATAGCTTTACGCTGAGTTCACAGGGGATGTTTAGTCCGAATGAGTCTTATTTATTACTGGGCAGGGGAGAGCTTGAACTGCCACAGGGAAAGATTGCCTATAACCTGGATGCTACCAGTTATAAAAACAGCCAATATACACAGGCAGTAATCAGAAATACTTATCTCGGTTATGAGGGGTATAATATGGGGATCAGGGCTGGTAATATCAATAAGAACATGGATTTAAACCTCAGCGGTAAGGGTGGGGAATTTTTTTTTAGTGACACTGCGAGCAATAATAAATATACTGTTGGTTATGTGAATTCTGGCAACAACTTGTTGGGCGATAAATATATAGGTGACTTTAAGGAAGGCAGGGCTGCATGGGGTTCTTTTGTACATAATGGAAAAAAGTGGCAGTTGAGCAGTGATGCGATTTATGAACTGAACCCTTTTTTGAATGTTAATAACCTTTTGCTGACGAACCAGCTGAAGCTGAGACTTAAAAATTTCAGGTATATATTTAATTTCAACGGTGGACAGGTGAGTGAGTACAGGTATGGTGACAAATCTAAATTTGGATGGGCTGCCGGAATGGAGATGAACGGAAATATAAAAGATTTCAATATCAGCAGTGTAAATTATTTCAGTACCGGTTATTATCCAGGTATGAGGCAGGGAGCATTGAGCTTTTCAGAGCGGATCAGCTATACAAGGTCGGGGGGAAGCATTTGGCTGAGTACAGATTATTACAATTATCAGCCTAAGCGTATTTCGGGTGTTGTACTGTTTGACCCTGTTTACAGCAGTTTAAGGGCTGAGATTGGGGTTTCAAAGAAGATATTTAATAAGGCTACGCTGGCTGTTTCACCTTTTTTCAATTCAGAGCAAAACAATACCTATCAATTTCTGGCCTCAGCTGGAAAAGTTGTTTCGTTGTCGTCATGGAATATTGGAACGACATTGACAGTTCCATTGTCTGCAGAGCAATATGTCTCGCTTAATATGGAGAATGGTTTTTATAGTGCATCCACAGATCCGGGAATGCAGTTTCATTCTAAATCGAACTTAAATTATCGCTATAAATTTTTTAACCTGAATGCTACTTTACAAAGCGGATCATTTTACATTGGAGAGGTAATCAACAGCAATGCCAGTAACGTTAAGGGCAATTATATTGTAAATATAACCCCTTTTGTTCAGCGTAATTTTATGCGGAATAGGCTGCGGATGGAGCTGGGTTTGAATTACAGCAATACTAAGTTTTCAGGAAAAGGATTGCAGGTGACGGGGCGGACAGAATATGAGGTTTTGCCTAAGACGGTCCTGTTTGCTGCAGCCAATCATAACCGGTATACATTTATCAATGGGCAATACAACTCTAGTATCCTGGAGGTGGGGATCACTAAGAAACTTCGGAATACCAAGGTGGGGGCAAAAAATGAAACCATGCAAGTATTTATTTTTAAGGACATCAACCAAAATGGTACGTATGATCAGGGGGACTCCATATCTGTTAACCACCTGCTCTACATCAATGATGTGATATTTACGACGAAAGCTGATGGAACTGTGACCTATAAAAACCTTCCGGCGGGTGAATACAATATTTCGATGCCTAAGGTAAAGGACTGGTATGCTCCTGAGCAGCGCATCAATTTTAAAGGTAAGCAGCGGATTGAGATTCCATTGCAAAAAACCGGGACGTTAAAGGGAAGTATTTCGTATTCTTTTCAGGAGTTTAGTTACGAGATAGGACAGCAAAAGGAGGGATTGCTGGTAGTAGCGACTTCGGATAACGGACAAGTCTATGTTACGAGAACAAATGTAGAGGGGAAATACATTTTTTACATACCAGTAGGTAAGTATGCGATTAGTATGAATATGGAGGGATTGTCCGGAGAGGTGGAGTGCAAAAACAATGGTATAATTACAGAATTGACTGCCAGTACTCCACAAAAGGTAGATCTGATACTCAATGTAAAACAGAGGAAAGTGGAGACCAAACGTTTCGTGTCTCCTACGCTGAAGAAATAGTCAGGCTCTCTTTCTTAGGGCCATTGCAGGATTCCCGCGATAAACGTATGATGCTTTCAGGTCTGAACTGGTTACAGATCCTGCACATAATACAGCTTGACTATAAGCGGTAACTCCTGGACATACTATTGCATTGGCGCAGATCCAAACTCCATCTTCCAGTATGATCGGTTTAGTGATGAGGTCAAACAAAGCTTCTTTGTAATTATGGTTGCCAGTTAATAACATTACATTTTGGGAAATACATACATTACTGCCAATAGTTACGCTGTCTAAATTTTCTATTTGGCAAGCCCCAATCCATGAATGATCACCTATGCTGAGTTTCCATGGGTATTTGATGTGTATAAAGGGCTTGATGCGTACGTCTTTGCCAATTTTAGCGCCATAAATTTTTAGAATAAATACAAGAATGTTGCTAAAAGGCATTAATCCAGACTGAAACAAAAAAAGACTTGTGAGGTACCAGGAGGCTATTTTAAATTTTGAGGCACCTTCAGAAAATTTTCCTTTATCAAATGCTTTTTTAAGCCGGGGGAATTTGTCCATATGTAAGTAATAAAAATTATAATAGTATAGGTGAGGTAGTTGTATAAGGCGTGATGATCAATCTTCCAGAGCATAAGGACATCGCGATAAAATATAGCGATTAAAGTCAAACGCAATAAGTTGATGAGTTGTATCAGGCATAGGCCAGTAATAAGAAAACATATTTTTGATCTTGCGGATTTAGGAAATGAAATGACAAAGGCAGCGAAGCAACTCATTATTCCATACCCAAGACAGGAGTAAACAATCTTAAAACCTGAATGGTATTTAACAGACAGACCTTGTCCGCTGACCTCAACTATGTATCCGAGTGATCTCAGTACCGACGAAGTAATGTATATTGACGCAGTGCGCCAATGATGAATATAATTCAGGTGCTGATCCAGGCATTTGATGTAAAAGCCACCTGGTGTGGTGAGGCCAATAAAAAAGATATTGATCCAATAGAAGACTGCAGAGAGCATAAGGAAGTTGAGCAGAAAAGCAATCGCGCTTTCTGACCCGTTTCGCTTTTTAAGATGTTCATCGATCTTAATGTCTACCAGAACCCTAAACCAAAATGCTTGCAGGAAATGATAAATAATGCCCGTCTTTCCATCGAGAATACCCCGTTGTAAAATTATCCGGTATAAGAAATATATCAATGGCCTGAGGTATCTGGGCAACCTCCACCATAACTTTTTAAACCATGCATTTTGTTCATTAGGACTACCGAATAACCTGGGCTTAATAGATTGTTTAAATCTGTTTTTGATACGTTGTACTTCTTCTTCAGCCAGCAATGAGCTGTAGCGGTTGTGTTTGTCGATCCAAAAGCTGATGCTGCTTTCTTTTAGATTTTCTTCGATAATATGCCCTGTTTTCCAGATGAGTGTTTTTCCATGTACCTGAAACCTGTGGTCCATGTTTTCAGTAAGATCAGACCAGCCTTTGTTGGGTCTGAACATCTTTAAGAGGTACTTTGGGTAGTATCCCCCATATCTGATCCAGCGTCCTTTAAAGTAATTTTTTCTGTTAAAATAGATTCCATCGAAATCCAGGTGATCCTGGTCTTTAAAATCCATAAGTAAAGCGATCAACTCCTGTGTTACAATTTGATCCGCGTCCAGGCAAATCACCCAGGGAGTGTTGATTTGGAAAGTTGAAAGTGCGTGATGCCACTGTGTTGGATGATTGTAAAACGTGGACTGAGCTACAGTGATGTTGTAGTCATGGCATATAGCTATCGTATTGTCTTCGCTATAGGAATCCAGAATATAGGTATTTGCCCCTAGTATCCGGATAGAATCTAATAAACGCGGAATGTGTTGTTCTTCGTTGTATGTCAGAATAATAAAAGAGAATTCTGGATTGCTCACGCTAACTTATGGTAAAAGTTAATGTATTGCTGTACAAGACCTGTCGCTGAAAAATGATTTCTGATCATAGCGGGAGCAGATCTGTTTATGATTGCTCTTTGTACGTCATTTTTATAAGCATCAGACAATGTAGCTGTAATAGATTGGATGGTTAAACCGGATATCCAGCCTAATTGATGGAGGTGTATATAATCAGCTAATCCTACCTGATTTGAAATTGCGACGGGGGTGCCCATACTCAGACTTTCCAGTACGACATTAGCAAAGTTTTCATTGTATGAAAATAGCGCCAGTAGATTATGACCGGCGATTAATGTGTATTTGTCAGCGTTGCTTACCTCTCCCAGCCAGATAATGGAATTTGATATGGAAAGAGTGTCCGACAAACTTTTCAGTATTTTTATATATCTGTCTGTGCCATTGCCGGCAATGGTGAGCGACCAGGGGAAATCCAGATCGGCCAGTGCTGTAAATAACAATTCAAGACCTTTTTTTTTATCAATCCTGGATAGGAAGAGCATTTTAAAAGGCGCTGTTTTTATTGTTTTTCTTAGATTGTCTGTTTGTTTTTCAGGTAACTGGATCAGGTTGGGTATTGTGCAGCTATTCCTTACCTGTTGCAGCTCGAGTATTTCTTTCTTTTCCTGATTACTTGTGGTATGTATATGGCAATAATCAATGAGCTTTTTGCCGATGATTTTATGAACCATCTTTTTTAGACGACTGTTGCCCGCAGAAAATGTATAGCTGGAAAGCATCCCTCTGGGCGAAAGCACTACAGATTTGTGGTTTACTTTAGCAATTAAGCATGACAGCATTGACGTTAGGTTCCACCAGGAATGTATATGTATAATTGTATTGCAGTTCCTGGAGGAGGTGTTTTTATAAAGGTAGTATAACAAGGTAGGGGAAAAGTGTGAGTGATCTTTGGTAATGCGTTTAAAATACCGGATAGTTACCCCGTCTACTGATGTGGGATCAGATGTCGCTATTTTTAGCTCCGTATTCCCATTTGCTCTTGTCGTGAGCACTTCAACTTGTTGGCCTGATGCAGTCAGTGCTTCGCACAACAGAGATATGGATCTGGTGGGGCCACCATAGCACCATGCAGGTTTATAAGAAGGACTTATGTGTATGATCTTCATTTTTTCTGTGTTTATGGATTAACTATCTTGAATTTTTTCATGAATAAATAAATGAGGTACATCAGGAGATATCCGTACAAGATGTTGTTGAGCAGGAATTCAAAGGTATTTCCACGCCATAAGGGCTGAAATATGCTGTTGAAAATGATGATACAGCCCACTTGGTAGCCGCCGAAAAGTTGCTCGGCTTTATTGCATAAAAATTGTGCGAGTAGCCCGTAAATGAACATGTAAACGAATACTCCGATAAAACCAGCACTTAGATATCCATCTACTATAGGTCTTGTCTTGGCAGATACGCTCGATGCCCTGCTAACTACTCCACATTCATAGACCCTTTCCATCGCAATTTTTTCTGTATTTGGCTTGTCGGTCCATACTATGCGCGGAATCAGACTGTAAAATGAATTGGAAATGATTTGTAGTCCATAATATGGCTGCTGTTCGGGCACCAGTTTTACATATTTTGTAAACATGCCTATCTCACTCAATCTATTGATCAGAAACTCCTCGTTATTCATCATGATCTGTTGCTGATCCTCTTCGTTAAAAAAAGTTTCATAAGCATTTTCCCTTGCTGTTTTTAAAGGTTTGCCTGAAGTCCATGACTGCGCCCTGATAACCGTAGTGAAAGTCGGTAGTGTATAAAACAATAAATAAACTATGGGTAAGGACAACAGGGTAACTGTTTTTTTAAAATACGGAAATGCAATAAAGCAGATTAAGATTACGTAGACAATAATTGTCTCTTTATATCCTGAAAGTGTGGAATTCAGGAGTTGAGCAAAGAATGCAAAACCGCCAAAAAAAAGGTTTGAGGGGTTTTTATTTGCTATTCCTTTAACCAAAATACAGGCCGCACAACTGATAGAAATATTCAGAAGCGGATATTTTATTTGAGTAAGCGCCGGGAGCGGCACAAAATCAATAATTAAAGTTAAAGAATAGGCAACCGTCGACAGTATAACCAGAAGGAAAGGATTTGTTAGGATTTTGTGGGGAATAACCGGTCTTGATTTGGTAGCTATAATTATCCCACTGACCATAGCGGCATGTGCCAATAATGAAATTCGTTGGCATTTGGCTATTAATGTGATCTGCCCCTGCACATCAGGCTGAAAGTGGTTTAAATGGTTTAAGAAGTAGAATATTGAAGTACAGCACATGAAACCAGCGAAAATGACCTGTATCATGACCAGGGGTCTCATGACCTGGTGACGCATAGGAAGATCTATACTTTGAAAGCGAAAGGGAGAGAAAATTGTTAAATAGAAAATATAGAATGATCCCATCCATGCAATGAAATAGGATAATTCAGCGTAGTATGCTATAGATTCAGCCAAAATCCATGGGAAATACAGAGGGGTCAGAATTTTTATTTTGCGGTAAGTTTCATTTAAAAGCATACAGCATATTATTTATTTGTGTATTGAAGTCCCATTTTGCTATTATGGACTTTGAGGCTAATCCTCTTTCTGTTAAATCGGATTTGCGGACCATTAACAGCTCTAATTTTTCTTGAAGATCAGTGATGTCACCTCTTTTGAAAGTCTTTCCATTACTTTCCCGGATCAGATCTATAGCACACCCAATATGATCTGAAGCCAATATTGCTTTACCTGCGGCCATTGCTTCATTGATTGCCAGTCCCCAGGTCTCATGGTTGGATGGCATACAGAAAAGATCACAGGCCTGATAAATCCCAGGCATGTAGTCCTGGTCTTGGAAAGGAAGAAAATGAACTTTTGAATTCTGGCGCTTCCGGACCGTTTCTTTTAATTTGTGTTCCAGAATACCGCTGCCGACAAAAAGTAGTATTAAATGTTCTGATTTTATTCTTAAGAAAGCATTCAGTAATAATCGCGGATTTTTATTGGGATTGAATTTTCCGGCAAACAGAATCAGGATGTTATCGTTCTGCAAGCCCAGTTTATCTCTTAAAGTTTGTTTTTCTGATCCGTGAGGTACTGTTGCAAATTTTTGATTGTCTATCGCATGCGGAGCAAAGAATAACTGGCTTTCTTTTAGTCCATATGCTTTAAAATAGATTTTGCTGTGAGTTCCAGTGAAAAATGCCTGATCTATGTGTTTATATATCCATCGGAGCGCAATTTTTTTAAATAGGTGTTTTAGGCCGGATGAGCTATTTAAAAGATTAGAATCTCCACGGAAGCTGATCTTTACTTTGTTTTTAAAATACCTGATGATGCTAAGGTGACTGTAGTATGCCCAGCCATAGATTAGCAAATGCTGCGGATTGAATAGCTTTATGGCTTCTATCGCATCCGGATTTTTAATCCTGAAAAAATGTATGTAATGGTGTTGTCTGCCGGTATTGGTTAAAAACTGGTGGTCGTATCCTTGCAGCAGATTGGCATCCCATTGCATGTTTCTTTGAAATCCAAAGTCATAAAATTGCTCATTTCCCGCTGTGTAAAATACTTTCAACCTGATGCTTTTCGCGAGTTCCCTGAAAACCGGGGTATAATATGGAATGGGATGGCTCACCACGATAGCTAGTTGTATTGTTTTCATAATTCAATCCTTCCATTGATCAGTTTGATCTGTTTATTGTATAAGTTTTTTGGGAATTTGTTATTGTGGTCTACCATAAGTATGGTTCTGCCTTGCTTTGAATTGATGTCTTTTATTTTTTTAAGGCACTTTTGCTGAAATGAATGATCTCCCACAGCAAGTATCTCATCCAGAATCAAAATTTCAGATTCAAGATGCATTGCCATAGAAAATGCAAGGCGCATATACATACCTGTAGAATATCTTTTAACGGGAACATGAATGTGCTTGCTGATCCCTGCGAAGTCACATATTTTATCAATAGTTAATTTGATTTGTGCCTTATTCATCAGTAGCATGGCTCCATTTAAGTAGATGTTTTCGATCCCTGTTAGTTCGGGGTGAAATCCTGCTCCAACTTCAAGTAAACTGTTTATCCTTCCGAATCCTGTAATTTTACCAAATGTAGGAGAGGTGATCCTGCTTAGGATTTTTAATAAGGTACTCTTTCCTGCGCCATTGTCTCCGCTGAGGTTTACAATATCTCCCTGCATGACGTGAAAATTTACATCTTTTAAGGCCCAGAAAGTTGTGGAGGTGTAATTAAATCCCGAATTCTTAACGGGATTGTTTTTATATAACTTAGATAGATTTTCTACGTGGATTATGGTCTCAGGCATATTTTTACTCATACGTTATCGATGAAATTTGTTTCAGCTCTTTTAAATGCAATAATTCCGCAAAAGAGTATTACAGCTGAGATGATCAATGCTGAAATAAGAGATTGGAGGTTTGTAAGTCCTTTGCTAAAAAGCGCATACCTGAACGTTTCTATGATGTTAGTTACAGGATTAATTTGTAAAAGCTTTCTGAAATGTTTAGGGGTGGCTGAAAGCGGAAAAATAACTGTTGTTGCATACATCATTAACTGGATACCAAAAGCGATTAAAAAATTGAGGTCCCTGTATTTTATCGTGAGGGCTGATATTAACAGACCAATCCCAAGACCTAATGCTGCGGTATTGATGATCAGAAGAGGAAATAGAAAAATATATGAATTCAGATGGAACCGGAAGCCGTTAAAACGATAAAAGATGAGAAGGGTAATAAACAAGCTCAATTGGATGCCGAATCTCATTAGTAGAGCGGTGACTGTACTTAGCGGCATTATGATCCTGGGAAAATAGATTTTGCTGAACAAAGGCAGGTTGTCTTTGAAAACTCCTGCTGTCTTGTTAATGCAGTCGGTAAAATAGTTCCATATGATTATCCCTGAGAGGTAAAAGAGAGGTGGGGGTATGCCATCTGTAGGGATTTTTGTGAGCTTGCCAAAAGTGAAAACGAAAATTGATGTAGTAAGTAGTGGCTGTATGAAAAACCATAACGGCCCCAGTAAGGTTTGTCTGTAAAATGAAGTGATCTCGCGCTGTATGAGTTTTGCAAATAAATAGCGGTAAGGACAAAGATTTCTTAGCCGAATTTTAAATATTGCGGGCCGTGGTGTGATGTTCCATATTTGGTTTTTTCTGGTCATTTGAAAAGGTCTGTTTGATTTAGAAGATGTTCTACGTTGAAAGCATATTTTTTATGGCTGAAGTATTTTAAACAAGTTTTCTGAATGAGTTTAGCTTTAGTGTAATTGTGCTTCTGCCCTAGATTTCGAATGATTGCATCTTTGATTTGGGTGGAGTTATCAGGGTCGACCATGCAGCCCAGCTTCCCGTTTAGCATGGCATCGATGCTTCCATCCTGATTTCCTGATATGATTTTGAGACCACATGCCGCTGCTTCAATGAATACAATTCCGAAGCCCTCTTTTTTGCTTGGCAAAATGAAAAGGTCTGCCAGGAGGTAATGCGCGGTAAGTTCTTCAGCAGGTATGAAATCTAACAATGTAACATGTGGCCTGATATTTAGCTTGCCAATTAGTGTATGGATTCTGTGTTTCTCATCGCTATATTGCTGTCCACAAATAAGGTAATGTAGGTTAGGGAATCTGGATAAGAGGGAGGGAATAGCATTTATCACATGATCATACCCCTTGTATCTATCCTCCCCAGTTTTCCTGGTGATGCTTAATAAGATCGTCTTTTGTTTCAGTTCGTATCGTTTTTGCAATTCCCGGGGTTTATGAAAATGATCTGGCACCGAAAAAAATGGAGAAATGGAGTTATTCAAAATATGTATGCGATGGGGATTGATCTTGTGTCTGGTTTCCAGTATGTGTTTTGTAAAGCTGCTTACGGCCCAGATGGTTACTTTTTTTCTAAGTAAATAGCATTGCCATGCTTTCAGGTGCCGCCACACTTCAACACCATGGGCCAGTATGATGATTTCAGTATCCTTGCTTAACGTTTTTAGCAGGAATGCGAGGGGCAACAGGTGCACATGACCAAGAATGACTGTTTTCGTATCTCTGAAATTGCTCAGTACTTTTAATATAAAATGCGCCCGCTTATTGCTAAAGCCAATGAAATTTGCTTTTTCAACGTACTTTGGATCTGGATTTTTATCATGTAATGAACAAATTTGAAAACCTATATTTCTCTTTAAAGCGATAGTGCTCAGCGCATAAATCAATGATTTGCATACCTGCTGAATGCCTCCATTGGTATTGAAGATGCTCAAGCCAAGAAATAAAAGAACTGGTTTTTTGCTCATATGTCTAAGCTGAGTAATTGTAATTCTGATAATTTATCCCGGTTCTTTTGCTTTTATAATAGGGTGCGTGAAAATTGTTCGGCTGAAAGTCATTTAGGATTATTGAGATATTACTCAAATTAAATTCCTTTTTTAGTGTTTGGGGAGTAAAAGCATAGTCATGTCTTGACACTCCTGCCCGGATTATGAACAGATTAATGTCTGCCATTTTAATCATTGGCTTACAGTCTGAAACAATACCAACAGGCGCCGAATCTATAAGGATGAAATCGTAGCTCTTCCTTAGGACTATGAGCATGTCCTCCATTTTTTTACTGTGTAGCAATTCAGCAGGATTTGGAGGAATGGTGCCGGAAGATATAAAATCAAGATTTGGAATATTTGTGTTTTTTATAATATTCCCGATTCCTATTTCAGTAACCAGACAATTGCTTAAGCCAGGTTGGCTGGGTAGGTTCAGAATTTTATGTAACGAAGATTTTCTTAAGTCAGCAGCGATCAGGATCACTTTTTTATTGATCAGAGAAAGGGATGTAGCCAGATTGACTGACAGGAATGATTTTCCTTCTCCTGAGACTTCAGAGGTAATGTGGATTATCTTGCTTGATTTCTCCGCTGCTAAAAAACTTAAGTTGCTCCTGAGCATTCTAATTGATTCAGAAAATAAACATTCAGGATTGTGTAATGTAGGGATAGAGAGCAGATCTGCATGTTTGTACTTCGGTACTACTCCAAGTATTTGTATGTCAGTTGCATCTTCGATATCTTCTCTTGTATGTATATGCGGATTGAGTTTTTTAGCAATCAATATAGCTCCCGTGGATAGTAAAAAACTACAAAATATAGAAATGGTATAGATATTCCGGGGTATAGGCGCTATCGGTTCAGAAGGAGCAACAGCCTTGTCAATAATCAGGGCTCCGGGTGTTACAGCTGATTTTGAAACCTGTGCTTCCAGTTTTTTCTCTATTAAGTAGTTCAATACTTTTTGTTGTATTTCTGACCTGGATTGCAATGCTGCAAATTGTCGCTCCCTGCGTGGAAATGTTTTTAATTTGAGCAGGAGCTGATCGGTCTTTGATTTTAAAAGTTCGTTCTTTTTAATCAGCACCTCATGCTGACTCCCGACGTTTTTTGAAATGGCTATTTTAAGCTCAGCAATTTGTTGTTCAATTTGTGTTAAAAAGACAGATCGTTTTGGAAACAGGTGCACTGATTCTCTTTTTTTTGCCAAAAGTTCATTGTATTTTGTAATTAAATAAATCAACTGGGGATCCGTAACCGATAGCAGGTTATCATTGAAATGGTCTTCATTGCCGGATGAATCCATGCTTTTTTTGATGAATGAAGATTCAAGAATTTTTGTGCTTATTACATGGGCCTCATTTTGCAGGATCGATAGTTTTTCCAGGTATTCATGAGCATCATTTGATCTGGGAAAGCTCTCCTCTTCTCTGAATTTTTGAAAAACCTGAGCTGAAGAGTCAGCCGTGACAGAAATTGTATTGAGTAATGTCTCTATAAATTTTTCGGTCTGACTTGCAGAGGACAGGCGCTGATATTTGTCAAATATTAAGTACTGTTCCAATATGGCATTCAAAATGTCTGTTGCGAAATAAGGATTATGGTCTGTAATCCCGAGATTCAACACGTTGATGTTTTGATGATCATCTATTCTTAACGACCGGGTTATTCGCTCTATAAGTTCTGTATCGGTGTTGAAATGGAATGAAACGACTTCTTTATGAAGAAGGGCGTTGTCTGAAGCCAGTATTTTGAATGAAGCGTTAGGATGGTTTATTAAATCACCATATTTATAGTAGTGATGAACCTGATTGCTGCCGGCGTCTTTATAAGATAATTTAAACCGGTTGTGGCTGATGGCCTGAAAAGCAAAAATAGTGACAGGTGTTCTTTGATTCCTCCATGTGATTTTGATTGTGAGGGGTTTGGTTGGATAAGTTTCCGCTAATTTGAAATTTGATCTTCTATAAAAAGATACATTGTAATTTAATAACCTGATTGCTTTTGTGAGTACGCTTCTCGATTTGATGATCAGCGCTTCAGACTCTACTTTATTTGTCCTTTCATAAATGTTTCTAATACTGGTTAATTCTGAAAGTTCAGAACGCTTCTCTTCGAATTTCAATGAAGCATTGCATTTGTAGACCGGAGCGGTAAAGGTTAAATAGGTAAATGCTATTGATAAACTTAAGATCAAGCTAAATGCGATCCAGTGCCATTTTCCGATCAAAATCCTTAGAATTTTTAGGTAACTAATTTCTTTTATTACAATATTTTGTGCCATAAGGTTAGAATTCTGAAAAGAATTACAGTATCTTAATAGTTAATTTAAATTATTTAATAGTATTTATTGTTGTTTATATTTGTTTTTTATTTATTCTTGTGAGCAAATATATTAATCTATTATGAGAGTTAGTGTGATTACTGCAGTTTTTAATTGCAGCTACTTTATTGAAGATTGTATCAGGTCAATAATTAGTCAGGAATACCGGGATATAGAATACATTTTAATTGATGGGGGATCCACAGATGGAACATTGGAGATCATCGGTAAATATTCAAAGCACATTTCGTGCATGAGGAGCGAACCCGATCTGTCTATGTATGACGCCATAAATAAAGCCATTGGATTAGCGACAGGGGAAGTGATTGGCGTCTTAAATGCCGATGATTTATTAGCAGATCCGGATGTTTTGTCTGCCGTTGTAAATTGTTTCAGAAGAAATTCCTGTGATGCAGTCTATGGAAATCTCTATTTCGTGAAGCGTAATGATCTTACACAAATTGTGAGGATATGGAAATCCGG
Organism: Pedobacter frigoris; assembly: GCF_005116445.1. Lineage (GTDB taxonomy): Bacteria > Bacteroidota > Bacteroidia > Sphingobacteriales > Sphingobacteriaceae > Pedobacter > Pedobacter frigoris. The sequence goes on from NZ_SWBQ01000001.1 coordinate 167,740, forward strand.
TTCGTTTAGGAAATCAGATTTTCGATTCGGCTGGATGCCCCCTCACCCGACTTTATACCTTAAAAGAGCAGTTTTTAAAAATTGTGGAGAGTATTCATTGTCGTTTGGCAATAGCGGCGATTATGAAATGATTTTAAGACTTTTTTATAAAAATGATGTATCAGCGTTTTTTTTGGATAGGGTGATGGTAATTATGAGGACAGGCGGCAGGAGTAATGATTCTTTGCTCAGGATATGTTCAACTGCTTTTCATGATTATAGGGCTATGAAGTTAAACAGCGTTTTTAATCCGGTTATAGGTGTGATCTTAAAGAAACTGAGAAAATTAAGGCAATTTAGATATGTGTGATTTATTTGGCGTTTTTTGCATTTCCTTTATTCTTACAGTAATTAAGATACCAATTATCATCGATTATTGTGACTGGTTTGAATTGTATGATGATTTAGAGTTTCATCGGAAATGTCATGGTCTTGGAACATCCAGATTAGGAGGAGTTGCCATCTTTTCAGCTTTTATGCTGAGCATGTTGTTACTTTTAAATATTCAGAATGATGAGGTTGTAGCTTTGTTGATTTCTACGGGAGTTGTATTTTTTATTGGATTAAAAGATGACATTCTGGGTGGAGTGTTACCTGTGGAAAAGGTTCAGGTTCAATTTCTTGCGGCTGTTGTGCTCGTTTTTATCGGGGATTATAAAATAACGAGCATGTATGGCTTGTTTGGAATCTATGAGCTTAGTGAATTGAGTGCTGCGGTTCTTTCAATAGGGACTGTGGTTTTTGTTGTCAATGCTTTTAACTTTATCGATGGGGTTGACGGTTTGGCCGGCACTATTGGGTTTATTGTTAATATTAGTTTTGGGATACTTTTTTTAAAACTTGGGAATACCACTATGGCTTTAGTGTCATTTGGCATAACGGGTGCAATAGCTGGCTTTTTGAGGTATAATTTTGTTTCCGGAACTGTATTTATGGGAGATGGCGGTTCAATGCTAATTGGGCTGATTTCTATTTCTTCAGCCCTTAGGTTTTTAACATTGAACGGCCAAAATGTGTTAGATGCGGACATAGCGGATCTGTCGCCCGCAATTGCGCTGGCAATTTTAATTGTACCTGTATTTGACGGAATCCGGGTGATTTTACTTCGGCTATCACGTGGTAAATCACCTTTTGCAGGAGATAAAAATCACATACATCATAAACTTAAGTTTTTGGGTTTCAGTGATGTGAGCATTGTTTTGATTCTTGCGTGTTTTAATGTCTGGATCTTAATCTTAGCATTTTCCCTGAGTTTTCTTAATATTACTGAATTAATAGGTGTTTTATTTTGTGTCTGTATTATTTTTAATATTTGGATAACCTATAAAAAAAGGAAAAAGAAGTTAATTCCGATGTAAAACTTTGAGATTTCGTTAGGGAATTGTTGGCTTGCTCGCTATAATATAGGTACTTTTGCCCGCATAAACAGCGCAAAGAAATGAACATCGCAATTAATGGTTTCGGTAGGATAGGACGTATTTTTTTACGTGCTGCAATTGAAAGAAACATAAATGTCATAGCAATTAACGATCTTGGAGATACTGCCACCCTTGCCCACCTATTTAAATATGATACGGTACATAGAGGATTTAAGGGGGAAGTCGATTTTGATAAAGAAGGACTTATTATTAATGGAAAAAAGATAGTCGTTTTTGCTAAGTCCAATCCATCTGAATTACCCTGGGAGGAGTTAAATGTTGATCTTGTTCTGGAATCAACAGGTAAATTTACCAGTAGGTCCGGCGCCGAGCAGCATTTGAAGGCCGGAGCAAAACAGGTGTTGATTTCAGCCCCTTCTGCAGATAAGGACATTCCGATGGTAGTCCTGGGGGTAAATGACAGCGATGTAGATTTTAGTTCTCCAATACTTTCCAACGCCTCATGTACTACCAATAACGTGGCGCCCATGGTTAAAATCCTTGACGACAATTGGGGGATCCTGGATGGATACATTACAACCGTTCATTCGATGACTGGTGATCAGAATTTGCATGATGCTCCACATAAAGATTTGCGAAGAGCAAGAGCGGCCTCAGCATCCATCATTCCCACAAGTACAGGCGCTGCTAAGGCAATTACAAATATATTTCCACACCTTGAAGGTAAGTTGGGCGGGGCCGGAATAAGGGTGCCTGTGCTAAACGGATCATTAACCGATTTCACTTGTATCCTTAAATCTCCAACAACAATAGCAGAGATCAATGCCGCTTTTAAAAGAGCGTCTGAAAATGAATTGTTAGGTATTGTAGAATACACTGAAGATCCAATTGTTTCTGTAGATATTTTGGATAATACCCATTCCTGCATATTTGATGCGCAATTGACTTCTATCGTAGGGGACTTAGTGAAGGTAGTGGGATGGTATGACAATGAATCGGGATATTCTTCCAGATTAGTTGATGTGGTTCAAAGGATACTGGCGACTAAGGCTCAAGTATAACTGCAAATGAAATATTGCCTCTGAGTACTTTGTTCCGTACTGCATTTGGTTTGCTTTTGATGTGTGTTCGTAGATTTACAACTGAAACGCAGCAACTATACAACCCCTACACAACCGTTGGAGAAGCTGTAGCCCTTCCAACCCTTGAGTAACCCCTATGAAGGACTTGTGGAGAGCTTTTGTAGATGCGAACGTAAAACGAATACAGAACAAAAGTAAACAGGCAGTTCATGAGGAATTGGATATAATAAAGAAAGAGGGAAGGTGATGGTGTATTTAGAAGGATCAGACACAAAAGGACAATTCATTCCTTTGCAGATTGGGCGAAGTGATAAATTGCTATATATTTGCTATACAAAACTGACCCGTTTAAAACGAACTACATACATACTAAAACCATACTATAAAATTATTTAATGATGAGAACAATAGATCAATGCAATTTTGCTGATAAAAAAGCTTTAGTCCGGGTAGATTTTAATGTCCCTTTAGACAAAGATTTCAATATTACAGACGATAAGAGAATGCGTGCTGCATTGCCTACCATTACTAAAATATTAAATGACGGTGGCAGTGTGATCTTGATGTCTCACCTGGGAAGACCAAAAGGTGGCCCGGAAGATAAATATTCATTGAAACATATTTTAGGTGATTTATCCAGGATGCTGGATATCGAAGTGCAGTTTGCGGATGATTGTATAGGTGCTCAGGCAGTGGATAAGGCTAGAAATCTTGTTCCCGGACAAGTATTACTACTGGAAAACCTTCGTTTCTACAAAGAAGAGGAAAAAGGTGATAAGGCTTTTGCAGAGAAGCTGTCGAAACTGGGTAATGTTTATGTAAACGACGCATTTGGGACAGCACACCGTGCTCATGCTTCTACGGCGATTATTGCAGAATTCTTCTCTAATGACAAATACTTTGGCTACCTGATGGCTGAGGAATTGAAAAATGCAGAGAAAGTGAACCATGGTGCTGATAAACCTTTTACAGCAATTATGGGAGGTGCTAAAGTTTCTGATAAAATTTTATTGATTGAAAGTTTACTGGATAAAGTAGATAACCTGATTATAGGTGGTGGTATGGCTTATACTTTTGCTAAAGCACAGGGTGGTGAAATAGGTACATCTTTGTTAGAGGAAGACAGAATGGCACTATGCCTAGAGCTGCTTGAAAAAGCTAAAGCTAAAGGCGTAAACCTGATTTTGCCGGTAGATACCATCATCGCAGATAAATTTGATAATGATGCCAGAAAAGATGCTGTTGATTCTGGCGAGATTCCTGCAGACTGGATGGGCTTAGATATAGGTACAAAAAGCATCGAACTGTTTTCAAAAGTAATCAAAGATTCTAAAACACTATTGTGGAATGGACCTATGGGCGTTTTTGAGATGGCAAATTTCGAGCAGGGAACCCGTGCGATAGCCAATGCTGTTGTTGAAGCTACCCAAAATAATGGTGCTTTTTCTTTAATCGGCGGTGGTGATTCTGCTGCGGCAATCGCTAAGTTCAATTTAGAAGATAAAGTTAGCTATGTGTCTACCGGTGGTGGAGCATTGTTGGAATATATGGAAGGTAAGGAGTTGCCTGGTGTTAAGGCTATTAATGATTAGTAGGCCTGACTCATTTTAAGGACAGGCGTTTCGTTTTTACGAGACGCCTGTTTTTTTTACCACTTCCTCCCACCGCTATTTTATGGCTTTTTGAGTCAAAAATGGGGGAAAGTGGTAGGTAAATAATATGTGGAAAACTTTTTGTGGTAGAATGTGGTAAAAAGTGGTAGAAGTACCTATTTTTACACTACATAAAAAGCGCATATATTGTTATGGTTCAGTTATTAGGAGAATTTGATTGTAAATTAGACGCGAAAGGACGCTTGATGGTCCCTTCGAGTTTAAAAAAACAATTGCCTAATGTTGAGCAAGAGGGACTTGTGGTTAATAGGGGTTTTGAGAAACACCTGGTAATTTACCCTAAGAAAGTATGGGAAACGATAGTGGAGGACTTGAGTAAGCTGAATCCGTACGAACAAAAAAACAGAGAATTTATAAGGTTATTTACACGTGGTGCGACAGAATTGACACTGGATGCTACCGGTAGGATTAATTTGCCTAACTCCCTGATGGAGTCTGTGGGCATTGAAATCAATTCCGAGTTGGTACTCGCATGTCAGTTTGATAAGATTGAGGTTTGGTCCAAAAAATCTTATGAAGCGTTGTTTGATAAAGATCCTGCTGATTTCGCAATGCTTGCGGCTGAGGTAATGGGTGATAAGAACAGGAGGGAAGATGGAAAATAACTACCACGTTCCTGTAATGTTAAAAGAATGTATCGATGGTTTAAACATTAAACCTGATGGTGTGTATGTGGATGTAACTTTCGGGGGTGGTGGTCACTCGAGGGAGATATTGAAACATTTAGGCAAGGATGGTGTCCTGATCGCTTTTGATCAGGACCCTGACGCACAACGAAATAAAATAGATGATCCGCGCTTTTTGTTTGTGGATCAGAACTTCGCCTTTTTAAAAAACAATCTTCGTCTGCTTGGTTTTAAATCGGTCGATGGTATTCTGGCTGATTTGGGTGTTTCTTCTCATCAGTTTAATGAAGCTGAACGCGGTTTTTCTACCCGGTTTGAATCTGTGTTGGATATGCGCATGGATAAGCAGGGTAAGTTGACCGCCGCAGAAGTTTTGAATACCTATTCGGAAGACCAGCTGCATAAGATTTTTGGAATATATGGAGAGGTGAAAAATGCGAAGTCGCTGGCCAAGGCTGTGGTGACAGGACGTGTGGAGCAGCCTGTGCAGACGCTTGCCGATTTTAAAAAGGTTGCTGGTGCGCATATTCCAAAAGGCAAGGAGCATAAATATATGGCGCAGGTTTTTCAGGCGCTCAGAATTGAGGTTAACGCCGAAATTAATGTTTTGGAAAGTTTTCTGGTGCAGACTGCGGATGTATTGAAAAGCGGCGGTCGTTTGGTGGTGATGTCTTATCATTCTCTGGAGGACAGGCCTGTAAAGAATTTTTTAGCCAAAGGCAAGCTTAAAGGTGAAGTAGAGAAGGATTTCTTTGGGAATGAGTTGAAGCCTTTTAAGGTGATTACGAGGAAAGCTGTGGTGGCTGATGAAGAGGAATTGCTGCGTAACAGTAGGTCCAGGAGTGCGAAACTGAGGATTGGGGAGAAGTTATGAATAATAAGTTCAGAGAACATATAGAAAATGATGAGCCTGAATTGGAAGAAGAAATTGAGGTAAAGGCTAAGAAAAAGGAGCCTTCAACTGAAAATTTGTTCTTTAAAAAGTTATTTACTGAGGGTGTGGTTAGTAAAGAGGCAGCAACGGAGATGTTACCGTTTTTGATTTTTCTCTCGGTACTGTGCATGTTATATATTGCAAACAGTCACATGGCGGTGAAGAACATCAGAAACATTGATAAATTAAATAAAGAAGTAAAAGAACTGAGCTGGGAATATAAGTCACTTAAAGCTGATTTGATGTTTAAGAGCAAGCTGACAGAGGTTGCGAAAAAAGTAGACACATTGGGTATTAAGGAGCTAACCGAGCCACCAAAAAAAATTATAATAAACAGTAATGAATATTAGAGCTAACATATTATTGCGTGTTTATCTGTCTTTCGGACTGATTGTGCTGTTTGCCGTGGCAGTATTGATCAGGCTTTGCGATGTACAGTTTGTGGAGGGACATAGATGGCGTGCCATGGCCGATAGTCTCTCTACAAAGTATATCAATGTAGAAGCTGCGCGCGGTAATATTTATTCGGTAGATGGTAGTCTTTTGGCTACTTCTATCCCTGAATATGAACTGCGTATGGATATGTTTGCAGGAGGAATAGCTGATAATACATTATTCGACAGCAAGGTGGATTCCCTGGCGCTTCGAATGTCACAGTTTTTTAAAGACAAAACTCCTAAAGAGTATTCAAGGTATTTACGTTCGGCCAGAAGGGATAGTGCCCGTTACCTGCTAATCAAGCGAAAAGTGGGTTATCAGGAATTAAAAACGATCAGAACTTTTCCCTTATATAACGTAGGAAAATATACCGGAGGTCTGATTGCGGTTCAGCAGAATAAAAGAATAAAGCCATTTAAATATCTGGCTTCCAGAACTATTGGCTATAAAAATGAAAATGTAAGTAATGGTGTAGGTTTGGAAGGAGCATTTGGGGAATACATTAATGGAGAAAAAGGAAGAAGGCTTGTTCAGAGAATTTCAGGCGGCGTTTGGATGCCGGTTAATGACGAGGCTGAAGTAGCGCCAAAAGAAGGTGCAGATATCATTTCTACCATTGACATCAACATGCAGGATTTAGCGCAAAGTGCGCTTGAGAAACAGTTGAAAATCAGTGATGCTGATTTTGGTACTGTGATATTAATGGAGGTGGCAACCGGTGAGATCAGAGCTGTTGCTAATTATTCCAGAGTGAAAGAGGGAGTTTACGAAGAACAGTTTAATTATGCGATCGGTGGCAGTCAGGATCCGGGATCTACATTTAAGCTAGCCTCTTACATGGCCTTATTGGAAGATAATAAGGTAGATACCAACACGATGGTGGCTACCGGTGATGGCTTTTATAAAATTCCTGGCCATACCATTAAAGATTCTCATGGAGGAATAGGTACGGTAACAGTAATGAAGGCTTTTGAGCAGTCTGCAAATACTGCTGTGGCAAAGTTGGTGAATATGAATTACCAGGATGACCCCTCAGAGTTTACTGATCATCTGTATGATATCCATATGAATGAGCCGCTGGGTCTGCAGATTCCTGGAGAGGCTAAGCCCGTGATTAAGAGTCCTAAGAATAAATCGTGGACTAAGATGTCTTTACCGCAAATGGCTTATGGTTATGAAATGATGATTACCCCTCTTCAAATGCTTACGTTTTATAATGCGGTAGCAAATAATGGGAAATACATTGCGCCAATTTTTGTAAAAGAAATCAGGCGTCTGGGTAATCCTGTACAGCAATTTAAGGCAAGGGTGATTAAAGATCAGATCTGTTCGCAGAGGACACTTAAGAAGCTGCAGGCTATGCTGGAGAATGTAGTGACTCAGGGTACAGGTAAATTGATGGGTTCACCATTGTACAGGGTTGCTGGTAAAACCGGTACTGCACAAGTTGCTGATGCAAACAGGGGTTACAAGGGTAAACGGAGCTACCAAGCTTCATTCTGCGGGTATTTCCCTGCCGATAAGCCAAAGTATTCAATTATGGTATCTATAAACGGTCCTAAAAATGGGTATTATGGAGCCCAGGTGGCGGGACCCGTATTTAAAGAGATCGCTGATCGCATTTATGCAAGTGATATGCAGATGTATAATAATATACCAGATCATCTGGTGGGCAATACGAGTAATCCGGAAGCAAAAGCGGGTCAGAGTAAAGCTGTAAAAAAAGTATATAACGCATTTGGTATTAAAGCACTCTATGCGGCAAAGTCGCCATATTTTAATTCCCTGGATACCAGCAATGGGGTTGTGTATGAAGAGTTTAGTGCATTAAAAGGAGTGATGCCCAATATTGACGGTATGGGCTTAAAGGATGCCTTGTACCTGTTGGGTAATGCGGGTTTGAAAACCAATGTAAAAGGACGTGGTAAAGTTATAGCACAATCTATTCCGGCAGGAAGTAAGATCGGAAAAGGCTTGTCTGTACAAATAGAATTACAATAAGATGCAGTTAAAGGATGTATTATATGGTGTAGGGATTAGAAAATTGGTTGGTTCAACCAATGAAGAGGTGACTGCGTTGGTTTTTGACTCCCGTAACGTAAAAAGCGGTGATGTGTTTTTTGCGATAAAAGGAACATTATCTGATGGTCATGATTATATTGAAGCTACGATTCAGGCAGGGGTAAAGGTTATAGTTTGTGAGCAGGTGCCGGAAAATGTTTCTGATGCTGTTACTTATGTTCAGGTTGAAGATAGCTCGGTAGCACTCGGTGTAATGGTAACCAACTTTTACGATAATCCATCATCTAAATTACAACTAATCGGGATTACAGGTACAAATGGTAAAACAACAATTGCTACTTTACTCTTTAAGCTTTTCCGCAGATTAGGATACAAAGTTGGTTTGATCTCTACCGTACAAAATCAGATAGATGATGAGATCATACCATCGACCCATACTACACCTAATCCTATCGCATTGAATGAATTGCTGCAGAAGATGGTGGCTTCAGGGTGTGGATATTGTTTTATGGAAGTAAGTTCCCATGCAGTCGTTCAGCATAGAATTGAAGGATTGACATTTGCAGGAGGCGTATTTTCAAATATTACGCATGACCACCTGGATTTCCATTTGACTTTTGACAATTACATAAAAGCAAAACGAGGTTTTTTTGATGCTTTGCCTAAATCGGCGTTTGCGTTAACAAACCTTGACGATAAAAACGGGATGATCATGCTGCAAAATAGCAAGGCCTCGAAAAAAACTTATGCGTTAAAGCAACTTGCAGACTTCAGGGCTAAGATTATTGAAAATAGTTTTAACGGACTTCATCTTGATATCGACGATGCTGATGTATTCTTTAAACTGGTAGGTTCTTTTAATGCTTATAACTTGCTTGCTGTATATGGCACAGCGATATTGCTTGATCAGGATAAGCTAAGTGTGCTGACGGAGTTGAGTAACCTTTCGGGTGCTGAAGGTAGATTTGATTATATCACTTCGACTCAGAACATTGTAGGTATTATCGATTACGCACATACACCTGACGCGATACAGAATGTATTGAGTACGATTCAGGACATCAGAAAAGGTACTGAGCAGGTGATTACAGTGATCGGTTGTGGTGGCGACAGGGATAAAACCAAACGTCCGGTTATGGCCCAGGTAGCCTGCGATTGGAGCGATCGCGTGATCTTAACTTCAGATAACCCAAGAACAGAAGATCCTCAATCGATCCTAAAGGATATGGAAAAGGGAGTTTCTCCTACCAATCAGCGCAAGAGCCTGGTAATACCTGACAGAAAGGAAGCAATAAAAACAGCTTGTCTATTGGCTAAGCCTGGCGATATTATTTTACTGGCAGGAAAAGGACACGAGAAATACCAGGAAATTAATGGTGTGAGACATCATTTTGATGATAAGGAAGTATTAATGGAACAATTTAATTTGATCAGCTGATGTTATATTATTTATTTGAATATCTGAATCAGAATTATGATTTCCCAGGACTGAGGTTGTTTCAATACATCACATTCCGTACATCATTAGCGATTATCATTTCATTAATTATTACTACTGTATATGGTCGAAGAATCATCAACTATCTGCAAAAGATGCAGGTAGGTGAAACAGTGAGGAATTTGGGACTGGAAGGACAAATGCAAAAACAAGGAACGCCTACTATGGGTGGAATCATGATTTTGCTGGGGATTCTTATTCCTACGCTCTTGCTGGCTAATCTGACTAATATCTATGTGATTCTGATGATCGTGACCACCATATGGATGGGTGCAATTGGTTTCGTAGATGACTATATAAAAGTATTTAAAAAGAATAAAGAGGGACTGGCAGGCAGATTTAAGATTGTAGGTCAGGTAGGACTGGGACTGATTATCGGTTTTACGATGTACTTCCATCCAAATATTGTGGTGAGGCAAACGGTAGACGAGGCAGGCGTTTCTAAGGCGGCAGCTCCTATGGTATTGAGACAGAAAGGCGAAAGCTTCTATTATACACAGGATGTAAAGTCGACACTGACAAACGTGCCTTTCTATAAGAACAATGAGTTTGACTATGCGAAGGTGTTGAAGTTTTTGGGGACTGGTTATGAAAAGTATGCTTTTCTTGTTTTCCTTGCCTTCACTGTTTTTATCATTACGGCAGTATCCAATGGAGCTAACATTACAGATGGTATAGATGGACTGGCTACTGGTACTTCTGCTGTGATTGGTATAACGCTTGGTTTGTTGGCCTATGTTTCGGGTAATACGGTCATTGCCGACTATCTGAATATCATGTACATTCCCAACTCTGGTGAGCTGATGATTTTTGCGGGAGCTTTTGTAGGAGCCTGTGTTGGATTTCTTTGGTATAATTCTTTTCCGGCCCAGGTTTTTATGGGAGATACCGGGAGTTTAGCTATTGGTGGAATCATTGCTGCTTTTGCGATCATGATCCGGAAGGAATTATTGATTCCTATTTTATGCGGGGTTTTCCTGATCGAGTTGGTATCTGTGATCATGCAGGTATCTTATTTCAAATATACCAAAAAGAAATTTGGTGAGGGCAGAAGGATTTTCCTGATGTCGCCACTGCACCATCATTACCAGAAGAAGGGTTACCACGAGGCTAAGATCGTTACCCGTTTCTGGATCATCGGTATTTTACTGGCAATTATTACAATCATCACTTTAAAACTGAGGTAATGGAAAAAGGTAGGATTGTCATATTAGGAGCTGGAGAAAGCGGGGTTGGAGCGGCAATGCTAGCGCAGAAGCAGGGATTTGAGGTTTTTGTCTCGGATTTCGGTGCGATAGCTACCCAGTATAAAGAAAAGCTGCAGGAATTGAATATTGCATTTGAAGAAAAGCAACATGACGCAGATAAAATACTGAATGCATCAGAGGTCATTAAAAGCCCGGGTATTCCCGATAGTGCACCGATCATCAAAGCGATTAAGAAAAATAAGATTCCTGTAATTTCTGAAATAGAATTTGCGAAACGCTATACAAAAGGTAAGACTGTTTGTATTACCGGCTCAAATGGCAAAACGACAACTACAATGCTTACCTACCATATCCTGAAAAAAGCGGGGTTGAATGTTGGTCTGGCAGGAAATATTGGAAATAGCTTCGCTGCTTTGGTGGCGACGACGGACTTTGAGTGGTATGTGCTGGAGTTATCGAGCTTTATGCTGGATGATATGTATGAGTTTAAAGCAGACATAGCTGTTCTGCTAAACATCACACCTGATCATTTAGATCGGTACGATTATAAATTAGGCAATTATGCAGAATCAAAAATGCGTATTACCCAAAATCAAAGTAGTGAAGATGTCTTTATCTATTGTGCTGACGATGAGGAGACCTTGAAAATATTGAAAAGCACAAAAACTGATGCTAAAGCTTATCCATTCTCCATCAGGAAAAAGATAGAAGAAGGAGCATATCTTGAGAACAATAACATACACATAAATATACACCTAAACGACCAATTAACCATGTCTATTACAGAGTTAGCCCTTCAGGGAAAGCATAATATTTATAACTCTATGGCTTCGGGCATAGTAGCAAAAGTATTAGATATTAGAAATACGACCATAAGAGAAAGTATGGGTGATTTCAAGAATATTGAGCACAGGTTGGAGCACGTCGCGAAGATTTCCGGTGTTGATTATATCAATGATTCTAAAGCCACAAATGTAAACTCTACCTGGTATGCACTGGAAAGTGTTGGGAGTGAGGTTGTTCTGATTATGGGTGGAGTAGACAAGGGAAATGACTATACCATGCTTAAAGATATGGTGCACCAGAAGGTTAAAGCAATTGTATGTTTGGGTAAAGATAATAAGCGTATACACGAGGCTTTTGAAGATGACGTAGAGATCATTGTGAATACATTCTCTGCTCATGAGGCTGTTCAGGTTGCTTACCATCTGGCAAAAAAAGGAGATACAGTATTACTTTCACCTGCTTGCGCAAGTTTTGATCTTTTTAAAAACTACGAGGATAGGGGAAACCAATTTAAAACTGCGGTTAAAGAATTGTAATTATGAATACGATGATAAATACACTTTTAGATAAGACAAAGGGAGATCGCTGGATTTGGCTGATCATTATCCTTTTGTCACTAATCTCTATACTTACGGTGTATAGTGCTACGGGAACTATTGCCTATAATAAAGGCGTGACAGTAGAGAAGTATTTATTGTATAAGCATGTGATTTTCGTGATTCTGGGTATAGGGATGATTTATATCTCCCACCTACTGGATTATAAATATTATGCAGGTATATCAAAGATCCTGATGATCATTACTATTCCATTGTTGTTGTATACAGCGGCATTTGGAGAAAACATTAATGATGCTTCTAGGTGGGTTAAAATTCCTGTAATCGGGCTTACTTTTCAGACTTCCGATTTGGCAAAATTGGCCTTGATCACGTTTTTGGCAAGGATGCTGACCAGGAAGCAAGAGAATATTAAAGATGTTAAGAAAGCATTCATTCCAATAATGGGATCAGTATGTGTTGTTTTCGTACTAATTGCCTGGGCCAATTTATCTACCGCACTGATGCTGTTTGGGGTGAGTATTTTGTTGTTGATTATTGGTAGGATTAGCATTAAGCAGATCATGATGGTTTGTGCCGGGGGAGCTGTATTATTGATGTTTATAGTGTTTCTGGGGCCAAGGGCTGCAACGTACAAATCCCGTATTAATTCTTTCCTCCACCCTGAAGAACAGCATTCAGATAAGACGTATCAGGCAGATCAGTCAAAAATTGCGTTGGCTACAGGCGGACTATTCGGTAAGGGACCGGGAAATAGTACTCAAAGGAATTTTTTACCTCACCCATATTCGGATTTCATTTTTGCAATTATCGTGGAAGAGTACGGATTGATGGGTGCGTTGACAATGGTTGTCTTATATCTTGTACTACTTTATCGATGTGTAAGGATTGTAACACAGAGTCCGAAAGCGTTTGGGGCACTACTGGCAGCGGGATTAAGTTTTAGTTTAACCATTCAGGCCTTTGCAAATATGGCGGTGGCTGTAGGTCTGGGCCCTGTTACCGGTGTTCCCTTGCCTTTGGTGAGTATGGGGGGAACTTCCATATTGTTTACAAGTATTGCATTTGGCATCATATTGAGTGTGAGCAAGGACGTAGAAGAGAAGAATAGCAGTAAAAAAGTAATCATCGGTGAAATACCGGCAATGGCATAAAATAAAGATGAGACCAACTAAAATAATTATTTCTGGAGGCGGTACTGGCGGACATATATTTCCGGCCATATCTATAGCCAATGCGCTTAAGCGTGTGGAGCCTGGCTGCGAAATATTATTTGTTGGTGCAGTAGGCAGGATGGAAATGGAAAAAGTTCCTGCGGCGGGATATAGTATCGTAGGACTGAACATCAGCGGACTTCAAAGGGGATCGATCACGAAAAACCTTAGTCTCCCTTTCAAGCTTTTTGGAAGTATGAGGAAAGCCATGCAGTTGATTGATGAATTCAAACCTGATGTAGTGGTGGGGGTTGGAGGATATGCCTCAGGACCTATTTTGTTTGCCGCCTCATTGAAAAAGATTCCTTACCTGATTCAGGAGCAAAACTCATATGCTGGAATTACCAATAAATGGCTGGGGAAAAAGGCTGCTAAAGTATGTGTCGCTTTTGATGACATGGGACAGTTTTTTCCTGAAGAAAATATATTGAAAACCGGTAACCCTGTTAGAAAAGATGTAGTTGACATTACAGACAAACACCACGCAGGTGCCGAGTTATTGAGGCTTGATCCCTTGAAAAAGACAATCCTGGTCACCGGAGGTAGTTTGGGAGCGGGAACTTTAAACAAAAGTATAGAGAAACATTTGCCGGACTTGATTAAGGCAGATGTACAGGTCATTTGGCAGACAGGCAAGTCTTATTATAAAGGTATTATGGAGCGTTTGGGTCTGGATTTTCACCCCAATGTCAGGATACTGGAATTTCTGAATAAAATGGATATGGCATATGCTGCAGCTGATGTGATCATCTCAAGAGCAGGCGCAGGTACAATTGCTGAACTTTGTCTGATTAAAAAACCGGTAATACTTGTGCCTTCGCCAAATGTTGCTGAGGATCATCAAACAAGAAATGCACTTGCATTGGTTAAAAATAATGCTGCATTGTTGATTACGGATTATTCTGCTGAAGATACGCTTGTCCCAGAAGCATTGAGCCTTCTTGGTAATAAGGAAAAAAGTAAGCAGTTGGCAGAAAACATAGGTAAAATGGCATTGCCGGATGCGGATAATGTGATTGCCGGACAGGTTTTGATTTTAGCGGAAAGGAGGAAACAAGGTCATGGAGCTTGAAACGATTAAGAAGGTTTATTTTGTTGGCGTCGGTGGGATTGGTATGAGTGCGCTTGCCCGTTACTTTGTTAAGCGAGGCTGTGTGGTTTGTGGATACGATAAAACAAGAACGAACTTAACCACAGCGTTGGAAGCAGAAGGTATGATAGTTTCCTATGTTGATGAAATAGCCACGATTCCTCAGGAGTTTTTGAGTCATGATGAAGAAACACTGGTTGTTTACACCCCGGCCATACCTAAAAACTCGTTGATCCTTAATTATTTTAATGACAATGGTTATACGCTGAAAAAACGTTCGCAGGTGTTAGGGATCATCAGTAAAGGGCAGTTTTGCATTGCAGTTGCCGGAACACATGGTAAGACCACAACTTCTTCAATTATAGCTCATATTCTGACTGATACAGGTTTTGGGTGTACGGCATTTTTAGGTGGAATAACTACAAATTATAATAGTAATTTTTTAATCGGAGATAATAACGTCGTTGTTGTTGAGGCCGATGAATACGACAGGTCATTTTTAACCCTGCACCCGGATATTTCTGTCATCACATCAATGGATGCTGATCATTTGGATATTTACGGAGATGCTTCGCAGTTGGAAGAATCGTTTCGTCTTTTCGCTGGTCAATTGAAGCCTGAAGGTACTTTGTTTGTAAAAGAAGGTTTGTCTTTGTCGCGAGGTATTACTTACGGAGCAGAGGGATCTCCGATGGTAAATGCAAACAATATAAGAGTAGAGGATTCAGCCTTTCTATTTGATTATGCTGATGAGCATCTGACTATTAAAGATATAAAACTGCTGTTGCCGGGAAAACACAACGTTGAAAATGCAACTGTAGCAATCGCTGTAGCGCTGAAACTTGGAATTTCAGCAGACAAAATAAAAGCTGCCGTCGGTAACTTCAAAGGTGTTAAAAGAAGGTTTGAGTACATTGTTAATTCAACACAACACATATATGTAGACGATTATGCACACCATCCTGAAGAACTAAAAGCGTGTTTTGGTGCTGTAAGGCAGTTGTATCCTGATAAGAAATTAACGGTGATTTTTCAGCCACACCTGTTTACACGTACCCGTGATTTTGCAGAAGATTTTGCAAAAGTTTTAAGCACTGCAGATGATTTAATATTGCTGGAGATTTATCCGGCCAGAGAATTGCCGTTGGAAGGTATAGATTCGAATTATTTGTTGAATAAGATCACGCTGAGCGACAAGGAAGTATGTGGAAAAGATTTGGTACTGGATCGTATAAAGATTAAAAATCCGGAGTTACTTTTAACAGTTGGCGCTGGGGATATAGATACATTAATACAACCACTTAAAAATTTATTGACAAATGCTTAAGAGGATAAACTGGAAACTGATATTTAAGTGTTTTGCCTGGGTAATATGCCTGAGCGGGGTGGTTGTCCTCATGAGTTTTGTCAGCGTAAAGAAACATACGCTTACCTGTACAAATGTTAAGATTCTAATTCCTGGTGCAGATAACTTTATAGAAAGAGAAGAAATTGATGCTATCTTAAAACAAAGTCAGGGTAAACTGATCGGTCGTCAGCTGGAAGATATCAATCTTGAAGATATCGAGAAAAACATTAAGGCAAATCCTTATATCGCATTTTCAACTGTCTATGCGGATATGGATGGGGTGATTCACGTCGAAATTCAGCAACGTCAGCCGATATTGAGGGTAATCAACTTTAATAGTCAGGATTTTTATATAGATAGGAACGGATTGAAGATGCCGGTTTCTCCAAATTTTACAGCCAATGTATTGGTAGCGAATGGAAAGATAATGGAACATTTCAGTGGCAGGGTAGATACCTTAATTACTGATATGGCCAGGGACCTCTATAAAACAGCGTTATACATCAAACAAGATACATTGTGGGATGCGCAAATAGAGCAGCTTTTTGTAGATGACAAGGGCGACATGGAGTTGGTTCCAAGGGTCGGAAACCAACGTATAATTTTAGGTGGCGCTGATTCTCTGGAGGTTAAAATGAGAAATTTGCTGGCCTTTTACAAACAAGCTATGCCTAAGGTTGGCTGGGATACCTATAAAACAATTAATATAAAATATACCAACCAAGTAGTTTGTGAGAAGAATAAAATTGATTCTTCAGCAACTCAGGTGAAAACCACGGTTAAATTAGATACGGCCTCTAATAACAGTCAGGAGGCTATACAAGAAAACCCTGATGCCGGTTCTACCTCTGGAGATAAACCTCCGGTAAGTAGTACGGAACAGGAAAAGAAAAAAGATAAAACAGATACCAGGAAAAACAAAATATAATAAACTCAACAAAATCAATATCGTTATGGGCAAAGAAAAATTAACCACTCAATCTCCAATAGTTGTAGGCTTGGATATTGGTACTACTAAGATCTGTGTGATCGTTGGTCGCAGAACACAGCATGGAAAAATAGAAGTATTAGGTATAGGGAAGGCGGAATCAGCAGGTGTGACCCGTGGTGTAGTATCTAATATTCAGAAAACAGTTCAGGGCATATCACAAGCCGTAGAGCTTGCCAGTGGGCAATCTAATGTGGAGATACGCGTTGTAAATGTTGGTATTGCAGGTCAGCATATTAAAAGTTTACAGCACAGAGGGATCCTGACCCGCAGGGAGCTTAACAATGAGATTGGCAAAAAGGATATTGATAAGCTGATAGATGATATGTTTAAGCTGGTAATGGCACCTGGAGAAGAGATCATCCATGTTTTGCCTCAGGAATTTACCATTGATAATGAGCCCGGGATAAAAGATCCGATTGGTATGGCAGGAGTTCGCCTGGAGGCAAACTTTCATATCATTTCAGGTCAGGTTACGGCCGTAAAAAATATCATGAGGTGTGTTACTAATGCAGGGCTACAAACTCAGGAGTTAATTCTTGAGCCATTGGCCTCTTCTGAGTCGGTGTTGAGCGATGAAGAAAAAGAAGCTGGAGTAGTTTTGGTAGACATAGGTGGTGGCACAACAGATATTGCGATATTCCATGAAGGCATCATCCGTCATACCGCTGTTATTCCTTTTGGAGGAAACAGTGTTACGGAAGATATCAGAGAAGGATGTTCAGTGATGAGAAATCAGGCTGAATTGTTGAAAACACGTTTTGGATCAGCATTGGCTGAAGAAAACAAAGAAAATGAAATCATTTGTGTTCCCGGTTTAAGAGGAAGAGAGCCTAAAGAAATTTCAGTAAAGAACCTTGCTTATGTCATCCAGGCCCGTATGGAAGAAATCATTGAGCATGTTTATTACGAAATCAAATCTTCAGGATATGAGAAAAAGCTGATCGGTGGGGTAGTCATTACAGGTGGTGGAGCCTTATTGAAACACCTTTCACAATTGGTAGAATATGTAACCGGTTTAGATTGCAGGGTTGGTTATCCTAATGAGCATTTGTCGAAATATGAGGATATGCCGAAAACAATCTATGATGATTTGAAGAGCCCGATGTATGCTACTAGTGTTGGTTTATTAATAAAAGGCATACAAAAAGCAGAAGAGTTGCTGGAAGAAATGAAGCAGCCCGGTGTATTTATAGAGCATCCGAAAGATAAGGAGAAAGCCAAAAGATCAGGAGGCGGACTGTTTGATAAATTGCTAGCAAAGACTAAAGATTTCATCAAAGACGACATGAACGTAAGTGACGAGGATTATATAAAACCGTAATATTTTTCCACAAAAGACGATTTTTCCACATTCTTAACAGTTGTGGAAAACGCCTGTTAAAAAAGTGTTAATATTACATAGAGAGATGAACAGGAAAAACGAATTTTTAAATAACTGATTCATAAAGATATGCAGTTCGAAATGTTAAAAGATAAGTCATCAATCATCAAGGTAATTGGTGTTGGTGGCGGTGGTGGTAATGCGGTAAACCATATGTACCGTCAAGGAATTACTGGTGTAGACTTTATTATATGTAATACTGATGCCCAGGCTTTGGAATTTAGCCCTATCCCTAATAAGGTACAACTTGGTGCAAGTTTGACCGAAGGAATGGGTGCCGGGTCAATTCCTGAAGTGGGAAAAAATTCTGCTATTGAGAATATAGATGACATTAAGCAGATGCTGGGAAGCACTACTAAAATGTTGTTTATTACTGCAGGTATGGGCGGTGGTACCGGAACAGGTGCCAGTCCTATTATAGCTAAAGCGGCAAAAGAATTAGATATTTTGACTGTTGCTATTATTACCACTCCTTTTGCTTTTGAAGGCAAGAGACGTAAGATGCAGGCAAATGACGGGTTGGATGAGCTTAAGAAATACGTTGACTCTTACCTGGTGATCTCAAATGATAGGCTACGTGAAATATTCGGTAACCTTACACTGGGGTCGGCTTTTGCGCAGGCTGATGATATTTTGACTACGGCAGCTAAAGGTATCGCTGAGATCATTACGGTGCCTGGATACATCAACGTGGATTTTAAAGATGTTCGCACTGTTATGAAAGACAGCGGAGTATCTATCATGGGTAGTTTCGCATGTGAAGGTGAAAATAGAGCATTAAACGCAGTAGAAGGAGCTTTGGCTTCGCCATTATTAAAAGATAATGAAATAGAAGGCGCAAGATATATCCTGTTAAATATTAGTTCCGGGATTCGTGAGGTAACCATGGATGAGGTAACTATTATAACTGATTACATTCAGGACAAAGCAGGTCTTTCTGCAGATTTAATATGGGGTAACTGTATTGATGAGAATCTGGGAGATATGTTGTCTGTTACTATTATCGCTACAGGATTCCAGACTAAGGAACAAAGAGAAGAAGACAGAAAAAATGTTAAAAAAATCTCTTTGCTGACACCTGAGGAAGCTCCTTTAGTGAAACCAGTGGAACCTGTTAATTCTTTTATTGAACCAAAAATAGAGGTGCAGCAACAAGAACCTGTATTAAAAGCAAAAGAAGAAATTAAGCAGTCAGATCTTTTTGGTGATCTATTTAATATCAATAAATCGAGAAAAACTGAAGAGCCTGAAAATACGATTGTAAAACATACTTTGATAGAGGAGGAATCTCCTGCTCAGGAAAGTAAACAAGAGTCAGGTTTTGAGTTTGAGATCAAACTTGCAGAAACTGATTTTGTATTCGAAACACCTGCGGCTGTTTTCAATAATGATGTAGAACCTCAGAAAGATGAAATTATTGAAGCAGGTGCTGATGATGATAAAAACGATGAGTCTATAGAAGATCAGCTAAGAAAGTCAAAAGAAAGGATTTTGAGGCTAAAAGATCTGAGTATGAAATTGCGCACGAGCAATGGATTACAGGAACTGGAGAACGAACCGGCATACAAACGTAAACAAATGCAATTGCAGCAGGTTCAGCATTCCTCAGAATCACAAGTTTCAAGATTCACTTTGAGTAATGATGAAGATGGCTCAACAGAGATCAGACCAAATAATTCATTTTTACATGATAATGTTGATTAAAAAGTAAATCATAAAAATATAAAAGCCTTAACAAAAGTTTGTTAAGGCTTTTTTGGCATAATAATGGCGTCTGTCGAAACATTGCCAATCAATTACCTCATATTGCATATGAGGCATATTAAACTTAAATTTGCAAAAAAATAAAAAACCTAAATACATATAACATTGGACATTTTTGAAAAGATAGCGAAACATATGGGGCCAATCGGCCAACATCACAAATGGTCTCACGGATATTTCTCATTTCCTAAATTAGAGGGGGATATCGCTCCTCATATGAATTTTAGAGGTAAGGAACATTTAGTTTGGAGTTTAAATAACTATTTAGGTTTAGCTAATCATCCTGAAGTTAGAGCAGCAGATGAAAAAGGTGCAGCGGATTTTGGTATGGCTTACCCAATGGGTGCGCGTATGATGTCTGGGAATTCTAAATATCATGAGCAATTAGAACAGGAACTTGCCGCTTTTGTAGGAAAACCAGATGCATTTTTATTGAACTATGGATACCAGGGTATGGTTTCCATTATCGATAGTCTCGTAGATCGTAATGATGTTATTGTTTACGATGCTGAATCGCATGCCTGTATTATTGATGGTTTGCGTCTGCACATGGGTAAACGTTTCGTATACAAGCATAATGATATAGAGAGTGCACGTAAGCAGCTGGAGAGAGCTACTAAGTTGGTAGAACAAAGCGGTGGTGGCATATTGGTCATTACCGAAGGTGTTTTTGGTATGTCTGGTGCTCAGGGTAAGCTTAAAGAACTTGTAGAACTTAAGAAAGAATTTAATTTCCGCTTGTTAATTGACGATGCTCATGGTTTTGGTACTATGGGTCCTACAGGAGCTGGAACGCATGAAGAGCAGGGCTGTATTGATGGTGTAGACGTTTACTTTGGTACGTTTGCCAAATCAATGGCAGGTATAGGAGCCTTTGTTGCTTCTACTGAAGAGATGACAAACTTCTTCAGGTACAATATGAGGTCTCAGACTTTTGCTAAAGCGCTGCCAATGCCTATGGTTATTGGTTTGTTGAAGAGACTTGAGCTGTTAAAAAATAATCCTGAGCTAAGGGAGAGACTTTGGACCATTGCAACTACGCTTCAAAAAGGCTTAAAAGAAAGAGGATTTGACCTGGGTGTTACCAACACGATGGTTACTCCTGTGTTTTTAAAAGGAGAATTATTAGAAGCAACGGCCTTAACAATGGATCTGCGTGAAAATTATGGTATCTTCTGTTCAATCGTTGTTTATCCTGTTATTCCAAAAGGATTGATTGAGCTTAGATTAATACCAACAGCAGTTCACACCCTCGAAGATGTTCAGCGAACGCTTGATGCATTTAGTGAAGTTTCGGATAAACTTAAGAATGGATATTATAAAGAAAATCAATTTGCGATTTCTTAAAAGTATAAATTTTAGAAAAGCCCCTCTAATTGACTTTAGAGGGGCTTTTTTGTGACGCTGTGTTTGTAAGGTGTTGATTTTTAAGGTGTTGATGTTGTTTTTGGTGCGGTTAATTGTTCATAATCCCCCTGAATGTGGAAAAAAACAAGGTTTAGCATATTTTTTTATTATTCTAAAAGTTTTTTTATTAAAATAAACACCTTACTTTAGTAATAGAGTATTAATCAAAACCTTAAAAACCTAAAAGGAGTAAATTAACGATGAAAAAATTCAATCAAGTAAAGGAACTTGTTGCATCTTTAGAAGCTGATGCAGACAAATTCTACAACAAAGCCAACAGTGCTGCAGGAACACGTGTACGTAAAGGTATGCAGGATCTTAAAAACTTAGCTCAAGAGATTCGTCTAGAGGTTCAGGAAACAAAAAATAAAGGTTAATACTTTATTTTTGTTTTGATGAAAAAAGCGTCCCGATATTCGGGACGCTTTTTTTATTGGGTAATGTTTTAAAGCGGTCGTCATCCTGAAATAAATTTGCTTCGCAGCTTCTTCGAGGTCAGGATAACGAGTATGTTATGAAATCTTTTTCGATTCCGCAATGATTGCCTCACGCAACGCAGGAGACACTTTTACTAAAGGTAATCTCAAGTGATCATCGCAAACACCAAAGTGTTTCAAAGCAGCTTTTACACCTGCCGGGTTACCCTCGGCAAATATCAGTCTTGTAAATTCTATCAGACTTAGGTGCAGAGGTAAGGCCTTCGCAAAGTCTCCGCTCAGACACAACCTGATCATGTCCGACAATTGTTTTGGTAATGCATTACCCACTACAGAGATCACTCCGACTGCTCCTAATGAGATCATCGGCATTGCAACCGGATCATCACCAGAGATCAACAGGAAATCTTCAGGTTTATCCCTCATGATCTGGTTAAACTGATCGAAGTTGCCTGAAGCTTCTTTTGTAGCAATGATATTCTTAAAATCATGTGCAAGACGGCAAGTCGTTTCCGGACTTACATTGCTTCCGGTACGGCCAGGTACATTATAAAGAAATATAGGTAGGGAACTTGCCTCACTGATCGATTTATAGTGCTGGTAGATTCCCTCCTGAGTAGGTTTAACGTAGTACGGACTTGCAGATAATATTGCGCTGTATCCATTTGCTTCAAAGTCTTTAACACTTTGGCTTACCGAAGCAGTGTCATTGCCACCGATACCTGCGATTAAAGGCAAACGGCCATTATTTATTTCTGCTGTAAATTCCCAGATCTTCTTCTTTTCGTCTTTATTGAGTGTTGATGCTTCTCCAGTTGTGCCTAATGACACCAGGTATTCTACCTTTCCGTCTATCAAATAGTTGATCAGGTTTTTTAACCCGTCAAAATCTACTGATCCATCTGTTTTAAATGGCGTAACCAATGCTACACCGGTTCCATGAAATTTGTTCATCTTTAAATTATTATTTCAACATCTCTAATAAATCATCCTCTGAAATTAGGGGTACATTTAGTTTTTTCGCTTTATCAAGTTTAGAA
Source organism: Pedobacter frigoris (assembly GCF_005116445.1). Taxonomy (GTDB): domain Bacteria; phylum Bacteroidota; class Bacteroidia; order Sphingobacteriales; family Sphingobacteriaceae; genus Pedobacter; species Pedobacter frigoris. The sequence goes on from NZ_SWBQ01000001.1 coordinate 190,654, forward strand.
GGGCCCATATTATCTCCGGCGAGCAGGTAATTTAGTTTGGCCGATATGCCGCTTAATATTTTCCCACCATTGCTTTCAATGAAATCTTTAAGTTCTTCTCTACTGTAATTCTCAAAAACGCCCGAAATTACAAATGTTTTTCCAGTTAATTTGTCACTTTGTAATGCAATTTCATTTTCTATGGCTTCAAACTGAAGTCCATATGACTTTAGTAGCTCTATTTGTCTCAGATGTTCCTCATTTCCAAAGTAATCAATAATGCTTTCAGCTATACGCTGACCGATTTCATCGATAGCGATAAGCTCCTCAAGACTAGCTGAAGATAGGGTGTTAATGTTCTTTGTTCCGAACGCTAATTTTTTAGCTACCGTTTCCCCGACATACCTGATTCCAAGTCCAAATAAGACTTTTTCAAAAGGCATTTGCTTGGAAAGTTCAATTCCATTGAGCATATTTTCAATCGAACGTTCCCCAAACCGCTCCAACGTTTTTAGTTCTTCGGCCTTTTCATGAAGTGTGTATAAGTCACTGATGTGCTTTACCAGGCCTTTTTGATAGAATGTTTCAATAGTTTCATCGCCAAGTCCATCAATGTTCATTGCTTTTCTGCCGATAAAATGCTGGATCTTACCTACGATTTGTGGTGGGCAAGCTTCATCATTCGGACAGTAGTGATTGGCTTCACCTTCTTTTCTGATTAATGCTGTGCCACATTCCGGACAATTTTCAATGTATTTAACAGGTATATCAGAAACGCGTTTCTCTAAAACAACACTAATTATTTTTGGAATGATTTCTCCGCCTTTCTCTACAACGACGGTATCATTTTCATGCAATTTCAAGCGCAGTTCAATCTCATCTGCATTGTGTAGGGTAGCACGTTTTACTGTTGTGCCGGCCAACAAAACTGGTTTTAAGTTAGCCACAGGCGTTATAGCACCGGTACGGCCTACCTGGTAGGTCACTTTTTCTAAAACGGTTTGTACCTCTTCCGCCTTATATTTAAAGGAAATTGCCCATCTGGGCGATTTAGCTGTGAACCCAAGCTCCTGCTGCTGGGCGTAGCTGTTCACTTTAATTACAATTCCATCGATGTCATACGACAATTTAAAACGCTGATGTTCCCAGTGTTTGATGAACTCAAGTACTTCGTCGATGCTACTGACCAATTTTGTATCACTGCTAACATGAAAACCCCAGTTTTTTAAGCTCTGCAGACTTTCCCAATGCGTTTTGAAATAATTCTTATCCGTATTCAAGGAATAGAGGAAACAATCGAGCGGACGTTTCGCTACTTCCTTAGAATCCTGCATTTTTACGGTACCAGCCGCAAAATTTCTTGGGTTGGCATATTGTACTTCCCCAAGTTCTTCACGTTCTTTATTCAGCCTGTCAAATGCCGCGCGATGCATAAATATTTCTCCCCTGATCTCAAAAAGAGGGGGGATGTCACTATGCTTCAATTTATGCGGGATATTGTTTATTGTCTTCACATTGGTAGTTACATCATCGCCTTTGGTGCCATCTCCACGCGTAACAGCCCTTACCAGCTTTGCATCCTCATAGGTGAGGCTGATGGATAAACCGTCGAATTTAAGTTCGCATACATACTCAAAACTATCGCCGATTGTTTTTCTTACCCGTTCATCAAAATCCCTAAGATCCTGCTCATTATAAGTGTTTCCTAGGGAAAGCATTGGCCACCTATGGTTTACAGTAGTAAATGTTTTCGTAATATCACCTCCAATTTTGAGTGTCGGTGAATCTGGATCTGCATAATCAGGATATTCTTTTTCAAGTTTGGCCAATTCCTCCAATTTCTTGTCAAATTCATAATCCGCAATGGTTGGCATCGCCAAAACATAATAATTGTAAGTATGTTGGTTAAGCTCCTTAACCAAAGCATCCATTCTGTCTTTAATATCAAATAGTGACATAGGAGCGAAGATACAAAATCCCTTTAAATTTGCTCCTGATCCAGGTACTGGGTTATTTCATCAAAAATGGAGAGATACTGGTTCTCTATCAGGTTTTTAAAAATAGATAATTTACCGGTGAGAATTGCCAGCTGAGCATCTGTAAACGGATTATCCCATATGCGCATGCATATCCGGTTTAGCGCATAAGATATGTTTTCTATTTTTTGATAACTCAATAAATACCGGCTTGAAATAAAGCCATCCAGGAACTTAAAAAAGATTGTAGTGTCTGTTAGTCCTGCTTTCTGTAAAAAGTCATTCAGGGCAACTTTATCTGCTTTAACCAGCTGATCATAGAAGGTGTTGATGTCTATCATTCCCTTAACGACGAGCAGGTGATCTAAAACCAACTCTAGCCCAATATGCGCCATAAAAAAAGGCTTTACCGGACTGTTTTCGAAAACAGGAAGGATAATTTGTTTTAATACATTGGTCTGTGATTTGAAAAAATCGGAAGAATGGAAAACATTATCTACCTCTATATGCCTTTCCCAGCCCTTAAGGATCGATTGCTGAAGTTTCATATCCTGAAACAAGTGTTTCTCCTTTAAGGGATATAGATTGACATCCTTCTGGGCATTTTTAATAAAATCTGGCAAAACGACTCCCAGTACCATGTTTTCGTCAGGGTTGTATTTGTCAAAGTAAAAATGCGATAGAAAGTTCATCGCTTTAAAAGTAGCGATTTTTAAATGTTTTAACTGCTTCCGGTCAATATGAATTTAAGGATAACTTAGCTTTTTATATATTTGCCCTAAAAGCATAAAAGAATGACCAATTTTGTTGAAGAGTTACGTTGGAGAGGCATGTTGCAGGACATGATGCCTGGTACTGAAGAGAAATTGAATGAAGGAATGACTTCCGGATATATAGGTTTTGATCCGACTGCAGATTCACTGCATATTGGTCACCTGACCCAGATCATGACATTGATTCATTTCCAGCGTGCGGGCCATAAGCCTTATGCACTTGTTGGCGGAGCGACAGGAATGGTTGGAGATCCTTCCGGTAAGTCGGACGAGCGTAACCTTCAGACAGAAGAGATCATTGAACTTAACCTTGCCGGAATGAAACGCCAGCTTTCCAAATTCCTCCATTTTGAAGATGGAGGCAATGGTGCCGTAATGGTAAACAATGCGGATTGGTTTAGAGACATGAACCTTTTTACCTTTATCAGGGATGTTGGTAAGCACATCACCGTCAATTATATGATGGCCAAAGACAGTGTGAAAAGACGTTTGGAAGGTGACTCAGGTCTTTCTTTTACCGAGTTTTGTTACCAGTTGATCCAGGGTTACGATTTTTATTATTTATGGAAAAATAAGAACTGTCTGGTACAAATGGGTGGTTCAGATCAATGGGGTAATATTGTTACCGGAACAGAATTGATCCGACGTAAAGATGCGGGTACCGCTTTTGCGATCACTACACAGTTGATTAAGAAAGCCGACGGAACCAAGTTCGGTAAAACTGAAAGCGGTGCGGTATGGCTGGATCCTGAAAAAACTTCGCCATATAAGTACTACCAGTTCTGGTTAAACGCTTCTGACGAGGACACCAAGAAATGGATCAGGATATTTACGCTGAAAACAAAAGAAGAAATAGAAGCATTGGAAGTGCAGCACGATGCAGCTCCTCACATGCGTATTTTGCAGAAGGCCCTGGCTGAAGATATTACCATCAGGACACATTCCGAAGAAGCTTTGGAAACAGCCATTAAAACCTCTGATTTCCTATTTGGAAATGGTTCTCTGGAGTTTTTCTCTAATTTGAATGATGCACAGGTTAAAGAAATTTTTGAGGGTGTACCTCAGTTTCCGGTTTCCAGGAATGAGTTGGAACAAGGTTTAGATGCTGCGACGCTACTTGCAGAGAAAAGCAGTGTTTTCCCTTCAAAAGGAGAAGTGAAAAAGACCATACAGGGTGGGGGAGTTTCTGTGAATAAGGAAAAAATCAAAGAGATGACAGCTGTTTTCAATACAGATCATTTGCTGAACAATAAGTATATCATTGTACAAAAAGGGAAGAAGAATTACTTCCTGCTGATTGTAGAATAGATCATGCAAATAAAAAAAGAGCGGCTAATTTTAGCCGCTCTTTTTTTATTTTAATTGGTCGGATTTTGTGTTAATTTTCCCGGGTATGAATTAATAGCAGTTTGAGGGATATAATATGTAACCCTAAAATCTGTAGCAGGTATTTCTCCCATTTGATTTTGAGGACCTGGATATGGACGTGAGAGTGACTTTCCATTACGGAACACGTCAAAACTACGTTCCGCCTGATAGGCCAATTCCAGTTGCCTTTCTTTATCAATTAGATCTCCTGCATTTGCCGCGGTTAAAGAACCATATCCACCGTTTACTATAGAACGACGCCTAATTTCATTCAAATCGCTAAGCGCTCCCCCATAGTTTTGCAACTTGGCATAAGCCTCAGCTCTGTTCAGATATACTTCAGCCAGCCTGCTGATCACTGGAGAATGTAGTTGAGAATTTTCTCCCTCGCGGGAAGCCTTAACAATATAAAACTGAGGGTAAGCGCGATTTAATGAAATAAAATAGTCAATTACTCCAGTATAAGTTTTGCCGTCTTTGTAATTGATGGAATAAATTTCCTGTGTGGCATCAACAGGAGTGAGGGTATACACTACCTGATTTGGACTAACGCCCTCTACGCATGTAATCACATTGCCATTACGGCTGATAGTTAATTGTGCGTAGTTCAATGTGTTTCCGGCATCATCCTTAATGAATCTAAAAACTTCGGTAAAGGCGCCAGCAGTAGTTTTAGAGTAGGTCGGTTCAATGAATGCAGCTCTGGCATCTACGATTTTGTATTTGTCAGGTCTCCAGTCATTTCTGCCGGTTTCATTCAGTAAATTGATGTATTTTGCACTGGCATACATTTCTCCCCAGCCCATTCCGCCAATATTTGAATACATTCCGCCAATACCGTAGTAATGATCTTCGCCGGAAAACTCGGATGCAACACGTTTGATCGCAAAAATAGTTTCTCTATTATTTTCTGGTGTAAAGGTGTTGTATTTCATGAAATCGGTCCTTGGTAGTAAGCTATATCTCGTACCTCCACCAATTACTTTCGTAGCGTAATCTACGGCCAATTGGGCATAAGTTTGGTTAGGACTGGTATAAGTCCCGCTCATGTATAGATAAACCCTGGAAAGCAGTGCTTGCGCAGCTTCTTTGGATGCAAAAATAGGACCTTTATTAACATTGATTAATTCTTCAGCTTTTTTTAGATCGGAAATCACCTGCTCATAGGTTGCTTTCACAGTCGCTCTATCTGGGAAAGTTGCATTGATCACATCATCTGGAGTACCATTCACGATAGGTACGCCCAGATTGGTTTCCGGATTTTGATAGTATGGACGTCCAAATGCGCGTACTAAATAGAAATACATCATTCCACGCACAAAAAAACATTCCCCTAGCTTGCTGTCCAGTTCGGGGCTTTTACCCAGTTGAACCTTATTGATGATGTTTGATGCCTGCGCGATTGCTTTATATCCGCTATCCCAAAAAGTAGATAACCTTCCATTATTTGGAGTTCTTGCAAAGGAAATAAACTCATAGAATGCATCTGTGGAAGAACCTCTGATCATCATATTATCTCCTGCATATTCTCCTAAGCGGTGCATAGGATCAGACCAGGCCTTCAACTGACCATACATTCCGTTCAATAAACCATCTATAGATCCTTCGATGTCATTATCTATCGTCTCTGACTTCATTGATCCAAATGGATCTCTATCAATCTCGCAAGATGACAGAGCTATCATTACAAAAATTGTTGCTAATATTTTTTTCATTTTTTTACACACTTTAGAATGAAACATTAAGTCCTAACATGAATTTTCTGGCCATCGGATATACCGACGGACCTGTAGAAAACAATATTGCCTGATTATCTTCTCTAACCGGTATTTCCGGGTCTACACCAGAATATTTAGTGATGACAAATAGATTTTCTCCCGACAGGTAAACTCTTAAATTTCTGACATTAAATTTTTTAAGATCAAAGTTGTAACCCACAGCCAAAGAACGCAATCTGAAAAAGTCGTTGCTTTCCACGTAGCGTGAAGACATCGAATTTCCTTTGTCTTGATTATTGGATCTTGCTACAGGGTGGGTTGCGATGTCACCAGCTTTTTCCCATCTCTTCCAGCCGTCCATTAATTTCATTTGGTTTCTGTCCGTATAAGTTCCATCCGAATCGTATTCCTGGCGTGAATAGTTATACACCTTTCCACCAATCGAATAGCCGAACACCCCGTTCAAATCAAATTTCTTCCATTTCAAATAAGTGGTGATGCCACCAAATAGATCAGGTGAGGCCTTGTCTAGTTTTTCCTGGCTGGCTTTTGAATAATCAGAAGTTTTTGTTCTCGCAGTTTCGTTACCATTTGCATCCCTGGTTACAGTGTACCATAACGGCTTACCATCATCAGGATTAACGCCCGCCCATTCAGGCATGTAATAGGTATCAACAGGCAGTCCGATTTCCAGTACCCTGCGTGCCGAGCCCGCAATACCCAGTTCATCACTTATAATGATCGGTTTCGCTGAGTAAGTTCCATCTTCATTCCGGGTTTTATAGATGTCAGTAAGCTTGTTAACATTGTGTCCCACATTTACATCCAGGCTCCATAGCAAATCTTCTGTATGGAGGATGTCACCTCCAAGCGCTATCTCTATACCCTTGTTTTGCATTTTACCAACATTTTGCCAAATACTGGTTACGCCTGTGAGACCGCTAATCGGCACATTGTACAAAATATTATCTGTACTTTTAATGTAATAGTCTAGTGTTAGCCTCACCCTATTATTGAAAGCAGTCGCATCTAATCCTAATCCGCTAGTGTAGGTTTCTTCCCAGGTTAAGTTTTTGTTGCCGATCTGGCTAATCAAAATTCCCGGAATTCCATTGTAACTTGCTGATGTATTCACAGCATACAGATCATATTGAGGATACAAAGCCGAAGGGCGGTTTCCTACGGTACCATATGCAGCGCGAAGTTTAAGCGTATTTACGAAATCTGCTTTGAACCATTCCTCGCGATTGATGTTCCATCCGGCACTTACGGAGAAAAAGTTACCATATTTTTTGCCAAAATTTGATGCACCATCTCTTCGAAGAGATACCTGCGCCAGGTATTTGCCATCGTAGGCGTAGTTAGAATTAAATAACAAAGATTGCACCGCCCACTCATTTATTGCGCCTTTTGTCCTTTCAGGACTTGCTGCAACATCCAGGACTTCAAAGCCTCGAGGTATGCCTTTTCCATATGCATCTAAAGTTTTACTGTTGAAGTCATTGAATTCATATCCGGCAAGCGCGTTCAGGCTATGTTTTCCCCATGCATTGTTATACCGCAATAGCTGATTGGTATAGCGACGGGTATATTCAGACCTGTAATCTGTGACACGTCCGTTTACACTCAGTCCACCATTTGAGCGGGGATCTGTGTATCCACTGGCAGAGTAGGTGTTAAATCTATAATTGTTAACAGAAGAAAAGGTCAGGTTTTTAGTCAGGTTGATGTCGAAATCAAAATTGCCCATAAACTCGTAGTTGGTATTTGCAGATTTGTTCCATTGCAGATCATAAAGGTAATTCGTGCTTGCACTGTTTACCCATGTACTGGATCTGTGAGGTACTAAATTTCCATTGGCATCATAAGGACTGTCCCATGGAAGATTTGAATAAATTGAAGTTACAGAATATTGTCTGTCGATAACACCACGACGGGAACCAACTAAAGAAGGCTTAACAGTCAGCCAGCTAAAAGGCTTAAAAACCGTGTTTAATCTAAAATTGTAACGTTCATAATCATATCCTTTGATGGCGCCGGATTCATCATAAAATCCCACAGAAAGAAATGACTGGAGTTTTTCAGTGCCTCCCTGTAAAGAGATATTGTGATTTTGGTTGAAGCCGTTTTTAGTTGCCAGATCCCACCAATCGAAATTGCTGTTACGCAACTCTGGTTTCCAGCGTGGAAAATTTAGACCACTTGCATTAGAGAAAGAAGCGAAATAGTCATATAATTCTGCCCCGTTCATCACCTGTAGATTGCCGTTTGTAAGTTGGGTAAACCCATTTCTGGAGGTAATATCTACCGTCATTTGTCCGGCTTTTGCGCGTTTTGTAGTCACAACGATTACACCATTGGCACCCTGGGAACCATAAATAGCGGTCGACGCAGCATCTTTTAACACCGTCATAGATTCGATATCCTCCGGATTTAATTCTCCTGGGCTTGATCCTATGATCACTCCATCTATCACCCAAAGCGGACTGGTTGTACCGCTCAAAGTAGCTTGTCCCCGGATGATCACTGAACCTGCGGTTCCCGGTTTTCCCGAGCCTGGTGCAACGAATAGGCCAGGAGCCTTTCCGGCAAGTAGGTTTTGTACATTTGGAGAGGTTACATTTTTCAGTTTATCTCCGCTGATTGTGCTGATGGCACCGGTGAGACTTTCTTTTTTCTGAGTGCTATAACCCATTACGACTACTTCTCCGAGTGTTTCAAGCGATTCGCTAAGGATGATATTTCCTAAAGACGGACCACTTATTTTGATCTCCTGAGGTGTGTAGCCGATAGAACTGATCACTAGTGTTTCGCCGATAGTTGCTTCTATACTAAAATAACCTTGGGCATTACTGAGTGTAACTCGGTTAGTGCCTTTCACCGTTACAGAAGCTCCGGTAACAGGTAAGCCACTTTGGTCTTTAATAGTACCTGTAATGGCTTGTGGAATCGCTATTTTTTCAGCAATCATCACCCTTGGTTTATCAAGGACTTTATTGACAACAATAGTTTTGTTTTCAATAATATATTCTAACGGCAAGCCCACTAATACTTGTTGTAGTACACTGTTAATTGAATTTTCATTAATGTTTACATCCAATTTCTTAATTCCTTTTAGGTCGTCCGTTTTATAGAAAAAAGAGTAGTCAGACTGTTTCTCAATTGCAATTAAAATGTCCGAGATTTTCGCAGATTTCAGCTGTAACTTAATAGTTTGTGAGAAAGTTTTTGCGTTCGCAAAGGTTGAAATAAATACCGTAAGGAAGGTGACAATCTTCATGGTGGCAAAAAAGAGACCGAAAGGCTTTTTGCCATTCCCGCTCTTCAAGTGGTAGTTTCGTTTTTGGTTAGTTTTAGGGTTCATTTTTAGCTAAAGATTTTAGATTTAAATGTTTTTAGTTGGTAGTTTTTCGAAGCACATGGCTTCTTCAGGTAGCATGTTAGTGTTTACTCATATGATCTTGGGTTTAGTTTTTGATGATTAGTTTGTTGTCTTGTGTTAATTCATATTTGACGCGTGTAGCACCCAATATTTTAAGGGCTTGTCTAAGCGTTAGGTTTTTTTGGATTTTTCCTGTGAAAGTGCCTGGAGGCCTGTTTTCGTCATACACCACTTTAATGTCGTACCATCTCGCCAGTTCGAACATCACATCATCTATATCTGCTTCATTAAACTGGAACAAATCATTTTTCCAGGCCATAATATCTTCCGGATTGATGTCACTAATTACCCGTACATTTTCAGAACCAGGCTGGCTAACTGCCTGTTGATTGGGCGTTAATAAGTAATTTCGCTTACCGGCATTTAACTTTATGCTGCCTTCCAATAGGCTAGTTTTGTAACTACCATGATCTGCATAGGTATTGACATTAAAATGCGTTCCTAAAACTTCAATGTTTGTTTGGCTATTTTGAATGTTTACGATAAACGGTTTTCGGGGATTCTTTGCCACTTCAAAATAAACTTCTCCGGAAATGGTCACTTTTCTGGTCTTTTTCGAAAAAGCAATAGGATAGCTAATGCTACTGGAGGCATTTAGCCAGACTTTGGTCCCGTCAGATAAAGTAATGTTGTATTTGCGCCCCACAGGTGTTTCAATGCTGTTTAGCTCATTTTCTTTGACGTTTTTGCTGTCCAGATAGACCACTTGTCCATTGCTTATCCTAATTTTTGAGCCATTGCGGCTAACTATTACTTTACTGTCGAGGGCACTATCAAGCGAAACCTGCGTGCCGTCTGACAACACCAATATGGCTCCATTTTTTCCTGGCTGTACATCTTTTTCAATTGCTGTTTTTTGATCAGTGCTGGCATTGAAGGTTTGATTAAACAACCAATAGGATCCAATTAAAATGGCGATAGCCGCCACAGCACTATATTTCAGCATTCTAAGTATAGAAATGCTGCGGGTTGTTTTCAGTTGAAAGTTTTTGTCCAGCGCCAGTATTTGATTGACCTTCGCATCTATTTCAGCCTCGTCCACAATGAAATTTTCTGTTGCTGAAAGGGGAGGGATCGTCAGGCCGAGTATATCGATTAATTCTTCCTGATCAATGGTGTCGAGTAATTGAGACAATTCTGCAGCCTCATGATCAGACAGCGTATTACTATAATATTGTTCCAGTAAATAACGGATTCGTTCGTTACGCATGCGGGTTCTTTTGTTTGGTTAGTTTGGATTTTCATCCAGATTAATAGTATGAATAGACTTTTGTATATGACTACTATTGGAATATTAAGTTTTTTAAAAAATACCTAATATGATGAGGATACTCAGGTATTCAGAATAGCCAGCGTTCACCAGTTCCTGGCGAATCAGTTTGAGTGCAGTGGTCAGGGTATTGTAAACAGTATTAATAGAGATGTTTAATTTTTTTGCGATCTGGTCCGGGCTTAGCCCTTCTTCTCTACTTAGTAGGTAGATGGTCTGGCGCTGTTGGGCCAGGCCCTGTACAGCTACGTTTATGATCGACTTGATTTCAGTAAACTCAACAGATTGTTGGATGCAAAAGGTTGAATTTTCGTTTTCTATGTTCGATTGCAGCCTGTCGGCCTTTGTCTTGATATGAAGTTCTTTTCTGATCAGGGTCAAAGCTTCAGTGCTGACAACTTTATAGATCCATGCCTGAAAGTTGTCTATTTCTTTGAGCCTGTCACGATTGAGCCAAACTCTTAAAAACGACTCCTGTAAAATATCAGAAGCGGCATCTTCGTTATTGTGGGTTACCTTAAGAAGGAATTTGTGTAATTTTTTAAAATAGAGTGTATATAAAGTTTTGAATGCTTTTTCATCTCCATCGGCGATAGCCTCAATAAGATCTGATTCGTTGTGTTCTTTTTTGATCACTAAATTACTAATTCTATGCGAAGATATATAAATTGGTCATTTATACATATTTCTATAATGAATTACAAAATTTCGAATTTCATATGCAGGTTAAGTCTATCTGTTTTAATCAGGAGAAAGTAATATTGGTCTGACAGAAAAATTAAAGCCCGCAAAATATCGCATATCAAACTGCGACGAGCATTTCTAAAAAGTAAGGCAGTGCCGGATTACCATTTAAATTTTTCCAGACCGCATATAAAGCTGTTTGTTGCGGAATACCTTTCAATTCAATAAAGCGGATGTTCGGGTTTTCAGTGGACGCCAATGAACTAGGGATGACCGAAAGTCCCATCCCGTTTTCTACCAGTCTGAAAATGGTTGGCGCGTGAATAGAACGATGGGCAACCTTTGGTGCAAAACCCTGGTCGGCACATAGATTAATGATTTGCTGGTAATACAGCTGACTTTGGTCATTCGGAAACAAAATAAAATTTTCCTCCCTGAACTGACCTATATTGCTGAATTCGGCATTGGTAATCGGGTGATTCGTCGGTAAAACCAAAGAGAACGTCTCCGTATATACCCTTTTACTGCTAAAACCATCCGGCAGGTGGTTGGATCTCATAAAGCCCAGGTCAAGTGTCTCATTTTGCAGGGCCACCAATTGTTCTGCATTGTTGAGCTCATCCAGCCTGAACCTGATATTGGGGCAATCGCTATTGAACTGCTTAAGTAAACCAGGCAAAACAGAAGCCATTGCTGAAGCCACGAAACCAATCCCGATCTGACCAGTATTTCCGGCAGTGTACAGTTTAATATTGGTTGCAGCAATTTCAACTTTGTTTAATACCTGTAATATATCTTTATAAAAAAGCCTGCCCGCATCGCTCAACAAAACCTTTCGGTTGGTCCGTTCAAACAGTGAAACTTTCAGTATGCCTTCCAGGTGTTTGATCTGCTGACTTAAGGCCGACTGTGAGATGAAAAGAATTTCTGAAGCTTTTCTATAATGAAGTTCCTCAGCCAGTACCTTAAAATAGTTAAGCTGTCGAAGTTCTAATTGATTAGCTGTGCTTATCATTTGTTAATTATTATGTATTGTTTACTAATGGTAAATGTATGGATATTTGAGCTGTTATTACCAAATATATATAGACCAATGATTGAAAAAGTATTGACACTTGGCCTCGGCAAAGTAGGTACACTGGTTGGCGTGCTGCTGAGCAAGCAGTTTCAGGTAACCGGTATGGACAAGCAGGCACCTCATTATCCTTACGAACTTCCTTTTAATGTGATTACGGGCGATGTCACAGATGAAGTACTGATGCAGCAAATGATTGCCGGTCATGATGCCGTGGTTTCGGCCCTGCCTTATTTTCTTAATAAAACCATCGCAAGAATTGCACACCAGGAAGGTAAAAGTTATTTCGACCTTACGGAAGATGTAGAGACGACCAAATACATCATTGGCTTAAGTGAGACAGCCACAGCGGTAATGGCCCCGCAATGTGGACTTGCACCTGGGATCATTGGCATTATCGGTGCTCACCTGGCAAAGGATTTTCAAAAACTGCGTTCTATTGAAATGCGTGTGGGTGCTCTGCCTAAATATCCGAACGGCGAGCTGGGCTATTCCTTTACCTGGTCGGCCGCCGGTGTCGTAAATGAATACATCAACGATGCGGAAGCCATTCATAATGGGCGGCGTAAGCAGGTTGTGAGTCTGCAGGGCAAGGAAACCATCAATATCGAAGGCGCAGCCTATGAAGCATTTTATACTTCTGGGGGACTGGGCACGATGTGCGAAACCTATGCAGGACGTGTAGATAAACTGGATTACAAGACCATTCGCTATCCTGGCCATTGCAACCTGATGAACTTTTTGATCCATGAGCTGCACATGAAAAATAACAAGCAGCAGCTGGAGGATATCCTTAAAAATGCAAAGCCGGAAGTAGAGGAAGATGTAGTACTGGTATATGCCGTGGCCGAAGGCTGGAAAGATGGACAACTGAAAAGGAACGAATTCTGTAAATCTTATAATCCTGTAACCATAGATGGACAGGCCTGGCGGGCAATTTCCTGGACTACAGCAGCCAGTCTGGTTGCAGTTATTGAAATGGTAGCCAATGGTGCTTTACCGTCCAAAGGTTTCATTAAGCAGGAAGACATTCCATTTGAAGGATTACTGGCCACGCAGACCGGTCAGCTTTTCGAAAAGGGTATCTTGGGTGAAATTGAAGTAGCATAAATACAAAACTGATGAAGTTTGACAATCAAAGTCCGCTGGACATTTTTTTAAATATCCTTTTTGAAAGGTACAGTCAGCAGGTTCCGGCAGTAAAAAAAATAACCAATGCACTGATCAGTACTGGTGTAATTGAGGGACAGGAAGAAATCACTAACGATCATATTGCTTTCCGCACATTGGGTGTGCCGCATCTCGGGATTGCATCTTTTGAGAAAATATTTCTGCACCATGGCTATCAGAAAAGGGACAACTACTACTTTGAAGGGAAAAAACTGAATGCTTACTGGTATGCTCCACCTTCACCGGAATATCCGCGGATTTTTATGAGTGAACTGATGGTTGGGAAACTTTCCAACAAGGGCCAGGCTTTGATTGAAAAATACACCAAACACATCAATGCGGATCCCGTTGATGCGCTTGATCTCGACAACGGGGCGCAGATCGGCGAGTTTTTTCACCAGCCTTTGTGGCAATTGCCTGAAAAATCCGACTATCAGGCTTTGCTGGAAGAAAGCGAGTATGCCGCCTGGGTAATTTACAACAGGTATTACCTGAACCACTATACCATCAGCGTGCACGACCTCAAGCCGGGATATAGACATCTGGAGGATTTTAATACTTTTGTGGAATCTTTAGGATTGAAACTGAATACAGAGGGTGGGAAAATAAAAGTAAGCCCCGACGGCCTGTTGCGCCAAAGCAGCACGGTAGCAGAAATGCAGGAAGCGGTTTTTGCAAATGGCGAAAAAATGGATATTGCAGGTAGTTATGTAGAGTTTGCTGAACGTTTAGTGCTTCCTCAATTTATAAATGTGCCTGAAGGCGCGCTTGAAAATATCCATCGCAGAGAAGGCTTTGAAACTGGCAATGCAGATAAGATCTTTGAAAGCACTTATACCAAACAAACAAAAGGCTGATCAAAAAAAGAAATGATGAACATTACTGAAATATTGACCCGATTGGGTATTAAAGAAACGAACTCCGGAACATCCACAGGTAACAACTGGCTGGAAACCGGAGGTAAAAACATAGTGTCTTATTCGCCTGTAAACGGACAGGCCATTGCCAGTGTGCAGGTAGCTGATGAAGCTGCGTATGAGTCTGTAATGAAAAAGGCAGAAGAGGCTTTTGTTTTCTGGCGTACCGTACCAGCCCCAAAAAGGGGAGAGATTGTCAGACAGTTTGGAGATGCCCTGCGCGCACATAAGGAAGACCTCGGTGTCCTGGTGTCTTACGAGATGGGTAAAAGTCTGCAGGAAGGCTTGGGCGAGGTACAGGAAATGATCGATATTTGTGATTTTGCAGTTGGACTTTCGCGCCAGCTGTATGGCTTAACCATGCATTCCGAGCGTCCAAATCACCGCATGTACGAACAGTGGCATCCTATGGGGATTGTGGGGATCATTTCGGCCTTTAATTTTCCTGTAGCGGTATGGAGCTGGAATACAGCCCTCGCTTGGGTATGCGGAAACGTATGTGTATGGAAACCTTCTTCAAAAACACCTTTATGCGCCGTCGCCTGTCAGCACATCATTGCAAAGGTGCTTAAAGACAACGATATGCCTGAAGGTATCAGCAGCCTGCTGGTTGGCAATGCGGTAGGCGATAAGATCAATAACGATAAGCGGATTCCGCTGGTTTCCTTTACCGGTTCAACCCGTGTCGGACGGATCGTTTCTGCGGCCGTAGCCACAAGGTTTGGCCGTAGTATCCTTGAACTTGGTGGTAATAATGCCATCATCATCTCTAAAGATGCCGATCTGGAGATGTCAATCATCGGTGCTGTGTTTGGTGCCGTAGGTACAGCCGGACAGCGTTGTACGTCCACAAGGCGACTCATCATCCATGAAGATATTTACGAGGAATTTAAAAATAAACTGGTCAAAGCATATGGCCAGCTGCGTATTGGCGATCCGCTAGACCAGCACAACCATGTTGGGCCACTCATAGATACAGCTGCGGTTGAACAGTACACACAGGCGATAGCTAAGGGTAAAAAAGAAGGTGCTGAATTTGTGGTTGAAGGCGGCGTGTTGGACAGCGAGGCTTACACTTCTGGCTGCTATGTGAAACCTTGCATTGCCGAGGTAGAAAACCACTACGAAATTGTACAGGAGGAAACATTTGCACCAATTCTGTACCTCATTAAATATAAAACACTCGACCAGGCAATCGCCTTGCAGAACGGTGTTCCTCAAGGATTGTCGTCAGCGATAATGACCCTCAATTTAAGAGAAGCAGAACAGTTCCTGTCGGTTGCGGGTTCCGACTGCGGCATAGCCAATGTCAATATTGGTACTTCCGGAGCGGAAATAGGTGGTGCATTTGGTGGCGAAAAAGAAACAGGTGGCGGAAGGGAAAGCGGATCAGACGCCTGGAAAGCCTACATGCGCCGACAAACCAATACCATCAATTATTCCAACACATTACCTCTGGCTCAGGGCATTCAATTTGATCTGTAGTTTGCGATGAAAGCAAAGCTGGAGCAGCTGTCGCGACTCATTTCCGGAGAATTTTATAGTGATGAGTTGATGCGTACAATTTACGCGACAGATGCTTCAGCTTATTCAGAGATGCCTTTGGCAGTTTGTCTGCCCGCAGATGTTGAGGACCTCAGGCAGCTCATTGCTTTTGCCCATCGCGAAGGGACCTCTCTGATTCCCAGGGCTGCTGGTACATCCTTAGCCGGACAAGTGGTCGGCGGCGGGATTGTTGTAGACATTTCCAAATATTTCAACCGTATCCTGGAGGTGGATACCATCAAGCACCGGGTGTGTGTACAACCAGGTGTGATCAGGGATGAATTGAACCTTTTCTTAAAACCCCATGGGCTTTTTTTCGGGCCCGAAACGTCTACGGCTAACCGCGCAATGATAGGTGGTATGGTGGGGAATAATTCCTGTGGTTCCAATTCAGTGGTCTATAAAAGTACCAGGGAACATACGCTGGCTGTAAAGGCCCTGCTAAGTGATGGCACTGAAGTAGAGTTTAAGGAGCTCACGTTTGAAGGATTTATTAAGAAATGCGAAGGAGATACGCTTGAGGCAAAACTCTACCGATCGGTACGCAGTCAACTCAGTAATTATGAAAACCAACAGGAAATCCGCAGAGAATTTCCTAAGCAAAGTATAGAAAGGAGAAATACCGGATATGCGATAGACCTGCTGCTGGAGACCAATCCTTTCACCGCAGGGGCTGGGGAATTCAATTTTTGTAAGCTCATCTGCGGGTCGGAAGGTACGCTGGCTTTCATCACAGAAATCACACTGTCTCTGGAACCATTGCCTCCGGTACATAACGGCTTACTGTGTGCACATTTTTCTTCGGTAGAGGATGCCTTGAAGGCCAATCTAATTGCGCTTAAGTACAAACCCTACGCAGTAGAATTGATCGACCACTACATACTGGAGTGTACCAAAAGTAACTTGGAGCAATTGCAGAACCGTTTTTTTGTGAAGGGCGACCCGGCTGCTTTACTGGTTATAGAATATGCTGCGGATAGCCAGGAAGAGGTTGAACAGACAGCCGCTTTGGTTGAGGCCGAAATGCGCGCCATGGGGTTGGGGTATCATTTTCCGGTATTGTACGGTGCAGATACCAGGAAGGTCTGGACGCTCAGAAAAGCCGGACTTGGTCTGTTGAGCAACCTGCCTGGTGATGAAAAGGCTGTGCCGGTAATTGAAGATACAGCAGTAGATGTTCAGGACTTGCCGGCTTACATCCGTGAGTTCAATGAAGTCCTGATCAAGCATGGTTTACATTCCGTTCACTATGCCCATGCCGGATCTGGCGAATTGCATCTCAGACCGATACTTAATCTGAAAACGGAGGAGGGCACCCGGATGTTCCGGCTGATTGCGGAAGAAGTCGCTGCGCTTGTGAAGAAATACAGGGGCTCGCTCAGTGGAGAACATGGGGACGGCAGGCTCAGGGGTGAATTTATACAACGAATGATTGGCAATAAAAATTATGCATTGCTAAGGGAGTTAAAAGATACATGGGATCCCGGACATATTTTTAATCCCGGGAAAATTGTGGACACACCACCTATGGATACCAGCCTGCGATATGTTGCCGGCCAGTCTGCACCAGAAATCAAGACTGTATTTAGATACTATGGGCAAAATGTATTGCAGCATGCTGAGCAGTGCAATGGGTCGGGCGACTGCCGCAAAACACAGTTGGCCGGAGGTACCATGTGCCCGTCCTACATGGCTACCCGTGATGAGAAAGACACCACCAGGGCCAGGGCCAACGTGCTTCGCACATTCCTTTCCAATTCATCCAAAGCTAATCCTTTTGATCATCCAGAGATAAAAGAGGTGATGGATCTTTGCCTGAGCTGTAAAGGATGTAAATCCGAATGCCCCTCCAACGTAGACATGGCCAAACTGAAAGCCGAGTTTTTACAGGCATACCAGGATACAAATGGCATACAGTTCCGTTCTCGAATGATCGCTAATTTTAACACCATATCCAGGTTCACAGCATTGGTTCCCCACCTGTACAACTACGTGGTAACGGGCAGGATCATGAGCAGACTAATTAAGAAATTCATGGGCTTTGCAGTCGAACGCAGCATGCCGGAGCTGCACCATATCACACTGAAAGAATGGTTTAACAGCAGATGGAGATCACGTGAACCTGAGGTTATGAACAAAAGAAAAGTGTACCTTTTCTGTGATGAGTTTACCAATTACCAGGATGCTGAAATAGGTATTAAAGCCGTGCAGTTACTGGAGCAGTTAGGCTATCAGGTTATTATTCCTAAACATCAGGAGAGCGGAAGAGCCAGTATCTCTAAAGGCCTGCTGCGTAGCGCAAAAAGAATTGCAGATTACAATGTAAAACAGCTGGCCCCCCTGATTTCTGCAGACAGTCCTCTTATTGGTATAGAACCTTCAGCTGTCCTTACCTTCAGAGATGAATACCCGGATCTGGTCGGCGAAGAACAGGTCATTTCCGCAAGAGAACTGGCCTCAAATACAATGCTGATAGATGAGTTTCTGCTTCATGAAATCAAAGCCGGCCGCATTTCAAAATCACAGTTTAAGACTGATGAAAAAACCATCAAACTGCATGGTCATTGTCAGCAGAAAGCGTTAGGACTATTAACTGCTACCGAGCAACTGCTGCGTTTCCCTGAAAACTATAACGTAGAAACCATCGCCTCCGGTTGCTGCGGTATGGCGGGGTCTTTCGGTTATGAAAAGGAGCATTATGCACTTTCTATGCAGATTGGCGAACTGGTTTTATTTCCCGAAGTAAGAAAACAACCTGAAAACGTAGTAATCGCCGCACCGGGAACCAGCTGCAGACACCAGATTAAAGATGGAACTGGTAAAAGGGCGCTCCATCCTGTTGAAATATTACATGCCGCGTTACGATAGTTTTATTCTGCCCTGCCCGTAACAGCTATAGCCAATTTTGCCTTATCCGTACTTGGTAGCCAGTTTCCCGAGTAATCTTTCACTAAAAAAGTACGTTCTTTACCATTGATTGGCTGCGCTCCTATAAAGGGTTTGAAACCGGTCAGTTTGGTCGTGGAAAATGTGGTATAGGAGATCTGACTTGCATTTCCAATGGTTGGCAGCCATTGTATGGCGATAAAGAAATCCCCTTTCGGGACCATAATTTTATATTCTGAAAGATTTACATGAATTTGATCTCCATATGCTGCGATCACTTTGATTTCCTCATTGCATAAATCTTCAGCAGGATAGCCCGTTTCATATAGTTGGCCTGGTCGTAAGAGAACTTGCCTAAAACTTCATGTTCTTTTTTCAAGCTGATCTGCACTTCGCCGAGTGTGAAGTTATCTTCATTCAACAGTACAGTTTGACCATCTTTAAAGCTAGTCGTAGATATTTTTTTAGTGTTATAGCCGATATGGCTAAAGATCAGGGTATCCGGTTGTTCAGTAGCATGAATTTCAAAAATCCCTTTTTCATTAGAAATGGTATCTCGTTGCTGCTGTTGTAGTTTTACCGTCACCAACACAAGGGGTTTCTTTTCGTTTTCGCTCATCACTGTACCCTTGTAAACTACCTGAGCGCTGGCATCACTAAATTGAAATGAAAAGAAGAACAGCATGAGTACAAAAACTACAAACTGCTGTGGTGTCTTTTTAGTTAGGTCCATTTTTACATATCCTTCATAGAAAACCCCTTCACTTGAATTTTATACTTAGCCAGCTCTTTTTGCAATGCTTTAGCTTTTGTTGTTAAGAGGTCAATGTTGATTTTCTTAGGGTTGCGCTTCACTTCAGCGATGATACCAGTTTTATCAATATCATTAATCGCAATCAGATCAATTTCATTTTCTCCTTTATTGTCCCAATAGCTGCCAATAGCCGTAATGCGTTCAGTTTCGGACAACTTTTCCCTGAAATATTTTTCCAGTAACAATCCACTATACTGCTCATAATTCTGAACGATGTATTCACGGAGCAACTCATGCTTACCCAATTCAATCATGGATTGACTAGGATAAATAAACCTGAACCAGAACCGCAAATAATTATCACTGATGCTCCATCTGGACTTGCGGCTTTCTGGTTTAGCAAACATAGGTCTGTTCCTGCCAATCAACGAATATTCTTTCTCCAGATTGACGAGGTAGGCACCGGTGTTTTTGCCAACTATGGAATCCATCTCCGTTTGCGTCGTCTTTCCTGAGGCAATCAGTTGTAGAAGAGAGAAATAAGTGCCGTACTCTTTGCCAAATTCCGACACCAAAAGATCCTTCCCTTCCACAAGAAAAGGAGAGTCTGGACGCGTGACCAGGTCAAATATCCTCGTTTCCGTCGTAGCTCCGGCCTCCATCAGCAAGGTAATGTATTTGGCGACTCCACCTGTAATGGTATACATGCAAAGCAAATCTTCTGAGGTATACTTTGGATTATAATGCTCTAGAATCTCTTTCATCACCCCTACGGAAAACGACTGAAGGACGATTTTCGAAGTCAAACGACCAAATAACGGTTCTTTTCTGTTTTCAAAAATCTTCAGCATCATAGAATATATAGAACCGCAGGCAATGAAATTAATCTTCGCCTGGTCTTTGTATTTGTCCCATAATCGTTGGATATCGCTAAAAATAGAAGCGTTCACATACTCTAATTCCTGAAATTCATCTATGATCAGGGTGTAATGTTCTTTCACGGAGTAAATCAGCAACTGCTCAAAAATATCTGCAAACGATGTGATCGAACCGAATATCTGTAGTCCCAATGCTTCTTGTACTTCCTTTTGAAATTGGGTACAAAGGAGCTGCTCGTTTTTCCTTGAGACGAATAAATACAAATATCTCTGGTTCTTGACAGATTCAAGCAAAAGGGATGTTTTTCCAATACGCCGCCGACCAACCATAACGGTAAAGCATGCGGTTCTTTTAGATTGAACCTCGTTGATCTGTAAGATTTCAAGTTCTTTTTTTCTGCCGTAAAACTCCATGTTCATTATTTTGTAACGGAGATTATCTTAATGTTCATTAAGATAATCTCCGTTACAAAAATAGTATTTTATTTAATAGAGTGTATATAGGTTGATTTTCTATAAAAAGAACAACGTTAGAGTATAATTGTACTCGCTCTGTGTAGTATATTTCTTTTGCTATCCTTTTGCTTTTAGCAAAATGAAGGCAAAAATATAGCAATATAGAAGTAAAAATAAAGTAAGGTAAAATACTTGCACAGTCCAGGCTCACCCTTATTTCAAGAGGAAATAGGTTGTGCCCTAAAGGCTATAAAAATTGATTGCTGGCTGTTATTTGTTGAAAAACTTGATGAACCAGACTGACTTAGCCTACCAGCAAATTACACCCCCTGATATCCGCATTGTCGAAACGCCCTAATACTTCAAAAGAGCCGTTCTCGAAAACACGGCCTAAATCCTGAGTCGCTATAAAAGAGCAGGAGTTAATATTGGCCAAATCGATCACATTGATACCACCTGTTTTCGGACCGGTTATTAAAGACAATGGGTCATTGGTATCTCTCAGGAGAATCTTCATCCAGGGCGGACAATCGAATATACCCAAACCATAGGAATATGCCTGAGACAGTAACTCCGTCATTCCATATTCGCTATGGATAGCGCTTACACCAAAACCATTCTGCAGCAACTGGTGCAGTTCTTCTCTCACCATTTCTTTTCTTTTGCCTTTCATACCGCCGGTTTCCATCACCACCAGTTCAGGGAAATCAATTTGATTGGTTTCAATAAAATCGAGAAGAGCATAGGTTACTCCGATCAGAATGGTCTTAACCCCACTTATTTTAAGGTTACTTAGTTTCTCATGAAGGTCAGCATGGTTGTGCAGAAAATAACCGCTATCAGGATGCTTGCTTTGTTTGATCAAAGCATCTACCATGTAGATCAGCGAAGAGCCATCTCTTTCCAGGTAAGAGGGCAGAAGTGCAAGGATACAGGTGTGCTCTATTTTTCCATAGAACTGTTCAAATGCCTGGTTAAAGCTGCGTTCATATATGCTGACATCTGTAACGTAATGGCGACTTTGAGACATCCCGGTAGTGCCCGAACTGCTGAAAATGATCTCCGTCGCATCCCCCGAACTTAAGATGTCGTGTGTTTTAAAGAAGGCAATCGGCAGATAAGGAATATCGGCTGTATGATTCACCTGTTCGGGAACCACACCCAGGTGAGTCATATATGCTTTATAAGTATCGCAATGCTTTGCCTGATGGTAGAATACCTCCAGACAGGTGTTTTCAAATTGATCTGGTGTCTGTATTGAGAATATTTTGTCGATTAATTCCTTCACATTGGCAAAAATACACAACAAAATTTAATTAGGGATTGGTTTTCTTAAGCAGTACGGCTTTTCTAAAATGATACCCGCAATAACCGCTGATGCCGGCTACGAATGCACCAAGTAATGAACTCAAAATGAAAATGAGGATGTAAGAACTTACGCCTAACATTTGTGCGATACGTGAGGCCAATATGTGGTTGTTGGGGATGCTCTTAAATAATGCCATTCCGGTCCACAACAGCAAGATCGCAAAGAAAGGCGACCATAATGCTATTTTTCCGGTTTTTCCGATCAACCCACAGGCAGCAAAACTGATGACCACAATGATCCACCAGGGTAAAACCATCTGAAGAAGAAACGATGCGATAAGTATTACTATAAAAACCATATGGCTATTTTTTTGATATTTTTAGTTTAGAAATTATTGTGGCCGATTTATCATCCGGAGAATTCATGAAATATAGATCATACAATTCACCTTTTGCCCATGTGCCGATCATATTGTCGTAGAATTTACTGCCTGGATTTCCTGATTGTCCGCCAGGATACACCCCGTGGCCTTTAGGCGTTTTGCCCAACTCAACAACCATTCTCCATGAAGGCCCATTGCCTTCATTCATTGCATTGATGGTCATCTTGCCGCCGCCAATTAACAGCGGCTGCGATCCCATTCCTGGTATTTTAGCCAGGTGTTGTATGGTCGTATGTTTTACATTGGCCCATTCCCAGAGTTTGCCGATAGGACCATATTTCCGTTCCAGACTGTCGCAGCTGTATTTAAAGGCTTCATTGACCTGATCGGCCAGAGATTCTTTTGCAGGAGTTTTTATATTGTCAATCCATTTTGAATCAGGCTCATTTAGCATCAACTGCAGTGTCCTGTCCCTGGTAGGGTAGCGCATGGGTACATCGGCAATGGTAAAGTCATCATCCCAGATGTTGAACTGCAGACGTTTGTTCCACAAGTCGAAAATGCTGGCTGCGATTTCATTGGCGTCGTACCGCTTATTCCATTTGGATACCAAAGAAAGTGCTTCTTTTTGAGTGGCATTTAGTGAGCCAGCATTTACATTGCTGATCAATGTTCCAAGTGCATTTTGTGCGTAAATGCTGTAATTGTCGGTCTGCATTTTTCTAATACTGTCGGCCGTGGCATTGGTCATCACGGTTAGCCTGTCGTTGATGCGCTTTCCACGTTCGTACGGGCTAAATTCCCAATTGATGTAATACGGGTAAGTCTGATCTGTGGACGATTGGTTGGCCGAGCTGACAAAGTTTCTCGGAGGGTTTTTAACGGTAGGATTCTGAGATGCTGGTATCCAGCCATGCCAGTCGCTTTTAGGATCTGTTCCGTCAAGGATAAATTTGCCCTGATCTTTCCATTTTAAAGGGAATTTGCCATTGGCGGTGATTGCGATGTCATTTTCAGCAGAGGCAAAAATAAAATTCTGAGCCGGTGCGGTGTAATAAGTCAGTGCTGAGCGGTAGTCGTTGTAATTTTTTCCTCTGTTCAGTAGATAAAATGTTTTCAGCTCGTTTGATTCCTCATGAGCAATCCACCTTAGTGCACTTCCTGTAGGAATGTTTTGTGATTTGGAAAACTTCTCTGGTTTTGTCAGATAAACAACAGGTCCGTGATGTGTGTAAAAAACAGTATCTGTTTCTGTTTTACCCCCTCTGATGATTATTTTTTCTAAACGGGTACTCGTTTTCTTCCATTCGTTATTGTACCAATAGCTTTCGTTGGTATTGTCTTTAAATTTAATCTGATAGAAATCAAGCACATCGGCAGCGACATTTGTAACACCCCATGCTATGTTTTGGTTGAACCCAATGATTACGCCGGGAGCACCAGGGAGGGAAACACCATAGGCATTTAATCCCGGAGCATGAAGTTGAATCTGATACCAAATTGATGGAAGAGACAAATCAAGGTGTGGATCGTTTGCCAGTATAGGATAACCTGAGGCTGTCTTTTTTCCGGACAGCGCCCAGTTGTTACTGCCGATGCCTTCTACCTTCTGTTTGGTTCTGATGTTATTGCCTGCTATTAAATCATCGGCAACAGCAGGGGCTTGCGGAATAGGCAGGGGAGTAAAATCCCATTTTGTCCCAACCGGAATAATTGGGTCTTCTTTAAAAGGATAATCAGGGAAAAGATCCTTAACCACGTCAGTGCCGAATTTTTTCCTGATGTTGGTCATGTAGAATTCATCAGAACCCATGGCTAGTACGGCCGACATCTGTTTCAGCAATAATGCACATTTTATCGGGGTCCAGTCTTCGGGTTTAAAATCAAGTAATTTATACTCTAAAGGTAGTTTAGCCTTCGATAGGGAATGTATATATGCATTGATTCCAGCAGTATAGGCCAGGATCATTTCCCTCGATTTAGGATCGGCCATCATACCTTTTAATGATTTTTCTGCACCATAGACCATGCCCATTCTCCTTTGGTACCTATCCAGTTCCAGCGCTTTTTTACCAACAACCTCACACAATCTTCCTGCGGCAAATCTGGTTTGAAAATCCATTTGCCAAAGTCTGTGCATGGCCGTCACATATCCTTGTGCATAATAAACATCGTAGTCATTTTGAGCAAAAATATGTGGGATCATCCTGTCATCGAAAGCAATTTCAACGCTTTCTTTTGTTTCCTTCAGAACGATCTGTTTGTTTTTCTTTACGGTTACATTTTCTGCATTCTGCCAAAATCCGGTAAAAGGATTCAGGAATTTCAAAAGTGGTGGGGTGTCGCCAAATTTTGTATTAAAAATATAGGCTATTAATATGGGGATGACAACACAAATTAGTGCTTTAATTTTGTTCATTACAGCTCAGTTAAGGTACAACCACTTTTTGGAATAGAATATCTGGTTTGCTTTTGCAATTTAACATAAAACTTAAATCAAATGCAATGAAAACCATCATGATTTTAAAACCACGGCATGGTATGGACAAATTTAATTCATTGAAAAATCTGATAGCTCCATCACAATTGAAAAACAAATCAAATTCAATGAATAGGAGATTTAGATGAATAATTTGACTTAAAAAAAATCAAATTTGGAAAATTAAAAATTTGTATTAGATTTATAATAAAATTAACCTAGTATAAAATCTAAGTATGAGCAAAACTTTTACTAAAGCAATCTTTACGCTTTTATTGTTGTGTATTACAGGAGTAGTAGCACAGGCACAAAGTGTAACCATTAGTGGTACTGTAACGGATAAGACCACAAGGGAACCAATACCAGGTGTTGGGATTACTGTCAAGGGAAAAACTTCCGGAACGGCGACCAATGAAAATGGTAAATTCTCATTCAGTACAACGCAAAAAGCCCCTTTTACAATTGTTATTTCATTTATCGGGTACACTTCACTCGAGAAAGAAATTACCGGTAATACGGCCAACCTGGCGTTTGAACTGGAACCGTCGACTATTGTTCTTGGGCAGGACGTTGTAATTTCTGCTTCCAGAACTCCTGAACGCATCCTGGAATCTCCAGTATCTGTGGAGCGCATGGGATCTGCAGCACTTAAGGAAATCTCGGCGCCGTCATTTTATGATGCATTGAACAACATGAAAGGGGTAGAGATCAGTACCCAAAGTTTAACATTTAAGTCTGTTAATACCAGGGGATTCAATTCAAATGGTAATACCCGTTTCAATCAATTGGTAGACGGTATGGACAACCAGGCTCCGGGACTGAACTTTTCAGTTGGTAATATCATTGGTGTTTCCGATTTGGATCTGGACAATGTGGAGTTATTGCCGGGAGCATCATCTGCTTTGTATGGTGCCGGCGGTATCAATGGTACCATGTTAATGACTTCTAAAAACCCATATGATTATCAGGGTGCAAGCTTCCAGTTCAAAACTGGTATCAATCACCTGAATGATGACAATACCGGCAATCAGCAGTACAATCAGCTGGATGTGCGCATGGCTAAAGCATGGAATAGATTTGCAGTTAAAGGTACTTTCTCCTTCCTGCAAGCTAAAGATTGGCAGGCAGATAACTACAGCAACTTTGACCGTAATGCAAGGATGTTTAAATCAGGAGACAGAGCCTCTGATCCTAATTACGATGGTATAAACGTATATGGTGACGAAGTAAACGCAAACGTACTTTCAGTTTCAAGACTCTTACAGGGTGGATTCGTTGCCCAACTGCCTCCGGCAGCGCTTACCAATATCAATAATGCTATAGCAGCTAATATACCTTATGCAAATATTAAAGCCAGTTTGGCAGGAACAGCTGCTCAGCCTCTTATCGGTGTATATTATGGCTTAAATAAAGGATTGGTTTCTAACCAGGATGTATCCAGAACAGGATATAATGAGGTTAATCTGGTAGATTACGATACGGAATCTTTAAAAGCATCAGGATCACTACACTATAAGATTACTTCTACTGTTCAGGCCATTGCACAACTGAACTGGGGTAGAGGAACTTCTGTTTATACAGGTTCTGACCGTTATTCATTACGTAATTTCAGTATCGGACAATATAAACTGGAATTGAAGGGTCAGGATTTCTTCCTTAGAGGTTACACTACGCAGGAAAGATCAGGAGATTCTTATATTTCTTCAATTCTTGGATCTTTTATCAATGAGGCTTATCGTCCAAGTGAGGGTCCGGCAACAGATCCTACTTCAGGCTGGTTCGCTCAATACGCAATTGCTTATGGAGATGCAAAATCAACCGGCGCAAGTGATGTGGCTGCTCATACGGCTGCGAGGTCATTTGCAGACAGGGGCCGTTTTATGCCTGGAACACCACAGTTTGAAGGTGCAAAAAGTGCTATTGTAAATAGTACTATTTCATCTGGACAGGGAGCTAGATTTAATGACAAAACCAATTTATACCATTACGAAGGTATGTACGATTTCTCTGATGCCTTCAACAATGCGTTGGAAGTACAGGTAGGTGGATCTTACAGAATCTATCAACTGAGGTCAGGCGGAACTATCTTTGACGATTTGAATGATAAAATTGACATCAACGAGTACGGTGCATTTGCGCAATTGGCTAAAAAGATGTTCAATGATAAGTTTAAATTATCAGTATCAGGTAGATACGATAAGAGTACTAACTTTGATGGTCGTTTCACTCCAAGGGTGTCTGGTGTACTTACAGTAGCTCCAAACAATAACATTCGCGTGTCTTACCAAACCGGTTACCGTAATCCAACTACACAGAATCAATATATTGATTTATCAGTTGCGGGCGGAAGACAACGTTTAATTGGTGGTATTCCTGAAATGTTGAATAAATATAACTTGCTCACTACCAACAAAGCTTTTACAGATGTGAGCTACAGAGCATTCTTAGCCTCAGCTGCAACCGGAGCACCTAATCCTGCTTTGTTAAAAGCTTATGAATTCGACCCACGCGGTGTTCGTCCGGAAAGTGTACAAGCTTATGAGATTGGTTATAAAGGATTGCTTGGTCCGAAATTCCTGATCGATGCATATGCTTATTATAACACTTATAAAGACTTCATCACTGCGGTAGAGGTGTATCAGCAAAATGGAACAAAATTCTCTAAATTCGGAGCACCTGTAAATGCTAACGGAGAAGTGAATTCTTACGGTGGTGCCCTTGGTATTGATTACCTGTTGGGTAATTATAACTTGAGTGGTAACGTGTCTTACAATAAACTTCAGGATCTTCCTGCAGATTATATCAATGATTTCAATACCCCTAAAGTTCGTTATAACCTTGGTTTAGGTAATAAAGAGATCGTTAAAAACTTTGGATTTAACGTGAACTATCGCTGGCAGGACAAGTTCTACTGGAACTCGTCATTTGCAGCTGGAGAAGTACCTGCTTTCAGCACTTTGGATGCACAGGTTAATTTAAAGATACCTTCAGTTAAATCTATGATTAAAGTAGGCGGATCAAATATCTTGAACAAGTACTACTTTACTTCATATGGTAATCCTGCAGTAGGTGCATTATATTATATCGGATTTACTTATAATCCTTAGGATTAAACTATCAATAATTATAAAAAAGGCTCTGATGTTATCGTCAGGGCCTTTTTTATGCGCTTATTTTATCTCACAATAATCCTTTGGTTTTTATAGAAATTTTAACACTTTTAGGTGTATGAAATACACGATCTGACGCAGGATCATATGGTGGGATAAATTTTACTAAAGCGATTTTTCATGGAAGAAATAAACGGACAAGACAAAGAAATACTAGAAAATATAAATACTCAAGAAACTGAAGAAATCATTCAGCATTTAAATAACCCGGTTACAGACTTAAAGCCAATCGTTAAGAAATATTTAAGTTCGGTAAATAACGTAGCGAACGAAGGCAATAAGTTCTTTTTTGGAGATGGCAATGCCCGGGTGGAAATAAGGGTAGTAAGCGATGAGATCATTCGCGTAAGACTTGCCCCTCATGGTGTCTTCCTGGATGATTTCTCTTACGCAGTTCCTGTGGTTGATCAGAAAGTCACCACGTTTAAATTGGAAGAGCAGGAGGATTACTACGCCATATCTACAAATACCATTACCTGTAAGGTAAGAAAGAGTGATTTTCTGGTGTCATTTACGGAGAATCTTAGTCAGATGGTGATGAGTGAAGACGATTCTGCAATGCACTGGGAAGAGAACGTTGAATTTGGAGGCTATTATGTATATGCTACCAAAAAGTGCCAGTCAGAGGAGAACTTCTTTGGCCTGGGCGACAAGTCTGGAAACATGAACTTAAGAGGGCGTCATTTCCAAAACTGGAATACTGATGCTTATTCTTTTGGCTGGGACCAGGACCCGTTATATAGAACAATACCATTTTACACAGGCGTTCACCAGCAAGCGGCATACGGTATCTTCTTCGATAACACCTTCCGCTCTTATTTCGATTTTGGAAAAGAAGACAACAGCAAAACCAGTTTCTGGGCTGATGGCGGAGAATTGCAATATTACTATATCCACGGTCCGCATATGATGGACGTGGTAAAAAGATACCAGACACTTACCGGTACACATCCGATGCCTCCGAAATGGGCCTTGGGTTATCACCAATGTCGCTGGAGCTATTATCCGGAGAAGAAAGTTAAAGAAATAGCAGATGGTTTCCGTTCAAGAAACATTCCATGCGATGCCATTTACCTGGATATAGATTATATGGATGGCTACCGCTGCTTTACCTGGAACAAAAGTCACTTTCCTGATCCTAAGAGAATGATCAAGGAACTGGCCAATGACGGGTTTAAAACAGTAGTGATGATTGACCCGGGAATTAAAGTGGATGACAACTATTGGGTGTTTAAAGAAGGGAAAGAAAATAACTTCTTTTGTCGCCGAAGTGACGATTACTTTATGGAAGGCCATGTTTGGCCGGGCAGATGCCAGTTTCCCGACTTTACCAATCCTACCGTTCGTGAATGGTGGGGAGGCTTGTATAAAGAGCTGGTAGATATAGGCGTTGCCGGTGTTTGGAATGATATGAATGAACCAGCAGTATTCGGTTCAGGAACATTCCCGAACGATGTAAGACACAACTACGATGGTTACCGCGGCTCACACCGTAAGGCACATAATGTTTATGGAATGCAAATGGTACGCTCTACTTATGATGGGTTGAAAAAACTAATGCGCAATAAACGTCCTTTTACCATCACACGTGCCGGGTACTCTGGTATGCAGCGCTATGGCTGTGTGTGGACTGGCGATAATGTGGCCACATGGGAGCACCTGAAGATTGGGAATATCCAGTGTCAAAGGATGTCAGTTTCTGGTGTGCCGTTCTGCGGAACCGACATAGGCGGTTTTAGTGGAGAGCCGGATCCGGAATTGTTTACGAGATGGATTCAACTGGGTACTTTCTCTCCGTTCATGCGTGCGCACTCTGCAGGAGATACTGCAGAAAGAGAACCATGGAGCTTTGGAGAACCGTATACCAGCATCAACAGGACTTACATCGAATTAAGATATAGATTGATGCCATATCTTTATTCTGTGTTCTGGGAACATCACCGCTATGGTTTTCCTATTTTAAGGCCTTTGGTCATGCTGGAACAGGAAAATATCGGAAATAGCTTCCGTCAGGATGAATTTACGTTTGGAGATAAAATTCTTGTATGCCCTGTATTGGAACAGGGAGCCGCATCACGCATGGTCTATCTGCCAAAAGGCAAATGGTATAACTTCTGGACGCATGAGGTATTGAATGGCGAAAGCGAGCACAACATTGCAACACCTCTGGATCACATGCCTTTGTTTGTAAGGGCTGGTTCTGTAATACCTGAATATCCTGTAATGCAGTATGTGGGTGAAAAAGATATAGACGAAGTGATGTTAAATGTCTACTTTGCCGATTACGAGGTCAATTCATTCCTGTTCGAAGATCATGGAGATACGTTTGCTTATGAGCAGGATATCTATTCGGAGAAAAAATTCATTGTAAAAGGAACTGAATACGCCTTGACCATAGAACAAAGCAGAGATGGATTGTATACTCCAAACTATGAATTGTACAATTACAATGTGATCGGCTTACCTTTCAATGTAAATAAGATCACTGTTGATGATGCAGACATCACGGATTATACAATAGATGAACGTAACTGTTTGCGTTTTAAATCAAATAAAAATTTCACCACGATTAAAATATACAATTAATGGAAGTGCTTGCCCACAGTTTATTTAGCGATTTTGACATATCATTATTCATCTCAGGCAAGCATTTCAGGCTATACGAAAAATTTGGTGCCCACCTTATCAAACTGAATGGTGCAGATGGTACATACTTCGCTGTCTGGGCTCCCAATGCCCAGACAGTGAGTGTAATAGGTGATTTTAACCATTGGGACAAGGAAGCGCATTCCTTAAACCGGCGATTGGATTCCTCCGGAATCTGGGAAGGCTTTATTCCTAATGTTCAGAAAGGAGCAGTCTATAAATATGCAATCACAGGTTTTGATGGCAGCGCCATAGAAAAAGGCGATCCGTATGCGACCAGGTGGGAACACCCGCCAAAGACAGCCTCTGTAGTGTGGGATATGGATTATACCTGGAAGGACAAGGCCTGGCTGAAAAAGCGCCCTAAAGTAAATGCATTAAATGCTCCAATGTCCGTTTATGAACTGCATCTTGGTTCCTGGCAGCGCGATCCGAGCAATCCTAAACGTGTGCTTACTTATAAGGAAATAGCAGCTAGTTTGGTACCTTATATACTCGACATGGGGTTTACACACGTGGAACTGATGCCGATTATGGAATATCCTTATTATCCATCATGGGGGTATCAGATCACAGGCTATTTTGCGGCAAGCTCCCGGCACGGGACACCACAGGAGCTGATGTTCCTGATAGAAGAACTGCATAAGAACAACATTGCTGTGATACTGGATTGGGTTCCTTCGCATTTCCCGGGAGATGCACATGGACTGTACAATTTTGACGGAACGCATTTGTATGAGCACGCAGATATGCGTAAGGGTTTTCATCCCGACTGGAAGTCATATATTTTCAACTATGACAGAAATGAGGTCAGGTCTTTCCTGATCAGCAATGCACTGTACTGGCTGGATAAATTCCATGCTGATGGCTTACGGGTAGATGCAGTGGCTTCTATGTTATATTTTGACTTCTCCAGAAAGGCTGAAGAAGCCGCTACCAATGAATTTGGCGGAAGTGAAAATCTGGGTGCAGTACTGTTCCTTAAGGATTTAAATGAGGCTGTCTATGGGAACTACGAAGGTGTGCAGACCATTGCAGAAGAGAGCAGTACGTATCCGGGGGTTACGCGTCCGGTTTACGCAGGTGGATTAGGCTTCGGAATGAAGTGGATGATGGGCTGGATGAATGACACATTGAAGTATTTTAAAAATGATCCGATCAACAGGAAATACCACCATCATCAGTTGACTTTTAGCATCACCTATGCTTTTAGTGAGAATTTTATGCTGCCCTTTTCACATGATGAAGTGGTGCATGGTAAATCATCCATGATCTATAAAATGCCGGGTG
This sequence comes from Pedobacter frigoris, assembly GCF_005116445.1. Classification (GTDB taxonomy): domain Bacteria; phylum Bacteroidota; class Bacteroidia; order Sphingobacteriales; family Sphingobacteriaceae; genus Pedobacter; species Pedobacter frigoris. The sequence goes on from NZ_SWBQ01000001.1 coordinate 222,821, forward strand.
ATGAATGGCAGAAGTTTGCGAACCTAAGGGTATTGTATGCTTACATGTTTACGCAGCCCGGTACGAAACTGCTGTTTATGGGTAATGAGTTTGCCCAGACACACGAATGGGACTTTAAGAACTCTTTAGACTGGCATCTGCTACAGCATCCTCCTCATTTAGGGATGCAAAAAACAGTACGGGCCATTAATAAATTGTACACATCCGAACCTGCTTTATACGAACATAGTTTTTCTCATGAAGGGTTTGAGTGGATCACCGCTGATGATGCAGATAACTCCATATTTATTTATATAAGAAAAGGAAAAAAGGCAAAAGATACGTTGATTGTGATCCTGAACCTGACACCTGTTTACAGGCAAAACTATCTTGTAGGGCTGCCTTTCAAAGCAAAGTGGAAAGAAATATTCAATACTGATGCAACGGAGTTTTTTGGAAGCGGAAAGCTGAATGAAAACGTATTATTACCTCAGCAGGTCAGTTGCCACGGTCGTGAATATTCCATAGAGATCAATGTGCCACCTTTGGCCGCAATCGTTTTAAAGCAAGGTAAATAATACCGGATGCCAATAAGATCGCCGATCCAATGATTAGTAAAATGTGAATTGGCATTCCGGCAGGTTCTATAGCCAGTTTCTGATCATGACCTATAAAAATCAGCGAGTCCCAGTAATAGGGAAGGTATTCCTGTTCGCCGTTTCTTTTACCATTTAGCCAATTTAGTTTGGACTGATGTAAAGCTTTGCTGATTTCCTTTCCATTGATCAGGTTTTGATACGTGTCAGCGGTAATGGCTGCAGCAGCTTCATCATTCACATTCCATAGACCTGCGATAGTTCCCTGCGTTCCTATTGCTGCAAATCCCCTGCTCAGACTAATGATCCCTTCTCCTGAGGCCATAATGCCATCTGCAGTCCGGCAAGCGCTCAATACTACCAATGAAGGTGCTGTTTTGCGGGCCGATAGTTCAAACAAAAAGACCTGGTTGTCTTCCAATGCAAGTGTTGGTTCCTGTTGGAGTCCGGAAAGATAGGAGTGCGTGCTGATGTGTAAAACGGAGGCTTTATCGAAGGCCTCAAAGAAGTGATTTACGTCAGCATCTTTGCCTGTTATAAAGTCGCCCGCCACCAGTTTTTTAATGGATTCGGCTTCTTTCGCTACTGCAGGAATGTACTTTGTTCCTTTGTTCTCGTGGGTAATGAACAGGCCCGCAAACGCCTTACTGTCGTTTTTTCTTTGCTCAGACTGATTCAGTAAAGTTTGTATCGAAAATGCGTAAGATACGCTGGTTTTTTTGATCAGGTAAGGCCATGCGGAAATTGAAGGATTGTATTTGTCGTCGGTGATCAAGCCATCAAAAGACAGGTGTCCGAGTACCTCATCAGGAATAATGATTACCTGCTGACTATTTTGCAATTCAAAATCAGCCAGTAGTGTTTTGTAAATCGCATTCGAAGCCATGAAAAACTGTTTAGGCTGATCCAACATTGCAGCCGGACCATGACGATAAAAAGTGTTTACAAATTCGTTGATGGAATTCTTTACCGGCAATGCATTAACGATCTTTTTGATGTGTTTGACCTGCCTGTTTTTTACCTCTATCACATAGATGACTTCTTTGCCCATAAAGAACTCGATGATGTGTGTTTGCTGAGGCAGTTTTTTCAGGACTCCGGATGAAGCCAGTTTTCTAGCTTCTGTTACGCTTCCCAAAGCCGGGTATTTCTCTCTCAACTGCTTCTCTACAGATTCCAGTTTGAATTTAAGATCGGCATTACTTTTACTCAACGACCTGATTTCTTCAGGATCCTGGAGCAACTGTTTTTCATTATATGTTATTGCCCGCTCTAAACGTTGTTTCGATAAAAACAAGCTGTCTTTGGTCTGCAGTGTGAGCTGCTGCTGGTTCCTCCTGATGTCATCCAGTAAAGTTCTTGCTTTGGTTTTTTCAATGATATCGAGAATTACCTCGGCATAGTGGTGTTGCTTTGTTTGTTCCAGCAGCTTAAAGGCGATCTCAATGGCCTTTTCGGCCATTTGTTTCGTTTCTCCCTGAAACCTTTGCTTGGTCTTTACATCAGCCAGTTCAAAACGGATCTTATCGACAGCAAACAATGACAGCCTGATGTTTTCAAGTGCCGATTGATCATCACCCAAACTTAAATAGGCAAGGGCTTTCTGATAGAAGACATCAATGATACGATTGTCGCCAAAAATAGCTGTTTCATTTACACTGCCTGATGGGCTCAATAAGCCAAACGTACTCAAAGTCTGATTGAAATAATTGATCGCTTCTACTGCCTTACCCTGGTTCAGCTTAATTTTACCGAGTTCAGTAATGATATTTGCTTTCTCCCTTAGCCGGTTTCCTTTGTAGTACTGGTTGTTTATTGAAAGTCCGAGATGATAGTATTTTTCTGCCGTGGTGTAGTTTCTTTTGGCCAGTTGCACATTACCCGCTGTGATGTAACTGCTGAGCAGCCAGTAGGCGGTTTGAATATCAAGTTGCAGTTTCTTTTGCCTGGCAATATTGGCGCTGATGATCTGTTCCGCATTTGAAAGATCGTTTTTATCTTTATAGATATCAGCCAGGGTATTGTCCAGCAAGATACGCACCCGTGAATTGGCCTGAGTTTTTGTGATCCCGAGCCTGATGGATTCTTCTGCTCTCTTAAAATCACCCAAAGAGCGGTAAGATATGGCCATGTTGTTATAAGTAGAGGCAGCGAGCTCATTATCATGCTCTTTTATCGCAAAGTCCAGTATCTTCTGCTGAATAAATAATGCTTTTTCATAATCGCCAAGCCTGGTATAGTTATTTGCCCAAGGTTTTAATATGTAGTCGGTGATTTCTATGTTCAGGTTATGCTTCGTCCAGTAATTATAGGCATGCTCATAGCTGTTAATAGACTCTAAAATATTACCGGAAAATAGCTGATTGTATCCCTGGTTACTCAGGAGCATTAGCCAGGCACCGTGTTCGTCTGGCGTTTTAGCTTTTCTCCAGGCGTCCTGCTCAGTTTTCATTAAAAATGACAGGCTTTTCCTACGGTTAATGTTGCTGTGGTCTATTCTGGTGTAAAGCCAGTCGGTAAGGTTGTTGGTCTTTTTTAACGAATCTAAGGCGGTTTTAACGTGCTGTTCAGAATCCTTAGGAGCCTGGACCACAGTAAATGTGAGTAGTGAAACTAGTAAAAACCGGGTTAAAACTTCCACGTTAAATAAGTGATCAATCTGTTATTTGTGTTTTGTAAGGTAAACAAATATCTGAATCCTATCGATGGCCCAACATGTACTTTCCCGATTTGAACATCGGCAAATAAAGTATTTTGAAAGTCGCTGAAATTGCTGCTGATCTTATCAAAAGATTCCTTGACAGTCAATGGTGTTCCAACTCCATTCGCACTCAATACTTCGTATAAGCTTTCTTTGGCTGGAGTGGACTGCTTGTTGATATTTAAAGAGACCAGTGTACCTGCTCCCGCACCGAAATACTTATTGAAATTATACCTGAGCTGCAATGGAACTATATTGATGGTCATTACTTTCACTTTTGCGGTACTGTCCGAATATTTTAGCCGGCCCTCTACTTGCTTGCCATTTACAAGCACTGGTACGATCCGGTCATTTCCCTCTGTTCTTTGTATCAGGTATTCTTTTTCAGCAAAGGAACTCGCGTACAGTTCTAGCTGCCAGTAATACCTGTGCGGTGCATAAGGAGCCAATGTAGCACCAAAGGTGATGTTTTTTTGTCCGGCAAAAGGTGTATTGCCGCTTTCAAACGGAAATCCGTAGCCGGCTATAATTCCGGGCGATAAGCCCATCTTATACCTTCCTGCAGCTTTATTGGTATAAATAGGTTCATTTTTGTCAAATACAATGGCCGCTCCGCTTTTAAAAGGAAGTTTCTTTGGCTTTACTTTAAAACCGATGCTGTATTCGATATAACCCATAGTGGAGTCGGCATCCTTTACACCTTTCTGTTGCATACCAGGCAGGTAAATGTTTTTGAATACAAAATGCACACTGTCGGCAGTGTGAACGGTATCCATCGCACTCTGATTGGCATAGGCCGAGTCGGCCATGATCAGTTTGGGTTTTGAATCCAGGATTTTAATGCTGTTCATATCCAGCACTTCAGCAATAGCTACGCCCACATCTACTTTTTTTGCGGGACCCTTTCCCGTATTTTGAAACCTTACTTTATAAGTAAGCTGCTTTTTCTTGCCTGTGAACCTATAGTTCATTCGGCTGTTTTTCAGCATCATCTTATTTGGGTCATGTGAGGCTACAATCTGCAGTTCCATGGTAAAGAACTCGGTAGTGGCCAAAGGGTTATCAGGGACGAACATACCCGTTAGCTTTACCACGGCGTTGGTATCCTTGATCATCTCAGGTGTAGTCTTGAATTGCATGAACAGGAACCTTTCCTCGCCAGCCTTAAGTTCCTCAAACTTCCAGCTTTCGGTAGTTCTGAATGCAGCCATTTTTTCGCGGATCAAAGCCGTACCATCGGGATCCAGTACAGCAGCGTCAAAATCGGGAATATTGGGTCCGCCAATGGCATAAAAAGGATGTGCTGAAACAGCGGGTTTTAAAGCGGCAAATGTGCCCTCTTTTTCAATGGTTGTCTTTTTCTCATTGTTGTAAGCTCTCGTCTCTACCAGGGCGAAATTGTCTTTGGTAAATTCCTTGTCGTTATAGAAGACAGATAGGGTGCCATTTAAGCTGGCAAGTCCACTCTCCCGTTTATTCTTATAGCCCAGGATCAGCATCATGTCTTCTCCAGGTTTAGGCATGCAATTCGTCTTAATTTCTATTGATCCTCCGGATTTAAAAAATGAAGGTTCAGTATGGCTTGAAGCCAAAATTGGTCTACTGCTTCCGGGTTTTAAGGGTTTTGGTCTTGAGGGAGGTGGTTTTCCATCATCATAGCTGTTGGTTGCAAACAGGCGAACGTTGTAAAGTAACGAGTCGGGATATTGATGTTCAGGTTCTTTTTCAAAGGAAAATTTACCATCCCCAAATTCCCAGAAATAGGTGTAGAATGGTTCCGGTGCACCGGCTATTGGCCTCAAAGGCCTCAAAACAGAACTAAATTTAACTATGCCATTCTCGATCTTGTGGTTGATGATGGCAGGCACAGTATCGGCAGCAACTATCTTAGGGGGGATAGGCTGGGTTTGTGCTCCGGCAGTTCCGAAACACAGGAGAGAGATTGCGCAAAGTAAATTTTTCATCCTGAGTAATAAAATTAACAATATTATCTAGAATAACTAAAAAAAGATAAAGCCCTAATCAAAGGACTTTATCTTAAGGTGTATTTATAAGCAGATGTTAGTAATTATCCAGACTATTTATGGCAGCTTGCACAGCAGCTTCAGTAGTTTCAGTTAAGCTAAGGGTAATGTTCTGATTCGCTGTGATTGTAGTTTCAACGGCAGTATAGTAGAATTTGCCATCTTTGATAGAGAAAGAGAACATGCGACCTTGAGAACCGATAGGCATCATGTTGTCATAACTTTTTACTTTATTAGCACCATCAGGAGTATACAATTGAGCAACTACATTGCTGCCTTTAGCACAGAAGTATACATAGGTTTCGCCGCTATAAGAATGGAAGCTGGCCATCGATCCGGGATTGTTCAGTACTTCAACCCTTACCGTAGTTTTAGGATTTGCATAGTTATAAAATACGTCACAGTTGATCCATCCCAGGTTTCCAAAGTTAAAGGTAAACGTACTTGCAACTGCATTTACTTCTACATTCACGCCGTTAGCTTTGCGTGGTGCCTGCCATGCCATTTGAGCAGCATCACCAGCTACCAGAGGTTTGTCATTCTGGTCTACACCTTGCCAAAGCTGTGTAACACCGTCACGTTTAGCAGGAATGGCAACCTGAATCGGTACAGCCAGGTTTTGGTCAACACTAGCACCGTTAGATTTTACATCAATAAAAACAAAGCCGTCAGAAGCAAGAGGAGCGCCTGAAAAATGATTTGTATTTGCACCAGTTAATATGACTGCACTTCTTTTCAATACTTCATAAGCCTCTACAGTGACACTACCTGTTACCGGTACACCTCCCTTAGTTAATGAACCCGCAGGGAAAGTTACTTTAGTTCCGTCAAGGAAAGTTACGCTCTGAGGAAGTGCTGAAGCGTTGATTTCCTTAGTTTGTTTTTGAGCACCAAATTTAGCTGTAAATTCCTTAGCTGAATTTACAGTGTTACTTCTTACGCTGCCATTTTCTTTTTTACAAGCCAGACCTAAAGAGATCAATGCGATAAATAATGCTGATGTTAAGTTGAACTTTTTCATGATTTCATATTTTAAAAATTGCTTACTCTTTTCAGGCTTTTCAGCGTCCGCCATTTATGTGATTCGAATAGATATCAATGACGTTTGAATTTTGTTACCCCCTGTTTCGATATTTTTTTACCGCACTATCAAAAGAAGTTATAAATTAGTGCCGGTATCCTTTATATAACCACCGCCAATGGCCAAAAACATACATTCAGATCAGCGTTATATTATCGGATTGGTAAACAATGACGCCGTGATCATCAATGAGATCTATAAACGTTGTGCTGCCAAAGTCAAATCCTGGATTACCTTTAATAATGGGAGTGAAGATGATGCTGCCGATATATTTCAGGAAGCACTGATGGATGTTTACCGGCAGGCTAAATACAAATCACTGGAGCTTACCTGTCCCATCGAACCTTATATCTTGCTGATATGCAAGCGCAAATGGCTGAATGAAATCAAAAAAAAATCAATTCTACCGGTAACAAATAGCGAGGAGGATTTATTACATATCGGAGAAGATACTTTTGCTAACGCAGATGAGCTTGAAAACCAGGAGGCACAGTCCAAATTGTTTTTTAGGGCATTTGAGAAATTAGGAGATCGTTGCAGGGAGATCATAGAATGGAGCATGAAAGGAGAAGCACAGGAAAAGGTTGCTGAATCTTTGGGTGTCACCTATGGTTACCTGAGAAAAAAGAAATCTGAATGCATGGCTTCTCTGATAAAATTGGTTCAATCTTATAAAACGGAAGAATGATGAATGAGGAGAAATTATTAACTGTTGCCCGTTACCTTGAGGGTGATATGGAGCTTCAGGAAAAAGAAGGGTTTGCGGTACAACTGGAGGCTGATGCAGAACTTCAACAATTAGTTGCTGAATACAACAATATTCACCAAACCTTAAAAATGAAGATTGCACCTTCTGTGGAAGATAAAAATGTACAGGTGACACTGGAAACATTGAATAAACAATATTTTAATTCGGCTGATTTAATTAAAGATTTGCCTGCTGAACAGAGAGCAGATGTGCCGGTAGCAAAACTATCTATAGCACCATACCTGAAATGGATGAGTATAGCCGCTGTTTTGGTGATCGGTCTACTGATCTGGGCACCTTGGTCGGCCAGTCTATATGAGAAATATGGCATCAGTAAAGAAATGTCTGTAGCAGAGCGTGGTGCAGACCAGCCAAACTCACTTGAGAAAGCAGCTGCGTTGTACAATGCAAAAGACTATGCAGGAGCACGTAAAATATTACAGCCAATGTATATGGAGACTCCTCAAAATACACTGCTGGCTTATTACTTTGCCATCACTTTAGTCGAAACAGGTAAAGAAGCAGAAGCTCGTACCGTGTTTTTAAAGCTTTACAACGGGGAGTCGGTGTTTAAATACGATGCTGCTTATTATACTGCACTTAGTTTCTTAAAGCAGGAAAATGAAAAGGATGCACGTACCTGGCTGGAGAAAATCCCTGAAGGAACAGCAAATTATACGCAGGCACAGGAGCTGATCAGTAAGTTGAAATAGGATTTTGCAGAATAATAAGTGATACCTGCCGTCTGCTCAATGAGGTCAAAAGCAACGAATAGCTTTGTGTTTTTTTGTTTCAAATCTTAAAAATATGAAACATAAAAAACTTTTGAGCCTTGCAATAATTCTATTGCTCACGTCACCCCAAATGCTCTTTGCAAAAAAAGGAGAGCCCGTATTAAGACTAAAATCAGGAGATTGGTTTGAAACAGATGTACAGGTTACTGATGTCTCCCGTACCATGGACTATAACTTTAATATCAGGTATGAGGTATCTGAAAAATCAGCAGATGGAAATCTGGTGTTTAAAGTTTCGTTTGACCGAATGAACTTAAAGACTTCAACGGGCGCAAACAGGTGGGTCGGGTACGATTCTTATTATCCTCCATATCTGGAAAATAACATGAAGAGCTTAACTAAGCAGGTCTATGAATTAACTACAGATGTAAGCGGTAAAATTTTAAAACTGAAATCCTTGTCGTACCCTCAGAAGATTGACTTTACGCTAATAAGTGTGAAGTCCAGGCGTTCTGATCCAATTATTACATTTTCTCCCGATAGCATTTTAAGCAAAATACATCTGAAGCAAATTTCTGAGGCAATAGTAACTTCCCTAATGTCAGGCAAGACTGCAAAAGAAATCCAGTTAAGTTTGAAGAATGCTGTAGGTGGAGATTACCTTGCCAATGCATATGTAAAATCGGCCTCTTTTAGCCTTCCAAAAAATGCGGTGATCAGGGGTAATATTGCGCACATAGCTGAGGGTGATAGTCTATATATCAACGATGAACTTATTAAGTTTGATAAAGACGGATCTTTCACTGCAAATATTTTAGTCGACCCGAAGTCAATGACTAGCTTATTTTTTGGTAAAGGAGCCAATTTAAAGACCTTGGATGTATTTCTGAAGCCTTCAGATACGCTTTTGATAAAGGCTGATGCATTAGATTTTAATAAAGCCGTTTCCTTTTCAGGTAATTGTGCGGCAAAAGCTGCGCTTAGTAAAGAACTCAAAGCTGTCTATGAGGATCAATTTGTTACTAATGAAAATAACTTTAAGGCTAAATCACCTGAGGAATTTATTTCTTTTCAGAAAAAAGGCAAGGATGATTTTGATGCGATATTAAAACGTTATAAAAACCGTGTCTCATCAGAGGTGCTAAACCATTACATCGCTGAATATAGCTATGTACAGGGGAGAACTAAACTTGAATACATTTTACCTAATAACTACCTCCAAAGATTAAAATCAAATAGATCTTTTGATGAGTTTCCTAAAGGCTTTTTTCTGAGTATTGATACCATGCCGGTTTTGATGGATAATCTGCAAGATAATTGGTATTATCAGTTTTATTTAAGCGAGTTGCTTAATTATCAGCAGGTGAAATTAGCTATGGTCAATGGTGATCAGTATGGTTTCTTTGCAGACTTTGCAACTTCATTAGCCTCTTTAAAAGGATATCCTCTATATTATTCAATTTCTGAGTCCTTCAAGGAAGAACTTGGTAGAAGTGATTTGGCGAGCACGGAAAGGTTAAAGCCATATTATGAGGATTTCATTAGTGTTTGCGGCGATACCTCACTCACTAATCCCATTAAAGTACTTTGGACGAAAGTGAGACAATGGCTGCCCGGTAGTCCAAGTCCGGTAAAAGAACTGTTTCTGAAAGATGGAAGTTTGCTTAACCTGACCAAATTTAAAGGGAAACCTTTGGTACTTATTGTGAACTATGAGAACCCCAATATTCTGGAAGGTTATATCAACCTTATCAAAAAGCAAAAGGGTAATCAGGTTCATTTTGTGATTGCACAATTAAATGTTCCTACACTGGAGAAGAGCCGGATTGTTCAAAAATTGAAAGAGTTAACCGATGTGACTTACGTAGAATTAAGCGGTGAAGGAGATAAGCAACAGGAAGGCGTCGATATTAAATTTATGGAGACTAAGGTGTTTACCTTTGATTCAGATTTTCGCGTCATATCCAGCTATCTGTTGTCTACCGTGATTGGTGATCATGCAATCGATAATAGGGTCGAGGACTTGATAAAAAAAGCAATAGCTTCAGATACGATGACCCCTGAACAAAAAGCATCGTTAATCAATACTATAGGGTGGAGCGTTGGCTCCATCTTATTTACCTCTATTATCATTTTTGCAGTGTACAGAGCAAGGTTGACCGAATTAAAAAAGAAGAATGCATTGAAAAATCAAATCAGGGAGTTGGAGATTAAGGCCATCCGTTCTCAAATGAACCCTCATTTCCTTTTCAATTCCATGAATTCTATTCAGTACCTAATTAATGATAAACAATACCTCCAGGCAAATATATACCTTGAAAAGTTTTCGCTACTGATGAGAAGGGTATTGAATAATTCTGAGGCAAGCTTTGTGACCCTTTCAGATGAACTGGAAGCAATCAAACTTTACTGCGAGTTAGAGCAACTGCGATTTGATTTTAAATTTGAAATAAATATTTCTCCGGACGTGAATACCCGGTTGACGGAGATTCCGGGTATGATCATTCAGCCGCTTGTTGAAAACTCAGTATTACATGGACTGGCTCAAAAAGGAGCAGAAGGAGAGTTGGTTATTAGCATTAATTATCAACAGCCTTACCTTAAAATTATAGTAACCGATAATGGTGCTGGTTTGAAGGAAAAAGGCTCCACGCATCATCAGAGTTTTGGACTAAAGCTGGTACGGGAAAGATTGAATTTGTTAAATGCGGGAGGACTTGCAGGGAATTTGGAGTTAAGCAGTAGTTTAGGTGAGAATCAAAGTGGTGTTACCGCTATATTAACCATTCCAATAGACTAATGATGATCTTAAAAGCAATATTAATTGACGATGAACCGAAAAGCAGGGCAAATTTACGTCAGTTGCTGCTTGAATACTGTCCGAATGTAGCGGTCATTGCAGAAGCAGGTTCTGCAACTGAAGCTCTAAAATTAATCAGGGAACTAAAACCTGACTTGCTTTTTCTGGATATAGAAATGGGTGAGGTTTCAGGTTTTGATCTGTTGAAGCTATTGGAGGATCATCAGACATTTGAAGTGATATTCGTTACGGCTTTTGACAAGTACGGGATACAGGCAGTAAAAAGTTGCGCTATTGATTATTTATTAAAACCCATTAACATCCTGGAGTTGAGTAATGCTGTCGATAAGGCCATCAGGCAGATTAATCCTAAAAAGGAAAACGAACGTTTAAAGGAGCTTGTAGCTAATATAGATAGGGGAGATGATGAACAGCGGATCGCAATTCCTTTGTCAGATAAAATAGAATTTCTGACGGTCAACAAAATCATCAGACTTGAGGCAGAGGGCAACTATACGCATATATATTTAGACAATCAGAAACAATACCTGGTATGTAAAACCCTGAAGGAATATCAGGAGTTACTGGAAAATCGTCAGTTTATCAGAACCCACCAATCACACCTGATCAACTTTCTTAAGATATCAGCCTATGTAAAATCAGATGGTGGTTATATTGCAATGGAAGATGGAAGTCAGGTCCCGATTTCCAGACAAAAGAAAGATGAAGTTTTATCAAGGGTTATGAAAGGAAAACCTTAAAAGTCGTCCAGCCCCCGTCAGTTTCCAAAGAAAAGCGGAAGTGATGGTTTAGCAGGATCTCTCTGGTTAGCGTAAGCCCTATGCCTTGTCCGTTCTTTTTACTACTGAAAAATGGAGTGAACAGATGCTGGCCAATCTCCTTTGAAATGCCGATGCCATTATCCGCGACTGAAATGCTCAATGGTGAGCGTGAACTTTTCAATACAATAGTCCCATTTATTTCTACGGCCTCAAGTGCATTTTTCACGATGTTGATCAATACCTGCTCCATTTGCTGCACATCTATGTCAACCGGAATTTCCTCATCACAAAGATCAAGTTTCCAATGTACCTGCTTCTGTCTGCCTTCGGCCTCCATAAGAGATTGCACCGACCTCATCAGCTTGTTGATGTCGTAGCGTTCGAAAATAGGCTCCGGTATTTTCACCACATCTGCAAAGTTGGAGATCACATTGCTCAGTGCTTTATTCCTGTTGATGGCCACATTCAAAGCATTCTCATAATCTTCACGGTTTTCTATCAGCAGCTGATCTTTAAAGTTGATGACAGTCGACAATATCGAATTGATTGCCCCTATGGAATTGTTCGTCTCATGCGACATGATGCGGATTACCTTATCATAAGCATTTTTCTCTTTCTTATAAATTTCATCGTTCAGTTCCTCAATCATAATGAAATAATGGGAATATCCCAGATCAACGAAATGAGCTTTCTGACATTTATAAACCGCCGAACCATTTAAATTAATCACCTCTGCTTTCCCGTTTTCCAGTTTGCCGATCTCATTTGCAAGTTGTCCGGGGATATCGCTCAGCAACATACCTTTTAACGTTTCCCTATTGGTTCCCAGCATGCGCACTGCTGCGGTGTTTACCGAGCTGATGCGGTTATTCTCCTCCAGCAATATAATCCCCGATGGAGATGCCTGAATCAACTTGTCCAGTGTATAATGTTTTTCACTCTGCCTGATGCGTTCTTCCCTCAACTGGTCAATCATCTGGTTGTATACACCGATTAGCCGATCCATTTCCTTATGTCCGGTTTTTGCCAGTCGGGTATTGAAATCCTGATCTTTTATCGCTTCAATGCCTGCAGAAATAAATTTGGCGGGCTGACTGATCCCCCTGTACAGCCAAACAGATAGTATTATAGAAAACAAGATCAGCACTTCTCCTACGATAATGACATAAGTTTTACTGGTCGGCAAATTCACCAGCAGGAAGATGGACGCCAGGTGTATGACAATGCTGAAGAAGATGAACTTATTTTTGAGTTTCATAGGGAATATTGTATTTCTCCAGTTTTCGGTATAAAGTGCCACGGCTCAGTCCGAGACAACGCGCTACTTTGCTGATGTTTTGCTGATGGTACTCCATTGCTTTTTTGATCATAGAAAGCTCCATTTCATCAATGGTCATGCTTCCTACGGCAGGTACTTCGTTACTCACTTTTGCTACTCCAGAAGCATCCAGCTGTTGTTCAAAATCCTTTATTTCCAATGTGTCCTTATCTGAAACAAGTACAGTGCGCTCTACAATGTTTTTCAGTTCCCTGATGTTGCCGGAAAGAAATAACTCCTTTAACCAGGACAAGGCCTTCTGACTGATCTTCAGTTTATCCCTGCCATATAAGGCTTTCAGATTATTGATGAAATAATTGGCCAATAAAGGAATGTCGTCTTTGCGCTGACGGAGAGGAGGGAGTTGAATCAGGATGAGGTTGATGCGGTAATACAGATCTTCCCTAAACTTTTTTTCAGCCACCATTTCCTTAAGGTTTCTGTTCGTGGCACAGATCACTCTCACATCCACCGTACGGGTTTTGCTGTCACCCAGTACCTCGTAAGTTCTGTCCTGCAATACCCTCAACAATTTTACCTGGCTATTCAAATCCAGATCACCTATTTCATCCAGAAAGATGGTACCCTTGTTGGCCATCTCAAACCTTCCCATGCGGTCGTTTCTTGCATCAGTAAAAGAGCCGCGTTTGTGACCAAACATTTCGCTTTCAAATAAAGACGATGAAATCCCACCCAGGTTTACCTTAACGAAGGGCTTGTGTCTTCTAGAGCTGTTCTGATGGATGGCCTCGGCAATTAATTCTTTACCTGTCCCGCTTTCGCCAGTGATCAGAACTGAAGCTTCTGTCGCACTGATCCGGCCTATAGTTTTTAGTACAGATTGCAGCTGCGGATCATCGCCAATGATGTTCTCAAATCCAAACTTGTCATTGAGCTGCTTGCGGGTAACTGATCCTGCTTTACCTTGGTCGTCATCTCCTGAAAGTTTTATAGCGGTATGTATAGATTCAAGAAGGGCTGTATTGTCCCAGGGCTTATTGATGAAATCTGAGGCGCCTATTTTCATGCCTTCTACTGCGATGGGTATAGAACCCCAGCCGGTCATGAGTATCACAGGTAGGTCCGGTTTCATCTCCTTGATACTTGAAAGGGCGATTAATCCCTCTTTTCCCGATGTTTCCATAGAAAAGTTCATGTCGAGCAACACACTCTTTAGCGCTTGCTGCTCAATGATCGGATAAGCCTCTTCCGGAGTAGCGGCCACGAAAACCACAAAACCTTCATGCTTTAAAAACAGGCTCAGGGAAGTCCTTACAGCTACATCGTCGTCAATTATCAGGATCATGAATCAAATAAATTAATAAATAGCTAAAATAACACATTTAGTCATCATGTAAGGCTTCTGCAGGATGAATCTTTGAAGCCATTCTAGCAGGGTATAAAGCACAGATGATCACCAGTAAGTAAATGGTCACAGATCCCGAGACCATCGCGCAGATATAGCCGCCTGTAGTTGCATTCAATACATTGAAAGCCATAAACTGGTAGCCAACAATCAGACAGGGGATCAGCGCAAGGGTAGCGATTAAAAACATTTCCATCATGATCTGACGGTAAATATCGGCAGAAGTTGCACCGGCAGCCCTTCTTAGGCCTATTTCAGAACGGCGGGTATTGATGTTTTGATACAAGATGCTAAAGAGACCCAGGATGATGTTGATGACCAAAAAGCCCGATAGCAGGGAAAGAATGAGCAGAGGAATAAATTGTTCTTTTTCATGCTTTTCCTTATATTGAGAGACAGGCATGATATTATCTCTATGCATGAACCGATCTGTTGTTTGCTTTACCTTCTTGTAAATATCCTCATTCATGGGAGTCTTTAGTTTCAGCAGGACGGAGGCCGCACCCTGAGGGTCGTGAGTAAAAACATTCTGGTTGTAATTGCTGCCGACACTTGGATCATTGAGGTTCTCTACCACACCAATAACCTGATGTGGTATACCACTGATATTAATAATTCGACCAATTGCCTCATGGTCAGGAAACAATTTTTGTTTAGTGCCGGCATCGATAACAGCTACTTTAGTCGACAAGTGATAATCTTTTTTCTCAATCCACCTCCCTGATTTTAGCTTCAACCCCAATATCTTAAGATATTTATCATCTACATTTACCGCTGCAACATCAGTTTTTTTCTTCTTATAGGTCACGGATCTTGGATTTGTTACTGGACTATAAGGTATATAGCTTGCAATACTAATTTGGTTGATCTCTTTAATTTGCTTTAGTTCTTCTGTTAAATAAGAAAAAGTAGTGTCGCCGGTATACATAAACCTATAATCAATTGAAATCAGGTTTTCTATGTTGAATGTCGGACGTTTTTGTTTTAAAACACCAGTTTCATAGAGAAACAATGCAATAAAACCAGTTGCAAGAAAGAAAAAGAACAGCTCCACAATTAAAAAGATATGCTTTTTCTTTTTGTTCCACGTGAGTTTAAATAGATGTCTGATCATAATGAACCCCCTTTCAATGCTTTAATCGCATGTAGTCTTGACATGCGCCAGGCTGGAATTATCCCGGACAAAAACCCAAAGAACAGTATACATGTCATGGAATAACCAATGGTTTTCCAATTGAGCATGAAATTCCCTTTTGCAAAAGCTGTCTCCGGATTTTCATAATAGATGACTTCAAGAAGCATATCTGACGCAGCGAAAGTAAGTAGGATGCCTAAAATTCCACCTATAAAAGTGATGATGATGTTCTCGGTAATAAACTGTCCGACCAAGGCAGATGAAGACGCACCAAATGCCTTTCTGATTCCGATTTCTGAACTCCGTTCTGATATTCGCCCAACATTTAATCCCATCATATTGAGTGCAGGTATGGCCATGATGAAAAATAGAAATCCTCCCAGAAAAATAGATGCCTCATCAAAATCCAGTTTTTCAAAAATGGTGTCTGCATTTATCGTAAGTTTTCCTCCAATGCTTTTGTAAATTGCTGTCCTTTTAGCAATTCCTTCCAAAGCAGACTTAACAACGGGAATTTCCCTTTTTGATCGAACCAGGATAGTCGCCTGCATGTCGGTATAACCAACGTAAATACCAGAGGCAATCCATATTGAAGCGGCTTCAGTACCCGCTTTGAATATGCTGATCCCATCTTTGACTACGCCTATGACTTTGAGTTTTGGATGTTCGCCAATATATTGTCCCAGGGCTGGTTTATCACCAAAATAGTAGTGTTTAACAGATTCACTAATAACGGTATAGGCCTGTTTCTCCTGGACATCCTTTTGATTATATGGTCGTCCTTCTAAAAATGTGAAATCATAGATTTTCCAGTGTTCTGCGTCTGTATAGGCGGTATTGAAAGTAACTACCCTGTCTTTTCTAAAAGAACTGAGTGTACTTTCTCTATACAGAGAGACATTCTGTACCTGTTTCAGTTTTCTTATCTCGTTATAAAAACTGCTGTCTGCAATTAAATAGGAGAAGTAATCGGGTTTTTTACTGGTCGACATTCCTTCAAAGTAAATCATCCTATCATGATGTACAGCTGGAGCATTGTTCCCATAAACGAAATCAAACAAACCCAGCAGAATAGAGAAAATCATGATGG
The DNA here is from genome assembly GCF_005116445.1 of Pedobacter frigoris. GTDB lineage: Bacteria > Bacteroidota > Bacteroidia > Sphingobacteriales > Sphingobacteriaceae > Pedobacter > Pedobacter frigoris. The sequence goes on from NZ_SWBQ01000001.1 coordinate 239,175, forward strand.
TAAAGCTGATTCCAAACAGACTCACTGCGGTAAAGAATTTCTGTCGCATCATCACTTTAAAAGCGATTTTTATATAGTTTTTTAACATGCCTTACTAGTTTACTTGTCTGCCATCAAAAAACCGGATGATCCTTTGTGTCTTGTTTGCCATCTGTTCATCGTGGGTAACCATCACGATTGTTGTCCCCTCTGCGTTTAACCTGAGCATGATGTTCATGATCTCCTGCCCCATGATGCTGTCGAGGTTTCCTGTAGGTTCATCGGCCAGAATGATTTCTGGATTACCTATGATTGCACGGGCAATGGCTACCCTTTGCCGCTGGCCGCCTGAAAGCTGATTAGGAAAATGCTGGGTCCTGCTGCTCAAACCGACTTTTTCCAATGCCTCCAAAGCTTTTTTTCTTCTCTGTGTACCTGAAATCCCCTTGCGGTAAAGCAAGGGAATCTCTACATTGTCCAGTACAGAGAGGTCACTGATGAGGTGATAGCTTTGAAATATAAAGCCTAGTTTTTCATTGCGCAGATGAGCCATAGCCTTGTCCGCATAATTGCCAATGATTTTGTCGTCAATCTCAATTTGACCTGAAGTAGGCTCATCGAGTAATCCCATAATATTTAATAGCGTACTTTTTCCGCAACCCGACGGGCCCATTACAGACACAAATTCGCCTTTATTTATCGTGATGTTTACCCTGTTTAAGGCCAGCGTTTCTATGCTGCTGGTACGGTATACTTTTTCTATAGCTGTTAATTTAATCATGCTGCTATTATTAATCTGAAGTTCCAATTCTGTTTCCTGTTTCAAAATCATATAAAGTCAATACGCGGATGTTGTAATACGCATCCCAAAAATTCTTTAGAGACATGATGTAGTCCCTTTTTGCCTGATCCTTCTCCTGCAAAGCTATATTTAAATCGGTAATGCTCAGGTCGCCCAGCAAATACCTGTTTCTCGCGATCTCATACCTTTCCTGCGCAGTTACATCTGCCGCTACGTTGTTTTGCATTTGCTCGCGTATCAGTTTAAATTGCTTCACCTGGGTATAAATCTCCTGGTCAAAGTTATTTTCCTGCATGGCAATGCTGTATTCTGCCAATTTCTGATTTGCCTGTGCGGTTTTAATTCGGGCTGCTGACCGTCCCCAATCCAGGATGGGTACCTGTACACCGATCCTCAATGTCTGCTGATCTTTAGGATTTGAATAAATACCGGGTATGTCATTTGCCTTGTTGCTCAGTCCAAAAGTAGCGAATAAGCTTGCATTCAATCCATTGTCGCCATGCGCTCTGGCCACCTCTTTTTGCGCTTCCAGCAATGTCCTTCTAAACTCTACCGTCTGGTGTTTGTTCTTTCGGGCTTCGCTGATGGCTATACTCATATCTATATCAAACTTCGCCAGTTTTTCTGGCAGCAGGAGCGCTATTGCAGCATCACTTTTATTGCCGATGTAAAACTTAAAGTTCAGCATGGCGCTTTCCACATATAAGTCGGCCTGCGACAATGCCTTCCCGGCATTTAGAGAAGCGAGTTTCAGCTGCATCAGTTCATCTCTTGATAATTTACCCATGCCTGCTTTCATTTCCCCGATTTTGTACAATGTATCGTTATTCTTTTTGTTCTTAACCGCTATTTCATGATTGATCTGGGCAATGAGGAGGTCAAAGAACAGTGTTGAGGCCATTTTACTGATATATTCCAGGTCTTCTGTGTATTTCTTTTTAGACTCCTCATATTTTAAGGGTTCTATCTTTTTATCCCACTTGAAGGAATTAAAAGAAAAGAGCGGCTGATTAAAGCCTATGACAAGGGGGCTGCCTGAATACCGCGTCTGTTTGCGGTCAAAATCACGAAAACGGAGGAGGTTTGAACTCATGAATACTTGTCCGCCGCTAAACCTCAATGGCTGTTTGATCCCCAGGTTCAATTGAGAATTGTCATTGGCCACCGGGCGAAACTCGACTGTGCCGTCTGGCTGGGTAACAGCAACATTATTCCTGGTAAAATCAGGTAAAGATGCATCCAAACTAACCTGGGGTAGATAGTCAGACTTGTAATTGCGGTATTGCCAATACCTGGTTTCTTTTAGCGTAGCCGCCTGAAGCGCAGCGGTAGAATTTTCCCTTGCGAGACCAACTGCCTGCACTAAGCTCAGTTTCAGTTCCGGTTCTTTTGTTTGTGCCTGGAGTAAGATAGGGAAGAAGGCAAACGTAATAAAAATGTATGTTTTCATTTGCCCGTTTAGTTTTTAATGATGACTTTATCCATGTTCTTAAAATCATTCATTTCTGTAACAATGATCTGTTCCCCAGGCTGTAGTCCCGAGCGGATTTCCACCTTGTCAAAATTGCTGATCCCTACACTGATGTTCCTTGATACCGCCTCATTGCCTTTTATTACAAATACCTTTTGCTGATCAGAGCCATTAAATGCAGGACCATTCTTCACTCGTACCACATTATCTTTTACAGCGATGACGACAAACACATCCACTTTAAGGTTCGAGCGGAGTATAGGGTCATTATTTTTATTTAGCCCAACAAAAAACTTAATCATACCATTGTCTACTTCGGGCATGATATTGGTAATTTGTCCCCTTAAATCGGTCTTGTCTATCCTCACAATGACAGTTCCCCCCGGCTTTAAGTTCGCAGCATATTCGTCTGAGATCTTCGCATCTATTTTAAAGCTGCTCATATCCGCAACCCTGACCAGTTCAGCCCCTTCACCAACCTCAATTCCAATTTTATCAATTACCCAGGTGATCATTCCCTTTGCGGGCGAGCGGACCTCAGCGAGGTTCAGTTTTTTATTAGACTCAGCAATATTTTTATTCTGTATGCTGATCTGAAAGCCCAGGCTTTTCATGTCATTCTGCATCGCTTTCTTTTGATTGCCGATCTGGTTTTTTAGCTGCTTGAGTTCCAGTTTCGAGATTTGGAGGTTCAGACCGGCTTGTTTTACCCGTTCTGCTGTGCTGCTACCTATACTCAGCAAAGAACGTTCATGATCAAGCGCAGTTTCCAGGCTTTGGATATTCATTTCTTTAATGGTGTATTGAGTTTCCAGTTCACCTAAAGACCTTTCCAGACTCAATTTCAACTGGTCGATCTTATTGTGGTTGGCTGCCTGTTCATCCAGCATCTTGGTGTAATTACTCAATGTGGTTTCTTTATTGAGTGACAGTATAGATTCCCTTGCATTAATTAATTCGCCCGGAGCATGAAGTACTTTTTCAATTTTAGCATGAATAGGACTGGTGATCGTAAATTCATATTGAGGGATTACAGTGCCGGATGCAGAAATAGTGGCCTCTATAGTACCTTTGTCGGCAGTCCCAATTTCTATCTCACCGTGATTAACTGCCGGTCTGATGGTTCCCCTGAATGTAATAAAAGCTGCAACTATAACTGCCAGGCATATGCTGGTAATCAAAATGGTAGTGACAATTCTTTTTCTTTTAAATGTTTGAGATAGCTCCCTGTCCATGAATGCGATAATTATGATGTGCCCTTAATTCAATCATGATGCCATAGTTATCTTTCTTTTTATCAGTCAGTTAGTTGTGTTATGGTCATTGGAAATTGTTCGGTAATGGACAGGTTGTTTCATTACGGACACCATTAGTGAATTTGTCTTCGGACATAAAAAAGTACATTCTGTATTGTGGTATCGCAGGATGCGGGTGAAAAAAATACAATAATGAACCTAAACTCAACATCTGAAACAGAAAATCGATCAAATTAATTGTAATTTTCCATAAAATTTATGGATATTGAAGGTATCGTTGTTCTTGTCGATAAGAATTCTGAATTTTACTGAATAAATCACTATTGTGATAGGCTTGCTGTTTTGGTGGATGCCGGTAAGTAAAATTTAGGAAAATAATAATTATCAAAGAGGATTGTCCGAAAAGGTAGGTTTTTGCAATTGGATTATGCGTAGCGTCATCCTGAAATAAATTCAGGATGATGAACATACCTTTTCAGACATCCTCTTTGTTATTTAAGCAATCCAGGCAATTGAAAAATGTTTTTGTAATATTGCGTACCAACGAATCCATTTTATGAATATCATCATAGACGCTGCCGCCCAAACGCAAGATTGTTATCCCCTGACTGTCAATAAACCCAATGCACTTATGAGTGTATTTAACAAAACACTTTTGGAGCATGCGCTGTCTGTTGCCGCTAAAAAATCAAATAACATCATTATACAAATCCAGAAGATTCATGCCGGATTATTTCAACAGATTGGACTTCCTGACTCCTGTCAAATAGCTACGGATTATATCCTCCAGCCGGAAGATGTGCTGATGGATGCCAGACATTTTTATTGGAATGATGAAGTTTTTACTATTCATTATGCCTGGGATCTCATCAAATGCCAGGAAAAATATGCAGCAGAAGTCGTGTATTGTATTGATCCGAAATCGACCATTGAACCGCTGGCTACCTTAAAAGGAAATGTCACAGTAGGGGCGGGCACTATCATAAAAAACGGGGTATATATAGAAGGACCGGTGATGATCGGTGAGAACTGTACCATTGGACCGAATTGTTATATACGCGGGAATACTTCCATTGGCAATAACTGCAGAATCGGGAATGCGGTAGAAGTTAAAAATGCGATTATTGGTAGGGGTACCAATATCTGTCACCTGAGCTATTTTGGTGATGGCATTGCAGGAGATCGTGTGAATCTTGGGGCAGGATTTATCAATGCCAACCTGAGGCACGATGCACAGGAAATGACTACGATGCTCAATGGAAATAAAGTGCCGACGGGTAGAAACAAATTAGGCGCAATTATAGGCGATGATGTACATACGGGTATCAATTCATTGGTATATCCCGGAAGGAAGATTTGGCCTCATTTGTCTACGAATCCAGGAGAAATTGTTTCAAAAGATATTCTCTGAAAGTATCGGCTTTACTATATTAAATTCATTTATTAACCTGTGTATCTGGCTGATGATCCTTCGGGAACGGTTTTGTTATACAGGGAAATTCTAGGACGGTTGTTGGAGTATTATAGGACTCTAGTTCTACTAGAGTCCTATAATACTTATTACTAAGTACTTTATTGAACGTTGATCAGGGTAATGTCGAAATCCAGGATGGCATTGCCGGGGATAGGACCAGTGCCACTGGTTCCGTAGCCATAATAAGAAGGGATCAGTAACCTGATCTTTCCACCTTTTTGAATCAGAGGAATACCAATTTGCCAGCCCTGGATTACTCTGCCTAAAGAAAAATCGATCGGAGCACCTTTGGAATCGTCGAAAATAGCCCCGTTCATTATTTTTCCCTGATAGGCAGCAGAGATCTGGCTGTTACCTGTGTACTTTATATCTCCTGTACCGGGAGCAATGATCTGGTAAAAAACACCTGAAGAATGTTTGATAGCCGAGATATTATTTGATGTGATATAGTTTCTAATGGCAATGGTATCTGCTTTAAACTGTGCTTCTACGTCCACAGTCTTGCCTTTTTTACATGCTGTAATTCCTGCAGCAATGAAGACGAATAATAAAAGAGATTTGATGTTATTCATAGGAAGCAAATATAATGATATTTTGAGATTGAGTACTATAGGATTGGATAAGGAATGATCATCTTTTTGTTCGAATTAAAGTTTCAGTATTTATTGAAAGTTTAATTGTATGTATGTATATTTGGTCTATGAAAAGCTTAAGAAACCACACGATCCTTTATGATGCAGAATGCCCGATGTGCATGATGTATACTAAAGCATTTACAACGGTTGGTATGCTTGACAAGACCGGAGCACAGCCTTATCAGCAAATGCCAACAGAATTTTGTCCTTTTGTAGACCAGAGAAGAGCAGTAAACGAAATTGCATTGGTAAACAATGACACCGGTGAAGTAAGTTATGGCATTCATAGCCTCTTCAAAGTACTGGGAAATTCAGTTCCATTGTTTGCGCCTTTATTTGCATGGAAACCATTTATCTGGTTGATGACCAAGGTTTATGCTTTTGTATCTTACAACAGAAAGGTCATTATTCCTGAAGGTAAACAAGCGGGTGGCTGTGCGTTGCAGCCTGATTTTAAACTGCATTACAGAATCGCCTATCTCATCTTTACCTGGTTTTTTACGGGTCTTATCCTCACCAAATATGCGGTATTGCTGAAAGATGCCATGCCTGTAGGCGGTCCCCATAGGGAGTACCTCATTTGTGGCGGACAGGTTGTTTTTCAGGGACTGATCATCAGCCTGCTGAATAAAGAAAAAAGATGGGAGTACCTCGGCAATATGATGACCATCTCTTTTGCCGGAGCATTGGTGTTGCTGCCGGTGGTTTTGTTGTCCGGGATTTTTACGTTTCCGGTACTGTTCTATGTACTTTATTTTCTGGGTGTGGCAGGACTGATGTTTTTGGAGCACATTCGCAGGACAGGCCTGCTGGGGCTTGGGTATATCCTGACGATGAGCTGGGTATTGTATCGTATAGCCATTCTTTTATGGATTATTTACAAATAACAACGTCAAATGAAATACAATAACATAGTGATCGCAGGGGGCAACGGGTATTTGGGGAAAGTACTTGCCCGTTATTATAGAGATCTGGCAGAAAAAGTCATCATCCTTAGCAGGAAACCTCAACCTGCTGATGGGAATGTGGAAACGGTATTGTGGGACGGAAAAACTGAGGGAAGTTGGACGGCCGTTTTGCAGGGAGCAGATTTGCTGGTCAACTTATGTGGTAAAAATGTAAACTGCAGGTATACGGCCAAAAACAGGAAGGAAATCATCGCGTCAAGAGTAATTCCCAGCCTGCTTTTAGGTCAGGTAATTGCAGGGTTGTCCAATCCGCCAAAGTTATGGATCACCGTAACCTCAGCAACGATTTATCGCCATGCAGAAGATCATGCTCAGGATGAGGAAACAGGGGATATCGGCTATGGATTTTCAATAGACGTATGTAAACAATGGGAAGAGGCCTTTTTAGCGGTTCCTACACCGTTGATGACACGCAAAGTTGCCCTAAGGATGGGGATCGTGCTGGGCAGGAACGACAGCGTGTTCCCTAGATTGCTGAACCTGGTGAAGGTTGGTCTGGGAGGCAGGCAGGGGGATGGGGAGCAGTACATCTCATGGATCCATGAGTATGATGTGGCCAGGTGTATGGAATGGCTGATGAGAAATGAAGTCGATGGCGTGCTGAACTGTGTGGCACCGGAAGCGGTAAAGAATGCGACTTTTATGAAATTGATGCGTGATGCTTATGGTGTGCCGTTTGGATTGCCTAGTCCGCAGTGGCTGCTTGAAATCGGCGTTTTAATGATCGGTACGGAAATGGAACTCATCTTAAAAAGTCGGTGGGTAGCACCAAAAAGATTACTGGATGCAGGCTTTAATTTCCAATTTTCCAATGCCAGGCATGCAATACATGATATTTTAAGTTTACGGGTTTAGTAATTTCCTTACTTTTGTATCATGAATACTAAACAGGCTTACAACATCTGGGCTGCCCAGTATGATACCAACAGCAATAAAACAAGGGACCTGGAAGCGCTTGCGCTGAAAATATCTTTGGCCAGCATTCCTTTTAATAAGGTGCTGGAAATTGGTTGCGGAACCGGTAAAAATACGGAGTGGCTGATGGAGAAAGCAGCTTTGATCACAGCAGTTGATTTTTCTGAGCAGATGCTGGCCAGGGCTAAGGATAAGATTGCATCGAACAGGGTGCAGTTTAAACAGGCAGATATTACCTCGCGCTGGAATTTCAGGGACGGTCTGTATGACCTGGTGACTTTTAGTTTAGTACTGGAGCATATCGACAACCTTGATTATGTATTCAATGAGGTTTCTAAATCCTTGAATTCCGGTGGCTACGCTTATATTGGCGAGCTGCACCCTTTTAAACAATATGGCGGTACACAGGCCAGGTTTGATACCGATGAGGGTCGTCAGGTAGTAGATTGCTTCAATCATAATGTGTCCGACTTTATTAACGCAGCAAAAAAGCATGGTCTGGCGTTGGTAAATCTGGATGAGTATTTTGATGACAATGACAGGACCCAGATACCTTGGGTCTTAACTATTCTCCTGAAAAAGGTCTAGCTGGCCTGAATTTTCTAAAGTTTTTTTCTAATAGTTGGTCGGCAGAGAATAAATAAAATATATTTGTATCAACGAATAAGAAATGAGAGCATTAGCGATATTTTGTGTAATTGTGGTCATGGTACTGAATATGGTGCCTTGTGCAGATGCGCATGATCATGCCGATGCTCCTATTGCTTTGTCTTTTTCTTCATCTGACCACGCAAAAAGCCATGAGGCTCCTTTAGAAGATGCATGCACGCCTTTTTGTCATTGTTCCTGCTGCGCAAGTTCAATAGTTTTAAAACTTGTGGCCGATCTGAATCCGCCATTTTCAATACACCAGACTTCAATTGCTATGCATTTTGAAGGCAGGTCTATAGCTGTCAGCCATTCGGTTTGGCAACCTCCTAAGTTAGTTTAATACATTTATTTCTTTAGAAGCAGTCGTTAAGTTGGTCTTTAAATCGCTCGTCATCCTGACCACGCGTAGCTGCGAAGCAAATTTATTTCAGGATCCCGAAATAGAATGGCCGCTTGCAGGTGCGGGATCCTGAAATAAATTCAGGATGACGACCGATTTAGTTAAAATTATTAATACTCACATTTCGTTGATTTTATCCTTATCAGTGTTCTGTAACTAACTTATTTATGTTTGATAAAATAATTCAATTTTCTATAAAGAATAAGCTCATCATTGGTTTAATGATGCTTGCCCTGATCATTTGGGGAGCTTATTCCATTAAAAATCTACCCATTGATGCGGTGCCTGATATTACCAATAACCAGGTGCAGATCATTTCGCAGGCACCAAGCCTTGGTGCCCAGGAGGTAGAACAATTCATTACTGCTCCGATAGAGCTGGCAATGGCAAATATCCCTGAAGTGATCGAGAAAAGGTCGATTTCCAGGTCCGGCATTTCCGTGATTACCATCGTTTTTGAAGATGATACCGATATATACTGGGCAAGGCAACAGGTATCTGCCCAGTTGAAAGAAGCGGAAAATAACATTCCTGATGGGTTGGCACAACCGGCACTAGCACCAATTACAACTGGCCTTGGGGAGATTTACCAATATGTGCTTCATACCAAAAAGGGGTATGAAGGTAAGTATAGCGCAACCGATTTGCGCAGCCTGCAGGACTGGGTGGTTAGGACCCAACTTGCGGGTACTAAAGGAGTGGCCGAAGTGAGCGGATGGGGTGGTTATGTCAAACAATACGAGATTGCGCTCGACAATGAAAAGCTGAACTCCAATAATGTAACCATCTCCCAGATTTATGAGGCACTGGAAAATAACAACGAAAATACCGGGGGTTCTTATATAGAGCAACAAAGCAATGCCTATACCATCAGGGGTATCGGACAGGTAAAATCACTGGATGATATTGAAAAGATTGTAGTGAAGAATGTCGGGGGAGTACCTGTGCTGATAAGAGACATCGGTACTGTGCAGTTCGGCAGAGCAACCAGGTATGGGGCTGTCACTAGAAATGGAACGGGTGAAGTGGTAGCCGGTATTACACTGATGCTGAAAGGCGAGAATTTTAATCAGGTCATAGAAAATGTAAAAGAGCGCATTGTTCAAATTCAGAAATCCTTGCCTGAAGGTGTGATTATTGAACCTTTTATAGACAGGACTGAACTGGTGGGACGTTCCATCAGCACGGTACAAAAGAACCTCATTGAAGGTGCGCTCATTGTGATTTTTGTATTGCTGCTGTTGCTGGGCAACTGGAGGGCCGGCCTTATTGTGGCCTCTGTAATTCCATTGTCTATGCTCTTTGCATTTGCCATGATGCGGCTTTTTGGTGTGTCTGGCAACTTGATGAGTTTAGGAGCGATAGATTTTGGTTTGATTGTAGACGGTGCCGTTATTATTGTAGAGGCCATCATTTTCAGGCTGACTGAAAGTAAATTGTTTAAAGAGAAACCGCTGTTGAGTCAACCTGAAATGGATCAGGAGGTATTTACTGCTTCTTCTAAGATCAGGGCCAGCGCTACTTTTGGCGAGATCATCATACTGATCGTTTATCTGCCGCTATTGTCGCTGGTAGGTATAGAGGGCAAGATGTTTAAGCCAATGGCTCAGACGGTGGTATTTGCGATTATAGGGGCGTTTATATTGTCGCTGACCTACGTGCCAATGATCAGTGCGCTGTTACTTAGTAAAAGTACGGTGCATAAAAGAAATATCTCCGACAGGATCATGGACTTTTTTAAGCGTGTTTATCAGCCTATGCTGGAATGGGTGCTAAGGTTTAAAAAACTGGTGGTAAGCGCTGCATTGGTGCTGTTTATATTTACAGTTTGGGTATTCAGTACAATGGGAGGCGAATTTTTGCCGCAATTGGAAGAGGGGGATCTTGCCGTTGAAATTGCCATGTCGCAGGGTACATCACTAACCCAGGTCGTGGAAACCTTTGGTAAAGCTGAAAAGATACTGAAAGATAGGTTTCCTGAGGTGAAGCAGGTGGTAACCCGGATAGGAAGTGCTGAAATCCCTACTGATCCCATGCCGGTAGAGCGTGGGGATATGATGGTTGCCATGCTGCCGAAAGAAGAGTGGACATCGGCCAAGACCAAAGAAGAAATGTCTGAAAAGATGGAAGAGGCTTTGTCCTTGCTGCCAGGCGTGAGTATAGAGATCACGCAGCCGATGCAGATGCGTTTCAATGAGCTGATGACTGGCGTACGGCAGGACGTGGCCATTAAGATCTATGGGGAAGACCTGGACGTGCTTGCGCAGCAGGCTGCAAAGGTTTCAGGACTCATCGCTCCGGTAGAAGGTGTGAGTGAGCCATTCATTGAGCAGGTAACTGGACTGCCGCAGGTGATCGTAAGCTACGACAGGGATAAGATCGCTCAATATGGGTTGACGATAGGCGACATCAATACTTTGCTTCGGACAGCCTTTGCGGGTAATGTTGCGGGTGTGGTGTTTGAAGGTGAGAAGCGTTTTGATATGGTGGTGCGGCTACAGCGTGACCTTCGTGAAAATATTTCGAGTATAGAGAACCTGTATATCCCCTTACCCTCTGGCAATAAGGTTCCCCTGAACCAGGTGGCAAAGGTAGAGTTGAAAGAAGCGCCGGCTCAGATTTCCAGGGAAGACGGGAAAAGGCGTATTTATGTTGGCTTTAACGTAAAAGGAAGGGATGTAGAGCGAACCGTAGCGGAGATACAGCAGGTGCTGGATCATAAACTGAAGTTGCCATCGGGATACTATATCACCTATGGCGGACAGTTCCAGAACCTTAAGGAGGCAAAGAGCAGGCTTTCAATTGCTGTGCCGGTAGCTATGCTGCTCATCTTGAGCTTGCTTTATTTTACCTTCCGTTCTGTTACACAAACGATACTGATTTTCACAGCAGTGCCCCTTTCTGCAATAGGTGGTGTTTTCGCATTGTTGCTGAGGGGGATGCCTTTTAGTATCTCTGCGGGTGTAGGTTTCATTGCACTTTTTGGTGTGGCCGTATTGAATGGTATCGTACTGATTTCCTATTTCAATCAACTGAAAGAAGAGGGGATGACGGATGTTTATAAGCGGGTGATGAAGGGAACGGTTGTAAGGCTGAGACCGGTGATCATGACTGCTGCAGTTGCTTCACTCGGCTTCCTGCCAATGGCTTTATCGGGTGGTGCCGGTGCTGAGGTGCAGAAGCCACTGGCTACAGTGGTTATAGGCGGATTGCTTTCTGCCACATTGCTAACACTATTTGTACTGCCTAGTTTATATATTTTAGTGACTGACCGTAAAAACAAAATGACGATGAATGTTAAGCCTCTGGTGATTGTGCTATTGATAATGACCGGAATATTAGGCTCAGGAAGTTTTAATTCTGCTAAGGCGCAGCAACGGGTCATTTCTGTGGATTCCGCAATTGCCCTTGCACTAAAGAACAACCTGCAGCTAAAATCTTCAGCACTTGCTGTGAGCCAGTCGAGGGCATTGGAGAAGTCGGCTTTTGACCCTGGAAAAACAGCTATTAATTTTTCGCAGGATCCGAGTAGTGGCGGAGGTAATGACAATTCTGTCGGGATTTCCCAGAGCTTTGCCTGGCCGGGTTTATATAAAAATCAGAAGAAGCTGTTTGTAGCGCAGACTTCACTCGCTGAAAAGATGGGCGGTTATACTCAGGCTGAGGTGATCAGGGAAACCAGAACGGCATATTATGAGTACTTGTTTGGCTTACAAACCTTGAAAGTACTTGCCTTGCAGGACAGTATTTATAGCAATTTTATAAAGAAATCTGAACTGAGGTATAAGGTAGGGGAGACTTCTAATCTGGAACTGATGACTGCAAGGAACAAATACCAGGAGGTACAGGCAATGAGACAATCGGCAGCAGCCGAACTGGCTATCCAGCAGCTCAATCTTCGGCAACTGCTGAATGTAAAGGAGGCTGTTGTTCCCGGCGAGCAGACCTTGATCGTATTGCCGCTAAATGATGGTGGCATTCCTGATCGCAATTTACTGGGCAGCGTTTATCAGCAACAGATTGAAGTTGCAAAAGCTAAAATTGATGTAGAAAAAGCGAAGTTTATGCCTGATTTTACGTTGGGATATGCGCAGCAACTGGTGATCAAATCATTTGATCCGGCGAATTTGAGCAGGGGGTATACACCGGGGACGAGGATTGCCGGGGTTCAGTTTGGTATAGGGATTCCGATATTTAATGGTGCTGGCAGGGCAAGGGTAAATAGTGAAAAGCTTGCTGTACAGATTGCTGAGACGGAATACTTAAGGATGCAAAACCAACTGAATGTGAAGCAGCAGCAGGAAATGCAGAATTACCTGAAGCATAAAAGTATCACCGATTATTTTACGTCAGGAGGATTGAAGCAGTCGGATGAACAGTTGCGCATTGCGCAGGTTTCGTATGACCTGGGAGAGATAGGTTATATAGAGTTTATTCAGAATATGGCTTTGGCTGTGCAAAGTAAGCTCAATTACCTGGAGACGGTTCGCCAGCTCAACCAATCAGTTATTCAATTACAGTTTTTAAAAGGAAATTAATCTAATGAAAGTGATATCATATATTAAAAAGGGTTTTACCGGAACAGTAGTTGCGGTAGTTTTTGTTGCGCTATTGAGTGCTTGTGGTGGCAACAATGCACCAAAGGAAAGCACAGAAGAGCCCGGACATGAAGAACACGGCGGACATGAAGGCGTGATTGAACTGAGCCAGGAACAACTGGATGCGGTAGGGATCTTGCTCGGGAGCATTGAGCAAAAGAACCTGACGGCGGTGGTAAAATCGAGTGGTCAGCTTGCTGTCCCACCGCAGAATGCAGCGCAGATCAATGTGTTGTCTGGAGGTATTGTACGAAAAATCAATGTGATAGAGGGTCAGAAGGTGAGTAAGGGACAGGTTTTGGTTACAGTGGAAAACCAGGAACTTGTTCAGTTGCAGCAGGAATACCTGACCGCAAAAGGAGGCTTTAGCTTTGTAGACGCAGAATATAACAGGCAGATGCAACTGAAGGCTGCTAATGCAGGAACCGGAAAAGCACACCAGTTGGCCGAGGCCAATTACAATGCAGAACGCTCGAAAATAAAAGCATTGGAACGTCAGTTACAGCAATATGGCATATCTGCAAGTAGGGTTGCTGCGGGAAATATTGTGACCCAAGTCCCTGTGACTGCGCCCATCAATGGTACAATAGGGAAGATTACGGCAGAGACCGGATCTTATGCGCAACCGGGTGTTTCGATTATGGATATTGTCGACAATTCAAAGATCCATGCAGACCTGATTGTGTTTGAAAAAGATTTATCTAAGATTAAGATCGGACAGAAAGTAGATTTTCAATTGACCAATCAGAAAAATGAGCAGATTGAAGGGGAAATCTATGGGATCAATAAGTCTTTTGAGAATGACAGTAAAGGGGTGGTGGTACATGCGGTGATCAAAAAGCCCGGTGCAAACCTGATACCGGGTATGTATGTGACAGGTTTGATAGGGATCGGTACGTCTGTTTCGTCGGCAGTTCCTATAGATGCGGTGGTACGGGCAGAAGGGAAGGAGTTTATCTTTGTCGTTGATGAAACTACTGAAGCAGAACACAATAAGGAGCACCAGGATGAAAATAAAGAAGGGGCTGTTAACGATCATAAAGAAGAAAAATCTGTACATTTCAAAAAAGTTGAAGTGAAAACAGGGGTTTCAGAATTGGGTTATATTCAGATCACCCCTTTGGAAAAATTACCTGCTGATGTTAAACTGGTAACAAAAGGGGCGTTCTATTTGCAGTCTAAATCATCAGGTCCGGCAGAACATAGTCATTAAAAAATGTTATGAAATCAGGAAAGCAACATGAGCATTGCTGTTCATATGAAGAAACAGTAAAACCAGGTGGTCAACATGATCATCCTGGGCATGAAAGTCATGACGATGATGATGGACACAGCCATGGTGAAGGGGAAACAGAAGGCTGGATGGGGCACTGGCCTTTGCTGACTGCTTTATTTGCTGTGGTGGTAATGATGATTCTCGAATACGGTTTTGGTAAGAAATTCAATGACGTAATTCAGCTGATCATATTCATCCCGGCTTATTTACTGGCCGGGTACAATGTATTGAATCTCGCCTTTAGAAAAGCGCTTAGGCTTGACTTTTTAAATGAGTTTTTTCTGATGAGCGTGGCGACAATTGGTGCATTTGCCATTGGATCTTATAGTGAAGGAGTTGCCGTGATGGTGTTCTATTCCATTGGGGAATGGTTTCAGGACACTGCGGTAAGCAATGCTAAACGGAGTATAAAGGCGTTGCTGGACATTCGTCCGGATACGGTAGATGTGATCCGGGGTGGTAAAGTCGAGACTGTAAATCCATCTACAGTAACAATAGGCGAGGTGATACAGGTGAAGCCCGGTGAAAAAGTGGCGTTGGATGGAGAATTGTTATCGGATAAGGCTACTTTCAATACTGCTGCCCTGACCGGTGAGAGCCGGCCGGACAATAAAGTTAAGGGAGAGTCCGTTTTTGCGGGAATGATCAACTTGAATCAGCTTACAGAAATCAAGGTGAAAGCAGCGTTTAAAGACAGTAAGCTGAGTAAAATCCTGGAAATGGTGCAGGATGCCACTGCGCGTAAATCGCAGACACAACTGTTTATTTCCAGGTTTGCAAAAGTATATACGCCTATAGTGTTTTTATTGGCCGTGTTGTTGGTTGCCCTACCATACTTTTTTGTTTCGGATTATGTTTTTCAGGATTGGCTCTATAGAGGTTTGGTTTTTCTGGTCATCAGTTGCCCTTGTGCATTGGTGGTATCTATTCCTCTGGGTTATTTTGGAGGGATCGGATTGGCATCCAAAAATGGGATTCTTTTTAAAGGGTCGAATTACCTGGATGTGATGACCAGGATCAATACAGTAGTGATGGATAAGACGGGTACGCTGACAAAGGGCGTATTTGAAGTGCAAAAGGTAGTTGCGGTGGGTATTGACGAAAAGGAACTCCTGCTTTTTGCAGCAGCAATAGAAAGTAAATCTACCCATCCAATTGCGGTCGCCGTGGTCAGTCACGCTGGTGATGTGCTGGTAGGTGTGAAGATTGAAGGCATTGAAGAAGTAGCGGGACATGGCCTGACTGGGGTGATCAACGGAAAAAAGGTGCTGGCAGGAAATGCGAAATTGCTGAAGAAGTTTGGTGTTGATTATGATTCCGCAGTGGATGAGGAAGTAGATACTATTGTTGTCCTTGCGGTAGATCGCAAATACGCTGGTTACATTACCATTGCCGATGAAGTTAAAGAAGATGCGGGGCAGGCAATTGCCGCTATGCACGCCCTGGGTATTCAGACTGTGATGCTCAGTGGCGATAAGCAAAGCACTGTCGATAAAGTGGCTTCGTTGCTGGGTATTGATAAAGCGTTTGGCGACCTACTGCCGGAACATAAGGTGGATCAGGTAGAAGCCTTGAAAAAGGAGGGACGACGCCTGGCTTTTGTTGGGGATGGTGTAAACGACGCCCCGGTTGTTGCGCTTGCAGATGCCGGGATTGCAATGGGTGGATTGGGCAGTGATGCCACTATTGAAACTGCGGACATTGTGATCCAGAATGATCAGCCTTCAAAGATCGTGACGGCCATTAAGATAGGCAAGCTGACCAGAAGTATTGTGTGGCAGAATATCATACTTGCGATGGGCGTAAAGATTATTGTGTTGATATTGGGCGCAGGTGGGGTTGCCACTTTATGGGAAGCAGTGATTGCTGATGTTGGTGTCGCGCTTCTGGCTATTTTGAATGCAGTGAGGATTCAAAGAAAGCAAGTTTAAGCGAATGATAAGAGATCAGGCTGTTCATTCTCCTTTCCAACGGCCTGATCTCTGGTTTTTATTTTGTAGGCAAGCCCCGGCTTTTTTGCATCGCCGTAATGCTTGGGTCATGTCCACGGAAATTGCGGAACATCTTGCCATAATCTTCAGTGTTTCCTTTTGACAGGATCATATCGCGGAAACGCTGGCCATTTGCCCTTGTAAGTCCTCCATTTTCCCCGAACCATTCGAATGCATCATGATCGAGCATTTCGGTCCATAGGTATGCATAATAACCGGCAGCATAGCCATTTCCCCAGATGTGCAGGAAGTAGCTTGAACGGTAGCGTGATGGTACATATGGCAGGTCAAGATGAGTTTTTTGCAATGCTGCAGTTTCAAACTTATTGGCATCCTGCAAAGGTTCGGCTGCAGAAAGTTTATGCCATTGCATATCCAGCGCAGCTGCTGCCAGTACTTCCGTTAGGGCATAGCCCTGATTAAAGGTGGATGCTTTTTTAATCTTATCTACTAATGCCTGAGGCATTGGCTCTCCTGTTTTATAATGTGTGGCGTATTTCCTAAAGATGGCCGGATCAAGTGCCCAATGCTCGTTGAATTGAGAAGGGAACTCTACAAAATCACGTGCTACATTGGTGCCGGAAAGACCAGGATATTTCTGATTTGCAAAGAAGCCATGTAATGCATGTCCAAATTCATGGAACATGGTAGTTACATCGTCAAAGCTAATGAGTGCAGGCTGGCCGTCAACCGGTTTGCTGAAGTTGCATACATTGAAGATAACTGGTTTGGTGCCAAGGAGGGTAGACTGACCCACCATATTGTCCATCCATGCACCTCCGGATTTATTGTCTCTTTTGAAATAATCACAATAGAAAAGTCCTATTGATGATTTGTCTTCGTTGAATAATTCATATACCTTAACGTCCTTATGGTAAACAGGGAGATCAGTTCTTTCCTTAAATGTAATTCCATAGAGTTGCGTAGCGGCGTAGAATACCCCGTTTTGAAGTACATTATTCAATTCAAAATAGGGCTTGACCTGGTTCTCATCCAGGTCGTATTTTGCCTTGCGTACCTTTTCAGCGTAATGGTTCCAATCGTATGCTTCCAGTTTGAAACCGCCTTTTTCTTTGTCGATCACAGCCTGAATGTCTGCTGCTTCTGCTCTAGCCTTCGCTGTGGCAGAAGGGACCAATTTATCAAAGAAAGCATCAACAGCAGCAGGTGTTTTAGCCATTTGATCCTGAAGTTTCCAGGTTGCATAATTAGGGAAACCCATCAGTTTGGCCTTTTCTGCACGTATTTTAGCAATCTGGACAATGGTTTTTCGGGTGTCATTGTCGTTATTTTGCTCAGCTCTGTTCCATGAAGCTTCAAAAAGGTTTTTACGGGTATTGCGGTTAGAAAGTAACAGCAGATCGGGTTGCTGCGTCGTATTTTGCAGCTGTATGATCCATTTGCCTTCGAGCTGATTTGTTTTGCCTGTTTGAGCAGCGGCATCCATTTCTGCTTCTGAGAGACCAGCTAATTCTGCTTTATCGGCCACTACCAATGCACCAGCTTTTGAAGCGGCTAGCAATTGATTAGAAAACTTAGCACTTAAAGATGCTTCCTGTTCATTTAGCTTTTTTAAAGCTGTTTTCTGTTCGTCGGTAAGTTTGGCCCCGGCGAGCTCGAAATTCTGATAATAATATTCAATCAGGCGGTTTGATTCAGCATCAAGGTTGAGTTGAGTCCTTTGATTGTATATGGTTTCAATTCTTTTAAACAGCTTGGAGTTCAGGTAAATTGCATCCTGATGGGCAGCGAGTTTCGGGGCCACTTCCTCTTGAAGTTTTTGCAGTTGATCATTAGTATTGGCTCCTGTTATAAGCCCAAATACCCTGTTTACCCTCGTCAGCACTGCTCCTGATTTTTCCATGGCCACCAATGTATTCTCAAAAGAAGGGGCTGCAGTATTGTTGGCTATTTTTTCTATTTCCCCGAGGTGTTGTTTCATTCCTTCCTCAAGGGCAGGTTTGAAGTCGCTGTCGTTTATTTTGTCGAACGCAACGGCCTGATAAGGCAGTTTGCTTTCACTAAGAAAAGGATTTGAAGCAGATAAAGTATTGTCCTCAGTCGATTTTTTACCATCATTGGAACAGGATGATAAAATCGCCAGCATAGCCATCAGCGGTACTTTGAAAGTTGTTTTCATGCAGTCATAAGTTTTTTGATACCCTAAGGTACGTAAATTATAACTGCATGAGACCTATTTGAACTCTGAGATGTCTACAATGCGATCATCATTGCTACGTTTCAAAAAGGAGACACCTCTTTTAGTTTTGGTCCAGCTAAAGTTTGTTTGAACATAGTTATAGATGCCTTCGATTGAAGGGCTGGTGCCCAGAGGCTCTGTATGAGTTTCTCCACTTGAGAAGTGAACCTGGTATAGCTGACCCGAAGCCATTAGGAATACCAATGTTTCTTTATCAGGGGACATTACAAAGAATTGTCCGTTAATTCTCTCCTCAGGATTCTGTCTCTTCATCAGGTATACTTTGGCATTTACATTGGTGACAAAGAAATCCTGGTTGATGAGGAAGCCATCTCTTCCAACACGGTATAGTCCCATCAGTTTCTCGTTTGGAGCGCCTTTAGAAGGACGGTAAAGCTGTATAACTTCTGTCTTTCCATCCTTCAGGGTAACCAGAAAAAATGGTGCTGTAAGGCCCGATTTGTCTTTGACCTGAGCAAGGATGGTTGTTTTTTGTGTATTTACATAGGTAGCTACTGCAAAATTGCCGTTTGCTGATGCAGTGTCGTTGGGATTGGCTTGTATGCGGATGGCGGTATCTCCACGTTTTATGGTTAACCATTCTTTAGGATCAGCAGGAGTTCCTTCGCGTTTTTCATCTACTACTCTGATAACTTTGAAAGCACTGTCGGTAATGTTTTGAGGTTCATTGAACTTCTCATTTGCGGTAAGTACGCGTGGAATATAGTTTTTTGTAATTTCTTTTTGCTGACAACTAAACAGAATGACTGATAAGGTGAGGGCGTAAAGTATCTTCTTCATAAGGCTGATTTCGAATGTTTTGACAAAAATAAACTTTGCAGTCGGAAATCCAAGAAAAAAGAAAGGGATGTCGCATCCACGCACATCCCTTTTCTAACCAAATATAAACCTGTATGAACGGGTTTTACTTTAAGTTTCCGTAGTATTCTACGAATTTGGCCAAAGCATTTGAATAGCCCCATTCGTTGTCATACCAAGAAACCACTTTAACGAAGTTGTCGCTCAATGAGATACCGGCTTTTGCATCAAATATAGATGCGTGTTCATCGCCGATAAAGTCAGATGAAACAACCTCATCTTCAGTATATGCCAATACGCCTTTAAGCTCGCCTTCTGAGGCCGCTTTCATGACTGCTTTAATTTGCTCATAAGTAGCAGGTTTTTCCAAACGTACAGTAAGATCGACAACAGAAACGTCGGCTACAGGAACGCGGAAAGACATGCCAGTTAATTTTCCTTTCAATTCAGGAAGTACCAAACCTACTGCTTTCGCAGCACCGGTTGATGAAGGAATGATGTTTGAGAAACCACCACGTCCGCCTCTCCAGTCTTTTGCTGAAGGACCATCAACAGTTTTTTGTGTTGCAGTTACAGCGTGAATTGTGCTCATCAAACCTTCCACGATACCAAAGTTGTCATTCAACACTTTAGCGATAGGCGCTAAACAGTTAGTTGTACATGAAGCGTTTGAAACGATAGTTTGATCAGCAGTCAATTTATGGTGGTTAACACCCATTACATAAGTAGGGGTATCATCTTTTGCGGGAGCAGAGAATACTACTCTTTTTGCACCTGCAGCGATGTGTTTTTGTCCGTCTGCCTGAGTTAAGAAAAGACCTGTAGATTCAATTACAGTTTCAACACCAACTTCATCCCATTTAAGGTTTGCAGGATCTCTTTCTGCTGTGATACGGATTGTTTTTCCATTTACTACCAGGTTTCCATTTTCTACAGCAATTGTGCCGTCAAAACGACCGTGGGTAGAATCATATTTTAACATGTAAGCCATGTAATCCGGCTCCACAAGATCATTGATTGCAACGATATCCAACCCTCTTTTCAATGCAGCTCTGAAAACCAGTCTGCCGATACGGCCAAAGCCGTTTATTCCAATTTTGCTCATCTTATTAATTTGAATAGTAGTTTAGTAAATTGTATATTGGTTCTTTAGTAATAGAAGTAATTTCAACGTTAAATTTTTTAGCAGTCTGTCGCAGTTCATCCTGAAAGCTTCCGGCCACAAGTCCGATAAAATGTATTTCTTTTCCGGGGTGCTGCGCTATAGTAGGGAGCATATAAGTCTTGAAATAGGTTTCAAAAGATTTGGTGACTACGTCAAGTATGTATTTATTGTTACGGTTCTCCAGGAAGAAATCAAAAAAAGAACTTAGAAACTGCTGAGCCATTGGTTTTTTGTACACCCTTTCCAGAATTTGAGGTCTGTCAAGGTTGTATTTTGATTCGAATTGTTTTTGCAGGTCTGAAGGAAGTTTTTCCTGAATAAAGCTTTTTACGATGGTTTTGCCAAGATGATTCGAAGATCCTTCGTCACCGAGAATATAGCCCAGGCCAAAATTGTTTTTTTCCGGCGTCTTGCCGTCAAAATAAGCGCAATGTGCACCACTGCTCAATATGCCTATAATTCCTGTATTGTTGTAGCAAGCGGATATTGCAGCGCCAGAAATGTCATCCTTAACAGTAATCTTGCTGTGCTTAAAGAACAATCCCAATGTTTCTGCAAGTTCATTTCTTCGTTCAGGAGAAGAAGCGCCCGCTGCAAAAACATATATCTTTTTTATGCTTTCCGCATGATTGATCAGGGTAGTCTTTTTATTCAGCGCCTGAAGGATTGATTTTTGATCGTTAAAGCACGGATTGATTCCAGGCATTGTACATTCGGCGATGGTTTTACCGTCTCTGGCTATTTTCCAGAATGCCGTTTTTGATCCGCTATAAACTACTGCTATCATACGCTATATTGATAAAACTTTAGTCATCTCTAAAAGGTCACTTTCCAGTTTAAAGGAGTGCTTTGTGAGTGCTTCTTCAATATCAGTTGTTACGATGTCATTGCCACGTAAGCCTACCATTTGCATGGTATTTCCTTTCAAAAGTTCATTCACAGCTGCAAAACCTAACCTGCTTCCCAGTATCCTGTCGAAGCTGCTTGGACTTCCTCCCCGCTGAAGATGGCCTAAGATAGTTACTTTTGTATCATAGTGGTTAAATCTCTCCTTAACTTTTTTTGCAATATCATAAGCGCCACCCTGTTTATGACCTTCAGATACGATTACAATACTTGAGGATTTTTTAGTTGAGGCACCGGCCTCAAGCTGACTGATCAGTTCATCGAGACTGGTTTCTTTTTCAGGTAATAAAACAGCTTCAGCACCGCTCGCAATTGAGCTTCTCAATGCGATGCAGCCAGAATCCCTGCCCATTACTTCTATGAAAAACAGGCGGTCGTGTGAGTCTGCGGTATCTCTTATTTTATCAATGGCTTCAATAACGGTATTGATTGCGGTGTCGTAACCTAAGGTAAAGTCGGATCCATATAAGTCATTGTCAATGGTACCTGGTACACCCATTACCCTGACTCCGTATTTATGACCGAAGCGCTGTGCTCCTGTAAAAGTTCCGTCTCCTCCGATTACCACAAGACCATCAATATCTCTTGCTTTGAGGTTTTGAAAGGCTATCTCCATTCCTTCTTCGGTCTTGAATTCTAAACAGCGGGCTGTCTTTAATACTGTACCTCCTAAGTGAATGATATTGCTTACCGATCTGGCATCCATGGGATTGATGTTGTTATTGATCAGTCCCTGATAACCTTGCAAAACTCCAAACATATTTATACCATTGTATATTCCGGTTCTTATCACTGCCCTTATACAGGCATTCATTCCGGGAGCATCTCCTCCAGATGTCAATACAGCAATATTTTTGATGTTTGGTTTCATGATTTATTTATACGAATATAGCGTGTATTTTTTACACTAAGTAATTTATTTTGCATTTTTACATGTAATTAGGAAGCAAGTATATTTATTTGCTTTAATAATTAAAAATTTAATACCTGGGTATAGGCCATGTTTGTATACCGGATTTTTAATCCTGAAAGGTATTAAAAAATTTGTTTTCATTGGATTACGTGAATTCAATATATATTTGCATTTTGCTAAAAAGATTTTAGCACTTAAAAGGTCTTAAACCGGCCTGGAAAAGTAATAAAGACAAAAAAATAGGTTACAGTGGGGATGTTAAATTGACAGTCTGCTGTATTAGATAAAAAGGTTGCATCACTAAAAAGATAAATGTTTTGAAAGAAGTCTTGCCGCAATTTAATTCCACGTTCTCAATTGATTGTGTGGTTTTTGGATTTGATGAAGGAGAATTGAAGATTCTTTTAATTGAAAGAAATGAAGAGCCATTTAAGGATTGGTGGGCCTTGCCAGGTAATATTGTAGAGGAGAATGAAAGTCTGGACCAGTCTGCCTCAAGGATTTTACATGAATTGACGGGCTTGAGCAACATTTATATGGAACAGTACTATACTTTTGGTGATGTAAACAGGCATCCTCAGGGTCGTGTTGTGAGTATTGCTTATTATGCACTGTTGAGATTGGGAGGAGACAAAGCCTTAAAACCTATCAGCAGTTATGCAAAAAAGGCAAATTGGATTAATGTAAAAGACCTCCCAAAACTGGCATTTGATCATCAGAAGATCTTTGATAAGGGGCTTGAGAAAATCAAGAGACGTATCAAACATCAGCCTATTGCATTTGAATTATTACCTGAGAAATTTACTTTAACACAGCTACAGAATGTTTATGAGGTTATTTTAAATAAGAAGCTGGATAAGAGGAACTTTAGGAAAAAGATGCTGAGTTTTGGCGTGCTTAAGGATCTTGAAGAAAAACAGCAGGGGGTTTCTTTTAGAGCTGCTACATTATATAAGTTTGATAAAAGGAGATATGCAAAATTATTTGGTAAGGAGATTTCTTTTTAACTGAAATTGACTGATATTAAAAAAGCTCCCTGAATATTTGTTCAGGGAGCTTTTTTATATATGCTGGATTATTTTGTTGCGATATGCAAGTGGTAATCTACCAGGTCATCTATAGGAGAGCGGATGATTTTTCCAATGCCCATTTCGTATCTGTCTGCAACAATGCTGAGGATATCCCTGAAGCTATATCCTACAGATCCCACACAGTTTAAAGTGTAATCTTTATAATTAGGGTAGTGAACTACCAGGTTTTCAAAGAAAGCGGTGAATGCATATTCAACAGTAGCAAATGTATAATCTTCGTAATTGTCCTTGAAGTCGTACAAGAACTTACTGAAGCTTGCACAAAAGCGATTTGGAAGAGGCTTGTTATAAATATGGTCGAATATATCTTCGTTTGTCAATGCGAAATTGTCATAGAAACTTTCTCTAAGCCCTTTAGGCATGTATCCTTTCATGTAATCAGAAAGAATTCTTTTGCCTATAAAACAACCGCTGCCTTCGTCACCAAGGAAATATCCTAAAGAATCAATATTCAAAGAAATATCTTTTCCATCATATAGGCATGAGTTTGTTCCGGTTCCTAAAATTGCAGCAAATCCCTGATTGTCACCAAGTAATGCGCGGCAGGAAGCCAGTAAATCATGACCAATATTAATTTGTGCGTTAGGGAAGACCTGTTGCATTGCATCGGCAACAATCTTGCGTTTCGCATCAGTAGAACAGCCCGCACCATAGTAATTCACCTCGGTCAGTTTTTCTGTTTCAAGGAAGTCGGGTAACGACTTGTTCAAAGATTCAACAATGTATTCTGTCGTTGAAAAATATGGATTATAGCCTTCAGTGTTGAAAAGAATTTTTCTTCCGGCTTCGTTGATTAAACACCAATTGGTTTTGGTTGAACCACCATCTGCAATAACTATCATCTTAATTTGTTTTTTTCGGGCTAAAAGTAAATATTTCTAACACTTTTGTATGGTTTCTTCTCATAAATTTAATTTCTTTTATTTTGGTTCATTTTTGTTTTTCTGCATTCAGGTAGTTGAAAACAGTGCTTTTTAAAATTTTGCTCGTGATTTTAAGGTTACCATATTGTTAAAAAAACACTAAGCTAAAATACGCTTGTTATTTTAAAATCCAAATTTTAAAAAAATCAGTCCATCCGCACTTTGTTTGGTCCCGGTTTCCAGATGTTTATAAACTAAGAAAAATGCGCCTGATTGTGGATTTTTGCCAATATAGAATAGTTTATTTTGTTTTATAAGAAAAATAGATTTGTAATATGGTATTTTGCAACATTTCCTCTTTTATAGATGTATTAAAAATATGTTAAGAAAAATAGATTTGCGAAGTGATACAGTAACAAAGCCTACTGCAGGCATGCTTGATGCGATGATGAATGCAAAGGTAGGTGATGATGTCTTTGGAGAAGATGAAACCGTAGATGCTTTAGAAAATAAGCTTTCAGAGCTTTTCGGCAAGGAAGCGGGGTTGTTTTGTCCGTCAGGTACCATGACAAATCAAATTGCAATTAAGTGTTTTACCCAACCATTGGACGAAGTAATATGCGATCAGACGGCACATGTGTACAGGTATGAAGGAGGAGGGATCGCTTTTCATTCTGCGGCATCAGTAAGGCTGCTTCATGGTGAGCGGGGCATTCTGACGCCTGAACTAATAGAGCCGGAAATCAATGAGCCAAATATTCACTATCCAAATTCGAGCCTGGTTGTATTGGAGAATACTGTGAATAAAGGTGGAGGTGCTTGTTATAGTTTGGCTCAAATAGAGCCAATCCATACACTATGTAATATAAAAGAACTGAAGCTTCATCTTGATGGGGCAAGAATATTTAATGCGCTCGCAGCTACAGGGGATAAACCTGAAAATTATGGGAAATACTTCGACGGGATTTCGGTATGCTTATCTAAGGGACTAGGCGCGCCTGTAGGTTCTGTGTTGCTTGGTAGCAAAGAGATGATTAAGAGGGCTGTTAGGGTGAGAAAGGCTTTTGGCGGAGGGATGCGACAGGCCGGATTTCTTGCTGCAGCAGGCATTTATGCTTTAGACCATCATGTAGGAAGGTTGACCGTAGATCATACCCACGCCAGGGCATTGGCCGCAGCATTAGGTCAGGTAAAGTATGTAGCATCTGTAATGCCTGTAGAGACAAATATTGTGATTTTCAAAATAGAAGGGAACTTTAAAGCTGCTTCTATTGTACAGCAATTTTTGGAAAGAGGGATTTTATGCACTACTACTGGTCCGGATACGATTAGAATGGTGACTCATCTGGATATTTCTCCCGAAATGATAGATAGTGCGATAGAAAATATAATACATTTGAATCCATCAGCTCATAAATAAAACTTTCTTTATCAATGAATAAAATCTTAATAGCCAATAGAGGTGAGATTGCATTACGTATCATGCGTTCCGCACGTGAAATGGGTATAAAAACCGTAGCCGTTTATTCTGAAGCAGACAGGACCGCACTTCATGTATTGTATGCAGATGAAGCCGTGTGTATTGGTCCGGCCCCCTCAAATCAATCCTACCTTCTGGGGGAGAAGATTATCGAAGCCTGCAAGCTTACTGGTGCAGAAGCTATACATCCGGGCTATGGCTTCCTATCAGAGAATGCTGCTTTTGCCAGATTGGTAAAAGCCTCCGGACTGGTTCTTATTGGTCCAACTCCGGAAGCAATGGAGATTATGGGAAATAAATTGTCTGCTAAAGCAGCTGCTTTGAAGTATGATATTCCTATGGTGCCAGGCACGGAAGAAGCAATTACAGATATTGAAGAGGCAAAAATACGAGCTGTTGAGGTTGGTTTTCCTATCCTGATCAAGGCAGCGGCCGGTGGTGGTGGAAAGGGAATGAGGATCGTAGAAAAGGAAAGTGATTTCGAAGAGCAAATGCATCTTGCCGTAAGTGAGGCTACTTCCGCATTTGGTGACGGGTCTGTTTTTATTGAACGCTATGTATCCTCTCCACGCCACATTGAAATTCAGGTGCTGGGAGATACACATGGTAATATTGTTCATCTCTTTGAAAGGGAATGTTCTATTCAGCGCAGACATCAAAAGGTGATTGAAGAAGCTCCGTCAAGCATATTGACAGAGGAAATACGCCAGCGTATGGGAGCATGTGCTGTTGATGTTGCGCGTTCTGTGAATTACGTTGGTGCCGGTACTGTCGAGTTTATATTGGATGAGAACCTGGATTTCTTCTTCCTGGAAATGAATACCCGTCTTCAGGTTGAGCATCCTGTAACGGAGATGATCACCGGTCTGGATCTGGTAAAAGAGCAGATCAAAATTGCCAGGGGGGAGCAGCTTTCCTATCAGCAATCGGACTTGAAAATTAGTGGGCATGCTATTGAATTGAGGGTTTATGCGGAAGATCCGGAAAATAACTTCCTGCCGGATATCGGTGTGTTGCAGACTTATAAAACGCCTAAAGGTTATGGAGTGAGGGTTGATGATGGTTTTGAACAGGGAATGGAAATTCCTATTTATTACGATCCCATGATTGCAAAACTCATCACCTATGGAAAGAATAGGGAGGAAGCCATTGAGCGAATGGTGAGGGCAATAGATGAATATGACATTACAGGTATAAAAACAACCTTAAACTTTGGGAAATTTGTGATGAACCATAAGGCATTTAAGACGGGTGAGTTTGATACACATTTTGTGGGTAAGTATTTTAATGCCGATAGCCTCAAAACTCAGGATGATAATGAAGCGCTGATGGCTGCAGTATTTGCTGCACAATCATTTAAAAAACAATCCATTGTCACGACACAGCAAAATCAGACTGAAAGTGTTAGTGCCTGGAGAAAAAGTAGAACAATGTTTAATTCTTAAAAATGTTTACAGGAATAATAGAAACTTTAGGTGAGGTTGTTGATGTCGTGACTGAAGGTACAAACCGTCATTACACTGTTAAATCTGCCATTAGTCATGAATTAAAAATAGATCAAAGTGTGGCCCATAACGGTGTATGCCTTACTGTTGTAGCACTAAGTGCGGATACGCATACCGTAACAGCAATAGATGAAACGCTTCAAAAAACTAACCTTAATGAACTTGAGAAAGGGAACCCGGTGAATCTTGAACGCTGCATGCAGATGAACGGACGATTGGACGGACATATTGTACAGGGACATGTAGATCAGACAGCAATATGCATAAAACGCACGGCACTGGATGGCAGCTGGGAATACCGCTTTAAATATGATGCAGGCAGGGGGAATGTAACTGTAGAGAAAGGATCGGTTTGTGTCAATGGAATTAGCCTGACTGTTGTCGGCTCTACTAATAACGAATTTTCTGTATTCATCATCCCTTATACTTTTGAGCATACCAATCTTAAGGAAGTTCGGGAAGGTGATGCTGTTAACGTAGAGTTTGATATCATCGGTAAATACGTAGCCAGACTGATTGAGAGATAGCTATTTTTTCAATTCCTCTATCTTCCGTTTGATAAAGATGATCAGCTTTGGCTGTTGCTTTTCATCAATGGTTTTCAGGTATTGTTCATAATAGGTTAAAGCATTTTTTTTGTCATTGAGTTTGGTTTCGTATACCAATGCTATATTGTACAGCAGGCTTCCATTGTTTTCAAACTGGAGGCCTTTTTTGTAGGCATTGTTTGCGTCGTCATTTTTATTGGTCATTTCAAAAGAATCGCCCAATAATCCATAGTAAGTGGCGATTTTTGGGGATACGCCTTCTTTGATCGCATTCTGGAGGTAAGGTATCGCATTTTTATAATCCTTTATCCCTCTATAGCTCATCCCGATATTATAAAGGAGGGTTTCATTGTCGGCAGATTTATCGCTGATTAGCAGAAAGTATTTAAGTGCATTCTGATAATCGAGAGAAAGAAAATGAGACTTGCCAAGGTTGTTGAGGACGAAAGTAGAGCTGTCACCATAACCCAGAATCTGTTCTCCGGTTTTTATGGCTTCAGGATAATTTTTTTCGGCTACATGCAATGGGATTTTTATTTTGAGTAACCTTAAATTTGTGCTGTCTGCTTTTAAAGCCGGTTCAAGTGTTTGCTTTAGTTTATGGAATGCTCCGGTTTTGAAATAGATTTCGCATAGGTCAAAGACAATGTCAGCATCAATAGGATTGAGTCTATTGGCCGTTAGCAGGTAGGAAATTTTTTTATTGTTAATATCCTCTTTCGTCAAATAAGCAAGTTTTTTATAAGCACTGAAGTTGGCACTGTCAATTTTAATAACCTCCTGATAATATGATTTGGCTTTTGATTCATTGCCACGCCGGGTATTTATATCGGCCAGACTAAACAGAACAGGCAGACTCGTTGGATTTTGAGTGTAAAGTTTCAGGTAGTACTTTTCTGCATCAGCGTATTTGCCGCCCATTAAATTGGCATAAGCAAGTTGTGTCAATGCCTTCGGATCATCGACGCCATCCTTATAAATACTTTGAAGATATTGCGCTGCTTCAGCGTAGCGTTGAGACTGATAATATTCCAGTACTTTTTCATTATCAAGTGTAGCAGTGTTTTGGGCATCGGAGATTTGATAGCAACTTGCAATAAAAAAAAGTAATAGAAATAGCTTCTTCATAACGATATTTATTAATTGGTAACTAAAGTATTAGTTATTTGATGTTATTGCAAATGTCAATTCAAGTTATAAACGACAAAAGAAGCAAAACTAATGCCTCGTTCAGATTGCTTAAAACATCTTGGCAAGGTAATTGGTTGATTAGGTATATAAAAACAGAATATTTACCTTAATTAAATAACATATGGATACGTTAAAAAAGTTCGAATTGATGGAAAAAATTGTGAGAGAGTTAGAAGACTTACAACATTCTCAGCAGGCAATTATTCAGAAAATTGGAAAAATAGAGGTTGATAATATTGAATTAGGAGATAAGAAACTTGACAAAGACTTGCCTGATATGCATCAAAGGGTGGCAGATAACCTGGATACCATAGTTGGCATTCTTGATTATTTTGCTGATAAAACCCAAAATTTTGGTAATAAAAACAATGTGGATGCATTGAAAGAACAGCAGGCGATTAATGATGCTACAGGTCAATAGATAATACCGGGAGCTTTCTGATCAGTCAGAAAGCTCTTCTTTTTCAACCGGAATAGATATATAAAAGCTAGACCCTTTTCCAACTTCACTAGTTACCGTTAGTTTACCCCCATTTCTTTCCATAAAATCTTTGCAGACCACAAGTCCCAATCCTGTACCTTTTTCATTCATAGTACCACGTGTAGATAAGTTCTCTCCACTAAATAATTTGCTGATAATATCCCGTGACATGCCTATTCCATTATCGCTGATGCAAAGTTGAATAAAGTGATCCTTGTATACTGCGTTAAGTGTGATCTCACAATTTTCATTACAAAATTTAATGGCGTTGTTGAGGATATTCCTGATCACAATCTGAATCATGAGCATATCTGCATAAACAAGGGCTCCCGGGAACACATCCTGTACAATTCCGATCTTTTTAGAAACGGCTGAAGGAAGATGATAAGTTACTTCATTGACCACTAGGCTTTTCAGGTCAAAATACTCTTTATTAATGCCATGACCTTTCAATTGGCTTCTTGACCAGTGTAGGATATTTTCAAGTAGGTCTGTGGTATATAAAATATCTTTGCTCAGTGCAGGTGATAATGTTTTAAATTCCTCATTGGAGATCTGACCGCTTGAAGTCATTTTAAGTACTTCTGACAAGTTAACCAATGGGCCACGTAAATCGTGGGCGATAATCGAAAAAATTCTGTCCTTAAGATGATTAAGTCTTTGGAGTTCATCTGCCTGAGTTTTTGATCTTAAGGCCTCTTCTCTAAGTGCGGTTAAATCCTGGAGTTTTATAATGATAGCTTCGCTGCTCAGCTGATTTTCATTCAGGAACCTGATATCGGCTTCCGTATCAAGAATGGTATTCTTGAGTTGAATGCTCATCTCCATTTTTCCTGAGCAGTTATTGTTTAAAAAATCAACTAATGACTGCTGGTCCGGTAAAAGATCTGTAATATGTTTGCCTATAATCTTACTATCACCAGCTGATGGAATATATTTTTTAAAAGCGAGATTGTAATCTATGACCCGGTATCTTGTATCCAGCACGATGAATCCATCTTGCATCAATTCCAAAACTTTTTCCCGGGCGACGGGTAATATGTCGAATAACTTAAATCTGTAAATTCCTATTGAAATTAGACAGATTGTCGCGATAAAAGCAAAAGGCGTGAGGTCAAGATTTCCAAGCGGCCTAAAACCGAGTAAATAAACAATGTTTGTTGCCCACGGAATCATTGCAGCAATGATGATACTGTAATTTTGTTTTTTGTAAATACGGTCTGCTTTTCGAAATTTAACAATGAGCAGATAGCTGCCGATGGCTAAAAGAGTATAAAAATATACAGTAAATAACTGATAAGATATACCCGGCATGATATGAACCATAGGAAAATCTCCAGTCAGATCCATGTAATAATATTTATAATGGAGGTTATGGTATTCATTGGTCCATACCAGTAATATTGTTACTATCGGAAAGAAAAGCAGGAGTCCGAGATTATACTTGTTTTTATACCATTTTTCTTTTCCCGAAAGTTTAAGACAGAACAAAAACCAGTTTAATGGTAGGGTAGCAATACCAATATATTCTATGTTGATGAAGAACTTTGCGTGTTGCAGAACACTAGTTGCAAGTTCAAATCCATATGCTAATGCCCAAATGGCATTAGAAAGCATCATAATGCCAAAAAAACGAACCGCACCACCTTCTTTTCTATACACATGATAGGATAAAAAAAGAGTTACAGCTCCACAAAAAATCAATATAATGGAGTAAAAATTAAAGGTAAAATCCATTTAAAAAATTGCCCTAACAATCATTGCAGGTGGTTTAAAATAACATGAGGATTGTTATTAATTATACGATAAAACTACGTAATTTAGTTTTGAATTAAAAATATTCTTATTTTTACATAGATATTAAATATCACATTAATCTTTTTTTATGAAAAAAATCATCTTATCGGTATTACTCGCTTGCTTTAGTCTTGTTGCCTTTAGCCAGGTTATTCCAAGTTTTCAGTTTGGTTTAAAAGGAGGTGCGAATCTCACCAAATTAACTACAGAAAATACGTTTAGCAGTGACAATAAAGCTGGCTACTATGCAGGTGTTTGGGCGCGCATTGGTGCTGCAGGTATTCATTTACAACCGGAGTTGTATATTTCTGGTAAAAATACAACATTAAAGAGAACTGCAGATGGCGCTGAGAACGAAGTTAAATTCACCAGTGTTGATGTACCTGTCCTGGTAGGTACTAAAATTGGTGCAGCCGGTGTAGGCATCCGTTTGAATACTGGTCCTGTCGTGTCATTTATTGTAGACGATAAACAAACTGTAAAAACTGCTGTGGGGAATGTTTTTTCGGGAAACTTTAAAGGTCAGGCTTTTGCTTGGCAGTTCGGTGCTGGCTTGGATGTAGGGAAATTAGGTATTGATTTAAGATATGAAACTGGCCTTTCTAAAATAGGGAAAGATGGTTATGATGATACTAAATTAAGCCTGTTTACATTAGGAGTGGCTTACAGGTTATTTTAACAAACACTAAGTTATTAACATTTTGCTTAAAAGGGTAAACATTAGCTGTTTACCCTTTTTTTTGGCTTTAAAATTGATCATATCTTGATCCCTAACCCTAATCGCTACTATCATGAATATCAAAGAACTATTGCTAAATGGACAAAGCTTCTCAGAGCTATTAAAACAGTTTTCAATTGCAGCTGATGATGTCAAAATTCAGGACGAGGATGTTATTCTTACTGACCACAATTTAGAACATAAGGAAATTGTAAAGGAAAGTATTTGTATAGAGGGAAAGAACAAAGATGGTATCATCAATTTCTTTGGCACCTTACATTATAATCTCCTAAATAAACTTGCTGTATTTGAAATGCAGGGGTTCGAGAAAGTAGTGACGCCCCAGGCTTGCTAGGTATCTTTTAATACTTCTTTTATTTCATAATTATATGCCCCTTTTATTGGGCGTATTGGAGTTTCTTTGTCGTCACTCAAGACCTTTACATAACAGGCTCCGAAATAGAAAATAAAAGAGGAATAAAATACAAACAGCATGATAAGTACTATAGATCCTGATGTCCCGTATACATTGCCAATGCCGCTTAGCGGGAGTAATATCCTTAAAATATATTTGCCAATTGTGAATAATACTGCTGTAAGTAAGCCACCTCGCAGTGATGTTTTCCATGTGGGTCTTCCATTGGTTAGGAACCTGAATAATACTGTGAACCATACCATGACTATTCCTATAAATAGGATTTGATTGAGTACTGATAGGAGAAACTTGCCAAAAGTTGGAGATGCATTATTAACAAAAGAGCCTATAAATCCTTGTATACTGTCTGTTAAAAAGCCAACCATAAATAGCATACCTGCCAGCAAAATAATCACCATGGAACGAGCTCTTAGTTTCATGGTGAACATAAATCCAACATGCTCCTTTTTGCCAATAGACCAGATCTGATCCATTGAGTTTTTAATCACCGTAAATAAGGTAGTGGCTACAAATATAAAAAATACGAAACTGATCAGTGTTGCATACCACTGGTGATCTATTCCTCTGATGTTTCTTAATGTTTGTCTGATCTGAGCGGTACTATCGTCATCCAGAATACTTCCCAATCGGTCAAACAGACGTGATGCAAGTATCTTCCGGTCCATAAAAAACCCAAATAACCTGATGAGTATAAGTAGGATTGGAGGTAAAGCAAAATTGGTGAAAAACGCGGTAGCACCAGCTAAACGAAGGGGGTCGTTTTTTTGAAACAGCTTAAAGGCTGTCTTAAAACGAATAAAAAATAGGTTTATTCTATCGATAATGTTAATTTCCATGCCCCGCTTGGTTGCCTTAAAGCTCGAAAATAGCTATTTTTTTTAAAACAGATTAAATAAAAAAGGGCGCGCTGTTTTGCAGGCACCCTTTAATACCGGTCTTCCGGTGTATTATATAATGTAATTATCCTATATCAAACCCCTTTGTCAGGATAACACAATTATAAATTTCCTCTTAATTCCTGTTCGCGTTCCAGAGATTCAAACAGCGCCTTGAAATTACCTGCACCAAATGATTGAGCACCTTTACGCTGTATAATTTCAAAGAATAGGGTAGGCCTGTCTTCCACTGGTTTTGTGAAAATCTGCAACAAATAACCTTCTTCATCGCAGTCTACCAGGATTCCAAGTTCTTTTAACTGAGCGATTTCTTCGTCAATTTCACCTACACGTTCAGGCATCATATTATAGTAGGCTTCAGGGGGTGCACTTAAAAACTCAACCCCTCGCGCTTTTAATGCCTTCACAGTAGATAAAATGTCTTTAGTTGCTACTGCGACATGCTGCACCCCTTCGCCTTCATAAAATTCAAGATATTCCTCAATTTGTGATTTCTTTTTGCCTTCAGCAGGTTCGTTGATGGGGAATTTAGAAAAACCGTTTCCATTACTCATTACCTTACTCATCAAAGCTGAATATTCGGTATTGATTTGTTTATCATCAAATGAAAGGATATTCACAAAACCCATTACCTCTTCGTACCATTTCACTGTTTCGTTCATCCTGTTCCAGCCCACATTTCCTACACAGTGGTCGATATAAAGCAAGCCTACCTCTTCCGGATTGTAATCACTCTTCCAATCTACATACCCTGGAAGGAATGAACCACTATAGTTTTTGCGCTCAATAAACATGTGGACAGTCTCCCCGTAAGTGTAAATCCCCGACATGCGTACTTCTCCGTTTTCGTCTGTTTGTGTAACAGGCTCCAGGTAAGGTTTCGCACCACGTTTGGTAGTTTCCTCGAAAGCACTGTAAGCATCATCTACCCACAATGCAAGAATTTTAACACCGTCGCCATGTTTTTTCACATGTTCTGATATTACATTATCTGATTTCAAGCCGGTTGTTAAAACTAATCTGATCTTTCCCTGCTGCAATACATATGAAGCACGGTCACGAACCCCTGTTTCAGGTCCGGCATAGGCTACTGACTGGAAACCGAAGGCTGTTTTATAATAATGTGCAGCCTGTTTAGCATTTCCTACATAAAACTCAACATAATCAGTCCCATTGATCGGAAGAAAATCCTGTGCCTTAGCTATTTTTTCTGCAAATGTTTGTGTTGACATTTTGTTTTTTATTTGAATAATAAGTTAGTTTTCTTTTATTTTTTATTTCACCTTCAAAATTCTGTATACTGAACTGGCGTGTGAAATCCTCCTTTTGGATTTCGAGTCAGTGAGGTGTATTGAATTTTAATCCTCTTGCCAGCTTTTGTGGTAGTTTTCATCCTCTATTGCTACAGCATCTTCTGTCAGCATTAAAGGACGAAAAGGGTCAATCATTACGGCAAGTTCTTCTGTGCTTTCCTTTCCTATAGATTTTTCCACAGTGCCCGGATGAGGACCATGTGGAATACCTCCCGGATGTAAGGTGATCTGTCCTTTTACCACGCTCTTTCTGCTCATGAAATCGCCGTCAACATAATACAATACCTCGTCACTGTCTACATTACTGTGGTTGTATGGAGCAGGTATTGAAAGCGGGTGATAATCGTACTTGCGGG
This sequence comes from Pedobacter frigoris, assembly GCF_005116445.1. Classification (GTDB taxonomy): domain Bacteria; phylum Bacteroidota; class Bacteroidia; order Sphingobacteriales; family Sphingobacteriaceae; genus Pedobacter; species Pedobacter frigoris. The sequence goes on from NZ_SWBQ01000001.1 coordinate 274,269, forward strand.
GCACAAAAGAACAGATTACAAAATTATGTCCTTCAAAGGTCTGGTGTACCGGAGGCGGCTGGTGCAATCTGCCGGTAATCGGTTCAAAATCATGTATTGAAAATGCCCATGGATAATGAAAGCCATCCCAGCCTACAAAATCGAAAGGATGTGTTCCGTACACGTAGGGATACATTATACCTTGTTTTTTGATGAGTACTTTAAAGTCTCCATATTCGTCAATCGTTTCCAGATCCTGTGGTCTTTTAATATCACGCTCACAGAAAGGAGAATGTTCTTCCAGCTGCCCAAAAGCATTTCTGTAACGTTTAGGTGTCCGGATAGGACTAAAACTTTCTACAATAAACAACCTGTTTTTTTCATCGTTGAACTCCATCTGATAAATGGTGCCACGGGGCACTACGAGGTAGTCACCATATTCAAAACTGATCTTTCCAAAGCCCGTTTTTAATGTACCGCTACCTTCATGAATGAAAATTACTTCATCTGCCTGGCTGTTCTTATAAAAGTAATCAGTCATAGACTTTCTAGGAGCGGCTAGTGAAATATGCAGATCGTTGTTTACCAGTACGGGCTTGCGGCTTTTCAGGTAATCATCTTCCGGTTTAATGTTGAATCCGATCAGACTGGTATGACGCAAATGTTTTTCCCTTGCGATTTTAGGCTCTACAGAATACGGTTCACCTAATGATTTTACAATAGTGGGTGGGTGACAATGGTAAACAAGTGAGTACAAGCTTGAAAAACCTTCAGTCGAAACCAGTTCTTCTGCATACAATTTACCGTCAGGTTTACGAAAAACCGTATGTCTTTTAGCAGGTATGGTTCCTAACGTATGATAAATTGGCATAGCTAAGGTTATATGTGGTTAAAATGATATAAATAATAACGATTAAAACGTTGAAAACGTTTTAAATAAGAGCATCGGAAAAAGATAGAGGCCTAAATGGAGTATTGGGCGAAAATAAGTTTGGAAAGCATGGCGTACCTAAAAGAGGCCAGTGCTTGTCTGGCTATTTGGTTTTGATATATGAAGCTGCTATGTGCCATGTTCTTTTACGTCTGCTAAAGTAATTATTAAATCTCGCAATAGCCAAACTATAACCTAAATATTATACTCAGAAATATTTTATGACCATGTTTGCTGTAATTTTATCTAGCTTTGGACAACTACTTAATATAACTGATCATAAGAGGGTATGGATCCATGGCCTGCATATGACAACTAAAAAACAAAATATAGATGAAACTGGTATCCTATAAAACAGAAGACAGAGAACACCTTGGTGTTTTTGTAAACGGACACATTTACAATTTAAATTCCTGCGACAAGCAACTTCCTGATGAAATGAATGCGTTTCTACAAGGCGGTGAGGTCTTAATGGAACGTGCAAAAAAGGTAGATGCCCAGATCAAGTCAAAAGAACTTGAGCCTAAAGAAGAAGTATTTTTTGAATTGCTGGCACCTGTTCCGCATCCAACTTCATGTCGCGATGGGTACGCCTTTCGTCAGCATGTAGCTGCAGCACGCAGAAACCGTAAGGTGGATATGATTGCTGAATTTGACCAGTATCCTATATTTTATTTCACTAACCATAATGCCATTCAGGGGCCTGGTGAAATTGAATGCATGCCTGATCATTTTCAGAAACTTGACTTTGAGCTGGAAGTTGCAGTTGTGATTGGCAAAAAAGGGCGTAATGTTACAGCTGCAGAAGCAGATAGTTATATTGCCGGTTACACGATAATGAATGATATGAGCGCCAGGACACTTCAAATGGAAGAAATGTTGTTGAACCTTGGCCCGGCAAAAGGTAAGGATTTCTCTACTGTAATCGGGCCATGGCTTGTGACTCCTGATGAACTAGAACAATATAAAACAGAAGCGAAATCTGGGCATACCGGTGATGCATATAATCTTAAGATGACTTGCACTGTAAATGGGGTAGAGGTATCAGCAGGAAATATGGCTGATATGGACTGGACATTTGCGGAAATTATAGAACGCTGTGCTTATGGTGTAGATATACTTCCTGGTGATGTAATCGGCTCAGGAACAGTAGGTACAGGCTGTTTTCTTGAATTAAATGGTACAGGCTTGTTAAACGATCCTAATTTCAAACCACAATGGCTACAGGACGGCGATGTGGTCGAAATGGAAATTATCGGACTTGGTCATTTGAGCAATACCATCAAGAGGACAGATACAGAGTTCTCTATTTTGGCATTGAAAAAGAAATAGTTTATCTTCCGTCAATCTCGACGATAGGAGAGATCTCTTGCTTAGACAGGTTCAGGAGATCTCTCGTGCCTCGAGATGACGAACATCTAGCAATTAATAACCTTTATGCTTACCTTAAAAACTTCAGATTTGTCCCCGATGCAATTGCAGAATTATCTTCAATATGCCATTGCACCGCGGCCAATTTGTTTTGCCACTACCATTGATCAGGCTGGAAATATCAACCTAAGTCCGTTCAGTTTTTTTAATATGTTCAGCACCAATCCACCGATGTGTATTTTTTCTCCTGCCAGAAGGGTGCGGGACAATACCACAAAACATACGTTGGAAAATGTGCTGGAGGTAAAGGAGTGTGTGATTAATATTGTCAATTACCCTATGGTACAGCAAACCAGTCTGGCCAGTACTGAATATGCTAAAGGGATTAATGAGTTTGATAAGGCCGGTTTTACCATGCTCCCATCAGATACCATTAAACCACCACGCGTAGCTGAAGCTCCAGTACAGATGGAATGTATAGTCAGAGAAGTCATTTCCCTTGGTGAACACCCTGGTGCAGGAAATCTGGTAATGGCAGAAATCAAAGTGATTCATATCAAAGAAGAAATCCTGGATGCTGATGGAAAGATCGATCAGGCGAAGATCGACCTGGTGGCACGATTGGGTGGCGATTGGTATTGCCGCGTTACTCCGGAGAGTTTATTTAAAGTAGCAAAGCCGCTAACCACTTTGGGGATAGGCGTAGATGCCTTGCCTAAGGCAGTAAGGAATTCCATGGTGCTGACCGGTAATGATCTTGGAATGCTGGGAAATGTAGAGCATTTGCCTACTGATGAAGAAATAGATGCTGTTAGAAATTCTGCCGCTGTAAAGGACATTCTGGATGCGACTATTGGTGACGCAAATAACAGGGAACGGGAGTTGCATGAGCATTCCAGGACATTGCTGAGAGAAGGAAAAGTAGCTGAGGCTTTGAAGATCGTACTGTTGTAGCACGGTTATCGTCAGTATTACAAAATGCTCACAACCTTTAAGAAGCGTTTTTTATAGAACCCCTCATTCAGGCTAGTTATGGTAACTCCTTTGGCGCCCCCTGATGAGGAATGAATGAATTTAATATCATCTCCATCAACTGAATAGATGATGCCAACATGCCCTGGAGTACGGGATCTGCTATTTGTACCGGTGAAAAGTATCACATCACCAATTTTTGCATCTTCCAGTTTTTTAGCTTCTCCGCTTAGGGCAAAATCTCTCGAAGATCTGGGTACTTTAAAACCAAAATTACTGAATACATAATTTACAAAGCCTGAACAATCAAATCCTCTTTTAGGACTGCTTGATGCCGTTCTGTACCTGATGCCAAGCATAGATTTTGCAAATTCAAGTAACTTATTTGGCGACGTTTCGGGAATATTGGTTTTGTTTTTTTGCTCAGGCAACTGTTTGCTTAGCCTGTTTACCAACTCCCGGTATTCGAGTGGTACAGTGGTTTGCGCTTTGCCTGCCCACACACTAAAAAAAGCTATACTGAATAGAATAATGGTTTTCTTCATATCAATTTGGCTAAAGGTATTAAAAATATCCTTTACCCCTAAAAATGTTGATAACTTGTTGGTTATGGCGTTGTTACCGCTACAGGAAGCGTTTTTCCATTGAAGAACTTATGACCGGTCCTTGCAAAATCGGCTATATATTTGCCCATTTCGAAAGCCATTACCGGCGATTCGTAGCCAGGAAATGCTTGCTCCAGCATCTCAGTTTGTGCAGATCCAAGCGCCAGGCAATTGACTTTTATCCCTGTTTCGCCGAGTTCGAAAGCCAGACATTCAGTCATGGTATGCAGTGCTGCTTTACTCGAAGAGTATGCTGCCAGACCCGGAAATTTAACACTACCCTGAAAACCGCCCATGCTGCCAATATTTACAATATGTCCGCCACTTTTCATTAAAGGAACCACATTCTTAATCATATTGAAATGTCCCATTACGTTACTCTCCAGCATTTGCCACATGTCTGATTCAGTGGTTTCCATAAATGGTTTGTTGACCAGCGAACCTGCATTATTGATCAGGATATCGACCTGTCCAAGGCGTTCTGTTAAAAATGGGACCAATGCGGTATAGTCATCTTTTACAATGTCAAATTCTACTGGTAATAAAGTGCAATCAGGGTTGATGCCTTTTGCTATTTCTAAAAGCTTGCGCAACTTATCAGCCGAACGGGCGATACAAACCACTTTGTTTTCACTGCTCAATGTAAATTCCAATGCAGCTTCAAAACCAATTCCGCTGCTTGCACCTGTTAATATTATATTCATTTATTTTTTAATTTTAATAAACACCACGTCATCCTGAATTCATTTCAGGATCCCGCAATGCACTAATCCTCTTCGGTAATCAGCTGACTTACCGGATTTGCAATTACATGAAGCCCATCACTAATCAGTTTCTTATGATCAGGTTCTACTCCCGCTTTAAGTTCCAGGTAAATCTGTACCTCTTTTTCCAGATCAGGATACAATTGTTTATGATGCAGTATTTCTAAAATCTCCAGCGCAGAAAGCCAGTCATAACGATGTTCCGCTTTTAAAGCACTAAATAGCGCTGGCAGCATTTCGTAACCAGTTTGATTTTCCCTGATCAACCGGACATTTCTATAAATTTCATGAAGTTTCTGGGTCTTCTCATCGTATGCGATTTTATGCGTCTGTTTGTTACTTACATGAGTGATTTCTTCATAAGCATCTTTGTCTGCCGCGCCGTTGTATACGGAAAGGATCTTTTCTCCAACAGCCATGTCATATGTGCCCCATTCCGGCTGGAACAGCACATTGCCATTGCTTTCTTTAACCGTACAATCCTCAAATGTGATCAGCGTAGTTTTTCCATTGTGCTGATGGATCTTAGTTATCAGCCCTTTTACGGAGATTCCACTTTCAAAATCAAGTTCTGCTTTGTGCTGCAATTTTATGCCATAAGTCAGCAGTGCAGAGCCATCCATATCTTCAATTGCAATGGCTATTCCTTTCAATTTACCTACGGGAGATGAGAAACCATCCTTGTGATATAATTTTCCATGTCCTTCCAGTTGTTTTCCAGCTACAGCCAATGCAGATGGGCCGGTAGTTTTGATAAAAGTAAGCTGATCCTGCTGATCAATTCCCATATCGGTGAAAGTGCCGGTAACCTGAAGCCCGGAACTATATACCGCAGTTGCCGGATTTTTACATTCAATCGCCTTGATTATACCTTCCGAACCTCCGCGTCTGAAAGCCATTGTATCGGCAAACGCCTCGAGAACATCGATCAGGTTCTGGAAAGTTTCGGTAACGAATAACTGAGGTTGAGGCTTAGTAATGTCATATGCATAATTAACCGTATCCAGGTTATACCATAATTTTTTAACATCAGCTTTCATGCATGATGAGCTTTCACCTATAGATGAAAGTAAACCGGCACCATAAATTTTAGGATTTTCCAATGTTCCGATTAACCCGTATTCTACAGTCCACCAATGCAGCCTGCCCAATAGTGCCATTTCAGAAGGTTCACCCATGTTCTCTGATATCTGCTGTAAGTGCTTTTCGGCTTTTGCAATTTCCTGCTCAGGCGCATCAACTGCCTCTTTTAAAATAGAGAGGTGACGAATTGCCTCATACAGTTCAAAATCTTTGGAAGAAAACATGGCCTTTGCACCGATAGATCCAAAATAACTCAGGTAATTGTTGTAATCTGTATCCGCGATAATAGGGGCATGGCCTGCTGATTCATGAATGATATCAGGAGCAGGCGTATATTCAATGTGGTTGATCTGCCTGATGTCTGCCGCAATAACCAGCACCCTATAAGCCTGGTATTCCATAAATGCAGCAGGAGGGATAAATCCATCTACCGTAACAGCACCCCAGCCAATTTTTCCAAGGTTATCATTCATTGTCTGCAAATCAGGGATATATTCGATGCTCAGACCTGCACGCTGCAATCCTTTGATATAAGGATAGTAAGCTACGTGTTTTAAATAACTATAATTCTGGCGCATTACATATCTCCATACCGCCTGATCTACTGGAGTATATTTTTCATAATGCTGCTCTACAATAAATTGCCTCAAATGCCTTGGCAGTTTAGCTACTTGTGGATTATTAAAGTCATTAAAATCGCTCATCGTAAGTATCTCTTATTATTAGGCTAAGTTACCGCAAAACTCAGCTTTAAACAAATAAATGCCGTGCAATAACCTTAAAATGAGATTTAGCTAATGATGTTTTTTAACCCTGAAAGTAAAGTGTTTTTGGAGGAAATAACTGCATAGTGACAATGTAATCGTAATAAAAGCCTGTGATATAGACGGGTAGAAATGCAGACCCTCCACCATATATTTTAGCATCGCAAAATTTAATCCCAGATTGATACCCATCACCGCCGCATACCTGAACATCTGTACCCTCCCCTTAAGGTTGGACTTGGTAAATATAAGGTATTTGTTTAACGTAAAACCCCACAAGAAAGACGCAAATGTGCTGATGACCAGTGCTAAAGAGTGTCCTGTAATGAGCTTAGGTAAAAACGGAAAATCTACCTGTACGTTTTCCTGGTGTAAGATCCAGTTGTAGGCAATATAATAGGAAATAATGCCGCACAATGCAGTTGAACCACCTGAAACTATATACCTGAAAGTGTGGATCGGCAACCAGCGTGAAAAGGGCGGATAAAAGAAATCTATAAGTTTGATCAGGGATTTGCGCATGAACTTTATTCGGCTGTAAGTTTATTGTCGATCATCCGGTTGTTGTATTGTTGCACAAATGCTTTTAAATACTTCTCCATCTTACCTGCAACTAACGGTTCTTTCTCTAATATGTTGTTTTTAGTCAAACGATCTGTTTTCAGATTATACAGTGCAATGTTTAGTTTGCCATCATTGACAAGCAAATAATCACCCCGATAAAAGCTAAAATTACCATCGTTGTTGTTCACCACAAAGTTATCATTACCTTTTGCAAAAGCATCAAAACCCAGGGCAAAATAAGGCTTGTCGTAATGTAAATAATTCAGTACAGTAGGCATGATGTCGATTTGCTGTACGTTTTTGTCGGCCTTTCCTTTCAAATCCCCGCCCGGGTAATAAAGCACAATTGGAATAGAGAAATAGCCTGGTGTAGTCTGATATTCCGGGAAATAAGAAACTGTTGCATGATCTGCGCAAAGCACAAACAGCGTATTTTTGTACCATGGCATAGTTGATGCAGTTTTAAAAAACTTACGCAATGCCATATCTGTATAGCCCAATACCTCCTGCACGGGGAGTGGACCTTTTGGGAATTTACCTACGTATTCGTCGGGCAATCTGAAGGGATGGTGCGAGGACAAAGAGAAAAAGCTGGAGAAAAATGGTTGCTTCAGCGTATTCATGGTTTCTGCCATGTATTGCATAAAAGGATCGTCCCATATGCCCCATGTACCGTCAGAGTCGCCGCTTTTTTTATATTCGTTCTGACCAAAATAGTGTTTAATTCCTGCGAGATTGGTATAAGAGGAGAAGCCCATAGACCCATTTGGTGCTCCATGGAAAAATGCGGTTTCATAGCCTTCATCACTCAATAACTTGGCTATACTGGTGGTTTTGTTGCCAGAATAAACAGAAAGTACAAAGGGTTCCCTGATTGAAGGAATCCCTGAAATTACCGAAGGCAGCGCATCAATGGATTTCCTGCCATTGGCATAAGTATGGGTAAATGTAAAACTCTGTGATACCAGCGAGTCAATGAAAGGAGTATAGCCCTTATAAGTCCCCCCTGCAAGGTCGGTATTTAAACTGCCTACATGTTCCTTGCCCAGACTTTCGATGATCAGAAACACAACGTTCAGCTTCTTGAACTTACCTGTGTCTGCAGGCATGTGTACAGGATTGTATATCGTATTTAATTCTTCCTGACTGTAATAGTTGACTGGCTTTAATTTGGAAGCTTTTAATGTTCTGAAAATACAGAATGGGGTATTGAGCACAAGGCTCATCTGGTCAGGAGTATCAACAAACTCTCCGGCATTACTCAGCGTAATCGGACGGGTACCAAAACCCCAGCCACCCCTGATGCCAGTAAGACAAGCAAGCGCGATCACCACCATCAAAGCGGTATGCAATACATATACCGGCCATGTAAACTGAACCGCCGGCTTAATTTTTACGAGATCATATAACTTTACAAAAGCCCATATAAACACGATAAAAAGCAGCAGTAGGTACCAATAGTCACCTAAAAAATCAATAAAGAGTTTGAATTTGTTCTGTTCATTGCTAAACTGGCTGAAGACAGTAGCTGTCGTTCTTTTAAGTGTGTATTTAAAGTATGCGAAGTCAGCAAAATTCGCTAAAATCCCAAGGCTGTTTGAAATGATGAACAACCATTTACAAAATCGCTGATAACCCTCTTTATACCTGAAAGGAAAAGGGATGACATTCATCAGAATAAAGATCAGGTTGATATACAGCAGGGCCGACAGATCGAATTTCAATCCCCCATACATCATATACAAGTATTTAGGGAAGTTGATGTGTTGAAACAATCCGTGATTAAACAAATAGAAACCTAAGCGACAAAGAGTATATAAAACCATTACGGTCAGGAAACGATAGGCAAGCGCGACGTAAAGGTTTACTGTTGTGGTTTGTTTTGTTTTCAACTGCAGTGATTTGATGCAGCGAATTTAAGGATTTGCAAATGATTTATTAAAGATATCTTAATATCAGGTATTTCACCTTGGAAGTGCTACAAAGTCAGTTACAGAACAGTATCTGTAGCCTTTGTGTGGCTGAATACTCACGCCTACAAAATTGAATTTAGAACTTGAATTTAGGATGATTTTTCGATGTCCTAAATCTGAAACGCCTTTATCCAGCAATAACATACATACATTTCCTAACCCTGTAGGATATCCAAAAGCAAGGTTTTCTCCGAGGGATTTTTTTGGATACATACTATAGATCCTGTCCTTTACACTTCGCCCGTCCCTGGAAGTATGAGCAGCATAGTTATACTTGTTCATGTCCTTTGCATGCTGCCTGGAAACCCAGCTCAGCGCTTCATCAGGATACAGCATATCAAGGTTTTTAACCTGTTTCAGATCCCGTTCCAGGCTGATGTAATAATGACTGTTCCTGTCAATTCTCAGCTCCTTATAGTTGCTATATTTGGTCATCTGCCTGTTGTATGAATTCGCAAACTCCTGAAAATAGGTATTGAAAAACTTTTCACCATCCAGCCGGGCCAGGTTCATATACATGACAAGGTCCTTTTCCTCTCCACTAAGATAAGTAGCGGTTTTGGCTGTATTAGCCATCTGTAATTCATCTCTCGACCAGGTATTTCCCTGCAAAGTGTTGTTATCAGTAGAGGGGGTCAGTAGACCTGCAAACAGTAAAATCAGCAAAGCAAAGGGTTTCATGCCAACTCTTATGCAAAAGCGAGGCCATTTCCTTAATGATTCGCTATAGAAACATTATAAAGTTCGTACCAGTCCTGATGATCGAGCTCAATATCAAAAGCATTTACCGCATTTTTGATCCTTTGCTCATTGGTAGTTCCTATCAATGGCAATGCGCCAAGTTTTACGAGCCATGCAACGGCAAGTGATTCAATATCAGCATTATATTTGATGCTTAGTTCTTCAAGTTTAGCACGTACTTTTGTCGCTTTCTCATCATTGCCGGTAGCAATTCTGCCTTCTGCAAGAGGGGCATAAGCAAGTGGACGCATATAACGTTGTTTGATATAATCAAGCTGACCATTGTCGAGTGCTTGTGTACTTAGCAAGTTCAGTTCAATATGATTAGTGACAATGGGTTTGGTCAGAATAGAGGCAAGCAACTGATGCTGAAAAACTGAAAAATTGGCTACGCCGATACTTCTGATCTTACCTGAATCTTTGAGTTTTTCCAATGTTAGGGCTGTTTCTTCAAGATTAGAAATGGGATCCAGCTTATCCAGTAAAAAAATATCCAGGTAATCAGTTCTTAGTTTTCTAAGGGATGATTCTACACTTTTAGTGATGTGTTCAGCGGAAGTATTGTAATGTTTTACCCTAATGTCCGGATTTTGAGGGTGAGGTACCCTTAGTCCACATTTTGAAAACAATACCACATCTTCTCTTTTAAAAGATCCTTCTTTAAGCAGTTCACCAAACAGTTCTTCGCATTTGTAAGATCCATAGCTATCACCATGTTCAAATGTATTGATGCCCAATTCGAGGCATAGGTGTACAATCCTTTTTAAAACATTGCCAGCATCTTTTACTTCATCCCATCTGTAAAAACCGTAAACCGCAGGGGAAACTTTAGGGCCTGCATCCCCCATATATATCTTTTGCATGTGCTTATCTTCTCTAATTGGGCTCAATGTCGTTTTTTTTCCTGAATATTTCAAAAGAGGTTTGAATTAATCATTGTTGTCCCGTTGTGCATTCTACCTCCTTTCGCTGTGCTTTCGTATAACTATAACTAAAATGAAATCATCATATAGTCGCTGTACAACCGTTCGGAAAGCTTTGGCCCTTCCAACCCTTGAGCAACCCTTATGAAGGGATTGTAAAGAGCTTTTGTAGATGCGAGCACATGTCGAAGGCAGGGCGGACGCATGCTAACTTATAAGATGAAAATCTTCATATAAACAGTTGTAATTGCTTTTGTTAATATTATTTTTATTATTAATAAAAAATTTGTTTGTTTATATATTATTTAGAAATTTAATTTAAGTACCATTAAATGTAATCTAATCAACCCTAAATCCCTATTCAATGAAAAATTTAATCAAAATCTGCATGATGTTGCTGTTATGTGCGACATTCTATGCCTGTAAAAAAAATGTAGAAACTTCTGATCCAGTAGAAAACGGAGCTATCTCTTCAAGTAAAAAAGGAGATTCACTCATTCACAAATTAACGATTGATGGAAAACTGAATTATATAGTGGAAGTCGACGGTATATACTATTTTGCCGATGACATCATCATCAGCAAAGAGCAATTTAATACGCTGAAAAAACTTACAGCTGACTTGTCTACACAGGAAAGAAGTACCATTGTACAGGACTTCGCAGCAACATGGCCGAATTCTAAAGCATATTATCAGTATCCTGATCCAGCGACAATGACTGCTGCCCAGCATACCTCTTTTGTAAACACAATCAATACTGCACTCGGTAATATTACTACAGCTACAGGCATCCAGTTTGAAGAAAGAACCACTCAGACTGAATACATGAAATTTGTAAAATCTACCGGCAACAATTCGCCGCTGGGCTGGCAAAAAAACAGGGTAAATACTGTCAATCTTTACAATTATAACCACATAGGCATTACTATGCATGAAGTTATGCACTCGTTGGGCATCATGCACGAGCAATGCAGACCTGACAGAGACCAATATGTGATTGTGTATCTGACAAAAGTCCAGTCAGGATATGAGCATAATTATAACCTGTTTCTAAATTATGGCGGGCATGGCGCTTTTGACTTTGGCTCAGTGATGCTTTATTCTTCCACCAGTTTTGCTATAAATAACAATCAGCCGCCTATGACCAGGCTGGATGGTTCTACATTCGTTGGACAAAGAGCTGCCTTATCTGCCGGTGATATTGCTGGCTTAAAAAGTCTGTATTTCCCGATGGATATAAGCGGGGTTTACAGGGTAACTCCAGCCAGTATTGCGTCAAAATCTCTGGACATTTATGGCGGCAGCGCGGCTGATGGCACCAGAGTAATTATCTGGACTTCTCATCAGGCTAACAACCAAAGGTTTCAGTTTACCAAAGTTGAACACGGATATTATCAAATTAAATCCGTACTGGATCCTGCAAAAGTATTAACTGTAAAGAATGCGGCCACCGCCAGCGGAACTCAAGTAGAATTGCGGACAAATGCAAACGCCAGTCACCAAAAATTCAAGCTTTACAATGCTGGAAATCTTGGATTTAGTTTTGCACCACTGCATGCTACTGGATTGAGACTGGAATTGAGCGGACAAGGTACTGCTGATGGTACTAACATAGTGGTGAGTACTTCCAATACCAGTTCTCAGGCGCAAAAATTTAATCTGACTAAATTTTAAATCTATTTAAACCTCATGCAAGTTGGTACTTGTAGCATGGGGTTTATTTACTTAAAAATACGATTTTGAAAACTGTAATATTTTCAATCATTTTAATGTGCGTTACTTCTGCTGCTTTTTCTCAGCAACAGAAATTCACAGTTTCTTTAAATACGGGACTATTCAGAGAAGACTTCAATTGGTCTATCGCGGGTAATATGGATGGTAAAAATCCAAATGTTTTATCTGAACTGATATGGAAAAATTTAGAGGGAATCCAATACAACATCAATTCCAGCTATTTTTTGTCTTCTAAAATAGCCCTAAATGCCAGCTTCACATATGGTAGAATAAGTGAAGGGAAGGTTAACGACTCAGATTATTTAGAAGACAACAGAAAGCAATCTGTATTTGATGAATCCTTTTTGAGCAATAAAGGCTACCATCAAAGTGCAAATTTTAATGTGCTTATGAAGCGCGATTTAACCCGGAAAATAGCGGTAACTGCCTTATTCGGATATGATAATTTAGTTCAAAAACTCTATTTACTGGAAGATCCCAATCATCCTACTGATGAAAATTTAAACTCTTATTACAAAAATTCATGGGATGGATTGCAAATTGGTTTTGATGTAAGATATTCAATAGGTAAAGTTTCATTTTCAGGAGAAGCAAGAGCAGGGTATTATAAATATAACGCTATTGCAAACTGGAATTTAGTCCCGAACTTTAAAAAGCCAATAAGCTTTGAACACAAAGCAAATGCCTATAAATATGGGGGCAGCTTGCATGTATCGTATTTAATAACCAGGCAATTAGAAATCAACAGTGGCTTAGATTGTACTTACGGCGCAAGTTTAGCAGGAAGGGATTATGCGTATTTTACTGATGAGCGCACTGCTACCACAAAATTTAATGGTGCAGAGTTAAAAAGCAGCTTTGTTGAGCTAGGTTTGAGTTTTAATTTTTAAACCAATGCTGGAAGATAGTTTACTTGTTGTAAACTTTTAAGGTTAAAATCTGAGTATGCTTAGGCCTTTGGGAGTGAAATTTAATGAAAAGATAATATCTGCGTTGCATCCGGACTTTTTATAATACATCATCATGTCAACGGCCAGGAACGGAGTCGTAGCCTATGATATCAATAACCTTAAAGGAAGTCTGGAATAGGCCTGTAGGCAATGCATTGGTTTATTCAGCGCCTTACACCGGTTCTGAATCCGGAACAGTAGAGAGCTCTGTGGTGCTTCATCAGGGTAAATTACTTTTTGGTGCTTCTGATGGCTATTTTTACGTATTGGAGCAACATTCAGGAAAAGTACTTAAGAAAATAAACCTCGGTGCACCGGTATTTGCAGATATAACCATAGATAAAGCATAGCATATATCGCGGACTTCGCAGGAAATGTTTATGCGATTGGTAATCTTTAATTAAAAGTCATTTTTAAGAAGAGGATGACGAACGTAACTTTTCGACTGCCTCTTCTTAATTAATGGGATGTAAGTTTTGTATTAGAAGCTGATATGCATTATTAATAAAAGTAACCTGCATCACTATAGGTTATCAAAATTTTTTAGTAATTTTCTTTTATCGAAAACAGTGCATGACTCATCCCCCAATTATGACATGCCGTTCTCTAATCTTAAGCATTCTGTTATTCTGTAGTCCAGTTGTTAGTATTGCCAAGGGCATCAACCTACCTGTATCTGAAAAAGCGAAGATTAACTTTTCTGGCATGATGCAGACACAGTTCAATTATTCATTGGATAAGGACATATACATTAAGGGATTACATCATTCTGGCGCTGAATGAATTTCCCACAACTCATTTTCAGTAAAGTGGGCAAGGCTGCAATTGAATGCTACGATCAACGACAGGATCAATGCGGTGATCCTGGTGAATTTTGGAGATTTCACAGGTAATCCCCAGAATAAGGTATTGGAGAATGCATTCATTAAGTACAGTATAAATGACTATGTGAATTTTCAATTCGGACAGTTCAGGCAACAATTTGGACAGGAGGATAATTATCCGGTCGATCCAGAAAAAGAGCACTTTCTATGGTCATGAAAATGGACGAAGAGCAGTTTGGGCATTGCAGTAACACAGAAGCCTGTGAAGTAGAATGTCCGCAAGGAATATCGGTATTGAATATAGCCAGAATGAACTGGGAGTATATGCTGAGTAGTGTTTTGAAAAAGTAAAGAATGGTATTTTGCATTTATCTTAAACACACTCGTACTTCTCGAACTCATGTGAGAGATCTCTTGAACTATACATAAACAAGAGATCTCTCACATGAGTTCGAGATGACGAGTGCTTACAATATTATCTCAACAATGTCTTCCAGCTTGTTTTGTTGCTGATCAGGTCGTACAGATCTTTGATTTCTATTCTCTGTTGCTCCATCGTATCACGGTGACGGATAGTCACTGTATCATCTTCTAGTGTCTGATGATCAATCGTTAAGCAAAAAGGAGTACCGATGGCATCTTGTCTGCGGTAGCGCTTGCCAATAGCATCTTTCTCTTCGTAAATACAGTTGAAGTCGAGCTTCAGGCTATCCATGACTTCTCTTGCTTTTTCAGGCAGGCCATCTTTTTTAGTCAATGGGAATATCGCTACTTTGATAGGGGCAAGGCATGGGTGCAACCGAAGTAATGTTCTGCTGTCCTGTCTTTCTTCTGTGCTCAGGTCTTCTTCTTCCAAAGCATTGATCAGCGTAAGCAGGAACATACGGTCCAGACCAATCGACGTCTCGATTACATAAGGCACATAGTTTCCGTAAGGCTTTCCGTTTTCATCAAGTTCAGCATCAAAATACTGCATTTTCTTACCAGAGAATTCCTGGTGCTGCGACAGATCGAAATCTGTACGGCTGTGGATACCTTCTACTTCTTTGAATCCGAATGGGAATTCAAATTCGATGTCAGTAGCAGCATTGGCGTAATGAGCCAACTTCACATGATCATGGTAACGGTATTTTTCGGCTGGTGTACCCAGCGCTTTATGCCATTTAAGACGTGCTTCTTTCCAGTATTCAAACCATTTTTTGTCCTCACCCGGACGCACAAAGAATTGCATTTCCATTTGTTCAAACTCACGCATACGCATGATGAACTGGCGTGCGATCACTTCATTTCTGAATGCTTTTCCGATCTGGGCAATTCCGAAAGGGATTTTCATTCTTCCGGATTTTTGAACGTTCAGGAAGTTAACAAAGATACCCTGGGCAGTCTCCGGTCTTAAATATACTTCTTCAGAACCTTCGGCCATGGCACCAAACTGTGTGCTGAACATCAGGTTGAACTGACGTACATCTGTCCAGTTTTTAGTTCCGCTTACCGGGCAGGCAATCTCATGTTCCTCTATAAGTGTTTTTAACTGTGGAAGGTCTTCTGCCTTAAGGGCATCATCCATATCAGTTTGCAGCTTTGCAGCCTTATCAGTTTTACCGTCTTTTTCATAACGGGCTATTTTGTCTTCCAGTAGTTGATCGGCACGATAGCGTTTTTTAGAATCTTTATTGTCGATCATGGGATCGTTAAACCCATCAACGTGACCACTGGCTTTCCAGATTTTTGGATGCATAAAAATTGCAGAATCAATACCTACAATGTTTTCATGCATTTGTACCATGGCTTTCCACCAATAAGTTTTGATGTTGTTCTTCAATTCAGCACCTAACTGCCCGTAATCGTATACAGCACTTAGTCCATCATATATTTCGCTGCCCTGAAATACAAAACCATATTCCTTTGCGTGTGATATTACATTTTTAAATTGCTCGTCGTTAGTATTTTTTGCCATAATGGTGCAAACTTAGATAAAATATTTTAATGGTTTTCATGAATGCAAGCGTGATTTTTCTACTTTTGAAGGAGATCTCATCAGCGAACGTAAAATTTAATTCAATTGAGCATTAAGGTACAACATTTAAGTAAATATTACGACAAGCAAAAGGCTGTTGATGCGATTAGTTTTGAGGCCGGTCCAGGTAAGATACTTGGATTTCTGGGGCCGAATGGCGCAGGGAAGTCTACCACCATGAAAATGCTCACAGGTTACTTACAACCCAGTTCCGGCTCAGCGCAGCTCTGCGGATATGATACACAATCTCAAAGTCTCGAAGTAAAGCGTGTGCTGGGGTATTTGCCAGAGCATACACCATTATATGCAGACATGTATGTAAAGGAATTTCTGACCTTCGTGGCCAATACTTACGGACTTAAAGATGTCAGCAAAAAAGTGCAGGATACCGTAGAATTGGTCGGACTGTCTGCTGAACAACACAAAAAAATCCAGATGTTGTCTAAAGGCTACAAACAGCGTGTCGGCCTTGCACAGGCAATCATCCACGATCCGGAGGTGCTGATACTGGATGAACCGACTTCAGGTCTTGATCCCAATCAGCTTACCGACATCAGGGAACTGATCAAGAAACTGGGTAGGAATAAAACGGTTATACTTTCTACGCATATCATGCAGGAAGTAGAAGCAATATGTGACATAGTGATCATCATCAATAAAGGGCAGATTGTAGCAAATGCTACCATTGCTGAACTCCGGGAAACACATCAGCTCCAGTCATTAGAAGAAATATTCAGGAAGCTTACTTCTTGATCACTGTGTATAGTCAATTTAAAATTAAATCTATAACCTGTATAGCTATATAGGGATAAGACATTATAGCAGTTGAGCTGCTATTTTCTCTTGCTTTTGTCTTGCTCAAGCAAGAAAAACCCAAGTTTTCGTCAATAGTCTAGCCAAATGAAATTAAAGAGAAGAATATAACCCTTTAGGTAAGAGACATAAAAGTAAAGGCTAAGGATTGGTCACAGGATTGGGTTACACTTTTTAGAATTTTCTTTCGAGATGTTTGTAACGATTGGCAGCATTTTTGCGTCTAAGCCATAAATTAAATAATTAATCACATGAAAAAATTATTATTACTAACAGCAGTTGCAGGTTTATTTGCGTTTTCTAGTGTAAATGCACAAACTAAAGCTCCTAAATTAAGTGTAGGCGCTGAATTCGCTTTCCCAATGGGAGATTTTGGTGATGTAGCAGATTTCGGTTTTGGCGGTTCATTACAGTATCAACACCCTGTTGCAGCAAATTTATTGTTAACTGGTAGCGCTGGCTATACAAATTTTAAATTTAAAGATTATGACGTTGCAGGTGTAACTATTAAAGGCGGAAATTCTGCGGCTATTCCGGTTAAAGCTGGTGCCAGATACTATTTCGGTGAAAACTTCTTTGCAGCAGGGGAACTAGGTGCTGCATTTCCTACTAAGGATGGAGGTTCAACAGCATTTGTTTACACCCCAGGTATTGGTGTTGACTTTGCAGTAGCTGATAAAGGTTCGGTCGAATTAGGAGCACGCTATGAAGCTTGGTCGGCTAACTCGTCAACCAGCGGTTTCATTGGTTTAAGACTAGCTTATAACATCGGTTTATAGTTATCTACCTCTAATATTGAAAAGGCTTTCGGAATATCCGGAGGCCTTTTTTTATGTTACTTTTATTTTTAACAGATTACTGAAATGTGTTCAGGCATTAAAGTAAACCCTTCATATTGTTTTGAATATAACAAATCTAATGATAGATTTGGTTGTTTAGAGAAACATTAGATTGAACATGGACGATAATACAATTGACAGTTTAAGACAGGCTTTAGAGCATTCTCCTGGCAATATTCCGTTAAAGCACTTAATAGCCGAAACCTTATTGGCATTAAACAGGCTTGATGAAGCAGAATCTGAATACAAATCTCTTCTAAAGACAGCTAACGATGTGAAGTCTAAAGTTGGACTTGCAAAAGTTTACTTTAAGAAAGCGAGCTATTCAGCATGCAACGTGATTTTAGAGGAAGTTATTGAAAACGGAACTCATGATGTTGAGGTGTTTACGTTGTATGCAAAAGGCCTGTTGAAAGAAAACTCACCATCAAAGGCCATGGATGCTTATAAAAAAGCGCTGACCATAGACCCAAAGTACTTTGACGAAGAACTTGACAATCAATTGCGTTCAAGAGGAACTCAGGACATTCAATATGCAGAAGAGGAAGAAGATGACAACCGGTTTTTACAGAAGCCAAATGTAAATTTCAGTGATGTAGGAGGAATGGATGCGGTAAAAAAGGAAATAGAGCTTAAAATTATAAAGCCGTTGCTTCACCCTGAGCTTTATAAAGCTTATGGAAAAAAAATCGGTGGAGGGATTTTGCTTTATGGCCCTCCAGGCTGCGGTAAAACATTTATAGCGAAGGCTACTGCTGGGCAAGTTGATGCTAAATTTATCAGCGTGAGCCTGAATGATATTTTAGACATGTGGATTGGCAATAGCGAAAAGAACCTTCATGAGATATTTGAACTGGCGAGAAACAACACTCCGTGTGTATTGTTCATCGATGAGATAGATGCTTTAGGTGCCAGCAGGAGCGACATGAAGCAGTCGGCCGGCAGACATCTGATTAACCAGTTTCTACAGGAATTGGATGGAATCGACCATACAAATGAGGGCGTTTTGGTCATCGGGGCAACCAACACTCCCTGGAGCTTAGACCCGGCGTTCAGGCGTCCGGGGAGATTTGACAGGATTGTATTTGTGCCGCCGCCTGATGCAAGTACAAGGGAATCCATCTTGCGGCTGAAACTTAACAATAAACCTACCGGCACGATAGATCTTCAAAATATAGCGAAGAAAGCAGAACACTATTCTGGAGCCGACATCGATGCCATCATTGATATTGCCATTGAACAGAAGCTTGAAGCCTCATTTATAGATGGCATTCCAAAGCCCCTGGAAACACAGGATTTGATAAATGCTTTGAAAAAACATAAACCCAGCACGCAGGAGTGGTTTTCCACAGCTAAGAATTTTGCCATGTTTGCAAATGATTCAGGGCTATACGATGACATACTAAACTATTTGAGAATTAAAAAGTAACATGGCAGAAGACAATAGGCTATTAAAAGTTGAGATTTTAATTCAACAACAAAAATTTGGAGAAGCTGAGAAGTTTCTTGCCGACTTGCTGTCAGAAGATGCAAGCAATATTTATTTTTTGTCATTGCTCGCGGAAGTTAAGTTACAGCAGGAAAAATTTGACGAAGCAAATCGCATCATTGATAATGCGATCGGTGCATCACCAGATCACCCACAGTTATTTTACATCAAATCCCGCATTGCAATACATCAGGATGATTTAACCGGGGCCGAAAAACACATCAATCAAGCGATCTCCATCTATCCGTATGAAGCTGCCTATTTTGCTTTGTTAGCCAATATCAATTTGGCGCGTAAGCAGTTTGAAGAAGCATTGGAAAGGGCCAACCAGGCATTGGAGATTGATGCAGAAAACTTACAAGCATTAAATGTAAGAAGTACTGCATTGATAAAATTGAACAGAAGTGAAGAGTCTTTTGAAACCATCGAAGGGGCTTTAAGAGAAGATCCGAACAATGCGTACACACATGCCAATTATGGTTGGGGTTTGCTTGAGAAAGGTGATCATAAAAAGGCACTGGAGCATTATAAGGAGGCTTTAAAGAATGATCCGACATTTGAGTACGCTCAAGTTGGAATGCTGGAGGCACTGAAAGCGAACAATCCGGTATACAGGGTTTTTGTTAAGTACTCATTTTGGATTGGTAACCTGACAGCTAAATATCAATGGGGCGTGCTGATTGGATTTTACATAGTTACTAACGTATTGAGGTCGGTTGCTCGCAATAATGAGACCCTGGGTCCATATCTGATGCCCCTGGTTATTGTACTGGCACTCATCGCATTCTCAACCTGGATCATTACTCCCGTAAGCAACTTGTTTTTACGATTCAACAAATACGGACAGTTGCTGCTTGACAGAAAGCAAAAAATGAGTTCAAACTTTGTTGCGGCAAGTTTGAGTGTGTTTCTCGCAGGGTTGTTGTCATATTTTATACTGTCAGACGAAAGATTTTTAGTTGTAGCGATTTTTGGATTTGCGATGATGGTGCCATTTAGTGTGATGTTTTCGCCCTCCAAAAATAAAAACTCATTGTTGATCTATGCCTCTTCTATGGCATTGGTAGGTGTTTTGGCAATTTCCATAACGTTTTCTACGAACAACATGTTTAACATCATGACATCTGTTTTTATTTTTGGGTTTGTGATTTTTCAATGGGTTGCAAACTATCTGATCATTAAAGAAGATAGTTATAGTTGATCGTTTGAAGTCTTTTATGTGCTTAATTTTTTATAATATCGCTGATTATTTAAAAATCCCCTAGAGAAATTGAAAAATATCTGTTTGACTGCTTTTATAGTCGCCGTATTGATGATTCCGAATTCAATTGCCCAATCGAGAGGCAAAATCACCGGTCAACCGAGATTGGGTCTTGGCCTGGACTTCGCTTTTCCTACAGGGGACTTTGGTGATCGTGCTAATTATGGTTTTGGAGGCTCTGTTAATTACCTGCATCCTGTAGGTAAATTCCTGAATATCATTGGGAACGTCGGCTACCTAAGACTAGAAGGCGACGACGTCGGGCCATTTAAATATACAGAAGGTTATGTGCCGATTAAAGCAGGTGCGCGTTATTACATCACTCAGAATATATACGGAGAGGGGCAGGCGGGAATTGCAATACCAACGGCAAACGGGAGTGGTAGCGGCACTGCATTTGCCTACATGCCTGGTCTGGGTGTAGATTTTCCTGTTTCTGAAGACCTGAATATTGAATTGACATTGAGATATGAAAACTGGGCGAGGAGTAATGGTACCCGGTCATTCGTCGGCCTCAGGGCGGGCATCAGTTTTTAAATAAATATATGTACGCAGTTTTTAAACGTGAATTATTTAGCTTGCTCAACTCTCTGATGGCGTATATCATCATTGGTGTGTTTTTGATGGCAACTGGTTTGTTGCTTTGGTTTTTTCCGGAGACTTCAATTCTCGAATATGGGTATGCTGAGTTAAATGGCTTTTTTAGTTTGGCACCATTCCTTTTCATGTTTCTGATACCTGCCATTACGATGCGTTCATTTGCAGAAGAGCGCCGAGAAGGCACCTATGTTTTACTGGCCACGCGTCCATTGACCGACTGGCAGATTATACTTGGTAAATATTTCGCCTGTTTTGTGCTGATTGTTTTTGCATTGGTACCCACATTGATTTATTATTATTCAGTCTATAGGCTGGGATTTCCCGAAGGCAATATTGATAGTGGAGCTGCGGTAGGTTCCTACCTGGGCTTACTCCTGTTGGGAGCGGCTTTTGTGTCTGTTGGTATCTTTGCTTCTTCGATTACAAAAAATCAGGTGGTGGCCTTTGCAGTTTCTGTGTTCATTTGTTTCATCGCCTACAATGGGCTCGATGCAATGAGTCAGGTCTTCAGCCTTCAATATTTTGAAACTATACTGCTAAATTTAAGTGTGAATGAACGCTATCAGTCGATCAGCAGAGGGGTGCTGGATACCAGGGATCTGGTGTATTTCATTACTTTTATGCTGGTTTTTTTAGGGCTGACAAGATTGGTGATCGGAGGTAGGAAATGGTAGGTGCTAAGCGGATTTCTAGTGTTTTCATTTTTGTTGCTGCTTTGGTCTGTCTGAATGTTCTTGCCCAGTATTTTTATACCAGGATTGATTTTACCAAAGAAAGGCGCTTTACATTAACAGAAAAATCAAGATCGGTTTTAAAAGGAATTTCCAAACCTGTAACCATCAGGGTATACCTGGATGGCGATTTGCCTGCCGCATTTAAGCGGCTGCGCAGTGCGACTAAGGATCTGCTGGCAGATTATAAAGCTTATTCAGGCGCAGATCTTAAGGTCATATTTGTTGATCCTCTGTCTGGCTTATCAGCCGGTGCGGAGCAGGATACTGTGATGAAGCAATTGTACGAGGCCGGAATAGAGTCAACTACCCTGAACATTAAAAATGACAATGGTTTTGCTCAAAAGACCATTTTTCCGATGGCTATGGTAGAAGGTAATGGGAATGGAATGCCGGTAAAGCTGCTTCAGAATCTGGATGCCTCAGGTAATTATGAAGAACACATTAATAACTCCATACAGAATCTGGAATACGTATTCACCTCGGCGATACAGAAAGTGCTGAGTGGAGTATACCCCCGGATCGGATTCACAGAAGGTAACGGAGAATTGTCTGATCTTCAGGTTGATGATGCGATAAAGAGCTTGTCTGAAAGTTACGAAGTAGGGCGGGTGAACCTGAGCCTAATTGATAAAGATGGATTGGATAAACTGAAAATGCTGGTGATCGCAAAGCCTCAAAAAGAGTTTACAGAAGCGGAAAAATACAAGATCAATTATTTTGTGATGAAGGGAGGAAGTGTGGTCTGGTGCATAGACCAGGTGGGCGCCGACCTTGACAGTATGGGGCGTTCGGGGGAGCAACTCGCTTTCAACAGGAAGCTCAATCTTGATGATATGTTGTTCATGTATGGGGCAAGAGTGAATTATAACCTGGTTGCAGATGCTAACTGTGCTGAAATCCCTTTGAGTATGGGCAGTCAGCAGCAGATTCAAATGGCTCCCTGGGTTTACTATCCATTGCTGATGCCGGATACGTCGAATAACCTGGTGAAGAATATTGACGGGATCAGGACTGAATTTTTGAGTACGGTAGATACGATCGGTGTGCGTGGTATCCGCAAAACGGTGATTTTGCATACCTCGGCTTTTAATAAAGTTTTTAATACCCCAAAATTGCTTTCGCTTCAGATGGTAGCAGAGCAGCCGAATCCAAAGGAATATGCAAGTGTACCACAGTCGGCCGGTATACTGCTCGAAGGGATTTTTCCTTCCGTTTTTTTAAACAGGGCGCTGCCTGCGGGAATGAACGGCGATTACGGTGTTACTGCTGAAAGTAAACCTGCAAAGATGGTTGTTATCGGAGATGGCGACGTGTTTAAAAACCAGGTGAGTGCGAAGGATGGTTCTACTTTTCCATTGGGTTTTGACCGGTATACGCAAACAAACTATGGAAATAAGGCATTGTTATTAAATATTGCAGATTACATGACCAATGCTGAGGGCTTAATCTCTTTGCGCAATAAAGAGGTTAAGATCAGGTTATTGGATAAGGCCTTACTGCGTACTGAAAAGTTGAAATGGCAGGTGGTAAATGTGGTTTTTCCAATGCTATTGTTAATATCATTCGCAATTTTTCAACATTATTACCGCAAACGTAAGTATGCGAGGTAATTTTTATATTTTTGAGAACTGACTAGATCATACTATGAGATTTATTGTATCCACATCAACGTTATTAAAACATTTGCAAACGGTAAATGGTGCATCAAGCAGCAGTACCGTTTTGCCTATACTTGAAAACTTCCTTTTTGAAATTAAAGACGGAAGTTTGACTATATCTGCTACAGATTTGCAAACCAGCATGACTACATCTTTGGCTGTTGAATCTAAAGAAGGTGGAAAAGTAGCTGTGCCTGCAAGAATATTATTAGATACTTTAAAAACACTTCCGGATCAGCCAATCTCTTTTAATATTGATGACAGCACATTCTCAATTGAGATCAGCGCAGGCGATGGTAAGTATAAACTGAGTGGTGAAAACGGAGATGATTTTCCAAAGATCCCGGTGGTTGAAAACGCTTCATCTGTAAACCTGTCTGCATCAGTATTGACTGAAGCGATTACCAAAACGATATTTGCGGTGAGCAACGACGAACTTCGTCCAGCGATGACAGGTGTGTTTTGTCAATTGTCTGAGCAGCACATTACTTTTGTAGCTACTGATGCACATAAATTAGTAAGGTACAGACGTATGGATAGTAAAGCAGATAAAACATCTTCTTTTATCCTTCCTAAAAAAGCGTTGACTTTATTAAAAGCAGCTTTGCCTTCAACAGACGTAAATGTATCGGTTGACTATAACGCAACGAGTGCCTTCTTTAAATTTGAAAATATCAACCT
Organism: Pedobacter frigoris; assembly: GCF_005116445.1. Lineage (GTDB taxonomy): Bacteria > Bacteroidota > Bacteroidia > Sphingobacteriales > Sphingobacteriaceae > Pedobacter > Pedobacter frigoris. The sequence goes on from NZ_SWBQ01000001.1 coordinate 298,540, forward strand.
GGTTTGTCGTTTGATTGATGAGCGTTACCCTGATTATGAAGCAGTTATTCCTGCTAATAATCCGAATAAACTGGTGATCGACAGGGCATTATTTTTAAATACATTGAGAAGGGTAGTGATCTTCGCTAACAAAACTACGCATCAGGTACGTTTAAAAATCAATGGCAGCGAACTGAACATCTCTTCTGAAGATCTGGATTTTGCAAATGAGGCGCATGAGCGTCTGAGCTGCCAGTATGAAGGTGAAGATTTGGAAATTGGTTTCAATGCCCGATTTTTGATTGAAATGCTGAGCAATCTGAGTGGTGAAGAAGTTACTTTAGAGCTTTCTACTCCAAACCGTGCAGGCTTATTAATTCCTCAGACCAATAATGAGAATGAGGACGTTTTAATGTTGGTAATGCCGGTAATGTTAAATAATTATAATTAATTCAACTCAATTGACACGGAATGGCTTGGTTTTTGACCGAGCCATTGTTGTTTTAGTGTGTAAATATCTAATCATCAAAATATTATTGTTATGAAAAATTCATATTTCTTATCGAAGAGGGCCGGGACAGCACTGTTGATGTCCTGCCTGAGCGTTGTAGTTCTTCTAAGCTCATGCGTCAAAGAACCAAAACCAGAGCCTACAGGTGAAGCATCTGTGAGGTTTGTAAACGCAGTACAGGGTTCAAGTGCACAGGATTTTTATGTCAACGGTGTAAAGAAGAGTACTACAGCTTTGACTTACGGTAACTATTCAGGTTATACTACTATTGTATCCGGAAACAACCAATTTATACTTGCCGATGAAGGCAGCACAAATGCTGGTGCGGCTACTGATCCGGTATCAGTTCCAATCGGTTCTAAACTTACTGTATTTTATTACAGGACAGCATCTACTGCTACTACTCCTGGTCCCGTAGCTGCCGGAATTATTGGTGCGGATGCTACAGCTCCTGAGACAGGTAAGGCTAAGGTAAGGTTCCTGCATCTGAACAGTTATTATAATAACCAGTCATTTGCTGTGTCTGCTGTAGGGGGTGCTCAAATCATTGCTGGTGTGGGATTCAGAGCTACTTCAATTTATTATCAGGTTGCTCCGGGAACGAAATTATCTTTGACTGCAACTGGTATAGTGACAGGAGAAATAGATCCGGGTTTTGTGGCAGGTAAAATTTATACGATCTGGTTTGATGGTTCTTCAGCTACAGAGTTAAACAGTCACGTAATCGTTGAAAATTAATATGACATTCTAAAGGTTAAAAATATCATGGTTATTGCCATGATATTTTTATTTTTGGGCTTAATTTATAGGACTTGGAATTTTTTTCGTTTTTAGTAGACTTCCTTTTGCATATCGACAAGCATCTGGAGGAAATCATCAGAGATTATCAGAATTGGACTTATGTCATTCTCTTCCTTATCATTTTTGCGGAAACAGGTTTTGTAGTTACACCATTTTTACCGGGTGATTCCTTGCTGTTTGCCATGGGCGCATTGATCGCCGGCGGAAACACAGGGTTGAGTATCTGGGTGATGATGATGTTATTGATCGTCGCTGCGATACTGGGTAACTCTCTGAATTATAAATTGGGTAGTTTTTTTGGCGTGAAAGTTTTCAAAGAGAGCAATAAGATATTGAAGTTGGAATACTATAACCAATCCCATATGTTTTTTGAAAAGCATGGAGGTAAAGCGATTATATTTAGCCGTTTTCTTCCTATTTTCAGGACAATAGCTCCTTTTGTGGCAGGAATAGCTAAGATGCCTTTTGGTCGGTTCACGCTGTTCAACATCATAGGGGGAGTAGCATGGATTGCAAGTTTATTGCTGGCTGGTTACCTGCTTGGACAAATTCCCGTAGTTAAAAGAAACTTCGATCTTGTTATCGTTATAATTGCCGTAGTAACATTCTTCCCAGCTATATTTGCAGCCATAAAATCCAGATTGAACAAGAAAAAGGCAGTCCAGGAAGCAGCTGTGCCGGAAGAAACGGAAGCTTAGTTTTCTCTTCCTATAATAGTTCCTTTTTGATACAGCTGTTCGGTTTTTTTATCCTCAGGTTCGGAAATATTCTTTTTGAAATGCCGCAGATCAGGCTGACCTGCATCGACCCAGGCAGAGTACCAGAATGAACCAATAGCAAGGATAGAAGCTTTCATTTGGTGCTCTACCATGTTGTTTAACAGTTGCTGATATGTTGCCGCATATTCTCGGCTGTATTGTTTGGTAACTGCAGCATTTCTTTCTGAAAAGCTATATTTCCTGTAGGTTGGGAAATTGTTATTCAGCGTGGCTTCGCATTGAAGTACAGAATCAACGAGGCTATGGGTATGCGTAATGATTTTCCATGCCTCTTTTAGCGGGCTCTCAATGTATCTGGCTTTTCCGACCATGTAATTGTAATTTCCATGAAATAGTTCCGGTAACCTACTTTCCCAAAAAGCATGGATACCAGTCTGGCCAGTCAGCTGCCCGTTATGATTTTTAGTGGTGTGGAGGGGTACATGCGCATCGGCGATATAATGACCCAGATAGGCGGAATAGACGAGTATTTTAATGGAATCCTTGCTTTTGAAGGCGTTTACCAGTTTGTAATAACTGACCTGGATTTGCCATGGAAGAATGCCATTGTTATTCAACATGGTTAGTCCGTACCTTTTGACTGCATCTTCCCATTTCCGTGGGATGCTGTCAATATTTTTTTCATAAAGTTCTACATCCAGGTAATGCCTGGGAGCCTCTGCTGTATCGGCGTATCTTCTTTTGTCAGGGTCGACCGCATGTTCAGAAAGGTATTTGATATTTGCCTTATAGAAACGGTTTATCCCGTTAGGCAGGGTAAACACCGCAAAGCGGTTGATTTTCATATGGGCAAAAAAGCCCCAGGACACCAATAGGGTAAGGGCGAGAATTGAAAAAGCGGATAAAACCAGGTGTTTCATCCGCTAAATTCGGTAAAAGAAAGTATTGAGTGGTTATTTATCTATACTTTTTCCTTTCATTGCAGAAGAGACCGCTACATCCATTACTCTTTCAGCAAAAGGACGGGTAAATTCATTGAGCTCATCGGCCTTTTTCAGGATATCGTCTTTTTCTGCTTTGGCTAAAGCCTGTTTAAGTGCCTCAATATGAGTTTTGGTATTGCTGATCTCATCTTCCGTCAGGAATGAGCCATGCTTTTCTATAAACCTTTCAGCAGTATATACCAATTGTTCGCCTTCACTTCTGGCCTCGATGAGCATTCTTTGTGCTACATCACTTTTTGCGTGGGTGATGCTGTCGATCAGCATCTTTTCTACAGTTTCATCAGTAAGCCCGTAACTAGGGGTGATGTCAATTTCCTGTTTGACACCTGATCTCAGTTCTATAGCCTGAACTGTTAGTATTCCATCGGCGTTCAGCATGAAATTGATGTCTACTTTGGGAAGGCCGGCAGGCATAGCAGGGATGCCTTTCAGGTCAAACTCTGCTAATTTCCTGTTTTCGCTCACAAGATCCCTTTCTCCCTGGAAAACGGAAATCTTCATGTTGACCTGTCCATCCAGCGATGTAGTATATTGTCGCCCTGCTTTTGTTGGCACTTTCGCATTTCTTGCAATAATGACATCCATTAAACCACCCATTGTTTCGATGCCCAGAGAAAGGGGCGTTACATCTAATAAAAGGATGTCAGACCGGTTTCCTGCGAGTATGTCAGCTTGAATGGCGGCGCCAAGGGCTACTACTTCATCAGGATTGATCTGATCATGAGGCTGACGGTTAAAAAATGCTGCCACCTGATGTTTGACAAATGGAGTTCTCGTAGAGCCTCCAACCAATACCACTTCGTCAACCTGATCAACAGTAAGTTTTGCATCGTTGAGCGCCTGCTGGCATGATGCTATGGTTTCTTTGACTTTTGATGCGATGAGGTCCTGGAAGGTCTGTTTATCTATGGTACACCAGATCTCTCCCGGTTTGGTTTCGTTATGGCCACCAAAAGCGAGTTTTTCGTTGTATAAGTTTTGTGTACTTAATGCTTTCTTTGCTTCTTCGGCTTTTAACCTCAACGATTGCATTAAGCTGGAATTAGTGGCAAGTTCTTCCTTATTGATGTTATTTTTCTCTATCCAGTAATGAACAATAGCGCGGTCAAAGTCGTCTCCGCCAAGGAAGGTATTTCCATTGGTAGACAGTACTTCAAATATTCCATTTTGAATAGATAGGATAGATACATCAAAAGTACCACCACCTAAATCATATACCGCTATTGTTTTTTGTTGGGTAGGGTCGAGGCCAAGGCCATAAGCCAAACTTGCTGCGGTAGGTTCGTTTACAATGCGCAATACATCCAGTCCAGCTAGTTTGCCCGCGTCTCTGGTTGCCTGGCGCTGACTGTCATTGAAATAGGCCGGTACTGTAATTACAGCCCGGTTTACCGGGGTTTTAAGTGCATGTTCTGCACGCCCTTTTAATTCTTTTAAAATCTGTGCAGAGAGTTCAATTGGGGTATAGAATTTATCACCGGCTTTGATCTTTACCAGTGAATCATTTTCATCATCGATTATTTTATAAGAAAAAGTATCCTGGTGAGCGGCTACATCTTTATATGACCGCCCAAGCAATCTTTTTACTGAAAAAATAGTATTTGCAGGATCCGTAATTAAAAATTCTTTGGCTTCATTTCCAACAAGGGCATCACCTTGTGCATTGAAATGTACTACAGAAGGAACGAGCAAGCCTTTACCGGTATCGTTGATCACCTGTGGATTTTTATCAGGATTGATAAATGCTACAAGACTATTTGTAGTCCCTAGATCAATACCTACAATAATTTCTTCCTGCTGTAATGAACCTGTTGCCAGGTTAATGGATATTTTTGCCATAGTGGGGCAAATTTAGGAATGTTTTCTGACCTTTTATTTATTCGTTAAGTCATCTTTGTGGTAATTGTACAGCCAAAGTACAATATCCTGGTAGCTGTCCGTGCCTTTTCTTTGATTGTTGAGCTTTAAAAACCTGTCAAACGCTACATCAAGATAGCCAAACATCTGGTTGTTGTACATGCGCCAGAAATCACGGTCGTTTTTAAAGTTTAAGAGTGTAGATGAATGTATGGTTTTGTATAAGTTTTCGTAGTCTTTCGGAGATTTTATCCTGATCTCATAGAGTATACTTTTTAGCATGGCATAGGCTGCTGAATAACGAAAATAAGCATTGTCGCTATGGCTGGCTACCAGATAGCCAATCAGGTTTGCTTCATCTTCCCGTGCTATGCCCAGCTGGTGGGCGATTTCATGACAGGTTACAAAAGGGAGGGCAACCGTAGGTAGCCTCATATTTACATTGGCCTCACCTGAAAGTGGGCTGTAATAGCCTTCAATTCCTATTTTGGTGATGAGCCAACTATTCAATACTGGCTTAAGGGAAGGAACGCGATACCTAAAAAGTGTATTAGATAGGGCCATTTTATCGTAACCCTCTTTAGCTATGGTTTGCAGTTGACTAATGTTGAACCTTGTTTTTTTTACGGAGTCCAGTTCATTAAGCTTTTCTATGAAGAACTCTCCTAAAGACACCAGTTGGGCGGTGGTATATTTGTCGTCACTAATGTTCAGTTGCTTTGAAACTGAAGGTCTTGAATAATTGAGTCCCCAGAGTATTTTGAATGCTAAATATAAGATCAATAGAAAATTGACGGCCTGAAGAGGTATTTTTATCCGATCTTCTTTTGTCAGGGTTTTGGCTTTTATCTTTTTGTAAAAGCGGTAAAAATTTCTTAGTGTAAAAAAAATAAGCAGCAGGTATAAAAAATCGCCCAGGGCGAAGGGGATTACTGTGCTGATGGAACGCTGAATAACCGAAGTAACACCATAAAATCCCGCAGAATAAGCAGACTCAATTAAGTTCGTGTTAAGACCCGCAATAAAAATGATTATTGAAAGCAGTGATAGCATTGCAAATCGTTTCCATTGCAGGCCTAAGGTACTCATTACCTGTTGAAGGCTAGCCTTTTACCTATTTCGTTGGTCATGAACTTACCCTTTTGATAAGCGAGGTTTCCGGATATAAAAGTATGTGTGATCTCTGACTGAAAGGTTTGGCCTTCAAAAGGAGACCAGCCGCATTTATAGAGGATATTTGCGCGGGTTACTTTTATCGGGTCGTTAAGGTTTACCAATACCAGGTCGGCCCAATAGCCTTCACGGATGAATCCTCTTTTGTTGATGTTGAAGCATGTGGCTACGTTATGTGCTGTTTTTTCAGCAATCTGCTCAAGGGAGATTTTATTTTGATGATACATCTCAAGCAGAGCGGATAGTGCATGTTGCACTAGCGGGCCGCCTGAAGGTGCCTGCAGGTAAGGCTGTTCTTTTTCCTCAATAGTATGCGGTGCGTGGTCAGTTGCAATGATGTCAATATGACCGTCAAGCACACCTTTTAAAATGCCCGATCGGTCATCAGCACTTTTTACTGCAGGGTTCCATTTGATCCAGTTGCCTTTGGTCGCATAGTCTTTATCGTCGAACCAGAGGTGATGTACACAAGCTTCAGCGGTAATTCTTTTATCTTTAAGCGGTGTTATATTGTCGAAAAGTGTAACCTCACGCGCTGTAGATATGTGTAGTATGTGTAGCCTGGTATTGTATTTTTTTGCCAGTTCTACTGCCATAGAAGATGACTTATAGCAGGCTTCGGCACTACGGATCAGCGGATGCATGTCGATGGTAATGTTTTCTCCGTACTTTTCTTTATATAATGCCATGTTAGCACGAATGGTTTGTTCATCTTCACAATGTGTAGCTACCAGCATGGGTGCTTCTTTGAAGATATTTTCAAGAACCTTTTCATTGTCGACCAGCATATTACCTGTTGATGAACCCATGAATACTTTTATTCCGCATACATTGGCTGGATCTGTTTTTAATACTTCTTCAAGGTTGTCATTAGACGCACCCATGAAGAAAGAATAATTGGCCAATGATACTTCAGATGCAATTTTGTATTTATCGTTGAGTAGCTCCTGAGTCAAGGTATTGGGTACTGTGTTGGGCATTTCCATGAAAGAAGTAATGCCTCCCGCTACAGCCGCCATACTTTCTGAAAAAATATCTGCTTTATGTGTAAGGCCGGGTTCCCTGAAATGTACCTGATCATCAATCATGCCGGGAAAAAGATGCAAGCCCTCTGCATTGATTTCCTGATCGGCAGGTTCATTGATAACAGGAGCAATTTTTTCTATAAATCCATCTTTAATGAGGACATCGGCTATTACTATTTGGCCTTCATTTACAATTGAAGCAGCTTTTATCAGAATGGTGTTCATGTTGTCAAAATTAGAAAAAATAAATGATCGTTGGGCCTTGTCCAAACAGTTTTTCCTGTGTTCCTCTTTTGCTGCTTTCGTCATCTTGATGCTTACCACGGAGGAATTGCGAAGCAAAACAAGTTCAGCACAGCCTATAGCAAAGATCTTTTATACAGGGATAGTTCAAGAGATCTCTCCTATCGTCGAGATGACGAAACGCGGGGGTACTAAATAAATTTTGACTATTTTTGCAAAATGGCCAAAAAATTTGAAGAGTTCAACCTCAACAGGCAAATCTTAAACGCGGTAGAAGACGCCGGATTTACGGAAGCTACCCCGATACAAGAAAAAGCAATAGGACCAGTTTTGTCAGGACAAGACCTTTTCGGTATAGCTGAGACGGGAACGGGAAAAACAGCGGCTTACGTGCTGCCCATTTTGATGCAATTGAAATATGCTCAGGGAGATTCTGCCAGGGCGTTGATCCTGGCCCCGACGAGAGAACTGGCTATGCAGATTACAGAGCATGTGAAGTTATTTTCGAAGTACACGGATCTGCGTACGGTGGTTGTATATGGAGGATTAGGCCCTAAAACACAGATAGAACAAATCAAAGCCGGTGTAGATATCATTGTAGCTACTCCAGGCAGATTTTTAGATATATATCTTGCGGGACACATCAATACACAATATCTCAAGTTTTTGGTGCTGGATGAAGCAGATAAGATGATGGATATGGGCTTTATTGGCTCTATCCACAGGATATTGGAGATTGTGCCGCGCAGAAGACAAAACCTGCTGTTTTCTGCAACCATGAGTGATCTGGTTCAAAAAATAGCTGGTGATTTTCTAAAGCACCCTACGATTATTGAGGTAGGAGAGCAGGCTACGCCAGCACAAACGGTTACTCAGGGTATGTATGAGGTGCCGAATTTTAAAACCAAGATCAATTTGCTTCAGCATCTGATGAAAGATGTAGAAGCATTTAAAAGACTGATCATTTTTTGCAAAACAAAGACTGTTGCAGACAATATCTTTAGTTTTATTGAACGCAGATTTGGTGCTGATGCGGTGAGGGTGATTCACGCCAACAAAGGCCAGAATACGCGTATCAATTCAATAAACAGCTTTAAAGAGGGCAATATCAGGGTGCTGGTGGCTACTGATGTAGCGGCCAGAGGTATTGACGTGACGGATGTAAGTCATGTGATCAATTTTGATGTGCCGATTATTATTGAAGATTACGTGCATAGGATTGGTCGTACAGGTAGGGCTTATGCTACCGGAGATGCACTGACTTTCTGCACGCCGGGTGAAAAATATTACATTGAGAAAATACAAAAACTCATCAGACAGGAAATTCCTGTTGTACCTTTGCCGGCGGAAGTGTTCGTGGATGAAACACCTTACGAAGAGAAGCAAGCGATAGCGCGTGCTATAGATGATCAGAAACGTAAAGAAGACCCGGATTTTAAAGGGGCTTTTCACGAGAAAAAACATGCAGCTGCAATAGCTGCGGCTGCAAGAAACAAAACGAACAAGCAGCCTGCCTGGAAAAAGAAGAAATTTAAAAAGAGTAAATAGTTGAAAGTAAAACTGACCCCTTTAAATATTGTTTCGGCTTTGGCCCTGGTAACTGCAGTGCTGTATTTATGGTACAGGAAGCCACCTGAGCATGTGGACGTATCGGGAATATTAGCATTTTTCTCTTTTTTGATAGCTGTTGTTGCTTTTGTCTCTGATCTTATTTTTAGGAAATTTATCCCCAGCCTTAAAAAGCTGTGGATCATTGAGGGCGTATTGATCGCTTTCATCATCATTTTAATATTTATTATAAAAGCTAGCGTATAATTTAATGAAACAAGCAGAAATCAAAATCACGGTAGAACTGGACGAAAAAAACGTACCTGAAAATATCCTTTGGGAATCTACGGATGCTGAAACTCAGGAAAAGGTTCCGGTGAAGTCTATGATGCTCGCGTTATGGGATCATAATTATAAAAACTCTATGCGTATTGACCTTTGGACTAAAGACATGCCCGTAGATGAAATGAAAAGGTTCTTTTATGAAACTTTGCAAACCATGGGAGATAGTTTTCTGAAAGCTACTGGTGAAACATTGATCGTAGAAGATCTTCGTGACTACTGTGCGCATTTTGCCGATAAAATGGGAATCAATACTCAAGGCTAATAAAAATGAGAACACAAGGTATTATTGGTTCAGTAATTATGGCTGCAGGTGGCATGTGTCCGTTGATGCATGTTCCTATTATAGGCAATTGGAATTACTTTGATATTGACCAAAGACTAGCTATAGCATTTTATGTAATGGTAGTGCTTGGATTGATCGGTTCTTTTTCGCAAAAAGTAGGCTTGATCCGTTTTGCAGGCTGGGGAGCTTTGGTTCTGGTTTTAATTACCCTAGCGGGTATCTATTTCAAAGCACATGATTCCTTTAGCTTTCTTCATTTTAAAAAGCTGGTAAACCTGGCTGCAGGGCTGGTAAAGTATAAATGGGGATGGTATGTAATTGCAGCTGGAGCATTCATTACTGTTACTGTTAGAAAACCCAAAGTAATCAGGGTCAATTAGATTATTTCAGGGAGGCGCTAATCCAGGTCGCGAAGTGATTTGTGTTTGCGTCTCCTTTATTCGATTCGTTTTAGAAAATTAAGGCGGTTTGGCCTTTTCCGCTTACAGCTCTTTCATGTTCCAAAAGCCATTGTTTTCTCCATAAACCTCCTGCATAACCTACGAGTCTTCCGTTGCTTCCGATTACACGGTGACAAGGGACAACAATGGCGAGGTTATTCTTTCCGTTCGCCGCTGCAATTGCTCTAATTGCCAGTGGATTATTCATTTGTTTTGAAAACTGTAGATAAGATATAGTGGATGCATAATTTATTGTTATCAGGTGATTCCATACGTTCTGCTGAAACTCTGTTCCGGGTTGTGCCAGCGGTAAGTTGAATGTCTGAAGTTTGCCGGTGAAATAGTCCTGCAATTGTTGGGCGGCTAGTTTGCTGTGTTGGTTTTCAATAAGATCTGTGGTATCGCTATCTTTAAAAGTAATTTTGGTAATGAACTGATCATCAGCAAAAATGCGGAGAGGGCCCACAGGACTTTCTATAATTGTGCAGTATTGATTTATCATCACAATACAATATTATTGATATTTTAAATGATAACTATGTGGTGCAGAATAAAAATATCTGATTTAAATTATATTTGTGCCTAAATGCAGCTGATTAAACAGGTAAAATATTTAGTGAAAAAGGAATTGGTGCTGGAGTGGCGGTCTAAGTATGCCTTAAACGGTGTGCTCCTTTACGTGGTATCAACCATCTTTGTCTGCTTTTTATCTTTTGTAGGGCTGTCACATCCCGTGACCTGGAATGCGCTGTTCTGGATCATTATGTTGTTTGCGTCTTTAAATGCTGTTGCCAAGAGCTTTTTACAGGAAAGCAGGGGCAGGCAGATTTACATTTACACAATAGCTAGTCCGCTGGCGTTGATCATTTCCAAGACGCTGTATAATATCCTGCTGATGGAGGTTTTGACCTTAATCGCTTTGTTTTTTTATATTGTCGTATTTGATTACATACCGCAGGATCTGGGCTTGTATATTGTGGCCACTATTTTAGGGAGTTTAAGCTTTTCTACCATATTTACAATGATTTCGGCCATAGCTTCAAAAGCTGGGAATGGTGGGATGCTTATGGCTATATTGAGCTTTCCTGTAATCATACCGGTATTGATTGTATTGATTAAATTGACAAAAAATGCGATTGACGGGCTCGACAGAAGTGTGAGTCTGGATGAAATCGGGCTGCTTTTGGTGATTAATGTATTGGTAGGGGCGGTGAGTTTGTTGTTATTTCCTTACCTTTGGCGCGATTAAAAAAATTGATATAATGTATAAAAACTGGTGGAAAATATTGGGTGCAATATTGGTTGTTTATTCGACAATATGGGGTTTTTTATCTGCTGTGCCTGCTTTGCCTATTTTACATGAAAGTATCAGGAATCTGTATTTTCACGTACCGATGTGGTTTGGGATGATTGTATTGTTCAGTATATCAGTTTTTTATAGTGTTAAATATTTAAGTAGCAATGATCCGGAACATGATATCAAAGCTGTCGAGAGCATCAATGTCGGTGTAGTTTATGGCGTGCTTGGTATTGTTACCGGGGCAATCTGGGCGAGGTTTACATGGGGACAGGCCTGGAGTTTTGACGTTAAACAGAACTTTGCCGCGATCGCACTTTTGCTGTATTTTGCCTATCTGGTGCTGCGTAATGCCATTGATGAAGAGCAGAAGCGGGCAAAAATTTCAGCTATATATAACATATTCGCATTCCCGATAATGGTGGTTTTACTATTCGTATTGCCGCGTCTTGCTGATTCTTTACACCCTGGAAATGGTGGTAATCCCGGTTTCAATGCTTATGATCTTGACAGCAGGATGCGGATGGTATTTTATCCTGCATGTCTTGGGTGGATATTGATCGGCTGCTGGATTTACAACGTACGTTTCAGAGTTCGCAAATTAGAAAAAAACAATACAATATAGCTATGAAGAAAATTTTAGTTACCTTTTTAATGTTAATGATCGCAGTGCAATTGTTTGCTCAAGATCAGGGTTCGACAATTTCTGACAGCTTATATGCATCAGGTAAAATATATGTGGTGGTAGCCTGTATTGTGTTAATTTTACTAGGCTTACTTTTCTTTCTATTCTCTATAGAAAAAAGATTAAAAAAGTTAGAAAAAAATTCCCCGGACAAAAACTAATTTTAAATCGTTTAATCCCTGTTTTTATGCCTTTTCACGGGTAGTGTGTCACTTACACTAAGTGATTCTGCATTTGCATTAATCGGTTTTTTTACTGCAATTTTGCACCCATAACGAATAAGAACTTATTTCAAATTCATAAAAAACAAATAATGGCTAATACAGCAAATGAGACAAAATTTTTTGCAGACGTATGCAGTAATTTTGACAGTGCCGCAAAATTTACCTCCCATCCAGAAGGTTTATTAAATCAGATTAAAGCTTGTAACAGTGTTTACCGTTTTCAATTTCCTATCCGTAGGGGAAATGGTTTTGAAGTTATCGACGCCTGGCGTGTAGAACACTCACACCACATGAGCCCAACTAAAGGTGGTATCCGTTACAGTGAGATGGTAAACGAGGATGAGGTGATGGCATTGGCGGCTTTGATGACGTACAAATGTGCAATTGTTAACGTACCTTTCGGTGGTGCAAAAGGTGGTATTTGCATTAATCCAAAAAATTATTCTGTAGCTGAACTGGAGACGATTACGCGTCGTTATACTACAGAGTTAATCAAAAAGAACTTTATTGGTCCTGGTATCGACGTTCCTGCTCCTGATTATGGGTCTGGTGAGCGTGAGATGAGCTGGATTGCAGATACTTATATGACCATGAATCCAGGTCAGCTTGATGCATTAGGCTGTGTAACAGGTAAACCTATTGCGCTTCATGGTATTCGTGGACGTAAAGAAGCTACCGGACGTGGTGTCGCCTATGCTACAAGAGAATGTGTAAGTGTTGCTGAAGATATGGCAAAGCTTGGCCTTTCTGCTGGTCTTGGCGATAAGCGCGTGATTGTACAGGGCTTGGGTAATGTGGGTTACCACTCTGCTAAATTCCTTGCAGAATTCGGTGCAACGATTGTAGGCCTTTGTGAATTTGAAGGCGCGATCTATAATGCAAACGGTTTGAATATTGATGAAGTTTTTGCTCATCGCAAGAATACAGGATCTATTTTAGGATTCCCTGGTGCTACGGACTTTAAAAACTCAATGGAAGGTTTGGAGCAACCATGTGATATATTGGTTCCTGCAGCTTTGGAAAATCAGATTACAGCAGAAAATATCAGAAACATTAAAGCTAAGATCATTGCCGAAGGTGCCAATGGACCTTGTACTCCGGAAGCTGAAGAGATTTTCACAGAAATGGGCGGTATGATCATCCCTGATATGTATTGCAATGCAGGTGGTGTGACTGTATCTTATTTTGAATGGTTGAAAAACCTCTCTCACGTAGCATTTGGACGTATGGAAAACCGTTATGCTGAGAACTCTAATGCTAACCTGATCAATACCCTGGAAAACCTGACAGGTAAAAAGATTCCTGCTGAAAATCGTTTGATGATTGTAAAAGGAGCTTCTGAGATGGAATTGGTTAATTCAGGATTGGAAGACACTATGATTCATTCTTACCATGAAATAAGAGAAAATCTAGTTAACAGACCCGGTATTCAAACATTAAGAACCGCTGCTTTTGTTGGTTCAATTGATAAAATTGCGATTTCTTATATGAACCTTGGTATCTGGCCGTAGGTTATCTAATCATCTTATATGAAGAAGGCGTCTGGCAAAAACCAGGCGCTTTTCTTTTGTCAGTCAAATGCTTTCAAACTTTTAGATGAAATCGTTTGATGGTCAATAAACTGTCATCATACCGAATTGACGGGTTTCAAGGGCGTATAGGTACTTATATTTTTTATCTTTGTACCATTCTTTTTAATATTTAGTAGCATTATGAGAAAAAGTGCAATTATTGGTTTAATTACAATAGCGTTATGTGTAGGTTTCTTAGTTAGTTTAAGTGCAGATACAAACACCTATTCTACATTTACTGAAGCTGCTAAGGATCCCAGGGAATTTCATGTAATGGGATATTGGGAAAAAGAAAAAGGTATGTATTATGATGCTCAAAAGGATGCCAATCACTTTGCTTTTTACATGAAAGATCAAAATGGAATGGTAAATAAGGTGGTATACAACGGAACAAAACCACAGGATTTTGAGCGTTCCGAAAAACTGGTATTGATAGGTGAAATGAAAAGCGGCACTTTTTACGCCTCTAAAATATTGATGAAATGTCCATCTAAATATAATAATGACCTTGTTGAGGTTAAGCAGGACGGCACAGTGAAAAAATACAACTAATCTTAATGGATATACAATTTATTGGAGAGAACCTCCTTCCGGGTAAAATCGGCCAATTCTTTATTGTTTTAGCGTTTGGAGCATCTTTATTATCAACCATCTCTTATTTTTCTGCCACGCGCAATAAGGATCTTTCAGACCAATCCTGGACAAGACTTGGACGCATAGGCTTTCTTCTAAATTGCGCCAGTATCATAGGAATAGGTGCCACGTTGTTCTTTCTGATCCTGAACCATTATAATGAATATTATTATGTTTGGTCCCATTCATCAAAAGCACTTCCAGTATATTATATTGTTTCTGCTTTCTGGGAAGGTCAGGAGGGAAGTTTTTGGTTGTGGGCTTTCTGGCAATCTGTACTTGGGACTATACTGATATGGAAAGCAAAGTCATGGGAAAATGGAGTAATGACCACTGTAGCCCTTTCTCAGACCTTTCTAACTTCCATGCTCTTGGGCGTGCAGATATTCGGTGAGCGTATAGGAAGTTCACCTTTTATTTTGCTTAGGGACGCCATGAACCTTAAGGAGATGGTACCTATATTTGCTGATCCTGAGAATTTTAAAAATTACCTTAAGTTTATTACCGACGGTCGCGGATTAAATCCATTGCTTCAGAACTATTGGATGGTGATACATCCACCAACACTATTCCTTGGATTTGCCAGTATGGTGGTGCCTTTCGCTTACGGAATAGCGGGATTGTGGCAGAAAAAATATAAAGAATGGGTAAAACCTGCTATGCCATGGGCATTATTTGCTGTAATGATTTTAGGAACGGGTATTATCATGGGCTCTTTCTGGGCATATGAGGCACTCAATTTCGGTGGTTTCTGGGCTTGGGATCCGGTAGAAAATGCATCTATCATTCCATGGCTAACTTTAATTGCAGGTGTACACGTGATGATTGCTTTTAAAAACACCGGACATGCATTTTTTACAGCCATTATGCTGGTTTTCCTGAGTTTTGTATTGGTGTTGTATGCATCGTTTTTAACCAGAAGCGGTATCCTGGGAGAAACGTCGGTACACTCATTTACAGATTTGGGGATGTTTGGTCATCTGATCTTATATAATGTGGTATTCCTTGCGCTTCCGGTTGTTTTATTGATTGTAAGATGGAAAGAACTTCCAATTACGAATAAAGACGAAGAGACTTACTCAAGGGAATTCTGGATGTTTATAGGCGCGCTTGTGGTTACTGTAGCTTGTATACAGGTTATATTTTCGACGTCAGTGCCTGTATTTAATGCAGCGTTCGGGACTAACTTTGCGCCACCAATTGATGCTGTTAAATATTATAATCAGTGGCAGGCACCATTTGCCATTCTGGTAACTATCATTTCAGGATTTTCACAGTTCATGAAATACAAAAGGACTGATATCCGTAAATTTTATAGCAGCCTGATCGCTTCTGTGATATTCGCTGCTGTAATCACAGCAGGCTTTGTTTACATCACGGGGATATATGGTAACCTGATGTATATATTACTGACATTTAGTTGTTTGTTTGCGATCCTGTCTAACGCAAAGGTTTTGGCTCAGGCATTTACTGGTAAGCGCAAGCTGATAGGTGCTGCGGTAGCACATATAGGTTTTGCTTTACTTTTGCTGGGCGCTCTGGTGGCGGCAGCGACCAATAAGCCTATTTCTTTAAATGCATCCAAGTTTATCCCTGTAGAGGGTTTTGAGAAGACAGAAAAGCCCGGTGAAAATATCGTTCTTTATAGAAATGAGCCTAAGAAAATGGGCCGCTACATGGTAACTTACATTAGTGATACTACCATAGCTCCGAATACTTTCTTTAAATTGAATTTTAAAGTCCTGGATGAAAAAACAGGAAAAGTAAAGGAGGACTTTGAATTGAATCCTCACGTTCAGGCTAATGAAGCCATGGGGCTTATCGCTTCTCCTGATACAAAACACTACCTGACTTATGATATCTATACCCACATTACCAGCGCACCTGTAAAGGAAGATGATCATGATCACACTGACCATGAAGGACATACTGAAGAGGAAAATTACAAGGCTCCGCGTATTGTGAATGTAGCGGTAGGAGATACCCTACACACCAGTAGTGGCGTACTTACCATTAAGGCATTGAACAATAAACCGGTGGCTAAAAATCTGATGCTTGCTCCAGGTGATCTGGCAGTAGGATTACCATTGGAAATAAACGTAAGTGGAAAAATTTATAAAGCCGAACCTATATTTCTGATTAAAGGTAATAATGTCTTTGATTTTGCGCGTAATATAGATGAACTTGGCTTAAGGCTGAGGTTTACCAAAGTACTGCCGGATCAGGGAAAAGTTGAATTGCAGGTTTATGAAAAACCACAGCAGGCTAAAGATTGGGTTGTTTTTAAATCAATCGAGTTTCCTTATATTAATCTGTATTGGATCGGAACTATTGTAATGGTGATTGGGTTTGTAATCTCTATTTTTAGAAGACAGAAAGAGGTGAAGGCTGTTTAATGGATGTAGTTTGTATTGGTTCCGGTAATGTGGCAACACATATGGCTCGTGCCTTTAAGAAGTCAGGAGCCAATCTGATCCAGATCTGGAGTAGAAGTCTGGATAATGCTGTTGTCCTTGCCAATGAACTAGAGGCTGAACCAGTATCAGCATTTAAAGAAATTAACAGGTCTGCGGACCTTTATGTTATCGCAGTTAAGGATGACGCTATTGCCGGTGTAGCCGAGGCACTTAAAGGCATAGAGGGCTTGGTTGTCCACACTTCAGGGGCCACAGATATCAGCATACTATCTTCATTTAAAAAATTTGGAGTACTGTATCCGTTACAGACGTTCTCTAAGAACAAACAGATAGACTTTGCAAACGTTCCGTTGTGCATCGAATCTTTAGATAAATCGATTTTAGAAAAATTGAGATCCGTAGCTTCAGGTTTAACGCCTATGGTTTATGAAGTGGATAGTGAGAAAAGGAGAATATTGCACCTTGCGGCAGTTTTTGCATGTAACTTCGTCAATCATATGTATATGCTGAGTGATGAGCTTGTTAAGCGTCATGGTTTGGAATTTGAAATGCTCAAACCGTTGATTATGGAAACGGCTGTTAAAGTACAAACTGAATCACCAATAACTGTACAAACAGGTCCGGCTGTAAGAAACGACGAAAAAACCCTCACGAGACATCTGGAATTACTAGATCAAATGCCTGACTTGGCACAAATATACCAAACTTTAAGTAAAAGCATTAAAAAAACACATTCATAGTATAATTGCCATTTTTGGTGCTTATTTTTGAACACAATTATGAGTATTTTTAAATTAAAGATAAATTTTGAAGAGCAGGGAAAAGAATCGATAGAACTGCCTATTGTAGGTGGAGAGTCCGTTTTGGATGCCTGTATGGATCATGGGATAGAATTACAGCACAATTGTGGTGGTGTTTGTGGTTGCAGTACCTGTCATGTATATGTACTTAAGGGAATGGATAACATTCAGGAGATATCTGATAAAGAAGAAGATTTTATTGACAGAGCCGTTCGTCCAAGGATCACATCAAGGTTGGGTTGTCAATGCGTGGTTATAGACGGCGATATCGAAGTAACAATACCTGATCAATCAGAATTTTTAGGTCACTAATTAACAAATTAAGAAGATAATGATACAAGATAAATTTGCGCTGCCAATATACTGGAATGACCATGAAGATATTGCTCAGGAGTTATATGAGAAATTCGGTGATGAGTTTAACGAAGCTAAGATATACCGCATCAGGTTTACCGAATTATTAGAATGGGTATTGGAATTGCCTAATTTCAAGGGAACCAGAGAAGAAAGTAATGAAGGTCATCTTGAGCAAATCCAGTCTGCCTGGGTTTACGAATGGAGAGATAACCAAGATTAATTGGCATGTTTCTGCAGAAGCTAAAAGAGATTACTACATTTATATTTGATGTCGATGGTGTATTGACCAATGGTGACATTATAGCATCAGATAGTGGCGAGTTTTTGCGAACATTTAATATTAAAGATGGGTATGCCCTGCAACTTGCTGTTAAAAGAGGATACCTTGTATGTGTGATTTCAGGCGGCAAGGGTATAACCATGCAAAAGCGTTTTGAAGGCCTGGGAATACAGGAGATATATCTGGGAGTAGGAGATAAGGTGGAGGTATTTAATAACCTTCTGGCGAAATATAGCCTTGGTGCAAAAGAGATCTTATATATGGGAGATGATATCCCGGATTTAAAGGTAATGCAGCTTGTAGGCCTCCCAACCTGTCCCTCTGATGCCGTCCCTGAGATCAAGGCCTTATCTGAATACATTTCTCCTTATACCGGTGGTAAAACAGCTGTAAGGGATATCATAGAAAAAGTGCTTAGGATACAATCTCAATGGTTTGATGAGCATCCATCTGCCGCCGATTCTGGCAAGTAATTCAGTTTCTTTATTGCAACAAGTATGTTACCTTAGGTTGATTAAACCTCAGGTGCTCTTTGTTCTCTAACCACTACAAAAACAGTAAACAGAATTATGAAAAAATTATTGATTATTTGCGGATTGTTATTCAGTGTGGTAACATTTGCACAAGCACAAGATGGACAAGGTCAAAGACAAGGCCGTGGAATGGGAACTCCTGAAGAGAGAGCTAAGAGACAAGTTGACAATCTAACTGAAAAGCTGAAGCTTACAGAAGATCAAAAGACTAAAGTTACTGCTATCTATGCTGAACAAGGTGCAAGTATGAAAAAATTACGCGGAGAAGCAAACGGAGACAGAGATGTAATGATGGCTTCTATGACTAAACTTAATGACGCAACTGATGTAAAAATCACGACTTTGTTAACTGATGATCAGAAAAAAGCTTTCACTACCTTAAAAGAAGAAAGAAAAGAGCAGCAGAAAAAAAGAATGGAAGGCAGAGGCCAAGGTGGTCAGGGACAAGCGAAACAATAGTCAACAAACCAGTTTAAATAATAAAAGCGACTTATGGTCGCTTTTATTATTTTTGTACACTTTAAAGAATCTATATGTACAAGCAAAAACTACCGATCATACTGGCATCAAAATCACCCCGCAGACAAGAACTCATGACATTGATGGGGCTGAATTTTAAGGTAGTTTTAAAAGAGGTAGATGAAAGCTATCCGTCCGAGCTTCTTCCTACAGAAATCGCGGTTTATATCGCTGAAAAAAAAGCTGATGCCTTTATTGAAGACCGTAGTTCGAATATTGTAATTACAGCAGATACAATTGTCTCTTATAATAATGAAATACTTGGTAAACCTGATGATGCAGTTCATGCTGCTGAAATGCTAAGTAAACTTTCAGGAACAAATCATCAGGTCTATACTGGTGTCAGTATTGCCTATGGAGATCAGCTTAAGTCATTTTATGACATAACTGAAGTGTTCTTTAACGTGCTTACTAAAGAACAAATAGCTTATTACATTGAGAATTACAATCCATTGGACAAGGCCGGAGCTTATGGTATCCAGGATTGGATCGGCTTCATCGCAGTTGAGAAGATCATCGGGTCTTATACTAATGTAATGGGATTACCAACAGAAAAGCTATACAAGGCCTTGTCTGAATTTTAAACCACTCAATATTCCCATCTTTAAATCATAAGTGGAAAGTATGATCTCCTTAATAGCGCAGGTCTCAATCACATAATCTGTTAGAATTGCTGCTATCACTATCATGTCAACTCTAAGTTTAACCAAGCCCGGCATTTGATCGCGCTCATGGTGTGTTGAAGCAATTAGTTGCTTCGATAGGGATTGGTATGATGTAAATGGTATTGCTACAGATTTCACTGTTTTTACATCGAGATCTGCTAAAATGAGTCCTGCAAAAGTTTCAAATGCACCTGCTGAACCAATCAATTGTGCAGGTTTATAAATTGAACAGGCTATTTTTAAATCTTCAAGTGTTTCATTTAGATGCGTTTTGATCTCAGTCTTGTCGTTTTCACTGATCGGGTCTGAATTGAAATATGCCTGCATTAATCTTGCAGCACCCACATTGTAACTTTTCTTCCAAACCAAGGCATGTTGGTTACAGATTATAAACTCAGTACTTCCTCCTCCAATGTCCATGATTAAGGAAGTGCTTTTAATAACGCCTGTAGCTTTTACTCCTCTATAAATGTACTCGGCTTCCACATCACCGGTAATCACCTCAATTTCTATGTCGGCTTGATGCTTAGCTGCATTTACGAATTCGCTGCCATTCTCTGCGCTTCTCACAGCTGAAGTAGCTATCGCTCTTATTGTAGTTGCCTGGTGTTTGTCAATTTCTTTTCTAAAGTCTTGCAGCGTCTTGATTCCTCTTTCAAATGCCTCCGGAATGATGATGTTTTCATTGATTCTACCTTCACCGAGTTTTACAGGTACATTTGTTTTGTAAATAATCTGAACCTGGTGCGAAGGGGATATTTCTGCGATGATAAGGTGAAAAGTGTTGGTTCCAAGGTCTATAATAGCTGCTCTCATGTTGGTTTGGTTAGGGACGCAAAGCTATTAAAAATCTGCTCATTTATTTTGTGTCAATTCGATCAATTGTTTAGAATTTATCAGGGCTGAATTTCCCCATGTGTTATTAAAATAGACAAATATTTTTTTGTTTATTGGTTTAATATTTTCAGTAAATTGTATGATTTGTTCTTTTGGATACAGCGATTTATAAAGGACTGGCTTACCATGAAATCTATAATAGACAGGATCCACATTCTGTATGATATCTTCAGGGAGTTCGGGAGAAGGGTAGCTGATCCCACTAAATGTGATGGCATTTGCCTGGAATGCCTCGAAAACTTCCTCCTTCCACCAGCTTTTGTGCCGGGGTTCTATTACATTATTAAAACCATGCCGCATTTGATTCAGGATCAAATCCAGGTGTTCTTTTGAAAATGTGAAGCTTGGTGGAAGTTGGAATAAAATGCAACCTAATTTATCTTTCAGTCCATCACTTGTGACATCATAGAAATCATTGATCAGACTCGTAGAATCTTTAAATCTGTTGTAATGAGTGATTGTTCTGGGCGCCTTAATGCTGAATAGAAAGTCGTCCGGACTTGTGTTGTGCCATGTTGAAAAGCTTTTCGCAGAAGGTTGCCTGTAAAAAGAGGAGTTGATCTCAATAGTATTAAAATGCTGGCAATAGTATTTGAACCAGTCTTTTTGAGGTAAACCTGCAGGATAGAAAATTTCTTTCCATTCCTTGTAATAAAATCCAGAGCAACCTATTCTCCATTCCATTTCTTAAAAATCTAATTGAGGTTATAACAAAGATTTTTGGGCTAAAGTTTGCTGCATAAAAAAAGCCACCTTTTGGGTGGCTTCAAAAATTAATATATTATTTATTCAAAATATTCTTTCATCTTTTCGAAGAAGCTCTTGTCATTCTTACCTGGCTGAGGTTTGAAATTCGGAGATTCTCTTAGCTTTTCAAGAATGCTTCTTTCTTCTGAGCTAAGTGCCTTAGGCGTCCATATGTTCACATGGATGATCTCATCACCACGGTGGTAAGAATTTACTTCAGGAATACCTTTGCCTTTTAAGCGTAATAACTTTCCGCTTTGGGTGCCAGGTTCAATCTTGATCTTAGCTTTTCCGTCTATAGTTGGCACTTCAACACTGTAACCTAACGCTGCATCGATGATAGAAACATGCAGGTCGTAAACGACGTTGTTTCCTTCTCTTTTTAAAGTTTCATGAGGGATTTCTTCGATCAGGATGATTAAATCTCCCGGAATACCTCCATTAGGAGCCGCGTTGCCTTTTCCACTCATGCTCAGCTGCATGCCATCACTTACACCCGCAGGGATGTTGATTGTTATGGTTTCTTCACCACGAACAACACCTTCGCCATGACAAGAATTACATTTCGCAGTAATCTGTTGACCGCTTCCATTACAGGTAGGACACGTAGAAGTGGTTTGCATCTGACCAAGGATGGTATTTGTAACTCTTCTTACAGCGCCACTTCCACCACATGTTTTACAAGTGCTCACTGAAGAACGATCTTTAGCTCCCGAGCCATCACAAGTTTTACAGGTAATTTGCTTGTTAACTTTTATCTTCTTCTCCGTGCCATTGGCAATTTCTTCGAGAGTGAGTTTTACTTTAATGCGCAGATTGGTTCCTTTAGCAACTCTTCTTCCGCCGCGGGATTGCTGACCGCCTCCGCCAAAGAAACTTTCAAAAGGACTGCCACCTCCGCCAAAGATATCACCAAACTGGCTGAAGATATCATCCATATTCATGCCGCCACCGCCATAGCCACCACCAGCTGCGCCACCAACTCCTGCATGACCATAATGATCATAACGTTGCTTTTTTTCCGGATTACTTAGGATTTCATAAGCTTCAGCAGCTTCTTTGAAGTTATCTTCGGCTTGCTTATCACCAGGATTTTTATCAGGGTGATACTTGATGGCCATTTTGCGATATGCCTTTTTTATTTCCTCAGCAGATGCGCCTTTGGCTACACCAAGCACATCATAATAATCTCTCTTGCTCATATTTCTTAACTGCCCACTACAACTTTAGCGAAACGGATTACCTTGTCATTTAAAGTATATCCCTTTTCAAGTTCATCAATTACCTTTCCTTTTAGCTCTTCGTTCGGTGCAGGTATTTTAGTAATTGCTTCATGATTATCAGTATCAAAAGCGGTATTTACGCTTTCCATTTCTTTTAGTCCCTTTTGCCCTAAAACACTTTTTAGCTTATTGTGAACCAATGAAATACCCTCGCGGATCGGATTGATATCAGTAGCACTTTCTATTGCTTTATTTGCACGGTCAAAGTCATCTAAAACAGGCAGCAGTGAGATAATGACATCTTTTCCTGCAGTTTGCAAAAGCTCCTGACGTTCTTTTTGAGTGCGTCGTTTATAATTGTCAAATTCAGCAAATAAACGTAAGTATTTGTCATTTAATGCTGCATTTTCTTCTTTCAATTTATCTTCAGCTGATAACTCAATGGTTTCAGTTTCAGCACTTGCAGTTTCATCAGCAGTCTGCTCTGTTACTTGCTCTTCAGTTTTATTTTCCACAATCGGGTCTTCGTTATTGTCTTTTTTCTTCTTGCTAAACATGGTGTAGTAGAATTTTGATGGTAAACTCAAAAGTTTTGCCAATGAAATATATGCGCCATGCTGTCAGTTTTAATTACAATTGACTGATCAGAATGGCTGAAAAAGAATGTTTTGTCAGATTAAACTATTTGTGCGTCTTCATGAATAACGCCACCTTCACATTTAATGATTCTTGATGGGAATGTACGAATGATATGATAATCATGTGTAGCCATTAAGACCGCTGTACCACCCTGACTGATCTGTTTCAATAGTAAAACAATTTCTTCAGACGTGTCAGGATCAAGGTTTCCTGTAGGTTCATCAGCAAGTATGATCTCAGGATTATTTAACAAAGCCCTTGCAATAACGACGCGTTGCTGCTCACCGCCCGAAAGCTCATGAGGCATTTTCCTTATTTTAGAACGCAGGCCTACTTTCTCTAGCACATCTTTTATGCGTTCGTCAATCAACGCTTTATCTTTCCAGCCTGTAGCTTTCAATACAAATTCAAGGTTCTTTTCAATTGTTCTGTCGGTCAGTAACTGAAAATCCTGAAATACGATTCCCAATTTTCTGCGCAGGAAAGGAACGTCTTTAATCGCCAGATTCTTTAAGTCAAAGCCAGCGACAAGACCGTCACCGTTACCAATATGAAGATCTCCATAGATGATCTTAAGCAAACTGCTTTTTCCCGAACCCGTCTGACCGATTAAAAAAACAAACTCACCCTTGTCAACATTCAAATTTACACTTGATAAAACCAGGTGTTTCTGTTGAAATACATCTACATTTCTTAAATTTATAACTGCGTTTCCTGTCATCTTAAATATCTATTTTAGCGATTTGTCCGAAAGGCAAATCATTTACAAAATCCATTATATAAGGTAATTTGTCGCCCAGCCCCAACTTATCTAATGATTTGTCAGGTCTGTCAACCCTGAAATATGCCAGGAGAGTGAACTTATCATCCCTCAATTGTACATAGTCAGGAATTTTAGCAATGCCTTTTACTTTAATAACATACATCAGGTCAAAAATAGTATTTCAAAATGAGACCATCATGATTTTTTTATCTAAGTATCGTAACTGATCCGGTTAATGGTTTTAAATCCGGGTCCAGGTTAATGATATAATAATAGACACCAATAGGAAGATCTTCATTTTTAAACCTGCCATCCCATGGTTTTTCATAGCCGATACTTTGAAAAACCAATTCACCATACCTGTTCATCACCTTAATGCCAGAGTTTTTATAGGTGTCAACAGCCTCGAGCTTCCACGTGTCATTCACACCGTCGCCATTAGGACTAAAAGCATTTCTGATCATTACGGTAGGGTACACCCTGATGAATACCTCGTCAGTAGAAATATTACAGTCGGAAATCGCAGTTAGTGTATACGTAATGTCTCTTTTAGGTGAAGCCACAGGGTTTATTTTAGACGGATCATCAAGACCATCGCTGGGCGACCAGCTATAAGTGACATGGTTTCCGCTTACATTTCCGTTCAGAATAGTACTCTGCCCCTCAAGTATTTTCTTATCTGTTCCTGCAGATGCTTTCGGGTCTTCTAAAACAACGACTTTTACTTCTGCCGAACTTTCGCAGATACCATTTGAAACGACCACTTTATATGTTGTAGTTTTCTGTGGATTTGCGGAAGGATCAGGAATGTCTGTCGCCGATAAGCCTTCTGCAGGAGACCACCGATAGGTTGTGCCACCGGAAGCCATGAGCTGTGCGCTGCTTCCTTTGCAGATTTCAAGGAGCGGACCAGCCACAGTGGCTATTGCCCTTGGTATTACGGTGATGTTTGTCTGCGTGGAAGTAATACATCCGCTACTGCTGGTGACCACAACTTTATACAGTCCGCTCATTGAAGCGGTTGCATTAGGGATTGTTGGTGATTTTTCAGAAGCGGTATAGCCATTAGGGCCAGTCCATGCATAAGTTCCGCCTGTTGAAGTTAAGTCTAAAGTGATAGGGTCTCCGAGGCAAACCAGTTTGTTGGGTGCTATATTGAGGACGGGTAGGGGATTTACATTGATGGTCAGCACCTGAGACACCGTCCTGCAGTTTACAGAACTGAAATTTCCTGGTTCAGCTGCAGTAAAACGATACTGGTAAGTGCCTTTTGATGCATTGCTGAAAGTGACCTGCATGTTTCTTGTGATCTCATTAGGAACGTCATTCCAGCCACTATTATTCAGGTTGAATTGCCATTGATGCCTAAGAGTGGGTGAGCCCTGCACATCCGCATTGAAATTAAAACTTCCGTTTCCACCTTCACAGATGTTTTCCACGTTATTGTCTGCGCTGTTGAGTTTAGTCGTAATACTTGGGCCACAAGCTCTGAACGTGATGTCATCGAGTGCCAGGTCATTGCCACTTCCTCCCGGTCCGTTATTGATCATTCTTATTTTCACCGCACTTGCGTTGGTCGTTTGAAAAAGAAATCCATATTGCTTCCATTCAGGATTACCATTATCTATATCTCCTGTATTGAAAGTCTGAAGTACATCATCATTAAGCGTTAATATGGAAAAAGTAATGTTAGGCTTTTTGCCGTTCGTATTTCTTAAGATATTTACTATCCAGGCGGCAAACTCATAAGTTGTATTGGGACAAAGGTCTATGGCTACAGTTGACTCGTAAAACATGCCAGGTGTTTCACTTGCATTTACCACCATCATGTAACCGTCAGGATCATTTGGTGTATGGTTCTGTACCGTATACCAGCCTGAGTTCATCCCGGCAGTAGTTTTTGCTATGGAATAATCCCCGTCATGCGGATTGCCGGAGGCGCTTGAAGTATTATAATTGTAAGAGGTATTACTTCCTACGCCAGGACCAAAAAAGGCAGAGCCTCTCCCAAAATCAATATTGATAACCGGATCACCCAACGATCCGGTGCATACCTGAGATTTAACAGGAATGCCGGCCAATACCAGCATAAGTACTGTCAACAACAAGCCAGCAGCTAATTTTTTGAACGTCACAATGAATCAATCGGTTGATTCATAAAGATAGTAGAATAAAATTAAGTTAACAGCCTTTACAGCTGCTTTAAGAACTCAATGGTATTCACATTATCTGCATAATCCCAAAGCTTGGGTTTCTGACTTTTGCCAAATCCTATCAAACCTGTTTTTAGACACAAAGGAGCTTTTGTTACGATACACTGAATGGTATTTTCCAGCATACTGAGCTCTTCATTAACCTCCTCAATATTCTTGTAAGTCTGATAGTATATCACCGATAAAGGAGAAGACATACCAGTGTCTTCCTTTAGCAGCAAGAAACCATTGTCGTAATGAGAGGCGCTATTTACCAGGTAGATGGATTTGTTATAGTCGTAATTGTTGTTGTATTTAAAGTGGTTGATGATATCCTTGTAACCTTCCAGTGGCTCAAAAAAGTTCTTGATTTCATATCCTTCAGGAATGTAGATCTTTGATACGTTTCTGCAGCCCAATCCAAAATAATCAAAAATATCGTGGCCTAATTCAGTGATTTCTTCTACAGTTTCTTCGCCTGTCAATACAGCTATACTGTTTCTGTTCTTACGTATGATGTTCGGAACATTGCCAAAATAATATTCAAAATACCTCGAGGTATTGTTACTTCCCGTAGCTATAATGGCATCAAAATCTTTCAAACGATCTGCATAAATGATATGTGGAGCCAATAGCGGTTCTATTTTTACCAGTTGAGTAAGCAGGGCAGGCAGCAATTTATCGTCTGATGAAGAAAGTTTGATTAATGCAATATTTCCCGTAGCGATTACTGAAAGCACATCGTGAAATCCGACCATCGGAATATTTCCAGCCAGAATTAGACCTACTTTTTTTGGAGCATCACTAACCTTTGTTTCTTCAAACCATTTAGCTAAATCCTGTTCACTAAGCATGCTGCTAAAAGAATACAAGGCTTTTTCAACTTCCTCAACTGTAAACCATGCATTGCTGTTCTTTGCAGAAAAGATTAAATTTTTAAAGGCTTCATCGGGATTGGCCATGAAGTCTCCAAGTTTTTTGAATGCAATAATTAGTTTTTCAGTATTAAGGATTGGCATAATTTCAACAATTTTAAAGTTTAAGTGTTATATTTGCGATGCAAAGGTAAACTTAGCAAATAGATTTAGACGAAGACATGGCTATTAAAATAACAGACGAATGTATTAACTGCGGAGCATGTGAGCCTGAATGCCCTAATAATGCAATTTATGATGCAGGCACTGCCTGGAGATTTTCTGATGGTACCAACTTACATGGTATCATTGATTTTGGTGATAAACAAATAGATTCGGAAGCTGCACAGGAAGCAGTGTCTGATGAAGTTTACTATATCGTTTCTGACAAATGTACTGAGTGTAAGGGTTTCCACGACGAGCCTCAGTGTGCTGCGGTATGTCCGGTAGACTGCTGTGTGGATGATGAAGATGTACGTGAAACAGAAGAAGAGCTGTTGGCGAAAAAAGCTTGGTTACACCAGGAAGGCTAGCTGATATAAGATTTTAGAATTACGATTATTAAAAAGGCGCCCAAAGGCGCCTTTTTTTTGTTAGCGAAGGCAGGGTCAGCCCCCTGTATGCTTATAAGGTTTTTCTTCATATTTATTAGGTACAATCAGTACAGGACAGGCAGATTTGCGGGCAACATGCTCTGCAACACTACCCATCAGGAAATGATACAACCCTGTTCTGCCGTAAGTGCCGATTACAATCAAATCAGATCCGTATTCATCAGACTGTTTTATAATTCCATGAGCGGCACTGTCAATTACGCTCATATAAATGGTAGGAATGCCATTGCTATATTTTGATTCTATTTCCTTAAGCAGCATGTGGCTGTTTTCCTCACTGTTATCATATGCTTCCAAAAAAACAGGGGCAAGTGTAAGGTCAGGATTTACATTGGCCGGTACCGGCTCTATTATGTTTACCAAAGCAACTTCAGCACCAAAGGTTTTTGCGACTTCATAGCCCACTCTCGCTGCCTTTTCGGAGCAGGTGCTATTGTCGACAGCGATAAGGATCTTCTTGAGGTTCATCTTTATATAGATTAAGGTTTATATATAAAAATAACAATTTCAGCGTATAAAAGTTTATTTTTATGCATTGATTTAAACTATGGAATTACAATACGGAATATGCAAAGTAGCCGTTGCACAACTAAGAGCCGAGCCATCGGACCGTGCAGAGATCAGTACTCAGCTACTTTTTGGCGATCATGTAGAAATCATTGAAAAGACAGAGAAATGGTGGAGGATAAAAAATGCATACGATGGTTATGAGGGCTGGATGGATTTTAAACAACTAGACAATGTACAGGCAGATGTATGGGATAAGTTAGATAATTATAAGCATTTGACTCCCGCCTCTTTAAATAATACTGTGATTGGCCCGGATGGGAGTGCTTATTATCTTTCCCCTGGAAGTAATCTGCCCTTATATCAGGATGGATATTGCTACCTGGGGGATGAAAAATTTAAAGTTGAGTTTAATCCAGGGACAGTATCTCCAAGTACAAAAGAGGACCTGATCACTACAGCCACTTTTTTTCAGAATGTACCATACTTGTGGGGCGGAAAAAACCTATATGGGATTGACTGTTCAGGTTTTATGCAGATTGTATTCAAATTGAATGGAATCAAACTAAAGCGTGATGCCTGGCAGCAGGCAGAACAAGGCAGTGTCGTTGATTTTCTGCAGGAAGTCGAGCCGGGAGATGTGGCCTTTTTTGATAATGACGAGGGTAGAATTACACATGTTGGTATGATGTTGAATGCCACAGAGATCATTCATGCTTCAGGCAAGGTAAGAATAGATAAAATGGACAACCAGGGCATTTATAATGCAGAACTCGGCAGGTACACCCATAAACTTCGAATTATTAAAAGATTTGCTTAATAGTTTTTATAGATTTATGGAATAATTATTTTTCCGCATCTCTATTAGAAATATATAAGTATGAAATCTTTCTTGCTCTCAGTTTTACTGCTTACTGCAGGTACCGCGTCTCTTTATGCTCAAAAAACCTTAACGAACAGCAAGACTTCAGGTTATTATACTTATATCTATAAACTGACGGATAAAGAAACTTTTGAGATCGCTTCAAAATCAACGTCCATTATCACTGATGGATTTTTACATACACTGGTCGATTCCTTCTATAATGTAAAGTCAAATGTGTATCCTAAGAAACTTCCATATGGCAATTACTTAAAAGTAAGGGCGGCTATACGGTTGTTTTGGACAAGCAAAGGCTTTATAGTTATATAGTTGATAAAATGGTTAACCAGAAATATTTCGACCAGATCTACGGAATCAGACTGTTGCTGTTGCTAAATGAGAAGCATTACGTAAAAGATTGGATTGAGGCGATAGAGAAGCAAAGGAAAGAACTGGAAGAAAAGAGCCTGGCTGAACGAAAAAGGAACCTGACCGGTTATGTGTACAAGCAACCTTTATATGAGAAATTACAAATTATGCAGCTAAAACAGCAGGCAGGTATGGCGGTAGACCTGAAATGGCTGGCAGCTCAGAGAAAGGAAACCATGTTTGGGAATATTTACTGGGGTGAAGAAGCCAATCGCTTCTGGGACAACAATATTCAGAACACCTTACTGGCTTATCAGATCCTCAAAGGCGCAGGCGAGCACCGAGATGAACTTGATGCCATAGCCCGTTATTTCCTTGAGCAAAGAAAAGATGGTCAGTGGCGCAATACTTTCGAGTCGTCCTTAATCCTGGAAACCATACTTCCTGAGCTGATGGTTGATGACAAAAAACCAGAACCTGCTTCGATCTCACTAAATAATGAAGGGAATGTTGTCGTTTTCCCTTTCAATAAGGTTATAGACCCTGAAACTATGACATTGAGTAAAAAGGGTAATGCGCCTGTTTATTTTACCGCTTATCAGCAATTCAATAATCCTAAACCAGAAAAAGTAAGTAAAGACTTTACGGTTAAAACAACATTGAAACAAAATGGAGTCGAAGTTAAGACCCTAAAAGCGGGAACGCTTACAGCTTTAGAAGTAGAGGTAAATGTCCGTTCAGATGCAGATTATGTAATGATCGAGATTCCAATTCCTGCAGGCTGCTCTTATGAAAATAAAATTCAAAGCTTTTGGGGAGTAGAAACGCACAGGGAATATTTTAAGCACAAAACATCTATATTTTGTGCCAAACTTAAAGCAGGTTATTACAAGTTTTCAATTCAATTGCAGCCAAGGTATTCGGGAAATTATGTGCTAAATCCGGCTAAAGCTGAAATGATGTATTTCCCGGTATTTTATGGAAGGGAAGAAATGAAAAGAGTGGGGATTAAGTAAGTTCCCATACCATTACTTGCCTGTCGTCTCCCGTGGAGATCAGGTATTTTCCATCTGTGCTCCAGATGAGTTTATTGATGGAATGGAAATGGCCTGGGGTGTTTTTCTCCAGGCTCATGATCTTATAAAGTTTAGTATCTTCACTACCCCAGATTTTAATGCTTTTATCCTGACTGCAGGTTGCAAAATAAGGAAGAGAAGGATGAAAAGCAATGGCATATATGCTGAACATATGAGCAGGTACATTATTGACAAGCTCATAGCCTTGTAAGCTCCAAAACTTCAGCTGTGCGTCTCTGCTACCTGAAATCAGCTGTCGGCCATCTGGTGTATATTGTAAGGCTGTGACTGCAAATTTGTGGCCGTTCAATTCTTTACTCAGAGAATAATCTTCGGAATTGTAAATGCGGATTATACCATCTTTACAGCCCAGTGCAACTTCTTTTTCATCTCGGCTTATGGCAATTGTCCGCACAGTATCGCTAATCACCTGGAAATGGTACAACAAAGAGAAATCATTAAGCGACCATATCGCAACGTTGCCGTCTTCACCTGTACTGATTAACTCTTGTTTGTATGCCAGCGTTTTCAGGTCAAACACCCCTTTTTGATGGTAACTCAAAGTAGTTCTTACCTTTTGTTCCTCCAGATCAAATACCAGGATCAGTCCGCTTTTCTGCGCAATGAACAGCAGGTTTTCATAGCAATGCATTGCATACACAGAACTTTGCACCGGTACGAGTACCTTTACAAAGCTCATGGTCTCCAATGACCATTCAACTACACCCTTATCATTTCCAGCGGTAAAGAAAGATCCTTCTTTGGGGGAATTGATCAGGGTGTAAACAGGATTTTGATGTCCGCTCAGTGTATGTAGATGCTTCAGCATGATACTATTTGCTGTGTCTGCCTTTTAAGTTCAAGCCAATATCAGCCAGGGTTTTTCCTTTTTCCCTCAGCAATACCAGGAGGTGAAAAACAAGGTCGGAGCTTTCATTGACGAAGTCTTCATCAGTTTCGTTTAAAGCTGCAATCACGGTTTCTACACCTTCCTCACCGACTTTCTGGGCGATCTTGTTCAGTCCTTTCTTTCGCAGCTTATTTACATAAGATTCTTCCGAAGGGTTAGCATACCTGTCTTCAATAATCTTTTCCAGTTCAAAAATGAAGTTCTGGTTATAATCGGTCTTGAAGCAGCTGCGTGAGCCGGTATGACAGGTTGGGCCTACAGGACTGGCTTTGATGAGGATCGTATCATTGTCGCAGTCGATATGTGTGTCTTTTACATAAAGAAAGTTTCCGCTTTCCTCACCCTTGGTCCACAAGCGGTTTTTACTGCGGGAAAAGAAAGTTACTTTCCCTTCAGCCTGGGTTTTATCCCATGCTTCCTGGTTCATGTACCCGAGCATTAAAACCTCAAGGGTTTGGGCGTCTTGTATGATGACGGGAACTAAACCCTGCGTCTTTTCAAAATCTATAGTCATAACCTCACAGGTATATTATGTTTCTTTAATTCTTCTTTTAAATAGGGTATGGGAATCTCTCCAAAATGAAATACCGAAGCTGCTAATGCTGCATCTACACCTGTTTCCAGGAATACTTCTGTAAAATGTTCTACTTTACCCGCGCCTCCTGAGGCGATTACAGGGATGTTGATACTCCGCGCCACCTTGTCCAGCAATCTGCAGTCGAAACCATTCTTCGTTCCGTCGTGATCCATAGAAGTTAACAGAATTTCACCGGCTCCAAGACTTTCAGCTTTACGGATCCAGTCTTCAGTTTCCAGTTCAGTGATCAATCTGCCGCCATTCAGGTGTACCATGTTGCTTCCGTCAACCAATTTGGTATCTACCGCAACAACTACAAACTGAACACCAAAGGCCTTTGCAAGATCTTCGATTAATGAAGGATTTCTGACTGCTGCGGAATTGATGCTGATCTTATCAGCACCTGAATTCAATAATGCTTCAGCATCAGCTACAGTTGTAATCCCGCCACCAATAGTAAACGGAATGTTCAGTTGTCTGGCTACAGACTTTACCATTTCTATAGTAGTTCCCCTTCGTTCATGAGTGGCTGTGATGTCCAGAAACACCAGTTCATCAGCACCCTGCTGGGCATATTGCCATGCAAGCTCTACCGGATCTCCGGCGTCCTTAAGGTCTATGAAATTTACTCCTTTTACCGTGCGCCCGTCTTTTACATCGAGGCATGGGATAATGCGTTTACTCAGCATGTGATTACAGAGAAGTCATTTGCTTCAAGTTCCATTCCTTAATTTCTTCAATGGTAATCCTGTTTTCGTAGATTGCTTTTCCTACTACTACCGAACGGATGTCGAGTTTGTCCAGTTCTTCAATATCCTGCATGGAACTTACACCACCAGAAGCGATCAGTTTAATGAAAGGGGAGTGATCCAATAACTTCTTATACAGATCAATTGCAGCACCACCTAATTTACCATCTTTGTTGATGTCGGTGCACAGGAACCTGAAAAAGCCCAGTTGCAGACACTTATCAACGTAGTCCATCAGCTTAATCGGCGAACTCTCCATCCATCCAGAATATTTAATCACCTCGTCAAGCACATCAATTGCAATCACGATGCGGTTTGCGTAATCATATTTTTTACCAACCTCAGTACTCAGTTCTTTTAAAAAATCAGGGTTTGTAATGGCTTGTGTACCTACAATTACGCGGTGAACACCTGCATCAAGTAAGTTCGTTACCTGTTCGATTGTGCGGATACCCCCTCCGTACTGCACACGCATGTCTGTTTTTTTTATGATGTCAAACAGCTCCTTTTGATTGCT
The DNA here is from genome assembly GCF_005116445.1 of Pedobacter frigoris. Taxonomy (GTDB): domain Bacteria; phylum Bacteroidota; class Bacteroidia; order Sphingobacteriales; family Sphingobacteriaceae; genus Pedobacter; species Pedobacter frigoris. Next base: position 332,005 of record NZ_SWBQ01000001.1, read on the forward strand.
GAAATCACCTTTGGCACCATTTAAATCAATAATATGTATGAATTCAGTACCATTCGAACGATACGTTTCAATCATTTCGGCGATGGAAACATCATAAACTGTTTTCTGGTCGTAGTCGCCTTCTCTAAGGCGAACAACTTTTCCATCTAGAATATCAATTGCTGGAATTATGTACATTTTATTGTTTTAAGTTTGAAAAATTCTTTAATAAACGCTCTCCGGCGGCACCGGATTTCTCCGGATGAAATTGCACACCATAGAAATTGTCCTTTTGTACAGCAGCAGAAAATGGCTGACCATATTCAGCAGTTGCAATGTCAAAAGTAGGGTTATATTCAATAAAGTACGAATGAACGAAGTAAAATTGTGACCCACTTTTAACATCTTCAAAGAGCAAATTGTTTTTATGCTCAATATTGTTCCAACCCATGTGAGGGATTTTAATTCCCTGATCTTTATTGAATAACCTTGTTTTTAGAGGTACAATGCCAATTAGTTCGGCATCGCCCTCTTCGGAATGATCGGTTAGAAGCTGCATACCTACGCATATCCCGAGTACGGGTTTTTTTAAGGATTTTATGGGCTCAACCAGTCCGGTGTCGGCTAATTTCTTCATCGCGGCACCTGCATGACCTACACCAGGTATGATGATGTGGCTATATTTATCCAGATCAGCTTCGGTGTTCACCATGCCATAAGGCAGCTCCAGCCTGTCCAATGCCGAGGTTAGCGAAAATATGTTACCAGCTCCGTAATTTACAATTCCTATCATTACAATACCCCTTTTGTGCTTGGTAAGACTAACTTCTCTGCATCCCGTTTAATCGCCATCTTGATTGCTTTCGCAAAAGCCTTAAAAATCGCCTCAATCTTATGGTGTTCATTGTCGCCATCAGCTTTGATGTTCAGGTTGCATTTAGCTGCATCAGTAAATGATTTGAAGAAGTGATAGAACATCTCAGTCGGCATGTCACCCACTTTCTCGCGTTTAAAATCTGCATCCCAAACGATCCATGCCCTGCCACCGAAATCAATTGCAGCCTGAGCCAGGCAATCGTCCATAGGCAAACAAAAGCCATATCTTTCCAGTCCAAGCTTATTGCCTATTGCCTTGGCAAAAGCCTCACCAAGGGCAATTCCGGTATCTTCAATAGTATGGTGTTCGTCAATGTGCAAATCGCCGTCAGTTTTTATGCTGAGGTCTATGCTGCCATGTCGGGCGATCTGATCCAGCATATGGTCAAAGAAATTCAAACCAGTATGGATGTCCGCTTTTCCGGTTCCATCCAGATTAATCTTAATGGCAATCTTTGTCTCGTTGGTATTACGCTCATGCGAAATCACCCGCGTTCCAGCTTTTAGCATGGTATAAATGTCTACCCAGTTGGAGGTCTGCAATGCGATGTACTCACTCAACGCCTCTGCCTTGCCAAGGTTCTCATGAGCTCCCAGGGTGTCATTGTTACGCAGATAAATGGCCTTAGCACCCAGGTTTTTGGCGAGTACTACGTCATTTAGCCGATCACCGATTACGAAGGAATTAGCCATGTCGTAACCCTCATCAAAAAAATGCTGCAGCAATCCTGTATTTGGCTTGCGGGTAGGGGCATTATCGTGTGCAAAAGTCTTGTCGATGATGACCTCATTAAACACCACGCCTTCACCTTCAAAAGTGCTCATGATGAAATTATGCACTGGCCAGAAGTTTATTTCTGGGTGTGAATCTGTGCCCAGGCCATCCTGATTGGTAACCATTACCAGGTCGTAATCAAGTTCAGCGGCTATCTTTGAAAGATAATACAAAGCCTTAGGATAAAATTCAAGCTTTGCAAAAGAATCGATCTGCTCGTCTGCAGGCTCTACGATCAATGTTCCATCACGGTCTATAAAAAGTACTTTTTTCATTATATATTTTTAATCGCTTCTAACAAAGTTTTATTCTCCTCTGGGGTTCCTATAGTAATACGTAAACATCCTTCGCACAACGTCACCTTAGAGCGGTCCCTTACTATGATTCCCTGCTCTACCAATGTGTTGTAAGTGTTCAACGCATCATTAACCTCTGCAAGTATAAAATTCGCATCAGAAGGGTATACTTTCGTCACATTAGGGAGCGCCAGCAGGTCATTGCTCAGTTTGTCCCTTTCCTGTACGGTAATCCTAATCCAGTCATTCACCGTTTCAATGTTTTGCAAAGCCTTTAAAGCGATGTCCTGTGTAGCCTGATTGATATTATATGGCGGCTTTACCTTATTGAAAACATCTATGACCTGACTTGAGGCAAATGCCATTCCCAGACGGAGTGCGGCGAGGCCCCAAGCCTTGGAGAAAGTTTGCAAGATTACCAGGTTGGGATATTCGGTTAGCTCCTGGATAAAAGTGCGCTGTTTAGCGTAATTGATATACGCCTCATCGATGATTACAAGTCCCTTGAAATTGGCCAGTACGGTCTCAATATCTGTGCGGACAATAGAGTTTCCGGTAGGGTTATTCGGCGAGCAGATGAAGATCAGTTTGGTGTTTTCATCTATGGCTTCAGCAATGCCATCAAGGTTCAGCTGAAAGTTGGGCAGGAGGTTTACTTTACGTACTTCAATATTGTTAATGCCGGCAGAAACTTCATACATTCCGTAAGTAGGCGGGAGGATAATGACATTGTCTTTGGCGGGTTCGCAGAAGGCACGGAACAGCAAATCTATGGCCTCGTCACTTCCGTTTCCAAGAAAGGTATTTTCGATGGGAACTCCTTTGATTTTACTGATGGCATCCTTTAAGTCCAGTTGCAAAGGATCGGGATACCTGTTGTAGTTTTTGTAGGATTCACCTGCTTCTTCTTGTGGAAGTGGCGAACCAAAACTGTTCTCATTGGCATCCAGAAATACACTAGCCTGGCCTTTATATTCGTCCCTCGCGGTAGAGTAGGGGCGAAGGTTTTTTATGTTTTCTCTTTGTAATTTATTAATGTCCATTTTGTCTTATCCTTTCAATCGTATACTAATCGCATTTTTATGTGCATCCAGGCCTTCTGCTGCTGCAAGTATCTCTACTGTGCTTCCAATGTTTTCTAATCCCTTTCTGCTGATGTGCTGGAAAGTGATCTTCTTAACAAATGAATCAAGTGAAACACCTGAATATGCTTTAGCAAAGCCACTTGTGGGTAATGTATGATTGGTTCCAGAAGCATAATCTCCGGCGCTTTCAGGAGTTAGATTTCCCAAAAATACAGAACCTGCGTTGGTAATCAATGGAATAAGCTGCTCAAATTTCTCTGTGGCAAGTATGAGGTGTTCTGGTGCATAGACATTACTGAATTCCATACCCTGTTCCAGATTTTCTACCAATACGGCATATGAATTGGCTATTGCAAGCGCTGTTACTTCTCTTCTTGGTAGCTCTTTTATCTGAATTTCAAGTCGTTCTAGTATTTTGTCTATAATTTTTCTCGAAGTAGCAACTAAAATAGCCTGACTATCAGCTCCATGTTCTGCCTGAGCGAGTAGGTCTGAAGCTACATATGACGGATTGGCAGTCTCATCAGCGAGCACTAAAACCTCCGAAGGACCTGCCGGCATGTCTATCGCCGTTCCTGCGGCCGACTGTACCAGCTGCTTTGCCTGGGTCACATAGCGGTTGCCCGGACCAAAGATCTTGTATACCTTCGGGACACTTTCTGTGCCATAGGCCATTGCTGCTACTGCCTGTGCACCACCTATCAGGTAGATTCTTTCGATACCAAGTTTTACTGCACAATAGGCGACGTAGCAATTGGTCTTTCCATCCTGCTGAGGAGGTGAACAAACAACGATCTCTTTGCAACCTGCGATCAAAGCCGGGATACCCAGCATCAGAAAGGTACTTGGCAATACAGCTGAGCCACCTGGGACGTAAAGGCCCACCTTCTCGATCGCCCTTGTTTCCCTCCAACATTCTACTCCCTCCATCGTTTCTACCCTGCCTTCTTTGTTAGCCTGTGAAGCATGAAAAGTACGGATGTTCTGATAAGCTGTATCGATCGCTGATTTTGCATCAGCGGGAATGGTTGACGCAATGCTTTCAATCTCTTCTTTGTCGATGTACAGCTTATTCATAATCACCTTGTCGAACTGACTCGCATAGTCGAATAGTGCTTTATCACCTTCGTTTTTCACGCGGGTCACAATGCTTTTTACACGTTCCAGTATGCTACTGTCGTCTTCAAGTTGCCTCAGGCATATTGCCTCAACTTTGTCTTTAGATAAATCAGTATAACTATAGAATTTCAATGTGTTATGTTTTGAGTTTAACTATTGGTTAATAGTGAAAATGGTCTTAAACAATGATTTTTTCAATTGGCATTACTACAATTCCCTGTGCGCCGGCAGCCTTCAGGCTATTGATTTTCTCCCAGAAATCGTGCTCCGCAATTACAGAGTGAACGGCTACCCACTCTTCATCAAACAACGGAACCACGGTTGGGCTTTTTACTCCCGGCAATAAATCCACTACTTTTTTCAGGTTTACTTTCGCCACATTAAGTACTACATATTTGGTCTCTTTAGCGCGCAGTACCGAGCGGATTCTTTGCAATAATTCCTGTACTTCAGGTAGTAATTCTGAACCTTCTTTTCCGATCAGTACAGCTTCAGATTTCATGACTTCGGCAAAGGGCTTTAGTCCGTTGCTTTTTAGAGTTCCACCAGTTGAGACGATGTCACAGATGGCGTCGCTCAGTCCAAGTCCCGGACCAATTTCCACAGATCCTGAAATCATTCTGATGTCTGCATTTACATGATTTTCCCTAAGGTATTTTTCAAGGATTACAGGATAAGAAGTAGCGATGGCTTTACCTTCCAGTTGAGCGATCTCAGTGATGTGGCTTTCGTTAGGAATAGCGATTTTCAGTGTACATTTTCCGAAGCCCAATTTTTGAAGATAGGTTACTTCGGAACCAGACTCAATGATTACATTTTCACCAACGATACCGAGGTCGGCAATACCATCCTGGACGTACTCTGGAATATCGTCATCTCTAAGAAAAAGGATTTCCAGTGGAAAGTTGGTTACTGTTGAAATTAATGAGCTCTTGTAGTTTTCAAAAGATAAACCACAATTTTTAAGGATCTCTACTGATTTTTCGTTTAGTCTACCCGATTTCTGGATAGCAATTTTTAGTGTTTTCAATTATGCTGATTTGATATTATTGATATTGAACAAGAAAATAAGGTCGGAAACAAGTTTTGAAGTACAAAACATTACATATACATCGCCAACTGGCGATGGTGCAAATGTAAATGATGGTTCAAAATTGTGTTCATATTTTATTTAAGTTCCTTATCAACAACGATTAGCATGCTGAGGAAGTGCAAATATATAAATAGAATCCACAAATCAAAAATATACGGCAATTAAGTTTAAAGCCTTTATGCCTTGTTTCCAGAATTAAGGATTGTTCAGATCCGGTTATGACAGTTGTCTGTAATGAAAAGCAAATTACTGGCGAAATGGGGTTTAAATACCCCTAAATTACCTAATTGTATATTGATGTCGTACTACAATCGTAACAAAAATGGGAATTAGCTTTCTGGCAAACAAGCGAGTTTATGGTGTCAAAATATGCTTCATTAAATAATTGTGTCGTAATTATTAATAATGCACTTCTTCTTTTAGCTTGATTGCCATTGGGACGAAAAGAATTTTAGTTTTTGAAGTTGTCTGAAATATAGTCATATGGAATACTGTTTTCCTTTAAATCGCTCATTAAGAATGGGTATAGTTATTGGATATATCAACATTATTAACGATACCTATATGAATAATGTAAGACCAATTATCACTCCTGCGAAGATATACATCGGGTGTTTTATCGGATTTTTCCTATTTTCAATAGTAGGAATTCCAGTTGTGAGTATCACCTATTCAGATGGGGAACAACTTCCTTTTGCTTTGTTGAGGTATACTGGAGATCTTATGCTCCTGTCTTTTTTTATTTTAAGCATAACAACATCGTTTATGTTTAAGGATTGGTTTAGGGTTTATTGGATTCTTAATTTGGTTATTATGTGCTTTACGGGGTATTTGTTAATTAATACCTATGTTTTTCCCCTATATGACTACATTGGATTTTAATGGCACTTAATTTGATTTGGGTAATCGGAAGTTTAAAATAACATCTAATTTTGCGCTAATATTACTACTTTGAAAAAATCACTACTCATAATTGTTCCTTTAATAGCCGTACTTGCATCCTGTAACTGGTTCAGGGATACTCCTGAAATTGGTTTGGTACTGTCAAAGCATTTTAATAGCAAACTCTATAAGAAGTTTGACACCACTGCGTATAATGTTGTTTTTAGGAAACGCCTGGATAGTTTAAAAGCTAAGTTTTCCAATCCCAATACCCTTACTAACTTTTATCACAGCAATAACTTTGAACCTGTCCTGGTTACCAAATATTTTGTAGGGGGTGGTCTGGATACACTTTCTGCTTACATCAGCAGAAGTGAGGAACACGGTTTTAATGCTGAATTATTCAGGAATCAGCAAATACAAAATCTACTTGCTGTAATGTCGGCCAATAAATTTAAGAAGATAGAAGAAGTGTATCCCGTGGTTGCAGATCTGGAGCTGAATGCAGCGGAGGGATTAATCAAGTATAATAACTTCGTCTACTATGGGAGTATTAACCCACGTAAATTATTTAGCAGGTATTATGTGCCGGTAAAGAGACCAGACAGTTTAAGCGTTACCGCGGTTTTGGCTACAAAAGATATCCATAAGCTGCTGACTGACATACAGCCGAAGTCTGAGGGATATAAAATATTGCAGAAACAATACCTCCATGCGGGCCATAATTCGAATGCTTTAAGTCCGGCTGTTAAGACCATTTTGGTGAATATGGAAAGGATGCGCTGGAAATTGCCAGAGCTTGGGGATGAATATGTAGCCGTAAATATTCCCGATTTTTCTCTCACCTGGTTTAATGGTAAGGATACAACAACACATATGAAGGTATGTGTAGGTGGGAAAAGAGAAAAGGATTATCTGGAAAAACAAAAGTTGTTTGCCAAATCGGGTAATCTGGACGATAAGCCTAAAAATCATGAAACCCCGATTTTGTACAGCAAGTTAAATTCTATACAAGTAAATCCAGTGTGGAATATTCCGGTGAGTATTGCAAGAAGTGAAATTTACTGGATGGCCCGTAAAGACCCATACTATCTTTCAAATAACAACATCAGGGTTTATTATAAAGGGAAGCAGGTTTATGATCCGGACACCATTCAGTGGAATAATTATTCCAGGGAAAAATTACCATTCCAATTTAAGCAAGGCTCTGGTGAAGATAATGCCCTTGGTAAGTTCAAATTTATATTCGACAACGGATCGAGCATCTATCTGCATGATACAAATAATAAGAGTGCGTTTGCAAAAGCCAATCGTGCAATCAGTCATGGGTGCGTTCGCGTAGAGCGGCCACTCGAGTTTGCCGAAAAGCTGGTTAAGGATAAATATCAGTACGATCAGTTGAGGATGGAAGTGAATCTGCCACCGATAGATACCACTAAAATGGATGTGTATCGCAAAAAGCTGGCAAAAAAAGCCGATACAGTAAATATATTTCAATTGAAGCCAAAGTGGTTTGGGGTTAAAAAACCTATTCCATTGATCATAAACTACGTTACAGCATGGTCTGATAAAGGAAATATCCAGTTTCGTCCGGATGTTTACGGTTTGGATGAAACTTTATGGGATGCGATGAGGAAATTCATGTAAAAGTTCTACCTTTGGTTTTTAATGAATTTCCTCTACCCAGGTTTTCTTTTAGCGCTGCTGGCAATAGCGATTCCTATTGCGATTCATCTATTCAATTTCCGAAAATTTAAGAAAGTATATTTCAGTAATGTACAGTTTCTGAAGGAGGCCAAAGAGCAGAATTCTTCCAGGGAAAAGCTGAAACATTTATTGATTCTATTTAGCCGTATCATGGCTATAGCATTTTTGGTGCTTGCCTTTGCGAGACCATTTATTCCTTCCGGAGCAAGTCACAATCCAGCTTTGAGAAATGTAGTAAGCATTTATATAGATAACTCCTACAGCATGGAAACTGTAAATAAGGAAGGGAGTTTGCTGGATGAGGCTAAACGTAAAGCCAGAGAAATAGCGGGGGGGTATGGACTAAACGATCAGTTTCAGCTCATTACTAATGATTTTGAAGGTAAACACCAGCGACTGGTCAATAAGGAAGAATTCATCAGGTTGCTTGATGAAGTGAAGATATCTGCATCTTCCAGAACTTTACAACAGGTCATCAACAGGCAACAAGCTGACCTTGCAGCCAACAGAAATCAGGTGAGTTATCTGTTGTCTGATTTTCAGAAGAGTTTTTCAGGTGTGAAGCCAATTTCAGTGAATAAAGATGTGGGTTATAATTTTGTAAAGCTAAATGCAAATAGCCTGCCCAATATCGCGGTCGACAGTGTGTGGAGCATGTCTCCCGTGCATCAGCCAGGGACTGCTGAAAAAATTGTGCTGGTGTTGCATAATTACGGAGAAGAAGATGCTGCGGGTGTGCCGGTTAAGCTGACCGTTAATGGGCAGCAGAAAACAATCAGTAATGTGGCAGTGCCGGCAGGGAAATCTGTAAGAGATACTTTGAGTTTTAGCGGATTGAATGCAGGATGGCAAAAGGCTACACTGAGTATTAAAGATTACCCATTGACTTTTGATGATGAACTAAACTTTAGCTTTAAGGTGAATAATGAATTGAAGGTCTTGAACATCAAAGGAGATCCTTCTGAGAAATTTGTGAGGTCATTATTTGCCGCCGATTCTTATTTTAGATTAACAGAAATGCCGGAGTCCAATATCAGGTATTCTGAATTTAGCGAATACAGCCAGATTGTATTGAGCGGATTAAAAGATCCGTCTTCCGGACTGGCGCAGCAGTTGAAAAGCTATGTTCAAAATGGCGGATCGGTGGTAGTTTTTCCGGACGTAAATGCAGGAGCGAATGTATATAGTGTGTTCTTTACTGCTATGGGACTCCCTCCAGTACAGCAGTTGAACGCAGGTGCTCCGGTGACAAGTACGATTGACTTAAAAAACCCGGTATTTAAAGACGTGTTTGAGCAGGTACCTTCCAATATGGATTTGCCGGTGGTGAACAGGTATTTCAGTTATGTAAATCAAAACTCGAGTGTAAAACAGAGCATTCTTCAATTGCCCTTGGGTGCCTCTTTATTTGCAATGTATGGGATAGGAGCAGGAAAGGCTTATTTGTCGGCAGTCTCTCTTGATATTAAAGACAGTAACTTGCCAAGACATCCGGTATTTGTGCCGATGATGTACAAAATTGCTTTTGCGAGTGCTAAAGAACAACCATTGTATTATACTACGGGCAGCAGTGACCTTTTAGAAACTGAAAAAGTATCGTTGCTGAAAAACCAATCTTTTAAACTGGTATCTGGCGATTTTGAGGTAATTCCGGAAATTAGACAAACTTCAGATAGGACCTTACTTTATGTAGCAGATCAGATTAAAAAATCAGGGTTCTATGAGCTTAAAAAAGCCGATTCATCTTTGGCTGTAGTGGCATTTAATGATGATCGTACAGAGTCAGATATGCATTATACCACAGAGAATGAATTAAACACTCTTTTCGGAAAGCAAAAAGTGGAGATTTTTAATTCTAAAAAAGACGCACAGTCATTAAATATACAAGCTAAAAATAACAGTACTGAGTTATGGAAACTTTGCATAATTTTAACACTTGTTTTTTTAGCTGCTGAAATACTATTGATCAGATTTTTTAATTATAAAAGAAACATAATAACATCATGAACCTTCTTATCACGGGCGTAACTATTGCCGATCCAAACAGCCAGTTCAATCAAAAGAAATGTGATGTACGTGTAGAACAGGGAATCATCACTGCTATAGGTACAAATTTAAAGGCGGCTAAAGATGAGCAGGTATTTGATGGCTCGGGTTCTGTATTGTCGCCGGGTTTCTTTGATTTAAACTGCTCCATAGGTGATCCGGGTTTTGAAACTAAAGAAGATATTCAGACCGCAACAGCTGCTGCCAAAGCAGGAGGATTCACCGGAATTGCTGTTTTGCCAAATACCAAACCCGTAGTGCATTCTAAAGCTGAAGTGGAGTACATCATCAACAGAGCCAAAGGAAACCTGGTAGAGGTATTGCCAATTGGAGCCGTGAGTAGGGATATGGAAGGCAAGGAGCTGGCAGAACTATATGACATGCAGCAGGCGGGAGCAGTCGCATTTTCTGATGGAGGTAAATCCATTACAGATGATGGATTCATGAGCAGGGCATTACAGTACGCTAAAGGATTTAATGGTTTATTGATGGTTTATCCTGAAAACAGATCTATAGCTGGCAAGTCTCAGGTAAATGAGAGCAAAACGAGTGTATTGCTGGGAATGAAAGGTTTGCCGGCGCTTGCAGAAGAAATGCACATCAGCAGAGATATTTTCCTTGCGACTTACCACGATGCTCCGGTGCACATCAGTAATATTTCTACTTACGGTTCGGTAGCACTGATTAAAAAGGCTAAAAAGGATGGTATAAAAATCAGCTGCGATGTAGCAGCGCATCATTTGGTGTTTACAGAAGAACTGTTGAACGATTTTGACAGCAATTACAAGGTAAAGCCACCTCTGCGCGCTAAATCAGATGTGAGGGCATTGCTCGCAGGCTTAAAAGACGGAACCATTGATGCGGTGGGTTCACAGCACCGTCCACATGAGATAGAACATAAGGATGTTGAATTTGAAATCGCGGCCTATGGGATTATCGCCTTGCAGACAGTTTTACCATTGCTGATTAAGGCTGGTCTGGATGCTGTACAGATTGCAGAGAAACTGGCCATCAATCCGCGTGCATTACTGGGATTAGAAGTTCCTGTGATACAGGAAGGCAGAGTTGCTAATTTTACAGTATATAATCCTTCGGAGGAATGGGTTTATGATTCAAAGAATAATTTTTCTAAATCGTCCAATTCACCATTATTAAATAAAAAGCTGACCGGCAAGGTTCAGTTGGTATATAACAACAAACAATTACAATCATATGGATAATCAGGTAAAAGTTGCGCTGATCGCGGCATTGGATAAATTTGCTGCGGCGTCAGAAAAAGATTCTGTTCAGTTGGAAGAAAGCCTGGTAGAGGTTTTTAGTAAAGACCTTGGCTTTTTAGAAAAGGTAGAAGAGTTCGATGAGGTATTTGATGGCTATCCTGCTTTTGATGAATTGAGAGAAGTATTTTTTGATTTGCTGATGATCAATTTCTTCACTTCAGATGTGAAAAAACTGGAAGAGGATTACCTTGACTCAGAAGAATGGGAAAATATTGAGGAAGAGACGATAGACAGGGGAACTGAATTGCTGAATTTGCTGCTTTACATTAACGAATGTCATGATGAGAAGATCAAGCCTGAGTTGGGAGACTTCTTAAAAGAGTTTTTATTGGTTGAGGAAGATGAGTTTCAGGATGAGTTCCATATTTATGAAGATTTGATCAGTAACCAGCAACTGGTAGAGAGCAGCGTGGAGGACATTTGCAGTCATGCAGGTATGATTGAACTTGGTGAGGAAATGGAAGAGTTGTTTGTGCCATTTATGGTGTTCTTTTATTCGCCGAAAGCTAATGATAAAGTAGTGGCTGAACTAGAAGAGTTTAGTGCGAATAAAGAATTTGATGTAGCAGTTTATACTTTGATTGCTAACTTTAATATTCAACAAAACTAATCTTATATGAGTATCGATATTAAAGAACCTGTAAAGAAGCCTAACATGCTGGCTTTTAAATGTGCGCTTATTTACGCCGCTTATTTTATTGCGATGACCTATCTTTTGAAGTATTTAGGGGTGACGAGCAATGATCCTTCCAAGATGTCCGTGGGAGAAAATGTCATCGCACAAGTGCTTACCTATGTGCCTTTCTTTTTAGCTATTGTTTATGTTCAGACAGAGTTCAAGAAAGCCTTAGGAGGATATATTTCCTTTGGTAAAGCATTCTCTTCCGGTTTTACAGTTGCGGCTTACACTGGTTTATTTACAGCGTTGGCTTCATTGATTTATTTTAAAGTGTTAGATCCGGCTTCTTATACCGAAATGATAGAAGCTATTCAAGCTAAGGCAGCAGATGCTAACAACGGCGCAGGTGCGGAAGGGTTTGAGAAGATGAGATCCTTCATGGTGTACATGATTGTATTTGGGATCGCTGTAGGTTATACTTTTTATGGATTGGTAGTGAGTTTGATCTCAGCAGCAATCATTAAAAAGACGGCTCCTTTATACGAAGATTAAAGATTTAGATTAGAATAAGGGATCACTCAAAATTGGGTGATCCTTTTTATTTTGTAAATTTCTTCTTTAAATATGGTCTGATTAGTTATCGAAATATTTCATGACCACGCAAGCGAATGCAGTATGTCTTTTAGCAGGTATTATGCGGTAGAAAAGCCAGCCCAGTTCTATACATGAGATAAATTGGAAGACATCCGGATCTCATTGGAAGAAGTAGATCATTAGAATGTGGAATTGTTTATAAAATTATCTAGGTATCAAACTTAAGAATGACTAAATTGTTATATACAAAGCAAGGGGCTAATTCCACTGAAAAAAAGTCCTGTGAGCGGGCGATCCGCGGAGGGCAGGCACAGCATAAAAAAGGGCTTGATGGATATCCATCAAGCCCTTTTTTTTTAGATAAAATCAGGTTTAGTTCATTGAATAGATAGTGTTCAACTGCTTTAGTATGGCTTTCCAATCTTTTCCGAACTGTACATTCATCATCTTTCCTTCAGGGGAGATCAGAATTTTGGAGGGGTATCCGGTGATTTTGTAATCGCGTTCCACTTTGTTATCAGACATCGCCACTGGAATGGAGTATTTGTTTTGGGCGATAAATGACTTTACTTTATTCTCCTGGTCGTTACAAGCGATACTCAGGAAGTTGTTGTCACCATGTTTACCTGCTGCCAGTTCCGTATAAAATTTATTGACCGAAGGCAATTCTTCTTTACATGGGCCACACCAGGTGCCCCAGAAATCCAGAATTAGCCATTTATTCTTATAGTCTGCCAGGGTATGCTCTTTGCCATCAATATTTTTAAGTTTAAAGTCTGGGGCGGCGTTCCATGAAGCCATTACATCCTGTATGAAGAAATATTTAAAATCTTTTCCGGGGAAACGGTTCTTATAGATCTTCTGCATTTCCGGTAAATTTTCAGGATTGGCATTAATGTCAACCGCAATCAGTTTCAACGCTTGTTTTTCATTACCTGAGCTTAATAGTTTGTCTATATATTCCTGGCGATAACTTTCCTTTGACTTAAGGAAGGTACGGTCATAGAAACTAATATGCGCTTTTTCATTATTTCCTTTAGGAGAGTAATCCGCCGCTTTGGCCAGGTACTGAAGCGCTTGTAGTGAATCTTTGCTTAGTGCCGACTGATATTTTAGATACCATGCATACGCAAGTATGTTCTGATCCGCATAGCGACGTGGGTTTTTAGTGTCTGCAGTATATTTTTCAAGCTTTTTAATGGTATGGCTCAATAATGAATCAGCTTCGGCCCTTACTTCGGCTTTTACCAGTATACTGTGTAACAGCAATGCGTACCTGCCGCCATTTCCGCTTTGCATTTGCACATCTGACATTTTAATAAATTCTGCAGCATTTTTTATGAGCAGAGGGGTATTTTTCTTTTCCCTTTCGGCCATAACCCATAGGAAAAGAGAGTTTGCTTTCTGCTGGTAAATTGAGTCTTTGTCGTTCATGAATAATTTTAAAAGCTCATAAGCTTTTCCGGCAGAAGGGTTAGGTCGGTCGTCATAAGGAAGGAAACTTTGCGACATGGAATTCTGCAGCCAGTCGTAAAATGATTCTTCTTTATAAACGTACTTGCTCACATCGTAAGCAGATGCCGGGCCTTCGTTGTAGAGCGCCTCGCCCAGTTTATTGAAAAGATGGTGTGTTCCCTCTAAATATTTGTTCGGGGTAAGTAAGAGCAGGCTGTCATATTTTTGGTAAGAATTTTTACTGCGCATTTGCTGAACCATTCCCAGCTTGCTAAGCATATAGTAGCGATCTTTACTATATCTCTGATCGTAGGCTTCGAACGCTGACTGCACTTTTACAGAATCGTATCCCAGGTTATTTTTTATTGCTGTACTCCAATAGCTGAGCTTCACCGCCATGTTCGTCCAGGCTGTATCTAGCTGAGGTTTTGTAATGTCGGCGCTTATTTTTTGAGAAGACCTCACTCCACCACTGAACTTTGCCGGTAAGCCATCATCAATTTTACCGTATTTCATGTCTGTCTGTGAGTGCTGAATTAAGCCGGTAAGCGGATCAATAGCATATTTACCCTGTAAGCTATAACCACTTGTATCGGTTTTGGAGGCATTGAATATTATAGATTTGGCATTCTTGCTACCTAATTTAAATTTTGTGCCGGAATCTTTGTTTTGCCATTGCGGGCTTATTGCTAAACTTTTTTCTGGTAACAGAAAGAATAATCCTTGCATGGTACTTGTAAAACCTTTGTCGGCATTTTCGAGTAACTGCTTTTCTATCTCCGGTGTGAGACTCCATGGCCTAATGGCAGTTTTCAAAGAAGACAGTACCCCATCTACACTGATTACTTTTCCTTTGGGATCTACTACTACAGTAAAAGGGTTGTTTAGCATTGCGATAGGAAAGAGCACACCTGTCGAATTTAAGCTGGTATTATAAATAGAATCAGTATGTAAAATGGTTTTGTCACCCTTACGATCCTTAATGATTGCTTTCACCAGTTTGCAATCGAATACAGTATTGCCGGAAGCATTTTTACCCAGCGATCTAAAGGCATAAGTAAATTGCTCGTCGCTGGTGAAAGTTCCATGCTGAGTATTTCTTGTGGTAAATTCAAACTGCTTGTTTTTAGGCACATTTAATTGCTGTGCATAGGTGGTTGTTGCTGCTGTTAAGCCAAGAACCAATACGAGTAATTTCTTCATGAGTTATCGTTAATGGGTTAAATATAAAGGAAAAATTGTCAGATTTTATATAAGTTTGCACATTGTTTAATTGCTTGTAATCGTACATGGATATTTCTGTTGTAATCCCGTTATATAATGAAGATGAGTCTTTACCGGAATTAACTGCCTGGATTGCAAAGGTTATGGAAGACCATAACTTTTCCTATGAGGTTGTTTTTGTTGATGATGGAAGTACCGATAATTCCTGGGCTGTTATAGAACAGTTAAAGGAGCAATATGATGCTTTGAAAGCCATTAAATTCAGAAGGAACTACGGTAAAAGTGCTGCTTTAAACGTAGCGTTCGCCGCTGCGCAAGGTGATGTAGTCATCACCATGGATGCGGATTTACAAGATAGTCCTGATGAAATCCCTGAACTGTTCCGGAGAATAAAGGAAGAAAAATTTGATATTGTATCGGGCTGGAAGAAGAAACGCTACGATCCGATTACGAAGACCATACCCACCAAACTGTTTAATGCTGCAACCAGGAAAATGTCCGGTATTCAACTGAACGACTTTAATTGTGGCTTAAAAGCATACCGCAATGATGTAGTAAAGACCATTGAGGTTTACGGGGAGATGCACCGTTATATTCCGGTGATTGCAAAATGGGCAGGATTTAAGAAGATCGGTGAACAGGTAGTAGAACACAGGGCCCGTAAATATGGGGTAACCAAGTTTGGTCTGAGCCGTTTTATCAATGGGTTTCTGGATCTGCTTTCTATATTTTTTGTAGGCAAGTTTGGAAAAAGACCGATGCACTTTTTTGGTTCATTGGGTGTATTGAGTTTTGTGATAGGTACTATAATGGCCTTGTGGTTAATTTTTGTAAAGCTTTATCACATCTCAATGAGTATTCCGTATAAGAGGGATATTACAGAACAACCTTTGTTTTATATTGCCTTGGTAGCAATTATTTTGGGATCACAATTGTTTTTAACTGGTTTTGTGGCCGAATTGGTAACCCGTAATGCGCCTGAAAGGAATCAATACCTGATAGAAAAGGAGATAGCTTAAGCGATGTTTTTTTCGATAATAATACCACTTTATAACCGTCCGCAGGAAATAGATGAGCTGTTGAATACGCTTACGCAGCAGACCTACATGCAATTTGAAGTGTTGGTAATAGAAGATGGTTCAGTAAATGACGCGAAGGCAATAGTAGATAAATACACTAATTTATTAGATGTAAAATATTTTTTAAAGCCTAATGAAGGGCAGGGGTTTGCTCGTAATTATGGTTTTGAAAGAGCTAAAGGCGATTACTTTGTTATTTTTGATTCGGATTGCCTGATCCCTAAAGATTACCTTGAAATTGTAAGAGATTACCTGTTTGAGCATAAGCTCGATGCTTATGGAGGCCCTGACGCAGCACACCAAAGTTTTACACCAGTACAGAAAGCCATCAGCTACGCAATGACTTCTCCGTTTACCACAGGAGGTATAAGGGGAAACAAAAAGCATGTTGGTCAGTTTCATCCCCGCAGCTTCAATATGGGTGTTTCCCGTGAGGCCTGGGAAAAAGTAGGTGGTTTTATTCTAACCAGGCTTGGAGAAGATATTGAATATAGTATCAGGATTCATGAAAATGGGTTTAAGATAGGATTAATACCAGAAGCTAAAGTTTTTCATAAAAGGCGTACGAGTTTTTCTCAGTTTTATAAACAACTGCATTTTTTTGGCAGGGCAAGGATAAATATTTATAAACATTTCCCTTCTGAACTCAAATTAGTGCATTTTTTTCCAGCAATTTTTACCTGCGGTGTCATATTTACTATACTGATTAATATCATTTACTGGCCTCTTGCCTTTGTATGCAACTTTTTAATGTTGGTATACTTTATGTTGATATTTTTTCATTCATGGCAGGTCAATAAATCATTAAAAGTTGCATTTTTGAGCATTATTGCTGCTTTCATACAGTTATTTGCTTACGGACTGGGTTTCATGCAGGATTTATTTAAAAGAGTAGTACTTAAACAACGATGATAGAGTTTTTAAAAGACAGTACTTTTGCTGTAAATGAGGTGATTAGTAAGGCCTGGGCCGTAACTAAGAGGAATTACTTCTCTATAGCTACGCTTTGTTTTTTGATGTTCATCACATATGCAGCCTCCAATTTGATGGCATTTTTTATGAGTGAGGTTAATATTGGCCTGCGTTTGTTGATGTCGTTTACATTCATCATGTTCTATTTTACGATCAACCTGTCATTGTTCAGGTATATTTTTCATTTGCTGGATGACGAAGAAAACGACGTAAGTATTGTAAGTACCATCCCAACAAGACAGCAGATCATCAGGTTTCTGGTGGCATCGCTTTATTTTATGCTGTGTATTATAGGTGTGTATTCTGTGGTGATTTTGGTTGCTTTTCCATTTATTTATACTGGTATTCCATTGGAAATCATCACTAATGTCGCTATTTCCGTAGGAATCGTTGCCATTTTTATCACCTGGGTACGTATTTCCTTTTTTCCCTTTTTTATCATCGATAAGAATATGGGGCCTTTTACATCGATCAAATATAGCCTGGCTACTACCAGGGGTAATTTCACTAAAATATTCTTGCTATTATTGGTATTAGCCGGGTTTCACCTTTTGAACCTCTTCTTTGGCTACATCCACTGGCCGTTAGTTGCTTTTTTTGTCAATGTTTTGAGTTCTTTTATCATTGTTCCCCTTGCTAGCGTAGCCCTTACTGTTGCATACCGCAAGATGATGAATGAATATAAAGGAGAAGGCGAACCGGACATTTTACACAACATAGTTTAGTAAGGTATGGGATTAAAAGCGGCATTGAGCAAGCCATTTGCTGCCTTTATTGTAAGAGGCATTGAAAAATGGAAAAGAAATGCAGTTGCTGTTCAGAAGCGTACTTTATTGGCATTGGTAGACTCAGCTAAAAACACTGCTTTTGGCAAGGATCATTCTTTTGCGGAGATCCGTAATTATGAAGATTTTAAAAAGCAGGTTCCTGTAAGGGATTATGAAGGGCTGAGAACTTATATAGACCGGGTTGTCGCGGGAGAACCGGATGTAATGTGGAAAGGGAAACCTCAGTATTTTGCCAAGACTTCGGGTACAACATCCGGTGTGAAATACATTCCGATTTCCAAAGAGTCGATGCCCGAGCATGTAAAAGCAGCAAGGAACGCTTTACTTACCTATATACACGAAACGGGTAAATCCGGTTTTGTAAACGGGAAGATGATCTTTTTGCAGGGAAGTCCGGTTCTTACGAAGAAGAACGGGATCAATGTGGGAAGGCTTTCAGGAATTGTCGCGCATTTGGTGCCTGGTTATCTCCAAAAGAACCGCCTGCCATCGTACCAGACCAATTGCATTGAGGATTGGGAAGAAAAGGTAGATGCGATTGTCGGGGAGACCTTTAATCAGGATATGACCCTCATTTCCGGGATACCGCCATGGGTTCAGATGTATTTCGACAAGCTTACCGAAAAATCAGGAGGTAAAAAGATCAAGGATATTTTTAAGAACTTCGATCTGTTTGTGTACGGTGGTGTAAACTATGAGCCGTATCGCGCAAAGATTGAAGCCAGTATAGGGAGAAAGATAGATACCATAGAAACCTATCCGGCTTCAGAAGGATTTATCGCCTACCAGGACAGCCAGCAGGAAAAGAGCTTGCTGCTACTGGCAAAAGCAGGGATGTTCTATGAATTTATTCCTGCTGATGAATATTACAATGACAATCCTACGAGGCTTTGCCTGGAGGATGTAGAGTTGGATAAGAACTATGCATTAATATTGAATACAAATGCTGGCTTATGGGGCTACAGCATAGGTGACACCGTTAAATTCGTTTCTAAGAATCCTTATAAAATATTGGTAACGGGCCGCATCAAACATTTTATTTCCGCTTTCGGAGAGCATGTGATCGGTGAAGAGGTAGAACATGCATTACTTACTGTGGCAAATGAGGAAGGCGTAGGAATTACTGAGTTTACTGTCGCACCCCAGGTAGATACTCCGGCAGGAGAATTGCCGTACCATGAGTGGTTTATTGAGTTCTCAAATCCACCTAAAGATTTAATTTCTTTTAGTAAAAAGGTAGATGAAGCCTTACAAAAGAAGAATATTTACTATTTTGACCTCATTGAAGGGAAAATACTGCAGCCTTTGATCGTTCGTTCGTTGCAAAAAGATGCTTTTGTGAACTATATGCGTACCCAGGGCAAGCTTGGCGGACAAAATAAGGTTCCAAGATTATCGAACGATAGGAAGATTGCAGATGAATTAAGGAGTTTTATAGGTTGAAAAATATATCCATTTTAGGTTCCACTGGTTCAATTGGAACACAGGCTCTGGAGGTCGTCAAAGCAAATCCCGATTTATATAAGATTTCTGCACTTACGGCACAGTCTAATGCTGATCTGTTGATCAAACAGGCTTTGGAGTTTTTGCCTTTGATGGTGGTTATAGGGGATGAAGGTCAGTATTTGAAAGTAAAAGCTGAGTTGTCCTCAACTCCTGTCAAGGTGTTATCTGGTGAGGATGCACTGTGTGAAGCTGCAAGTATAGCTGAAGCAGATTTTGTACTGACTGCCGTAGTTGGTGCAGTAGGATTGAAGCCGACAATTGCCGCAATTGAAGCCGGAAAGGATATTGGTTTGGCCAATAAAGAAACGCTTGTAGTGGCCGGCGACCTCATTACGGCTCTTGCAAAGCAACATGGTGTGCGGATTATTCCTGTAGATTCAGAGCATTCTGCCATTTTCCAGTGCCTGGTTGGTGAGGAGAACAATCCAATTGAGAAAATATACCTTACCGCATCCGGAGGGCCGTTTAGAGGAAAGGATCGCGCATTTTTAACCGGTGTTACCAAAGCGGAAGCATTAAAACATCCAAACTGGGTGATGGGGGCGAAAATCACCATTGACTCAGCATCTTTGATGAACAAAGGACTGGAAGTAATAGAGGCGAAATGGCTGTTTGGACTTGAACCAGACCAGATTGATGTAATTGTACATCCCCAGTCGATCATTCATTCCCTGGTTCAGTTTAATGATGGTTCAATGAAGGCGCAAATGGGCTTGCCGGATATGAAGCTTCCAATTCATTATGCACTGGCATATCCTCAGAGAATAAGCAGTGATTTTAAGCGTTTCAATTTTATGGATTACCCAGAACTTACTTTTGCACAAGCAGATAGGGAGACCTTTAGGAACCTTGATCTTGCATTTATAGTAATGCGTAGAGGCGGAAATATGCCTTGTATCATAAACGCTGCAAACGAAGTTGTTGTAAATGCTTTCTTGCAGGGACAAATTGGCTTTTTACAAATGAGTGACGTGATAGAGGCCTGTATGGACAACATTGCGTTTATTGCTGAACCAAGCCTGAATAATTATTTAGAAACAGACCGGTATACACGTATATTTGCCGGCGAACTCGTAACAAAACAAGTTAATTACAATCAAAACATAAAATATTAAAATTATATATGAGCGGACTGATTATGGCGGCCCAGTTACTTCTGGGATTATCGATACTAGTAATTTTGCATGAGTTAGGACACTTTTTGGCGGCACGAGCCTTTGGAATTAAAGTAGAGAAATTTTACTTGTTTTTTGATGCTTGGGGATTTAAGCTGTTTAGTTTTAAAAAAGGAGACTGTGAGTATGGTATCGGATGGCTGCCTTTAGGTGGTTATGTGAAAATAGCGGGTATGATTGACGAGTCGATGGATACTGAGCAAATGAACCAGCCCGCGCAACCCTGGGAATTCAGGTCTAAACCTGCATGGCAGCGTTTGATCGTGATGCTGGGTGGTGTGATTGTAAACATCGTTGTAGGTATTTTCATATTCTGGATGATGACTTTTAATTACGGAGAGACATTTATTCCGAATAATTCAGTGCTAGGTATTAATCCAGGAAAGATTGGAAAAGAAATCGGTCTGAAACTAGGGGATAAAGTTGTAGCTGTAAATGGTCAGGAAGTAGTTCGTTTTGAAGAACTGATCAGTTCTAAGGTGTTATTGGGTAATACAACCCTGACCGTTCTTAGAGATGGAAAAGAAATAGCTATCAATGTTCCTGATAACATACT
Source organism: Pedobacter frigoris (assembly GCF_005116445.1). GTDB lineage: Bacteria > Bacteroidota > Bacteroidia > Sphingobacteriales > Sphingobacteriaceae > Pedobacter > Pedobacter frigoris. Next base: position 353,111 of record NZ_SWBQ01000001.1, read on the forward strand.
GAATAAGGTTTCTGATTTAGGAATAGAAGAGTTTATCAGCAGAATGCCATTGAGGTCTTCTTTAATTGACAGTGTGCTTCCTAATAAAACTGCAGTGAAGGCGGGAATTAAGGTCGGTGACAGGATCACGGCCGTAAACGGAACACCTGTTAGTTTTGATGCGGATGCACAAGCCCTGATTGTTAAAAATAAAGGTAAGGTAGTGAATTTTGATGTGGAACGTGGTTCAGAAAAACTGGCGATCAATGTCCCTGTGGATACAGCCGGTACTGTCGGTCTTCGTTTCAATATTGCAGATATCAAAGAAGAAACCATTAACTACGGTCTTTTTGCTTCCCTTCCTATTGGTGTTAACCAGGCCTGGAAGGTGTTTAGTGATAATGGAAAAGGAATCTGGAAAGTCTTGACAGGTAAAATAAAGGCAAACAAAGCGTTTTCCGGACCTGTAGAGATTGCACGTAAGGTATACGGAGGAGAATGGATCTGGGCGAGGTTCTGGGCTTCTACAGGGTTTATTTCAATAGCTCTTGCATTCATGAACTTGTTGCCGATCCCAGCATTGGACGGAGGGCATGTGGTATTCCTGATCGTAGAGATGATCAAAGGAAAACCTCTTGGTGATAAATTTATGGAACGCGCACAGATTGTAGGTTTCGTATTGCTATTGTCGCTCATGGTCTTTGTACTCGGCAATGACATCTTTAAAGCCTTCATGCATTAGGTACGCTATGACAGATTATTTTGAGTTTTATGGTTTGCCGGTTAGCTTTAATCCTAATCCGGCGCTGATAAAACAAAAGTTTTATGCGCTTAGCAAGCAGTTTCATCCTGATTTTTACATTAATGAAAGCGGGGAGAAGCAGGCTGAAGTTCTTGAAATGAGCACGGTGAATAATAATGCTTATCAGGTGTTGTCTGATCCCCAGAAACGCCTTGCATATATTCTTGAGCTGAAAGGTCATTTGACAGAAGGGGAACATTATACACTTCCTCAAAGTTTTTTAATGGAGATGATGGAAGTCAATGAGGCGCTGATGGACCTGCAGTTTGAACCGGATACAGCAAAGCTTGAAGCTTTGAAATCAGAGGTTCATTCTATTGAGCAAGATATAACTGGTGAGATTGAATTGTTGACTAATGACTTTGATCAAAAAAGTGAAGATGTTCAGGGACAATTGTTGTTGACCATAAAAGATCTTTATTACAGGAGTAAATATCTGTTCAGAATAAAAGAAAGCATTGCAAAGGCTGGTTCTGCTAACACATTGTAAAAAAGTGAAATGCTTATGTTTCGGGATGTTTGTTTGAATATCTTTGAGCCAAAGATCATATGATGAATACACTATCAGTTTTTAGAAAAATTGCTGTCGCCGAGGGCCTGTCTTACGTTTTGCTTGTTTTTATCGCTATGCCATTGAAATATTGGGCTGATATGCCTTTGGCTGTAAAATATACAGGATGGGCACACGGACTCTTATTTATGCTTTATATCGTGTTTTTGATTATGGCATGGGTAGAGTACAAATGGAGTTTTAAAAGAACCGCCTTGTTTGGGGTTGCTTCCCTATTGCCTTTTGCTCCTTTTTGGGTAGATAAAAAACTTAAAGAAGATAATTAAAATAAATCTTGCGAATTAGTATTTCAATTAATACATTTGCAACCCGCTAACAAAGCAAATGCCCAGCTGGCGGAATTGGTAGACGCGCTGGTCTCAAACACCTGTGGGAAACCGTGCCGGTTCGACTCCGGCGCTGGGTACATTGACTAAAGCTTTAGAGAAATCTAAAGCTTTTTTTATAGATTATATTTGTTAACTAATGTAGATTATGCAAGGAGGCTTGGATTAGAATACATTGATTTGGACTATACTCAAACAGTTCCTTGTTCGTCAAGTAGTGCTAAATGATAAATAACACGAATAAGATTATAGCTGTGATTATGGAACCTCTATAATAATTAAACAGTTGGTGAGGTCCTATAATATTTCTTTCTAAACCAGAAGGCGAGGTTTACCAAAGCAATTAATGCAGGTACTTCAACCAGAGGCCCAATCACCCCGGCAAATGCTTGTCCTGAATTAATTCCAAATACACCAATGGCCACAGCAATAGCCAGTTCAAAGTTATTTCCTGTAGCGGTAAAGGCAATTGACGTACTTTTGGAATAATCAGCTCCAAAATATCGCCCTGCAAAAAAGCTAACTACAAACATGATAGAAAAGTAAATGACAAGCGGAATGGCGATCCTTACCACGTCCATAGGAATCTGAACGATTAGTTTACCTTTCAAACTAAACATCACACCAATAGTAAAAAGCAGTGCAATTAAGGTGATAGGGGAGATGGCTGGTATAAATCTATTTTGGAACCATTCTTCTCCTTTAAGCGCAATCAACGCATATCTGCTGACTATACCCATGGCGAAAGGAATTCCTAAATAAATGCCTACACTTTTAGCAATTTCAGAAATGGTGATATTCACATCCAAACCCTGAAGGCCAAAATACGGCGGAAGAACAGTAATGAAGATGTACGCAAATACGCTATACAGCAATACTTGGAAAATACTGTTTAGTGCAATTAATCCGGCAGCATACTCACGGTTTCCTTCGGCTAGTTCATTCCAGACAACAACCATAGCAATACATCTGGCCAAACCGATCAGGATCAGACCAACCATATATTCAGGATAGTCACTTAAAAAAGTAATGGCGAGGAAGAACATTAATACCGGGCCAATTACCCAGTTCAATACTAATGACACACTTAAAACCTTAGTATCTTTAAATACTTTACCCATTTGCTCATACTTAACCTTTGCTAATGGCGGGTACATCATTAAAATCAGCCCTATTGCTAATGGAATATTTGTTGTGCCACTGGAAAATGAATTGATGAAACCTGAAGAGGAAGGGATAAAAAAACCAATGCATACGCCTATAGCCATAGCCAGGAAAATCCATAAGGTTAGGTATCGGTCTAAAAAGCTTAATTTTTTACGTTTTACCGCAGGCGCACAAGTATTTGCAGACATGGTTATTTGATTTGTGAAAAAATGTAAAACATTTCAGTTGCAATCTGCAAACTTCTTTCATGATATTTTTCTGCTTGTTGCGGAGTATTGTCAAATGCTTTAGGATCATCAAATGTTATTGGAATACGCTTCTCCGCTCCTGAAATGAATGGACAGCCCCCGTCAGCCTGTGAACAGGTTAATATTGCAGCGAATGCACTTGAAGGGTTAAATTCATGATCATAGGTTTTTGAAAAGCCGATGACAGGATGTTCATTATCGCTATATTTTATGGCATATACAGGATTGCTACCTTCGGCAATGACATGAATTTTAAAGCCCGAATGTTTCAGGGTTTCGGCAACTACGGGAAACATTGCGGTAGCCTCTGTACCCCCTGAATAACAAAACACATTTTTAATACCATAATAAGCTGCCGCTGTCTGCGCCCAGACTTGCGAAAGGTGGCTTCTACGTGAATTGTGCGTACATATCAAGTTGAGCCGCACTTCTTTTTTAGCATTGTACTTATCTTGAATAAAGTCAATTAAAGGCTGTAAAATCGCCTCACGATCTGGCGTGATATTATCAAACCTAAAAGTGATAGCTACACTTTCAAGTTCCTGAAAAAGTTCTGTTTTATTGGTCATGTTTATCAATATTAACAGCAGCCGCCACCCGGGGTACAAGTTAAACCCGAAGCCAGATTTACCATTTCAATTTTTTGTTTTTCAGCTGGGACACCACATTTGTCCATCGCAAGACAGGCAGTTTTCTTAGACAGCAAAAGAAAATTTTCCCCGTCATAAGCTAAGTCATACTTACCAATGGTTTCTGCCTGGTACTCCACTTCAATCTCTAAATCTTCCATTCCCAGAACCTTTTCTGAAAGAGAAATAATATGTAGCAATTTTCCTGCTTTTAAACGGTGTTCATAATCATCAGCATCCCATAATTGGAAATTAGCCACTTTTTCATGACGCACTGTTCCGCCGCAGTCGATAAAGTCTTTTGTAATAATTCCGACTTCGGTTACATGGAAATGTTCAGGTACTGAATTGCCATTTTCTAGTTTAAAATTTACACCCTCAGCCGAAGCAAGGATTTCTTTAATTTCTGATAATTTCATAATTTATATCTATAGTGTTATTGCAATTTAACGATTGATGTGAGCAAAAAAAGGTTAGCAACAAGACGTTTCACCTTTGTATTCGGCAAGAAACGCACCCAATTGTTTCTCCAACAACTTCCAGGTTTTTGGATTGATACAGTAGCAAATACTAACTCCCTCTATCGTTCCTTGTATAATCTCAGCATTCTTCAACTCTTTTAAATGCTGCGAAATGGTAGCCTGGGCTAAACCAAGTTCCTCAACAAGATCACCGCAAATACAAGTATTCGAAATTAATATCCTTTGCAGGATAGCAATTCGTGCAGGATGAGCCATCGCTTTTAATAAGGTTGCCAACTGGTTTTGCTCGTCTGTAAATATTTCTGTCTTTGTAAGTCCCATAGCTTTATATCGCAATATTACGATGTTTCTATGAGGATGCAAAATAAATTTGCTTTTTTATTTGGTATTGTTATCTATTTTAGATATCAATAGCTTTCAAATCTTTTATTTTTATTTAGTTCATAAGATTACTGACGAATCATAATCAGTTTATTAATAGCTATGAAATATCCTGGTTTGGAAAGCTAAGCTATTTTCTTGCATGGTTGTTTTATATTTGCCCTGAGATGAAAAAACAGCACATTAAGGACACTTTCGGAAACATTGATATTTACTTATTCGACCAGTTGCTAAAAGGCACGTATGATGATTGTCATACGATTCTAGATGCCGGTTGCGGAACAGGCAGAAACTTGCTGTATCTTTTGCAAAGCGGCGCAAATGTTTTTGGCGTAGATCAAAACCCGGAAGCTATCGCTCAACTTAAAACCCTTGCAAGCTCATTTCCTCAGGTTGATCCGGAAGAGAACTTTAAAGTAGCTGCTGTAGAGCAGCTACCGTTCGAAAATGAAACCTTTGATCTGGTCATCAGCAGCGCTGTATTACATTTTGCAGAAAATCTCAATCATTTTGAAGCCATGCTCAATTCCATGTGGGACGTGCTCAAGTCCGGAGGGTATTTTTTCTGTCGTCTGGCCTCAGAAATAGGCATCGAATCCTTAGTGAGGTTTATTGGAAACGGGCGGTATATCCTTCCTGATGGATCAGAGCGCTTCCTGGTCAACCAGGAGATGCTGCTCAGACTCACTAAAAAAATTGGAGGCGAACTTCATGAACCTATTAAGACTACCAATGTCCAAAACCTGAGGAGCATGACCACCTGGTGTGTACGCAAAACGAAATCATCATGATTTTATTTTTCAGCGAAGCTGGAACGGCGTAAGATTATTCAAATACTACAATAATCTTCATGATAACAATGGTTCCGCCGCTATTTGAAGGTGTAGTTACCTGAACACTTGCTCTTTTGCCCAGTAACTGCATGCGTTCACGACTGATGATACCTGAAAGTGACTTGTGCCCAGGGGCATTGATCCCTTTTTCAGTTTTGCCACTGTCTTCGATGATCACTGTGAGCAAATCTTCTTCCAATCCAAAGTAAATATGAAGATTCCCTTTTCCGCTCTCCAGATCTATGCCATGAAGAATAGCATTTTCAACATGGGGTTGTATTAACATGGGTGGTATCAATATGGCATCCGTATCCTGCACATCCGAGTGTACTATCGTATAGCTAAATGCATCTTCACAACGCATTTGGTGCAGACTGATATAATTTTCCAGGGCCTCAATTTCATCATTTAACGGAACCAGATCTTCCCGGCTCATTTCCAGGCTGCTACGTAACAAACGACTGAAACGGTTGAGATATTTAATGGCGGCTTCCTTTTTATCCAGACGAACGAAACTTTGTACAGCCGCAAGAGTATTAAAGATAAAATGGGGTTCCATCTGTGTCCGTAGCAATTTTTGCTGCAATAATACCTTTTCTTTTTCCGCTCTGAAGCGACGCTGACGAAAGCTATAATATAAAAACAACAGCATCATTCCCAGCAATATGATACCGAGTACTAAAACAGCAAGCCATAATCGATTTTGTTGCAATTGCAGCCGATTGAGTCTGATGTTTTCATTTAAAGTACGGATGGATCGATCTTTTGCCTGCAATTGATAAAGTGAACTCATCTCTGCGGCAACTTGTGTATTTTCCATTTCATAAATGTCCTTCTGTATCGTCGCTACATGTTTCAATGCAGATATTGCCTGATCTTTTTTGCCCTGCAATTGGTACAAAGTTGCTAAGGCCTCGTGGTAAATGATGGCGTTACTGGCGAACATGATCTTTGGGTGCTTTTCCTGTAGCCTAGTCGCCTGTTGAATATATGGCTTAGCCAAAGCCTGTCGGTTATGCTCAAGATGAAACGTTGCTACATTGCAATAGTCAATAAATAGGTTGTTGATAAGAACGACCGATTTATCAGTCGCATAGCGTTGTTCGTCGCTTTCCATTTTTAACAACTGATAATGGAGCAGGGAGTCTTTCTGATCGATGGTGCTAAAGTAGTGCATCTTGGAATCGTACAGGTAACTTATATTGTACTTGTCGGGATCCTGGTCATGTAAAGCTTCTAATTTAAGGAGATAGGGCAGAAAACTTGCTGCCGGTTCCTCCCGCATTTTCAATGTCTGGATCAATTGTACCAACACGCGCTGTTTGTGTACATCTCCCACCGGCAACGAATCACAGAGGGGTAATGCTGCACGGTTCATTTTCTCGGCGAGGTCATATTGAAAAGTTTTCAGGTTGCTTTGTGCAGCGGACAGCAACATCGCCGATTTTGCTTGAAAGGATAAATCAATGGTGGAATCGGACAGGACTATTGCTGCAGCTTTGTTGTAATAGTAGCCCGCTTCTTTCTGCCTTGACTCCATACTGCAGACATTGCCCATACCGTTGTAAATCATTGCCTTTGTTTTTAGGTTGCCGCTGGTAGGTTCAATCAGTTCGAGCGCTTGTCCAATTAAAATACGGGCAGAATCTCGTCCCTGCATTCCATACAATCGAGCCAGTTGATATTTTACCTCCACAGCAAGTACGGTATCTTTTAGAACAGCTGGTTTTTTAGCCATCTGTTGCCATACCGTAACTAGCGAGTCACTGTTACTGGGCCCTGGCGTGATCTTTATTAATGTATCGACCTGCGATGAAATGGGTGTTTCGTGCTGAAAAATTGGAGTGCTATGGTTATTGCATGAGAAAAGCAAGAAGCATATCGGCACCCAAAGCATCAATCGTATTGTTCGTTTCATTTTTTTGATGATAGTAACGTTAATATCGCATTTCTTCGGCGCATAGAAATCGGAATTTCTTCTTTGTTTTTGAGTACGATATATTCTGAGCGGTTAATTCCTGTCACATGCTGTCTATTGACCAGATAAGATTGATGTGTCCGCAAAAAATGGGGTGCAGGCAGTAGGTCTTCATAATATTTGAGTGGTTTGGAAATGAGTTCCTCTGTGCCGTCACTGAAAAAGAAAAATGTGTATGGCCCATCGCCTTTACAATAAACAATATCATGTACGGGTACAATCCGCATATTGTTGAGGGTATTCAGCACGATGCTTTCCGGTAGTTCGCCTAGGGTCATGGAGTCCTGAGTCAGTGACAATTGCTGCATCCATTGTGGGTTGCTTTGGCGACGTCGACGAAAGCGTTCAAGTGCTTCTTTTAGCTCCGTCTGGTCCACAGGTTTCAAAAGATAATCCAATGCCCCGTATTTGATCGCCTTAATGGCAAAATGATTGTATGCTGTAATAAAGATAATATTGGGCGGGATAGGATCAAGCTTTTTCAGTAAATCGAAGGCTGTTCCATCACGAAGCTGTATGTCCAATAAGACCACATCGGGCTGCGTTTCTGCAATCAGCTTTTGAGCTGTACGTACACTGTCTGCCCAGCCCAAAAGTTCGGCATCTTTTTCCAATCCGATGAGAAAGCTGATCTCTTTACGGACGACCGGCTCGTCTTCGATAATAGCAACTTTGATAATAATGGCCATATTTTGTTTGTCATAAAGATAATATAATACCAGGTCTGTTGCTCTAGATCATTTACGATTCGTTTGTAGTTTTTACAAATCGCATAAAAATCCACGAGTGCGCCATTTTTTAAGTTTGTCCATCTGCTGTCCTCGCCAGCAGACATGAATTCCGAGCCCGGATAGTCCAAATAAATCCAGCTGTCACGATCGTGTGCGGATTGTAAACCAGCAATAGCGAATCATAAAGGGTTTTATCATTTAAGTACAATGGGCATTATTTTTAATCATCAATTAATGCCTAGGATTATCCTATGCAATGGTTTAACAATAAAAAAATAAGAAATGAAAAGATTATTTATGAGTTTGGTAGCTGTGGCTGTTATGTCATCTGCTGCCTTTGCGGCTTCAGGTAAAAAAGCGTCTGCAGAAAAATCAGTTCGTACGACAAACGCACACAAATCAACGGTCGGAAAGAGCTATGCTAAGGTAACGGAAGAAGTTAAAGAAACCAAGGTTGGTAATGCAGTGCTTCAAAGTTGTCGTTATACGCTTAAAGTATACAATGCACAAGGAGAGTATCAGTTTTCACATGTTATTAATGGTGTAGTTAGTGATGACCTTGGAGGTTATTCTAGTTGCAGCGATTTTTTTGCGAGAATGAGAAAGGCTTTTAGTGCAGTTTACGATATCCAATAACAGGGTGCTGTTTCCTATGTTTGTTGATGACACATGTAGGAAACAGCCCTTTTATAGCTTTTTAAACTTATGAAATACTACTTATCGTTTTGTTTATTATTCTGTTTAACCTACTGTGCACAGGCGCAAAAATTGCATGTGGAGTACGAGTATATTCCCTCTGCAATGGCGACTTTTCGTGAACAGGTGTATTACATTGATGCTATGAAGACGGCTGTCCGCGATTCTATACCAGTTGCTCCCACTGCTGGCGATGCTGACAATGCAAGTGATGAAATATCTGCTGATTTCTCCATGATGCTGAATACAGGTACAAATTACAGACGTATTGTGATTCAGAAAAGTGGGGAACGTGACTTGGGGGAAACACGTTCACTCCAGGGAAAGAATTATTTGGTGATGGATAAATTTCCTGTCATCGAATGGAATACCAACTATACGGAAACGGACACCTTGGGTAAATATATATGTCATAAGGCGACGGCAGATTATCGAGGTACGAAATTGATCGCTTATTACACAAATGAAATTCCGGTGCCGGCTGGACCTTACAAATTTGGTGGACTCCCGGGACTTATCGTGATGCTGTACAATGAAGGTGCTAACCCCCACTACTGGTTGCTCAAAAAAGTGTCTTATCCCTACAATGGAGATATTCCGGTAGATGAAAAATATATCTATTCGCTGCCCAAATTATTATTGGAAGATTATGTCAAGAAAGATGAGGTGCTGATAGAAGAACAGATGCGCATCATGGAAAGCAAAATGCCTGTAATGGAGGGGGTCACGGTGGAAAGGAATAAAGTACGCGGTACTGTTGAGCAGGTTTATGAATGGGAATCAGGTAAACGGAAATGATTACTCATTCCGGTCTGTATCGATATACATTGATGATCTGTTTGTGCTCGGTCGTTTATTGTGCACAGGCACAGTTGGCTATTCATGGACAAGTAACTACTGCCGGGTTACCCTTAGGAGGGGTTCGGGTAGATGCCCGTTTAGATGGGGCCTCGGCCTTTATGGCCTATACTTTCACAGATGGGAATGGCGGATACCGGTTGGCTCTAGGCCAAACAGGCAGAATTGTTGTCAGCTTCAGGGCACTCAGCTATGAGCCGGTAACAAAAATAATTGAACTGAGACAGACCGATACCTTGCTCAACCTAGCGCTCGTACCTGGTGGTGTGGAGCGACTGCAGGAAATAATCATAAACGCAAAGCGTCCTTATGGACGTGGAAGGGATACCATAGAACTGGATGTAAAATCATTTCTGCAGGGTGACGAACGCACGGTGGAGGATCTGCTGAGGAAGATTCCCGGATTGAATGTCGGTACCGATGGCAGCATCAAAATCGGTGAAAAGGAAGTTGAGAAGGTCATGATAGAAGGGGATGATTTTTTTGAAAAGGGATATCGGTTACTCACCCAAAATATGTCGGTCCAACCACTGGATAAGGTGCAGGTGTTACAACGTTATTCCAACAACAAGCACTTGAAAGGAATCGAAAATTCAGACAAAGTCGCCTTGAACCTGCAACTCAAAGAAGACAGCAAAAATCAATGGCTGGGTTCGGTATCTGCTTCTGGAACGCCGGTCGAACCATTTTTTTACCAGGCGAGCATCAATGTGATGAATTTTGGAAAACGAAACAAGTATTATCTGCTGGGCACAGCCAATAATCACGGTTTAGATGCCCTGAGCAGTATAAACTATCTGCTCTACTCGGGACAAACTGACGAACCCGGGCAAATCGGTGTAGGTATCACAACTCCGACTCTTATTGATAACACGCCCGACCTACCGGGGTTTGATTATAGAAGGACTAATTTTAACCAAGATAAGCTACTGTCATTCAATACGATATTGAATCCTTCTAAACGTCTCAAGATCAAGTGGCTAGGCTTTGCAAATCCCACAAAAAAATCGTTCTACAGAAATACAGTACAGGAATATGATATTGAGGATATACAGTTTACCTATACTGAAGGATATGAGCTTAATAGGAAAATAAACAATTACTATTCCAGATGGGAGATGCATTATGATGTCAGCAATCGCTCTACTTTGATTTATACCGGAAGTTTGGGATCGCTCGGTAAATACGATAGTGGGGCTCTGGTGTTTAATGGGGAGCGTACAACGGAACTGACCAAAATGAAAGGCTACCTGACCAACCAACTCCTCACGCATACGTATAAGCTGTCGGACAACGAGGCTATTGTGAGTTCTGCCCGTTGGATCATGCAAAAATCACCATTGCATTATCAGATCGATCAGTATTACTACGATGATCTGTTTCAGGTGGGGGATGTTTCTAATGTTTACCAGCATGCCAAAAATGATCTTCAGTACGCAGGCATCACATCGCATTATGTAAAGAAAAAGAAAGGCGGTGATTTTATGGAAGTGGCCGTTGCCAATGAATATAAAAGTCAAACGCTTGTGACAGACTTTATATTGCAGCGGGAAGATGGCAGCCAAATCCGTCCTTCTGGATTTTCAAATCAGGTCAACTTCAGGACCAATAATACGCATGTCATGACCAAGTATACCATCAAAAGAAGGATGTGGCAATTGACTCCGCAGTTGCGCGCGGGATTTATGCAGCGCGATTTAAGTAATGATGGCGTTTCCAGGAATCAAAATAATTGGTTGATTTCTTCGAGCTTGTTTACAAAATGGTTAATACACCATAAAGGGAAGTTGGAGGGCGAACTTTCTTTCCAACAAATGAGTTCTGAGCTCATGGATGTCGTGCCAAATTATTTCAATACGGGTATCCAGAATTTTGTAAAGGGGCTCGACGATATGGCCACATTAAACAACTCTGCGGCGGTAATTACCTATACCTATGGCAATATGCTGGATAAATTTTTCGCCAATTTCTCCCTTGGTCATAAAACGATGTTCGACTATATCAGTAACCAACGTAGCCTGAATCCTAATTTCAATCTAACGGAGCAGATACTCCTGAAAGATAAAAAAACTATGTTTTATAAAGCACAGTTCAACTATTATGTAAAGTTGCTGAATGGGAATTTCAGGGTGGATATGGGGGCAGATTTTTCGGAGTATGAAACCAGTATTGTCGGCGTGGGCAAGCGCAGAATAGAGTCCGGTTCCTACGACTATGGTCTATCGTTTAGAAGTGTGTGGAAATCCAGACTGAACATACATTCGGGATCGCATATACAGATTAGATCTTTCAACAGTGAGCATATGGATCGACTGAAAAATACATACAGTTTTCTGCATATTTTTTTCAATGTCGCCGAGGATATTCAGGCTAATATGAAAAATGAGGCCTATCGTTTTGGTGATTTTCTCTCTGAATCGCCCAAAACATATTTCTTTTCGGATGTTTCTCTTTCTTATGATGTCAAGAAAATCAAGACCAAATTTAATATATCGGCCAAAAACCTATTCAACAACCGTCAATTCAGTAATGCCATCATCACTGATACGTACCGTGCTATAACGGAATACCGATTGTTGCCCCGCTATGCAGCATTAGGACTTGACTATCGTTTCTGAGATCTTGATTCTAAAAATCATCAACGAAATCATCGTGATTTATTTTGCAGCTCATTGTTTCCTTGGTTAACTTTGTTTTTCAATAGATGAGTATGAGAGGAGTCGCTAGATGAATTCTGAGTTTACGATCATGTATGAAAAGGCAGAGCTGGAAGAGGCGTTGCGGGCTATAAAGTCAACGCTGGGTAAGTGTGAGAAAGTCGTTCTCAAGCTAAAAGAAAATTCTGCTCAGTATACCTTAATGATCCGGAGGATTGATGCGTTCCGTATTTCGGCTGAACTGATACAAAGGGAGCTGGACAGATCCACGGATTAGGTTGCAAAACTTTATTTACAAAATTTACATTTTTATTTACAATCCAAATTCGTTGCGCCGAAAGATATCAAAGTAGATTCGCTGAATCAATTTTGACAGGATCAGTAAATAAAAAGTTATGAAATACATACACGTATATGCTTTGTTCTTAATGTCTGTTTTTCTCACATCCTGTGGACAAGACAAAACAGGCCTGCCACAAGATAACATCAAGTCCGAAATTAACGACATAGGGCCTAACATCATGGTTCGTAATATAAAAAATGGAAGAAATGGTACCATTTTGATCGCTGGTCCGAACAACTCATCATTTGGTGATGTTTTTCGATACGATGCCCGTCTGCCGGAAGTGCAGGGAAAATCTTTTACCAACCTCACCGGCAAAATAGGTCCGCACCGGTTCTGGGATGTCCTGGAAGATCGACGAGGAAATACTTGGTTCACTTCTACTGATTCAGGAGTTTATTATTACAACGGGAAATCCATTCAACATTTCACTACCACGGAGGGACTTGCCGATAATCGGGTGATGTTTGTTTATGAAGATAAAGCCGGCATTATTTGGTTCGGCACTGGAAATGGCCTGAGCAGTTACGATGGGAAATCTTTTCGAAGTTTTAAAAACCCGAATCCCTCGCGTGATTATAGCGGAAGAAACTGGAACAATGATATTACGAAAATCCTCGAAGATAAAACCGGCAAATTGTGGGTTGGTACAAGGGGCGCCGCATTTGTTTATGACGGAAAAACATTTACCACGCTAACCCATAAAGGCGAACCCTTTATCGACGTTTGGGCTATAATGGAAGATAGAAAAGGCAATATTTGGCTCAGCGGTTTCAATGGCTTTAAAGTAAGCCAGACCGGTGGCCTCTGGCGCTATAACGCTAGCACCTTTACTAAGGTATCGGAGAGAGGTGCTTATACGATAATCGAGGATGAGAAAGGAAACATCTGGACTACTGGTCCGGTAAATCCTGCTAATTCTACCGTTCAGGCACTTTCTCGTTATGATGCAAAGTCTCTGTATAGTAATAAGCCCACGGTAACCGAAATCAAGTCTGGAAATGCTTTTTATGGGCTTTTGGAAGCTAACGATGGAAGTATTTGGTTTGGCGATGCGACCGGCGTGTATCGTTATGATGGAAAGACCATCACGGATTTTTATAATAAAGCCGGTCAGAAAAAATATATCATAGATACGAAGCAAAGTGCTGTAGTATGGAAAGGTTCTACGCTACTTGGTGGATGGGAAGGTTCTAAGTTTCTTGGTGATGGTTCCCAAACAGGGGACGTCGATATATTAAAAGGAGAATTGTTGATCGACAACCGTCATCTGGTGGGCGGTACAGTTGAAGTCGACATGAATACAATTGGAAATTTTGTTGATCAACGTTCACTCAATCAATTACCTGCATTTTTTGATGTCAAAAAATTCCCTGTTTCTACATTCGCAATTACGAAGGTTGAAACAGGGAATACAAAAGTTCCAAGTGATGGAAGCATAAGAGTTAATTATGGAAATATAAAAGTTACCGGGAACCTGACGCTTGAAGGCATCACGAAGGCAGTTACTTTTCCAGCCAGAATGCAATTTAAGCACGGAATGGACGGAACTGTCGAGATGAATGGCACGCTGATCATTGATCGAACAGATTGGAGTATCGATTATGCATCAGAAAAGCACTTTGATAAGTCTGGTGATGGAACTATTTCGGACGACGTTAAACTCTTTATGAAAATCGTGGCAAAAAAAATCAAACGCTAATTTCAAGCTTATATCCTTTGCCGCGTATCACAACAATGTTGATGTTCGGATCCAGTTCCAATTTTTTTCTAAGTTTTGATATGAACATATCCAGACTGCGCCCGACGATAACACCTTCATCTTCCCAGATTTCTTTTTGTAGCCGGCTTCTCTCTATGGTCTCGTTGGGAGACAACGCGAAAATGAGCAGTACGCGGGTTTCCGTTCCGGTCAGGTCTATTGTCTGTCGATTTATGATGAGCTTACGGTTCTTCGCATCAAATAACACCGAACCCAAAGTAATCGTACTCGTATTCTGACCATCCTCAGGTAAAGCTTTTCGGGGCTTAACCGATCTCAAAAATATGAAACCAACAAATGCTAAAAAAGGGAGGCCACCGAGAATATAACCTTTCGTTGTTGCATTTATACCTGTCGGTTTGAATTTAATGTTGATCCTGTAACCTGCTTTGGGCTGCTCTCTTCCGATGCATGCTACAATATCATCTTTTTTATTTTTGGATATCGCGTAACCATAGGCTACGCTGGAGTTGCTACTGTTCAGAACATTAACGACATAATCACTTGCGAACGGGTCTTTGGCCAACAAGCGCCGGGTAGTATTAACCAGGAAGTCCGGTTGAAAAGTAAGCTCATTCTCAAACCTGATCTGGTATTCATTTTCTGCGATCTTTTTTACCGGGAGCACTCTTGAAGTACTGTCGCCCGATTGCAGGAGTAGTTCATGTCCGATCCTGCGGAGCAAAACTTCCCTTCTGGCGATTTCAAAGTTGTCACCATCTATGATATTGAAAGCAGCGCAGATGATAAAAACAAACAAGAGCAATATCATTCCGCCCAGGTACTTGCGTTTCCCGGAGAGGAGATTTCGGCTATCTAGCATAATGTCAAGATTTTATTTACAAAGTTTACATTTTTTTATTAACAATCCTGATGTTTCAGACGGAAAGATGATGGAGAAATCGGGCTTCTTTTGGTGTGTATTCGATTTTGCAGCGCTCCAACTGGGCTGTTTCTGCGGTGCCGCTCCGGTGTTGCTTCGATCCTGACCGAAATAACACCGGAGATTGAGTGCAAATGCACTTCAATTCATACAACCGCATAGCAAATGCAGGGTGTGTTGAAGCACACACGAAAAAGATGCTGTTTGCCAAGGTACGTTCATCCTGACCTGGAGCGCAGCGGAAAGGTACAAGGATGATTCGGCAGATTGCTTCTTAGCAATTAGAATTGGAGATAGGGAAGGCTATGAATGGTTGAGAGCGAATGTTAACCTGTATTGCAAAGGCAAAATAAAAACCATTGAACTTGACGATTGCCCAACATTGCGGACAAAATAAAGCCTGTGACTGTTATTTAGCTTTTGTGGCATTGATGCTTTATTTGAGAGGTTGTTAAAAGGCGAATCAAGCATGAGCTAACAAGAACTCCGCATCAACGTTTAATTTTGAATGAACAGCTTTTAGAAATTGTACATTTGCTTTTTGTTTACCATTCATAATTAATGATAGTTTGGCATTACTTATATGCAATATGTCAGCAAGGTCTTTTTGTTTCAATCTCAATTCATACATACGCATTTCTATCATTCCTATAAGTGTTGATGGAGGCGTTATTTTATGTTTTTCCTGTTCATAAGCCTGAGCCAGCAGCGCAAGCTGGCGAATTTCTGCCAGTTCTTCTTTGGAAACACTATCGCTTCCTTTAGCCATCAAGCTATCAATCTTGGCCATTACCGTATTGTAGTCGGCTTCTTTTTTGATTTCCTTCATCAGTTCTATAAAATAAATTAATATTAATCCATCACCACATCGTTTTTGATAATGCCGGATTTGATAATGACTTCGAGGTGGAAACCAGATTTTTCCAGTACCCGCATAGATGCCTTGTTGCTTTCAAAGACAGACGCATAGACACGGATCAGTTTCAATTCATCAAACGCATAACGGACCAGCAGCCTGACCGCTTGTGTTCCGTATCCGTTTCCCCAATAACTTTCGCCTATCCAATAGCCTATCTCGGCGTTCATACGGTGAATATCTGTTTGTGGGATTATGCTGCCAATGCCGATAAAAGTTTCATTTTCGAAGATTCCGAATACATGCCCTACCAGTTTTTGCCGGGCCAGGTCTAGAAAATGTCTGGCGTTTTCAATGGTGTAGGGGTGCGGGAATATATCCCTCATGTTTCTGGCAATTGCAGAATTGTTGGCCTGTAAAGCCAGATCCTGCGGGTTGACCGATTCAACGGATTTTAATCTTATCATTCAGTTCTTAAGCTTTGATAAAGATAAAGTCAAAAAAATGTATTGTCAACCTTAATGGTTCTGTAATCAGCATATCTGCTAATGGCTTAAAGTGCAATCGTAAAGAATTATTGAAATTGTTAAGGTCAAGATTTTATAGATTGAAGTAATAGCAATGGTCTTCAAACGGGATGCTAGATAAAGCTGATGATACTTCCGGTGACCGCCATCACCAGAGCGATGATCAGTGCAGGTGTAAATCCCTTGATGTAAAAATCAGAGAATAACTTATCCGCTATTTTTATCATTATTGCGGTAACTATCAGGTGGATGACAAAAGATAGCTAATTGTTGGAGATTATATTGAAATAAATAAGCCCTTTAGTATTTCCAAAGGGCTTATTTTGTTATAGGCTTTCTATTTCTTCAATGGAGAGATTGGTGTACTTCGAGATTGTTTCGACAGGTAGGTTGTCGGCTTTCATTTGTTTCGCTATTTCAATCGCTTTATTATGCTCGCCTTGTTCCAGACCTTGCTCCAGACCTTGTTGCAATCCCTGTTCCGCTGCCTGCTTCTTAGCCCAATCTAAACCGCCATTCCAATCAGATTTGGCTTTCAAATCTGATTCATACAATTCTCGCTCTTCTTTAGTCAGCTTGCTCACTTCTGCAATTTTAAATATCTTCTGAAATACTCTTTTATCCAGAAAGGCTGGGATTTTATCCAGACGGCTCATGTTCTTTAAAAGATAAAACCACTTGTCCAGATCTGATTCCAGTTGATCTCCCTGTTTATCAAAGTTAGGCAATTCCAAAAACTTATAACCCATGCCTTTGTAAAAAACTTTGCCGGTATCTTTATTCATCAGCGCAATGTTGTGCATGTAATTGCTGTTGATGTTGTTGAACTGGAACTCCATAATAGCGATCAGGTATACTTCTTTTAGGGGGGAATTCCAGTTGGAAGTTCCTCTTGGCAACTGAGCGCTGATCAGTCTGGACATGTAAAATACGCACCTGTCCCTAAAGAACTCCTGTCCTGTTCGCTGCATCTCGATAATGAATTTTTCGCCATCTTTTCCTGTGCAGGTGAGGTCAAAAAATACCTTTTTCTCTTTACTGCTTTCTCCGCCATGCTCAGTAGGGCTGTAAGTGAGATCGACGATGTATTTCTCTCCCTGAAACAGATCGTTTAAAAATTCAATGAGAATGTCTTTGTCGGGCTCACGGCCAAATAGATGTTTGAACCCAAAATCCGTAAGCGGATCAATAAAACGTGCTTTTGTCATAAATAATAAGAATTAGTGTAAGCAAATCTCTTTCAGATTATTTATAAAAACCACATTTCCAAAACAAATTTATTTTGTTTAAAATATTGATATTCAGTTTTATATATTGGATTTTCGAGCAGGATTTTGGGTAGGAAAATATGATTGCTCGTAATGATTTGTCATCCAGAGCGAATGCGAAGGATCTAATCTTCTTCGTTTAAGAATTTCCAGTCTTTGTTCTCTGCAGATATCAACGCATCTTTTTAGCGCGGGACCAACCTTTTATTTCTTTTTCACGGTCAATTGCCTGATCAATATATTGATGATGTTCAAAATACACCAAATAATAGCATTTATAACGGCTTGTAAACGAGGTTTGTTTACTACCCTTTTTGTGTTCTTCCAGTCTTGCAGAGAGATCATTAGTAACACTTGTATATAATACGCTTCTTTTGATATTAGTTAAGATGTAGACGAAGTAGTTGTGGTCACGCATAGCTGGGTATGTTTAGTGAATTAGATTCTTCGCTGCGCTCTGAATGACAAAAAACAGTTCTGGAACCTTCATTTTGAACTATTTCCATTTTGGAAACAGTTGAATCGTCTAACTCACCACTCTTGTATATGTTTCCAATATGTTTGCTGATCGCGGGGATTTGGGTTCCAAAAACAGTTGCTATTTGCTTCTGCGTAGGCCAAATGGTTTCTTTTTCAAGTTTTGTCGCGCTGATGGATGCTGCGGTTCGGTCGGCAGAGGCGTATGAGTTGCAGCTTCCGCTGGATTGGGTTGGTGATGTTGTGCATAGCTGGATTGTGGTCGTAAGTGCTGATGGGAAGTTGGTGAGTGATACTACTTATGTAGGGCAGCTGACAGTCGTTTAGTTCTGAAAAAGACATGGTACACTCCTCCAGGACTGCAATAAATCTCGCTACTATCGTAGCTCGAATGAGTGCGATGTCCTGTCGGAGGTACCTGTCTTTTTCTGTTGGCGAACTAAGCTACTTGTCGAGAGAAGTCCCACATAATGGAGTGTATACTTGAGGCTGTAAATTAAAAACAAAAATTATGGGAATTATAGAAGGTGGTAATATAAGGGGCCGGCGTAAGCCAGCTACACAGATGATGCTGATGGCTTACTGTCCCGGGGAAGAAAACGAGGATCTTGCTTATTATAAAACAGCGGGGGCGAAGCGCAGTACCGGACATGATGAGCTTGAATTACCGGGTAATATGTCGGGTAAGTCAATGGAGCTATATATATCGGTGATCTCGGAAGACAGGAAGGAAGTAGCGGATAGTAAGTATTTGGGTTTGTATCAATTTCCACTATCTTTGCCGCTCAATTTAATATCCCCTTTTTGTGATTAATGTAAATAATATCTCCGTTTCATTTGGTGGAACTACTTTGTTCAGTGACGTAACCTTTTCGATTAACGAGAACGATAAAATAGCCCTGATGGGTAAAAATGGTGCAGGCAAGTCCACCATCTTAAAAATAATTGCTGGTGCAGCTAAACCTACTTCAGGGAATGTAACCGGACCGAAAGATGCTGTAATTGCTTATTTACCGCAACATTTACTGACACAAGATAATGTAACGGTATTTGAAGAAACTTCGAAAGCTTTTCAAGAGATGAATCAAATGCAAAAGGAACTTGATGAGCTGAATGAGCAATTAACTATTCGGACCGACTACGATACTGATGATTACATGAAGTTAATTGAGCGCGTGTCTGAGTTAAGTGAACAATTTTATTCTGTAGAGGAGGTCAATTACGATGCTGAGGTGGAAAAAGTACTGAAAGGTTTAGGTTTTGAACGTAAAGACTTTACCCGGCAAACTTCTGAGTTTTCAGGCGGATGGCGCATGCGGATTGAGCTGGCCAAGATCTTATTAAAGAAACCTAATCTGATTTTGCTGGATGAGCCCACTAACCACATGGATATTGAAAGTATTCAATGGTTGGAAGATTTTTTAATGAACTCAGCCAAAGCGGTAATGGTGATCTCGCATGACCGGGCCTTTGTAGACAACATCACCAATCGTACCATCGAGGTGACCATGGGCAGGATATACGATTACAAAGCCAAATATAGCCACTACTTGCAGTTACGGGCCGACCGTCGCGTACACCAATTAAAAGCTCACGAAGAGCAACAACGTTTTATTGCCGACAACCAGGAATTTATAGATCGATTCAAAGGCACTTACTCCAAAACCCATCAAGTGCAATCGCGCGTAAAAATGCTTGAAAAGTTGGAGGTCATAGAGATCGATGAAGTCGATACTTCGGCATTGCGTTTGAAGTTTCCACCTGCACCCCGTTCTGGAAAATATCCTGTGATGGTGGAAGATCTTACTAAAAAATATGGAGATCATGTAGTGTTCGAAAAAGCTGCAATGGTCATTGAACAAGGCGAGAAAGTAGCTTTTGTAGGTAAAAATGGAGAAGGTAAGTCGACCATGATAAAAGCTATTATGGGTGAGATTGACTATGAAGGAAGTCTAAAAGTTGGCCATAATGCAAAGATTGGATACTTCGCACAAAACCAGGCAGCCTTGCTCGACGGCAATTTAACGGTGTTCGAAACCATAGATCAAGTACCATTAAGCGATGGAAGCATAAAAATAAAAGACCTTTTAGGAGCCTTTATGTTTAGCGGCGACGATATCAACAAAAAAGTAAAGGTGCTTTCTGGTGGTGAGAAAACTCGTTTAGCAATGATTAAGTTGTTATTAGAACCAGTAAATTTATTAATCCTGGATGAGCCTACGAACCATTTGGACATGAAGACCAAAGACATCATCAAAGAGGCCCTGCAGGATTTTGATGGTACCCTGATTTTGGTGTCGCACGACAGGGATTTCTTAGACGGAATGGCCCAAAAAGTATTCGAATTTGGTAATAAACGTGTTCGCGAACACTTTGAAGATATTAAGGGTTTCCTGGCTTACAAGAAAATGAGTAGCTTGAAAGAAATTGAGCAAAACTAAGTAAAGAAGATTGGGTTTTTAATGTCATGTATCAAAATTTTGTAAGCCATCTTAAAAAATACATTTCATTAACTGATGATGAAGTGGTACTGCTTTTATCGAGTGTAAAACCGTTAGACATTAAGAAGAAGGATTTTCTAATCAAAGAGGGTCAGATCTGTAAGGCCAACTATTTTGTTGAACAAGGCTTACTCAGAATGTTTTTCATCAATAACAAAGGGATTGAGCAAACCACACAATTTGCTTTAGAAAACTGGTGGATAGCTGATTACATGAGCTTAATCACACAGAATAACTCTCATTTTTATATCCAGGCGGTGGAGACTTCAACAATTATAGCTGTTGAACATCATAAACAAGACGAATTGCTCAAACAAATCCCACAGCTTGAACGCTATTTTATGTTGATGATGCAACGTGCCTACGCTGCAGCGCAGATGCGGGTTAAGTACTTTCATGTGTATTCTAAAGAAGAAAATTATCGGCAGTTTGTAAGCTTATTTCCCGATTTTGTTCAGCGCATCCCTCAATATATGCTGGCTTCTTATCTGGGGCTCACCCCGGAATATGTGAGTGAATTGCGAAAAAAACAACTGTAGTTCATTTCTTAAACCAGTTTAAGTTTTTAAAAGAAGCATCGATTTATCTTTGATCTATCATTTTAAACATCAAAGAAATGGAAAAAAGAATAAATATTGCAGAAATAGAACCAGCAGCTTATAAAGCTCTACTCGGTGTGGAAAACTATCTGGCTACCACTTCCATTAGCCATACATTGAAGGAATTGATCAAGATTAGGGCATCCCAAATAAACGGATGTGCTTTTTGTATCAATATGCATACTGCAGATGCCCGAAAACAAGGTGAAACAGAACAAAGAATTTATTTGTTGAATGCCTGGAGGGAAGTTGATGGACTTTACACAGCAGAAGAAAGAGCTGTTTTGGCTTTAACAGAGGAAATGACTTTAATTGCAAATGGGGGTGTGTCAGAGAAAACCTATCAGACCGCAAAATCCTTTTTTGATGACAACCAATTGGCACATATCATGGTAGCCATTATTGCCATCAACGGCTGGAATAGAATGAGTGTTGCTACGCAAACACAGCCTGCCTGATAGCCAAATAAGTTTTTATGCAGCAGAAATAAAAGGGGTGCCCGAACATACCTTCTCGGACACCCTTTAAATTATTTAGTCGCTTTTTCGAATGCATTTAGTCCGCCAACAACAGGCAATGTAAGCGTAGTGCCATTCAAATCGATGGTTATTTCTGTACCTGCTTTAGGCCAAAGCGTAAATTCCTTATCGCTTGAAAAGATCATTAAGCCAATTTGTTTCCCTGCCGGGATGATCTGATCATCAGGCTGAAGGCTGAACTTTAGGTCATAAAATTTCCCTGGTACCAATGGTGCGCTTTTAGTGAGCGATTTGTTGTTCTGAGGATCTGCCCAGCCTCTTGTAATTACATTGTCCATTAACCTAACCGTTTGACCCTGACTCCAGGGAAGGGCAACCAGCCAGACTGAAAAATTAGCAGCAGGCTTACTGCTCGCTAACTTAACTGTAACCTGAGTAAGGCCCGACAGGTGGACAGCCTCTTTCAACACCGGAGTTACATATAATAAGCGGTGATCTGACTTTTCCGCTTTAGCAAGGTCGCTGCCTGAAAATGTTACATCATCAATCAGCTTTTCTGACGGTTGCTTAACTGGTTTGGTAGTAGAGAGTTTGCCAGAGGTTATTCCCCCTGCTCCAGGATAAAGTTTTACATCAGCAGCGGCCGGGTTGGGATAGTCTGCATACGAGGTTGGATTATTGGCCGGCTCATTTTCTCTTACAATCCATGCTTTCGGATCTTTTTCTACCCCGTTCTCTATTCCAAATAAATAACGTGTAAACCACCTGTTCATCATTTTCATTGGAGGTGGGCCACCATGTCCGCCCTGGTGGTAATAGATCTGCACAGGTAAGCCTTTTGCTTCTGCAGCTTTGTAAATGCGGTAACTATGTTCCGGCATCACGTTCCAGTCGTTAAAACCATGCGACATCAGCAATGCTGCTTTCATTGGTTTCATTGCATTCAGATAATCTCTTCCTGCCCAAAAATCATTGTAATCGCCTGTAACACGATCCATTCCTTTTGCCATTTCACCATCTCTGAAGGTCTTGTCGCCGTAGGCTCTTTTATCTTCAGCTCCACTGTGGATGAAATCGTATAATACGTCAACATCTTCACCTAAATATCCGCCTGGGCTTCTAACCAATCCGTTTGAGCGGTAGTAATGGTAGTAAGAAGTATTGGGTGCGACAGGTATAATTGCTTTTAACCCTTCAACACCAGTAGTTGCGGCCGCGAGCGGAAGCGTACCGTTATAGGAAGTGCCTGTCATGCCTACATTTCCTGTGCTCCAGTATGCTTTAACTTTCTCATTTCCGTCAGGAGCGGTATATCCGTTGTCTTTTCCTGAAAGCCATTCGATGACAGCTTTGGGGGCCAGGGATTCATTAATTCCCCCAACCGTTGGTGATCCTTGAGAAAGCCCTGTTCCCGGGGATTCTGAATGGACAATGATGAAACCCCTCTTTACCCATTCTCTGATTAGCGAATTTGAAATGATAGGTCTGGCACCTGTCCGTATTACGGTAGGGTGTAAATGTGCAATAGGCGGTTTTTCGCCGACTTCATGTTTTACATCCCAAAAGGTTCCAGGGGCATTGCCTGCTGTTCCGGAATAGTATGGACTGGTTTCGTAAATGACAGGCAGCTTTAGGCCTTCTGTTTCAGTTTGGAAGGGGCGGGTGATGCTTACATGCATGCGGTCAGGCTTTCCATCGCCATCAGTATCAAATGTGGTTTCTACCCATAGGTCGTGGCGGATCCATTTATCGGGGGTGTCAAATGAGGTGACAATCTGGGCTTCACCATCTTTGAAAACCGGTGCTGCTTTTTCCTGGGCAAAAGCTTGAGGGAGTGTTGTAAATAAAGAAAGTGATAAGAAAAGATACTTGCTTTTCTTCAGGTGGAGGTTGATCATACTTTTATTTTTGATAAGTACGGCTAATATAAAGAATCCAGTCCTGTAAATTTATATATTTAGCTATCATGCAAAAGGAAACAGAAACTTTTTGTCCTGCAAACAGGCAGGAATGGCGACAATGGCTGGAGGAAAACCATCGCTTAAAGCAATCGGTATGGCTTGTTCAATATAAGCAAAAATCATCCAGACCAAGTCTTTCCTGGAGCGACTCTGTAGATGAAGCGCTTTGTTTTGGTTGGATCGACAGTACCAGAAGAACGATAGATGAAGATAGTTTCGTACAGGTATTTACTAAGCGAAAGCCCAATAGCAATTGGTCGAAGATCAATAAAGCAAAAATCACGAGGCTAATGGAAGAAGGACTGATGACTAAGGCTGGGCTTGAAAGTGTTGAGGTAGCTAAACAAAATGGGTCGTGGACAATTTTAGATGAGGTTGAAGAACTCAATATCCCGGAAGATCTGGAAAAAGCTTTCCTGGATAAACCAGGTTCGAAAGAATTCTTTTTAAGCTTGAGCAAGTCGGTCAAAAAGATTATTTTACAATGGGTGGTACTTGCCAAAAGACAGGAAACCAGAGAAAAAAGAATTGCCGAGACCGTAACCTGCGCGGCAAAGAAACAGAGGCCCAACAATTTCTAGTCTTCTGGTTTGTTAAGGTAAATTTTACTTCCTAGGTTTTTGAAAGTATAGTGTTAAATTTGATAGCTTATTGTTGTCTTATTGCGTAGCAACCTTTATTCATGCCGAAATTCAAGCTTAGGAGCACCAGTGATCAATCATTAAATGAAAAAAATACCTTTTGGTCTGAGCTGATAGGCAGTCCGGAGGTGTTTTCCTTAGAAAGCAGGATATTCCATTCCATCAGTATATGTTTGATCATCCTTATGGGTGTATACATTCCTTATAATTTGTATGCAGGTCTTTATATCGGTTCCTTGTCTGCCCTTATATTTGGTTCGTTCTTTTTTTACCAGTATTACTATTCCAGATTTTATGGACGTCCTCACAGCAATACGCTCTTTGGATTAATAGGGATCCTGATTTTAGGAATCAATTATTTCACCAATTCGGGGATTCACGGCTCTACCGATTTAATATGGCCGGCTTACCTATTACTTGTGTTCGCGATTTCCCCGTACAATCAGCATATCCGATGGTTGATTGTGTATCTATTGTGCTTTTTAATACTGCACGTTGTTGAGTTTTATTATCCTTCTTTGGTAAAACACCCCTTCAGCTTAGGTCAGGGTCAATTTATAGACAGGATTACGGCATTTCCGATTCCTGTGGTTGCAATTTATATCATCATTAAATTCATCAGGAGGAGTTATGATAAAGAAAGAAAGGCAACTGAAGAAAAGACACTGGCTATACAGACATTAATGTCTGTCATATCACACGATATCAGAACACCGTTGACAAATATTCAGGGATACCTGGAGTTATTGAGTGAAAATGATATCAATGTCACAGAGCGGCCTGCACTGGAAAAAGCATTGCTTAAATCTACAAACAATACAGTGGAAATGCTTTCCAATCTGTTGCACTGGTCAAAATCACAAATGGAGGGGCCTAACGTACATCTGGTAGAAGTAAATTTACTTAAAGCACTGACCAGTACCCTGGAAATGGAGAAAATGCATGCATTAGAAAAGGATATATCCTTACATTATGGAATCGCTGAAGAACTGAAAGTCATTGCTGATGTAGATATGCTTCAATTGGTGATACGCAACCTGATCAGTAACGCCATAAAATTTACACCTCAGGGAGGGTCAATAGCTGTCAAAGCCCAGCTGATGTCGGGCGAATGCAAAATAACAGTTACTGATAATGGGAAGGGCATTCCGAAAGATAAGCAGAATGAAATCTTTTCCATTAAGTCATCGTCTACTTTTGGTACGAATAACGAAAAGGGAGTTGGTTTAGGTCTGGTTTTATGCAAGGAGTTCATCGAGCGACAGGGGGGAAGAATAGGTTTTGAAAGCGATTTTGGAACTGGTTCCAGCTTTTTCATTTTTCTGCCAGTGCAGCCCGGCACATAACCGCTGGTAAATCGTAAGAAAATCCATCTTTTCAGTCGAATATCCCATTTGAATTTTTGAATCGCTTCCCTAGCTTTAAAACTTAGGATTGTCCGTAGCTGGTATGCTAAATCACAGTTTATTATTTATGATAAGTAACATACTTTGTGTGTTTTGTCATAATAGTCCCTGTTTTGGATAATATAGTGTCAGTAACGGACAAGTACCTTGTAGTGATGCGCTAAATAAAGTTTTAATTTTAACTTATGGTCAGGAGATACCACACAATCCCTGACTGATAAATGAAACCAGATATCGAATGCCCTTATGAAGTTTTTCAAAAACAAGAAATTTTTAGTGCTGTTGGTGCTTTGTGTTGTAGTGGCTTTAGGCTCATTGTTGATGCCGTATGATAAGTCTGTAGATTTTAATACAGAGGTAAAGCCAATAATCAACAAAAAATGTATTTCCTGCCATGGTGGGGTTAAAAAGCAAGGTGGATTTAGTCTCCTTTTTCATGAAGAAGCACTAGCGGCCACTAAAAGTGGTAAGCCGGCCATCATTCCCGGTGATCCGGATGGGAGTGAATTTATCAGGAGGCTGACCAGTAAGGATCCGGAAGAGCGCATGCCTTACAAACATGATGCACTAAGTGATGAAGAAATCGATATTTTTAGAAGATGGGTTAAGCAAGGTGCCAAATGGGGAGATCACTGGGCGTATTTGCCTGTTAAAAAGGTAGAACTCCCGGATGTAGATGAGGATTGGGTGAAGAATGATATTGACCGGTTCATACTGGAAAAGCTGGATGAGCAAGACCTTGACCCCTCTAAAGAAGCGGATAAGCCAACTTTATTAAGAAGAGTCAGCCTGGACCTTATCGGTATGGCTCCTTCTGAAAAGCTGGTTAACAAATACCTAAGCAGCAAGGACAACGACAAAGCCTATGAACTCCTTGTAGACTCGCTGATGGCTTCTCCGCGTTTCGGTGAAAAATGGGCGTCTATGTGGTTGGATGTAGCCCGTTATGCTGATACTAAAGGTTATGAATCGGATGGCGGACGAAACATTTGGCAGTACAGGGATTGGGTAATTCGTGCGTTCAATGATGATAAGCCTTATAACACATTCATTACCGAACAGATTGCAGGTGATCTGATAGAAAATGCGACAGATGAGGATTATATAGCAACTGCTTTTCACAGAAACACAATGACCAACGATGAAGGCGGAACAAGCAATGAGGAATTTAGGGTTGCGGCGGTTATGGACCGTGTGAATACAACATGGGAAGGATTGTTGAGCTCTACTTTTGCTTGTGTACAATGTCACAGTCATCCATATGACCCTTTTAAGCACGATGAGTTTTATAAATTCATGGCTTATTTTAATAATACCAGGGATGAGGATGTTCAATCGGAATACCCCTTGTTGAAACAATACAATGATTCATTAAATACCAAACTGGTCTCCCTGACCAGCTGGTTAAAGCAAAATGTCTCAGAACAGAAATCGAAGGAAATATATAAGTTTCTGAAAACAGGACAGCCGATCATCAACTCGATCGAGGCAGATAGTCTGGTTAACTCAGTTATTGGAAATAACAATATTGCCTTGTTTTTTAAGAACAATGCTATAGCACGTATTAAGCAGGTAGACCTAGATGGAGTGGACCAACTGATTGCAAAATACTCGACGGGTAAACCAGGTGGGAAAATGGAATTGCGTCTGGATCGTCCAAATGGCCCGCTTATTGCCTCCTGGAAAGTAACCGAAGGTCCGGGCTATCAAAGCGTCCCTGTCGATTTTAAAACACAACAAGGTGTTCACGATGTATACATCAGTTATAAAAACCCTACACTTACCAATAAAGACGAGACGGTAGTTTATTTTGACTGGTTCCGCTTTTCGCAGCAATTTCCGGGTAAAGACAAACCGGGATATAAAGAAAACAAAGAGACCTTCTGGGTATTGCTGAACTCCAATGCAAAGTCTATCCCAGTTATGGTAGAAAATCCGGCAAACAGACGACGTAAGACCCATGTATTCGAAAGAGGTGCATGGACATCGCTTGGTGCAGAAGTACAAGTTGGTGTGCCAAAAACACTGCAATACGCAATGCCGGCCAATGCGCCAAAAAACAGAATGGGACTGGCGATGTGGCTGACTGACAAAAAAAATCCCTTGTTATCCAGAACTATGGCCAACCGCTTATGGGAACAGTTGTTCGGTACAGGCATCGTAGAAACACTGGAAGATATGGGAACGCAGGGTATGAACCCTACCCATAAAGAATTACTCGATCATCTTTCATGGCAGTTTATGAATGATTATAAATGGAGTGTGAAGCGACTGATTAAAGAGATGGTGATGAGTGCTGCCTACAGACAGGATTCAAGGGTAACTGAAGAGATGAAGGAGAAGGACCTCTTTAATAAGTTTTATGCAAGAGGACCGAGGATCAGACTCAGTGCGGAACAGCTGCGCGATCAGGATCTTTCGATCAGCGGGGTACTCAGTACGAAGATGTATGGAATAGGGGTGATGCCATGGCAGCCGGAAGGGGTGTGGAATTCTCCGTACAATGGTGCCAAATGGAATACTTCAGATGGTGAAGATCAATACCGCAGGGCAATCTATACTTATTGGAAGAGAACAGCACCTTATCCTTCGATGATCGCCTTTGACGGAGCACAACGTGTAGTCTGCAGTCCACGAAGGATCAGGACCAATACACCTTTACAGGCATTGGTTACGCTGAATGACTCCGCTTACATCGCCATAGCGAAGCATTTCGCTCTTCGGATGAAAAAGGAAGGCGGAAGAGATGTGAGGAGTCAAATCGCTAAAGGTTATCAATGGATGATGTACAGGGCAATACCAGAGGGCAAATTAAAAGTATTGAATGATTTGTATAAAACGGCTTTTGATGACTACAAACGTCATCCAGCGAAAGCTTTAGAAATATTGGGAGAGGAACATAAAAGTGATATTCCGGAAAGGGCCGCGATGGTCGTGGTGGCAAATGCCATGTTGAATTTTGAAGAGGCACTGACAAAAAATTAAATGTAATGACAAGAGACGAATTAAATGCGCATCGCCTGGTAAAGGAAGCTCAGGAAACAGAGTTAAGGGCGTTTACACGCAGACATTTTTTGAAGGAAAGCGCCATGGGACTTGGTGCGGTTGCGATTGGTTCATTGCTGGCCAGCTGCGGATTAGGTGGTAAAAGTCACAATGAAATCTTATATGATCCGGCGCATCCGCTGTTGCCAAAATCGCCTCCGTTTATAGGTAAAGCCAAAAGCGTGATTTACCTGCATATGGCCGGTGCCCCGTCACAATTAGAATTGTTCGATTTTAAACCTGAACTGATGAAAATGGATGGACAGGATTGTCCGCCATCTTTACTTGCAGGTAAAAAATTCGCCTTTATAACCGGTGTGCCCAAAATGCTGGGTGCGCAGGCAAAATTTGCGCAGCACGGAGAGAGCCGGGCATGGGTAAGTGAAAACCTTCCGCATTTTTCTACCATGGTAGATGAAGTTAGTTTTTTAAAGGCATGTTCCACTGATCAGTTTAACCATGCTCCGGCACAATTACTGATACATACCGGTAGTCCAAGGTTAGGGAGACCAAGTATGGGTAGCTGGGCTACTTATGGTCTGGGTACTGAAAATCAGAACCTGCCTGGCTTTGTCGTGCTAACCAGTGGTGGAAGTTTTCCTGATGCAGGTAAAAGCATATGGGGAAGCGGGTTTTTACCTTCAGTGTACCAGGGTGTACAATGCAGAAGTGAAGGTGACCCGGTGCTCTTCATCAAAGATCCTCATGGAATGAGCAGAGATCTCCGCAAGGCGTCACTAGATGCGATTAATGCATCTAATGAGCAGGAGTATGCAAATTATAACGATCCTGAGATACTTTCACGCATTGCTCAATATGAAATGGCTTACCGGATGCAGATCTCTGCGCCAGAGGTAATGAATATCAACGATGAGCCACAATACATTCATGATATGTACGGAACTCAGCCTGGCAAATCTTGTTTTGCGAACAATGTATTGCTCGCAAGGAAACTGGTGGAAAAAGGAGTGAGGTTCGTTCAATTGTTTGATTGGGGCTGGGATGCCCATGGCGACGGACCAAATAACTCATTGAATATTGGTCTGAAAAATAAATGCCGCAGTACCGATAAGCCAATTACGGCATTGTTGCTGGATCTGAAGCAACGTGGACTTTTAGATGAAACATTGGTGGTCTGGGGCGGTGAGTTTGGCCGTACGCCGATGATGGAGAACAGGAACGGTGTTCAGAACCCTTATAATGGCAGAGATCACCATACAGAAGCTTTTACTATGTGGATGGCTGGCGGCGGTATCAAAAAGGGATACACCCATGGTGAAACAGATGAGATCGGTTATAGTGCTTTAAGTGGAAAGGTAGATCCTTTCGATATACAGGCAACGATATTAAACCAACTGGGCTTCGATCATGAACAGTTTACCTATCCTTTCCAGGGAAGACCTTTCCGTCTGACTGATGTAGCGGGTAAAGTGATACGTGATATTGTAGCCTAACTATTGACCAAATTATAGACAAACACAAACCTGAACCGATTAAATGAATCAAAATAGAAGAAATTTTTTAAAAACTACAGCTACTGCAACTGCGGCTGGCCTGCTGGGGCCGCTTGGTGAAATCACAGCTGCAGAAATACCGTTTGTACAGTCAAAAGCTGGTTATGAGCTTTTGTTTATGGCTACCGATTGGGGCTTTGCCGGCTCAACAGAAGAATTTTGTGCAGCAGCCAAAAAGGAGGGCTACGAAGGCATAGAAGTCTGGTGGCCCGCAGGTAATGTAGCGGCACAGGAGAAACTATTTGCAGCCTTAAAAAAGCATGACCTTCAGGTTGGATTTTTATGTGGCGGCGGCGGATCAGATGCCCTGGGTCATTTAAATTCATTCAAAGCTAGTCTGGATGCCATACTCAGCAATAAATTCCAAAAGCCAGTATATGTCAATTGCCATTCTGGTAAGGATTTTTTTAGTTATGATCAAAATAAAATGTTCATTGACTATACCGTAAAAAAGACTAAAGAAACAGGTGTGCCGGTTTATCATGAGACGCACAGGGGACGAATGCTCTATTCAGCAATCGTTGCGAAGCAGTTCATCGAGAAAAACCCTGATTTGCGTCTGACACTTGATATTTCACACTGGTGTGTGGTTCATGAAAGTTTGCTGGGCGACCAGAAGGAGACAATTGATCTTGCCTTGAGTCGGGTGGATCACATCCATTCCAGGGTAGGTCACTCACAAGGACCACAGGTAAATGATCCAAGAGCTCCGGAATGGGAACAGGCGATAAAATCACACCTGGCATGGTGGGATAAGGTTATCGAACGTAAAAAACAGAAAGGAGAACGAATGACGATACTTACGGAGTTTGGACCTCCTGACTATTTGCCTACATTGCCTTACACTAGACAGCCTGTTGCGGATCAATGGGGAATAAATGTTCATATGATGAATTTGCTGCGTAAACGTTATCAATAAGTCGATATGGTCATTTTAACAATTACTGAGTTTATAGGAAGGTTCCATCCTGTATTGGTCCATCTGCCTATAGGAATCCTGTTACTGGGCTGCTTTTTTCAATTGCTTTCTTCGGGAAACAGGTTTCTAACCTTAAAACCTGCCATACCTCTTATCTATCTGCTTGGCGGAATCGGTGCTATATTTTCATCGATAACCGGTTACCTTTTGTCTCAGAGTGGTGATTATGATGGCAGTCTGGTTCAGCTTCATCAATGGATGGGAATTAGCGTAGCAGCCATTTCTATGGTCGTATATGTGCTATTCAGGATACAGGTAAAAGAAGTTTACTTAAATGTTATAGCAGTGTTTCTGATTTTGCTAACGGCGCTTACAGGTCATTACGGAGGTTCGCTGACACATGGATCCGATTATATCAGTTCCGCGTTGAAAAGTGACGGCGGCGGAAAGGTAGCCATACCACCCGTGCCCAATGTGCAGCAGGCATTTGTATACAAACATATGGTTCAGCCACTTTTGCAGAACCGTTGCTACAGTTGTCACGGATCAGAGAAACAAAAAGGAAAACTGAGACTCGACACGAAAGATTTTATCCTAAAAGGAGGCGAGGCCGGGGCATCGTTGGTAGCCGGTAATATTGAAGAAAGTGAATTGATCAAGCGATTATTACTGCCTCCTTCTAATGAAGATCATATGCCTCCAAAAGAGAAACCACAATTGACTGAACAGGAGATTGAGTTGCTAAAATGGTGGGTTAGTGAAGGAGCAGATTTCGATAAGAAAACACAGGATTTAAAACAAACGGAAAAGATCAAGTCGACACTGCTGACCTTCCAGGAAGGTGCAAAAGCTGCGACAGCTAAGAAGCTGGATCTTCCTGAAAAAGAAGTAAGTAAAGCCGATGCTGCTGTCATCGCTGATTTAAAAAAGGCTGGAGTAGTGGTTATTCCTGTCAAGGGGAATAGTAATTATTTATCAGCAAGTTTTGTGACGGTAAAAGCGAGTCCTGAAGTTTTGAAATTGCTGGGTGGATTGGACAAGCAACTGGTTTGGCTCAACCTGTCTAACACTGCACTTAGCGATGCGCAAATAAAGAGCCTGTCGAGCTTTGGTGCATTGATGCGTATCAATTTGAGTCGTACACCGATAACAGATGCAAGCGCCGACGGTCTCGTAAAGTTGAAAAACTTACAGTATATAAATCTTGTAGGAACTAAGATGACGGCAAAAGGTTTGGCTAAGCTTGCTGGTTTAAAAGAATTAAGCAAAGTATATCTTTATCAATCGGGCGTGAAGAAAGAAGATCAGGCTGGATTGAAAAAGTTATTTAAGAAAGTAACCCTGGATTTTGGAGATTACACCGTTCCTATTTTAGCACAGGATACTACGGAAGTAAAACCGCCGGAAGCAGGCAAATAACTTCTAAAATAGATTTTTGATTTTAGCGTAATCTAGCTGAAGATAGTTCTCTATATACAGGTCACATGGGGGTAGTTCGTTTTTTGTATGTGAAGACAATACACCGACGACCCTCATGCCTGCGTTCAACGCAGCAGATACTCCCGAGAAAGAATCCTCGAATACAAGACATTGATCGGCGGACACCCCAAGGTTTTCGGCAGATTTAAGGTATACTTCAGGATCGGGCTTGTGTTTTTTCACATTTTCACTTGCGAGAACAGAACCCAGTTTTTCCTGTATGTCTACTTTGTTTAGTATCAATTCAAGGTTGGCAAAGGGGGCGGAAGTAGCCACGCCTAATTTTACATTGTTATCATAAAGGTCGGCTATGAAATCTCTAAAACCCGCTATTGGATCTATGTGCGGCGCATAAATCTTTCTAAAAAGGCTTTCTTTCTCGTATTCGAGCTGCAGCAATTCTTCCCCTGCAATAGGCCTTTTTAAAAAATGGCTTAAAATATAGCTGTTGCTTTTCCCGTACATATGCTGGGCAAACTCGTCTTCAGTAGGGGCCAGGTTCCGTGTAGAGAAAAATTCCCGGAAAGCTTTGGAGTGGTAAGGGTTGGTATGACAAATGACACCATCCATATCAAAAATGATTGCAATTTCTTTATTCATTGTTGCAAAGTTAACACTTCTGAAACTCAGTTTTTAGTCTGAATTTCTATAGACCGGTAAAATATATTATTTTTTTTGCCTGAATTTCAGCTCATTTCACGTGTATTTTGAAATAGAATTAGAAAATATAAAAACAAGCTATATCTTCGCAGAACTTAAAAGCGAAAGTAGCTCAGTTGGTAGAGCACGACCTTGCCAAGGTCGGGGTCGCGAGTTCGAATCTCGTCTTTCGCTCAAATTTCTTTCCGTATCGATCCGGCACAGCAGACAGCTAAAAATTTCCTGAAAAAGACAAGCCAATTTTTTTATCCCGATAAAGCGGGCTGACGTTGTAGTTTGATGAATGCTTACCCAATGCCTGTTGTTGTATAACCTCAATATGCCGGTGGTTCCTGCTACAGCATATCCTGCATAGCCAATCCATGGAGAAACACCCTTGTATTCCTGTTTTAGAAACTCAGCAGCTGCAAAAGAAGTTGCAGTATGCCCTGAGGGGAATGAGTTATCTGTTGTCCCGTCCGGTCTTATCCTGTTTGTCTGAGATTTAACGATTCTTACCGAAGCGGTCATAATTGCCATGGAAACTGCATATATCCCTGTAGCATCCAGCAGGTCATTTTTGCCTTTTACGCCGGATAAATTTAAACCGTAAACTGCAGCAGCAGGAGCATACTGAATGAAATTATCGACATGGACTGAAAAAAACGGATGGTCTTCCTGTAACTCTGCCCGTGTAGTTCTGTCCAGATCACGTATGGGGTTATTGCCGCCTGCTGCTATCCCGTAGCCAATAAAAATGGTCGGGATAATAAAGGGGGCAATTTTTAGACGGTTATCCTTTGAAAGTGAATCGGCATTTTTATTGCACTGGGCCTGACTTATAAATGGAAAGCAGAACAGTAAGCTATACTTTAAATTCAACATATTATTTTATTTACCCGAAACTACCCATCAATTCTGAATTGATTTTGAAGTAAAGTTAAAGTAGTAAAAAAATATGCTAAATATATTTTTACTTGGAATTTATAAGTGCATGATGATCGATAATTAGCGAACTGCTGATCTGATGGAATTTCTATAATCTGTTGGTTTGAAGCCTGTGAATTTTTTGAATACATTAGAAAAATACTGGGATGAAGAAAACCCAAGTTCGTGAGCGATATTATTAATGGAATTGTCATTGTTTTCCAGCATTAATTTAGAATACTGTATTTTTTTTCTTAACACATATTCAAGCGGGGGGAGGCCTGTCTTTTGTTTAAACCAGGATTTAAATCTGGATTCAGACAGGAAAATCAATCCGGCCAATTGCTCAATAGAAAAATTCTCCTGAATGTGATCCGCAACGTACTTTTTAATCCGGTTTAGAGATTCGTCGCTTTTAGTAACCTTTAAGTTGTTACCTACCTGCACTAGTTCGATTAAAAATCCTGAAAGTGCGTGCTTGACCTGGATGACTTGCATTGTAGATAAAGTATCATTGTTTTTAAGCTCCATTACCAGGTCTAGCTGTTTTTTCATGCCTGAAGTTCCTTCAAAATGACGCTTTGGTAATTCAAATAGACATTGAAAATATGCCTTACTTTCTTCTGCATTGAAATTTAAAATAGCAGGGAACTTGTTGTGTTGTGAGAAATCCAAAATTAGCCAATACAATTCGCCTTTATCCTCGGGATGCCCAGCTGAGCTATGTATTTCATCAGGATAAGTAATTAAGATATCACCGCCTTTGATTTGATATAATTCCCCATTAACCTCGTAAGTCTGTTCTCCTTTTAGGCAAAAGCAGATCTCAATCATTCCGGAATGCTTATGAGGTTTCAGTTCAGGAAAGACCGTTTTGTAACGATAGTATCCTAATACAATTACTGTGTTTAATTTCCATTTTCTGAAATCAATTATGGTTCTTTGTTTAGTAGATTGAAGATCAAGTTCTGGCATAAGGATATTTACGTACAAAATAGTATTATAGTATTATAGTGTTCTTGAAAAACTTAATGTAAAGCTAATTTTATAAAAAGAAAGTCTATGAAATTAAACTGAGGTATAGATAAAAAGGCAGTTAAACAATGAAAAAATGGGATTTAAACTATAATATGTATAATTTACCTAACTTGAGTGCCATAGCTGTGATATTTATATCTTGCTGGTTGTCTGTGTTTAATGCCAGTTCACAAAACATAAATCCAACATTAGGGACGTCTAACGGTTTTAGTCAGTTGAGTAAAAAGGGTACGGGCTGGCAGGATAATGAACCAAAACTTCCGGCTGTAACACAGATCAGATGGAAGAATTTTAATAAAAAACTTCCTGAAGAACCTATATTTAATTCGCTGAAAATAGCCTTGTCAAACGTCAATAAATATGCGCTAAACGATTGGTACATAAAAGTAAATGAGTTTGATACGATTAATGGTACTGATAATTCCGGCTATCTGATACTAAAGAGTAAAGGAAAGGACAATCAGGTTAGGTATCGATATCCTGCTGGAATGACCTTTGGTATTGCCATTGCTTTAAAAACGGGT
Source organism: Pedobacter frigoris (assembly GCF_005116445.1). Taxonomy (GTDB): domain Bacteria; phylum Bacteroidota; class Bacteroidia; order Sphingobacteriales; family Sphingobacteriaceae; genus Pedobacter; species Pedobacter frigoris. The sequence continues at coordinate 389,237 of NZ_SWBQ01000001.1, forward strand.
GCGTATGATTACCGGCTAACCGGGGTGCCCACGGTGGTAGCTGCAGAAAAAGCCATCAAATTACTTAGCGCAATTGCCTATGACCACAAAGCTAATCAAAAGCGTAACGTATGGGGAGGAGATTGGCAGGCTGCACACTGGGCTTACTACACCGGGTATTCGGCATGGTTACTTTGGGAAAAGTTAGAAATCAGAGATCAGAATAATATCAAACGTATGATAATCAGTGAGGCTGATAGACTGCTGAAAATAGATCCGCCATACTGTAAAGATAAAACCGGTAAAGTTCTGATACCCGGCGATTCTAAAATAGAGGAAAATGCATGGAATGCAGAATTACTGTACCTTGCGTCAGTCATGATGCCAACGCATGCCAATAGCCGCCTTTGGTATGATCAATCATTAAATTACATCATATCGGGAGTTTCTTTACCTTCAGATTTGGAAAACAACAACATGTTGCACGGCCGGCCTGTAAGGAGTTGGCTAAACGGTTATAATGTGGAAGAGCCTGGGGTGGTGGTCAATCATCACATTGTCCACCCTTTATACAATGCGCTTTCATCTGTGGTAAATGCACCGATTGTTTTTTCGCTGGCTGGCAAAAATACACCTAAAGCCGCTGCTTTTAACATGGATAAGATATATAACTCGTTGATTACTACAAAATTTGATTCGGTGAAATATCAGAAGCCAGGAGGAACAATGTATATTCCGGGGCAAGCTCAGGTTTATTATCCTGAGGGCTCAGACTGGGGTAAGGAGATTTATGATTCTTTTGTAAATATGGATATTGCAGCATGGATGTATGGCTTTGACAAAGGAGATCAATACAATGGAAAGTACTGGGCTCAGTTACATCTCGATGCTGTAGTTAAACAACAAAGCAGGTTTTCAGATGGACATACTTATCTGGACAATAATGAAAATAATTATTCCGGTAAAGAGGCGGCAATAGCAACCAGGATCGCCTCTGCCTGGATGACGGTTTGGATGCAATATCAATCACCAGTAAAGTATAAATGAAAAATAATACCTTAAGGCTTCTGTCACTTTGCCTTTTCAAGTGTTAATCGAAATTCATTATTAAAGTTACTTAGAATTTATAGGCATTCTATCTAAAATCCCTGTTATGGGGCCTTTAACTCCAATTTTCCTGTTGAAGAAAATTGCCACAAAAATCAGGAGGCATGTACAGATGATGGTCAGCAAATAGCTAAACTGCATCAGCACTTTTGCCCAGCTAAGATCCTTCATGAAGAACTCCTTGTAGAGCAGTAAACCAACACTTCCCAAATAGCCGGCAGAATCGCAGATGTATACAAAAAAGCCCGCATTAGCCTTTATTTTGAAAAGAGCAATCATACGATCAAAAAGCACGACTTGTGTAGGTGTATAGGTTAAAAAACATACCTTTGCCTACAAGAAGCATCCACCAGAAAGGAGTGATCAGGTGAATGTAAAAAAACAAGGTGCTCCCGCCGCTTAACAAGAGACCCAATGCGATAATGTACTGAGTTCCCCAAAAGCCTTTGATGTTATTCCTGATAAGAGATAAGCAGCCTATAGCCATCAAAACTACTATTCCGGTTACTGCTTCCGTTATTGAAAATACTGTTTTGTCCCAATGGATATCTATTTCGTTCCATATTTCTACAGAGAAATCGCGCATGGTTGTGAGCATCATGTATACCAGTCCAATTCCAATGATACCAATACCGTATTCTTTTAACACTGCCCGTTTATCCTCTGCGGTCATTGGAAGCCTTTCTACCCTAAGTAGCTTGTCCGTTTCGTCAGGTTCCGGGATTACAGAAGCATCTATGTGAATAACAGGAATAAGGGTAGAAATAAGGCCCCTATAACACAGGGCATCCAAAATTCAGAGATCATTGGCAGCCATTCGTGGACAGTAAAATATACTGTTTTCATGATGCCTGATGATACGATGAGACTGATGCTCATTCCCATCGTCAGCATTTCAGTAAAACGTCTTCCTTCGGGGTAGCTGAAAACAACACCCCATATCATACCAAGTGGCAGGCCATTGAGCAGCAGAAAGACAAAATTATAGGGATAAGGTACCAGTCCAAAAAGCAACAAGGCTACTTCAGCGAAAACAATGAGGCCAATGATGAGTTTTGTAGCTTACAACAATGCCGCTGTCTTTAAACAGATCTGCAAACAGAAGTTTAAATTCCCCTCCACTGCAGATAATCGCCTTCTCAGCGGTGAACTCTCGCTGCGCTTAAAGCCCGTCCTAATTATAAAAATGAAGACTGGCTCATTGTAGTGTCGACAGATCATGGCGGCGATGGTTCGCATGGAGGATCAAGTTATCCCGAGCAAAATGCATTCATCATTTTAAATAACAAGGCTATCAAACCTAAGGTGATTTCGGGAGAATCAATTGTCGGTGCGCTTTATTTATACAATGTACCGCCAACTATCCTCAGCTTTTTAGGCGTGCTGATCCCTGAGAACTATGATGGAAAAAGCCTGGTTAAATTCTGATTAATGGTTTTTAATCATTGGTGATGAAGTAGTAAACAACCAGCATAATGGCATCAGACTCTCCGATATTTGAGAGATTGTGCCCCAGTCGACCGTCGAAAAAGATGGAATCTCCTTCTTCAAGAATATAGGTTTTATCTTCTATCAGGTATTCAATCTTACCTTTCACGAGGTATTTGTATTCGAAAGCATCTGTGACTACCATCTTATTCCGACGAGCGCCTTTTTTTAATTCCAGCAACACAAAATCGACAGGGCCACCATGAATGTTGCGGGCAAGTATCCGCTGATAGTTAAAGCCCTTGGCAGTCTCTTTTTTAAGTGAGGTGTATTCCGATGAACGGATGACGAATACCTTTTCCTGACGATCGCCCGGAGAGATGTCCTTAAAAAAGGCAGTCAGATCAAGATCCAATGAATGCACGATATTCATCAGAACGGGCAAAGATGGGATAGTACGATTATTTTCTATCTGGGAGATCAGGCCTTTGCTTACGCCGGCTCTGTTCGCTAATTCCTGAATAGTAATGTTCTTTTCTTTCCTTATTTCTTTTATTCTGTAGCTGATTTTCAGGATTATATCATCTTCCATATTTTATTATTTTGTCCAAAAGTAAACAAATTTTGCAATGAAGCCTGCTGCCTCTAATAAAATGAAACCATTGTATTAAAAACAGCCGGCTTTAGCTATAAATATAGCAATTGGTATTAATTTATGAAACTATCCGCTACCGCTTTGCCGCGCCAGCTCTGAGGTGTTTTTAAGCCCAATATCCAGGCTATCGTCGCTGCAGTATCGTAGGTGATGATCACGTCCTTTATTTCATGGTTTGATTTTACGCCGGGACCATTGATCACCCAGGGTATCAGTACCTCATCCAGGCTTTTGCCGCCATGTCCTTTGCCCGTTCCGCCATGATCTGCACTTAAAATTACGATGGTTTCTTTTTCTATTCCTGCATCTTTGATGGCCTGTAGTATTTTTCCGATCCGTAGATCTACATTTTCAAGTTCCTTATAGTAAGCAGGTGTGCGGTGACCAATGCCGTGACCGGTATGGTCGGGTTCGTCAAGGTGTAAAAAAGTAAAATAAGGTTTTTCTTTTCTAATGATGCTAGCTGCAGTATCCGCACAAAAATCATCCTTATCTTTTCCGGGAACTACGATGTTGATCGCATCTTTTTCAATCAGCGGACCGATTCCTCCCCAGCTATACACTACTGCTGTTTTAGCTGATGGTTTCTGATCGCGGATCACGCTAAAAATAGAGGGGAACAAACCATATTTGGTGGTCACTGCAGAAGGGATTTCTGGCGTTGCACTTCCCCATTCTGTATAACCATGTTCTGTAGGTCCGGCGCCCATCAGCATAGAAGCCCAGTTAACCGCACTTGATGAGGGCAAAACAGACCTTGCTTTTAACGTCCAGGACCCTGTTTCCATTAATTTTTTCAAGTTCGGCATCTTGGCATCAGGAACTGCATAAGCGCCAAAGCCGTCGCAGCCAATCAATACTACATGTTTTACTTTTTTTACCTGGGCATTCAATTGCAATGTTAAGCAAAGGATACATAAGGCAATCATTGATGTTTTCATTGTGTTTTATTTGTGGTTTAAAAAATTACATAACAACTGTTGTCATCAACAACTTCATGACGGTGTTAAATATATGTATTTAATTGTTTAGTTTTGCTAAACAAATATTTTAGTTAAATCACAAAAGAGAAGAAGATGTGTTAGAGAATCTTACTGCGGAGTTTTCTTAAACACCCAGTATTTTTGCAATACATAATTGAAGCTAAGAGATACAATGATGTCCACCATAATCCGGGTTATTTTATAGTCCAGGCGAAGCCAGTTTGTTAGTAGATAAGTCCCGGACGATTTAAGCAGAATACTGCCAGCTACTACAAATATGAATTTTACAAGTTGGCCGCCAACTGGTAACTGACTGGCCTTATTGGCGGTAAAAGTCCAGTAACGGTTCACCGAAAAATTAACTACGGCACCGATAATTCCGCCGATAGCAATTGAAATGGTATAGTGAATGTGAAGTAGTTCGGTACACGTTACCATCACAAGATAGTCAACTATTCCGCCTGAAAAGGCAGATAACTGTGCTTTTGCAAACGTATATACCGATTTTCTTTTATCCATTAACGCGTATTGTTTTTGGTAAGTTTTTCTTCGCGTTCTGCGTTATCCCTGATGTCGCCAAGCTTTAGCAGTTTACGGGTATCTATCAGGTTGATCGCCACCAATACTGCACATAAAAAGCACGCGAAATATTCGATGATATGGCCGAAATATGCTTCGAGGATCAGCATGATGGCAAGGATAATCCTGATTTCAGTCGGCCCGGCCAGTCCCGAATCTATACTATAGATATCGGTTATTTTATATCTCAACTGCGAAATGATCATTGCCCAGCCATACAATACGACAAAGGCAAAAGCAATAAGCTCATATTCATTTCTGGCGTAGACCATATAGCCAACACCAATCATTACAGTACTGACCCAGTCCATAATGATGTCCAGTGAAAATCCGTACCACTTCCTGGGAATATTGCGGTAATAGGCAATGCGACCATCAAGGGAATCACCAAACCAGTTTATAGCTAGGCCGATAACACCCAGTAAAAGATATTGTTTGCCATAATAAGTAGCCAGTATGAAAGCCAGTAAAACAATTCCGGAACCTACTGTGCCCAGAAAAGTAAGCATGTCTGAGGTGATGAATGCCGGAACTCTCTTTACCAGAAAAGAAATTGTGGCTTGCTCCGCACTTCTTAAAATGTTTGTTCTTTTTCTATCTTGAAATATCCTTAAATTATTTTCTTCCATTCGGATTTGCAGATCTACTTTTATTAAGTGGTACAAAAGTATGTATTTTAAGTTATTTTGGTGTTCTTTTCAATTCAATTACCGTAATCTCCGGCCATATTCCTATTCGTCCTGAAAACCCAAGAAAGCCAAACCCCCTGTTTATATTTAAATAAAGCCCATCATTGCCAGTTACGCCAGCCCAATGTGCATAACGATATTTTACAGGACTCCATTTTATACCAAATGCTTCGATGCCAAATTGCATACCATGTGTATGTCCTGCCAGGGTAAGATGTATTTTAGAAGGGAATTTGGTTACCTCAGCTTCCCAATGGGTGGGGTCGTGTGACAATAAGATCTTGAAATCAGAACCCGCTACATTTGTCAGTGCCTTTTTTAAGTCTCCCCGTTCACCAAAACCTATGCCCCAGTTCTCAACACCGGCAAGGATAATTTTTTGTCCGTTTTTATTGATCTCGACATGTTCATCTAGCAGCAGTCTGAAGCCAATCTCATCATGATACTTCTTCAGTTGTTCCAGGTTGGTCCTTTTCGCTGCTTCACTTTCCCATTTTACATAATCACCATAGTCGTGGTTCCCCAAAACAGAAAATTGTCCGTAGGTTGATTTTATCTGGCTGAAATGTCCGATCCATGGTTTAATCTCCTCAGCCTTATTATTGACCAGATCGCCTGTAAATACAAACAGATCAGAATGTTGTTTTTTGATTAGGTCAATCCCTTTTTGTACCGCTTTTGCATTCTGGAAACTTCCTGCATGCACATCTGAGATTTGCGTAATGGTAAAGCCATCAAAATTTTCAGGAAGATCGTCAAAGTAAAGTGTATGCCTGATGACCCTGTATGCATATTTGCCGAAGATCATTCCATAGATGAACGCTCCAATCGTTAGAAAAAAGACAAACCAGGCAAATTCTACCCAATAGATGTTTCTGGGTACATCAGCTGCCAGCCTGTAAAGGTCGTTTGGCAACAGAATTAATGTAAATACCAATTCAGCGGCAATTAATATCAAAAATGCATGGGTGGCAATTTTAAAGAACGTATCCATCTCCTTGTTCCGCATCCTCTGAATGGCATAAAAAAGTGAGCCGGTTATGACAGCTATACTGATCCAGAAAACTGGTGTAATGAAGGGATTTGAACTTAAGCTATGAATCCCTGACAGCACATAGCTGTTGATGAGGAAAAAAAGAACGGCAATGATCAGGAAGGGCAGCAGGTTTATTTTTCGTTTCATGTATAAATATGAGTATGTAAAATTACAGGTTGGGTAACAAAGTGCAGGCCACGTTGGGCTAACTGACACTCAACAGGTAATCTAAATGTCAGGGCTTCGGTAAAGCGTAGCAAAAGATCGGTGAAAGTATTGAGTGTTTTAGTGGGATTTATGAATAAACTCCATTATATTAGTTTTATGTTCAGACATATTGAACTATTAAAGTAGACCAACCAAATGATCAAATCTTTTTTACTATCAGCAGTAATTACTATTAGTGCTTTATCAATAGACAGTGCGGTATTGGCCAAAGTATATCGTTCGGGTACACCTGCTCAGGAGCAGGTTATTAATCGCATTAGTAATGCGAGTTTAACTTAAAAAAGGCTGGAATTGTAGGGAGTCCAGCAGGCGTAACCATTGAAGTGCTGCCACAAACGGAAAGAGGATGGTTAAGGGAGCTTATTAAAGCCAGAGAAAGCCAGGTGATTCATTGGCGGGTTGCTTTTAAAAGGTAAACGCTGCGTAGATCATTGGTGTTTATTTACGTCTGAATAAGGCGCGATAACGATTTCGTAGTTTTAGTTGGGGATATCTTCATTAAAGCGCTTAGAACTAATTAGATTAGTTTCATATTTCGGTCTGTTAATCAATAGTCAATTGAAATGGATTCGTCTGTCAGAAAGTACCTAAAAGATGAACTGATGTACCAATATTTGAGACATGCGGGTAACCAGGTAATCCTGATCATAGGATTATGGATTTGGGCTTTAAATGTGAGTGGACAAAAGTTACATTTTGAACATTTGACAGTGGAAGACGGGCTCTCGAGAAATTCTGTTCTTGACATTACACAGGATAATTTTGGATTTATGTGGTTTGCCACTGGGCATGGGCTCAATAGGTATGATGGCAGCCGGTTTAGTACTTATATCAATAATCCTGCAGATAGTAATTCAATAAGTGACAATTACATCAACTCATTATTTTTTGATAGTAGAAAGACGCTTTGGGTAGGTACATCAGAAGGGCTGAACAGCTATGTTCCTGAAACCAATAACTTCAAACGCATTGAGTTGCTTCATCAAAAAGGTGTATTGCAGCCGGAAGTTTTTTGCGTGTATGAAGACAAGAAAAATAATATCTGGGCAGGTACTGACAAAGGGCTTTTTGTAAAACGTTCATCGGCTTCCGGATTTGTAAATGCCGGGAATCTAGGGTTGGCTTCAGAATTTGCTGGCAGTGAAATCTTGTGTGTATACGAAGACCGCTTCGGTTTCCTCTGGATAGGCACAGGGAGGGGTCTTGTGAAAAGCCGCTTTAACCAAAAGTTTTCTGAGGTTGAAACCTTTGTCCACCAGCCTGATTTACCAGGAAGTATCAGCGACAGCCCTATTAAGTCTATTATTGAGGATTCTGATGGTAAGATATGGATGGCCAGCGAGAGCAAGGGGCTCAATCTGTTATACCGCAATACAGGTACCTTTGAGCATTTTGAACATCTCTCTGGAAATCCAAATGGTCTTATTCATAATTCATTAAGGAAAATGACTTCCGATGGGAAAGGCAATATCCTGATCGCAACGCAGGAGGGATTGTGTGTGTTCGACCCCGTCAGAAGAACTTTTATCACCTATCAGAATAGGGTTAATGATCCATTAAGCCTGAATCAGAACTCCCTGTACAGCCTTTATAGAGATAAGAGTGAAAATATTTGGATAGGCACTTATTATGGTGGAGTAAACGTGGTATATGGCATAAAGACCTTATTTAAGACCATTACGCGTGAAGAAAACAATTTAGGAATTAACCATAATGTGGTGCGTTCCATAATCCGGGATAAAAAAGGGAATTTGTGGGTCGGAACAGAAGGGGGAGGTTTGAATTACTTTGATCAGCAAACAAATAAGTTCAGTTATTACACCAATAGTCCTAAAGATCCCGCTTCATTAGCTTCCAATTTTGTAAAAACCATTTACATAGACAAAAGTGACAATATATGGGTCGGCACCAGCGGAGGAGGGTTAAATTTGTTGGATCCTGCAAACGGTAAGTTTAAGCGTTTTTTTTCAGGCAGAAGCATGTTTGAATCCAAACGCTCTGCCATATCAACTATACTGGAGGATTCGCAAAACAGGTTTTGGGTAGGGGGCATCGGGATTAACGGTGTATATCAGCGAAAGGGAACCCAGCTTCACCCGATAAAGAATTTTCCTTTAATGGAAAAACTGAAGGATAAGATGATCATAAAGTTTTTTGAGGATGAAACCGGTAATTTATGGGTTGTTTGCCAAACGGAGATTTATCGCCTCAGCAAGAATAACAAGGTAGTCACGAAAATAACAGTTCATAACAATAGAGGCAATCTGAAGGGGCTTAATTGTTTAATACAGGATCATCAGGGTAATATCTGGTTTGGGTTTTATCATGGTGGTTTATGTGTTTATAATCCCAATGCAAAAAAGATCATTAAAAGGTATACGGTAAAAGAAGGTTTGTGCAATGATAATGTGTTGGGTATTTTGGAAGACAAACAGCATGATCTCTGGATCAGTACAATGAATGGTCTGTCAAGATTAAATCCACGGCAGGAAACCATTCAGAACTATACAATCTCAGACGGACTGGCTGATGATGAGTTTACTTTTAGCTCAGTCTATAAGGCTGGAAACGGGGAGCTTTTTTTTGGAGGCATGAATGGGATAACCTACTTTTTGCCGGAAGAAATCAAGGGTAACAACGACAAGTCTTCTCTTGTATTTACCGGACTCAGACTATTTAACCAATATATAGTGCCTGGCAAAGAACAGAAAATATTAACAAAGAACATCATTTTCCGGCCGCTGCTTGTTTTCAGCAGTATGCAGAACATTTTTACGCTGGAATTTGCATTGTTGAACTACATCAAGTCTGATAAGAACAGGTACGCTTATAAACTGGACGGTGTAAATCAGGATTGGAATGAAACCACGCTGCCGCAGGCAACTTATACAAACTTACCTTCAGGAGACTATGTGTTTAGTGTAAAAGGGGCAAATAACGACGGAGTCTGGAGCGAGGCTGAACACATTCAGATTCGTATCCTTCCCCCGTTCTGGAGAAGCTGGTGGGCATATCTTATCTATACCATTGCCATTGCAGGTATTGTTTTTTTTGTTGCCCGTTTTTTCTACCTCAAGCAGCTCCTTAAAAGAGACGAAGAACTCCATCAGATCAAACTGAACTTTTTTACAAACATCTCGCATGAGATCAGGTCACACCTTTCTTTGATTATGATACCGCTTGAAAAAGTGATCGACGAAAGCAAGGAGTATACTTTCGTTAACAAACAGTTGGATGGTATTAAAAAAAATGCCGACCGCCTTCTGGGGCTGGTGACTGAACTGATGGATTTCAGAAAGGCAGAATCCAAAAACCTGAAACTCCATATTCAGGAAAACGATCTTGTTGGGTTTTTAAATGATATCTACGTCTCATTTAAAGAAGTATGTGAGAAAAAGAACCTGAGTCTGTCATTTAAACATCCCGAACAGCCGGTTTTGGTATTTTTTGACAAAGAGCAACTGGAAAAGGTTGTTTTTAACCTGCTTTCGAATGCATTTAAATTTACACCCGAAAGCGGGCAGATTACCCTGGAGGCAAATGTAACAGAAGATGAAACTATAATTAAGGTCTCAGATAGCGGTAAAGGAATTTCACCAGATTACTTCGATAAACTGTTTACCAACTATTTCCAGGTAGACGATGCACTTCAGAATACCGGCTATGGAATTGGGCTGGCATTGAGCAAACATATTGTAGAACTCCATCATGGAAAGATCACTGTGAGCAGTAGAATTGGTTTTACACAATTTACCGTTAGTTTGCCATTGCCGGGCGCTTTGGCTCGGGAAAACCCGATCGAGGCTGCTGCAGATACCCCTGATGATAAAAGTTTTACCATTCTGCTTGCAGAAGACAATGTCGAACTTAGAAAAATAATTAAGGATTTGCTAGAGCCTGAATACCGTGTTTTGGAAAGTACTGATGGGGAGGTTGCACTGCAGATGGCAAGGACAGAAATCCCAGATCTGATCATCAGCGATGTGATGATGCCGAATAAGAACGGCTTTGAACTTTGCGCTGAAATTAAGACAGACGAACGGACAAGTCACATTCCTGTGATCTTGCTGACAGCCAAAGATACCCAGTCCGATCAGATCAGCGGATTGAGCAATGGAGCAGATTTATACCTCACCAAGCCATTCAGCATCAAGATTCTGCAGTTGAGCGTCAGGAACATCCTTGCATCCAGAGAGAAAATAAGCAGTAAATACCGTAAACAGTTTATTTTTGCGCCAAGTAATACCTTGCTGAATACGATGGACGAACAGTTTCTTTCAAGACTAATTGCGGTCATAGAGGAAGGAATGGAGAACAGGGAATTTGGGGTAGATCTTCTGGCAGACAGAATGGGAATGAGTCAGACTGTGCTCTACAAAAAAGTAAAGGCACTGACCGACATGACGGTAAACGACTTTTCTAAAAGCATCCGGTTGAAGAAAGCTGCCCAGTTGCTCAAAGAATCCGGTTATAATGTTTCCGAGGTGTCGGCTTTGGTCGGGTTTATCGATTCCCGTTACTTTACCAAAGAATTTAAACGGCAATTCGGGCAGACTCCACGCGAATATTTAAACTCCTGATAAGTCTTTGGTTTTTGAGCGATATAGATGAAGTTCGAGAACGATTGCATAGTTTTAGCTGCGGATATCTTCATTAAAGCGATCAGAACTAGTTAGATTCGTTTACTTATTTCTTCATTTGTTAACCAAATAATGAACTACAATGAATTCGTTTACCGGATACCAATTTTTTAAAGCAGCAGGCTCATTCATTTTATTATGTATTGGTGTGCCTTTGTCATTAAATGCACAGTCAAAAGTAAAAGGTAAACGCGAAGTTCTATCCCAATCTCAAAAAGTTATTTCCCGCTCTTTTGAATTCAGAGGTATCAGTGATCATGCATCTGCAAACGGTGAGACTGATTTTAAAGGTAAGAATGAAACAATGTCAACGGAAGACAGGGTGAAGTTTCTCGATGTCTATGCGAATTATGCTGCGCAATGGTTCGGTGATCCCGGCTTAAATAAGCTGGCGGCCACTCCGAAGGAAATAGCCGCCCGGTTAAAGGAAATAAAACCGGTACCGCTGCCTTCTTTTCGGAAGGTGATCAGACTAAATGAGGGCTGGAAGCAAAATGCAGTACAGGCGGTTAAAACAGAAAAGGACCGCCCCTGGAGACTAAATAAAAATGCAGAGTTGAAAGCCGGTGAATTGCTTTTCCATGCGGGTGAAAATGCAGTCATCAATCTGGCAAAAAGCTCAGGCTGGCGATACGAGCTGAGGTGGGAGGCTGCGAAGAAAAAAAGCGGAGCCATTGTGAAATGGAAATTTGGAACATTTGAAGCCCCTGAGTCGGCCTGGCTGAAAGAAGACGGGAAACACTTTTTTCGTTTTAAGGCAGATCTGGCGGAAAAAATGGCTTACATATGGAAAGATGAAAAATGCATAGCCAAATTCTCCTTTCATCATGCGGAGAACAAAGAATTTTTTTTTAAGATCCTGAACAGTGCCGATGTCAGTCTGCATAGCCTGGTATTCATTGATTACAAATACAGATTGGATAAGGATGGTAAGCAGGATGAAGTGGTTTTGCCGGGAGGAATGCCAAGAAAGGCCTATCGTGACGGCCAGGTATTTGAACCGGTTTGTCTGGCAGAAGATAACTTTAAACCTTCCCCCGATATGAACGGCTGGACCACGGAAAAATATGACGACCAGTTATGGGAAACTGCAACTTTACCTTGTGTGCACGGTGGTTTCAGAGAGATTGGAGAAGACCTTTATTTAAGAAAAACGGTGGTGATCCCTTCAGCAAAGCGTGTCTTGCTGGATGTGGAAGCTCTGGACCCTTCAGGTGAAATCTATGTCAATGGCAAGCTTGCGGCAAAGATCCCTAACCGTTTGCCGGTGAAGCTTGATATTACTTCATTCGTTAAGCAGGGTGAAAATGTGATTACCTATAAGATCAATTACAACTGGATCGATGACCTGGTAAGCCATGCGATGCTCGACCGGTCATGCGGATGGTTTGCCGGCCGCACTACTCTACATCTTTTTTCTGATGCGGCAGGTATCAAGGAAGTTTTTGCAAACACTATGAGTATCGAAAAGGGGAATACGGCAGCACAGCACAACCAGATTTCCGTTGAAAATACGAGCGAAAATGTCTTCGAAGGCAGCCTGCAGGTTACCTATAGTCCATGGTTTCCTAAAGAAGGTGCTGTCGTCGCTTCAAAGGTTCAGCAGATTAGTATTGCTGCCAATACAGCAGCGCAGTTAAAGATTAACCTGGATGTTAATAACGCCAAATTGTGGAACCCTGAATCGCCGCAATTGTATTCAGTACGGGTGGTATTGAAGAACAAAAAGGGAGAGGTAATTGATGACTTTGTGACTACAACAGGCATCCGGACGATAGCGCAAAAAGAAGGGAAGTTGTATTTAAATGGTAAACCAACACTTTTGGTAGGCGCGCAGAATATGGGCATACGTCCTTACCCCGATCTGGAAAATGCATCTAAATACAACAGATCTGCTACTAACGAAATGATCATGTCTGAAATTCTTGCCATAAAAAATATGGGTGGGAATCTTTTCAGGCTACATGTACACATGGCCCTGAACAAAACTGGAGGCATCAATGATCCGCGCTTTGCTGAAATTGCAGATCAGCTGGGTATGGCACTGATCTGGTGTAACCCATCCTGGGTAAGAGAGGGCGACGAAAGAACCATCGACACAAAAAATGTAGGACACTATATCCAACAGATCTATAACCATCCAAGTATCATCATCTGGGAAATGGGTAATCATCCAAATGCCTTTGACAGAAGTAATCCTGCAAGTGCATCACGAACAGATGACTTTGTGCGGAATACGGTAAGATCCGTGCTGGCTACCGACTCATCCCGTTTGATTTCTCCAACTACTTACTGGTCGCATACCCATTATGGTAATGACCTCGGTACCCTTGACTGGCAAAAAAAAACTATTCAGGCGGTGCAGGAATATACGCATCCACTGGTAACCAGAGGCTCACAGGATGCCCTTACGGGCTATGGTGCATCATGGACGGTACTTAGACAATGGCCTTCAGGAAAGGCGAAAGATGCGCTGGACAATAAGATCAGGGCCTGGTTTAATTTTGAGCACGAAGAATCTACTGGTCAGCCTAACTGGGCATTATCTGAAGGCATGCCATGGCATCATATCCGGTCTTATGAAAAACCTTATGATCAGGGAAGTATTGGCCGTACACTTGAATTGAAAGAATGGCGGGCAAGCCAGGGCTGGCAGGCATTCAGCGCGTACGAATCTACGAAAAAGCAAATTTGGAACGGGGTAGTGGGTTTTTCATGGTGTACCATAGAGGGCGGGGCGAATGCAGGAACCTACGAAAAGCCATTGCTCGATCCGATGGGCCATGCAAAGCTGGCTTGGTATATTCATCAGTTTTTCGGGAATAAAATAATTGCAGGCAGCGAAAATGTGGATGTGGTATACGGGCCAGATGATGAGATCGTACCTTGTATTTTTAATGTCGGTGAAAAGACTAAAGTCAGTCTGAAAATAACGGTTAAAACCGTCGATAATAAAATGGTTAAAATCTATATTATCCCGGATATCTTGTTAGAGGGCGGCTGCAGGCTAACAAAGCTGCGAGCTATAAAGCCAGAGTTGCCAAAAGACAAATATTGCGTGGTAACTTATGAAGTCTTTTGATGTAATTCTGTATCAAGTATCCTGGTCTCAAATTCTGTGACAGGATACTTGCTTTCAATAAGCTTCAGCAGCATTTCCATAGCAACTTCTCCCATTTCAAAGGATTTTTGCCTGACGTAAGAGATGGAAGGGGAAAGTAAATCTACCACATCTGAATTCGAAAAGCCCACCACCATCATCTCATCAGTGCTGATGTTTAATTTCCTTAAAGCACGTATGCAGGAAATACTGATCCTGTCGCTGCTGATAAAAATGGCATCCGGTTTATCCTTCATTGCCATTAGCTCTTGAATAGCAGCGCTTATATTTCTATCAGAATTATTGCCCTTACCGAAATTCTTTACCAGTTCAGGTTTAAAGGCAATCCCATGATCAGTTAAAGCTTTCAGATAGCCCGACATCCGTTCATTCGTAATCGAAAGCTGGGGTGCATTGGCCAGCATGGCAATGCGTTTGCGTCCTGACCTGATGAGTAATTCTGTTGCATTAAAGGCGCCTGTATAGTTGTCAGACGTAACTTTAAATGTGGGTATTTCATCTATGATCCGATCAAAAAGCACCATTGGCAATCCCTGTTCATTTAAGCGCTTCAGCAGGCTGTAATCTTTGGTTTCAGAGGAGACAGAAATTAACAGGCCATCTACCGAACGCTGGGTAAGATGGCTGACATTGGCCAGTTCCTTTTCTGCAGAATCATGAGTTTGCGTGATGATGGTATTATAACCTCTTTCATAGGCTATGGATTCTATGCCCGCGATGGCTTGTGAAAAAAAACTATTGGCAAGCTCAGGAACCACTATGCCTATCGAGTAGCTGCGGCCATTTTTAAGACTTACGGCTATAGGGTTAGATTTGTAGTTGACTTTCTTAGCGTATTCCGAAACTAGGTCCTTTGTCTTTCTGCTGATATCGTAGGTATCACGCAATGCTCTGGATACAGTTGAAACGGATAGATTTAATGCAACAGCAATATCTTTTATCGTAACTGGCTTATACATGTATAATTGGTATGAAATAAAGGTACTTAAAAAAACTCATGTGATTGACCACATAACGTATCGGTGTTTTCTGGTAATCTGCTATGAAAGTAACTCTATATGGTCAAAAATGGCCTAAACGTAAAATATTCCTACAAATTAAACAGGATTGTCGACAATACATGTCATGTGTTTTCTCAAAATTAGCTGTTGCAGCCGGTGCATTATTTCCGGTTGCCTAAACCTAACCAACTAATGTATGAACAGAAAATGCTTAACCAGTATTTACAAAATTATTAGAAGCGTATGAAGAAACATTACCTAATAATTTTCATTGCAGCAGCAGGGTTGCTGCCTTACAATGCAGCCGCCGCTTCAGTTAAAGAATCCGAACATTATTATTATCAAAAACTAATTAAAGGGCAGGTGAAAACCCGCAGTGGGTCTCCTTTACAAGGCGTTCTGGTTGGTGTTAAGGGTAAAACCGTAAATACACTTACCGACGAAAAAGGTTATTATAGTCTGCAAGCCGAAGTAAATGATGTGCTTACTTATGAATTGGCAGGATATGCTCAGCAGGAGCATAGTGTTAAAGGAAAAAATATTGACGTATTTCTTCAGGAAAACGGTGCTGAAAAATGGACGAACGGTTTGTTTGGCAAACACAAGTCATCCACCTTTTCCGGCTCGGCGGCTGAGGTTAAATCAGAAGATTTATTCAGTGCTCCGATTTCCAACGTGAGTAACACCCTAAGCGGAAGATTAAACGGACTGATCACGACACAGTCTATTGCTAACGGCGATGATCGTTCTTCACTCAGTTTAAGAGGAAGAAGCCCGATAGTTGTGGTAGATGGGGCAGTCAGGGATATCGATGGATTAAGCCTTAACGAAATAGAAAGTATTACTCTGCTTAAAGATCCCGTATCACTTGCGGCGATGGGAATGCGCAGTTCAGACGGAGCGGTGCTGGTACAAACAAAACGAGGTTTTGCCGGTAAGCAGATCATCAGCTTTTCAGCTCAGGGTTCCTTGCAGGAATCTATAAATCTGCCAAAATACCTGGATGCCTATAATTACGCGACACTTGCCAATGAAGCGTCCGCTAATGACGGCCGCCCTCTGATTTACAGCCCAGCAGATCTTGAAGGTTATGAAAGTGGTTCCGATCCTTACAAATATTCAAATGTAAACTGGTACGATGCTACACTTAAGCCACGTTACAGCTTTAACCGTTTTAACCTGAATGTTTCGGGAGGAGGCAGTACGGCAAGGTATTTTGTCGCATTGGAGAACCAGAATCAAGGTGGTATTTTTAAAGAAGGGACTAATGACTTCAACACGAACAATACCGTAAACCAATACAATTTCAGATCCAATGTGGAGGTTGATATTGACAAAAACTTAAGCATTGCTTTAAGGTTGGCCGGAAAATACCAACAAGTCAATAGTCCTGGCGCGGGGATAGGGACGATATTAGATCAGATCAGACAAACACCGGCAAATGCATATCCGATCTTCAATAAGGATGGTTCTCTCTCCGGAAACTCATTATATACTAAGAATATTAGTGGTCAGCTGTATAAAACCGGCTATACCAGGGATTTCCGTCGGACGCTGTTTATAGATGCAGATCTTAACCGGAAACTTAACTTTATCACAAGCGGGCTTTCATTAACAGGTTCTATACATTACACGTCGTATTATAGCAATGTCATTTTACGAAACAGGTCTAATTTTGCTGTATTTCAACCGGTTATAGATCCTGTTTCCCAGGCAGAGAGTTATTTGCAGTTGGGTACAAACGACAATTATGCCAATGGAAATTCCTATGGAAACAGCTTTGCCAGGCGTTTGAATTATGATACCGGACTGAAGTACAGCCGTAGCTTTTCAAAACATAGCATTGATGCTTCATTACGTTATACCTGGGACCAATATGATGTAGGTACATCACTTACCCATGCTTATCAGGGACTTCTTGCCATGGCATCTTACGACTACGATGAGCGGATATTTGCAGATGTTACAGTCAGCTACCAGGGGACAGAACAATATCTGAAAGACAAAAGATATGGAACTTTTCCGGCCATCTCAGTAGGTTATAACCTTGCTAAAGAAAAGTTTCTGGAAAACAGCATTTTCGATCAGTTAAAGTTAAAAGCCTCAGCCGGTCTCCTGGGCTTCGACAGGGCCTCTAATTTTGCTTATCAGCCTTATTACAGTTCAGCAGGCAATGCTTATTATTTTGGAACTGCAACCGGAATGACGGGATGGAATGAAACGGCTTTAGGGAATCCGGCAATAAGCTGGGAAAAAACGAGAGTTTTTAGTGCAGGTATTGATGCGAGGATATTGAAAAACAGTTTAGGGCTAACGATTGAATATTTCAGGCAACACCAATATGATGTGCTGCAACAAAGAGGCCAGTCAAACCCTTTGCTTGGGATCAGTTATCCCGTAGAGAATCTGGGAGTTTACGACTATAGCGGTATAGAACTAGGCATAGATTACCAAAGGAAAATAGGGCAAGTTGAACTCAGCCTGAATGGAAATATGCAGGCAGCTAAAAGCAAGGTAGTATTTACCGATGAGCTGACCAGGAAATTTGCCTTTCAGCAGCGTACCGGCCAGCAAATCGGCCAGGCTTTTGGGCTTGTAGCATCAGGACTTTTTCAGAATCAAGCTGAAATTGACAATAGTCCAAAACAATTTTTCAGTTTGCTGCAGCCAGGCGACATCAAGTATGTTGATCAGAATGCAGATGGCGTTATTAATGAAGACGATGTTACTGCTATCGGGAAAAAAGGCATGCCCGTTTACTATGCCGGTTCCATTGGATTGAGATTTAAGAATTTTGATTTTTTCGCACTGTTACACGGCGTATCTGGTAAAGATTTCTATTTTACCGGAAACAATGCCTGGGAATTTCAGGATAACGGAAATGTACAACAACATCACTTAAACAGATGGACACCGTCGAACCCAACTGCAGATTATCCAAGGTTAACTTTTGGGACCAATACAAATAATCACAGAACTTCTACTTATTGGATTAAAAATGGCGATTACCTGAGGCTTAAAAATGTGCAATTGGGGTATACCTTTCCATCTGCGGTAACGCGTAACATCGGTCTCGGCAACCTGAGGATATTTACTTCCGCCTTTAACCTGGCTACGGTAACGAAGCTCAAAGACCTGGATCCGGAGTCACTTTTCAGCAATTACCCGCTTTATAAAAGTTATAATATTGGCCTGACGGCTAAATTCTAAAAGAAATAATATGAAATTATATAGCATAGTTACAGCAGGACTACTTATACTCCTGATCTCATCTTGTGAAAAAGATGTGTTGACCCAGCTTCCTGTAGAACGTACAGATCTTAGTGATATTTTCAATCCAAAAGACAAAGAAGGGGTGCTGATTGACGAATATTTAACAGGAATATATGCCCAGCTGCCCAGGGGGTTTAACCGTATCGGTAATAATTTACTGGATGCGGGAACAGACGATGCGCTGAGCGGAGATATTTCTGTGACCGCCGTAGACAAATTCAAAACCGGCCAATGGGGCCCGTCAGACTTGCCGGAGAACCCCTGGACTTCATCCTATAGCGCCATCAGAAGAGTAAATGTTTTATTGGAGAATATTGGTAAATCCGGTATTCCGCAAGCTAAAAAAGAAACCATCAGTTATCAGGCAAGGGCCTTGCGCAGCATTTTTTATTTTGAACTGATGAAAAGATGGGGAGGTGTGCCATTGATCGGAGACAAGGTTTTTGTCTTGAATGACAACCTTCAGCTTCCCCGGAATTCCAGAAATGAATGTGTGGATTACATTTTATCAGAATGTGAATTTTTAAAAGATAAATTGTCACCTACACTTGCGGCTAATGAGTTGGGTCGCGTTTCCAGGGGGGCAATCATGGCACTCAAATCACGGTTGCTCTTATATGAGGCCAGTCCTTTATACAATCCGACTAACATTGTATCGAAATGGGAGGCAGCCGCAAAAGCAGCCGATGACCTGATTAAACTGAATAACTATTCGCTGGAAGTCAACTTTGGAACAATGTTTACCACAAGAAGTAACAAGGAATTCATATTGGCTTACCAGCAAGCCGATAACACAAGTATTGAAAGCTTAAATGAACCTCCGGGTTATAAAAGAGCCGGGCAGGGAATTACCAATCCTACACAAAATCTTGCAGATGCCTTTCCGATGCTAAATGGTAAAGCGATTAATGAGGCTGGTTCCGGATATAATGCGGCAGATCCGTACAAGAACCGTGATCCCCGTTTTTATCTGACTATATTCCACAATGGCTTCTCCTGGTTAGGCAGTCCAATAGAAACATTTATTGGAGGTAAAAACAATATCCGGATTGGTCTGGGAAGCGGTACAAAAACCGGTTATTACATGCGTAAGTTCATGACTACGAGCGGTACAGCCGCTGGTTTTTCAAACGCTACCCATAATTTTCCCATTTTCAGATATGCCGAATTGCTGCTGAACTATGCAGAGGCACAGAATGAAGTACTGGCCAGCCCGGACGCTTCAGTATACAAAGCAATTAATGACATCAGAAAAAGAGGAGGCAGCACTGGGGTTTTTGCTGTCGGCTCCCTGGATAAGGACCAAATGAGAGCGATTATCCGGAACGAAAGACGAATTGAACTTGCGTTTGAAGAACACAGGTTCTGGGACATCCGTAGATGGAAGATCGCGGAAAATGTTCTAAACGGCACACTAAAAGGGATGAAGATTGTAAAAAATGCCGACCAAACGTTGACGTATGATCCAAATGCTGCGGTGCAGACCGTAACGTTTGATGTAGCTAAAATGTACCTGTATCCGGTGCCTTATGTGGAGATACAGAAAAATAGCGCCCTTGTTCAAAATCAGGGTTGGAATTAAGTAGGGTATTAATTTTTAGTTAATATATTCATGAAGAAGATATACATTATGCTGGCTTGTACACTGAGTGTGCTGTTGGGTTTTGCCCAAACCAGAACGATAAGCGGACGGGTGTCAGACAGTAGCGGCCCGCTTCCAGGAATAAACGTCAAAGTAGAAGGTACAAGCATCGGGAGTGCCACAAATAATGAAGGATTTTATACGATCAAAAATGCACCGGCAGAAGGCCGGTTAATATTTAGTGGAGTTGGTTATGTAACAGCATCTGAAAAACTGCAGTCCAAAAGTGTGTACAACGTACAGCTGACAGAGGACGTAGGGGGACTGAATGAGGTGGTAGTTGTAGGTTTTGGTCAGCAAAAAAAGCCTACAATAACCGGTGCAATTGCCACGGTGAGCGGAAAAGAACTGAGACAAAGTCCGGTAGCTAACCTGACCAATGCTCTAGCGGGCAGATTGTCCGGTTTATTTGCACAGCAAAATGGCGGTCAGCCCGGCAGAGATCAGGCTAATATACAAATTAGAGGCATCAGCACTTACCGATCAGGAACTGCACCACTTTATATCGTCGACGGTGTACAACAAGATGACATCGGACAAATCGATATGAATGAGGTGGAGAACATTTCTATTTTAAAGGACGCATCAGCTACTGCAGTGTATGGGGTAAGAGGCGCAAACGGAGTAATTATACTGACTACACGCAGAGGTAAGACCGGGGAAGCTAAAGTAAGTGTCAGCCTGCAAACAGGAGCAAATGTCACACACCGTCTCCCTAAATTCCTGGATTCTTACAATTCACTTTTACTGCTCAAAGAAAGTTATGTAAATGATGGACAGGCCAGCTCTTTCCCTTACTCAGATGCCGATATGGAACATTTCAGAACCGGTGATATGCCCGATGTTTATCCAAATGTTGACTGGTCAAAGGAGGTCATGCGAAAAAGCTCCTTACAAAGTCAGTTTAATACCAATGTACAAGGAGGTACAGAGCGGGTGAAGTACTTTGTTTCGGCAGGCTATTTAAACCAAAACGGCATTTTCAAAAATTTCAGCCAGAGTGAAACAGAGAACACCTATTATTTTAAGAGATACAACTTTCGTTCAAACCTGGATATTAATGTCAATAAAAATTTAGATCTGAGCCTTAATCTGGCCACCCGCCTGGAAAATATCAATCAGCCACATCCGGCAGAATCAGGCCGTTCAGTATTCAACCAGTTGATGCGTGTAGGTTTTGCTCCGTATAATTTTCCGATCTATAATCCGGACGGTTCATTTGGTGCTCCTAAAGAAAGTAATCAGCATGCAAACCTGGTGGCACAGTTGACATTGGCAGGTTACGACAGAAGTTATAAAACAGATATTACATCAACCTTAAATGCTACCCATAAGTTAGACTTTGTGCTTGAGGGATTGTCGGCAAAAGCACAAATGGCATTTTCCAACGGGCAATTTTCATCAAAAAGTTTATACAGGGACGGATACCCCACCTATCGCTATAATCCAATAAATAGTACCTATACTTTATTTAATAGTACCTATCCTGTTTTAAGACCATATTTAACTTCAACAGGTAATCTGGCTCCTAAAACAGTCACTGATCTGCAAACATCGCTGAATTACAACAAGGTGTTTGGAAAACATAATATCAGCGCGCTGGCATTGTATAATCAGAATTCAACTAAAGAAGGCGCTAACCGTGACATTAACTATTTAGGATATGTAGGCCGTGTAACGTATAACTACAACCAGCGCTACATGTTGGAGTTCAATGCAGGATATAATGGATCAAACCAGTTTAATGATGAAAATCATTTTGGGTTTTTCCCTGCAATTTCAGCAGGCTGGGTCATCAGTGAGGAATCTTTCATTAAAAAGAACCTGAACTTTATCAATTTTCTAAAACTACGCGGTTCTTACGGTATGGTGGGTAATGACAGGATAGGTATTGATTTAGCGACCTACGCCTATTTAAGTACATATGTGAGTACCGGCTCTTATGGTTTTGGCGATAGCCATACCAACTATACCGGATTGGCAGAGGGAAAGATTGGTAACCCGGACATTGCCTGGGAAAAAGAACGTAAGGCAAATATTGGTATTGATGCTGACTTTTTCCAATCAAAACTGAAGGTTACTTTTGATTACTTTGATAACCAGCGTTTCGATATCATTACTACCCGCGCTACTGTCGGTCAGATTGTAGGTGTCACTTTACCGGAAATTAATATGGGTAAAGTAAGCAACAAAGGATTTGAACTGGAATTAGGCCACAACAACAAAGTCGGGCAAGTTGAGTATTTCATGAAGGGGAATATATCGGTTGCCAAGAACAAGATATTGGAACGAGATGAAGAGAAGAAGAAATATCCATGGCTGCAAAGTACGGGGTTGCCGGTCGGCCAGTCTTTTGGTTATAAAGTAATCGGTTTTTATAATGATGCCGATGATTTGGCAAATAGCCCTAAAAATGTCACGCTTAACCCGCAGGTAGGGGATTTGAAATTTGCTGATTTGAATAACGACGGCATTATTAACGATGATGACAAAGGCCCTATCGGATACCCGAATGTTCCCAATACTACGCTGGGTTTGTCAGGCGGAATTAGCTATAAAGGCTTTGATTTTAGCTTCCTGCTGCAAAGTGCGCTGAACGGAAGCGTAAGATTATCAGATGAGCTGATTTACGATAATGCTGCCAACCGTTTCCAGGAAACACATTTAGGCCGATGGACACCCGAAACAGCTGCCACGGCTACCTATCCTAAATTACATTTGGCCAGTGCCAACAACAGATCTGTTTCTTCGTTTTGGCTGCGCTCAAATGATTATTTGAGGTTGAAAAATGCTGAAATAGGCTACAGATTTACACCAAAAGCTATTCGACGTATTGGGATAGAAAGTCTGCGTGTATACGCTAATGGAGCGAATTTGCTTACCTGGGATTATTTAAAGTTAGTTGATCCCGAATCGCCATCAGGCCGTGGTGAAAACTATCCTCAGCAAAGGATCTTCAGTTTTGGTTTAAATCTTAATTTTTAATTTGAATAGTGATGAAAATATCAAAATATTTAATTGTATCTGCTTTTTTAGCTGTTGTTTCGACAGGCTGTAAAAAAGAAGGAGTACTCAAAAATGATACTCAGACAGATATATTTGATGCCGACGTTTGGACTGACAGTGTAAAAACAACTCAGGTTTTGACAAGTGTTTATGCCGATCTTGGTCCGGAGAGTATGTTGACACGGATCAATACCTCCAATTCCCTATCTGAATTTACGGATGAATCAGATGAACGCTGGACGGCGACAAATGTTAGTCCGGCGTCAGCCTTTCAGAAAGGTAACTATAGTGCCAGTTCGTTACCTGATCCGTTTAATAACATTTGGGCCAATAGCTACAAATCGATTCGTAAAGCCTGTTTGTTCCTTTCAAAAGTTGATGGATCTCCTTTATCTCCGGCAATGAAAAAACGGATGAAAGCAGAAGCTCTGTTTTTACGAGCCTGGTATTATCACATATTGATGAAGCATTATGCCGGTGTGCCATTGATCGAAAAAGTATTGTCGATTACTGAGGAGGTTGATGTACCCCGTAATACATATGAAGAATGTGTGAATTTTGTGATCAGGGATTTAGATGCTGCGGCTCCTGACCTTCCTGTTGATTATATCGCCAGCGGGCTCGGACAAGATTTTGGCAGGGCAACCGAAGGTGCTTGTCTGGCACTGAAAGCGCGTGTATTGTTACATGCTGCCAGTCCACTGTTCAATGGAGGCGCAGCTGAACCTAACCCGGTATATGGATACCCAGCTTATGACCAAAACCGATGGGTAAAAGCGGCTGAAGCAGCAAAAGCTGTTATGGATATGCGGGTTTACTCATTGGTGCAAGGGACAAATGGAGATAACAGCACGGCTCAGGGTTATTACAATTTGTTTTTAACACGCATCAATACAGAAATGATCCTGCCCCGTCTTTCCGCCAGTAACCGTACGCTCGAAAACTCACACTTACCTACAAGTCGTGGTGGTGCCAATCATAACAATCCAAATGGCGATTATGTGAATACTTTTCCTATGAAAAATGGTAAGCCAATTACTGATCCCACATCGGGCTATAATCCTCAAAATCCTTATGTGAACCGTGATCCGCGTTTTTATCGCAGTGTCATCTACAATGGAGCAATATGGGCAAGCAGTTCAGGTGACCAACCAGTTTACACATATCATAATGCTCCACAAGATGGATTAAGTATGCCTTTTGTCGGGGGCACACAAAGCGGTTATTTCAATCGTAAAATGATGAGTGAAGGCGTTACCGGAACAACAGGCGGAGCACAGCATTTTTTTCCGTTTTTACGGTATGGAGAAGTACTGCTGAATTATGCAGAAGCTTTGAACGAATCAGGGAAGACAGCAGAAGCTTATGCTCCTATGGCTTTAATTCGTGAAAGAGCAGGATTGGTTCCATTTGAATTGCCATCAGGTTTAACACAAGAACAGATGCGAAAATTTATACGTGACGAACGCCGTATTGAACTGTCTTATGAGGACCATCGTTTCTGGGATATCAGACGCTGGAAAATTGGTGCCAGTACCTATGGTAAGCCACTCCGCGGTATGAAGATCGTGAAAACAGGTGCAACCACCTATACTTACGAAGAATTCGAATTTACCAAGCCCTCAGTATTTATTGAGCCAAAAATGAACCTGTTACCTATTCCACAACAGCAAATTAATATTTCTACTAAGCTCATTCAAAATCCAGAATGGTAAATAACAGGTTGCGGTCTTATGCCCGCAACCTGTTATTTAAATAATCCTATTGTTACACTAAACCAAAACCAAAATGAAAAAAATGTTATTGATGTTCTGCCTCCCGCTAATGCTGGTTGCATGTAAGAAAAAAGATGTAGACACGATCCCTTTCGAAGAGGTGATTCCCGAGGATACTGTTACCTTTTCAAGTGACCACGTCTATAATTTGAATGTTGTATACTTTGTCCCTACAAATAATCCGGCTAAAGCGGATTATGAACGCCGCTTAAGTGAGATTATGCTGTCGGCACAAACTTTCTATGGTAATCAAATGCAGGCCAATGGCTATGGATTTAAAACTTTTGGTTTAATGACCAGAAAAAATAAAACCAGAATTAAAATTACTACCATACCAGCTCAATATACTTATGATCAGTATACAACTGCTAATTTAAGTGGTATACTGGCAGAAGTAGAAGCTTATTTTGCCGCCCATCCAGGAGAAAAATCAGGCGAGCACAACCTGATCATCAGTCCCTCGATACCAAGTGGCGTCGGTAACCCGTATGTGGGTTATGGGAAAAGTTGTTTTTGGCCTGACAGGGGGGAAGAGGTTACCAGCACTACCGGAATTGGCGGATTAATGCATGAATTGGGTCACGGCTTAAATTTACCCCACAACAGGCAACGCGAATCAAGAATAGGTGATCCGAGCTATGGTACTTCCCTGATGGGGAGCGGTAACGGAACTTACGGAAAATCTCCTACCTTCCTGACCGAAGCAGATTGTGCTATATTAAATACCAACCAGATTTTTCAAACGAGCACTTCTATTACTTATTATGGAGTGGTAACAGCAAAGGTAAAAAGAATGTATGCCTCTTACTCAGCTGCTAAAGGAGCTATTGTGGCTTCCGGCAGATTTACCAGCAGCGTTCCGGTAACCAATGTTACTTTTTATCTGGATCCTAATCATAATAATGAAGGAGTTGGCGTAAACAAAGACTATAATGCAGTAACCTGGGCTACGAATGTAATAGGGACTGATAGTTTTTACGTGGAATTGCCGATGATTGAAATGAACAACACCTATAAAGTTAATAATCCGGCGGAATTGAAAGTGAAACTGATCCATGAAAACGGGAAGATTACAAATACTACCTATAACTTTAACTTTTCGAATAACATTCCGGTGATTAATGTTACTCCGGATCCTTTTGAAAAGAGTGATTGGACGGTAATTGATTTTAGTTCCCAGGAAACCGTGATTGAGAACAAACCTGCGAGTTACATGATAGATGAAGATAACAATAGCTTTTGGTTTGCCAAGCATTCATCTCCGGCAGCAATTTTGCCTCATCATGTTACCATTGACCTGTCCCGCAGTCTTACCGCAGATGGTTTTAAGATTCTGTTGCGTTCCGGGGCATACCGTGCTGTAAAAGATGTGGAGATCCTGACCAGTTCAGATAACCTGACCTGGACTTCTGCCGGTAACTTTGTGGTGCCAAAGGTTTCCACTGAATCTAAAATTCCGTTTGGCACATCGAAAACATTCAGGTATTTTAAAATTATAGTAAAGTCAAATTATGATACGGCTGAACCTAATAAATCATGTATTGCCGAATTAGGCTTGTATAAAAACTAAGCCATTTTATTGACCATGAGCACTGCTCATGGTCAAATAACTACACAAACAATACGGGGGGTGTGAATACTTGAAACACACTGGTCATACGATAACGATTTCGTAGTTTTAATTGGGGATATCCTCATTAAAATACTTAGAACTCATTAGCTTAGTTTCTATTTTGGATGGAAATGAGATCGGGGATTAATTATATAAAAACTAAACAATAAATAAATACACACACAAACACAAAATGAAACAAATTTTAACATTCTTTTTTTTACTTATTGCATTTAATTCCGTCGCCCAGTCGAGCGACTGGCAGTCACTGTTTGACGGCAAAACGCTCAATGGCTGGAAACAGATGACTGGCTCCGCTACTTATGTTGCGGAAAATGGAATGATCGTAGGCACAACAGCTTTAAAATCACCCAATTCATTTCTTGTAAGTGATCAGCGTTTCAGCGGCGATTTTGTATTGGAACTGGAAGCAATGATGACCGATACCAATACCAATTCAGGTGTGCAATTCAAAAGTAATTTTGATGCGGCTGCGAATAAAGGACAGGGGAGAATATATGGTTATCAATATGATTTTGACCCTACAGCCCGTAAGTGGGCGGGAGGTATTTATGATGAAGGCAGAAGAGAGTGGTTATATCCCGTATCAAACAATCCCAAAGGACAAATATTTTTCGCACCTAATGTTTTTCACAAGATCCGCATAGAATGCATCGGTAACACCGTGAAGACCTGGTTGGATGGTGCGCCTGTTTCTTATTTGGTGGATTCCCTGAAAACAAACCAGGGTGTCCTTGGACTGCAGGTGCATGCGATCGGCAAGCCGGAGTACGCAGGTATTAAAATATTCTGGAAGAACATCCGTATCCAGACCAAAAACATCAAGCCGCTCGCTTTCCCAAAAGGCGTGTATGTGGCTAACCTGATGACCAACAGCCTTACCGGTTATGAACAACAAAGCGGCTGGAAATTGTTGTTTGACGGCAAGACTACAAAAGGCTGGATTGGTGCCTACAAATCCTCTTTTCCTAATAAGGGATGGGAAGTTAAGAACGGCTTGTTGAGGGCACTGCCATCAAATGGCGACGAATCGACAAATGGAGGTGACATTGTGACCAAACAGCAGTATGTAGCGTTTGACCTGTCGTTCGATTTTAAACTGACAAAAGGCGCAAACAGCGGTTTAAAATATTTTGTGACGCTGAAAGAAAACAATAGCGGTTCAGCAATCGGACTGGAGTATCAGCTGCTGGACGACAACCTGCATCCAGATGCAAAATTGGGTAAAGACGGTAACCGTACGTTAGGTTCATTATATGATCTGATCAAAGCCCAAAAATCATCACGTTTCTTCCGTCAGCCGGGCAACTGGAATACAGCCAGGATCGTGGTTTACCCGAACAACCATGTGGAGCACTACCTGAATGGCGTAAAAGTACTGGAATACGAGCGTGGCTCAAAAGCGTTCCGCGATTTGGTTGCCGAGAGCAAATACAAGGTATGGCCAGGATTTGGCGAAGCAAAAAAAGGGCATATTTTGATACAGGACCATGGCAACGAAGTAAGCTACCGGAGTATTAAAATCAGGGAGTTGAAATAACAATAGCTTACCATATTTACGAACCATAATAAAACCTTTATATGACTGATCACAATTCTTCAAGAAGAAAATTTTTAACACAAGCATTATTGGCCTCTGCCGCAGTTGCAGCAACGCCCAGCTTTTTATATGGACAAAGCCAGTCCCGCTTTGGGGCCGGTGAAAAAGTAAACCTTGCCTGCATCGGAATTGGCAACCGAGGTGGTGAAATTATCCGTGAACTCTATAAAACAGGATTGGCCAATATTGTGGCTTTGTGTGATGTAGATATGGAAGCTCCTCATACCCTGGCGATCCTGAAAATGTTCCCGGATGTACCGAGGTTTAAAGATTTCAGACAAATGTTTGATAAAATGGGCAACCAGATTGAAGCCGTTTCCATTGGTACACCCGATTTCTCCCATTTTCCAATTACCATGATGGCTATAGGTCTGGGTAAGCACGTATACGTTGAAAAACCAATGGCCCGCACCTTCCAGGAAGTAGAGCTGATGATGAAGGCCGCAAAGAAAAACAGGAAAGTGGTGACCCAAATGGGCAATCAGGGACATTCAGAAGCCAATTATTTCCAGTATAAATCATGGGTAGATGCAGGCATCATTAAAGATGTGACCTCCATTACCGCACATATGAATTCACCTAGACGCTGGCATGGCTGGAATACCAAAATTACTTCCTTCCCGGCTGCGGAACCAACTCCCGCTACCCTCGACTGGAATATCTGGCAGATGCAGACCCAGGGACACCAGTTCAACAAGGATTTTGTGAACGGTCAGTGGCGCTGCTGGTTCGATTTTGGTATGGGCGCTTTAGGCGACTGGGGTGCACACATTCTGGATACCTCGCACGAGTTTCTGGACCTGGGACTACCTTACGAAGTAGATCCGGTAAAACTGGATGGACACAATAACTTTTTCTATCCGATGTCATCTACACTTTCATTTAAATTCCCGAAACGTGGCAGTAAGCCACCAGTTGAAGTGAAATGGTACGATGGTATTGATAACCTTCCACCGATACCGGCCGGATATGGCATACAGGGATTAGATCCCAACATTCCGCCGCCGAGCAATGGACCGATTAAGGCAGCCAGTCTGAACCCAGGTAAGATCATTTACGGCAAAGACCTTACTTTCAAGGGAGGTTCACATGGTAGTACGTTATCCATTATTCCTGAAGAAAAGGCAAAGGAAATGGCTTCCCGCTTGCCGGTTGTGCCTCAGAGTCCATCAAACCACTTTGCGAATTTCCTAAAGGCCTGTAAAGGCGAAGAAAAAACGCGCTCGTCTTTCGAGATCGCAGGACCATTGAGCCAGGTATTCTGCCTTGGTGTACTGGCCCAGTGGACAGGCGAAAAAATTGTTTTCGACAGGAAGAAGAAGATCATCACCAGCAGTAAAAATGCGAATGAGTTGCTGATCGGTCCGCCGCCGCGTCAGGGCTGGGAGCAGTATTACAAAGTATAATTTTTATAAATGAGGGTGTCCGGAGAATACGTTCGGGCACCCTGTTTTCGGTAACGATTGCGTAGTTTTAGTCGGGAGTTTTTTTATTAAAGTGGCTTTAACTAGTTAGATTAGTATTCCATACAAAAGAACCACGCACATCATGAAAAAGATCATACTGCAATTGTTATTGACGTCGATTTATTTCGGCGCATTTTCACAGGAAACGGTTATTAAATACTTGTCGGGGACAGATAAGAACCACACGGTGTCCTGGGATTTTTATTGCACTGCAGGAAGGAAGAGTGGTGTATGGACTAAAATTCCTGTGCCATCACAATGGGAGCAACAGGGGTTTGGAGCCTATAATTACGGCCATGATAAGATAAAAAACAACGAACAAGGGCTGTATAAGCATGAGTTTCTTACAGCTAACCTGACAGGTAAAAAGGTTTATATCGTTTTTGAAGGATCGATGACCGATACCAGGGTCATGATCAATGGCAAGCAGGCGGGGCCGGTACATCAGGGCAGTTTTTATTGCTTTAAGTATGATATCACCGATTTGCTAAAATCAAACTCAAAAAACCTGCTTGAAGTGACCGTAGATAAGACATCTGCCAATCTATCGGTAAATAAGGCCGAGCGGAGTGGTGATTTCTGGGTTTTCGGTGGAATCTACCGGCCTGTTTACCTGGAAATTGTTCCACAGGTTTTTATAGAAAGAGTCGCTGTAAACGCAAAAGCTGACGGGTCCTTCCAGTTGGATGTATACGCACAAAACCTAAAGGATT
The DNA here is from genome assembly GCF_005116445.1 of Pedobacter frigoris. Taxonomy (GTDB): domain Bacteria; phylum Bacteroidota; class Bacteroidia; order Sphingobacteriales; family Sphingobacteriaceae; genus Pedobacter; species Pedobacter frigoris. The sequence goes on from NZ_SWBQ01000001.1 coordinate 419,791, forward strand.
GCGATCTGATTGAAGCCCAGGTGCAAAAACTCAACGGCCAAAATGTAGGAAAGCCTTTTTCAGCTAAAGCAAATACATCAGGAGATCACATTGAATTAAAGTCTGGCTTTGATAAACCTCTACTATGGAGTGCTGAATTTCCTAATTTATATCAGGTAGTGATTGCTATCAAAAACGAAAAGGGGAGCGTTCACCGCACTAAACAAAAATTCGGCTTCCGTACCGTAGAGTTGCGGGTTTACGACGGGCTGTATGTAAACGGTTCAAGAGTAATCATGAAAGGGGTTAACCGCCATAGTTTCTGGCCGGAAACCGGCCGTACACTAAGTCATGAGGTTCACCTGATGGACGTACGTCTGATGAAGGAAATGAATATGAATGCGGTAAGGATGTCCCACTATCCACCTGATCGCGATTTTCTGGATGTTTGTGATTCGCTGGGTTTGTATGTAATAGACGAACTTACTGGCTGGCAGGGCAATTACGATACCGAAACGGGGCGCAAACTGGTTAAGGAGCTGGTGGTGCGCGATGTAAACCATCCCTCGATCCTGTTTTGGGCCAATGGCAACGAAGGAGGTTTTAACAGGGATCTGGATAAAGACTATGCGTTGTACGATCCGCAAAACCGCACCGTGATTCATCCCTGGGAAAAATTTAATGGTACCGATACCAAGCATTACCCAAATTTTAAGGACATAGTTAAGGCTGCGGGCAGCGGACAGGAAGTTTACTTTCCGACCGAATTTATGCATGCGCTGTATGATGGTGGGGCTGCTGCTGCGCTGGATGATTTTTGGACTGAAATGCTGAAGCATCCGCACGCGGGGGGCGGATTTATCTGGGCGTTTTCAGATGAATCGGTTATCCGTACAGATAAAAATGGTGCTTATGACGGAGATGGCAACCATGCTCCGGACGGCATTGTCGGGGCTCACCGCGAAAAGGAAGGAAGCTTTTACGCAATAAAAGAGATCTGGTCGCCGGTGTATATCAATCCACAGCCAATCGCTGCGGGCTTTAATGGGAAAATAGCGGTCGAAAACAGGTATTCGTTTACAAACCTGAACCAATGCACATTTAAATGGAAGCTAGTTAAGTTTCCGTCGGCAACGGATAAAGTTACTGCGGCTGCTGTAAAAGCAAAGGGTTTACTCAAGGCTCCTGATCTTAGTCCGGGGCAAAAGGGCGTCCTAAACCTGGTACTGCCTGCTGCATGGACGAAAAATGACGCATTATACCTGACTGCTTATGGTCCGGACAAGAAAGAGATATTTACCTGGAGCTGGGCAATTGGTCAGCCGGCAGCGATCGCAGGTAAAAAAGGCATTTCGACTGGCAAAATGGCTGTAAGAATGACGGAAACGGATAATGTGCTGAGCATCAAATGCGATGGTCTCACTTACAATTTTGATAAAAAGACTGGATATATCCAAAATGTAGTAAAACCTGCAACGACGATCTCTTTGTCGGGAGGGCCGGTGCTGGCTGGCGTTCAAACCGAATTAAAGCAGTTTGAACATAAAATGGTTAATGGTCAATATATTGTCGAGGCTGATTACCAGGGAGCGGGTTGGTTGCATGTAAAATGGACATTTGTTTCGGGACAGCCTGCTAAACTGGAATACCAGTATTCGCAACAGGGAGATGCCAGTTTTGTGGGCATCACATTCAATTACCCTGAAGAAAAGATCACCGGAATGAAATGGCTTGGCCGTGGTCCTTACAGGGTCTGGAAGAACAGGTTAAAAGGTCAGCAGTTCGGCGTTTGGCATAAGGCCTATAACAATGCCATTACTGGTGAAAGCTGGGGGTATCCAGAGTTTAAGGGCTATCATGCTGAGGTCAGTTGGGTAACGATAGAAAATAAGGAAGCGCCATTTACTGTTTATTCGGCAGATAAAAATACCTATCTACAAATGCTGCGTCCGGCACGAGAAATGGCTGCGCTTGCCAATAACAATGTGGAGCCTTCTTTTCCGGAAGGAAGCATTGGGTTTTTAAGTGGCATCAGTCCAATCGGCACTAAATTCCAATCGGCAAAAGTAATGGGCCCTCAAAGTGAACTCAATCATGCCAATGGTGAAAAGGTAAGTGGTACGCTGTGGTTTGATTTTGTCCGTCAGTAGTTTGGTGAATGAAGCGATGTAGGCATGTATGGTCTGCTCCAAAAGCTCTGGTTCTAAAGGGAAGCAGTCTCTAAGCTGGTTTCGCGCTGCCTCTGATGTTCCTTCAATATGCATTCGTGTAACTACACCCAAAATGAAATCACTATGCAATTCCTACATAGCCATTTAAAAAGCTGTAGCCCTACCAACCCTTGAGTAGCCCCTATAAAGGGGTTTTGAAGTGCTTTAATAGATACGAACGCAAAACGAACGCAGGTTGAAAGGAGAGCGCATTATTGGTAGACTACTTCATCTCGGTTTTCAGGTGATAACTAACATACCAATCAGGTGTTAGTTATCCATCTAAATCTTATCCACAAGATTTTTACCAAGATAATATTTAAGGTAGAGCACTACCAGTTGGTGGTTGGTGTGTGACGAAGGATCAGGCATATTAGAACAATCCATTGCTTTGCAGATTGGACTAATTGAGAATAGAGGTCAAAAAAAGAAGAAATAGAAGCCGGTTAGTAAGCCCGGCTGGTTTTCCATCTGACAACCAGACTTTAATTAGCCATTTCGGTTTAAATTGTAGTTGAGTTTTTTATTGGTTTAAATTGTAGCGTTTTAACAGATATTAGCGTTTTCTTTAAAAACCTATAAACCATGAAAAGAATTGCGCTTTTATTACTTATGGCCGGCGCGTTGCTGGGTTGTAGAAAAGACAGAAATAACACCGACTGTAATAATTTTTGCCCGTATATCTCGATTGGCTCGGTGTTCATAAAATTTGTAGACAATAAAGGGCTGGCCGCGGATGTAAAAGACTACACTGTCGTGAACCAGCGGACGGGAGAACAAATTAATGCTCATTATACCAGTTCGAAATATGTGAAAGGCTCCTTCGTATTGGTCGATGGTAGTTATATAGGAAAGTTGTCTGAAGCGGGTGATGATTTGAGAGTTACAGGCACATCTGTAGAGACCAATCAGACCAAATCTGCAATAGTAAAAGTAAAAGGCGGTAAATGTGCCTGCCAAATGGAAAAAGTTTCAGGTCCTAGTCAAATTGCTTTCGATTAGTTTAACGGGAAATCCTTTCAGGCAATTTGGTAGGGGAATTGTGGTGAGCCGATTAAATTCGCTAATCGGCTCATAATTTGCTTATATTTGAGCCGAATAATTAGAATAATCGGCTCATGAGTTACAATTGGCAGTTACAGAGATGGCCTGACTTTATCTATAACTTAGACGAAGTTCAGCCATTAATTGTGAATTTCGCAAAGGAAACGGGGGAGGTTAACGGTATTATCCAGGCCTTGCCTGAGGAAATGCGATTGGAAAACTTATTGCAACTCATGCTGTCTGAAGCGATTAAAACTTCGGAAATTGAAGGGGAATATCTCAGCAGGGAAGATGTCATGTCTTCGATCAGGAATAACCTTGGTCTTAATGAGAGTCCCGTTCTGGTCAAAGATCAGCAGGCCGCAGGTATTGGTCGTCTGATGGTAGATGTGCGCAAAAGTTTCCAGGAACCACTGAGTATAATCACGCTTAAATATTGGCATGAATTGCTGATGGAGAACGCGAAGCAAATCAATGCTGGCGAGTGGAGGACAGGCGCCGAGCCTATGCAGGTAATTTCAGGTGCATACGGCAAAGAGACGATACATTATGAAGCTCCTCCTTCCAGTCAGGTAGAAAACGAAATGCTCCGCTTTGTGGATTGGTTCAACAGCGTTGAATTCGGGATTGGTGGAGATGTTGCTGAAGCAGTGCTCCGGGCTGCCGTTTCTCATCTTTATTTTGAGTCTATACATCCTTTTGAAGATGGTAACGGACGTATTGGCCGTGCGATCGCAGAAAAGGCACTTTCCTGTTCTCTCGGCAGGCCAGTCATGCTCAGCTTATCGAAAGCGATAGAAAAAGACAGGAAACGGTATTATGCTGAACTCAAAAAGGCACAGGCTGGTTTAGAAATCACGGAGTGGATGATCTATTTTGCATCAGTTATCCTGGAAGCTCAAATTGATGCAAAAACTATGGTACAGTTTACTTTAAAAAAAGCCTTCTTTTTTGACCGTTATAAATCACAATTGAATGAACGTCAGTTGAAGGTGATCAATAAAATGCTTGCAAGTGGGGCGGATGGCTTTGAAGGAGGGATGACTGCGGCAAAGTATATGCGGATGGCAAAGATATCCAAGGCGACTGCGACCAGGGATTTGCAGTATCTGCATGAAATTGGTGTGCTGTTGCAAGAGGGGCTTGGCAGGTCTGTACGGTATCAGATTACGGTTTCTTAATTTAAAATGCCCCGTTTCTCCTTAGGAAGGAGAGAGGATCATAGCAAAATCTCAGACTTAGGATAAGTCTCCGTATTAAAAATCACATACAAGATCAGAAATAATCATTATTATTGTAAGCAAAGTGCTACAGTCGATTTTTAGATGATGCTACATTCTGATAATGAGATTATTGAAGGGTTGAAGCGAGGCGGGTCACAAAGACAGATTTCTGAACGAGATCTGTACAAGGCCTATTTTTACCTCATCGCCCACGGCACTAAAAAATACAAAATCAGCACCGAAGATGCCGCCAGTGCATATTCGGATACCATCATCAGCCTCATCCATCAGATAGTTAACCGAAAGTTTGAAGGCCGCTCGGCACTCAAGTCCTACGCGTACCAGATATTTTCCAACAAATGTGTTGACCTTTTACGAAAAGAAACGACTAATAAGCGAAAGGCCGAATATGGTATTCCACTGGACAGTCTGGTGTATGAATTGCCGGATGCTGCCAGAAATGCTGTTCAGCAGATCATAGCAAAAGATGACTATAGCCGCCTGACCAAAATGCTGATGGAAGTAGGGGGGAAATGCAAGCAATTGCTGTTGTTTTTTGAAGATGGTTACAGCGATAAGGAAATAGCTGGTATGACGGAATACAATTCAGCAGAGGTGGTAAAAACCAGCAGGTTGAGGTGTATGGAAAAATTAAGAACATTATTGAAAATTAATAAAAGATGACAGATCTGGAGTATATAGCGCAATATTTTGATGGGGAATTGTCTGAGGATGCTAAAAAAGCATTTGAGGAAAGGTGTGCCAAAGATGAAGTCCTTGCAGAGCAGGTTGCGCAATATATCATGATCAAAGATGCGCTGAAGCTGGAACTCGCGCAGCATAAGAAAGCGCGTTTTGCACAGCTTTATGAGGATGTCTTAGCTGCTGAAAAGCCTCAGGAAAAACAAAACTATCCATTGATCAGAAAACTGTCGCTGTATGCCGCCGCCGCTTGTCTGGCCCTGGTAGCAGCCTGGCTGATTTTCTTCAGAAGCCCGGATTCAAAAGTAATGGCGCGAGATTATATCGCCGCCAATTTTAACAACCTCGGTGTAACCATGGGTGCTAGTGACCAATTGCAGCAGGGAATCGCTGCTTTCAATAAAAAAGACTATCCTACAGCAATCAGCATTTTCGAAACCCTGACAAATGACAATACATTTCGGGCTGAAGCTGTAAAAAACCTGGGTATTACCTATCTGATTACGGGCGAGTATGATAAAGCCATAGCAGCGTTTGATGAGCTGTCTAAAATGGATTTATATACCAATCCCGGTTTGTTTTACAAATCAATAGCCCTCTTGAATAAGGGCGATAAAGAAAGCCATGAGCAAGCAAAAATCAACCTGGAACAGGTTGTTTCAAAAGACTTGGCTGGAAGTAAAGAGGCCAAAGCATGGCTGGACAAGCTCTGATCACCTCAAAATCTATCTTATGAAATCAAAAAATCCCTATGTATACCAACAAACTTTCACCAAAACGCAACCCCGCTGCGGTTAGATTAAGCGCGCGGAGCGAAAAACTGGAAAAATTACTCACCAGAACTTACCGTAAAGATCAGATCCTGGTCTTTTTCAAAAGGAAACCAACGGAAAATGATATCCGGACGGTTAAGGAATCTTTTAAGAAAGACGGCATTGCCATAGAGACGATCAAGATGCTTTCCTGTGGCAATTGTGATATCCCTGTGCAACTGTGGTCTGCCAAAGGAATTCATTCCCGGATCAGCAAGGATTCTTTAAAAGCCGGGTCGGGACCATCATCTACGACCGTGGGCGAGTCTTATTCCCTGAACTTTACCAATTCGGTTCCGGCTGATGCGCAGAGAGGATTTCAAGGTGAAAACAAGCATTTGCAAAATCCTTCGTCCGGCAAAAAAGATGAAATTATCGTAGCCGTATTAGATACGGGTGTAGACACTGCGCTAGTCGATCCTCAGTATCTGTGGAAACAGACTGACACCACAACGGGGGCAAAGTGCTATGCTGAAGTGCATGAAGGCTGGAATTTTATTGACAATACCAGTAATTACAGGGATGACAATCCCAATAGGCATGGCAGTATCGTCAGCCAGTATATCATCAACCAGTTTGCAGGCGCTGAAAATAATACGGTAAAGATCATGCCGCTGAAAACGCATGACAAGGATGGGGTGGGTGATCTTTTTGGGATACTCTGTGCCATTAATTTTGCAATAGCCAAGGGTGCTCATATCATCAATGCGAGCTGGGGATTCTATTATTACTATGAAATTCCTGTGCCTTATCTTAAAACGCTGATTACCGGCGTATTGCGAAAAAAAGGCATCCTCTTTGTCACGGCAGCAGGCAATCAAAGTCCGGCAGAGGACGAAATTGCCAAACAAATTTACCAGGCAGAGCATGGAATTACGTTGACTGAAGATCAGCTACGCAATCTAGCCATTCATAATTTCTATCCTGCTAACTTGAGCACCGCGGCCAATAGCGTAATCACGGTAACTACCACCGATGAGCGTACGGTAAGCGCCACGCAGAATTACAGCAATAAATATGTGGATCTTGGTGTAGTGGCCGATCAGGTGCTGCGTGAAGGGATGAAGTTTGCCGTTCCTTTTGATGGTGCGGATCCGGCTTTGATCAGCGGATCTTCCTTTGCTACGGCCATAGCCAGCGGGATTATCGGGGCACATTGTCCAAAAAGCTTTTATGTGCCAAATATCAAAAAGGCAGATTTCATTGCATGCCTGGGCAGCTTGGCTGTTGCAGGTTCAGGAACCCATGTTCTTGAGGAAAATTTAGTGCTTGCCAAAAAGCACATCAGAAATGGTGCTTGTGTAAAATAAGCAAGCCATGCAAAGATTATTTTTTCGCTCAGCAGTTTTACTGTTGTTTGCTTTGCTGTATGGCTTACAGGGCTACACTCAATGTTTGTCCGACTCGGCGGTAGTAAATAAAGTAAACGGCATTCATGGAAATTCCGGGCTCAGCAATCACAAAAAGCTAAGCTTGCTACAGGCATTACATCAGAAATACCTGAAATGCCATCCCGTCAGGGGCTTCGGCTATGCGCAAATGGCCCATAGGATGGGAGATTTGTACGGCAAAACAGATGACCTGGTAAAGGCCATATTTTTTACTAAGGAAGCCGTGCAGGTCAATACTTCAGGTAGAAAAAACACCGATCCATCCTTCCTGGCCAACAGCTATTTTAACCTTGGGATATTCTATAAGCGGTTGAACCTGTTAAAAGAATCCCAGGATTACTTCGACAGGTGCATTGCTTCAGGAAGTCAGTTCCCCGATAAGTATTTCATTGTTTTTATGGCTTTTGAGCAGAAGTCTTATGCCTGGTACCAGACAGGGGATTATCAGAAAAGTATAGAAATAGCGAACGAAGGGATTTACCTGGCCGGAGAAGTAGGAAACCTTGATGCCAAGGCGCCGTTGCTTGCACAAAAGGCACAAGCGGCCGCAGAGTTGTCGTTGTTTTCCGAAGCAGAATCCAGTATCACAACAGCGATCGCCATGCTTGAGCAGTCGGGTAATGACCCTGTACACCTGGCAACCAGTTATTCTGTATATGCTGATTTGCTCGGTAAAAAGGGAAATCCGAAATCTGCCATTTCTTACTATCAAAAAGCGTACGATTTAAATGCCACTAATGAAAATTTTGAACAGTGCGCCAGGGATCTGCTGGATATGGGCAGTGTATATGCGGATGAACTGAAGGAATATGATAAGGCCCTCGAATGTTACAACAGAGGATTTAAGCTCGCCCGGGAGGCGGAAGATCAGTACCAGATGGCAGCCTTATATTCCAATATGGGCGTGGTGTATGGTTACCAGAAAAACTACAGTAAGGCTTTGTCTTATTATCAAAAGGCATTGATCACATTGCCTTTGGGATTTAAGGATATTTCGTTGAATCGAAACCTGAATTCGAATATGCTCAAGCTGGTTTCCAACGATTATTTTGTGACTACGATGATCGCTAACAAAGCAAATGCATTACTGCAGCGCTATCGTCAGAGTGGGGATAAAACAGACCTGAAACTTTCTCTGGCTACCTATGAACTGGCAGATGAAGCGCTCGATATGATGCGATGGAAGCAACACGCTGAGGAAAGTAAGTTGGTCTGGCGTAAAAAAACAAGGGACCTGTATGAGGAATGCATCGAAGTGTGCTTCGCCCTGAAGGATGTAGAAAAGGCTTACTATTTTTTTGAAAAGAGCCGGGCAGCATTATTAAATGACAGGTTGAGTGAAACCCTGGCAGAAAATCAGCTTTCCAAGAAAGACCGTCAAAAAGAAAAACAATTACGTATAAATGCCTTTATACTTGGACAAAAGCTACTTGCCGCTCCACAGGAAGCGACGGAATATTCAAGGTTAAAAGCAGACTGGCGTGCTGCGCAGGATCAATGGGAGCGGTATATTAGAAAACTGGAACAGCAGTATCCGGCTTACTATCAACATAAATTTGACCGTAAGGTTTTTCCTCACAGTAGTCTCAGGGCTAGATTGAAGAAAGAACAGCAGGTATTGGTAGAGTATTTTACGGGAGCTGACTGTATTTATACTTTAGTGCTTTCCGGTTCACAGCAAAAGCTGCTGAAGATCAGGTATCCTGATTACGAAAAAGACACCCGGGAATTGCTGAACCTGTGTTCCAATCGGTCTTTGCTCAACCAAAATTATAGCAGATACGCTTTACTGGCGAATAAATTATATCGAAGACTTTTCAAGCCTCTGGGTGTTGAAAGAGGCAGGGTCATCCTATCGCCGGATGAACAGTTTATACCTTTTGAAGCCCTGCTTACCGATGCTGGGAACCGGGAGAGCTTTTTAGCAAAACAATATGCTTTTAGCTATGTGCATGCAATGCGTACGGTGATGAAAAAGCACCAGAGCTACCCTACGGAAACCTCGTTTTTAGGTGTCGCGCCGCTGCAGTATGGTGGCGGTTTATCTGCCTTGACAGGTTCAGATCATTCACTGGAAAGGATAGCGTCTGGTTTTAAGCAGGCGCTGTTATTAAAAGGTGCTGATGCGTCACGGGAAGCTTTTTTGCAGCAGGCCACCCGACACCAGCTCTTGCAAATTTATGCGCATGCAGATGCTGATAGTCTGGCAAAGGAACCGGTATTGTACCTTGCTGATGGCACGGTAAAATTATCAGTTATTCAGCAGTTGAAATTTACAAACACCGAATTGGTAGTGCTTTCTGCATGTAATACTGGAGTAGGGCGGAATGCTAGTGGTGAAGGTATATTTAGCATGGCCAGAGGCTTTATGATCGCCGGCGTGCCTGCAAGCGTAACTAACCTCTGGCAGATTGACGATCAGGTGACCTACAGGATTACTGAATCTTTTTATAAGTGCCTGCAGGAAGGGATGACAAAGGATGTGGCCTTGAACAAGGCAAAACTGGCACTGCTGGATGATGAAGATGGATTGCATGTGATGCCGTATTTCTGGGCTGCGACTATAGTAATAGGGGATACGGATGCTATTGAATATGAAGCCGGTTTTAGTCTGTTTTTGTGGATTACAGCTGGTGGTATTCTGATGCTGGCAGGGGCGTTATTGCTGAAAAATAAAAAAAGTTAAAAATGTTGTTTCCCTTTTTTAGGTAGTCACGACTAATGTAGTAAGTCATGACAATAAACTTTAATTATTTAAACCTTTAAAAACAACAACATGAAAAAGTTATTCATCCCAACATTGTGCGCAGGTCTTTTATTATTTGGCGCAACTGCTTCTAAAGCTCAAACTGCAAAAGCTTTGATCGTAAACACAACTTCAGAAGCTGAAGTCAACAAAATCGTGGAATCTTTAAAAGGTGCTGATCCTTCGACTTATCGCCTGACTGTAAATTATGGTACTGCTCCGCTTTCATCTATTGGTAAAGTGGGAGGAGCCACAGTAGGTGCAGGAGGCGGTTTTAATGCGTCTGATGTGATCGTGATCCAAAAGATCATTACCAATGGTAAAGACTTGCAAAATTCAATCATCTCGAAATTGAATACCAATCTGAGCAAGCAATCATTCAAATCCGTAAAACTGTCGGCAGTGCGCGGCAGGGGACTGTAAGGAAATATTCTGATGACCAGGAGCAGGTAAACGCCTGCTCCTTTATTTTAAAGCCATGAAATACACCTTGATAAAATCTTTCTTTGCCCTGCATCTGTTGATTGTGCTGCTGGGATCAGGATTGATCAAACAGCATAACAAGCTGGCAGAAGCTTTTTTGTTGCGGTACGCATCGTACACGGGAGGAGGTTTTGGTTACAGTTTCTTTTCTCCAAATGTGGGAAACCAGACCGTGGTAAAGGCCTACACGCTGGATGGTAAAAAGCATTTGAGACAGGATGCCTATGGTATAGGAAAAAACCTGTTCGACTCCCGGCTATCCGCAGTCATCCATACTTTTAGAAACCAAAAGGCCTACGAGCTTACTTCGAGGATGATTGCCTCACACGTTTTCGCCAACCGGCCAGGCACGGGAGTAGCTTTCATCTCTATCGGAGAATACGTTCCCCCCTTGATGAAAGATTACCGCCTTTACCAAAAAACAAGCATTTTCCGGGAAGTATATAACGGAACTTACAAGCTACAATAATTATTTGCCTTAAAACTTTTGTTATGAAAGCATTAACCTCCAATTCGCCCTTACAGTTTGCCGCCTTAAGGATAGGTGTGGCACTTACGATACTGTTTAAAATTTATTCAGAGTTTGATCAACTGGATTTGCTCTACAGCAAGACCGGGATCATTCAGGATTTTGTATCCAGACCACTGCAGGTATCTTACATCATATCCCTTCCAAAATTCATCGATTTTCTGGGAATTAGTAATGAACACAACTTTCTTTCTGCGCTCTACCTGCTGTTTGGTTTTTCAGCATTTTGCCTGCTGATCGGTTTAAAAACCAGGATCAATGTCGCAATTTGTCTGTTTATTCATCTGCTGGTTTTTAATGGTTATAGTTTGCTGACTTTTGGGTTTGACGGTTTCCTATTCACCTTGTTGTTTTATAGCTTATTGTTTCCGATAGGTCGTGTCTGGTCTCTTGATAATTTGATACACAGCTCCAAAAAGCCTATAGATCTGGCATACATGAACATTTGTTTTAATGTGCTGCAGCTTCATTTGTGCATCGTTTACTTCACCGCGGGTGTGGCAAAGTTTGGCGGGCAACAATGGATGGATGGTACCGCCATCTGGAGTGCGATCAACCAGCCGCAGTTTTATTCCATGTTCACAGATTTTTTTAAAGACCTGATCAGTCGCCCGGGTGTGTCTGCCATTTTCTCCTGGACTACCTTGTTTGTGGAAATGCTGTTTCCTGTCCTGATATGGATCAAATGGGGTAGAGTCAGGGTATTAATCCTGCTTAGCGTCATATTAATGCACGTTTTTATAGGTGCAGTTATGGGTCTGCAGTTGTTTGCCTGGATCATGATCGTGTTTGACCTGAGTGCTTTCGGAGGAGTGTTTGGATCTGTTTATTGTGCCATAAAAATGAAAATAACCAAATTTCAAAGATTTTCACCCAAGCCAACCGCCTTAACTATTTATCTACCCGGGAAAGTTAATTGATTTTTGAGTTTACTTCCCCTCTGAAATCAATTTTCTTGGCCGTTTACTTTTGAATCCTTCTTCAGTGTTTTGACTTGCCTGTCGGTCCTGAGCTGGAAAGTGATTTGATTTAAAGGCCTTAGGTTTTTTCTCGCGATCCTCGTCTGCAAGTTTTACAGTAAGTTTTCGTCCCTTCATCACCATCCCGTTAAGGTTTGCTATAGCCCTGTCTGCACCTGCCTGATCTACCATTTCGATAAACCCATAACCTTTATGCTTATGGGTTACTTTGTCGGTCAATAAATGTATACTATGTATCATCCCCTGGATACTGAACAACTCAATCAGTTCGACATCCTCAATGTCTAGTGGGTATCCCACCACAAATAATTTTATCATGAAAATAATCTAATACCCCAAATTTAAGGTTTTAATTGGGTTTTGAGTAATGGGATAGCCAATCTATCTTATATATCCTTTTTTTTACATGAGCCAGCTATAATATAAAGGTTAGCTAGACCAGATTGCCAATTCATTTCCCGCCGGATCAAGGAAATGAAACCTCTTTCCGCCCGGAAAGCTGATGATTTCTTTGGAAATCCGTCCGCCAGCTTTGAGGAGGACCTGGTGAGACTCGCGACTAAGGGCACTGAAGTGCAGGCTAATAGTTTTGGAAATGAGGGAACGGGCGGGCAGTCTTATAGAAAGTACAATTGGAAAACAGGTATTTTGACGGATTCTATTCTTTTATTGAGAATTTTGGCAATGGAAACGGACAGTTGCTGCGCAAAGCCGAATACTATAATATGTTTGGAAAGGAAGTTAATGGCGACTGGAAATTTTTAGATCAGGCAAAACTGACACATACAGATGGTGTTCCCGAGGGTAGGAGCGACTATGCTGGTGGTATTTCTCCGGATCATAGCGATCATTTCTACATGTCATCCGGAGGATACGAGAAAACCATTAATCCCGGAACAGTAATGGTAAAAGCAAAAGGCAAAATACCTAGAGTTGACCTGAAGGCATTAGAAAAGACGCTGGTTAATTCTCCCAAATCTTCTCAATAAAATACAAATGGCGCCCATGATCAAGTGCCATTTGTATTTCTAATGTAAAATATATCACTGTATTACAGTTGTTTACAGATATTCTGAAATAATATATACTACTATTCCCCTATACTTTATATATTTGCTTCATGAACAAAACAATCAATAGCCTTAATTACGTGATCATGCACTGCATGTACGGGTAATATCGTGGGCTGTTGAGATTAGATATACGAACTTCTCCAGTCTCCCAGACAGAGAAGTTTTTTTTTAAACAAACAATTTGACATGCAAAGTTTTAGGACAGAGTTAGAGAATCCTGTAGTCGAGAAAGACATCATTGATCTTGAAAAAAAGATCAGAGCTTTTCGCGAAGGAAAAATCCATGATGAGAAATTCAGAAGTCTGCGTTTAGCGCGTGGTATTTATGGTCAGCGACAGCCGGGTGTGCAGATGATTCGAATTAAGCTACCTTTCGGAAAGGTTACTTTTAAGCAGATTCTCCGCATTTCTGACGTTTCTGATAAATATGCCAGCCGCAACCTGCACCTGACCACCCGTCAGGATATTCAGATACATTATGTAAGCCTGGACCGGACGCCAGAACTTTGGGAAGAATTGGAGCAGGATGATGTAACCATTCGTGAAGCCTGCGGAAATACCGTAAGAAATGTTACCTCATCTCCGGATGCGGGTATCAATCCTAACGAGCTTTTTGATGTATCTCCTTACGCACATGCCTTTTTCCTTTATTTCCTGCGCAACCCGATTTGCCAGGAGATGGGTAGAAAGATCAAATTCTCTTTCTCTTCTGACGAGCGGGATACTGCTTTTAGCTATATCCATGATCTTGGCTTCATTCCTAAGATCAATGAGCAGGGTGAACGCGGATTTAAAGTGTTGTTAGGTGGCGGACTCGGTGCTCAGCCATTTCTGGCAAACCTGGTACATGAATTTTTGCATGAAGATCAGATCATTCCTTATGCAGAGGCAATGCTTAGGGTGTTCGACCGCTATGGCGAGCGTACCAACCGCAATAAAGCCCGTTTGAAGTATTTGGTGCAAAAACTGGGATTGGAAGAAGTATTGAGGCTGATCGAAGAAGAGCGTATCGCGAACAAAGTAAAGTCATTCAAAATAGACCGCGATGCAGTACCTCAACCTGAAGCACCGGCACTGATAGATTATCCCGTACTGGATGTAGTGGATACGCTGGACTATAAACACTGGAGAGCTACGAACATAGTTCCTCAAAAACAGGAAGGTTTTTTCTCTGTATATATCAAAGTAACTAAAGGTGATATTCCTACAGATCAGGCACGTCAACTTGTTGCGGCCATCAGTCCCTATGTAGCGGATGAAATACGTGTCACCCAAAATCAGGGCCTGATGCTGAAATTTGCGAGGGAAGAAGCATTGCCAGGTTTATACGTAGCGTTAAAAGAGCTCGGTTTTGCCAAACCAGGTTTTGATAGTGTGGCAGATGTAACTACCTGCCCTGGAACGGATACCTGTAATCTTGGCATTTCCAATTCTATGTCGCTCTCTGTTGCGCTGGAGGAACTGGTGTATGAAGAGTATCCTGAACTGGTTTACGAAAAAGACATCAAGATAAAGATCAGCGGATGTATGAATTCATGCGGACAGCACGGTCTTGCACACATCGGTTTTCACGGCAGTTCGCTGAAAGCGAATGGTAAAGTAGTACCGGCTGTACAGGTAATGCTTGGTGGTGGAACCATCGGAGATGGTGAAGGAAGAGTAGCAGAAAGAGTGATCAAAGCCCCATCTAAGCGTGCTACAGATGTACTCAGGACGGTCTTGAACGACTATGCCGGCAATTCGGAAAGTGAGGAGAGTTTCCATGGATACTATGACAGACAGGGTAAGGATTATTTCTACCAGTTGCTGAAGCCGTTGGCTGACCTTACAACATTGAAAGATGAAGAGTATGTGGATTGGGGTCATGAGGAAACATTTGTTACCGCTATTGGTGTGGGCGAATGTGCCGGTGTAGTGATCGATCTGGTTTCAACACTACTACTTGAAGCGGTGGAGAAACTGGAATGGGCCAATGCTTCTTACGAAGCTAAAGCCTGGTCTGATGCCATTTACCATAGCTATGCAGTATATGTGAGTGCAGCAAAAGCACTCTTGCTGGATAAAGGTGTAAATAGCAGTACTCAAATCGGAGTGATCAGAGAATTCGATACCCATTATGTGCAGACAGGAGAAATCGTATTGAACCAGTCTTTCAATGATGAGGTACTGCAGATCAACAAAAATGAACCAACTGAGAAATTTGCAACTGCTTATCTGGCATCTGTAAATGACTTCATCAGTCAAATTAATGCTAAAAGAGGAGGCTTGTAATGATTAGTCAAAAAAATATAAAGGAACCAAAGATCACATTGGTAGGCGCTGGCCCTGGTGATCCTGAACTCATTACACTGAAAGCTGTAAATGCACTTAAAGATGCAGATGTGGTGTTGTACGATGCTTTGGTAAACGAAAGTGTACTGGATTACGCCGGACCAAATGCGATCAAAGTATATGTGGGGAAAAGATCGGGTGAGCATTCTTACGGTCAGGATACCATCAATAAACTGATGGTCGATTATGCCCTCAACTACGGTCACGTTGTCCGTTTAAAAGGAGGCGATCCATTTGTATTCGGAAGGGGATACGAGGAGCTGGACTATGCAGCGGGATACAGCATTCCTGTAACGGTAGTTCCTGGCTTGTCTAGTTCAATCTCTGTACCTGGTTTACAGCAAATCCCAGTTACGCACCGGGGTTTAAGTGAAAGCTTTTGGGTCGTAACTGGTACCACTTCGTCTGGAATGATTTCCAACGATCTTTATGAGGCAGCGAGATCAAAAGCAACCGTAGTGGTGTTGATGGGGTTAGGTAAACTAAAGGAAATAGTAAAACTTTTCCAGAACGAAGGTAAAAACAGGTTGCCTGTAGCAGCGATTCAAAGTGGATCTACGGAAAATGAGAAACTCGCTATCGGAGTTGTAGACACTATAGTTGAACTGGTAGAAGAGAAAGGGGTCAAAGCTCCGGCACTATTGGTCTTTGGTGAAGTGGTTTCCCTGCATCCTTCGTTCCAGCCGATCAGGGATTTTTACGAAGCTCTAAAGGAAGAATTATAAGTAGAGATGGAAGGCAATCAATTATTTCCTGTTTTCATTAAATTGAACACCATACATACTGTGCTGATTGGTGCGGGTAATGTTGGACTGGAAAAACTGTCTGCCCTACTGAGCAATAGTCCTGAAGCAAAGGTAACCGTGATCGGGCTGGAAGTAATTCCTGAAATTCAGGAACTGGCAGCTGGTTTCGATAGGGTAAATATTCAGAATAGGGCATTTAAGGCTGAAGATCTGGATTATGCTGATCTGGTGATTGCGGCTACAAATAATGCACAGCTCAATGAAGAAATACGGGTGCAGGCCGACCTGCGACACCTCCTGGTAAATTTTGCAGACAAGCCTGACTTGTGCAATTTTTATCTGGGTTCGGTAGTGAAAAAAGGCGATCTGAAAATCGCAATATCAACCAATGGGAAATCGCCGACTATTGCCAAACGTCTAAAAGAAGTGCTTGATGAAAGCATACCTGAAGAGTTGGATACCACTTTACAGCAAATGAATACGCTGCGCAATTCTCTGCAGGGAGATTTTAGTTCGAAGGTTAAAAAATTGAATGAAGTAACAGAGATCCTGACCAAGGATTTGAAATAATATGAAAGAACAGTTAACAGCGATAGCTGATAAAATTAAAGATATGGATCCGGTAGCAGCATTAACGTATTTTGCTGAAACTTACCCGGGTCAGATCGTTTTTTCTACCAGCTTCGGCTGGGAAGACCAGGTGATCACGCACATGATTTTCTCTAACGATATTGCTATTGATGTATTTACTTTAGAAACAGGACGGTTGTTCCCTGAAACTTATTATGTATGGAACCGCACGCTGGAAATATACAATAAACCAATTAAAGCTTACTACCCGCAGGCGGAAGCGCTGCAGGAGATGGTAAACAGGAAAGGTCCGAACAGCTTTTACGAATCTGTAGACAATAGGAAAGAATGCTGCGGTATCCGAAAACTAGAGCCATTGAAACGAGCATTGACCGGCAATAAACTATGGGTTACCGGAATCCGGTCTGAGCAATCATTGAACAGGCACGATATGGTCAACCTGGAATGGGACGAAGGCAACCAGATGGTCAAGTTTCATCCGATCTTTTTCTGGTCCCTTGATGAAGTAAAAGAGTACATAAAAAAACATAATATTGTTTACAATACATTACATGACAGAGGTTTCCCTAGCATAGGATGTGCACCTTGTACCCGGGCAGTGAGAGAGGGAGAAGATTTCAGGGCCGGAAGGTGGTGGTGGGAAGACCAGTCAAAAAAAGAATGTGGTTTGCACGCGACAAAATAATTTGCAAGAAAAGAGATGAGTAAATATAATTTAGATTATTTAGACGAATTAGAGGCCGAGGCCATTCACATTTTACGTGAAGTGGCAGGGCAGTTTGAAAAGCCGGCTTTATTGTTTTCCGGAGGAAAAGATTCTATTACACTGGTAAGACTTGCCGAAAAAGCATTCAGACCGGGTAAGTTTCCCTTTCCCCTGGTTCATATAGATACCGGGCACAATTTTGAAGAAACCATCACTTACCGTGATCAAATGGTAGAACGTATCGGTGAAAAACTCATCATCGGCCATGTTCAGGAGTCCATAGATCAGGGTAAAGTAGTAGAACAAACTGGCAAGAATGCGAGCCGCAATGCATTGCAGACAGTCACCTTATTAGACACCATTGCCCTTCATGGCTTTGATGCCTGTATCGGTGGCGCCCGTCGCGACGAGGAAAAAGCACGTGCTAAAGAAAGAATCTTCTCTGTAAGGGATGAATTCGGTCAGTGGGACCCGAAACGCCAGCGCCCGGAACTTTGGAACATCTATAACGGGAAGATCCACAAAGGGGAGAACATACGTGTGTTCCCGATTAGCAACTGGACAGAACTGGATGTCTGGAACTACATCAAAAGGGAGCAGATAGAATTACCTTCCATTTATTTCGCACACAATAGAGATGTCATCACCCGCAATGGCCAGCTTATGGCTGCTTCCCCATTCCTAAACATGGATGATGAAGATGTGGTGGAACACAAAAAAGTAAGGTTCCGTACCGTGGGTGACATGAGCTGTACTGCAGCCGTAGAATCTGATGCAGATCAGCTGGACGATATCATCGCGGAGATCAGTGCATCAAAGATCAGTGAACGCGGTGCGCGTATGGACGATAAAGTTTCCGAAGCAGCTATGGAAGACAGGAAAAAGGGCGGATACTTTTAATTTACGATTTTAGATTTTTAGCATGAACATATTAAAATTTTTTACAGCAGGGAGTGTTGATGATGGCAAAAGCACACTAATCGGAAGGCTGTTATACGATACAGACTCTATTCTTGCAGATCAGCTGGAAGCCCTTCAGGCAAGCAACCGTAAAAATGACGATGGAACTATTGATCTCGCCATTTTAACGGATGGATTGCGTGCTGAACGTGAGCAGGGTATCACCATAGATGTAGCCTACAAATACTTCCAGACAGATAAACGTAAGTTTATCATCGCGGACACCCCTGGGCATATTCAGTATACCCGTAATATGGTTACCGGAGCTTCTACTGCTAAACTAGCCATTATATTAATTGATGCCAGAAACGGCGTGGTGGAACAGACCATCAGACACTCTTATCTGGTTTCTTTATTGGGTATTGAGCATGTAGTGGTTTGTCTGAATAAAATGGATATGGTTGGTTACAGCGAGACGGTATTTAACGCCATTACTGATAAGTACAAAACCCTGGCCGGAGAATTGAAATTAAAGGATGTTACTTTTATTCCTGTAAGTGCGCTTAAAGGTGATAATGTGGTCAATCAATCTGAGCACATGACCTGGTATCAAGGACGCAGTCTGCTACATTTTCTGGAAAGTGTGGATGTAGAAACTGGTGCTGAATCTGATTTGGCCCGTATGCCGGTGCAATGGGTGGTAAGACCGCAAACGGAAGAACTGCACGATTACAGGGGCTATGCAGGCAGGATCGTAAGTGGTGAATTTAATGTGAACGATAAGGTTACAGTGTTGCCGTCGGGCAGTAGTTCTGTAATTGAAAGAATTGAGATCTTTGACCAGCAGCCCGCAGTAGCATATGCAGGACAATCTGTAACACTTCATCTAAAAGACAATATAGACATCAGCAGGGGTGATGTGCTGGTGAATTCTGATCACCTGCCTCAAAATTCTAAAGCGATCGAAGCCGACGTATGCTGGATGGATTCCCGTCCGCTGGATGAAAGCATTACTTACCTGCTGCAGCACAATAGCAAAGTGACGAAATGCAAGATCCGCGAGATCCTGTACAAAGTAGACATCAATACGCTGGAGAAGCAAGATGCTTATGATTTTAAACTGAATGACATAGGACGTGTGATCTTGAAAACAGCGGACGAATTGGCCTTCGATTTCTATACAGAAAATAAAGCCAACGGCGCAGCTATTTTAATAGACAGCAGAACAAATTTAACGGTTGCAGCGCTGATGTTCAGGGCTGTAGCGGATTAGGTTTTTATTGCTTTTACAAAAAAGGATACACTATTCTTCGGCTGGGATAAATTACTTTTCCTTTGGGAAAAGTAAATGAACCCTATGCCGTCTCATAGTATATCCTTTTTTGTTGGGAGCATATCCCGTATGGCGTTAATAGATTATTGAGCACTCATAGAATATTAAATTATTTTTCGTCAAATATTTGCTTTACGCTTCTTAATCCCTATTTTAAGATGATTTTTAAAATCTTAAATCATGGAGATTATACACCTTAGTGCGGAATGCTACCCAATTGCAAAAGTCGGCGGTTTAGGCGATGTTGTGGGTGCTTTACCAAAATATCAAAACAAGCTTGGGCACTTTGCTAAGGTAGTTATGCCGGCATATCAGACCAAATTCCTGCAGGAGAACGAGTTCGAAGTAGTCTATGATGGCTGGGGTAAACTTGGATTTCACAACTTTCCCGTAAGAATCTTTAGGGAAAAGACAAATAAACTGGGTTTTGACCTGTACCTGGTGCATATTGCGGGTTTAATGGACCGGGAGAAAGTATATGGTTATGATGATGATACCGAACGTTTCCTTGCCTATCAGATTGCAGTTTTAGACTGGATCACCCAATGGGAGCACAAGCCTGATGTAGTCCACTGCCACGATCACCATACAGGACTGGTGCCTTTTATGATGGCTTACTGCGAACAGTTTAGAAAACTCAGCAATATCCCTACAGTTTTAACCATTCACAATGCACAGTATCAGGGGCAGTTTGGTTGGGATAAATTGCATTATATTCCTCCCTTTGATCTATGGAAATCTGGTCAGCTGGATTGGAAAGGTTCCATTAATCCTTTAGCTTCCGCCATTAAATGTGCATGGCGCGTTACTACGGTATCTCCAAGTTACCTCGAGGAGATCAGCTTTAAAGCCAATGGCCTGGAGGATCTGCTTGCTCAGGAAAGAAGCAAATCAGCAGGTATCTTAAATGGCATTGATAATGAGGTTTGGAATCCGCTGACAGACCCGATGCTGGAAAAACAATATAGTGTGAAAACATTAGAAGCAGGAAAAAAGGCAAATAAAGAAGCGCTATGTTCCGTTTTTAATCTGGATCCCGACAAGCCGTTGTACACTTTTATTGGCAGACTGGTAGGGGAAAAAGGTGCGGATCTGCTTCCTGAAATATTTTACAATGCACTTATACAGGGGAATGGCGACATTAATGTCCTGGTGTTGGGATCTGGAGATCCTCAGGTGGAAGGTAGGTTAAATCAGCTGACACACGCCTTTCCTGGAAACTACAATGCTTATATCGGTTACAATGAACAGCTTTCGCACCAGATCTATGCAGGTGCAGATTTTCTGCTGATGCCAAGCAGGGTAGAGCCATGTGGATTAAATCAAATGTATGCTTTAAGGTATGGCACCATTCCTATTGTACGGAGGATTGGAGGTCTTAAGGATACGGTGACAGACATAGGCGACGGCGGTTTCGGCATCTGTCATGACCAAACCAGTGTTTGGGATGTAAACCATGCAATCGGGCGCGCATATGATTTATTTTTGGATAAGAAAAAAGTAAAAGAAATCCGTAAGTTTATGATGCAGCTGGATCATTCCTGGGATAAGGCCGCCCAACAATATATTGATCTTTACCAAATATAAATATGAATAAACATGACTGACAAAGTTTTAGGTGTAATTCTTGGCGGTGGCCAGGGCTCTAGGTTGGCCCCTCTTACACAAACACGCTCTAAACCAGCAGTTCCGATAGGCGGAAAATACAGGCTGGTTGATATTCCGATTTCGAATTGCTTAAATTCAGGTATACACCGTATGTTCGTGTTGACGCAGTTCAATTCGGCATCCCTAAATAAACACATTAAAAATACTTACCATTTCAGTCATTTTAGTTCCGCATTTGTTGACATCCTGGCTGCCGAACAAACTCCAGATAACCCGACCTGGTTTCAGGGAACAGCGGATGCAGTGAGACAAACCATGCACCACCTGCTGAACCATGAATTTGAATATGTGCTGATCCTTTCGGGCGACCAGTTGTATCAAATGGATTTTAATAAAATGGTGCAGGCACATATTGATAGTGGAGTACAGATCACACTGGCCACCATTCCGGTAAATGGAAAGGATGCACCTGAATTTGGGATATTGAAATCTAATGAGCAGAACATCATTACTTCTTTCATAGAAAAGCCTAAAACGGGATTAGAAGACTGGACTTCGGATACCGGTCCGGAGATGCAGGCCGAAGGGCGTAATTACCTCGCTTCAATGGGTATTTATATCTTCAACAGGGATTTGCTGATCAAGATTTTCGCAGAAAATGCCGATGAGAAGGACTTTGGTAAAGAGATCATCCCTCGTATGCTGAATACTTATGACGTATTGAGCTACCAGTATGAAGGGTACTGGACTGATATAGGAAATATATCTTCTTTCTTTGAAGCAAATCTTGGGCTGACAGACGATATTCCTAAGTTCAATCTTTTTGATAGCCATCATAATATCTTTACCCGTGCAAGGATGCTGCCCCCTTCAAAAATATTGGGTACAACCTTAGATAAAACCATGATTGCAGAAGGCTGTATACTTCAGGCTGAATGCATTAAACATACGGTTATAGGTATCAGGTCCCGTATCGGAAGGGGCACTCATATCGAAAGCTGTTACATCATGGGTAGTGATAAATATCAGACCCTGGATGAAATAGCCAAGGATGTAGAAGCAGGAAAGCCACTGATCGGTATTGGCGACCGCTGTAAAATTGTCAATGCAATTGTAGATAAGAACTGCCGTATAGGTAATGATGTACAGATTATAGGCGGGTCACATTTACCAGATGGGGATCATAGCCTATATACTGTAAAAGATGGAATTGTTGTGGTGAAAAAAGGTGCAATTATTCCGGACGGTACAGTAGTTTAATAAAGATACCTTTTCCCTGGTCTTTAATCATATTTAAACACCAGGGAAAAGGTTGTTTTTTCCAACGGAAGGGACGTGACCTCCAGGCTTCCATGGTGCATTTTCATGATGTTCCGTGTGATGGTTAACCCAATTCCGGAACCATTTTTTCTGGTCGTAAAGAAAGGCACAAATATCTTATCCATTAATTCCTGTGCTACGCCTCTGCCATTGTCGTGCACATCCAGGTACAGTTTGTTATGTTCAAGCCTGTAGCCAATTTCTATCACAGGATTATCAACCCCTTCCAAAGCATATATGCTGTTTGTAACCAAATTGATCAATGCCTGTTCTATCAGTTTAAGGTCGATCATGGTACTGATTTTTGAAGAAGTTTGCGCTACCTTAAGCAGGATGTTTCTTCCTGATGCAAATGGCAGCATGAGCACCTTGATGTGCTGTAAGATTTCACCGATGGTATGGTGCTTCAGCTCCGGCGTAGGCAGTTCCGCAATCAAGCGGTAGTCTTTTACAAAATCCAGCAACCCTTCAGACCTTCTTTTTATGGTTTGGATGGCCGGTTTTAAATCATCCAGTTCGTCCTCATTCAATTCTTTTTTGTGAATGATCATGCTGTTGACGGTGTCGGACAGCGAACTGATGGGCGTAATCGAATTCAGTATTTCGTGAGATATAACCCCAATGAGTCTGTTCCATGCTTCAGATTCCTTTTGCTCTATCTCATCTTTTATATTCTGGAAGGAGATGATGGTATAGTCTGTATGGTAGAGGTTTAGTGGTATCACCTCAGTAGAAAGCTGAATGAGCTTATCCTGTATCCTGAGTTCCATAAAACGTTTTCCCCCTCTTCCAATTGCTGCTATTTCTTTGGCAAATTGGGGGATGTGCTGCGTCAGGCGGTGCCAGTATTTATAGGCTGGGATTGCAAGCAGATTGGTCGCCGACTGGTTGAAAAATACAATCTCAGATTGCTCCTCCGAATTATTGTTTTTTATGACAATAACGCCCACAGGTACCTGTTCAAGTATGGTCTTGATCAGCTGGAACATAGAGTCCTTTTCCAGCTGCATATCCCGGTGGATCTGAATGATTTCATTAAATGATTCGTATAATTCCGGGAAGCTGCCTTTGGTCGCTTTGTTTTTGAAATTTAAAGTATTGTCCCTTGTTTTTACAGCCAGTATAAAACGCTTGATGTCTTCCCTGATCTGATTGATGTAGCTATATAAACTAATCAGACAACCGATCAGTACAATACTTGTCCCTATAATGGTAAACCAAAGCTGGGTTTTGCTGATGAGGTAAAATAGCAGCAGCGCAAGTGCGTTGATGACAATAAGCCTGGTCAGCAGCCGGAAGGTGAATCTTGAATAAAACATCAGAGGTTGAATTTTTCTATGCGCCTGTACAATGCCGCACGGGTTAAACCAAGGTCATTTGCGGCTCGTGATATGTTGCCCTTATGTTTGTCTATCGCTTTTTGCACCATTAGCTTTTCCATCTCCTCCAGACCCATGTCCGTTTGTACTACCTGGTTTGTCCCCCCGAATTTCTGAGGACTCAACTGCAGGTCGCTGGCACTGATCTTCAAACCATCAGACATGATAACGGCACGTTCTATGACATGCTGTAGTTCACGGACATTGCCGGGCCATTGGTAATTTAGCAGCATGTGTTCGGCCTTATGGTCGAGGCTCAGATTGCTTTTATGATATTTTGAACTGAAAGTATTCAGGAAATGACTGGCCAGCAACAGGATGTCATCACCACGCTCTGCAAGACCGGGTAAAAACAACTCTACAGTATTGATCCTGAACAATAAATCCTGGCGGAAAGTTCCTTTAGCCACCATCTCATTTAATGGCATATTGGTAGCTGTGATGAGGCGCACATTGATCTTTCGTTCTTTGCTCTCGCCCAGGCGGTTAACCGTTCTGTTCTGGATCACACTCAGTAATTTTGCCTGCAGCGGCAGTGATAAGTTTCCGATCTCGTCCAGGAAAATGGTACCTCCTTCGGCCATTTCAAACCTTCCGGGCTTATCATCCTTTGCATCGGTAAATGCACCCTTTGCATAACCAAAGAGTTCACTTTCAAATAGGTTTTCGTTTAGAGCGCCCAGGTCCACATGCATGAAGATCTGGTTTTTCCGCTGCGATAATTGGTGCAGTTCATAGGCAAATACCTGTTTTCCTGTCCCGTTTTCTCCCAGTATGAGTACATTAGCGTCGGTAGGGGCTACTTTAATTAAGGTATTTTGCAGTTGTTTGATCGGTTCAGAATGTCCGATGATATGTTCAAATTTCCTGTTGATGTCTTTTTGTAAGGAAGAGTGGATCTTTTCAAGTTTTTTTACTTTTTTGTTAGACTGGCGTAGCTTCGAGGCTGCCGAGAGGGTGGCAAAGAGCTTCTCATTCTCCCAGGGTTTTAATATGAAATCTGTAGCCCCTTTTTTTATGGCCTGTACAGCGAGCTCTACGTTTCCATAGGCCGTCATCAGGATCACCACATAATCTTTATCTATCGATAAAATATGCTCCAGCCAATATAAGCCTTCACGGCCATCACTTACACCCTTCTGGTAATTCATATCCAGCAAAATGATGTCGATTTCATTTCTGCTCAACAAGACGTTGATTTCTTTGGGTGATTTACAGGTGATCACCTGACTGAAATGCTGCTTCAAAAACAGCTTTGCACTCAGCAGAATATCATCGTCGTCATCAATTACTAAAACGTTGGCTTCTATCATAACAAACAGGCATTTGATCAAAAATAATAAAAGTGTTCGATGATGTACAGGAACTGTCCGCTTATGAACACCTTTAAAATAGATTGTTTTTTAAGGGGCTTTAAATCAGTTGTTTGTATCCTTGTTTTCCATTGGCATAACCTTGGCTCAGCGCATCGTATAAATGCAATAAAGTTCGATGGACAAGATTATAGAGAAAAAGAGATTTAGTAAAAAGAAGCTGCTGACACTGGGGGCAATATTGGCTTTTGTAGGCCTGGTAGCTTATGGCTATAGTCTATCCCTGAACAAAATTTATAAAGCTGATGCAGATAAATTAACTGTGAATAAGGTAATCTATGGGGATTTTGAGGATGTAGTACTGATCAATGGCAGTGTGGTTCCACTGACTTCTGTGATCGTGAGTTCGCCCGAAGGCGGTACAGTGGCTGAGATATTTACGGAGAATGGAGCGACCATAGAGAAAGGGACACCATTGCTCAGAATTACCAACCCAAATGCATTGTCCAGTTATACCTCCAGCGAAACCAGCATTACGGAACAGATTAACCAACTGAGAAAGCTCCGCCTGGACCTGGAACAAAATCAAAGGGTCATGAGTCAGGACATGATGGAAATTGAGAACAGCCTGCGCACGGCGACCAGGAAGTACAGGATCGACAGTACGCTGTATTCAAAGAAAGTAATTACCCAGCAGGAGTTTAATGTCTCCAGTCAGGATTATGAATATTATCAGGGGCGTAAAAAGATATTAAAAGAGGCAGTAAGACAGGAAAACCAAAGCCGTGTCATGCAGTTACAGCAGATAGATTTTTCAATTGGCAGAATGAATGAGAGTCTGGAGACCATCAGGCAAAATATTGAGAATATGACCATTAAAGCACCTGTGTCAGGTAAACTGTCTTCCTATGATCCGGTAATAGGTAAGTCATACGGAGGAAATGAAATGCTGGGTAAAATTGACGTATTGCAGGGATACAAACTGCAGGCCAGCGTGGATGAATATTATGTAAACAGAGTGAAGGAAGGGCAATCAGCCACCTGTGAATTTGACGGTAAAACTTATTCCCTTATTGTACGAAAAGTGATCCCGGAGATTACCTCAGGACAGTTTCAGGTAGAGCTGATCTTCAACGGAAAAGCACCTGATGAACTTAGAAGGGGACTTTCATTACAATTAAAGCTAACTTTATCAGACAACAGTAAGTCGTTGTTGCTAGCACAAGGCCAATTTTTTCAGAGTACCGGAGGTTCATGGGCGTTTGTAGTGAAGCATGGTAAAGCAGCAAAGAGAAATATAAAGATCGGACGTAAAAACTATCAGTATTATGAAGTACTGGAAGGGTTACAAAAGAATGAGGAGGTCATCACTTCATCCTACGATCAGTTTAATCAATATGACATCATAGAACTTAGCAAATAAAATATAACCATGATCAGAATAGAAAAGCTGGAAAAAATATATAAGACAGAGGAGATCGAAACCACGGCATTAAACGATATCAATCTCCACGTAAAAGAAGGGGAGTTTGTTTCCATCATGGGCCCCTCCGGCTGTGGCAAGTCAACGCTCCTGAATGTGATGGGATTGCTGGATAAGCCTGAAAAAGGAAGCTATCATTTCATGGATACCGAACTTCTGGGTTTGAACGATAGGGAGCGGGCGAATTTCAGAAAAAGAAATATGGGCTTTGTCTTTCAAAACTTCAACCTGATTGATGAACTGACCGTATTTGAAAATATTGAACTGCCTCTCATTTATAATAAAATAGCCACATCGGAGCGTAAAAGACTGGTCAACGAGATCATTGAAAGAATGAACATTGTAAACCGTAGCGGCCATTTCCCACAACAACTCTCTGGAGGACAGCAGCAGCGTGTTGCTGTTGCCAGAGCTTTGGTCACCAAACCCAAACTCGTACTGGCGGATGAGCCTACAGGCAACCTGGATAGTTCACATGGTAATGAAGTAATGGAATTGCTTTGTGAATTAAACGAGGCGGGAACGACTATTGTGATGGTAACCCACTCTTCGCATGATGCCAGCTTCTCTAACCGGATCATTAATCTGAAAGATGGCCATGTGATCTCCGAGAAAATGAATAAGGGAAGAAATGAAGAACTGATCTAAATCCAATATCATGTTTAGAATTAACCTCAAAATTGCATTCAGAAATATCTGGAAAAATAGGCTTACCGCGTCGATTAAATTATTTGGTCTCATTGCAGGACTGGCGAGTGTGGTATTACTGGTAGCCTATGTGTTGTTTGAATTGTCTTACGACAGGCACAACCTGAATGCTGATCGCATTTACAGGTTGCACGTTGTGCAGACTGACGGTGAGAATGAAAGTATTCATATGCCTTCAGGGATGGTTGAAATGATGAAACAGGAAATCCCCGAAGTGGAAGAAGGAACCTATTTGAGTATTTATGAAACGCCTATACAGGTTGACAGGAATATGTTTAAAGTAAAGATCCTAAGGACTACAGCATCTTTTTTTGACCTGTTTACGGTTCCCCTAAAAGAGGGGGCTGATCGTAATACGGTTTTAAAAGAACCTAAGGAAGCCCTCGTTTCTGCTGCCTTTGCCAAACAGGCATTTCCCGGACAATCTGCCATAGGTAAGACCATTTCATTAAATCTAAACAGCACTCCATACCTCATCAGCGGTATCATTGGAGACATTCCTAAAGCATCGCATTTTCATGGAGACATATTGGTGAAATCCAACCTCAAGCAGGTAGTGAACTGGCGAGGGTATACCTCAGCTCCCCAATACATCCTATTAAAAAAGGGAACATCCCCCGCAACAGTATTGGCAAAAATGAAGAGCTTGTACAAGAAATACCAGTTTCCAGAAAAGATAGCGCTAAAGCTGATGCCGCTTACTGATATTCATTTGCATTCCCATACCTCTGGTGAACTGGAGCCTAATAGTGACATTAAATATATTTATATTTTCTCGATTGTGGCGTCTCTCATCTTATTGATAGCTGTGGTGAACTTCATCAACCTTACCGTTGCGGCATCTTTAAAGAGAAGTAAAGAAATAGGTGTTAAGAAAGTGCTTGGTGCATCTATGCAGCAATTAAAGGTTCAGTTTCTGAGCGAAAGCTACATCTATTTCATAGCGGCTACTTTTGTGGTATTTCTAATTATAATGGATCTGATACCCTTGTTAGGTAACAGACTTGGTATCAACATCACATTTTCAGAGGTGTTTAATCTGAAGATGATCGGCATTTCGCTGACCATCATTGTACTTTCAGGTTTCATTGCGGCTTTTTATCCGGCTATGGTGCTGTCCAGAATGATGCCTGCTGATACACTGAAAGGCTATACAGGACATATTCCAGGCAAAGGAGGATTCAAGAAATTCCTGGTTGTATTTCAGTTTGCCATCAGTGCATTGCTCATGGTATGCACCATGGTTATCTATAGTCAGTTGAAATACATCAGCAATAAGAATCTTGGTTTCGATAAAGATCAGGTATTGGTTACTTCCTATAATATGCTCGACAACAGGTTTACCGGATTTAAAGAAGCACTGCTGAAGGAAAAAGGAGTTAAGTCATTGAGCATATCTACATTTAATCCTGGCGTTTCCTACGGAGGAACGTCCTCCTGGACAAACGACGGCGATACTACCAAATATGAGATGGAAATGGTGTACTGCGACCTTGATTTTATGAAAACGCTGGATATTAAGGTGTTGAAGGGTAGGTCTTTTTCTGAAGCCACACCTGCTGAATTAAAGGCTTTCAATACAGAAGGGCAGGGCCTGACTGAAAAACAACAGCGGGAGCTTGAAATGCGAAATCCTATATTGCTGAATGAAGCAGCCGCCAAAAGCCTGAATATAAAAAACGTCGACACCTTGTTGCTGGCAGGAGGCCTTCAGGGGAAGGTTATTGGCGTGGTGACTGATTTCAATGGGATGTCGCTACACAATAAAGTGAAGCCGGTTGCGCTTTATTTGCAGCCGAAAACTACGTCAGGATATACCTATGTTAAAATGGAGACTGATGACCTGCCGGCCACCCGTAAAACCATTGAAGCCCTATGGAAAAAGCATTTTCCTGATGTGGTAACCGAATTTCAGTTTCTGGATCAATATCTGGAGAAACTCTATGTTTCAGAGATGCGCCTGGGCTCAATATTTATCGTTTTTGCCGGCATGGCCATATTCTTATGCTGTATTGGCTTGTTCGGAATAGTGTATTATGAACTCGAGCAAAAAACCAAAGAGATTGCCATCCGTAAGGTGCTGGGTGCTTCTTTAAATGATCTGCTGACGCTCATGAATAAGAACTTTGTGATCATGGTGCTCATCGCCAATGTGATCATATGGCCGATCGCCTATTTACTAATCAATAAATGGCTCAGTACCTTTTATTACCGGATTTCATTATCGTACTGGCCTTTTGTCTGGGCAATGCTCATTTGCCTGGTACTTACCATTCTTACGGTTTCTCTGAAAGCATTAAGCACAATCAAAAAATCACCTGTTGATACTTTAAAATACGAATAAGGAGCCCTATGTTTAGAATGAACCTGAAAATCGCATTGCGCAACCTTTGGAAAAATAAGGTATATACTGCCATTAATATCGGTGGACTGTCTATTGCATTAGCGGCATTTATCATAGTTGTACTTTATGTCAACTATGAAACCAGCTATGATAAGAACCTACCAAATTATGACCGGATTTACCTGGTGGGCCGCAGTATGCCTGATTTTAAAACAGATTATACACCCGCGCCATTAGCGAAGGCAATCAGGCAGAATTTTCCGGAAGTGGAACTGGCGGGACTGACCAAAAACATGGGATTTGAAATGCCGGTAAGTTCAGATCATGGGAAAATATTTTCAAGTAATGCGCTGCAAGTAGAATCTGAAGTGGCAAAAATGTTCGATATCGATCCCCGGGATGGCCTTCCGGCTAATGATGCTGGGTTAAAAGCGTATCTGCCCCGACCTTTATACAAACAGCTTTTTCCCAAAGAAAGCATGAAGCCCCCACAAATGGTGGCATTAGGTCCCAGTAATGGAGCACAGGCCGAGAAGGTTTCAGGCACTATAGATAGAGATGATGAACATTCTAATCTGAAGTTTGACCTCCTGGCCCTGGGCAATGACATTAGTTTTGGGGATCAGGATTATGGGGCCAATAATTTCAAAACCTTTATACAGGTAAAAAAGGGTACAGATGTAAAAGCCCTGCAGGAAAAAATAGACCGCTTGTATAAAAAGGAAGTCGTCAAAGCCGGGGTGTCGCCGACAGACAGGAGAATTGCTGGGAGGTCAGTTATATTTCTTGACCCTCTTAAAAACCTGCACCTCAGGCCAGCCGCCGGTAGCGATGCAAATTATAAAGTGGTGATGGCCTTATTTGGATTGGGCATATTGGTCATGGTGATTGCCTGTATTAATTTTACCAATCTGACCATTGCGCAAGCCACAAAAAGGGCAAAAGAGGTAGGGGTCAAAAAGGTACTTGGTGCCTACCGCTTCAACCTTACTTTCCAATTTCTTGCAGAAATCTTCATGCAGTGTGTGCTAGCACTCATAATGGGGTTGATCGTGGCTGAAATACTGCTCCCCGTTTTTAATAATTTGTTCAGCACACCCTTGTCGCTATGGCGAAGCAATACCACCCTGTATTGGCAATTGCCACTGCTGTTGTTGCTGATTACCATTATTTCGGGAATCTATCCGGCCCTGGTACTTTCCGGATTTAAGCCGGCTGCGGTACTGAAAGGCAATCTGCAGACCAGTTATAAAACGTTGTGGCTGAGAAATGCACTGCTGGCCGGACAATTTGGGATTGCAATCATCTTCATCACCGGATTGTTTATCGTGAACAGTCAGTTGAAATACATGCGTACGGAGGATACAGGTTTCAAACCTGAACAGGTGATCAGCATAAAAAATATGGTGCTGTATTCGCAGCCCTGGAGCTTCAGGGATGTAAGGGAGAAGATCTCCAAAATACCGGGGGTTAATTATGTCACTGTCGCTTCTGATATTCCAGATGGCTCTAAAGCGGGGACAATGAACTACAAGATTGACGGAAAGGAGGCTTCCAGCGATTTTCTCTATGTAGATTTTGATTATTTTGAAACACTCGGCATTCGTCTGAAAGAAGGACGTCTTTTCTCCTGGAAGTTCAATGCTGATACCGCCAATTCAGCTATTTTAAATGAAAGTGCTGTGGCTAGATATGGTGTTAAAGATCCGGTAGGGAAGACCATCAGAGGCTGTGATATCGATTATAAGATTGTAGGTGTGGTAAAGGACTTTAAATCACAAGGGTTTCAGACAGCGGTAGAGCCAACAGTCTATACTATCAAAAATCCTTGTGGTAATTTCAAGACCAAAATCATGATCAATGTAGATGAACAAAGGATGGCACTTGTCCTCACTACTTTAAAATCGCAATGGTCGTCGATCAATAAATTGGATGGAGATGATTTCAGATATGATTTTCTGGATGAACTCTATGGCAGGTTATTCAAAAAGCAAGAGCAGTTGCAGGCCGTATTCTTCTTCGCGGCCGTACTTACTATTTTTATAGCCGTATTGGGATTGTTTGCTTTCTCTGCTTTTACCACAAACAGCAGGATCAAGGAAATCTCTATCCGCAAAGTATTAGGGGCTACAGATTTTCAGGTGCTGAAATTATTGAATACCTATTTCATCTGGATCATACTTGTAGCCAATCTGGTAGCCTGGCCGCTCACTTATATGCTGGCGAAAAAGTGGTTGCAGACATTCGCTTACCGCATTGAGATGCCAATATTGCCCTTTCTTGTTGCCGCAGTCGTTACGTCCGTACTAACCATTATTATTGTAAGTATACAGGCGCAAAAGGCCGTACGGAGGAATCCGGCAGAAGTATTGAAATACGAATAAATTTAAATAATAGGGCCATGTTCAGATTAAACTTAAAAATAGCACTAAGGAATCTTTGGAAAAACAAAGCTTACACCCTGATCAATATGGGTGGTTTAGCTATTGGCCTTGCAAGTTGCATGGTGTTGCTTATGTACGTTGCCTATGAATGGAGTTTTGATAAGCAGTTTAAGAACAATCATAAAACTTATGTGGTTTACAATCTGGCCAATGCAAGCGGAAGGATATTTAGCTGGGCATGGACGCCGGGAGATATGGCGCCCGATGTAGAACAAAGCATTCCGGGTGTTGCATACGCTTCACATTCCTCATATCCTGAAGACCGATTGATCAGTTACGGACAAAGGAATTTTAAAAAGTCAGGGGTTTTTGCAGATCCGTCATTTCTGAAAATACTTGATTATAAATTTGTGAAGGGGAATCCAGATAAAGTATTAAAGGGAGTCAATACGATTATTTTAACGGAGACAATGGCAAGGAATCTCTTTGGAGACGAAGATCCGATCAACAAAACTGTCAAGTTAGACAACGCCGAAGTACTGAAAGTAGAAGCGATAATTGAAGACATTCCAAAAAACAATAGTATTCGTTTTGACTACCTCATGCCCTGGGCCTTAAATGTAAAAGTAAATCCATGGATGAAAACCAATGGTTACGAAGGCAATTTTTGCTTAACACTTATTCAGTTGCAGGATAATAACTATTTTGAACGTGCCAATGCTCAGATCAAAGGTATCTATAAACAACATAAAAAAGACTCTAATTCCGAAGCGATCATGCATCCTTTATCGAAATGGCATTTGTACAGTAATTTCGAAAATGGGAAATCTGTAGGGGGGAGGATCGATCAGATCAAGATCTTTTTTATTCTGGCATTTTGTATCCTGCTGATTGCCTGTGTTAATTTCATGAATCTCTCTACCGCCAGATC
Organism: Pedobacter frigoris; assembly: GCF_005116445.1. Lineage (GTDB taxonomy): Bacteria > Bacteroidota > Bacteroidia > Sphingobacteriales > Sphingobacteriaceae > Pedobacter > Pedobacter frigoris. Next base: position 453,040 of record NZ_SWBQ01000001.1, read on the forward strand.
AGAGAAGAGGGGTAAGGAAGTTGGGGTTCGTAAAACCATTGGCTCTTCAAGAAAGTCCCTTATTGGGCAGTTTCTGCTAGAATCTTTATTGCTGGCATTAATGGGGATGTTAGTCGCATTTGTATTGCTTGAAATAAGTCTGCCATATTTTGATGAACTGTTAGACGTCAATCTATCTATCAATTACAGCGACTGGAGATTTTGGTCTGCACTTACTGGATTGACGCTAATTACCGGTTTTATCGCCGGAAGCTATCCAGCATTTTATCTGTCCTCTTTTGAACCGGTTAAAGTGTTAAAGGGGGCTACAATAGTTGGGAACTCGTCACTCTCTGTACGAAGAGTTCTAGTAGTATTTCAGTTTGTATTTGCCACTTGCCTGATTATATGCACAACAGTTATCTATCAACAGTTGAGCTACATTAAAAACAAACCTATTGGTTACCAGAGAGCAGGATTAATTGAAATGCCAATACAGGGGAATTTCAAAGCACCTGAGAAATTGAATACGTTAAAAGATCTGTTAATAAAATCAGGAGCTGTCAGCAGCGTAACTTCCTTTAGCAGAGGTTTAAATGAAGACGGAAACAATACTTTTAGTGTAGAATGGCCTGGTAAAAACTTGAAAGATGAAACACTGTTTAATTTTAGATTTGCGGGTCTCGACTTTGTTAAAACCATAGGGACGGACATGATCTCAGGCAGAGAATTTCTGAGTTCCTCTGACTCTTCAAATGCAATAATCAATGAGTCAGCTGCTAAAATTATGGGATTAAAAAATCCGGTAGGCACAATGATTAACTCACAGGGAACCCCATTGAACATCATCGGGGTGATGAGAGATTTTGTAATTGAATCGCCGTATTATAGGGCGAGACCTATGATTGTATATCATCATATGAGGGAAGTAAATGTCATTATAGCCAGATTAAACCCGGCTATGAATGTAAGTAACGCTATCGGTAAAATTGACGAGATTATTAAAACACTGAATCCTGAATATCCGGTAGGCAGAAAGTTTGTGAACGATGGTTTTGAACAAAAATTTCAAAACGAAAAATTACTTAGGACGTTGTCTAACTGGTTTGGTGGCTTCGCCGTTTTTATCTCCTGTTTGGGTTTATTAGGATTGGCACTGTTTATGGCCGAGCAGCGTAAAAAAGAAATCAGCATCCGCAAAGTGCTGGGAGCTAGCACGACTAACATTTTAACCTTACTGAATAGAGACTTTATCAGGCTGGTAGTCATTGCAAACTTAATAGCATTTCCGCTTGCGTACATTATTGTCAACAAATGGCTTTCTGCATATGAATACAGAATAAATATCTCTATTCTCCCTTTTGTAATTGCGGCTGTACTTTCGCTGCTTATCGCCATACTTACAGTAAGTGTGCAATCAGTAAAGGTGGCGAAATCCAATCCTATCGATGCACTGAAATACGAATAGCATAATAAATATGATGATCGAATTAAAAAACATAGAGAAATACTACGCCAATAAAGGTGTAAAGAGTTATATCCTGAGGCATATAACCACGAGCATCAAACAAGGGGAATTCGTGTCGATAATGGGCCCTTCAGGTGCCGGAAAATCGACGCTGTTAAATATCCTGGGGATGCTGGAAGAGCCTACTTATGGAGATTATGAATTTATGGGCGAAAATGTGCTGTCTCTGAACGAGCGCAAGCGCATCGATCTGTATCGCAGTCATATTGGCTTTGTATTTCAGGCCTACCATCTGATAGATGAAATGACAGTAGCGGAAAATATTGAAGCACCATTGCTGTACAAAAAGATAGGAAGCGCGGAAAGAAAAAGCCGTGTGGCAGATATACTCGATCGCTTCAGCATGGTGGCCAAAAGAGATCTTTTTCCAAATCAGCTATCGGGCGGGCAACAACAACTGGTAGGGATAGCAAGAGCATTGGTCGCCCAGCCATCTATTATACTCGCCGATGAACCTACAGGAAATCTACAGTCGGTACAAGCCATACAAATTATGGAGTTGTTTAAACGGCTCAATGAAGAGGAGGGGATGACGATCATTCAGGTGACCCATTCTGAAATTAATGCAGGTTATGGCAGTCGCATCCTGCACTTGCTCGATGGGATTATAAAAGAAGATGTAAACTTAAAATAGTCTCTCGAGATGTTTAAACTCAACCTGAAAATTGCTTTAAGGAACCTGTATAAAAATAAGGCATATACAGCCATTAACATTGCCGGACTCGCATTGGGATTGGCCGGATTTATTTTTATCCTGCTCTATATCAATTATGAGAAAAGTTACGATACCTGGGACAAAGAACTGGATAAAGTTTACCAGGTGCAGGAGCTGGATTTGTTTTCTTTAAAAGAAGGCAAGGCTGAGTGGCGGGGAGAATCTGACGGACGGCTAAGGGAAATGATAAAAGCCGGTTTGCCTAACGTAGTTGCGGTTACTCATGTCTATGAAGCGGAACAGGATGAAGCCATTGTTATAGATAATAAAGGAGCGTTTTTTATAAATGATGTGCAAAGGGCCGACAGCATGTTTTTTTCTGTCTTTCCCTATAAGTTCATTCATGGAAACCCTGCTGGGGCATTAAGAAATCTAAATGATATGGTTATTAGTGAGGATTTTGCAAAAAAATACTTTGGTGATGTTAATCCAGTAGGGAAGGTAGTGAAACTTACATCTCAGGCCTGGGTAAACCAAACGACGCATTATACGATTACCGGTGTAATTGCAAAACCAGAAACCCCAAGTATTTTTGATTTTAATGTTTTGGTTCAAGCTCCCAATTTGAAATTCACAGACCGGGCACTTTATTTCAGACCTAACTACGTGAAGTTTAGCGAGAAGCAAAATGAGCAGAATATTAATCAGTCGCTTCAAAAAATATACGAGCCTTTCCGGGCAGCAATGCTTAAAAAGTGGAAATGGTCGCCCTCGGAGTATCTGAAAAATGGAAATAAACCCGCGGTACGATTAAAACCATTTTATAGCGTGCATCAAGAACCCTTGCAACAGGAAGACTGGCTTAAACAATTAAAACCCATCATACTGTTATCCTCTCTTTTGTTACTGATCTCTATCATCAATTTCATGAATATGTTTACTGCCCAGGCTGTTTCCCGGGCAAAAGAAGTCGGAATCAGGAAAGTAACCGGTGCAAGCAGGGCATCATTGATCAAGCAATTTCTTTTAGAAACCGCTCTTCAATGTTTTTGCGCATTGATACTGGGTGTGATCCTGCTGGAGTTGTTTCTCCCATATCTTAACGAACAGTTTTCGCTTGCACTGTCAATAGCCGACAGTTACAGTATTGGATTGGTCTCTTTACAACTTATAGGTCTCGTAACGCTAATTACACTACTTTCTGGAATTTACCCTGCGATATTCCTTTCTTCCTATGATCCTCATAATGTATTGAAGGGCAATTTTGCACAGGGAAAGAAAGGCTCTAAATTAAGAGTTGCCCTGGTCGGAATGCAATTTGTGATCGCTGTAGGCTTTTTTATTGGCATCCTAATCATTTCCAGTCAGATTAAATACATGGAATCAAGAGATCCTGGTTTTGATCCGACAGGAATAATATATGTCAATGAGCCAATGAATAAAGTGCTTTCTGATCGCATCAGAAATATAGAAGGAGTGAAATATGTTGCCGTCAATAATGGGAATGTACGTAGGCATCCGAATATTACTGCAGATTATAAGTATAACAACGAAGTGAAGGAACTGAATACTGTATTTGTGAACCTTGAAGGATTGCAGGCTGTCGGCGCAAAATTGATTAACGGAAGGTTCTTTGATAAATTACATAAACAAGATACATCAAGAACAGTAATTATAAACGAAAGCCTTGAAAAGCTATATGGAGGAGATATGCTCAACAAATACATCACTTATAATAATGATAGTGTAAGGGTGCAAGTGGTGGGCATTATTAAAGATATACAGGTTACCGGATTCGATAAAGTATCGCCACCGACGATCTACACTGCATCTGAATTCAATGCTACTGATTACACCAACGACGGCTTTGCCAACCTGGTTACCTACGACACTAAAAAAGAAAAACATGTACTTGCAGAATTCAATAAAATATGGAGACAAGCATCACCTGACTATCCTTTGAGCTTTAGTTTTCTCGAACATGATTTTAAGAAGTTGTTTGTGAGTCACGAACGTTTCAAGCAAATGGTAAAACTCTTTTCTTTGCTATCCATTTCTCTTTCCATGATCGGACTGTTTTCGCTGGCTGCATTCATGACCCGTCAGCGGACTAAAGAAATCGCCATCAGGAAAGTATTGGGAGCAGATGATAAGGACATATTCTTTCTGCTGAACAAGGGCTATTTGTGGCTGATGCTTGGTGCTAATGTTGTAGCCTGTCCATTGATATACATTGCGGTGCAGCATTGGCTGGCGGGCTTTGCCTACCGGATTGAAATGCCTGTGTTTCCATTTTTAATTGCATTTATCGTTTCCATTCTTGTCACGGCCCTTACTGTAAGTGTTCAGGTAAAGAATGCAGTCAAAGCTAATCCTGTGGATGCATTAAAATACGAGTAAATGTGATTTGTGGATACACTGCGTATCTTTGTGTAATGGAACGCAGTTTTACGGATCAGCTGGGTAGGGTAGTTACCCTTAATTATCCCCCGAAAAGGATCATTTCTATTGTTCCCTCGCAAACAGAATTGTTGTTTGATCTGGGGCTGGATACTGAGGTAATTGGTATTACTAAGTTTTGTATCCATCCCATAGAAAAATTTGCCTCAACAGTAAAAGTAGGAGGTACCAAGAAGCTGAACATAGAAATGATCAGGGCGCTGCAGCCTGATTTGATCATTGGCAATAAAGAGGAGAATGAAAAAGATCAGGTAGAAGAGCTTATGGCTGAGTTCCCGGTATGGATGAGTGATATTTACACGCTGGAAGATGCTAAAAATACCATCGCTCAGATAGGGGAACTGGTGGACAAGCAGCCAGAAGCGGCTTATTTAAATCATTTGATCCATGCTGGTTTTACTGATCTGCAGACCCTGGCTCTCCAGAATGGAATAGATAAAAAAGTAGCCTATTTAATTTGGCGCAATCCTTATATGCTGGCAGGTAAGGACACTTTTATAGATCATATACTTGTGCTGAACGGACTTAGTAATGTCGTAAATGAAAAAAGATATCCTCAGGTTAAACTTGACGAACTCGCTTTGCTGGAGCCTGATCTGATCTTCTTGTCCTCTGAACCTTATCCTTTTAAAGAAAAACATCTTGAAGAAATACGTAATGTAATCCCCCGGACCAAAGTTATGCTGGTAGATGGGGAGATGTTTTCCTGGTATGGCAGCAGTCTGGTTAAGGCTGTTCAATACCTTTTTCAGTTACAAAACGAGATCAGGTAAGACATGCTTTCCTTCCTCTTTGACTTCGCTATGGTTTCGCTTCAACTCCGCTGCCTCTTCGGTTCATCCAGGGTATTGCTTCGATCACGATCGGAGCAATACCCTGATGATACGAGCGCAGGGCGAAGCCAACACAACTGAAATATTGGCGATGCTTACTGCAAGTTAGGCAGTGTGTAGCGCATAAAAAAGCCCCCTTAACGATTAGCTAAGAGGGCTTGCAGTAGAACCTTATTATTCCGCAACTGCCTGCTCATTGATAGAGCTAACAGCAATTTCTGTAAGCGCTACGTCGGTTGCTTTTTCATTGTCCAACGTGGATTGAAGTAATTCGGCTACGTCAGTATGCCCCATGTTTTGTGCGAACACGACCAGGGTACCATAGGTAGCAATTTCATAATGCTCTACTTTCTGCGCAGCGAGGATTAATCCTGCATCACGGATGAGTGTGCCGGCGTCAGTATCTTCAATAATCCCATCGGCTTCTTTTAACAGACCTTCCATAGCGTCGCATTTTTTTGCCTGTGCTTTTTCATCCAGCAATCCGAATACCTGTTCAAGCGTAGCAATGTGTTGGTTGGTTTCTTCGGTATGTTTTTCAAATGCCGCTGAAAGTTCAGGACTGGTAGCAGCTTTTTTCATTTTAGGTAACGCCTTTACCAGATGTTTCTCCGCCCAGTAAATGTCTTTAAGTTCATCCACAAAAAATTCATGAAATTCTGAATTCTCCATTTTTCCTGTTTTAGATTCTACGGCGGTCTTTGCGCCTGATTTTTTTGTAGTTGCCATAATTATAGATTTAAATTAATACAGGTTTTCATAGCTGTATAACCACAACAGTGATTCTTCGCAGGAGTTTGTAAGTTCTTAAAAACGCGTAATTAACGGGTGATTTGCGTGAAATACGTATGCCATGCCCAATGTAGATGATCCATCCTCAGCTAACTACGTTTTTTTTAGATATCTAAAACCTATTTCTTAAAATAGTATTATAGTAAAGTTAAACCTACCACTTCATTATGACCATAGAACTGATCACCTCACCTGCTCAACCTTACGGGCCAAATGTCCATTTTCTGTATCAGGTTGACAGTGGGCAGCTGCGTTTCTTGCATCCTGATTTCAACTGGGTGGTTTCTGAGGGTGCGGACTTGGTTGCTCAGTTATTAGCAATGATCTCAGCTGAAGATGTTCCCCGGCAAATTGAAACTTATCACCAGGTTATTCAGGGGCATTATAATGGCAGCATCACTTTAAAGCTTGATACACCTGATGGAAGGCGCTGGTTGGAAATATCCCCTTTTCTGGCCAGCTATGAATCTTCGACAGTATTATTTGGAACATTGAAGGAGGTCACCGGCGAAATCCTGAATATGGAAAGTATCGCCCGGTATGCCAATAAGAAAAACTCTATTCTGCATATGCTGGCCCATGATCTCCGCGGTCCCCTGAATATGGCCAAATCTGTGGTAAAGATTGTAGACCGCGAACTGGCGGAGCCGGGACTTCGCAGAAAAACGAGCTATATAGCAGGCGTGCTTCAGCAGTCTATAGATTTGATCGCTGATCTGGTCGCCCGTGAGTTTCTGGAAACTACAGCAGTAGTGCTGGTCAAAAAGCAGGTGAATATTGTAGAGAAGCTGTTGGAATACCTCGAGGAATGTAAGCGATCAGAGGATTTAGCTCAGCGCAGCTTCAGCCTGAAAAGTTCAAGGGATGAGATCTTTATAAACCTGGATCATGCCAAATTTATGCAGGTGATCAATAACCTGATGTCTAATGCCTTGAAATTTACCAACCAGGGAGGAGCAATCATACTCCAGGTTTTTGACGAAGTGGAACAAGTACGTTTTAGTTTTTCTGATGACGGGATCGGCATCCCTAAAAGCCAGCTCTCTGAGATATTCGAAAAATTCACCGCTGCGCGCAAGCCAGGTCTGCATGGAGAACCGACGCTTGGCCTGGGGCTTTCCATTGTAGAAACGATCATTGGGTGGCATGGCGGCCGGATCTGGTGCGAAAGTGAAGAAGGCGCCGGAAGTACGTTTCATTTTATCATTCCAAAGCTTTAAAAAACTATTCTGTAGATCATATGTTTAAAGCCTTGAGATAAAAAGACATGTTAAGAATCATATTGGCAGAAGACCACAAGCTGGTCCGTGACGGCGTTAAAATGCTACTGGGCACGTCAGACACGCTGGAAGTAATTGCAGAAGCCCCCAATGGTCAGGTTGTGCTTGACCTGCTTGCAGGCGGCACCACAGCTGATATGGTGCTGGCTGATATTAATATGCCGGTACTGGATGGGAAAGGGCTTCTCGACGCCATAAATGAAAATTACCCAAAAGTTAAAGTTGTTTTTTTATCGATGATGGAGAATCCGGCGCATATCGCACAAATGATAAAGGCCGGTGCCTGTGGCTATTTGTTGAAGAATACCGGTGCAGAGGAACTGATATTTGCGCTAAACCATATCAGTGCAGGCGAACGCTACATTTGCGCTGAAATTGGCATGAATCTCCTGGAGCAATTTGGTGGCGATATAAAGACCGCTGATTATAAGGGTGCTGAATTTTCAGCAAGGGAATTGGAGATTCTGCACCTTATCGCAGAGGGATATACCAACATGGAAATTGCCGATAGGCTTTTTATTAGTAAGCGTACCGTGGAAGGACACCGTCAAAGTCTTCTGGAAAAAACAGAATCCCGTAATACAGCCACGTTAATCCGCTCTGCTGTGCTGCAAAAGCTGATCTGATGCCCCCAAGTCTACCGTCAGATCGCCATTGCAATGGATATAGGAATCGAACACCAGGCGGCGCGGGTTGTACGTGTTTTTAAAATGTATCAAACTATTATACTAATTGGCTGTTAGGCAATGGGATAAATGTTATAAGAGGATATGAGAATTAATGTTACTGTGGTAATGGTCTGGTTGATGGGTATATTTTGGATATTAAGTATTTTATTGTTTGTATTACAGGGGGTTCAGCAATGGAACATTTACGTATATAATTTTAGTTTAGTTCTCAATTTTACGCTCCTGATTTTTATTCAATATTATTTTTTTCAGACTTTTAGGAAAACCAGCCATAGCGAGCAGAAGCTTACTGCACAGCTGGAACTTGCGGAAAAAACCGTAACGGCTAGTACAAATTTTCTTGCGACGATGTCGCATGAACTCAGGACCCCTTTGAACGCAGTAATAGGAATGACCAATATACTATTGCATGATGAGCCAAGACCTCAGCAGAAAGAAAATCTGGAAATCCTGCACTTTTCGGCTGATAGCCTCATGCGTACCATCAATGACATCCTTAGCTTTAACAGGCTGGACTCTGGAATGGAGCAACTGGAGCAAACTGATTTTCGTCTGGATACCTTACTGGGTCATATCTATAATGCATTGAAGCCAAGAGTCTCAGACAGCGGGGTGCAGTTCATCCTTGATGTGGATCAAAAGATCGCCGGAAAATATATACAGGGAGACCAGAACCGGTTGACGCAGGTATTCTTTAACCTTGCGGGTAATGCCATTAAGTTTACCGAAAAAGGATTTGTGAAGATCAGCGCTGTCGTTGTTGCTCAGGAAGCCGGCTTCATAAGGATTAAATTTGTCATTGAGGATTCTGGGGTTGGAATTCCAGAGCTACAGAAAGATAAGCTATTTGAGCCTTATTTCCGGGCTGCACATCATTCTGCCGGGCAGTTCAAGGGTACTGGTTTAGGTCTGGCCATTGCGCGCCGGCTGATTGATCTTCAGGGGGGCGTGCTGCGCTTTCATAGCCAGGAGAACGTAGGCAGCGTTTTTAGTTTTGAACTGTCATTTGCTGAGCGTATCCCTAAAGCACTTGTGCAATCAGATGTGCGACAAAATCCCACTGATGAGATCGGTGAATTACAGATTCTGGTTGCGGAGGACAATCCCGTAAATGTGTTGGTACTGCAAAGAACACTGGCAAGATGGGGTCTTACTGTTGATGTTGTTGAGAATGGCCATGCTGCTGTGGAGGCATTGGCCCTAAAATCCTATGACCTTATATTTATGGATATCAATATGCCGGTTATGGGCGGTTTCGAAGCAGCAAGATTGATCAGGGAGATGCCTGATCCGGTAAAAAGTAACGTGTGTATTATCGCGCTTACCGCTTCAGTAGGGATGTCTGTGGAGATACATCAGGAATTTCGTTATCTGGATGATTTTCTATTGAAACCATTTACTCCAGTGCAGCTTAAAGGAAAACTTGAACAGGTTTCCAGGATGAAGCAAATAATTTAATGTCTTATGAAGTGAGGGTGACAGGTAATAGTTTGCTATTCCGTTTTCTGCAAAATTTCTTTCACAACCAAGTCCAGTTCGTCAGCAGAAAGCTGAAGCATTGGGATTAGTTCGTTAATCGCTTGCAAATCAGTTTTACTTTCGTTAATCAGCGCAACTAGCCCTAAAATCTTTGCCAGCGGACTGCGCACCTTATGAGACTGAATCCATGATATTTCACGTAACCGGCGATTCTGAATCTCAATTGCCTCGAGATAATTCATTCTGTCTGTAATGTCCTGCATGGAACCGATTATCCTGATGGGCATACCTGCAGCATTAAAAATGATAAACGCCCTGTCCAGCACAAAGCGATAAGAACCGTCAGCACATTGGAACCGGTACTCCATTTTTAACCTTGTTTTTTGATTCTTAATCAGCGAGTCAAATTTTTGAAGTACTTTTTCCAGATCTTCCGGGTGGACATGTTCCTGCCACCATTGTTCTGTACAACAAGTTTTTTTATGTCCAAAAATTCCTTTGATGCCCTGGTTCCATATCATTTCCCCCGTAAGGATATTCCAATCCCATATGGCATCGCTGGTTGCTTTTGAAACAGTCTCAAACCGCTTCAGACTTTCCTGAAGTGCTTTTGCTGCCTCGAGTTCCGTGGTACGGTCAATTACCATAACCATCCCCGCATCTTTGCCTTCAAAATTGACTGAATTGCCCTCTACACACACAAACACGATCTCTCCATTCTTTTTTTTGTGGCGCACACTGCTTTTGTTGAAAAAATCGGGTATCACGTTTGTACAAAGTGTATCATCAAGGACTGAAGCATCCTCTGCCGGGCGGATGTCTTTAATGGTCATGCTTAAAAATTCCTTCCGGGTATATCCATAGTGGTTTATGGCTGCTTCGTTTACATCCAGGAACTTTAGACTCTTAAAATCATACACCCATTGCGGCACCGGGCTCAGGTTAAACAAATCGATGTATTTTTGCTTTTCCTGCTCCAGCAATGTAGTGGCGTTTTTGCTGGGGGTGATGTCTTTAAAGTAGACTGACAGTCCGTTGCCAGTGGGGAACGCGGTGACTTCGAACCATATTTGTCTGGCTGGAAAAAACTCTTCGAACCGCACGGAAACATTTTGAGTCATGGCTGTGTGGTACTCTGTGTAAAACTTAAGGGGTATGGCATCGGCGTATACTTCCCATAAATTTCTACCTATGATGTCTGTCCTGGGCATGAGTAGCAGACGCTCAGCTTCTTTATTCCAGTAAGTGACTGTCCAGTCACTATCCACTTCGAAAAAGGCATCAGTGAAACTTTCGAGTATATTGGATATTCTTTTCTGATACAAGAATAATTGCTGTTCAAAGTCTGGAATAAGGGTATAGGGACCTGTACGGTTGCTCTTGATTTGCTGATGTGTCATTTTTTGCTGATAGGGTTTTAGTAAGGTACAACTTAAAGCCCCATTAATTGCATGTTATTCTTAGATTAAACGAATTGGCAATCCTCCCAGTGCGCAGACAACTGCTATCCCTAGGCTGAGCAGACACCTGCTATCCCTACGCTGAGCGGAAGAACGCGTATTTCACGCATGCGGAACCAGTAGTTAACCGGAAACTGGATCCATGATGAACAGTATCGGGCTCATGGGCAAATGATGTACCCTTGTCCTGCCGATAGACAAATAGGATCATTTTGAGAACAGGTATTTTTCAAGTGGATCAGGTACATATACTTATTTCGAAGGGGGTGAAGTACTTGAAATTGGTTTGGATTGGATGATTTTTTGATCGCAGGCAAAGAAATGGCCTTAAAGGCATAATCTTTGGGCTTTTAGTGGTAATCTCCAACTTAAAAAACTTACTATGAAAACAGCGTCGTTAGATTTTAATAATCAATTATTTTCGTTTAAAAACAGTTTGCAAGGATTTGCATATTCTCTGACCCGTAACGAAGAGGATGCCGCTGACCTCGTTCAGGATACTTTGTTAAAAGCAATACGGTATGCTCAAAGTTTTGAGGAAGGTACAAACTTGCAAGGCTGGCTGTTTATCATCCTTAAGAATACTTTTATTAACAATTATCGAAGAAAGAGCAAAATGAAATCATATATGGATGGAGTCGGCGGCACAGCCATAAATGATATCCAAGGTAACCTTGCGTATAATGCAGGTGAAAGTAATTGCTCGATAGACGACATTCATAAAGCACTTAACAGCCTTTCCCGTGATTATTATTACCCGTTTATTAAATATTTTGAAGGTTATAAATATCATGAGATTGCCGAGGAGTTAAATATCCCTATCGGAACTGTAAAAACGAGGATACATGTGGCCAGGCAGTTACTAAAGAAAAATTTAAAGATGTACAGTGACCTGATTGGCAAAAAATGACCTTATCAGCCAATTGTTTTTTATGCATAACAGATAAATGACGTTAGTTTGCACCGTTTTAAGAAACAATTCAGAATCCCCGGTGTTTTCTTATTTCTCTATAGTTACATTTACTATGTATTTGTAGTAATTAACTCAGTCTGTCTATGCAAAGTAAAAACGAACAAATTACCTCTCTAATTGAGCTAAACGAAGAACTTGAAAATTATTTTAGTAACACGATCATTCCCCAACTCTTCGTGGACGCCAATCTTATACTTAGGAAATTTACCCCGCCGGCGATGAAACAATTTAAGCTGGAGCTGGAATTCCTTGGAAAGCCGATGGAAGAAATTCAGGAAAACTTTAGGTATCCTACGATAATTGATAATATTAAAGCTGTAATTGCGACGGGTAAAATTTTGGAAAAGGAGATCCAGACTACTGATATGGGGTGGTATCAGATGAACATATTGCCCTATCGGGTCCTCAAAGAAAATAAGACTAATGGCGTTATCATTACATTTGTAGACATTACTGCCAGAATTCGAGACCTAAAGGAGCAAGAAAAATTAATTGCCGAACATGAGCTCCTGCTCGATACCATTGCTCATGACATTAAGAATCCGATTCTGGGCCTGAGCTTAACCATCCAGATGCTGAAAAAATTGCCTGAAAAAAGCATGGAGAAGTTTCCTGTCTTATTGAATAACGTTGAAAGCGGTTTGATCGCTATGAAGAAAGTAATCAGTGAATTGATCGATTCCCGTTGGGAGAAGCAACGTCAGGAGGCTTCTGCTGAATTACTGGATATAGGAAATATACTCGAAGATGTGAGGTTAACACTTGCACCACAGATTTTGGAGTCGGGGGCGATCATCCGGCAGGATATCCGGTGCCCGGAAATAACCTTTATCAGAAGGAAGTTGCGGAGTGTGATTTATAACCTCCTAAGTAATGCCATTAAATATTGCCCTGCCGACCGTAATCCGGAGATTATGGTTAAATGTTCGGGGGAGAAAGAATTTGTGGTCATCAGTATTACTGATAACGGTATTGGGATGAGTCCTGAAGAACAAAAATCTGTATTCGAAAAATTCCAGCGGGTTAAAATGAATTATGAAGGCTATGGCGTGGGGTTATACCTGGTCAACACGGTAGTGACTGCTGCAGGAGGTAAAATAGAGCTGGAAAGTACACCTGGACAAGGCTCTGAATTTAAGGTGTATTTAAAACATGCTGGTGGCAGTTGTTAGAAAATGGCTAAAAGTTACGAATCAGCAGGTCCCTTTAGCTCGCAGACTGTTTAAACCATGTATACAATGAAAATCGGCACTGATACTACCAGCACGGTTGAACAAAAGGCGATTAATTGAAAAGGAGCTGTACCTACATTTTTTTATACCTTTAACCATGCAAGAATCCGAGAAACCTGATAAAGAAAACTTCAGCGAATTAAATCACCCTGTCGGCGAGGGCCGTTGAAACCGAATGGGTAAAATAGGAGTGCGCTTCGCGAGATTTATTTTGATATTTAATCATTTTTAAGCAGTTCTGGCTAAATTTGCATAGGATTAATTGAAGGTTATGATTAGGATAGAACAAGCGCGCTTCGGGGATTTAAAGACACTACAGGAAATTTCAAAGCGTACTTTTTATGAAACTTTTGCTGATAGCAATACAGAGAAGGATATGCAGCAATATTTGTCGGTAAATTTTAGCCTGGATAAATTGAGTAGTGAATTGAGTGAAACTGATTCCCGGTTTTACATTGCCTGGGACGGTCAGACAGCTGTTGGTTATTTGAAGGTAAATACCGCACAGGCGCAATCTGACTTAAAGGAAGCCCACTCTTTAGAGATTGAGCGGATTTACGTGCTGAAGGCTTATCATGGGAAGAAGGTTGGTCAACTGTTATACGCGCATGCTTTTAAAGTTGCTGGGGAGCTGGGTAAATCATCAATATGGCTGGGGGTATGGGAGAAAAATCCAAGGGCGATCCGGTTTTATGAGAAAAATGGTTTTGTTACTTTTGGAACACATGTGTTTAAAATGGGTGAGGATGAGCAAACCGATCTGTTGATGCGAATTGTCACCTGAAGGGATGGGTGAATTCTCCCAGCCATACGCCAGTTTTACTATCCGTGTTTTCCATCCCGCTGTGCGAGGTCAATACCATTAATATCTTTTTCATAGTGGTCTTACTTTAGGTAAAAATAGAACATTGCTTTTACAATCTGGCTCATACTGCGCTTGCCTGTTACCCAATCGGAGATGCTTTCACGGTCGATCCCGGTATCAAAGGCAATTTGTTTGATGCGGATTCCTTTCTGCTGCATCATTTTATCAATCCATGCATTATTGACTACGCTCGATGGTGAAACCTGGAAAGTACGAGCGCTCACAATGATCTTATAATCAGGTAGGTGTTTTCTGAACAGGTCTTCAGTTCTTTTGATGAGAGTGGTTTCGCTGGCATACTTTCCTGAACTGGTCTCGCCCTGGGTAGTCTCTATCTCGATGTTTTTATTCTCCAGTGAATGGATATCAAAATTTGTGTTGGACTGTTCCTGGTGCCTGGCGGCCGCTTTGTCCAGCTTGAAAAGCTGTTCTGCGCTTAATAAGGTCTCTAGTAAATTGATGTTCTGTATGCTACTCATAACTTATAATTCTGGTACCGGCTTTTTCTGTGTTAACAGCCATACATACCTTTTAGTTTTGCGTCGGCCGTAATCTGTATATTATGATTGAATGTGGTCACTCCATTTCGGGGCAAACTGTACACCCCTTTGGCTGCCATGTGTGGTAGAGAATGCTATTACAGCCAGCCCGCTATAGCGACAGATCATTGATCTGAAACACCAAATCAGGGTGTGCAAAGCGATTTTTCAGAGGTTATTGAAAGCTGTTCCCTCGATGGATAAATATTCTTTCGTATAGGCCAAAATAAACAACCACAGACGGCGTTCGTCCCCTGTTATGACACAATCCCTTATCCAGTAATTTCGTCATCTGATCGACCAGCAATAATCTGACTTATGGTGGGCTATAAGTTAGGAGTGGAAGGAGGTGTTTTTAGTTCTAACAGATTAACTTATAGCCAAAGCCCCTGTGGTTAATGATCTGAATTGCCGGATCATGTTTAAAATGCCGCCTTAGTTTAGTGATAAAAACATCTAAGCTTCTTGAACTAAAAAAATCATCATCGCCCCAAACCTGAAGTAAGAATTCTTTCCTTGCCAGTAGCCTGTTTCTATTTTGAAAAAGTATTTTTAACACTTCACTTTCTCTACCTGTTAATTGCTTTGTTACACTCTGATAAACCAAAAACCCTCTCATCATATCGTAAGTATATTTTCCGATATCAACCACGCCTGAATTTTTATCGCTTTGCTCATTTTCAAGCAAGCGGTTTTGGTTGAGCAATACTTTTATACGAACAATTAATTCCTCCATATCAAAAGGCTTTTTGAGGTAATCATTTCCCCCAGCCATGTAGCCATTTAATACGTCATGCGGCATTGTTCTGGCGGTTAAAAATAAAATGGGTGTATGCTTATTCTCTAGTCTTATTTTTTCAGCGACTGTAAATCCATTAACCGCAGGCAACATCACGTCGAGAACAATAAGATTGGGTTTTTCATTAGTGTAAGCAGCATAAGCCAGATTTCCATCTGTAACATGTATCACCTTGAAACCTCTGGTTTCTAAGCTATCCTTAATAATTAGTCCTAAGGTTATTTCGTCTTCTACCAATAGTATTTTAGGTTCCTGTTTCATTGTGGTAAGTGTATTTCGAAGGTAGTCCCATTATCGTCGGACTTAATGAGTGTAATTTTACCTTTGTGTTTCTTGACTATGTTTTTTACATAGCTTAATCCCAGGCCATGACCTTTGATACTATGATCGTTCGGGCTCGGCACTCTAAAAAATTTATCGAAGATATTTTTCTGATAGGTTGCGGGTATGCCCTTTCCATTGTCGCTGATTTGGATCTTAAGACCCATTGTACTTTCCATGCATTCGATATTGATCTGTACTTCCTCACCGCCATATTTAATGGCATTGTCTAACAAATTGATAAAAACGTTATATGTGTGGGCTTTATCAGCAAAAACCTCTTCTTTAGCCTGGTAATTTAATTTTATGCTGACTATCTTTTTTGAATGTAATTCCTGAGTATTGGCCATCTCGGTTAACATCTCTCTAAGATTGAATTTAACAATGTGAAGATTGAAATCGCTTTGTTCGTAAATGGAGCTATTCAAAATGTTATCAATCATGGCAGATAAGCGCTGCATCTCTTTATCGGCAGTATCCAGATATATGTCCGTTTTTGCTTTGTTCTTCAGTACATCAAAATGTTGCATACCATGAATTGCAGCTAGCGTAATCGAAACAGGTGTTTTCAACTCGTGAGAAACATTACCGATAAAATCGTCTTTGATTTCTGAGAGCTTTTTCTGTTTTAAAATGGTGTAAAACATATAACCAATGCAGGAAGCGAGTAAAACTAACAATAATACGGACCCAATTAGGCTGAGCAACATTTGCTTAATGACGACCGATGGCGTTGCATTGATTCCGAGAACTATCACAGAAATTTCGTCCTGTATAATTGTATTTATATCATCAAGTATCGGTTTTGCAATATAAATCTTGTCTTCATCTTTACTTAGTTTTTGAAAATACGCATGTAGTGAGTCCAGTTTTTCAGTAAGTGTGCTACTTCCTTTTTGAGCGGATACCGATTTTTTATCAAAAACTTCATCTATTCCTTTTTGGTGAATGACCTGTGTAAGGAAATGATAATTCATTTTTCCAAAACGTTTTTTGACGATTTTATTTAAGCTGGCAGTATCTTCATGCAAATAAAAACACCGCATCAAACTATCTTGAAGCCGGTCTTCCCAACTGTCAGGCTTATAATGAACGATCCCAACAAACGATACATAAATGTTGTTTAAGCCGTCAAGATTTGCTTCATCTATCTTCTTCAAAAGCAAAGGATAAGGGTTGCGCTCTACTTTCTTTAATTCCTTTAATGAAACTTTAAAACCTACTGCTCCGCCATCAGGATATCTTTTGGTTGTATAATACAAGCTTACATTTTGACTGTCAGGATATGTATGGTGAACTTTAGTGGAGGTTTCGGCAATAGTAGCCAGGTAATTTTGAAACCTGCTGTCCACTCATTTCGCTTCAAAGTGTGCAATAAATAATCTTCAAACTATCCACTTGGCTGATTTTAAGCACATTAAGGGGCTTTCTATTAGGATCTGAACTCTTTGGTCGTAACTCTGATTTTAAGGGCGTAGTGAAGCGCTAATGGTCAGAATTTTTGATTGAGGAAGGTTTTATATAGAGCGAGTGAGATGAGAGGCTGAGAATGTTACTTTACGCCGATGGATCTGCCTGGATACGGAGCATACCCCATCCAAAAGGATGTCTTTCTTAGGGTTGAGCAGGTTGAAAAGCAAATGATGAAACAAGATGAAAAGATAGAGTTATTATTTACTTACCTAAGTAAGTTTGTTGAAAAGGATGAGCAGCCAAGAACTGAAATAGGATATAAAATCGGAGAACGTTAAGGCGGGTTTCGGTATAATATTGGCTCGGCTTAAAGCAGTTCCCTTCTTACTTTTGCTCATCAAATATTTATTAACCCTATGAGTAAAAAGAAAGTAAAAAGGGAGGCTTCCCTAAGTTTGAACATTTATAAGAAACCAGATAATAAGGCTTCGTTGGTTTTTAGAAACAAGGCGATGTTGTTTAGAATAACTACGATAGAACGGGCGAAGGAATTTGTGCAAACTGTAAACGAGTATCTTAATGATTTGAGAAAGGACTGCGCTGATCCTTGCTTCGTTTTTCAGTTTCAAAGTCCAAGGAATAGGAGTTGGGTGCTAGAAATTGGCATGAAAGAACCTGGTGCTATGGAACTGAATTTATGGTTGGATGAAGGCATCAAAAGCATGAAGCGCTGCTTCAAATGGATTGGTGATGTAACAGATTTAACGCGTCTCTCTCTGCCTTTTTAATAAGGCATCTCTATTAGGGTTTCTTTTCTTAGAGGCCAGCTGATTCAGCAAAGGAGTAAAGCAACAATGAACCCATTAAAAAAATAGAAAATGGGAAAATTAACAGGAGGTCCGTACTACCATTTGGTGGGAAGGACAGGTAACAACGTTGGCCGTGTAGTAAAAGGTAAGAATGTCTTTTCTATGCGCCCGGCAAAATCTAACAGACCGCCAAGTGAATTGCAGCTCAATCAGCGCAATAAGTTTGCGGCGGTGACACGCTGGATGGGAAGTGGGATCAGTGATTTTGTAGCACTTGGATTTCAGGATTTTGATTCGGAAATGACGGGTTTTAATGCTGCGGTGCAGTACAACCTGGATCATGCGGTAACGGGTTCGGCACCGAATTATGTGATCGATTATCCGAATGCAAAGCTGAGCCGCGGTAAGCTGAGTTTGCCGGCTACGCCGGAAGTAGCTGCAGTTGCGGGACAGGCGCTAGAGTTTACATGGGGCGCTACAATAGGCTCGCTGAATGCGAAGCCCGGGGATCTGGCTGTGTGTATTGCTTATTGCGATATGTTGGATACGTTTGTCATGAGTGTTGGCGCGGTGACCCGTGCGGCATTGGAGTATGAGCTGGATTTGCCTGCGGACTTTGCAGGGGAGTCTGTGCATTGCTGGCTGGCATTTTTGAGTAGTAACAAGAAGGTAGCAAGTAATAGTGCTTACTTAGGGGTTGTAACGGTTACTTAGTTCTGAAAAAGACATGGTACACTCCTCCAGGACTGCAATAAATCTCGCTACTATCGTAGCTCGAATGAATGCTATGTCCTGTCGGAGGTACCTGTCTTTTTCTGCTAGCGAACTAAGAAAATCGTAAATGAGCCTCCTTATAGTAACGGAGGGAAGTCCACACGGGAAAATTTAAAATTAGAAATTATGAAAACATTGAGTTTAAGGTCGGCTTGGGTGCCGACGAGAAAAAGTATAGCGCGGGTTTTACAGTTGGTGATTGTGTTGTTGGTTTGGTACACGGCGCCGTTGTTGTTTGATTTGCCGCAGGGTAATTCGATGGAGATTGCAAAGAGTATTGGATTGATGCTGGTATTGGCACTGGTAGGGTTTGTGGTGGTCATTGCGGTTTGCTGGTGGTTGCTGTATAGAATGTTGATGGTATTAGCGCTGCCGGGTATTGGGGATATGGTCAAGCGGGATATTCACAGCCACGAACGGCTTGGAGTCCGGCATTGTTTCCAAAGGGTAGGGTAGTAGGCTCCTCTCTGGCTAAAGCCATCTCTCCTCGGGGAGGAGAGAGAAGCAGGGAGCATAGGTATGTCGGAAGATCGAATGGAGGTGTCGGACAGTCAGTATCTGGGGAGGTTTTTAGGATGACGAGGACGGTTAAAGATCCTTGATTTCAATCCAAACCGGAGCATGGTCACTGGTCTTTTCCCAGCCCCTTACGTGACGGTCTACGCCAGCTTTTAACAATCGGTTTTCCAGTTGTGGATTGAGCAGGAAATGATCGATACGTAATCCTGCATCCCTTCCATAAGCGTTACGGAAATAGTCCCAGAAAGTATAGATTTTTTCATCTGGGTGCAGTTTCCTGATGGCGTCCGTCCAGCCCTGGCCGACAAGATTCTTGAATGCCTCCCTGGTTTCGGGTCTGAATAATGCATCTTCTACCCAGCGCTCCGGCTTATAAACGTCAAATTCTGTTGGGATTGCATTGTAATCTCCTGTTAGTACTACAGGAAGATCATATTCTAAAAGTGCGAGGGCATGTTTTGAAAAGCGTTCAAACCAGCTTAATTTATAATCAAATTTTGGTCCGGGAGCAGGGTTCCCATTTGGCAGATACAGGCAGCCCACAACGATACCACCTACAAAAGCTTCTATATAACGGCTATGCAAATCTTCAGGATCACCATCGAGCCCCCGTCTGGTTTCCTTGATTTCGAGATTGCGTGCGAGAATAGCTACGCCGTTCCAGCTTTTCTGACCATGCCATATGGCATTATATCCCGCATCTTTTATAGATTGCTCAGGGAATTTTTCCTGTGGGGCTTTTAGTTCCTGTAAACAAACGATATCCGGTTTTTCTTCTTCCAGCCAGCGTAATAAAACAGGGAGCCGGCCATTTACACCATTGACATTATAGGTTGTTATTTTCATTTCGATCAGGTTGGATTCTTAAAGATAGGTCAAAGCTGATAATTTCACCACATATTTGATAGGGGTTGCCACATTAATTATACATTAATCTTTTAGTTTGGTTTCTTTGACCTGTATCAAAAAGACACCTATGATAAAGACGCTAAAAAAACTACTGACAAACTGGGCTGTTCATTTTTTAATTGCCTGGGCTGCGATTATTGCATTTACGCTGATTCCTTATCTCTATCATGTACACATTTGGGGTAACTATATCTATAACGCGGATGGTTCAGCAGTAAGCGGCTGGCAGTATGCATTGAATATCAAGCAAGATTTATTCGTTGTAGGGCTATTTATCTTTTTGGCTGAAGTTGTAAGGCAATTTCTATTTAAAAAATATCATTTCATCGTGTTTATAGCAGGGTGTTTATTCGCTGGGATAATTTCATTTGCGGGCCTTTATGTCCTGCGACCGTACGTACTTGAACAGCAGGGCAAACTCTCTGCTATTGAGCCTATTTTATATATAGCAGTTTATGCTTTTGTTTATACAATAGTGAGGGATTATTATCATCAAAATAAGAACAGAAAGGCGCTGAGGATTCAGCAGTCGGAGAACGAACTCCATGCCTTAAAGGCCCAGTTGAACCCGCACTTTTTATTTAATGCCTTAAATTATCTTTATGGTACGGCATTAAAAGAAAAAGCACCGGACACGGCGCAGGGAATTGACCTGATGTCTGACATGATGCGCTATACCATTTATGGGATGCATGAAAATTTTGTTTCGCTGTCAGATGAACTGAAGTTCATAGAAAACTATCTTCAGCTTCAGCAGGTGCGTTTGCCTGAAAAGGACAGCATTAAAGTTAGCACTCAGGTTGTCTCAGATGGACGCCTGTATCAGATAGCACCGCTGTTGCTCCTGCCTTTTATTGAAAATGCTTTTAAGTATGGTATCAGTATGGATATTCCATGTGAGATTGAGGTGAAGGTTATTGCGACAGACCATGTGCTTCATCTCGAAGTTTTCAATACTATTGTTCAGAACCGTGCAGAGGTAAAGGGAAACAATACAGGAATAAAGAATGCGGTTAAGCGCCTGGAACTGCTTTATCGGGGTAATTACAAGCTGGTTCAGAAAAATACCGGATCAGATTATAAAGTTTCACTTTCGCTAAAACTCAACGTTTAAAATACTCCACCTAATTTTTGTCGCCATGATTAAAAAAGTAGTTTTATTGCTTTGCGGGGCAGCTATGCCCTTCATATCCGTATCCCAGACGAAGGACTCTTCGTTTGCTGTTGAAATCAATGCGATGGCGATGCCTTCAAAAGCTAAGATTTATTTATTGTACCAGCAGGATGGTAAAAAGATCGTGGACTCGGCCGTGCAGCATAGCGGATCGTTTGTTTTTAACGGCAAGATCGGGAGACTCGTGAATGCAACTCTTTTGTGCGATACGACAGCCATTGGATTTTCCGGATTGCTAAAAAAACGCAATGAGAAACAGGATGTTTTGCGCATGTATATTTATCCGGGCAAAGTTATGCTGAAAACAAGCCGTTTAATTGCCGATGCTAAGTTCATAGGAAAGGGGATCAATTCAGATTACTTTAGGTTGGAGCAAATGTTAAAGCCGGTGACTGAACAGAAAAATCAGCTCAGCAGATTGATAGTGACAGCTGATCAAGAAAATATTGCGATGATGAATCAGAAGCTGGACAGTTTAAACAGGATTAAAAAGTCTATTCAGCAGCGATTTATTACTGAACATCCTGATAGTTTTATTGCATTAGCTACTTTACAGGAATATGCCGGGGTATCACCTGATATTTCGGTTATAGCACCTATGTTTAACAGGCTTTCCGGTAGGGTGCAGAACATGCCGTTGGGCAAGGAGTTTCAGAAATTCCTTTCAGATCAGACTGCGCTCAATCCGGGTTCGAGGGCACCTGTTTTTACCCAGCAGGACACTGCCGGCAAGCCTGTAAGCCTGGCCTCATTTAGGGGGAAGTATGTGCTGATTGACTTTTGGGCATCCTGGTGTGGGCCTTGCAGGGACACGAACCCCGAACTTGTGAAGATTTACAATGAGTTTAAAGGACGGAATTTTACTATCTTGGGGGTGTCTCTTGATGATACAGATAGAAAAGATGCATGGTTAAAAGCGATAAAAGAAGACGGGCTAAAATGGCCGCAGGTTTCTGACCTGAAGCATTGGGAAAATGAGGTTGCTAAGCTTTACAGCATCAGAAAAATTCCACAGAATTTTCTGATTGATCCTGAGGGAATAATTATAGCAAGAGACCTTGAAACAGCAGCATTGATGGAAAAACTTAAACAAGTAATACCGATAAAGTGATGAAAGTAATTGCAGTTGACGATGAGCCTGTGGCGCTGGATATTATCCGTACTCATGCGGAAAAGATTCCTTTTATCTCGCTTGATGCTAGCTTTTTAAGCGCTAAAGATGCACTGGCATATCTTGAAAAAGAGCGTGTGGACGTGATTTTTCTTGACATCACTATGCCGGATCTTTCGGGGATTGAATTTGCATCGATGCTGGATTCTGAAATTCAGGTTGTTTTTACTACTGCTTATCCAGAGTACGCATTAAAAGGGTTTGAGCTGGAAGCTACAGATTATTTATTGAAGCCGATTAATTTTACCCGCTTTTTAAAGGCATGTCAGCTTGCTGAAACCAGGTTGCAGGCACCAGGTCTGAAAAAACGTGAAGAGGAGCAGGCCTTATTTGTGAAAGATGGACATGACTGGGTACAAATAAAATTTAGTAACCTGATCTTTGCGAAGGCAGAGGACAATTATGTGGACTTACATGAAACAGATAAGCATACCCTGACACGCATTACATTGACAGAATTACAGACTAAACTTCCTGTGGATCAGTTTATACGTGTTCATAAATCTTTTGTCATTTCCAGGCAGAAAATTGAACGCATTGAGAAGCACCAGGTAACTGTGGGCGGGAATAAGATCCCATTGTCTAAACTATACAGAAATCAGCTACTACAAAATGTAGGCAAAGACAGGTAGAATAGTGGTTTGACATTGAATTGAATAAGAAAAATGTTTTAACTGTAAACCAACAGGTTAAGTGAGCAGAGCGAAAATAATTTAAAAACAGTTTTGACTTTTAGAAACTATCTCTATCTTTGCAGTCCAAAACAAATACATCCTAACTGCGGAAGTGGCGTAATTGGTAGCCGCACCAGACTTAGGATCTGGCGCTTCACGGCGTGGGGGTTCGAGTCCCTTCTTCCGCACGTACATTAAGACAGCTTCGAAAGAGCTGTCTTTTTTTATGCCATATTCATCCCACTGTATGGTTTAAAAAAAATCATGATGGTTTCCTATATATAATGTGGAAAATAGAATAAAAAAAACTAATTTTGCGCCCTCTAACAGGAATGGTAAATGGAGGGTATACTTCCCGATATTCCGCAGAAAGAGACGGTTATAAAAATTGATTCAGAAAAATGAACATTACACAGGAAAAAATTAACGACCTAAACGCAGTTGTAAAGATTAAAATTGCGCCTGAAGATTATACTGAAAAGGTTGATAAATCTATAAAAGAACAAGCTAAAAAAGCAACCCTTCCGGGTTTTCGTAAAGGAATGGTTCCTGCAGCCCACATTAAAAAAATGTATGGCAGAAGCATCCTTGTTGAAGAGATCAATAACCTGTTGAGCGAAACTTTAAACAAGCACCTTACTGATAATAAAGTAGAAATCCTCGGACAGCCATTACCAGTGATGGATGATACTAAAGAATTCAAATGGGATAATACTGACGAGTTTGAGTTTGACTATGAATTGGGTCTGGCTCCTGCGATCGATGTAAACATCACTTCTAAAGATAAATTTACTCAGTATGATGTGAAAGCTGACGCTGAGACGCTTGCGGCACGTATCAAAAACATCCGTAAAAGCTATGGCAAAATGACAAATCCTGAAGTTTCGGCAGAAGAAGATGTACTTTATGCCGAAATAGCACAACTTTCTGCTGATGGTTCAGTTTTTGAAGGTGGCATTAACCATACAGGATCTATTCGTTTAGATCAGGTGACTGATAAAAAGATTTTAAAAACTTTAGTTGGTCTGAAAAAGGATGACGTAGTTGAACTGGATGTTCAGAAAGCTTTTGATAAAAATGAGGTGATCATCGCCAAATTGTTAAATATCAGCGAAGAAGATGCAAAAGACTTGAAATCTAAATTCCAGGTAACGGTTAAAAATGTAAACCGTTTAGAGGAAGCAGATCTGAATCAGGAGTTCTTTGATAAATTATTTGGTGCAGGTACAGTAACTGACGAAGCTGGTTTTACTGCTAAAATCACTGAGGAAGTTGAAAGCATGTTTAACCAGGATGCAGACCGCAAATTGCAAAACGATATGTACACTAAATTAATTGACAGTGTAAAAATCGAATTGCCTGATGAGTTCTTGCGTAGATGGTTAAAAGCTACCAACGAGAAATTAACTGATGCTGAATTGGCTGAAGGTTATGATGATTTCGCTAAAAACCTGAAATGGACTTTGATCGAGAACAAACTGATCAAAGACAACAACATCGAAATTAAATATGAAGATGTGTTCCAGACGGCGAAACAACGTTTAGATGCTCAGTTCAGAATGTATAGTCCAGCTCCGATGCCGGAAGATCAACTGGCTCAGTACACTGCAACTTTCTTAAAGGAGAAAGACAATGCAAACCGTATTTTTGATGAGGTAAAAGCTATTAAAGTTTTTGAACACATTAAATCGGTTGCTACAATTGACCAAAAAGAAATAGCTTACAATAAGTTTGTAGATCTATTGAAGTAATCGCTCGCGAAGGCTTTAATTTATAAATATTGATAAGGCGGCTTTTTAAGGCCGCCTTATGCGTATAAAAAGATCTTCAAATTTTACAATGCCACAATAAATTGCCAACTTAGTTTCCTTACTTTGGCGTAAGGAATAGAAAAATATAAAATAATAGTCATGAAGATAGATAAAGACGAATTCAGAAAATACGCAGTTAAACATCACCGCATTAACGGTTTGAATGTAGATCGTTACATTGGCGCAACTAATGTTTCTCCAAAAAGCATGACCCCTTACATTATAGAAGAGCGCCAGCTGAATGTAGCTCAGATGGATGTATTTTCCCGTTTGATGATGGATCGTATTATCTTTTTGGGTGATGCCATCTATGATGGAAATGCAAACATTATTCAGGCGCAATTGTTATTTTTGCAATCGGTAGACAACAACAGAGATATTCAGATCTATATCAATTCACCAGGCGGATCTGTGTACGCAGGTTTGGGTATTTATGATACCATGCAGTATATCTCGCCGGATGTGGCTACAATCTGTACAGGTATGGCAGCATCTATGGGGGCTGTATTACTGGTTGCAGGTGCAAAAGGTAAACGTGCGGCATTACAGCATTCAAGAGTGATGATCCACCAGCCTTCAGGAGGTGCGCAAGGTGTAGCTTCAGATATGGAGATCAACTTAAGAGAGATGCTGAAACTGAAAAAAGAATTATACGATATTATTGCTACGCATTCAGGACAAACTTACGAATGGGTAGAAAAGGCTTCAGACCGTGATTACTGGATGAAAGCAGAAGAAGCTAAAGGCTTTGGAATGATTGATGAGGTACTGGGAAGTACGAAGAAAGACTAAAAATGGCTAAACAAAACAAAGATTCCCGCTGCTCTTTTTGTGGGTCGGGTAAACAGGATACCTTGATGCTTATCGAAGGACTGGACGCATACATTTGCGATAAATGTGTGACGCAGGCCAATCAGCTACTTGCACAGGAGCTGGGTAGTAAGAAATCGAAACCCCTGGATTCTTCGATTACGTTATTGAAACCGCAGGAAATTAAAGCCCATATTGATCAGTATGTAATTGGTCAGGATGATGCCAAAAAAGTACTTTCGGTAGCGGTGTATAATCACTACAAGCGATTGAGCCAGAAGGTGGATAAGGCTGATGAGGTAGAGATTGAAAAATCGAACATCATGCTGGTTGGTGAAACTGGTACGGGTAAGACCCTGCTGGCGAAAACCATTGCAAAAATCTTGCATGTACCTTTCTGTATCTGTGATGCTACTGTACTTACAGAGGCAGGTTATGTCGGGGAGGATGTAGAGAGTATTCTGACCCGTTTATTGCAGGCTGCGGATTATGATGTAGCCTCAGCTGAGCGTGGAATTGTATACATTGATGAAGTAGATAAAGTGGCGCGTAAGAGCGACAATCCTTCTATTACACGTGATGTATCGGGTGAAGGTGTACAACAGGCTTTATTGAAGATCCTGGAAGGCACGGTTGTGAACGTCCCACCTCAGGGCGGACGTAAGCACCCTGATCAGAAAATGATCCCTGTGAATACAAATAATATCCTGTTCATTTGCGGTGGTGCTTTTGATGGTATCGAACGTAAAATTGCGAACAGGCTGCGTACTCAGGCGGTGGGTTATAAAGTGAAAAAGGATGATGTAGATCTGGATCTTAAGAACCTGTATAAATACATTACTCCGCAGGATTTAAAGTCCTTTGGTTTGATTCCTGAGTTGATCGGACGTGTGCCTGTGTTAACACACCTGAACCCACTGGATAAGCAGGCTTTGCGTAATATTCTGACGGAACCTAAGAATTCATTGATGCGTCAGTATGTGAAGTTGTTCGAGTTTGAGAATGTGAACCTGGTATTTGATGATGAGGTGTTGGATTTTATAGTTGACAAGGCTATGGAATACAAACTTGGAGCAAGGGGTTTACGTTCTATCTGCGAAGCAATTATGTTGGATGCAATGTTTGAGATACCGTCTGATTCGACGGTCAAGGAACTGCTGATCACACTCGACTACGCGGTAGAGAAATTTGAAAAGGCCGATTTTAAGAAGTTAAAAGCAGCATAAAATGATGAGATCCCCGGTAAGATAACCGGGGATTTTTTTTAACTTGTTATTAGGGTTTCGAGGAACCCGCTCGGTCGTAAGAAAAATAACCGTTCTCTTCGAAGAAGCACCCCCTGAAGCTTCGCAACATGGGCGCTAAGGTCTTCTCTGAGAAGGTGATGATTGGAAGAGCGCCGCTTGGACTTGGAAAAATAACCGTTCTCTTCGAAGACTGCATCCCCTGAAGCTTCGCAACATGGGCGCTGAGGTCTTCTCTGAGAAGGTGATTTTTTAAGTCCGCGCTAGTGCAGAGGAAGGAGGAGCAGGAAGAAAATAATGAATTATTAAGAAAAGGAGGAATATATGAATGAAGAGAAGGATGTAAAAAAAGACGAGAAGATTGTAGCAAAGGCAAAGAAGGTGAAGGAAGTTGAATCTCCGGTAAAGAAAGGATTAAAATCTAAGGCTGATATCGTTAATAACTGGTTGCCGCGGTATACTGGCAGGCCGTTGGATGATTTTGGTCAATATATATTGCTGACAAACTTTAGCAAGTATGTTCAAATGTTTTCTGAATGGAATGACAATGCGCCTATAATGGGATTGGATAAACCTATGCAGAGTGTGACAGCTAATGGGATTACCATTATTAATTTTGGTATGGGAAGTCCGCTTGCTGCAACGATGATGGATCTGCTAAGTGCTATAAAGCCGAAGGCTGTACTGTTTTTGGGTAAATGCGGCGGACTGAAAAAGAAAAACCAGTTGGGCGACCTTATATTGCCGATCGCTGCGATAAGAGGAGAGGGGACGTCTAACGACTATATGCCGCCGGAAGTGCCGGCTTTGCCTGCATTTGCTTTGCAGAAGGCAATATCTACTACGATCAGGGATCACTCTAGGGATTATTGGACAGGCACTTGTTATACAACCAACCGCAGGGTATGGGAACATGATAAGGGTTTTAAGAAATACCTGAAGACGCTGAGAGCTATGGCGGTGGATATGGAGACAGCAACCATTTTTACAACAGGTTTTGCTAATAAAATTCCTACAGGCGCGCTATTGCTTGTTTCAGATCAGCCGATGATACCGGAGGGTGTGAAAACAACAGAAAGTGACAGCAATGTAACCAGTCAGTTCGTAGAGACCCACCTGAGGATAGGAATAGATTCTTTAAAGCAGTTGATCAACAACGGACTTACTGTAAAGCACCTGCATTTTTAATCTTCACCTGCTAATCTTCATCGGCACTTTTAGGGAAATCAAATTCAACCAGCTTACCGGTATGGTGGCTGATCTCTGACCAGTGATCGGTAGTAAATTCTATAAGTACGGTGCCGCAGGTAGGTATGTTGTAGATTCCCGCATCGCTGAGGTAGTTGGCGAAGTCAGTGAAACCCGGATTGTGCCCAAATATGGCGATCCTGTTGTAATCATTACACAGTCCATTCAATACCTCAAGTAATGTGCTGGTATTTGCTTCATAGATTTCAGGCTTCTCCAGTATTTGCCCGGGAGCTTTGTTCCAGACCTGGGCAAAATGTTTTGCTGTAGTCAGTGCTCTGAGCGCGGGACTGCTGACAATCAGTTCAGGCACAAGATTTTTGTTGAGGATTCTGTTTGCCATCTCGGGCGCATTCCTGTGCCCTCTTGGGTTTAAAGGCCTGTCGAAGTCTGCAAGGTGGCTGTTGCCCCAGTCAGATTTACCGTGTCTTACTAATAGCAGCTGTTTGGTCATTATTGAGTTTTTCTAGTAGTTTGTCTACAATGGTTTTTTCAGTTAAATTATTCATGCATGCAAAATCGCCTCTGTAACAGGGAACATTTCCATATACTGAACATGGCCTGCAATATAAATCTATCTGAACGGCATCATTTATTGATTGTCCGTAGCCCAGGAACCCGGCATAGGGGTGTGTAGCTCCCCACACGGATACAACCGGAACATTCTTTAAAGAGGAGAGGTGCATCCCTGAAGAATCCATGCTGAGCATGACGTCCAGCGTGGAAATGAATTCGAGTTCTTCCTGCAGTGCCATCTTTATTACAGTAGAAGTAATGTTTTGATGTTTGTCTGCCCAGCCTTCAGCTATTTGTCGTTCTTCTTCTGATCCGCCAAAGACAAACAGCTGGTGACCAAGTTCTGCCAATGTAAGCAGCACACTTTCCATTTTATGTAACGGATAAACTTTTTGAAGGTGCTGGGCGAAAGGGCTGACGCCAATCTTTCTGATGTCATTTCCGTTTATCGGTTGCTTGTGGATGGTGTTTTTTAGTGTAAGCGGAAAACCGAGCTTTCCGAATACCTCTGCATAGCGCTGGATGGTCAACTTGAGTGGGATGACCAATTTGTTTTCTTTTCTGGTGAGCCTTTTTTTCGCCTTCCTGCCTTTATCGACCGTAGCTGATTTTACACCAGCAAAGAAAAAGAGCAGGGTCAGTATTTTGCTGCGCAGGTTGTTGTGAAGATCCGCCACAGCAGTTACTTCCTGTTTCTTTAATTCCCGGAATAATTTAATAAGTCCAAAAAAACCTTTGTGTTTTTGTTTTGGATCGAAGGGATGAAATTGCGCATGGGTTAAGCCATCAAAAAAAGGTTTGAATAGCGGGCGGCTGACAATTAGTAATTCGGTGTCGGGATAAGCTTCTCTGAATTCTATTAAGACAGGTGCAGTCATTGCCACATCGCCCATTGCCGAGAAACGAATTACCAATATTTTAGCTGCTTTTGGCATTAGCTATTTGGTATTGTATAGGATTGGGTTCAAATTTGGATCGTTGTACATCTTCATCTGCTTATATACCTTCATGTATTTAGTGCCATTTTCTATATCTGCGATTAGCTCGTCTAAGCTACCGGAAAGATCTGTTCTTTGATTTAACAAAATGTTAAGTTTATAAGTACAATTGCGGATATGTTCCTCTGAAGCATCGCTGCGCTGAGTTTCTTCGGTCATATGGTAAACCTTCAAAGCAAGGATAGATAACCTGTCGATCACCCAAGCCGGGCTCTCAGAATTAATTCTGGCCTCTGCTTTCGGACTGATGTTTTTATATTCTTCTAAAAAATAGCTGTCGATGTACTCCACTACGTCTGTACGTTCCTGATTGGAGGCATCAATACGTCTCTTCCATTGCAATCCTTCTACCGGATCAATGCCGGGATTACGCACCACATCTTCCATATGCCACTGTACGGTGTCTATCCAGCATTTCATGTATAATAAATGCTCCAGGCTGCTGATGCGGTAAGGATTTGAAATAGGCTGATCTATATTGTTGTGAACGTGATAATCGTTGATCGCATCCTGAAAAATTTTATTACAAAGCTTACTAATCATGGGGTAAAGGTAAGGATAACTATTTTTTATTGCTGAAGTATTGGGAGATATCTTCCAGCGACATGGCATTGAGGCATTGTTTTGCGGTAAGTCCGCCTTTACGGCCAATCAATAAACCAAAGCGGGTGTCATGAAAACCCTCTGTTCTGTGTGCATCCGGATTTACAGATAACAACACACCTTTTTCCAGTGCATACCTGTGCCAGCGCCAATCGAGGTCCAGACGTAATGGATTTGCATTGATTTCTATCACCACGTTATTTGCAGCACATGCATCAATTACCTTAGTATAATCTATAGGGTATCCTTTCCGGCTGAGTAATAACCTGCCGGTAGGGTGACCAAGGATGGTCGTGTAAGGATTTTCTATCGCTTTGATGAGTCTGGCAGTTGCTTTCTCTTCATCCATTCTCAGGTTGCTGTGAACCGATGCCACCACAAAATCGAAAGTTTTCAGGATGTCATCGCTATAATCCAAAGCACCATCATAGAGGATGTCACTTTCGATGCCTTTAAAGATCTTGAAAGGAGCTAATTTGGCATTTAAAGCATTGATTTCCTGATGTTGTGCATATACCCGCTGCTCATTGAGGCCATTGGCATAAAATGCAGAGCGTGAGTGGTCGCAAATACCCAGGTATTCCAACTGCAGGTTTTCTTTGCAATACTGAGCCATTTCTTCAAGCTTATGTACACCATCGCTCCAGGTAGAGTGGTTGTGCAGGCTTCCTTTAAGGTCTTCGTATTTGATGAGTACAGGAAGCTTATTTTCTTTAGCCAGCTGAATCTCATCCAGACTTTCCCTCAGTTCCGGTTCTACGAAAGAAAGGCCTGCCTTGCGGTATATTTCATACTCGTCGGCGAAGGGGCCTGGGCCTGCCATGTCAAGTACCTGTTTTACATGCGCTTCATTTCCGGTCAGTCTGAACCAATTCAGGTAGAAATCCTTTTTGTCGGTCAGGTGAAGTTTTATTTTCAGGCCGAAAGGACTTAAGGCAATTAAAGTATTCTCTGTATGAGGTTCAAAATTTAAAGGCTCGAATTCAGCAATTCTATCATAAATTTCCTGTATGGTTTCTGCACCAAGAACCAGTTCTACTTCTTCAATGATCTCCAGGCAGCGACGGTAAGCTCCTGCTACGCCGAGCAAAGGCTCGCCGCTGATGCCTTTAAGCCATACGGACAAATCAGCATGGAGTTTATTCACAAGAGGTTCAGTCTGGGCATATAAGAACTTGCCATGTGCCGCCATCTGAAATTCGATTACTTTTTTGATCTCTTCCTGAGTTTTCAGACCGAAACCCTTAGCTTCGATCAGGCGGTTTTCATTGCAGGCATAATATAGTTCGCCGATATTCTCAATACCCAGGTCTTTCCAGATCACCACGATTTTCTTAGGACCAATTCCCTTTATGCCCAGCATTTCAACGATGCCTTCCGGGGTTTCGGTAAGAATGGCCTGCAGTTCTGCCATGGTGCCTGTCTGAAGCATTTCCCATACCTTTGAAGATATACTCTTACCCAGGCCATCGATCTGAGCGATCTCTTCCAGATTTTTGGTTTTGATGGCAAATGGGAGTTTATCTACCTTAAATGCAGCATTTGCAACAGATTTAATTTTAAAGGGGTTTTCATTGTGCAGTTCCATAAGCTGCGAGAGCAGTCGTAGGGTACGTGCAATTGCTTTGTTTTCCATTGATTATTGAACTTTGATTTCGAAAGGCATCCTGGCCTGTACACCCGATTTGGCAATAGCTGATTTCATTTGTTCGTAGATGTGGTAATTTTCACCTAATTCCTGTTTGGCGAAATACGTTCTTACTTTGTCCGTACCGGTTTCCATGAAGGATTTAATCGGGTCTATGATTTCAGGATATTCAACAATTTTATAATCTTTTACTTTTGCTTTTTTAGCGGCGGCTACTATCGCATCGTTGAAGCTTCCGGTTCTGTCGGCCAGACCAATTTTAACGGCATCAGTACCTACCCAAACACGCCCGCCTCCGATACTGTCAATAAATGCTTTTGATTTTTTACGGCCGTCCGCTACCCTGGTAATAAAGCTGTCGTAGACACGGTTTACATCATTTTGTATGATCAGTCTTTCGCCAGGGGTAAGCGGCCTGTTGGTACTCATAATATCAGCATATTTACCGGTCTTTACGCCATCGAAAGTAATTCCAAGTTTATTGTTTAACAGGTTCTGAAAGTTCGGAATCACGCCGAATACACCGATTGAGCCGGTGATGGTATTGGGCTGAACGAAAATAGAATCCGCTGCACAAGCGATGTAATAACCACCGGAAGCTGCAACGTCTCCAAAAGAAGCGATTACCGGTTTCACTTTTTTGGCAAGAACAATTTCCCTCCAAATCACATCAGAAGCCAGCGCGCTGCCGCCCGGTGAATTTACCCTGAGCACGATTGCTTTGATGCTATTGTCCAGGCGGGCCTTTCTGATGGTTCTTGATAGGCGCTCCGAACCGATGGTATTGTCCGATCCTTCGCCGCCGTTGATGTCACCATTTGCGAAAATTACCGCTATTTTATCTCCAGATGGGTTTTTATCAGCTGCTACATTTTGCGCATAATCATTGATGGTCACTGTTTTGAGATTTTTCTTCTGATCTATCCCGCTAAGCGATTTGAGTTCGTTGAGGATCTCATCTTTATACCTCAGTCCATCCACCATTTTATAAGCAAGCGCGTCTTTAGGTTGCTGGATTTTATAATCATCAGCTATATGGTGCAAAGAGTCTTTACTTATTTTTCTGCTTTGAGCTATGCCGTCTAAAAAGGTGTTGTATAACCCATATACATAAGCGGTTACCTGCTCACGGTTTTTATCGCTCATTTTATCGTTAATGAACGGCTCCACAGCACTTTTGTAGGTTCCAACACGGATGATCTGTGCTTCGATACCCAGTTTGTCGAGCGCTCCTTTGAAGAACATCAATTGTGAACTTAACCCTTTAAATTCCAATGCACCTTCAGGATTGAGGTAAACTTTATCCGCGGCAGAAGCCAGGTAATAGGCACCCTGTGTATAGACTTCGCTGTATGCGATGATTTTCTTGCCGCTGGTTTTGAAATCCAGCAGTGCATTCCTTACCTCACGCATAGTCGCAAAACCAGCATTTGGAGAAGTTACATTCAGGTATATGCATTTAATCTTATCGTCAGTCTTCGCTTTTTTAAGAGATTTTATGATGTCGTTGAAGCCAATACTCTTTTCTCCTTCAGATCCCAGGAATTTGGCAAAAGTGTCATCAGGTGTACGCTCCATAATTGCCTGGTCAAGATTCATAAATAATACCGAATTGCTGCTCACGAGTGCAGTTTTGTCGTTCTCCAATGAAGATACAAGTCCGATGACAACAATAAAAAACAGTGCGAAAAGCAGTACAGTTGAAATTACGATTCCGACTACGGTGGCAAAAACATACTTGAAAAATTCTCTCATGTGGTAGTTTAATATTTAATTTGTAAATATAAGTAAACGAAGGTGAGTTTACCTTGAAATTGATATGGTATTGGACAGTAAAAAGGTTTTTTTGTTACTCGGCAGCAACCTGGGAGATCGGGTACAGCTGATTGATGATGCGGTGGTTCAGATTAATTCGAGAATAGGGTCAGTTTTTTCCAGGTCTTCCTGGTATGAAACTGCTGCCTGGGGCAGGGAAGACCAGCCCGGCTTTCTGAATATTGCTGTGGGAGTGGAGACACAATTGTCCCCTTTGGCGGTATTGGAAGTGGCTTTGGATATTGAGCTGGAGCTGGGAAGGGTAAGACATGAGAAATGGGGGGCAAGGCTGATTGATATCGATCTGATCCTTATCGGCGATGAAATCATAGACATTCCGGGGAAGCTTCAGATCCCGCATCCGGAAATGCAAAACAGGAAGTTTGTGCTGGAACCTCTCGCTGAAATTGCCGGAGCGCGTGTCCATCCTGTATTGAAAAGAACTGTATCAGAGATATTGCAAACTTTAGCTGATAATTTATCTGTATCAAAAATTAATTTATAGTTTTGTTTTAAATGATCGATCTAAATAAAAATAACGAGCCTCTTGATCTTTCTTATTTGAAAGAAATGTCCGGTGATAGTGCCGAGTTTATCATCGAAATGATAGACCTGTTCAAAAGCCAGACGCCTGTGTACATTGCTGAACTTCAACAGGCAATAGATGACAAGGAATGGAGCAAAGCAGCAGGTTTTGCACATAAAATCAAACCAACCTTTGTATATGTTGGCCGTGAAGATGCAAAAGCACACATGCAAATGATGGAGGATAACGCAAGTTCCCTTAAAGATGTGGATAGTTTACCTTCAGCTTGTGATGAACTTGTAGCCTTTGTAGAGGTGTTATACGGACAATTGGATAAGGCCAGGGCTGAACTGGAAAAACAACTTTAGTTTAGCGTGGGATTCGTCTAAAATGCAAAATAGATAATCCGATATACAAAATCAGGATGAAAGGTACTGCTACAAATCTGAGCGCAGCGACCAATAGTACACAAAGGGTCAGGAAAATATACTTTAGTTTGTTTTCCTGCCAGCCTTTTGTTCCGAACTTCATGGAAAAAATACGAATTTCACTTACTAGCAACCAGCTCAATAAAGCCGTCAGGGCTACCAGTAATGCCGTTGAGCCTATTACATCAGGGTAACCTGCCTTGATAAAAGGGAGTGAAACAATCAGTAAAGTATTCATCGGGGTATTTAAACCAATGAAATCTTCAGTCTGTCGGGTGTCAATATTGAACTTTGCCAGTCTCAGCGCAGAAAATACGGTGATGATGAATCCGAAGTAAGGTAAATATTCTGAGGAATAATCACTTTGTCCCAATAGCTGGAACATTACCACTCCGGGTAAGAATCCGAAGCTGACCATATCCGCTAAAGAATCCAGTTCCTTACCTATGTTTGATTTTACATTAAGCAGCCTTGCTGCAAACCCATCAAAGAAATCAAAGATACCTGAAAGCACCACAAAATATGCGGCTACTTCCAGGTTTCCTTTAAATGCATAAACTATCCCAATACAACCTGAAAAAAGGTTGGCACAAGTAATGGCATTAGGGATATGTTTTTTTATCATATTAAGCTCAATTCAATTAGCTGTTCATGGAGATCAGGAACTCTTCATTCGATTTTGTGCCTTTGATCTGTGCCTGTACAAACTCCATTGCTTCCTGAGCGTTCATGTCGGCAAGGTGGTTACGCAGGATCCAAACACGCTGCAGTGTATCTCTGTCGTGCAATAGGTCGTCGCGACGTGTACTTGAAGCCGTAATGTCAATTGCAGGGAAAATACGTTTGTTAGATAATTTACGATCCAGTTGAAGCTCCATGTTACCGGTACCTTTAAATTCTTCAAAGATCACCTCATCCATTTTCGAACCGGTATCTGTAAGCGCAGTAGCAAGAATGGTTAATGAACCACCTTTTTCGATGTTACGGGCGGCACCAAAGAAACGTTTAGGTTTATGTAAAGCATTTGCATCCACACCACCAGAAAGGATTTTTCCGGAAGCAGGAGCAGTGGTATTGTATGCCCTGGCCAGACGAGTAATAGAATCCAGAAGGATAACCACATCATGACCACATTCTACCAGGCGTTTTGCTTTTTCCAATACGATATTGGCGATTTTTACGTGACGCTCAGCAGGCTCATCAAAAGTAGAAGCAATTACTTCCGCTCTTACGCTGCGAGCCATATCAGTTACCTCTTCAGGACGTTCGTCGATCAACAGGATGATCAGATAAACCTCGGGGTGGTTTTTAGCGATCGCATTGGCAACCTCTTTTAACAAGTTGGTCTTACCCGTTTTAGGCTGAGCTACAATCAGACCACGCTGACCTTTACCGATAGGGGTAAATAAGTCGATGATACGGGTTGAGTAGTTATTTGTTTCCGTGAACAGATTTAACCTTTCAGTAGGAAACAAAGGAGTCAGGTAATCAAAAGGTACACGGTCCCTAACGTCGGCCGGCAGGCGTCCGTTGATGGTTTCGACCCTTACTAAAGGGAAGTATTTTTCGCCTTCTTTTGGAGGGCGGATACTGCCTTTAACAGTATCACCTGTTTTCAGACCAAATAATTTAATCTGAGACTGCGATACATAGATATCATCAGGAGAAGATAAGTAATTATAATCTGCAGATCTTAAAAAACCATATCCATCAGGCATGATTTCCAATACACCTTCATTGGTGATGGTGTTGTCAAAATCAAGATTTGAATAGCTGTTTTCTGCCTGTTTATTATTGTTGTTATTGTTCTGATTCGGATTTTTAGGCCTGTTGTCCTCTCTCGGCTGTTTGTTCTTTTTGTTTTCGCCGGTTTGCACAGGTGCCGGATTGCCGGCAGGTGCTACAGCAGGAGTAGCTGCAGGCTGCTCAATTTCAGCAACCTCAGTTAATACCTCTGCAGGTTGTTCTGTTTCCTGAAACTCAGGAGCCTCAGGTTTTTCATATGCCGGTGGGGTGTCAAATAATGATGCGCGGTTGAAAGGCGTATTTTTTACTGTTTCTTCCTCTTTGGCTGGAATACGGATTCTTTTTCTGGTAGGCTTTTCTGTGCTTACTTCCTTTGCCGCAGCTGTTTTCAGCTTAGATGCTTTCGGGGCAGCGTCAGTTTTAACAGCTTCTGCTGTAACCGGTTCAGCTGTAGTTTCCTGCTCTGTAATCTGAGCAATGATCTCAACCAGTTCTGCTTTCCTTAAATCATCTGCGTTTAGTATGCCCTGAGTTTTAGCAATCTCACGCAGTTCTGCTGTGAGCTTTTCATTTAATTCTGTTTTATTAAACATTATATAGGTGTAGAGAAAATTTTAAAATTGAACCAAGCAGAAAATGCAATTATAAAAAATAGTAGAAACAAGATTTTATGAGATTTTCTGGAATGGTCAGATAAACTTTTAGAGAATTATGTTGCAATTCTATGTATTTGTAAACTAATCTCCAAGAAAAATATTAAAATGTTTAAAATAATTTACTTTAAAAGTAGATAAACAGGCATTAAATGATTGTTAAATTTGACATCTTTGCACACAAAATTACCCCCTGATGAATAAGAAGCAACTATTTGAGCGGATTAAAACCAAGAAATCTTTTTTGTGTGTAGGCCTTGATCCGGTTTTGGAAAATATCCCAAAACACTTGTTAAAATACGAGAATCCGGTATTGGAGTTCAATAAACAAATTATTGATGCTACCAAAGATCTGTGCGTTGCCTATAAACCAAACACTGCTTTTTTTGAATCAATGGGATTAAAGGGATGGGAAACGCTGATCAAAACATGGCAGTATATCCCCAAAGATATTTTTACCATAGCAGATG
Organism: Pedobacter frigoris; assembly: GCF_005116445.1. Classification (GTDB taxonomy): domain Bacteria; phylum Bacteroidota; class Bacteroidia; order Sphingobacteriales; family Sphingobacteriaceae; genus Pedobacter; species Pedobacter frigoris. The sequence continues at coordinate 490,883 of NZ_SWBQ01000001.1, forward strand.
CGAAAAGAGGAGATATTGGCAATACTTCCGCTATGTATGCCGATGCTTTCTTTAATGAAGCCAAATCTGAGATGGGTTTTGATGCGGTTACAGTAGCCCCTTACATGGGAAAAGATTCTGTAGACCCGTTTTTACAACATGAAAACAAATGGGTGATCCTGCTGGCACTAACCTCTAATGCAGGTCATAGTGATTTTCAGTTGCACCAAACACCAGGAGGGAAACTTTATGAAGAAGTAATCCGGATTTCTTCTCAGTGGGCCGACAGTGAAAAGTTGATGTATGTAGTTGGTGCAACAAGAGGTTCAGAATTTAAAAATATACGCAGATTGGCTCCTGATCATTTCCTTCTTGTTCCTGGAATCGGAGCGCAGGGTGGCAGTCTGGCCGACGTGTGTCAGTACGGACTGAATAAAGAATGTGGCTTGCTGGTCAATTCAGCAAGAGCTATTATTTATGCAGGTAATGGAGAAGATTTTGCAGAAAAAGCGAGAGCCGAAGCATTAAAAGTACAGCAGGAAATGGAGCAGATCCTTGAATCTGCGAAATTGATATGAAAGAAAAGCTGGATGTAAGGCTGATCGTTTCTTTGCTGGCTGTCGCAATTATCTGGGGCACGACTTATCTGGGGATCCGCATTGCGGTGGAGACTATACCGCCGTGGTTTGTAGCAGCGATACGGCAGACCATTGCTTCAGCCATTTTACTCATTATCCTGATCCGCAGGAATGAGCTGAGCTGGAAAGGCTGGCCATACTTAAGAAGACAGATGATCCTGGGTTCTTTGATGCTGGTGGTAGCCAATGGAATGACTACTGTTGCAGAGCAGAGTATCCCAAGCGGACTTACTTCTTTATTGAATGCACTGAACCCCATATTTGTCTTTTTAGGCTGTGTGCTGATCGGCCTGCAGAAGCCTTCCTGGAAGGGGTTTTTGGGAGTGATTGTCGGTTTTATAGGTGTAGCATTTATATTCAGGGATGGATTTAGTGCACTTCTTGATCCCAATTACAAAACAGGAATTTTGTTTCTTTGTGCGGCCATCAGCGGCTGGACTATCGGTACCATATATGTTAAGAAGAGCAATCAGAAATCTGATCAGATCTTTTTAGACCTTTTTTATCAGTTTGTATTTTCTGCAGTAGTTCAGTTTGTACTTGCCTTTATTTTCTCCGGCGATGCGGATGTAAGCAGCTGGACGGGGAGGAGCTTACTTGCCGTGGTTTACCTGGCGTTGTTTGGTTCGGTAATTGCATTTTTCTGCTACCATTATGCCCTGAAAAAGGTGACGGCAACAGAAGTTTCGGTGCTTTCTTATTTCAATACTGTGATCGCGCTGTTTCTTGGCTGGTTGATTCTCGATGAGGTCATTACTTTTGATATTGTGATTGCAACCGCCTTAATTATCCTTGGTGTATTCATCACCAATTATAAAAAGCAAAAAACATAGTACATTGATTTGGACTATCTCATTATTTTGAATGAAGTTCGCCGTGATGAATTTTACGGAAGACTTTTTACATTTTATATGGCAGTTCAGGTTATTTAAAACCACTGAACTTTATTGTGCCGGTGGCGAAAAGCTGGAACTACTGAGTCCGGGTGTACTTAATAAAGATGCCGGGCCAGATTTTAGTCATGCCAGACTCAAAATAGACGATACCCTGTGGGCGGGCAACGTAGAGTTGCACATCAAATCTTCAGACTGGCTGCTGCACAGCCATGGCGAAAACGGAGCTTTTGAATCAGTGATCCTCCATGTCGTTTATCAGCATGATCAGGAGATCTATCATAGAAATGGAAGTTTGATACCTGTTCTGGTGTTGAAAGACCTCTTCTCAGATCATTTACTCTATACTTACCATAGCCTGGTTAATAACAGGAACGCATTTCCCTGTGAAAAGCAGATTGGGAGTGTTGATCAGATTGTGATTGAAAATGCATTGTCGAGGGCGATAGCGGAAAGACTTCAACATAAATCAGCCGAAGTGCTGACGCGGCTAGGAGCGTTAAAAGGCAGTTGGGATGAGACCTTTTATTATTTTATAGCAAGAAATTTTGGATTTAAGGTAAATGCAGTACCCTTTGAGATGCTCGCTTCCTCATTGCCCCAGCGAATTTTTGCGAAGCACAAAAATAATCCATTACAGATAGAGGCGATGATTTTTGGCCAGGCCGGGTTTTTAAATGCTGAATTACCCGATGAATATTCAAAGCAGCTTTACCTGGAGTATACTTTTTTACAAAGAAAATATGGATTTAAGCCAATTGATGTTTCCCTATGGAAGTTTCTGAGGATGAGGCCGCAGAATTTCCCAACAGTAAGGCTTGCCCAGTTTGCGGCGCTGATCGTGAGTTCGAGCCATTTATTCTCAAAGATCCTGGAACTAAAATCTTTGAAAGAGATTTATCGTTTATTTGAAGATCTTCCTGTGAATAATTATTGGGAACAGCACTATCATTTCAGAAAAGCTACAAAACACGTGCGTCTTCAGCCCGGACCTGCGTCCGTACAAAATATTGTGATCAATACCATTTGTCTGTTTCTGTTTACTTATGGAAAATATACAGACCAGGCACATTTTATGGACAGGGCACTTGTTTTTTTAGAAGAATTGCCGGCAGAACGCAATATGATTATAGATCAGTACGTTAATTCGGGGGTCAGGCCAGACAGTGCACTGATGTCGCAGGCCTTACTGCAATTAAATAAATACCATTGCAGTCAAAAAAAATGTTTAAATTGTGGTATCGGAATTAAAATTCTAAAAAAATAAGATGTTTCAGCGAATCATTACTTTCTTTGAAAAGCGGAGTTTTGGGGTATGCACTTACCTTGCAGACCGGTTAAATATGTCGATCAGTAAGATCAGGCTGTTCTTTATTTACTCTTCTTTTCTGGCTGTTGGTTTTCCTATTGTCTTTTATATACTTGCAGCTCTGGTACTCGATGTAAGGCATTATGTAAAAAAGATCAGACTAAGGATCTGGGACGTTTAATTTCTGAGGATAGCAGCAATTTCAGTATAACCCTTTTCATCTGCCAGATCGGCCGGCAATTTACCTCCTTCCATTCTGATGTCCACATCAGCGTTGTGCTCCAGCAGGAGTATCAGTATTTCAATATCTCCGTATTGCGCTGCAGCGTGTAATGGTGTAAAACCTGCCTGCTGTTTTACATTGACTGCTGCACCTGCATCAAGCAGCATTTTGGTAATCTTGTAGTTTCTTGCTGCTACGGCAGAATGTATGGGAAATACGTTAAAACCATTACTGGTTGGCACGTTCACTTCAGCTCCGTTGGCGATCAATACTCTTGCAAGTTCCTCATGGCCAAAGTAGGCAGCCAGTCCAAGTGGAGTAAAACCATCATTCGCAAAAGTATTTACCAGTTCAGGCTGCGCGGTGATCAATCCGATAGTATGTTCTAATTGCCCCAAGGCACAAGCTTCGAAAACATTGATTTCAGTAGAAAAACCGGCAATCAATTCTGCCATTTTCGGTTTTCTATAGTAACAGGCCAGTAAGACAGGAGATACACCATGACTGGTCTTCTGATCTGCGAGCTGTGGCGCTTTATTCAAAAGATCATATATTTCCTGTAGTTTATTGTCTTCTATCAGTGCTTCAAGAGTTGCAATGTTCATCGTGTAAATTAGAGTTGAGTCGACAAACTTATGTAATTTTTTTTTTTATATTGTAAGCATAAATGCTTCTTAGTTTTTATCTAAGTTTGTTGATTATAAATATTAATAGCGAAAATGTCGGTAAGGGGTAACCAATTTAAGTCAAATTCTTTTAAAAACGAATCAGATGAAAAGCAGGGTTCCAGGTCAGCTGGTACCAGAAAATTTAAGGAACGGGCGGAGATATTGCCACGTTTCGATTTTCAGGACGGCAGGTTTCTAAAGATCATCGGCCTGGTATTCATCATCCTGGCTCTATACTTTTTAATAGCTTTTACATCATACCTGTTTACCTGGCAGGAAGATCACAGTTACGTAATCGATGCGAACGGGGGATGGAGTAATTTATTTAAAACCTATGAAGAACTGCAGCAGGTAAATATTCCTCCGGTGGTCCAGAACTGGCTGGGTAAGATTGGTGCATTATTATCGCACCAGTTTATCTACGAATGGTTCGGTCTGGCTTCATTCCTGTTCATTTTTGTGTTCTTTGTGATTGGGTATCGTTTGCTATTCAAGGTGAAGATATTTGCAATTGAAAAGACGCTTGCCTACAGCTTCTTTTTTCTCCTGTTTATCTCCCTTACACTTGGTTTTTGTCATGCCTTTTTCTCCGACGCCCCTCATTATTTGGAAGGGCAATTCGGTTATTGGACCAATAAACTGCTGGTGGCCCAGATTGGGGTAGCGGGAGTTGGTGGACTGATTGCTTTTCTTGCGCTGACCGTCTTGATCATTGCTTATAATATTGATTTTAAACTGCCTGAACGTAAGCGTGAAGATGCAGTTATTCCTGACGTGCCGGAGCATATTGAACTTGAAAATGAAGTACTTTCAGAGCCCGTTGAATTTACACTTAATGACAGGTTTGCCAATAGTCAGCGGAAAAAAGAGCAAAATGTGGTGATTACGCCATCCAGATTTGAGCAAAAGGAAGAAGATGAAGAAATCATCCCGTCCTTCACCCCTGCAGTCAACGTAATGCATCCTCCGGTTGTACACACGCCACCTGTAGCTTCTCCATCTATTGAGTTGTCGCCAAATGTAGAACTCGCGACAGAGGCGCCACAGAAACAAGAGCCCGAACTGACCATCGAAAAAACAGAGGAAGATAAGAAATCAGAAGAGCTTGTTGAGCAGTTTGGAAATTATGATCCGACACTGGACCTGGCGAGCTATAAATACCCTCATCTGGATTTGCTGGAGAACCACGGTTCAAATAAAATATCTGTCAACGCAGAAGAACTTGAGGCAAATAAGAATAAGATCGTGGAGACTTTAAATCACTATAACATAGAGATTGACAAGATCAAGGCTACGATAGGTCCGACGGTGACACTTTATGAAATTATTCCGGCACCCGGCGTGCGGATTTCAAAAATCAAGAATCTTGAAGATGATATCGCACTTAGTTTAGCAGCACTTGGAATACGGATCATCGCACCAATGCCGGGAAAAGGAACCATCGGTATAGAGGTGCCGAATATGCATCCAGAGATGGTTTCTATGCGCAGTATTCTGGCGACAGAGAAATTTCAGCAGACTACTATGGATCTGCCGATTGCTTTGGGTAAAACGATCTCTAACGAGGTCTATATTGCAGATTTATCTAAAATGCCCCACTTGCTGGTTGCCGGAGCTACTGGGCAGGGTAAATCGGTGGGTATCAACTCAATTTTGGTATCCCTGCTTTACAAAAAGCACCCGTCGCAGCTGAAATTTGTACTGGTAGATCCTAAAAAGGTAGAGTTGACCCTGTTCAATAAAATTGAGCGCCACTTCCTGGCGAAATTACCTGGAGAAGCAGATGCGATCATTACAGATACAAAGAAAGTAATCAATACGCTAAACTCTTTATGTATTGAAATGGATCAGCGCTATGACCTGCTGAAAGATGCGCAGGTTAGAAATCTGAAGGAATACAATGAGAAGTTCATCAAGCGTAAGCTAAATCCAAATAATTCTCACCGCTTCCTGCCTTACATCGTGCTGATCGTGGATGAGTTTGCTGATCTGATGATGACTGCGGGAAAAGAGGTAGAAACGCCCATAGCACGTTTGGCACAGCTGGCACGTGCGGTAGGGATTCACCTGGTACTGGCTACGCAGCGTCCTTCAGTAAACATCATTACAGGTACTATTAAGGCCAACTTCCCCGCAAGGCTAGCTTTCAGGGTATTGTCTAAAATAGATTCGAGGACCATCCTGGATAGTGGAGGTGCAGACCAGCTCATCGGTAGAGGAGATATGCTGTTGTCGACAGGAAATGACCTGATCAGGTTGCAGTGTGCTTTTGTAGACACACCTGAAGTAGACCGGATCTCTGACTTTATCGGCGTTCAGAGAGGATATCCGGAGGCCTACCAGTTGCCCGAGTATATTGACGAAGCAGCAGAAAATGCAAAACTGGAATTTGATCCTAACGATCGTGACTCTATGTTTGAAGATGCTGCAAGACTGATCGTTATGCATCAACAGGGATCTACTTCGCTGATACAGAGGAAGTTGAAACTTGGTTACAACAGAGCAGGACGGATCATTGACCAACTGGAGGCTGCGGGAGTGGTAGGGCCTTTTGAAGGTAGTAAGGCAAGAGAGGTTCTGATCCCTGATGATTATGCTTTGGAACAGTTCTTGAATGACCTGAACAACAATAAATAAAAAAGGAGAAAAAGATGAAGAAGACCGCGTTGTTATTTGTAATGGTTTCAGGATTTATAGTTTCGGCTTATGCCCAGACCGATGCGAAAGCAAAAGCTATACTCGCAGGGGTAAGTAAAAAATACCGTTCATTTGATGTCGTTAAAGCTGACTTCACATTTACACTGGATAATTTACAGGCAAAAGTTAAGGAAAGTCAGCAGGGTACATTGCTGGTAAAAGCCTCGGCCAACAAGTATAAAGTGGCGATGACTGAGCAGGAGATGATCAGTGACGGTAAAAGTCAGTGGACTTATTTAAAAGATGATAAAGAGGTGCAGGTGACTACGGTAGATAATTCTGCAGATGGATTGAACCCTGCTAAAATATTCACAGTATATGAAACCGGGTTTAAGTCCTTGTATACAGGCGATACTAAATCAGCAGGGAAGGTTTTTCAAATGATCGACCTTTCGCCAATAGACACTAAAAAGTCTTTTTACAAAATACGTCTGACGATAGATAAGGTGGCTAAGCAGATCAGTAACGTGCTCATTTTTGATAAAAATGGCAACAGGTATACCTATGCAGTAAAGTCATTCACAGGAAATGTGAAGGTTACTGAAAACACATTTACTTTTGATGTTAAAAAATATCCCGGAGTAGAAGTAGTAGATTTGAGGTAAATGAAGATCACGTTTCTAGGTACAGGCACTTCTCAAGGCATTCCGGTTATTACCTGCAGTTGTATCGTATGCACATCCGCAGATCATAGGGACAAGCGACTGAGGGTATCGGTACTCGTTGAAACAGATGATAAGACAATAGTTATCGATAGCGGACCTGATTTCAGGTATCAGATGCTGCGGGCAGAGGTGAAGAACCTGGATGCCATTCTTTATACGCATGAGCATAAGGACCATGTTGCAGGACTGGATGACATCAGACCATTTAATTATCTGCTTCGGAAGAATATAGCTATTTATGCTACCGAGCGTGTACAGCATGCTTTGAAAAAGGAATTCTCTTATATTTTCGCTGAGGCGCATTACCCTGGATTACCTCAGATTGATATGCATACCATTGCTACTGATGTATTTAATATAGGTGAAACGGCGATTGTTCCTTTAGATATCATGCATTATAAACTGCCTATTCTGGGGTTTAAGATCAACGACTTTGTTTACATCACAGATGCAAAGACAGTGTCTGAGGAAACTGTTGCAAAAATAAGGAGAACTAAAATACTGGTGGTAAATGCATTGCAAAGGGAAAACCACATTTCGCATTTCACACTGGATGAGGCCATTGCATTTGCGGAGCTGGTGGGGGCTGAGACAACGTATTTTACACACATCAGCCATAATATGGGATTACATGAGGTTGTGGAAAGAGATTTGCCGAATAATATTAAAATGGCCTACGATGGCTTGACGTTATTTTGCAAATAAAACATATCTTTGCTGCATATAATCACCTAGGTGGCGAAATTGGTAGACGCACCAGCTTGAGGGGCTGGCGCCCGCAAGGGTGTGGGAGTTCGAATCTCCTCTTAGGTACACTTTTCAATAGCTAACAATCTGATTGTTAGCTATTTGTGTTTTAAAAATCTTCTTGTTCTAAGTGTTTTTGCTGCACTTTTAGAAATCTAATTTTGCAAATTTTTGATTTTCAAATACTTCAAAATCGTTGATTTTAGACGTTTTTTTAATTGGTTTTTGCATCGTTTTGACTACCAATTCATTAAGATTTGGCGTGTTTTTTATCAAAATAAACCGAGCTCTGATACCATGAGCAGATTAGCTTAGAACATTTTTCCCAGTTTTGTCTCCACTTTTTACAATTTCGGCTATGATTTGAGTTATGGATTTGATGAATTTTTCATCTTTATGGCATTTGATTTTTGTTTCTTCGGGCGTTGGTCTTCTTAATGCTCTTCTCATTTCTAGATGTTCTGCTTTGCTATTTTGGTCAGTTATTATCTTGTTTGCTAGTGACAACACTAATAGTATATTTATACTCGCTTTTCTAAGATTAAATTGTAAATGCTCATTAAAGTAATTAGAAGTAAATATCCCTTGATCCCATGTCAAATAGTCTTTGAATATCGCCCTTACCAAAAGTTGTTTTTGCAGTATGTCCGATCTTCTGTATAGTTTGTAGAAATTGAATCTGCCAGACTTAAATACACTCAACACATTTTCAATATTTGCTTTGTCTATTTGCGAGTTATTAGACAAACACTCAATATGTTTCTTTTCAATTTTAAACTCTTCTCTCCATTTATGATAAACGGAAACTGAAATTTGGTCGGCTATGAATTTTTGCTCTAACCTTAGATTCTTTTCTCGTAGATTTCGAAGCAACCTTAATTTTTCTTTTTGTCTCTTGTTTTCGTCTTTTAATAGCTCGTCCGATAAGCTTAGTAGTGAACTATTCAGTAAGTCAACTTGATGTTTTTGCAGTGTAATTTTCTTTAATAATTCTTCAAATTTCTTGTGCATAGTTTCTCCGGGAATGTTTATACTTGGATGATCAACGCATTTATAGTACAAGTAATATTTCCGATTTCCTTTTGTCCATCCAGCAGTAAGGTTGCGACCGCAAGGACATTTGATAACGCCTCTTAATGGGAATTCTTCATTGGCTCTAGTTCGTCTTTTTGACATTCCATCTAATATTTTTTGTATACGCCAAAAGTCTGCCTCGGGTATTATGGGTTCATGTAGTGCTTTTACATATTTTTCTGAAATGTTTTTAAATGCATTGATCTTTATTAGGCCTGCATAGACAGAATTTCTCAAAATATCATTGATAGCGTTACTTCCTCTATTTTTAAATCCAAGTGCTAATACTTCTTTATGTATTGTCTTTTGTGGAACTCCTGCTTCGAAATCAGAAAAGATTTTCTTTATGATGTAGCTTTGCAAGCTATTGATTTCTATCGTCTGGTCGTTGAACGGTTTTTTGATGTTCAGGTAACCAAATGGCGCCTTACCTAAAAATCGACCTTTTTCCTTTGCATTTAGTATGCCTAACCTAGTTCGGTTTTTTATGGTAAGAAGTTCTCTATGTGCTATCAAATATTCAAAGGCTCGTTTCATAAAGACATCCGAATCGGATGTGTCCAGGTTAATTGGCTCATTAGTTGATATTACTTTGACGTCATACTTTCTCTCTAGCTCAGCAATTTTCATTAACGCTTCAGGTAAATTCCTGCTGAAGCGATCATGGTCGAGCACCACAAGATATTGGCATTTGCTTTTATGTTTTTTAATGAAGTCCTCTAACGCTAAATAACTATTTCTTTTAAACGTATAGCTGTTTTCTCCATTATCTCTAAACACTTCCAGAATCTTCAGTTTATTTCGTTTACAATAATCACGTACAATGGATTCCTGATATTCCAATGATTTAGATTGATCTTTGGTGCTCAATCTTAGATAACATACTGCATTCATATATAAGTTTTTTAATGAATTGCCAATTGAATAAAAAGATTGAGTTTCGAAGGAGTTTACGGTTTACCGTAATCCATCATTCTACTAATTTTAGTATATTTGATTTATAGCAATTGGTTGATTGGTTGCTATTTAATATAATTTTAACCAAATAAATATGAGCTCTCATGACCCAATACGTCAATCTAAATATTTAAGACAAACTTTATCCCAAGATAAAAAGCCTGTAGGTTTCTTCATTTCGGCAGGATGCCCTTTGGCTGTGACTATGCCTACGGAAAAGGAATGGCCATTGATTCCTGACGTAGCAGGCTTGACTAGATATATTAAAGATGAAATAGACAAAGAAATACCTGTTGTTCAAGGTGCTACACGAAGCTTAGCAGGTGCATATACTCAACTTATCGAAGAGGTAGTAAAAACGGGAAAGACTAATCCAAATATTGAGGATATTTTAAGTTTTTTAAGAGGTATGATGCAAATCTCTAGAGGAGCTGCCGATATTAGGGGTTTTTCCGAAGCTGAATTAGATAATCTAGAAAAAATAGTTTGTCAAAAAATAGCTGAAAAATTGAATGTCAAGCTTCCAGATAATAAATCGCCTTATCACAAATTAGCTAAATGGGTAAACAACATTGATCGAGATACTCCTATTGAAATATTTACTACTAATTACGATCTGCTATTAGAAGAAGCATTTGAATCTCTGAAGGTTCCATATTTTGATGGATTTGTGGGGACAAGATTTCCTTTTTTTGATTTAAGGGCTGTTGAAGATAATTTGATACCCAATCATTGGACAAGATTATGGAAAATTCACGGATCTATAAATTGGTATCTGAAAGATAATAAAGATGTTTATCGTTCTACAAGCTTAGAAGAATGTGATTCCTATATTATCCATCCTTCTCATTTGAAATATGATCAAAGTCGTAAAATGCCTTATTTAGCATTAATAGACAGATTGAATAAATTTCTAAGACAGAATTCAGCGGTGCTAATACTGTCTGGATATTCTTTTAGTGATGACCATTTGAACGATACGATTTTGAATGCTCTAAGAGCAAACCCTACTGCAATGGTGATTGCTTTACTATTTGGAGATTTAACCAAAACTATTCAAGAAAAAGGAGATGGAGAAGAAGAATTAATAACCAAAACTACCATTAACTACGATAAAGCTCTTGAATTGGCAGAAAATAGATCTAATCTAAGTATTTGGACTTTCGACGAGGCTGTGATTGGTGGACTTAGAGCAAAATGGAAACCGACGAAATCAGACTATGATTCGGAAGAAAATATAGGTAATGCAGTAAGACCAATTAAAGATGATGATCAAAAGATTGTTGGGTACAAATTTCATCTTGGAGACTTTGCCGTTTTAGGCGACTTTCTACAAGAATTAATTGGTAAGGAGCAGTTTAAAATAGTACAGGATGGCGTTTAAATCTACTTACTTAGGAACAATACAAGATGTTAGTGGTACTTCATTAAGTGTTGCATTGGATAATACAGCACCATCTGGACTTACTTATGTAGATGGAGAAGGATATCGCATTGGACAGATAGGATCTTTTGTGAAAATCCCTATTGGTTATATAGATCTTTTTGGCATTGTTACACAAGTAGGGGCAAGTGCAGTTCCAGATAATCAGATATTATCACAACCTTATGGATACCGTTGGATCAAGGTACAACTTATCGGTGAAGGGCAACGAAATGGTTCTTTCCAACGAGGAATATCCCAATATCCGACGATTAGTGATGAAGTTCATTTGGTGTCAGAGGCGGATTTAAAAAACATTTATGGACAACCAGATAAACCTTACTTTGTAAAGGTAGGTCATATTGCGGGAGCTGAGTCCATTCCGGCATTGATTGACATCAATAAATTGATTACTCGTCATTCTGCCATTGTCGGTACTACAGGTTCAGGAAAATCAACAACAGTTGCTAGTATATTAAATGCTATTTCTGATCCCCTAAGGTATCCCTCAGCAAGAGTAATTGTATTTGATTTACATGGTGAATACGGGCATGCTTTAAAAGACCGGGCCAATATTTTTAAGGTAAATGCAGATAAAACTGAAGGAAGCATCGAAAAAGATCTATTTGTTCCTTTTTGGGCACTAAGTTTTGAAGAACTCTGTAACATTAGTTTTGGTAAGTTCAATAACGAAAAAGATGAGAACATTATTCTTGAGCGTATATCTTTAGCAAAGAGAGCCAGTTTAAAAAAATATGCAAAAGATGGTGTCAATGAAGATACATTAAATGTGGATTCTCCTATTCCTTTTAGTTTAAATAAATTGTGGTATGAATTGTATCATGAATGTTTTGCAACTTACTATAGTAAAAACAAAGGTCAAGCATTCCAAAATTTAGCATTTGAAAACGATGAAGAAGGTAAAGAGTTTAAAGGTGATCTTATAAATGCTGTACCGCCGATATTTAAGAAAGTTAAAAATGATGCTGGTGATGATGAGAAAATCAATTATGTTCCAGGTGGTCTAAATGTAGGTCAACAGGTATTATCATTGGGTTCAAAACTCAGAATACCAAGATTTGATTTCTTATTTAAACCGGGAAAGTGGACTCCTAAGGAAGATGGTGCAACGGACTTTGATTTAGATTCATTAATTAAAGACTGGATCGGAAGTGATAAGCCTATAACAATAATGGACTTATCGGGTGTTCCAAATTCAATTCTCAATACTATTATAGGAGTTTTGTTGCGTATTATTTATGATGGGCTTTTTTGGGCGAGAAATTTATCACAAGGTGGTCGAAATAGACCACTTTTATTACTGATGGAAGAAGCTCATAATTATTTGAACAATGAAGGCAGTGCATTAAATATAGTCCAGAAGATAGTAAAGGAAGGACGTAAGTATGGCATTGGAGCTATGATAGTTAGTCAAAGGCCATCTGAAGTAAATTCAACAATTCTATCGCAATGCGGGACATTTTTTGCGTTACGACTGGCCAATGCAACAGATAGGGGGCATATCACTAGTGCGGTGACTGATAATTTAGAAGGATTAACAAGTATGTTGCCGATTTTACGAACGGGCGAAGCTATCATACTAGGTGAGGCTGTAAAGCTCCCGATGAGAGCACTAATTGATGCTCCACCAAAAGACAGAAGACCTGATAGTCATGATCCGATAATCTACGACGAGCATGGAGAAGAGGATTCAATGCACCCAGGAGGTTGGGGAAGTAGAATGGAAGAAAATCCTAATTATAAAGAATTTGTAGAGACTTGGAGAGCCCAAAGTCCATTCATTAAATTAACAAATAAATCAAAAACTATGAACAGACAATCAGTTTCATCGTCAAATATTGCATCTATAGGATATGATGCAAATTCACAAATACTTGAAGTTGAATTTTTAAATGGAGGTGTATATCAATATTTTGATGCGCCTCAACATATTTACGAAGGACTTATGAGTGCAGGATCACACGGTGAATATCTGGCTCAAAATATTAAGGGTGCTTATAGATATTCCAAAGTCTAGATTTAAATGATTCATTTAAACCAACAGCTCAAGCGTATTGAAATTTCAAGCTTTGAAATCGAAAATCAAATTGCTTTCAATTTTTTCAATAACCTCCCAGCTTCGGAACGAGATGAAAAGTTACTTCGTGCTATCTATATTGGGGTATTGGCATTGATGGAAGATCGTATGTCAGCATTCCTTTCTAAAACCAGTAATGAACTTGGAACAGAACTCGAAAGCCTGAAGATGATCTTCGATATGAAAAACGAACTATTTTATAAATCGTCAATAAAAGGGATATTGGCGGAGGATGAAATAGCAGATTTCTTAAATCAATATTTTACAGACAAAAGGTTAAAAGATCGAGCAATACTCACAGGAAATAGTGCTGGAATCATTCCAAAGAATAAAACAGGTGATATTATCTGTGAAGTAGACGGTGACCCAAACCTAAGAATTGCAATTGAATGTAAATTTGACAAAAGCGTCCGGTTAGGGGAAATTGAAACCAAAGATTTATTTACGAGAAAAACAGATACAGCTTGGAGTCAACTGCTCGAAGCGCAAGCTAATCGGGATGCCAAAGTAAGCCTCATAGTATTTGACATTTCCTTGGTCGATAATTCTATTATTAAGGAATTTGAAAATGTAGGATATATCCCTAGTGTTGGACTAATTGCCATCATAAATTCCCAAAAAGGAGATTACTCAAATTTAGCAATAGCCTATATGTTGGCGAGGGACATTGCTTTAAATGCAAAACAAGTAGATTTAGATAAAGACTTACTGGTGATATTAGTCAATCGCCTTATCAAAGATATCAACGAAATTACAACCATAAAAAGTCTTGTTCATAATAATATTGAGAATAATAAAGCAATCCTTAAACAATTGGAAAAAAGTATTTTGTTGATGGAGTTTAATCAAGAATACCTTAGAAAATTTCTTGTGGATGGCACCTTAACTAAAGAAGATTTGTTGAATTATTATCAGGGAGAAAATATTAAAGACAAATATCGGTTGATTGAAAAAGATATTAATGGTTTATAAAATAATTATTCAGTCAAATTGAGTGAAAATACCAACCCAAATTTTGACTTCGTTAAAATTCTCAACGAGGACAAAACATATAAGCTTCTCTTTCCCGACAGAGAAGTAGGGCTGGCTATTGTTTTAATTTTTGAAAAGATCGAGAATGGGACTTTCGAAGACGGAAAGTTTACAGAAAAAGATTTACATAAAGCTTTTGAGCAGATTTATATAACCGAGAAGCGATATCCGAAAGAGGTATACAGTGAGCAGATAATGAACTTACAGGAATACTTCCTGGATTATGATCAGCTAGCCCAAAAGTATTTTTTTAAAGATTACGCGTATAAATTTTGTAAACACGCAAAGGAAACTTTACAGGGAGCATTTAACCCTACAAGGATACAGAAGATCTGTATCCACCTGACAAATTCGTTAAGAACTACTGAGGATCTTAAATTTTGGTTAACTGATGAGTTTAAAAAGTATGAACCCGATCTAAGAGAACAAATCGACTTTCTCGACCGCCAAATCTCTTTATCAATTGAAGACTTAAAAAAAGAAACAAATTTGCTTAATCAAAACTTTGTTGATGTTTTGGTGGCGACTGAAGAACGGCTTACAAACTCACAATTACATGTAAAAGAATTAAGAGCCGCTTATTCTGAAACGAAAACAATGAGGACATTGTTGGAGCAAAAAGGCAACTATGATAATGAGATTAATGACCTGATATCAGAAGTACACGTTTTTATTAAATATATCAACGATCGGTTGAATTCAATTGACCGAAAATTAGACCGTATTCAACCCAAGATCCGGCAACTCTTTTCTACATTAAACAAACCCGCATTCAATTCAAAAATTGAAAAGTTCATTTTATTTATTCTTAAAAAGAGCGAACTGGATAATAAAAAGAATATTGTTTTTCCTGCTAGTATTACTTGTCCGGTCATACATATCCCAACGCCAAATTTCACGATAATTAGCAGGGATAAAGAACTGTTTCCACCAAAGCCGAAAGAGAGAAGACATTATAAACAAAATGAAAAGATCATTGGTGAAAACAAAGAAAAAATACTAACGAAACTTAAAGAAGTTGACACGATCCTAAATTGGGAGAAATACATTCTGTCAGAAATTGAGCTAAGAGGGCGACTGAATTTAACAGAAGTATTTTTCAGGATGTTGAAAGAGGAAAATAACAGTCAGATAGCAGTAACAGTTATTTTCAACTTGATAAAACACACGTATAGCAATTCTGATAGACTTCAGTTAAAGGTAGAAAAGTCGTTGGTAACAAATAATGAATTTAATATATCACTATGGGAAATGACAATTATAAAGCAACAATAAGTGATTTTTTATTTGCTGATCATGCTAGAGAGCTTTTTGCGGAGATTGATTACTTTTTAAAGGATGGGGTGCATTTTCAGAGACACAGCAACCAAATAGGCCAGTTTAATTTTATTGATAAGAACTTTGATAGTCTTAGACTCTATTATCGAGAGTTTTTTGATGTAGAGCTTTCTGAAGCAGGTGAAAAAGCGAATGCCTATTTCTATTTGGATTTTCATGGAAATAATCGTGGAAATATCTCAGCCCGGCATAGAGATATACTAAAAAGCGAATATGTAATTATAGGCTTCATCATTTATAAAATCGTTTATATCGATAAAGAAATAGACCTAGATTCTGTCCAAAAACTGAAAGAGAAAATACGCATTGAATATGAAGATTATAAACCTGGCATTTACAGGTTGATTGCCAAATCTAGAAATACCACCCCCGGAAATCTTAATGATAATGCAATAGACACTACAATTCAATCAGCATTAGAAGAATTTAAAAAAATAGGTTGGATCGAATTAAACAGAGATGAATTCGGCTTATTACCTGCTTTTGATAGGCTAATAAAGGTTTATGAAGAATATATCTTAACTATTGATGAAACCTTAAACGAATTGAAATGAAAAAGTATCCAAGAATAAAAAGGCTGTCTACCTTGGGCATTGTTCATCATCAAAATTTTGATTATGAATTTAGTTCATTTAGAACGGATTTTGTTGGCGAAGGCGGAGCTGGGAAAAGCATGATATCTGATCTTTTGCAATTAATTTGTGTTGGAACGAAAGCCTTTCATTCACCAACTAAAGGTACTGGTCCAAGAAAGCCTCATACTATGGTTTTAAGAACGGAAGGAAAAGGTACTGATATGGGATATGCATTTATCAATATTGAAAAAGCAGAGAATCAATATCTCATCATAGGTATTTACTTGGAAAGCTCTGGCACTTCCAATATGTTTATCATCCAAAATGGCAATAATTTTAATTCAGATACAAATTTGGTTCCTTTTTCCAGAATATTAGGAGTTGGAGATTTTCAGAACAATAATATCATTTTTCCTATTAATGAGCTTAAAGAGCATATCCAGGATAATTTAAATCTGACATGCGAATCCTGGGAAAGAACCTCTATTTACCATAAGATTCTTTTTAATAATAACTTATTACCTATAGACCTTTCGGTGAGCGGCAAAACATTAGAGAATTATGCTAAGATTATACAGGCGTTTTCAAGAGAATCTTTAGATATCAGTAAAAGCAGTAGCGTACAAACTTTTTTATTTGGTGAGGAAGATGAAAAAGAATTGATCAGAAAATTCTACGCCACTGTAGAAGAGCTTCAGGAAGATACCAGGCAGTTTGAAAATAATTTGGGAGAAATAGAAGCATTAACAACCAAGCAAATCCAATTGAGCAACCTGCTGGATTTAAAGAACTATAAAGAGAAACATCATCAGTCATTTTTGATCGCTTCTTACCAATTTTATAACAATCAAATCACCATAAGTTCAAATGTAATTCGAAATCAGCTAGATAACTATCATTATAGCTTAAGGTCAATTCCTTCATTAAAAGAAAAAATTGAAGAGAAGATTGCTTCCATAAAGGCTGAAAAGGAAGAAAGGGAATTCGCGTGGGAGGAAGCATTTAGAACCAAAAGTGAATTGGAAAACAAAGTATCCAAAAGGCGGAAATTTTCTTCCTGGATGCAGGATTTTAAATGTTCTAGGGAAGCACTTATTGATAAATTCGATAAATACCAAAAATCTATAACTACTATTAAAAGAATTAATGAATTACAGGAAGCTCTAAGATTGAGTAATATGCTTACAGCATTCAAAAGCAGCGAGTATAATGAAAAACACATTATCAATCAGATAGATAAACAACTTGAGAAAATAGTAATAGAATTAGAACTGAAGAACAAGCTCAGAGCCTTAAACAATATTGAAGATAAACACTCCCTGGCTTATTGGGCTTTGCAATTACCAGATGAATTAAGCTTAAATCAAGAAGCCATTATCCGTAAATACCAGAATGAAGAGATTAAAATAGATACTCCTGTTAATCCATCAAAAAGATATGTCCCTATTCCTGAAGCACTGCTAAACGATATTGTTATATATAAATCTGAGGAAAATGGTTTTTGGCTTGATCTCAATGGCGTTATTGAGTTCTTTTCAACTACTTTTTCTCCAATTTTTAATACCAAAGATAAGAATGAGATAAAAGCTTATTTTCAAAAAGAAGCTACAAGTATTCAAACTGATATTCTGAATTTAGAAAAAGATATCAGGGAAAAAACTCTTTTAAAAAGTGTTTTTGAGAGTTTGGAAAACCCTGATGAATATTTGGTGGCTTGGAATGCTCAAACAGATTTAGAAGACCAGCTCGAGACCCACAGCATGTACGAAATAAGCTTGGAGGATTTTAAAGAATATTCAAACTTGTACACACAAGACTTAATTGAAGACGATTTTAAAAACAGTAAAGCAGCATTTGAGAAATTAGATACTTATAGAAACAGCTTAATAACACTTTATGAGAATCTCGAAAGAGAATCAGCTTCTTTTTTTGAAATTCAAACCGACTACAGAATTGAAGATATCAAAAGCAACTATAATCTGCCATCTGATCCTGATTTTAATAAAGAAACCTTTTTATCTTATTTAGAAGAGACAGAAAATTATTATAAGGCGTTTCAAAAGCTTTACAATCAGGAAAAATTGAAATATCAGGAAGCAGAAAATATACTTTATTTACATGCACAGATTAAAGATATAATCTCCAAGAAAAATAAAATCTATTCAGAAAATGCGCAGATAGTAAATCAAGATTCTGAGCTTTTAGAGGAAGTAAATGAACAGCTAATAGAAAAATTGAATGCAGATTATGATTCAGCAAATCGTAAATATATTATAGAATATAATGTGCTTGTTAGGCAATATCTAAAAACAAATGTGGAGCGGTTTGAAAACTCTGGAGATTTTCGTGCATTGTGTGAAGAGATACTACCTTCTGAGATTTTCAGTGAGATCAATACATTAGAACGAGAAGTGATCGAAATGATAGACAAGTATCTTAAAGATATTAATCTGAAAAATAAAAGATTAAACAATAGAAAGCTTCAAAAATTAGCTGTTATAATCGAAGAAGTGGCCAGCGAAGTGAGTGACCAAAGAAATGACATCAGGACAATTAGAAATTTTCTTAACGCTGATGATAAAAAGATAACGGGAGGACACACAGTAAGCCTCGAGGATGATAGCGAAGGAGTATTTTCTTCTGATTGGATGAATGTATTCACCGAAAATATTAATAAGGATTTGGGATTGGGATTAGAAAATTCTTTGTTCGAATCTGAAAAAGGAATTACAAATGATCTAGAGAAATATCCATCATTAAAGGAGAAACTCACGGAGGCTTTTTATCGATCCGGTGGGTCGCGGAGTTTAAAACCTACAATAGAAGAATTATTAAATCCTAAATCTTACTATACTGTAAAATTCTCTATTAAGACCAATCAAGGTAAGAAAAATGACGGCAGTACCAGTCAAACTTATGCTGCTATTTCACTGCTTTGTATCGCAAAATTGTCTTTGCTAAATAGGCAATCAAAGAATTCCCCTGTTGAGGCTATTCGATTTATGGCAATTGATGAAGCAGAAGGTTTGGGCGGTAATTTTGATATGCTTTATAAAATTGCGCTAGCAAATGATTATCAAATATTATCACTTTCTATCAGTCCAAACAAGATTGATGCAGAAAGGCAAAATATTTACTTGCTTCATAACAGCTTAGAAGACGAAAAAGTTAACTATGATCCAGTACCTATATTTGGTTTGACAAGCTAAATTGTTTAGATAATGAAACATATTGAATGGAAATATCTAGTCGGCTTACATAAGCTTTATACAGATGGAAAAACCAAATTGAAAATCCTAAATAATGATTATATTAATTTGATATTATTTAAGCAAAAGAAACTGATCAGGTTTAAATCAGGTAATCATTCCATTATTGAAGCAAACCAACGATATACTGAATTCTATAAACTAGAACTATTAGATACGCATAATTACTATAATACTTTTTTTGAGCAGTCAGGAATAGAAAATAATGCAAAGAAAACTTTTACTCAGGAGGACCTGGAGGCTCTGATGTTTGTTTACTACAATAAAAAAGAACTTCAAGAAAAACTGACAACAGTGAAAAAATTCTCTGCAAGAGTATTTAGAAATGAGAACTCAAAGTACCTAGAAAATAAGCCAAGCCTAAAAACTGCAGTTTTACAACTATTAGAGGTTAATGAGTTTCCGGAGAAAGATCCTAAAAATCAACAGTGGAGATTTGTTATTGATTGTGATAATCCTAAAGCTATTGTATTATGTGAAAATCTAGATTGCCTTAAAATACCAGTTGAGTATAAGAAGAATAATATCGAACTATGGTATGTAGGAGGTAATAACACAAAGCCTTTGCAGGATATCCAACAGGATAAACTGCAATTACCTATTTATTATTTTTGTGATTGGGACTATGCTGGACTGAATATTTATTCGAAGGTTAAAGAAATCTTTCATAATAAAAATAAGGAAATACAAATAATACAACCACCGGCAAATGCCAAAAGACTTCCTGTTGGCGTTAAGCACCATAAGAGTAAATGGAAAAAGGAAGATTTTTCAGGATTGACAGAAGGTAATTTTAGTCAAGAGCAGGTAGATTTTATAAATCAACTTATTTCCGATAATGAGTGGGTAGAAGAGGAGTCGATGGACCTTATAAATTTACTAGATGCCGACTTAAGCTAATGTAAATCATTGTAAGTTTATATTTGATGCAAAACTTACACCAATTAGGCAATTTTTATAGTTGCTAATAACACAATGTCTTGTCCTGAATTTGCTTATTGTTTTTGAAAAATGAACTGAAAATAGATTAGATTTGCAGATGACATTTAATCTGTTCCTAGACGAGAGTTGCCATTTTGAAAAGGACAATTCCTCGGTAATGTGTATTGGGTATATTAAGGTGCCCGAAGCATCATATCAGAAGCTATATGAATGCATCCGCAGTCTGAAGCTCGAACACAAGTCTACCTTTGAGTTGAAATGGAACAAGTTCTCCAATTCTAGGTTACCTTTTTATAAGGCACTTGTCGATCTTTTCTTTGACTCTCCCCTGGAATTTCGTTGTATTTTGGTCAAATACAAGGATCGCCTCTCACATGAAGAGTTTAATGGCGGTTCGCACGAAAATTTTTATTATAAGATGACCTACTTTCTTCTAAAGCCAAACAACCTCGGTTCAGATTATAAGGTCTTTTTGGATGTCATCAATACGCGCGGTAAGGAAAGGCTGAACAAGATACAGGAAATTTTCAGGCACTTGCACAATGGCGAATCCCCCTTTGTTTCATTTCAGCATTTGCACACGGAAAATCTTTTTTTCCAGCTCACTGATCTCTTTGTCGGCGCAATAACCTACAAATCGAGGGTTGTCGCTGGTGATTTTAAAGCTTCCCATCCTGCCAAGATGGAATTTGTCAAATATCTGGAAGAAAGGTCTGGGTATCTTTTGGAAGAGGGAACAGAGCCTTGGGAAACCAAGTTCAACATTTTTGATCATCAACCTAACATGAACAAGAATGTCGGTCAGTAAACTTAAGCCATATTTTGAAGACGATATTTTAGATGCATCCTTCAATAAACCACAACTTGATGAGCTTTACGAGGTTTTCAAAGAGCACTTTGTTTTCGACCCCTTTGAAATCGATGGCAAGAGGATCAAGATCATCCATCAGAAATCTAGGGTAAAGCAATATTCGGAATATTCGGAAACTTTTGCGCACATCATATCTAGGAAAACTTATATTTTGGATGCCAGGATCTATGAATGTCAACGGGCCAACAGGATACATTGGATCAGACCTGTTTTACAGTCTCATCCCTGTAAGGACATCTTCTACTATAGGTGGAAGGACGATGAGGGTGTATGCAAACACCATTACTGGTTATTCGACAAGAATTTTATGGTAGTAACTGTAGATGTAAAACCAGATTTGAGGATTGTAACCACTTTCTGCGTTGACAATGATCAGAAATCTAAATTCTATGAACGATACAAGAATTTTCAGGAAGGAGAAGATTGTCTTTAAATAAAAACAGCACCCGTTCGGTGCTGAGCGCAAATACGGCTTTGCGTTGCCAATACATTTGTCCTTTGGGCAATGATAGAACAAAGATATAAATATTTTATAAATATTTATAAAATATTTTTAGTTGTCTTTATAATAAATGATTACGATCGTTTTGGGATTCGGTATTGACACATAAAGGAACTATCAATGTAGATGCAGTGTGGACACTGTTCAGCCCACTCTCAATTAGCGATTTTCTTATTAAATTAAAGGTGTTTATGCATAGTATCAGCCAATACAAGGTAATAAAAAATGACAAAAGTATTTGCTGGCAAATTTGCCAACTTTTTTGTTCTAATATAATCTGGTCAAGGTGTCCTTGATGAAAATTGGAAAATTTTTATGCTCTTTTTATATAAATCCTTTTCTCTCCAAATCCTCAATTATAGGCTCAATAAGCAATAAAAAGCGATTTAAATGTTCAAAGTATTCCTGCTGATCGGTACTGTTCTAAGTATGCACGCTTAGGGTATAAACCGCACTTTGAATATTTTAAAGTGCGGTTTTTTAGTTCAAAATCATTGTTTTTAGCTATCTCAGCCTTGTTCAAAGTATTACTTCTAAAGGCTTTTGCAACTAAGGGGGATTACAAGATTACGTTTGAACTTTTTTTATGCAATAAAGTAGTTTATCCATCCTTCAATATTTGCATCATCCTTAGTTCTCAGTATAGAGTTCAGGTACCCCGTTAAAAAAAGGTAAACATATAATTGCAATGGTTCCTTGCTGATCCGTACCGGCCTCGATGGCAAAACTAGCTTTTTTACCAATCTGTTGTTTGTTGATCATGTCTATCCTTTCTTGGATAGAAGCCAGGCCCATTGACATTTCTTTAACACCACCCATTACATTTTTATTTTCGATGTTCCCAATTCCTACGCCATTATCTTCCACTGTAATACGAATTTTATCTTCCTTTCTTGTTATTGTCACATTGAGATGGGCATCTGGTTTTGGATTTACAATCAATCCATGTAAAATGGCATTTTCAATTAATGGTTGGATCAACATGGGTGGCAGGTATAAGGTTTTTAGCTGAATATCATCTGCTACCGTAAATGTGTAAGTGAAAATATCATCGTAACGCATGGCTTCCAGCTCCGTATATAACATTAAAGCTTTCCATTCTTTATCTCCGCTTACTAAACTTTTTGTCGAATTTTCCAAGATCAGCCTACTCAATGAGGCAAATTTTTGTATTAGCCTGGAAGCTTTCCTTTTCTCGTTGTCCATAACATAGGCTTCAATTGAATTGAGGACATTGAATATGAAATGTGGGTTCATTTGTGACCTGATAGCCTTTAATTCGCTTTCTGATAATTGGTATTGTTGATACTGAAGTTCGCTTTTAAACTTCAATCGTCTAATCCGGTAAAGGTTTAAAAGGTAAATCAACACCGACATTAAAACAACAAGTGCCAAAATCCCGTACAACCATAATTGCTTTAACTCTAACTTATTTAATTTTTGCTGCTGCGAAAGTGCATTCACCTTACTGGCCTGTAACTTCTCTTTGTTCCTGGCGATTTGAAGTTGTTTTTCTTTTTCTTCAGATCTAAATTTTTCATTTTGCAACTGTACGGTTTGTAAATCTCTAAACTGTAACCCTTTTTGAATTTCGGCAGTGTTTAATGCCAATTGCAATTGCTGTTGTTTGAGTTGCGCACCTGTCAATAGTTCCTTCTGTTTATAAGAGAATTCTTTTTTATCAAAATCAAACTGGATACCCATTCTGGTAATCTCATTTTTCTTTTTGTCGTTACTGATGGTATCGGCAAATTTGGTGTATTGTTTATAGTAAAGCAGGGCACTATCGGGCATCTTCATCGCATCATAAAGTTCACTCAGGCCTAAACTGGCATCCCGTTTAAGCTCTGTAATATTTAGTTCGTTGCCTGTTTGTAGTGCTTTAAGTCCGTATGATTTAGCTTCTTTATAGTTACCCTTGCCCAGATAGGCTGCAGATACGTTTTGCATGTTAATACCCAAGCTCCTTTTGTTATTAGTCTTGGTATTAATTTCAATAGCTTTTAATCCATATATCAAGGCTAAATCATTGTTTTTTAGTTCGTTGTAATATGCTGAGAGATTTCCGTTGTCTCTCGCAGTTCCGCGTAAATCAGCTATAGAATCAGCAATTTTAAGAGACTTCTGGCTATATTTTATGGCTTCAGGAATGTTTTTGTTTTTAAATTGTATGATGCCGATGTTTGCTAAAACACTCGATTGACCAACATAATTTTTTAGTTTATGGTGTAATGCAAGTGATTTTTGATAATATTTCATTGCTTCTGTAAAATCTCCCATTTCGGTGTATACTATTCCAATTGTGCCTAAATCATTTGCAGCTTGTTGCTCATTTTTGTTTTTTTCAAATGATTTTAGCGCATCTAGTAAATATTTTAAGGCCTCTGGAAATTTAGACTGTACCAAATAGACTGTACCAATATTAGATAAAGCGGCTCCGATTTCTAAATCATTTTTTAATTGGAGAGATATGCTGAGTGCTTGGTTTAAAGAAGTCAACGCTTCTGTATACATGGCTAAATGAAAATGAATGATCCCTTTGATCCGATGGGTAGCAGAAACAATATTTTTATCTTTAATCTGGTTTTCAAAAGATAAAATTTCTTCTGTATACTTTAAAGCGGATTTTGGATTGTGTGGTAGAGTCTGCGTTGTCAGATCAAATAGAATTTTTGCTCTTACATCATCTTGTTTTGTATGGGATGCAGCACGTTTGAGCAGGGAATCAATTTTTTTAGTCTGTGCATAGCTATCTCTACTTCCCAGCAGAATGAGAGAAGTTAGTAAAGAAATGATATATACATTGAAAAAACTGAGTTTAAACTTCATATTCCTTTTCACGTTGTTTTTAATGGAACTGCTTTCTATTATATCAAAGTAACATATAAATATACCAAATGATATTAGGCTTTAATCGTTCGTCTTACAGTTCCGCTCATTTAAAATACCTATTCACTCAACATTTAAAATAGTGCAGTAAAATTACCGCTTAATGTCCTATTTGATAAGCTGTAACCACACGATTTTTTGGTCTTTTTGCTATAGTCTTTAGTCCCTGCCTGCGGCATGCAGGTTTCCGCTTCCCTCAACTTATGCTACCCTTCACTCATTAAAATAACGCTTTCAATCATTGTCTTAAAATTCTAGTAATAAGGTGAATATGTTTGATTAAGAAGCTATAATCGAAATCCATTCAACATTAAAAATATTATTATGAAAACGAACCTTAAAAATTTATTAAGAATATCATTATCACTTTGTCTTTTAATCGTGATAAGTATCAATACTAACGCTCAAGAAGGTAAAAAATTAATCAAAAAGAAAAAAGTAGATACTACGGAAGGTAAGATTAAACCCATTATTACCTCGCCTGTGGCTGGCTCTACCGTAGATGGTCCATTTGTATTGGTAGGTAAAGCTGAACCAAATACCACGGTTAATGTAATTGTATCGCCCATTTATCAATTGCCAAAAAGTACAACTGGTAAAACGGTTTTAAGGGTTAGTACACCACTGCACGAACCACAACAGTTTACTGCTAAAGCAGATGCGAATGGCGTTTGGCAAAGCCGATTGGTGGAGGTGCAGTATGATCCAAAAGCAACAAATAAAAGAATTTTTGCATCTGTTAATCAAATATGGGGTTCGAAAGTTATACAGAGTGGCAACACCGAATATTTCGCCTCACCTAAATTAACAATGATTGTGGGAACAATTAAAGTTCCTGCAAAACCAAAGGAAGAAGAGAAATCTTCAGGACAACCTGAAACAGATGAAGGGATAGTTAAAGGTGGTAGCGTTATGCCATTTCAAATTTCATCCCCAAAAAATAATAGATATGTGGCGCATGATGATTTTAGTATTGCAGGCGTGGCAGCACCAGGAGCAACAGTTAGGGTAGAAGTGCGTTACTTTGGCTATAGAAGTAAATCTAATGTAACTATCCGTAATTATGGTCCTGCTTTTTTACCTGGGGTTGACAAGAATACAACAGTGGTCAACGATGCACTTTGGACTACTTTTACCGTAAGAAGTAACGGAGGGATTTGGGGAACGGGCTATATCGAATTTATTAAAAAGATTGATGGCTACTCTTGCTGGGCAAACACGTATACCATTACCGCAAGTTTAGTAAATGAAAATGGCAAATTGGTACGACCAGTTAAGGTAAATGTTACCCGAATGAAAACCAAAGCAATATAAATAAACTGATCATAAAGAGTTTGTTTTTAGGTATTTAAGAAGCAACTAAGCAAATGAGAACAGGAATATTTTTAGCACTGATGCTAGGTATGTTAAACTTAGCTAGTGTAGCGCAACAATTGCCTACCTGTATAGAGCAACTTAACAGGAAATCGGATATAACTACTACCAAATTTGAACGTGTTATTACACTTAAAGGAAATCGTACGGTGTATGAATTTTCGATAACTAGTAAACGCGAATGCATCCATTGTGCAAGAGGGACTATTTTTTACGATGGCAATTGTAACGTTGTAGCATCTTTTATCACTTCAAGAGGATTCAAAGGTTTTGTAGAGGATGGTTATACGGCTGCAGAGCTCGGTTATCTAGGTTACCCCAACATCAAATATCGACCTAAAGAAGATCCTTTACCCAGTTGTATAGAGAAAGTATTGGTCAATGCCGATTCTTTAAACAAGGCAGGTGTAAGTAAGATTGTACAAGTGCGTATGAAGGATAAGATTTTATACGGCTTCGAACATCTTATAGACCCTAAATTGGCCAATTGTAAAGATTGTCCGAGATCTATTGTTTACTATAATGCCGATTGCAAACCAGAGGTTACTTTTAGGGTAGGCGGTATTGCAGGTGTTAAAGGTAATAATGGTTATACCGGGACCGATTACAATAGCAAACAAATCTTAAACATTTTATGGCGTACGAAATAACAATTTGAAATACTTATTTCAATCTATAATTCTTAAAATCATAATCATGAAAAATTTAAAAAACAACATAAAATATGTCATCATCTTTTTTTTCATATTATTGGCTTCCTGCCAGAAAGACGAAGTTGCAAAAGAAACAAAAGATGAACAACCAATTAATTTGGCTGACTATTATATCATTGGTAGAAAACCTGCACAACTCTCCAACGGACAAACGGTACAAATACCTTACCTCATTAATTTTGATGAATATGGGAAAGCAAATTTTTTAAGAGAAAGTGCTAAGCCATTTACGTTTAAGGATGGCAAAATTAAGATTAGTGATGCAATGGTTTTTACCATCAAAGACAATGCAATAACGGCTTACGAAGATGTGATAAAACGCTATCCATTTACAAGTTATAGTCTTCAAAAGAAGCCAACTACCAATCAATTCTATGGAAATTCATATCAGGGTAACTGGACTAATGTGGCAAAAACATTTTCGGTGTTTAAGTTTAATTCGGCTACCTACGAGGAAAAAACTGGTGCAATATATGCATTTGCAGGTAAGTATACTTTGCTTGGTAATATTGCTGCAATAAGCGATACTGAAGATTACGCTGCTGATAATTTTGCCGAATATACTATTGTGCTGATTGATGGAAAGTTGGAAGTTACCTGCCGCAAAAATAATTTAGTAGGTGCTGGGTCAGAAACATTTACCTACGGTGTATTTACCAAAGTTCCATAGATAATTTATTTAAATAAATTAGTTTACTCATCTCAAATCATAACTCACTCATTATTACCTAGCGTCCAATCATTCCCATAAAATACTGTGTAGAAGGTATATATGTTTGAGTAAGCAAATTAGCTATGAACATTAAAACTAAAAACCATGAAAAAATTACTAATCATTCCAATGTGTATCTTATTAATCGTTCTATCGTGTAAAAAAAACAAAACGCCTGCCGACGAAAAAGAAGTGGTTAAAGGAAATATTAAACAAGTTGTGGAGACTGTAAATGGTATCACTTACAAAATTTTTACGGATTTAAACACAACCAATTTTAAAGGGATTTTAGTTGTGGGAAGCGGTAACGAAGAAAACAATCCATCGGAAGGCGCAATAAATGGTGCAGCAGAAACTGCCTTATGCGAAAAAGCAGCAGCCAATGGTTATGCAGCGGCAATTGTTAAATATCAAAAACCTCCGGCAGGTGCCGATTGGAATAGCAGGGCAAAATTAATAGGTGAAGATTTTAATAGAGCTATTGTAGGTATTGCAGGCAAGTACGGTATCGATAAAAGTAAATCGGTAGTGGGTGGTTTTTCTTATTCCTCTAATATGTTGTTTACTGATATCTCTAGCAATAATATGACCTTGAGTTACTGTAAAGGCCTGGTGGCTGCTTGTGGAGGAGGTGGTGCTTGGAATGCCCAAAATTTTAAAATTCCTATTTATGCCATTAACTGTAGTAACAGCAACCAAGATGGCGAATATTATGGCAAAGGCCTTTACGATCAAATTCCAGCCAATTCAGCTATAAAAGCCAAAAGTGAAGGTGTAACAGACAATAATTGCAATACCCATTGTGGTGGCGATTGGACCGATAAAATGTACAATAAAATGGTGTATTGGTTGCAGTAACCTAGTTTATAATTAATTATTAAGGAATTAAATCATGAAAACATTTAAAATATTATCAATACTAGTATTGCTTATAAGTTTTATGGCTTGTAAAAAAGATAGGGCAATTGTTGAAGTAAAAAATATAGGTACGATTACCACCCTGGGCGAAAAAATGGATATTACCGAAGCTGTTTACACACATAGTTCTAAAGACAATAGTTCACTTATTACTTTATTCACAGAAAATCAACGGTTTGCACTCATATTGCGTTTTACCCACGTAAGTTTTAATGAAATACCAGCTGGAAGTTTCACCTTAACAAAAGTTTTCCCTAATGATGCTAAAATATATTTTAATGATGGCTTAACATTTATTAGCCATGCAAATGGCGAAACTGCAGACTATTTTACCTCTGGGAATGTAGAGATTATTAAAAACGGAGATCGCTATAAAATTACAGCAAATGTAATGACAGCGAAAGGCGCCACAACATGTAGTTACGAAGGCACATTAACCATACAAGGCTCTTAGTTAAAATAGCAAATCAAAATAGTTCTCCTCACCAAAATAAAAACTTAAACATCATGAAAAACATATTAAAAATGCTACCCATATTATTGTTAACAATATTGCTAAGCTGTAAAAAGAAAGATCCTAAACCAGAGGTTTTTGATATTACCAAATATAGTATTGTAGGAAAGCTATCTACTGGATATCCTTACATAATTACCATAGAAAGTGACAAAGCAGTTTTGACATCCTATAGTGTTAGCGATGGAAAATATACTTATACAGATGGTGTTTTAAAGCTAAATTTTAATGGAGGCGAAGTTATTTGTTCTTTCACTATAGAAAATGGAAGCATCAAAGCCTACGTAGGTCCAGTAATAATAAACACTTATGATTTGGTAAAAATACCAGCAACCAACCAGTTAGAAGGTAAAAACTTTAAAGGAAGTTGGAACGGTTCCGGTTATTTAACTCAGGTTAAATTCACAGGTGCAAAATACACAGAAATTACTAATGGTCAGCAAAATGAAGTTAATTATACCCTAATAAATAACCTCGCTGTTAAAAAAGAGGAGGGTATTAACATCACCGTATTTATGATGTTGAATGGTAAATTGGAGGGAGGTCGTTATAGATATCCAAATACCGATTGGGGTACTTTTATGAAAGAGTAAAATTTCTCATTTGATCCATTTTTATAAAACTTAAATCATGAAAACATTAAAAATAGCATCAACGCTCTTATTGCTGTTGAGCTTTATGGCGTGCAAAAAAGATAAAGATAATAATGAAACCGAGAAAAATAACAAGGTTATAGGCATTTACGCAGGCCCGCAATTTTCCATGTTTATTAAAGCCGATAACACCCTATGGGTAACTGGCACCAACAAATATGGCCAATTGGCCGATGGCACTACCAACCAAATTACTAAACCAAAAATGGTGATGAGCAATGTGGCCGCAGTTAGTTCTGGTGGGGCACATACCATGATTTTAAAAACAGATAAAACGCTTTGGGGAGTAGGCTATAATTCGAGCGGACAATTGGGAGATGGCACCACCCAATCTTCGCCAAGCCCAAAGCAAATTATGATAGACGTAAGTGCGGTAAGTGCCTCTATTAGTGAAACATTTGTAATAAAAACGGACAAAACACTTTGGGCTATGGGCCACAACTATTACGGCGAGCTAGGCGATGGTGCTACCCAAATGGTTAAAACACCCAAACAAATTATGAGCGATGTGTTAGCCGTAAGCGCAGAGTATAATTATACCTTAATTTTAAAAACAGACCATACACTTTGGGCTACTGGGTTTAACGATTATGGCAAATTTGGCGATGGCACCACCACCAATTCTACGATATTTAAATTCATTATGTCTGGTGTAAAAGCCATTAACGCAACTGTAGATGCCAGTCTAATTTTAAAAGATGACCATACACTTTGGGCAGTTGGCGATAATTCCAGTGGTAAATTAGGTGACGGAACTTATGATAATATCAGTTTCCCAAAACAAATTATGGCAAATGTAGCCACCATGAGCTCAATGGCGCACTATACTTTAATTTTAAAAACCGACGGTACACTTTGGGCTACCGGAGATAATAGAGCCGGTCAGCTAAGTATAGGCACCATGGCAAAGATTAACTCACCTCAATTGGTAACTGACAATGTAAAAAGCATAGCTGCAGGTGTAGACCATTCAATCATTTTAAAAACAGATCATTCAGTTTGGCTTACCGGCTATAATGTATATGGGCAATTAGGAGATGAAGCCGATAAATACAGATTTCTTTTCAAAGAACTTAAACTTTAAAAATATCAATCATGAAAAAATATATATTTTACATCGTTTTAATGAGTTTAAGCTATGTTGGCCTAGCTCAAGAATTAACACCACCACAAGTAGAGGGTTATGTTAGTGGAAGTACAATTAAGGTGGGTTTTCCTTTTGCTATAAAGGGGGTTCCATTTTCACAAATACCAGGTAGTGTGTGGTATAGCCACGGAAGGGTTATTGCTGAGTTACAAATGTCTTATTATATGGAAGGAGATGACAAGATGTACGTAACTAAACTAGTTAAAAGTGTAAACCCCAGACAAACAGTTGGGAGTTGGGCTTTGGCTGATTTTAAGATTGAACCAAAACCTTATCCAATACCCAATAGGAATGTAGTGAGCGAGAAAACTACCTACCTACTTTCTGTTTATCAAAATAATAATTATAAAAGCTCAAAAATGTGGTATGCAAATATTGTTCTAATTAATCCGATCATCCGACCTCAAAATATACCTGATCAGAAATTAGGTTCTGAAATCATACTTCCAAAAATTCCTGATCAAAAAAAAGGGCCAATAAAAGTTCATCCAAAAGATAAGGTAATTCTTAATCCACAACCTATTCCACCAAAAATTAAAAGTAATAAGTACTCAGGTCAGCTTAATAAACAATAAACACAATGCAAACGAATTTCTTATTAACGAAGAAATATTTTTTCTAACTCATTGTATAGATCCATTCGCTCATTAGTAAGTGTTCTTCAATCATTGCCTCAAAAAGTAAAACTCAAGATAGATAAGTTTGGATAAGCATCTGGATATTAACCAAAAAATGTATATCAAATTAAAATATAAATCCATGAAAAATTTTAAAGCCAATTTTTTTATCAAACTAGTGTCTGTTGTATTTTTTACAACATCATTTATTTCTTGTAGTAAGAAAAATGAAAATACACCTAAAGAAATGCAGACCAATGTATACGTTGCAGGGCATGAGACTAAAGCGGGCTTGTGGACCATTGCCAAAGTGTGGAAAAACGGTGAACCTACAAATTTAACTGATGGAAACCATGATGCCGCTGCACTTTCTGTTTATGTTAGCGGTAATGATGTATATGTTGCAGGTTACGAATTTATAGGGAAAAGGATAGCAAAGCTATGGAAAAATGGTGTGGCTACCAATCTTAGTGATGACAGTAAGAATGCCACTGCACTTTCTGTTTATGTTAGCGGTAATGACGTGTACGTGGCAGGTTATGCCAGTATCGGAAACATATATGTAGCCAAAATATGGAAAAACGGTGTGGGTACAGATCTTACTGATGGTACTCGCAATGCCTATGCGTTGTCTATTTATGTATCAGGTAATGATGTATATGCGGCAGGTTATGAAGCATCTGGAAATGTAAATGTAGCCAAAGTATGGAAAAACGGTATAGCTACTAATCTTACCGATGGCAGTAGTACAGCCATAGCACAAATTGTTTATGTAGCAGGTAAGGATGTATTTGTATCAGGTTATGAAACCTCAAGCAGGAGTATAGCCAGAGTCTGGAAAAATGGTGTGGCCACAAATCTTTCTATTGGGAACCAAAATTCTTCCGCAGAATCTGTTTATGTGGCTGGTAATGATGTGTATGCGGCAGGATATGAATTTCTTGGAAATGCGTTTGTAGCTAAAGTATGGAAAAACAATGTGGCGACAAATTTAACCGACGGAAGCAGAGATGCACGAGCACGATCCGTGTATGTTGCAGGAGATAACATATACGTTGCAGGCTACGAAAACAACGGAAACAAAACTGTAGCTAAAATGTGGAAAAATGGAGTGGTTACAAACCTAACCGATGGCAGTCAAGATGCACGGGCACAATCTATATTTGTTACACAAACAGAGAAGTGATATCCTACAAACAAAACCTTCAATCAAATATGGTAAATACATATCCTTTAAGGTATAATCTCTAGTGTCAATCCAAAACCTATTTTCCTAAAAACATAAAACTGATTAAAAGAAAAGCTTTATAAGCATAAATGTTAAATAGGTAAATTTTATTTAGCAAGCTATCCTAATAGTATTGATAGGGTTTTTATGCCTTGTAGTTCCTTCCTTTCATCATCGTACATTAGTAGCCCTTCAGGCTTTTATGCCGAAAATGGCGGTATCGGTATTAAATATACTTTCTAAATTTTTTTTAATAGTTTAAATAAATAAACAGATGAAAATTTTAATCATGATCAGTTGCATTTTATTTGGCGGCTTACAAACAGCCCCTGTAAAAATTAAGGTAAAGCCCGAAGCAACTCAAATAATACAATCTAGCCACGTACCTCGCATCCAAATCTATTTCCCTAAAAATAATCAAAAAGTTAGGGGAAGATATTCAATTTACGGCTATACAGAGCCTAATGCTAAACTTAAAGTGCAAATCACAAGCAGTTATTATGAAAAGCTAGTAGATACTCAAAAAGAAACAATTAGCAAAGGAAAAGGACCAATAAACAGGATAAATAGGACATACCCGTTAACGGCTAATAAAATTGGCTATTGGGAGCTAAAAAATATTGATTTAACAAACAGGAATTGGGAAGAAAATTTTACCATTAAAGCAATAGTTGATGGGCGCACAGCAACCATTAGGGTTTACGATGATACCCATCCTGTTGTAATTGATTAATGTAATCTTTAATGAAAGTATTTATGAAAAATCTAATATGCTTATTCTTAATGGTTTTATTTGCCTCGTGTAAAAAGGATAATGCCTCCATTAATGTGGATATCATGCAACATTATATTGCTGGCAAATTTACACAACTGCAAAGCCCGCAAGAGCCTTTCGCACTAATACCAATGTCGGCAAACAAGGCCATATTTGTATCGGTAAACGGAAAACTGGAAGTTGATTATACTTTTGAGAATAATAAATTTACCACAAGTATAAACGGGAATTCTTTGAGTTGCGATATTAATAACGGCATTATAGAAAATATAGCAGTAATTTCTAATGCCCTAAGTATTCCTGCAGCAGTTTTAAACAAAAAAGAAGATGCCGGACTGGAATTAGCGGGCAAACGGTTTGAAGCGCCCTTAAACAGATTAGATAACGGAGCAGTTCTTTTTGATAATTATTATTTCAGATTTAATGCTGATGCCGCACAATTCAATTACAGCGGTAATCCTACTTAAGGAAATTACCTGGTCACAACAAAAACTTATGAAAAACTAGCCGATGGTTGCTTTTACGATAAGCAGGCAATAGCTTTTGGGGTTATGTTAAACAATAAACTAGAAATAACAGCTAAAATAGGTAACAACTATGCCCTTTTTAGCGGAACGAAACTTTAATATATTTAACGATATGAAAACTTTAAAATTAACCTTAAGTCTGTTTGCCATCTTTTTAGTGCTATTTGCTGCTTGTAAAAAAGAAAAGAAAGAGGCAGCAAATACAACAGTAACTGCCGAAGATTTATTGGGCTATCAAATGTTTTGGGCTTTAATATCTCCAGCGAAAACCGCTGACTTGCGTTTACTTTATTTTAATAAAGAGGGGACTGAAGTTAAAGCTATTTTAGATGGGGTTACCTTTAGAAATATTAAAACCGTTAAAATGGAAAATAATACCTTTAAATTCGATTTTCAAGATAATGGAAGTGTTGTTTACACTTTCGAATTTACTAAAAAAGATGGCGTGATCTCGTTAGTTTCTAGCAAATTTTATAATGTAAATAACCCAGCCTACTCAGCTTCTATACCCTCGATGTTGCCATTATCTAAATTTATATCAGTAAAAAATAAAGTTTTTAAAAGTAATGATGGTGCCAACAGTCACATCGTCACTTTTAGTACTGATACTTGGCGCTATAGTGCGTATCCAAATGTGGCTGGTACATATTACGAATGTGGTACAGGAGGATGGAAAGGTAGAATTGCTGGACTAGATTATATTGGCCTCCAAGTTGAACAAGATGTACTACTTTTGACAGTTCAAAAAAATGGAGAAAATATGATAGGGTTTGCACCTTATTAACATCAATAGCTTTAACCACTTGCAGCCAAAAGTTAATGCATAGTTATTGTATACTCAAATAAATACACGAAATTTAATAAAAAGATAAAATGTTAAAAGCGGCTATATTAGATGATGAGGTTAAGGGAAGCAAACTTCTTAGCCAAAAGCTCGAGTTTTTTGAAGACGAGTTGCAGGTTGTTGGGATTTTCAATCAACCCACTAAAGCTTTGGACGCAATTATTGAGCTTAAACCGGACGTACTTTTTTTGGATGTTGAAATGCCTGGAATAAATGGCTTTCAGTTTTTAGAACGTTTGGGCAGTTTTGATTTTGAAGTAATTTTTACTACCGCATACGATAGCTACACATTGGAGGCACTCCGATTAAGTGCGGTAGATTATTTGCTTAAACCAGTTGATGAGGAAGAACTGAAAACCGCCATTACCCGATTAAGAAAACGTGTAGCAGAAAAATCTAACTTTAAGACCTTAAAAAAAGAAAAAGTTAATAGCAACAGGTTGGCGCTAACTA
Source organism: Pedobacter frigoris (assembly GCF_005116445.1). GTDB lineage: Bacteria > Bacteroidota > Bacteroidia > Sphingobacteriales > Sphingobacteriaceae > Pedobacter > Pedobacter frigoris. The sequence continues at coordinate 526,147 of NZ_SWBQ01000001.1, forward strand.
CCGCCGAAGGTGTATATATTGTTGATAAGACCCAAATTATCAGGGTTGAAGCCATGAGCAATTACAGCGTGTTTATATTGGCAGGCAGTAAAAAAATAGTAGTTTCCAAAACCCTAAAGGAATTCGAAAACATATTAGATGATGAATTTTTTACCCGTATCAGTCGTTCAATGATCATCAATTTAACTTACGTAGTTAAATACCGTAAAGGAGATGGGGGAACTTTAGAGCTTTCTGATGGTTCAGAAGTAGAGGTATCAACCCAAAGAAAAGATATTCTATTACAAAAGTTATTTTGATATAGAAGATAGCTTTATGATCAAACAGAAATACTTACAAAAGATAAAGCCTGCTAAGTTTGATCATCAACAGGTTACCGAAAAGAAGTTCGCTAAATATTAGTTGCAAAACCAAAAATTAAATTATGAAAGTTAACGAAACCTCCCGACGTGAAGCAATGCAACAAATGGGTTTATTTGCTGCGGCATTGTGTATTCTTCCCTTAGCTTCTTGTGATAACCCAAGTAAGGAGTCAGAAATTAATGCTGCAACAACTAAAGCTCCAATACCTTTTTTAATACCTCCAAAGGCTCCATTGGAAATTGGATCTCTTGGGAGTAATATGAGGACTTTGATTCGCAGTGCAGATACAAATACGCAATTTTCTTGCATAGAAGCCGTTTTGGCTCCAAAAAAAATTGCAGGTGCTCCTCATAAGCATAACAACTTGGATGAATTGATGTATGTTTTAGAGGGAACAGCCTCGGTTTTAATGGGCGATGAAGTTATAGGGGTTACTGCCGGAAGCTGGCATTTAAGACCAAGAGGAATTGTTCACGTGGTCTGGAATTCTGGTGATGAAAATTTACGCCTTATTGATATGTATTTCAATCAAAACTTTGAAGATTATCTGGAAGAAATATATCATAAGATTATACCAGAAGTTATTAAACGTAAAATATCTTTCGAAGAACCAGAAATTGCAAAACGTGTAGCCGAACTGGATAAAAAATTTGGGCTTACCTATTATCCCGAAAAGAGCCAGGCTCTAATTGAAAAATACGGATTAAGTTAATCGATAAAACTATACGATATGAAAAGGATATTATCAATCTTGCTACTATCTTGGTTTTGCATAACAGCAAAAGCCCAGAATAACTATTTTGAAATCTATACAGATTCTGCTGCATTGAAAAATCAAAATGATGAATTAATTCGTGATATTGAAAAACGGATAAAACTTTTTGAGCCTTCCTTTAGTTTCAAAGGCCTTACTACAGAAATCCCAAAAACGTTTATGCCAGGGCAATACAGATCTAAGACAAACAAAATCTACCAACTAACCTGGCAAATAGGTGGGCCACCAATGGAAAGTTTTCTCACAGAAATGGGTGGAAGTCCAGACAAAGGTAAATCTTTAGCTGCCCTATTTTTTTACGGATTTTTCTTGCCCCACGAAGTTGGACATGCGTTGCAATACCATACGAACAAGCTTCCTGAAAATGCATACGATGAAGAGTACGAAGCAAACGAATTGGCTCTTTTATATTGGAGAAGCAAGGGAAGGGAGAAAGAACTTCAACAATGTAATGAAATGGCAAAATTGATACTTACAAAACTAAAGAACCCCATACCGGAAAATGTTGATGCAAAAAAGTATATCACAGCACATTATTACGAATTATTAAAAGACCCTTATAAATATGCTTTTATTCAATTTTCGCAAATAGTTAAAATTTTGGATGACAAATCATTACCGGATTTTGATACCTACATTAAAAAATACTTTAAAAAGTAAGGCGGATAATATGAAACTTCCGTAAACAGTCTTTGCAACAAATATTAATAAACATACCATGGAACGACGTAAATTTTTGCTAACATCATTGCTAACGGTTCCATTAACCGCTTTAGCAAAACTTAATTTTTTAACTGAAAAAAAATTAAGGGCAAAGCCTGAAAAAGGATTTATTGTGAGGGCAGCTGAAAGTAGATTTTTCGGAAAGAAAACATCTCCAAAAGACACTTACGGACGTTGTATATTGTCTTCAGTAGATACGGATAATCAGCTGTATTTAAGCGTTGGTGCTGATTTATCAAATAGAGAATTGGGTGGCCCGGCATTGCACATACACCACAAAGACGATGAAATATTCTATATTGTTTCCGGAGAATTTTTAATTCAGATCGATAAAGACATATTTCTTATCAAAAAGGGAGATACAGTTTTTATACCAAGGGGAACCGCACATACTTTTGCCAACCACATTGTAGATAATCCAGGAGAACTACTTACCATTCATCAACCTATTTCTCCTGAACTTGAAAAATTTTATGATGTATTCTGTCATAATGGATATATGAATGAAGAGCAGATGGGTAAACTTTTCACTAAAGATGAACTGAAAATGCTTTATGCCAATAATGCTTTTGTGGGGCCACCTATTGACATTGAATCGGCACTAAAAAAATTAAAATCATGATACAATTATCCAATAAATTGTGCTTTTCAAAGAGTTTTAATATTAAATACACATAGGGGTAGTTTCGGCAAAACTGGTTCTTCGTCACTTATGTTAAAACCGCCAATTTCAATCAATTCGTCAACAAAATGGTTAGAATTACGCACCGTTATCTGACCCGAAGTTTAGGATTAATTACAATTTTTCATATGTGCCAACTTTTTTGTTCTAAAATAGTCCTGTCAAGGTATTGGCTACTTTGACAAGACTGTTTTTTCTGGGAAAATCAGATGAAATTTTTTCGTGCTAAATCTTCAATTATTGGCTCTATAAGTTGTAAAAAGCGCTTTAGATGTTCAAAGTACTCCTCCTGATCGGTACAACCGGACTTTGAACAACTCAAAGTCCGGTTTTTTTAAGAAAAATCATTGTTTTTAGCTATCTGAGCATTGTTCAAAGTATTCCTGCTCATGGTTAGTCTGGTAAAGGGGGAAGAGCAGATTAGCTTAGAACTATTTTAATCCAACTGTGGTACGCATACTTTCGGAACACATTTACTTCTGAGCAACATCAGGTGATATATTTTGCATTTTTATCATCCATACATTTCATACAATGTATTAAAGATCAATCGATCATTATCATGTTGCCGCCAAAAGTCCTGTATGGTATATATAGTTTCGATACTTTCTTTTTCAGGTCCAAATTGATAGTCAGTGAGAATGCAGATTTTCTTAATTGGTGATTTGTCAAGCGCTGTTTTTAATAGTTTATCGATGTCAGCTTTATATTGATCTAAGAACCTAAATCTGAACTGTTGATTTGCTCCGCTATCATAAATTGGGCTGTCCAAATTGTTGATTGGTATTATAATTTCTTCATTTGGGTCAATACTCCAATCAATTAGCTCGCCGGCATAAAATCCGCCATCTTTTTGATTTTTAAGGTCAGGGTTACCAAGATGGACTATAGTTCCATTTTTTTCTCTAAGCAATTCATAAAAAAGTCCCCGATGACTTTCAAGCTTATTTTCTTCAATTATTGTAATCTCAAAGTCAGTTTGGTTCAATCCAAGTCCTGTCGAATTAATTGAAGCTATTTCTATTGTAGGCATTGTTATTTTATAATGAAATATAGATGTTTAAATATATGTAATTCACTTTGTCATTTATTATAACTCACAAGTTTCATTATACGGTTTGGATTCTTTTTCAATATTAGTGCCTCATCGATTGTTTTCTTTAAATTTGAAGTATGACCAATTATATCGAAGAAATCAGAGGTATATTATCTGCAGCCAGGCAAAAGGCTTACACAGCTGTAAACGCGACAATGGTGGAGGCATATTGGCTGATCGGAAAACGTATTGTTGAGCAAGAACAGCATGGTGAAGAAAGAGCTGTTTATGGAGAAGGTATTTTGAAAGAACTTTCTAAAGCTTTGACAACAGAATTTGGGAAAGGTTTTTCTTATTCTAATTTATATAATTTCAGACAGTTTTATCTGACCTACCCTGAGCAAAACAAATTCTACACACTGTGTAGAAAATTGACATGGAGCCATAATCGGTTAATCATGAGGGTTGAAAATGAGGCTGCAAAAGGATTTTATTTAAACGAAGCGGCTGAACAGAACTGGAGTGTACGAACTCGTGAACGTAATATTAATACCTTCTACTATCATAGGCTTCTATCTTCGAATGATAAAACTATAAATCAAGAAGATAGTAAGGTATTATGTGATTAATGATAATCCCAGACTCTTCGCTACTAAATACATGCCTTATTTACCTACAGAAGAAGAACTGATTGCGGAAATAGAACGGGAAAAGGTAAAACTTAACCTTTTTAATAGTTAAAAAACTGGTTCCCACATTTGCCAAGTTTTTGTTCTATTATAATCTGGTCAAGGTGATTCAATGCAAAATCACCTTGATTTTTGACGACTGTTTAAATAAACTTTTTCCTCTCCAAATCTTCAACTAAAGGCTCTATAAGCAATAAAAAGCGATTTAAATGTTCAAAGTATTCCTGCTGATCGGTACATCCAACCTATCCATTATTTGGATAAGTTCTCCGAAAATATTGCATCGGAATTTAAAAATGCCTTCAGAGATCACTGAAGGCATTTTTTATGCAGGCAATTAAGTCTGGTCCACCACCAGATTGGGGAAGAACCACTTTCACCGAAATAGACACTTAACCCCCGCAAGGTTACTAGAAATTATACCCAAAATGTAATCCAGGCTGCCCGAAGAAGAACCTTGACCATCTATCATCAACCTGTTTAAACGAATCAGGCATCTTTGATTGATAGGGACGATGGGTCACTGCTATTGAAGGTTGAAAAAAAAGCCTATCCTTGAAAAGTTTAATGTGATAACCAACGGAATAAGTATTAAAGATTTGAAAGCCATTGTCAATCTTATCACCGTTATCATTTACAAAGCGTTGAAAAGCAGGCATCACGTCAACTTGAGCAAAAAGGCCATTCGATAAAAACCTTTGATAGTTAAGTGAAACTCCGTGTTCACGAATATAACCTGGAAACCCTTCTCCTTCTGCTTCAAATGATTTTCCATAAGGAATGCCAATTGGCCAGGCATATTTCCAGGTTTTTAGTTCTAGTGAAATTACATCCTTTCCTGTAATGCGATAACCTAAGTTCAGATAAACCATACCAGGCGGATTATTGTCAGCTACTACATTAGCTATCATAAACAAGGTACTGCCTATAAAATATTTTCTATAAGTACTGTCTTGTTTGGAATATTGAGCTTTAACTTGTAGCGTGCTTGCCATCATTAAAATCAAGGCGAACCATAAAATTTTCTTTTGCATATCAATATATTAGCTGTTAAATGATAATGCAAAGGTAGATTGGCAAGACTTCATAGCTCGTTCACTTAAGTTAAGAAAGAACCTTACCCTGTATTTTTCTCTATAGTCCTTAATAAACCAGCAAGAAATATTAGATTTGACACCATCGCCTAAATATTACAAAAATGCAATTGACTAATGATAAAATGGATCAGGTTCTTCTAAATTTTTTAGCGAAATATGTCACCCTGACTGAAGAAGAGAAAAATGTTATTATTGATATGGCCATTTTCAAAAGCTTCAGGAAAGGAACAATTTTATTAAGAGAAGGACAACTTTCGAAGGATGGTTATTTTGTGATTCAAGGATGCCTTAGGTGCTATTATTTAATTGATGCAGAAGAAAAGACTACTGCTTTTTATACCGAGTCCGAATCGCTTACTCCTCCTAGTGCATTGACCGGTACTCGATCTGAATATTATGTTTCTTGTCTTGAAGATTGCATCCTGACTGTCGGCATTTCAGACACAGATGACGAGCTTTTCAACAAATACCCTAACTTAGAAAAACTGTGTCGTCTTGTTTCTGAAGATTTACACTCAAAAAGTCAAATAGCATTTGATAATTTTAAGATTTCTACACCAGAGCAACGTTATTTGAATTTGCTGGAAGTAAGACCGGATTTGGCTCAAAGAATCCCTCAATACTATTTAGCGAGTTATTTGGGTATCACTCCGCAATCTTTAAGCAGAATGAGAAATAGGCTGTTTAGGAAAGTCTCTTAAATCTACGACGTAATTTTAATAAGGTTCATTTATTAACTTTAGATAACTAGCCGATTAAATAAGCATACTTATTTTGTGCAAATGAAAATAAGCATATTCATCTTGTTGTTTGTCTCGTGGCAATCCGTTACGTTTTAAGTTAGTGAATATTATAAATTGGATAATGTGAAAGCAGTAGTATACAAAAAATATGGGCCTCCACAAGTGGCAGAGCTGGCCGAAGTAGCGAAGCCAGTACCCAAAAGAAATGAGGTATTGGTTAAAGTCCATGCCTCTACTGTAAACCGAACCGATGCCGGCTACAGAAGTGCACAATATTTTATTTCCCGTTTCTTCACGGGATTACTTAGGCCAAAAAATCAAATTTTAGGTTGTGAGTTTGCAGGTTGCGTGGAAGAAATTGGAGCCGGTGTTACGCTGTTCGAAAAAGGTGATCGGGTTTTTGGGTTTAACGATGCCAGTGCCGGAGGACATGCTGAGTTTTTAACTATTGCAGAAACTGATGCAATCACCTTAATTCCGAAACAGTTGAGTTATATAGCGGCTGCTCCGATCGCAGAAGGAGCTCATTATGCACTGGGCGACATCAGGGCAGCCGGAGTGACAAAAGGGCAACTTGTTTTGGTTAATGGGGCGACGGGTGCAATAGGCTCAGCCGCTGTTCAATTGTTGAAGTATTTCGGTGCTACCGTAACGGCAACATGTGCCACTAAAAACAAGGAATTGGTTAAATCATTCGGTGCAGATCATATTATTGACTATGAAACCAGCGACTTTACTAACACCGAACAAAAGTTCGATTTTATATTTGATGCGGTAGGCAAAAGCTCGTTTAAAAAATGTAAACCCCTGCTCCGCAAACAAGGAATCTACATTTCTACTGAATTAGGGAGATATTCCGCAAATATCTTTTTAGCGCTGATCACCCCTGTTTTCAAGGGTAAAAAAGTAATGTTTCCTTTGCCAACGATGAATAAAGAAGTGATACAGTTTTTAAAAGATCTTGTTGAAAAAGGAAGTTTCGTTCCGGTAATTGACAGGATATACAACATGGAACAGATCGTGGAAGCTTATACTTATGTAGAGTCCAAGCAAAAGGTTGGCAATGTGGTGCTCCAAATCGTTTTTTAACTTAAGGTAACGAGTTTAAGCTTTTATCATTTTTATGGCGTGTTGAGTGGTTGAAATGGCGGAAAATATTTTCAGGTCTGCAATAATCCAAAAGCGCATGACATCCGTATCGGGAGGGATGTGCCCAAGTAGTCTGGCCATGGTCATGGCTTGTCCTTTATGGTGAAACTCGTGGGTAATGACATCGGTAAAAATACCATATGCATCAGTTTCAATGTATTTTTCCGGCCATTAACCTAAACAGATATTAAAAGGAGGTTGATCGTTTTTTTTAACTTTCAATCTCCTTTTTTATTTATTGGTTCTCTGGCAATCAGATGGAATTGTTAAGTTCTTCAGCCAAACCGATTAGAAGCCCGTCCTTTGCCCGAATATAGCAGAGCCGGTATGAACTTTCATACTGAACCACTTCGCCAACGAGCTGGGCACCATGACTGATGAGTCTGGATACCATCTCGTCAACATTCTCAACGGTGAACATCACACGCAGGTAACCAAGCGCATTCACAGGAGCGGCCCTGTGATGTTCGATAGTAGCCGGGCTCAGAAATCGTGAAAGCTCCAATCGGCTGTGGCCATCAGGGGTGATCATCATTGCAACCTCCACATGCTGATTGCCTAATCCGGTAACACGACCGGCCCATTCACCCTCAATGGTTGCCCGACCTTCCAGTTTTAGGCCTATCTCTGTGAAAAAAGCGATAGCCTCGTCGAGGGATTCTACAACGATGCCGACATTGTCCATTCGCAGTAATTTATTGTTTGCCATAGTTTTTTCTTAAAAATAAGATATGTTGTGTTCACTATTGTTGTTCAGGCATACCGTTAGGATCCATCCATGCAAACTCCCAATGGTGGCCATCAAGGTCTTCAAAGCTGTGCTGGTACATAAAGCCGTAATCGGTAGCCGGATTAGGTATCGTGGCACCTGCCGCTTGTGCTTTCTCCACCATTTCGTTAACCGCCTCTTTACTGTCGGCCGATAAGCAAATAGAACACTCTACTGACTTATGCGCATCTACAATTTCTTTTTTAGTAAAGGTCTGAAAGAAAGGTTCTGTCAGCAGCATAATGTAAATGGTATCGCTGATGATCATGCAAGTCGCTTTCTCGTTGGTAAATTTCGGATTAAAAGTATAACCGAGTTTGGTAAAAAATTCTACAGATCTGTTGAGGTCTTTGATGGGTAGGTTGACAAAAATTTGAGTTGCCATATTGTCTTTCTGTTTTAGTTGTACTCAAAGGTACAGGAATGCTACGTAGTTCAAATGTGTAAGAACGACAAGTTAAGGGGGTAAATGCGACTATCTGTTTGAAAGGGACGGCTATACGGGGGGCAAAACCTTTTGTTTTGAAGGATGTTATCAATAAGACTGTAAATAAAGATAGGTATGAGAAAAATAATAGTTTTATCATTTATTACATTAGATGGGGTGATGCAGGCACCCGGTGGTCCTGAGGAAGATACATCCGGCAGTTTTGAATACGGTGGTTGGACTGCACCTTATGATGACGAAGTCTCCGGTAAACTCATGCAAAAACAGATGCAACCCGCAGATCTTCTGCTCGGCAGAAAAACATTCGAAATCTTTGTGGATTACTGGCCAAAGCATGCGGATTATTGGCCGGGCGTAAATGAGGTCGCCAAGTATGTTCTTTCCAATACCATGGAGAGGTCTGACTGGAACAACAGCATGTTCCTTAGCAGTGTGGTTGATATAGAAAAGCTTAAGAACTCGGAAGGCAATGACCTCAAGGTATGGGGTAGTAGTGAGCTGGTTCAGCTTTTGCTGAAGCATGATTTAGTAGACGAACTTTGGCTCAATATTCATCCGGTGCTTCTTGGCAAAGGGAAAAAGTTGTTTGACAATGAAGCGATTCCGGCAGCTTTTGAATTAATAGAGAGCGTTGTTACGCCAAAAGGTGTAATTATGGCCAATTACAAGCGTGCTGGTCAGGTGGAGACAGGTACTGTTTCTTCATAAGTAGGACCATACATGCCGGGCACTTTATTTCCTGTTGCGCGCAGATAAACAATCAATTCGCCACGATGGTGATAAATATGGTTAAAAAGAAAACCACGCGAAACGATGCCTCTTGGCATAGGTCCAAGAACTACCTTCTCACCAACTTTCATAGTCCAGTTGTCCAGTAATTTTTGTTCAGTAAGAGCGTTTAATGCAGCACGTGCTTTTTCGACGTTACTTTCAAAAAGTGCTAAGGTAGCTTTGATGTCATTTGGTTCACCTCTTTTAACATGGTCGGCCGCCATGTCGTATATATCTTCTGTGAGCGTGCCAACATACCAGTAGTAAATTGTAGCGATGTGCTGGGCGAGTTCTCCCATTGTCCATGATATGTCGGATGGCTTATAATCAATGTCTTTTTCCGGAACTGCCTGAAGTAATTTACGGGTGCTATTTACTTCTTGTTCGAATTCTCCTTTGAGTTGTTGCAGTATCATATGCTAAAGGTTTATAGTAAGCTAGACGTAACTATATAACAATGAACATTTATTTTGGTTTTTTTCCTATGGTTATGTCCTTTGCCTCATGTCATCTAACCCCCAGATGGCCATTGCATTTAGGACGGGTTGTAGTTTTGCTCCTGCAAGAGTTAATGAATAAGTTACAAATGGGGGTACAACAGGTTCTGCAGTTCTGAGAACCAGGTCATCTTCCTGCAATTGTTTTAAGTGCTGGATCAGCATCTTTTCCGTGATCTCAGGAATTGCACGTTTTAATTCGCTGTAGCGCTTCGGACCAATTGAAAGATGATATAAGATAATGGGCTTCCAGTGCCCTCCAATCTTATTCATTACATAGGTTACAGGACAGGAAACAGCAGAAATCTGTTTGTTGAAGTTGCGGGTTGAATTTTCTTTAATGGCAGTCATGAGTTACATACTTTGGGGTAAGTACTTGTATAAAAGTAAGTACAAATATACCTTTGTAATCAACAATTTAAAATATATAATTATGAATTTTACAATCACAGGATCACTCGGAAATATCAGTAAACCATTGGCGGCAACTTTAATTGCTGCCGGACATCATGTAACCATAATTAGTAGCAATGCGGCCAAGGCTAAGGAGATTGAAGCGCTTGGAGCCACGGCAGCTATTGGCTCTGTAGAAGACGTTGCATTTTTAACTGCAGCGTTTTCTGATAAAGATGCCATTTATACAATGGTTCCTCCAAATTTTGGAGCTTCAAACATCAGGGAATTCATTTCTTCTGTAGGTGAAAAATATGCAGCCGCTATTCAGGCTTCAGGAGTAAAAAGGGTAGTAAATTTGAGTAGTATTGGTGCGCACCTTGATGGCGGGACAGGGCCGATTTCAGGTCTGCATGATGTGGAGCAAACGTATAGCAAACTGGATGGTGTGGCTGTTAAACATCTGCGCCCTGCATTTTTCTATACCAATTTCTATGGAAATGTAGACATGATCAAACATGCTGGTATCCTAGGTTCAAATTATAGTGCTGAAACACCACTTGTACTGGTGCATCCTAAAGATATCGCAGCAGCTGCCGCAGAAGAATTGCAACATGATTTTACGGGAAAGGTTGTAAGGTATGTTGCCAGTGATGAAAGTACTGCTGCGGGTGTAGCTGGTGTTCTTGGTGCTGCTATAGGAAAACCTGAACTGCTATGGGTAGAGTTTAATGATGAAGATGCGCTAGGTGGTATGCTGCAGGCAGGATTGCCTGAGGTAATGGCTAAAAGTTACGTAGAAATGGGGGATGCAACCAGGAGCCGCAAATTATATGAGCATTATTTTAATCACAAGCCGTCGTCGTTTGGGAAAGTGAAGCTGGAGGATTTTGCAAAGGAATTTGCGAAGGCTTTTTAAGTTTAATCAGAAAGGGTTGCTCATAAGGAGCAACCCTTTAAACTTCGACTAAATCAGCTTTCATTTCCAATACCAATTGGTCAATCTGTTCTTTTTGAACATTGGGCATGCAGATGATATGAGAAATAGCATTTTCTGAAGCAAGCTGCCATTTTTTTCTGATGGCTGAACTGGGGGCAGGGAAGTTAACCGTTATCGTATTTGGATTTCTCCAGGCTGCTATACCGATCTCTTTCAATTTACGTTCGGCATACTGAGCAATTGCAAGGCTATGCTGTGCCCGTTTTTTTAGGCCATCTATACCATGTTTTTTTAAGGTATACCATAGGAAGAGGGGGCTATGCCCATTTCTAGATCCCGTGATGGTGGTGTCTACACTGCCAATATAGGCTACCGATCTCGCTATTCGATCCCTGTTTGATTTCTTGACAACAACAACGCCGCAAGGCATCGGAGAACCAAAAAACTTATGGCCACTAATCGCAATGCTATCCGCACCATCTGCAAAGTCAAATGCAGGCCTGGGTTCAATAAAGGCACTATAACTGCCTGAAAGTGCACCATCGGCATGGATGTAATAATTTTTGATGGCCATCTTTTTTAGGATATCTTTAATTTTACTGATGTCATCACGTGCCTCGGTCATGGTTGTACCAATATTTGCCATAATGATCACAGGCATATGCCGGTTCATTCGGATAGTATCTTCCAAATCCTGATAATTGATTTCACCATTTTCCTGTGCGCTGATCACGATATTTGTCATATTTAACAAATGAATGTTCTTTTGTACGCTATAATGAGTCGATTCCGAACAATAGACCATGCCTTTAGGGTGGAGTTCGCGGGCCAGGTATAAACCATATAGATTTCCCTCAGAACCGCCATTTGTTACATAGCCCCACCAGTTGTCTTTTTCTGCTCTGAATAATGTTGCGAAAAACTCGATTACCTCTTTTTCCATTTCCCTTGAGTCGACGCCGTATGTAGAATCTACAAAAGGATCACCAAGATTATTCATTGGATAGTTCAGGAAAGGAATAAGTTCGGTAAAGTCAAAATCCTTAGATACCGGATATCCCATGAAGTTATTCGTTTTGAGCTGAATCTTGTAGAGCAATTCTGTCAACGTATACTGATCTTCAGGAGACAAGGTGTTTTCTTGCATAAAAGTTTATCTTTTTGGTCGAGACAAAACTAAGTAATTCAGAATAAAAACAATATGTTTTTAATTATATTAGAATATAATATTGAATTTGTTTTTTATTCAGAATATTGTATCTAATATAGGTGAATTTGTTATGACCTATGAAATTATATTGCAGTCCTGAACGGTGTTATCCATAGAATTTCTAAATTTGAGTGTAAATGAATGTCCTCCAGTTTACAATCCCTGTTCCGGCAAATAAGAATATTATTCTACAGGAAGAGCGCGGGCCTTTTTTTTATCCTCATTTGCACAGGCATACGGAAATGCAACTCACATGGATAGAAAAGGGAGAGGGTACTTTAGTGGTCAGCAATCAGATGTATCCGTTTTCCTCAGGTGATATATTTTGCATTGGTGCGAATCAGCCTCATGTCTTTAAAAGTAGTCCGGGTTATTTTAAAGAGCCTTTTGAGCAGGATATTAAGGCATTGACTATTTTTTTTAACCCATCCGGAGATTTAAAAGGTTTGTTTGGGCTAACCGAATTGAGTGTGATACAAACACTTTTTAGTAAGTATAGTACCGGGTTTGGTATCCCTGAATCAGCAAAAAAAGAAGTAGTATCCCGCTTGAAATTACTTTTTAAAAGTGAAGGAGCCCCATTGCTAGTCGGATTTATTGAACTGATGATTCACATTACACAGATCAAGAATTTGAAACTGTTGTCAGCCAACGGAGATCTGGGACTGGTTAGTGAAAACGAAGGGGTGAAAATCAGTCAGATCTACCACTATATCATGACAAATTACAATAAAGAGATCACTTTGGAGGAGATTTCGAAGAAAGCCAATATGACCCCACCGGCTTTTTGCCGCTATTTCAAGAAGAGGACCCTGCGTACTTTTATCTCGTTTTTGAATGAGGTACGGGTTAATGAAGCCTGCCAGCAACTTGTTAAGGAAGGATCAGAAAGCAGTAAATCTCTGATCGCCTATAATTGTGGCTTTAATAATGTTACTCATTTTAACCGGGTTTTCAGGGCAATGATGGGGAAATCGCCCAGTGAGTACCTCAACAATTACCTATCTGCTACATATATTCATTAAAGTAATCGAAAAACCACGTATTACTGGTGTTTAGGGTTAAAAAATGTAAAGAATCTACTAATCGAGGTGAATCTATAATTACATTTAGTAAATACTTTTGACTAAACAAAAAGCCATATCGTATGAATAAGATAAATTGGAATGGAGTATTCCCTGCACTTTTAACGCCTTTTACGGCTGAAGATAAAATTGATCTCGAAACTTTTAAAATCAACCTGACTGCCCAACTGGAAGCAGGTGTTGACGGAATAATTTTAGGCGGATCATTAGGCGAGGCCAGTTCCCTTAGCAATGATGAAAAAAAGCAACTGTATTTTGCTGCCAGGGAATTCCTTCCAAGTAATTTTCCAATTTTGATTAACATCGCAGAGCAAACTACCGAAGCCGCAATTAAACTAGCTACGGAAGCTGAAGCTTACGGTGCTGACGGTTTCATGTTATTGCCTCCAATGAGGTACTATGCAGATAGTGAAGAGACCCTGGAATATTTCAAAGCCGTTGCAAAATCTACGAAGCTACCGATCATGCTGTACAATAACCCCGTGGATTATAAGATCATGATTACGCTGGATATGTTTGAGGAACTATTGCCATTTGAAAATATTGAAGCAGTTAAAGAATCAACCAGGGATATCACGAATATCACCCGAATGATCAACCGTTTTGGAGACCGTTTTAAAATCCTGACAGGAGTAGATCCTCTTGCATTGGAAAGTTTGGTTATGGGCGCACACGGATGGGTAGCCGGTCTTGTAGATGCTTTCCCGGCAGAAACTGTTGCGATCTACAAGTTGGTAAAAGCAGGAGAGATCACAAAGGCGATAGCTATTTACAGGTGGTTTATGCCATTACTTGAACTGGATACAGATCCTAAACTGGTACAATACATTAAATTGGCAGCAGTGGCCACCGGAATTGGAACAGAAACAGTAAGGGCGCCAAGACTACAATTGTCGGGCGAAGAGCGTGAGCGTGTAATTAAAGTTATAGACGATGCATTGGCAGTTCGCCCTGAATTACCAGATTATAAAAATATAAAAGAGACAGCAGATGCTTAAAGGCTATAATTTTATTGGTTTTGAGAGATCCGGTCAGAGTACGCAGACTATAAAGGTCTACAGTACGCTGGAGCAAAGATATCTGAATGATACATTTTACCCTGCAACGGATGCCGAAATTGAACTGGCCGTTCAAAAGGCTAAGTCGGCCTTTACTGCACTAAAGGAAATCTCCAATGAGCAAAGGGCAGCTTTTCTGGAAGCTATAGCAGCTGAAATTGAAGCCAATGCTGAAGAGAATATCAGCAAAGCTTTGGTGGAAACAGCTTTGCCTAAAGGCAGACTGGAAGGTGAGACGGGTAGGACTACCGGACAATTGAGATTTTTTGCAAAAATCGTAAGGGAAGGAAGTTACCAGAACTGTATCATCGATCTTGCGCAGCCGGAAAGATCACCGCTGCCAAAACCAGGTCTGAGAACTATTAATGTTCCTTTGGGTCCTGTGGTTGTATTTGCTGCAAGTAATTTCCCTTTTGCATTTTCAACTGCGGGGGGTGATACTGCATCAGCACTTGCGGCGGGATGTCCTGTGATTGTGAAGGCACATCCTGCTCATCTGGGTACGAATGAACTGATCTCAGCATGTATTTTGCGTGCTGCGGAAAAGTGTAATATGCCTAACGGCGTTTTCTCCAGTCTGAACGGTGAAGGTGCCGAACTGGGAGCTAAGCTAGCTGCACATCCTGGAATTAAGGCCATAGGTTTTACTGGTTCAAGAAACGCAGGTCTTGCTTTAAGTAAGATAGCTTCCGAAAGAGAAGTGCCAATACCTGTTTATGCAGAAATGAGCAGTGTAAATCCTGTTGTGATCCTTCCGGAGTTACTTGCCGAAAAAGCAGAAGAAACCGCCGGAAAACTAGCGGCGTCTATCAGTTTAGGAGCCGGACAGTTTTGCACAAATCCGGGGTTGTTATTTGTCTTGAATGACAAAAACTGGGATGTGTTTGCGCAAACGTTGCAGCAAAAGCTTTCAGATACCGCCGGGCAGGTGATGCTAAATAGGGGTATTGCACAGCATTATTATGAGTCGAAAGATAAGCTTCGTCAGTCCAAATCTTCTGAAACCCTTTTGTTTGCAGCAGACGAACAGGAGAGTTTTAAAGCTGCACCAGGGATTTTCAAGGTTTCTCTGGATGACTTTCTGGCTGATAAACATTTGCAAAATGAGGTCTTTGGCCCTACAAGCATTATGGTGGTTTGCAACAGCAAATCTGATTTATTGGATGGACTGGAAAGCCTTGAAGGACAACTGACTGCCACTGTTTTCGGTACGGCAAGTGAATTGCAAAACTACCGGGATTTAGTAGCCGTCCTGACAGAAAAAGCCGGACGTATTATATTTAATAGTGCTCCGACCGGTGTGGAGGTTTCGTACGCAATGGTACACGGTGGTCCGTTTCCGGCTACAAGTGACGCCAGATCTACTTCCGTTGGCGGAGCGGCAATCAACAGGTTTTTAAGACCGGTATGTTTTCAGGATTTTCCGGACGATATATTGCCTGAGGGGTTGAAGAATGAAAACAAGCAGAGGATTTTGAGAAAGGTTGATGGAATTTATAATACTAAGGATATTTAAGTTATGGGCCATAAAAAGTTTTTTTGTATTGATGCGCATACCTGCGGTAACCCTGTAAGGGTTGTTGCGGGTGGTGGCCCCCAGCTCGTTGGGGAGTCAATGATGGACAAAAGGCTTCATTTTTTAGCGGAGTATGACTGGATCAGAAAGGGTCTGATGTTTGAACCCCGTGGACATGATATGATGAGCGGAAGTATTCTGTATCCGCCTTCGAACCCGGAGAATGATTGTGGAGTACTGTATATCGAAACAAGCGGCTGTCTGCCCATGTGCGGTCATGGTACCATCGGTACGGTAACAATTGCCATTGAAGAGGGGCTTATCATCCCTAAAACAGAAGGCAGACTGAGACTTGAAGCTCCGGCGGGACTAATTCTGATCGACTATACCAAATCAGGTAAAAAAGTAACCTCCGTGAAACTGACCAACGTAAAGTCATTTCTCGCAAAAGAGAACATCAAGGTGGTAAGCCCGGATTTGGGTGTACTAACGATTGATGTCGCCTATGGCGGGAATTTTTATGCGATTGTAGATCCACAGGAAAATTTTAAAGGTGTAGAACACCATACTGCAGATGAGCTGATTAAATTTAGCCGGACAATCAGGGAGATCATCAATCGCCAGGAAGAATTCGTTCATCCGGAAGATGAGAACATCAGGGGCTGCAGTCATCTGCTGTGGGCAGGAAAGACGCTGGATGCATCATCAACAGCCAGGAATGCGGTGTTTTATGGAGATAAGGCCATCGACCGTTCACCTTGTGGTACCGGCACGTCGGCGAGAATGGCGCAGTGGCATGCAAAAGGTAAGCTAAAAAAGGGCGATCAGTTTATCCATGAGAGTTTTATAGGATCAAAGTTTACCGGTACTATAGAAGAAGAAACGACAGTAGGTGGGGTACCGGCCATAGTTCCCGGCATAGCCGGATGGGCGATGGTGACGGGTTACAATACCATAATTATTGATGATGATGATCCATATGCACATGGATTTCAGGTTATTTAAAGAAATTATATGAGAGCAGTAGTTATTGGTGGTGGGATAATTGGGCTATTTTCAGCTTATTATTTGAATAGGGAGGGATATGAGGTGACGATAATAGATAAAGGAGATTTATCTGCCAACAGTTCCCTTGGAAACCTCGGTATGGTGGTACCCAGTCATTTTATTCCACTGGCCTCACCGGGCATTGTAGCAAAAGGGCTGAAATGGCTGACCAATTCGAGAAGCCCTTTTTATATCAGGCCCAGCCTGAGCCTTGACCTTGTGAGCTGGGGATTGAAGTTTGTAAAAAATGCCAACCAGAAGAAATGTGATGCTGCTGCCCCATACCTCAAAGATTATAACCTATTCAGCAAGCAGCTGTTTCAGGATTTAGCGAAGGAGCCGGATTTTGATTTTTTCTACCATCAGAATGGGATTCTGATGTACTACAATACCGAAGAAGGAGAAAAGGAAGAGGTTCATGTGGCAAAAATCGCCCAGGATATGGGTCTGGATGTTGGCATATTGAGTCCCTCAGAGCTCCAAAAGCTGGAGCCCGATCAGAAACTTAAGGTTTTGGGTGCGGCCCATTACAGGTGTGATGCGCATTTAAACCCAAATTTGCTGAATGCACAATTGCGGACTTACCTGATTTCAAAAGGTGTTAAGATCATTAAAAACAAGAAGATAAACGGCTTTGAATATAGAAATGATGTGATCAGTAAAGCGATTTGTGATGGCGAAGCATTTGAAGCTGACCAGTTTATACTTTCGCCGGGAGCCTGGATGAAAGAAGTTGCGGACTTGCTACACATTAATATTCCGATGATGCCAGGAAAGGGCTATACCTTCAATGTGGAAAATAAACCGGAGATGAAAATTCCGGCTATACTCTGCGAAGCAAGGGTGGCAATAACACCAATGGGCGATAAAATCAGGTTTGGCGGAACTATGGAACTTGGCAAAATGAATGCTAAAGTGAACATGAACCGCGTGGAAGGCATTGTGAACTCTATACCTAAGTATTTTGAGAACATTGATCTGGCTATGCCTGATGAGAAAGATGTATGGTATGGATTTAGGCCCTGCTCTCCTGACGGTTTACCTTACCTGGGGCATGCTTATCAGTATAAAAATTTAATTATAGCCGGAGGGCATTCTATGATGGGATTGAGCCTGGCCCCTGCTACGGGAAAGATGGTAGCTGAGCTGGCTACAAATAGAAAAACTACAATAGATTTGAGATTATTTTCTCCGGACAGATACAACTGAAATTAGTATGGTAAATGTAAAAAAGAGCTGTGTAGCTTTAGTGTGCCTGGGTCTAAGTTTGACCCTGAATGTAAAAGGACAAAATGCCCGGTTGCCCTATCATCCCGAACCGGCTGAGCTACTCTCTAATTATCAGCGGGCATTAATGCTGGATACAGCAGTTTCGAAAAACATCTACAATACCAGTTTGACCCCACATTGGAAACCTGATGGTAAGAGTTTTTGGTATGTAAAATCCTCAGCAGATAAAAAGGAAGAGATTTTTGAAGTGAATGTTGCCACCGGTGTGAAAAGTAAAATTTTTGACCGGCCTCAATTAACGAACCCTCTAAATCGCCAAAGAAACAGATCCTATTCGCGGAGGTCTGATTCTGCAGCTTACCGATCGCCCGACAGTAAATGGTTTATATCTTTAAGGAATAACAATCTGTTTTTGGTTGATAACGCAAATAAGTCATCCAGACAACTGACTACAGACGGAGATAAGGAGTTGCCTTACGGAGCAGTAACCTGGTCGCCGGACAGTAAATACTTCGTTTTTTATAAGACAAAGATAATTGTACCCAAAAGTGTATATAAAGTAAGCTCTTCAGTTTCAAACACTACACGCGGAGAACTGACTACTTTGCCTTATTTACAACCAGGAGACGAAAACAGCAGTTATGAGATGTATATCGGTAATCCTTATGCTCAGACTAAACATGCTGTAAAGGTAGATTTACCTAAAATAGATTTCAATGGTGTTCCTGAATTACACTTTAACAAGGATAATCAGACGTTTCTGTTCAACAGACCGGACCGTGGCGTACAGCGCTATCAGATTATAGAGGTGAATGCCGAAAAGGGAACCTCCAGAAGTGTGATCGATGAAAAAACAGATACATTTATATTCTTATGGAGGGTTTTTACCAAATACCTTCCAAAGAGCGATGAGATCATCTATTCTTCAGAACGGAGTGGTTATCGTCATCTTTACCTGATCAATACAAAAACCAATCAGATAAAGCCTGTTACTAGAGGCAATTGGGTAGTAAAGGGAATTGATAGTATTGACATTGTAAAACGTGAAATATGGTTCAACGCCTGTGGTGTGAATGCGGGTGAGGATCCCTACAATGTGCATTACTATCGTATTGGATTTGATGGTAAAAAGCTGGTTTCCCTTACGCCTGAAGCGGGAAATCATAAAGTGAATTATTCGCCGGATTACAAATATTTTACCGATAGTTATTCGCAGGTAAATATTCCACCTGTTCATGAGCTTCGCCGTTCGTCGGATGGCGGGAAGATTTCAGATCTTGAGCAGGCTGATGTTGGTTATTTGTCTAAGCATAATGTCAGGAAAGCGGAGCCGTTTGTCGCAAAAGGGAGAGATGGGAAAACCAATATCTATGGCATCGTATGTTTGCCTTCAGATCTGGACAGTACCAGGAGCTATCCGATAGTAGAGTACATTTATGCGGGTCCGCATGACTCCTTTGTTCCCAAAAATTTTGTGGCCTATGGTGAGATGCAAAGTCTGGCTAATCTGGGTTTTGTGGTGGTGCAGATGGATGGCATGGGGACTGCCAATCGGTCTAAGGCTTTTCATGATGTATGCTGGAAAAATCTTGCAGATTCTGGATTTCCTGACCGCATCCTGTGGATTAAAGCGATGGCAAAAAAGTATGCTTTTGCAGATACCTCACGGGTAGGGATATTCGGCACTTCGGCCGGCGGACAAAGTGCTTTGGGCGCATTGCTGTTTCATCCTGAATTTTATAATGCTGCTGTTTCGGCCTGTGGTTGTCATGATAATCGCGTGGACAAGCAGATCTGGAATGAGCAATGGATGGGTTACCCCGTTGGAGCACATTATGACCAGCAGTCTAATGTCACTAATGCGTATAAACTTAAAGGAGCCTTGCTGCTGGTAGTAGGAGAATTGGATTCAAACGTGCCTCCGGAATCTACATACCGTGTAGCCAATGAGTTGATCAAAGCGAAAAAGACATTCGATCTGTTGACCATACCTGGAGCCGGGCATACTGACGGAGGGGTGTACGGACACCGGAAATCAAGAGATTTTTTTATAACCCATCTTTTGAAAACATTGCCGCCTGACTGGAACAATTTTTAAATCAAATTGTGAATAGAACACTATATTAGCTTTATGAATAAACTAGTTCTATTGGCATTGATACTGTTTATCAACGGAAATGTTTTTGCTCAGTCTGAGGTTTCGGCTAAAAAACCAAATATCATTTACATTTATGCAGATGATATGGGGTATGGCGAGACAGGGCCGTATGGGCAAAAGTTAATTAAGACCCCTAACCTGGATAAAATGGCCAGAGAAGGTATGAAGTTTACTCAGCATTATACCTCTACGCCTGTCTGCGCACCAGCACGCTGTATGCTCATGACAGGAAAACATGGAGGGCATTCTTACATCAGAGGTAATTATGAAATGGGAGGCTTTAGCGATGACAAGGAAGGCGGGCAAATGCCTTTACCGGAAGGTATTTTTACCATTCCGGCGATGCTGAAGAGTGTGGGTTATACTACCGGGATGAGCGGTAAATGGGGCTTGGGGATGCATAATTCTACTGGTTCGCCAAATAAGCAGGGGTTTGACTATGCCTATGGTCTGTTAGACCAAAAGCAGGCGCATAATTTCTATCCTACACACCTATGGGAGAACGGTAAATGGGATACACTGTCCAATCACTATTTTGATTCTCATAAACGCCTGGATTCTGCTAGAGCAACAGACGAAGATTTTGCCTCTTTCATAGGTAAAGACTATGCTGCTACAAAGATGACAGAGAAAGCACTAAAGTTTATTGAAAACAATAAGAAGAAACCTTTCTTTTTATATTTACCCTACACTATACCACACGTAGGGCTGCAGGTTCCTTCTGAAGAACTCACACAATATATCGGTAAATTCCCAGGTGAAAAACCTTATTATGGACAGAATGGTTATAATCCTTCCAAATATCCGCTGTCGACCTACGCTGCCATGATTACTTATCTGGATAAGCAGATTGGCCTGGTTATGGAAAAGGTGAAGGCGTTAGGACTTGATGACAATACCATTATCATGTTTAGCAGTGATAATGGAGCGACATTTAATGGCGGTGTACAGGCCAAATATTTCAATAGTGTAGCGGGGTTGAGAGGACTGAAAATGGATTTGTTTGAGGGAGGGATAAGGGAGCCATTTATTGCAAGGTGGCCCGGGAAAATTCCGGCAAATACAAGCAGTGATTTGATCTCTGCTCAGTTTGACATGATGGCTACTTTTGCAGCGATTTCTGGTGCTAAAACCAACAATACAGATGGGATATCACTGTTGCCAACACTCCTTGGTAAGCCAAATATGCAGCGGCAACGTGAATACCTGTATTTTGAATATCCGGAAAAAGGAGGGCAGGTGGCGATACGGATGGGTGACTGGAAAGGGGTACGCATTAATGTACGTAAAGATATTAATGCACCCTGGATGATCTTTAACCTAAAGACTGATATGGGAGAGACTACTGATTTAGCTGCACAGCATCCTGAACTGATCGCTAAATTCAATGCGATCATGAAAAAGGAACATCAGATCTCACACATCAATGAATGGGAGTTCTTAGAAAGTAAGATGCCGAAAAAAGGTGCCGGGGCAGATGCAAATTAAAGACTACTGCTTAATTCTTTTTCGTGCTAAATATTTGCGGACAGGAATGTCATAAAGTACCATGACCAGATAAGCAAAACCTACTAGTAGTATAGTCCCTGCTACTATGATCAGAACCAGTTGTGTTGTGTCAGGTTTGTGTGCGATATTGTAATTCATGAACATCCAGATTACCATATAGTGTGTCATGTATAGCGGGTAAGAGATGTTACCCGAAAATACACACAGCTTTTTAATGCCTTCACTAAGCTTAGTTCCGGCACCTAAAGAGATCAGCAGCGGGAAGTAAAACAACACTACAGCAGGTTCAGTAAGCCAGTTCCATTTGCTATAAGGAAGGATGAATGCAAGTAGCAGTAGTACAGCAAGACCTAAGAAACCCAGCTTATTTTTAATGATCAGGTTATAGCGATAGATGATCATACCCGCAAGAAATGAGTAAGAGATCCTTGCACAGCCGTCCCAAAAACTCTTTCCGTCCCATCCGCCCAGGAGAGATCCACCGGCGTGTTGACTTGCATAAAATAATGTGCAGGCTGAAATGGCACATAATACAACCAAATACCTTCGGTTAAGTCTGCAAAGTACCAATGCATAAACGATATTCGCGATGTATTCCCAGAACAATGACCAGGCCGGTGCATTTAAGCCGAAGTTGTTGAACGAACGTTCTGTGATGACCGGAAAAGGAATGATCAGGATTGAGCAAAGGAAAATGAGTGCAATTTTGCCTGCGCTGTAAGCTCCGGGATCACCACCGAAAGGATCGAATAGAAAGGCGAGTAAGCCAATTACAGAGCCGAAGACAACAAGAGGGTGTAACCTGATCAATCTTGATTTAAAGAATTCCCTGATGCCCATTTTTCCGATCCGGTCATCGTAAGCATAAGCGATTACAAATCCGGACAGGCAGAAAAAGAAATCAACAGCAAGGAATCCGTGCGCGATGAAGTTTTTGTCGGGCAGGTATACCATTTCCATAAAATGGAAAACTACAATTGCTAAAGCGGCTACACCTCTTAGTCCGTCAAGAATTTGAAAATGTTGTTTAGTCTTTAAGATTTCAGGAGTTAAAGTAGCTGTGTTCATGGTTAAATTTTATCTGCGGTGCCAAGATTACCAAAAATTGGTGATTCTGTCAAGATTCCCATTATAGTGTTACAAATAGGGTGGATAGACTGAGCATAAAAAAAGCATCCTTTTGAGATGCTTTTCTTAAGAATGTCCTTAAACGACTCTGACCTGTGTCGCGTTAAGGCCTTTTTTACCATTTTCTACTTCATAAGTGACCTCGTCTTTTTCTCTGATTTTATCGATAAGACCGGTTACATGAACAAAGATTTCCGGATCTCCGTTGTCCGGTACGATAAAGCCAAAACCTTTTGATTCATTGAAAAATTTTACTGTTCCTTGTGGCATTGCATTTAAATTATATTGACTACTGATTAATTCTTGTATAATATTCTAAAGAAACAAAATTTCAAGGAGAAAGTTTACATACAAAGTCATCAAATTTTAAAAAAATATTTAAAGAGCCTGCAATTGTTAAAATAGTTTATCAATATGCTATAATCACTGAACTTTGTTTTGATGGCTTTGGTTATCATTGAATAACTTTGTTAATTAAAGCATTTTTTCGAAATGAAATTATTCAGTAGCCAATTTTCAATAATATTTATCTTATTACTTTTCAGGGTAAGTTCCATTGCACAGGTAAAAGCAACAAAAACGCAGGACGATTTAAAGCTTTGGGACAACAAGCCGGCAAAAGACTGGATGATGGAGGCCTACCCAATTGGAAATGGGAGGATAGGGGGTATGGTGTTTGGAGGTGTAGATAAAGAGCAGATACAATTTAACGAAATCAGCCTGTGGACCGGAGATGAGATCAATACAGGAGCTTATCAGGCTTTCGGAAATATTTTTATTGATTTTAAAGATACAGATAATACAACAGTTCCTGCTGATTACAAGAGAGTGACGAATCTTAGCAGAGGGGTTCATACCATATCTTATACCAATGGAGGGGTTGCTTATAAACGCGAGTATTTTTGCAGTTTTCCCGATCAGACCATGGTATTACATTATGCTGCTGATAAAAAAGCAGCTTATTCGGCCGTAATTCAAATTAAAGATGCCCATGATATTAAGGAAACAGCTGAAGGATTGAAACTGATCATCAGAGGTAAGCTGGAAAATGGAATGGCTTATAGCGCTACATTATTATTGAAAACTGAAGGAGGTAAAGCAACGACTGAACCTAATGGA
Organism: Pedobacter frigoris; assembly: GCF_005116445.1. GTDB lineage: Bacteria > Bacteroidota > Bacteroidia > Sphingobacteriales > Sphingobacteriaceae > Pedobacter > Pedobacter frigoris. The sequence continues at coordinate 550,282 of NZ_SWBQ01000001.1, forward strand.
AAGGGTGGTTTTCAGTTGACACTTCATAAAGCAGACTCCTTTACCCTTTTGCTCGCTGCTGCTACAGATTACAGCAATAAACGCGAGCAAAAGTGGAAAGGTGAAGCTCCTGACCTCAAAGTAAATCGTATCCTTGCTTTGGCCGGTGCTAAAAGTTATGCGACACTTATAAATAATCACGTTAAAGACTACCAAAGCCTTTTTGGCAGGATGTCATTGAATATTGGCAGTACTCCGGTATCTGTATTGGCGCTGCCTACCTATAAAAGGCTATTAAATTATGGGAAAGCTGCAGATCCTCAATTGGAAGCCTTGATTTTTCAATATGGCAGGTACCTGCTGATCAGCTCGTCACGCAAAGGAGGCTTACCGGCCAATTTGCAGGGCTTATGGAACAACAGCAACAATCCGCCCTGGAGATCTGATTATCACTCAAATATTAATATTCAGATGAACTACTGGCTGGCAGAGCCAACGAACCTTTCAGAATCTCACATTCCTTACCTCGATTACATCAACAGTATGAGATCGGTGAAAAAGGAGAACAGTAAACAAGAATATCCGGGTGTAAGGGGCTGGACCGTAAAAACAGAGAATAATATTTTTGGTGGTGAAAGTTTCTTGTGGAACACGCCAGGCAGTGCATGGTATGTGCAATCTATATGGGAGCACTATGCGTTTACAAAAGATAAGGAATATCTAAAGAATTTTGGTTACCCTATTATAAAAGAGATCACTGAATTTTGGGATGATTACCTGAAGCGTAGAGAAGACGGTACACTTGTGGCCCCTAAAGGTTGGTCGCCCGAGCATGGACCCAGAGAAGACGGTGTTTCACATGATCAGCAAATAGTGTATGACCTGTTTACCAATTACATAGAAGCAGCAGATGCTTTGGGTGTAGATAAAACTTACAGAGACAGGGTAATGGATATGCGCGAGCATTTACTGAAACCAAAGATCGGCAAATGGGGCCAATTGCAGGAATGGGAAACAGATCGTGATGATCCTAAAGACAACCACCGACATGTTTCACATTTATTTGGCTTGCATCCGGGCAGACAATTCAGTGTAGTAGAAACACCAGAACTGGCAAAAGCAGCAAAAGTAAGTCTTCTTGCAAGGGGAGATGCTTCTACAGGCTGGTCCATGGCCTGGAAAATGAATTTCTGGGCTCGTTTTCACGACGGTGACCATGCTTATGTGATGATCAAAAATTTCATCACCCCGGTAGGCGGCTCTGGTGTAGATTATAATAATGGCGGCGGTATTTACTCTAACCTGTTCTGCGCGCACCCGCCTTTTCAGATAGATGGTAATTTCGGATATACTGCCGGTGTGGCGGAGATGCTGCTTCAAAGTCAGACCCCAACCATAGAATTACTTCCTGCTTTGCCTAAAGAATGGGCAGAGGGAAGTGTTAAGGGCTTACGTGCAAGAGGTAATTTTGAAATCAGCAATATGGAATGGAAGAATGGGAAAATTGTGAAACTGACCATTAAATCCTTATCAGGTTCAGATTGTAATATATCAGCGCCAAATGCTTTAAAGTCTAATCTTGCGCTTAAACAAAGTAAAAGTGTAAATGGATATCAATACACTTTTAAAACCCAGGCCGGGAAAAGCTATAATTTTAATGGCATTTAAAAATATATTTAACACCAAAGGAAAGATTTTGTTTAAACATTATTAAAATTGTTTAAACTAAAACATTATTCCTGTATGCCTGTTAATCTCTTAGTTTACAGCACATCACATGGAAAAAAATAAGGAAACAGAACCATTTAACATTAGAATTGGTTACGGAGAAAAAGAGGTTACGTTAACCATACTGCCAACAAATGAAGGTTATTATAAGGTAATCTATTTCGGAGGCATATTAGGCGCAGTTTGTTTTGATGGAGATGACTGGGACCTTGTAGAGCCGGCTGAAGTTGTAGCTGGAGATCTTCCTTTTTATGAACCAGAACTTAAAGGAGACAGGCTCGAAATCGTACTTAATGAGCTTACAGTTGACCGAATAGGAAGAGAAATTGACCTGTATAATGATGAAGATGACGATGTATATTGAGTTTCTGCAATAATATTTTCTACTTTCATTAAAATTTAAAAAATTAATGTATGAAATTTAGGAATCTAATTGCACTTGGATTAATAAGCATAACATTTGGTGTTTCAGCACAAAATGCTTCAAAAAAAAGTACCGCTGTCAGGCCAAATATCATAGTTATCTGTGCTGATGACCTGGGCTATGGTGATTTAAGTTGCTATGGCGCAACGAAAATACAAACACCTAATTTAGATAAACTTGCTGCTTCAGGTATTCGTTTTACTGACGGACATTGCACTTCAGCAACCTGCACGCCTTCCAGATATGCATTGATGACCGGGGAGTATCCATGGCGGAAAAAAGGAACCGGCGTTTTACCTGGTGATGCAGCATTGATTGTCCCGACCAATAAAACTACACTTCCTAACTTATTTCAGAAAGCTGGTTATGAAACTGCAATAGTAGGAAAATGGCATCTCGGTTTAGGAACTGCTGTTGCCAAGGATTGGAATGGAGCGGTAAAACCAGGGCCCAATGAGGTCGGGTTTGGTTATTCATTCATTTTTCCGGCTACTGCCGATAGGGTTCCAACCGTTTTTCTTGAGAACCATAAGGTGGTTGCTTTGGATCCTAAAGATCCCATTACGGTAGATTATACGACTAAAGTTGGAGATGATCCCACTGGGAAAGAACATCCTGAATTGCTTAAATTGCAATCTTCACCCGGTCAGGGACATAACAATACAATTGTAAATGGCATTGGCAGGATCGGATATATGAGTGGGGGGAAAATGGCCCGTTGGGTGGATGAAGAGGTTTCTTCTACTTTTCTTACAAAAGCTCAAAGTTTTATTGAGGCGCATCAGAAAAATCCTTTTTTCCTTTATTTTGCGTTGACAGAACCACACGTACCGAGAATGCCGGCTACTATGTTTAGGGACAAAAGCGGACTTGGCTTAAGAGGGGATGCAATTCTTCAATTAGATTATACAGTGGGGGAGATCATGAAGCAATTGAAAACCTTAGGCATCGAAAAGAACACGTTAATTGTATTTAGTAGCGACAACGGTCCGGTGCTTGACGATGGCTACCAGGATGAAGCAGTTACTAAACTAAATGGACATACGCCGGCAGGCAAGTTGCGTGGAGGAAAATACAGCTCACTTGAAGCCGGAACAAGGGTGCCTTTTATCATCAGTTGGCCCGGTACTATAAAACCAAAAGTCTCTGCTGCGGTAGTGAGTCAACTTGATTTTCTTGCTTCTTTTTCAAAACTTATAGGTCAGCCTATTCCAGCAGGTGATGGGCCGGACAGTGAAAATACGCTGGATGCTTTTCTAGGTAAATCTGAGAAAGGTCGGGCGATATTAATCGAACATGCCTCGTCACTTTCAATTGTAAAAGACGGATGGAAATACATCAGTCCGAGTGATGGACCTGCTTATGCCAGATTGGTAGGTATAGAGACCGGAAACCTGAAAGAAGCGCAATTATTCAATCTGAAAGAAGATTTGAGTGAGCAGCATAACCTGGCTTCTAAAAATCCTGAGAAGGTAAAAGAATTGGCAGAATTGCTGATGTCCATCAGAGGAGAAAAGTAAGTCGTTGTAAAAACCGTTTTTAAATAGCATAAACATGATCAGATTAAACAACGATACACCATCAGATGTATTGCAGGATGTAAAAGAAGGTGATATGGTGACTGATACATTCAGTAAAACCGGTCTTGTGGAAAGTATTGAAATTACTGATGATGGTCTATATAGGGTGTATACTTTTCATTTGGTTACCGGAAGAAGTATTGTTATAAGGAAATGAGATTGAGCATGAGCGGATGTAACCCTAAGAACATCCGCTCATTGGAGCTCAATGAATAATTATGCGCCACACATAATTATTAGCGTATAAAACCTTAAAAAGATCTCCCTCACTATCCCTAAATACTTTGCTTGGCCCCTAAAACTATTACCAGCAGCAAAGTATTCTGAAGTGACTTATAGTCAGTTTCATTATCATATTTGCAAACCAGTTGCCACAGCCGAAAATGGCCTCCAGTGGACTGAAAAGCTACATCGCTATAAAGTTGTTATGGTGGTATTTCACCACAATGAGGTGAGATGTTCCCTTGTGTGAATTGCTTAGGGGTGATTTTTGATGAGGATCAAACGATGTATATTTACAATTGATTTTGCAACATCTCTTTTTATGTGAATGGTTATTGCATTTTTAAAATCATCCAAAACTAAATTGGAGAGAAAAGAATTTGGTGCTGATTCTCTTTTTTCAGCATAGAATGAAATTGCTTTACTCATTAGTTTTTGCCTTTGCCAGATTTGGATTTCTGCACCATCCGGAGATTTTTCCATATCAGCATACAATTTATAATTCCCTTTTGGGAGATCACTCAGGTCTATTTTAACCTCACCTCCGTTTGTGCAGTGAAACACGCTGCCCTCAATTTTGATACCTCCGCTTATAGTGTACTGCATCAGTTGAGGATAAACCATTAAAGTATCAGGTACATAAATCTTATTTAAATTGTAATCTGGTAGCTTTTGTTGACCTTCATTAATGGATTTCGAGGCATAATAGAATGCTATGGAGGTATAGTCTCCGGGTTTGTTGTTGTTCTCAGGGCCATGCTCTATGGTGTGACGTATTTCTTTAGAAAATGGCATTTTATCTGAGATGAACAGGCGATAACCTCCGGTTCTGGCGTAAGGGAGAGAATAATCAAGTGATCCGTGAAGCGGCAAACTCATTTTTCTATCCCAGCGATCTAATAGTGCATACCAGCCTCCGTTAAAATAATCTTCGGAACCGGTGCCGTGTATGGTAAGCTTCCCGTCGACAGTAGTTACATCATCGCCTTCAAAAAATAAGGTCATGCCAGGCGTAAGACCCTGCGCTTGCAATATAGTTCCCACATAATGTCCTTTTCCTTTTCCGGCAAGAAATAAATGAGGTTGCCCTGGTGTTGTTTTCTTTTCCGGGTTCCAGAAAGCATAAAATTTACCTTCTTTAAGTGGTTCGTATTGCTTTTCGGAGAAATATACATCTGCAGATATTTTTACGGGATCGGTTCTCATACCCACTTTTTGTAGGTAAAGTAGTTCTATTTTAGCCTTGCTGCCAAAGGGCATAGGGAAATAACAGTAGTTGGTATTGTCAGCAGAACCGAGCAATAAACTTTGCATAGACTCTTTCCCAAAGGCATATCCAAAGAAATCGGCAACCGGCATGAATACCGCAGGGTGATCTTCATCATCCCAGGTAATTCGGATTTGCATGCTCTTGTTGAGCCCCCTGAAGCTATCGGCATGATGCAACCTGATCCCGGTAATTCTACCGCCTTTATTGAGATCCGCAATTGTTATACTGTCGCCATTGCGAAGTAAGTTCTCTGTGTGAATGGATTTGCCTTTGAAGCTGGCAACTTTATTCCAGTTTTCAGATACCGCATTTAATGCAGATATTTCCCGACTATCAAGATTTCCACTGAAACTTTTAACCTGATAGTTGGCAGGGTAAGTTCGCTGTTGGATCTGGTAAAACTCCATTTTCTTTCCTCTTGAAGTAATTTTGCATCCATTTTTAAAGGGTATTGGTACATAGCTGAAATACCCTCCTAATTCATTGCCGGTTAGCGGGGCGATGAAGGGATATACTTTACCGGTAAACAAATCAGAAAAACATATCGAATAGTTTGGCTTTACGGATCCTTCGAAATAAAAATCTAACGTATCATTGTTTGGGGTAGGCGTCCATATCCTGTTGATCACACCATTTCCTTTTGCTTCAAATATCACCAGAGAACCGTCAGGGTTTTTGCGTACAAATGAATACTTGCCGCTAAAGCCATCGTCATTGTTGCCGGTTGTATCATAAGAGGAAGTTTGCGTCACCCTGGTTTCATCCAAATAAGCTGGAAGATCACTGATGTTTGCCAATTTATTCAATTCTGTAGTCATACTAATTTGCTTTTTCTGTGCATTGCTACTCAAAAATAGACTGCTTATTGCTATGAATAAAAGGACTCGTTTCATAAGATGTAATGGTGTTTTTACTAAAATACAATTCTATATTTGGATTCGAAAATAAAGCATGTAGCCATGAGTTCAGAAGATGTTTCCTTAATCAGGCAGTCGAGATTAGATTCCAATGTCTGTATCGCAAAAAAAGATGTGGATGGGGTAGCCAAGTACTGGATGAAAGATTTTGTGCAGATTGCAGGAGATGGGAGTCATACAGTTGGAAAAAAAAATATTGTGGAAGACTGGAAATATATGTTTTCCAAAAGCAGTCCTTTATTTGAACGCCTGCCAGATGAAATTGTGATCTCTAAGGGTGGAGAGTTGGCCTGGGAAAAGGGTGTTTGGAACTATAAAAATGATAAATATCATGGTAATTACGCCGCAATGTGGCGCAAGATAAAAGGGAAGTGGTTTACACAGAGTGAGCTATATGTATCGCTGAACTAAGGTGTCTTGTTTACTGGGAATAGAAAAATAATTAAAATAAAAGTTCCTGTTTTGCGGGAGATGATCGTTTAACTAATAATTCTTCCCTGAATTTTTTGATGTTACTTAACTTTTATGATGGTTGTAAGTTGGTTTATGACGATCGTAAAGGTTAGGAACGTCAGAGTACGTTAAATAAAGTTAAAATGGCAGGTTCCTGGAAATTTGATCCTTATCTTGCAGGAAATGAACTTAAAATGCGGCTCACTTCTTATTATTTTTCTGTTAACCAGCTATGTTCAGGTTTTTGCTCAGAGTGCTAAACTGCTAAAGGGAGCTGTTTTTCAACAGGGAACTACTGCGCGGATTGAGCACGTTTTGGTGTTTAATAAAAATACGGGAAAACATACGCTCACCGATGGTCTTGGGATTTTTGAAATGATGTGCAGTGTAGGAGACACACTAAAATTGAGCCTTATTGGTTACATGGACCAGCAGGTTGGAATTGGCAGACTTGAGAATCTTAAGATTCAATTGCGGCCCAATAACCAACTGGCCGAAGTGAAAATCATAAGTAAGACAGCTTCTAAGCATTTTGCCGAAATCAGCGCGGCTTATAGTAAAGAAAAAGGGATTTTTTATGGAGGTAAACCTCCGATTGGTCTACTTTCACCTTTTGGAGGAAGTCCCCTTACTTTTTTTCATGAGCTTTTAGGCAAAGATGGAAAGAGGGTGAGGCGATTGAACCAGCTGGCAAACGAAGCTGAACTGGCAGAGGAAATAGAAAGACGTTTCAATGATCTTAAAATATTAGGCTCAGTGCCGATTAGTAAAGAACAGCTGGCGGCGTTTAAAATATTATATACACCGAAGCTTGATGAATTGAGAAAATGGTCTGATTATCAGTTGGTAAGTTATATTAAGGCGTCCTATGAGGAATTTATAAAAAAATAAATGCTGGTTTGATTCTTATGCCTTAAGATTTAATAACTCATCAATCGCTTTTGCAAGGGTTCTGTCTTTTTCAGTTACAATATCACCAGCATCGTGTGTGCTCAGCCAGATTTCTACTTTGTTGTATTCATTGGTCCATTTGGGATGATGGTTGTTTTTCTCAGCCACAAATGCTACTCTTACCATAAAAGCGAAGGCTTCCTGGAAATCCTTGAAAAGCAATACTTTATATAGCTTTTTGTCTATCTCTTCCCACTGTTTTTGAACTACATTTTCCATCTTCTATTATATTAGTCTGTCAGTATAAGTTCAACAAACCAGCTGTGATTAAGTTTAATAGTTTTTAAGTTGTTTATTGGTTAATGACTTTCAAGTACAGGGGCAGCAGGTCTTACAGTTATTTCCTGTAGCTCTTCTGCTCTTATTTTTCTTTGTGGCTGGTATCCAATTAATGCCAGATTTATTTCGTCCTGACTATTTGGATTGATCAGTTGCGAGCAATATCCTTCACCAGTTCTGTAACAGAAGCTGATGACTACACGTTCACTTGGATGGTCAATGTCGGGAAGTGTTTCTAACACACTGAGGAGGTTTTTGAAGACGGCTATTATGTTTTCTTCATCAGGAAGTACAAACAATATTTCCTCTTTTGGAGCCTCAAAAAATGTAATTGTACGCCAGCTTGGATCATCATAATGCAACTTCAGGTTTAGCAGAAGCTGGGATTTGTACGGATGTTTCATTGATTAGTTTGGTTGGTCTTGCTAATATAAGGTTTTAGGTTCATTTATTTTAGATCACAAACAGGATGCTATTCTGACGAAGAGGAAGAATTTAGTTCTTTTTGTTTGTTAAGGTTAAATTTGAAAAGATCTTCAGTGGCAACTAATTTTCTGGTGCACTTTTCTATGTCAATACCCTCCGGAGACCACAGGTAAGGTCGAAAGCTGTAAGATTTGTTCCCATCGAGGTTTGCAATGAATTGATTCCAAGTAGACCACCTTAGTCCCTTATAAAATTGAGAGAGGTCACTGTCAAAGCAAAAACGAACAAATTCGCTATACCCTGCACCCAAAGGTTCCCATTTCAAACTATTAGGAGCCAGGTAATAAATGTTCTTCAGATCACTTCCAAATGCGCCATAATTGATCGCAAAGAAGCCACCAACTGCATCGTCAGCAACTAATAGATAATCTGGTTTGTCTCCGTATTCTTTAATGGTTTTTCCTTTATTCCATTCGGGAACAGAACGGTTTAATCTGGAGTCTCCCGATCCTAAGATTCTTATCCAGCCGTTATCAATCATAATTCCACCACTATTATAAATTACAGCACCTAAAGTGGAATAAGTCGATACCTGCGTGTTGAATAACGCATCTTTTGCTCTTGATGAGTCACAGGGTAATATCTCAACTTTATTCCTTGCTGAATCTATCCATTTTAGCACAAGTGGCCAAGCAGGGTCAGTTTTGTTAATTAATTCATCAATGTTTTGCATTTTGTTTTGTGCAAAAGCAATATTGGATAGGACGAAGATGTAAGCGAGAATGATGGTTTTGATGGCGATTTTCATAGAAGAATGCAATATCTTTTTCAAAGATAATTATTGAAATAGTAAAACCGCACATCCATGCGGTTTTACTATTAGGGGGATAATCATTCGAATTGAAATATAATCATATATGACTAATTGCATTTCAAAAAATTAGTATAAAAAAACTATACACTCATAACGGATAATGAGACAGCAACAGGAAGAAAAATCTGTCAATTTTTAAAGAAATTTATTGATCGGCTATTCAACAAATTCCCATGCACTTTTGTAACCTTGTTTTTCGTCGGAATAGTTGATGAAATCTGAATAGAAAGGCAGGCGCGATAGTGTGGCGCTGTCACCAATCACAACCAGTTTTTGTTTAGCCCTGGTCATGGCTACATTCATCCTCCGGATATCATTTAAGAAACCTATGTTTCTTTCTGCATTGCTCCTGGTTAACCCAAGGTAGATGATATCCCGTTCCTGGCCCTGAAAACTATCCACTGTATTGATGGTGATGTGACCCGCATATTTATGCAATTCAGGCGTATTTTCAAATAAATCCTTTAAGGTTTTGATTTGCTGTTGGTATGGAGAGATGATTCCTATGGATGGGAAATTTTCAATACCGTAGTGGGGATCTAGCTCGGCGATGTAGGCGGTCAGGTGTTTTAAGAGAAAAGAGGCTTCTTCCGGATTACTTAAACTTGTCCCCTCAGCTTTTTCGTCAAAAGCGCAACCTGCCGTATCAATAAATGATAAGGGACTGTCATCTTTAAACAGTACTTTTCGCTTTACACGCTCATTTGCCTTTAACTGACTGCCATAGAAAATTTTAGATGAATATCCCATTATGCTTTCATGCATGCGGTATTGTTCCTGTAACAGGACGACGCTTTCCGGATGTTTTATTACACATTTCTCCAATAGTGTATGATTTAATCCATCTTTTGCAGCTTCAGCAGATTTTATAGTAGGGGGTAACTGACAATGGTCGCCGGCAAGAACAACTTTATTTGCCTTTAGTATGGGAATCCAACAAGCCGGCTCTAACGCTTGTCCTGCTTCATCTATGACTACGGTATCGAATTTTAGATTTCGAATGGTATAATGATTAGCTCCGATAAGGGTAGCGGTGATGACCTGGGCTTTGGCGATGATCTGATCTGTAATGTATTGTTCAGTATTGCCTATTTCTTTCATGATTTTATGGGCTTCATTGAACAATGCCTTACGCTGTTCCTGTTCGGCCCTGCCAAAATTGCGCTTATATTTGTGGGCCATGTTTTTGTATTCCGCCGCCTGTTTTCTCAGACTTTTTATGTCTTTCATCTGTTCATGCTCAGCCATTTTACTGTCGAGCGTCAAAGAAAGCATTGTCTCTGAAACCCTGGCGGGGTTACCAATTCTTAAAACATTCAGACCTTCTTTTGCAAGCTTCTTACTTAAAAGATCTACTGCCGTATTACTGGGTGCTACAACGAGAATCTGCCGATTGTTTTGTTTGTTCATGGCTTTTATAGCTTGTACCAGTGTAGTTGTTTTTCCAGTTCCCGGAGGCCCGTGCACAATCGCCAGCTCATTTGCGGACAATATTTTGTTTACCGCCTGTTGTTGAGCCTCATTTAGATCAGCGATGTTGTATTTTAAGCCTTCAGATTGAAAATCAGGAGATTGATCTCCTGTAAGTATTTTAATCAGGTTTGAAGGACCTGATTTTTTATCTTCTGTGTTAGTGGATGCCAGCTTAAGTGCATTTTGCATTTCGTCGTAACTGTTATTGTCAAAAAGAAGATCAATGCCCAATTTGCCATCTCTTGACCATTCCGGCAATTCGTCTGTCCGCAATGTGATCTTTAATTTGTTGGCATTTAAATGAGTCACAGTTCCTTCAATCCTGTTGTTGTTGGGGTCATGATTGGAAAATAAGTTGACTGACGAACCAAAGCGGAACTGATGGCTGACTTCCTGATGTGTAGTGCGTTCCAATTCGACGGTCAGGTAGTCACCACGACTCATTTCTGAGCCTCTGATTGCTATCGGGTACCAGGAAAGTCCATTGGTTCTGCGTTCTGTAACTGAAGTAGATTCTGTAAGGTTTTTGTAAGATTTTAAGTCTTCTTCCTTTTCTATTTTTAGCAGGCCAAGTAATTTCTTGAAATATTCCATCGCCGCAAAGATACTATAATATAAAAATGTGATATACTTGTAATAACTAAATGTTAAGTTGATTTATGAAACGTCTCTTGTTTGTTGTTTTTCTGCTGTTAATACATCCTCACGTAAAGGCGCAACAGTTCTTTACAATTGGCGGTGTTGTGAAAGATGCAACTGGCAAACCACTTGCTTTGGCCACTGTTTTTATTGATGGATCTAAACGTATAACTGCAACTAATGATAAAGGTGAATTTAGATTTAGAGATGTAGAACCGGGAACTTATCAGCTGGTCGTTAATATGGTAGGTTTTTATTCTGTAAAACAAACTGTCAACGTACAAAATCAACACATCGTACTTAATCTTTCACTGAAGGAAAAAGAAGAAACTTTAAAGGAAGTTGTAATTTCTTTTGATCCTCGTCGTGCCGGATATATGGCATTGTTTATTAAGAATTTTCTGGGAACAACTGAGAATGCTGCGGGTTGTGAAATCTTAAATACAGAAATTTTGAAGTTTAAGGAGAATAAGAAAGACAATGCATTAGAAGCTACTTCTGATGACTTTTTAATCATCATGAACCAGAAATTGGGTTACAAGATCAAATACCTGCTCAGAAAATTTAGCTATAACCGGATGTCGACAGTTGCAAGCTATGATGGTGAGCTGATCTTTGAAAATATAGAGGGATCCGATCAAGAGGAAAGTGAATGGATTGAGAACAGGAAGAATGCTTATAAAGGCTCTCTGATGCAGTACATGAGAGCACTTTTTCAAGGTAAAACAGTCGACCTTAATTTTATCACTTACCAGGTCAGTGGTACGCAGACTAAATTGGTAGACGTGAATAGTTTTGTGAAATTAATAGATAGCAACTTTATTTCCCTTGCGTTTAAAAATTCCTTATATATCCGTTATGATAGTTCTGCGACACAGGTTTATCAACAAGGTACACATCAGTTTACATCTAAAATGGGAAATGATGGCACATTGCTCAGATTGTATTTAAAAAGAGCTACAATAGACAAGAAAGGAAGTTATGTAGACTTTAGGAGTTTTCTTGTAAAGGGATATTGGGGAGGAAAGCGAATTGGCGATCAGCTCCCGTTCGAATATCAGGAATAAGACAGCGTTCGCCTATCTTTTGCTTACTCTTCCTGAACCCAGCAATACAGTCTCATTTATTTCTGGATTGCCACTATAATATACATGTCCTGATCCGCTGATAACGGCCTTTATGTTGCCATCAGTATTGATATTGATGTTGCCTGAACCGCTGACACGAGCTGAAAGATTATTTACAGCAAGGGTCTTGCTTCCGAAGCTGCCCGATCCGCTGAGCGTTACACTAGCGTCATCTGCTTTGCCACTTAAAACTATACTTCCAGAACCACTAAGTACACCTGTAATTTTATCTGCATCAACATTAGCTTTTATAGACCCTGATCCGCTCAAAGTAACGGCAAATTCGGAGGCTGTTGCAGTACCTGAAATATTAATTGTTCCATTTCCGCTCATCGCCAAGCTGCTGATTTGTTTTGCAGTAACGTGAGCTGTGATTTTCTTATTTTCATACTTCTTTGCCCAGCTTTTCCAGCTGTTTTGTGGTCTTATGATCAGTATGTTGCCCTTTACTTCACTAATTAATGTGGCTATAGCCTCTTCATCTCCTTCAAAGGTCAAGCTTTCTTTGTCTCCAATTTTAACTATTACATCAATCGGACCTCCGGCAGCTATTCCATTAAAGTTCTTGACATTGCGCTCATCTTTAGCTATGTGAAAAGTATTAATGTTGATTGACTGGTCGGCGAATGTATCAGTGTAACCAATAGCGAGTATAGCTACCAGCAGGATTGAGAATGATCTTTTCATGTTAATTATGATGTGTTGCAATATTACTGTTAATGTGTATAAGACGTTTATTTAATAGGATTGTTGCATGAGGGGAGTAATATTTTTGGTGTTCTCCTCTTCCTTTAGGTGTGCGCTCGCTTTTGCTGCGCTACAACTGGGGTGCAACTGGGGTATTGCTGGGCTCCTGACCCCAGCAATACCCCAGAAGGAGCGGAGCAATACCCCAGTTGATACGAACGCATGGCGAACGCAGGACTAATTGTCCCCTAATCCCTTTTAGCAGTAAAAAGTAAAATTTATTTTACTCTGTAGTTGGTTTATGTGCAATAAGTTATATAATCTTGCCAAAGAAATTGCTTAACTTTAAAGTAACGGGGGTAATAACATCATGGCTGAATACAGCGCATATACCGATCAGGAACTGGTGGCTTTATTAAAGCAGGGCAATACTGTTGCATTTGCAGAGATCTTTGAGCGCTACTATCCATTGCTTTATTCCCATGCCTACAATAAACTCCGGAGCCGTGAAGATGCAATGGACATTGTACAAGACGTCTTCGTTAAACTCTGGAACCGACACCAGCGTCTGGAAGAAATGCCAAATTTTACGGGCTACCTTTATACCATGCTCCGCAATACTGTACTGTCATTCATCTATCGTCAAAAAACTGTGAGTGATTACGCCAGTCAGTTCGAAAAGTTTCAGGAAGAAGGAGAAGCATCTACAGATCACCGCATAAGGGAAAGCCAGCTAAGGCTCATCATTGAAACAGAAATCGCGGCCCTGCCACCAAGGATGAGAGAAGTATTCGAACTCAGAAGGAACGAATATTTAAGCAATAAGGAAATAGCGGAAAAGCTTGGGATATCTGAACAAACAGTCGAAGTTCAGATGAAAAAGGCGAAAAAACAGCTTCGTGAAAAACTTGGATTACTGTTTTTCTTCATGTATTTCCTATAACTTTAAAGGCGAGCAATGATCTGAAACATTAATCTGAAAATAAAGCTGTTCTTGAAGTTACAGGATAAGGAAATTGAAACAGAAAAAATATCGATTACTGGATTTTTTACTAAGACAGATATGAGTACCACAAGGTCGTTTGTATTGACTGATCAGGTCTGGATGATCATGAATGAACTGTTTGATAAAAGGAACTTGACTTTGTCAAAGAGTGGGCTGATATGGAATCTGCCTTCAGACTTGTAATTTTTTTTCAATTCTTATACCCACTCTGGTATTCTGAAAAGTCTTACTGTTATACACCATACAAAATTCGATGGAAACAGGAGACGAAAAATTTAAGGAACTGCTTAAGAAATACCAAAATGGTAAAGCCAGCGAAGAAGAAATCGCATGGCTTGAAGCTTGGTACATGCAGTATCAAAACATAGAGAAACAATTTCCAAGTCAGACAGAAATCGAAGTAACCCAGCCTTTGGTGTGGGCAGGTATACAACAAACCATAGGTACACAAATACATAAAGTCAAACTTTGGCCTCGCATAGCTGCGGTTGCAGCGGCAGTGGCATTGATCGTTCTTGGAGTTTATTTCTTTAATGCTCCTAGCTCCATCGTAAATCGTAATTCTACAATCGTAAACCAAAATGACATAGCTCCAGGAAAAAACGGTGCGACGATTACGCTGGCGAATGGTAAGGTGATACAGTTGAGTGATGCGAAGAGTGGGGTGGTGATTGGAAAGAATGACCTGAAGTACGATGATAACACACTTGTCATCCAGAGCGACAGCGAAGGATCTGGATCCCTCGGAACTCGGGATGACAAAGGAGTTGAGAACGGCAAGGCGCAAGCCCTGACCGCGGCGACAGCCCGCGGGCAGACGTATCAGTTTACACTTCCCGACGGAACGAAGGTGTGGCTAAATGCTGACTCAAAACTTGAGTTTCCATCCAATTTTGTGAATAGTAAAGCAAGATTTGTGAAACTATCCGGCGAGGGGTATTTTGAAGTAGCAAAAGATAAAGCACATCCTTTTATAGTAACGACGGATAAACAAGAGGTGGAGGTGCTGGGTACGCACTTCAATATCAATGCGTACAAGGATGAAAGTAATATCAGGACTACGTTGCTGGAAGGTAGTGTAAGAGTGGATTTAACGGGCAGCGTTTCAGACAAGTCCTTCCGGACGCTTGTACCAGGGCAGCAATCTACCTTGTCTGATGGTGGTGTTATAAGAATTGAACAAGTAGACACCGAAGGTGCTGTGGCCTGGAAAAACGGTCTTTTTATGTTTGACGCTGAGACCCTGGAATCTATCATGATGAAGGTGGGCCGCTGGTATAACGTAGAGGTAAGCTATGAAAACGAAAAGGTGGGCAAACAAGTATTCAGCGGATCGGTATCCAGGTTTGCTAAAGTATCGTCAGTGCTGAGTAAACTGGAAAAGACGGGGCCTGTGAAGTTTAAAATAGAAGGAAAAAAGATAATAGTAATGACGACAAAATAAAGACAATACTAATAAGAATCAACTCGCGAACTAACCATATATATCAACAACCAAACTAAACGAACCACCATGCTAAGAAATTTACGAACGGAAAGTTAGAAGATAACCAGGTTGGCTATAAAAAGAAAAAGCCGAATAGCGAGTCGAAGCGCTATCCGGCAAAGTCTGAGTTAACCTTTCCTTTCCGATAAATCGGGAGCAGGATAAACAAATTTGGGAAAACCGTTTATTATCAACTCAAACCTTGTAAAAGTAATGAATATATATGCTTTTAACAATGCCATCGGCGTGTTACCACGCTGGTTGCGACAAACTTTATTAGTGATGAAAATAACGACACTAATACTATTAACCGCCTTACTCCAGGTAAGTGCTGCGAGCTTTGGACAAAAGGTAACTATTGTTAAAAATAACATTGCCCTGTCTGAAGTGTTTAAAGAGATCAGAAAGCAGACGGGCTATAACGTGCTGTGGCAGCCGGCACAGGTAAATGGGACCAAAACCATTAACCTCCAAATTAAAAATCAGAATCTTGATGATGCCCTTGAGCAGATCCTGAGTAGCCAGGGACTGGAATATAGCATTGAAGAAGAGACCGTAATGATAAAACCTAAAGCGCCTTCCTTTTTGGATAGGGTGGTTGGTGTTTTTGCTGATATTAATGTTGTTGGTGTTGTGGTGGATGGGGAGACGGGGAATGCGCTGGCTGGGGCGAGCGTGAAGGTGAAGGGAGGCAACCGGACGACGACTACGGCTAGTAATGGAGCGTTTTATTTGCAGGGGGTAGATGAGGATGCTACAATAGAGATTTCTTTTATTGGATTTAAGTCTGTTGAGCTTAAAGCCGCTAAGAATTTGGGAACGATTAAATTAGAGGTTAGTTTTTCAGATTTGAATGAGGTGGAGATTAATAAGGGGTATTATACCGAAAAAAGGAGGTTGTCAACTGGATCTGTTGGACGGGTAACAGCTGATGAAATTTCCCGGCAGCCTGTTAGTAATCCATTGGCAGCATTGTATGGTCGTGTTCCTGGTCTTGTCATTACACAGGTTACAGGAGTACCAGGGGGTAATTTTAATATTGAAATACGTGGGCAAAATAGTTTACGAAAACTAACAGATAATAATGGTAATATCCCTTTATATATAATTGATGGGGTGCCTTTTAGCTCAACCCCATTAAATACTGCCGCTTCCCAAACAATGTATCCACTAGGGGTAAATGGTACAGGATCTGGTGTAACGGGAGCAAGTCCTTTTAATAGTATAAACCCATCTGATATTGAATCGATAGAAATTTTAAAGGATGCGGATGCGACAGCCATATACGGTTCACGTGGTGCAAATGGTGTGGTGTTGATTACTACGAAAAGAGGAAAAACCGGACAGATGCAAATTGATGCAAATGTTTATTCAGGTGTAGGAAAAGTGACAAGAAAGTTAGATTTATTGAACACGGAAGAATATCTTGAAATGCGTAGGGAAGCTTTTAAAAACGATGGGATTAATGCACTCCCCGCAAATGCTTATGACTTAAATGGCACATGGGATCAACACAAATATACTGATTGGCAGAAGGAACTAATTGGAGGAACTGCAAAAAACACAGATGCTCAAATTAGCTTTTCAGGTGGGACAGCAAATTCTCAATATCGTTTTGGTGGGGGGTATCATAAAGAAAGTACTGTATTTCCTGGCGATTTTGCCGACCAAAGGGCTTCTTCTTCTTTAAGTTTATCGAACACCTCCCCGAATCAAAAGTTTAAAAGCCAAATTACAGTTAATTATTCTATTGGAACAACTAATCTTTTTGTAGAAGACTTAACTAGCAAAGCTATAAACCTCGCTCCCAATGCGCCCGATTTATTAGATGGGGATGGCAATCTCAACTGGGCTGCCGGAGTTAGTCAAAATCTATTGAGATCTACTAAAAATCCATATGATGCCCGATTCATTAATTTAATTGCAAATGGAAACTTTGGTTATCAATTTATTCCTGGTTTAATATTGAAAGCAACAATGGGGTATACTAACGCGATGAGAAAGGAAGTATCTAAAGATAAAATTAGCACTTACTTGCCTTCTATCCAAGAGTTTATACAAAATAGTTCTATTTATGGTTCTAGTTTAATTAATTCCTGGATTATTGAACCCCAGCTAATATGGAGTAAACAGTTTCAGAAGAATAAGATTAATGCTTTGATTGGCGGTACGTTTCAAGATCAAAATTCAGAATCGCTTTCTCAATACGCTAGTGGATTTGGTAGTGAGGCTTTGATGGACAACATTAGCGCGGCTCTTAATGTTTCCAATAACTATAGTACGGCAAAATATAGGTATAATGCCATTTATACACGAATAAACTACGATTATAATAATAAATATATAATTAATCTTACTGGACGTCGCGATGGATCGAGTAGATTTGGACCAAACAGACAATTCGCGAATTTTGGGGCTATTGGTGTCGCATGGATTTTTTCAGAAGAAAAACTGATAAAGAATAGTTTATCGACATTGAGTTATGGCAAAATAAGAGGTAGTTATGGAATTACTGGAAGTGATCAAACCCGTGATTATGCATTTTTAGATAGTTATAATCCTTCTACTGGTAAATATGGAGGTCTGCAGGGATTAGGCCCAACTCAATTATACAATCCTGATTTTGGCTGGGAAGTGAATAAAAAACTAGAAATGGCTTTAGAGTTGGGATTTTTTAAGGAAAGGATCTTGTTAACAACAGCATGGTATCGTAATCTTTCATCTAGTCAATTGGTTGGGTATCCACTTCCTCCCTCTACTGGTTTTACAAGTTTGCCGTCTTATAATTTAGATGCTACTGTTCAAAATACAGGATTTGAATTGGAGCTAAATACTATTAATATTAAAACCCAAACATTTAGTTGGACTAGTGCCATTAATTTTAGTATTCCGAAAAACAAATTAGTTTCTTATCCAAATCTGGCGGGCTCTTCCTATGCCAGTTCTTATGTTGTTGGAGAGCCATTGGCAATAGTTAAGCTTTACCGATATATAGGAGTTAATCCGCAAACAGGTTTGTATGAAGTACAGGATGTAGATAATAATAATCTTTATAATGCTGCTGATTTTCATGCGGTATTTATGGGGGCTAAATTCAATGGTGGTTTTAATAACAGCTTGAAATGGAAATGGATTCAGTTAGATTTCTTATTACAGTTTTCAAAACAATTAGGAAGAAATTACTTAAGTCTGTTTGTAAACTCACCAGGTTATATGCAGAATCAACCTAAAGAAATTCTTTCCAATAGATGGAGAGGTTTAGGCGATTTGGCTTCTATTCAAAAATTTACACAAACTTCCAACACAACATATAATAGATATAATAGAAGTGACGCACTGTATAGTGATGCCTCGTTTATCCGTTTGAAGAACTTATCCTTGGCTTATCAACTTCCAAAAGTGATTGTTGATATGGCAAAAATAAAGGCCGCAAGAATCTATATACAAGGACAAAACCTACTGACCATAACAAAATATAAAGGGCTTGACCCTGAAACCCAAGCGGGAACGTTGCCTCCGCTATTTTTCCTAACTGGAGGTGTCCAATTAACATTTTAAGATCGATTGAGATGAAATATATATATAAACTATTCATTGTATATAGCATTGTTGCTATCACATTTTTAACTTCCTGTAGGAAGTTTGTAGAGATCGGTCCTCCAAAAACAGGCCTTACAAAGGAAACCGTATTTAATGGTGACGTGACTGCAACAGCTGCTATTATTGATATTTATGGAGAAATGACAAATGGCACAGCATCATATATCAGTGGTGTTATTGGTGGAAGTCTTAGCTATAGAGGTGCCTTGGCTGCTGATGAAATGGAGCTATACGCAACAGCATTTAGCCATGTTGAATTTGCAACTAATAATATAGAACCTATTAGTTCTACATTAAATGCAGCATTTTGGGCTGCTCCGTACCGACATATTTATAAAGCCAACATAATTTTAGACGCTCTTCCAAGCTCATCTAATATTACTTCAACCTTAAAGTCGAGATTAGAAGGAGAAGCCAAATTTATTCGAGCTTTTGCCTACTTTTACTTAATAAATTTATTTGGTGATGTGCCTTTGGTGTTGACCCCCGATTATCGCATCAATGCTGTAATTCCACGGACTGCTAAAGTCGAGGTATATCAGCAAATTATTAAGGATTTAAAAGACGCGCAAAACCTTTTAAGTGCAAATTATCTTACTGCAAATGGCACGGTCACGCTAGAAAGAATTCGAGTAAATAAATTTGCGGCAACAGCTATGCTTGCTCGGGTTTATTTATATAATAGTGACTGGCAAAATGCTGAAATAGAAGCTTCAAAAGTTATTAGCTATACTACGTTGTATGGACCAGAACCTATAAATAATATGTTCTTGAAAAACTCTAAAGAGGCCATTTGGCAATTAATAAATGATCTTTATGGTAATACACCAGATGCGAGTACATTTAATTTTACAGGTAAACCAAGCAACGGCGCACTGAGACCGGAATTTGTTCTTTTATTTGACAATAATGATCTGCGTAAAGCGAACTGGATCATTAGTCGCATTTCGGGCGGAATTACCTATTATCAACCTAATAAATATAAAACTGCGGCTGTATCTCCCGTGACAGAATATTCCATGGTTCTACGCTTAGGAGAGCAATATCTCATTCGTGCAGAAGCAAGAGCGCATCAAGCAGGGAAAGTAACTGGAGCCAATAGTGCTGAAAGTGACATCAATTTTATAAGAAATCGTGCGGGGATAGGCAATACTACTGCCACAAATGAAACGACGATGCTCGCAGCTATAGAACAAGAACGTAGATTTGAATTGTTTACAGAATTGGGGCATCGATGGCTTGATTTAAAACGCACCAATCGCGCCGACGTCATATTAAGCCCATTAAAAGGGAGTAATTGGCAAACCACAGATCAGTTATGGCCAATCCCACAAATTCAAATTAATAATGATCCAGGTATGGCTAATCAGCAGAACCCAGGTTATCAATAAAACACTAAAAAATTATAGAATTTAAAAAGAAATACACATGAAAATTTATAAAATAATTCTGTTACTTCTCTTATTAAGTAAAGTAACGTTAGCCCAGGAAAATGACATTGATTTATTAAAAATGCAGCAGGAATATAAAGCAGCAGGATTGCCAGTCCCCTTTGGTCCTCAACCTGAAGTAGGCAAACCCATGCCTGATTTTACGTTAAGTGATATTACATATTATAAAGCTAAAAAGGCAAGTTTAAAGGATTTCAAAGGTAGATGGCTAGTCCTTGATTTTTGGCATCGCACCTGTAGCGCATGTATAGCCAGCTTTCCAAAAATTAACAAGTTTCAACAGGAATTTGGTGACGAAATCCAGTTTATGATGATTGCATTCATTGACAATTCGGAAGGTAGCTTTCACCATTACGAACCAACAAAAGTGCTTTACGAAACTTTAAGAGAGAAGCGAAAATTATCCATGCCTTGTGCTTACGAATCAGCCTTACAGGAACGTTTTGGGATTTACTCAGCACCTTATATGATAATTATTGATCCCACTGGGATTGTTCGGGCGATAACGGGAGGCAATAATATGACCGTGGAAAAGGTTAAGGCATTATTGAATGGGAAAAATCCAGTTTTAGATATGATAGATGCCGATAGGGTTGAGTTTAAAAAGGGAATAAATAATTTAAATCCTGCTCCAGCAGATTCTTCTATTCTATATCAATCAATTTTAGCTAAAAGCAACCCTAGTTTCGATAAATATTATAACCCTCAAATTGATTATCAACTAAAATCTGAGTCTTTCATTAGAAAGGGTTATAAGGCATCAAATGCGATGTTATTTATGATGTATAATAACGCTTATTTCGGTTTCCCTTATTGGGACAATAATGATCCTTTATACAATAAAGTTTATAGACGCCCTGTCTTAGAAATAAGAGATTCTTCACTTTTTAATTATGAAGGCGAAAGCCGTGTCGGATTTAACTATTCTTTAGATGTTCCGTCCTCTCAAGTAAGTAAAGAAAAATTAATGTTCATTATGCAGAGGGACCTAGAAAACTACTTGAATTATAGTGCAACTATTGAAGTTAGAAGAATGCCAATTTATCGATTAGTTGCTAAGCCAGGTGCTTTGGAAAAAATAAAAAATAAAGGGGCAACTGCACGCAGCGAGCTAGTTGATGGGTTAGGTTTTAGTGTAACTCGCTGTAAAATGAGTGATTTTCTTAGTAAGATAAAATTTAGTTTTCAAAATAAGTGGATTCCTATTTTTGATGAGACTAATATTGCCGATCGAATAGATATAACCATAAATGCTGAAATGAAAGACATGGAAGCAGTCAAAAAAGAACTACAAAAAAATGGATTAGATATTGTAGTTGGTGAAAGAGAGTTTAAAGTATTAGTGATTCGTGACAAGAAACCTACCCATATTGAATTTTCAACTGATAATTCTTTAAGAGAGTTAATGAGCCTAAATGGAAATGATAGTCTTATTATCAATGATTTGATAAGACAAAATATTCCTAAAAAAGGAAATCCAAAATGGGAAAATTTGAAAACAGAATTGCAAAAAAAATATCCTCCGATTGCGGATGAGGTGGTGTCAAGATCAAAAGTGGAATATTTTATTTTTAAAAATGATTGGTCAAATTTCGAGAAATCGGTAATATTCTATACTGAAAAATATAAGCTGAACATCTTCCCAGAAAAATTAAAGGAGTATGCCTGGCTTTTATTTCAACATTCTGATAATGAAGATGCTATTTCTGAAGCGGATCGGTGGAGGAGGATATATCTTGACGATCAATCTACTACAAGCCAATCGTGGTATGTTGCGGCGAATTTGCTCTATAAATTAGGGATGTTGATGAGAAATAATAAGATATCGGCTAACGTGGAGGGTGGAGACACTGTACTTAAGGGAGGTCTTAATTATATGAATGTAATGGTTTTAAAAGCAGAGCCTAATAACAAACTCTACCAAGAAACCCTCGTTAAAATGGAGAAAAGAGAACCGACATGGCCAATTTCTTCAACTTCTATAAAACCCTCAAAAATCAATTTAAACAGAGAATTATGAAACTAACGTTTGTAATTACAGTGTTTGTAATTCTTCACAGCAATTTATTTGCCCAAGAAAATCCGTCCTGGCTGCTGCAACCTGAAAAAACAATAAAAAGGGTTAAAAAGATTGCGCCGAAGGTGGGTGAAATTGCTCCAGATTTTACTCAAGTTGATAGTATTGGTAATAAGTTTACCTTGTCGTCATTTAAAGGAAAATATGTATTACTTGATTTTTGGGCATCTTGGTGCGGACCCTGCAGAGCCGAATTTCCACATTTGGTTAAAGCGTATGATAAATACAAAGGTAAGAACTTCACCATTATAGGAGTAACTAGGGATCAAGAAAAAGAAAAGAGTAAATGGCTACAGGCAATTGCAGATGAAGGAATGACCTGGTTGCAGATTTCAGACTTTGATCAATCTGCAGCTAGATTATATAATGCTGTTTCCCTACCAAGTAATTTCCTAATTGATCCGACAGGAAAGATTGTAGCAGTTAATTTAAGGGGAGATAGATTGGATACTTTTTTGGGAGAAGTTTTAAAATAATTGCATGATGAAAAAAGTTATTATAACAATATGGTTTGCTTTAATCATTATTTACACACAAGGCCAGATTATAAAACCAACCATTTGGAGCTTTAACGTTAGGAAAGTAAAATCTAATGTTTATGAATTACACTTAACAGCTACGGTAAAGGTCGGCTGGGCGATTTACAGTCAATGGACTCCGGAAGGTGGACCAGAACCAACATCGATTAGCTTTGATAAGAACACCAACCTGTTGTTAGGTGGCAAAGCTAAAGAGATCGGCATCATGAAGAAAAAACATGAGGAGGTATTTGATGTGGGTGTACATTACTTTGAAAATAAGGTAGAATTTGTGCAATTGGTAAAGGTGAAGAATGAGAAGGGGAATAAAGTCATCTCCGGAAAAGTGAAATACATGACTTGTGATAAGGAACAGTGTATTAATGATATGGTGGAGTTTTCAGTGGAATTGAAATAGAACCAATCATTAATAATTGCATACGTACAAAAAGATAAGATTCACTTTTCAATTAGCATAGCTATGAGACAAATTACTATAAAAGATATTCATTCAACTAAACTAATCGTGACTATTGATGTCATCTCATCCCTATTCATTTTACTATTTGCATATTCTGCTGTAAGTAAACTGTTGGATTACGAACAATTTAAAAATGAATTAGGACGTTCTCCCTTACTTACCGCTTTTGCTGGTCAGGTAGCGATTGGAATTCCACTTATTGAAATCATACTATCGATGTTATTGATGTTTTCGAGATTCAGATTTTTGGCCTTATACGGTTGTTTTGGGTTAATGATTATGTTTTCTACATACATTATTGCTATAACCAAGTTTGCTGACTATATACCTTGCTCATGCGGCGGCGTTTTATCAAGGTTGAATTGGAACCAACATTTGTGGTTCAATATTGTTTTCGTGTCTCTATCAATAATTGCTATCATTTCTTATCAAGATGAAAGTTAAAAGGACCGTTATTTAAAAATATTTATTGCAATAAGTCAGGAAAGAGCCGAAAACCTGAGAAAAAGTAGGCGCAAATTATTCATGTTAAACTTAAAATTATGAAAAAAGCAAAGGTTTTATTAATCGCTTGTTTTATTATCGCAATCGGGAGTGCATTTACAACTCGGCATGCCAGCTCTAATTCAACATTTCAAGTTAGGGGTTATGGAGACGTAGCCGGCATTGCTTGTGCAGATTTACTTATTGACAATAACTGGGACTGCTCAAGAGAAGCAGAAGGCGAAGTTTGTACAGTTACAACATTGGCTGGAACTGTCCCTGCCTACTACGACTATATTGGCTGTGAGAATGAATGGGAAGAAAATTTGTTAAAACGTAATCCGTAAAGCATCCTAGAAATGGAAGGTGTTAAGCCTTCCATTTTTTACCTCGTATTTAATATGGCACCTTTAAAATTAAGAGTATGTATCCTAATATTAGTTTTTGCTATTGGTACATCGTCCGTAATAATTTTGTATCTCATAGCTGATAAGGTCAATCACCATGCAAACAACTTTCTCAGATTAATACCACCACATGCTATTTCAAAAAAGGAAACCTGGAATGTCCCATCCAATTCTTTTAGGATAACTGGGATTACCGATGATAATATATACTTGTATCATATTTTATTTACTGATAACATGTTAAAATATAACATCGCCAAAAAGGATACAACATTTATTAAATGGCATTTAAAAGGCAATGAAAAAATGAAATTTAATTCAGAAAGAGTTTTTATTGATTCTACCAATTTTTACATTATGGATGGAGGAACGTCAACCATTTTTAAAGGTGATGTATTCAATTGGGAAGCCCAAAAGATTAGGTTTAATCAATTGAAATTTTCTGAAGCCAAGCCATTACCCGACTCGACATTCCTTTTTAGGAATTTTGATAGAAGAACCGGTTTTCAGATTGGGAAAACCTTTAGGATGGATAGCCTAAAATTTACATCTAAACTTTTAGAAATGCAGAACAATGAACCATTGTCTACGGATGGTATGTTCCATTATGACACCACACTTTCAAGAATAATATACCTCTACTATTATCGCAATCAATTTATTTGTGTGGACAAAGACCTCAATTTATTGTATAGAGGTAAAACAATTGATACAACAAGTATTGCAAAAATAAAAACCAGAAAGAGAACAGTTAACGGGGAAATTTCAATGGCGTCCCCACCCTTGACTATAAATAAAATGAGTTGTGTTGGAGGTGGTTATTTATTTGTGAATTCTGCTTTATTAGCTAATAATGAGAATAAAAAGCTTTTTGATTCAAATAATGTAATTGATGTATATAATCTAGTGAATGGTAAATATAAGTTAAGCTTTTATCTCTCTTCACATAGTGGAGAAAAAATGAAGGAATTTCGAGTGCATAATAAAATGCTGATTGTTCTTTATGACCATTATTTAATTAGATATAAACTGAATCAGGCTTATTTTCATGATTAAGTTTAAGAAAATCTTAATAATTAATGTGTATGCACTAAAGGATGGTAAATACAAACTCAGTTTTTATTTACCCAAAACAAAGACCGGAAAGATAAAAGATATGAAAGTTACAGGTAAGACAATGGCGGTATTGTATGAGCATAAGCTGTGTACGTTTAAGCTTAATTTTTAGCAGCATTCAATATGAATGAGATTAAAATGAAATTAACGCCATCATCCATAAAACCAGCGAAGGGTTGCCAATACCTTTCGCTAATTGAAAACCAATATAAAAATCTAGATCTGATATGGACCAAAATAGTTTTCCCGAATACAAAGTTACTAAGGAAATAGTCGCAGCCTTTGTTGAAGCTGTTGATAACGAAGCATTCATCCTCGCTGATGTCGCTGATGTAATGGGCATTGAACAAGAAGAGGCTACTGCTATTTTGCTCCATGTGATGGAACACGACATCCTCAGGTTGAAATGTGTCTGGGTGGTGGAACGACCACCCCGGCTTTCAGCCACCCCTCCTCGGTAAGGAGGGGATTGATGATCCTAGTCTCCTCCTGATTTTCCAGGAGGAGTACCCGCAGGGGGAGGTGGTGAGAAGAAGGTTTATTTGGAAAGACCACCCCGCCCGGTTGGGCACCCCTCCTTGCGAAGGTGGGGACTAGTCGTCAAAAAAGGAAGGGACTTTGAATGAGGCGTTTTAAGACGGGTTTGACATCTGGATGGGATATGGTCGGGATCGGCGGTGTTGTTTGATTATGGGACTTTAAAACGCTAAATTATTTAGTATTTGGAAAGACCACCCGCCCGGTTGGCACCTCCAACTTTACCACCCCGGCTTCGCCACCCCTCCTTGCGAAGGAGGGGACTAAGGAGAGGATTTAAGAATAACTATGAAAAAACGAGAGCTTGGGAGGATATAACTTAAACTTAAAAGAGCGAGATTGTTGATCAACCTCCCAGCTCTCTATTAAAATATTATGAAAACAGACATACTTAAAGCAGGATTTGATTTTAGTAAATATTTCAAGTTGATTGAGGGGCATTTGAAACCACAGGAGTTGCTGTATGTGCTAATGGTGGAGATAAGGGAAGCTTCTGGTGGCTGGAATGATGTGTCAGAAGAAGTAGTGGAGGATATGGTAGATGCGGTGGTGATGAAAGCGGAAATTTATTTGTTTACAGGTAAGCTTTTGCAGTCTGCGGATTTAATGTGTTCAATAATGGAGGTGATAAAGCCTGAGTTTGTAAGCATAGGATATGGAAGTAGGCGGTTTGGACGTATTCTGGATGATGCAGGTAGTTTTATGACGTTGCTGTTGGAAGAAAAAATGGATGCGGAAACAAGAGCTATGCTGGAGCAGAGGTTTGGCAAATATATGGAGTTGAGTGAGGTTGATTGGAAAGAAAGGATTTAGTTTATGGGCTTAGATTATAAAAGTTTATACGAAGCGTTGATCATCGAGCTGGAATTTTTAAAGAAGGAAAGGGAGAATCTGAAGGCAGAGAATGATTTGCTGGAAACGATTAGGATGATTCAGACCGAGCATTTGTTGAAGAGAGAAAAGAAGATAAAGGACATGGGGGGTAAGGTATAAAAGCAGCGGGGGCGTTTTTGACATAATTTATTTTTTTAGTCCCCGCTAGCTTTTTATAATGAGATAAGAATGTTAAAAATAAAGGGAATTGAGTTTTTGCGGTAGAGCATTTGCAGCCGGATATGAAGATGGTAAAAGATTTTTTAGAGCTGCTGGAAGGTTCGTTTAAGGTAGAGCGTCATCCGCGTGCATATGCTGGTTGGTTGGGTATTTCTATTAAGAAGTTGAATAAACATACTGGTTTTTATTTGGATAAGACGGTGCATGGGGTGATAGAGTATAGGGTTCATGATGAAGTACTGCTGTTGTTGAGGACTACGGATCTGAAGGTGATCGAGATTGCGGATGTGTTGGGGTTGAGCGACCCGAGTTGGCTTGCGAGGTGTTTTAAGAAGTATGAGGGGTGTAGTCCTAAAGATTATAGAAAAAGAGTGAGGGGGAAGGCTTAGATAATGAATTTGGTGCTGGGCGTGCCAATTTGGTTATGTTCCAGCTTAGCTATGCTTTTTTGAGAGCATTGGCATGGCGGCTGGGGCAAACCAATCAATTTTTTGAGAAAGACTGCAAGGAATTGAGATCCTTCGCGATGCTCCCGAAGCGAGTTCGGGACAGGCAAAGAAAAAACCGCATGGGAATGCGGTTTTTTTAGCGACAATATTTAGGTGTGAAAATTATTATATAATAAACTAATGAAATATCCTTAATGAATAAAATGAATGCTTAATTACCTAAGAGAAGACAAAATGAACAGAGCTGTTACGAATAGATAACGATTAACTGATACAAAACAGGAATAAGAATAAAATAAATTAACCTTTTCAATCTACATGTTAAACAACAGAAAAACCTTTGAAAAACTAATGAATCTATTACGTAATATCTATCCTGATGTCCCATTGCCGGAAGGCTTTGAGGAATTTTTATGGAATAATATGACTGTAGAACCGCTTTACTCCAAAGTCAGAACCCTGGAGTTTGAGGGTCAGAAGCCTAAGAAAGCTTATTTTGTAGTGAGTGGGCTGGTCACTGTGCATGGTTATGTAAGTGGTTTGCCTTTTACTGAAAGCATTTACCGTGAGCATACAATTGTTGCAATGAACGCTTTTATGAAGCAGGAAGATGCCGTACATACGATAACCGCCACCAAGGACACATTGGTATGGAGTATCAGTCATGCGGCAATGGAAGAAATCTACAGGAGATGGCCACCTCTAAAGAGCATGGCATTGCAGACTGCGCTGAATTATCTGGAAATGAAACGCAAACGGCGCAATTCTTTTTTGGCCATGCCGGTAGAGGAAAGGGTGCAGGAATTCTATAAGGCCTTCAAAGGATTACTTCCGGCCAGGACAAGCTTGATTGCAGATGTTGACATCGCATCTTATCTTTTGGTGAGTATAGATGTGCTCAGAAGAATTAGAAGGAAATTACGGAAAAAGGGCCTTCTTTAAAAAGAAGGCTTTAGTGGGTAATATGTCCACTATGTTTTTTGATACTCCATTTATTTTTGAATCATAACTATGAATCAAAATATGAACGAGGAAATTTTAGAAAAACTGGGAAACCTAATGGAGTTGCAACGAGAGTTGAATGTAATGATGACAGCAATAAGCCATAAGGTTTTGTTGCCGGAGCAAGAAGAGGTGTGGTTGACAAAGGCTGCGGTAATGGATGAGCTTTGTATTACGTCGCGCACTTTTTACAGAAGAAGGGTGACTGAGAATTGGGAAACTAAGGTAAGTGGTGGGCAGGTTTATTATTTAAAAGCTTCTTTGAGGAGGTAATGTATATGGAGTGAGTTAATACTCACCTTATTATTATATTTGAATATGGTTGTTGAAGACTCAGATAAAATTGACATAAATGATATTGTAAAGAAAGAGATTTTAAACAAGTCAATCGATCTTACAACTGATTATACTGAGATCGCATTAGATGCTCTTTTAACTGACGGAATTTTACGTGAGGTACCTATGGTTAAATCATTGCTGTCTTTTTATGATGTCACTAGGTCGGTAATTGACAGACATAAAATCAATAAAATTCTTGCTTTTTTTAAGGAGTTTCATAGCGGCAGTATTCTCGAGGATAAATTCGAGGCTTTTAAAATCAAGTTTAATCAAGATAAAAAGTATCAAAGACACGTGCTTGAAACCATAATTCTTTACAACGAACGTTTCTTACATATACTGAAGTCAAGAATTTTAGCCAACTTACTCAAAGCTCATATTGAACAATTGATTTCAAAGGATGAATTCGATGACATCGCAGTTGTTTTGGATATATTGCATCCTAAGGGAATTGAAGAGCTAAATAAGTTTTATCCTTTGAATGGCAAATGGCATCAATTCTTATCAACGAGTTGGAAAGCTAGATATGAGGGAACATTGTTGATGTCAGCAGGTATAGCCGGTACGCATTCAGGTACATTCCTAATTACACCACTTGGACAGCAACTGTATGAATTTGGGATTAAGCCACTAAATATGGGCGTTTAAATCTTTTTAATATCAGTTGATTTATTTCCTTCCGAAATCAGCTGGATTTTCTCCCCATTTTTTTGTTTCCCACTTACGTATTTGAATTTGATAATTATTATTTAAGAGCCAATTCTCAGCTCTTTGCATAATTGAAATAATGGAAGAATTTTTACCAATATCGGCTATTTTTGTCTTTGGTCTTTTATTCTTAACCCACGTTATTGCAGTATTACTATCAGAATATATAATCAAAATTTCTGGATGGTCTTTGCAGTAAGTTAAAGCATGTACGATTGCCAAAAATTCTGCTATGTTGTTTGTCCCTGTAGCAAAGGGGCCCGCATGAAAGGCCCTTTCTCTGCTGGGAAATAATACGCCCTGATATTCCATAGCGTTTGTTTTTGTATTCCATGCGCCATCAACACAAATACTGTTTTTCTCCGGTTCATCAGAAAGTTGTCTAGAATTTGGTTCGTTTTTTTCGCCCGCGCTTTTACCAATAAATCTTGTGCTATCACTTAGAAATGCTTGTTGTGCTTCCTTTAAGCTATAAAAGCCTTTGTAAACAGCACCTTCAAACTGATGAATTTGTTCTTTGCATTCTTCCCAGGTTGAATAGACACCAGGTTTGCGACCTACCCAAACAGTATAAAACTTTTGCTTTTTCTTTGCCATCTATAATTACTTTAAGGCATCTAAAGCTTTTTTGTGATCAATAAGAAAGCCAGAGCCTTCTAATCTATCTACCAATGCAGAGCCGACTTCCTTTACATGACTGTTGAACGCATGATACATGATGCCGTCGGTATCGGAAGGTCTTTCTAGTTTGCCTTTAACTAGTATTATTGTGTTTTGTCTTCCTAATCTAGAAATTAACATTCCCATTTCTAAAATAACATTTTGTCTTGCCCTTTCTTTCATAGCTTGGTCCCCATCCTTTTTAGCGAATCCCATATCATCAGGGGTTAATAGAACTATTCCAGCCTGCGCTGATCCGTCTTTTCCAACGTGTTGTTCTAACGCTTCTATGATGGTTAATCCACCTCCACCTGATTTTGCCAGAATAAAAGGTTGAATGTTTAATTTACTAAGTACAAGTTCTAATTGGTCACGGCTCGTTTCGTCATGTCCATACACAACAAAAAGTTTAGGTGCAATAACTGCAACTTCTTTTGTGATTACCGGAATTTCATATTTATTAGCATTTATCTTCTCTATCAAGAGGTCAATCTTATCTTTCGAACTTCCTTTGCCTTGACTTAATAGTGATTTGGTGTTAAAAAATGTCAGTATTGCACCGTCAGAGGCCGAGAATTTATGACCATTTTCCTTCTATTTCGTTTTCAGACAGAATGGATTGGAGGTCTGAAAGAGTTCCGTTAAATTTTCCCATATTTTTATTGAGTTGTCAATTATATCCCAAATTACAAATTTATCTTGTAAAGGTTAAAGGAATAAGTGTGGAAATTGATAGTATTTATGTCAATCTGTGACATAATTGTGCCAAACCGTGCCAAAGTGATTTCTGTTCTAGGAGGTTGTTTCTTAGGTGTTTATGTTTGCTTCAAGAGTTCGGCCGGACTTAATAATTAACAAATTGATAAACATTTAAAAATTAGAAAACATGGGAAAATTAACAGGTGGTATCGACAATGATTTGATTGGTCGTTTAGGGAATCACGTAGGCAGAAGAGTGAAAGGGGAGAACATCATCTCCATGCGTCCAGCCAAATCTAACAAGCCGCCAACAGCAGCTCAATTGGCGCAGCGCTTAAAGTTTGGGTTGTTTACGCACTGGCTGAGGTCGGCCTTGCCGATACTGGAAATCGGGTATCAGCATTATGAAGCTGAAATGTCGGCTTATAATATGGCGGTGTCTGAGAACATGAAGTATGCGGTAACTGGTGTGTCGCCCAACTTTACGATCAACTATTCTGAGGCTCGGTTTAGTAAAGGTGTGCTGAGGAAGGTCTCAGATGCGGAAATAGCAACAACAGCCGGGGCAGCAATAGAGTTTACATGGGGAAGTGTGATTGGTCAGAGCTATTCTAAGGCTGATGACCAGGTAGGGGTGATTGCTTATGATCCGCTTAAGGATGAATTTGTGGCGCTGATGAACGCTGCTGTTCGTTCTGCGGAGGAGTATGAGTTGCAGTTGCCACTGGATTGGACAGGGGACGTGGTTCATTGCTGGGTGCTTGTAGTGAGTGCTGATAGTAAGAGAGTAAGTGACACTAAGTATGTGGGGCAGCTGACTGTAGTTTAGTTCTGAAAAAAGTAGGTGATCTCTTCCGGGCTGGCGCCAGCTAAGCTTCGCAAACCTGACAAATGCCCGTCAGAGACACCTGACTTTTTTCTGCAAGCGAACTAAGCTACTTGTCGAGCAGAGTCCCACATAATTGAGTGTACAGGAGGAGAAGTCCACACAAAAAATTTAAATCAAAAAAATTATGAAAGTATTGAGTTTGAAGTCGGTATGGATGCCGACGAGGAAAAGTATAGAAAGGGTTTTACAGCTGGTGATCGTATTGCTGGTTTGGTATACGGCACCGCTGGTGTTTGAGTTGCCGCTAGGGAATTCTATTGAGATAGCAAAGAGCATAGGCTTGATGCTGGTGTTGGCA
Organism: Pedobacter frigoris; assembly: GCF_005116445.1. Lineage (GTDB taxonomy): Bacteria > Bacteroidota > Bacteroidia > Sphingobacteriales > Sphingobacteriaceae > Pedobacter > Pedobacter frigoris. Next base: position 582,570 of record NZ_SWBQ01000001.1, read on the forward strand.
CTGGTGGCGTTTGTGGTGGTCCTAGCAGTTTGCTGGTGGTTGCTGAACAGGATGTTGGTGGCGTTGGCCCTGCCAGGTATTGGTGATATGGTTTTATGTTTTAACGAATTGACTTTATGGGAGCAAGTAAAGGTTTTTTTTGGGCTGTTTGCATTATTTGTATTTGCGGCAGTAGGGGTTATAGTCGCAGTGTTGTAGATTATGAAAAGGTTATTAGAATCGCCAGAAAAGAAATCGGCGTGGTGGAAAGAACTGGTAAAAACGATGGTGCCAGAATTGCTGAATATCTTAATTACTGCAATATTAAATCGCCGGCGCCGTACTGCGCGGCCTGGGTAAGTTGGTGCTTTGGGCAAGCAGGATATTCACAGCCTAAAACGGCTTGGAGTCCTAGCTTGTTTCCAACTTCAAGGTTGGTTAAGGAGCCTAAACCAGGAGTTGTATTTGGTATTTATTATTCGGGCCTGGGTCGCATAGGTCATTGTGGGATAATTGAAAGTGTAAGAAATGATTGGGTTTACGGTTTGGAGGCCAATACGAATGTAGTAGGGAGCAGAGAAGGGCAGGGAGTTTACAGGAAAATTAGGCATAAGAGGACGATTGCTAAATATGCGGATTGGATAAAGTAAAATTAGAAGGTTATGGGTGTTTTAAAAAATGGAATATGGGGTGGAATCAGTGGCAGGGTAGGAAACCGTATATATTATATGTATAAGGGTAAACAGGTGGTGAGGATGGTGGGTGGAAGTGTGCCTAAGACGCCTAAACAACTTGCGAACCTACAGGCGATGAAATTGGTGGTAGATTTTTTGAAGCCGATTATGAGCTTTATACAGGCTGGTTTCAGCGTAGAAGCACATCAAAAGAATAAAGTGCCATATCATTTGGCGGTTGGTGTAAATAAGAAACAAGCTTTGAAGGGTGATTATCCGGAGATGGAGATCGACTATGAAAATGCAGTGCTAAGTATAGGGAAGCTAGAAGGGTTGACCAGTGTTTCGGTAAGTCTGGTTGGCAATCTAGAAGAGGGTTTCTCTTTGCGGTTTGATTGGGAGGTATCTGCTGAAGAAAGGGAATGGCCGAGGTGTGATGATCAGGTGATGCTCATGGCTTATTTTCCGGAAGAGTTGGAGGATAATCCGGCGTGTTTTACAATCGCTGGTGCGGAACGTAATACGGGTCAGGATGTACTGGAGCTACCCTTCTACATTGCAGGCAAGCCAATAGAGGTGTATGTTTCTGTGATTTCGGAGGATCGGACTGAGGTGGCAGATAGTCGGTATTTGGGGAGGTATGTAATTTAGAACGCCAGAGAAACGGAGAATTGAATTCAAAAAAAGAGACGCCAAAAGTTGCGTCTCTTTAAGTGGAGCCGAAGGGGTTCGAACCCTTGTCCAGTTGTGTGATAAATTAGGGGCTTTATATTAAGCTTGATGAATAAATTGCTTTATTTTTTATTAATTATGCGCTCTATCAAATCAATATGGGATTTTCCTACGTTGTAATTTTTAGATAGAGATTTCCATTTACCTAAAGCATCCTTTGTTTGCTCGATAATTTCATCTATATGTTTTTTTGATATTTTCGCCTCCGTACCAAGTTTAATTAACTGATGAGTAGAAGGGTTTTTACCCTCACCCATGACCATTGTACTTTGTTCACCGTTCGGTCCACTTGAATAAGTAAGGTCGTAAGCAGGGGCAAGTTTCCACTGGCCATTTTCACTCATAAGAAAACTGAAGTTTTTTGCGTGATCATCTCTGTTATGGGATAATACATTAAAAACTGCCAGACGATACATTTTTTCTACTTCACGAATATCTTTTGTGAGCGCGGCAGTTAAATTGAGCAGGTCTTCATAGTCTAGTGAAGGGGTTCGGAAATCAGCATGTAATAGGCCGCTTGCGGTATGCATATGTAATCTTTTGTTTCCTGATCTATCAAAGCGTTTTACGGCAAAATAACCTGCACTTTTCTGTGATGAAAACAAATGTACCTCTGGCATTAGAAGACCTGCTTCTTTGGCCATTAAGGCATAAATGTATTCAATTGCTCCGGCACTGGAACCGTCCTGTGAATTGGGAAACTTAACTAGCCATGGCTCGAATCCTTCATGAAGCAGCTGTGCTCCATAAGATATATTTTTGTAGTCAGTATCTACACCGATAAGTGCTTTTGGACGTGCGCCAGCAGAAGATCCATTTAAAGCCAATAATTCCTTGATGACTTCTTCTGAATTACCCTGGAGAACTTCTTCTGTTTGTGTTGCCAGATGATCGAGATCTATGAATTCATGGACATCAGATGGACTATTATCAGGCTCATAAACTAAAGCGCCCATACCAAATAACCCGACATGGGCTAGACGATCCAAAGCGGAAATATTGGCTGGAGAGATTCCCTGTGACCTCATCATGCGGTCAAAAAGCAAACGTCCCCATCCATCGGGCAAACTGTCGCTGAAAACACCTGCTAAGCCTTCAAAGGGGCGTGTTGGTAATTCAATAACACCTTTTTGTAATTGCAGACGCAACGGTGATATTTCTATGTTCCTTTGTCTGAATTCATCGTTGTATTCAAAATAAATAATACGGTCACGTATGGCTAAACGTCCCACGGATTGAATTTTAAATCCAAAATCTAACCCGACTTTGACTTCTGTAATAGGCTGGTTCATTTTTTACGTCCTCTTTTTCGGGTGGTACTATTTGTGCCTTTTAATACTTCATCTATTGATGTGAAATTCGGTTTTGACGGTTTCAACACGTTGATGGTCTCTTCAAGGCCACCAACAACCATCAAAAGCTTCAAAAAGGACTCCAGAGAAATAGATCCTTTTTGTTCGAAATTGCGTAAAGTAGCAAGAGGCACACCTGATCGTTCAGCCAAGCCCTCTTGGGTCAACTCCATGGACAGTCTTCTATTCCGAACATTCTCGGCTAATTTTTGTTGTGCTTTGGATGGAGATATAAGTGATATCATAATAGTAGTAATATGATTTATTTGGCAATAACTAATACTATTTTAGTATAAATATATAAAATATTAATGAGAGAAGTGATTTGTATCAAAGTTATTAATTATACAAAACTTAAAAAGCAGCTCCTAAAGAGCTGCTTTTACGTTTTGTGGAGCCGAAGGGGTTCGAACCCTTGTCCAGTTGTGTGATAAATTATGCCTTCTACATGCTTATTTTCCAATTAATTGTAGGGATCTGGCGGGCTGGAAACCGACCTAACCGTTCACCTTAGGTGCTTTATCTCACAATTGTATCACACCTTACAATTGCCAGCGTTGTTATTTCGATGCCCCATATTCTAACCTAACATCGCAGCAGTTAGAGGGACAAAAGCTAAGCTAATTCTAAATTAGGCAGCTAAGGCGTAGTTATTTTCGCCAATTATAGTGTGAACGTTCTCTTTTAAGTGCTCTCCGTACAACGCACTGCATGCTAACATACTCAGCGCCACCCTGTCAAATCCAAAACGGCCCCATTGTATGTATCAAACGCTAAGTCTGATGCGTACAAAAGTACTAAAATTATGCCACAGTTTTACCGGGATATTGCTTTAAAGCTGCATCCAGACAATCCATGGCTTTGTTAAGGTCTTCTGTGTTAAGAACATAAGCCATTCTAACTTCGTTTTTTCCAGATCCTGAAGTAGAGTAAAAACCGGTCGCAGGCGCCATCATGACAGTTGCTCCTTCATGTTCAAAGCTTTCCAGTATCCACTGACAGAATTTATCGGCATCATCAATTGGGAATTTAGCAACCACATAAAATGCGCCACCAGGGTTGGGACAAAAAACACCTTCAATTGCATTTAATCTCTTTACTAAAGTGTCTCTTCTTAGCGTATACTCTTTATTTACAGTTTCAAAATAACTATCAGGTGTATCTACTGCTGCAGTGCCGGCAATTTGTTCTACCATTCCAGGGCTTAATCTTGCCTGCGCAAATTTTAATCCTGATTTAATCACTTCTTTGTTTTTGGTGATCAGACATCCTAATCTGGCACCACAAGCACTGTAACGTTTAGATACCGTATCCATTACTACTACGTTCTGGTCTAGTCCTTCAAGATGCATTGGAGAAATAAATTCCCTACCATCATAACAGAATTCGCGGTAAGCTTCATCTGAAAATAAGAATAAGTCATATTTCAGGCATAAGGCCTTCAACGCATCCAGTTCTTCTTTTGAATACAAATAGCCAGTAGGGTTATTCGGATTACATATGATGATGGCCTTTGTTTTGTCGGTGATTAATTTTTCAAACTCAGCGATGGGAGGTAAAGCAAATCCATTTTCGATATAAGAAAGGATAGGCTTTACAACTACATTACTCATGCAGGCAAAACCATTATAGTTTGCATAAAAAGGTTCAGGGATAATGATCTCATCACCTTCGTTTACGCAAGTCTGCATGGCTATAGTGATGGCTTCTGAGCCTCCAACAGTTACCAGGATGTCTTCAGGAGTGATGTTGTATCCTAATTTATTATAGTATTCTGCAAGCTTTGTTCTATAGCTTAAAGTACCTTCTGACGGGGTATAGGCCCATACATCGAAATCTATATTTTTAATAGCGTTGAGCATGCCTTCAGGAGTGGCGATGTCTGGTTGCCCTATATTTAGGTGATATACTTTTTTACCCGCTTTTTTTGCTTGATCAGCAAATGGAGTTAATTTTCTAATTGGTGAAGCGGGCATTTGTGTCCCTTTTTCTGATATCTTTGGCATGGCACAAAAATAAAAAACCTCGTTGATTAACGAGGTTTTAATTGCAAATATCTTGTGGAAATTATTTAGTGCTATTGCCCGCTACGGTCTCGCCTTTTATGTAAAGTACTTTTGTAGTAGTTTTTGCATTCGAAGTGATGGTGATGCTTTTGCTAAAAGGTAAAGCTGCGCCTGTCGGATTGTAAGTTACTTTGATGGTTCCTGTTTCACCCTTTTTTACTGGTGTCTGTGTATATTCAGGTACAGTACATCCACAAGTAGTCTCAACTTTACTCAGAATTAAAGGTTGATCTCCTATGTTGGTAAATTTAAATTCTACAGATGCAGGTTTGTTCAAAGAGATTTTTCCGAAATCATAAGTTTCCTTATCAAATTTAAATTCAGCGGGCTTAGATTGAGCATTTGCAGCGACACTTAATCCTATAAACAGTGTAAATAATACTAATAGCTTTTTCATCTTTTTAATTGAGTTTTAGAACAAATTTAATGTTTTCGTTGGTAATACAAAAAGTATTCCAACATATAAATTCCATTACACAGTTAAGTCATACTTTATATTTTGTGTATCTTTGCTACATAACTGATTTGCTTATGATGCCAAATGTGAAACTGACTACCAACCCTATTGATGCTTCAGAGTTAAGTTTTGACGACTTCAAGACGATTGTTATCAAGGACTATAAAATTGCCTTTGAAAGCCGGCAGGCAAGTTTATTAGGGCGTAAAGAAGTATTAACAGGAAAGGCCAAATTCGGTATTTTTGGTGATGGTAAAGAGGTTCCGCAGATTGCAATGGCGAAGGCATTTAAAAACGGTGACTGGAGATCAGGTTATTATCGTGATCAGACATTTGCATTTGCTACCGGTATTTGTACGCTGAAAGAATTTTTTGCACAGCTATATGCAAATCCAAGTGTTGAAGCAGACCCTGCATCAGCAGGCAGGCAAATGAACTGTCATTTTGCTACCCGTTCTATTAATGAAGATGGAAGTTGGAAAAACCTGACAGAAATTAAGAATTGTTCATCGGATATTGCACCAACAGGTGGACAAATGGCACGTTTGGTCGGACTGGCTTATGCTTCGAAATTATACAGACAAAATCCTGAACTTAGTTATTTGAAGAATTTTTCTGTCGACGGAAATGAAGTTGCTTTCGGTACTATCGGCAATGCTTCAACTTCTGAAGGTGTATTTTTTGAAGCGATCAATGCTGCCGGGGTACTTCAAATTCCTATGGCTATGTCCATTTGGGATGATGCTTACGGAATATCAGTTCCTGCAAAATATCAGACTACAAAAGAAGATATTTCGGAGATACTTAAAGGATTTCAACGTGATGAAAACGCAGCTGGATATGAAATTTATAAAGTAAGAGGCTGGGATTATCCTGCTTTATGTGAAATTTATCAACGTGCAATTGATGTTTGCAGAACTGAACATGTACCCGTATTGATTCACGTAACTGAAGTAACTCAGCCACAAGGTCACTCTACCTCGGGTTCTCATGAACGGTATAAAGATAAGGCGCGTTTGGAATGGGAACGCGAATATGACTGTATTCTTCAAATGCGTAAATGGATGATTGAATCGGCCATTGCGACAGAAGAGGAGGTTGCTGAACTTGAGGCGACAGCCAAGAAATTGGTGAGAGAAACTCAAAGGGAAGCTTGGAATGAGTTTTTGGCAACTATAAAAATTGAGAAGGATCAGGTAATCGCGATGATCAATTCGATTGCAAAAGGCAATCAATCGCTTTTAAAGATTGCAGGACAATTGGCGGGAACGCCGGATGCGCTCCGTAAGGAAGTGATTTCTGCTGCACGCAAGACCTTGCGTCTAACTTTGCAAAATCCTTCTTCTGAAAGAAGTGAATTACTGAATTGGTATGCATCTCAAAGCGCATTAAATATAGACAGGTACAATTCTAAATTGTTTACTGACGGAAAAGAGAGTCCATTTTTAGTTCGTACGGTTAACGCTGAATACAATGAAGATAGCCGAATGGTTGATGGTCGTGAACTATTAAACGCATGTTTCGATGCAAATTTTTCACGTGATGAACGCCTGGTAGCTTTTGGTGAAGACCTGGGGGCCATTGGAGACGTAAATCAGGGTTTTGCTGGTCTACAGGCCAAATACGGTGATTTAAGAATAACAGATACAGGAATTAGGGAGATGACTATTGTTGGTCAGGGGATAGGGCTTGCCTTAAGAGGATTGAGACCCATTGCGGAAATTCAATACCTCGATTACCTCTTGTATGCTTTGAATATATTAAGTGATGACCTCGCCAGTTTATCATATAGGACCAAAGCAGGGCAAAAAGCACCTGTAATCATTAGGACCAGGGGACATAGGTTAGAAGGGGTATGGCATTCAGGATCTCCAATAGGGATGATCTTAGGTTCGTTAAGGGGATTGCATATTTGCGTTCCACGTAACATGACACAGGCCGCTGGTATGTATAATACTTTATTTAGATCTGATGAGCCAGCATTGGTGATCGAATGTTTGAACGGTTATAGATTAAAAGAGAAACTTCCGGAAAATGTTGGGGCGTATACTGTTCCTTTAGGGAAAGCAGAAGTTCTTAGACAAGGTATTGATATTACAGTTGTTTCTTATGGTTCTACTTTAAGAATAGTAGAGGAGGCAGCGGAAGAACTTGCTCAATTTGGCATCTCTGTTGAGATTATTGATCCGCAAACGTTGCTTCCTTTTGATAAAGATCACTTATGTGCACAGTCATTAAGTAAAACAAATAAATTATTGGTAGTAGATGAGGATGTTCCTGGTGGAGGTGCCGCATTTATCTTGCAGCAGATATTGGAAGAGCAAAATGGCTATTATCATCTGGATGGTCAGCCGAAGACATTAACAGCTAAAGCCCATCGTCCTCCATATGGCTCTGACGGAGATTACTTCAGTAAGCCGTCGGTGGATGATGTTGTAGAAACTATATATCAGATGATGAATGAACACAATTCGTCAAAATTTCCGGCCATATTTTAGAAGGAATAACCAATTGTCATAGAAAAAGCCCGTAACCTGTTTCATAAACAGGTTACGGGCTTTTAAATTATAAAGGTAAATCTAGTCTAGTTTATTCGTCTTAGATCTTAATAATTGGTCTGCAATTACTAAGGCAGCCATCGCTTCGACAATAACGACAGCACGAGGTACAACACAAGGGTCATGCCTTCCTTTTCCTTTAATTTCAGCAGCTTCACCGGCAGCATTAATTGTTTGCTGATTGTGCATAATTGTTGCTACAGGTTTAAATGCAACTGAAAAATTAATTTCCATGCCGTTAGAGATGCCACCTTGTATACCCCCAGAGAAATTGGTCAGTGTTTTAGGTTGACCCTCATTTACCAGGAAAATATCATTGTGTTCTGATCCGCGCATTTCACTTCCGGCAAATCCGGAGCCGTATTCGAAGCCATGTACCGCATTGATACTTAACATTGCTTTGCCCAGATCTGCGTGTAGTTTGTCGAAAACAGGCTCCCCAAGTCCAACGGGACAATTCTTAATGATGCAGCTGATCTTACCACCCACGGTATCACCATCCTTGCGTATACCATCGATAAATTCAATCATTTGATGAGCCGTTGCAGGATCCGCACAGCGCACTATGTTTTCTTCCCTGGTAGTCAGTAACTCATCTATATTGTCATGTGTTAAGTTTGGTGCCTGAATGTGCCCGACTGAAGATACATGTGCAAATATTTCAATGCCATGATGTTTTAGCAATAGTTTGGCAATTGCTCCGGCTGCAACACGAGCAGCTGTTTCACGCGCTGAAGAACGTCCGCCACCACGATGATCTCTAATGCCATATTTCGCATCATAAGTATAATCAGCATGTGAAGGACGGTAAACATCTGTATTGTGATTATAATCTTTACTGCGCTGATCTTCATTTGGAATCAGCATTGCGATAGGTGTTCCTGTACTTTTACCTTCAAAAACTCCTGAAAGAATCTGTACAGTATCACTTTCCTTACGTTGTGTTGTAATTTTGGATTGCCCCGGTCTTCTCTTGTCTAACTCCGATTGTATAAAATCCAGATCTATCGGTAATTGTGCCGGACAACCGTCTAATATAACTCCGATGGCTATTCCATGGGACTCGCCAAAAGTTGTGATTCGAAATAATTGACCAAATGTATTGCCTGCCATTTTGCTGTTCTGTTAAAAATTAAATCTCTTTGACTGTAAATCCTGCTTTTTGTAAATCTTTCCAGAAATCAGGATATGATTTTTCAACTACATTCATGTCTTCCAGTTCAACCTCTTTAATCATAAGACTAAGCGGAGCGAAAGCCATGGCCATCCGGTGATCCTCATACGTTTCAAAAGTAACCTTTTCAGGGAAATGAAGTCCCTCACAATTTAAAGTATAGATTAAATTGTCTTCTTTTAAAACCACACCGATTTTTGCAAGTTCATTCTGTAAAGCCTTAACACGATCTGTTTCCTTAATTTTAAGTGTTTCCAGGCCGGTGAATGACAAGTTTTTGCCAATTGCCGCTGCACAAACAATGATAGTCTGGGCAAGGTCAGGGCAGTCTTTTAGATCTAATACCTGGTCATCGAAACTTTTCTCAGCAGAGCTAAGTACTATTCCTTTTGATGTTTTATTTGTTTGTACACCAAAAGCTTCCATGATTTTCCTGATTCTGCTATCTCCCTGCAAGCTTTTGTCTTTCAGGTAAGGCAATTCTATAATAGCTTTGTCACTTAATGCAGCAATGCTATACCAATAGGAAGCAGCACTCCAATCCGGCTCAACTGCAAGCGTTGATGCGTTGAATTGCTGCGGTTTGATGGTGATGTTATTTCCATCCCAACTGTGCTTGATTCCTGTTTCTTCTAACATATCAAGCGTCATCTTTACATATGGAAGCGAGGTAAGTTCACCTTCTATTTCTAAAGTAAGACCTTGTGTTAATGTTGGAGCAATCATTAACAGTGCTGAAATGTATTGACTGCTAATGTCACCTTTAATCTTTACGGAATCCATTTGCTGTTGCAATGGCCCTGTTATAGATATTGGTGGATAGCCATCCTGTTCCAGATAAGAAAGTGATGCGCCTATACTTTTCAATGCTTCAGCAAGAATACCAATGGGACGCTGTTTCATTCTTTCTGTTCCTGTTAATATAAAATTTCCGGGAAGAGTTGAAAGATAAGCTGTTAAAAAACGCATAGCAGTGCCCGCAGGTCCCACATCAACAGTTTGTTGATGTGGATCATTCTGCGAAATATTATTTAGTATGCGATTTAAGGTTACCGTATCAGCAGCATTAGACATGTTGTCAATGTCCACCAGGCCTTTACTTAAGGAACTAATGATCAATGCCCTGTTACATTCACTTTTAGAACCTGTGAGTGTAATCTCTGTATTGATATGTTTGTTTCCGTTAAAAGAAACAACCGCATGTTTACTCATTGTTAAGATTTAACTTCTGTATGTGCTTCTGCTGCGATTCCTTGTTCTGCTTTACCAGCATTCATGATTTCAGTTTGCTTGCGGATTGACTCACCGTGAACAAGCTCAAGGAATTTTTCAGTGAAATTGAGGTCTAATTTCAATGCTTTTGCAAATGATATTCCTTTTTTGATGATGGCATCCCAACGATTTACTTGTAAGATAGTTACCTGATTGTCGCGTTTAAATTCACCAATTTTTCCAACGATAGCCATACGCTCACCTAATTTTTGCAATAGCAAATCATCGATTTTGTCAATCTGCTTACGTAATTCAGCTAATTGATCAGTAAATGCTTCGTTTTTAGATTCAGGCTCACGTACAGTTAGACGATCTGCAAGCTCAGCTAAAGCTGCGGGCGTTACTTGTTGCTTCGCGTCTGTCCATGCAACGGAAGGGTCTACGTGCGACTCAATCATTAATCCCTGCATGTCTAAGTCTAATGCTTTTTGAGAGATGTAAGGAATCAGTTCCCTATTACCGCAAATGTGACTTGGGTCGTTAATGATTGGCAATTCAGGACATAGTGTTTTCAACTGGATGGCAAGCTCCCACATAGGTTCATTGCGGAACGAACTCTTTTCGAAAGAAGAGAAACCTCTATGGATTGCACCCAATTTAGTAATACCCGCACGGTTGATACGTTCAAGAGCACCAGCCCAAAGCTGAAGGTCAGGATTAACCGGGTTTTTAACTAAAACAGGAATGTCTACACCCTGTAATGCATCAGCAATTTCCTGAACTGTAAAAGGGTTTACTGTAGAACGCGCACCAATCCACAAGATATCTACCCCTGCGGCTAAAGCTTCTTCAACGTGTTTGGCATTAGCAACCTCAACTGCAGTTGGTAATCCTGTTTCTGCTTTAGCTCTTTTTAACCATTCTAAACCAATACTTCCGATACCTTCGAATTCTCCCGGACGGGTACGTGGCTTCCAGATTCCTGCTCTTAATACAGATACTTTTCCTGTTGCAGCTAATAGATGAGCTGTAGTTAGTAATTGTTCTTCAGTTTCTGCGCTGCAAGGTCCTGAAATGATTAGGGGCTCGTTGTTGATGTTAAGCCAGGTGTTTAATGGCTGAATGTTTAATTGTAATTTCATTGTTTTTGGGGTTTGATATTGTGTTATATTTTAAATTCTTATTTGTTTTCTGATGTTATACTTTGTCGTTCTTTTGGTATTCACCCATAATGTTGAAGTTTACGGTGTACTTAAGTGCCTGACGTATTGCTTTGTCATATTTCTCCATGTCCTTCCATTCCATGTCTACATAGAAATAATATTCATTTCTTCTTCCCAAAACTGGCATACTCTGTATTTTAGTTAGGTTTACCTGTTGCTCGGCAAAAATATTCAGCACCTTAGATAATGCACCTACATGGTTTCCAACCTGAAAACAGATGGAGGCCTTGTTGATTTCAGTTAATTCCTCTGTCTTATCACTTTTAAGAATTAGGAAACGAGTATAATTCTTTTTGTTGGATTCTATTCTTCTTTCAATGATATTCAATCCGTATAATTCTGCAGCAAGAGAATTAGCGATAGCTACAGTGTCGGTAAGTTGTTCATCTCTGATCTTTTTAGCACATGCGGCTGTATCGCTACCTTCAATTACCTGAATATTTGGATAGTCATAAAAAAAATCAACGCACTGACGCAAAGCAATAGGGTGGGAGGTTGCAAATTTAATATCTTCAAATTTTACTCCCGGTAAAGCCATAAGATTAAGCTGTATTGCAAGGTAAACCTCTCCTACAACAGCGAAATTGTATTCTCTGATCAATGTATAGTTTGGCAAAAGGCTACCTGCAATTGAATTTTCAATGGCCATAATTACAAAATCAGCATTTCCTTTTTCCAGGCTTTCGCATGTCTGTTTAAAAGAGTTACATTCAATGGTTTGAATATCTCTTCCGAAAAATTTGAAGGCTGCCTCTTCGTGAAAAGATGCTTTAATACCCTGGATTGCTACTCTTGTTCCTTTTTTCATTTGCTGTTTTTGCATTTTGCTTTAAACGAAAAAAGTCCCGGTTTTTGACCGGGACTTTTCGTATACATTTATCTTGTTTGATTATATTGCATATTAGTCCCGGCTCTTACTAAAGTAGTAAAAGTAACCAAACCAATATGTAGTGATGTTGTTCAAAATTTCTTTTTTTATTTTTCCAAATGTAGCAACAAAATTTAATTTGTCAATAGTTAATTTAAAAAAATTATTTATTGTTTGTAACGAGCTTAAAATCTCATACAGAATTTAACCTTATGAAGGTGATTTTGCCAAGGTATTATAGTAGTTTAAACTTGCTAGAATATCCCCTTCAGCTACTCTACAGTTAAACGCACAGGAGCCGATGCTATTCAAAAGGGAAAACATAATCTCTCCGTTTTCATTCTTTTTATCGCTTTGCATAAATTCTAACAATTGACTAAAGCTTTCCTTTTTAATTTGATATGATGGGTAAGTTTCAAGGATATAATTGCTGATATCCTCTAATTCATCACCAGTTAGTGTATTATTGCTAACGGACAAGAATCCTTCACAAACCATTCCTATTGCTATGGCTTCTCCGTGTGTAAGTGGGCTTTTGTCATTAATTAAGGAGTAGGTTTCTACGGCATGACCTATAGTATGGCCGAAATTTAAAATCTTTCTTAATCCCTTTTCATGCGGATCCTCAGTTACTACGTCATTTTTTATATTAACAGAAGTGTAAATGGCTTGTGCTTCGATCTCTTTGTGATTTCCTTTTTTTAACTCTTCGTAATAACTTTTATCGGCGATAAGGCCGTGTTTGATCATTTCTGCAAATCCTGACAACATTTCTCTTTCAGGCAATGTTTTTAAGAATTTAGTTTCGATAAATACTGACTTCGGAAGGGTAAAAGTACCAACCATATTTTTTACATTATCGATATCTATTCCTGTTTTTCCGCCAACGGAAGCATCTACCTGAGATAGTAGTGTAGTAGGGATATTGATAAAGTCGATTCCTCTTTTATAAGTGGAAGCTACGAATCCACCAAGATCTGTAACTACACCGCCACCAAGATTGATCATCAAACATTTTCTGTCAGCCCCAAAATCAAGTAATGTTTTCCAGATGCCAATGCAGAAATCTATATTTTTATTTTCCTCACCCGGATCAGTTTCAATCAGGTCGAAACCTGTAAAATCATCGAGCATCTCTTGAAATACGGGTAAACAGAATTGAGAAGTATTTCCATCTGCAAAGACAAATATTTTGCTGTATTTGCCAGATTCCAGTATTTCAGTAAGCGGATTCAGTTGAGTTTCGAAATGTATGGTGTGTCCAGCACTATCAAGTTTGTTCATTAAATTACATTTATTTTCTGACCCATAAAATCAATTACATCTCCCACACGTACTTTTAGACGCTTACGGTAGTCTACTTTTCCATTGTATTTCACCAAACCATCTTCAACAACAGTTTGTGCCTCTCCTCCGCTTTGTACCAGTGCAGTTGCCTTTAGCAGCTGAATAAGGGGAATAAATTCGCCTTCTAATTTGAATTTTATCATTGTATGGCAAACTTAAGAAAAATGCTTTTACAATTTATTGAATATAAAATGCATTTATTTATAAAGTGTTATACCACTGATAGCAATGGAATTTATATTTTTGCGGACGATTTTATTAATAGAAATTTTTAAATGGAACTATCCCCCAAAAAAACACTGAACTTTGACAATACAGAAGTTGCTTTTCGCAACAAGTCTAATGGTGAATTAAATGCTGCGTATTGGCTTTTTAAGATTATCAGCAGTAATTTCCTCACTAAAGTAGGTCCCCCGATCACGAATTTCTTTATGAATATTGGAATGCCGATTAAGGGAATTATTAAAGCTACCATTTTTAAACATTTCTGTGGAGGAGAAACAATAGCAGAGTGTGAGCATACTATTGCTCAACTAAATTCGGGGCAGGTAGGTACTATTTTAGATTATTCAGTAGAGGGAGAGGAAGAAGAAGAAGTTTTTGACTTTACGTGTGAAGAAATTATCAGAACTATAGAACGTGCCGCGGGAGATAATCGTATTCCAATTACAGTATTTAAAGTTACAGGAATTGGGAGGTTTGGTTTGCTGGAAAAACTGGATGCAAAACAGGAACTGAATGCAGCTGAAACTGCTGAGTTTGAAAAAGTGAAACAGCGTTGTGAAAAAATCTGCAGAGCAGCTTTTGATAAAAATGTTCCGGTAATGGTAGATGCCGAAGAGACCTGGATTCAGGATACGATTGACCTATTGGCCTTAGATATGATGCGTTTATTTAATAAAGAAAGTATCATAGTTTACAATACTTATCAAATGTATCGTCATGATAAGCTAGCGGATCTTAAAGCAGATCACCTGATCGCAAAAGCAGAGGGCTTTATATTGGGAGTTAAGATGGTTCGTGGTGCATATATGGAGAAGGAACGTAAACGTGCAGAAGAAATGGGATATCCATCACCTATACAACCAACCAAAGAAGCTTCCGATAAGGATTATGATGAATCACTGAGATATTCTATGGCTAATATCAATGATATTGCTATTGTGTGCGGTACACATAATGAACAGAGCAGCAGATTACTTGCGCAACTGCTGGATGAATACAACATTGATCATAATCACCCTCATGTATATTTTGCACAATTATTGGGAATGAGTGACAACCTTAGTTTTAATCTTTCTGATGCCGGATACAATGTAGCTAAGTACGTGCCTTACGGGCCTGTTAAAGCAGTTATGCCGTACCTATTCAGAAGAGCGCAGGAGAATACTTCTATTGCCGGACAAACGAGCAGAGAGCTTGGTTTGATTATGAAAGAAAAGAAACGCAGAAAGCTATAAACTTTAGCGACAACAAAAGAGGCGATCTGAAAGGGTCGCCTCTTTTGCTAATTGTTATCTATTTTTATCGGTTTTAAATGGCTGATTACCTGTTAGCAAATCCCAGAACAAAATAAAGTCGCTGGCCAGGCTGTAGGCCGGATACCTGAAGGTAGCAGGCTTGTTTTTCTCAAAAAAGAAATGCCCCACCCAGGCAAAGCTATATCCTGTTAGTGGTGCGATCAGTAGAAAACGCCATTCATGGAACAGTATTGCAGCAAAGAGCGCCAATACAACCAACCCAGTGCCTATAAAATGGAGTACCCTGCTGATCAGATTTTGGTGTTCTGTTAGGTAGAAAGGATAAAACTCTGCCAATGATTTAAATCTTTTGTCAGTCATGTCATTATAGAATTTTATGATCAATTAGAAATTGTTCAAGTTCTATTGGATGTCTGTCCATCAAGAGTGTATGCAGGCCAGCTTGTTTGGCACCAACCAAATGTTGCGGACTGTCATCTATAAATAGTGTTTCTTCGGGGTTCAAGTTATTTTCTTTGATGACCTGCTCAAAGATTTCTACATGTGGTTTTCGAAGAAACATTTGCTGCGAATAATATGTCTTTTCGAAGAGGTGATTATTGTCAGATACGTTAAACTCTCTTTTAAGGTAATCAACAATCCAGTTGTAATGAATCTCATTATTGTTACTCAACAGAAAAGTGCGGTACTTTTTCCCTGCTTTTATAAGCGTATCATGAACCTTAGCGGAGGGGACACCTATCAATAAACTATTCCAGGCATCATCAATTTGCCGATCTGTAAGTGTATTATTTTCTGCTGCATTACGTATTCCATCCCTGAATTGAGCTGGTGTGATTGCCGCGGTCTCAAAATTGTTGAAAATGTCGTTGTGGCTTTTATGTGTAAAAAACTCATTAATGTTAGATATACCTAATTGTATCAGAGCATTTTGTGCCTTGTTGAAGTCAATTTCGAATATCACATTGCCATAATCAAAAATAATATTTTTTATTTTTTGTGCTAAAACTGTTTCCATAATTCATTACAAATATGTAACATTGCACTCGCAAAATCTAATAAGATTTTCAGGGGCCATTAGCTCAGTTGGTTAGAGTAGAAGACTCATAATCTTTTGGTCGATGGTTCGAGCCCATCATGGCCCACTAAATAAAAAGCCGTTTCTATCTAATAGAGCCGGCTTTTTTGTTTTTATCATTTTTAATTACTAATCTTAATTCAGATCTTTTGGTGTTAGCGCGTTAACATAACAGGCTTGTTTGATTAAGCTACTGAATATTTAGATATAAGCTATATTTGACATTGCAACTATAAGTAACCTAACAATAGAGGGGATCAGAGATTAGGAATTATCCCGACGCCCTCCCGAGATTTAATCAGGAGGCAGAGGTTGAGACTTGTAGTACAGACTTCTTACATTAGAAAATGTTTCTTCAAGACCTCTTCAAGTTCTTTTGGGAATAGTGGTTTTTTTAGCAATTTAATAACGTAAGGATTTGCTTCTGCCTTTTTTATGTCTCCAAAATCCAGTGTTGATGAGAGTATCGCAATCAGACATTTATCCTTGATTGACTTTGGAAATTTTTTATAAATCTCTAAAAAATCGAACCCATCCATTTCTGGCATTTGTATATCTAAAAGAATGAAATCTGGCAATTCAGCTTCATTGTCTACATGCTGATTGAGGTAAGACAAGCCTTCTTCTCCGGATCTACATAGAATAATGTCATCAAATAATTTCGATATAGTGATGATTTTTGAGTTGATTTTCAGATCAACTTCATTGTCATCTATCAGCATTACTTTTCTGGGTTTATTTAACATTGGGGATTATTATTTTAAAAGTTGTACCGTCGATTGTATTTGAGCTCACAGAGATCTTACCGCTAATTTTATTCAAGGCTTCTTTGACTATGAATAGTCCCAGTCCACTGCCGTGGTTGGTTTTACTCTTGAAAAACTGGGTAAATATTTTTTCCAGATGCTCATTTAAAATACCCATTCCATTATCACTAATGGTAATCTCCGCGATATCTTTTGTAACTTCAATATGGATTTCTACCTTTTTATTCTTTTCTTCTTTTTTCTGGTATTTTATCGCATTAGAAATCAGGTTGCCTAAAATTACTTCTATTCTAAAAGCATCACCATAAAAAGGAATATCTTGGATAATATCAACAGTGAAATGGGTTTCTTTATCCGAATACGAATAGAGTTCAATCAACTCATTGATGATAGTTTTAAAATCTACAGGAGATTTTTCATGAACGAGTTTGTTGTTTTTATAATATTGAAGTGTTTTTTGGATGTAGTAATCTAATTTATTTGAGCAGGTCTCTATCATGCCCCAATATTCGCCACTTGAGTGAAAAAGATTCTCCATTTTAACAACATTCACTATGCCCATCGCAGAAACAAGAGGGGCACGTAATTCATGAGAAATGCTATATATAAAACGGTTTAATTCATCATTCGTTTTTTCAAGCTCAGCAATTTTTTCTCTTAGGTCAATTTTTGCTTTGTATGCATCATATGCATTTTTTATAGAGTTATGCAACTCCAGATCATTCCACGGTTTTGTGATGTATCTGTATATATCACCGTGATTAATCGCGTCTGCCAAGGCTTCTATATCTGTGTAACCCGTTAATAAAATCCTTACAGGATCAGGGAAGGTATTTACGATGCTCTTGAAAAATTCAACCCCTGTAGTCTGCGGCATTTTCTGATCTGCTATAATTACATGCACGATTACATTCTCGAGTATTTTTAAGCCCTCAGCAGCAGAAATAGCAGTATAAATTTCATATTGCCTTCTAAAACCGGCCTTAAAAGCATTTAGATTGTTTTCTTCATCATCAATGTACAAAACTCGAATGGTAGACGAATTCATAGCAGAATGTTAGTTTAGTTTACAGGCAAGGTAATAATAAATTCTGTACCTTGATTTAATTTTGTTACAACATCTATATTGCCATGATGGTTCTCTATTATTCTAAATACAATAGATAAGCCTAGCCCTGTTCCTTCACCCACATCTTTAGTCGTAAAGAACGGTTCAAATATCTTTTGTTTAACTTCATCAGGCATTCCTGTACCTGAATCTCTTATACTGATTTTTACATCAGTGCCCTCTTGCCAGGTTTTTATATAAAGATATTCCTCTTCATCAGGATTTGTTTTCGACTTTATCGCCTGTATCGCATTCGTGATCAGGTTCATAAATACCTGGTTTATTTTGCCCGGCATACATTCTACTTCAGGTACAGACTGGTAATCTTTTACGATTTTAAGATTAGAAGGGAAGGTACTCCTTATCAATACCAATGTTGAGTCCAGGCCTTCAGCAATGGCGACTGGCTTAGTGTCATTTTCATCCAATCTACTAAAGTTTTTCAAGCTTCTGATAATTTCAGCGGTTCTTTTTGCTCCCTCACCAATTCCGGCAAGCAAGGATTTGATCTCGTCTCTTACAAAATCAATATCAATACGTTTTTTGAATGATTCGATATTGCTGATCTGTTTTTGAATGTCATCGTTGAGATCTAATTTTTCGTACATATGAATGACCTCGTTAAGGTCATTGATGTCCAGCTCCAACGGCTTAATGTTAGAGGTCACAAAGTTAATAGGGTTGTTGATCTCATGTGCTATACCTGCTGTGAGCTGACCAAGTCCGGCCATTTTTTCCTGATCTACCAATTGGGATTGTGCAGATTTTAAATTATTAAGTGTTACACTTAAAGTAGAATTTGCATCTTGTAATTCCAGTGTTCTTTCGTTAACCCGTTGTTCCAGGACAATGTTTTGCTCTCTTATGAGTTCCTCATTTTCCATCGATATTTTGAGGGCTTGTTTCTGATATTGCTCATTCTCAGCCTTAAAGAAATTGATCCGGTCGGCCAAAGCAAATGAAAGTAATAATACTTCCAGAACTGAGGCAAACTGTGCCGCATAAGTTGTAAATAACGAATAACCAATGACCTCGTAATCTTTTAAAATAAAGATCATCATTCCAATAAACAGAAATGTCCACGATACCAGGTAATATCCAGCTGGCTTAAAATGTACTTTAAAATAAGTATTAAAAGCAGCTATAAAAGCAATGATGGAACTGGCAACTATAGAAATTTGCATGCCTATAAATGACAAATTTCTTGATCCAAAGAAAAGAAGAATAGTATTGACAGTTGTAAAAAGTAAAATGATATTAAAAAGTGTGTTATTCTTTGGAGAATTCTTTTTAGTATTCAGAAAAGATTTCGTGAACATAATTGAGGCTATAAGCCCCAGATTAGAAAACAACACCACCGATATCTCATTAAATATGGGTAGTTCAACGGGGAAATACTTAGTGAAATAACCCTGTAAGGTAGTTTGGGTAATCCAGGTGAACAGGATGCAAAAGATGTAATTCAGATAACTGGTGTCTTTTATACTGAAATATAAGAAAAGGTTATAGGCAAACATGATCAGCATAATGCCTGTATAGATGCCGAAAAAAACATCCCTTATGGAGAAAATATTCGATATTTTTTGAGTGCTACCTATGAAAATCGGAGTCATCACTACTTCCTCAGTACTTAATTTGATATATATAGAAGCATTTGAATTGTCATATGCCTCTGGTATTTTGAAAGTATTAAGATTGCCTATTTGGGACGAAGAAGTAATAATGCCATAATTGGTATACTTTGTCTGACTAATTATCTTTCTATCACTTACAAAAAATACCTCCGCTTCCCTTATCCTGCTCTGATCTATTAATAATTCTGTATACTTTTTAGTATCGGTACCCTGAGGCAGAATGGCTCTTATCCATACGCCATGTTTATAATTTCCAAGGTTAATTAATCCCGAGCCTAGTTTTTTAAATTCATTAGTCTTATCAATTACCTGATTTACGGAAACCAGGTCATTATTTGGGATATAGATTTCTGAGTTGTGTAGAATGTTGATCAATGAATCACCAGGTTTTTCTACCTGGGCATTGGCAATAAAAGGCATTATAAATGCCAGTATCAGCAAATATAATCTCACTAAATTTTTATTCATTCCAGTGTGATGTCAATAAATATATCTATAAAACCATCATTAGTTTTGTTCGGAATCTGAAAAGATTGTCTGGGATTTTTTCTAAAAGAATGTACATGATTTCTCACTTCTTCTACTGCAGTAGGCAGTGTCTCCAACTCGTCTGTAAGTACAGCTGTTGCTGTTAGATCCTCCTTAGGGTAATAAAATCTGCCGTTGATGCCAATTTCGGTAATTACCCTGAAGCCTCCTCTTACCGCATTTCTGTACGTGGCTGGCGCAGTAAGGCCAAATAAAGTCGTGAGCCCTATCGAACTGGATACCGCCAGGCCAACCTGGCTTAAGAAATAACTTCCAATTCCCAGTCCGGCGATTTCCCAGGAGTTCCATACACCGCACATTTCGCCGGTTCCTGCTGCCATTCGGTCATTTACCATATCGTGTATACGCGTATCCATAAATCCTACAGCATCTTCTATCGGAAGGGGAGTAACCCCATCTGCCTGATGGATTCTTGACCCTGCCATGGCCTTCCCATTTTCCTCTATAGTTACAAGGATGACATGTACGTTCGGATTGTGCATCCAGTCTACCTTAGCTGAAGAAATCTGGGTTATACCAAAAATTTCCAATACATGCCTGTGCCCCTCAATGAATTTCATGCATGATTCAGGATCATCTATCGCCCTAAAAGCTTTAAAGTAAAGTTTGTCAATATGTGGTTTCTGCTGTTCCAAAAGATAATGTCTTGTTTAAGGGTCTTCTAATCGTTTTTACTGGAGATGATTCTGCTTTAAATAATCGGAATAAAAATACTTCGGCAATATCATTAGATATTTTGAATATTCCTCTGAAAGTTCCGTGCATTTGAGAAATTTTTGCTTTTATTTCGTCAGATAGATCAGAACTTTGCTCAAAGTTGTTTTTGTAAAAGAATATAAGAGGCACGTTCATCGGATGTATCTGGTATCCCAGGTCAGCTGCCTTCAGCCAAAGTTTTTCTACAGCGATACCGCCTTTCAGGTAGCTCAAAGGAGAAACTTGGGGTATAGTTATCAGGCCAATTGCAGATGAATTTAAAAACTGCTTAAGTGCCAGCTTTTTGAATGCTGATCCACCGTTTATACTTTTTAGAAAAGAGATGGCTTTTTTATCCTTCATTAACCTAAGTCCAATCTGATCATTATTTGTTAAGTCCAGCGAATGAATACTGATTCCATCTGCTGTGTCATTGGTTTCTTCGATAGTCCATCTCATTTCCTTTTCAATGAAATCGGAGTGTGCATCGGGAATGAACATTCTCAAAAGATCTGCGTCGCCCGCAATTTCCCCCAGCGTTTTTAACGCATCATTGTCGGTAATCCAGGATAGCGAAACATCGGTATTTTCAGATGCAATTGTTTCAAGTAGCTTTAACTCATTGACATCCAAATCATGTTTGATGCCGGATTTGCGGTTGGTATGCCTGCTCTCAATTTGAGCTGCGAGCTGATTTTCAAATAAAGTTGCGACGTTACCTTTGCTGAATTTAAATAAAGCAACATGATCAGGTAATAGCTCGGGCGTTAGTTTCCATTCAACCTTAAGCTCATTTACCGAAGCTGCAAGCAATAAGTTTTCAATTGCAGCACCCAGCGAGATATAAGATGAAATATAATCAGGATCTAAATAAGCGCCAGACACCGGTTTGTTTAAGAACAGGTGAAGGGTTTTGTTGCCATAATGCCATAACCAAGGTTGGTTATTTCCTCCGGATGGCGCTTTATTTGCCGCTGTGATTAACAGATTGAGTAAGTCCTCAGTCAACTCTTCTCCTGTTGAATCGTCAGATAAGTGGGTTTTAATGTAAGTAGCGAAATCTGGTGTTTTCTGCACCTCGATTTCTTTATCGCCACTCTCATTCTCCGCATCAAAGATCAGCTCATCCATATCAATCCAAAATCTACCGGATACCTTTAGTTGGCCCAACAGTATCTTTCTTGAAATATCTGCAGATATTCCACCTCCATAAGTTACCGCACTCGCCAGTTGTGGCCATGTAGATATGGAGCTCATGATCTCAATAGCAGAAGCTTTCATCCTTGGAGATAAAGTTTCCACTCCGGTTACCGGAGCAATATATGGGATTTTTTCATCCATGGTTTTTAGCGATTTAAAAACCTGCATGTCCATATCTTTCACAAAACCATGTAATACCGGCCTGTCCGGCTCCAGATCAAAACGTTCAATGTCAATGGTACACCTGTCGCTGCCTTCCATTAATACTGGGATACCAAGCGATTTTGCTTTTTCCCTGCTGCTGATTTTAATGTCAAAACTGTCACATTCGTCGATCAGGAGGTCAAGTTTACCACCAGCCGTTAAGAATGTATCAATATTTTCTTCTGTAATGCCTTCATGAAAACAGGTTACTTTAAGATAAGGATCTATTTCAGCAATTTCCCTGGCTACGATTACTGTCTTTTTAAGGTCTATATTTTGAATACCAGAGCGGATGCGATTCAGATTAGTCAGATCCAGTACATCAAAATCTGCAATTCGCAATTCTCCGCAACCCCGTTCAATAGCAATTGTTAATGACACAGACTGGCCGACTGATAGCCCCATGACTCCAATCTTTTTTTTGGATAGATGATCCTGTTCCTCTTGTGTGATTTTATGTTTATTCCTATTGGTGCGCACCAATACATATTCTTCCTCATCCAATATATGTACTACTTTCTCCATCCATGGGTAATAAGCCCATACGCCATACTTTGTAATGTCTGCGCCGTCTAAATGATTTACTATCGTTTCCTTAATTAAGTTTTCGTTAAAAATGGTTGAAGGGCTTAATCCTTTTACTAAATCAGTTAATTGATTTTGGATGGTATCGAAAACTTGAATATATGGTTTTTCCTTGAGCAGAGAAATAAATTTAACTTCTTCCTCAACGTTGCTTATTCTGTAAAAAACAGGCGTGTAGCTATTCCTATACAACTCATTTTTTAAAGTAAACTCTTTTATAAACTTATTTATATCTTTATTTAAATACATTGTTTTTGAAAAAGTATAACGTTTTACCTTTAAGGTATATTGAATTTAGCCCTATTCTAAATTTCTAATAAAATTATGGTTTTCGGGGCTATAATGAAAATGTATCTTTAACTTTTATTTTACTATAAAATTTCTAAAGTTTATTAGTGGCTGAATATGAGTGATATTTAAAAAATAATGACTCATATAATTATTCCGTTAAATAATTTTTTCAGCGTAAATAGTTCTTTAGAACTTAGAAAAGCAATATATTTAACAAAAAATCTAAAAAGCATGAGTTCAGATGTAATGATTAACGTTTTGTATGTAGATGATGAGGTTCATAACCTGAACTCTTTTAAGGCTGGATTCAGAAGGCTTTTTAATATTTTCGTTGCCGAGTCTGCTGCTGAAGGAAGAAAGATTCTTGAATCGCAGGATATTCAGGTCATTATTACTGATCAGAGAATGCCGGTAATGACGGGTATTGAGTTTCTGGAATCCATCATCCCTGATTTTCCTGATCCGATAAGAATTCTTTTGACCGGTTACGCAGATATCAATGCAGTTATCGATGCCATTAACAAAGGACAGGTTTATAAATATATTCAAAAACCCTGGATGGATGAGGATCTAAGGATCAACATTGAAAAGGCATACGAGATCTATGCACTTAGAAAAGAAAACAGAGAGCTTACTGAACAATTATTACTAGCTAATAAGCAATTAGAGTTTTTATTACGTCAAAATCTGTTATCTTAGATATTCTAAAAGGGAATATCTAAGATTATGAACAGGTGGAGTGTAATTATATGGGCATTATTGTTTTTCCCATTTATTCGTGCGAACGCTCAAAACATATCTAATGAGGGAACAGACTTCTGGGCTGTATTTCCTACACATGATCCCTCCGCCGGTTCATCGCTGGCCAATATCCGCATTTGGATTACGTCGAAAACTGGTTCTACAGTCACTGTGAGCTGCGGAGGATATTCAGAAAAAAAGGATATTCCTGCAAACAATCCTGTAGAATTTAATGTCACAAGAGATCAGTCCTACATCGATTATAATGAAAGAAATAGTAATCTGTCAGGCAGGGCTATACATATTAAAGTTGATGAAGGGGACAAGGTAGCGGTATATGCACATATATTTGCTGGTTTTCGTTCGGCCGCTTCTCTTATCCTTCCTGTTGAATCGCTGGGGCAAAAGTATTATTCTATGAATTATACCCAGGATGTCAGAGGCGGAAATATCGCGCAGAATTTTTTAGTCATTGTTGCTGCTCAGCCCAATACCCAGATTTTGGTCAAAGAAAAAACCGGTGCAATACGTAGTATTAATCTGGCAAATCAAGGTGATGTGTATGAGTATATGCCAGGAGACAATTCTGATATTACCGGGGCTTCCGTGTACATCGATCCGTCGTCGCCCGACAACTGTAACAAACGAATCGCTGTTTTTTCCGGTAGTACATCGATATCCATTGGATGTAACACCTCAAGAGATCCTTTATTTCAGCAACTTTATCCGACCATCAGCTGGGGGAAGGAGTATGGTGTTGTGCCGTTTATGAATAGAAAATATATACTCCGAATCCTTGCGCAAGAGAACAATACCAATGTTCAGTTTAATGGGCAATCTCTGACGTTGATGGAGGGAGAGCATTTTGAGAGCCAGCAATTGACCGAACCGGTTTTCATTTCTGCAGACAAACAGATCAGTGTCGCCCAGTATTCGCTCACACAAAACTGTTCAGCAGCAAATGGGGGTGGATTGCCTGGCGATCCGGAAATGGTAATGCTCAATCCTGTAGAATTTAATGTCAAAGCTGTAACCTTGTTTTCTTCTACCGACCAAGCCATTGCAAACAGATACATAAACGTAAGCATAAAAACGTCTGCAGTTCATTCTTTTATGATCAACGGCGTAGCTCCGGTAGGCTGGAGAGTAATTCCTGACCGACCTGATTATTCTTGTATACAGGTCGAAATATCAGACAAAGTCTCATATCTGACGGCCAATCAGGGCTTTAATGCTGTTGCTTATGGTTTTGGGCAGACAGAATCTTACGCCTATTCGGCTGGTACCAATCTCGCGGCCAGCAACTATCTGCTGGTTCATAACCGCGCAACCAATATAGATGCTCCGAACGCTTGTATTGACCAACCGTCTGACTTCAAAATCACGCTGCCGTATAAGGCGCTAAAAATCACCTGGAAACTGGACGATGAAGGTTCTGTAGACTACACTCCTGAGCCTGAAATCAGCAACGGATCGACCGGCACGCTCTACACGTATACTTATGTTAGGGAAATTAGCTTTTCGCAGCTTGAAACTCACCGCATGCAGGTTAAGGCACAGATGCCTAACCTAGATAACTGTCTGGGAGCAGAAATTGAATACAATTTTAACTTTGATGTGTATCCTATTCCTAAATCAGCTTTTTTAGTTGATTCAGAAGTATGCCCCGATACTGAAATCCAGTTTACCGACGAGAGCTTGTCAAACTTACCTGATAAGCCCATAAACAAGTGGTTGTGGGACTTTGGCGATGGTAATATTTCCAGAGAGCAGCATCCTAAGCATATCTTCTCTTCTTCGGGTATTTTTGAAGTGAAGCTTTCCGCCGGACTAGATGAGGGGTGTATGTCTGATCCTGAAACCTTTAGTGTGAGTGTTCGTCCTAAGATTAATGCTGCAATCAATGCCCCGGTAAAAGGGTGTATCAATAATGAGATCACTTTCGCAGATGCTTCTAGCTCGGCAGCAGGACCAATGGTATCTTGGCTGTGGGATTTTGGTGATGGGAACACCTCTACAGCGCAACATCCAAAACATACCTTTGTCCAGACAGGCCCATTTTCTGTTACCCTGATTACTAAGACTGCAAATGGATGCCAAAGTCTGCCTGTTAAGCTAGATATCATCATTTACGACCTGCCAATTGTTAAATTTTCTCTGCCAAAAGTATGCGTAGGGGATGATGTAGCATTTTTCGAAAACAACACAACTAATGAAGATCAGACCATAACAGGCTTAACCTATTCCTGGAATTTTGGTGATGCATTTGCTACAGCGGTTAACAATACTTCTTTCCAAAGAGATGGTCGTCACAAATATAGTCGTGCAGGCAATTATATCGTTAGCCTCACAGTTACCAATGCCAATGGCTGTTCCTATACGCAGAATCAGTCTTTTACCGTAAATGGTTCTCAGATCATTCCTGTTTTTGAGGTACTCAATAAAGACAAACTTTGCAGTGGTAGCAAGATTACCGTGAAAAATTCATCAACTATTGATGAAGGACGGATCATTAAATTGGTCTGGTATATTGATGATGTGGAAAAACTGGTAGTCGATGATCCAGATCTTGTAGGTACTTATTTACTGGATGCACCGGTAGCCACCGATGCCAAGGACAAACTTATTAATATTAAATTAATTGCCTTTTCAGGACTTAAATGTCAGGAACCACTTGTCCAACAAGTAATAGTGCATGCTACGCCAGCCCTGGTGTTCGATCCTGTAGATCCAGTATGTCTGAATGCAGGTATATTTAGACTTACCAATGCCAGGGAAACTCTGGGTTTAGCAGGTCATCCCGTTTACTCGGGCGCCGGGATCATCAATGCTGACGGTGATTTTAATCCTGTAATCGCTGGTGTGGGCACTCATACCTTAACTGCCCGGTTTTTAACAGCAACAGGCTGCGAAGAGATTAGTACGCAGACCATAACCGTAAATCCCATCCCTGATCTGATCATAGACAGGGATATCTATATCCTTGCAGGTGGCGAGAAGAAAGTAAATGCTACGGCTACGGGTATTGGCCTGACTTATAAATGGAGCCCGGCAACGGGTTTAAGTAGTGATGATGTACTAGAACCTGTAATGTCAGGAGATGTGGACAGAGTGTACACTTTAACTATAAGTTCGTCACAAAGCTGCGTGATATCTGAAAGGATAACGCTGCATGTATTGCAATTAATACAAGCACCAAATGCATTTTCTCCGAATGGAGATGGTATAAATGATACCTGGGTGCTGAAATATATTGATACGTATCCAGGTGCTACAATAGATGTATTTAATCGTTACGGGGAAAAAGTTTTTCATAGTGTAGGGTACAGTAACCCTTTCGACGGAAATTTTAAAAATGAGGCGTTGCCGGTCGGAACTTATTATTATATTATTAACCCAAGAAACGGAAGGAAAAATGTTACCGGATCTTTAACTTTGATCAGATAGATGAAACGCTCCATATACTTTTTACCATTTATGCTATTTGCTTTGGCGGCTGGTGCGCAACAGCGACCTCAGTATACCCAATACATTTTTAATAATTATTTACTCAACCCTGCACTAAGCGGAATAGAAAATTATACAGACGTGAAGCTTGGCTACCGTAAGCAGTGGACTGGAATCGAAAATGCTCCTCAAACGTCATTTCTCTCGGCACAGTGGAAATTGGGCGGTGATTACTTATGGAAAAATGCACTTTCATTACCAGAGAATGGTGATGATCCGATGAGTAGGAATTACATGCAGAATTACACCGCTTCACCCTCTCACCATGGAATGGGTGTTATCGCTGTATTAGATGATGTTGGGCCGTTATCCCGACTGGATGCGAGTGTAACTTATGCTTATCATTTACAGATGAGCGGTACTCTTAACTTTTCGGTAGGTGTTGCCGCTGGATTGAGCAGGATTGGGCTGGATGTAAACCAGCTTGATTTTGATGTGAAAAACGATCCTTCGGTTCAGAACGCAATCATTAGCCAGGTAAAACCAGATCTTGGATTAGGTGTGTGGCTTTATGGCGCGCGTTTTTTTGCAGGAGCCTCTGTGCAGCAGGTGCTGCCGCAGAAGCTGAAGTTTACGAGCGATCCCAAATACAATACTGGTAGAGATGTACCTCATTTCTTTGCCACAGCTGGATATAAACTCTTTATCGATGACGAGATCAGTGCAACACCTTCAGTCATGTTTAAAAAAGTAACCCCCGCACCAATATCTATTGATGCCAATGTAAAAATTGCATTTAAAGACAGGCTGTGGATAGGAGGTAGCTACCGTAAAAATGATTCCTTCTCCGCAATGGCTGGCGTAAATATCAGTAAGCTGATTAACCTTACCTATTCCTATGATTTCGTTACCTCCGAATTGAATACAGTAAGTAATGGAAGTCATGAAATTGTATTAGGTGTCCAGCTCAATAATATTTACGAAGTATTAAGTACCACCAAAATGTGGTAATGACGAAAGTCAACTAATTAAAGTTCTTTTCTTAAACGTGCTACAGGAATATTCATTTGCTCCCTATATTTAGCTACCGTTCTCCTCGCAATGTTATACCCTCTGTCTTTTAGGATGTCAGTTAGCTTTTCATCAGCAAGAGGCTTGCGCTTGTCTTCATTGCCAATACAATCTTCTAATATCTTCTTTACTTCTTTGTTAGAAACCTCTTCACCGCTTTCAGTTTGAATGGCCTCAGAGAAGAAAGATTTCAATAGGAAAGTACCAAATTCGGTTTGCACATATTTAGAGTTTGCCACCCTTGATACTGTAGAGATATCCATATCAATCTTGTCGGCTATATCTTTCAGGATCATTGGACGCATTTTCCGTTCATCTCCGGTAAGCAGATATTCATATTGATACTGCATAATGGCATTCATAGTTTTTAACAAAGTTTGCTGCCTTTGCTTTATGGCATCGATAAACCATTTTGCCGAGTCCAGTTTTTGCTTTACGAACTGAACTGCTTCTTTTAATTTTTTATCCTTTTGAGATGCTTTATCGTAGTGATCAAACATGTCGATGTACGACCTGCTAACCCTTAATTCAGGTGCGTTTTTTGAGTTTAAAGTAAGTATTAATACACCATCATTGTTAGAAACATGAAAATCAGGTATAATTTGTAACTGTTTCGTTGTCACCTGATTGGAGTCCCCCGGTTTAGGATTCAGACGGAGTATCTCTGCGATGATTTCCTTCAGGTCCTCACTGTTAAGTCCCAATGATTTCTCCAGTTTATCGTAATGTTTACGTGTAAACTCATCGAGGTAATTCTCAACGATTTCGATAGCCTTAACAATGATTGGATTGTTAGGATCCTTACGCCTTAGCTGCAAAGTAAGGCATTCCTGTAAGTCTCTTGCCGCAATGCCAGGAGGATCAAAACTTTGTATTACTTTCAGCATTTCCAGCACATCTTCTTCTTCCACCATCACATTTTGTGAAAATGCAAGATCATCTATCATAGAAGTAATAGGTCTTCTTAGGTATCCATCATCATCTAAACTTCCGATAATTTGTTTTCCTATAATAAAATCCT
Organism: Pedobacter frigoris; assembly: GCF_005116445.1. Classification (GTDB taxonomy): domain Bacteria; phylum Bacteroidota; class Bacteroidia; order Sphingobacteriales; family Sphingobacteriaceae; genus Pedobacter; species Pedobacter frigoris. Next base: position 612,085 of record NZ_SWBQ01000001.1, read on the forward strand.
GGTCAGAAAGAGGAACCAGGTCCAGCTGTTCCTGTAAGCTCTCAAAAAAGGTACTTTCTATAGCTATAGGAGTTTCTTTTTTTTCTTCATCATCGTCACTGTTATTGTAGGATGTACTGTAATCGTTTACACTATCGTCCTGCAGATAATCATCTACATTAAATTCATCAGTACTTTCCTCTTTGGCTCCTGCATCATAATCTTCAGGACCATCATTCAAATCATCATATTCACTTTTTGGCTCTTCTGCAATCATTAAGCTTGGGTCTTCCAAAGCTGGATTTTCTTCGAGCTCTTCTTTAATACGCGTATCCAAAGCAACAGTCGGTACTTGCAGCAACTTTATAAATTGGATTTGCTGAGGAGAGAGTTTCTGTAGTAATTTTTGTTGTAGGTGCTGTTTTAACATAAGGTGATGAGCAGGTATTTTATGTACCCGTTCCAAAAATACACATTTCGGACAGATAAAAGCAATTTCCCTAAGGTATATTCTTAAATTTAGGGGTATGGTTGTGGACGTTGGCATACCTACTGGTTCAACTTAGTCTAGATTTACATAAAATAAATAAGATCTATTAAATAACTCCATGTTAACCATAAGTTAATCCTACGGTGACCCCACATTTTACCATCAAAAACGTGGGGTCACTGTGGGCTCATCGTGGGCTCAAGATAAAGAAGTTCAATACTTGTGTTATCTTACGTGTTAATTTGATGATAGAATAATGAAATAAATTATGCCTTTAATATTCTTGTTTTTGGTACGATTTTTATAAATTAGAATAAACTAAAACAACTATTATATGGGATTTGTAAAAGAATTTAAGGAATTTGCTGTAAAAGGCAGTGTAATGGATCTAGCTGTCGGTGTAATCATCGGTGGCGCTTTTGGTAAAATTATCGATAGTGTGGTAAAGGATTTGATCATGCCGTTGATATCAGCGGTCATCGGTTCCGTAGATTTCAGTAATCTCTATATTGTACTGAAAGGGGAGGTTGCCGCTAATCTCGCACTGGAGGAGGCACGTAAGGTGCCTGATACTGTTATTTTTGCCTATGGTAACTTCATTACAGTAGCCATTAACTTTTTATTATTAGCGCTGGCTGTATTTATGCTGGTAAAGGGTATTAATTCTATGAAACGTAAACAGGAAGCTGAGCCTGTGGCACCAGCTGCACCTTCAAAAGAAGAAGTGCTATTGGCAGAGATCAGAGATTTACTTAAAAATAAATAAGAGAATTTTGCTGAGTGAAAAGAGGCTGATTACAAAAGTAATTGGCCTTTTTTTGTATTGATTGGTTTTTTACCGATAAAATAGTGTCGTTTACCGACGATTAGAATAGCTACATAGCTGCTGTGTTGTTAATAGTACAAGTTGTCTATAATTTTGATGAAGCAAATACAATTAAATAAATGGAAACAATAGCGGTTAGCCATATTTAGATTAGAAAGGAAATGGGAAATTTGAAAACAAATAACTCCAGCAGAATATGTACAGGACTAGTGGTTCTTTTGATTGGAGTAGTTTTTCTGCTAGACAATATAGGGCTTAATATTCCGAAATGGATCTTCGATTGGCCGATATTGTTGATTGCGATCGGATTGTTGGTCGGGTATAAGCGCAAATTTGAGGTTGGATTGTGGATGTTTTTTGTTGCCGTGGGAGGTTTTCTTACGATTGAGTCAATTGTTAATGTAGATTTTTCAAAATATTATTTTGCACTAATCTTTATCGCAATTGGTGTTTTTCTGATCATTAAACCAAAAGGACGTGGTTTTCAGGGGAAGCGCTGGAAAAAGAAATGGGCGCAAAAGTGTGCTGGCTTTGAAGGTTTAGGTAATCAGGCTGAAGACAATGCACAAACTCCATATGATATAGACAAGAATGACATATTGGATACGGTGAACGTATTTGGCGGTAGTCATCAGAACATCTATTCTAAAAATTTTAGAGGCGGTGATGCTATAGCAATTTTTGGTGGATCGGATATCAATCTTTCGCAGGCAGATTTTGAAGGGACTATATCGCTTGATGTGGTTGCGATCTTTGGCGGAGTTAAAATTGTTGTTCCTCCAAGCTGGGATGTGAAATCAGAAGTCACTGCAATATTTGGTGGTATAGATGACAAACGTGCACTTGGGCAAGTGCTTTCTGAGCCCAAAAAGACGATAATAATTAAAGGGGTAGCTTTATTCGGCGGGGTGGATATCAGAAATTTTTAAATTCTATGTTATGAAATGGTTTTTAGTAAGGTATATTTATGAAATTATTAGTGGCGATGGGGGATATAGGGTGCAGTTTGATGAGCAACTAAGATTAATTAGTGCAGACACTGGTAATGATGCAATTTGCAAAGCCGAAGGTATGGCCGATGATTTTCATCCGCCCTTTAGAAACTATAAAGGCGAACTCGTAGAGTGGAAATTCATTTGTATTGCCGGACTTCATGAAATACAGACCCCAACTGATGGTGCAGAGGTGACTTCAATATTACACGAACCACATGATGCCCTTGATTTTAGAGCACAAATAGACAAACGAAAAGAATTTTTGGATAATGCTATTGGCGTGTTATAAATAAATCAGCTTAAATAATCTATTTTGACAACAAGTCCGTTATCAATATTAAGAATACAGAGAGTTGCCGGTGCTATCTTTTTAGCCTGGGCTTCTTTGTTTATAATTCTTTTTTACGTGACGCTGAACTTTAGTATTGAGGTTTCAATTGCTGATAGTTTAATTACCAATGGACTCATGGCGATGGGGTGTTTTATTTTGAGCAATATGCTCGGGTATTATCAGCCAAAAAAAGAAACCATTCTTTTTGTGCTCATGCTCACGCTGGTGTTGGCTTTAATTGTCACTTTTATCAGTAAATTCTGCCTGAATATGTTATTTCCCAGTGATTTAACATACAGGAGTTTTTTGAGGTTGTCGCTGCTTGTCCGGTTTATTATCGTGTTTGTATTCCTGGCCTGGTGCGCACTGGCCAATATTTTGTGGTACAGGCTAGAGGAGCAGTCAGAAACTCAGGAGCGGTTGTTGATGGCGCAGAACCTTTCTAAGGAAGCCGAATTGAATAAGCTGAGGCATCAGCTGCAGCCCCATTTTTTGTTCAATAGTCTGAATTCAGTTTATGCACTTACCATTGTAAATCCTAAGGAAGCTGGTACTATGATTACTAAACTGGCGGCATTTTTAAGAGGTACTTTGAAACGGGATGACGAGGTTTGGGTGAGTGTTGGTGAGGAGATGGAGTACATACAGCTTTATCTTGATATTGAAAAAGTAAGGTTCAGCCACAGGCTGAGTGTCGATATTGAAATAGACAAAGAAACTTTAAATTTGAAATTGCCCGGTACTTTACTTCAACCTATTGTGGAAAATGCGATTAAGTTTGGCTTGTACAATACCGCTGCGGCAATTACAATAGCTATAACTGTTAATGTCGAAAGTGGAGTACTTGTCGTAAAAGTTAAAAATCCCTTTGACCCGGAAATGAAAGCTACTGGAGGAACAGGATTTGGATTAACTGCGATTAAAAGACGCCTGTACTTGCTGTTTGCTGATGAACAATTGTTGCATACCCAGGCTACTCAGGAAAATATATATATAACTACTCTTAAAATACCTCAAGCTGATGATACGAACGATACTAATTGATGATGAATCCCTTGCAAGGGATATTGTAAAGCATTATCTGAGTGATTTTCCCGATATTGAAGTCGTAGCAGAATGTAGTGATGGTTTTGAAGGATTAAAGGCAATCACACAGCATCAGCCTGATTTTATTTTTCTGGATATTCAAATGCCTAAAATCAATGGGTTTGAAATGTTGGAACTGGTAGAGAATCCTCCCGCTGTGATATTCACAACTGCATTTGATGAATATGCTATCAAAGCTTTTGAAGTAAATGCAGTGGATTATCTGCTGAAGCCGATTGAACAGGTTAGATTTGAACAGGCCATTAAAAAAATACCGGCACGGTTGAATAGTGCAGATACTGAGGCCACGCAGGAGCTTCTGAATTCAGCAGCGTTGAGCCCTGCCCAGAATAACAGGGTGGTGGTAAAGAAAAATGGAGTAATCAAAATTGTTGCTGTGGGAGATATTCATTACCTGGAAGCAGATGATGATTATGTTAAATTAAGTACTACGGAAGGAATTTTTCACAAGAATAAGACTATGAGCTTTTTTGAACGGACACTGGATCCGGGACAATTTATTCGAATACATCGCTCTTATATTATAAATTTGGCGGAAGTAACCCGTATAGAGCTCAAGGAAAAAGATAGTTATGTAGTGCTGCTGAAGTCTGATATCTGGCTACCAGTGAGCAAAACAGGATATGTTAAACTAAAAGCAGCCTTAGGCATGTAGAAAATTCTAATTCTATTTGCAATTAGAAAAAAATCAAACTATATTTGCACCTCTTATTTAAAAAAATAGTCAAGATATAATACAGTTATGAAAAGAACATTCCAACCTTCGCAAAGAAAGAGAAGAAACAAACACGGCTTCCGCGAAAGAATGGCTACAGCAAACGGTAGAAGAGTATTAGCTTCTCGTCGTGCAAAAGGAAGAAAAAGATTATCAGTTTCTGACGAGCGTCGTCATAAAGCATAATTTTTGATTGCAACACTTTAAGTGTTGGCAGATCAGAATATCTGCAAATTTGCGATCAAAAACATGAACACATTTAACAAAGAAGAACGGTTGTGTAGCAGGAAGTTAATTGACTTGCTATTTAAAGACGGTTCTTCTTTTTTATTATACCCCTATAGGGTATCTTATTTGCTTACAGCTACTTCTCATCAATTTCCCGTTCAGGTTGTAATTAATGTATCTAAAAAGCGCTTTAAAAAAGCTGTAGATAGAAACCGCATTAAAAGGCTGACCAGAGAAGCTTACCGCCTGCAGAAGCAAAAGGATTTGTACGCTTTGATTCCTGAATCTGAAAAGCTCTTATTACTTTCCGTCCAATTTATAGGCAAGAAGATTTATGATTATTCTTTTTTCGAAAAGAAGTTGTCAGGAGTTTTTAAAAAGCTGACAACTGAATTGCAGGTTAAAATGACTCAGGAAAATGATCAGCCTTCTTAAGCAAATTATTGGCTGGTTCTTCCTCGGACTGATCAAGCTTTATCAGTGGCTTTTGTCGCCGCTGTTGGGTGCAAGTTGCAGGTATACACCAACGTGTTCGCAATATGGGATTGAAGCGATAAAAAAACATGGGCCTTTTAAAGGAGGTTGGTTAACTTTGAAACGTATTGGCAGATGTCACCCTTGGGGTGGGCACGGTCATGACCCAGTTCCTTAATTATATTTTATTATTCAATGGCTACTATACTTCAAATCGAAACCGCTACACAAGTTTGTTCTGCTGCACTATCAAAAGATGGTAAGACTATAGCTGTGAAGGAGCTTATGGCAAGTAACATTCATGCAGGCAGTCTTACTTTGTTCATTGAGGAAGTAATGGGGATGGTCGGTCTTCAGTTTTCAGATCTGGATGCTGTGGCAGTAAGCAAGGGTCCTGGTTCGTATACCGGACTTCGAATAGGTGTTTCTACCGCGAAGGGACTATGCTTTGCACTGGATAAACCATTGATTGGCGTGGATACGCTTCAAATGATGGCTGCGGGTTTTATGCAAAGTCGACCTGAATATGAGGGAGCCATCTGTTCAATGATTGATGCCAGGAGAATGGAGGTTTTTACTGCGGTATATAATGCCAAACTCGATTCGATAGTGGATACGAGTGCTAAGATAATTGACGAGCACAGCTTTGCAGAAGAACTGAATTCCGGAGTATTGATGTTCATTGGTGATGGTGCTGCAAAGTGTAAAGATGTGATCAGACATGAAAATGCTTCGTTCTCGGGGGCTAATTTTAATTCTGCCAGCAACATGAGTGCATTGGCATATAACGCTTATTCGCATTCAAAATTTGAGGATGTGGCGTATTTTGAACCATTTTATCTTAAAGATTTTGTGCTGACTACGCCCAAAAAGAAATAGTATAGGTAACGCCCTAACACTGAATTTATTCAGGATCAAGATTGGAGGTGTGTTATCTCTTCTTTGAGAATACACTGAACAGACGTTTGAAAAAACTTGATTCGCCATCGTTAATTCCCGGCATTGTACTGCTGTTCTGAGGGTGCTCTACGGTATTTCCAAACTTGATTCCAACTCCCAAATAAAATGAGGCACCATTGTATCCTTTTCCAATAGTAATGTCTTGTTTAATTGCTCCTTTGGCTTGTGATACTGTTTTAAAAAGATCATCAGATCCGAGGAAGACTTCGAAATTGGGTGTTTGATACATTCCCTGCATACCAAATAAAAACAAGTTGTTGAAATTGTAAGAAGGAATAGCTGTTAGTGAAAATTGATCATACTTAAATTTGTTGACGAAAGCTGCATCGCCCCCTTTATAAAACAAGTTTTTTGATACAATTAAGGCAGGAGTATAGGTGAAGTAAGGGACTGAAATACTGAATGCCTTTGAGATCATGAAATCAGCTTTTGCATTTGTAACGCTATAAAAACGCTCTCGTGTTTCGCCATCGGTGGCAATTTCTGTTATCCTGCTTTCAATGGATGAAGGGCTGGTCTCTGGATCCATAATAATCAAGGGGTCATTGATGTTGTTAAACCGATTGTAATAAGAGTTTTTAGTCCATCTGATGATACCAAGGTCCTTTACATTAGCCATTAAAAATACTCCGGTTTTTGAAGTGTAGCTTGTACCTAAGCTAATGGCAAGTCCCGGATTTTTAAATGTTGGTACCAAATCTTTCTTGGAGAGTTCATCTGTTTCAAGGAAGTTGGCTCTGTATGTTCCTTTGAGCGCAGCTACGAGGGGTTGGGTATCTGATCCTGGATTGAAGAAAGATTCGTCGATTTGGAGTTTGTTGTACGTGATGCCACTTAGTAAACTTAACTTGACACCAAATGCCAATCTCTTATTGTAGTTTTCCCGGTAGCTTACACTAAACTGGTGATAAGATTGTGCATAGCCATTGTTGTTAAAAGCATCATCAAAATCTTGTCCTTTATAAGCGTCAAATCGATTATAATTGTCTAATAATGCAAATGTTTCATTGGTGTAATCCACATTGCCATCAGTACGCAATTGCCAGGAGAGACCTATTTCTTTGTGAAATTTATAAGATTTGAATATTTTAAAATTAAACAGGTAGATGTTGCTGCTTTCAAAAATATGATTTACTTCATTGTTTCCTATTGTGATGTCTTTGGCTGAATATACTCCTTCATTGATCAGACGTCGGATAGTGCTTTCATTTCCTTTACTTGAGGCATTAAATCCGAGGTATGGAAGGAAAAAGTTGGATGCAAATTTACGTGACGAGTCCAGTACGAATGTTTTCTGTGCAGGATTTTCAAAGCCATCAAACAGGGTCTTTGTGTTGAACAAACCATATTGTTGTGCTTTTGATTGTATTGTGAAAAATACGATGCAAATAACCAGGTATCTTCTGTTCATAATGTAGCTATGGAATACTTATTATAGAATCGGTTTGTAGTGAATTGCTATCTGGTGATAGTTTTATCTTTTTATTAATCAGTACATTGGTCTGGAATTTTCCGTTGTCGCCGCTTAGTTGGTAGATAAATGAAGTATAGTTTTTTAAGCCATTTTCATTTTTGATTTGTTTATAATAGGGTTGGTATAAGTTCTTTAAGAAAATATCAGAAGAATTTTTCAAACCTATGAAGTAACTGATGTTGGCTGTATTTGCTAATTGGTCTATTGCAGTACTATAATCCTGGTTATTAATTAAAAGCTTATTGTTTTTGTAGCTATTTAAGAATGACTGTATGCTGCTGGCATTATTGGAAAAAACCATATAGTTGTCTATGATACAATAAAATGGTCTTTTGAATTTTTTTAAAGGCTCACCAAAATAAGCATATAGAAGATTGTCTTCTTTTAATACTTTAATATCCTGGCTATATTCTGTGCTTAAATCTAAAAGGAGCTGGGTTACTTTATCTCCATTGCTTAATTCTATTGCTCCGATTTTTTCTGCAGTATTTAGTTGGAACGTAATGAATTGATTTTTAAAGTATTTTGGGAAAATTTGGTCTGGATTAATTCTATATTTCTCATTAAAGGTCTTAATGATTTTTGAAGTACTCTGGTCATCTTTTACGACGGTAAACCATTCATTTAATGACTTTTTCCAGTTGGTGTAATTGTCTATTGCAAAAACCGAATAGTTGGCAGTATTTTCAGGAAGTATATTCGTAATGCTGATCTTCTGCGCTTTTAACCCGGCAAATAAATGGAGAAAACTGTTGTCGTCATTCGGAGTTGTCGTGCCTGTAAGAAGTATTTTTTCCTTACTGAAATTGTAAGTTAGATTCGCAAATGCATGCTGATTGTCTAATACAGAGAGTTCACCAGTTAGTTTTCCGGGCATCACGGCTTTCAAAAGTGAAGGCATGAGCTCAAAATTGATATATACTTCTGCGACGCTATTTTTTGTAATCCGGCTGTTTGATTTTATATAATCTACAAATTTACTGCTCTTATTGATAGAAGATGAGAGCACATTGATGATTGGTTTTGTAGTACTGGATAATAGCAATAGGTTGTCTTTTATGCCCAGATAAAAAATATTGCTGTCTGGCAATCGTATACTTATCAGATTTTCTTTATTAACTATTTCAATTGAATGGTCTTTTAAAACTTTACGCAGCTGGTCAATGCTGATTCCTGATTTTACCTGCGTACTGTATAGGAAGTCTACATTTTTGTCGCTTCCTGGAATTAAACTGATATAAACAGCTTGCTTGTCAATAGCGTAGTTAATTTCCGGGACAGATAAAATATAGGTCTTTAAAGACTCAAGTTCTGAGAATTTGTCATCTCCCGCTATTTCTTTGAACAGATCCTGCGCCTTGAGAATATCGAGGACACTTTTGTCATTTTCGAAGGAGAAAACAAAGGCTGAATTCGTAGTAGCAGCATAGAGACTACTGTCGTTGTTCTTTAGTTCTGAATTTAATCCTGAAAAATATAGATATGCCATGGTAATGATGGCAGCAATGAGGGTGATTATTATGGCTAAAATCTTTTTCATCTGTCGTTTAAGCAAACTTAGATAAAGTTATGTTAGTATCCATGCAACAGCTGTTAAAATATAGCCAATTTTATCTAAGTTTGTTTTGAAAAAAAGCTGGTTATAATGAGTAGACGTATATTATTAACAGCAGCTCTGTTGGGTGCTGTTGCGGTGATGTTTGGTGCATTCGGTGCACATGGATTGAAGAGGGTTGTAGATGAAGGATCGCTGGAGATATGGGCAAAGGGTGTAGAATATCAATTTTATCATGTCTTTGCCTTGTTATTTCTCTCACAATTTAAAACTGAGCAAACCAGGCTTGTTAATCTGGCTTACTGGTTTTTTACATTGGGCATTCTGTTTTTTTCAGGTTCCCTCTATCTGCTGGCAACAAGAAGTGTTTTAAATTTTGCCTTTGTTAGCTATATAGGTCCTGTAACTCCTGTTGGTGGTCTTTTATTTATATTGGGTTGGTTATCATTATTTTTAGCAGCAGTAAAAGGTAGATGATGTTTGGGTTTGATGATGAAGAGTTTGTAGAAAGGGAAACTTTATTTATTGAAGTGATACTTCCGCTGTCACTTGCTAAAAATTACATTTACCGGGTTCCTTTCGAATTAAACGGACAGGTGGCAGTAGGTAAAAGAGTAGTAGTTCAGTTTGGTAAAAATAAAATATATACCGCACTCATTAAAAGTGTTAGTAACGAAGCTCCCGGAATATATGAAGCCAAGTACATCATAGACGTAGTAGATGCTTATCCAATCATTACTCATGAACAATTGGAGTTGTGGGATTGGATGACTTTGTATTACATGTGCAATGAAGGTGATGTCATGTCGGCTGCTTTGCCGGCAGGCTTGAAGCTTGCCAGCGAGACCATCATTGTATTGAAAGAAGATGCAGTTCCAGAGGAAGGGGTTGTGTTTACTGAAAAAGAGGAGGTGGTGCTTACAGCGCTAAGGAGCAGGCCGCGCTTAACTATAGATGATGTATCTGCCATATTAGGCCAGAAAACAGTTTATCCCATTATCAATGGTTTGCTGGATAAAGGAATGGTTTATATTGCTGAAGAAGTAGTTGAGAAATATAAACCTTTATTGAAATCGTTTGTCAGCTTAAGCTCTTTTTATCAGGACGAAGAAAATCTAAGACAGCTTTTCGGTATTCTAGAAAAAGCACCTAAACAGCTGGATGCTCTTTTGGCTTATTTAAAGCTTTTTAAGCAACAAGATGTAATATCTAAAGAAGAGTTGCTTGAAGACAGTAATTGTGGCCCAGGGGCGTTAAAATCTTTATTGGATAAGGAGATATTCAAGATATACAAAAGACCCGTAAGCAGGCTTAGAGATCATAGCGATGACTTTATTCTCAATTTTGAATTGAGCGCTGCGCAAGATGGAGCATTAAAGAAAATTGAGCAGGAGTTTGTTGAAAAGGATGTGGTGCTGCTACATGGTGTTACGGCATCAGGTAAAACACAGATTTACATTAAACTCATTGAACATGCAATTGAAAAAGGCGGACAGGTGCTGTTTTTACTGCCTGAAATTGCCCTGACTACGCAAATCGTAGAGCGAATCCAACGATATTTTGGGGACTCTATAGGTGTTTACCATTCCAAATTCAATAATAATGAGCGTGTAGAGATTTGGAATAAGGTGTTGAATGGAAAATACAGGGTTGTACTTGGCGCCCGTTCTGCAGTTTTTCTTCCTTTTAAGGAATTAAAGCTAATTGTTGTAGATGAAGAACATGAATCATCATATAAACAGCAGGATCCGGCGCCACGCTATCAGGCACGTGATGCTGCTGTATATCTGGCACATTTACACAAAGCCAAAGTGGTGTTGGGATCAGCTACCCCATCTATAGAAAGTTATTTTAATGCCAAGGGTGGAAAATATGGGTTGGTTACCATAAATGAGCGCTTTGGAGGTGTGGAGTTGCCGCTTCAGGAAGTGATCAGTATTTCCGAAGAGACGAAGAAGAAAAAAATGGTTTCTTATTTTTCAGGTAAATTGATCGATGAGATTGCTTTTACGCTGGAGCATAAAGAGCAGGTGATACTTTTTCAAAACAGGAGGGGGTACGCGACAATACTGATTTGTGCGACCTGTGGCTATGCACCTAAATGTGTGAATTGCGATGTCTCGTTAACTTATCATAAAACCAGCGGCAAATTACACTGCCACTATTGTGGTTATCATCAGAGCAGCATCAATATTTGTCCTGCATGTGGGTCAGTGCACGTTGAGCAAAAGGGTTTTGGTACGGAAAGGGTGGAAGAAGAATTGAGCCTGATTTTTCCTGAGGCAAAGATATCCAGGCTTGATGTGGATAGTACGCGTACTAAGAATGGATTGCAACAGATCATTTCTGAGTTTCAGGAGAAAAAAACTGATATCCTGATTGGGACTCAGATGGTCGCTAAGGGACTGGATTTTGATAATGTTACGCTTATAGGCGTAATTAATGCAGATACACTATTGAATTACCCTGATTTCAGGGCTTTTGAAAGGAGTTATCAATTGCTTGCCCAGGTAGCCGGAAGAGCAGGAAGGAGGGATAAGCAGGGTAAAGTGATCATTCAGGCTTATGATGACAACCACCGCATCATTAACCAGGTGATAGAGAATAAGTATCTTGAAATGTACAACGAGGAATTATCTGAACGCAGGCAGTTTAATTATCCTCCATTTACAAGGCTGATTTTCATAAATATCAAGCATAAAGATTCTGATTTGCTAAATATGGCTTCCCAGAAATTCGCTAATGAACTGAGAGCTCATTTGGGAGGACGGGTATTGGGGCCTGAACAACCTTTGGTGGCTCGTGTAAGGAATTACTATATCAAACAGGTAATTATTAAGAGTGATAAAACAACCTCATTACCTAAGGTTAAATCACTGTTAAAAGAAGTCATATTACAATTTCAGGCCGAAAAGGACTTTAGGGGATTGAACATACAAGTTGACGTTGATCCTTACTGATTTTATTGCAATTGATTCTGTGTTGATTAGCTGTTTTTTGAAGGATTGGGGATAAATATTTAACCGGATTAGATTTCAAAAGGCTATTTTTGGAACAGTATGGCATACAAATTTGTTGACAATTATAGGGAAAAGGGAGCTAGGAAGAAGTTGGTGGCTCATCTGGAAGCAAGAGGTATTGAAGATGAAAATGTACTCAAAGCAATAGGTAAAGTTCCGCGTCATTTCTTTTTTGATGAAACATTCTGGAACCAGGCGTATAAAGATATTGCATTTCCGATAGGAGATGGTCAAACCATTTCACAACCATACACTGTTGCATATCAAAGTGAATTGCTCCACATAAAAAAGGGCGATAAAGTATTGGAAATCGGGACAGGTTCAGGATACCAGACTTGTATTTTGATGGAACTTGGGGCAAACGTTTATACGATAGAACGTCAGGAAAGCATTTATAGACACACCATCAGAGTGCTTCCTGGAATGGGATACAACGCACATTTCTTTTTTGGTGATGGATCTAAAGGTATTGCTGAACATGCACCTTACCACAAGATCATCGTGACTGCGGGAGCGCCATTTGTACCGGAAATCTTGTTAAAGCAACTTAAAATCGGGGGCATATTGGTGATACCGGTAGGAGATGAGCATTCTCAGAAAATGGTTACTGTAATTCGTGTCAGTGAAACTGACTATGAAAGGATCGAGTTGGATACTTTTAGATTTGTGCCATTGGTAGGAGATCAGGCCTGGTAGTTTTATATCTTCATGGCCCGATCCATCTCACGTTTCGATTCCCTGTCTTTAATGCTGTCTCTCTTATCGAATTCTTTTTTACCCTGTGCGAGCGCGATTTCTATTTTGGCAAAACCCCGCTCATTGGTGAAAATTCTAAGCGGAACGATGGTATAACCTTTTTCTTCACTTTTTACTTTAAGCTTTTTGAGTTCCCTTTTTTGAAGTAGTAATGCGCGGTCTCTTTTGATGTCATGGTTGTAAAATGAACTGTGACTATATTCGGAGATATGCAGGTTACGAACGTACAGGATGTTTCCAATGAACATGCAAAATGCATCGGACATATTGGCTTTACCTTGTCTTATAGCTTTTATTTCAGTGCCTAGCAATGCAAGTCCGGCATTGTATTTTTCGACAATGTGGTAGTCAAAATAGGCTCTTTTATTTTTAATCTGGATATCATTTTTCATTGAGGTGCTAATATCCGAATTTTATCTTACTATAAGCACTGGAATGGAGACTTTATGACGTACAGAGTTCACGGTGGTGCCTAAAATGAGGTCTTTCAGTCCTTTATGTCCATGCGCTCCCATCACCAGCAATTCCAGATTGGTCTCATTACTAATGTCTACAATTGCTTTGACTGTCCCGCCATAACCTATATGTATGGTCGAATTATAGCCTAGTTCAGCAAGGTTAGCCTGATATTTTTCCAGATTTTTAGTATCACTTTGAGTTTCATAATCCATTGCGGAATCGCCATGATACCTCGCGACAGCAGTTTCAACCACATGAATCAAATGATAGTGTGCATCTTTACCACCCTGAATGAGGGCATGTCTGATGGTTGTTCTGTCATTTTTAGAGAAATCAACTGTGATGCCGATTCTGATATAGTTTATTTTTTCTATTTCTGAAATATTAAGTGCATTGCCATGGGGCGCTACATTGTTGTCCTGTATTCTTGATTTTACCAGGGGATAAATAAAGATGTACAGTAACAACATCCCTATAAGGGCTGCTAAAGGAACTATAATGGCATATACATACCATCCGCCTTCTGCTCCCCAATTGGAGATCTCTTCTATCACTAACTTTACATTTAATGAAACAATGACGATTGAACTCACCCAGGCAAGAATCTGAACCCATGGTTTTATCGCAAAACCTTTCATGGTTTTTTTATCGGAAGTAAAGTGGATCAATGGAATGACTGCAAATCCCAGTTGCAGGCTGAGCACTACCTGGCTCAAAATTAACAAACCGCCAAGTGCTTCATTTCCAAACCATAATATGGTAAAAAATGCAGGTATAATGGCAAGTAAACGCGTAATTAAGCGTCGAAGCCAGGGTTGTATGCGCAATTTTAAATGCCCTTCCATTACGATTTGCCCGGCAAGAGTACCTGTTACCGTTGAGCTTTGTCCGGCAGCAATCAATGCAATAGCGAATAAAGCGGGAGCAACATTGCCAAAGATGTTTTGCAAAAGTTTATGTGCATCCTGTATCTCTGCCACTTCATGTAAACCATTTTTGTAAAATGCTGCTGCCGCGAGTATCAGGATCGCTGCATTAACAAAAAATGCAAGATTTAAAGCTACGGCGGTATCTATAAAGTTGAATTTGATCGCTTCTTTTATACCTTTTGTATCCCTCTCAAATTTTCTTGTCTGGACCAAAGAGGAATGGAGATAGAGGTTGTGTGGCATAACGGTGGCCCCGATGATTCCAATAGCAATGTACAGCGCTTCGCCTGAGAGCATAGAGGGTTCGAAACCTTTCACTATTTCGTTAAGTGAGGGCTCAACGATGAACATCTCAACCAAAAAAGATACACCGACAATGAAGACCATAGATACAATAAAGGCTTCCATTTTGCGCATACCTTTATTCAAGAGGAATAAAAGCAGAACGGTATCAAAAATAGTAACGCTAATACCCCAGATCAGGGGTAAGCCAAAAAGCAGATTTAAGCCGATAGCCATTCCAATGATTTCTGCCAGGTCGCATGCAACTATTGCAGTCTGGGCTAAAGCAAATAAAGGGATGTTTACCCATTTTGGATAGGCATTTCTAGATGCCTGAGCTAAGTCGAGCCCTCTTACAATACCCAGGCGGGCACTTAAAGATTGTAGCAGCAGGGCAATCAGATTAGACATCAACAATATCCAGATCAACTGGTATCCAAACTTGCTTCCTCCGGCGATGTCTGTTGCCCAGTTTCCAGGATCCATGTAACCGACACTTACGAGATATGCAGGGCCAATAAATGAAAGGATTCGTCTCCACCCGGTGCGCTTACTTGTATCTACGCTCTGATGTACTTCGCTTAAGGATTCGGTATTCTTTTTTGGTTCGGTTTTTTTCATCCGTATAAATTTGTTTTGTGATGAAGCTATCAGGTTTATTTATGCCGCTTGTGGTTTTAACATCTCGATGGTTTCATTTAATAGTTTTTGAAGCGCCAATACTAGGAGGCAGGGTTATCAATTGATGTTTTAATAAGTACATGTTTAGCAACCTCTCTGCTGACATTTAGTTTTTTGGTTTCAAGAAGTAACTCCACCGATCCGTCGAAATCTATTACATCTATGATTTTTAATGGTTTGCCTAGAGTGAGCCCTAATTTTTCAAGGTGTTTTAAAAATGAAGATGAGTGATCGCTAACCCCCATTATAATCCCTGTCTCTTCTTTTTTTAGTTTGCTTAATTTGATGAATGTTGCGGTGTCAAATTTTCCATTTTTGTCTGGTATAGGGTCGCCATGAGGATCGTTTTTGGGAAAAGAAAGAAATTCATCCAGACGTTCTATTAACTCCGGAGAATTAATATGTTCCAATTCCTCAGCAATGTCATGGACTTCATCCCATTTGAAATGCAGCTTTTCTACGAGAAATACCTCCCACAGCCTGTGTTTTCTGACGATATTAATCGCTAAAGATCGTCCGGATTCAGTGAGCTTGACTCCCTGATACTTTTTGTAGTCTATCAACTGTTTATCGGCCAGTTTCTTTATCATATCGGTAACTGAAGCAGCTTTGGTCTGCATTCGTTCTGCTATTGCATTCGTTTGAACGTTCCCTTCGTTGTTTAATGAGAGATGGTAAATGATCTTTAAGTAATTCTCTTCTGTAAAGGATTGCATTTCTGTTTGTCTAACTAAAAGTTTAGACAAATCTAAAAAAATAATAGAGAAATAAACTATAAATTTTTACAACTTTTTTAGAATAAAATTTGGTAATTAATGCTTTCTTATTCTACCTTTGGGCTTATTATTTTTTAAGATGGCAGCAGAACTAGATAAAACGGATTTTAAGATTTTGAAATTATTACAGGAAAATGGTAGGATTACCAATTTACTTTTATCTCAGGAGATAGGCCTTTCGCCGGCTCCGACTTTAGAAAGGGTGAGAAAGCTGGAAATGTCGGGTTATATTAAAAGTTATCATGCTTTAGTTGACGAGGAAAAGCTTGGATTAGGAATTAAGACGTTTATACAGGTCCAATTGGATTTTCATAAAAATAATACTATACAGATTTTTCTTGATGAAGTAAATCAGATTAAGGAAGTTACAGAATGCCACCATGTTACCGGTCAGGCAGATTTTCTTTTAAAAGTTTATGTCAATGATATCAAGTCTTATGAACGTTTAATTATGGATAAGATCAGTAAGATCTCTGTAGTTAAAACTTTCCAGACCATGATGATCATGTCGACTACCAAAAAGGAGCCGATCGTTCCGCTTGAATATTAATCCGTAATTTGCCAGTCTATTGGCTTTTGCCCCTGTTTTACTAAAATCTCATTCGCTTTTGAAAAATGCCTGCAACCAAGAAAGCCGTTGTAAGCAGAAAAAGGAGAGGGGTGAGCTGCTTTAAGAATGGTATGTTTTGTATCATCTATCAGCGTAGCTTTGTTTTGAGCAAATCTGCCCCATAACAGAAATACAATGCCCTTTCTTTTTTCCGATAGGGTACTTATTATTTTATCGGTAAATATTTCCCATCCTTTGCCCTGGTGTGAACCTGCTTCATGTGCCCTGACAGTTAGTGTCGCATTTAAAAGCAATACGCCTTCATCAGCCCATTTCGTAAGATTTCCGTGTCGAGGGATTATAAAACCTTCAATATCTTCATTGAGTTCCTTGTAGATGTTTTTTAATGATGGGGGGACTGTAATGCCTTTTTGCACTGAAAAGGAAAGACCGTGAGCCTGTCCTGTCCCATGATATGGATCCTGACCCAGAATAACAACTCCTACTTTGTCAAAAGGTGTATGGTCAAGCGCATTAAAAATATCGGTTCCTTTTGGGTATATGGTTGCTCCTTTTTGTTTTTCTTCCAGTAAAAAGGATTTCAACTGTTTCATGTAATCTTTTTCAAATTCATCTCCCAATGCATCCAGCCAGCTTTTTTCTAACGTTACAGACATATTATTTTTCTAAAATTAGTAGCAAATCGTTTTCTAAACTCGTTTTGGGACTTTCAATTATTCTGCCAAGTTCCTCTTCTTTCTCATAAAGAATGAAGGTAGGTACATTGGTGATATTAAGGTTGTCGATCAAACCATTCTCTGCCTTTTTAGCTCCGTTAACACAAATGAAGGTAATGTCATTTTCATTTACTTTAAGCACATCCATTAGTTTGATAAACCTCGGAACCTGCAGCTTGCTGTCTCCACACCAGGTGCCTAATACAATCGTTACTTTTTTTTCCGTTATCAGAGGTATTAACCTGGAGATGGTTACAGAATCTGGTTTATAGGTAGGGTATTCTATATCATATTGTGGTTTCATATCCGGAAATGAAATAAGTGCATCCCGGGTACATTTGTTGATCATGACCGTTTTCCCTCGGGAAATATCTTCTATTTTTTTATTCAAATTTTGCGAGTTCGCATTCATAGTAAATAGCAATATTACAATTGTAAATATTCTTCCCAATAGTATAGGGTTTTGGGTTTGTTACATTAATGATCACTAAAAAACGGTGAACGAAAAGTCATACGCTAATGGTGTTTCTTTTTTTGTTGAAATTATAATTTTAAATCTGATTTTTGGTATTTAAACACGATATTTGCAGAAAAATTATAAAAGAATATGCCAAATTTCGTTCGTTTGATTATAGGGGGTGTGCTGTTGGGAGCTTCAATAGCTATATTTTTTACCAGTTTTTGGGGTTGGGGCATATTAGGAGTTTTGTTAAGCGTATTGGTTGTCGTTACGTTTTTCTTTCATGAAAACATGTTACTGGCACAATGGTTTTTGAGAAAGGACAATATGGCTAAAGCTGAAGTTTATTTAAGAAAAATAATCAATTATGAAAAGGAATTGATCCGTGTGCAACACGGCTATTATAATCTGCTAATAGGTTTGATCGAATCAAGAAAAGCTCCGATGCAATCGGAAAAGTATTTTAAGAAGTCTCTTTCTTTGGGATTACACATGGATCACAATATTGCCCTTGCAAAATTAAGTCTTGCAGGTATTGCGATGGCAAAAAGAAATAAAAGAGAAGCACAAATGTATTTGACAGAAGCAAAAAAGGCCGATAAGAACAAATTGCTTGCTGATCAGATTAAACAGATGAAAGACCAGATGGGAATGATGGATAAACAGCAACAAGTGAGGTACAGGTAGTATTAATTTTGATATTAAAAAAGCCATATGCTTAGCATGTGGCTTTTTTATTTTTCACTAAGTCTGTCAAAGTTTTCCCCGTTTTCATAATCTGATGATCTGCTGATGATGTCATCATCCATGTATTCTTTCTTTCTGCTGAAGAACTTTTGTTCTGACTGAATCCGAGTAATTAGCTGACGAATCAAAGTCAGGTCAAATGCTTCTTTACTCAATTTAATGCAGTATTCGTTCTCTGTTATTTCAAGGCTTGAACTGTTCATAATTTTTAATTTTAATATGCCATAAAAATAAAAAGGCCTGCTAACATTTTTTGTAGCAGGCCTTTAAGCTTTTGTTATTTTTATGTTAAGCGAACCAGGTCATAACATCTTCTTTTGAAGGCATGGTTATTTCCAGTTTCAGCTTTTTGCGCATGCCACCTAAATCGTTAAATACTTTATTAGGATTTGCAGCTTTTAGTTCTTCAATTGTATTAATGTTCATTTTTCTGATCACCTGAACCCATTCAGCAGGAACGCCAGCATTAACGAAATCCTCGTCACTGGTAGCTTTTGCTTTTTTCTCTGGTCTCATCTGAGGGAAGAACAAAACTTCCTGAATTGTAGATTGGTTGGTCATCAGCATCACTAATCTGTCTATTCCAATTCCCAAACCAGAAGTAGGAGGCATGCCGTACTCCAGCGCACGAACAAAATCCTCGTCCATTGCCATAGCTTCATCATCACCTCTGGCAGCTAATGTAAGTTGATCTTCGAAGCGTTCCCGCTGGTCGATAGGATCATTAAGTTCAGAGTAAGCATTTCCTATTTCTTTGCCCATAACAAATAACTCAAATCGCTCTACCAAGCCTTCTTTACTTCTGTGCTTTTTAGCAAGAGGAGTCATTTCCAGAGGATAATCTGTTATATATGTAGGCTGAATTAGATTAGCCTCAACTTTTTCGCTAAACAGCTCATCTACCAGCTTTCCTTTTCCCATAGTCGAATCTATTTCAATATTCAGGCTTTTACACGTTTCTTTTAACTGTTCTTCAGTCATGTTAGAAACATCGATTCCTGTATATTTCTCAATAGACTCATACATGGTTAGCTTTTCATATGGGCCTTCAAAATTAATCTCTTGTTCTCCAACTTTGACGATAGGA
This sequence comes from Pedobacter frigoris, assembly GCF_005116445.1. Lineage (GTDB taxonomy): Bacteria > Bacteroidota > Bacteroidia > Sphingobacteriales > Sphingobacteriaceae > Pedobacter > Pedobacter frigoris. The sequence goes on from NZ_SWBQ01000001.1 coordinate 631,703, forward strand.
GTGCCGTGGATAGCAACAGCAATTTTCTCCAGGCATTCTTCTACCATTCCCATCATCCAGATGTAATCCTTATAGGCTACATAGATTTCCATTGAAGTGAATTCTGGATTGTGAGTACGATCCATACCTTCATTTCTAAACATTTTTCCAAACTCATATACGCCATCAAAACCTGCTACAATAAGTCTTTTCAAGTATAACTCATTTGCTATACGCAGATACAACGGCATGTCCAGTGTATTGTGGTGTGTCGCAAAAGGACGCGCTGCTGCGCCACCATGGATCGGTTGCAATATAGGAGTTTCAACTTCCATCCATCCCTGATTGTCAAAGTAATTCCTCATGGTATTGATTACCTTAGACCTGTTGATGAATATCTGTTTGAAACCTGGGTTTACTGTTAAATCTACATAACGCTGTCTGTAGCGCAATTCAGGATCTGTAAATCCATCAAATATATTTCCTTCTTCATCGCGTTTTACGATGGGAAGTGGTTTTAAAGATTTGGAAAGAATTTTAAACTCTGTAACGTGAATAGATATTTCGCCTGTCTGAGTGGTAAATACGTAACCTCTCACGCCGATAAAGTCTCCAAGATCCAATAATTTCTTAAATACAGTATTGTATAAGGTTTTGTCTTCGTCAGGGCACAGGTCGTCTCTTTTCAGGTATACCTGAATTCTCCCTGTAGAGTCTTGTAGCTCAACGAAAGAAGCACTCCCCATAATACGGCGGGTCATGATCCTTCCAGCTATGCTAATGTTCTTATATGCTGTTTTATCTCTTTCGTAGTTGGCTAAGATGTCCGCTGCATTTGCATTAATTTCAAAAGCTTCGGCAGGATAGGGGTCAATACCTAATTCACGTAGTTGATTAAGTGAATTGCGACGCAATAGTTCTAATTCTGATAGTCCTGTACTCATATTTTGTGATATACGGTATGACCGTATAAGCTGATTGGTATATAAATTTTAAAATTTATGCAAAAATAGGTAATTGTTTTTAATCTGCGTCTACAGTTTCTGTATACATTTCATTGATAGTTGCGGCATATTTATTTTCGATCACCTTTCTTTTTGCTTTTAAAGTGGGAGTAATTTCACCCTCCTCCATGCTAAAAGGATTGCGTTTCACTTTGAAATTCTTTATGCGTTCAAATTTCGCCAGTTCATTTGAATACTTCCTGATGTCTTGCCCGATCCAGTCAATGATCTCTTTTTCTTCAATGAAAAGTTCTGGCTTTTGGAAAAATGATTCAGGCAGATTAAAAGCTTCCTGTAAGTTTTCCTTGTTAGGAATCACTATTGCTGTCAGATATTCACGTTTATCGCCAATTAAAAACAACTGCTCTATTTTGAGGCTTTTCAGATATACATTCTCTACTGGGGTGGGGTATACGTTTTTACCATAAGCATTTACAATCATGTTCTTTAAACGATCTGTTATTTGCAGGTTACCTTTATAAAATCTGCCGATGTCCCCTGTATGAAACCAGTTGTTTTTATCAATAGCTTCTGCAGTTTCAGCCGGCTTATTAAAATATCCCTGCATCACGCAGTGTCCGCGGACGATGATTTCTCCTTCGGGACATTTAAAATCTTCATTGAAGGATTCATGGGTCTGGATATTGATCATTTCCTTAGTTTCTACATCCTGAATGCCTATTTCAATACCCGGTATTACACGTCCAACCGTGCCATAAACTTGTCTATGGTATTCGGTAACTGCCATTACCGGAGAAGTCTCTGTTAATCCAAAACCTTCTAATATTTTAATGCCAAGATTTCCGAAGAACTCCCCTACATTTTTGGGCAAGGCAGCGCCGCCGGAAATCATGAACTTTAGTCGGCCCCCTGTTTTTTCTTTTATCTTACTGAATACTAGTTTTTCAGCTATCGCTTTTTTTGTAGATAAGACCATTCCAGGATTATTGCCATCAGCCTTCTTTTTTCGGTAGTCCTGTCCTGTTGCTAAAGCCCAAAGGAAAATCTTTGCCTTTAATCCGCCAGCAGAAGTACCACTTTTAATGGCTTTATCATGGATTTTTTCCAACAACCTCGGAACGCAATTCATGACTGTAGGTTTAACTTCACCCATGTTTTTAGCCAGAAGTTCCAGACTTTGTGCGAATGCTATTTTGCAGCCCTGAGCACAGCAAACATGATAGGTCGCAGTACGTTCGAAAACATGAGATAGGGGTAAAAAAGAAAGAAAAGTTTCAGTTTCATCGATAACAGGTATTTGCTGTAGACAAACCTTTACATTTTCGACAAAGTTATAATGCGAAAGCATAGCTCCCTTAGGTGTTCCTGTAGTCCCGGAGGTATATATCAAAGAAGAAGTATCAGAAGGACTCAGGCTATGACGGATATTTGCTATTTCTGCAGTTCTTTTGTTACCAAGATTGGGTGCAGAACTTAGAACTTCTTCAAAACTTATGATCTGCGCATTTAGATCTTCCGGTACGGTTACTTTTTTATACTCTGCAAATGCCGGTATGATGTAAGAAAGGTTTCTGCAGTTATCGGCTATTTTAAGGACCTTCTTATATAAGAAGGTGTTGCCTATAAGTATTGCTCTAATGCCTGAATCGTTGATGATATATTCGACCTCATGTTCTGATAGTGTTGGATATATTGATACGTTAATAGCGCCTATTTGCTGTATTCCCTGATCATAATAAACATACTCCGGAGAATTTTCTATCATAAGACCCATTCGATCGCCTTTTTTTATTCCTCTTTCTAAAAAGAAAGAAGAAACAGCATCTGCATTTTCAAGTGTGGTTTCGAATGAGATATTTTCCCATTCCGTGTTTTTTTTATGTATAAGAAAAGTCTCTTCCGGTTTATGGATGTTTTCTACTACATTTCTGAGTAAACTAGGTACTGTAGAATGCTCGTTAAATGATACCATAATTATGTTTGGTTAGCTCGTGATCACAATTATAAAATAATACCCTATAATAAACAAGTTACTTTGTATAGGCTATATATTAAAAAAGGGCGCCTAAGCGCCCTTTCAAATATAGTGAATGTCTGTTAAACGGAGAAACTTTCGCCGCAACCACATGATCGGCTGGCATTTGGATTGTTGAAGTTAAATCCTTTTCCATTTAATCCGTCGGTAAAATCAAGTTCAGTTCCGGCCAGGTATAAAAACGACTTCATATCTAATGCTATCCTGATGCCCCTGTCTTCAAAAAATTGATCTCCAGTCTTTTCTTCATTATCAAAATCTAGATTATATGATAATCCTGAACAGCCACCGCCTTTAACTGAAACGCGCAAAAAATAGCCGCTATCCAGATGCGAATCATGCATAAGGTTGTCAATTTTGCTTTTTGCTTTATCCGTTATTGTAATCATTGTATTTATGATTTACGAACTACGATTTTAGATTTGCTATTTACCAATCTAAAATCATAGTTCCATGATCTAAAATTCCTTAGTGGTGTGACTTTGCTAATTCAATTGGTTCCATACCGTTTTTAATGCGGTAGTCATTAATTGCTGATTTAATTGCGTCTTCAGCCAAAACCGAACAGTGAATTTTAACTGGAGGTAAAGCCAATTCTTCTACGATATCCATATTATCAATTGTTAAAGCCTCATCTATGCTTTTGCCTTTTAACCATTCTGTGGCTAACGAAGAAGATGCAATCGCAGATCCACAGCCAAATGTTTTGAATTTAGCATCGGTAATCATATTGTTTTCATCCACCTCAATCTGCAAGCGCATTACGTCACCGCATTCCGGTGCACCAACCAATCCCGTTCCTACAGATTTGCTGTCCTTATTTAGAGTACCAACATTTCTGGGGTTGGTATAATGTTCCATTAATTTTTCTGAGTAGGCCATTTTTATTTTTATTTTGATTTTAGACTTACGATGTCCAAAACCTGTTAAATGTTATATCTTTTGACTTTAGATCGAAATCGTAATTCGTAAATCTAAAATCGTAATTCTCTTTAGTGTTCTGCCCACTCTATTTTACTTAAGTCAATTCCATCTTTAAACATTTCCCAAAGTGGAGAAAGGTCTCTTAGGTGGTTAACTGCTTTTTTAGTATTTTCAATTGCGTAATCAATTTCTTCCTCGGTAGTAAAACGACCTAATCCAAAACGGATAGACGAATGAGCAAGATCATCCGATAGCCCCAGATTCTTTAAAACATAAGATGGTTCCAGTGAAGCAGAGGTACAAGCAGAACCTGATGATACTGCTAAATCTTTCATTGCCATCATTAGGCCCTCACCTTCAACATATTTGAATGAAATATTTGCCACGTGAGGCAAACGATGCTGAACGTTACCGTTGACATAGCTTTCCTCAAGCACAGTAAGTGCACTTTCTAACTTGTCTCTTAACGCTGATAAACGCTTCGCCTCTTCATCCATTTCAAGACGGCAAAGCTCACATGCTTTACCTAAACCAACAATACCAGGAACATTAAGCGTGCCTGAACGCATTCCTCGTTCATGGCCTCCGCCGTCCATTTGGGCGGTTACCTTTACCCTTGGATTTTTACGGCGAACATATAATACGCCAACACCCTTAGGTCCATACATCTTATGTGCGGAGAATGCCATTAAATCTATGCCATCTGCATTTACATCTACTGGTATTTTACCTACTGCCTGTGTGGCATCAGTCATGAATAGAGCACCGAATTTATGAGCAATTGCAGCTATTTCTTTAATAGGCTGAACAACCCCGATTTCGTTATTGCCATACATGATGGTAACAAGAATGGTTTGTTCAGTCATTGCGGCTTCCAATTCCTGAAGATCTACAAGTCCGTCTTCTTTTACTTTAAGATAGGTTACTTTTGCACCTTGTTTTTCCAGGTGTTTACAGGTATCTAATACAGCTTTGTGTTCTGTAGTAGCAGTAATGATGTGATTACCTTTGTCCTGATACATTTCAAAAACCCCTTTAATACCAAGATTATCAGCCTCTGTTGCTCCTGAAGTAAAAATGATCTCTTTTTCTGTACAGCCAATCAATTTCGCAACTTGCTCGCGGGAATAATCAACAGCTTCTTCGGCTACCCAGCCGAAAGCATGATTGCGGCTCGCAGCATTACCGAATTTATTAGTAAAGTAAGGTAACATAGCTTCTAATACTCTGGGATCCAAAGGTGTAGTAGCATTATTATCTAAGTAAATAGGAAGTTCCATTGTTTTGTTTATTCTTAATAAGACACAAAGATACGAAAAAAGATTGCCAACAATTATAAATAATACCTATGATGGTATAGTTAAAACTCGCATTTTTACATTTTTCTAACCTTTCTTTGCAAATTATGAACAAGATAGAACATATAGGTATAGCAGTAAAGAATCTGGATGCATCCTGTGAACTTTATGAACGTCTGCTTGGTGCAGTTTGTTATAAAAAGGAGAATGTTGAATCTGAAGCTGTAAATACGGCATTCTTTAAGACGGGAGGCAATAAAATAGAATTGCTGGCCGCTACCTCGGCAGGTAGCGCGATCGCTAAATTCCTTGATAAGAAAGGGGAGGGAATTCATCATATCGCATTTGATGTAGATGATATTCTGGCTGAAATGGAAAGATTAAAAGCAGAAGGGTTTAATTTGTTGAATGAACAACCGAAAAAAGGTGCAGATAATAAGCTAATCTGCTTCGTGCATCCAAAAGATACAAATGGTGTACTCATAGAATTGTGTCAGGATATAAAAAATATCTGATTACTATTTGTTTCTAAAAAATAAATTCCGATATTTGCATCCTTAAAAATAAGCGACAAATAAGTATATAACAATATGAAAAAAGATCTGCATCCATCAAACTATAGATTTGTAGTGTTTAAAGATATGTCTAACGAGTATTCTTTTTTAACAAAATCTTGTGTAGATACTAAAGAGACTATTCAATGGGAAGATGGTAATGAGTACCCTCTATATAAATTAGAGATTTCTCACACTTCTCACCCTTTCTATACTGGTAAAATGAAATTGGTTGATACTGCCGGCCGTATCGATAAATTCAAAACTCGTTACGCTAAGAAGTAATTCTACCAATAATAAAATTATTTTAGAGTCCCGTTGCTGTTGCTTCGGGACTTTTTTTATTTTTGCTGCTTATGATGATCAATTTATTTGATGATAGTGCATGGCAGTCCCTGCGTCCACTATCTTTCACGAGGCCTGTCGCTGATCTCCGCGTTGGAATTCTGACAATAGCTGAAAAGTGGAAGAAGTATTTGAATGCTGAACCTGGATTTTTAACAATTGCGTATCTCGCTGAAAAGTATCCTGCTAACAATAAAGCAGAGTGGTTTATAAATGGATCAATATGTCCGGATAAAGGTTTAGTCGACGCCATAAGTAGTCTGAAAATAGGAGAATCCTTAAAAAAAGGAAATCTCCTGATCGCTTATCGTACAAATGCAGGTGAACTTTTAGCTCCGGATTCAATTGCTCAGTTTGACGCCAAAAATTACGCGGAAAGTTTTTTGAGAATTGAGTTTCCAGAAGATATTTTTAAGTTTAACCACGTAGAACTCACAAAAGATTTTTACCTGATTACCCATGGGCGAACTTCAGCCAGTTTGAGTGCTACCAATACTTTCTTAGGTGAAAACTTCTTTGCAGAAGAGGGGGCTGTAGCTGAATGCTCGACATTTAGTAGTCTTTCTGGGCCAGTTTATCTTGGGGCAAATGCTGAAGTATGGGAAGGTTGTCATATCAGAGGTTCTTTCGCTTTGTGTCACAACTCACAGGTAAAAATGGGTGCTAAAATATATGGACAGACAACCATCGGTCCTTATAGCAGGGTTGGCGGCGAACTTAATAATGCCGTCATATGGGGATATTCGTCTAAAGGACATGAAGGATATCTTGGGAATGCAGTATTAGGGCAATGGTGTAATATTGGTGCCGATACTAATAACTCTAATCTCAAAAACAACTATGCAGATGTAAAGCTTTGGGAATATACTTCTGAAGGTTTTCGCGATACGAAACTACAGTTTTGTGGATTGATTATGGCTGATCATGCTAAGTGCGGAATAAATACCATGTTTAATACAGGTACAGTAGCAGGAGTAAGCGCCAATGTATTCGGACCGGGTTTCCCAAGAAACTTTATTCCAGATTTTTCATGGGGGGGGACTCATGGATTTGAATCTTATAAACTAGAGAAAATGTTCGAAACAGCGGTAAAAGTTTATGAACGAAGAAATCTGGAATTTAATCAGATAGAAAAAGATATTTTAACACAGGTTTTTAACGATACAGAAGCCTATAGACATTTTTAAAGGTCCAAAGAGCCTTAAGTCTTTATTGACCACACACAATAAAATTATAATTATGAGAAAAAAAATAGTAGCCGGAAACTGGAAAATGAATTTAAACTATGCTGAAGGAATATCCTTGTTTTCAGAAATAGTAAATATGGTGAGAGATGAAAAAAAGGGCGATCAACAGGCCATTATCTGTGCTCCCTTTATACATTTAAACAGTCTTGCGCAATTGGGAGGATCAACTGTAAGTATTGGTGCTCAGAACTGTCATCAAAAAGAAAGCGGAGCCTACACAGGGGAGATCTCAGCAAAAATGATAAAATCAGTTGGTTGTGAATATGTCATCATTGGGCATTCAGAAAGGCGTCAGTATTTTGCTGAAAGTGATGAACTGCTGGCTGAAAAAACAGTTATTACTCTGCAGAATGACTTAATACCGATCTTCTGTATTGGAGAAACTCTTGATGAAAGAAATAATGGAAGCTATTTTGAAGTATTAAAATCTCAGTTTCAAAAAGGCATTTTTGGACTTGAAGGTAATGATTTCTCAAAAATAGTCATTGCATATGAACCTGTATGGGCTATAGGTACAGGACTTACGGCTACTTCTGAGCAGGCGCAGGAAGTTCATGCATTTATTCGTAAAGAAATTGATGCTAAATATGGAGTTGAAATTGCTGAAAATACTACTATTCTTTATGGGGGAAGCTGTAATCCTAAAAATGCTGCTGAATTATTTGCTCAGAAAGATATAGATGGCGGTTTAATCGGAGGCGCGTCGTTAAAATCAAGAGACTTTGTTGACATTGTTAAAACTTTCAACTCTTAATGCAATATATTCAGGTTACTTTCCACTTCAATAAAGTTGAAGAATATCAAAAAGATTTGCTGATTGACGAACTTGCCAATATAGGATATAACACATTTGAAGATAACCAAGATGGGTTTTCCGCATTTGTTGATTTTGATCATTATAGTGAAAGCCAATTAAAAGAGATGCTATTCCAGTTCGAAGGTGAACTGGAATATACCTATACAGTTACTGAAATTGCAGCGGAAAATTGGAATGAGGAATGGGAAAAGAATTTTGAACCATTAATAATTGATGAGCAGTGTTATGTAAGGGCTACTTTTCATCAACCACAACCGCAGTATAAATATGAAATAGTCATCGATCCTAAAATGGCTTTTGGTACCGGACACCATCAAACTACTACGATGATGATGCAATATATCTTGTCTGCCGATTTAAGTAATAAGAATATACTTGATATGGGGTGTGGAACTGGTATATTGGCCATTCTTGCTGCCAAAAGAGGTGCGAAAAATCTAGTAGCGATAGACAATGACGAGATATGTTATCTAAGTGCGATTGAAAATTCGGCTTTAAATAATATTGAAAATATTGAGGCGCTTTGTGGTGGAAAAGAAGTGATTCCTGATACTGCCTTTGATACCATATTGGCAAATATCAATAGAAATATCTTACTTGATCAGATCTCCACCTATTCAAATGTGTTAAATTTAGGTGGAAGTATTTATTTTAGTGGTTTTTATGAATCTCCAGATCTCGATATGATCACTAAGGAATGTGAAAAGTTTGGAATTAATTATATAGATCATAGAAGGATTGGCGAATGGGTCGCCGCTCATTTTAAAAAGGACTAGTTATGCGTATACATTTTATTGCTATTGGTGGTAGTGCTATGCACAACCTGGCAATTGCTTTACATAAAAAAGGATATCAGGTTACAGGATCTGATGATGTGATCTTTGAACCATCAAGTAGCAGACTGGCTAAACATGGAATCCTTCCTGCGCAAATGGGTTGGAATGAAAACAACATTACTGCGGATCTTGATGCTGTGATATTGGGCATGCATGCGCTTACAGATAATCCGGAGTTACTCAAGGCACAGGAGTTGGGAGTTAAGATCTATTCATACCCGGAATATATTTATGAGCAAACAAGGAATAAGCTTAGGGTTGTAATAGGAGGCAGCCATGGCAAAACAACTATTACTTCGATGATCTTGCATGTTCTTAATTATTGCAATAAGGATTTTGATTATTTGGTAGGAGCTCAATTAGCTGGTTTTGATACCATGGTGAAAGTAACGGAATCAGCGCCGGTGATTATTATTGAAGGTGATGAATATCTGGCGTCTCCTATAGACCGCAGACCAAAGTTCCATTTATATAAAGCTAATATTGCAGTGATAAGTGGTATTGCATGGGATCATATTAATGTATTCCCAACTTATCAGGACTATATCACGCAGTTTGAGATATTTATAGGTACTATCCAGGCCGACGGAACTCTGATCTATTGCAGCGCTGATAAAGACTTAACCTCAATTGTTCAGCAATCCAGTGCTCAGATTAAAAAAATAGGGTATGAAATTCCGCAACATGAGGTAAACAAGGGTATAACTTATTTGTTGCCAGACAGAACTGAATTAAAAGTATTTGGTGATCATAATTTAATGAACTTAAATGCAGCAAGGTTAGTTTGTAATGAATTAGGTATCGAAAATGATACATTTAATCTTGCTATTTCGTCCTTTACCGGCGCTTCAAAACGATTAGAACTACTAAATTCTTCTGGAGAAACAAACGTTTATAAGGATTTTGCTCATTCTCCATCAAAGCTAAAAGCCACAATAGATGCTGTAAAAGCACAATTTACTACAAGAAAACTTGTTGCATGTATAGAGTTACATACATTTAGCAGCCTGAATAAAAATTTTTTAGCACAATATGCCCATACTATGAACAAAGCAGACCTTGCAATTGTTTACATAGATGAGAAAACTTTTGTACATAAGAAACTTGAACCATTCACGAAATATGATGTTCAAGTAGCATTTAACAACGATGACTTGCTTTTTTTCGACAACTCAGCGTCTTTACAGGCTTACTTATCAGACATAAATTTTTACCAAACGAACCTGTTGTTGATGAGTTCTGGAAACTTTGGCGGATTAGACCTTGCGAAATTGGCACGTGAGTTGAATATACTATCCTAAAAAGAACAAGAATAACAAACCTAAATTTACGACATGAATATCATTGGTAAAAACATTAGACAATTACGCCAAAAGAACGGCTGGAGCCAGGGGGAAGTTGCTAAACGTTTAAATATTTCAATTCCTGCATTTTCAAAAATAGAAACTGGTATTACCGATATAAACATATCTAGATTGGCACAAATCGCTAATTTGTTTGAAGTATCTACCATGGACATTATTTCTAAGGAAGGGGAGAACCCACAGTCGCTTAATTTTGAAGAAATCAATAGCTTAAAGGATAAACTGTCTCAAAGGGAAGAAGAAATTATTAAACTTCAAAAAAAGGTCATTGATCTTTACGAAGAAATCCGCGAGAAATAGTCTCTTGATTTAAGAGAATATTTTACGCAACGTCAGGTGCCGCTTTCCAAAAGTGGCACCTGTTGCTTGGTGGATAGCCAACATCTTATCATTGAAATCACCCACCCAGGAAAGCTCCAGCTCGTCATACTGATTCATGGGCAAAACATATTCCTTTAATTTAATGAATAACGCCGATTCTAAACCATGTTTTTGATATGCTCGTTTAGTTCCCATAACTATGGCGCGCATTCTGTTAACGCCAATCCATCGTTTGTATACAAACTTTAATTTTTCTACTAATCCTAGCTTTCCATTAAAGCCTTTGATCATTTGATTTGCATCAGGAATAATGACTACAAATGAAGCTGGTTCTCCGTTCACGTAAGCAAACCAAATCAGCTTTTCATCCATTATGGTTTCCATTTTTTTGAAACTCTCCAGTAATGTCTCTTTTTTGATCGGTACAAAATTCTCAAAATCCTGCCAACCGTCATTGTAGATTTCCATAAGATCACTAACATACTTTTGAGCATTTTTCTTAGAAAAATGCTCAAAAGTATAACCTGCTTTGCCAGCTACCCAATTTGCAATTTTGGTAAAGCGCTCAGGAAATGGCTTTCTTACAGCTAAATGATTCGTAATCTGCTCATACTCCTTCTCAAAACCATAATTTTTAAAGAAATCATAATAATACTCCGGATTATAATTCATTCCATAGGATGGAGGGATAAAGCCTTCTATAAGCAATCCCCAAAATGAGTCATTTTCCCCAAAATTGATCGGTCCATCCATGGCTTTCATACCTCTTTCCTTCAGCCAGGATTGTGCTGTATCAAATAGCAAATATGCAGCCTTCTCACTGTTGATGCATTCGAAGAAACCCATTCCCCCTGTGGGTTGCTCATAATTGTATGCTTTTTTCTCATTGATGAATGCAGCTACGCGACCAATAGTCTGGCCCTGGTCGTCCTTTAAAATCCAGCGTGTACATTTACCATGATTAAAAAATGGGTTCTTTTCCTTGTTAAAAACCAGTTCTATATCCTGATCAAGAGGACAAATCCAATTTCCATCATCTTTATAGATGAAACGAGCAACATTTAAAAAGTCTTTTTGGGTTTGTTTATCAGATACAGGTACTATTGTCATGCTTTTTTAAATAAGGGGGAAGGAGTCAAAATAAAAAGCATCCCGTAAGGATGCCTCTTAATCATTTATGTTTTAACTAAATTAATAATCGTCGTCGTCATCGTCAGAACCAAAATTATCAAAAGTATCAAGATCATCTAATGGCATGTCGAAGTCGTCATCGTCATCTTCAAATTTCTTATTTTTACTAACTTCTTCATGTGAATCTTCCATCTCTGTTTCAGGATCAACTAATGGACTTTGCTTAATTGGTTTCTTTGGAGTTTTCATTACAAATAATATAATTCCCTAGGGTTCTTTATTTATGAATTAAATTTACAAAAAATCTTTTTAAATAGAAACAACGCTCTTTTGTTTGTTTTTTTGTTAGTCCAAAAATAATACAAAAAACACTTTTAAGAAAGAGTAAACGACAAAATATTGACTTTTTTTAGCATTAAAAAAAGCCTAAACCAGCATCAAAAAAAATGGTAAAGCTATGAACTTTACCATTTTTTAACACACAAATGAAACCTGAATTGAGATATAGTTTTAGGTTAGGTAAAATATCTTTGATCAATTCTATAAGAACGCTTTTTACAAACTCTGTTTGTTTTAATATCTATAACAAGTTTAATGCAAATTTAAACACCATTCTTTATTACTTAGTAAGTGGTATGAAAAATTGAGTAAACGGTATTTTAGTGTGTCAAAGGAATAGAGATAGAGACAAATGTGCCTGATTTTCCATTTTGTCTGATCTGCATCTGTATCGGATTTGCTTCAACCTGATTTAGTAGATTGATCCTTTCTTTAGTCAGATCCATTCCTTTACTTACATGTTCACCTTTCTTGTCTCTCAGCGAGTTTTCTATCCCGATCCCATCGTCGATGATATTAATCAACAAATGGTCGTTTCCTGTCAGATTGATTTGAATGTCTATTTTTCCTCCCTCTTCTTTCGGCATTATGCCATGCCATATAGCATTTTCAATATATGGCTGCAACAGCATAGAAGGTATCATAGTTTCTTCTTTCTCGATCTCCGGATCTACGTTAATCGCATAATTGAACTTTTCACCAAACCTTTTCTTTTCCAGACTGAGATAAAGTTCCAGGTATTCAAGTTCTTCTTCCAGCGTTATAAAGCTTCGTGTACAGATGTCGAGATTTTTCCTGATCAGCTTTGCAAAGCCGGTTAATATTTTATTTGCAGAGGCCGTATCTTTAGTATTTATGTAGTGCTGGATAGAATTCATTACATTAAATACAAAGTGGGGGTTCATCATGGCTTGCAATGCGCGTTGCTCCAGCATCAAGATCTTGTTCTTCAACAGTAACTGCTCCTGTTCTTTATTCTTTTGTCTTCTCGTCACAACCACTGCAATCTTGTAAAACACAAATCCAGCAATAATAAATACAAGTCCCAAAAACCATAATGTTTGCCAAAAATGTTCTTCTAAAACAAATTTGACCAATGTCGCTTTTCCCCATTCACTGTCATTGTACTTTGCACTCAGTTCAAAAACATATTCACCCGGCTCTAAGGAAGAAAACTCAAGTCTTCTGTTTTTAGTTTCTGTCCAGTTGGCATCAGATTTTAATCTGTACCTGTAGGTAATGTTCTTGTTCTGAAAGTCTATCGCGCTATAATAAAAAGTAATGTTATTGTTAGAAGGATCAAGAACGTGTTTCAAACCATTTAGACTAAGTTTAACTTTGTTGTTTACTATCGATGATATCAAAACCACAGGTAACTCATTGGTTGCCTTAGATTTGTTTACAGGAAAGTAAACTAAACCATTATTTGTAGCAAAATAGGCGTAGTCAGTATCAATGTACAGACTGTTTACGTCGTCCTTCAGTAAAGCATTGGTGTATTCGAAAGTTTCAACAGTAACATTTTTATCAGCTAATGAGACTCTATTTATACCGCTGTTGGTAATAATCCATACTGCATCGTCTTTGACAAAGAGTTTCTTGCATATATTGTCTGCCAGCCCGTCACGCTGCGTAATTACCTTAATGATCTTTTGATCCTTCATAAACAGGATTCCGTATCCATCTGTAGCCAAAATGATCGTTCCGTCATTCAGTTCTTTTATATCATTGATCCTACGCGTAAGTAATTGACTTTTCTTAAAATAGCTGTATAATTTCTGATTTGATAGCTCTGAAAGCCCATTGATATTGGAAAACCAAAGATTTTCATCTTTGTCATAAAATGTGCAATAGGACCTGTTGTTAAAGACATCTGCGCCTTCCTTAAGGTAAAGTGAACTGAATTCAAATTTGTTGATTCGATCGTGCAAAATAACCACACCGGAAGATAGGGCCATGGCCAGACTTCTATTCTTGGCCAGACTAAAGCTCTTGATCACAAATACCAGATCATTTGATTCTCTTAAATAATCTATCTGTTTATCTGTATTGTGAATATTGTTCAGTCTTCCTAAACCATAATCAGAGGCAAAATAAACAGCATGATTGACGCTATCGAAACTAAGCTGTTTAATGACATTATACTTTTTCTTATCTGGTAATGTGATTTTAACCACATCATTCTTTTTCAGGTCCAGGACATTGATGTTTGCTTCATCAAAACCCAGCCAAAACCTGTTTTTGTCGTCTTTAATCAGACTTTTTATAATATCACTTGTCAGCCCGTCCGTTTTATTAATGATATAGAGACGTTCGCTCTTTTTGGGCAACATGTATATTCCATTATTTGTGGTAAACCACATATTGCCCTTCATGTCTTCTATTACCTGGCTGGTAGACATGTTGTGCAGATAATGAACTTTGCTGCCATCAGACTGGATATGATAAACGCCGGATGAAGTACTTAACCAAACATTTTTCGACCCATCCATGTAAAAATATCCCAGTTCATTGTTCAAAAGAGACCGATCTATAACATATTCAAAATGATCGTTACTGTTTTTTTTTGTTACCAACCCATTTTTATTGATGTAGGCCAGCAAATGGTCAGATGTGCTCAAAATTGTTTTATAAGATATCGGCAGATCAGTTTGTTCTACAACGTCGAAGTCGGATCCGTTAAATATCCTGACGCTACTGGTGCTGTATGCCCATATCTTACCATTGGCATCTTCATGAATGAAAGTGTTGAAAAACTGACGGTTAACATTCGCAGATATATACTTCATTATGGTTTTTCCATCCCACATCACCAGTATGTTTTTGTTGGTCCCAAACCATATTCTGCCTTTTGTGTCCTGATAGAACGATACAATAACAGCATTGAAGTTCAGTAGCTTAAGGAGCTGATCATTGCTATCGTTGTATATCTTCCCATTAAGAAAATAGCTCAGTTGTCCGTTCAGAGACAAAAACCAGATCCTCCCTGTATTGTCTTCTCTCAGCTGTAAGATTTGATTGTCCGGCAATCCATCATCCACAGAAAAGTTCTCAAATACCTTTCCGTCAAACCTGCTTACACCGGCATCTGTTGCCACCCATATATAGCCTCTGGAGTCCTGTAAAGTATAAAAGCAATTGTTGCTGGGTAAACCGTTTTTTGTATTAAAATACTGGATGTACGTGCTTTGCGGGTAACAGCAGATGCTATAGAAAAAAGCAATAACAAAGGTTAAAAGCCCGGGTAATAATCTATGTGAAACAGTTGTCAATTTGAGGTTGCTTTATCACCGTCAAAACTGGTATATGCCCTGACTTTATCCGCAAAGTCGCTGGCACGTCGTCTTGAAACAGCTAATTTACCACCATTTTTCAATATTACTTCCAATCCATTTTTTGAATTGTATTCCTTGAGGTAATTCAGGTTTACTATGCTCGATTTATGAATCCTTACAAACTGATTATCAGGCAAAATTTCTTCATATTCTTTTAAAACCTTTGATACGGTGATCTTATCACCATTTGCAAGATAAAAAACTGAATAGTTGCTGTCTGCTTCTATATGAATGATGTCGTCAATGCTCACCAGGCTATAACCTTGCCCATTTGGCAGACTGATTTTTCTGATTTCATTACGTTCATTGAGGCTCGCAGAAAGATTTTGTAAACTTTCACTCCTGTTTTCACCATTCTTACTCATAGTAATATACCTCGAAGCTTTATTTACAGATTCCTTCAGTTCGTCGATATCAATAGGTTTTAACAAATAGTCGAGGGCATTAGCTTTAATCGCTTTTAAAGCATATTGATCATAAGCGGTGGTAAAAATAATATGAGCTTTACTCTGTTGAACCTGAGGGATCAGTTCAAAGCCATTTTCACCTGGCATCGCAATGTCCAGAAAAACCAGGTCTATCGCATTTTGCGCCAACAGAGTGCGCGCTTCAGCAACAGATTTAGCTATTCCTGAGACATTAATGTTCTCACAATTTTCCTGCAATAAAAAATATAATGAAGAGCGGGCAAACTCTTCATCGTCTACAATAATGGCATTCAGCACGGTTCTTGGGTTTTTATTATGGTGAATTTATTAAAAAAATGAAGGATAGAAGAATATTTTTTCCAAATGCTAAAACCAAACCTTTTTTTCTTTCGTAGATAAGCCCAAAGACCCTTAAAACTAATAATTATGAAACCTGCGCAGCAAGCTTCATAACCTTTAAAACTTAAAACTAAATAATTATGAAAAACTTACAAGAAACAAAAACGCAGGAGGCGCTGCCAGAAAATGGTAATGTTTTTACTGCGCCATTACAGCGTCGTTCCTTCCTGCAATTTGCAGGGGCTAGTGCAGCAGCTGTAGCTTTAGTAGCAGCAGGATGCAAAAAAGACAGACCTAACATGCCTATGTCCAGCGGTGTAACACTGGATTTTAAAAACGACTTCGGCGTATTAAATTATGCATATGCTTTAGAGCAACTGGAAGCCGCATTTTACATACAGGTTGCTTCTGCACCGCCATCGGGATTTAGCGCAAATGAAAAAGCTTATTTTCAGGACATTCAGTTCCACGAAATTGCACATAGAGAATATTTTAAAAAAGCATTGAGTACTGCTGCAATTGGCAGTTTGGAAGTTGATTTTTCGAGTATCGATTTTACCAGCAGGACAAGTGTTCTCGGCGCTGCGATGGCATTTGAGGACTTAGGTGTTGCGGCTTACAATGGAGTAGGTGTGCGTCTTACGGACGTAAATTTCTTGCTTGCTGCCGGAAAGATCGTTTCTGTTGAGGCCCGTCACGCTTCATACGTCCGCGATCTGGTATCTTATGGAAGCTTTGCAGATTTAAATACCTTAACCGCGCTGGGCGCAAACAATGCGGGCGGTTTGGATGCTGCTTTAACACCTGATAAGGTTTTGCCTATCGCAGGTAAATATGTGAAAACCAAAATTAACGTGATTAACCTATAACCTTAACTCCAGAAAACATGAATATTGTAAATATATTAGAAGAAATAGAAAAAGTTGATGGTGAGATCTATGAAAGATTAAACCCAAGAAGGGCCGCGATGAAGGACTTCTTCAACATGAGCAAAAAAATAACTTTGGCAGCCATGCCTTTGGCACTGGGATCATTGTTCCAGAAAGCATATGGACAGACTACACCTGCAACGGTTAATGAAGTCCTGAACTTTGCTTTAACACTGGAGTATTTAGAATACCATTTTTACAATCATGCAGTGGTTGCTGCTCCTGGATTAATCCCTGCAGGTACTCCCGCAGTTGGTGCAATTACCACGATCCGAGATCATGAATTGGCCCACGTAAATCTGTTAAAAGGTGCATTGGGTACTGCTGCAAGACCGGCATTAGCTTACACTGATTTTGATTTTACTGCAAAGAACACTTTTGCTGACGTATATAGCAATTATCAGACTTTCCTTGCAGTGGCACAGGCTTTTGAAGATACCGGAGTAAGAGCTTACAAAGGTCAGGCTGGTGCGCTTAAAGGAAATGCAGTGCTGACTACTGCGCTTCAAATTCACTCAGTAGAAGCACGTCACGCAGCACACATCCGTTTCATGCGTCAGGGTGGTATCAACGGTGGAGGCGCTGCTATCAAACCTTGGATCAGTCTCGGTGCAGGTGGTGTAGCAAATGACACCGGAATCACTCAGGTTGATGCGGTATATGCCGGAGAGGATCTTGATGTTCAGACTGGTGTAACGATCACTGGAATTGCTACTGGTGTTACTAAAGCTAAAGCTGTGGAATCATTTGATGAACCACTTGCTAAAGCGAATGTTGTATCAATTGCAAATTTGTTTTTAAAAGTTCCTCTTTAGGAAACCTTAAGGAATAATGTTTGTTTAAGTTTAAGATGGGGAAGGAGACGAAAAGTCTTCTTCCTTTTTTAATAGTTGATCACTTGCTCTTCCAGGTGCTCAGGCAGGTCACGGTAGTTGTATTGCTGCCCACGAAGTTGAGGTTCAAAACCGGCCTCACGGATTGCATCCTGAATTCCTTTAGCCGTAAAACGATGTGGAGCACCGGCGGCAGAAACTACATTCTCTTCGATCATAATTGAACCAAAATCGTTGGCGCCGGCATGCAGACAAAGCTCTGCTACATTCTTACCTACCGTCAGCCACGAAGCCTGGATATTGATTACATTGGGCAGCATAATCCTGCTCAGCGCCAGCATCCGGATATATTCATCACCAGAAACATTATTACTGATTCCCCTAAGTCGCTTCAATAGTGTGCCATCATCCTGAAAAGGCCATGGGATGAAAGCCAGAAAACCTTTTGCATGTGCAGGCTTTTCACTTTGTACTTCCCTGATCCAAACCAGGTGTTCAAAACGCTCTTCTATGGTCTCCACGTGTCCAAACATCATAGTTGCTGATGTCGTAATGTCCAGCTGATGAGCGGCACGCATTACATCCAGCCATTCTTGTCCGCCACATTTTCCTTTAGAGATCAACCGTCTTACACGGTCATTCAAAATCTCCGCACCGGCACCTGGCAAAGAGTCCATTCCTGCAGCTTTCAGTGCTTTCAAAACTTCAGTATGGGAAATGCCTTCCAGCTTTGCTACGTGCGCGATTTCCGGCGGACCAAGGGCATGCAGTTTTAAATCCGGATATAATTCTTTCAGTTGTTTAAAAAGGTCGGCATAAAATTTCAGTCCTAAATCCGGATGGTGGCCGCCCTGTAAAAGCAACTGGTCACCGCCGAGTCTGAAGGTTTCTTCAATTTTTACTTTGTACGTCTCAATATCCGTGATATAGCTCTCATCATGTCCTGGTCTCCTAAAAAAATTACAGAACTTACAATTGGCAATACAAACATTGGTGGTATTTACGTTACGGTCTATCTGCCAGGTCACCTTACCACTCGGCACTTGTTTCTTTCTCAGCTCATTGGCTACAAAAGCCAGTTCGGCAGTTGCAGCATTGTTGTATAAAAAAACACCTTCTTCCTTTGTCAGGAAGTCGAATTGCAAGGCCCTTTGTAATAAATCCGTAGTATTCATATTGCAAACTTAGGTAAAATTGGAAAGCATTTATTCACCTTCATGCAATAATTTTAAAGCGCATCATGAATGCTAACACAGTTTTGGCTAAGTTTGCGACAATATTTAAATTATGGTAAATTTCAATCGTTTTACATTAGCTAACGGGCTTCGTGTACTGGTACATGAAGATGATACAACGCCAATGGCGGTGTTAAATATATTATATGATGTCGGCGCTCGCGACGAGGAAAAGGACAAGACAGGCTTCGCACACTTATTTGAACACCTGATGTTCGGCGGATCTGTCAACATCCCAAGTTATGATGAACCGCTTCAAAGGGTAGGAGGTGAAAACAATGCTTTCACCAGTAACGACATCACCAACTATTACATTACGCTTCCCGCGGTCAATTTAGAAACAGCATTCTGGCTGGAGAGCGACCGTATGCTGAGCCTTGCTTTTTCTGAAAAAAGTCTGGAAACACAAAGAAACGTGGTTTGCGAGGAATTCAAACAACGTTACCTGAACCAGCCTTATGGTGATGTATGGCTTAAATTAAGACCGCTTGCCTATCAAACACACCCTTACCAATGGGCAACGATCGGACAAGACCTGAAGCAAATAGAAGATGCCAAAATGGAAGATGTAAAAGCATTTTTCAAAAAGCACTATAATCCGCAAAATGCAATTATGGTTGTTGGTGGCAATGTCAAAACATCAGAAGTTAAAGCGCTTGCTGAGAAGTGGTTTGCTCCAATACCGGCAGGAGATAAATACCACAGAAATTTACCTCAGGAACCAAAACAAACTGAAGCCAGAAGCGAAACTGTAAAAGCTGATGTGCCGCTAAATGCAATTTATATGGCATTCAAAATGCCTGCAAGAAAAAATTCAGAATACCAGACATACGATCTGCTGTCTGACGTACTTTCCCAGGGGCAGTCGTCAAGATTATACAACAGCTTGCTAAAAGAGCAACAACTGTTCAGTGACATTCATGCCTACATCACCAGCAGCATAGACGAAGGTCTATTTGTCGTAGAAGGCAAACTGGTACAGGGTGTTACCGTAGAAGCGGCAGAAGCTGCGATCTGGGCAGAGCTGGATAAAATAGCGACTGAAGAGGTGACAGTAGAGGAAATCACCAAAGTGAAAAACAAGTCTGAATCAATTATGGTCTTCGCTGAAATGAGCCTGCTTGATAAAGCCATGAACCTGGCTTATTATGAATTGCTGGGCGATGCGGCAGATTTGAATACTGAGATCAATAAGTACCTGTCTGTTACCCCACAACGAATTTTGGAGGCTGCAAAAACAACCTTTGTAAAAGAACAATGTTCCACACTTTATTACTTAACTGCCCAAGATGCTTCTTAATCGTATATTAGCTCCCGAATCGAAACAGGTTGATGAAATTAATTTTATTGAGCCGTTAAAGCAAAAACTGGACAATGGCATTCCGGTATTTACTATCAATGCCGGGCAACAGGAACTGGTGCGTATCGAATTTATATTTGAAAATGTAAACTGGGATCCTTCCAAGCCTTTACAGGCGATCGCGGTAAGTCATTTGATCAACAATGGTACCACACAACTAACGGCAAAAGAGATTGCAGATAAGGTGGACTATTATGGTGCATTTTTGCAAACAGAATATGGTGCAGACCAACTTGCTGTTAAGCTCTACACCTTAAATAAACACCTGGCGTCTGTATTGCCCATAATGCGTTCAATTTTAAATGAAAGTATTTTTCCGGAACAGGAACTGGCCATTTTTATTCAAAACCAGAAGCAGTCTTTACAGGTAAACCTTCAGAAAAATGACTTCCTGGCACGAAGGCAGTTTGCAAATGCTTTATTCGGCGACACCACTTATGGATCAAATATAGAAGCCTCTGACTATGAAGCATTGAAAAGAGCTGATCTTGTAGCTTATTTTAAAGCTGCATACAAACCTGAAAACTGTACCATATTTGTTGCCGGTAAATTTGAACAAACCGAATTTGGCACCTTAAATGACAATATTGGGCAGCAATGGGACAACAATTCAGCTGCTGTGGTCAACAAATTCAGCTTCACAGATCATCCTGTAGGAGATATCTTTGTGGAACGTCCTGATGCTATTCAGTCGGCCATTCGTATGGGAGCCCTGGGTATCAGCAGAACGCATAAAGATTTCCCTGGATTCCAGGTTTTAAATTGCCTGCTTGGCGGATACTTTGGCTCAAGACTAATGGCCAATATCCGTGAGGACAAAGGGTATACCTATGGCATCGGGTCTGCTGTTGTTTCCTTAAAGGATGCAGGCTACTTCTTCATTGCTACTGAAGTAGGAGCTGATGTATGTGCCGATGCACTAAATGAGATCGAAAAGGAGGTCAGCATTCTAAAAACAGAACCGATCGAAAAAGAAGAACTGAGCCTGGTGCGAAATTACATGCTGGGTTCTATGCTTGGGAGTTTGGAGAATGCATTTTCTCATGCCGACAAGTTTAAAAATGTTTATTTCTCAGGATTGGACTACAGCTACTATACAAACTATATCCATACTGTAAAAACCATTACATCAGCAGAACTGGCTGCACTTGCTAATCAATACCTCAATACCGAGCGATTTGCAAAAGTTGTGGTGGGGAAAAAATAATTGTATTCTGGCTAATCAATTTTAGCCAGAATACCTTTTTGTTTATCAGCCTGATATATTTTCTTATAAAAGGATACAAATTCATTGTATTTTTCAGGAGGGTATTTCTTGTTGGTCATGGTCTTGGTCCGCGTATAGACTATCGTATTTTCTTTACTTGCAAACTTTGCCGTATACTTTCCAAATTCAGATTCTATCGTGATATCCTTAGGGATAAACTCCACTTTATACCCTTTGGGCAATATGTAAATGATCTCATCTTCGTCATTGAAACTATAATCCACTGCAAAATAGGTTTTACGATTTTCAATAGGGGTAACCACACCATCCTGCCTGTTCAGCAGGTTCAAAGTAAGGAAAAGTTTGTCAGCTCCCTTAGTGAGCAACTGGGATGATTTTAAACCGATCTTTTCATCCAGTACCGCACTGTTTTTATCCGGCTGGGAATAACTCAGGTTACTGATTTCCATATTGGGTATACTCAACGAGTTCAGTACTGTTTTACGCTGCTCAGTCGGATCTTTAAGCAGCATTCCAAGATTACTTTCAAACTGGGCATAGGCATACTTAGAATCAATAGAGATATCTGCATTGCCATCTTCACTAAGCATTACTTTAGTGATGCGTTTCTGGTAATTGTCTGCAGGTTTGTAAACTGGTGTTTGTGCAAGTCTGCCTCCTTCGTCTGTTACCAGCAATACGGTTCTGTCCGAATTGTTGTAACCGATATAACCTGCCGGGACATACTGGCTCGTACATTCCAGCCATGTGGTATCTTTTTGTAAAGGCAGACAAAGGATCATGTGGTTAGCCTGGTTCATACTCGCAAAATTCTTATTCAGCGAAGGCATGTCATTGCCAATCACCACCAGGTGTGATTTAATTCCGGCTTCTTCAAGCATTGCTTTCATGTAGTTCGACAGGGCCTTGCAGTCGCCATAACTTACGTTTGCTACCTTTTCTGCAGCAATAGGTCTGTAACCACCTATGCCGAGCTGTACACTCACATACCTGGTATTTGCCTGTAAGAACTTATACAGCAATTTGATTTTTTCTTCAGGTGTTTTTGCATCCTTAATAATGGCCTGTACTTTTGCCTTAGTCGCTTCTGGCAATACCTGAAGTCCCTTACTCAGGTCCTGCATAAAAGTTCCCAGATTCTTCCAGTTTTCAATATTGGCCTTTGCGTTGTCATACTCAAATTGATTTGGCGCCACTGTTACCCAGGGCAGCACATTTCTTAAACCTGTACTCATAGGCTCATATTCCAGGGCGCTGATGTTCTTGCAACTCCAGTTGTACTCAGTTTTACCTTTTGTTTTCAATGAATCCGTAGCCAGGCCTTTACTTTTGAGGTATTTAAAGGTCATTGTTTCCGGAATGATGAAGGTGAACTTTGACTGTTCAATGGAATGGCCCCATGAACTTGCAGGATACCACATTGGGTAGGACCGTACCCCATTGTAACTAACGCTGTAACTGAATTCAATGGTATAGGGATAGCTCGTATGCAAAAATTCAAGATATTTTATGCGGCTGTCCTCATAGATTGAACCATCAGAGACAGCACTGCGGTCTTTAAAGTCAGATGATTTATAATCTTTGATCTTGTTGCCACTACCATCATACAGCGTAGCTTTTAAACTACTGACGCTGGAGAACTTATCGTAAAATTCGCGCATAATAGATGCATCTTCTCCATTTTTATTCAAAATAGTCATGGCAGTTTTGTAATCCAGACTCGCACTCCCCGGACTTTTTACCTCATAAGTTTGCTGCTCATTTCTAATTACAACAGATGCATTCTTAGTCAAGTCCGCAGGTATTTTACTGACATCGTATATGCCCTGAGCATAAACACTATTAAATGTTGGTACAGTCAGTACAAAAAGCAATAATCTCTTCATTTTAAATTTTCTTTAGTACAATTTGCTCTGCCTGTTTCCTTACTATATTTTTAAACAACTCTTTCAAGTCATAATACTCTTCAGCTGTAAATACCGGTTTTTTAACAGTGATCTTGCTATTTAGCATGATCCTGTTGTCTTCAGCGGCAAACATGAATGTAAATGCCGCAGTTTCATCCGGAAGAATGATTTTTTCGTTCTTAGGCATTTTATCCAGTTGATAATCTTTTGGGAATTCAATGGTCATGCGGAAAATTTCTTCCGATGGAAAACCAAAATCAACAGGAAATTTTCTTTCTTCCAGTTTAAAAGGATTTTCCTTAGTTCTTTCAAATAAAAGCGGTGTAAAATAGGCCAGATTGCCCGCTTCTTCCACATTATCCTCAATTTCTACATCCATTGATTCAATAAGCGGTTCCGAAGGGTTATTCAGGTTGGTGACCTCGTAATTCTTGATGCCCAGACCCGGTTTATCCGATTTGTAATCTTTTAAAAAGTCTGTTTCATTGGCGGCAGACAGGTATTGATCTCTTCTTGCCAAACCTTCATAGTTTGATGAAGAAAGGTACAGCTTTCCGGACAGCTTATGCTCATTGTCCATGGTCAGCACATAATTGATGTTTTTCTTGCTGATTTTATTGTCATCAGTGGATACCCATTGTGCAGATTCGTTTTCCAGGTCTACCTGTAGGCCCTGATGGTTCAGATTAGAATAACTGATCAGATCAACACAATGGTTTTTATCTGTAGCATCCAGCATCACAACATTTTCGCCAATTTTAGCACCTACAATTACATTGTTAAATGCAGTAAGCATCGGCAATCCGGGATGCGCTCCATTGTCTCTTGTACTGATCAGTATAAGAGAGGCCGCTATATCCGCTTCTTTCAATAAGGCGTAAAGACATAAATTAATGTCTGCCGAGTTGCCCGCTTTCTTTTCAAAAATAGCTTTAGGATTAGTTTCAGACGTGTAAAGCTCTGTTTCCTTGTTCCACTTTATGTTATTTTTCACATAATTGAAAATCGATACCAGCATGCTGTCTTTATTGCTCTGGTCACCTTTTATCTGTCCCTTTAAAAGGCTTTTTATAAAACTTTTCTTATCTACAAACTGCCCGAACTTCTCTTCAGTTTTTAATCCGGCTACAAGCTTAGGCCACGTGGTTGTAAATTCCTTATAAGCTTCACCTGGAACAGTGATAGAGGTCAGTTCAAAGTTTACCCTGCTTACATAATCCTGCATGGTGGTAATGAAGCTTTCCTTTTTTAGACCAGGAGCATTTTCAACTATAAAGTTATATTGTCTGCAATTGAGCGTAGCGCCGTTGAAACTCTGGTTTACATTTTCTTGTGTGGGGTTTAAGAACAGAAAGCCATTTGCATTCTGACGGTACCTGTAATACTCAGGAATAGTAGCGGTAAATTCGGAATACAGTGTTGGAATGTCCCTTTGGAAATACCAGGGACGAAGCGTAAAAATAAAGTCAGATATAATTTTGTATTTGTATTCAATGATAGATCCTTCTTTTACATTAGGTAATGCAAACTTTTTAAGTGTAAAGTTTTTATCCTGTTTTTCGGTAAACTTCGCATCCTTGTTGATTTTGCTGGTTACAATTTTCCCGTTTTCAAGATTGTAGGTAGCTGCATCTAACTGGTCGAGCGAAGTCCCGTTTCCCTGGCTCTTATAAAACTGGAGTTCCAGGTTTCCATAATCATATCCGTTTTTGTTGATGATCTTATAACGGGTATGTCGGTCCTGAACATATACAAGACCCTTAGCAGTGAAGTCAAAATAACCTTTTCCCACATCAAACAATACTACTGCTGATGCCGCTGAATCTACACCGCTAACTTTGGTGTCAAATTCAGTGAGGTCAACTTTTCCGTACTTAAATACTTTGTGGTTTACTTTTACTTGCTGGGCATAGCTAGTACATGCCAGTAAAAACAGGCTTAACAGGAGCGCATTTATTTTAATCATCGAGGCTGTAATTTAGATTATGCAATAATAGCATATATCCTGAAAAGAAAAAAGACTAAAATCCTCATCATTTTATATATTGCAATACAAGTAATTACCTAATAGAACAATATTAAATGAGATTCCTTTTAAAATGCCTGCTGCTGATTGCGCTCTGCCAATCCACGCCTATAAAACTCCAGGCACAGATCAACGCTGTTATTCCCGGAGATTTTGCTGACCCCTCGATTATTAAAAAAGGAAATCAATATTATGCCGTAGGCACCTCTTCAGAATGGGCACCTCATTTCCCTATATTCCAATCCGCTAATCTGAAAAACTGGAAACAGGTAGGCTATGTGTTTGATAAAGCACCGGAATGGACAACTGGCTCTTTTTGGGCGCCGGAATATTATTATCACAACAACACTTATTTTATCTACTACAGTGCCAGACGCAAAAAGGACAATGCCTCCTACATTGGCGTCGCCACCTCTCCATATCCCGACCGGGGTTTCAAAGACCATGGAGTGATCATCGAGCACAGCAAGGAATCTATAGATGCGTTTGTTTACAATGACAACGGACAACTGTACATTACATTCAAGGCTTATGGTCTTGATGGCCGGCCTATCGAAATAATGGGCAGCAAGCTGTCTGCTGATGGATTGAAGCTGGAAGGCGAGTTGTTCACCATGCTAAAAGATGAAAAGGGCATAGGCCTGGAAGGACAAAGCTTTTTGAAGAAAGACAATTATTATTATATGTTCTATTCTGCCGGCAATTGCTGCGGAAGTAACTGCGATTATAACACAAGGATAGCCAGGTCAAAGACTTTCAAAGGGCCTTATGAAGATTATGAAAATAATCCGGTGCTAAAAGAAAATGAAGACTGGAAGTGCTCCGGACACGGTACTTTTGTAAATACACCGGATCATAAAACTTATTATCTATACCATGCCTATAACAAACAGAGCTCTGTTTACACAGGCCGACAAGGATTACTTGCCGAATTGATATGGCCAGGCACGAACGCATGGCCGGTATTTAAAACAGAAACTTCAGGTACTCAGCCCGCAAATATCAAAGATGATTTTAAGGCCAAAATGCCGGCTGTATATTGGCAATGGGATTTCAGAAACTCAAACCCAGTAGTCAAACAGCTTAAAGGCAATCTGCATCTATCAGGAATCACGAAAGAAGATTACCTTACTGGTATTGCGTACACCGTTCGCCCTGTTTCTACAAATTACGAAATCACTACTACAGTTGTCAACCACAATGATGCCCAAAAAGGATTAGTAATCTATGGTGATGCCAATGCTGCAATCGGAGTTGGGACAGTGGGCAACAAGGTCGAATTCTGGATGGTTAAAGATAAAAAAAGAACAGTCCTGGCTTCGGAGGGAATCAGCAGTGCCGGTCCGGTTGAATTAAAACTGGAAGTACAGCCAGACTTCATTTGCAGGGTTTATTTTAAACAGTCGCAAAAGGACTGGAGATCACTCACAGCAGCGCAAGCCCCATCTGTAAACTTCCTTCCTCCCTGGGACAGGAGCCCGAGGATTGGTTTGAACTTCAAAGGTTCGGCCAATCAGGAAGCACAGTTTTCTTCATTTCAATTGATCAATAAGTAATTATGAGAGCATGGACCCCGGTTCAAAGGTTATCCTTTAGATTTGTCTTCATCCTGTTTATCCTGTTCACCTTATTTGTAAATAACGGAGCCTATCCACTGTTTTATGTCCTGATGCAGTTCGTTACCGAGCTAATGCATCAATTTATTCCATGGGTAGGGAAATACGTGCTTAAACTGCCTTACGAAATCACAGAATTTACAGGGGGGAGCGGAGATACTACCTATGATTACGTGGTGTTGTTGTTTATCACCACCATTGCCGTTACGGGCACTATAATCTGGACTGTGCTCGACAGAAAAAGCCTGAACTATCCAAGGCTGTATTACTGGCTTACCGTTGCCGTGCGTTTTTATGTAGGAATCATGCTGTTCAATTATGGAATGGTCAAAGTGATTAAACTGCAGTTCCCTTCCCCAGGAATCTCCCGTTTGATGATGCCTTATGGTGAGTCATCTCCAATGGGACTTGCATGGACCTTCATGGGCTTTTCAAAAGGGTACAACCTCTTTATGGGATTTGCAGAAGTAATGGCTTTGTTGCTGTTGTTCAGGCGGACGGTCACACTGGGTGCATTGATTTGTTTTGCTGTTACAGCCAATGTGATGGCGATCAACTATTTCTATGATGTGCCGGTCAAGATTGTCTCTACAGCCCTGTTCCTGATGAGCGCCTTTCTGCTGGCGCCCAATGCTATAAAATTCTACCGGTTGCTGATCAAGGGTGAAGCTGTGGCACTCCGTAAGTTCAATGCTCCCGAAATTCAAAAACGCTGGCTGTACGTCACCAAGTACAGTGTCAAATACATCATCCTCTTTTTGGCTGTAATAATGCCCATTTACGGGCTGCTTCAATCGCGAAAAATGTATGGCGATGCCGCAGCAAAATCACCTTTGTATGGAGCTTACGACGTAAAGCAATTTATAAGGAACAGCAAGGCTATGGCTATTGGCGATGATGATGCATTCCAATGGAAACAGCTCAGGATGGAAGGAGTGGATAAATCGTCCATTATGTTCATGAACGACGCCATCGAGTTCCATTCCATAAAGACTGATACGAAAACTAAAAAGATCAGCATCGCTTTCAATGAAGATCCCGACTCGACCCATATCCTGAAATACGTACTTCCAAATCCAGATAGCCTGGTGCTCTCTGGAAAAATATATGATGATTCTGTAAGGATAGCACTTAAAAAGAAGCACTTTATCCTTACAGAAAGAGGCTTTCACTGGATCAACGAAAAACCTTACAGCAGATAGTTTATTTTAATAATTCCAAAGCCTTTTCAAGGTATTCGTCCCTGCCCTCAGTTATGCCCTTAATGGTTTGGTCTACCAACACGTCAGGTTGTATCCCCAGGCCATGCAACTCTCCACCATCCTGCAGCTTCACCTTCATCCCGGTAAAGCTGAGGTTATAACCTCCCGGAAGGTTGAAAGGATTGATGTTTCCATTTGCGCCCGCTGTCGGTTGCCCCACTATGGTGGCCAGTTTATAACCCTTAATGAAACCCATGTAACTTTCTGCATAACTAATCGAGCCACCACCCGTCAGGAAAATCACTTTGGCACTAATGTGCGGGGTCTTTACAGGCATGTTCCAGCCCATACCTTCATAGCTTACTTTTTCATAATCAGGATGGGTGATGCGTGGTACAAACATCCACTTATTGGAGTCCTGTACCGTCAGCAGGTGGGAGATGAGCTCATGATTTCCTTTAGGATAGCCTCTCAGGTCGCATACCAGCCCTTTCGCCTGTGCCAGTTCAGGCATCATTGCGGTGATTTCCTTCATTTCGGTATTGCCTATGTTTACGTAATAGATCCCGTCCTTTAGTTTTTTGATCGTAATGGTATCCCGAGAATTTCTGTAACCCTTCCTGACGAGGCGAACCGCTTTTTCAGCTTCTCCGGAACGTTTGATTTTAAGCAGCATTTCCGTATCCTTGTTGCCGTTAAAAAGGACAGACTGGGCAATAGCATTCTTATACTGTTCTGAACCAGATACTTCTTTCTTAAGGTCTGCAAAACGCTTCATTGCCGCGATGCCGTCAATAGAGATCACCTCGTCTCCGGCCTTTAAGGGCAACTGCTCAGCAGGATCTTTAACGTCATCTACTTTACTGATGACGATCTTACCCTCTGCAAGCACTGCGCCAGCAGGTATAGAGAAATAATCCTGGCTTCCATAATTTAAACGTACATGCCCGTCTTTCAGCTTCTCCGTCATCACACGTAATACACTCGCAAAACGCTCTTTATCAGTTGCCTCATATGCTGCGCGCAAGTTTGCAGGCAGTTCTTTGTCCCACTGGAGTTTCGCTTCCTCTTTATAAGGGAAGAAATGCTGGAATGCATTCCAGGCTACCGCCACTGCTGAGAACCTCACATAAAGGTCGTTTGCTGTCATCGGCGGCTTTACGGTTTGATCTATCTTGTCTTTCAACTGCTGTAGCTGGGCTGCATTCGCAACAGGATAGGTGGTGCTGTCAGTCCCCATCAGTACCAGCGGTACTACGCAGGAGAGTCCATTGCCAATATTTTTGATGAAATACTCACCGAAGGCCGGTTTGTCATCAAAGATGGTGGTCAGCATTTTGCTTTCCGAAATGTCGGCGATCAGCAAGGCCTTTTGTCCTTCCACTTTGGTGTCTTTCACCTGCATATAGCTGTATCCTGCCGACCCTGTATTCCAGCCTGCAGTGTTTTCTGCTTCAAAAGAATGATTGCCAACAGGTATGGCTGTCCATTTTCCACCAGTTTCCACCTCAAGGCTAAAGTTATCGATCCACAGTTTCCCATCGCCAACGAGGAATGCCCCGAAGACCATCTCTTTTGCTTCCTGGTCTACCGTTCCGCTGATTTCATAAGCTTTCCAATCCTTCAGTTTAACAGGTCTGCTGTCCATATTGTCAAAGAAGCCCCTTTTATCTCCTTCACAATCTATCCTCATCCACATCTGACCTTGTCCTGAAGTAACTTCTGTTTTCATCCAGCCCCTGAGTCTAAATTTCTTGCCCCGATATGCGGTGGCATCCACAAAAGAGGTCGCGACTGCAAACCTCGCCCGTTTGGGATCCCTTATTTTAATCGGTCTGTTGGTACGGATGCTCTTGTAAAGACCATCCTGATTGCCCATACCGTAGTGTTGCCAGGTGATTTCTTTCAGGTCCTGCTTATTCGGCGGAGTAATGCTTTTTACATCAAAATCCTTTGCAGCAGCAGTACTAACGATGTACACCGAAGGCGCTATGGGATTAAATAAGGCATTCAGTTTCTGATTCAATACCTGTGTGTTTGTCGCATTTTCTACCTCTTTGTTGCCATAGTAGAGGAAATTGTCCCAGTTCACAGCAGCTGCTTCTTCTGATGGATGAAAATACCTTACGTAGCCATACAATTTGGCAAAGCTTTCTAAATTGGCAATTTGTTTGTCTTTGCTGACTTGCTGGGCCTGTAGCTGCACGGTGGCAGCCAGGAGCAATAGGAGTGATAAGCGTTTTTTCATAAGTATTTAATTTGTTTTTCTCGACTTTAAAAGAATGTCATAAAACTAGGGATTATACTATTGAATCAAAAGACATTAACATTCTTTAACAGCTGACACTGATAGCTAATTATTATAGAACTTGACTGAAATTAAAGCAAGCCCTGTTGGTTGGCAATGCTGATCAGTTCAGCTACGTTTTTTGCCTTTAGCTTTTGCAATATATTTTTCCGGTGATTTTCTACTGTAAACTTGCTTAGGAAAAGCAGTTCGGCAATGTGAGGCGTAGTGGCGCCATGGGCAATTAACTTCAGGATTTCGGTTTCTCTCTTTGTGAGTCTGGTCAGCCTGTTTTCTTTTAATTGCGCCTGTGTAAGAATATCATTAATGGCCTTACTAAATGTGATCCTGCCATTTAACGCTTCATCAATGCAAAGCAAAAGTTCATCTATCGAAGCATCTTTTAGCACATATCCACTTGCACCATTTTCCAGCATTTTCATAATGCCGCTCCGTTCCTGATGGTTACTAAAGGCAAGCACTATAGTTGCCGGTGATATGTTTTTTATTTCTTTACATAAATCCATACCATCTATACCCGGTAATACAATATCCAAAAGCACAATTTTAACAGGATTGGTCTGTAAGAAAGGAATAAAATCCTCGCCATTGGTAAAACTTCCAATGAGGTCAAATTTTTCTTTCTTCATTAAAAGTTTTGTCAACCCCTCAATAATAATCGGATGGTCGTCTACAATGGCAAGGGTAGGTTTAGATGGTAACATGCAGCTCTATATTTATTGAAGTACCTTGTTCGTTCTCTTTTGATAAAATTTCTATAGTTCCATTTAAATGTTCAACCCGGCTTTTGATGTTCTTAAGCCCAATACCCTGGTTTTTTACCGGAGTGTCAACATTAAAACCCTTGCCGTCATCGTCAATAGTAATGAAAAATACATCGTCACTTTGCGTGCATTGCAAAAGTATATTTTTGGCATCGGCATGTTTAACCGCATTGGCCAATGCCTCTTGTACTATGCGATAAATCGTAATTTGTTCCTGGACAGGTAATTCGTTCTTTATGTTCAGCCACTGGAACACTACATCCAGGTTTTGTGTGCTCAGCGTGTCACATAAATCACGTAGCGCAGCTTCGAGGCCCAGTTTTAAAAGCATTCCGGGTATCATATTATGAGCTATACGCCTAAGTTCTGTTATTGCGTTTTCCAACTGGAGCACCACGTTACCAAGTTCCGCATCAGTATTGTCGTTCTTTTCCTGGGTATAGTGAAGTAAATTGACTTTAGCGGTGGACAGCATTCCGCCCAGACCATCGTGCAAGTCGCGGGCCACGCGGTTTTGTTCATCCTCCTTGGTGTTCAGCATTACTTGCACCATATCTATCTGCTTTTGTCTTTCGATATCTGTCAATTGTTGTTGATGGTTTAATTCTTTTTGCGCAGCCAGCTTTTTACTGTTTCTGTAAAATAGCCAGCCCAAAATAGCAATCGCCAGTAAAAACAAACTAATCAAGCCCAATAGCCAGCTTAACAGGCGGTTCTGTTTGATTTTATAATTGGCATTTTCGTTTTCCGCATGCAGGGATAGAATTTTCTTTTCCTTCTCTGCAGTTTTGTATTTTATTTCCAGGTTACTGACATCCGTTTTCAATTTGCTTTCGTTTAAACTATCTCCCAGGATTTTACTTTTTTTCAACCAGGTATAGGCCTTGACCATATCGCCTGTTGTATGGTAAAGGCTGGCCAGGGCATTAAATGTTTTTAATCGGTTTTGGGTTAAAGAGTATGTCTCTTTTTGTGTCACTAAACCCGTTAAAATTTTTTCCGCTTCAGGATAACGTTTTTGTTCAACGAGAATGGTGTGCTTATCGAAAGCGATTTCCTGCAGGGAATAATTATCATCTAATTCTCTCGCCAGTTTAATTCCCTCATCGGCATGCGCTATTGCTTTTTGATACTGTTTGGTAGCTACAAAATAGGTAGTAGCACATTTATAGTAGTCAAGCAGAAATATCTCTATGCGATACTGGGAAGCAATGTTTTTTGATTTGTCGAGCACTGTTTTGGCTAAATCCAGATACTTTTTGGATAACTTGTAGTTTTCCAGACCGAAATAGTTGTCTGATGCAGTCAGGTAAGCATTTACCAGTAAAAAATATTGACTCCGGGGGGCGTTTTGAAAGAGCTCAATGCCTTGGTTCAGATAGGGGATTGCTTTGTTGTACTGCTTTAAATTCATAAAAATCGCAGCTATTGAAATATATTCAGTTCCCAGCCATATTTTGTCGCCTGCCTTTTTCGATAATGGGAGCACGTGATTGATCAGTGCATCTAAGGCGCCTCTATGGTCATCCTGATGTTGTTGTACCAAGGCGTAGTTATGCCATGCCCCGGCCCGTTCCTGATAGGCTTCTTTGGTCTTGAAAACAGAAAGTCCCTTGTCGGCCTTTAGAAAATTGATCTCACTTTTGGCATCGTCTATCCCTAAATAATAATTTCCTAAATAAGAATAGTAGAACGCTTTCATGAAAGGGTATTTATCGCCCAGAACCTTTCCCTTTTCCAGATAAGCTCTTGCTTTGGCTGTGTCCTGCTCTCTCCAATAATCAGATAGGAGAAAGTAATTTCTGGCCTTTATACTGTCAGACTTGGTTATTTTAATCAATTGATTTAGACTGTCGAGATATCTGTCAGGGGCAGGAGATTGCGCATCGCTCTTGATAGCTATCAGAAGAAGAACTAAGCTGAAATAATAGGTTTTCATGGGTAGGTAGGGTGTAATAATGATTTTTTGTCTCCTGATAAGGTTAAGCATAATCTGCAGTTTATGGAAATAAAATGTGAAATATAGCTGTTTACAGCTATATAAGAATGACTGCTTGTAGTTATTGCGCTGCCTGTTTTGGGGAGGTAACTTTGAATACCTTAAAACTCAAACTATGAAAAAATTATTAATGACATGTTTCGCTTTATTGGTATTTGGCGCAACAACAGTAAGTGCACAAGGCATTTTAGATAAAATAGATAAAGTATTAAATAAGGCGGACCAAGCCGCTGGTTCTGCCGATAAAGCTTCGAAAATGGGGTTAAAAGCTACGGGGTTATTTGGCACGAAAAGTGCAGCAGCAGAAACAAATACGATTATAAAATTTAGCGGTGTAGATTTTTCTATGCTCAAAAGCATTAACGAAAAGGTTCAAACTGCCAAAGGTGTAGCGAGCACAAAAATGAAATTCAATGCGTCGTCGTCAACTATTCAGGTGCAGCACACCGGTACCAGTGAAGATTTGTTAGCCGCCCTGCAAAAAGTATCGGCAACTACGTTTGCTGAAAAGAATCTGGAGGGGCTGGACGATGGGGAGATATTGATAAAGATAAATAAGTAAAACAAATAATAAATACAACCTA
This sequence comes from Pedobacter frigoris, assembly GCF_005116445.1. GTDB lineage: Bacteria > Bacteroidota > Bacteroidia > Sphingobacteriales > Sphingobacteriaceae > Pedobacter > Pedobacter frigoris. Next base: position 665,951 of record NZ_SWBQ01000001.1, read on the forward strand.
TGAAAATCAACAAAAATGTAATGATGCTTGCCTGCGGACTGACTGCTTTAACAGTTTTATTCTCTTGCAAAAAGAAAGATGATAATAGTCCGTCGAGTGGTAAGAAAGCAAAAATCACTTTAACCCTTTCAAGTGATTTTAAAAAAGCGGAAGGTGATTATTTTGATGTAACCCTTGCCGCATCAAAAACCAATGGATCAACCGTAGACTGGAAGGTTGATGGGGTTTTAGTGAAAGGTGCGTCGTTAAACTTGGGTACCGATAATTTTAACGGCGGAAAGACAATAGTTATAGAATCTGCCGATAGTTTCTACGCCGGCGCTTTAAATATCGGTGGCTTTGAATTTGGTGCCACGCCTTTTACGGTTACCTACAAAGTTGAGGTTGACGGAAAAGTAATTAATGAAGGATCTGAAAGAATAGTAAAAGACAGAGATCCGATCTTTGCAAAGACTACTCAATTGTAAGTAAATATCTCAAGCCCAAAAGGGCCGGTATCATCATATGATGATACCGGCCCTTTTTTTATATACCAGCTCATCCTGGCCTCGAAGAAGATGCGAAGCAACTTTATTTAATTTGATTGTAATCTTTAACCAATACCAGCCTATTTCCAGATAACTATTGTGTGTTATAAATAATAATCGTATTTTTGCCCGGCAAATAGTAACTCGTAAACTTATTTGCTATGCAACTCGATCCCAATAAATTTATCGCTGAAGGACTAACATACGACGACGTATTATTAGTACCTGCTTATTCTGAAGTTCTGCCACGTGACGTGGATACCGGAAGTTTCCTCACCAAAAAAATACGCATCAATGTTCCTATAGTTTCTGCTGCTATGGATACTGTAACTGAAGCCGGCCTAGCTATTGCTATTGCCCAGGCAGGAGGTATCGGTATGCTGCACAAGAACATGAGCATCGAGCGTCAGGCTGATGAAGTGAGAAAGGTAAAACGCTCAGAAAGCGGAATGATCCAGGATCCTGTTACCCTGCGTGAAGAAGCTAAAGTTGCCGATGCCTTTCAGATCATGAAAGAATTTAAGATCGGCGGCATTCCTGTTATTGATGCAGACAACAAGCTGGTAGGTATCATCACTAACAGAGATCTTCGTTTCCAGAAAGACATGCAACGCAAAGTTTCTGAAGTAATGACCAGGGAAAACCTGATCACTGCTGCTGAAGGAACTACATTAATGCAAGCTGAAGAGATTCTACAGGACTATAAAATTGAAAAACTTCCTGTTGTAGATAAAGACGGCCGTCTGGCTGGTCTGATCACTTTCAAAGACATACAGAAATATAAAAACTACCCTAAAGCTTGTAAAGATGAGCAAGGCAGACTTCGCGTAGGTGCTGCTGTAGGTGTAGCTGCAGACAACATTGACCGTGTAGCGGCATTGGTAAAAGCAGGAGTAGATGTGGTAACGGTTGATACTGCCCACGGACATTCTAAAGGTGTGATCGATATGGTGATCGCCATCAAACAACGCTGGCCTGAGCTACAGGTAATAGCCGGAAACATTGCTACTGCAGATGCAGCAAGAGCTTTGGCAGCAGCAGGAGCTGATGCGGTTAAAGTAGGTATTGGTCCGGGTTCTATCTGTACCACAAGGATCATTGCAGGGGTAGGAGTACCTCAATTGTACGCTGTATTTGAATGTGCACAGGCATTAATCGGAACAGGTATTCCGGTGATCGCTGATGGTGGTATCAAACAAACAGGTGATATTGTAAAAGCAATAGCTGCGGGTGCAAGTGCGATCATGGCAGGTTCATTATTTGCAGGAGTAGAGGAGTCGCCGGGCGAAACCATCATTTACGAAGGACGTAAGTTTAAGTCATACCGCGGTATGGGTTCTGTTGAAGCAATGGCTCAGGGATCTAAAGATCGTTACTTTCAGGACGAAACTGATGTGGTAACGAAACTTGTACCGGAAGGTATTGTTGGCCGTGTTCCTTATAAAGGTACATTGGCAGAGGTAATTTATCAGTATGTAGGTGGTTTGAGAGCAGGTATGCACTACTGCGGTGCGGCTACTATAGACCAGCTTCAGAAAGCGAAGTTCGTAAGGATCACAGCTGCCGGTATGAGAGAAAGTCATCCACATGATATTTCAATCACCAAAGAAGCACCAAATTATTCAAGATAATAGGAATCGCTTGGTAGTGAAGAAAAAATACCGTTCTCTTCGAAGACTGCATCCCCTGAAGCTACGCAACATGGGCGCTGATGTCTTCTCTGAGAAGGTTTTTTCTTCACTGCAAGCTAGTGCAGATAGTTCTATAAATACTCGTCAGGTCCGATCTCCCAGGTCCAGGGTTTCTTAAAACTAGCAAACGTCCTTAATGCCTTCACTGATAATGGCTGTTCTATCTTTTCGTTATTAGCATTCTTATTTTCAATAGTTCCGCTGATCACCACCCGCTTTTTATTCAGAAAATCATACTGCTTATCGTTCATTTCTCCTGAACTGTTGTGGTAAGCAAAATTATTGGCTTTGGTAAGTTGCCAGTCGTTATTCTGGTGCCTGAAAGTATAACTCAATTTCCATCTCCAGTTGCCGCCACCTTCAAATGAAAGCGTAAGTCTGTTGCTGTCGATCTTCAAAGGTCTTAAAGGATCGCCCATTAAACCACCTTCTTCAGATCTTAAAATGAAGTTGTTGTTTTGTGTAGAGAGACGGTAGTTTCTGCCCGATTTGAAATAGATAGCTAGTATTCTCGGCTTCTGTATCTCGGTAATCAACTCTGTGGTATTGTCGCCATAAGCCCGGTTTTCTTTTACTGCTGCATAAAACTCGTAAATCACTGCAAGATCTTCAATCTTGTCGTTATTTAGATCGCCATATATCGAATCCACGGCCTTCCATTGAGCAGGTGCCAGGGATTTTATGGTTTTGCCCTGAGGGTTGAGCACAGGATATTTGAAAGTCTGGGCTTTTACAGCAGTGGCGCAAAGTAATAAAAACAGGAATAGTCTATATTTCATATCCATATAACAACGAGAATCATGCCGAATTAGTGTCTGGACTTATATTTCATTTTCAGCCGGAAATTTTACGCCCATGGGGCTCCAGTATACCGGTCCGGATATTCTCGGTGGTACCACAAATGTGCCCGGGCTTATCGGTGCACCTATGATTGCCGCGGGATTAAATATTTTGCTGTTGAGGTTGGTTTGGAAGTTGCCCCGTGTCTTGTAGAAATTTAAACCAATAGCAGGAATACAGAGACATCCATCCGGAACTTCGAATGTCCATTCCTGAGCCGGTACTGCTATTTGATCTTTTTGAATAGTGATTGCCTGATAGAAAATTGCCCTATGGTAACCTACATTCAATCCATAAGATCCAACAATCAATTCAAGCTCGCAAATGCTTGCATCATCAGGAAACCTGATTTCCTCATTTGGTATGAACTCAGGTAAACTTATATTCAGAATATTATTGCTGATTTGTACTTGAGGCTGTATCCACAACCACAAGGTGTTTTTTAGTGGAGATTTTTCATTAAAATCAAAGCCTTGAAGTCTGTCAAAGCTATACTCATTGAAATGGAAGGTTTTGGTTTCTTTGTCATAGCAATGATCCATTACAGCTCTGATTTCTTTTTGCAACCTATTTACCATCTCGCCATCACTATTTTTTCCAAAGAGACCATTGAGGTCATCACGTATTTCTTTTCCAAATGTGCTGCATTTTGCAAACATACTTGAGGAATCTTTTGTACCTTGTGTTTGCTTGACTTTATCTGCCTTAGTCGATACAATCTGTCCTTTTTTTCCTTTTCTGATGACTAGTGGGCCTACTAAGCCTGTTAGGTGTTTGCCATCGTATTTTCCCATAATGTTGTTTTTTTATTTTTGTTATCAGTTAGTTTATGTTTTGTTGTAGTCTGGGTTGTGATGTCAGCACAATCACAACATTGTAAATACACGTTGAGTGCACCTTTTTCTAGGAAAAGGTGCACTCACCCTGCACTCATGGTGCAGTCATGGTGCACTCATGACGAGCCAGGTATAGGCAGAGTGTAAGTTTATCCATTGGCAGATGTAGGGTTTATTTATCTGATAGTTGGTCCAATTGTATTTTTCTATGTTTTACAGCTTCATGGTATTTTTTTTGGTAACTGCGGCCTACGGGAACAGGTATTTTTAATCCGCGTATTTTAACCGACAGCGGCTTTATGAAGTACTCAATCGCATGGATAGAAATGACAAAGGATTTGTGAATACGAACCAAATCAGTTCTATATTTCACTTGTTCTTCGATGTCTAAAAGTGAACTTAATAAGGAGTATGTATTGTTGTCGGTATGGATATGCAGGTAGTTTCCCTCGGATTCAATGTATGTGATGTCGTCAAAATAACAGGATGTGAATTCATTGCTTCCCTTTTTTAATTTGACAGTCATACAGATGAAAGTATTTGTAGCGATGTCCATACGTATCTCTTTAAGGATCTCGTCGTATTGCTGCTTTGACTTTATTGGCAGGGGAATTAAGTGAATAGTATTGTCATCTGTTACTTGCTGATGTTGAGCCTTGTCAGACGATATGAATACCAGTGCTTTGGTATATCTTTTTAGCCTGGTTAAAGCGTCAATAGTTTCTACACTTGGATCCTGAATATCTACAAATATGAAATCAGGTTTGTCATTTAAATCAATACTCCTAATGGCTTCTGTAGCAGATGTGAAAGTTCCGGAGACCTCGATATTGGGGTCTTTGTTCAGGTAATTGTTGAATGAAGAGTTTGATACACGTTTGTCTCTTATGATAATACACGTATACTTCATAGGTAAATTCAGTTATTTTAATTATCCCTTGTAAGTTAGTGTGCAAAGTTTATTATTTATTCTATCATAATAGTAATCATTGTTATGTATAATATCATCAAAACCATGTAACATAAATAAATTGTTTGTTTTTGTTGAAATTATACAACAGTTTTATCAAAATATTTCACAGTTATTAATAATTTTTAATTGTAAATTATACACTAAGTGGGTAGTGTGTGCGGTAGGATATAATTATAACGATTAAAAAGGATGAAACAGGAAGAATGAAGTATAAATAAATCTAAATTATATGATGTTAATAAATAAAGAATTTGTTAGAGCGGTTAGGGATGGTGAATTGACTATTATATTGAAAGGTATGGTTATCAACCAGATATGTTTTTGTGTAAAAAGAAGTTTTGTGCAAAAATATTTGTTTGTATTGATAATATACCTATAGCCGTAACAAAGTCAGGTTTAAACATTGCTTATACTTATGATGCTACTGGTCAGAAGCTCAGAAAGGTGAGTAGTGAAGAACCGACTTCAGATTATGTGGATGGGATCCAGTATACAGGTGGTGCGATTGAATTTATCATGACTGAAGAGGGAAAAGCGAGAAGGAATCCTGGAAGTCCAGATACTTACAGTTATGAGTATAACCTGACGGATCATTTGGGTAATGTGAGGTATACGTTTTATAAGAATCCGTCAAGTGGATTATTGGAAAGGCTGCAGAGCGATGACTATTATGCTTTCGGGATGCAGAAGGTTGCAAGTGCTGGTGTGAATAAGTATCTTTATAATGGCAAGGAGTTGCAAACAGAGCTGGGACAGCTTGATTACGGTGCAAGGTTCTACGACCCGGTGATTGGAAGGTGGAATGTGGTGGATCCGCTGGCGGAGAAAATGAGAAGGCATAGTCCTTATAACTATGTTTTCAACAATCCGATCAGATTTATTGATCCGGATGGTATGGCGCCAACCGATGGGTTTTTCTCTAAAAGTGATGCAGGTGGTATGGCTAAAGAAAATGATCCTCATTATTTGGCCGCGACATACATTGGTCCAAATGGTAAGATTATTCGTTATGACAATGATCCTAATGATAAAAATGTTTATTTAGTTTCAGACCCCTCGAATTGGAATGGTACAAAGGATAATTTAACCATCGTAGGTACTGAGAAATCTGGGGTTAGTTACTATCCAGGCCACTATATTGCTAGACTTGGGTTTAACGCCCTTGAGTTGGATGAGATTAAAATAAGGGGCGGAGCAAATACTCGAATGGCTATAGCTGCTACGTTTACTAAATTCGCCCCTCAAGGAATTAGCCAAAGTTATGCTATAGAGAGCACGCTATTCGCTCCATTGAGAGGGGTTTTAACTACTATAAGTCTTCTTCAGAATATAATGGATCTGAAACCTAATATGGTTTTTTCTAAGGGAGGAAAAGGAAACCAAGACAAAAAATTGTCGGATGGTGAAATAGATAAGTTAGAACGAAATGGTCATGATGTACACGATTTAAAAGGTGGAAAATCAACTGGTAAAATTGATCTTTATAAAAAACCAAATGGGGATGTAGTAATAAAGCCAAAAGGAGGAAATGGTCCAGGTGAACCTGCAGGTATAAATTTAAATGATTTGAGATAATGGAAAATGTAACATTAGCGCTAAAAATTCATGACTTTGAATGTTCAATAGAAGCGATTAATAAAAAGTTGGGAATTGATGCAACAGAGTCTTGGTTAAAGGGAGAAATTATCCCGAATAGAGACGGAAGTATCACACGTAAAAATAGCAGTTGGATTATAAAAAGTTCTATTGAAAATTCTGAATTTATAAATCAAGGTATCGATGATTTGCTTATGTCAATTAACGAAAATGAATTATTAGCATTTAGTCATAAATATTTATGTGAATTGTCAATTGTAATGAAATGTCGTAATGAAAATAATATCGGCTTAAATTTTAACAAAGAAGTAATTAAAAAATTAAGTTCATTAGGCATAGAATTAGATGTGGATATATATATGTTATCAAATGTATGATTAGGATTATGTTACGGATAAGTGGTTAATGAATTAGCCTTTTATTTTTCTCAAATGGTGTATCTATAAGCAAATTGTATAAATCTGACTTGATAGGATTTCTTAATAGGGAGATATTTTTATCTTCACTTTTTTCAGGTGTTTTATTATGTCTGCTTTATATCTTTAATCTATTACATCCTGAAGAAATCAAAAGTTAAGATATTATTTGCCGGGTAACTGAGAAAGGTGAGTAGTGAAGAACCGACTTCAGATTATGTGGATGGGATCCAGTACACAGGTGGTGCGATTGATTTTATCATGACTGAGGAGGGAAAAGCGAGAAGGAATCCTGGAAGTCCCGATACTTACAGTTATGAGTATAATCTGACGGATCATCTTGGAAATGTGAGGTATACATTTTATAAGAATCCGTCAAGTGGTTTATTGGAAAGGTTGCAGAGTGATGACTATTATCCTTTCGGGATGCAGAAAGTTGCAAGTGCTGGTGTCAATAAGTATCTTTATAATGGCAAGGAGTTGCAAACAGAGCTGGGACAGCTTGATTACGGCGCTAGGTTCTATGACCCGGTTATTGGAAGGTGGAATGTGGTGGATCCGCTGGCGGAGAAAATGAGAAGGCATAGTCCTTATAACTATGTTTTCAACAATCCGATCAGATTTATTGATCCGGATGGTATGGCGCCAACCGATGGGTTTTTCTCTAAAAGTGATGCAGGTGGTATGGCTGACGAAAATGATCCTGATAAAAAGGTGCCGATCGATCCTCCAGGCTTTCTTTCTGGTGCTGGACGTTTCTTGCTAGGAATAGGTAAATCAGCAGTAAGTACAGTAACAGGCGCTATTGACATGGTGACAAATCCTGTTCAAACGGTCAAAGATATACATAGCTTGAGTACTCCTGAAGGAGCGTTGAATATGGCGGTTGCCACATCTCAAACTATTGATAAATTTCAGAATGGAAATTCTGATGTAAAAGCGGAGATGATAGGTCAGGCAGTGGGTGATGTAGCTCAACTTTTAGTTGGTTCAGGTGAAGTTAAAGTCGCAGTAAATGGTATACGTGGAGCAAAAGTGGCTGTTGCAGGTGTTGCTAGTACAGGAAAGGGTACTTCTTTCGTAGTTAATAGCTCTGGTGAAGCTGTTGCCATCCCAAAAGGAGCTATGGGACCGTTAAGCCCTGAGAAAGGAAGTGGTATGGTGTATAAAGGAGGTAGCGGCGGTTCAGGTATGAATAACAAGGTTACAGGCGTTAGAATAATGGATGCAAATACAACTCAAGGCAGACGTATCAATTATATGAATACACAAGGGCAAACAGTAAACCCGTGGACAGGTCGAACAATTTCAAATAGTGACCCAAGTGGTCATCTACCTTTTAAACAATGATATGGAAAATCTATTTAAGTCGATTATTGGTGAACAGCTAAGTTCTGTTGAATTTGTTCAAGACTACTTACAACTTCATTTTGATGGAAATACATTAACTTTTTACAGTTGGCCTGAGGTTAACCTAGAAAGTATAAACTATAAAATTGGAGACATAATGTATAGAGATGCATTGTGTAAGATAATCGCTTCTGAAGTTAATAACGTTGTGCTGTTGGAAAATACGCGATTGGAACTTTTTTTCACTAATGATAGTAGCATTAGCTTGAGCTTGGTGAGAGACCAATCAAATAGTAGTTTGGCTGAGTTTTTATATTTTGTAGATGTAAACGAAAAATGGTTTGTGTTGGATTAACCTAATAAATAAATCCTTTCACTAGAGCACAAAAACATCTAAAAGTGGGGATATCCAAAAATGCGCTAGAGGGTGCATGGCCCTTGAACGGAATGCATGTATAAATTTGACGAGATTATTTTGAATGAAATAAGAGAGCGTTTAAAAATTCCAACGGACAATACAATTACGTTAGAATTTTTGAATTCGATAGAATATCAACAAACTATCTTTAGTAATGTCAAGGCAATTTTTGAAAAACAAGATATATCCGCAATAAAATCTTTGACATCTGAAGGAAATGGAGGTACATCTGACAATCTTTTAATATATCTCTTAAAACAGAAAGATGGACCAGACAGATTGATTATTGTTTTAGATAAATTTGATCTCTGGTCGAATCCATCTATATTGGATATTTTTTAAATAATAGTCGATTTAGGAGATCGCTGTGGGTATTTCAGGGGAAAATGGCCGGTCATTCCGTATTTAAACTGACCCCCTCCATTTCGGGGAAAGTTGACCGTTTCTTGCTAGGAATAGGTAAATCAGCAGTAAGTACAGTAACGGGCGCTATTGACATGGTGACAAATCCTGTTCAAACGGTCAAAGATATACATAGCTTGAGTACTCCTGAAGGAGCGTTAAATATGGCGGTTGCCACATCTCAAACTATTGATAAATTTCAGAATGGAAATTCTGATGTAAAAGCGGAGATGATAGGTCAGGCAGTGGGTGATGTAGCTCAACTTTTAGTTGGTTCAGGTGAAGTTAAAGTCGCAGTAAACGGTCTACGTGGAGCAAAAGTAACTGTTACAGAAGCCTCAATTGCAAAAGCTCTTAAAGGATCAACAATGCAAACAACACAAGGTGCCGTTTCATTGCCAGTTGTGCAACGTTATGTTACTATGCTTGAAAACGGTTAATATTGCGCCACCTATCAAGGTAGCTGGCAATGTAATTGTGGACGGTAACCATCGCTTTGTTGCAGGAAGAGTTTATGGGCAAGAACCATCACGAGTGTCTGGAACTCTTTCTCCAAGTCAGGCTCCGTTTGTTAAACCTATTCAAAAAACAACTGTTTCCAGGATAGACTGGAACAATAAATAAAAATTATGAAAATATTATTTGCAACTGATGAGGTGTTAGAGGTTCCATATGATACATTAGTTGGTGTAAATCTTAATAACTTGGGTTTGCATAGAGCTATATTAGAAGATATGGATTTACATGACGCAAGTTTTATAGGCTGTGATTTGCGTGGTGCTTATTTAGCAAATTCAAATTTAATTAGGTGTGATCTTTCTAGAACTAGCCTAATGACGGCTTTTTTTATGCATGCGAACATGAAAGGCGCTAGATTACACAATTGTAGGGCGATGTTTTGCAATTTCGCGGGAGCTGATCTTGATAAAGCTGACGTGTTAGATGCCGACTTTAGTGACGCTAATTTATGTGGGACTATAATGACTTGTATAAATATTAACTACGCAAAGTTCACAAATGCAACATACGACGACCTAACGGTGTGGCCGAGTAACTTTGATCCTGTTGCAGCTGGTTGTGTAAAGGAATAAATGGTTGCTAACTGTATACAAACTTTTAATAGTATGGTTTTTGTATAATAGATCTTGTTTTGTAATGCTATGAATGATTATAATTTATGGGAACCAATTGACGCAATACCTTACGACGATCTCTATTTTTTTGGAATTAAAGATCTGCTAGGTAAAGTTGTACTGCACTTGAAAGTCCTAGGAAATGAAAATGAAATGCTGGAAATCAAATTTGATGGGGTTCAGGCATACAGAGTTGTTCAGGAACATGGCAGGTTAAAATCATTAAACGAAAATCCTTCCATGAGAAGATTCAGGACTTCCGTAAACTCAGATTTTCTTAAATGGTTTGAGAAAGAAAGTCTGGGACAATTTAGAGAATCGAATCTGGTCCATTATATGGTGAGTAATATTGATAACATTATTGATGTTATTGCGGGACAAGTGGTCTCCGTAGAATGGGTGCCTTGTATCACTTAATTGTTAGATATTTCGTATATTTATCGCTCTATGATAAACTTTAAAAACCTCTCAAAAGTCCTGCTGGGGCTGGCTCTGTTCTCAATAGGGTGTAAAGAATTTATTGAACCTTCAATTGATAAGAAGAATGTGGAACTACTGGCGCCTGCAAATGGCACTGAAAGCATGCAGTACAAACAGACCTTCTGGTGGAATACGGTAGAAAATGCTTTTCAATACAGACTGCAGGTAGTAACCCCAACTTTCTCAAATGCATCAAGTTTAATTCTTGATACACTGATCAATACCAATAAGTTTACTTACACACTTGATCCGGGAAATTACGAATGGAGGGTGAGTGCCGAAAATGGAAGCAGCGCAACTCCTTACGCCAAAGCGGCTTTTATCATTCATCCAACGTCCATAGAAGCGCAACAGGTACAACTACAAGCTCCGGCAAATAATGCGGTGACCAATCAAAGCAGTGCTGTTTTTAAATGGCTTAAATTGTATGGCGCAGATAAATACCGCTTGCAAATCGATACCAATAATTTTGAAGATGAAGCGACTTTGTTTTTTGACAAAACAACACCGAATGAGGAGTTTTCTGTAACACTGACAAAGGATAAAGCTTATAAATGGAGGGTAAAAGCTCAGAATGCAACGGTAGAATCTAAATGGTCTGTAATCCAAAATATAACCTTGGATAAAACTGCTCCCGGACAGGTATTCCTGACTGCCCCTATAAACAACCAGGTAGTAGCAAAGAGTGTTTCCTTGAGATGGGAAGGGCTCAGCGATGCTAAAAAGTATCAATTGTATGTTTTTAAAAGCGATGGTTCTTCTATCTACGGTAACAATTTTCCTGCTATAGTAACGGGTACTTCATTTACATTCAATGAAGCCTCTAGCGGCGAGAAGGTATACTGGCAGGTAAGGGCATTGGATGAAGCTGGAAATGCAGGGGCTTTCAGTGAATTGAGGAGTTTTACAATTCAATAGGTATGCAGCCGGTAAAGAATAAGAAACTCACTTATTTGCTGATCTGTGCGGTAGCGGCAGTTTGGGGAATCATCATCTACAGGGTGTTGTTCAATGAATCTGATGATGATTATCAGCCTAACTTTGCCGCTGTAAAAACGGTACATGAACCTTATGATCAATATGTAGCTAAAAAGGATACTTTCAGACTTGTGCTGAATTACAGGGATCCTTTCGTTGGCGGAGCATATGTAGATCCGGAGCCGGTTCAGGCTGTTGGAACGATTGCTCCGGCAGTTAATTATAATCCACCACCAAAACCGCCACCAATAAATTGGAGCGGTATCAGGTATTCGGGTTATGTAGTAAATCCGCAGAATAAAAAGCTGGTATCCATCATCGTGGTAAATGGAAATGAGCGGATGGTAACTGAAGGGGAAGTGTTCGAGGGTGTCAAACTACTGAAAAATAAAAGAGATTCTATCCTGGTCAGCTGGCAGGGTAAACAGAAATACATAAAACAATGAACAAACTAATTAAACGCATCTCGTTACCAGTCATTTTATTGTTGATGGTCAATGTGACTTACGGTCAGCGATCTGTTATCGATAAATACTTGACGCATAAGGTGGTCATCAATGATTTATCTCACGATGTGATAGCTTACGTAAAACCGGTTGATGGTATAGTTCCTCAATCAGACAGGACCTACTATTGGTTTTCGGCCAATAAAATCAACAGCACCCAGGGAGGATATAGCGGGAGGTTATTGAACGGTAGTTTTCAGGATTTTTACTCCAATAAAAGTTTAAAAGAATCAGGGCTTTTCAGAGCCGGACTTAAATCTGGCAAATGGAAATCATGGATAGAAAGTGGCAGACTTACGGATGAGTATAACTGGAGCACAGGTAGGAAAAATGGTCAGTATATCAAATACGATTCTCTGGGTAATGTGAAAGAAAAAGGCAAGTACCGCAATGATTTGCTGAACGGCAAGCAACGCACTTTTGCAGCCGGTCAGGAGAAAGTAGTGTTGTATAAAAAGGGAAAAATTACAGAACGTAAGAAACTGAAAATGCCTGCTTTTATCAGCAATATCTTTAAGAAAAAACCGAAGACGAAATAAGCAGGATTTCGCCGACATTTATATTGTTAAATGAACCTTAATGGTTAAAGCAGCAGCGCTCTATATCGTAATCATTGTTTCCCTGCTCATCGCAGTGATCTCTGCATCTTTATTAACCATCGCTTTTTATTACAGGCTAGAAGTGCAGAAGAAAGTGCGCTTCGATAAATTGTCTGCCAACCTGGAATCTGCCACTGCTGTGGTGCTTTCTGAGGGATTTATAGCCGGTGAAGAAGTAGTTCTGGATTTATTTGAGGAGGGTACGGATAGTGTGGTGCTAAGTAAAAACAACTGGGGTGTCTTTGAACTGTATGCCCTGAAAGCCTTTGAACTAAAAGACACTTTGAAACGAAGCTTTTTCACAGCGGGCACTTTCGCTGATCAGTCGGCAATTTACCTGGCGGATGAAGACAGGCCCTTATCGGTAAGTGGTACTACGCAGATCACAGGGAATGGCGAGTTGCCTAAGTCGGGCCTAAAGCAGGCTTATGTAGACGGTAAGCCTTATGCCGGAAAGGAGCTGATCAAAGGTAGTATTACGGATAGTAAACGTGATATTCCATCGCTGGATAAAGAGGTTTTGGATCGTATAATTAAATACCTGAAGCCTGATGAGGATCAGAAAAGGCTGGCTTTTAATGTGAAGGATTCGGTCGTCAATTCCTTTTTCAACAAGGAACTGGTTTACCAGCTTTCGCCCTTGCAGGGCATCAACGATGTAAAGATCAGTGGCAAGGTGATTCTGGTTTCGGATACGACCATCAATATTTCGGAAGATGCCATATTGGAAGATGTGCAGGTATATGCTCCGGCAATTATTGTCGCGGATGGTTTTAAGGGATCATGCCAGTTATTTGCCAGGGATTCTATTGTGATTGGCAAGAACTGTGATTTTGCTTATCCTTCGTTTGCTGGGGTATTTAAGCCGCTGGATGGGAAGATTCAATCCAGCGTAAGTCTGGCAGAAGGAAGCCGCTTTGCTGGTGTACTGCTGAGTTATGAAGAAAAACGCAGTGAATTGCAGACCATTATTTCATTAGGAAAAAACTGCCTGGTAAGTGGAGAAGTATATGCTACAGGATATATTAAAATGGAACGTTCGGTAAAGGTAAATGGTAAGGTGACGGCAAAGCGGTTTATCATGCAAACACCCGCTACTTTATATGAGAACTACCTGATTGATATTGTGCTGAACAGGAAATTATTAAGTAAGTATTACCTCAGTCCGTTTATCTTTACCAGGGAGGATGCGGATCAAAATATTTTGAAATGGCTCAATTGAAACGTTCACAGGTAAAGGCTGCTACTTTGCTAGAGGTAATTGTAGCGATGGTGATCATCATGATCGTGTTTGTGATTGCAACGGCAATTTATACGAATGTAATTGGTTCTTCTCCATCACTGAAGCAACAGCAAGGAAGGGCCGTGGCAGCTGCGGTGATCAAACAAAGTATTGCTGAACAGAATTGGAAAGATGAAACTGTGATGTTGGATAGTATTGTGCTCCAGAAATCGGTGGTTCAGTACAAGACCTATGATGATCTGGTTATGGTTACAGTGGTGGCTTCTGAACATGGAAAGGAAATTGGCCGCTCGAGGCAGGTTGTTAAAAAGATTGAAGATGAAGCTGAATAAGAAGTTACCTGCTTTTACGATAATGGAAGTGACCATTTCTATGCTTGTCGCGGGTATAGCTATAGCCATTGCTTTTACAGCTTTTAGGATTGTCAGTGGGTCTTATAGTGGTTTTACAAAGAAGCAGGAAAAGGTAGCTGCATTGACGACTTTAGATAAGGTATTGAAGCAGGATTTTTTAAAAGCGGATAGTATAGTGAGGACGGAAGATGGGCTGGTTTTGAAGGTAAAAGAGGGGCTGATTACCTATCAGTTTGATGATCAGTACCTGGTGAGGGATCAGCTTTCATTACGACAGGATACATTTAAAATGCCGGTTCATGAACTGGTTTTGTCGTTTGAAAAGCGGGTCAGTGAGGCGGGTGATCGTGTGGATCAATTGAGTTTTAAAACGGAGGCTGATGGGGATCTGATCCCGCTTCAGTATCAGAAAATATATAGTGCTAAAGATTTATTCCAGTAGTTATGCCATCAATAGACGTATCCAGGTATCAAAAGAAAAAGCAGCCAAAGGCTAAGGCCGAGGAGACTGACTTATTTGCATTTCTGAATAAGGACATCAGTTTTGGGAGCAAGCAGGTGCCGGATAAAAAGAAGGAAGGGCTGTACGTGGAGTTGAGTACTTTGCTGCTTTCGGGCATAGATTTAAGGACTTCGCTGGAGTTGATACTGGTAGACCAGGAGCAGGAGAAAGACAAGGTGCTGTTTGAGGGTATCAGACAAAGGATTCTCTCCGGACTGGCATTGTCGGAGGCACTAAAGGAGACTGGAAAGTTTAGCGACTATGAGTATTATAGCATTAGGATCGGTGAGGAAACGGGTAAACTGGGAGAGGTGCTAACGGATCTGGCAAAGTATTATAAAAGTAAGATTCAGCAGCGCCGCAAGATCATTAGTGCGGTGACTTATCCGGCTATTGTATTGCTTTCTTCTCTGGGAGCGGTGTTTTTTATGATCAAGTTTGTGGTACCTATGTTTGCGGATGTTTTTGTCCGTTTTGGTGGTAAACTTCCATGGATTACAGCGATGATCATCAGCTTTTCCAACTGGTTTGACAAGTATTTTATTTTTCTGATTTTATTTGTTGTGGCCCTGGTGATGGTGTATATCTTAGGGAGGAAGACCGAATGGTTTAGAAATGCTTCATCGCGAATGCTCTTAAAAACACCTATCGTTGGAGATCTTGTAAAAAAGATTTACCTGGCCCGTTTCGCCAACACCATGCGCTTGCTGGTCAGTACTGATACCCCACTATTGCGTTCTATTGCACTGGTGAGACAGATGATTGATTATTATCCCATTGAGACTTCATTGCTGAAGGTTGAGGATGACATTTTACACGGGGAATCTTTACATAAAAGTTTATCGGCCTTTGATTTTTACCCGGCTAAGATGATCCAGCTGATAAAGGTTGGCGAAGAGGTAAACAGAATGGATTATTTCTTTGAGAAGATCGCTTCGCAATATACTGAGGAGGTAGAATACCGAACTAATACGATCAGTAGTTTATTGGAGCCACTGATTATTATCTTTTTAGGATTGGTAGTAGGGGTGATTTTGATAGCGATGTACTTGCCGATGTTCCAGATGAGTAATAGTTTTTAACACGAAATTTCTATCACTTTTGTAAATATTTGTTTTTATAAAAAACTCTCATTATTTTTGCGTCTTAACAATTATATTAATGCTCTCCATTCTATTAACTCCTATTAAACCGGGTTGTTGCCCGGAAAATTATACGCCTTATTTATCAGAATCGGTCGAATCCGCCCGTTTTTTACGTTCAATACAACTTTAATGAAAAAACAACTGCTCGCTACTCTAGCGCTGGGGGCTGGTATCCTTTGCTTCAGCGGAATCTGCATTTTCGCAAACCATTAAACCGGGTAACATTACCGAGGGACTCGCAAATTACAAGGGCGCTTCTTCTGTTGATTACAAAACGGGGATAATGAATTACAATATTCCTTTGCTGTCACTGGAGCAAGATGGATATAGCATTCCTGTTTCATTGAATTATACAGCAAGCGGGATAAAGGTAAACAACAGAGGCGGTGATATAGCCTGACATAGTTATGAAACGAGAAAATTTTACCCAAGGAATGAGCCATTCAGATGCTTTATCTAGGGATCTAGGAGTAGTAAATGGCCTAAATAGCTTAGAAGCAGCCTACAGGTGGTTTAATTTCTCAAATTACATTCCACATAGGCCAGATTATGATGGGTTTGTAACGATCCAGGAAGGAGTTGATTGGGCAAAATCTCACCCGGGTGCATTACAGAATCCCACACCTCAAAGTACGCTTTACTTAGACGCTTCAAAGCTTGACTTTGGAAACATTACTACCGCAGATTTAATAAATGGCGTAGGGAAATCATCTCCTGTAAACTTAAACAATGCCGGAAATTTTTTTGCCTCAGCAGGTAATGCCGCGTTGGCATCTACTGTGTATGCTTTAGGTCGTGTTGATTTAACACTAATAAATAATAAAGGCAGTGTTAGAGTTGTTAATAATGCAGCGACAGATTATGACTGGAATACGGGTGGAGGAATAGTGAGATCTAACCTTATTGGTTTTGAAAGATGGAGGGCTAGTTTGAATGATGAACATGGGTTCAGAACATTCTATTTTGGTATAGGAACTGTTAAGCCCTCTCCGAAACCATTTGTTGCACAGTACCCGAGAGGAAATAAGTTTTAAAAAATAAGTAAGACAATGGATTTAAGTAGAACGAAACGCTTGCGGAAAATTATTGGTTTTAATGTTCTTATACTATTCTTCGTTTCTTCATGTAGCCAATTGGACAATCAATCATTAGGTGAAAACCTTTCTATATGGGAAGGGGATAAGAAAGAAGATAGGGCAATTGTTTATTGTGAAGGAAATTGCAGGGGAGGGATTTATGTTATTCCAAGTTATGATAGACATTATGACAGTAGCGGCAGGTATGCCGAATATTTAATAGATGCTAAATCTAATGCGGATTGGGTGATAGCAAAGACGTTTATGATAAAACATGACAGAAGAAATTATTGGATTATAAACAAGGAATTCAATATTAATAATTTAGACTGCGAAAAAGCTAATTGCGACAGTATAATACAATCAAAAATTATTGGCCCTTTAGATTACCAAACACTTAAGGAAAAAAATAAAGCACTCAATATAAATCTAACTTTAGAGCATTAAGTAACTTAAAGCGGCTTGATTATGGTGCAAGGTTCTATGATCCGGTGATTGGCAGGTGGAATGTGGTAGATATGCTAGCTGAATTAGCACCAAACTTAACACCTTTTAGATATTGTTTCAATAGTCCAATTAATTATATTGATCCTTTGGGGTTGTGGGAGAAAAATGCTCAGGGCTATACCACAGATAAGAAGGAAGATATAGCACGATTTCTTGATATGATTCAAATAGAAAATTATTCTCTAAAAAATACTCCTAGTATGTCTCAAATGTCGAAGTTTATTGATGGAGAGATGAAAGGTAGATTGGGAACTTTGAGTGACGGCAGTAAATTGGCAAAAGGCTTTAATATAACTCAGAAAAGAGATTTTTATGGTGGAAAGCATTGGATGATCGATAAAAAATCCTATGATAATTTCTGGCATAGTGTTCAAGGAGATTTGACTCCAGATGCATTGGATCCACGTACTTTAAGAAAGAATTTACTCGGCACAACTTATGCGGGTGGTGATAACCCCACGAAATATAATGGAGAAGAAGACTATTCATATAACCCTCCGAATCCTGTTGAGCAAATAGCTATTCATCATGATCTCGCTTATAATAAATTAGGCATAAGCGGTTTCAACGGGCTTTTTAATGATAAGAGAGCAATAAAAGCCGATTATACATTTGTCGCTCAAAATTACGCTGTAGCATTAGACCCAAATCAGAGTCTGCTTACAAGAATAAGGGGCTATTTATTAGGGCAGGGCCTGGGTCTTATTGCGTTACCTAAAACAATTGAAAGCGTATTGCCTACTATGGTAAACGCCCCTTCTAAAAGATAAAATGAAATGAAAGTTATAATTATAGTAGTTTTTAGTTTGTTGTTTTATTCCTGTACTGGTAACATAAGTGCAGGAACTTTGAGTGGCTGGGATATTGTGGTTTTTAAAACTTCAACGCAAAAGCTGGAGCTTGGAATAGATAGTCTTTACAAAGCTAATTCTAATTATATTATTCCTGAAAAATGGGAATCTGAAGCTGAAAAGTGGATAAAGAATTACTCATATTTGAAGACTGTTGTTATTTATTTTGATGATTCTCCTGAGGAAATGTATTATGTGACATTTATAGATGCTGGAACAGGTGATAATCCAAATTACTCCAGGCTAGCAATTCGTGGTGTTAAGCAAGGTAATGATTATTGGAAGCAATTTGAGGAATTTAATGCTAGTGAGCAAGAAAGAATAGAAAAGAGATTTGAGAAAGAGATTGTCAAGAAGCTAGAGCAGATTACAAAAACAAACTCTTATATAGAAAAAACATATCATTAATCTCTTGGTTTTCGGAAAATGAAATAGAAACAATTTAGGCTCATTTGATAAATTGAATGTCGTACCTTATAAAAGGTTCAGCACATCGCTTTGAAGAGCTTTAAAACAAGTTGATAATCCTGTTCAACCAAAATGAGATCAACAGTTCGTTCAATCCAGATAATATGGAATTGGTTGATGCTCCAGATTTGAATTTCCAATCCTAATGACTAATTTGATTATTAATGTTATTTTCCGTCCTACCAATGGGATGAATTATTATATAAATGTATGGACAATAGGAATAATAGAAAGCATGCTTGCCCGTTTTTTGATTATTTTACATCAAGTAACGAAGCAAACAATACTTTTTCAACTACGCCCCGTATGTTACTGGGAAGGTGATGGTGTCCAATTTAGAAATCCTGCATATGAAGGAAGGGCAAATCGTGTTAGCCTAAATCAGGCAAAAGAAAATTTTAAACGCATTGGGGCAATAAAAGAAAGGTTTAGAGTATGTTCGTCCGCCATTGGAAGAAGAATTATAAATAACGAGGCTGCCCAATGAGTCATAGTGTCGAACAATAACAACAAAGGGCTGGGACAGCTCAATTAAGGGGCAAGGTTTTATGATCCTGTGATTGGGAGGTGGAATGTATTGGACCCGTTGGCGGAGAAATCTGTATCTAATACCTAGTTTGCGATTTATTTTCAACCTTTTCTTGTCTTGCCCATTCAAAACATCTAATTTAGTTGCGCAAGTCAAAATACATTTGAAATATGAAATTTACGCTCCTGAATAAGAAAGTTAAAGCATACACGCTTACTGAAATACTTGTAGTACTAGTGATCATTGGGATCCTGGTACTGCTTGCTTTGCCAAACCTGCTCCCTCTAATCACGAAAGCCAAAAGTACAGAGGCAAAAGTACAACTGGAACATTTGTCAACCCTTCAAAAGACCTATTTCTTTGAGAAATCTAAATACAGTTCAGATCTGAATGAGATAGGATATATCCAGGAAAAACTAACTACCGACGGCAAAGACGGAAGGGCCAATTACAAAATCGAAATCGTAAAGGCTACCAATAACGCTTTCCTTGGACGTGCCACTGCGGTAACGGATTTTGATGGTGACGGTACTTTCAATGTGTGGGAGATAGATCAGGATAAAAATCTGAAAGAAGTCGTAGCTGATTAATGATCTGGTTACAGATAACCATATTGTTTAGTCTTGTTTTTATTTTTTACCAGGACATGAAATATCGTGCTGTGTACTGGATATGTTTCCCGGTTCTGGCGGCCTTGCTCTTCATCGTTAAATACAATCGGACAGGAATTGAGCAGACGCTGACTGATGCCGGTTTTTCCCTGTCATTTCTACTGGTACAGCTATTTATCCTTTGGGGCTATTTTTCAATTAAGCATAAAAGGGCGATCAACATCACCAAAGATTACCTTGGCTGGGGAGATGTATTGTTTCTGATTACTATAGTATGCTATCTATCTCCTGTAAATTATGTTTTATTTTATGTTGGGAGTTTGATATTGGTATTATTTTACGTGATAACGGCAAACCTCTTAAGTACAAAGGTGAGTCAGCAAATTCCCTTGGCAGGCCTGCAGGCTGCATTGTTAGCGGTATTAATGGCCATTGAAATTTACAGTCCTACAACAAAGTTATATGATGACAGCTGGATTTATTATTTAGTTGGTTAATGTGTAATATCTTACATAAATTAGTACCCTACTAAATGAACGTGTCTCCATTAGAATTTGACCCCATATTTATACATGCACTGAGCAAAGAACAGGCATGGCATTACAGAGTACTTCCAAAGGAAAGTAGTGCTGTAGGTCTTGTATTGTTGTGCGATGAGCATGCTGATACCGAACAGCTTACCGACGAACTGGAAATTGTATTGGGGAAAAGCATCACTTTAGAAAAGCGGCCATTGGCTACCATCAGCATGTTGCTGAACAAGCACTACCTGAAAGAGAACGGTCAGCACCAGTTCCAAAAAATGGCTTCGGCTATTGAGGGTGAAGGGTTTCTGAATGACCTGATCCGGGAAGCCAGAAGTTTGAAAAGCAGTGATATCCACATTGAAATCTATGAAGAGAAATGCCGCGTGCGGATCCGTATAGATGGTATGATGGTGGAACGTTATGTGCTCAAAAGGACAGAATATCCGGCATTGATCAATAAAATCAAGATCATGGCCAATTTGGATATCGCTGAAAAGCGCCTGCCACAGGATGGAAGGATCAATTTTAAAAGTGGTGAAGAGTCTTTCGATATACGTGTTTCTGTTTTGCCTACCTTACATGGCGAAAAGGTGGTTTTGCGTTTGCTGAATAACAATGCTGCTAATATAGACCTCAATCATGTCGGGTTTTCTGAATTTGATCTGGCCAATTACCTGCAGGGAGTGAAAAGACCGAATGGAATTATCCTGATTAGTGGTCCGACCGGTTCCGGAAAGACGACGACATTATATGCAACTTTAAAGTACCTGAATAAGGAAACACGTAATATTCTAACGATAGAGGATCCTATTGAATATACGCTTGCCGGGATCAACCAGGTACAGTTGAAAGAAAGTATCGGGCTGACATTTGCTTCTGCACTGCGTACTTTTCTGAGACAGGATCCGGATGTGATCATGGTAGGAGAGATCCGTGACCCTGAAACTGCAAATATGGCTATAAGGGCTGCACTGACTGGTCACCTGGTATTGTCGACCGTGCATACCAACTCTGCCTGGGGCACCGTATCACGTTTAATGGATATGGGCATCCCTTCGTTTTTAGTTGCCAATACCCTGAATACCTCTGTCGCGCAACGCTTGATCAGGTTGTTGTGTAAAAACTGTAAAGAAGAAGCAGAATTTGATTCTTCTGCTTATCCTAAGCAATTCAAACCTTTTGCTCCCGTAGCGAAGCACTATGTGGCTAAAGGATGTGAAAATTGTTATTATACCGGTTATAGCGGCCGTAAGGCTGTTTATGAGGTAATTCCGCTGGATCAGGAATTAACTTTTGAAATAAAGCAAGGCAATATGTATATTAACCCACTTTTGGAAGCCAGAGGGATAAAAAGTTTAGCTGAAAATGCTTTCGCTTTGTTTGCCTCGGGTGATACCAGTATTGAAGAAATCTACCCATTATTATTCACAAATTAATGAACGCTCAAATCCATAAGAAAACCTTTTTATCGGTACTTTTTTGTTTATTCCTGTTGATATTTCAACTGGAAATGGCCAATGCGCAGGTACAACCTTCGTCTGAAAGGGTAAGGCTGGTAGAAGACCGGCTAAGAAATCTGGCAGTCAATGTCCCGGGACTGAATCAAAAGGTACAAATGAATGTCTCAAATGTATCGGTACAGGAGTTTTTGCGTGCCCTGGCACAGTCGAATAACCTGAACATCAATATTGATCCGAGTCTTAATTTTAAGGTATTCAATAACTTCACCAATGAAACGGCACTGAATGTCCTGTTGTTCCTGACCAAAGAATATGGTTTGGATATCAATTTCATCGGCACGATCATGTCTGTTACGAAAGTGCAGGAGCCAAAGCCGGTAATTCCAATTCATCAGGTCAACGTAAAGTATAATTCTGCAAACAATACACTGAGTGTGGAGCTAAACAACGATACCTTATCTCAGGTGGCTAAAAAGATTACCATGCTCTCTGGTAAAAATGTTGTGGTACCCAACGCATTATTAGGTAAGAAGGTAACTGCTTTCCTGTCTGATGCCCCTTTTGAAAGTGCATTGGAAAAGCTGGCTTATGCGAATGACCTGAAAGTGGTGAAAACCAATGATAATGTGTACGTATTTGAAGGACTTGCTGAAGGTGAGGAGTTGTACATCAACAGCGATAAAACAACTGCCATCAGAAGGAATCCTAAACCACTGAATACAGCTGGAGGGGGATCTTCGGGTAATTTCAGGTTGTCGAACAGAATAATGCAAGGCAAGAAATTGCTTAGTGTAGATGCAGTGAATGTGCCTATTTTAGAACTGGTTAAAAATGCCGCACAGGAAATCAATACCAGTTATTTCTTGTATTCTGATATCAAGGGAACGATCTCGTCCAGGGTAAATGACATTACTTTTGATAACCTGCTGAGCTCTATTTTTCAGGGAACTGAATATACTTATCGCGTAGAGAATGGGATTTATTTGATTGGCGACCGTAAAATAGAGGGCTTACGTTCTCATAAGTTATTACAATTGCAGAACCGCTCTATAGATACCATTCAGAACATGATCCCCGCAGAATGGAAAAAAGGGGTAGAGATTAAGGAGTTCAGAGAACAAAATACAATTTTATTGTCGGGTTCTTCACCACAGATTGCTGAGATAGAAAGTTATGTAAAACAACTGGACAAGCTGGTGCCGATGGTGCTGATTGAGGTGACTTTAATTGACATAAGAAAAGGTAAAAACGTTAAAACGGGCATTTCTGCCGGAGTTTCCGATAGTGTTAAGAGGGGTGGGACTATTTTTCCAGGTATAGATTATACTTTTGGGGCTAATTCTATCAATGATTTTCTAAGTAAACTGGGTAAGAATAATTCCATTAACCTCGGACGGGTAACACCTAATTTTTATGTGAGTTTAAGTGCATTGGAAAGTAACAGTAATGTAGACATCCGTTCAGTACCTAAGCTCTCTACATTAAATGGGCATGTTGCTAACCTGAGTATAGGAAGTAAAAGATATTATAGTACCAAAACTCAGAATGTGACGGGGTCTTTGACTTCATCAACCATTGTAACGGAGCAATTTACCCCTGTTGATGCAAACCTGGAGATCAAGATCAAGCCCCAGGTGTCTGGAGATAATCAGGTGACCTTAAATATTAAAGTGGATATCTCTGACTTCATTGGAGATCCTCCGCCTAACGCACCACCGCCTACATCTACAAGTAAGTTTGAATCGATTGTGAGGGCAAGGAATGAGGATATGATTGTCTTAGGGGGATTGGAAAGAACAGAATCAGTAGAAAGTGGTTCTGGTGTGCCTTTCTTGTCAAGAGTTCCTATCCTGAAATGGTTATTCAGCAGCCGTAGCAAGTCCAACAATAAAGTGGTGACGGTAGTATTCATTAAACCGACCATCATTTACTAAGCTATGTGTGCCCTGTTGAGTTTAGCGTCTGGTTTAACCAATTGTGCCGGTGCAGAAGTACATCTGGCACAGGATGGTACTTATGTGGTTAAAGTCGTTAAAATCTCATTAGATAAGCAACAGGTTCATATCGGTTCAAAAAAAACGCATAAAGGTTCTCTTGCAAAAATTACACCTGAACCAATTACAGTACCATTGGCGATTACACTTACGGGAAGGGGCATTCTGGTTAAGAGAACTGCGAGGATAGATGTGGTGTCTGAAAGTAGTCTGCAACATCTTTTTCCTACATTGAAGCTTGCTGAGTTTTATGTGCAGCATTTTGTTTCCGGAGCACATTCGTTTGTTGCAATTGTAAGGAGAGAAGTAGCTGATGCGGTAATGGGTGCTTTTAAAAAGCAAGGTGCTGAAGTACTGATGTTGAGTTTGGGTGCTTTTGTTGTTGATCAGGTGATCCCTCAACTGAATTCTTATTCGGAAGTACTCAGGTTCGATGGGCATCAGGTAGAAATGAATGCGGATAAGAGTTGGAAAGAATACAATTATCAAAGTGGTTTAACACTAGGGTTTCCATTGAAGATTGACATAGAGACGATGCCGGAAGAATATCTGCTGGCATATGCTACCGCTTTTCAATTGATACTGAATGACAAACTTCCGTTGATAGAAGTGGATGCTGATCACATTAAAGATAGATTAGAAGAGCATGCTGCGAAGCTGAAGTTCAAAAAGTATGGAACATTGATGCTGTTTGTGTTCTTTGCTTTGCTGATGGTCAATTTTCTACTGTTGAGCATGTACAACTCAAGTAATCAGGAATTGATGAGTAAGGCGGGCAAACAATCTTATTTATTTGAGAATAGGCAGAAACTGGAAGAGGAGGTTAAGGGTAAAGAAAACCTGGTAAATAAATTGGGCTGGAATAAGGGATACAGATATGCTTATCTATGTGACCAATTGGCGAGTTCGCTGCCTAAGGAACTGACCCTGCATGAACTGCAAATCAATCCATTGTCAGGAAATACGATAGGACTGATCAAAGATACCGATCTGGAAACGGGCAACATGAAGATCAAAGGGCAGACGACCAGTGTATATGCTGTGAATAACTGGATCTATGAATTGAAGCAAAAGGCTTGGGTAAAGGATGTACAGCTGGAAAAATATGCCGCTGACGATCAGAACGAAGCGCAGGTTTTTACGATATTATTAAATTATTAGGCTATGCTTTCAAAGTTAAACTATGTACAAAAGAATAAACTGCTGCTTCCTTTATTGGTAGCGGGGCTTTTATTGTGCTGGTTTTTGGCCTTTAGCAAAACCTTTGATGCCATTAAGTTAAATCATAAGCTCAATGATGATTCTTCGAAGAACAGCGACATTTCATTTAATCCTGTTTACACTCAGCGTAAATTGTCGGCACTCAATGAAATATTAAAAGGATATAAAGTCGCTGGTCAGTGGAATGATCAATTGTGGATGCAATCTTCTGCTATAGCTGCCAAGAATGGTGTTGCCGTAGATTTTACATTAAATAAACCAGGCCTGGAGCCAGATAGCACGCAAGTGGGGCAATCGCAAACTTTGTATTTTCATGGGAGGTTTGTTCAGCTGGTAAAAGTGATAGACACATTGGAAAGCCTGAAAGGAATCGGCAGGATCTCTGGATTGAAAATCAGAGCACCTAAGGCTGATGCTGAAGGGGATAAGCAGAGCAAGAGTGAGTTGAGGGTTGATTTTAGGGCAGGGGAGATTCGTCTAAATTAATCGATGATTTTTGTGAAAAGAATGAACAGGGATTGTGGAATTAACATTGTATTTGTTATTGAATAGATATGCATTGCTGAGCGGGCTTAGGGAAAAGATCGACAGCCTGTCTTATGATTATGAAGGTGGCAGACATGTTAAGATAGACGACCTGAGCGGTGCATCTTCGGGAGTAAAGGCATTAGGCTTTAATGACCAGGTACAGCAGGCTACTGAGTATGTGTATGACGGAAATGGTAGGTTGATATCAGATGTAAATAAGGGTATTACTGCCGTTGCTTACAATGCAGCCAACCTGCCAGATGAGATCACCTGGACTTCAACAAAGAAATTGGCTTACATGTACAATGCTGAGGGCGAGAAGTTGCAGAAGAAGTATGTTGATGGTTCGGTTACCATGATTACGGCTTATAACAGGGGGATTGAATATGTAGGCACGCATGTGAACAGTCTGCAGTTGCAATATGTCCAGACCAGTGAGGGGCGTGCGTGGTTTAATGGCAGCGAGTTTATTTATGAGTACAATCTGACAGATCATCTGGGCAATGTAAGAGCTACGATTGATGCTGATCCCTCAGATGTGACACAGCGTACTGCAAGATTGGTGCAGGAGAATAGTTACTATCCTTTTGGTATGGTGATGCCCGGTGCTGATATAAATTATACAGCGGGTAATAAGAATAATTACCTGTATACCGGAAAGGAATTCCAGGAAGAGTTGGGCGAATATGATCATGGTGCAAGGTTCTATGATCCTGCAATAGCGAGATGGAGTGTGGCGGATCCTTTGGCAGAACAGTTTTATGGGGTGTCG
This sequence comes from Pedobacter frigoris, assembly GCF_005116445.1. Classification (GTDB taxonomy): domain Bacteria; phylum Bacteroidota; class Bacteroidia; order Sphingobacteriales; family Sphingobacteriaceae; genus Pedobacter; species Pedobacter frigoris. The sequence goes on from NZ_SWBQ01000001.1 coordinate 692,483, forward strand.
CCTTATAATTATGTGTTTAATAATCCAATGGCTTTTACTGATCCTACGGGGATGTATCCTGACCGGCCCGATTGGATTCCGGAGGGGGCTACTGTAGACGAGAACGATCCGAATAGATATTATTGGACTGATCCTGACGGGTACCGTAATACTTATGTCGTAGGAGAGAGAAAGGGAGGTAACAATTCTGGAGAAGGAGGTAGAGCGTATGCTGATGCGCAGAGAGCGGCGCGAGAGGCAGCGAGGAATGCAGCTATCGATCAAAGGAATCGATTAATATCCGGTATGGGATGGGATTCTGAGTGGCTCACTCCGGAGACAGCAGAAGATAGAGATAAACGACAAAAACGAGAAAAAGAGGCGAGAAGTCAGGCTGCTTATAATTCAAAAAAAGGTAACTTTGGGCAGAATGCTAAAAAGCCAAGTTATAGCTCAATTGAGGAAGTTCCTGTATTTGCAGTCTCGTTTTTAAAAAATGGTGAAGGGGCTACCCTACCTGGTATTGGGATTTTTGTCGGTTTTGAAGATGCTAAAGATTTGCAGCTGTTAAGACATGAATATGGGCATATGCTTCAAGCGAAAAAAGTTGGGTATCTCAAGTGGTATTATAATTGGGCGCCAGCAAGCGTTAAAAGTGCTAAAAAAAATGGTGCAGGTCATAAAACTTATTGGACGGAGGCAGATGCTAATCGAAGGTCATATGAATATTTTAAAAGTCCTAAAGAATGGAATAAAAATAGATTTCCATTGGAAACAAAAGTAGCTAACCCTGTTATATCACCAAAAGATGTTTACAATGCTTTATTTTATTAATATGGATAAATCTTTCATCATAGTCGTGCTCGGAATATTTCTGTCATCGTGTGCTTATGATCCAGGTGATAAGAGATTGCAAATCACTAATAATACTGGTCACCAGATTAGTTATGAATATGGGGCAGATACTGTCCCTTACACCAATAATTTAATTGAGTATTATTTGTCGACAGTTATTTACCCGAATGAAAGTATGAACATACCGGAGAATGACGCTAATTGGCCAGCATTTGTTTCAAATAGCAGATATGGAAAAATGTATCTGTTTATCTACGAATTGGACTCACTTAGAAAATATGATAGTATAGACACAGTAAATAAAAAGGGGATTTATAGAAGAATGGAATATTCTTTAGACGAACTGGAGAAGTTGGATTGGAAAATTGAGATTACGAAATAATACGAATTGATCGCGATGGCGTAGTGGTATTCCTTACTAGTTATTGGAATTCAAGCAGGCTTTTTGAATTTCTAATTTTATTGGTAATTGTGCAGGCGTCCAAAAGAAGAAATGCTACTTATAACAAGTTGGGTAGTGTTGGGTATTTTAGCGAAAGTGGCCAGTTATTCCGCATTTAAACTGACACCTCCATTTCGGGTAAAAGTGGTTGTTTTGGCAGTATCAGACTGTTTTTTACTTAATAATATTGATTGGCTGTTTCGGCTAAATCCGTAAAATTATTGTATAACAATGTCCATTTGAAAAATTTGAAGATATCGACAACCTATCTTGGTCCCGCTGGTCTGATTTCTGGTTTAAACCACAAAAGGCCGGAATCCTCCGGCCTTTTGTACGTATTAGCTATTGTTATATATGGGGGTTATTCAATAATTTTACCGTCTTTGTCGATTTTCAAAGAACCGGTTTCCTGCTCTTTCTTCACGTTGATCAGATAGTAAGAAGTTTTGTCTGCATTGGTTACTAAAAACGCTGCAGTTGGAGTCCAGGCTTTAACCGGATCAGACTGTAGGGTCTTCGTAACTGCCTCTGGAAGGTCTTTCAACTCAACCGGAGCTTTTGTAGTACTATCTTGTTGTACAGCAACTATAATTGGGTTTTTGATGTTACTTGCTTTTACTGTTGTTAATCCTGCTACTGCTAAAAATGCTGCTGATAAGATGATCTTTTTCATAATACTTATTTAATGTTTCAGTTAAAAACTCATGTTAATTCTGTGTAGTGTATGCTTCATAATGATACCAAATCTTGAGATTTTTGGCACTGCTTTGATTATTAGTGGTTTATCTTTTTGAGTGTGTAAAAATATTGTAGAATCTCTCTACACTCTGTTGAATAAAGAAGCAGATTTGGAGGTGTTTCGCTATATTTACAAAAAGCCCTCAGACTCCATTTATTTTAATCACCAAGCTTATGTCAATCACATCACAGGAAGAACTTTTAGGAATGCAGCAGATCAGCAATGCTGTTGCAGAAACTTTGAAACAGATGAGGGAATACGCTGCTCCGGGCATGACCACTAAAGAACTCGACGACTTTGGTGGTAATCTCCTGAATGCAATGGGGGCCAAATCTGCACCAAGGCTGACTTACGATTTTCCGGGCTGGACTTGCATCAGCGTAAATAATGAGGTAGCACATGGTATTCCTACTGAAAATAAAATCCTGAAAGAAGGTGATCTGATCAATATTGACGTGTCTGCAGAACTGAATGGCTTTTGGGCAGATAATGGTGGCTCTTTCATTTTGGGTGAAGACATTAATCAGCTTCAGCCACTGGTAGATGCATCGAAACAAATTCTTAAGAAAGCCATCGCGCAAATCAAAGGGGGAGTTAAAATCGCTGAAATAGGTAGGTTAATTGAGACTGAAGCTAAGAAATCAGGATATAAAGTAATTAAAAACCTTGCCGGACATGGTGTAGGCAGAAGCTTGCACGAGGAACCTCATGAAATACTAAACTGTTACGACAGGTATAATACCGGCCGTTTCAAAAAGAATTCTGTAGTAGCTATCGAGACCTTTATCGCGACTGACTCCACTTATGCTGATCAGCAGGAGGACGGCTGGACATTAATCGGCAACAAAGGTGGCTTTGTAGCTCAGCACGAGCATACCATTGTGGTTACCGACGGGCAGCCTATGATATTGACTTCAGTAAACGGCATCTGGAGTTAATTGACAATTGATGGAAAGATTCGATGTTGATGCGCAGACGCTAAATGATCTTCAGGTTTTTGGAAAAGGGAAGCGCGATAGAAGCGTATTCTCTACATTCAACTTCACGACAACATTGGGTGGACTGGAAAAACTAAGGATCATTTTTGAAAACCCACTGATTGATATCGAGCTCATTGCCCACAGAAAACAGTTGATTGCCTTTTTGCAAAAAGAAGCTATCGAAATGGATTTTGATAAAGAATCCATAGATTTCATTGAATTCTTCTTAAACCAGAGAACGGAACCTAAACCTTTTAGTAAGTTCAGGGTAGTGAAGGATAGCGTGAACAATTTCACCGGACTCACACAGGAGAGCTATAATAAACTGCGTGGAATTCATGGGATTTTAGACCTGATAAAAGTATTGCATGAGTTTTCGCAAAACTTAAATGACGATGGCCTTCCGGAACTGCTTTTGAACATAAAAACTGCTGTTTTGGAAATAGCAGAGGTGCCTGATATAAAATCAGGCTTGAATACCAGACCCGGAATATTAAATATTTCTGAACTGGCTAAATGTGACTTTCTGATCAGAAAGACCTTACTAAAGAAAATAAAGGCGCTGCTGGAACTGGTGTATCAACTGGATGCTTATCTCTCGGTCGTCAAGGCAGCAAATACACATGGCTTGAGCTATCCGGTTTTGAACGGAGATAAAAAGCGTATGATCAAAATGCAGGGTGTATTTCACTTATTCGTAGATGATGCAATCGCCAATGATGTGGAATTTTCCTTGGATCAGAACGTGTGTTTCGTGACCGGTGTAAACATGGCCGGCAAGTCGACTTTTCTCAAATCTATAGCTGTTTGTGTTTATCTGGCACATTTGGGATTCCCGGTGCCTGCCCGATACATGGAGTTTAGCGTGTTTGACGGTCTGATCACTACCATTAATTTGTCTGACAATCTCAATGAAGGATACAGCCACTTTTACAACGAGGTAAGGCGGGTAAAACATGTGGCTGAAAAGATCAGCGCTTCAAAAAGCATGGTAGTTGTTTTTGATGAATTGTTCCGGGGTACCAATGTAAAAGATGCATACGATGCTTCACTTTCGATTATAGATGCTTTTTCGAAGATCAGGGACAGTTTCTTTGTCGTGTCTACTCATATTACTGAAGTGGCGAAAGAGTTAGAACAGAACGCCAATATCAATTTCAGTTTCCTGGAGACAAGAATGGTAGATGGTAGGCCAGTTTTTAGTTATCAGTTGAAAAAGGGTATTACTGATGAACGCATGGGAATGTGGATTGTAGAGAATGAGGGGATATTGGAAATCCTGAAAGGCAAGATAGAAAGTAATGTATTGAAATAAAGGGAGCTCTAGCCCCCTTTATTCTGATTACTTTTAGTTCAACAATTCGTTCAGTTTTTTATTCAGTACTTCTCCCATCAGATGAGCACCTACAATCTTGCCATCAGGGCTGATCAGAAAATTAGCTGGTACACCAGATATGCCGTAAACTTTACGGGCTTCACTTTCCCAGCCCTTCAGGTCGGATACCTGTGTCCAGGTCAGTCCGTCTTTCTTGATCGCTTCCAGCCATTTGGCCTTATCACTATCTACAGAAACACCCAGAATCTCAAAGCCTTTGTCTTTGTAAATGGCATATTGCTTCAACAGATTCGGGCTTTCTGCACGGCATGGTGAACACCAGCTCGCCCAGAATTCTACCAGTACGTATTTGCCTTTATAGTCCGATAGTGATACCGGTTTTCCATTCACATCTTTTTGTGTGAAGTTTGGCGCAGCTGAACCGATCGCAGTAACCTTATCTGCATTAAGTAGCTTGTATAAGCTTTGTCCATCGTAAGACAAACGTAGCTTCTCGCTCATCTTATTAAATACAGCTAAGATCACTTCCGGCTTATTGCGATAATTTGCTTCAGACAGGCTGTGCATGGCAAAGTAGGAGTTCGGGTTTTTACCGGCAAATTCCAGAATCTTTGCCCTTCTCGAAGCCTGCATATCGTTTACCTGTTTATCCAGTGCCTTGAAAAACAAGGTGTCCTTTTTTTGCTCAGGAGTGGCATGACTTAGTATAAAATTAGCATTGTGGTGTATGGTCATTACCGGCGGACCCACGGCTTTGATAAAAGCGATAGATTCATCATAAACTTTAGAACCTGTCCATTTCGCATTGTAGAGAGAATCAGCAGAATTAATCTGTATGTTTTCCTTTCCAAAGCTTGGGTAAATGACATCGCCCAGACCGCCAGTGCCATAGATTTCCTTATCTCTGATGCCCTCACGTGAGAGCGTCATCCGGCCGGAAGCGATGTTTGCAATGTATCCGGTAAATTTGAAAGTACCGTTTACCAGTTCACAAGAATCTGATTTTCCACTGCCATCAGAACCGTAATCCAGATAGATCTTTGCGGGTTTATTTAAGTTTCCAATTTTACCACTAATGGTAAAATTGGGTTTTTGAGCGGCTGCAACGATCGGTGAAAGTGCAGCAAGTATTAAGAATTTTAATTTCATATGTGTGTTGCTTATCTGATGGCCATATCCATAGGATTACCAGGGATACCTTCAATTTTTTTAATAAATGAACCATATTCACCAGTGTTGATATTGGTAAACCAAATGGTTCCCTCGGTTCCCACCATTAATGTTTTTTCATCTTCTGAGAGTTTCAGCATCGTGATGGACTTGCCTCCGAAATTTGTAGTGACATCCCTTACTTCCTGATTGATAGGGTTGTAAATAACCACCTTATTGCCTGAAGCAATATAGATTACCCCATTTTTAGCACCCTGCCATTTGGTATCGGCAGTGATCAGGTCCTGACGAATAAATTCACGCTTATGCTGCGGGGTGAAGGTAAAAGGCCCGGTAAACTGCACGTTGAATTTCAATTCGTAAATCTTACCGTCTGTATGTTTCATATAGGCGAAACAGTCGGCATTGTTCAACTGGATCAGTTTTACCAGATCCATACCTACGTTCATGGGGTCGAATATCGTTGTGCTGCTGACAGAGTATTGTGTTCCAAAGTAGGCAGGAGCGCCGTACAGGTTGATCCTTTGAAACTGTCTTTTGTTTTTATCAAACACGATAAAATAGGTGCCCGGACCGGTTTCTGCCATTGCAAATGAAGGTGCAAGTTCATAATCGCCCTCTGCAGGCAATCCAAACATACCATAGGTTGCTGCCTGATCCCAGGTACTTGTAGTACCACCATAAAACTTCCCGTTGATAACACCCATCATTACACCCTGAGAATGCGCAACTACCGAGCCTACTTCCAGATTATCCGGCGGGGTAAAGAAATTGTCTTTTAAGGTCTGAGGGTATTTTTCTTCTTCCATCATGGTATTGGATTGTAACCTGATGCCTGCATTTTTGGTGATGATCCAATACCCAAGCAATGTTCCGCCTGTGTTTTTGTTCCTTAGGAGGAACAGGTTGGTAGGGTTAGGGGGTAGATCTTTACCTTGCATGGCCTTGTAAAGACGTGCCTGAAGGGTGCCGTCGGGTTTCAGGAAGGAGAATTGTGTAACCCCGTTCTCTACACTCAAAATACTGGTTCCTGCATTGAATTCTGTAGCACCCTGCACCATAAACTTATGAAAGTATTTCATCCCGTTTGTTTTGTTGTGTACTGTCAAAAGTCCCGAATATCTCTGTGCCTGCAGTCCGAAGATGATCTTCATCACGGGGCCTACGTAGGTTACATCTGTTCCCTCCATCACGCTTATTTTCCATGAAAGTTCCAGTTGAGCACCTGAAGGGCCTTTTACTTTTGGATCTATTTTCAGGCTATCGCCTACCGTTGCTGTATAGAGCGTATCAAGCGAAGTTACCTGTGGGTCTACGGGCATGTCGATATCGTAGTTGCCCAGATCTTTATGACAGGCGGAAAGCGAAAATACAAGCACCGCCAGTGCCAGTAATTTTCTAATAGCTATGTTTATTTTGTTAAATGACTTCATTGCCGTTTTCGTCTATAAAATAATATTTACCATTCTGTGTGTTCTTCCTAAGCAAAGTTTTCTTTGCAGGATTGTTGGTGTTGTAGAAATAATAGCTGTTCGTATTTCCAGGCGTTACTTCTTCCAGGACATATTTTTTCAGCGGATTTCTGGTTACCCAGTTAAAAGGATTGTTCAGCATGGTGCTCAGCAATCCTACATAGTAGAGGTTTTTAGGTGCATCCAATCCGTCGGTCGACATAGACGTTTGTCCCGTCACCAGGATAAACAATTCGTGCTTGGTCCTCGAATATGGCGGCAAAGGCCAGGTATCCCACCAGTGCGGTTTTTCCAGCTTTGCAGAGAATACTACCTTGGCTCTGATGATGTATGGGTTTTCAATCCCCAGATCGCTGGTGCCGGTTAGCTTCACGATTATGGATACTGCGCTGTTTTCCAATTTCTTATCTTTATTATAGATCACCAGGGGAATATAACCAACGCCTTTTCCCGCTGGTATACTGTAGTTTGGCTTCAGTGCTTCATAGTGCAATTCCGGTTTCGCTGTAGAGCTGTCGGTTTCGATTCTTGCAGTAAATGTTCTTGCTAAATCTGTTCGTATGCCGGAAAGGCGTGCTGCCAGCCATACCGTATCCTGTGGGATGGTAGGCGTGTAAGCAAATGTTCTTACAATACTGTCCCGGTCTCCGTTCCTGAGGTCAAAGTAGACATTGGCTGCATGCTCAAACTTCATCTCCTCTGCCTTTTTACAGGAAGCGAAGGAAATCACTGCAAGCAATATGATGATATATGGTTTCATAATTTCTTTTTTAAAGTATAACATTGTTTATCTGCCTCCGTAAACCAATTCGTCGTTTGGTAAGGGCAGCACGAAAATATTGTTCGATGCCGGGATAATCGTTCCTGTTTGCCCTACAATGCCTCTGTTTAGTCGCTTGTACATATAAAACAGCTGTCCTTCGGCAATGGTCTCTTTTCTCACATCCTTAATCAGTTCCTTCAGAAAATCTTCCTGCTGATTACTTACTGGAAGTTTATCACCAATATCACGTGCCGAACGTACCTGGTTCAGGTAGTCATAAGCTTTTGCAGGATCGGTAGGGTAAGTAGCTTCTGCAGCGATGTAATACATTTCGCTGAAACGAATGGCAGGTGCCATCAGGTAATGCAGGTTTGCTGTTGCAGTTTCACTCAGTGGATTTCTGCGGTACTTTAAGATCTCAAAAAATGGAGAATTTCCCTGCACAGAATTTTTGGAAAGGAAATATTTATAGCGTGAGTCCATTGAGCCGGCAGTTTGTTTTTCATAGATGAAATCTGCAGCGTCTTCAATGAGGTGAAAGCCATAGGTGCCGGTGCGGAACCACCAATCTTTGACATCTTTTGCCATACCGGGGATGTACCAGCCAAATACCAGCTCTTTATAGAGGATGCGGTCTTTCTTTGCCTCATCAAATGCGCCAAAATCAGTACTTAATGTCCATGGGAATTTTTTAGCATCAATGACTTCTTTGGCGTTGACCAATGCATTGGCCTTGTCATTTTTATAAAGATATACCCTGGCCAGCGTGCCGCAAACCGCATAATAGTTCAGACGGTGCCTTCTGTTTTGAAGGAACAGCGATGCGGAATTCAATTCTGTGGTGATCGTAGTATCTGTTACAGTAGGGTATCCTACTTTGTAACCCGCGCTGCGGATGGGATCGCTGGTCAGCAAGCGTTTTGCTTCTTCCAGATCTTTAAGGATCAGTGCAATGGTTTCAGAAACATTGCTCATCGGTGTTGGGTCCTTGGTGTATCTGGAAGCATAGGGGATGCCCTGTGCGGTAGGATTACTGAGATACGAAGGAGCGAAGAGACGCAGCAGGTCAAAATGGAAGTATGCACGTAGTGCAAGTGCTTCACCTTTTACAATCTCATAATTTGCTCCGGTGAAAATATTCTTTTTCTCATCTACATTTTTCAGTACCAGGTTGCAGTTTACGATGGCACTGTATAAGCCCGCCCAGATTTTATCTTTTCTCTCGATAAACCTGCCATGTTTATAATTGTACAGGGTGGTTTGTCTGTAATCCTGTTGGTCTTCACGCATGGAGTAATTTTGCGCCAGTGCCTCCATTGTTCCGAAGGTTAGCTCAGCACCATAAAGTTCGGATACATTAGCACGGTTGTATATTCCGTTGATTGCATCCATAAAGCCGTTTTCGGTAGAGAACAATACCGGAGCAGCAATCTCAGATTCTGGCTGTAGTTCCAGCCATTTTTTGCAGGAGGAGAGCAATCCTGTAAGCAAAAACAATCCGATTAATAACTTCTTGTTCATATTTTTATATTTTAAAATATCTTTAATCATTCCTAAAATCCTGCTCTTAAACCAAATGTGATACTTCTGGCAAAGGGATAATCAATTCCTCTTTCCTGTTTCACGGACGACCAGCGCAACACGTCATTGGCAGTCAATGTGAAAGTCAGGTTAGTCATCAAAAGTCGTTTCGCATATTTCTGATCCAGATCGTACGACAAAGCCAGTGTCTCCAGGTTCAGCATGTTATCCCTCTGGATAAATCTGGAGTTGACCTCTGTTGTACCTATGTCAGCAATGTTCTTGTAGAAACTCAGGTCTCCGGATTGTTTCCACTTCTCTTCAAATACCCTTCTGTCAACATTATATTTAGGATCAGCATTTTCTACCCTCTCAACGAGTGTCAGGTTATACATGTCGCCTCCAAAATAGGTCCTGAAGTTGGCCGACAGGTTGAAACGCTTGTAGTATATGTTGGTTCCGAAAGAGCCATCCAGCTTAGAATCTGCATTTCCGATAGGCACAATATCTCTCTTGTCGTAGTCGTACGTCAGGGTGCCGTCACGCTTTACATACAATTCACGTCCATTTTCCGGATCTATACCCAGAGATGGTACACCGTAAATGGTATTGATCGACTGACCTTCTCTGTACCTCAGCAATGGTATTCCTCTGAACCCTCCATTTTCCGGTTTCTCTGATTGCAGGTCATCGGCTTTGTCTTCGTATTTTTTTAGTGCATTAGAAATCCTCAGGATTTTGTTTCTGTTGGATACAAAATTGCCAAAGAAACTCACATTCAGGTCTTTGCTGCGGATGGCTTCCCATCTCAGGTTCAGCTCGGCGCCCGTGTTTTCCATATCTCCAAGGTTTTCTTTGTAAGAAAGGAATCCTGTGGAAGGAGGGAGGGTAACATCTGCGAGGATGTCCTTAGTGAATTTTCTGTATACTTTAGGGGTGATGGTCAGGCGGTCTTTAAACAAACCAAGATCAATACTGATGTCTGTCATCCTCGTCTTCTGCCAGGAAAGGTTTTCGTTGCCGTAGTTGTCTACAACGGCGCCAATACCTGACGAGTACCAGTTGCCAGTGTTGTATTTATAGGTAGTCCTTGACAGGTAAGGGGAGAACTCAACAGAGCCGGTTAGTCCGGTAGAAGCCCTTAAACGCAACTGGCTGATCACGCTGTTGCCTTGCAGGAATGGCTCGTTGTGCAGGTTCCAGCCCAGTCCCAGCGACCAGAAAGGTGCTAATTTATTGTCTACTCCGAATCTCGAAGAACCGTCAACTCTTACGGTAGCATCCAGCAGGTATTTATTTTTGAATGAATAGTTGGCACTCAGGAAAGATCCGAATAACCTGGTTTCTTCTTTTTTACTGTTGGGCTTTCCGTCCTCAGCATACCCCTTGGCAAAGCCAATACTGGTAAATCTGTCGTTTGCAAACCCTATGGCTGTAAAGTCTTTGGAATCTTTTAACTCACTCCTCACGTTCACACCGCCTACGAAGTTGATATAGCTTCCGCCAAGTTGTTTCAGCCAGGTCATTCTTAAGGTACCATCCCAGATCAATTCTTTTCTCTGACCGTTGAAATACTCACCTTTCTCATCTGCTTTGTCGGTGGTATAGTCATAAAACTTGTTGGCAAGCGGCGAAGTGAAGATGTCATCGTTGTTAGAACGGCTGGTCAAACTCATTTGCGCCCTTAGCTTCAGGTCTTTTACCAGCTCAAGTTCCGCAGAAAGATTGTCAATGATCTCAGTATAAGCCGATTTGTTGAAGCTGCTCAACTGGGCGTCGAAAAGCGGGTTAAATACAAGAGTCTTGGACCTATCCTGTTTTTCCCATGAATCTATTACCTGCGAATATCTTCCATAAGCGTCCTGCATAGGGAAGTAGGGATTCATTCTTACATAGTTTTTGAAGTCGCCATAAGGAGATTCGGTTGCTGTTACCTGGGTTATAGAGAGGTCATTTCTAAACTGGAACTTATTCAGGTTGTACATAAAGTTCATACCCCCTGAGTATTGGTCTCTGGAAGAACCTTTCATGACACCCGGACGGGTCTGGTAACGAAGATCGACTCCATAACGGAACGCATTGGAACCACCGTCCAGACTTACCGAATGTTTCTGACCGGCGGTAGTGCGTACCGGCTGCGACAACCAGTAGGTATTTACACCGCCAACAACATTTGCATACCTGTGGTAATAAAGTTCATTCAGCAGGTCCTGGGACATACCTTGCTTACCACCATCATAAAGTCCTGCCAGAACCTCGTATTCCATTTTTTCTCTGGCGTTCAATACATCATAATCAGAAAGGTCAGCGCCCGTCACATTCAGTTCATAGTTGTAGTCCACACGCAGTTTACCTTCTCTTGGCGCCCTTGTGGTGACCACCAAGACCCCATTTGCCGCACGTGAACCATAGATGGCCGTTGCCGCTGCGTCTTTTAGCAAGGTGGCTGTTTCTACCCTGTTGATGTCAAGGTCAAATATCTTCTGTACGTTAACCTCGTATCCATCCAGGATAAACACCGGCATATTTACCCCGCTGGTAAAATCATCTCTCCTCAATACTTCTCCATCTCCGCTTGGCAGTGCAGAAGAGCCCCTCACATTGATGTTCGGAATGCGATTGGGATTTGATCCTGCAAGGTTATTTTGCTGAAGTTTAAAAGAAGGATCAAAAGCACCAATGCTGGACAGGAGGTTCTGCGGGTTGATTTTCTTCAGATCCGCTCCGGTCATGGTAATGGCCGTACCTGTGTAGCTTTCCTTTTTGATGGTCTGGTAACCGGTAATGATGACATCAGTCATCTGGTTTACTTCTTCTTCGAGGCTTACGTTGATGGTTTTATTATTCCCAACCTTTACTTCTTTGGTTTTGTAACCCACATACGCAAACACAATCACATCTTCTGAAATGGCATTAATGACATATTCACCGCGGTCATTACTTTGAGACCGGATATTCTTGTTGGCTTTAAGATAAATGGATACTCCAGGAATGATTTCTCCAGTCTTTGCATCGGTAACCTTTCCAGAGATCTGGGCAAACTTAACCGGATTGCCGGGGTTGTTAGGCAGGTTCCTGATGACAATGGTCTTGTTGACGATGTTGAATGTGAGGTTCATTTGTTCTAAAGTTGCCTTTAGTGCCTCTTCCAGGCCTACATTCTTCAATTCTACATTAATCTTTTGGGTATTAATGTTTACATCGCCACTGTAAAAGAACAGGTAGCCGGTTTGTTTTTTGATGTCATTGAAAACGGTTTCCAGGCTTGTGTTCTTCCTGGATATATTGACATTTTGCGAATAACTTGCGGCAGACAAATGCATGGTGCCGATCAGTAATAAAATAGCAACTAATTTCATCACTATAAATAGTTTATACTTTACCCTCCGCATTGTGCATGCGGGGTTGTAAAGAAAAGTTAATTTCATACTTTTGGAATAGAATAAAGTGAACAATTGCAGCCGGGGCTTCAAATCTGGCTGCTGACATTTTTTTTAAGCCGGAAGTAGTGAGATACTTTCGGCTTTTTCTTTTGTGGTTCCTAGCAAATAAGTAGCTTTCTGATCATCAGAGAATGGTTTTTGGTTAAAAATCGGTTAGTTGGTTATGTTGATTAGGGGTGATTCGGTTTAAGGGGTGCTTGAATAGGAAACCTTCACGGTTTTGCCTTTTATTTCAAAGTGTACATTGTTGAGCTCAAGTATTTTAAATACTTCAGATAATTTGCTGCTTCTGGGTATGCCGCCAAAGAATTTTTTGTCGGGTATATTACCAGTGTAAACCACATCTACATCGTACCATCTGGAAACCTCGCGCATTACTGACTTCAGATTATCATTGTCGAAGAAAAACTGGTCATTGATCCAGGCAACTTCTTTTTCAGGATCTATATCTTTTTTTAATAATGAAGTGGTTGTCCGGTCTGCAAGGGTTTGCTGACCAGGGTTGATCATCATGTTGTTTTGACCGAGTAATACTTTAACTGATCCTTCGAGCAGGGTAGTCTTGATCTTATCCTCATTGGTGTAGGCATTGATGTTAAAATTAGTTCCCAACACTTCAACTGTTTGTCCTTCAGATCGTACCTGAAAGCGTTTGCCCGTCTGTTTGGCTACTTCAAAATAAGCTTCCCCTTTTAGTTCCACGATGCGGTCTGATTTTCGGAAGGAATTTGGGAAGGTCAGGGAAGAGGCTGCATTGAGTTTTACTTTGGTTCCGTCTGACAGAACGATAGTATACTGTCCTCCATTTGGAGTAGAAATGGTATTTTGGGTAGGCTCATTAACTATACTTTCATCTCCCGTAACATTGTAAACGATCTGTCCATCAGCTGTTTTTGTGATGTTAATGCCGATTTGATCACTGATTTGGCCTTTGGAAGCATCATCCAATACTATCTTTTTTCCATTGGCCAGTGTTAATATGGCTTTGTTGCCGCCTGGATCAACATCATTAGCCGAGGCTGTAAGATGATTTTTGTCCGTTCGCGGACTTAGTAAAATGAAAAGAGTAACAGAAAGCATCAGAACAACCGATGCTGCTGCCGCATATTTTACCCATTGCCAGGAGTTGCGAGGTTTAATATGCTGATGGTGTTCAAGTTCCTGATCAATGCTGCCTTTAATCAGGTCTTTAATGCGGATAGAATCCTCATCGGTAAGGCTTAAGTCCTCATTTGCATTAAAAAGGTCATAATATTTCTCAAGAAAATTCACTTCTTCAGGGGAGGCTGTCCCCAACCGGTATTTTCTTAAAATGTCAATAAAATATTGTTTGTAGTTGTCTTTCATCGCTAGGTTTATATATACATGAGTCGGCTTTTTTAAAATAGCCCATGCAGGTTGAAAATATTTTTAATTTTATTCGGGGCCTTTGAGATGACGTAGCTATTCGTTAGGAAAGCGGTTGTTAAATCTCAGAATAAAGGTTGTTAAATCTAGCGTCCTTGATATAAAAACAACAGCAAATGCATTAAAAGCATCGAGGATCTCAGACTAGACAGCGCTTTTCCCAGTTGATTTCTTACGGTTTTCGGAGATAGCTCCAGTTGATCGGCGATTTGCTGACTGCTCAGTTCTTCTTCGAAACGCATTTTAAAGATAATGCGTTGTTGTGTCGGGAGTGTATTAACGAGTTCATTAAATGCGATTAGAAATTCCTGATGAAGTACTCCTGAATCAGCTCCGCCAAACGGGCTTTCCAGTTGCTCCGCGACATCAGGCAAAGCGGAATATTTTGCCTCTTTTTCCATCTTTTTAAATACTCCATTTCGGGCGGCAACCAACAGGTAGGCTGGCAGGTTCTCTATCTGAGTTTTGGATCCTCTGGTCCAAAGCTGTACAAAGACATCCTGGGCAATGTCCTGCGACTGCTCTATGTTATTTAACCTTTTGTAAGCGGCATTGAACACCTGCTTCCAGTACTTGTTATATAGTATGTCAAAGGCATGTTTATTCCCCTCACTTAGCTGAAGCAGAAGTGCATTGTCTTCTAAGCTTTGGGAATTATCAGGATACATCTTATAACCGGTTTGCCTTTACTCCTTCAAAGGTAATCTTTACCGGTTTAATATGGCCATTTTCATCAAATTCCATTTTATCAATACATGTTGCACGGTGATTTCCATTGGTTTCTCCCAATGGCCTGCGGTGGTAGATGATATAGTAGTCTTTGGTTTTAGGATTTTGTATGACAGAATGATGTCCTGCACCTGTCGCGATTGTTGGGTCTTGTTTCAGGATTTTGTCAATCCTGTTGAACGGTCCAAGAGGTGAGTCGGCAATGGCATAGGCTACCGAATAATTCGGCCCCGTCCAGCCGCCTTCTGACCACATGAAATAGTATTTGCCATTTCGGATAAACATAAAAGGACCTTCCACATATCCTTTAGGTGTGACCTCTTTATACAATGTACCATCTGGGAATGGGACAATACTTTTAAAATCATCACTTAGCTTAACTACGTTACAATGCGACCAGCCTCCATAATAAAGGTAGTGCTGTCCATCCTTATCTTTAAAAACATATTGGTCGATGGGTTGTGCGCCGTTATGAAATTTATCGATCAGCGGCTTGCCAATATGGTCTTTGAAAGGGCCATATGGTTTATTGGAAACTGCTACGCCAATACCACCTGTTTCTTTATCATTTTGAATATCATTAGCTCCAAAAAACAAGTAGTATTTGTTGCCTTTTTTAATAATTGAAGGTGCCCACATCGCCTTGTTTGCCCATTTGATATTATCCTTACTCAAAATATTCGGGTACTTTTTCCAGGTAACGAGGTCTTTTGAACTGAAAGCATCCATGAAGATCTGCTCTTCATATTTTGCAGAGTAGGTAGGGTATACCCAATATTCTTTTCCAAAAATGGTTGCTTCAGGATCAGCATACCATCCCTGGAATATCGGATTTCCTGAAGTGCTTTTTTCAGGCGTCTTTTGTGCGAATGTTGATAATGCCAAAAACGGCAGACAGAATAAGATGATACGGGTCTTCATTTATTAATTTTTTTAAAGAATATTGTTCGGCGTGTCCAAGATATAATATTATCAACTTTTATGCAAAGAAAAAGCGTTTTAGCTTAGCTTTTAAAGCCGAATAAAAACATTTAGGTGATTTTAGAATATTTCTCTTTAAATAATATCCATATCTTCACGATTTGCAGATGCCGATTAATGAAAAATAATAAAACTGATTTTGATGCCATAGTAGTAGGCTCCGGTCCAAATGGACTGGCGGCTGCGATTACCATGCAACAGGCCGGACTTTCGGTGCTGATCATTGAGGGAAAGGACAAGATTGGCGGAGGTCTGCGCTCGGCAGAGCTGACCTTACCGGGTTTTGTTCACGACATTTGCTCAGCCATTCATCCCCTGGCAATAGGTTCGCCATTTTTCAATACTTTACCGCTAAGTGATCATGGTTTGCTCTATCAGTTTCCAGATCTCGCCGCCGCCCATCCATTTGATGATGGCAGTGCTGCGGTATTGAGTTCGTCTCTGGCGGAAACTGCTAAGTCATTAGGGATAGACGAGCAGGTTTATCTTAAACTAATAGGGTCATTGGTAAAGGATTGGCCGGATATTGCAGGCGACGTTTTAGGCCCGCTTCATTTCCCAAAATATCCTCTTGCTATGGCTAAATTTGGTTTAAATGCGCTGACATCGGCTACTTACCTGGCAAAGAAATTTAAAACTAAAGAAGCTAAAGGGCTTTGGGCGGGGATGGTGGCACATTCCATACAACCATTATCAAATTTAAGTACTTCTGCTATTGGTCTTGTGTTAATGGCGGCGGCACACCTCAAGGGCTGGCCGATTCCTGCAGGCGGATCCCAGCAGATCGCCACTGCATTGAGCTCCTATTTCATTTCGCTTGGTGGGAGGATTGAGACAGGACGATTTATCAATTCGCTGGATGAACTGCCTTCATCCAAAACAGTACTCTTTGATGTAACACCAAGGCAGCTGTTGAAGATTGCAGGACATAAATTCTCTTCTATCTATAAATGGCAGCTGGAAAGGTACCGTTATGGAATGGGCGTGTTCAAGGTCGACTGGGCGCTTGATGGTCAGATTCCATTTATAGCAGAGCAAGCCCGAAGAGCCGGAACCGTGCATATAGGTAATACGATTGAAGAAATTGTATTTTCGGAGAAAAGCTGCTGGCAAGGCAAGCACGTGGACAAGCCTTTTGTTTTACTCGCCCAGCAAAGCTTATTTGATGATACCAGAGCCCCGGAAGGAAAGCATACCGCCTGGGCTTATTGTCATGTACCCAATGGTTCTACCAAGGACATGACTAATATCATTGAAAAGCAGGTAGAACGTTTTGCGCCTGGCTTCAGGGAATTGATTCTTGCAAAACATAGTATGGATACCAGCGAAATTGAAGCCTATAATCCAAATTACGTCGGTGGCGATATCAATGGCGGAGTGATAGATCTGGGTCAGCTTTTTACGAGACCTGCACTTAGAAGTTCACCTTACCGTACCTCGGCAAAGGGTCTGTACATTTGTTCTTCATCAACCCCGCCAGGTGGGGGAGTACATGGCATGTGTGGTTATCATGCTGCCAAACGTGCGTTAAAGGATATTTTCTCCATCATTATCGACAATTAAGAAACACAAATAAAACCAATATATAATGTCTGAAAACAAACAATTTAGTATTCATGAAGACTGGGTGGTGGTCATACTCGGCGCACTCACCATTATTTTATCCATTTCCGGGCTCGTACTGCCTGTTCCTGTTTTTGGCTGGAAAACAGTTGCGGATCTATCGGCTACCGTATTGTCGGTGGCAAATCTTGAAATCATAGGACTGCAATTTCTTTTTGTGATTGCAATAGCTGCACTGGGAGCCTTCTTGACCGGTAAATCAGTGAGAAGTGCATTATTTACCTTTCCGTTTGTATATATTCTCACCATAGTCGCGCTCGTTATCGCCGGCAACAGTCAGGTCAAAGCCTTAAATCTCGAAGCTGTGATTTTTAGTTTGGCGATAGGACTGGCCATAGGCAATTTTTTCAAATTGCCAGAATGGTTCAAATCTTCTCTGTCTACAGAGTTGTTTGTGAAGATTGGTTTGGTATTGCTCGGTACGAGCGTCATCTTTTCCGACATTTTAAAAGCGGGTTCACTAGGCCTGGTTCAGGCGTTGGTTGTGGTACTGTCGGTTTGGTATTTTGCATTCTGGCTGTGCAAGAAACTGAAGGTGGATGAGGAGCTGACTATGATGATTTCCAGCGCAGTATCTATATGCGGAGTTTCAGCAGCTATTGCCACTTCAGGAGCCATCAAGGGAGATTCTAAAAAGCTGTCCTACGTCATATCAATGGTGCTCATTACAGCCATCCCAATGATGATTTTTATGCCATATATCGCGAATTATTTCAATTTCCCGCAGGCTGTTACAGGAGCATGGCTGGGAGGAAGTATAGATACCACAGGTGCTGTAGTGGCATCAGGTACACTGGTAGGAGAGGAAGCTTTAAAGATCAGTACCATCGTTAAATTTTCTCAGAATGTGTTGCTGGGGATTGCAGCTTTTGCAATTTCAGTATACTGGACTTACACACAACATCCTGCCGGTAAAGATACGGCATCAAAACCTACATTAAAAGTAATCTGGGAGCGTTTCCCTAAATTTGTGATCGGATTTATAGGCGCATCATTGTTATTCTCTTTCTTTGTTTCTCCGGAAACAAATGCAGCAGTTAAAGGCAGTCTTAAGAACCTCCAGGGTCTTTGGTTTGCCCTCGCCTTTACCAGTATAGGCTTGGAAACTAACTTTAAAGATCTTTTCAGCAGAAATAGTAAGACACCTTTCTATGCATTTTTAATTGCTCAGGGTTTTAATATTATTGTCACCCTGATCATTGCTTTCTTTTTATTTGGTTAATTAATCCATTATCTTGGTTTTAATAAATAAAACCTGATGTTTAGAAATAACATATTGCGACAGGTATGGATCATCGTCATACCTGTCATTTTTTTAGCTGCTTCTTCACTGAAACCATCTGATGAAATTCTTCTGGCAGATCCTACGATTTTTCTGGATAAAGGTATTTATTACCTCTATGGTACAGGAGGAGAAAATGGTTTTATGGTATATCAGTCGACAGACCTTAAAAAATGGACCGGACCGGTGGGGCACAACAAGGGTTATGCGCTAAGCAAAGGAGAGTCTTATGGCACCAAGGGCTTTTGGGCCCCTCAGGTGTTTAAGCATAAAGGAACTTATTATATATCTTACACGGCCAATGAGCAGATTGCCGTAGCGACAAGTAATAGCCCGCTGGGTCCGTTTAAACAAAAGGTATTGAAGCCATTATCCAGAACAGGAAATCAAATAGATCCATTTATCTATTTCGATACTGACGGTACGCCATACCTTTATCACGTAAAGCTACAGCAGGGAAACAGGATTTTTGTTGTCAAAATGAAGAAAGACCTTTCAGATATCACAACTGAAAGAGCTATAGAATGCATTTCTGGAATTGAAAAATGGGAGAATACAGAAAATACCGGTTGGCCGGTTACGGAAGGTCCCACTGTGATTAAGCGCAATAAACTTTATTACCTCATTTATTCGGCAAATGACTTCAGAAGCAAAGATTATGCAGTTGGCTATGCCACTTCAAATTCGCCGATGGGCCCGTGGAAGAAACATTCCGGAAGCCCATTCATCAGCAGGTCAAATATTGGGTTAAATGGGACAGGCCATGGCGACTTGTTCAAAGATAAGTCCGGTAATTATCAGTATGTCATGCACGTACACCATTCAAATAATAAAGTTTCACCCAGAATAACAGCACTTGTAAAAGTTGACTTCAGCAGACGGAGCGAACTTGACGATGAGCTTGTCGCTGATCCATCAACCTTTAAATTGTTTTCCAAAGATTAACACATTTTTATATGATGGTGAACACAACATTAAGTTTTTTACTTCGAGCACAAATCGCCTTTGATTTAAAACTAAAACGTTAAATTGCTTCAGTATTCAATAACAGATATGAAATATTTTGCACTCTTTTTTTTAATCATTACTTCCCAGTTTACCTTCGCGCAAGAGCCATCAAAAACTAAATTCAAGAAAAACTCAAGAGACTTGACTTCCGATGTAAATGTCTTTCTAGGCTCATCCGGCGACCACGGACAATTGTCGCCGGCAGCCAGTTATCCTTTTAGTATGCTGAGTATTGGTCCGCAAACCTACCCAAATCTACATGCAGGTTATGAGCACTCAGCTAAGCAATTTCTGGGCTTTACTCACAATCGCTTTGAAGGGGTGGGTTGCACTGGGAGTGGGGGAAACCTGATGATTAAACCTTACCTGGGAAATGATCCCGCTAAAGGGGAGTTGATAAAATCAAAAGAACAGGCATCTCCGGGATACTACAGTGTGGGATTTGAAAATAAGATGACAGCTGAAATGGTTGTTTATAAAAACCAGGGTATGCACCGTTACCGCATGCCGCAGGGCGAAAAAGGTTTTGCTATTGATTTGGGATACGCTTTTAACGGGGCATTCGTTGCTGAAGAACATCAAGTACAAAACAATGCCATAACCGGTATGATTGCTTCAAAAACGACATGTGGCGCTGGTGTTTATCGCATCTATTATCTCATTGAATTTAGCAAGCCGGTAAAATTCCAGTCTGCTGGCGATCATAAATTCAATGCTGTTCCCAATGCCGCAGATACAGAGTTGGAGATTAAAGTGAGTTTTTCGTCTACCAGTATTGACTATGCGAAAAGAACGCTTAGTAAGCTTAGTTTTGACCAGCTGAAGGAAGAAAGTAAGCGGGGTTGGAATAGCCACCTGAACCGTATTGTGGTAAAGGGCGATAAAGAAAGAGAAAAGTTGTTTTATTCACTTCTTTACCGCACCATCCAATCTCCTTATCAGATTTCTGAAATTGACGGAACCTATAAAGCAATAGATGGGTCTACCCAAAAAGCAGAAGGTATAAAATATAACGGCTGGGCCATATGGGACAATTACAGAACGCAGCTGCCTTTACTTTCAATTGCCTATCCCGAAAGATACCAGGACATAGCCGGGTCTATTGCCAATCTTTACACCTATGGCAAAAAGGACTATGCAACTAAATTTGAGCCTTCGCCAACAGTAAGGACAGAACATGCGGTAGTAGTTGTGCTGGACGCCATAAGAAAGGGTTATAAAATAAACACCGGAAAGATCATAGACTCTCTGATTAAAGAAGTCGACCATCTGGATTATGGAGCGCCTGATAAAGCATTAGAATCATCTTACGATGCCTGGGCGCTTTCTGAGATACTGAGTATAATGGGCAAAAAGGATGCTGCTGATAAATACAAGCAAAAAGCGCTGGAGTATAAAAACTACTGGAACAAGGACTTTAAAGACATCACTAAGTCTGACGTAGACAGAATGCAGGCACGCAAGCTTTATCAGGGGACGATATGGCAGTACAGGTGGTTCGTGCCGTTTGATGTAAAGGGTTTAACAGAACTGATCGGAGGTGAGAAGACCTATCTGGAACAGCTGGATTATTTCTTCAAAAATGACCTGTATAACCACGCTAATGAACCTGATTTGCAGGTGCCATTGATGTACAATACAACTCCACAAGCCTGGAAGTCTCAAAAACTGATGCACAACTACGCAGTAGATACGGTGGTACAATATTACTTTAATGACAACAGCAGGGGTATAGATCCGTTTGTCGACCGCATCTATAAAAATACAGATAAAGCTTATATCCGCACGATGGATGACGATGCAGGAGCCATGTCTGCATGGTTTGTACTTACTGCTGCGGGTATTTCACCTGCATGTGTTGGCTGGCCTGTGTATTACCTGAACGTACCGCTGTTTGAAACAGTGACGTTTAACTGGGAGAATGGTAAAAGTCTGAATATTAAAGTTCAGAATTTCTCGGATAAGAATCTATACATCAAAGAAGTAAGTTTAAACGGTAAAAAGCTGGATCGCAACTGGATCACTCAAAAAGAGATCATGGATGGAGGAACGTTAGATATTACGGCAACCGATCAGCCCCAGGAAAATAAAAATGCCTGGATTTCAGATATTAACAGAAAGGCAGTGCAGTAAGTATCTAACTTTTCGAAAAATGTATGGAAACCTGCACAAGAATGTTTAAATTGGGATTATCAAGTATAAACACATAGTTATGGCTAAAATGCATGAATACCAGACGAGTTTGGTATGGACAGGAAATAAAGGTTCAGGTACGATGGATTACAGGTTATACGACCGTAGTTATGTAATTTCGGTAGATCATAAAGCGGATATACAGGGCTCCTCTGATTCTGCATTTATGGGCGATAAAAGCAAACACAATCCGGAAGATCTCTTGGTATCCTCCATATCCTCGTGTCATATGTTATGGTATTTGCACCTATGCTCCCAAAACGGAATCATAGTTTTAGATTACAAAGATAGAGCGGTGGGTGTTATGGAAGAAAATGCTGATGGCAGCGGACGTTTTACTTCAGTAGTCCTGAATCCGGAAGTGACCATCAACAAAGAAGGAAACGTTGATCAGGCGAATGCACTGCACGCCCAGGCGCATAAAATGTGTTTCATAGCCAATTCGTGTAATTTTCCAATAACTCATCAGCCAAAGTGTATTGTTGAAAGAAGTTAAGACAGGCTGATAAAATCAATAAAATATAAACCCGTCATTGCATGGTATTTCGCAATGACGGGTTTTTTATCTATGTATTTTACAATTCCCTTAACCAGATGTTGCGGAAGCTTAATGGCTCACTTGGGTCCCCATGTGACTGAAGTTTTATTGGAGATGCTCCGTGTGCCTTTCTGTAAGCCGCATCTCCGATGTATTGAGTAGGGCCTTTTAAAGTAATATTGTCTTGTACCAGTACACCGTTAAAAAGTACAGTAACCCTTGCTGGTGTTTTTACTGATTTATCATCATTGAAAGTTGGAGCGGTCCAGATTACATCGTAAGAGTTCCATTCACCAGGTTTGTTTGTCGGATTGGCTAAAGGAACAAACTGTTTGTAGATACTTGCAGCCTGCCCATTTGTATAAGTGTCATTTTTATAAGAATCAAGGATTTGCAATTCATAGCCATCATCTCCTTTGCCGATTGAAGCAAGGAAAAGGCCACTATTACCACGTCCCTGACCCTTTCCTTTAATATTTGCAGGAACTTTCCATTCGATATGCAATTGGTAGTTGAGGAACGCTTGTTTTGTTTCTATATTCCCTGATTTTTTGTTTACAGTAAATTCATTATTTGCTACAGTCCATTGTGCAGTCTGATCCCTGTTATTGGTCATGACCCATTTGCTCAGGTCCTTTCCATCGAAAAGAATGATCGCATCTGAAGGGGCAGGGGTAGTTAGGGCCTTTGCTTCTACAATTTTGGGAATAGGTGTATACACTTCAGTTTCCTCTGGTTTTGTTTTTTCCTGCGCATTTGTCATACTGAGCGTTCCTATAACTAAAGTGGAGGTGAAGATTGTTTGTCTAAAATTCATCGTGTGTTTTTAAATAGTTTATTATGTTGGATTAGTAAGCTAAAGGTAGCCGATAAATAGCGCTATTCAAAAATATTTTGGTCACATAATTTTGCCTAAATTCGATTTAGCAAGAGCTCAGTGCTTATTGCTGCTGACTGTCGCTGATCTGGTGATGCGCTCGCTATGCGTTCGTATCTACCAAGGTATTGATAGGGTGTTGATTCGGTCTGGATCGAACCAACACCCTAGAAGATACGGAGCGATACCGGAGTAGATACGAGCACATGGCGGAACTTAGGCAGCTAATGTGTCGGGCGGCTAATGATATGTGAATCTATTGAAATTACTTCATATGGCTTATTTAAGAAGAATGTTGTAAATTGCAGCGCAAATTTACTCAGGATAAAGAAAATCTTGAATGGGATAAATAGGTGATGGGTACAATTTTAATTAACCCGGAAGCTTTTAAAAGAGCAGCCGTTAATAGAAAATAAGTAAAATATGAAAAGAGTAGTAGTGACAGGTTTAGGAGCTGTAACCCCTTTGGGTAATACAGTGCAAGAGTTTTGGGACAATATTGTGGCCGGAAAAAGCGGCGTATCAGCAATAACCAAATTTGATGCTTCAAAATTCAAAACTAATTTTGCCGCTGAGGTTAAAGACTTTAATGCCGAAGAGTATATTGACAAGAAGGAAGTAAAGAAATATGACGTTTTTACTCAATATGCAATTGCTGCAAGTGATCAGGCTATTAAAGATTCCGGACTTGATTTTGAAAATATGTCTGAAGCTGACCGTTATGAAGTTGGTGTAGTTTGGGGGTCTGGAAATGGTGGTATAGGGACTTTTGAACAGCAACTGAAAGATTTTCATCTGGGTGATGGTACTCCAAGATTTAACCCCTATTTCATTCCTAAAATGATCATTGATATTGCGGCCGGGGTAATTTCTATTCGCAATAAACTCCATGGACCGAACTACGCTACAGTATCTGCTTGTGCTTCTTCGAACACAGCGATCATAAATGCATTTGATACTATCCGGTTAGGTAAGGCTACTATAATGGTTGCCGGAGGTTCTGAAGCAGCAATTACTCCTTCATCAGTAGGTGGTTTTAACGCTGCTCAGGCATTATCTAAAAATAACGAAGACCCTCAGGGTGCTTCACGTCCATTTGATATAAACAGAGATGGATTTGTGATCGGTGAAGGTGCAGGTGCTTTAATTCTTGAAGAACTGGAACATGCGGTGAAAAGAGGTGCGCATATTTATGCAGAAATGGTTGGCGGTGGTATGGCTGCTGATGCTTATCACCTGACTGGAACACCTCCGGATGGATTAGGCGCATCTTTAGGTATATCAAAAGCTTTGGCTGATGCAGGAATAACGCCTGATAAAATTGATTATATCAATGCCCACGCTACTTCAACAGGTCTGGGAGATATAGGTGAGCTAAATGGTATTAAGAAAGTATTTGGTGATTTGCCTGTAGCTATTAGCGCTACTAAATCTATGACTGGTCACCTTTTGGGTGGGGCCGGTGCAATAGAAAGTGTAATCAGTGTACTTTCTGTAAAGAACGACATCATTCCGGCTACGATAAATACCAAAGATATTGATCCGGCAATACCTAAAGGTTTTAATTTTATTTTAGGTACGTCGGTACACCAACCGGTAAACTATGTAGTGAATAACACATTTGGTTTCGGTGGACATACAGCGACTTCTATATTCAAGAAGTATACGGACTAAGGTTAAATCGAAAGTCTGGTTTTTACTTTGATCGTCATTCTGAAATAAATTCGGAATGACGATCTTTAGTTAAGGGTGTTTCTATACCAAATCCTAATTTGGACTTTTGTTCCATAAAAAAATACAATTAACTTGCCTGCGATGGATATAGAATTCAATAAAAACGAGGACGTTAATAAACAGTCAGTTTACGAGTTAAAGACACGTTTAAAAAAGATATATAAAGGTGGGGGAGATAAGAGTGCGGCGAAGCAAAAGGAGAAAGGTAAAATGCTCGTTCGTGAGCGCATTGCCTATCTGATCGACCAAGAAAGCAAGTTTCTGGAAATCGGAGCTTTTGCGGCAGAAGACATGTATGCTGAACAAGGGGGGTGCCCCTCTGCAGGTGTGGTATGCGGAATCGGATATGTATCAGGAAGACAATGCATGATTGTCGCTAATGATGCGACTGTAAAAGCCGGGGCATGGTTTCCTATGACTGCCAAGAAAAATCTGAGGGCTCAGGAAATTGCAATGGAAAACAGGTTACCAGTAATCTATCTGGTGGACAGTGCCGGGGTTTATTTGCCTATGCAGGATGAAATATTTCCTGACAAGGAGCATTTTGGCAGGATGTTCAGAAATAATGCACTGATGTCTTCGGATGGCATCGTTCAGATTGCCGCGATTATGGGTTCTTGTGTGGCAGGTGGTGCCTATCTGCCAATTATGAGTGACGAGGCAATGATCGTTGATGGCACAGGTTCTGTATTCCTGGCGGGTTCTTACCTCGTTAAATCTGCCATTGGAGAGGAAGTAGATAATGAAACCCTTGGCGGAGCAACAACGCACTGTGAAATTTCAGGTGTAACAGATTATAAGCATCCAAATGATCAGGCTTGCCTGGATAGCATCAGAAACATTATGAGCAAGATGGGTGCGCCAGAGGTAGCGGGATTCGACCGGATAAAGCCAGGTCTCCCTAAATTCGCAGAGGAGGAGATTTATGGGATTTTGCCTGAGAACAGAGAGAAACCTTATGATATGCTGGATATGATCCATCGTTTGGTAGATGACTCGGATTTTGAAGAATACAAGAAGTTATATGGACAAAGCATCATATGTGGATTAGGAAGGATTGATGGTTGGGCAGTTGGTATTGTAGCCAACCAGCGTAAAGTAGTGAAATCCAAAAAAGGAGAGATGCAGTTTGGTGGCGTAATTTATTCAGACAGTGCTGATAAAGCGACCCGTTTCATTATGAACTGTAATCAGAAGAAAATTCCTTTGGTATTTTTGCAGGATGTGACCGGATTTATGGTGGGCAGCAGATCTGAGCACGGAGGAATCATTAAAGATGGAGCTAAAATGGTCAATGCGGTAGCCAATTCAGTAGTGCCTAAATTCACTATTGTTATCGGTAACTCTTATGGCGCAGGTAACTATGCGATGTGCGGTAAGGCTTATGATCCAAGATTGATCTATGCCTGGCCAAGCGCAAAGATTGCCGTAATGGGAGGGACCCAGGCGGCCAAGGTATTGCTGCAGATTCAGGAGGCGTCACTTAAAGCAAAAGGAGAGGCGATAACTCCTGAAAAAGAAGCAGCGCTGTTGAAAGAAATTACGGATCGTTATAATAGTCAGACAACACCATATTATGCCGCTTCCCGACTTTGGGTTGACGGAATTATAGACCCTAAAGACACCAGACAGGTAATTTCGATGGGAATTGAAGCGGCAAACCAGTCGCCCATCAAGAGACAGTTTAATGTGGGTGTAATCCAGACCTAAGTTCAATTATAATCTATAAATCACAATGTTGCATTTGTTACATTATGCGGTTTGCTGGATAGCCGGATAAAGCGTAATTTTGCTGTGTAATACAATTAAAAATATGTCACAAGAAATAGAACACGTTCAATGTTTAATTATAGGGTCAGGTCCTGCTGGTTATACGGCTGCAATTTATGCCGCACGTGCAGATCTTAAGCCCGTTATGTATACTGGCATGGAGCCAGGTGGTCAATTGACCCAAACAACGGAAGTTGATAATTTTCCCGGATATCCTAATGGAATAACTGGTCCTGAGATGATGGAAGATTTCCGTAAGCAGGCGGAACGCTTTGGTACAGATATCCGTTTTGGTTACGTAAGTTCAGTAGATTTTACTTCGATGCCCCATAAAGTTGTCGTGGATGAAATTAAAACAATCACTGCAGATACCGTAATTATTTCAACCGGCGCTACAGCTAAATGGCTTGGATTGCCTAGTGAACAACAATATAACGGATTTGGTGTATCAGCTTGTGCTGTATGTGACGGATTTTTCTTCAAAGGGCAGGATGTAGCAATAGTAGGTGCGGGTGATACAGCTGCGGAGGAGGCTACTTACCTGGCTAAACTTTGTAAAAAAGTATATATGTTGGTTAGAAGGGATGAATTCAGAGCTTCTAAAGCTATGGTACACAGGGTGATGAATACCCCGAATATTGAAGTAATTTACAATTCAGAAACCAAAGAAATTCTTGGTAATGGTAAAAATGTAACAGGCGTAAGGGTACTGAACAACCAAACAGGTGCAGAATCTGATTTGCCGGTTGAAGGATTTTTTGTAGCGATTGGCCATAAACCTAATACAGACATCTTTAAAGGATGGTTGGAAATGGATGAGACTGGTTATCTGAAAACAATACCTGGTTCTACAAAAACAAATGTAGAAGGAGTATTTGCTTGTGGAGATGTGCAGGATCACTATTATCGCCAGGCGGTTACAGCTGCTGGTTCGGGATGTATGGCGGCCCTAGATGCTGAGCGTTATCTTGCAGCTAAAGAAGATGAGGTAAAAGTTTTGTCTTAATTGACATTTTATTAGATATGAGGCAGAATCATTATGATTCTGCCTTTTTTTTGTGCTTTTTCTTAAGAGATTTTTTTATCTTGTGGCTTAATACAATCAAAAATTTGACCACACACATGAAAAGATTATTATCAATTACGCTTATGGCATTTATCTCGGTAAATGTATTGGCGCAAACTGATGCCAATATGGGGATTATCCCTGCCCCGGTATCTGTAACTAAAAAGAGCGGTTCTTTTAAATTGGACAAAACTGTAGTATTGGTGTCTGCAGATGCTGCAAATGCCAAAGTTACAGATTTGCTGAATGCTGCAATTGTAACCAAAGCCGGATATGCCCTTAGAGAAGTGAAAACTGCAGGAGCGAGTGATAGGGCAATTGTGATTACTTCTGCAGGAGCGGATAAGTTACCTGCTGAGGGTTATACCATTGACATCACTGATAAAAAAATAACGATTACAGGTAAAGATGCGGGTTTGTTCTATGCTGTACAGTCTGCCATTCAGTTACTTCCTGAGAAAAAGAATGATCAGATTGTCGTAAATGCCGCAACAATAAATGATTATCCAAGATTCAAATATAGAGGTATGCACCTTGATGTAGGCCGTCATATGTTCCCTGTCGCTTTCGTTAAGAAATACATTGACATCATGTCCCAGTACAAACTGAATACTTTTCACTGGCATTTAACTGAAGATCAGGGATGGAGAATTGAAATCAAGAAATATCCCAAATTAACCAGTGTTGGTGGCAGCAGAAATGGAACCATCATTGGTCACCACCCTGGCGTAGCTACAGATAACGAAGTTTATAAAGGATTTTATACTCAGAATGAGGTGAAAGAAATTGTAGCTTATGCTACGGCAAGATTTATCAATGTGATCCCGGAGATAGAAATGCCAGGTCATGCTTCGGCTGCGATTGCGGCTTACCCTGAATTGAGCTGTTTCCCTGATAGAGATACTTTTGTAGATGCAAAAACCCCATGGGCCGGCTCAAGAAAAGGAAAACAAGTGCAGCAGCAGTGGGGTGTATTTGATGATGTATTTGTGCCTAGTGAGAATACATTCAAATTCCTTGAAAATGTATTGGATGAAGTGATTGCACTTTTCCCTTCTAAATATATTCATATTGGTGGTGATGAAAGCCCTAAAGAATACTGGAAAGAAAGTGAGTTTTGTCAGAAACTGATCAAACAGCTTGGAATAAAGGATGAACATGAACTACAAAGCTATTTTATCCAGAGAATCGAAAAATACCTGAATTCAAAAGGCCGTTCTATCATCGGATGGGATGAAATCCTTGAAGGCGGACTAGCACCAAATGCGACCGTGATGTCATGGAGAGGTACTGCCGGAGGAATTGCTGCAGCTAAGCAAAAACATGATGTAATCATGACACCTAATGGAAATGGTCTGTATTTTGACCATAAACAATCTGAGTCTGTTGATGAGCCGACAAACATCGGAGGTTTATCGAATTATGCTAAAGTATATTCTTATGATCCGATCCCCGCTGAACTGACCGCTGATGAAAAGAAACATGTAATTGGTGTTCAAGCTAATTTGTGGACAGAGTATGTGAGAACGCCTGAAAAAGTAGAGTATTTTATTTTTCCAAGGATATTCTCTTTATCGGAAATTGCATGGAGCCCGGTAGAACGTAAGGACATTAAAAACTTCTCTGAAGAACGCTTGCCGTTACATTTGGCTAAACTGGACAGAGAGAAAATAAATTACTGGGTGCCGGCACCAATAGGCCTGAAAGACAAGGTAATGAACGGACAGGATTTTAATATTGAGTTGAAAGAACCGGTACCGGGAGCTAAGATCTATTACACATTTGACCTTACGCGTCCATCTGAAAATGGTAATTTATATAAAGGTCCAATCAAAGTCGTGGTTCCTCAAGGACAAAAACGTGTATTGAAAACGATCGTTATCACTCCAGGAGGCAGACGAAGTGTCGTTACGGAGACGATCTTAAACAATGGTGCAGATTTGAAAGCTAAATAAACTATTTAATTGTATTTGCATTAAAAAATAGAAATGAAATTAATGAAATACTTAGTAAAGCAGTCTCTGATGTTATCAGGACTGCTTTTTCTGGCTTCTTGTGCCGGTGATGATAAAACTACTTCAGAGATCGCATCATCTGAAGCAAAGAAGCCCGCTGGGCAATTCGTTTTTTATAAGGATATCGAGATCAGGCCAGGGATTAATTTTGAATTGATCAGCTGGGGGAAAGGTGTCGACAGTATAGGAGGTTATAACATTCTGATGTCAGATTCGATCAGAAATAACTATAAATCATTTTCCAATGAGCGTAAAGGGATCATTACTGATGCCTGGAATATGGATATGGATAATGATGGCGATCCTGAAATTTATATAGAACTGCTTAGTAAAAAGAACGTAAAGGATCTTAATGTTTATGAGTATTCAGGTGGTAGTTTTAATAAGATTAGTTTTCCTCCATTGAGCAGCAGAGCAAAAGAAAGCTATGCAGGTGATGATAAATTCAGCATAAAAAATGGAGAGCTTTTCCGCACTTATCTATTGGTAAATCCTAAAGATACCAGTATAAAGGCAGGTGATATGAAATACCTTCAGTATAGTTTGAGAGGCAATAGTTTCGAGATTTCAGAACTTAAAAAAGGGGAGTAATTCACTAAATCAAGCGGTTGGATTTTGCTACCCTGATGGCATCAGATTTAGAGTTCACATTGAGCTTTAAATAGATGTTTTTGATATGGGTTTTTACTGTTTCTATTTCAATGAATAGTTCATGTGCGATCTGACCCCTGTCTTTACCTTTTGATATTAATTCCAGGATTTGCGCTTCCCTTTTGGTGAGTGGTGAATCCTGGTTTTTTGTAGGGAAGTGATGACTATTTTTGCAACGTCCGGACTCATAGGTCCGCCACCCTGAATTACTTCTCTTATTGCATCGATTATTTTTGCAGAGGAAGTGTTTTTTGTGAAATAGCCCGACGCGCCATTAGCCAATGCATCCAATATGGTTTTTTCAGTCTCATAAACTGTAAGCATGATGATGTGTGTGTGTGGAAGCATTTTTTTTAATTGCGGTAAAGCTTCGATGCCATTTGTACCAGGTAATTGAATGTCCAATATAATTACATCGGGATTGTCCCTGCTAATCTTTTGTTTTGCGAGATCAAAAGAGGGATAAGTATTAACCACTATGTATGGAGAGGTATTGTTAATCAGATAGGCATAGCCTTCTCGTATGGTTTCATCATCTTCAATTATTACGACCCTCGCTATAGACTGATTATACATTTTTGAAATGCTTTAATGTTGGAAAATTAATCATTAAGGATATATTCGTTCCTTTTGTATCGGAAGTAATACTAAAGTCCGCGTTGATTCTTTCGGCCCTTACGTACAGGTTATTGATACCATGCCCATTTTTTTGCATGTTCAACATCAAATCCCTGCCCATTGTCGACGATACTGAGTATGAGTATTTCGTATAAGAGCATCTGCTTGTATGATGTAGCATTGGCTGCTTGTTTATCTGTTAACCATTTGCTCCGCACTTTTAAGCAGGCATACCGTCAATCGCCACACCAATTTTTAACAGATGTAAGACTTCAGCAGGCTAAGTACTATTTAAAAAATACAGATTACTCCGTAAGTGAGATTGTGGATATTGTAGGTTTCGAATGCCCAAGTTCATTTACGCGTTTATTCAGGAGTTCATTTAAAATTACACCGAGTAAATTCCCGTATTGATTAATTGCATCTGGTGTTCTTTGAAACCTTAAAAACAATAACACAATGAAAACACGATTTTTAATGTATTTAGTCGTACTAAGTATGGCTTTTACTACACTCTCAGCGAAAGCTGACCGTCCTATAAACGAGATCAATGTTAAACCCAATTCAGTTATTGAAGCCTTTGTTAAGGCCAATTTAAATGGAAATGCAAGTCTTTTTAATATTGTGCTGCAAGATGGTGCGGTCATCAAAATCAACAGGAAAGACAAAGTTATTCAACACTCAAAAAGCGAAATAATCGATTTTTATAAGAAAAGCGGTGAGATCAAACTAAATTGTACTACTGATTTCGAGATTTTATCCACCAACGACTGTACCATATTAGCAAGGGTAGATTTTAAATTTCCGTCCTTTGTACAGCAGAATTACATTTCTATCGAAAAGGATAGGAAAGGTGCATGGAAAATAACCAATGTGAACAGATTTAATGTTTAATAAAGCATTTGGGTGATTTTCGCCTATCTAGATCCCCATTGTCAGATTTATATTTGAATCAGGTAAACCCATATAAGTTTGGATGAATTTAAATTTGGGTTAGTTAATAATAAAAGTCATCAAAACAGGATGACTTTTATTATTGCTGTTCTTTAAACTGATCGCTGATCCTCTCAAACTTTTCAATTAACAGATCCAGCCTTTCTTTCTCACGTTTCATGTAGGCTTTTCGCAAAATAGTGGCACATAGCGTCATCCAGAATATAGTAAATGCGATAATGCCAACTTGTGCCCAAATATTCAGATTATCCAGCATCTCATAGAAGTAGAGAATGAACCCGATCGACAGTGCAATGGCGTAAAACCAATAGAGCTTATTGTATATGGTGAATTTATTGAGCTGGTATATTTTAAGTCTCGATAAAAATGCATTGGGATGTTCGGTGAAATCGTTTTGTGCGATTATTCTGTAATCCTTATAAAGGATAAGTGTATAGACGGCTACAGATGCAACTATGATGCTCAGTCCTGCAAGTGTGGTCCAGGAATTAAACTGAAAAAATATAATTAACCCTGTAATGGCAGCGAAAGATAACACCATTCCAAGAATATTGAAAAGTGACCTGGTTCGGATCCCATTAACTTCTTTCTTTGCCTGCGCAAGCATTTCATCAGAAGAGATTTTTACCTCAACCGAATGTGATTGCCAAAGTGATTGTATATGATCAAATTCTTGCATGCTGATTGTATAATTCGGTAAGTTTTTGTTTAATACGATGAATTTTTACCCTAAGATTTCCTTCACTAATCCCGGATATTTCTGCTATTTCATGATAAGGTAGTTCGTCGAGCACCATGGTAATGATCAAGCGGTCATTTTCTTCCAATTTGGATATGGACTTGTACAGCAAAGTAATTTGCTCATTTTTTTCAGAGAACTCTTCAGCACGGTTTTCTATGATGTTTTCTGTGAGCTCATCTTTTGCCTGTCTTTTCTCCGATCTCAGATAAGTAAGACAGGTGTTTACTGCAATGCGGTATATCCAGGTTGATATTAGTGATTTGTTACGGAATTTATCCAGATTCTGCCAGACCTTTAAAAAAGTTTCCTGCAGTAAATCATTAGCCGAGTCTTCATCACCGGTGTAACCATAGCATAAATGGAATATCTTTTTAGAGTTGGTGTCGAAAATCTGCTTAAATAACTGGTCTTTTTTTTCCATTAATTAACGGCTAATGGGTGTTTGATTCTCCTGGACCTGAAATGTTACATGGCAGGAAACATCAAAAATAATAAATGTTTGCGGGCTTAGCGCAATTAATTACTTTTGTTGCTTCAAAATAAAACCTTCTGTATGAAACAAAACCGTATCGGGTTAATTACATTTATTCTTATTACGCTTGCAATTCTTTTAGGGGTTTCCAAAGAATTTAATATTCTCCCGGTTCCGGATAATCTGATGATGGTAACCAGATGGATTCTGGGACTTGAACTTGTAGTCTACGCAATCATGAAAAAAAACCTGACTACCTGGATTTTGGTCTGTATGGTCCTTGGAGTTTTTGTTGGGATTGATTACCCTCATGTTGCTGTTGCCCTGCAACCACTTAGCAAGGGCTTTATTAAGTTGGTTAAAACTATAGTGGGGCCTATTCTGTTTGCTACGCTTGTATACGGTATTGCCGGCCATTCTGACTTAAAGCAGGTTGGCAGAATGGCCTGGAAGTCTATGCTTTATTTCTATTGCGCTACTACCATTGCGTTATTTATAGGATTGGCGGCAATTAATATTTCTCAGGCGGGGGTAGGGGTTAATATCCAAAATATGCCTCACAATGAGTTGCCTAAGCCGGTGAAGGATCTTGCTGATGAGAGTATCCTGCAAACTTTGCCTGATAATGTACATTGGTTATATAAAACATTAGCGTTTTTTAGAAATATCTTTCCGGAAAATATAGCTAAGTCTATCTACGATGCGCAAATCCTGCAAATCGTAATTTTCTCTGTCATTTTTGGAGTTGGATTAGCAATGGTGGACGAAAAGAAACGTAAACCAATGGTGGATTTCTGCGAGAGTTTGTCGGAGACAATGTTCAAATTCACTAATGTGATCATGTATTTTGCCCCAATTGGTGTAGGTGCTGCAATGGCATACACCGTGGGGCATATGGGGGTTGATATTTTGATGCATTTGTTTATGCTGGTGGCTACTTTGTACGCAGCATTAATTGCATTTATATTAATCGTACTACTTCCGATCGCCTTGTATATTAAACTGCCTATCGGCAAGTTTATCAATGCAATCAAGGAACCGGTATCTATTGCGTTTGCAACGACAAGTTCAGATGCCGCCCTTCCAAAGGCAATGAGCGCTATGGAAAAGTTTGGCGTACCCCGTAAGATTGTTTCTTTTGTGATCCCTACCGGATACAGTTTTAATCTGGATGGGACGACCTTATATCTGTCTCTGGCTTCTATTTTTGTTGCCCAGGCAGCGGGTATGCATTTGTCGTTTGGAGACCAACTTTTAATCGTATTTACATTAATGATCACCAGTAAGGGAGTAGCTGCAATTCCAAGAGCATCTTTGATCATTTTAATCGCAACAGCAGACCAGTTTGGTTTGCCAACATTTATCATTGCAGCTATTTTAGGTATAGATGAGCTGATGGATATGGGCAGGACATCCCTGAATGTAATCGGGAATTGTCTGGCGACAGTAGTAATCGCCAAATGGGAGGGTGAGTACAACCCAGATCAGTTAGAAACACAGGAAGTATAATATATGAGTAGCAAAACAAAAAAAATATTCTTAGCTTTTACGATTATAGTGCCTTTTCTAGCCTATTGCGTAATCTATTACATCCCAATGTTTAAGAATGCACCATTTAAGTCGACAGAGTTTGTTTCGATTGTGTATAAGTGGGGGCCAGGCGAGAATCTTGAAAATTCATACAATTCAGCTACAGGTGAGTATCATTACAAAGATACCAGGGATTCGCTGGTGACAACTAATGTTAAGCTTAGGTCTAATGATATCATTTATCTGCATGGGAAGGCCCACGAGCTTGGTTTCTGGAATTTCCCGGATTTGATAGCCAATAAGGGTACAGATTTAAAAACTTCAAAAGTATTGCGTTATGTGATTCAGTTCAATTACAAACGTAAATCCAAGACTGTTACCTATCTGACTGATTATAATGAAATACCGAAGCTTCAGGGATTGGCAAAACAGATGACTCAACTGATTGAACAAAGCATTAATGATGCTGAACAACGTTACGGTAATAAATAATGAATGGTGTTGTGTATTTATAAAAATAAATTCTATATTTGCACCTCGATAAAAAAAATAAACAATTTAAAATAATAATTATTTAACAATGTACGCAATAGTAAATATAGCAGGACAGCAATTCAAAGTTGCAAAAGACCAGCACCTTTTTGTACACCGTTTGCAAGGAGATGAAGGCGCTAGTATTGAATTTGACAATGTATTGTTGGTTGAAGATGGTGGTAAAATCTCTGTAGGAGCTCCTGCATTGAAAGGCGCGACTGTTTCAGCTAAAATCGTGTCTCATTTAAAAGGTGATAAAGTAATCGTTTTCAAAAAGAAACGTAGAAAAGGTTACAAAAAGAAAAACGGTCACCGTCAGTATTTCACCAAAATCCAGATCTCTGGTATCAGTTTATAATTATTTGTTAAACATTGAATTTCCTGGTTAACAGGTAATTTATAAAATATAAAAACAAGATGGCACATAAAAAAGGAGCCGGTAGTTCCAGAAACGGACGTGAGTCGCATAGCAAACGCTTAGGTATCAAAATCTTTGGTGGACAAGAAGCTATCGCTGGAAACATTTTAGTACGTCAGCGCGGTACAAAACATCATCCTGATAAAGGAGTAGGTATTGGTAAAGACCATACTTTATTCGCTTTGGTTGATGGTACTGTAATCTTCAAAAAGAAACAAGACAATAAATCTTATGTTTCTATTTTACCTACAGCTGTAGTTAAAGAAGTTGTTGCTGAAAAAGCACCTGCAAAGAAAGTAGCTAAAGCACCTGCAAAGAAAGTAGCTAAAGCTGCTGTACCTGCAAAAGAAACTGCTGAAAAAGCACCTGCAAAGAAAGCTCCAGCTAAAAAAGCTGTTAAAGCTGAAACTGCAACTGAATCTACTGAAACAGAAGCTGCTCCTGCAGAATAGTTTTAAGATACTATTAAAAGAAAAGGCCTCAACAAATGTTGAGGCCTTTTTTATGCACTGTTATTGAATAACTAGCTTTCTCTGTTCATCAACTGATTTGCGAGGAGTATCAGTTCCTTTTTTTGTTCTTCTGGTACATCGATTAATTCCAACGCCATAAATGCCTTTTCCAGGTACTCCTTCATGATTAATGTAGCATGTTCCTTTACTTTATACTGATCATAAAGTGAAGTTACATTATTGATCTTATCCGCTTTATCTTCCAGGCGTTGTGCATTTAATCTATTAAGGTCATTCGTATTCGCCAACTCCTGTAGCTTTAGCCTTAAGAAAGTTTTCTTGTCGGAAATGATGTCGCCACCCACCTGCTTGCCGAATTTTTCCGGATCTCCGTAGACATCAAGGATATCATCCTGAAGCTGGAACGCAATTCCAAGATTTTCTCCGAACTGATAGATCAGCTCAGCTTCGTCATCACCCGCTTTAGATACAATGGCACCCAATTTCATTGCACCACCTACCAGAACGGCGGTCTTTAGGCGAATCATATTGATGTATTCATCAATGCTTACGTCATTTCTGGATTCAAACTCCATGTCCAGCTGCTGCCCTTCGCAAACTCCCTGAGCAGTGGCATTAAAGGTGTCCAATGCTGGTTTTAGTATAGTAACATCTACTTTGGTTAAGTGCTTGTTAGCTTCTACCATCATTACATCTCCACTTAAAATGGCGGTGTTATCGCCCCATTTTTCATGTACCGTTTGCTTGCCTCGGCGAAGTGGGGCATTGTCCATAATGTCATCATGGATCAGCGTGAAGTTGTGAAAGGTTTCAATGGCCAGTGCTGCCGGGATAGCCCGCTCTATGCTTCCTTTAAACAGGTCTACAGACATCAGCAGCATAGTAGGCCTGATGCGTTTGCCACCAAGGCTCATAATATAACTTATTGGTTCATATAATGATGCCGGGTGAGGCGGGTATTGTATGTTATTTATTGCTTGTTCTATCTTTTGTAATAGTTCTGAAGGAGAATGCATTCTTATTTAATGTGTTATCTAATCTTGTATTAGTGAGAAATCAATCTGTCGTTTAGACAGATCTACTTTTTTAACTTTGACTTTGACTTCGTCACCCAATTGGTATTTTTTCTTTTTACGCTGTCCTATAATGCAGTAGTTTTTTTCATCCAGTACATAGAAGTCGTCGGAAAGATCTCTCAGTCTGATCATGCCTTCACATTTATTTTCTATAATCTCTACATACATACCCCACTCGGTAACCCCCGAAATGATACCTGTAAAGATATTTCCAATATTTTCTTCTAAATACTCTGCCTGTTTGTACTTAATGGAAGCACGCTCAGCATCTGCCGCCCTTTTCTCCATAGTGGATGAATGTGATGAAGCAGTTTCGTACTCTTCTTCATTTGCTGACTTCTCATTGTTTAAATAAGCTGCCAGCAGCCTGTGCACCATCACATCGGGATACCTTCGTATAGGGGAAGTAAAGTGTGTATAATGATCAAAAGCTAAACCGTAGTGACTGGTTTTTTTTGTGGTGTAGATAGCCTTGGCCATCGATCGGATTGCCAGTTGTGTAAGCACATTCTGTTCTTTCTTACCTTCCACATCCTCCATCAGGTAATTCAGTGATTTTGCAATCTCCTTATCCGATTTCATGTTGATTTTATAACCAAAACGAGCTGCGAACAATGCAAAGTTACCCAGGTTTTCGAGGTTAGGGGAGTCGTGCGAACGGTATACGAAGGTGTATTTCATTTTGCCTTTGTCCTTTTTGGAGATGAATTCAGCCACTTTTTTATTGGCAAGCAGCATGAAGTCTTCAATCAGCTTATGGGCATCCTTGCGCTCTTTTACATATACGCCTATTGGTTTTCCGGTCTCGTCCAGTTTGAACTTTACTTCAGTGCTTTCGAAACTGATGGCGCCATTCTTGAATTTCCTGTCGCGGAGGATGTAAGCAAGGTCATTGAGTTTCAGTATTTCTTCCGAATGATCTCCCTCTTTAGTTTCGATCACTTCCTGCGCCTCTTCATAAGAGAAGCGTCTGTCAGAGTGAATTACAGTACGACCAAACCATTCTGTGACTACATTCGCCTCATCATCAAGTTCAAATACTGCAGCAAAGCAAAGCTTATCTTCATGTGGCCTCAACGAACATACTCCGTTACTCAACCGTTCCGGAAGCATAGGAATCACCCGGTCTACCAGATAGACCGAAGTTGCTCTGGAATAAGCTTCTTTATCCAGATGGCTGTTTGGCTTTACATAATAAGAAACATCGGCGATATGTACGCCGACTTCATAATTGCCATTTTCTAACTTCTTAAAGGAGATGGCATCATCAAAATCTTTCGCATCAGCAGGATCTATGGTGAATGTAACAGTGTTTCTGAAATCCTTTCTGCCTTTGAGGTCAGCTTCGGTAACTTGCTCAGGAATTGCATTCGCTTCGCGTTCTACTTCAGGAGGGAAAGCAAGGGGAAACCCGTACTGCGCTAATATGGCATTCATTTCGGTATTGTTCTCACCTTGTTCGCCTAGTATGGTAACAATTTTTCCTATCGGGTTTTTTGCGCCTTCTGGCCAATCAGTTATACTCACCTGTACCTTTTGCCCATTTTTAGCACCTCCAAGATCACTTAAGGGCACGAAAATATCATGCAGCATCTTGCGGTCGTCTACATTCACAAAAGCGAAGCGGTCAGAGATGCGGATCACACCAATAAAATCTGTCTTAGCGCGTTTGATGATCTCAACGACTTCGCCCTCATTTTTACGTCCACTTTTCTTGGCGTAGATATATACTTTTACCTGATCCCCGTGTAAAGCATTATGAAGCTTACGGGCAGATACAAAAATGTCTTTTTCAAACTCGTCATCCGGCACCACAAAAGCGGAGCCGTCTGTAGTCATGTCCACCTTGCCGGTAACAAAGGTTTTAAGGTCTTTTAACCGGAATTTTCCTTTTTCAGGCTCCAGAAAGACACCTTTTTTTGCCTGTTCCCTGAGGACATCCAGTATGGTTTCGCGACCCGACGGATCAGTAATATTCAATTTGGCTGAAACTTGCTTATAATTCAGGGCTTCGTTTT
Organism: Pedobacter frigoris; assembly: GCF_005116445.1. Classification (GTDB taxonomy): domain Bacteria; phylum Bacteroidota; class Bacteroidia; order Sphingobacteriales; family Sphingobacteriaceae; genus Pedobacter; species Pedobacter frigoris. The sequence goes on from NZ_SWBQ01000001.1 coordinate 731,892, forward strand.
TGCTTTTCTCCAAAATATCGCTAATTAATTGTATTAAAACGAGTTCCAGATGAGATGATTTCCTTTTTGCCATAATATAGATATGAATCAATCGAAGGTAACAATTTGAACTGATAGATTGTTGTATTTTGTACCTTTGCTTATGCAGTACAAGGTCAATTTAATGCTAATTTATTACCCATGATAGAAGATAACGAAAGAAAGACCGGTAAGGAATTGTTGATGATAACCATCAAGACCATCATCTTTGGTATTCTTGTATATTCATTTTATATCAGCCAGGATTCCTATGCTGACCATTGGACGTTCTATAAGGAAAATCCCAGAATAGGAAGTCTTGCGCTTGCAATATTCGTTTTCTTAGGCCCGAGTTTGGTCATATCGGTGCTCAGACTGGTGATTATATACTGGTACATTAGAAAGCATAGGTTCAAAAGCAATATCAAGGATAATTTTATCCTGGGCATCAACCGAATCGTGTCGATACTAAACACGGTGTTTTTAGTTGTCGCATTTACCACTTTATGGAATGTAAAGATCGAGGAACTGGTGTTCAGTGTATCCATCGTTGCGGCAGCGCTGGCTGTTACTTTCAAAGATTACATTGGCAATATGATCAACGGACTGATTATTATGTTTTCAGACAGACTTTCCCTGGGTGATCACATCAGGATCGGTGACCATGAAGGTAAAATACTGGACATTACACTCATCAACATGATTTTGCAAAACGAAGACAGCGATATGGTCATTATTCCAAATTCGGTTGCCTTCAGCTCGGTGATCATCAACCAGTCAAAGCAGAATACAAAGAAACTGAGTATAGAATTTGAGATGTCGCTGAACAATGGTTATACGCCTGAGTATCTTGAGAATCACCTTAATAAATCCATCGAGCACTATTCAGACAACGTGGTTGAAGGGGGGCTGACTGTGAAAACCATTTCGATCAATAAGGATGTCGTTATTTTTAAAGTAATGATCTTACTGAAACGCTATGATAAGCTTAAGGAACGCGAAATAAGGAGAGCTATCAATACCGATCTGATCAGATTGTCTGCGATTTTAAAAAAAGAAAAGCGTGAAGACCCCGGCAAGATTGCAGCCGGCGACTAGTATACCCGCTGAAACATCTTATTAAGACATAATCTTGATAAGAGAAATCCGATTTCATCAGCGTTATTTTATCGTCCAAATTCAGCGGTTTGCTTAATTTTGCAAAATGGAAAGAGAAATCCTTGATACCAAGCGCAAAGCGCTAAAGATTAACTTAAACCCTAAGATTTACGGGACTTTTGCAGAGATAGGTGCAGGACAGGAAGTAGCCCGTAATTTTTTTACCGCTGGTGCTGCTTCCGGTACGGTTGCCAAAACAATGTCGGCCTACGACATGACCTTCAGCGATGCCATATATGGAGTAGAAGAATCAGGCAGGTATGTAAGTGATTCCAGGTTATTGAAGATGCTGAGCCATGAATTCGGATTGCTTACTGAGCGTCTGCATAGCGAAAAGTATGACAACCGTACTTTTTTCGCTTTTGCAAATACAGTAACCACTCTAAATTATAACAAATCTAATGATCCTCATGGATGGATAGGCCTGTGCTTTCAGACTGAACCTGATGGGGAGCCAAATGAGATATTTTTCCACGTGCGCCTGCTCGATACTGACGCTGCCCTGCAGCAAAATGTATTGGGTATCATTGGTGTCAATCTAGTATATGCGGCCTTTTATTACCATGACGACCATAAGGCGATGATTGAGTCCCTGGCTGATAACCTCACCGTAGGATCTGTAGAAATTGACCTAATCTCTGTAAATGGGCCAGCCTTTAAAGGCGCAGACAATATTTTGCTCAATCTTTACCTGATCGTTAAGGACTTTTCCGATGCAGCTATCTTTGATTCTACGGGCAGACCCCGTTTGCCTAAAGACCTGTTGTACAAGAAAGATATCATGATTCTCCGTACAAAATACGCCCAAAAGTCCAATCCGAACTTTAGCATGCTCAACAAAGCGGTAGATCAGTTTGTGCGCACAGAGAATGTACAGGAGGAAAATCTGAGTGTATTGATTGAAGTATTGATGTCAAACCTGCTTTCTGTAAATGAAGCTGTTTCTGATGAAATAGACCTTACGGCGGTGGCCAAGAGGGCAGAAGAGATGTGCAAAACGGGCAATAAGGTAATTGTTTCCAACTTTGCCAGACACAATAAGCTGGCTAAATATCTTGATCGCTGCCGACCTAAAAGTGTGGGTATTTCTACTAACATCAACAACTTAAAGTTCGTGTTCAACTCGACTAACTTTGGAGAGAATTATGCAAGTCAGCTATTGAGTTATGTAAGTGATATGTTCAATAAGAATGTGAAATTGTTTGCTTATCCTTTCCTTGATAAGAAGACCAATGAGGTGATTACCAGTACCAATATGCCTGTTACACCTGATGCCAAGCCCTTGTTTGATTTTCTTATTGTCAACGGATACATTACCGATATTAAGGATTATAGTGAAGATGATGTGAAGACCCTTTAATTAAAGTTCTTTGTAAGCATCTTTGATCACTACAGCCATCAGCCGATCAGGATGATCAATGGATTTAAAGCCAAATTGTGCATATAAGCCATGAGCATCCTGAGTGGCCAACATATATCTTCTCAGACCCTGAAGGTCTTTATGAAAGAGCATTAAAGACATTAGTTTTTTTGACAATCCCTGACCTCTGTAGATCTCATCTACATAAACATCTGCCAGGTAAGCAAATGTAGCCTTGTCCGTAATCCATCTGGCAAAACCAATTTGTTTGGTATCCTTGTAGATACCAAAGCAAAGTGAGTTCTCTATAGATTTTTTCACCACATCAAGTGGAATGTTTTCTGCCCAGTAGGATTGATTGCTGAGGTAATGGTGTACCGCAACCGGATCTATTTTTTGCGTATCGTCAGAAAAAATAAAACCACTGTCTTCGATTTCCATTAGTTCCTCATGTTGATGTATTGTAAAGGCTGACCAAAATCTTCATTACGGCACAATGCAATTACGCCTTGCAGATCATCGATGTTTTTACTCTGTACACGAACCTGGTCATCCATCATTGAGGCCTGTACTTTCAATCCGCTCGCTTTGATCTTTGCAACGATCTTTTTTGCGGTTTCCTTGTCAATTCCTTCTTTGATTGAAATTTCTTTTCGGATCATATTCCCTGAAGCATATTGTTCCTTGCCGAAATCCAAGCTTTTTGCATCCAGTCCTTGTTTGATCATACGGGATATGATTGCATCCTGTATGGCTTTTAGGCGCATATCGTCCTCTGTTACTACAGTAATTACGTTCGTTTTTTTATCGTGATCTATCGTGCTGTTTGAAGAATTGAAGTCATAACGGTTAAGGATCTCTTTTTTTGCGTTATTTATCGCATTATCAAATGTTTGTGCATCTACTTTGCTTACAATATCGAAAGTGGGCATGATTATAGCTTTATAGTTAAAAATATGTTAGATTTAGGTATTCCTGGAATTATCATACAAAAAAACAAAAATTCATAAAATATAAATAGTGTAGTATATGAAAACCAATAAGTCAAAGGTGCAAAAAAAAGGCTCAAAAAAAGCAGCCAAGAAACAATTGGAGAAAAGCTTAACTGATAAAATCCTTGAGGTGGTAAAACATTTAGGTCACGATGCAGAGAAGATTGGTAAGGATATAGAAATAGCGAGTAAGTTTGTAGCCAAAAAAATGTCTAAAAAGTTCAAGCAAGTAAAGGCTGCCGTAGAGAACAAATTAGATGAAGTGTCTGCAGCCAAAAAACCTGTAGCAAAAAAAGTAGCTAAAGCTAAGAAAGAAGTTAAAAAAGGAGCAAAGGAAGCTAAGAAGGTAGTTGCGAAAGCTGTTGCAAAAGCAAAGCCCGTTGCCCAAAGTGTTAAAGTTGCCGCAATTGCAACTGAAGAAAAAGCGGCAAAAGCTATAGCAAAACCAGCAAAGACAGTCGCCTCAAAAGTAAAAACCGTTGCTAAAGCAATTTCCGCAAAAGCTGATGAGGTAAAGACCGAAGTAAAAGATGTCGTAAAAGCCGCAACAGCGAAGCCGGTAGCAAAAACACCCGTAAAAAAAGCTGCACCAGCCCGTACTACATCTGTAAAGGCACCTGCTAAACCAACAGCAAAAGCTCCTGCCAAACCGGCCACGGCTAAAACTCCTGCTTCAAAAGCACCTGTAAAAACTACTGTTGCTAAACAAGACGAAGTTAAAGCTATAGACGCTGCACCTGCAACAACAGAAAATAAAGCATCAGAAAATAAGTAAGAATAATTAACAATTACTTAACAAAAGAATATGCAGTTTTGAGCGGTGGATGTCCCTTGAGGCAATTCTTCGGACATCCACTCTTTTAATTAATATATGACGAAGAAAAAGGCACCGTTTTTAAACAGGGAAATCAGTTGGTTGTATTTTAACGAGCGGGTTTTACAAGAAGCTGCAGATGAAACAGTGCCCCTTATTGAGAGAATAAAGTTTCTTTCTATTTTTTCTTCTAACTTGGAGGAGTTTTACAGAGTCAGGGTAGCCACTATGACCCGCCTTTCCAATCTGAATGATAAATCCAAAGCTTTACTGGGCTTTAGTCCCCGCAAAGTCCTCAATGAAATCAAGAATATAGTCGTAAAACAGGAACGCAAATTTGAGTTGCTCTTCCAGGCGACCCTAATAAACGAACTGGCCCAAAACAGAATTTTTATCCTCAACGAAACACAGTTGAACGTCTCTAGAGGAGAGTTTGTCCGTAATCATTTCAGGGATAAGATATTGTCTAACCTGGTCCCGATCATGCTGGATATGGATAAGCCATTTCCAGAGCTCAAAGACAGGTATCTGTATTTCTTTGTCCGTCTTTCAAGAAAGACATCTAAAAGGAATGCGAAGTACGCATTGATAGAACTCCCACCGGATCTTCCCAGATTCCTGGTATTACCAGAAACGAATGGACTGAAATTTATCATTCTTGCCGAAGACATCATTAAATATTGTCTTGATGATATCTTTTATGTGTTCAATTATGATGTTCTGGATGCCTATTCTATCCAGCTGACAAGAGATGCAGAGCTTGACATTGATAAGAACATCAGCGATAAATTTATCGATGAATTAAAGACGAGCCTTGATAAGCGGAAAAAGGGCAAACCCATGAGGTTGCTTTATGATACAGAAATGCCTTTTGATATGCTCACTGTGCTGATCAGCAAATTAAAGATCGAAGCAGAAAGTCTGATCCCCGGGAACAGGTATCATCGTTTTGGTGATTTTATTGCCTTTCCAAACGTAGGCTCCAAAGATCTGGAATATGCACCAAATGTGCCGTTGAAAGTCCATGGCCTGCACCGTACGGAAAGCATTTTCAATAAATTGCAGGAAAAGGATTATGTCATAAACCTGCCGTATCAGTCTTATGATTATATCATCCTCTTTTTACGCGAAGCCGCAATAGATCCTAAGGTAACTGAGATCCATATTACCTTATATAGGTTGGCGGAAAACTCCAGAGTCATTAACGCCCTGATAAATGCCGCTAAGAATGGAAAAAAAGTCAATTGCCTGGTCGAGCTGAAAGCCAGGTTCGATGAACAGGCCAATATCTTCTGGACCAGTAAATTAGAGGAAGAGGGCGTGCATGTAAATTATGGGCTGACAGACTATAAGGTACACTCCAAGATCTGTCTGGTGAAAAGGATAGAGAAAGGAAGACCAGTTTATTACGCAAACCTCGCTACGGGTAACTTCAATGAAAAGACCGCAAAGCTGTATTGTGATCATAGCATATTTACGGCTAAGAAAGAGATTACATCAGATTTAATCAAACTATTTACCGCACTCAATAAGAAGACAGTAATAAAAGGTTTCAAACACCTGATCGTATCTCCGCTGGAATCACGCAATAAGATATATGAATTGATCGACAGGGAGATCAAAATAGCAAAACAGGGCAAACCTGCTTACATGATATTAAAAGTAAACAGCCTTGCAGACGAGGGGGTGGTTGAAAAACTTTACGATGCCAGCAATGCAGGCGTCAAGATCAAGTTGATCGTCAGGGGCATTTGTACGTTAGTTCCAGGAATCGAAGGATTCAGCAAGAACATCACTGTCATTAGTATCATCGACAAATTCCTTGAACACGCAAGGGTATTTATCTTCGGGAATCACGGAAAGGAGGAGATGTTTCTTTCCTCAGCAGATTTGATGAGCCGTAACTTTGAGCATAGGGTAGAGGTAGGTTTTCCTGTACTGGACGAAGATGTACGCCATGAAATCAGGGACATCATTGAATTCCAGTTGCAGGACAATGTAAAAGCCAGGGACATCACTAAGCTTAACAATAATAAATATCATAAAAACAGGCTCACAACCAAAGTTAGGGCGCAAGTGCAAACCTACAATTACCTAAAAAACAAACATCAATAATACATGTTAAGATACGCCGCCATCGATATAGGATCTAATGCCGTAAGGTTACTCATTGCTGACATTTCAAGAACTGAAGAAGGATATACATTCAAAAAAAACACTCTGGTACGCGTACCCTTAAGACTGGGCGATGATGCTTTCCTTGATCAGCACATTTCAGATCGTAAGGTAGATGACCTGGTCAAGACCATGATTGCCTTTAAGAACCTGATGGATGTATATCATGTATCAAAATACCTGGCCTGTGCTACGTCTGCAATGCGCGAAGCAGAGAATGGGGAAGAAGTTATAAAAAAGGTAAAGAAGATGGCTGATCTCGAACTTGAGATCATAGAGGGGCAGCGTGAAGCAAATATCATATATTCAAATCACATTGAAGAAAATCTGGATAGCAAAAGGAGTTATCTATACATTGATGTTGGTGGGGGAAGTACAGAGTTGTCAGTTTTTGTAAATAAGGTACCTGTGGCCTCCAAGTCCTTTGATATCGGAACTATCCGTATCCTTGATAACCAGGATAAGGATGAAACCTGGGAATCCATGAAGCAATGGGTTAAGGAAAATACCAAGTCCCTCAAAAATGTTGCGGGCATAGGTACAGGTGGAAATATCAATAAGCTATTCCGTATGTCTGATGAAAAAGATGGCATGCCACTGTCTTTTATCAAATTAAAAGGTCTGTACAATCAGTTGAATAGCCACTCCCTGAAGGAAAGAATCAGCGTTTTCGGGCTTAATCCCGATAGAGCGGATGTAATTATTCCCGCCTGCGAGATCTATATTACATTGATGAAATGGACAGGTATCAAGCAGATATATGTACCTAAAGTAGGGATGGTAGATGGTATTATCAATTTGCTGATAGAAGAAAACCTGGTAAATTTATAGATAGGTAAGTGCCAGGTAATTACCATGATGACTCACGCATTGTGGCATACTGCTTTTGTAATCGGAATAGAAGCCGGTGATTTGTATTTTTATAGCTTGCAGTTCCTCTTGTTCACATGATGCAATGGTATGCACATAAGCATCATTAAATTCACTACGGGTATAATACCACTCGCCTTCATAACTCACGCTCCCAGTAGCGTTGTGCTCATTAATGATGATGCTATCGCAGATCAGTTTGACGGGGGCAAAAGACCTTAATCCAGTTTTCCGGGAATTGATCTTGTAAGCTGATTCTTTCATGGACCATAGCAGCCAGACCATTATACTGGCATCGGGAGCCGAGGCGATCAGGTATTGTTCAGATGCGGTAAACAATTTATTCAGATAACCTTTTCTCTGCCAATTGCTGTCCCTTGCTGCCCGATCCAGATCTACAATGTCATTGCCGATCATTTGTCTGCCAGTTTTTGTTCGATGACAGCTATGGAAGCTCCCACACTGAGCATTTTTTCCATTGCAGTGTTGTCAATTTCAATTGCAAATTCTTCCTCAACATCCAAAACAATGTCTACAAGATTTGCAGAGTTGATTTTCAAATCTTTAATGAAATCCGTTGACTCATCCAGATGATCCAGCGAGGACTTATCATCTACATATACCTTGATGATCGGTTTCAGCCGGGCAATGATTTCTTCTCTATTCATTTCTATACTTTTTAAAGATGATACAGGCATTTACGTCGCCAAATCCAAAACTTGCTTTGGCCACTACTTTTAAATCCTTTTGCAAGAACTTAAGAGGTATGCGTTTTCTGTCGATGATGCCCGTTATTTCCGGGTTTAGATCTTCACAATTGATATTCGGGAAAATGAATCCGTGATCAAGTTGCAATACCGATGCGACGCACTCTATACTTCCGGCTGCCGTAAGGCAATGGCCGATAGTCGATTTTAGTGAATTGATAAAGGGGAAATCGGTGCCTTCCAGACCCAGTGCGGCACTCCAGTTCTGGATCTCAACAGCATCTTTTGCAGTAGCGGTCAAGTGACCATTAATGGCGTCAATATCTTTTCCTTCAATCCCTGCATTTAACAACGCGGCTTTAATGCAACGCTGAACAGCGGTGTTATTCGGTGCAGTCATGCTGCCTGTCCCGAGCTGCCCGCCCGAATTGATGTTCCCGCCCAAAACTTCCGCGTAAATCCTGACACCGCGTGATCGAGCTGAATCCAGACTTTCCAAAACCAATGCTCCTGCGCCACTTGAGGGCACAAATCCAGAGGCGCTTTTGCTCATCGGCCGTGAGGCTTTTTCCGGAGCATCATTGTTCTTATAAGTGCAAACTTTCAATGCATCAAATCCTGCCCATATGTACGGTCCGCTATCGCTTGTGCTCCCGGCCAGCATTCTGGTCGCCTGCCCGCTTTTAATTCGCTCATAGGCCATTAAAATGCTTTCTGTGCCGGTAATGCAGGCTGATGAGTTGGTCGTCACCTGGTTGCCAAGTCCAAGCTTCCCGCCCAGGTAAGCACTTACGCCGCTTGCCATCGTTTGGGCCACTACGGTGCTGCCCAGTTTACGGATCTGTTGTTCATCAATTTTATAAATGGATTCCCGGAATTTATCAATGCCGGATGTGCCCGTGCCGAAGATCGTTCCGCTATCCCAATCCGGCTCATTGCCAGTAGGCCCCGACAGACCGGCATCATGCCAGGCATCCATGCCGGCTATTACACCGTAAAGGATGCCTGTGCTGTTGAAGTTTTTCAATTCTAATGGGGTAAGATAACGGGATATCAGTTCATCGCTCAGTTCCGGTGTACCGCTGATTTGGCAGGAAAATCCAAGCTGCGTCAATTGCTGATCATATTTAATTCCCGAGACTCCATGCTGAATTGCATGGGTGAAGGTCTTTAAATCAATCCCATTTGGCGCTACAACACCTAATCCCGTTATGACAACCCGGTTATCCATTCATTTTATTGGTCACCATTCCTGATACCGTACCTTTACATACTACTTCGCCGGCTTCATTTAACATCTGTACATTGCAATGCAGTTTTTTGAACCTGAAATAGATTTTTTCTGCAATAACGCTAACCTTTTCTCCTGGATAGACCGGTTTCATAAAGTCGATTGCAGTAGAAGTGAGCATCACGTGTCCAGGCAGACCGCCTTCTACATTACCTGATAAATAGATGCCCAGGCAAACGAGTCCGACCTGCGCCATAGTCTCTGTAAGTATCACGCCGGGAGTCACAGGTGCATCTTTAAAATGGCCTTTATAAAAATCAAGGTCTTTATCGAAGGTATAACTGCCAGTCACACCATTTTCGTCGATTTCCTCGATGGTGTCAACAAACAAAAATGGCTTTGAGTAAGGTAAGTGATCTAAAATTTCTTCTTTATTCATGTTTAAACTTATTGTACACTAAAAGTATTTATTTTTATTTATTATTACCTAAAGCAGTCGTCATGCTGAATTTATTTCAGCATGACGGGGCCTACAACGCTCCGACCTACCACTTCAACAAAATCCGCTGCGCTGAAAAACCCGGTCCAAAGCTCAGCATCAACCCATAATCCCCTGCAGCAGGTTTCACGTTATCCATATATCTTTCCAGCACATATAATACCGTCGCGCTCGACATATTTCCGTAAAGCCTTAAAACCTCTTTGGTTTCCGCGATATTTTTCCCCAGTTCAGAAAAAAGCCCTTCCACCAGCTGTACAATCTTTTTCCCTCCCGGATGAAAGATCAAATGATCAATCTGCTCAATCGACAGCCCGTTTGCTGCCAGAAACGGATGTATGATTTCCGGAAAATGCTGTTCTATGGTATCGGGTACACTAACATCTAAAATCATTTGTAAGCCGGTATTGGTCAACTTAAATCCCATCATCTGCTCAGCATTATAAAAATGGTACATTTCCTCGGCAATAATTTCCGGTCCAGCATCATCAGGATGAGAAGAGAGTAGCGCACAAGCTGTTCCATCACCAAAAATGGCAGCACTAACGATATTTGCCATCGAGAAATCGTTGAGTTGGAAAGTAGCAGTGGGCGACTCATAAGCGAGTACAGCCGCCCGTTTCCCGGGATTAGCCAACAAGAAATTCTTTGCGTAAATGATTCCCGAAATACCTGCTGCGCAACCCATCTCAGTAACCGGTAAGCGTACAATATCTTTTCTTAATCCCAAAGCATTGATTAGGTAGGCATCCAAAGAAGGGATCATGATGCCCGTACAGCTCACCGTAATGATGTAGTCCAGATCCGCTGGCTGCCACCCTGCTTTGTCCAGGGCCTGCGACAAGCACTGTGCCCCCAGTTTCACACCTTCCCTGATATAAATATCATTCCGCTCCTCAAAAGGGAGGTCACTAAACACCAACTCCGGCGACATAATCGAGTACCGCTCATCCACACCTGCGTTTTCAAAGATTTTCTTCACCTTTTTTACAAAACGCTCATCCTGTCCATTCAGCCAAACGTCTAAAAATGGCAGAATGTCCTTTGTTTTTCTTGAATAATCTGGAAGTAGCTTACAAACAGTATTTATTTTCACGCTCATTACAAAAAGGTTATAAAGTTTTGATTAGCCATTGATACCTAAAAGCCCATTTCCATTTGATACGGTACTTTTCCAGACCCAGCTCACGCGAGTAAGACAGCAGGTCCTTCCGTTTAAATCCTCTTAAAATAGAAATCAGTCCATCTTCCTTAGACATCTTGTTCAGTCCAAACACAAAACACAATGCCGTAAACAGGTAATAAGCCACAGCACTTCTATGAAGGTCGTTAATCACAATTCCTTTGCTGGCCTGGACTTTAAAGCCCTCTAAGAGTTCCATAATTTCCGGATCTTTAAAATGATGTAAGGTCAATGTACACAGAATAACATCGTAACTGAGAGGTTGTTTAAATTCGTCAAAAATATCCACACAGACATAACTGATATTAGGGTATTCAGCAGATAGATTACCTGCGTGTTTAATGGTGAATTTGTTTGCGTCTATTCCAACCAGATTAAATCTCAGGCCATTTTCTGCGGCATAGTCTGCCAAAGCCCTCAACATATCGCCATTGCCACAACCGACGTCCAGAATACTGATTTCAGCACCTGGCGAATGATCTTTTAACAGCCATTTTACACCCTGAAGCGTCACCTTATTACCGCCAAGCAAGCGGTTGATGCTGGCTATTTTATCCAGTGCATCTCTGAGTATCTCGCCCTCCATTTCAAAATCATCCATGATTTCGGGAGCATCACTTCTGTATCGGGTGTCTATAGGCATCTATTGAAAGGGTTTTCCGTGAGTTAATTTAATAATAAATGGCAATGCTGATGGAAACTTGACCAATAGATTTAACAAAGGTTTGAATAGTAAGTGTCTTCTTAAAACAGCAGCTAAAATTCTGCCAGTCAGCAGCCTGTTCTTAAAAGTACGGTCCCATTGTCTTGCATAACGTTTTTCCAGACCTACTCTTGATGCGATCCGGCCTTTTGTGTATTCAATGAGCAGCTCTGCACAAATTTTAGCACTGTGTATCGCCATTGCCATCCCATTCCCACAAAGTGGGTGAATAAGTCCAGCCGTGTCGCCGATCATCAAAATATGATCATAAACAGGTTCTTTTTTATCAAAAGAAATCTGGCTAATGGTCAGGGGTTGCTCGAATACCAATGTACAGGATTCAAATATTTGCTTTAGCTGAGGATTTTTAAACATTACCTCTTTTTGAAATTCATCTATATTTTTAAAGACCTTAAAGCTTTTGTAATCCGCCAGGTAGCAGATGTTGATCCTGTTATCTTCAACTTTAGAAACACCGCAATAACCGCCTTTAAAATTATGTACAGCCACCAGCCCGTCGGGGAAACTGCCCGAGTAATGTGCTTTTACCGCCAACCATGGTGATTTTCTAAGAATGTAATCCCTTTGGAGCTTTTGGTCTATGTTTGCTCTTTTGCCATAGGCACCAATCACAAACTTAGCTTTGAATGTTCCTGATAAATGAGTGGTTATCGCAAATTCATCCTCCGAAAACGAAACCTGCTCGACTGTGTCTTTGATCACAACACAACCCAACTCTAAGGCCTTTTCATATATGAAATTGTCCAGTGCAAACCTGCTGATCCCGAAACCGCCTAAAGGCAGATCCGAACTGATTGTTTCTCCCTCTGGAGAAGAAAATACCAATCTGGAAATCTGTTCAGGGTGTAATGCGAAAGGGTCAATATCCAGCGACCTTAAATAGGGCAGTACTTCGTTAGAAATGTACTCACCACAGACTTTATGCTGCGGAAAAGTGTTCTTTTCAATAAGCATTACCTGAAGACCCGATCTTAGCAGATGTATTGCGCATGTTAGGCCTGCAAGACCTCCGCCTATAATAATGATATTGGTGTTTTCAGGATTCATTGAAATGGGGTAGGCTATCAGTAAATGTACTGATTTACAACATTGAAAACCTGCGATTGTTTAAAAGTCGTAGCACTTCAATTGTCCGTCTCTTCTTGTCGATTTACGGTTCAGGTAAATCCCGGCTGAGATTTCATGACTTCCCGAATTGTAATTCTGGAGCTTGTTCAGCGTGTAATCATAGGAGTATCCAATCCGCAAATTGGAAGTTGCAAAAACTTCGATGATCAGACCGGCGGCACTGCTTTTAGGTAAATTGGTTTGCAGGTCAGGTTTGTTGTACAATCCCACAGAGGTTCTATAAAATGCACCTAACCAGATTCTTTCATTCAATAAAACAAAACCGTTCAAATCCAGGGAAGTAGGTCCTTTTACATCATCTTTGAGCATGATGACAGGTTTTACAGCGATCTCGTCCGAAATAGGAAGCAGAGCTCCTGCCGTAAAATAAAAGTGTGGCTGCGGAACGGGGACAGTCAGGCTACTCATGTTTTTTCTGGCGGCATAACGGGCCAGCATATTAGTAGCAGAAAATCCAGCAAAGAAATTTTCATTGGAATAATATACGCCAAAACGTACGTCAGGTAATATCCTTGTTTGTGAAGATACCGCGACAGAACCATCAGTTTGATCAATGCTCTGCAATTTATTGCCATCCAGACCCAACTGCATTAGTCCGGCAGCGATGCCGAAAGAGAGTCTGGAATTTTCATCATAGCCTAGTCTTACCTTATAAGCATAACTTCCATAAGCGCTCAGGTAGCTTTGTGCACCAATCTGGTCATTAGATACAGATAGGCCCAGACCAATATTTCCCTCAGGATTTGCACCATCTACAGCAATAGAAAAACTTTTTGGAGCTCCGGTCACGCCTTGCCATTGTGAACGGTAAAATGATTGTATATAAACGCTCTCTTTGTAGCCTGCATAAGCCGGGTTAATGTGGATACCATTAAAAATATACTGCGTAAACTGACTTTCCTGTTGCGCATAGGCACAACAAGTAAAAAATACCGCGATGAATATTAAAATGGTTCTTTTCATTATCCTCTACTTATTTGTTTACTCCTCTTATGATGGTCACGTAGCCTTTGTATACTTCCCATTGGTTACTTGCAGACTTAATTTTTAGCAGATAGAAGTAAGTTCCTTCATTGAGCGAACTGCCATCCCATTCGTTTTTATAGCTTTTTTTCTGATAGACAGTGCTGCCCCATCTGTTGATGATGGTCAGTTCATTTTCAGCATACTGATCCAAACCTGGAATTTCAAACGTATCATTTTTACCGTCACCATTCGGGGTAAATACGTTTGGAATGATGATGCCGATGATTTCTTTACTATCTTCCGAACTGTTATTGGCAAGGTTAGGATCTGTTTCCGTGGCGCTGATTGTAGCGGTATTCTTAACAATCCCAGATTTCAGAGCTTTCGTCTTGATTTTTAATTCAGCACTCTGTCCGTTGTTCAGTTTGTCGATCTGCCATAGTACTACTTTAGTAGATTGATTGTAATCTGCTAATCCTAAGGTAGGTATGTGTATTTGTTCTAGACTGATTTCAGGAGGAAGGGCATCATGGATCCTTACCTGAGTTGCATCTGAAGACCCGTTGTTCGTCACTTTTATCAGGTATTCAAAAGTGTCATTGATACTAATGGCTTTTGCTTCTGAAGTCTTTCGTACTACCAGATCGGCAATTAAGGAAGAGCTTTCTACTACAATTTGCATAGGATCTGATATATCCGAAGCACAGCCCTGAGCATTAAAGGACACCACGTTATAAGTACCCTCGGTTGTTACTACATAATCCTGCTGTGTAGCATTTGTTATTGCTGCTCCATTCTTTATCCACTGATAAGTAGTGGCACCAACAGAATTTGCACGCAGTTTCAGTGAAGAACCCTGGGGGATCTTCACTGGTTGCGAACTACCAGATTGCGCAAAGCCTGCCGTTGCACTAAGCAACAGCAGACTCGTCACGAAACCTGTTTTTCTGTTAAACATTTCAACAATTATGAATTCAGCAATCTAGTTTCCAGCGATTGTAATGGCCGGTCTGGTAGGGCCGTTGGTAACTGTAACTGTTTTTTTATCTGAAGTAACTATGTCACAGCTCTTCAATGCATAAGTTGTTTTTACATATACTTCGTAGCTTTCAGCAGTTGTTGGTGAAGTAAGTGCGAGCGTTGATAAAGTACCTCCTGTAGCTACTGCAGTTTCAGTTCCTGCACTGGCTTTTGTATACCACTGGTAAGTCAGAGGGAAAGTGAAACCTGCTGCTGTGTTACCAGTTACGTTAGATGAGAAATTGAAAGTTTCTGAAACATTGTTACAGGCAGCAACATCAGAAGGAGCGGTCACAGTCACAGATTGTTCAGGAAGTACAAAGACAAGCTGATCATAAATCTCAGAACATCCGGTTAACGTATTTGTGGCTTTTAATTTATAAGTGTAAAATCCGGCTGCAAGTGCCGCTGCTTCATCAAATGTCCCTGTATTGACAGCAAGTGCAGTCCCAGTTCCACTTCCATCAGCTGAAGGGAAGCGTGTTTCCCATACATAAGTAGTGTTGGCCGGAGGGGTAGGGGTTTCCAAATGCACCTTTTTTCCGGCGCAAATTACCTGATCTAAGCTCGTCATGCTAGCATTTGCAGCAGTGAAATCGGCGAGAGAGCTGATTGATTGGGCGTGTACATTAGCTGTAAACATGGAGAAAAGGCAAATGATTGCAGTTTTCAAAATTGTTGATTTAGTGTTCATAATGAAATTGTTTTAAGAGATTTAATATTTATGTATTTAATTTGAACTTATGCTTGTTACCGGATGTAGTGGTTTAGGATTGATTATGATCGTTGCTGTACCGCTTTGTGATTGGGCACATTGTGTTGAACTGTTGTCCTTTACACTAATCAGGTTGTAATTAAAAGTTCCCGAACTGGTTGTTGGTATTGTCAGGCTCACGGAATTCCCGCTGCTCGTCGTGATTGTCGTACTACTTCCCCCATTTATGTTATAAGTGAAAGTATAAGGTGCAGTGCCCACAGCTCCTGTGAATGTAATTGTTGGAGATGTCGCACCCTGACAAATTGTAGTAGTTCCAGATATTGAAGCTGTAGGTAAAGGGTTGATATCAATTACTCTCATTGCCGGGGTAGAACAACCGTTCGAAGTCACGGTGTAAGTGATGATGGTTTGTCCTGCTACAAGTGCGGTTACCAGACCACTGGAATTTATCGTTGCGCTGGTAGGGTTGCTACTTGCCCAGATTCCTCCTGGAGTCGTATTTGCCAATGTAATTGTATTCCCAACGCATAACGAAGAATTTCCTATAATTAAATTTACAACGGGTAAAGCATTGATCGTTACTGCCTGGGTTGTAAAGCTTGTACAGCCAGTAACGCCATTCGTTACCGTATATATTATTGTTGCAGTCCCCACCGCTACACCTGTAACCGTACCTGTAGCATCTACAGTTGCTTTGGTTTCGTCGCTACTTGTCCAAACTCCACCAGGAGTGGCATTTGTTAAGGACGTAGTTTGTCCTAAGCACACACTTGCATTTCCAGTGATGGTGCCAGCAGAAGGCAGAGGGTTTATATTTACTGTAACTTTTGTTCTGGGACCAACACAGGTAGTAGTGTTATTAGTCGCTTCAACATAATAATCGGTAGCAGTTGTTAAAGTAGGTGTGATGTAGCTGGTTCCCGTGTTGAAGCTGCTACCGCCTGACGATAAAGTGTACCATTTGTATGTATAATTGGCATCTGAAGAAGTTACTGATAGTGTTGTGCTAGTTCCATTACAAATAGCTGTTCCCGGAACTGTTGGCGCCGGTGGAAGAGGGTTTATCGTTACGGTAACCGGAACTCGTTCAGATTCAGCGGTACAGCCTATTCTTGCTGCGGCAACATAGAATATAGTAGTAGTGGTTAAGGTACCAGTATTATAGGTATTACCAACAGTGGCAGTACCCCCAGTTGGGACTGTGTACCAATGCAGTTCATTGCAAGAGCCAGCCGTCGCACTTAACGTAGTGCTTAATCCTGAGCAAATAGTTACACTTTGAGAGGCCGGCAGTGTAAAAGTCGGTTTCGGCGGCGTACGCTGAACCTCATATAAGTTCATTTGTGCTAGAACTCCGACAAGCGAGGACATCGAAATTTCAATTCTGTCAAATGTGGAGGGGGGCACCAGCGAAACAGTTGTGATTTTATTGTCTCTCAATAGTGCCAAAAGATCAATCGATAATAATGAGGTCAACGAAACAGGGCTTCCAGCTGTACTGCCGTTATAAGGTGTCATTGTGATATTATCCAATAAACTCAGATCTAGCAGCAATGCGGGTGGAATAGAAAAGGTAATTGTTGCTGCATCTCCGCTATTAGATGGCCCTGGGAAATACGCTGTTTCCTTTAGTGTCGTTCCTACACCAGCCACTCCCATTGTAAGCGTTGCATTTGTGGATTTGTCATTGTCAATAGCACTTCCAGGATTATTAACTGCACCGCCAAGGGTAAGTAGTCCTGTTACACTTGTAGATGCCCCTAAAGCTGGATCACAATTATATCCGGCCATTTGGTAAAATGCATGGTAAACGTATAAGTCAGTGGTAGTTAGAAGAGTTGGTGCAACCAGAGTTACTCTAACTGAATTGTAAGTCGTATTTGGTGTGATTGCCAGATAGGTAGTGCCACTGGGAGTAGTTATTGTACTTACTGCAACCCCACTTGCTATCTTGGTGCCATCACTACCAGCAGTAGCACCTTGATAAGCACTGGCAACAACATTTCCGCCTCCAATTAAACCAAGCAAACCTGCCGAAGATGAACCACCTATTTTTACGTAAGTAGTAGTTCCTGCGGGGATAGGGAGGGTAGGATTATTACTGGAACTTAAAAATTTCATTTGAATCCAGGATTCTGCAACACCTAAGTTCAATATAACCTCTGTGCGCAGTGTCGCAGGATTATCTAACGCATTAGCACCGACCACATTTCCAGAGTTTTGTGTTGACCAACGCGCTAATGTAACTAAGGTTACTACATGACTTCCATTTGCTCTATGAGATTCGTCATCTGCATAAACTCTTGTTGGTGCGGTACACTGTGCGCTCGCAACACTCCCAGATAATACCACAAACATCACCGCAAACAGCAATACAATAAACCATGAATATGGGAGTTTAAGTTTGAACACGCGGAGCGACTAAGTATGTTTCACGATAGCTCAATTAAGTGAAGGTTTTTGTAAGAAATCGCACTTAATTGTATCGTTTCTCAAACTTATTACAGAAAACTCAATGATTTTTGTTCATTGCATTCAGTTTGGGCAGTTTTAAAGGGGTTGTGTAGGAGACCTCATTTGCGACAAACACCTCCATTTTAGTTGTAACTTATTGTATCACAACTGTATTTTTGAGCTGAAAAAATCGTTCATTTTATTCATTGGCGAACATTAGACAATATTCATTTCAATCACGCAATATCTCTAGGCTTTTGTCTTCTTAAACGTACCAGATTTCCCTAAAAACCGTTGTGAGTTCCGATAGATGGATCACAGACTCCACTCCCAGTTGTGTGATCACAAAAACACTTTGTTTCAGGATTTGTTAAATGAGGTATGACAAAACTTCAACGCAGTATCTACGTCTTACTTTTTTTTATATTAAGCCTTGGCGGATTATATTTCGCAGCACCATTTCTTATTCCGGTCACACTGGCAGCTGTGTTTTCCATGATGTTCATTAGGTTTTGTAACTGGCTGGAAAATAAAGGGATGAATCGGGGCATAGCTTCGCTTTTGTGTATAGCTAGTTTTATGATAGCAATTTGCCTGATTGTTTTCCTGCTTAGCTGGCAACTAAACGGATTGGTGGAAAACATAGATGCGATGAAACAACGTGTTGTCAGTCTTTTTTCAAATTTTCAGCATTGGATATACGAAAAGGCAGGTATAGATTTGAAGCAACAAAAAGAAATGATTCAGTCTGATAACGGGCAATCAGGAAGCATGCTGGCCGGCTTTGCCGATAAGATAATGGGGATCCTTGTCAATACTGTGCTTATACTGGTTTATATGTTTTTGTTCTTGCTTTATCGTTCGCACATAAAAAAATTCATTCTGAAGCTTGTACCTGGAGAAGAGAAAGGTAAGGCTGATGGAGTGGTACATCAAGCCGGAAAGGTAGCTCAGCGTTATTTAAGTGGCCTAGCCACAATGATTTTGGTGCTATGGGTGATGTATGGGATAGGCTTTAGCATTGTCGGTGTAGAAAGCGCAATCTTCTTCGCGGTATTATGCGGTATTCTGGAAATCATTCCATTCGTCGGAAATTTAACTGGTACTTCAATCACAGTGCTCTCGGTGCTCGCCCAGGGAGGGGATAGCCGCATGATTATTGGCGTGTTAATTACCTATGCGCTCGTCCAATTTATTCAGACTTATATACTTGAACCGCTTATTGTAGGAGAACAGGTAAACATCAATCCCTTATTTACCATACTCGCAATTGTATTGGGTGAGATGATTTGGGGCATAGCGGGGATGGTTCTTGCTATGCCCTTACTGGGGATGCTGAAAATTGTTTGCGATCATGTCCCGGATCTGCAGCCCTACGGTTTTCTGATCGGCACCGAAAAGCAAAGAAAAAAGAGAACAGGCGTTATCGATAAACTCAAAGCGGTTTTTAGCGGGTAATGACAGTTCAGACTATAAGATCATATTCCTTTTATAATCGCAATAGGATTAGTTCCACAGTGTGCTATGACACCTGAGCCGATGAATGATCACCTGCTATCCGTTTCAATTCCATTAAAAGAGATTCCAGATGGAGGATCCGATCTTGCGAATGTTGAAAATCAGGAATACTCCTGCTTTTCCCTATCATTAACGAGAGACCGATCAGCAATGAATTCGTGCGGTAGGCCAATGCCTGGAAGTCAAAAAGCCTGTCAAAATCTGTCTTTTTTTTCCCCGGCTCAGTTTGTAACTGATGAAAAGCTTCAGAAAAAGCTGCTAAAGAAATGTGCGCTTTCTTGCGATCCAGGCGTATGCCGAACAAATCAACTTGATCTGCTTCCAGATATGACTTTATGGTTTCAAAGTATGCCGTGTTGCTTTCCACTACAGCGTCTTTTAAACCACTGATTCCCTTGCTTTGCCTGACCGGGATGGCAAACCACCCTAAGAGCGCAAGCAAGGTTCCGAGCAAGGTAAATACAGCTCTGCTGCTAAATAGCTCCAGACTGGCTCCCTCAAATGTAAGCAAGGAGACCAGCACGGCTACCGTGACAAACAAGACACTTACCAAATAATTAGGTCTGTTAAAAAGAAAGAAGCCAAATAAACTGACGACTACTATACTTAGCAACACCGCTTTGTTGCCCAGCAGCAATAAAACAACCATGCTAATCATTAAGCCAAGAATTGTTCCGATGATACGCTGATAATTTCGCCTTTGAGTTATGGCATAGGTAGGTCTGGCCACAATGACTATCGTAAGCAATAACCAATATGAATATTTTGCCTGAACGATTAAGAATCCAAATGCAGCGCTTAAGCCAAATAACATAGCCAGGCGAACTGAAAAGCGAAAAACAGGTGATTTAAATATCAGTTGTGCCCTGATGGTACTCCATCTTATACTAACTTCCGGAATAAATTTAGTATAGTCAAAAACGGACTCTTCAGGTTCTGGCAGGGACTGGATGACTTCAAGTGCCTTTAAGCTGAGAATTTTCTCTATAATTTCATTGATATTTCTAATAGTCGCTTTCAGGATTTTGCCTGGTTCAGACTTGTGTGTGTCTGCCGACTGCTCTAATTCGGCTAAGTGAAGGCGAATAGAAGCTTCTAAAATTTGTTCCTTCTTATGGTATTTTGTCAAAGGAAGGTGAAGCGCATCTATTAGCTCAGCCGTCAGCGTGATGATTTTTCTGATCGGACTTAATGAGGATTCTGCATCTAAAGACTGGCGAATGTGATCGTAATCATGATCAATTGCTGTTAGCAGTTCATACAGGTCAATCACACGATAAGCATGTTGCAACAACTGTCGCCCTTTAGAGTTATCTGATTTTAACAGATTTTCTTCCCGCAACAATAAAGACCTTACATGCTCCTGTTGCTCACTGACGATAACATGAAGTTTACTGATTTTTCTATAAATGTCAACTACTGGGATGTCCTTGCCATAAAAGTCTGCTTTCGCACGCAGTAAGGTTGCCATTCCGCTATAGCTTTCCTTCATGGCATAGTATAGAGAACGGTGAGGAAGTATGTAGGATTGAACGATACTGATCAAAAAGTACCACAATGCGCCGCATGCGATGTACAAACTACAGTCAAAAGCCCCGTCCGGTTGCAACCCAATCGTAAAACAGATCAAAATCAGCGTGAGCACACCAACATTCGCAATGCGTGTTCCCAATGAAAATAACATCCCGCAGGCAAAAGCAGCAACTGTCAGCCATAGCGTGAGCGCCCATGGATTAATCAATACTACCTCTGTTAAAAATGCTGAAACAAAGAAAAATGGTATGCACCAGCCGGCAGACTGCAATTTATCCGCACGGATACCGGGAAGATCTGTTAAAGATGATAAAAGCGCGCCTACACTGGTCGCGATTGCCACGTTTCTATCTCCGCCTAAGATGACTATGGCAAATCCTGGAACAAAGGTCGCAAACGTATTGCGGAGCGCATCGCCGGTGTGTTCTCTGCGTATAAAATTTAAACAACCATTCAGGAAAGCTTGCATGCCGCAAAATTATGTATAATAAAGCCTTTAGGGTAGCTTTATTGAGAAAATCACAAAAATATACCACACAGGAATCCATATGCTTTAATTTTCATGCGGTCAGGAGAATATATTATGATTCAAAAATAATATCGATATTGCCGGCTGCGATTTGTAGGGGTTTTACAAGCAATGGAAAAGGAAACAGAAAAAAATGATCAGTATTGGATAGATGCTCTGTCTGGTGCCGACGAAACTGCGCTATCTCATTTTTTTAAGCAATATGCCAAATCATTGGGGTATTTTACAAACCGTTTAGTTCATGATAAACAAGAAGCAGAAGACATTGTGGCAACTTGTTTTATAAAACTTTGGCAAAGACGTTCAAGTTTTAAGACAGTTGATAATATTAAAGCATTTTTATACCTCAGCTGTAAAAATGCTTGCCTGGATTACCTTCGACATGTTAAAGTAAAAACCCTGGCACAAGAACGCTACCTAAATCAAGATCCTGAGGCTGAGGAAACAATTTTGTATCATATTGTGAAAGCTGAGGTGTTACAGGTTTTAAATCAGGAAATTGAACAATTACCAAATAATTATCGGCAAGTATTTAAGCTTATCTATTTCGAAAACAAAAAGACTGATGAAATAGCTTTGGAACTTGGACTCACACCTCAAACAGTTAGAAACTATAAAACGAGAACGATCGAATTATTAAAAACTGCGATGATCAAAAGAGGTGTTTCCTCTGCTGGAATTCTAGCTCTTCTACTTTATCTGGACAAATAAAAAAAATACATTTTTTGGGTTGTTTGGATTTGTCAACCGTTTCTATAGAAAGAATCAAACCTATAACGAGTTGACATGATATTTGAAGATCAATTTTCTATTTCAGATTTAATAGTCAGGCATTTGCAAGGAAGGCTGGATATTCGTGAGCAAGAAGCACTTAAAAGCTGGATTGCTGCTTCTGACCATAATAAAACTTTTTTTGAAGAGTTTAAAAATGATGCGATGCTAATGTCTGCTTTAAAAGAATTTAACTCCTTAGATGAAGAGGCAGTTTGGGCTAAGACTAACCGCGGAATTAATCGTGAGAAAAGAGTTTCGATACGTTTTAATTATCGTATGATTGCTACTGCGGCCGCCGTCGCGGTGATGACATTAGGAGTGTGGTTATATTATGCTTCAAACCAAAGCGATCATCATATCAACCATCGCGGGGACCCTCTGATTTCTGCTAAAGACATTACTCCTGGTAAAAACGGAGCCACCATTACCTTAGCAAATGGCAAAGTTATACAACTAAGCGACGTACAAAGTGGGGTAGTGATAGAAAAGGACCGGCTGGCTTATACAGATGGAAGCTCGGTTATCTCAGACAAGGAATCAATGGGGGGGCTAGAGGTAACTGCAGAAACAACTAAGGGGCAAACATATACATTTACGTTGCCAGACGGCACAAAAGTTTGGCTGAATGCTGAATCTAAAATTTCATTTGCACAGTCATTTGTAAAAAAGACGCGTGATATATTTTTAGAAGGTGAGGCTTATTTCGAGGTTGCTAACAATAAAAAAGTCCCTTTTGTTGTCAAGAGTAACAGACAGCAGGTAGAAGTTTTGGGTACGCATTTCAATATTAATACATATGAAGATGAAGCTGTAGTTCAGACTACACTGCTCGAAGGGAGTGTGAGAATAGAAGGTGTCGCAAAATTAAATGTCCAGAAAACACTTCAGCCTGGACAACAGGCAGTGCTGACCAGTAATACACTTAATGTAAAAGCTGTAGACGTAAATGATGCCGTCGCCTGGAAAAATGGTGATTTTGTTTTTAAAAATGAACCTATTGAAAGTATTATGCGTAAACTATCAAGATGGTATAATGTTGAGGTTAGCTACGAAGGCGAAATTTCAGCAAAAGGCTTCAATGGTAAGGTCTCGCGTTCTAAAAATATTTATCAGGTACTGAAAGCCCTGGAATCCACAAAATCTATTCATTTTAGAGTTGAAGGAAGGAGGATTACTGCTATGGAATAAATATACCATAAACAAAGTAGTCTAAGAAGTCAGGGAACCAGAAGGATCCGGTAACCTGACTAAAATTTGGATTACAAATACATTAATCAACATATCAGCTCATACGGAATACCACACTCATCTTGGAAAATGCAGTGGCATAACGTAAACCAAACTTAACAAATGTACATTTTTTATAAACAAAAAATATGCATCCCAAATGGGTGCGTACGTAAATTAGTCATGATTATGCGGCTAACCACCCTGATCCTTTTTGTCTCTGTTATGCAAGTAAGTGCAAGCTCTTTTGCACAGAAAATTACCCTTTCTGAGAAAAACACTTCGATAGATAAGATTTTCGATAAAATCAGAATACAAACTGGTTACGATTTTCTGATTCCTAGTGACATACTTAAACAGGCAAAACCAGTATCCATCACCGTACACAATAAAGAACTTAAATTGGTTTTGAAACAGCTGCTTGAAAATCAGTCATTAGATTTTGTTGTGCAGGAGAAAATGGTGGTAATCTCGAAAAAGGAGGTTTCAATCTTGGATAGGTTAATCTCCCAGTTTCTAAACGTAAATATTAGTGGAATAGTCAGTGCTGATTCAGGAATGCCCTTAGCTGGAGCAACTGTAAGTGTTGTAGGAACTAATAAACAGTCGTTGACAGATGTCAATGGGGCCTTTTCTATAAAAGATGTTCCAGAAAAGTCGATAATAATGGTTTCTTATATAGGTTATAAAAGCCAGGAAATTCAACTAAAATCCAATCAAACATCCTTAAATATAGTGATGGCGCTTGCCGACAATAAGCTGGATGAGGTTTTGATTAGTACGGGTATGTTTAGAAAAGCAGATAAAAGCTTCACCGGGTCATCAACAACCATCACAGCAAAAGAATTGGAACAGTTTGGTAATCGCAACCTCGTCACTTCTTTAAGGAATTTCGATCCTTCTTTCAATATCATTGAGAGTAATACAATGGGCTCCAATCCAAATCGTTTACCCGATATCCAGGTCAGGGGGAATTCCAGTTTGCCTAATGTAGCCAATCTGGACGATCTTGCCGGGTTGAATACACCATTGATCATATTGGATGGATTTCAATCTACGCTACAAAAGATGCTGGATATTAATCAAAATGAAGTAGAGTCCATTACCCTGCTTAAAGATGCCTCTGCAACGGCTATTTATGGGTCTAGAGGCTCTAATGGTGTTGTTGTCATTACAACTAAACTTCCTAAAGCCGGATCATTAAAGCTCAATTACAGAGCAGATCTTAATATTGAAGCTGCCGACTTGAGCGATTATCATTTGCTGGATGCCCGTCAAAAGTTGGAGCTTGAGCAGAAATCGGGTTTGTATAACGCATCAACTCCGCAATTCGATTTGCCTTTGAAAAGATACTATAATTATGTGCTGAATCAGGTAAATAAGGGAGTAAATACAGACTGGTTATCTATACCTGTCCGTACAGGAGTTGGGCAGCGACATAATTTCGGCCTCTCTGGTGGAGATCACACCTTTCGTTATTCGGCTTCTGCACAGGTAAATAATATTGCGGGTGTAATGAAAGGCTCTGGACGTCATACATTTAACGGAACAGTGAACCTGGCCTATACTTATAAAAATATCAGGTTTAGCAATAACCTAATGATTACAGAGGGTAATTCTACGGAATCATCTTATGGCTCATTCGCAGATTACGTTAAAATGAACCCATATTGGACCCCTTACGATAGCAAAGGAAACGTACTTAAGTTTATGGGAGATCCTGGTAATTTTGATTATCAATCCCGGTGGGCTACTTTACCAACAAATCCCTTGTTTAATGCGACGCTGAATGTTTTTGACAAAACCAAAACATCGGAACTCATTAACAATACCACTGTTGAACTGACCTTATTAAAAGATTTGGTGATTAGAGCACAGCTCGGGCTGACGAAAAACACTACGCAAAAAGACAAATTCAGGCCTGCAGATCATACTGCTTTTGCTGAATATCCTGCTACAGAATTATTTCGGAAAGGGGATTATAACTATGGCATTGGAAATGGCTTCAGCTATGATGGAAGTTTAAATTTGCAGTATTCTAAAGTATTTAAGGAAAAACATATCTTCTTTGCCGGTTTGGATTATAACATTCGCCAATATAAAAGTTCAGCCTATAGTTTTCTTGCAGAGGGTTTTACGAATCCCAACTTCGATTTTATTTCAATGGCATTGCAATACGCCAAAAATCAGAAACCTACAGGCAGCGAGAGCCTGACCAGGGCGATGGGCTTTACAGGTAACGTAAATTATAACTATGACGACCGTTATTTTGTAGATGCATCTTTACGTATGGACGGATCATCACAGTTTGGAAGAAAGAACATGACGGCGCCTTTCTGGTCAACTGGTATAGGGTGGAATCTGCACAATGAAGTATTCTTAAAGAATAATGATGTGGTAAACCGATTGAAATTGCGCGGTTCAGCTGGTATAACCGGGGCACAGAATTTCAGTGCTTATCAGTCACTTTCTACTTATCAGTATTATACAGATGACCGTTATATGGGCTGGAATGGCGCTTACCTGCTTGGTCTTGGCAATGAAGACTTAAAATGGCAACAGGCTATGAAATATGACATTGGAATTGATGCAGAATTCTTAAAAAGCCGTCTTCGTGTAACTGCTGATTATTATCTGTCGACCACTAAAGACCTTGTTTCTTCTGTAAATCTTCCTGCATCAAGAGGATTCGCTAACTACATCGAAAATATTGGGAAAATGCGGAACAAAGGATTTGAATTCAAAGCGACCGGTATTTTACTGAATCAGCCAAATGGTTGGTTCTGGAGTATCACAGGTGCGGTAGTTCAGAACCGCAATCAGATCGTTAAAACTTCACAGGCATTAAAAGATGCTCAAAAATCAAGACAACTGGGTACAGGGGATGTATTGAGTGCACTATATTTTGAAGGCTATTCTACAAATGCGATTTGGGTTGTTCCATCCTTGGGTATAGATCCAAGTAGTGGTAAAGAGCTTTATCTGGATATCAACGGTAAACCCACCTATACCTGGAGCGGTAACGACCTACGCGCCATGGGCAATTCAGATCCGGATTTTATGGGCAATTTCAGTACCATGTTCAGGTATAAACGTTTGTCGTTCAACGCAGTTTTTGGTTATCGTTTTGGCGGACAACTGTATAACCAAACGTTAATCAGCAAAGTAGAAAATGCAGATTATAAGTACAACGTTGATTCCAGGGTATATGATGATCGCTGGCAGAATTCTGGTGATGATGCCGCTTTTAAAGGTTTGATGATTTTTACACCTACCTCCAGAACTTCCCGTTTTGTACAGGATGAGAATACCATCACCTGTCAGAATATCAATATCCAGTATGAGTTGAAATCCAGTTATTTAAAACGTAAGGTGGGACTAAACAACCTGCTTATTGGAGCAAATACAGCGGAGCCTTTCCGGTTTTCTACTATTGAACAAGAAAGAGGAACAGTGTATCCTTTTTCCAGACAATTCTCTTTAAACATTAGTGCAACATTTTAAAAGATTTAAGATGAAAAATATCAAATATACAGTCATGCTGCTGCTTGTGATGATGAGCATCAGTTCATGCAAAAAGTATTTAACCATAAACCCTAAAACAGAAATGGACAGGGATGTGCTTTTTTCTAATGAATCTGGTTTTAAGGATGCACTGACAGGAGTGTACATTCAGATGAAAGAAGAAAAATCCTATGGTAAAGCAATGACCATGACTACGTTGGAGAGCCTGATCTCAAGCTGGGATGTAACTGCTAACAGCACAGAACAGCGACTCGGATTATTCAATTATACCGATGCCGGGGCTGAAACAGCACTGTCCGATATTTATGGTCAGGAATACAAGATCATTGCGAGTATAAATGCAATTCTTGAACAAATTGATGCTAAAAAGGATATTTTTAGTCCAGGCATGTACGAAATGATTAAAGGGGAGTGCTTGGCCTTGCGCGCTTATTGCCACTTTGATGTATTGCGCCTGTTTGGGCCTGTTCCTACAGCCCCTGCAGTTGGTAACCAGTTGCACTATGTTCAGAATTTATCTACAAAACCTGATGCCGCGGTGAGCTACGAGACCTTTAAAACTTTATTGTTGAAAGATCTGGCTGATGCCGAAGCGCTCGAAAAAGAGGTAGACCCATTTACAAAAAATAGTATACTCGACTTTAAAAATGGTGTTTTCAAAACGGATAATAATTTTTTAAACTACCGGTACACCAGGATGAATTATTATGCCATTAAAGCATTGCAGGCCCGCGCTTACTTGTGGTTTAATGATCAGCAAAAAGCTTATGACTGTGCTCGCCTGGTGATTGACGCTAAGGATAATGACGGTAAGCCTAAATTCAGGCTTGGTACTGCTGCAGATATGACGGCTAAAGATTATGTGCTGACCTGCGAACATATTTTTGGATTGTATGATTTTAAGTTGTTTACGCGCTACAATACCATTTTTGCTACCGGATTGTTAAAAAAAGGTAATGCTGAAACGACGATTAAGACCCAGTTATATGGTAATACAGGAACGGATATCAGGGAGGCTAATTTATGGGAATTATTAACCATATCAGCAAGCAAGAGTTATATCTATAAAAAATACCAGTCGATAGAAACGCCTGCAAATATGGCTGTGGATTTTAAACAGATCCCGATGTTACGTGTAAGTGAAATGTATCTGATTGCAATAGAAACTGCGCCGGCGGCTGAAGCTCAGGTCTTGTGGAATGCCTTCCGTACTGCACGTAACTTAACCCCTTTAGTAATAGCCGCTGATCCTTTACAGCGCCAATCGGATATGATCAAAGAATACAGAAAAGAGTTCTATGCGGAAGGACAGGCTTTTTTTGCATATAAACGTATTAATGCGGCAAAGACAAGCGTACTTTTTGCACCGGCAGCTGCTACGGTGAATTATCTGGTCCCTATGCCAAAAACTGAAACTACTATAATTAATTAAACGAGATGAAGAATTTTAAATATATCGCAATTGCAGGAATTTGTCTATTGATGTTTTCCTGTAAAAAAGCGGACTATGTTCGTTATACCGGTGTAGCCAGATTGCAATTTGGACCAGAGTTTCAATGGCGGTATTTTGCTCCCTATGCCTATAATGATACGTTAAAACAACTGACTTTCTTTTATGATGCTACTACAGTGGTCTCAGATACTGTGTATTTCGACATTTATTCCATTGGGCATGAAACAAATCAGGACAGGTCATTTACTTTAAAACAAGAACAGGTTCCGGGTGCTTACAATGCAATTCCTGGTCAGCACTATAAAGCCTTTAACGATCCTGAAACAAGTAAGAATTACGTGATCAAAGCAAGCCAGAGCCATAGCCTTGTACCAGTGGTACTCATCAGGGATAATAGTCTGAAAACAAACTCAGCTGTTTTGAAACTAAGTATTGTTGAAGATCAAAACTTCAAATTCGGACAGGAGCAATTTTTATGGCGTAAACTGATTTTTACCGATCGCTTAAGTCGCCCTAATGCCTGGACAGATGCCTACGCTACCAATACTTTTGGCAAATACAGTATGGTTAAGCACAAGTTCATGATCGATAGCACCGGGCAAAAATGGGATCAGGATTTCCTAGTAAAAATTGCCGGTGACTCTTCAGAACAGGCTTATTGGATTTCTCTTGTAAAAGAAGCCCTGATTGCCTACAATAAAGCACATCCAACCGCTCCCTTAACAGATGAAGCTGGTGAATTAGTCATAATTCCTTAAATAATAATTTAATATGAGACACCTATATATACTCGCACTTCTCCTGTTTACTGTGATGGTAAGCTCGTGCAAAAAAAATAACAGCGACCTCCATTTCGATGAAGAGGAAGTTATCACTGTCACAGGTATAGCCAGCAATTATTCAATAATCACTTTAAAGGGTAATTATGTAACCATAAATCCCGCAGTATCATCTAATATGGATTCTGATTTCGAATATTTCTGGGGAATTTATGAAACCAATGTAGCTAACGGAACTACGCCCAGGCTGGATACCATTACTAAAACCAAGGACCTCAATTATGAGGTTAAACTTGGCGCTAAAGATTGGGTACTGGTGTTTAGGGCAACCAATAAAAAAACAGGCTATTCAAAATATATGAATGCTACACTAAGTGTAGGTACTGAATTTACCAATGGATGGTATGTGCTAAAAGATGATGGAAGCCAGACTGACCTGGATTTTTTTCCAACGCAGCAGTCTATTGTTCCCGGAAGTCCCCGCGAAAATATATTCAGTGCACTTAATGGTAGGAAATTAGCCGGAAAAGCAACAATCCTGAATTTTTATGAGGATTACAAAATTGTTACACCGGTAGGGGCTGCCAATGCGAGGTCGTTGTTTTTGGTGTCCGATCAGGATATATCTACAGTTGATGTCAGCACACTTAAGGAGATCAGAGGCTTTTCCAGTCTATTTGTAGAGGAACCGGCAGTAAAAAAACCGGCTGTAGTTACCTGTCAAATTTTTACTGCCTTTTATGCGATCAATGATGGTCAGTTGCACAGCATTTTAAATGTGACAGCAAATAATGGTCGTTTTGGCGGACGCAAGCTAAAAGACAATCAAAATACACCCTACAACTTGTCAAAATACCATCTAATATATACTACACCTTATTTTTTCGATGAGACAAGTTGCTCATTTGTATCGGCTGCCGGAGGTAGCAATTACCTGACTCCAGTAGTGGATGATGCTGTTACCGATCTGCCATCAAACAACAATAACAAAAAAATGGTATATATGGGGCTTAAAACCCAGAGTCCTTTTGTCGGATATGCGATATTCCAGGACAAAACAAATCCTGCTACAAAAACTTTATCTACCATAACACCCAATTTAACCAAGTTCAAAATAGTTAATGAGAACTTGTTAGCTACCGATAAGATTTACAACGGATCTAATTTTGCATTGCTCTTTCAGGATGAAAGTTTGATCTATTTCTCTGTTGGCAATCAGATCTGGTCGCGCAATCTTTCCAATAAATTTGAACAGTTACAGTATACTTTGCAGGCAGGTGAAGAAGTTACTGCCATCAGACACCGGAAATATACCGGCGCTGCTCCATATAGCTTTAATTATGTGATGGTGAGCTCAAAAATCGGAGGCAATTACAAAGTAAGGATGTTTATTAAGTCCTCGGGTAATCTTTCCGCTGCTCCGGCCTTTACCCTCGAAGGAAAAGGCGCCGC
Organism: Pedobacter frigoris; assembly: GCF_005116445.1. Classification (GTDB taxonomy): domain Bacteria; phylum Bacteroidota; class Bacteroidia; order Sphingobacteriales; family Sphingobacteriaceae; genus Pedobacter; species Pedobacter frigoris. Next base: position 762,699 of record NZ_SWBQ01000001.1, read on the forward strand.
TGCGGATGCACTTTACATAGAGCCTAATATAATTGGTTTTACTTATCCAAATACATTTTAAATACTGGAAATGATGTTAAAGAAAATAATTATTTTTTCGCTTTTCTTTTTAGTAAGCATATTTAATCTAGTCGCTCAGCAGCCGGTACAAGTTACCGGCCTGCTAAAAAAAGAAAGAATGCAGCCCGTTAAACTTTTTAAAGTTGAACTTGGCAAAATCGTAGAAATAGCAAGTGCCCAACCCAGCGCAACGGGTAAATTTGGTTTTACCTTTTATCCCGATTATGAGGGTTTGTATGTACTCGGCACTGGTGAGTTGGATGATGCCCGTAACAATTATAAGTTCTATTTTAAAGGTGGGGAGCAGCTTTCGCTAGAGCTACTGGATTCGACTTATCGTTTAACTGGAAACACGAATTCAAAAGAAAATAAAGTCTTGTCACAGTGGTATACCTTTTCAGAGGATATAGCAACAAAATCGACTTTCTTTCTTACTGCAAATACCGTTAACGTAACCTATGTTGACTTCTTCCCTGCTATGGAGCAGCTGGCTTCAAAATCCAGTAGTTTTTTAAACGGTAAAGCGACAGGAAATCTAAAATTTGACCGGTCCATGCACCAGATTATAAAGAATGATCTGGCATATTATGCCACAAATTTTGTGTTCACATTTAGAACTAAAAAGGCGGCTAAAGAGGATTTTAATGACTATTACCGGAAGTTGAATATCAACGATTTTGCGAAAAACACGAATGTTTTATATCGTTACCCATGGGGGATACGCCTGTTGAGTTATATGGTTGAGTTGAATTTTAAATTAAAGGGTACGTTGTCGAATCGCACTGTGGATGGATTAAAAGAAAATATAAACTTCGTTCCGAATGATACTTTGAAAGGTGATCTTGTTTCAATAAGAATGCAAAGCCTGACGAAGTTTGATGATTATACTACTTATTTAGGCATCTTCGGTAAATATATTCTAACAGCACCTCAAAAAACGCGTGATATGGAGGTGATGAGCAGGCTTGCAGTTCTAACGCCGGGAGCAGCTGCTTTCAACTTTAGCTATCCCGATAAAGATGGTAAAATGGTCGCTATGACAGAATTAAAAGGTAAGGTGGTTTTAGTTGATGTCTGGGCTACCTGGTGTGCTCCTTGTAAAGCAGAGATTCCATACCTGAAGAAATTGGAGGAAGAGATGAAGGGAACCGATGTATTATTTGTGAGTATTTCTGTCGACGAAGCAAAAGACAAAGAGAAGTGGCTTAAAATGGTTAAAGATGACAAGCTTGGAGGTCTTCAGTTGTTTGCTACAGGTTGGGGTGATCTTGCAAAATACTATAAAATCACTGGTATTCCACGATTTATGGTTTTTGACAAAGATGGAAAAATCGTAACAGTTAACTCACCAAGGCCTTCGAATCCAGAACTTAGAACATTGCTGGAGAAGGTTCTGGCCCAAAAGTAATCAATCCTCAATTTTTCTTATCGTTATGAAAAAGATAGTTTTATTAATTATTTGTTTGATGCCTGTATCTCTAATGGCACAAAAAGGTTTTATCATTAAGGGGCAACTTGGGCAGTTAAATAGCCCGGAAAAGGCCTACTTAAACTATACAATAGAGGGTAAAGCTGTTGTTGATTCTATGGAAATCAAAAATGCGGGTTTCCAGTTTAAAGGAAAAGTGCCTTGTCCCGTACGTGCTGTTATCAATATCAAATATGCGGCAGAAACTCCATCAGGTAAGGCAAAGGACATGTTATCCTTTTATATCGAAAATTCCGATATCGAGATTACCTCTACAGATTCTATTAAAAAAGCGACGGTTAAAGGATCTGTTACCGATTATGAAAATCGGCAGTTGCAAGCATTAGTGAAACCGGTGAAGAAACAAATCGATGCTATAACAGACGAATTCTTGCGCAAAACACCGGAAGAACAAAGCGATAAAACTTATAGCAAGACTGCCGGTACTAAAATAACTGCATTGATGGCCGAAGAGAGATTGATCAATATGAATTTTATAGCAAAAAATAGAACCTCTTATATAGCCTTGTTTGCTTTTAATATTTATGGTTTGGGTTCTGATTTTGACCCAAAAACTGCCGAAATCGAATTCAATAAATTCCTCCCTGCTATAAAAAAATCAATGCACGGGCAGAAAGTTCTGGCTAAAATAGAACTCGCTAAGAAAAGCCAGCTCGGTGCCAGGGTTAAGGACTTTACGCAGAATGATATTAATGGCAAAGCTTTTACTTTGTCATCCTTAAAAGGTAAATATGTTTTGGTAGATTTCTGGGCAAGCTGGTGTGGACCTTGCAGGGCAGAAAATCCAAATGTAGTAAAAGCTTATAACCAGTTAAAAGGTAAAAATTTTGAAATAGTAAGTGTATCGTTAGACAATTCTAAAGAGCAATGGTCAAAAGCGATAGAAAAAGACGGTATGCCATGGATTCACGTGAGTGATCTAAAAGGCTGGAAAAATGAGGTTGCGCTGCAATATGGCGTGACCTCAGTTCCGCAAAATTTTTTAATTGATCCCAATGGACTTGTTATTGGTAAAAATCTTCGTGGGGATGACTTGTCTAAAAAGCTTTCTTCTTTGATACAATAACGTTTCTCAAATGTAAGGTGGTCGACTTATAAAGTCGGCTACTCTTGCTAATACAAATTTATTGTCGGTAGGTTCGCCTGTACTCCAAAGGTGTTGTGCCAGTCTGCAGTTTAAAATACCTGTTGAAGTTAGAGATGTTGGTAAATCCAGAATCGTCGCATACCGATGTTATGCTATCGTTATTCTCCCTCAGGAGTTTGCAGGCATGCTCAATCCTTACTAAAATCAGGAATTCGAAATACGTCTTACCCGTGCGTGATCTGAAGTAATGGCAAAATGCATTAGGCACCATATGGATGATGTTGGCAATGTCTTTCAATTTGATCTCCTTATAGAAGTTGTCCATTGTGTACAGGTAGATCATCGACAGCCTGGTCTCGTCTATCTTTTTAAAAGGCTTTTTTTCTGATCGTTCTGAAATCGAAGTTCCCTGATCTTCTGCGATCTTATTCAATAACAGCAACAACTGTGGCAGCCGTTCATATCCGGCAGCATGCTCCAGTACTTGTAATCTTTCCAGTACAACCTGCTTGACTTGTTCATTGATAAAAAGTCCTTGCTTGGCCTGATCCAGCAACGCATTCAACAGGGCATTTTCCGGGAGCGCCAGGAAATCACTACCGAGCTTGTTGGGATCAAAATGCAGGGTCAATAGTTGTAGCGGAACTATCGTCTTTCCGTGTTTCGTCGCATAGTCATAATACCTGTTGGCTTCAAATTTAAAAAGATGGGGCACGTTAGCTCCAATCAGAATCATTGTGCCGCCGGAGATCCGCTTGGAAGTATCCCCAATGGAAAAAATACCTTCCCCTGATTTTACATAGATCAGCTCTAATTCCAGGTGACTGTGAAAACTATTGAGCGCATGGTAGGTCTCGGCTTCCGCTAAGGTAAATGTGGAACCAGCCACCTTTATAACCTGCCCAAAAAAGTCTTTCATGTATTATATACAGATATGAATGCCTATTGAATAGAACAAATGTATTAATATAGTATCAATTTACCTTAATATTTAATAAATGTGACTTTGACAGACGATGTACATTTGTTAAAATTATTTAGCTATGAAAGCAAAAGGTTATGTGATGGACCTTATCGAGGCCTCCATCGGCGATATTGAAATGGTAGGTGGGAAAAACGCCTCACTTGGTGAAATGCTCCAAAAATTAGCTTCGCAAGGAGTCAGGATTCCTGACGGATTTATCATCACCAGTGCCTGTTATTTCCAGTTCCTTAAGGACAATCAATTGGATGAAAAGATCAGAACTATTTTAGAATCTGGAGATATAGAAAACCTGCAAACCCTGGTTTCCTGCGCACATCAGATCAGGACTTTGATTTCTCAAGGTATGTTTTCTGCTCAGATTGAGGAGGAAATCCTTCAGGCTTACCGCAAACTTGTAGGAGATCACTATGAGCAGTCGGTTGGTTTCGCTGTCCGCTCGTCTGCAACAGCAGAAGATCTGCCCGATGCCTCTTTTGCTGGTCAGCAAGATACCTATTTGAACATCCGGGGGAAACAGAACATCCTGACGGCTATCAAAAATTGCTTTGCCTCACTTTTTACCGACAGGGCCATCAGTTACCGCGAATCCTTTAAGTTTGGCCATTTTGATATCGGACTGTCAGTGTGTGTGCAACAAATGGTACGCTCAGACAGAGGGGTTTCCGGGGTTGCTTTTTCAATAGATACTGAAAGTGGTTTTAAAGATGCCATCATCATCAACGGATCTTATGGTTTGGGCGAACTGATCGTTCAGGGCGCAATTAACCCAGATGAATATATTGTTCACAAGCCTTTGCTTAGAAAGGGATATCCCTCCATTATTGAAAAAAAACTAGGTAAAAAGCAAGCGCAAATGATCTATGGTACCCAGGAGGGGCAAGCGGTAGAAATTATCGATACGCCCCCAATGGATTCAGGCAGGTTTTGTCTAAACGATGAACAAATCCTGAAGCTCAGCAACTGGGTGATCATCATAGAAGATTATTATACGCAGCTGAGAGGGCAATGGTGTCCGATGGATGTAGAATGGGCGGTAGACGGGATCAGTGGTGAACTCTTTATTGTTCAGGCCAGGCCTGAAACTATCCATTCGCTTAAAAAGCAGGATTGCATTACTGCTTACCACATCAATGACAAAAACAGGCATGAGAAGGTGATCCTGACTGGTGTTGCTGTGGGCGATAAGATCGCTTCGGGCCGCGTGCATAACCTTAAAGGGCTGCAGAAACAGCAGATCCATGAAATCAATTTCTTGCCGGGCGATATTATGGTGACTGAAATGACTGATCCAGACTGGGAGCCGGTCATGAAAAAGGCTTCTGCGATCATCACCAACAAGGGTGGACGTACCTGTCATGCCGCCATCGTTGCAAGAGAACTCGGCGTGCCTGCTATCGTGGGTTGCGATAATGCAACCGAGATCCTTCGCACGGGTCAGGAAATTTCGGTTTCATGTGCAGAGGGAGAACAAGGGATAGTTTATAGCGGAAAAATAGCCTTTACCAAAACTGAACATCGTCTGTGCGATTTGCCTGAGATTGAGACACCTGTGATGATGAATATCGGGTCGCCTGATATCGCTTTTCGTTATGCTGATTATCCCGCAAAAGGTGTAGGCTTGGCACGTGAGGAATTCATCATCAACAATTACATCAAAATTCACCCCCTGGCGCTGTTGAAGCACAAAACCTTGAACGATGCAGTGCTGACGGCCTATATCAGTCAGCTGACCTCAGGTTATGAAAATGAAGAAGCTTACTTTATTGAAAAGCTTTCTTATGGAATTGCAAAAATTGCTGCAGCTTATTATCCCAACAAGGTAATCGTACGCTTTTCTGACTTTAAGACCAACGAATACTACAATATGCCAGGAGGTAAGTATTTTGAGCCAAGTGAGGAAAACCCAATGATCGGTTGGAGAGGTGCCTCCAGGTATTATTCTCCGGCTTACAAGGAGGCTTTTGGAATGGAATGTAAAGCAATCCAGAAAGTGCGTCAGGTTATGGGACTACAGAACGTGGTGGTAATGATACCGTTTTGCCGTACTGTCGGTGAGTTGCTGATGGTTTATAAAACAATGAAAGAGTATGGCTTAGAACGTGGGAAAGACGGTTTAGAGGTTTACTTAATGGCAGAAGTCCCTTCTAATGTTATTTTAGCGGAGCAGTTTGCAGCACACATTGATGGCTTTTCGATTGGTTCAAATGACCTTACCCAGCTTGTGCTGGGGCTGGACAGAGACTCATCGCTGGTGGCTAATCTGTACGATGAACGCAATGAGGCCGTCAAGATGATGATATCTAATCTGATCAGAACTGCTAAAAAAATGAATGTAAAAGTAGGGATCTGTGGTCAGGGGCCATCCGACTACCCTGATTTCGCGCAATTTTTGGTAGAGGAAGGCATAGATTCCATCTCCGTTACACCGGATTCGTTTATGAAAACTGTTACGGCGATTAAGGAAATAGAAGACCAGTTGATTTTACGGACAGCTGTTGTAGCATAGCTATGAGAAAAGATCAGGACACGAATTAATCAGATTAATTCGTGTCCTGATCCTTGTCTCTGATCACCATTAAATATTCCTTACCCTTTTTTTCTATTTTCACTTCATACTCCGGCCATTCCCCGTCAAGGCTTCTGTGCATCAGTACATAAAAGTCATCCTGATTATTGTAAGGGACTACCAGTTTATAACAGTATAGCCGCTTCAACTTCTCAGGTTGGCGAACATCAATGATGACTTTTTCCTGCTCACTAGCTTTAAAAGAAGCGTCATTGGGCGGTGCCAATCTCAGAGCAATGGCATACAATTGAGGAATGGTGTAATTGCGCACAGTAATCATCTTCCCCCGCATAAACTCGTCTGCGCTAATGCGACAACTGCTCTTATAACCAGACTTATAGCGCGTAAAAGCATAGATGTGAGTTCGGGTAGTTCCAGGCTCAGGACAAGCCTTTTTAGTTTGTCCGTAGCAAAAATTGAGGCAAAGCATGGCCATTACGACCAATTGTATCGTTTTTTTCATTGTTATATTTCTTTAATTATCTGTTTACTTTGTTAAAGTTCAGGTTGCCGTCATCTCGAGGTTACGAGAGATCTCTTGTTCAAGTCGGCTTTCCAGCAATCAACTTCATCAGATTGAATTCTTCGGTACGAAATTCCTCGCCGGTATGTTTACCGTATGTTCTGTAATGTGCAATACCATTTTTGGTGATGAATAGCTGGTGCACATCTAATTTATTGACAGGCCTGGGTAGTGTGCTTTCTTCGTCAGCTTCCAGGGTGATATAGATATAATCTTCATGACGACGAAGGATTTTATCAAGCAAACTTCCGGGGAGGGTACCTGTATAATAACCCAGCGGGGCATCCCGGTAAACCTGACAATAGAATTCCCTGCTTCTTTTAAACTGAGAAACAGCCACCATCCGCTCTGCCATGCGGGCTTTCCAATCTGCACTGAGGTGTATGATCGCAAAAGTAACCTCGTCCCATTTACTGGTAGTAGATGCTTTGATCAGTATATGTGGTGTTGGTGTCTTAGACCTTTTCATAGCATTCTGTTAGCCTGGTTTAAGCAGATATGATACAGAATCTGAAGAATGGGGGAGGTGAACCTGATTGTATTTTGCCTAATGCTTATTAAACGCAAAAAGCGCGGAACCCCACTTACCGTCTTGGAGGTCGTAGGAGACCTTGGGGCGAATAAGCAAGGCCCGCGCTTTTAGCGCGAGCACTTGTCACTTATCCTCTCACCCCTTTTGAAATTTCCTACGTTTCCAAGACGAGACTCTTAAGTGCTAAATGCTTCAAATATTTTGAAGATTTTGCAAATGTATAATATTAGCTTATCACATACTTTTAATTTTTATCAAATATACTCAAAAGATAAAATTCAACCAAACATTTCTCTGTAATTAATATTTTGGATGATTTTGCAATATTTTGATCAATTGACCAATATTTTAGTCTTTCTAAGATGCTCACACCCCTCATCTACTCAATATTTTGATTTATCATTCAAGATTCTAAATTATTACTCAAAATATTTAATAGAGATACAATATTTTATTTTAAAGAAAATATTGGTTGTTTTAGTTGTTTTTGTTATATTTGGTTAACTGATTTTTATTGATGGTAATGATTGGAAAACTGAATATAGAAAAAGACGAAAGTATAGTTAAGGAAGCTGGAGCTGAGTACTTTGTAGAAGATAATAATCTTGGGCAATGCTACATTAACCCCTTTGTTGATTGGGCCTTTAAGCGGATTTTTGCTTCTGATGCACATAAGGAAGTTATAATAGCTTTCCTGAATGAGATTTTACAGGGTAAAAGACAAATACAAAGTATTGTTTATACTAAGAACGAGTATCCTGGGGAGATTGAAGAAGAGGGCGGCAGTGTGTTTGATTTTGCATGTACTGATTTTGACGGCACCTCTTTTCTGGTAGAAGTTCAAAAGCAAAAACTGGAACATTTTAAAGAGCGTTCTTTATTTTATGCAGGCCGGTTAATTAGCGACCAGGCGCCAAAAGGAGATAAGAACTGGAAATATAAGTTAAAAGAAGTCTATTCTATTTCGCTGCTTGAGGGTTTTTGTTTATCTGGTACCGATGTGGATACTTATATGCACAATGTCTGTTTATGCCATACTAAGACAGGAAAGCCTTTTATGATAAGCTGCATTTCATTTATATAGAAGTATTAAAATTTACCAAAAAAGAAGAGGAACTCAAATCTGCATTAGATCAGTGGCTTTATGCTTTAAAGCATGCTTCTACAATGAAGCGGAAGCCGCTGTTTTTAAACGCACCAGAATTAACAACATTTTTTGAACTGGCTAGCTATGCCAAATTAACACCGGAGGAACGAGATATGTATAGAACAGCACAACAAAGAGCATGGGATAATTATAGCATTCTGGAATATGCGAAGAAGGAAGTTCGTGAAGAAGAACGGTTCAGGGCTGTAGCAGAAAAAAAGGAAATCGCCAAAAAATTAAAGATTAAAGGTTTAGATTTTAAAGTTATAGCGGAGGCTACAGGTCTTTCTCTGGAAGAGATTATTGCACTCTAAGAAGGTTTCAGATCATTTTGTTGAGGTCAACAAAATGATCGAACTTGCTAAAGGATCATAAACGAAGGTTGAGGACATTTACCTGATAGCTCAAAAAGAACATCCTTCAAAATCACAGATTGCTTTTGCTTAAACCTATTTTGCGGTACAAATACGTAACCACGAAATCATTGGACAACAACTATTAGATGTAGGCAGAAGTAACTAAAAGTTCTGTTTGTACTCTATATTTCTTTTGCTTTTGTTTTGCTATCCTTTTGCTATTGTTTTGCTATCCTTTTGCTTTTAACAAAATAATAGCAAAAAATGAACAATATAAATCCAACAAAAAAACAAAAATAATCTACTGCTGAAGACTAGTTTATGCTTATATTTGAATTAACATATCTAGACTAAAACCATAAAAAATCGCTGAAAAATGGCAAGATTGAAAGACGGAATATTCGGAATGATCGTAGGTAAGCTTGGAAACCTGATTAGCTATGACCGGTTGGGTGAAAATGTGGTTAGAATGAAGACCCGCAAACCTAAACGCAAAAAGCCAAGAACACCGGCTCAACAGGCAGTAAATATACGTTTTTCACTGGTCAAATCCTTTGTCTCTGCCGGTAAGGATTTTATAAGTGTAGGTTTTGCTGCAGATGTTAAGGGCACAACACGAATTCCTGAAAACGGAGCTGTATCTTACAATTTGAAACATGCCGTAATAGGTGAATTTCCTGATTTTCAGCTTGATTTTGAAAATGTGTTGGTCAGCAAAGGCAAGTTGCCGACACCTGAATACGCAGCTGTAACGAGGGAAGGTAATCTGTTGAAATTTACATGGAGCACTACTGATCATGACAGTTATCCTCGCAACAGGGATCAGGCGATGATGTTCGCTTATTTTCCCGGCACCAACGATTCCGTCAATACAGAATTCATTACCAATGGCGCCCTTCGCTCAAAAGGTCAGGATGAACTTGATATCGGGTATCATTTGGAAGGTGCGACTTATAAAACTAAAAAGACCTCTGTGGAAGTTTACCTGGCTTTCATTTCTGATGACCGTAAAGATGTTTCCAATAGCCTATACCTGGGGAATATTAATTTGGAAGAATAAAAGTGTTGTGATTTTTTATATGTTTACGGATAAATAACCCTTTTATGATAAAACGCTCTTGTCTGTTTACTTTTTTTGTAGTTGTTCTCGCTCAAATTGCCATCGCCCAACAAAATCCTCCGGAGAAAAAGGTGCTGATCGATATTGAAAACCTAAACGGTGGTACGGTATCAGAAATTTTTGCAGAAAACGAATACATTCCATTGGAAGACACCAAAGAAAGTCAAATCAATAGAATTGAAAAAGTTGAATCTACTAAAGACCGGTATATTATCCATGACGATAAGAAGCCGGGGAGGATATTCATTTTTGACAAACAGGGTAAGTTTATCAAAAAGATCACAGAGATTCCTGGGAAGAAAATGTTGGATGAAGGTTTTCGGGAGATGTGGGTTGACCATGAAAGGAAAGAAATTATTGCAGAAGCATTCTGGTATAAGGATGGGAACTACAACGTGTTTTTCGATCTGGATGGCAAATACCTGAGAATGGAAAAGCAAACTGGAAATATTTACTTTGGTAATAAAATAAACGCAGGTGTCGATAACTATATGTACGACGTTAAGGATACTGCCAAAGTAAAACATCGCGTGACCTTTTATGATGGCGATAAGCCTTTATCAAAATATGTTGAGGCTGATACGAACATCAGGGCTTCCGGAATGGATCATAACTTGATGAGTTGGTCTGGTATTGATGTGAATAATAATTCGGTACTTTTCGTAGAGTCAAAAGACTATAATATCCGTAATGTCGGCGTTAATGGCGTTAAAGAAGTTTATAAAGTATTATTTCCGTTGAAAAATAGTTTGCCGCTCGATTTCTGGACCAACAGCACCTATGTAGGGAAACGCTTTCCAATAGTGAACGGCAACCCGGATTTAGTTTTTGGCCTGCAGAATCTTTATAAAATAAACAATTGGCTATTCTTTTCGGCTATGCACTGGAATGGTGGCTGGAATAGGGTGATGTATAATCTAAGTACGGCTACTGCTTTGGAAATGAGGAATATACAGGGCGACGCTACCAATGGATATTTGCCAGTTACCGGTTTGGGGCTGGTTGGCACAGACAAAGAGAATGTTTATGCTGTTTTAAGTTCAGCTGTGGTTTTCCAGGCAAAGGAAGAAATTGCCGGTAAAAATCCGGTTTACAGCACACTGATGCAGGAATATTTTAAGACTTCATCCCGTTTAGGAAATCCTGTGTTGATCAGGTTAAAATTGAAATCTGATTTTTAGGCTTGTGCGGAAATTGCTCTTAATTCTTGTTGTTTGTCTTGCTTGTTTAAATCTTTATGCGCAGCAAAAAGACCCAAATGCTATTGGTGAAATCAAAGGAGTGGTGCGAGACTCGCTTCACAATTTCAGTTTGAATGCGGCAACCATAGCTATTTATAACAAAGCCGATTCCTCATTGGTTGTTTATCAGCTTGCCAATCGTTTGGGCGAGTTTTCAGCAAAAAATATCCCCATAGGAAAGCCCTTATTCGCTGATTTCACTTACCTCGGCTATAAAGGTGAACGTAGAAATTTTACACTTAAAGCTGCAAATAAGGTTTTAGATTTTAAGAATGTGAACCTTTCCAATAAGGATATTGTGTTGAAAGAGGTGCAGATCAAACCACCACCGGTGAGAATGAACAAAGATACCCTGGAGTTCTTTGCTGATGCTTACACCCTGGAGAAAAGTGCAACAGTGGAAGATTTGATTAGAAAGCTGAGCGGCTTAACTGTTTGGGGTGATGGTAGCATCACTTATAACGGTAAAGCCATCAACAACTTAACGGTTAATGGTAAGCCTTTTTTTGGTGGCGATCTAAAAGTAGCTACCCAAAATTTGCCGAAAAATATCGTCGAAAAAATCCAGGTTTTCAATAAAGCATCAGAAAATAACCCTTTGGATTCTACGCTGCAGATGAATGTGAAGCTGAAAAAGGGCATGAACAAGGGGCTTTTTGGTAAAGTTGGCCTTGGTTATGGGACTGATAAACGATATGGTGCTGATGCTTCGCTGAATTATTTTAATGATAAAATGCAAATTGCATTGATCGGGGCAGCCAACAATACCAATAAGACGGCCAATAGTGTTTCACAATTGCAGCAAAACGCATCGTTCAAAGGGGAGGGAACCAGTGTAGCTTATAATCCTGATTTCAGGCAGCAAGGCATCAATAGACAGTACGCCAGCGGGGCGCAATTTCAATACGATTTTCTGAAAGTCAGAAAGGTCATTGAAGATGCCGATTTGCTGACGGGAGATTACTTTATTTCAAAGATTTTTAATGAGGTACAAAGAGCCAGTACCACGGATCGGGTAGTGCCGCAGAGTGCGGACACCAGAAAGCTGGATAACAGTTCGAACAATACGGTGTCTAACAGGCAAAACCTCAGTTTTAATTACACTTTAAACAATAGCAAAAATAGTCTTTCTGTTAGGCCCAGGATAAATCGCAATAGCTCGGAGAGCAACTCCAGCTCTATCAGCAGCGTTACTACTCAGGATGGATTGCCTCAAAGCAATGCTTCGGCTAGAAACCTGGGTGCCAATACTTATCAGTTTTATGGTGTGACCGGAGGTTATAACCTCAAGAGCCCGATGGGATCCAGCACCAGCCTGCTAAAGCCAACTTTTAATTTAAGTTTTGATATTTCTACCGATGAAAGTAAAAATGACAGGACTAACATGACGGATTTCAATTCATTAACAGATCCTGCGCAAAACAGGAGCTATAACCGCAAATATCAAACATCAGTCAGAAATTCGAAGGAAATGTTTGAGCTGCAGTCAATGCCATTGCAACAACTGGTTTTTGGAAGATATGACAGGTCAGGGATAAATATGACGCTTAGAAACCGCCTGGATTTGAATCAATACAAAGCTGACGATCGGGTTAGTGATTTTGATGTGCCGACAAACCGTTATCAAACGAATAATTACCTGACTAACCGTACCAATTATAACCTTTTGAATGATACTTATGGTCTCAACTTGAGTAGGTATTATGAACTGAGTGCATTGGAAGGCAGGTATCAGAAAACGATGAGTGTAAATGTGGCCTTACACGGGCAGTTCTTAAAGCAGGATAACCGTGCGGATCAAAAAGTTCAGAACATAGGCAGGAAATATAATGCGTTTATCCCATCGGCAAATATTAGCTACAGTAACCAACAGAACGGAAGTCATAGTAATCAATACACCCTGGAATATAAGACACGAATTGAAATACCTGAGATTAGCCAGATGGCACCTTTGGTAGATAGTACAAACGTTTTTAGCTTCCCTTTGGGCAATTTGAATTTGAAAGAGAGCTATCATCACGAAGTTGTTATGAGTTTCGGACACAATCCAAATAAGGCGAGCAAAGGGCTGAATTATGGGTTCAACCTGAGCTATACGGCAATAAATAATATGATAACAGATAGTATTTTCTATGATCAGCAGGGACGGAGGACTAATTATTTTGTGAATGCCAATGGATATCAAAGTCTGGGTGTTAGTGGGAGGTCGACGAAGTCGTTTAAGCTAGCTGATCATCAATTGCAATTTAGGTTGACGGCCAGTTATAGTTATTCTCAAAGACCAAACTACATCGATGGCTTTAAGAATATGGTTCAGAGCCATTCCGGTAAGGTAGATTTGAATGCCGGATATACCTTTAAAGACAAATTGTTTCTGGACTTCAGTCAGGGAATAAGCAATTCTTCTTCTAAAAATGTGGGTAGTGCCAATTTGAACTCTTTTGGCAATCTGAGATTGTCGACCTCGTCAAGTCTGAGTGTGCCGGTTTTTAATGGGCTAACGGTCAATACAAATATCACTTATGAAAATTTTAAGCCGACTAACAGCAAAGCCATTAATTTTTCTATTTGGAATGCTACGTTGATACAAAGGTTTACCGAGGAGAAAAACATTGAATTGCGGCTCTCTGCGCTTGATTTGCTACGTCAAAATAAAAGCATCTCTGTCTTCAATGATGGCAGTACGCTATCTACAACAAATGTAAGTACGCTGACCCAGTATTTTATGATCTCCGTAGCCTACTTTCCGCGGAAATTTGGAGCTAAAAAGTAGAGGTATCTCTTTGTTTAGCAGATAATTTACAGGATAATATTGCGTTTAAAGGCGCAGCCCAGTTCCATAATGGAATCAGTTTTAGCGATGCCCGCGATGTTGTCTATTTTTTCGTAAAGTACCTGGCGCATGTGTGTATGGTCTTTTGCAATGATCTTGAGGTATAACGTATAGGTGCCAGTGATGTAATAGCACTCCGTTACTTCCGGAATCTTTTTCAGTTCCTCTATGATCCGGTTGGAATCGTGGTCTTTTTCCAGTATCAGTCCCGTAAAAGCTGCCCAGTCATAACCCAACTTCTTTTCATCGAGCACTGGCTTGATACCGGTCAAAATACCCTGCTCAGTCAGCCTGCTGATCCTCTGATGGATCATGGTGTTGGATACACCTAGTTCTGCAGCAATTGCTGAATAGGCCATACGGCCATCCTTTTCCAGTTGTTTTAAAATCTGTATGTCGAAGTCGTCTAGGCTTTCCATTTAGTTTGAGTGTAAGTCAAAGTATCTTTTTAATTGCAATATAAGTTTTAAATTGACTTTTATTGGTAGTTTGTAAGTTTATTATTTACTTTTGAAATCTCTAAAACCAAATGGTATGCAAATGGAATCAGTAGCGAATCTAACAAAAAGTGAGGAGTTAATAACTAAGGAAAATAATTATGGTGCCCACAACTATCACCCTTTACCTGTGGTATTGGAGCGGGGTGAGGGTGTTTTTCTGTGGGACGTGGAGGGAAACCGGTATTTCGATTTTTTGTCTGCCTACTCGGCAGTAAACCAGGGACATTGTCACCCCAGAATTATAGGCGCACTTAAAGCGCAGGCAGAAAAACTGACCTTAACTTCCAGAGCTTTTTACAATGATAAGCTGGGTGATTTTGAAGAATTCATGTGTAAGCTATTTGGTTACAATAAGGCGTTGGTGATGAACTCAGGAGTGGAAGCTGTGGAAAGTGCCATGAAACTCTGCAGAAAATGGGCCTACCAGGTCAAAGGTATACCGGACGGGCAGGCCAAAATTGTGTTTGCCAAGGGAAATTTTCATGGACGTACAATTTCAGTGATTTCTGCATCAGACGATCAAAGTGCAAGAAAAGACTTCGGACCCTTTCTGGATGGCATCGTTCAGGTACCTTACAATGATGCGGATGTTTTTGAAGCATTACTGAAGCAGGATCAGCATATAGCAGGATTCATCGTTGAACCTATACAGGGAGAAGCGGGTGTGGTTGTGCCCGATGAGGATTACTTATCACGCATTCATGATTTGTGTAAGGCCCACAATGTGCTTTATATCGCTGATGAAATACAGACTGGTATTGCGAGAACAGGCAGTATGCTGGCTTCTTACGACATCAATACGGGGATAAACAGACCCGATATACTGATATTGGGTAAGGCAATTTCCGGTGGGGTACTCCCTGTTTCGGCGGTGCTGGCCGATGATCAGGTGATGTTATGTATAAAGCCTGGTGAACACGGTTCTACCTATGGTGGGAATCCATTGGCCTGCGCTGTAGCAAGAGAAGCAATGCAAGTGGTGCTGGATGAAAATCTGGCTTTAAACGCATTGAAGTTGGGTGAGCAGCTCCGGGAGGGACTTAGAGATATTGGAGATCGATTGGGTCTGATCAGGGAAGTGCGCGGGAAGGGATTGCTGACCGCCATTGTCATCGATAGCGGGGAAGATTCTGATCTGGCATGGAACATTTGTGTGGAATTTAAACGTCATGGACTGCTTGCTAAACCTACTCACGGGAATAAAATCCGACTGGCGCCGCCATTGGTGATCACCGAAGAGCAGATCAGCGAGAGTCTGAAGATCATTGAAAAGGCTATTGCTAATTTTGCTTAGGGTTTATGAGAAAATCCATAAAAATTATCAAAAACAGGTCTGATATTGGTGCCGGAACGCGGGGGTCAGACATGGGGGTAGATGCTATAGAAATTGCGGCAATTAATAAGGGGAGTCAGTATTTCAACAATTTTCCTTTTATAGAGGTGCAGACAAGGAACGAATCTGTCTACCGCGCAGATCAAAATGTATTTGCCAAACGGATAGAAGAGGTAAAAGAACAATGTGACCGTCTGGCGGCGGTGGTGCAGCAAACATTAACTGCTGGTGAATTTCCTCTGATATTTTCGGGAGACCATTCTTCGGCAATCGGCAGTATTGCCGGAATCAAGGCAACCTATCCTGAAAAGACACTGGGTGTGATCTGGATTGATGCACATGCCGACCTGCATTCGCCATATACGACTCCTTCGGGCAACCTTCACGGGATGCCGCTGGCTGCTACTATTGGCGAAGATAATTTGTCCTGCAAGATAAATGACGTACCGGAACTTACGGCTGCTTACTGGGAGCATTTGAAGAATATCGGCGTCAGTGGGCCTAAGATCAAGCCGGAACATTTGGTTTATTTCGGTGTACGTGATACGGAAGAAAGCGAAGATATCCTCATCCAAAACGTTGGGATAAAAAACTATCAGGTGGCTGAGATCCGTAGCAGGGAAATGGATGTTTGTGTGCAGGAAGCCCTCGCTAAATTATCAGATTGTGACTTCCTGTATGTATCCTTCGATGTAGACAGTATGGATTGCGACCTAATTTCTGATGGGACTGGAACGCCTGTGCCAAAGGGATTCGATCAGCAGGAGATCATTGCCATGACAGAACAGCTCATCGGTTCGGATAAAGTAATTTGTTTTGAAGTGGTGGAGGTAAACCCGCTACTCGACCATAAAGGCAACAGGATGGCTGAAGTTACATTTGAGATACTGGAACACATCACTCAGCCGATACTGATTCACTTATTAGTCTGAATCGTACACTTAGGTTTGTTCTCGTATTAGGTAAGGTGTTTATAGTAAGAGCGTTGACTGTTTAGATATTCGGGGCACCATTATTGGATAGTTTATAGAAAAGTTATGATCTCTATCAACAATATTCAGCCGTTAAGCCCCGAAGCTTTATTCGATTTATTAAAAACTGATTTTCCAACTTATATTAATGAGCAGCTGGGAAGCAATCTTAACGTAGAATTTGCACATGTTTCTGATGTGGTAAACATCAGCTTTCCGGAAGTTATAGAGGGAAATGCGTATACGCTTACGATCGGTGATGATCAGATAGAAATTACTGACCATACTGCTGAAGAAACCTACAACACCGAATTGCTGGAGCAACACCTGGTGGCATTTTTAACGATAAAGGCAGGATAGTCGATGAGTCAGATCGCAATGGTCATATACGGTTATCAGGTGGGAGCGTCGGAAATCATGCTGGTAATTTTGGGATTCTTCGTCTTATTTCTGATCGCCAGGAACATCATTCTTTATCAGCTGAAGTCAAAAGACCAATAGGCAAGATTAGTGATGGCTTTCAATTTTATCTAATTTGAAATACCCCAGATGTATCTGGTCTTCAGGTATTTCTATGTCTGCCGGTGATACCTGGATTTGATATTTTTTCTTTAAATCCGGGCTCAAGATGTCATCAAGGCGATAAATATCATCCACATCTATCCCGTATTTTTCATCGATATGCGAATTTGCACCTTTGGTACTGTTGGATTTGAAAAATATGGTCTTTTTTGAATCCTGTACTGCCTGTGCTGTATCGGGTTTCACACACAACATTGTGTAATGCTGCTCTTCCAGTTTGCCTGTCTGGTATCCACCCAGGTTAATAAAGAAGAGTTTGTGTACATCTGACGCTATAGTGTTATTTTTTTCAATCACCTTCACTTGATACCCGTCAACGAGATTGATTTCGCGCCAGCCATCGATGTGAAGGCTGGATCCGGCTTCAGGCCAGAAGGCTTTGAGTTGTGGCACCAGCCGGGAAAGGGAAGGCGCGATGCCAAAAAAGTAGTCGTGTTGTTCGACGTTACGCTGCGGCGCTTTCGAACCGAGTAAAACCATAAAAAGTTTGGGATTTGTGTAAATTTCAGTTTCCTGGTCCATTGGTTTTTGACTTGTCATTCTACGTTATCTTAAATAATGTTAACGGTTTTTTCCGGATGATTGTTTATATAAATTTAATAATCAGGTTTACCTTAAAACAATTTGTCGTTTTTTTTATTTAATGCTATGATTTAATGTTAAGCCATCAAGCCATGAATAAAAAAATCGCCATATTGGGAGGCGGTCCCAGTGGACTTTTTATGTACAAACGACTAGTAGAATCTGGGCGTAAGCACCTTGATATTCATATTTTTGAACGCAAGGCATATCTTGGCGCCGGCATGCCCTATAGTCACGAAGGTGCCAATGATGAGCACATCACGAATGTTTCGGATAATGAGATTCCCAGGATATTCAACTCTATAGCTGAATGGGTAGAGACCGCACCGGTTGAGCTGCTGGAGCGGTTTAATATTAATGCTGAAAACTTTAATGAGTATAAGGTATTGCCAAGACTGTTTTTCGGTGCTTATTTATCTGCCCAGTTCGATTTATTGTGTGATAAAGCTGGAGGTACAGGCATCTGCACGACGGTTCATTTAGAAACCAATGTTACTGGTATACTTGACCGTCCTGAAAACCAATGCGTGCAGGTGGAAGTTGACGGTGATCAGCGGAATGATTTTGATCATGTAGTAGTTTGCATTGGCCACAACTGGCCTAAAAAGCTGGAAGGAAAGATACCTGGTTATTATGATTCGCCGTATCCTCCGTTAAAGCTTAAAAAAAGGCTGAACCATGCTGTTGCCATCAAGGGTTCGTCGCTTACTGCTATAGATGCGATCAGGACGATTGCCCGTGAGAACGGGACATTTGCTGAAGATGCTGAAGGCAAACTAACGTTCTGTCTTGATGAGGCCTCCGCTGATTTTCGGATTGTGATGCATTCGCGTAATGGCATGCTCCCGGCTGTAAGGTTTCACCTGGAAGATTCTCATCTGGGTAAGGATGGACTATTGAGTAAAGCGGAACTGGAAATGCACATTGCCGGCAACGACGGATTTATTTCCCTGGATTTTCTATTTGAAAAGAACTTTAAGGAAACATTCATAGAGCGGAAACCCGAATTTTATGAGCAGATCAAAGGAATGAACATCGAAACGTTTGTGGATGCGATGATGCAAAAACGAGAAAGGATGGATCCCTTTGAATTGTTGAAAAAAGAATATGCAGAAGCAGAAAAGTCGATCGAAAACCGGGAATCTATACACTGGAAAGAAATGCTCGCAGTGCTTAGTTTCGCCATGAATTATCCGGCTAAGTATCTTTCAGCGGAAGACATGCTCAGGCTACAGAAGGTGCTTATGCCCCTTATTTCTATCGTTATTGCCTTTGTTCCGCAGAGTTCATGTCGGGATTTAATGGCGCTGCACGACGCCGGATTGCTTTCGCTGGTATCAGTAGGAGATGATAGTGAAGTGGAGTCGCTGGATAGCGGTGGGGTAGAATACCACTATACTGATGAGCATCATGACGAGGTGACGCATCATTACGAGACCTTTATTGATTGTGTTGGTCAGCCCGCCCTGGCTTTTGAAGACTTTCCATTCCGGGACCTGATTGATAAAGGTGTGGTGAGCCCTGCAAGGTTGAGGTTTCGCTCACAGCAGGAGGGGAAAGCACAAGTGGATAAAAAGAATGAGCTGGTCAGCATAGACCACAATGGACAATATTTTATGACAGTGCCGGGAATTAGTATAAATGACTGTTTTCAGGTAACTGACCGGACTGGTAAAGCCAACGAAAGAATTTATATGATGGCGGTGCCCTATATCGGGGGGTATAATCCGGATTATTCAGGTATTGATTTTAGTGAGGCCGCTTCTCAGACCATACTGGACAGTTTGTTTACAGATGAAGTTGAGGATTTAAAGGTTCAGGTATGTAATACAGATCAGTAACCCGGGCGTAAACGTCTTGCTTTTGAAGGGACGGGAATGAAATTTTTGAATCGAATGGTTGCAGATAATATTATGTTTTTCAGTTTGATAGCTCTAAAAGGAGCTTGTTCTGAAATTACATTAAATATTTGTGTGAAAATCCGTATAATTTACGGAATATACGCTGTACGTTGACGGAATTATCAATTATATCGACTTTTGTTAAATATTATATTTTTCAATTGTTATGAAACAACCCGTTTACTTAGATAATGCTGCAACCACTGCCCTTGATCCTGAAGTGTTGGAGTCTATGCTGCCTTATATGACACAGCATTTTGGTAATCCATCCTCATCATATTCACTGGGCCGTGTTACCAAGTCAGCCATCGAAGCAGCCCGAAAAACTGTTGCTCAAATCTTGTCGGTAAAACCATCGACTTTGATTTTTACCAGCGGCGGAACAGAAGGTAACAACATGGCAATAGCTATGGCCGTTAACGAGTTAGGTTGTAAACATATCATTACTTCTCCTATAGAACATCACGCCGTTTTGCATACTGTGGAGCATTATGCACACAGTAAAAATCTAACATTTTCTTATGTGAAGCTGACTGCAACCGGTGAAGTTGACTATGAAAATCTTGAAGCGCAACTAGTGAACCAGTCCAAACAAGGTAAAAAATGCCTGGTGTCATTGATGCATGCCAATAATGAATTGGGGAGTTTACTGGATATAGCACTTGCAGGTAAGCTTTGCAGAGAAAACAATGCGCTATTTCATGCGGACTGTGTTCAGACGATAGGCCATTATCCAATAGATTTAAAGGCTTGTGGAGTACATTTTGCTACTGCAGCCGGACATAAGTTTCATGGTCCAAAAGGCACCGGCTTACTTTATGTGAGTGATGAGGTGAAGGCATATCCCTTGATTTTCGGAGGCGGTCAGGAGCGTAAATTGCGTGCCGGTACAGAAAATGTGTACGGTATAGTGGGATTTGCGAAAGCCCTTGAACTCGCAACGGCAGGGTATGACAGCGATAGTAAATACATCACTGAGCTGAATCATTTTATGAGAACGCAACTTAAGTTGGCTGTTCCGGGTGTTTCTTTTAACAATCCTGCCAATTCACTGTATACTGTATTGAGTGTTTGTTTTCCGGTTGATTCGCAGAGCGACTACCTGGTAACTTTGTTCGATATGAAAGGCATTTGTGTGTCTGGAGGCAGTGCCTGCAGCAGCGGAGATGGCGGTTCTCATGTGATGAAAGCGATTGGCAAGGCAAAGTCTTGTGCCACCTTGCGTTTCTCTTTCAGTAAGCATACTACAAGGGAAGAGATTGTTGAAGCCGTTGAAGTAGCAGCATCCATCTTTCAAAACAAGGAAATTTCTATCGCCTAATATTTCAGCGGCATGGAATTGATTGGATATTGCGCTTGTGCCTTAATAGGTATTTCTCTGGGCCTTATTGGCGCCGGTGGAAGTATACTAATGGTCCCTGTGCTGGTATTTCTTTTTCGGATGCCTCCGGTACTGGCTACTTCTTATTCTTTGTTTGTAGTAGGCATCACCAGTTTCTTTGCAGCGACGGGCAAATTTCGTAAGGGTGATGTGCTGGTGGGCTCAGCATTAACTTTTGGACTAACTTCCATGGTTGCTGTCGTTGCCATCAGGCAATTCGTCATTCCAATAATGCCCAAGTCATTTGGACACCTGGGCCATGCTACTTTAAGTTATGATTTGCTAAGTATAGTTCTTTTTGCATGTTTAATGATCCTTGCAGCTATTGTGATGATCAATAAAAGCGGGAAAACAGATTGCGTGACCATGGAAGGCTCAAGCAGTTTTATGCTCAGTATTCCATATGCTTTGCTGATCGGAACGGTTACGGGTTTTCTGGGTGCGGGGGGTGGTTTTATATTGATCCCGGTGATGACTTTAATGCTTGGAATGGATATTAAAAAGGCTGTAGGTACATCACTTGCCGTAGTGGCCTTAAACTCTTTATCGGGTTTTGCTAACGACCTTAATCACGTAGATATTAACTGGAAGTTTCTGCTTGTCATATCCGCCATGGCGTTATTAGGTAGTATAGCAGGAGCCAGGATTGCGGATAGGGTTAATTCGAAAAAATTAAAAGCCGGTTTTGGCTGGTTCATTTTAATGCTGGGCATCCTGATTATTACTAGGGAATGCTATAGTTTTTTCCAAATCGTTTAAGAAATATTTGTTAGCATTTAGCTGTAAGCCTAAGGTAAAATGTCATCTCTTACAGATGGATTTGTGATAAAAGTATTTTTGTATTCTTATCTTTGGGTATACTTAACAGGTAATGATACAATTAAATTTTCGTGTTTTGGCCATTGGACTGTTTGTGGTGATGCAGTTGTTTATGGTACGGACTTTTGCTCAAACAACAGATAAGAGTGATCCTTCGCCATTAAAATTCCCCACACCTAAGGGAATTGCCAATCAACTTTTCTATTTACAAAGAGATCCGAATGTAAATACAATTATATACGAACTAAATGCGGATAAAAATGGGGTGGTAGATAAAAAAGAGCCTATCCTGATTTATTGGATGAGGTATGGCGACAAGGGAGAAAAACAGGATTTGAGTTATATCCAACGGAAGTTTGCTTATGGTATTCAGACAAAGCAGATTGCGAAAGACCAATACGAGCTGAGGTTTGTTTCTCATAAAAAACTGCCGATGTACCTGCAGCGTGGTGAGGATAAAAAGTTCCATGTCTATGTAACGGTAAACCAGAAGAAATTACAGATAGAAAGGATTTTTGTGAGGATAGAGGGTGGTTCTTTCTGGCTCCCTAATGTAAAATATGTGGAGATAAAAGGGATGAACACAGCAAACGATGCTGTAGTGGTAGAACGTATTAAAGTATAATATTACTTTACCGGATCCGGCTGTTCAACTGAATCCGGTAAAGCAGGAATTTTGTGATTAAGCTTTCAGGCTGTATTTACCTACTTCAGTACCATCGTCTTTCAGCATGGTAAGATTAAGTGTCTTTTGATCGGCTTTTACTTTGATCAGTGTGCGGTTTCCATCTCTTGGACCACCACCGATAATGATCGGATAAGGGTGCTCTGCAGAGGGTGGCCAAACGCCAAATTTGTGGGTATGTCCTGAGATGACAATATCAACTTTATGCTTGGCAAAAATCGGCGCAAATAGTTCACGTACATGTAGCGGTCCGTGTGCATCGCCGGAATGGAAATGTGGAATGTGCATCATGACCACACGGAATTTTGCACGTTTGAATGCACTTGAGGTCATCACTTCTTCCAGCCATTTTGCCTGTTCCATGCGGTAATCATCAAAATCAACAATTCCTGCGTAGACCGGGTGAGTGTCTTCTTTGTCTTCACCTGTATCCAGTACTACGTTGAAAACCGGACCCCATTGGTAAGCAAAATATCCCTTGCCATCTTTATTGGAAAAGTAGTCGGCAAGTTCACGGCAAAATTTGCCCCTGGTTTCATGGTTGCCCCTCACGAACATAAAGGGTTTGGTGCTGGAAAATGCAGAAGGGGTAAGCATGTGGTCTATGATCTGCTGCTCATCTGTCTGATAATCAAATAAATCTCCGTTGTAGAACACATAATCGTAATTGTCTGTTCCGTTGAGTTTCATCAAGTGAGGGATAGACTCAGGCCTGTCATGAATGTCATTCATGATCAGCCATTCTACCGTCTCCGGGTTCAATTTCGGGGTGGTAAAGGAGTAGGAGTCGCTGGTAATGGTTTCACCATATTTCAATGCATAGGGCTTGAAATCTACGATTTCTTTGGCCACTACACGGTAGCTGTATTGAGTTCCGGGTTTCAGATTCTTAAGGGCTACTTTATTGATGCGGTTGTGGGCATCAACAAGTCCGGCCGTAACCTGATGTGCTTTTTGGTTTAGGTTATTGCCTTCACCGTACTCTACCCAGCTGTAGCAGAGTTTATTGGTAATCCACCTCACAGTCATACCATCCGGTGCAGGCACCTGAAGGTACGGTTTGGTCAGGAAAATATGTCCTTCTGCTGGTTTGGCGGTGAGTTGCTGCAGTACTTCGGCAGAACTGCTGCCGGGTAAAAATGCGGCAAGGGAGCCCAGGATTCCGGCTTTAGAGATGTTCCCTAAAAACGCTCTGCGGGGCAATGCATTTAATTCTTGTTCCATAAAAACAGTTTCATTTTGGTTTGTGGCTAAAGTTTAGTTTTTATAAACTTTACTGCAAGTTACAAATAGGAATTTTTTTATTGTGTAACTATGTTGTGGAAAAGATGAAAGAAGGAAAAGAGAGATCTCTTGCTTGGAGTAAGTAAAATTCAAGAGATCTCTCACGATGTTCGAGATGACGAGCGCTTTATCTAGCTATCTAAAAGGCTAGCTGCAGCATCATCTAAAAACCAGGTAACATGACCGTCAATTGGGTTGATCAGCTGGGTAGGGTAAAGGTTTGTATTCTTTTGCTCATCTTCAATGACGTGTTGTACTGCATTCGCTTTTCCTTCACCAAATACCAGGAAGGCAATATTTTTTGCCTTATTGATCAGAGGTGCAGTAAAACTGATGCGGTAAGTAGAGAGCTTGTCTACATAGACCGAGTCTATTTCTACCTCTTTACTATTCAGTATTTTTGTACCGGGAAATAAAGATGCTGTATGAGCATCATCGCCCATGCCCAATAAAATCAGGTCGAATGCAAGATCACCGCCTTTAAAGTGATTTACGATGGCTTTATGGTATTCTATGGCTGCTTTTTCAGGCTCCAGTGTGGTGTCAACATAAAAGATATGATCTTCAGCAATATTAAGCGGAGCAAGTATCGCATTTTTAGCCATCAGGCCGTTATAACTTTCATGATTCGGTGCTACATTGCGTTCATCACCAAAAAAGAAGAAGACTTTGCTCCAGTCAATTTTATCTTTATAGGTGGTGGCTAGCAGTTCGTACAATGCTTTTGGAGAATTTCCTCCGGTAAGTACGAAATTGAAACAGCCTTTTTCGCTGATCGACTGGTTTGCGATATTGACGATATAATCTATCAGGTCTTCAAATAATTCTGCCTGAGTTTTATAGATCAGTAAGTTCATTTAATCTTTATTTAATGGGAGTGTAAACCAATGGAAGCCATCTCTTGCGATCAATGCTTCAGCATCTTCAGGTCCCCACGAATCTGCAGGATAATTAGGGAAGCTCAGTGATTTTTTGGTTTCCCAGGCATTGATAACCGGCATGAGCAGTTCCCAGGCGATCTCCACCTGATCGGCACGCATAAACTGGGTCTGATCGCCAGTCATGACATCGAGTAGCAAAGTTTCGTAAGCTTCCGGAGATTCTGTGGTATAAGTTCCCTTGTAGTCGAACACCATATCTACCGGGTTTAACGTCATATCCAGACCTGGTCTTTTGCCCTGAACCTGCAGACGGATACTCATTTCAGGCTGTATACTGATGATGAGCCTGTTTTGCTGCCAGTGTTCTGTAACGCCTGCCGGGAATACCTGGTGCGGTACATCTTTAAACTGTATGGTGATCAGTGAAGAGGTCTGTGAAAGGCGTTTACCTGTGCGTACATAGAATGGAATGCCTTTCCAGCGCCAATTGTCTACAAAAAACTTGATGGCAGCGAAAGTCTCCGTATTAGATTCTTTATCGACATCCTTCTCCGAACGGTAAGCTGATACTTCATCACCTTTAATCCAGCCTTTGGCATATTGTCCGCGTACGGTGTTGAAACGGATATCTTCAGCAGAGAATGGACGCATGGCTTTTAATACATCTACTTTTTTGTCCCTGATCTCATCAGCATCGAAATTTATAGGGGTTTCCATACCAATGATACAAAGCAATTGCAGTAAATGATTCTGAATCATGTCACGCAGGGCACCAGATCCGTCATAATAACCACCTCTGTCGCCCACACCCAGTTGCTCGGTAACCGAGATCTGCACATGATCAATGTAATTCCTGTTCCACAGCGGCTCCAGGAAAGAGTTGGCAAAACGGAAGGCCATGATGTTTTGTACAGTTTCCTTGCCCAGGTAATGGTCTATGCGATAGATTTGTTTTTCCGAGAAGCGTTGCTTCAGCAATTCATTAAGTTCACGTGCTGTTTCCAGATCCTTACCAAATGGCTTTTCTACCACGATACGGCAGTTGTCTTCGTTTTCAGCCAGCTTGAATTTTGCCAAACGTTTGGCTATAGGAGGGAAAAGGTCAGGAGATACGGCCAGGTAATAAATGATCTGGGTTTCCGGACCAAACTCATCCTTAAATTTGTCTATATTTTCTTTAAGCGTATCGAAAGACGCAGAATCCTTTACATCAACGGAGTTGTAATGGATGTTTGGAGAGAAATTATCCCATTTGTGTTTTTGTACTTTTCCGGTACGTGAAAAGCTGTTGACGCCTTCCATCAGGGTTTCGCGGAACTTGTCATCCGTTAACGGTCTTCTGGCAGTACCGATGATGGCAAACTTTTCAGGCATATATCCTTCGGCATACAGATTGTACAATGCAGGCGCCAATTTGCGCATATTTAAATCGCCTGTGCCGCCAAAAATGACAATTATGGTAGGATTGAGGCTGATGCTAGTCTTCATTATTTTATTGTGTTTGCTAATTGATTTAATTCCAGTCGGCGTGGAAAATACCTTCTTCATCTATACGTTCGAAAGTATGTGCGCCAAAAAAGTCTCTTTGTGCTTGTGTTAAATTGAGCGGCGATTTATCTGTTCTGAGCGCATCATAATAGGCCAGTGCAGAAGCATAGCAAGGAATGGCAATTCCATTAGCGATTGCTGTAATGACGATATTTCTGGTTCCCGGAATGATTTCTTTTAATTGGTGCTGTATGCTCTCATCTGTGTACAGGTGCGGCAATTGCGGCTGTTTCTTATAAGCCTGATAAATATCTTCCAGTAATTCAGCACGGATGATGCAACCACCACGCCAGATCTGAGAAATTTCTTTCAGATTTAATTCATATTTAAACTCAACAGAGGCTTGTTCAAGCAAGTGAAGTCCCTGAGCATAAGAAGTGATCATGGCGAAATAAAGTGCTTGTTCTAAGTGGGCTTCAAATTCCGCTGTATCTTTAATGGCAACAGACTGATGTGGTAATGCTTTTGAAAGCGCTACACGTAATGATTTGAATTTAGAAAGATCCCTTGCGCTTACCGATTCATTGATGGTAGGGATAGGGAGCTGCAGATCCATTGATACTTGTGAAGTCCATTTGCCGGTTCCCTTTGATTTAGCTTGATCTTTGATCATATCCAACAGGAAATTACCTGTCTTTTCGTCTTTGACTTTAAAGATGTCGCGTGTTACTTCCAATAAGAAAGACTTCAGTCGGCCATTGTTCCATTTTTCGAACAGGCTATAGATTTGGTCATTGTTATAACCCAATCCATTTTTCAGGATGTCATAAGTTTCGGCCAATACCTGCATCATTGAATATTCGATGCCGTTGTGCACCATTTTTACAAAATGACCAGAGGCTCCCGGACCGATGTAAGCTACGCAAGGGTCGCCATTTACTTTTGCAGATACTGCTTCCAGGATCGGTTTTACAGCATTGTAGGCAGCTTTGTCTCCGCCCGGCATCATACTTGGTCCGAAACGCGCACCTTCTTCACCACCGGAAATGCCCATTCCAAAGAAATGTATTCCTTTTTCTGAAAGTTCAATAGCTCTGCGGCTGGTATCTGTAAAGTGTGAGTTTCCACTATCGATGATCATGTCGCCTTTTCCAAGGAGGGGAATAAGTTCTGCTATTACACTGTCTACAATTTTGCCTGCAGGTACCAAAAGCATAATCCTTCTTGGCAATTCTAAGCTCTGTATAAACTCTTCTAATGATTCAAAGCCTTTCAAGTTATGAGCTTTACCATCTTCCTCAAGTTTCTTTAACATTTTTGGATCCTTATCGTATCCTGTTACCTGAAAACCATTGTCGGCCATGTTGAGCAATAAATTGCGGCCCATGGTGCCCAGGCCAATCATTCCTAAAGTATATTTATTATTCATCATTCATTGTTGTTGAGCATGAGGACATGCCTATTTATTTTGGGGATGTACTGTGTATACATGATATTTTTCAGCCACCTGCCAAAGCTTAGCACCGCCTTTAATGCCATCTTTGTTGGTAACCAGCTGAATATTATGATCCAGTTCAAGTGTGATGTGTTTTGAATTGCCGCCACCTATATATAAGGTATCGTAATTAAATACGGTCTTGTAGATTTCGATGATGCGTTCCAGACGTTCATTCCACTCCTTCTTTCCGATTCTTTCAAGAGCCTTTGTACCGATATAGTCATCGTAATCTTTCGTTTTTGTAACCGGCAGATGAGCTAGTTCAAAATGGGGGAGAAGTTCTCCATCAAATACCATAGCTGTTCCAAAGCCTGTACCTACCGTAAATACAATTTCGAAACCCTTGCCGCTGACGATACCTAAGGACTGCTGATCAGCATCATTAATCAGCCGTACCGGCTTACCATAAAGATTACTCACTTGCTGTGCAAGATCCACGTTAGTCCATTTGTTTTTAGCCAGATTGGGGGCTGTTTCCACTTTTCCGCACTTTACATATCCTGGAAAGCCGATGGATATCTTACTGAATTCAGCTTCCAGAGAAGGTACCAGTTCTTTAATCACAGCAATCACTGCTTCCGGTGTAGAATTTTTAGGAGTTGGAATTTTCTTGAACTCGGAGAGCAGGTCTCCATCTTTGCTCAATATACAGGCTTTGATGCTTGTGCCGCCAATATCAATAGATAATACGTTGCTGCTGACTTCTTTTTTTTGTTTAACTGGCATGTCTGTTGGGGTGAAAGGGCCTGTCTGTTTTTATTATGCATCAAAATAACAAATTTTCATTCATTAAACTGGTGATATTATTGTTTTTATATATTAATAATTACTGAATAGTGATAAAGGCATGTTGTGATTGAGCAGTAAAAATAGCAATATTGTATATATACTTGGTAGAGTAATTATTTAAATATACTATAACGTTATAGCGCAGGATAAAAGAGATAATATTTCATAGGTTTATGTTAAAATAAGATTATAAAAAATTTGTAAAAAAAATGATGCAAAAGATTTGGATTATAATTTATCTTTCGTATAATTGTTATAGATAATCGATTTAGCACCTAAAGATCGGTTAATCTGTAACCAAATAATTACCTAATATAACCGAACTATGAGTCAAACCTTTACAAGAGCTAATAGGAGTGGGTCTTCACATCCTTTCACTTATCATTTTCAGAAACACAGTCAGTTGCTACCAAAAATTAAAACCATAGCAGGGTAACTATTTTTCTTAGTTACGCTTAGCTAAAACGTTTTAATTTATTTTAAGTTTTCTTGTGAGTTTTTCTTCGGCATATGTAAAAGTATACTGCGATGGAAAGTATTTGCTTGATTTTTTAAGATACTCCTGATATAAATACGATTAACAAAAAGATTTTCAATCAGTTAATACTTAATTGTCTGTTATGCGCATTATTGCAACTATAACTTTCCTGGGTGTTTTGTGTACGGCAACATACCCTTTCGGCAATACGGCTAGGTCTGCCTGTATTTCGAATAATCTCTTGTTTAATGAGAGCTTTCTGCAGCAAACTGATACGGCTAAAAAATCGGTAGATACAGGTGTTGTAGGTATTGCCAGCCCTAAAAAAAGCATTGAGAAAAAATTACAGTCTAAAGGCAACAAGCTGGACCCTAAAAAACTTTCTGTTTTTCCGGCCTTGTCATTACAGCAGTACCTAAAAGGGGAGTCTGCCGGCCTGTACGTTCAGGAGCCTTCAGGTGAACCTGGGACTGTTCAGCATATGTTTATTCATGGCACTTCACAGCCACTTTTGTCGGCCCGTGAGTTGTTCGCTACACAGCCCCTGGTAGTTTTGGACGGTGTTCCCCTGGTAGGTGAACATCCTTTTGCATTCGATATTCAGCAGTTCAAATATGACAGAATAGGACCTGCTACAAATACACTTGCCAACATTAATATGGCAAATATTAAGTCTATAGAGGTTTTAAAAGATTTGTCATCGACAGCTATTTATGGGCCTAAGGGTGCCAATGGTGTAATTTTGATCACCACAAACGCACCTGGGACTAAAAGAAAGATTACGTTTGACAGTTATGTAGGATTGGCCCAGCCAAACTCGGTTACTACTATAAATGGTAAATTTGAGAATGATTTCAGAAGGCAGTTTTACAATAAGTATACGGCCAATGGCAATTACTCAGAAAATGACGTATATCCTTTATATTTAAGTGACTCACTGAACAATGCCTTCTATGGTCCATCCAACTGGAATGACAAATATTATAACAGTGAGGTTGTTTATGGTGTAAACGCCAGTATCTCTGGTGGTACAGACCGTGCCAATTTTAGATTTTCATTAGGAACGCTTCGCAGCGGGGGCGTAGCAGATGATACAGGAGCAGACCGTTACGATACCAGGTTCATTATCAATATGAAACCTGTTAGCTGGTTTACCGTAAGTGCAATGGTAAATGCCAATCAGATTATGCGCCAGCGCAATAGAAATGTTCGCGACAGGCTTTCGCAAGTGAATTACATTCCTGATTTAAGTTCGCCAATTGCTCCTAACAAGGATTATTATAGTGGATATCTTTCTGAGTTCAATAAAGGCTTTGACAAGAACAAAACCAATATCATTGAGGGCTATGTAAAGCTCGGTGTCAATCTTGGCAAGTTTAATTTCATCAGTACGCTCGGATTGGACTACAATGAGGGAACGAGGGATATTTTCTTTGCGAGAACATTGTTGCAGAGCACCAACTATGCTTCCAACTATTACGGTTATAATCAACGTGCTACAATAGACAATGTGGCTACCTATGATTATGATTTAAATGAAGATCATAAATTCAATTTTTCTGTGGGAAGTATCATACAGTATGATAAATACAGATACAGCTATGCGTATGCATATAAAGGAAGCAATGACTTTATTAAGCTAAACCTGTTAGAATCTGATCCCAATAATGGTA
This sequence comes from Pedobacter frigoris, assembly GCF_005116445.1. Taxonomy (GTDB): domain Bacteria; phylum Bacteroidota; class Bacteroidia; order Sphingobacteriales; family Sphingobacteriaceae; genus Pedobacter; species Pedobacter frigoris. The sequence continues at coordinate 793,483 of NZ_SWBQ01000001.1, forward strand.
ACTATCTGCAACCAACAGTATTCAGAAGAGAACTGGTGTATAAGTTTTTAGATAAGACCAGGAATAACCAGGTTTCATTTTATGGAAAAGCAGATTATACTTATAAAGAGAAGTATAGTTTTTCAGCCATTTTACGTGGTGATGCGTCCTCTAATCAGCAGCCTACGAATCGCTGGTTTTATGCACCTGTGTTCTCTGCCGGGTGGGACATTAAAAAAGAATTGCTTGCAGACAACAGCAGCGTATCTTCTCTTAATTTAAGAGCAAGTGCAGGAAGAATGGGACGTTATGAAAATTTCGATAATTATGCCCAGGGCCCTCAGTATACTGCTTTTATAGGTTTTACAGGAAATCTTATAAGTCCTGGCTATAACGGTTTTGCAGTATTAAATCGCCCTTATACTGCTGGATCAGTTGGCTATGATTTAAAGTGGGCCTATACCGATCAGGCATCTTTGGGTATCAACGGGTCTTTCCTGAATGACAGAATCAATGCAAGTATAGACGCCTATTTTAAGGAAGATAAAAATATGCTGCTGGGAGTTCCCTCAGGAGCGGAATATGGCTATACATCAATTATAAAGAATGGCATGGCCATCAGGAATACGGGGGTAGATCTTGCCATCAGTGCAAACATCCTGCCTGCTGAAAAATTGTTCTCATGGAATTCTTCCATCAACCTGAATTTTAATCAAAATAAACTGACTGCATTGCCTGGTGGACTGGATCAGTTGATCATAGGAGACAGGCTTTTAAAAATAGGTGAAGCGGTAGATCGCTATTGGGTTTTAACCAATGAGGGAATCTACAACACTGATTCGGAGGTTCCGGTAAATTCGGGCGGATACAGGCTAAGCTATAATGGTATCGGTTTAAAAGCAGGGGATCCAAGATGGAAAGACCTGAATGGCGATGGGGCGATTACTAATGAAGACAGGACATTGACCGGCCATGCCTTACCTCAAGTATCAGGTGGTTTTAATAACGACTTCAGTTATAAAAAATGGACATTAGGGTTGAATTTCTATTTCAATCTGGGTCGCGAACTGGTGAACCAGGAGATGGCGAACAGGTTTGACTTTGTAAACCGTGAAGGTCAGAACAACATCAATTCGGTAAGGGAAATTACTTTTTGGGAGAAAAGAGGAGATTATTCTAAATACCTGCTTTACAACCCATGGAGTTCTGTAGCACCATACCAGGCCAACCAGGATATTTTCGTGGAAGATGCTTCTTTTTTAAAGCTGCGTACGCTATCGCTTACTTATGACCTTACTGAGTTCTTTAAGAAGAAAGCAGCAAATGTTCAGAAGTTCCAGGTTTACGGAAGTGTTCACAATGTATTTACACTAACCAAATATACCGGACAAGACCCTGAACTGGTTAGCTATACCGGTTATGATACAGGATATGGAATGCAGATTCCAAGAACATTTACCCTGGGTGTAAAAATGGATTTTTAGTGTTTGATCATAGATAAAAACAGAAGAAATGAAAAAAATAATTTTGCTGGGCCTTATTATTTCAAGCTTGTTTGCAGGCAGCTGCAAGAAGGCTTTGGATATTAACTCGACAAGAGTAGTGAATGAAAATAACTACTGGAATACACTGGAAGATGCCAGGGCTGCGATAATGGGTGTTTATGGTTTAACAAGAGCTGCATTAGCCGATAATAACGGACACTGGATCTATGGGGATGTACGCATGGGTAATTTTGATAGCCCTAACCGTCAGGATCTGAAGGCCGTAATAAAAAATGACCTCAATGCTTCCTATCCGGTTGTAGAGCAACTGTCTAACTGGAGAAGGTTTTATGCGATCATCAACGCTGCTAATATATTCCTGGAAAGGATTAAAGAAGTAAAAGCAAAAGACGCGAGGTATACCGAAAACAATATGGCTGTGGATATGGCACAGGTTCGGTTTTTAAGGGCCTTTGCTTATTTCTATATGATCAGGATTTGGGGTGACGTACCATTTATTGACTCATCAGATGATGGTAATTTTGAAAACAGACCTAAAACTGATCAAAAAGCGATTCTCGAATTTGTACAATCTGAAATGCTTGCTGCGGCAGAGGTATTGCCTTATCGCTATAGCGCAAACGACATACAGCAACCTGGAAATTATTACAATGAGGGAAGCGGCAGATGGGATGGTGCATTGGTTAGAAAATTATCGGCTTATGGTGTACTTGCACACGTAGCTGCATGGCAAGGTAAATACGTTGATGTCATCAATTATTCGAAAATTGTATTAAATGATTATGGAAAAGCATCGATGGGCTATGTTTCTACTCAGGACTTAACAGATCGTCAGGGACTTTTTTATGATAAGAAATCTAATCAGTTACTTGCTTTTGGCTTTGTATTTGGCCATCAGGATGCAACTTATGTAGGCAATATTGAATCTTTGACATTGGCTGAACCAGTGGTGAATAAGAACATCCCTGATATTTTTGTACCGAAGGATTCGATCTTATCCATATTTAAAGAAACCAATGATGGCCGGTTCAATATAGATACAACTGGTATTACCCATTCACAGCTGTATTTTACAAACTTTGCAGGAAGGTATCCTATCTTCAGTAAGATCAAATGTATTCAGGGTGGGTCAACGGATCCGACGTTCAGGATTTTCTCCAGCGCTATTTTATTTACAAGACTGGAAGATATCACTTTATTAAGAGCTGAAGCGTATGCTGTATTGGGTGAAACGACTTTAGCAACAAATGACCTGAACATTGTAAGACAGAGAAGATATAATGTAGATCATATGGGCTTGCAGAATTCGAGTTCGACGGACTACGTTGCTTATTCCCGTGCTATGCATGGTACTCTGATTGAAGCCATTTTTAAAGAGCGCCAAAAAGAATTTATGGGTGAAGGCATGCGCTGGTATGATCAGATCAGGTATCATAAAATAAAACAGAATAACCCTGCTTTTTTGCATTTAATAGAAACTGGAGGTATTTACTGGCCTATAGCAAAAGACCTGCTTGCTCAAAACCCATTGTTAAAACAAAATCCTTTTTGGAAGTAATAAAGTATAGATAGAAATGAAAAAATCAACTTTTTTTAGTAAATGTTTGCTGGTGCTTGCATTTGCTGCACTCACATTTCAGATAGGATGTAAGCGCGAAGAAGGCTTTTATGATACTTCCGATATTGTTAATCAAACAGATTTAAATACTTATGAATATTTGAAAAGCAAACCCGGGGTTTATGATTCTTTGCTGTTTTTGATCGATAAGTTAAACATGCAAAATATACTGAAGCAGGAAGAGGTGACGCTGTTTGCGCCATCAAACACGAGCTTTCAGATTGCAATTAAAAATTTAAATGATGTACGCAAAGCACAAGGAAAGCCGGCAATTTATTTGAATGACATTGCGGAGGGCGTTAAGCCAGGGATGACTAATAAAGAGAAGCCTAAAGCGATTGCAGACAGTTCGCATTTAGATACGATGGTGTCGAGATACATCATCAAAAAATTATTTGTAGCAAATGATTTTGCGATAGGTGACGGACAAACGATTTACAGTGTAAGGGGAGATTACCCTATGCATGGTTTGCGCACTTTCGCTGATGCTCAGGGATGGCAAAACGGTGGCTCTGCTATTATTGAATTTGCCAATACCAAACGCAGTATTTTTGTGCCAAACTGGTCTAAAACCACGACAACTTCGGTAAATATAAAAACGAAAAATGGGATTGTACACCTGTTGAGGCCAGATCATGTATTCGGTTTTGATGAATTTGTGAACCGGCTTACCTTAATCCCGCCGCCACCGAACTTGTTTACTTATCCTACTGGTGGAACCTGGTTTATAAAATGGGATGATGTAAATACTGTTGACGGAAGTATTAGTCCGGGCGAGAAGTTCATTAAGGTACTGGACAATAACTTTCAGACCAAAATGCTCAATACTTTTAGCCCTACCAATAAAATCTATATGAACTGGATACCGAGTGAGCCCAAAGTAGCCAATTCATACACCATTACTTCTGCAAATGACAGTAAGACTTATCTGGATAGAGATCCAAAGGCATGGAGGCTGGAAGCAACGAACGATCCTGTGACTGTAACTCAAACCTGGGTACAGCTTGACATCCGTCAGGATCAGAAGTTTACCACAAACTATCAGCAGAAAATCTTTGATTTTGTAAATACAGTTCCCTACAAACAATACCGTTTGGTCTTCTTACAAAATAATGGAGGTAATACAATTCAAATATCTGAGTGGACAATGAATTTAAGGGAAATATTTAACTAACCGCTAAGACAGATTTAAATAGTAATATTATGCAAGACGCAACAAAATATAAAGTTTTAATATTGTTAACTGCAGTGATCTCCTTTACGGGGTGCAGGAAAGTATTTGACCTTCCGGAAGAAGTAGATTACCTGAGTACAAAAGCAGATTACAATACAAAGATTTTTACACCAAGATTGGGAAGGACATCTGTAACTGTAAACGCATTTAATCCGGATGCATCCAGTTTTCCTATGACCTTCACCATTCAGAATGCAAGATTTGGTGATGGAAGGGATGCAAGTGATATGATGGCTGTAAAGCCGACATTGATCTGGGCTTCTGAATATACTGGTCAGGAAAAAACCCTGGCGGAAATAGAAAACAAGAGAAGGATCGAAAACAGACCTATGGTTGAACTGCGTGGATCTGGCGACCTGATCATGTGGTACACGGCAACCAGGGATCTCATTAAACCAAGTGATTCTGTGACATATCCTCAGGACATCCGCTACTTCGATGTGAAGATCTCGAATTCAGGTGGTTCCAGGGTGATTAAGAATTTGCAGATCATTCCCCGTATAGATGTTCCTTATGAGCCAAGTGATGATTACAACACGATAAATGGTAAGCCCAATACCACTACGCCAGGTGGTAAAGTAAGGGTGTTTAATTACCCCTCTATCAGCGGGATAAAAGGAGCTACCACGAATGTTGCCATGAATGATCCTAAGAACCCAACCACTGGCCGTGTTTATTTATACATCAGGAAATTCTCTAATGATGCTAATGGTCATAGGTTGAGATTTAAATTTTTGAACAAAGACTCTGTTGCGATGAACCCTTTGCTTTTCAACGAAACCAAATGGCTTGAGCAGGTGCACGGATTTAATGAGGCAGGTACAGAATTGGGTTATAAGATGACTACTGAATATGTAGAATACAATGTAGCCTATCCAATACCATTAGCAAGGATACCAACAAGGTTTACCGCTGGGGGGGCTACAGGTTCGGGAGACATGGCACATGTAGAATTTACCTTCTCCAGAGTTGGTTTTGGTGGGGTTAGAGAGTTCGGAAAGCTTTCTAAAGACTTTAAAATTTATGAAAAGGGTGATTGGGAAATAGTATTCCACTTCAAAGACATCAACCCTAAGTTTGATAACGACTAGAATCCTAATGATTAAAATTAATACGATGAGAAAACACATTATTTTGCTATCAATTTTTTTCAGCTGCATGTTTTTATGCGAGGATTTGATGGCGCAAGCTAAGAAGATAACACTAACGGGTACCGTCCTTGATGCAGATACTAAGCTACCAATGGTAGGTGCTACAGTAGCTTCGGGTACGCCGAGGAGGGTAGTTGTGGTAGACAGTAAAGGGAAATACAGTATAGTGGTAGACGAGGGTGCAACAGTTATATTTACCTATGTTAGTTACGAGTCAAAATCAGTTAAGCTTTCTCCCGGACAGATTTTATTGAACGTAAATCTGCAGGAAGAAAAAAACAACATGAAAGAGGTTGTGGTACGTGGTTACGTAAAAAGGACCCGCGACCAGACAACAGGCTCATCTGCGTTGGTTTCCCGGAAGGAAATTCAGGATGTACCGGTTGGCAACGTAGAACAGCTCTTACAGGGAAAAGTAGCCGGATTGAACATCCAGAACAATACAGGTGCTCCTGGTATGCGTGGTACTGTAAATATCCGTGGTCTTTCTACGATTGCGACTACCGGATCAGGAGATGACGCTTTCTTACAGCCAACTTCACCGTTGTATGTAATTGACGGGGTGCCAATGGATGCAGATAAAGCATCAGAATTTGGGTTTGACCAACAAGGTCCTGGAGTAAGTCCGCTGTCTCTGATTCCTCAGGAAGATATTGCGAGCATCGAGATCCTCAAAGATGCTACAGCAACAGCTTTGTATGGTTCAAGAGGTGCGTATGGTGTGATTTTAATCCAGACCGTAAGGGGGCAATCTGAAATCCCAAGGGTAATTTATACTTCTAATTACTTCGTGTCTACCGTACCTAAACTACGTGAAACTTACGGAGGTACATATGAACGTGATTTTAAGCTTGACCAGATTTTACGTTATGGATTAACCGATGACATCTACAAGATAACAAATACGCCATTTTTGGCAGATAGTTTAAGTGCTTTTTACAATAACTCTACTGACTGGCAGGATATTTTTTACTCTAACAGGTTTAACATGACCCATAACGTTTCTCTGGATGGAGGCGATGCTAAGTTCAACTACAAAACGAATTTAAACTACTTCTCTCAGGATGGTATCGTTGAAAATACCGGTTTTGAAAGATACAGTTTGAATATGAATATGGAGTTCAAACCTTCACCAAAGCTTAGCTTTTTCGGATCTATCAGGAGTTCTATCGGTAGTGTAAAATCCGGTAGTGGTAGCGGTGTGTTACAGAGAGTAGTGGATGACAGTGGTCAGAGGTCTTCTTTATTACCCGGCCCATCATTCTTATTGGCTACCAGTGATGTTTTAACTACACTTCAGATCAGGGAGAGTGCGGGACCTAAAAATATAACCGCAAATATGACTGCGAATTATGAATTGTTACCCGGCTTAAACATAGGAACCTCAGGTAACTATGACTATACGATAGAATCCAAAGATACCTTTTTGCCAGCTGCGGCAAACTCACAGTTCGCACGAGTATACAATTACTACAGTTACGGTTCTACTTTATACAACCGTAACAACGTGTCCTATACAAAGTCGGTTAACAATAGCCACAACTTCTTTGTAAACTTATTCTCTGAGATCTACATCAAAAAGAATCAGGAGAATATTACTCAGATTGAAAGGTCTCCAAATGATCAGTTTGAAGGACCTCTGGGCTACGATGGTTACAACTCAAAAGGTGGCGGTGTACTGACCAGCTTCAGGGATTTGAAACAGGCTTCACTGGCAGCTGCCTTTACCTATGACTATAAAAAGAAATATATTCTGGATGTTACTTACAGGATAGATGGTTCTTCGGCAAGTGGCCAATTGGATCCATATTCAAAGAACCCATCTATCGGTCTGCGCTGGAACTTTGCTAAAGAAGATTTCCTGAAAGGTACTGCTGACTGGTTGTCTTATGGTTCATTCAGGCTGACAGCGGGACAGAATATCTTTCCTCAGGGTAACCTGGTTGACATCTATGGAAGATATAATCCTTACGGGTTTTACAACAATGCTGCCCGTGTAGGGATTGACTATGGTCAGATTCCCAATCCATTGTTAAAGGCCAAAAAAGTATTGATGTACAACTTAGGTGTTGATGCAGGCTTCTGGGATGGTAAACTGGATGTCGTTTTTGAGACTTACTTCAAAAAAGTTGACAATGAACTATTCGACAACAGATTGTCAAATACCTTAGGTTTTGGTATCTATAAAAGTAATGGCGCGGCGCTGGCGAATTATGGATATGAGCTTTCCCTGTCCAGCAGACCTTTGTCAAAAAACAGTGCTTTTCAATGGACATTCTCCATTAACGGAGCCTTAAACTATGACGTATTGACAAGACTGCCGGAAGAATATAACGGTCAGTACATCGATTTCGTAGATCAGGATGGTATTGGTCAGTATATTGCTAAAAGAGTCGGCAGAAACTCATTGTCTAACTACCTGTTTATTAATCAGGGTGTTTATGGTTCTACAACTAATGTACCTGTAGATCCGGTGACCGGATTAAGAATGAGAAATGGAAGCTCAGGAAGCTACCTCAACTCTTACGAAGGCGGAGATGCGATCATCTGGGATGCAAATGGTGACTATGTAATAGATAACAGAGACAGACAGGTGACAGGTAATACCCAGCCATTGATTACCGGTGGTATTACTAATACATTTCAGTACAAAGATTTCTCTTTAAACTTTTATGCATCTTATACAGCAGTACGTTCTATCCTGAACAATGCATTGTCTAAGCGATTGCTGTTATTGGGTGATCCTTTTGGAACCAAGACTGTGCCTCCGGCAGGAAGTTTAGATATCTGGACCGGACCTGGCGATACTGATGCGACTTATGCGAATGCATACGATTATGAGCATGGACGTTACATGGGCAATTTCAGATACGAGCAATCCTTATGGCAGGAGAGTGGCAGCTATCTGAAAATAAATCAGGCTACCCTTGCCTATACCTTTAAGAAAAAGCTGGCGAAAAGAGTAGGTGTAAATGGAATAAGAACATATATCTCATCAGCGAACTTAGTTACATTCTCTCCTTATTCAGGACCAAACCCGGAGAGTGTAACCAGTTTAGGTAAAGATTTATCAAGTGGTTATCCAAATCCACGTACATATACCCTAGGTTTTAACGTAACATTTTAATTGAAGTCACAAAATAAATAAGACATGAAAAAGATTACTATTTGCTTATTAATTGTGTTAAGTGCTTCACAATTTAGCTGTAAGAAATTCCTGGACATCACGCCAATTGATAAGCTGACAGGAAATAACTTTTACCGCAGTGCAGATGATATGGAAAGCAATATCACTGATATGTACGGAAGGTTATTTGATAAATATACCAGAACCTCCTTTGCCGGTGCTACCGGTGAGTTCCGGTCGGGTGAAGCCATACCCGCAGTACAGGGTGGCGAGCTTAGAAGAGGGCTCGGTCGTCTTGGCGGGCATACCAGACAAACTCCTGATCCGAGAGGTAATACTGATAAACAAGTGATTCCCGAGACCACGATAGACGATAGATTATTACTGGAGGCAGTACAAACAGGACGTTCCTGGTCTGATTATAATTTTGGAGACCTCACCGTATGGAATGAATATTACCAGGTAATTCAGGCGGCCAACCTGTTGATCAGTAAAATTGAAGAAGGAATTCCTGCGTTGACGGCAGAACAGTCTAAACGCTATATTGCTGAAGGAAAGTTTATCAGGTCATTCTGTTATTTTCAAATGGTTCGTCTTTACGGAGATGTGGTTTATTACACCACTGCCTACCAGAAAGACCCGCTGCCAAGGGAAAATATGGTGTCTGTAGTCAATAAATGTATCGCTGACCTGAAAACAGCGAAACCTGATATTATATGGACAATGAATGACCCATCTCTACGTGGGGTTAGAGCTTCCAGAGGAGCAATAGTAGGTTTGCTGATGAATCTTAATATGTGGAATGCAGGTTTTGATCCGGCTAATAAAACTAAATACTACGAGGAAACAGCTGCGTTGGGTGATGAACTGATTAAGAGTAATGCTTTTCGCCTGCTTCCTATTACAGAATGGGCTACTGTAGCCAAAGGCCGTTCTGAAGAAAGTCTGTTCGAATTGTTCAGAACGCTTAATTATAACGATTCTGATAATCCTTTTGCACAAGCAAACCCATTTTCTCCGTTTGCAGATGTGTTCATTCACTTCCCTTATAAACAACCGGAATATACGCACCGTTACAGCAACGCTGTATTTACTGAGTTGTACATGAAAAAACTATATCCTGACGAAGGAGATGGTCGGTTGAACTACTGGTTTGTTTCGCCCTTCGATCAGAATGCAGAAACATTCCAATTGAAGAAATTTGCTTACAATACATTTGTTGATGCCAGTAATCCAGGCTTGGATATCAATCCAGACAACACTTACCTAATTATGCGCTACGCAGATGCGATATTACTTCGCGCCGAAGCCCTTGCAGAATTGGGTACTCAGGACGAAGAAGCAATCAAGATGCTGAACCTGGTAAGAGACCGTGGACGGGCAACACTTTATCCCAACGCTGTTGGCGATACAGATCTAAAAGATGCCATATTCTGGGAACGTGCTAAAGAATTGATGGGAGAAGGTACGCATTACTTCGATCTGGTACGGACAAAAAAGGTGCTGAATAAAACGTATACAGATAATCCGCTGACCTACGATAAGTTTAACAGGGGGGGATGGACATGGCCAATCAATCCATCAGCTTTAAATAACAATCCATATATGTCATTGAATGAGTATTGGATAGGCACCGGACTTTAATAAATTGATAAGCACATGAAAAATATTATAAAAAAATACATTATACCTGTCACAGCATGCTCTGTTTTGCTGATGTGTACCATATCTTCCTGTTCAAAAGATGAATATTATCAGGATGGGGGTAAAGCAGATCCGGTTTATAACGGGACAGTAATGCAGTATCTGCAATCCAATGCAAAGTTTGATACTATAGCCCAGATTATCAAACTGGCGGGAATGGAAGATGCTTTTAATAATGAAGAGATTACCTTTTTTGCACCAACGGATGAAGTGATCAGACGTACAATTGGCCTGGTAAATTCGAACCAGCCAAATGTAAGTAACCGGTTGAATCAGCAGCTGTTCAATGCCAATAAAGACACGATAAAAGTCCTGTCTGATATCCCCGGAGATATCTGGAAAAAACACCTGATGAAATATATATTCAAAGGTAAGCTCAGGCTAAAAGATTATCCTCAGCTTGATTTTAACCTGAGGGCACTCTATCCGGGAGGTTATTATTTCAGCTATAACAGTGACCTTTCCAATATAGGTGTTGTTTATAATTCTTCAAATAATGTAAAATATACCGGTTACAGACAGCTCAGCATCGCTAATCTTCCTGATCAGTCTAACCCTCAGGTTTATTATACGGCGGCTGTAGCGTCTTCGGATGTACTGCCTAAAAATGGAGTCGTACACATACTTGCAGTATATACCGGAAATGCTATAGGAGAGCTTTTCCCGGATGAAGGTGCGAACAGGTTTGGCCTGGGATACGAGTTTGGCCAGGATGTTCTTTTAAACAGATAAGGATTGATAACAGAAAAATAGAAGTATTATGAAATTTAAATATACCGCATTATTTATCGTCATCGCTGGGATGCTTTTAAGTAGCTGTAAAGACGATAAGACTGTGTTTGAAAATCCTTACGACGGCGGAAAAGCACCACTGGGGATCATCACAAATGCACAGCAGATACCTGTTCCAGCAGCTGGATATGCAGGTACCGAGGTGACTATTACCGCGACAGGGCTGGTACAACATAAGGGTAGCCTGAAATTTATGTTTAACGGGCAGGAAGCTGAAATAGTTGACGTTACTGAGACGGGGATCAAAGTGAAAGTTCCGGGTAAAGCAAGTTCAGGAGTAACATCCTTTGTTGTGAACGGACAACTGGTTTTTGGTCCTGTGTTTACTGTATTGGGTAAAGTAACGATAGACCCGACCTATGTGGCTATAAATGGGACTAACGGTCCAGTAAACAGGGCATTTGTACTGCCTGATAATAACATCATTTTATTAGGTGGTTTTACAAATTACAATAATCATGGTGCTGTAAGAGAGCTCAGAAGAATTGTGAGGACATTCCCTAACGGAACCTGGGACAGGTCATATTTATCAGGCACCGCATCAAATGGTACTTTATCAAGTATGGCGACTCTAAATGGATGGAGTTACATTGCAGGAGGATTTAGTGGTTATGCTCAGCGCGGAGACATCAGCAATATTACGAGAATCTCAGCAGGTGGAGTTATTGATACCATGCAGGTTACGACCTATACTTTAAAAACAAAGAACGTCCCTAGATTCAATGGAGGTGTTGCCGGATACATTCGTAGTCTGTATAGCTTTGGAGGCAAGCTGGTAGCCACAGGAGATTTTACTTATTATGTAAAACGCAGGTATAACATTAACTCCTATAAATATCAGGATAGTACGGCTATAGATAGCTCTGAAGTTAGACAGCTGGTAAGATTTCACGAGACCGGAGAGCTTGATTCTACATGGCGATATGACCTGAATGCAATTGGATATAAGGGCAAGAAAGGAAAGAGCTGGGCAGGTGGAAACGGAAGGTTATTTTCATTGATGCACGATGATGGTAAGTTATTGTGTTATGGACAGTTTAACAGATTTGATGATGTTGCAGCGGGATATATCGTTAGGTTAAATCCTAATGGAACAATTGATCCTACTTTTACCCCAGGCACCGGAGCGAATGATTATATCGATCATGTAAGCTATAGTCCTGAGTTGAATAAATACATTGCTGTAGGCAGATTCAGAAGCTTTAATGGAAAGGAAAGCAGAAACGTGGTATTGCTGAATTACGATGGTACTGTAGATCAGACATTCGCACCTAAGGCTTTCGTTGGTGGCGCCCCGTATTTTGTGAAATTGCTTAAAGATGGACTGGCAGTTGTAGGTGGTGATTTTAAATCATACGACGGTGTGGTAAGAAATGGATTCCTGATTCTTGATAAAACAGGAAACCTTGCGGAAGGGTATAATACGACAGGTAACGTGGTAGGTTCTCAGGCCAAGTTTAACGATATTTTTGAGACAACTTCAGCAGATGGAAAACGTGCACTGTTAATCATGGGGCAGTTTAACGTCTTTGATAATAAACCAATTAACAATATCATCAGAGTAGTATTAGAGTAGGGGTATGAAAACTAAATATAAATTGAAAAGTATGAAAACATTTAAAACCAGGTTCATGGGGGCTTCACTTTTCGTATTGGCTCTGTTAAGCGCATGTGACAGCGACTTTAATAAAGTCATTCCGGAATCTCCTGATCTTAATTCAGACATAAAATATAAAAAACCAAAAGTGCTTTACATCATTGCTGATGGCGCTAGAGGTACATCCGTAAGAGATGCTGATATCCCAGTGCTTAAGTCGTTAATTGCCAAGTCTGTATACAGCTGGAATTCATTGGCAGATTTAAATGGTACCGATGCTACTAACTGGACAGATATGATGACAGGTGTGAAGAAGGAAAAGCACCAGGTTTTGACTGAGGACTTTGCGGGTAATAAACTGGCAGATTATCCTGTGGTATTGCAACGTATAAAATCGATCAATCCTAACATCAGGATAGCTTCATTTGCTTCGTCAAGTGTTTTTAAAGATAAGTTGACAACCGGTGCGGATGTGTCAGAGTCATTTAATAATAATGATGAGGCTGTTAAAGTTCGTATGGTCGATTTTCTGAAATCGGATACTGCCTCATTTGTGATCGGACAATTTTCAGGAATTAATTTAGCGGGTAGAGCTTCGGACTATGATAACTCTTTTGCAGCGTACAAAACAGCTATAAAGGACTTTGATACCCGGGTTGGTGAGATCATCAATACTGTGAAAGCCAGGCCAACTTATAAAGAAGAAAACTGGCTGATTATTATCACTTCAAATAAAGGCGGACAATTTGCGTTGCCTCCGGCACAAGATGACAAAACAATATTCAGCAACATGAATGTGAATACTTTCACGATGATCTACAGTGAATCAATCAAACAGACTTTCATCGCCAAACCTTTCCTTGGAAATTCTTTTTTAGCCAGTTCAGTTACATTTTTAGGTGATCCTGAAAAGACAGTTGGTTTAGTGAGTCCGGCATTATCTTCGAATTTTAATTTTGGTGATACCACAAGTTTTACGATTTCAGTTAAAATTAAAAAAGGGAAAAACCCAACCAACGTTTCAAGAGGAGATTATTATTATGAGTGGCCTTCTGTATTGGGTAAGAAAGCGACAAGCGGCTGGGGAGATGGTCAGGGGCCTGGCTGGGAGTTTAGTTTGCTTCAGAACCGCTGGAGGTTCTTTATCTCGGGTGGTACAGATTTTAGAAATGGATATGAAATCAATGGGATGGAATTCAGTGGAGATACATGGCATGATCTGACTGCAGTTGTGGAGCGCAAACCAGACGGTAAAAAATATGTAAGAATCTATACTGATGGCGTTTTGGGAGTTACGAATAATGTGGGGGTAACCGGTGTAGGTGGCTCAGTCGCAACACCTGCTGCGAAAGAAGTCGAATTGCCGGGCAAGCCGAATTTCGACAATAACACACAACTGAGGGTAGGGTATACAGGTGGAGAGATCAATGGTTCATTTGGCAAGATCAATGTGGAACTTGCGGAGTTTAAGATTTGGAAAGCAGCGCTTCCTGACGCAGTAGTTAAACAGTATGCCTGTGATCCGTCTATGGATGTAAGTCACCCTTACTATGCGAATTTATTAGGATACTGGCCTATGAATGAGGGAGCCGGAACGAAACTGGCAGATAAAGGTCCTTTTGTAGCAGATTTTACAATTCAGGGTACCTATAAATGGAATGTGAACACACCGAGTCTATTGTGTTCACCTAACAACACAAATCTATCAAATCTGGTTCCTAAAAATGCAGATCTCCCTGCTCAGATATTAAGCTGGTTTAATATAGCGCGTCAGGACAAATGGGCTTTAGATGGTAAAGTTTGGATAACAAATTAAAATGAGAATCATGAAAAAGATATTTATTCAATTGCAGCTGGTGTTTATAGGCTTGACTGCAATATTAATTTCATCATGTAAACGTGAGTCCCTGGATAATGTCCTTTCAAAGGAAACTTATCCCGGTGTGACTGTTGCAATGACTACTAAAACGGAGATAGGTACGGGGAGCTCATTTACATTAAACGGGCTGGAGCTGAAAGTTCCGGTTACCATTAATTTTTCTTCTGAAACAACAAGGGCATTTACAATTCAGTTGCAATCTAAAACAGATACTATTGCCCAGCTAATTACAGCTGGACAGTTACCAGTAGGAACTGTTCCTCTTGCTGAGGGAGTATTTACTTTACCGCCGGTAGTGAATGTTCCCATTGGTGTTAAGAGCTTTACCTTTGAAGTTGCTGTCAGCAGATCATTTTTAGAGATTCAATACGGTAAAAAAATTGCTCTTGTAGTAAAGATTGAAAATCCATCGAAAGGAAATAGCATCGAGACAGGAAAAAATGCAGCTATTCTGGTGATGAATACCAATCAGCTTATAGACGAGGCATCTGTTCACACCATTTATTTCGGTACAGGAAATATGATCTTTAATGTCCCGTCCGCCAATAACTTCTCTAAAGGCTCGGAAGATATTACCATCAGCGTGCCAATTCAGTTACAGGGAGAGCCCGGTGCGGAATTTACTGTTGATGCTGTGACGTCGCCTGATAGTGTTACCAAATATATCAACAATGGTACATTACCAAATTCAGTATTGTATCCTGCATCAAATTTTTCAGTAATCAACAGTAAAGTTAGGTTTGAGCCAAACAGCAGTAAAGCGACTCTGACAATAACCACTAAGATTCTCAAACTAATTACAATCATCAATAAGATGCCTACTATTGCGTTTGCTTTAAAGAGTCCAAGCAAGTTCCAGGTTGCGCCCAAACTACATACAGTTTATTTGGTTATTGACCAGGGTGCGTTCCGGTCTTATTATGACGCGCCATTCCTGATTAAAGGAGCTATTAATGCGGTTTCTGATCCTATATACGCAGCTTATTATGATTTCGGTGGTGAGGGTGTCGCTTATCATGATGACAATGGGAAATCTGGTGATGGAAATTGGAGAATTCCGGATATGGTAGATGTATCGGGTGATTATAATCCAAGAACGGCTATCGGATGGACTGCCGCCAATGAGTGGGTTACTTATACGGTATATGTAGAAGAATCAGGTACCTATCAAATGGACATGTATTTTGGTGCCAGCAATAGTAATGGAAGATATAGTGTGTTCATGGATAATGTTGACATCAATGGAGGTATAAAAACTTCTCAGAATACGGGAGCACACAATAATCAGAAATCACATCTGTCTACGGTTACCCTGACTAAGGGCAGACATGTATTTAAGGTGTTTTTTAATGGAGGTGATCCGGATTACCGTGGTACAATCTTTACAAGAAAAAGTTAAATTGTTTATACAAGCATAATCAGGTGGAATTATAAAATTATAGCCATGAAAAAATTATTCAAACCATTAATGTTGCTGTTGTTTGCGGGGGCTATTGCCTCCTGCTCAAAAAGCGACAAAGGATTCGCAGAAGTAGAGCCCGTAATCATAAATCCTCTGGTTAATTACGAAATTATTAAAGGAGATGATCCGTTTTCCTTTGAGTTTAAAAACCTTTCAACCAAGTATTCCAGACTGGAATGGAGATTTGGAGACGATACCTTGTCTACCGAGGTATCGCCTAAACATGTGTATTTGAGAACCGGTAAATTCCAGGTAGATTTAAAAGCATTCTCTGAGACTGGAGCAGTGACCCGGAAAATGGTTGATATTAACATTGATCCGGACAGTGTGCTTCAGGTTGTAGCTGCAAAGACAGGGGTGCTAAATCAGGTTAAATTTGCATTGCAAACAAAAGCGCAAATTGCTTCTGTACTTTGGACTTTTAAAGATTCATCACCAGCTACGACGTCTACGGGCTTAACTCCCATAAAGAATTTAACGCCGGGTGCTTTTGTTAATTTCACTGTTAAAGTGACGACCACAAAAGGATCGGTTGTACTACTAGATAAATTTGTTACTGCGGAGGGTGTAGCAGACAACATTACACGGAAGGGAATTTATAGTGCTCCAAGAGACAATACCAACGCAAATGAAAATGCTGCCAAGTTTATTGATAATGATGTGAATACTAAATTCTTAATTGGAGATCTTCCTGTTGTCGTTAATTTTGCTTACGAATTCCCACAAACCATTAAATTATATGCTGTTGGTCAGGCAAATGATGCTCATGAACGTGATCCTATGGTATGGAAATTTGAAGGTTCGAATAACCAGCAGAACTGGGAAGTTGTGAGTTCAGTAACCAGAACACAAAGTTTCAAAGAAGAAATGGAAGCTCAGGGAAAAACAGGAGATGCAAGGTATAAAAACCTCTTCTATTATCCGATTGCAAACCCTAAACCTTTCCTTTATTACAGATGGACAGTCACTGCATTAAAAAGTGGCACTACTTTCCAGGCATCTGAATTGAGAGTTTACAGATAATAATCTAAATAAATGCTTTAAGGCGGGCCAGAGGTCCGCCTTTTTTATTTCCCAAGTGCCTGGTAGATCTCTGTAAATAACAAACCCCTGCCGCCGCCATAGGCTCCCCAAATCCTCTTCCACCATTTACCCAATCGTCGTTGTGCACCCTTAACGCGCCAAATTGTATTCTTTCCGGATCATAATGCATTCCGAAACTAAACGTATGAAAACTTTTAAGCCAGCCCTGATCTGCTTTGGCACGTGTATCTGCTTTATGTAATATTGTCTTTGCAATTGGATTATATATTTTTAAAAATAAGTGATTTTGCCAGTTCTATTTCCTTTGGACTGATGGTATGCACCCTTCCTGCATATATTTTAGTTGTGACATCAGCATTCAGTTTTTTCATAATGGTTTCAGTCAGTTCTACTCTTCTAACAGGAACATGTGGGTCAGGATCACCAGTCGTGATTAATACGGGAGTCTTCGCAAAGTCACCTTTGTAATTTTTCATGTTAATCTCTCTACCTATTAATCCTCCGGTAAATGCGGCTACGCCACCGTAGCGGCCAGCATTTCGTGTTACGTATTCCAGCGTGAGACATGCGCCTTGTGAAAATCCGCAAAAAAAGATTCTATCCAAAGGAATGCCTGATGCTACAATCTGGTCAACCAGTGTTTTCAGGACAGTGAGCGCTGAATCCAAGGCCGGCTGGTTTTGCTCAACAGGTGCGATAAAACTAAATGGGTACCAGCTATTATTTATAGCCTGAGGTGCAAATATTGCGGCATATTTGATGTCCAGATGCCTGCTCAAAGAGATGATATCTTCGGCAGAAGAACCCCGGCCATGTAGAAATATAACAGCGCTTTTCGCTTCGTTTAACGGAATCCCTGCTGTTAAAATATTGTTTTCGTGTATATACATGTCTAATTTATTTTAGGCAAAATTCCTTCAATCTCATTCCTTCTGCTTTCATACTGTACAGGTAGTTTAAGATTTGTCCCTAACTCCTCAAGGGTTTCATCAACTGTAAAGCCCGGGGTATCGGTAGCAATTTCAAACAATACGCCTCCCGGTTCGCGGAAATACAAAGAGTAAAAGTAATTGCGGTCTATTTTCTCAGTAATATTAAGACCTAAGGCAACAATTTTATCTCTGAAGTACATCAGTGTGGCTTCATCTTTCACCCTGAAGGCAACATGGTGTACCGAGCCACCGGCCACATGTCCTGCTGTTTCACCTGGTGCCTCCACAAGGTCTACTATTGCCGCGTAATCTACAGCATCTGTAATAAATCTATGGCGGTTTACTTCGCTTTTATTCAATTGGTAACCAAATATATTGGTTAAAATGTCAGCAGTGCCGTCCATTTTATTGGTAGTAATGGTGATGTGGTGAAACCCATATACCGCATTGTCTTTACCGATCTCTTCTGTCGTCCACTGGAGGCGTTCGTCTGTACCGGTGACTTCAGTCAATTCAAATTTCAACCCGTCAGGATCTAGGAAAGTAAGGTAACGTTCACCGAATTTTACAGCAGGTTTATTATAGATTACATTGTTTTGTTCCAATCTGTTTTGCCAGAATTCCAGACTTCCTGCTGGTACGCTGTACCCAATTTCGGTAGCTTGTCTTGTTCCTCTTCTTCCGGCTGTAATTCCTTCCCATGGAAAAAAGGTTAATATAGTGCCCGGAGTGCCATTCTCGTTGCCATAATAAAAATGATAAGTATGCGGATCATCAAAGTTTACGGTTTTTTTGATCAACCTTAAGCCCAGTATTCTTGTATAAAAATCGTAGTTCCTTTTTGCATTTCCTGCAATTGCGGTAATGTGATGAATACCTGAAATTTTCTGTTCCATAATGATGTGTTTAAATTAACGATACAAATTTACCGCTACGATTTCTCTTAAATCTTAACATATAATAAGAAATGATTTGATCAGATTTTGGTAAATACTGACGGCACTATATTAGAAATATTAGAAAAGCCGTATTTTAGATTCGTCATTTAAAAGCATCAAAAGTAATAGTGATGAAGAAGAATTTTGTATCCAATTCCAAAGAGTCTGTAAGAATGTTCAAAAGCCCATTGTTTGAGGGCTTGTCAAAAGTTCCATTTTTTGTACCCCTGATTGTATACGTTCCTGTTGTAGGATATTTCTGCTGGAGATCTGTTGCGTTTAATGGTCTTATACCGTTCATCGGCTATCTTTTGCTCGGACTGTTTGTCTGGACACTAACAGAATACATTCTCCATAGGTTCATTTTTCATTTTTATCCATCATCAGAATCAGGTAAAAGAATTCATTTCATTTTTCATGGTGTACACCATGATTATCCGAATGATGCACAGCGATTGGTAATGCCACCCTCTGCAAGTATACCACTTGCCCTTGCATTTTTCTTTTTATTCAAATGGCTGCTTTCGGCCGCTATGCTTGATGGTTTTTTTACAGGATTTATACTGGGATACCTGTTTTATGATATGACCCATTATATGCTGCACCATGCACAATTTAAAAATGCTTTCTGGAAGAAACTTAAGCAACAGCACATGTTGCACCACTATGATGATTCTACCAAAAAGTATGGAGTTACTTCTGATATCTGGGATAAAGTTTTTCGTACCAGATAAATACTAAATTAGCTTATTGTTAATATTTTACGCAAAGGTTTGCGTGAATGGCTTTGTTGATTTTACAAAATAAAAATCATAAATAGCGTGAGTTTACAAAACTAAACACACATAATTTAAACAAATACCCAAACACAAATGAACCGATTGCTAATTATTTCCCTGTTGCTATGCTGTGCATTAAGATTATCTGCACAAACTAAACCCGCTATAATTCCATTGCCAGCAAAAATGGAAGAAAGAAAGGGCACCTTTATTATTGATAAGAATGTTTACGTTAGCTACCCGACAGCGGCCTTAAAAGGCCTGGCTGGTTTTGCTCAGTCGGCCCTGAAGGAAACTACAGGAATTGCACCGGGTCTGAGGATAGGTATGTGGACGCAAAAAGGCGCTAAGACCATCAGCTTAATTATAGATCCAAAAGTAACTGCTGCAGAAGGTTATACTTTAGAGGTTACTACAAATAAGATCAGCATAAAAGCGCGTACCGAGAATGGATTGTTTTATGGAATCCAAACACTGGTGCAGTTGGTGCCAGTTAAAGGAGATAAAAAACTGTCTTGTGTTTACATAGAAGATGAACCACGGTTTAGCTGGAGAGGTATGCTTTTTGACAGCTGCCGACACATTTTCTCTGTTGACTTTATTAAAAAGTTCATTGATCAGCTGGCTAAACATAAACTCAATAAACTTCACTGGCACCTGACAGAAGATCAGGGCTGGAGAATAGAAATTAAAAAATATCCGAGATTGCAGGAAGTTGCTGCTTACAGAAACGGAACGCAGATTGGCCCCGACAGGAAAAAAGATGTAGATAGCATTAGATATGGTGGTTATTATACCCAGGAACAAATAAAAGAGGTCGTTGCCTATGCTACATCAAGATATGTAGAGGTAATTCCAGAAATAGAAATGCCGGGTCACTCTGTTGCAGCGATTACAGCTTATCCTTACCTGGCTTGCGGAGACGTAAGTTTCGAGAATGGAAAGCCCTTCGAAGTAAGGAAGGTATGGGGCGTTTCAAAAGATCTTTATTGCGCCGGAAATGATTCTGTATTTACCTTTTTACAAGATGTTTTAAATGAAGTTATGCCTTTGTTCCCGTCTCAATACATACATATTGGCGGAGATGAAGCCCCTCATGATGCCTGGCATAAATGTCCGAAATGTCAGGATAGAATGAAAAAAGAAGGACTGAAAGATGAAGCGGCCTTGCAAAGCTGGTTCATTCAGCGCATGGAGAAATTCATCAACAGCAAAGGTAAAAAAATAATAGGCTGGGAAGAGATTATGCAGGGAGGTCTGGCAGATAATGCCACAGTACATTCATGGTTGGGTGTGCAAAGCGGACTGAAAGCGGCTAAAAGTGGCCATGATGCCATCATGTCGCCATACTCACATATGTATTTTGACGGTTATCAGGCAGATCCTAAAATAGAACCGATGGCAATTGGCTATTGGGTTCCTTTGGATAGTGCATATGCCTTTGAACCTGTGCATCCGGCACTAACCGAGACAGAAGCGAAACATATTTTGGGTGCCCAGGCAAACCTCTGGACTGAGTTTATCGGAACTGAAGATTATTTTCAGTATATGGTTTTTCCGCGTATCTCGGCCCTATCTGAAGTAGACTGGACTCCCAAATCGCTTAAAAATTTTGCCGACTTTAAAACCAGATTAAATACGCAATATCAACGGTATGACAAACAGGGAATAAAGTTTCGCATTCCTGTACCTGAATCTGTAACTGCTGCGGGAACTGATGCTCAGGTTAAGCTCACACTTAACGATCCGACGAAAGCCGGAGTGATCAGATATAGTCTGGACGGGTCTGATGTGACCGCGACTTCCGCAGTTTACAAACAGCCGTTGGATGTCAAAGAAGGTGCTACAGTACGCTATGCATTGTTTTACAATGACAGAAAAAGCTCTACAGATTATTTTCCAAAGCCAGCTAAAAAGAAGAAATAATGAAAGGCCTGGTATTAAGTGGTTTATTATTGCTTTCTTGTGGCGCCTATGCTCAGGTATCTGCAGGTAAGCATGCTCCAAAGAAAGCCCAGCCCCAGATCAAGCAAGACTGGCTGTTGAAATCTTCTGCATATGAGGCGGAATGGATACAATATACAGATAAACAGGAATTTTCCCTGGACAATGGATTGGTGAGGAGGACGTTTAAACTTCAGCCTAATCTTGCCTGTATAGACTATGTAAACCTGAGCAACGGACAGCAATTGCTTCGGTCTATAAAACCCGAAGCAAGGATCAATATCAATGGTAAGGACTATAATGTTGGCGGATTGAAAGGGCAGAAGGAAAATGCTTACCTGCGGATGCAGTGGCTGGATCAGCTGACTGCCGATAAGAATGATTTTCATCTGCGTGGATTTAAGGTGGAGGACATTGTTCCCCAGCTCAAATGGAAAAGTAAATTCTGGGCAAGCAATCATGAACAGCCAAAGGGGATAAAAGCATCCTTCAATTTTATATCAGATGTTCCTGAACTGGAGGGAATAGAGGTTATTGTAAATTATGAGTTATACAGTGGTTTACCTTTAATTGTGAAATCATTGAGCATTACTAACAATGGATCGAAATCCTTCAAATTAGGAAGGGTAACGAATGAAGTGTTGGGCATGGTTGAGGAGCAAAGTGCTGTTGTAGGTAGTCCGGAGCAAATGGCTAAGCCACAGGGAATTTATTTCGAAACCAACTACGCCTTTAACAATGCGATGAGGTATGACTTAAGTGACCAGACCACACATTGGAAAGTCGACTCTACTTATACTTCACAGGTAAATTACGATTATCAGACTCCCTGTCTGCT
Source organism: Pedobacter frigoris (assembly GCF_005116445.1). GTDB lineage: Bacteria > Bacteroidota > Bacteroidia > Sphingobacteriales > Sphingobacteriaceae > Pedobacter > Pedobacter frigoris. The sequence continues at coordinate 816,006 of NZ_SWBQ01000001.1, forward strand.
GGAAATTTATCCCAATCAAGCGCCAAACATAACCCTTGAAAAAGGAAGAATATTTAACTCTGTGCGTACCTATGAATTGTTGATAGATAGTTATGACAGAGAAAGAAGAGGGTTGGCTATACGGAAAATGTACAATACGATTGCTCCATGGACCACAGCAAATCCTATCTTCATGCACCTGGTGAGCAAAAACGATGAACAGGTGCGCACCGCAATAGATCAATGCGCTGCAACAGGCTATGAAGCTCTAATCCTGAGCTTTGGAAGTCATTGTAAGGTGGAAGATACATCGGCTGCGAATATTAAAAAATGGAAGGACCTGGCAGATTATGCGCACAGCAAAAAAGTCTTTATCGGTAGTTATTCTTTGTTCAGCTCAAGAAGGATAAGCGATGAGGATGATGTGATTGATCCCAAAACAGGGAAACCAGGAGGTGCATTTTTTGGTGGCCACGCACCGTGTTTTGGTAGTAAATGGGGATTGGGTTATAGAGATAAGATAAAAACATTTTACAGGCAGACTGGGTTCGATATATGGGAAAATGATGGACCCTATCCTGGAGATGTATGCGCTTCTACGACGCATCCGGGACACCAGGGACTGGAAGATTCGCAATGGATGCAAATGGAGATTCAAAAAGAATTATACCATTGGCTTAATGAAAAAGGCATTTACATCAATGCGCCGGACTGGTATTTTTTAGATGGCACCCACAAAATTGCAATAGGATACAGAGAAGTGAATTTCTCATTGCCACGGGAAAATCAGATGATCCTGAACAGGCAGAATATATTTGATGGGACCTGGGAAAAAACGGCTTCCATGAGCTGGGGATTTGTTCCGCTTACAGCTTATCAGGGCGGTGGCCCCGAAGCTGTGTTAGAACCTTTAGAAGATCACCTGAAGGATTATGAACAGCTGATGATGCAATACTACGGCGCAGGCGTACAGGCGTGTTACCGTGGTCCGAGACTATATGATACTGACGAAACTAAAAACATGGTCATTAAGGTTGTGAATTGGTATAAAAAATACCGGAGCATATTGAATTCTGAAATTATTCATTTAAGGAGAGCTGATGGAAGAGATTGGGATGGGATAATGCATGTAAACCCGTCACTGAAAACAAAAGGTCTCGTTATGCTTTACAATCCGTTAAAAGAAACGATCAAAAGAACCATAAAGATTCCGCTGTATTATACCGGATTAACCACTGTCGCTACTTTGAAAGAAAAGGAAGGTGTAGCTAAAAAATATACGCTCAACAGGCAATATGAAGTAGAGTACACTTGTGTTTTGAAGCCAGATAGCTATACATGGATACAAATAGAATAATTCGAAATGAAAGACCTGTAAAATTAGAAGATCCTTTGTGATCACCCTGTTGCATTAAACGACTGGGGCACTCATTTGAGTGCCCTTTGTCATTTAATCTATTAAGAAGATTGACCGTTAAAAAGGAGTGATACTTTCATCCAAGACCCTGTTCCATTCGGTGTGTCTTTTCATATAAGCAACTACAAAAGGACATAAAGGAATAAGTTGGTATCCGTTTTCTTCAATGTACGCAAGTGTTTTTTCTATTATTGCAGTGGCTGCTCCCTTACCCTGGAGCTCAGTAGGAGATTCGGTATGGATCAGCCACAGCTTTTTTCCGTGTTCCTTATATTCTATCAGTGCTGTATGGCCATCTATTTCTAATTCGAACTGGCTTTTTGATTCATTTTTCACCAATGGTAATCCAAGATATTCTGCATTCATATTGAAGGGATTTAATCACTGAATCAAACTTAAATAAATTATCACAGATAAAGTAGATCACCATTGCATTCTGAAAAGGAAGACTGGTTATTTTTTTGTCTTCACTTTTTTTGCATCCTTTGCAGACGTCGCATTTTCTGGTTCGGCACCTTTGGGTTTTTTCTGATCATTTATTTCCGCCTTGGTGGTTGTTGTTTTAGGACTTTTCATAAGCGTAGTATTTATTGTTTTTATTACTAACAATCAGAAACCTTATTTAGTTCGGATAATTGGTGGTCTGCCTGATTAAATTTCAAAGCATTGCATATTATTTTTACAAACGGTAATAAGTGAATGAATATTCATTTATAGTTGCAACTATATTAAATGGTATGCGTGTAAGAGATTTAAACAAGGTTGAATTGGTAAAGCAGAAGGCTATTGAGTTGCTGGTTAGCGATGGCTTTGAAGGATTCACCATGAATAAGCTGGCCAAAGCCTGTAAGCTTTCCGTAGCTACGCTGTACATCTACTATGAGGATAAGGATGATTTGATTCTGAAAATTGGCATTGAAGAGGTGCAGAGGATGGTGGCGATAATGCTTGAAGACTTTGATCCAGAACTTCCTTTTGCTGAGGGGCTTAGACAACAATGGAAAAATAGAGCCAAGTGTATGATTGAGAATCCTTTGTCTGCACAAATGATAGAACAATTGCGTAATTCAACTTACCAGGATAAAATGTTCGAGAATTTTAAGAAGATCTTTGGTCTCCCACTCGGAAAGTTCATGCAAAATGCTGTTGACCGCGGGGAGATTAACGCCATACCTCTTGAAGTTTATTGGTGCGTCGCTTTCGCGCCTTTGTATAGCCTGATCAGATTTCACAATGACGGACAGAGTCTTGCGGGCTCAGCTTTTGTCCTCACCGACAAGATGATCTGGGATACCTTTGAACTAGTACTTAAAGCATTAAAAAAAATAAACCAATATGGAAATGGGCTTTAAAAATATTTTACTTTTTAAGACAGACATCCGGACAATCGAAGATAAACAGCTTATTGCAAAAGTAATGGACGATAATAAAATAGATCAATGGACCGTGGACCAGCAAGATATTGACTGTGTACTCAGGATAGTCTCTGATAAACTTAAACTTACTGACATCATTCAATTGGTGAGTCGAAACGGGTACCTGTGTGAAGAATTAACATGATAGCAGATTTTGTTTTTAAATGACACTATTTTATTCAATATTTGCTGCAGAGAAGTATATGGAATGGCTTCAGTAAAATACCCCTTATAACGACATTAAATGACCATTAATAAAATCCCTGGACTTAAATTTTTATTCTTTCTAACTGTTTTTTCTTTCGCAGTGACTACTATTAATGCCCAGGAAGTAGAGGGTAATCTTAATATACATACATTTGCAGATAACAGGGAATATGCTAAATCGGAGCGTTTTTCTCAAACTATCTTTGGTATCAGGTTCTCTCCGGAAATAGGATTACTTCTCGATTCCACGCATAGAATAAGAGTAGGATTCAATGCATTACATGAATTCGGATCTCCAAAATTCACCAACAAAATTGATCCTGTTGTCTATTATGAATACCTTAAAAAGGATTGGAACTTCTACATGGGTGTTTTTCCAAGGCATAAGTTGCTTTCAGATTTTCCCAGGGCAGTGCTTACTGATACTTTCAATTACTACCGCCCAAATGTTGAAGGGATGTTGCTTAAATATGAAAATGCAAACTGGAGGCAATTATTGTTCATCGACTGGACTAGCAGACAAACGGCTACAGATAGAGAGAACTTTATTTTTGGTTTATCCGGAAGCTATAAGAAAGACGTTTTTTTTATCTCTCATTATGCGATGATGCTGCATAATGCAGGACCGGCAATTGACATTCCGGGGGATCACATTCAGGACAATGGAGCTGCCGCTGTAAAAGTAGGGGTAGATTTATCCGGTCGGACATTTTTAGACTCACTGACCATCAATACCGGAGGACTAATGTCGTTCGAAAGAGTGCGTAGCATAGGGGGATGGAGAACTCCAAAAGGCCTGTTGCTGGAAGTTCAGCTGGAGTACCGCAGGTTTGGCATTACTAATTCATTTTATACCGGAGAGGCGCACAACATTACTTATGGAGATCAGTTTTATACCGCCAAGACATACAACAGAACTGATCTTAGTTGGAGACCCAGAATATACAAGGGCATTGAAGGACAATTTACGCTATCTTTCCATTTTCTTGAAGGCGTGATTGATAGTCAGCAGGCGTTTGGTATCCGGTACAATATTACCGGCAGTAAGTCCCTTAAGGGGAAATAGGTGAAGCTTTGGAAAAAAAACTGGCTGAAGTAATCAAATAAATTTGGTGCTTTGGTGGCTAATTACATAACTTAGCCTTGAGAGCGTTAATTTAAAAGCGGGATGTTCGCCACAGGCGATGCCCGCTTTCTTTATTTCTAACCGTTGCCCTCCTATAATTTCACTTCACTATTATGTATATTGGCAAAATATTATTTGACAGGGGCCTGATATGAAGAATTTCAAAACGCTAAATGAGAAGATCAACAGCCATGTATTGAAGGAAGTTGAATTGAATGATGATATTCGCCAAAAAGAACTGCTTATTGCGGTTATGCAATTGGCCGAGGAACGAGCAGCAACCTTAACCGCAATTATCGAATCTTCTGAGGACGCAATCATCAGTAAAAACCTGGAAGGAATTGTGACCAGCTGGAATTCTTCGGCTGAGCGGATCTTTGGCTTCAGTTCAGAAGAAATGGTAGGTCAGTCTATCTTAAAATTAATTCCCCAGGACAGACTGGAAGAGGAGCCCCATATACTCGGCAGGTTGCGCGCCGGAGAACGTGTAGAACATTTTGAAACCAAACGCGTTACTAAATATGGTGAGCTTATAGATGTATCACTGACGATCTCGCCGGTTAAAAATCAGGCAGGCGAAATTATTGGTGTATCTAAAATTGCAAGAAACATCACTCCTTTAAAACGTGCAGAGGAGAAAAGTGCTATGCTTGCAGCCATCATTGAATCTACTGATGATGCGATCATCAGTAAGGATCTGAATAGTATAATTACCAGCTGGAATATCTCTGCCGAAAGGATTTTTGGATATACTGAGCAGGAAATGATCGGAGAGTCTATCTTAAAACTGATTCCGCCAGACCGTCTTCAGGAGGAACCTATGATCCTTGGCCAACTAAAAAGCGGGCAAAGGGTAGATCATTTCGAGACCCAGAGAATGACCAAACAAGGTAAACTGATCGACGTTTCCCTGACCATCTCTCCGGTGAAGGACAAAGCCGGAAACCTCATTGGCTTATCGAAAATAGCGAGGGACATTACCTATAAAAAACTAGAAGAACAAAGGAAGAATGACTTTATAGCCATTGTGAGCCACGAGCTCAAGACTCCGCTAACCTCCATGAGGTCATATATTCAACTGGCATTGGCCAAAGTGAGAGAGAAACAAGATTCCTTCTGTGAGAATGTATTGGCAAGGGCAGAGGTACAGACAAGGAAAATGTACCTGATGATCAACGATTTTCTGAACCTGTCCCGGCTGGAAGAAGGAAAAATGTCTTTAAACCTGTCCAGGTTCAATTTGACTGAACTGATAGATGAAATAGTGGGAGATGCCCGTATTTTGGCCCCTGCTCACGTTATAGCATACCAGAATTGTGATGAAGTGATGATTGATGCAGACAGGGAGAAGATCGGACAGGTTATAAACAACCTACTGAGTAATGCCGTAAAATACTCTTCCTCAGGTACCACAATTAATGTCGGTTGTGAAATCTCTGCAGAAAGAGTGCTGGTCAGTGTCGCAGATCAGGGGTTCGGTATTTCCAGTGAGGACCAGAAAAGACTTTTTAATCGCTTTTACAGAGTTTCAAACGATCAGATAAAGAACGTTTCGGGGTTTGGGATAGGATTATATCTGGTCTCAGAGATATTGAGACTGCACGGCGGTAAGGTTAAAGTGGAGAGCGAGCAGGGTAAAGGTTCTGTGTTTTCTTTTGCTTTAAAAACAGCATAAGCTATTCCTCATAGTTGTCATCCTGCATGAATGTTATAATGACCTTATAGGCTGTTTTTTTCTCCCAACGCGCTATCAACCAGGCGACAAAACTCAAAGTGAAGATATCTGTGTTTTCTGATTGATCCAGTAGGCTTAAAACCTCCTGTTTATATGCGTGATCAAAAACCACGTCGGGTTTTATCAGGTATTTTTCAACCAGCCTAAGATACAAGATAACGCGTTCCTCCGAAGTTTTCAACAGATACTTCTTATATCTCCGTCGGAAACTGTTGAGCCGGGACATGGCAAGCTCGATGTTAGAGAGCTGTGCGTGGACCAAAATTTCCATCAGATTCTTTCGAATGGTCCATAGCATGCCCATCTTTTTTTCATACCAGGCATCGGTGCGTGTCAACAAAGTCAATTGTTTCAAACTGCCCCGATCATCGCACAAGGCTAGAAACATGGTCAGACATATTCGTATATCCTCGATATCTTCCGGTTTAGATATATGCTTTGTATTGGAGAGCGATTCCTGCAATATCGTAATTGCATCCTCAGCAAAGCCTGTAAAGAACAATTTGAGGCCAGAGAGTAACTGATGACGTAAATAAAACAGCGTATAATAAGAACTATCCGTCCTCATTAAATCTATCATTTCCTTAAGGTAAGATTCGCTCTTTATGAAATCCTTTCGCCGCAGATGAAAGTTTGCTAAAAAATATAAGATGGATATGTGGTAAAAAAGATAAGACTGTTTTTTATCCGTTTGATCTTGCATAAATTGATTTGTCCGGTTAATGTAACGTGCTATCAATCCGTAATTCTGCTGTATTGCCGCGTATTCATTCGCGATGAAAAGAATTTGATAAATGGACTTGTAGGTCATTAGGTCGTTTATAGAAATTTTGTACTTCCGGATGGTCATCAGCATCAAGCGCGTCAGATTAACGATCTTCCCTTTCAGATGTATTTGCTGCAGTTCCTGCCTCAAAAAGGCATAGGCCATATTGAGCTTTGCCTCACGTTGCATATCCGACTGGTTCCGTGTGAAGCGGGCGGTCAAAGCTTCGAGGTCTTCGACTCCCGGCAGATGGGCATATTGCAGCTTCAACAGCAAGAGCTCATTTAGCAAATTAAACTGCTCCAGATGTGCAGCCAGGCGTTCGGCCTTATCCAGGCATTTGAATGCTGTCTTGATTACATCATTTTCTAACAGAAAACGGCCCACCACTACCAGGCGCAACGCATCATAGGTGTCAGAATGATTGCTCTCAAAGGTTTTCTGCGACAGGAATAACAACAAATTATCCTGTAGCCTTTTACGTAAAGCATGATATGCATCATTATTTTTCTCTGAATTGTAGAGCTTGTTTATGCCATTTATATCGTTAGTTTCTATCAAATCAAGCAAATGCAGATTTTTCACATCTGCTCTTTTGTTTTTTCGCTGCAAAAACTGCCTGAAAAGCTTTTTGTCCGTAGTGTTGAGTAGGTTGACCAACTCCGAAAGCGCATCCATATTTTGTAATATTGTATATAAAAGTACAATAATTATAAAATTATATCGTCAGTAATTTTTACATTCTGCTTTTTACAGATCTGTTTTATAGCTGACATTTGCTTTCATATTAATCAAAAAACAAAATAATATGGAATCGCTACAACACAAAACAGAAGAAAACTCAGCTATCGTAAAACATGGTGAGAAAGTTAGAAACCCATTTAAGCCAACTGCCGCATTTATCGGCGCCTCTTGGTTTGCCTTGTTAACGGGAACAGTAGGATATTGCATTGGCTTATGGAATGCAGGTATGGAGTTGAACGAAAAAGGCTATTATTTCACCATTTTATTATTCGGTTTATTCGCTGTGATCTCTGTGCAAAAAAGTGTCAGAGATAGGGCAGAGGGACACGCCGTTACAGATCTTTATTACGGCCTCAGCTGGTTTGCTACCATCGCCGCAATGATCCTATTGACTATTGGCCTTTGGAATGCAGATTTGACTTTAAGTGAAAAAGGATTTTATGCTATGTCATTCTGCCTAAGCATGTTTTCGGCCATTGCCGTACAAAAGAATACCCGCGACGCAAAAATGTTTGAGGAAAAAGAACTGTAACGTAGCGGTTGCCACCCCGCAGCGTATTGCCTGGCAAGCCTGCGGGGTTTATTTAGGAGTGTCGCCATTTCGGTAAATTCATTCGTCAGAATTGACGGCTCTTTAAAATGCGAAAAGCCTGCTATCGTTACGATTTGCAGGCTTTAGCTTTTTCTGGCGGGGAAGGAGGGAGTCCATTAGAACACCTTAGTGGTATTTCCTTGATTTTGAAGCGTATTTACCGAAAATAATAATATTCTAAGTCTTGTCGTGCTAATTCAATAAGTATTCATAGGCGGGAATTACATGAATGATCTTTCCATTCTTTTGGAATTGATCTTTTTGTGAAGTAGTGACTAAAGTCCCTTCCTTAATATTAAATAATTCCAGGGCTTCAATCATACCATTGATTTCTCTATCCAAATTATCTGGGTTTAATTCATAACATACTTGAATGGCTTGATGAAAAGCCCCATTTTTAAATGTAATAAAATCACATTCTCCTTTTTCCGAAAAATAATAGATTTCTTTATAAGTCCGGCGAAGATGTAAAAAGATGAGATTCTCGAATTTGCGCCCACTATCTTCGGTAAAAGATCCTGAATTGACATTGATAAGACCTGTATCAATTGCATATACCTTTCTTGGGTTTGCAATTTGTTTTTTTAGAGAATAGCTAAACTTAGGGACAAAATGCAATAAATAGGAATATTCCATATGCGATAAATATTCCAATACAGTACTAGTAGCCCCCACTTCAAAAATATTTTTAAGCTTATTGCCTGATACTGGCTTTCCAACGTTTGAAATTAAATACTGAGCTAAACGCTGTAATGTTCTTACATCTTTGATGTTGTATCGAACTGCAATGTCACGAATCAATATATCTTCGAAAAGATGGTTTAGAATATCGTCAGTTCTTGCTTTTATGTACTCCGGAAAGCCACCAATTTCCAGATAGCTAATTAATGATTCGGATGAAGGTTTTAATTTCTGGTAAGAAATGAACTCATGATAAGAAAATGGAAATAACTCTTTAGTAATGTGTCGCCCTGTAAGTTTTGTTCCTAATTCCCTGCTTAGTAGGGAAGCGTTTGAGCCAGTAACTACGATCTTATAGCCTTCATCTAATTTTTGTCGTACATATCTTTCCCATTCTGGTATAATTTGGATTTCATCAAACATTAGCACTGAAAGGTTCTGTTCTCGAATCAAATTATCTAACCTTAAAAAATCGTTGTTTTCAAATTCATATAATCTGGGATCTTCAAAATTGAGGTATAGTGCACCAGGGTATTTACTGTTTAATAATTGAAATAGCAAAGTACTTTTTCCACATCTCCTTATGCCTGATACAATTAGGGCATGTGCTGCTAAATTTGGCAACAATGGAAGTGTGTCTCGTTTTAGTCCTATGTCCTTGTTAGCTATGTTCAGGCTTTGCGCCTGGATGATCTGGCTGAGGATGTTTTGAAGTATCATAAAAAAAGTGTTTGACATAAAAATACAATAGTTTTGTTTAGTAGACAACACTATTGTGTTTTTATGTCAAAATATATCTTTGATGTCATCGGTTTCAAATCAAATTCGAAATAAGCTGAGCCCTCCTTTCAATGCACATTTTCTTAAATATATAAGTGTAAGTGATTCTTATTATGGCTTGGAGTAATATCTAATAAAATTAAAGTAGAACTTGTGAGAAGTCAATCAGCATAGTTGGAAGCATGGGAGGAGAGAGTTAGAACACCGAAAAGTGCACGCAAAAGTATTATAAACAGTAAAGCCCAACAATGTTGGGCTTTAAATTACTATGGCGGAGAGCGAGGGATTCGAACCCCCGGACCTATGACAGTCAACAGTTTTCAAGACTGCCGCATTCGACCACTCTGCCAGCTCTCCGCCGCGAAAGTACGAATCTTAACTGATTCTACAAACTTAGATTTGCTTATTATTGCTTATGGTTGAAAAACTGGTCATTAAACATCGTTAAGCCCTTTTCCGTTCAGGATCTGGGGCATACATTTTTCAACTCTGGATTCCCTCGTTTTTGATTGTTTGGGCGCAGAAAAATGTAACAGATAGCCTCTTTGTCTGCCTGGGGTCAATGCATCAAAAGCGGTTTTTAATGCGGAAATCTGATCCAGCTTATTTTGAAATTCTGTAGACATTGCAAATTCTTCAGGCTTCTTAAACGCTACTTTCAAGCCAGCCTTTTCAACTTCAATGGCCTGAAGAATATATGCCTTTAGGGTAGGGGCCTTGTCAAATATTTCCCTGACGTTGGTAAAGCGGATCTGGCGGGCCGACTGCACATTCTTTGATTGCTGGATCAGAATGCCATTGTGGTCATCTAATAAGGCACCTTTGAAAAACAAAAAAGCACAGTATTCCTTGAAGTCGTGAATCAATACAATGTTGCTGTTTTGATAGGTGTAACATGGAACACCCCATTTTAGTTCTTCGGTAAATCCACAGCCGAGTGCAATAGTTCTCAATTGCTCCAGTTCCTGCTGCCATTTCCTGATTTCATTAAAATAAAAATCAACTTTGGGATTCGTGCTGTTCATTGTCATGGTCTCTTGTTTTACAAAACTTAAACCCTTAGTGAGCCACGGAATGCCCTGGCTGCATAGTAAGATTCTGCACCATTGTGATAGGTAAATATAGTCCCGTAGCGAAAATCGCAAAAGAGGGCTCCGCCGAGCTTTCTGATATCAGTAGGTGTTTTTATCCAGCTAGAGGTTTTCGTGTCAAACTTTCCAAACTGCTGAAGTTCCCTGTACTGTTCTTCCGTTAAAATTTCAATACCCATATCAGCGGCTACCTCCATAGCACTATTTGCCGGCTTATGTTCTTTTCTTGATTCCAGTGCAGCGCCATCGTAGCAAAGGCTTCTACGGCCTTTAGGACTTTCTGGCGAACAATCATAAAAAATATACTCATCCGTCTTTTTATCATAACCTACCACATCAGGTTCACCTCCGCTGATTTCCATGTCATCAAGCGACCAGAGCTTTTCTTCGTTAACTTCCAGTTTTTCTTGCACTTTAGCCCATTCAAGGTCTTTATGCCGGTTCATGTTTTTTTCAAAACGGGCCTTCAGAATACCGAGTAATTCTTCACGTTGTTCCGAAGACAATATCTTTTTATTGGTTTTCATAAGTTCATTGTTTTATAAACCTGTAGAGTTGATTTTTCTCTCTGCAGGTCTGAAATACCAAGATACAAAAGTCAGGACAAGCAATAAAGCTGGCCCAAAAAATTCTTTGACACCATCTCCGACAGCCAGGTGCGAAAATATTGCTCCTGACATGGTAAAGAAAAAGCCGGCATATGTCCATTCCTTTAGTAAAGGGAATTTAGGAACAAGTATCGCTACAACTCCCAAGATCTTCCATACACCCAGTATGGTCAGGAAATAAAGGGGATAGCCTAGTTTTGTGATCATATCTGCTTCTTCCTTCATTTTGATTAACTGCACTATGCCGGTCGACAGCATTCCTAATGCCAGCCACACCGTAGCAACCCAATATATGATTTTTTGTGTCTTTGTCATGGTCTGTTATTTTAATTTACTTACAATTTCTTCCAGTCTTTGATGCGCCATATTGATGCCCTGTGCAAAAGGCAGCTGCAGCATCTGATCTCTGAGTTCTACCGATTTATATACTATATGCATGCGGAGCTTGCTGGTGTTCTCGGTTATTTTTTCAAACTCCAGATATTCCAGCCAGACAGCAAATGGAGTATTCTCCATTTCAAAAGTCCTTGTGATTTTCTGATTGGCAACAAACTCATGGATTACCCCATTGAATCCGTGTTTATTTCCTTTTGGATCAGTTGTTTCAAATTGGTAACTGCCATGTCTTTTATTTTCAAGCTTCAGCACTTTTGTTCCCATCCATTGCTCAACAATTTCAGGTGTTACATAGGCTTTAAAAAGTAATTCCAGTGGCAAATCAAATTGCCTGGTTATCACCAGTTCCTGTTTGCCTTCTTCAGCATTGATCTTAGTTTTCTGTTCCATGTTATTTATTTGGCAGGTAGTCTTTCATGATGTCCTCCAGTTTATTAAATCTGTCATCCCACATTTGGCGGAATGGTTCAATAAAGTCGGCCACTTCTTTCATTTTTTTTGCATTAATGTGATAGTAAATTTCCCTTCCGTTTTGCTCTTGTTTAAGCAATTCACACTCCGTTAGGATCTGCAGATGTTTGGAAACTGTCGGCCTTGCTGTATCAAAGTTTGATGCAATCAACCCTGCAGTCATGGACTGAGCAGCCACCAGCATGAGTATAGCCCTTCTTGTTGGGTCTGCTATGGCCTGGAATACGTCTCGTCTTAAATTCATTATGTAGCTATTTGACTACAAATATAAATGTAGTTATTTAGCTACGCAAATTATTCTGAAATTAATTTCCAATATGCTTAAACTTAGTACAGGATTGATAGCACACTGATGGCACACTGGTGGCAGGTTTCTTCACAAAATGGGTACCCTTTTGTGAAGGAAACCCGAAGCATCCTGCCAGCAGTGTGGAGGGAGGTGTTTTGTTGTCTAGTACTGAAATAGCTTTAAGTGACATTACTAAAAGCCAATGATGGGCAGGTATTTGATGCGTGCGTTTTTGTTGCTGATTTGATTAGAGGGGCTGGAAGTTCGATAGTGTTGATTGATAAATTACGTGGATGATACGGTTTTGAATTTGTTTACTAAACGGGCTAAGGGTGTTCCCTTAACTATTTATACGAAAGACATTAGTAAGCAACTATTGCTGGACAAAAAGAAGCATGATCAGCAGTATGATCCAGTAACCATTAAGCAGTTTAAAAATGCGCATGATAGGTTTCTGATCATTGACGGTACTGAGGTTTATCATATTGGTGCATCGTTGAAAGACTTGGGTAATAAGTGGTTCGCTTTTTCAAAAATGGAGATGAGTGCATCTGAGATATTAAAGAGGCTGGTGTAGCTTTTAAGTGATAACTGGGAAATCGCGATTCCAATAGCATTAGGTATTGACAAGACAAGGGTTCGAACTCCTTCGGCTCCACTTAAGAAGACGCTCATATATATGCGACCTTAAGATATTTCCTATATTCGATTAACAAAATTAAAGAACTTTAAAGGAATCTACTGCTGTTTCCCTGAGCTTACCCATACCAGTTTGTTTGTATTGGAGAACCGGTAAACATCTTTCCACCAGGTTGCCCCGCCCCGGCAGGAGGTCATCAACAGCTTATTTTTCTGATCCAGTGTGACGTCACAAAGTCCGGAACAGTTGGCCTTTGAATCATTTGGTTCTGCCAGTATCTGAAAACGCTTCGATTTAGGACTGTAAAGGAAAATGTCGAAAGTTCGGTAGACGCCCATCCCGGCATCGGGGATAGAAAATGCTACATCATCATAACCATCGAAATTGTAGTCGGCTATGCTGCCCTGACGTCGAGGGCCTGGCTGATCAAATCCTGGAAGCTGGCTGGTTTTTGTGCTGCCATCAGGATAACTGAATAGGAGCAATTCGTCAGTGGTATGGTAAAAGGAGATCAGCACACCATGTAGCAAATATTTATCAATTCCGGTATGTGCATCCTGATCCGCGACATGTTCAAGCTGAAATTGCCTGCCATCTTTGTTTCTTTTGTACCACGCTCCTGATAATTTATCCGCTTCCTGGGTGAGTCCGTAACTGCCGGTCAGCTTTCCGTCATAGACTTCGTCCCAAACATAGGTGGTTTTTGAATATCCGGTTTTTCCTTGCTGTCTGTGGCTTTTGACTTTTAAGGGGATGATGCCTTGCTGGCCGCGGTATTGCACAAATCCGCCCTTGCCTTCGGTACCATAGTAAATATTTAGCCGGAAAGCTTTGGCCCCGCCGGTCGATTTAAGTGAATAAGGCTGGGCAATCACCTCTGAAAACATCATTACCAACACTATTATGGGCAGGATCTTCTTTATCATTAATTTTCAGGTTTAGGTCAGTTATTGCATTTAATGTGCCGTTAAATATCGTAAACATTATCTTCATGACTGCTTCGTTTAAAATTAAGATAAATTTTTACTGGTTGGGTTCTGTATTCCTTATTTATTGTTTTATCTGTACTTTTTGTGCGTTTTCCATAAAATACGCCAACAGATTGTCCAGTGGTCGGATATTGGGTTCGATTTCACAATAAGGCTTAATCCCCATGAACCCGTCGGTAGATTAGGGCAGATCGGATAAAAGTCATAAAATTGCAGTAAATTCGTCATAAGAATCGATTTTAAAACGGAAATAAAAATATGGCAACATATGGCTGAAATCAACAGACCCTCCAGGGATACGCTTTCGGCGCTTGAAACGGCGCCTAATATGTATTTAATTCTCTCTCCTGATCTATATATCCTGACAGCAAGCGATTTATATCTGCAGGCCACAAAAACGACCCGTGATGAGGTTAAAGGCAAACATATTTTTGAGGCTTTTCCGGATAACCCGGATCTGCCGGATGCGGATGGTGTTCAGAACATTAACGCATCACTTCAGGTGGTATTGCGCACCAAAAAGGCAGATCAAATGCCAATACAGCGTTATGATATCCCCGACACCGAAAACCCGGGTAAATTTATCCGGCGGTACTGGGACCCCTGCCATTCGCCTGTGCTCGATAGTGAGGGTAATATTTCTTATATCATTCAGTTGGCTACCAATGTGACAGATAAAATACTGGCAGAACGCGCCCTCCATCAAAGTCACCTGGAAAATCTAGAAACGACCGAACAGGTAAGAGCGCTCAATGCTGAACTTCTTGCCACCAATGTCGAGCTGCGGGAGACCCAGCATCAGCTAAACCTGTTGAACGGGCAGCTGGAGGGTCGTGTAGCCAAACGCACGGATGAACTTCGCCAGGCCTTAGAGGAGCAGGCGGCTGTTAATGAAGAGATGGAGGCTACAAACGAGGAGCTAATCGAAATCCAGCAGCATCTGGAGCACATTAACAGGGAGCTGACAGCCGGAGAATCACGCTTCCGTATGGCAGTTGAGTCAACAGGTCTGGGTACCTGGGATTATATTCCAGCCACGGGGGGACTTCAATGGTCCAAAGAGTGCCGGATGATATTCGGCCTTGATAACGATCAGCCTGTGGATTTTGAAACCTATACGCGACACATATTTCCGGAGGACCGTGAATTTGTAGCTTCCAGGATAAATTCCAGCCTGCAGTCTGAGTCTTCGGGCCGATATGAAATCACGCACCGGATCATTCGTTTTGACAATAAGGAGGTTCGTTGGGTAAAAGCGCAGGGCACAGTTGAGTTTCAGGCTGGAAAAGCTTCCCGTTTTTTAGGTACTGTACTGGATATCACTGAGCTCAAGCAGGTAGAGGAAAAAAGTGCCAGGCTAGCTGCGATTTTCGCCACATCAAATGATGCTATCATCAGTAAAACACTGGAAAGCGTAATCACCAGCTGGAATGATTCTGCGGAACGGATGTTTGGTTATACTTCGGCTGAGATGATAGGGGAAAGCATCTATAAGCTTATACCAGCTGACCGCCAGGATGAAGAGCCAATGATCCTCGCGCGCTTAAAAGCAGGAGACCGCGTAGAGCACTTTGAGACGAAAAGGCAAACCAAAGATGGCCGGCTGATTGATGTTTCTCTTACGATATCGCCTATTAAGGACAGCCGCGGGAATATTACTGGCTTCTCCAAGATAGCCCGGGATATCTCAGAACGCAAACAGAATGACATCCGCAAGAATGACTTTATCGCTATGGTCAGTCACGAGATAAAGACACCGCTTACTTCTATGAGTGCAATCTTACAGATGCTGCAGCGGAAGTTTGCTGAAAGTGAAGATGTCCTGGTACCCCAATTACTGGACCGCGCGAATCTGCAGGTAAAAAAAATGAGTACAATGATCAGCGGCTTTCTGAATATTTCCAGGTTGGAGTCCGGTAAGATTCAGATCAACAGACAAGCCTTTAACATCTGCGAGCTGATCAAAGAAGTAGTTGCTGAAATCAATCTTACCGGGATTAATCACATCATCAACATCCGGGAATGCGAGGAAGCTGTAGTCATAGCGGACCGGGAAAAAATAGATTCTGTACTCAGTAACCTTTTGGGTAATGCGATCAAATATTCTCTCAAAGGCTCTGAGGTCGCTATAGATTGCTATAAACAGGATTCGAATATATGTATTCGAGTTAGCGACCAGGGATTGGGGATTAGTGAAGCAGATTGCAGGCATGTGTTCGACCGCTACTATCGGGTTGAAAGTGATCCCATCAGCCAGGCCTCCGGTTTCGGAATTGGACTTTATTTAAGCGCCGAGATTGTTCATCACCACAACGGCAAAATTTGGGTAGAGAGTAAAATTGGGGAGGGTTCGAAGTTTTATTTTAGTCTGCCGCTTGAAGGAATCAGGAAGCCAGTGGCTGTTGATATCCACTAGTATTTAATTTACGCACGGTCCGCTCATGCTCGAGTGCGCTGAATAAGAGACAAGTCAGCACTAATTCATATTGAATAAAACAATTATAGCCTGGCTGGTGTTTATAAAGATTAGGCCTTGGCAATAGCTGCTGCCTTCCAGCCTTAATCATGATAATTTAATAATGACGAACTTCCTTAAAAGAAACAATGTAAAAGTCTACGGGCAAGGGGACAAAGTAATGGTATTTGCACATGGCTACGGTTGTGACCAGCACGTTTGGACAGACATCGCAACTTCCTTTGAAAATGATTATAAGCTGGTAGTGTTCGATTATGTGGGTGCAGGGCAATCAGATCTTAGCGCTTATAGTAAAGAACGCTACAATTCCCTCGAGGGCTATGCTCAGGATATCCTGGAAATATATGAAGTGCTTGAGTTAAAAGATACCATACTTGTGGGACATTCCGTGAGTAGCATGATTGGATTGCTGGCTGGAGTGCAACGTCCTGAATTATTCAGCAAGCTGATCTTTTTGGGTCCCTCTCCCCGTTACCTTAATGATGGAGATTATTTTGGGGGATTCGAACGCAACGACCTGGAAGACCTGTTTAATATGATGGACAACAATTACCTTGGCTGGTCCAGGGCGCTTGCACCTTCAATCATTGGTAACCAGGAGCGGCCTGAACTCGGAGAACGGCTGACCAATAGTTTTTGTGCGACTGATCCAGAGATTGCTAAACAGTTTGCAAGGGTTACTTTCCTTTCCGACAACAGGAAAGACCTCGCCAGGCTTACTGTGCCCAGCTTAACGCTGCAATGTACCAATGACATTATTGCCCCGGTTCAGGTTGGTCAGTACATGCATGAAAATATGCAGAACAATACCCTGGTGATCATGGATGCAACTGGACATTGTCCGCACATGAGTGCACCGGAGGAAACAATCAAGGCAATGAAAGCTTACCTCGCCTGATAATATATTTTGGACCAACCTATAGATAAAGCCTTTTTGGATTCGCTGGTTGATGCGGAAATGTTGTATGACCATGCACCATGCGGATATTTCTCCTTCACGCCCAATGGCCTTGTCATTAAAGTGAATCAGACGTTGCTGGACTGGCTTGGCTACAGCAGAGCGGAAGTTGTTTACAACATTACTTTCACCGACTTGATCTCCAGGGGCGGCAGGATCTATTACGAAATGTTTTATTTCCCTTTATTGCAACTTCAAAGTGCCGTTAATGAGATCAATTTCGATTTCATACGCAAGGATGACTCCCGGTTTCCTGCACTGATCAATTCCAATGTGATCCGTTCTGAAAGCGGTGAGTTGCTGGCGGTAAATGCGACAGTTTACAACATTACTGACCGTAAGAAGTATGAGCAAGAGCTGCTTGATGCAAAGAAAATGGCAGATGCCGAGCGCAATCGTTTCGAGTCTCTTTCAGATTTCATTCCGGAAATGGTATGGACGGCCAGTGCTGATGGAACGCTGAATTACGTTAATAAAAGATTTATCAATTTTTTTAACCTTGGTGTCGGTCAAATCGATCTCCTTGCGGTTATCAAACGGATTCACCATAAGGATCGGCTCGGTTTGATGAAGAACTGGCTTAAAACCATCAGAACTGAACATGAGTTTAAATCTCAGATTCGTTTCCAGGATGCGGTAGGTACTTTTCAATGGTACATGGTTCGTGCGGTTGCGCTGCTGGACGAGGATGGAAGCGTCAGCAAATGGATGGGTTCCTGTACCGACATCAACGAGCATGTAACCGCTATAGAGAAGCTTGATGAGTTTATTTCTGTGGCGAGTCATGAACTGAAGACCCCCATAACTTCTTTAAAAGGGGCCCTTCAGCTGATGAATAAATTTAAGGACTCTGGAAACGGGCTTCAGCTCATGCCCAAACTCATCGAACAGTCTAACCGCAGTGCTGAAAAAATCAGTAATCTGGTGGCTGACCTGCTCAATACCGGGAATATAAAAGAAGGGCAGATGTCGTTGCAAAAGACCAGGTTTAATGTGCTGCATGCATTGCAAAACACCTGTCCGCATGTGTCCGACGGGGGAGCTTACGAGCTGGTTATCGATGCAGATCCTGACCTGGAAGTGAGCGCGGATGAAAATCGAATTGACCAGATCCTGGTTAATTTTGTGAACAACGCGATTAAGTATGCACCGAATTCAAAAAGGATTTACCTGAGGGCGGAACGGATTGCAGAAATGGAAGTGAAGATTTCAGTAGCCGATTTAGGGCCAGGGATAGCAGCGGAAAAACTACCCTATGTTTTTGAACGTTACTACCGTATCGACAGTTCCGGACATAATTATTCAGGCTTAGGCCTGGGATTGTACATCTGTGCTGAGATCGTACGAAAACATGGCGGAAAGATAGGTGTGGAAAGTGAGCCAGGCTCGGGGACAACATTTTGGTTTACGCTGCCTGGTTAGTTTCATGAACCCTGTTCATTGGTAGCAATCCTGAATCGTTATATTAAAGACTTATGGAGCTTATTTATATTTATGTCTTTATAGTGAGTTTTATGGCTACGCTCTTACGTTCAACGTTTGGTTTTGGTGAATCTTTGGTTGCTGTTCCCTTGTTTATTCCGCTGAATATCGCTGTCCCGCTTTCAGTTTTGATTTCAATTTTGGTTGCGCTGGTTGTGGTTGTCCAGGATCATCGCCAGATACATTTCAATAGTGCCAAATGATTGATCTTTTTTGCTGTTCTGGGCATACCAATTGGTTTAGCCATTTTGATCTATTGCAATGAGTTCTGGGTTAAGATCGCTTTAGGACTGCTGATCATTTGCTATGCTCTTTATTCCATTTTAAAAAAAAGTACATTGCATTTAAAGACAGACAGCAAACTATGGCTTTTCATTTGCGGTTTTCTATCAGGTGTATTCGGAGGGGCTTACGGCGTAAACGGACCTCCACTGGTGGTTTACGGTAACATGAGGAACTGGAGTGCTAAGCATTTCAGGGCAACTCTTCAAGCTTATTTCCTGCCAGCAAGTTTTATAGGCGCTTTAGGATATTTTGCAAATGGATTGATTACAATTCAAGTGCTCAAGTATTTTGTGATCTCTCTGCCTGCTGTCATTCCAGCAATATGATCAGTATGGTTTTTGGCCGTTCAGGTAAAATGCTTTATAAACAGGAAGTAGGTTTAATCCTTGATGGCTTTTAGACTATTTTCGCAGCGGCTAGAACGGCCTGGTCGTCTGTAACTGGTTTACAAAGTTCCATCACACACTGTGGGTGTACCATGTAGCGCTCAGGTGTATATTTAATAACATTTCCTTTTAATCTTTTGTTCTTTATAGACAACATCTATATACAAGTCATGTAACTTACGCTCTCATTTCACCAAGCTGAATGGGTTTTCGTTAAAACCATTTGGCTTGTTTTTACGTTAGTACCAGCATAATAGGGATTATGGAAACAAAGGGAAATAGTGTTAGCGCAGACCTGCAGCAGTTCATCGCTAAATTTGAGCCGAATAAATTTAAAGTGATTGCTAACGGAATTGAGGTCAGGGGAATTAACAACATGCACCGTAACCTTGAACACGCAAAAGAACTGATTCAAAGGCTGAAACTCAAGTTAATTGTTAGCCACAATGCCGAGATGTTGAGTTATGGTGCCTTTGAGGTTAATAACATCTAAATGGGTTTACTTATATAAAGAGGCAACAAATAAATTCCCATTAAAGCAGGTCATATGACCTGCTATTGTTGTTTTGGCACGGCTTACTTTTGTAGTGTATCAAATTATACTTATGAAGAACAGTTTACTTTTACAAATGCACTTATTGCCAGATAACCATGGCACATTGGTTATGAAAAATAATGGTAAAGCGATCTGGCTGAAAATTATCTAATGCGCTGGGTTTTGTTGGGAATATGAAGCAGCTGGAGCAGGCAATTTGTAGTGGCGCCGGACAGGACTGCCGGTACGAACTTCGAAATGATTCGGGACTAGAATGGATACTGGCCTGCAGGTTTGGGAAAGGTCTGGTTGCTTTGGAGCTATGGTTTCAGAAGTTTGGATTTAATGAGCCACTGGAAGCATCGTTTGACTGGCAGGGGATGTAGCAGAGTTTTTAAAACCCGGGGACGAGGCAACTTTTATTGTATACAAACGAATAAGGAACAGTTTGTGACTTTCAAAGATGTGACTGTCCGTGAGGCTCAGGAGGTAAACCCTAAGTTGCCAAAGAAGCATATAGGGGATGATGTTCACATCTGGACGCAGTATGTAAATGCTGCGGGAGATGGGGTAAGTACAAGTGTTTATGTGGGTGAGGTAATTGTAGTGTAGCGTTGGTCGTGTAGAGAGGGTAACAAAAAAGCCTGAAATCTTAAATTTCAGGCTTTAGTTTCTTCGAGCGGAGAGCGAGGGATTCGAACCCCCGGACCTATGACAGTCAACAGTTTTCAAGACTGCCGCATTCGACCACTCTGCCAGCTCTCCGCGACAAAAGTACGAATACCGCATGATTCTGCAAATTTAGATTTAGATAATTTAATGAAAACTTCATAACGGCTTAAAACTGAGTAAGAAAAATTTATCTTTTCTCTAATTTATCCTCTGCAGGGGCTGTTTTTTTAAACATATTGAAGTTGGGTTTGATGATTTTTACACTGCGTTTTGACAGGTCTACACTCGCATTTAGCTCAAAACCTACCAATAAAATCAAGGAATTTAAGTAAAGCCAGATCATGATCACGATCAAAGTACCGATGGATCCGTAAACTTTATTGTAAGCACTGAAGTTATTGATGTAAAACGAAAATCCCCAGATGGTAAAAAAGGCAAGTATTGTAGCCAGCCAGGAACCTGCACTTAAGAAGCGCCATTTTTTGGCATGGGCAGGGCCATATTTATACAATATGGAAATGGTCACAAAATACAGGACACCTAATAATGACCACCTTGTGAGGTCTATGGCAAACTTAGTCAGACTGTCACTGCCTACATCAAGTTCGGTATCCAAGTACTTGATGGCCAGTTCGCCAACAAACATTGCTGTAATACATACAATAACGGATAGTGCGATGATGAGTGTGAGCAATACTGCAATCATTCTTTGTTTAAACCAGCTGCGGGTCTCAATGATCAGTGAGGATTTATTGAAAGCCATCATGAGGCTGTGGATCCCATTGGTAGCAAAAAACAGCGACAGGATAAAACCGAATGACAATAAACCACTATTTTGTTTATTTACAATCTCTTCCAAAGTATCACTAAAAGCTTGATAAGCATCTGCGGGTAATATCAGTATGATCAGTTTCATTAGCTGATCCTGAAAACCAATCCGCTTTGGTATAAACGGAATCAGCGTGAATAAGAAGATGATGGCCGGGAATATGGCCAGCATGAAATTATAGGCCAGGGATGAGGCTTTGTTGACTAGGGAATCTTTGCCTATTTCCTTAAAAAAGAAAGAAGCAACGGTATATAAAGGTAGGGGGCTAAAGCCTGGTAAAATACAAACTTTTGTCCAGTCAATTAACATCGCATAAAGCCTGATCTTCAAAAGCTGTCTATGTACCCACTCCATTATCCCATTTAGTTAAAATGCACTTTTAGTCTGTCCATAAAGTTTTGCGGAGGCTGACAAGGCTTGTTCTTTTCCATGTCTACAAATACCAGTGTAGTTGATCCAATATTGATCAGCTCTTCTGCCGGATTAAACACTTCGTATTTGAACTGAATTCGTACACCAGGCAAGTTTTCTATTGTGGTTTTAATGGTCAGTTCCTGATCGTATAATGCTGGTTTGATATATTTGCAGTTCAGTTCCAAAACAGGCATCATTACTCCGCTGTTTTCCATACCAACATAATCCATGCCTAAACTTCTGAGCATCTCTACACGAGCTACTTCATAATATTCTGCGTAGTTGCCGTAATATACATAACCCATTTGATCCGTTTCGCCGTACCTTACCCTTATTTTGCAGCTGTGTATATACATAATTTTATTTATAGATGTTACGTTTGTTCAGCGCATCCCTGTATTTCTTTGCATTTCTTTCATGCTCCTGCACTGTAACTGCAAAATTGTGATAGCCGGAGAAATCCTCCTTGGCACACATATAAATGTAGTTATTTTGGTTTCTGTTTAGTACAGCATCAATAGCATTGATGCTAGGCATCATGATTGGTCCAGGAGGAAGGCCTGCGTATTTATAGGTGTTATACCTGGATTGAACTTGTAACAAGGCATTGGTTACACGTTTTACCGTGAAATCATCGTTGGCATATATTACTGTGGGGTCTGCCTGTAATAATATTCCCTTATTGAGTCGGTTCAGGTACAGGCCAGCTATGATTGGCATTTCTTTGTCATATAGTGCCTCAGAATCAACAATAGAAGCGAGGATGGCAACCTGAACAGGGCTCAGGTTTAATGCAGCAGCTTTTTGTTTGCGTTCTGCATTCCAGAACTTATCATACTCGGCACGCATCTTATCAAAGAACTCAGCAGGAGTGATATTCCAGTACATTTCGTAGGTGTTGGGAATGAACAACGTGTAGATGTTGTCTTTATTGAACCCATATTTTTCAATCAGGGATGCAGAATCCAGCAGACTGATAAAAGCCAGAGAATCCGGTTCGAGGTTTCTGGACAGATAACCTGCAAAATTTTCTTTTTTCCTGATGTTTTGGAATTTTAGTTTCACAGGATCCTGATTGCCCGCTTTCAGCATATTGATCAGGCTGCGGTTGTTCATTCCTTTGGATACTTTGTAACGTCCAGGTTTCAACGAGCGTGCCAGTTCCATCTTGGCGGCAGCCTGACTAAAAGATCCAACATCAGTTAGTATATCCTTGTGCTTGACTTCCTTAAATACGTCATCGAGTGTATAGCCCGTTCTCACATAAAGGTATTTTTCATTGCCGGTGATGTTGGGTGCAAAATAAACCTTATAGAATTTTAAGCCGTAATAACCACCTATAACCAACACAACAAGCAGTATGGCCAATATTGCTTTTGTAGCTGGCTTTAAACCTTTCTTTTCTTCGTTTGGGATCATGATAATTTTATCTGGAATGATTGTGTAGATTATTTTTTGTTAGATAAAGTAATGTTGACAGGTGTTCCCTGTTTTACTTTGGTCACCGAGTCGGTAGCAAAAGGCTCCTGTTTTATGATGACCGCATTTGCTGTATCGGTAATGGTGCCTTCATAGGTGACGGTACCGAGATTAAGCATGGCGCCGTTTCTCAATGCAAACAAAGCCTCATCTTTGGTCAGGCCGATTAATGAAGGGATGTCCACTTCTTCGTTGCCCTTCCCGTCGCCAAGCAGGAAGTCAATTCTGGAACCCTTGCGGACAGTTTGTCCTGCTTTTATCGGCTGGCCACCAAATGAAGCCATCAATACCACGTCTCTGCTGATATCTGGCTTGTAGGTCGTATCACCAAGCTTTAAGCCAAAACTTTCGATAATCGCCTGTACCTGTCTCAGTGATTTTAACTCCACGTCAGGGAATTTCACATCGGGAGCGGTATTCATACTTACGGTCAGGTATATGGTTCTGTTGTCTTTTACAAAGGTATTTGCATTAGGATCCTGATCGATCACTGTTCCCGGAGGAGAGTCCATTATGTAGACAGAATCTACCTCATACCTTAAACCCAGATCTTCCAGCTTGCTCACGGCCTGCGTGAATGACATCCCCTTCAATGCTGGTACATTCAGTCCCTGACCATGCTTGGTATAATACCTCAGGCTAAAAAATGCAATAAACAAGAGTACAGCAACAGTGATCGCAGCGGCTAGTAAATTGTTTCTGAAAGATTTTGTTTTTAAATATGAAATGAATTTGCCCATCGCTTTTTCTGTTCTCTAGGTATATCGTCCAAATTTAGACTAAAAAAATATTTTATCAGAATTAAAATAACATCTGACCAAGTAATTTATATTTTTGAACATCATGGTTGTCGTCCTGAATGATTGCTTAGCTCAGACGAACGTCATGCTGACTTCGAAGAAGCTGCGAAGCAAATTTATTTCAGCATCCCGTACTAGTAGATTAGCCCTCTACTCTGGGATACCGGCCTGCGCCGGCATGACGACGTTTATGTATGCTATTTAATAGCGTTGGACGATCTTTGAAAAATGATAGCTTAAATAGATCAAATATGAAAAAGACAATAGCATTACTAACCGGAGGAACTACTGGAGAATGGGTAGTATCGGTGAAAAGTGCAGCGACAATAGCTCAGAACTTAGATGCAGATAAATTTGATGTGTATAAGATCATGCTTACACAGCAGGGTTGGTTTTATGAGCCAGCGGATTCTGTGAAGATTGAAGTAGACAGGAATGATTTCTCTTTAACTCTTAACGGCAAAAAAATAAAATTTGACGGTGTATTCATAGCCATTCATGGTTCGCCTGGTGAAGATGGTAAACTGCAAGGGTATTTTGATATGCTTAACTTATCATATACGACCTGCGATGCCCTGACTTCTGCAATCACCATGAATAAGGGGTATACGAAAGCAATAGTTCAGGGAATACCCGGGCTTCATGTGGCGAAGTCTGCACAAATATTCAATAGCATTCCGTACAATACTGATCAGCTGAAGAAGGACCTTAAAGTACCTTACTTCGTAAAACCAAATAATGGAGGAAGCAGTATTGGGATGAGTAAAGTAAATCATGCTGATGACCTTCAGGCTGCGATAGACAAGGCTTTTAACGAAGACAGTCAGATCCTGATTGAAGAATTTATATCTGGAAGAGAATTTACGGTGGGAGTGGTTAAACTGGATGGAAAAGTAACGGTATTACCAATCACTGAGGTGGAGACCGCAAAAGAGTTCTTTGATTTTGAAGCTAAATACACGCCTGGGGTAGCTAGAGAAACCACGCCTGCTCCGGTAAGGGCAGAGACGCGTGAGAGAGTGGCTAAAATAGCGGAAGCGGTTTACGTGAAACTGAACTGTCGTGGTGTGGTGCGTATTGATTTTATACTAAGTGGGGATGAAGGTGATTTCCATTTTATAGAGATCAATACGATTCCTGGACAGACGGCGACCAGCTTTATTCCACAGCAGGTAGCGGCAATGGATATGAAACTAAATGATTTTTATACCAAGCTGATCAGGGAAACAATAGGTTAGATGTACAGGTTTATGATATAAAAAAAGGAGCATTGCAAAATCGCAATGCTCTTTTTTTTATGTTTAAAGCGTAAAGGTTTAGAATCTGAAACCAACACTCAAACCAGCTCTTACACCAGCCCATGGGCCGTCAAAATCTACTTTGGCACCGTTGCCATCTACAGTATATTTTGTTTTTACCAGAGGAAGGTCATCAAGGTCTTCAAGTGCGTCAAGTAATTCTCTCTGCTCATCATCATTTAAGCTTTTCTTACCTGAAATGTTTCCTGAAGAAGTACCATAGTTAGGACCTAAGATCCACCAGTCAAGGTGTATTTGTTTGCTTAGTTTCCATTGGGCACCGAACAGCAAGCCAGCAGTTAAAGCAGTAACGTCTCCGCTCATTGGGATGGTTTCTCTACCGTTGTCTGTGTCGTAACCGAAAGGAACTTCTGCAGAATAAGTAGCATACCTGGCAAAAGGCGCTATGTAAAATCCTTGAAACACCTGTTTTCCAAGGTAAAACCTAACTTCCGGAGTGAAAGCAAAGTTGCCTGTTTTGAAATCTTTGATGCTTTCCCATGTCTCAGGATCATCGATCAGATCTTCCAATTTGGATTTAAAAGGCGCTCCTGATTTAGGTGCAAACCTGATACCAGCAGCTACTGAGATCTTTTTGTTGATCGCACGTTCGTACTGAAATGAAAAGTTCTTCAATATTAAAGCACCTACATTCCATTTTACAAGGTTTCTGTTTTCAATCCCATCTGCAGATTTTTCCTGAGCTTGTGAAATACCAGCTGAGCCCAAAATGGCCATCAGATTTAAGATAAAAAAAGTTTTAGTAGAATTTTTTGTCATAATTTACTTTGAGTTATCGTTTAATTGCGTCAAAGTTATATAAAACTCACAATCAAAAGAAATACCCGTATGCAGGTATTTTTCATCTGTTTGTTTATTATTTTTCATTTGATAATGAAATATATGATTTGAAAATCATGCTGGTTTCCGTTATTATTACATCAATTTAATGGTGCAACTGAGCTTATGACGATAAAATATTTACTGGACAATCATTTTAAAGTGGTCACTTATAAGAAGGGGGAGGTCATTTACGAACCTGACGCACATCCAAGGGCAGTTTATTTTATAAAAAGCGGTAAGGTTAAAATGGTGACAGTAAATAATGACGGCAAAGAATTTATTCAGGGTATTTTTAAAACCAATGAGTATTTTGGTGAACCGGCATTGTTGCTGGATAAACCTTACCTAGCTTATACCATTGCCACTCAGGATTCGGAAATTATCCCAGTAGGAAAGACTGATTTTTTTGAGCTCTTGGAAGAGCGCAGTGATTTTAGTATGAAGTTGATCAAAACCTTAAGTAACAGGTTGTTTTATAAAGCAATGATGCTTGAGGAACTGGCAAATGAGCAAGCTGAGCATAGGGTGAGGACATTGATACAGTATCTTTTGAAGGAAGTGGAAAGCGCGCAGGAACTGAAAGTGACAAGGCAGCAATTGGCTGATATGAGCGGGTTGAGGGTGGAAACGGTAATCCGGGTGGTAAAGAAACTTTCTGATCAAAATGAATTCAAACTAAATAGGGGTAAAGTCATTAAATTATAAGTATGATCTGGATCATAAAATTTAGAAATGATCCTTCGTAATTTTGTGTTATAGAATCCAAAGGGGATTTTCTAACAATAGAATGCTTATGAATACTCCGTCAAAATTACAAGCTGTAGTTGAATGTAAATGTCCAAGATGCAGAAAAGGCCCGATATTTTCAGGCAAGATGTTTTCGTTTAAAGGACAGGTTACTAATGAATATTGTTCTCATTGCCATCTTCGGTTTGAAAGAGAGCCTGGCTTTTTCTATGTGGCGATGTTTATCAGTTATGCGATGAACGTAGTTGAAATGATTAGTATCAGTGTTGCCGCTTATGTTTTAGGTGTTGCGCTTACTTATGAAAACCTTTGGGTCTATGTTGCGATTATATTGGTTGGGGTATTTTTATTCGCTCCGCTAAACTATCGTTATTCACGCGTTTTTCTGCTGCACTGGCTTACGCCCGGACTTAGATTTGTACCTGAGATTTCAGAAAAGAAAGCGGCGTGATGTAGATATAAAAAGGAGTCTATATAGACTCCTTTTTTTAATAATCAGACTTTTATTGTCTTCCATTTACCCCGTTTGAAGAGAAGGTAACCTGCTATACAAATTGCGGTCTCCGCTACTGGAATTGCGATAAATACGCCTGTAGGGCCCATTTCGAAGTATTTGGCCAACAAATAGGCGAGGGGAATTTGGAATAGCCAGAATCCGAAGAAGTTGACCCAAGTAGGAGTCCATGTATCTCCGGCGCCGTTAAAGGTATTGACCAGTACCATTCCTATTCCATATAATATATAACCGAGGCTCATGATGTAAATGGCCTTTAAGGCAACCGCACGTACGGCTGCATCATTGGTGAAGACAGCGATCATGGGCTTGCCGAGGGCAAAAGTAATGAGCATGACCATCGCCATATAAAATACACTGTATGTTGCGGTCTGAATCACAGACTTTTCTGCTCTGTCCAGATGCCCGGCACCGAGGTTTTGCCCAACAAGCGTTGATGCCGCATTGCTAAGTCCCCAGGCGGGTAACATAAAGAACATCATCAGTCTCAATGCGGTTTGATAACCGGCAGATCCGTGATCTCCGCCGGTGGTGGCCACCAGTTGAGCCAGGAAAATCCAGCTGCAGGATGCAATTACGAACTGGAATATAGCGGGCATCGCGATCTTCAGTAGTGCTTTGATCTGCTCCCATTCTGGAATGAGGTAACTCAGTTTTATTTTTAGTATGCCTTTGTCGCCAAAAAGACAATAAAGTTGATATATGACGCCAATTGCCCGGCCAATGCTGGTGGCCATGGCGGCGCCAGTGAGGCCGAATGCGGGAATGGGCCCGAATCCATTGATCAGAAGTGGACATAAAATAATATTGGCCGCATTTGCAATCAGCAGACTTTTCATGGCTATTGCCGCATTTCCTGCCCCACGGAAAATTCCGTTAATCAGAAAAAGAAGCACAATGATCAGGCTACCACCCATCATGATTTGTACATAGGTAGTTCCATGTTCGGCGGTTTCAGCTGATGCACCCATTAGTGTCAGGATCTCCCTGGCGTAGATAAAACCCAAAATACTGATTAGAATTGTGACTGCTACGGCAACAAATACCGCTTGCATCCCCGCTTTTGCTGCTGCTATAGGGTCTTTTTCGCCTATGCGGCGTGCGACTACTGCTGTCGCGGCCATGCTCATGCCAATGGCAAGAGAATACAATATGGTAAGTACAGATTCCGTAAGTCCGACCGTCTGTATGGCGTGACTGCTGTTGTGAAGGTGGCCTACAAAGTATAGGTCGACCAGAGCGAACACTGATTCCATCATCATTTCAAGAATCATAGGTATGGCTAAAAGCACGACTGCTTTTTTGATGCTGCCTTGTGTATAGTCAAATTCTTCTCCTTTAAGAGACTGTTTGATGAGTGTAAATATTTTAGATAGCTTACCCATTGAAGCTGTATTCTGTTCTGACATAAGTAAAGGAAAAAGTAAAGTATAAACCGTTGTACAGCAAAGAATGCTGTGTCATAATTTTTGCGGGAAGGTGGAGCCCTCGGTTGTTAGAACCTCAAACGGACTGCAAATACTTTCATCGTAATGCGGTTGGGTTAGTTAGCAAATATAAATCTTTTTCTGAAAAAAGAAATAGCATTTCTAGATGCTGTAAGCTTTGATCATATCGTCGTTTACTTTGCAGCCTTTTCCTGTGCTGATATCAATCATTACATAATCAAACCAGCCATCTGAGGCTACTTTTCCGGAACGCTTATTTTTGATCTCAAATTGGACGCGGCATCCTTTTTCATTGATGGTAAGTATTCCTGTTCTGATAATGATGACATCACCAAGTACAAGCGGACGTTTAAATTCAACCATCGCAGTGCGGACCACCCAGCCGAAGCCGCTGCTTAGAAAAGATTCCATTGGCATCTTATAGAATTCTGCCATCTGGTCATAACGAGCAGCAAGTACATAATCAAAATATTTGCTGTTGTGGACATGATTGAACATATCTATGTCATCAGGTCTTACTTTTAATTCGCTTTCAAATATGCTGTACGCTGTGTTTTCCATAAGTATTGCAAAAATAGGAAACTTACACTATCTTTGCATCCAATTAATTAATTATACACACTTTAGTATCATTCAAGAATGTATTTAAGTAAAGAAAAGAAAGCCGAAATCTTTCAAAAACACGGCGAAGTAGAAACAAACACGGGTTCTGCAGAAGGTCAGGTAGCGTTATTCACTTACCGCATTGCACACTTAACAGAGCATTTGAAGAAAAATCGTAAAGATTTCTCTACTCAGTTGTCACTACAAAAATTAGTAGGTAAACGCCGTGGTATTTTGGCTTACCTATACAAAAAAGATATCGAGCGTTATCGTGCTATCATCAAAAACTTAGGTCTAAGGGACATTATCAAACCTATCGGAGCTAAAGACGGCAAATAATCGTAATAATATCAAGAAAAGCCATTCTTTAGGGAATGGCTTTTTAATTTCACAGATAAAATCCGAAAGGTTTTATTTAAGTTTGAAAAGTAAATACACAATATATAAATCCGGTGTGTAAAAGAGGAAAACACACCACAACAACTTTTAAATGAATGTAATAAAAAAATCGTTCGACCTGGGCGATGGAAGAACAATCGAAATTGAAACAGGAAAATTGGCTAAACAAGCTGATGGATCTGTAGTAGTTAAAATGGGTGATACCATGCTTTTGGCGACTGTAGTTTCTACGGTAGGCGCTAAGGCAGGTGTTGATTTCTTACCTTTATCGGTAGATTATCAGGAGAAATATGCTGCCGCCGGCCGTATTCCTGGTGGTTTCTTACGTCGTGAGGCAAGATTGTCAGATTATGAAGTTTTAATTTCACGTTTGGTAGACAGGGCTTTACGTCCGATGTTCCCTGAAGATTATCACTCCGATACTCAGGTAATGATCTCTTTGATCTCTTCTGACAAAAATATAATGCCTGATTGTTTAGCTGGTTTAGCTGCTTCGGCTGCTATAGCGGTTTCAGATATTCCTTTTAACGGACCTATTTCTGAAGTACGTGTTGCCAGAATTGACGGTAAATTTGTAATCAATCCTTATGTAAGCGACCTTGAACGTGCTGATATGGAGTTTTTAGTAGCAGGTACTGAAAATGATATCGTGATGGTTGAGGGTGAATGTGATGAGATTTCTGAAACTGAAATGGTGGAAGCAATCGAATTTGCACACAAAGCAATCGTGGTTCAGGTTCAGGCTCAGAAAGAGCTTGCTGAATTGGTAGGCAAAACTGTAAAACGTACTTATTCTCATGAGGATAGCAATTCTGAATTGAAAGAGCAGGTTTATGCGTTTGCTTACGATAAAGTATATGCAATAGCAAAAAGCAATACAAGCAAAGGTGAGCGTGGTGATGCCTTTGGTGCCATCTTAATGGATTTCATTGCTACTTTAGGTGAAGACATTGACGATGTAACCGGCTTTCTTTCTAAAAAATATTTCCATGATGTGCAATATGATGCGATCCGTAACCTTGTTTTAGACGAAGGAATTCGTTTAGATGGTCGTGATGTACGCACAGTACGTCCAATCTGGAGTGAAGTAGGTTATCTGCCTGCAGCTCACGGTTCGGCAGTATTTACACGTGGCGAAACCCAATCATTGACTACCGTTACTTTAGGTTCTAAAGATGATGAGCAAATGATTGATGGTGCTTTCGTCAATGGATACAATAAATTCTTATTGCACTATAATTTTCCTGGTTTCTCCACTGGTGAGGTTCGTCCTAACAGGGGTGCCGGCCGTCGTGAAATTGGTCATGGTAACTTAGCAATGCGTTCTTTAAAGAAAGTATTGCCAGGATTGGAAGAAAACCCATATACGATCCGTATCGTTTCTGATATTTTAGAATCTAACGGTTCTTCATCTATGGCTACTGTTTGTGCTGGTACATTGGCACTTATGGATGCTGGTATCAAAATTAAAGCTCCGGTATCGGGTATTGCTATGGGATTGATCACTGATGAGAAAACTGGTAAATATGCCATTCTTTCTGATATCCTTGGTGATGAAGATCATTTAGGTGATATGGACTTTAAAGTAACAGGTACTGAAAAAGGTATTGTTGCTTGTCAGATGGACTTGAAAATCAATGGTTTGAAATGGGAAGTGTTAACTAACGCTTTAAATCAGGCTAAAGAAGCTCGTTTGCATATCCTGAACGAGATGAAGAAAACAATTTCTGCACCTCGTGAGGATTACAAGGACCATGCGCCACGCATCGTTTCATTGAGCATTGATAAAGAATTTATTGGTGCTGTGATAGGACCAGGCGGAAAAATTATCCAGGAAATGCAACGTGAAACCGGTGCTTCTATCTCTATCGAAGAGGTTGGAAACAAAGGTATCGTTGAAATCTTTGCTGATAATAAAGCTGCAATTGATGCTGCTGTTGGCCGTATCAATGCAATCGCTGCTAAACCAGACATAGGTGCTACTTATGATGGTAAAGTAAAATCTATCATGCCGTTTGGTGCATTTGTAGAGATTATGCCGGGTAAAGACGGACTGTTGCACATCTCTGAAATTGCATGGGAACGTTTAGAAACCATGGATGGTGTGCTTAAAGAAGGTGATAAAATCCAGGTTAAACTTTTGGATATTGACAAACAAGGTAAAATGAAGCTTTCAAGAAAAGCTTTATTGCCTCGTCCACCAAGACCAGAAGCTGCAGCTGCTCCGCAAGCATAGTGAATTACAACCAGCGATGCTGGTGCAATAACAATATAAAATAGAAGTTCAAAAACCCCGCAATTTGCGGGGTTTTTTGGTTTAAGAATCGGTTATTTATTTATATTTACAAATGTAAACCAGCTATAATTAAAACACATTCCTTATGAAACACCTTATTGCCCCATCTGTACTTTCTGCTGATTTTGCTAACCTTCAGCGTGATATAGAAATGATCAATTCAAGTGAGGCAGACTGGTTTCACGTAGATGTAATGGACGGTGTTTTTGTTCCGAATATTTCTTTTGGATTCCCTGTAATGGAGGCGATAAAGAAGTATGCAGCGAAGCCGTTAGATGTACATCTGATGATCGTAAATCCTGATCAGTATATAGAGCGTTTTGCGGCTGCAGGGGCTTCAATTATTACTGTGCATTATGAGGCTTGTACACATTTGCACAGAACGGTGCAGGCCATTCACGCTGCCGGTTGTAAGACTGGTGTAGCGATCAATCCGCATACCCCTGTTGGGTTGTTAAAAGACATTCTTACAGATCTTGATCTGGTGTTGGTGATGTCTGTAAACCCTGGATTTGGCGGACAAAAGTTTATTCCAAATACTATAAATAAGGTAAAAGAATTGAGAAATATGGCTTCGCAGATCAATCCTCGGCTGGTCATCGAAGTGGATGGAGGGGTTGGCTTGCATAACCTCACAGAACTGGTACAGGCGGGGGCGAATGTATTGGTAGCAGGTAATGCTGTTTTTGCTGATGAATCACCAATTCAAATGATTTCAGCATTGAAAGAATTGGACACTACTACAGTAAATTTATAATTAGCTGAATGCTCAAACTCCGACTATTACTGCTGGTTCTGGTGTTGGGGGTTACGTTTGTAAATGCGCAGCCACTGATTAAAATAACTGGTGTAATAAAGGATGATCTGAAAAACCCCCTTGCCAAAGTAACGGTAACGGTCTTGGGGCAGAACCAGTCTACAATTTCTGATGAAAGTGGGACTTATAGCATTTACTCTTCTACAAGATTTTTCACATTGAAATATACTCTTTTGGGATATAAACCTGTTTTGCAGGAAATCAAAAGAGATAAGGAAGGCAGGATTGTACAGGATATAAGTATGGTCAGCAACATCAATGAACTGGAACAGGTTACCATTACCACTCGTCAAAACCAACTCAGTAATAGCAGTATCATCAACGTATCCGATGTCGCGGCAATGCCATCTGCTTCCGGAAATTTTGAAGTGATCCTAAAAACCCTGCCAGGGGTGTCGACCAATAATGAACTGAGTTCGCAATACAGCGTAAGAGGAGGAAGCTTTGATGAAAACCTGATCTATGTAAACGATGTGGAAATCAGTCGGCCAGTACTCATCAGAAATGGTCACCAGGAGGGTTTGAGCTTTATTAATAGCGACTTGCTTAGCGGGGCAAAGTTTTCTGCAGGAGGTTTCGAAGCTCGTTATGGTGATAAGTTGTCTTCGGTGCTGGATGTGCGGTATGATAAGCCTGATAGTAGTCAGGCTATATTGAACCTTGGACTTCAGGGTGGAGCTTTTAGTTCCAGGATATTAAATAAACGTAGTTACCTGCTTGCTGGAATCAGGTATAAAAATAATACTAGCATATTGAACAGGCAAGATACGAAG
The DNA here is from genome assembly GCF_005116445.1 of Pedobacter frigoris. Lineage (GTDB taxonomy): Bacteria > Bacteroidota > Bacteroidia > Sphingobacteriales > Sphingobacteriaceae > Pedobacter > Pedobacter frigoris. The sequence goes on from NZ_SWBQ01000001.1 coordinate 849,986, forward strand.
GGTAGTTATGCTCCAAATTTTACGGATGTTCAGGTAGTTTATCATCATACCTTCTCTAATAAATTTACGTTGGGTCTGCTTGGTAATTTTAACAGTGGGATATTTAAACTGATTCCGGAAAGCAGGGAAACACAATTTGGAACGTTAAGCACATTGTTGAGGCTAGATACAGAATACAGTGGGCAGGAGATCGATGATTATCAAACTGCCGGAGGTGCGGTAACAGCGAGTTACTTTCCAAAGGCGAATCTGGTGATCAAATGGATTAACAGTTATTTTAGCACGCTTGAAAGGGAACGGATTGATGTGGAAGGTAGGTATGTTTTTAATGAAATAAACAATGACTTTGCGAGTGGGGGATTTGCAACGACTAAAACGAACAAAGGGATAGGAGGTTATATCAACTATGCGCGTAATAATCTGGAATCTCAAACCTTTGGTTCTGAAATTAAAGCTGATCAGGATTTTGGAAATCATGTTTTTTCCTGGGGATTGAGATTTGAACGCAAAGATTATCAGGATAACCTGAACGAGTATGGCTTGATTGATTCTGCCGGATATATATTGGAAAGGGGTATTCAGAATTTTTATCAGGACAATAGCATCAGTATAAAGAATAAACTGGCAATTCAGTATTATACTGCTTATGCACAGGATAGTTATAGGTTGTCAGCCCATTCTGAGCTATTGTTGGGGGTAAGAGCAAATTATAATAGCCTGAGCAGGCAGTTGCTGCTGAGTCCGCGTTTGTTGCTGGCATACCGTCCTTTGAGCAACAATAAGATATTCCGTTTTACGGCGGGGGTATACCAGCAGGCCCCAGATTACCGGAGTATCCGGGATTTTAACGGCATTTTAAATAAAGGGCAGCAGGCACAGCGTTCTTATAATAGTTCGATCGGACTGGATTATGCTTTTGACGGATTAGGTACCAGGCTGAAATTTGTGTCTGAACTGTATTTTAAATATCAGGATAGGCTTATTCCTTATATGATGGATAATGTACGTGTAAAGTATCTTGCAGGTGCTGAGGCGAAGGGATATACTTATGGTGCAGATTTTAGTATAGGTGGCGAATTTGTAAAGGATCTGCTTTCTTATTTCCGGGTTTCCTTTATGAAGGCCAATCAGGATATATTGAATGATGGCCTCGGGTATTTGAAAAGGCCGACAGATCAAAGAGTAAATTTTTCTGTTTATTTTCAGGATAGGCTTTTGAACAGTCCAACTTATAAGGTGCATCTAAGTATGCTTTATGGATCAAGGCTACCGGTGGGTGCTCCCTTGGTTCAGCGCTATTCAGATGATTTTAATATCCCTGCATACAAAAGAGTTGATATCGGTTTTTCTAAAGATTTTTTAGATGATGCAGGGATGAGAAAACCAAGATTTCTGGATAGATATTTTAGTTCGTTTTCTGCTTATCTGGAAGTATTTAATTTGCTGAACATCAATAATACAGTTTCATATTTATGGCTAAAGGACGTAGATAACGTACAATATGCTATTCCTAATTATTTAACTGGCAGGCAACTAAATTTAAAATTGATCATAAAGTTCAAGAATTCGAAATGATAAATGATATAAATCTGTTACATTTACAAGCATAAAATTAACTATAAAAATGAGACACAATTTCGGCGCAGGCCCCTGCATTTTACCTCAGGAAGTATTTAAACAAGCATCACAGGCTGTTTTAGATTTTAAAGACGGATTGTCGATTCTTGAGATTTCTCACCGTACACCAGAATTCGAAGGTGTAGTTGAAGAGACCACAAAACTGGTTAAAGAATTATTAAATGTGCCCTCCGGATATTCTGTTTTATTATTGCAAGGTGGAGCAAGCTTACAGTTTGCTATGGTTCCAATGAACTTATTGCCGGAAGGTAAAACTGCAAGTTACCTGGAAACAGGAGTTTGGGCAAATAAAGCGATCAAAGAGGTGCCTGCTTTTGGTAAGGCAAATATTGTAGGTTCTTCTAAGGCCGACAATTATACCTTTATTCCAAAAGGTTACAGTATCCCAGAAGATAGTGCTTATTTCCACTGTACTTCTAACAATACCATTTACGGAACGGAAATGTTCAGCTTGCCTGAAACTAATGTTCCCGTGATATGCGATATGTCATCTGACATCATGAGCAGGGTAATTGATGTGTCTAAATATGATCTGATCTATGCAGGTGCACAGAAGAATATTGGCCCGGCAGGTTTGACTATTGTGATCGTTAAAGATGAAATTCTTGGTAAAGTTGACAGGAAAATTCCTGCAATGCTCGACTATAAAGTACATATAGACGGAGGTTCTATGTACAACACGCCGCCGGTATTTTCTATCTATGTGGCTATGTTAAACTTAAGGTGGTTAAAATCTAAAGGTGGTGTTGCTGAGATTGAAAAAGAAAACATCGCTAAAGCGAATGCCTTATATAAAGAAATCGACAGAAATCCATTATTTAAAGGTACATGTGCTGTTGAAGACCGTTCTAGAATGAATGTTTGCTTCGTAATGGAAAATCCTGAGCTGGAGAAACCGTTCCTAAAGTTAGCTGAAGAGAATGGAATTGAAGGCATTAAAGGACACAGAAGTGTAGGAGGTTTCAGAGCATCTATGTACAATGCACTTCCGATTACAAGTGTTCACACTTTAATAGAATTAATGCAGATTTTTGCAGAAAAATACCAATAAAATATAGATAATGATTAAGATACTTGCAAACGATGGGATAGATCCTATCGGAAAAGCGTTATTGGAGCAAGCTGGTTTTGTTGTTGATACAGAAACAGTTCCACAGGAAAAGTTAGCCGAAGCTTTAAAAAACTACGATGGCATTACTGTACGCAGTGCTACTAAAGTACGTCAGGAACTGATTGATGCTTGCCCTAACATTAAGTTGATTGGACGGGGCGGTGTTGGTATGGATAATATTGATGTTGAATATGCACGCAGTAAAGGCGTTGCTGTGGTAAATACTCCTGCAGCTTCTTCTTTATCTGTAGCTGAACTGGTATTCAGTCATTTATTTACCGGTGTCCGTTTTTTACAGGATGCCAACAGAAAAATGCCTGTTGAGGGCAATACCAAATTCAATGACCTTAAAAAAGCTTATGCTAAAGGAACTGAATTGAGAGGTAAAACTATTGGTATCATTGGTTTTGGAAGGATTGGAAGAGAGACGGCTACTGTAGCATTAGGCTTAGGTATGAATGTTTTAGCTTATGATTTATATCCTTTTGAAGGTAGCCTGACCTTGAATTTTCAAGGTGGAGCAAGTGTAGCTATTCCAGTGAAAACAGTATCTCTTGACGAAGTAATTGCAAATAGTGATTTCATCAGTTTACATACTCCTTTTGCCGACAAGCCTATTTTGGGTGCAGAAGAATTTGCTAAAATGAAAAAAGGTGTTGGTGTGGTGAACTGTTCAAGAGGCGGAACTATAGATGAAGCAGCTCTTATTGAAGCACTTGATAGCGGGAAAGTAGCTTTTGCAGGTTTAGATGTATTTTACAATGAGCCTACTCCAGACGCAGCGATTTTGCAACACAGCAAAATATCGTTGACCCCTCATATTGGAGCCTCTACCAATGAAGCACAGGAACGTATCGGAACTGAACTTGCTACATTGATCATTGAGCACTTTAATAAATAGAAATCAATGAGGCTGTCCTTTTCGGATAGCCTCATAATAACCAAATATGCCTCGTATAAAACCTTTCTGCGCGCTTAAGCCTGTAGTTCATTTACAATCGTTGGTAGTGACGCGTCCGCTAGAAAATTATAGCACTGGCGAGGCAAAGCTTATTGCTTCAGAAAATGACTATAGTTTTTTGCACCTGATCAATCCTGAGCTGGATCATCAATACTTGCGGGGTACGAGGCAAGAGCTCATCTTTAAAAAGATTAGTGAGAATGTAGAACGTTTTGTTGAGGATGAAGTTTTAGTGAAGGATAAATGTCCTTCAGTTTATGTGTACAGGTTGGTAAATGGAGATCTGGTACAGAGGGGGATATGGACGTTAACGCATATCAGTGATTATCTTAACGGTAGGATAAAAAAGCATGAGTCTACGGTTGAGCGGAGGGAAAAACTATTAGCCGATTACCTTCAGCAAACCGGTTTGGACGCCAACCCTGTACTGATTACATATCATCCAGATGCGGTAATTGATGCGCTGATTGAGCGTTACACGGCGGAGGTTGAGCCCTGTCTTGATTTTACTTTTGCTGATGGAACGAAACACCAGGTTTGGGCAATTTCAGATCAGAAAGATCTGAAGCAAATCGTCGGTGCATTTGCAGCGATACCTGAAGTCTACATAGCAGATGGCCATCACCGGATTGCCTCTATGGCAAAAATGGGCGTACAAAAACAGGCTTTGAATGCGAAACATCATGGAGAGGAAGATTACAATTACTTCACCACAGTTTACATGAATACCAATGAAGTGAAGGTGCTGGAATTTAACCGGCTGGTGAGAGATCTCGGAACACTGAGTGAAGATGATTTTATGAAGGGATTGGCTAAGTCCTTTTTTATTGAAAAGTCTGCCATACAGGTAAAGCCTGAAAAACTACACGAAATCGGGATGTATCTAAGCGGACAATGGTATGTTTTAAGCCCGAAAACTGAAATTTTTAATGAAGAAGACGCGGTCGGGGTGCTGGACGTTAGCATACTACAGGATTTTATACTTGAGCCTGTTTTAGGTATTAAAGACCCTCGTACAGACGCGCGTATCACTTTTGAAGGCGGGAGGGTGCCAATTGAAGCTCTTCAGGAAAAGGTAGATAATGGGCTTTTTGCGATCGCATTTACGTTATTTGCGCCGTCTGTGGATCAGGTAATGGCCGTAGCAGATGTAAATGGGGTGATGCCACCTAAGTCGACCTGGGTGGAACCTAAATTTTTAGTTGGACTGCTAACCAGCTATTTTAACTGAGTGAATTTGTAAGTACCCAATATCTGTAGCCTAAGATGGCTTTTTGTAGGTTGGTTAGTTTCATCGGGTCTTTTTTATAAAGACTCGGCAATACCACATTGTTGATCTTCAGGAGTATTTTAAAAAAATGCTTCTTCATTTAAGCCTGTATTTTGAGTTTTTTGCGCGATGAATAGATGACATAAACAAGTGCAGCAGCAAGTAAGATGACAAGATACCAGGCTATGCTTTTTCCGGCTTGCTGTCCCTCGATTTTATCTTTCAATTGCTGATTCTGATCCTGTAGTTTTTTAATCGAAAACATGTAATTCTGCATTCTGTTGCCGGCTTCATTGGCGCTGTTTTGTGCTTGTTTCATTTCCTGATCTTTGTAATCCATCAGAATTTTTAACTCTTTAAATGTGTTGTTGTCATTCAGTACAATTTGCCTGAGAATCTCATTTGAGTTTTTAATGTCGTCTTTAGTTTGGAGCCCAAAAATCCCTGTACGAGTGTCCAGACTCTGGTCATACTGTCCAAATTTGACACTTCTTTCTTTGAGAAGTGCATTGACCTTTAGACGCTGGGTTTGATATGCACTGGTGTCTGGCTGAAATGCCATGACATGAAAGGAAGTAAGCAGGAGTAATAAAACTATCAGGTTTTTCATTTCTATTAATGTTTGCTAATGAACAAGCAAACTCCATGCCTTAGCTTTAATCTTTAGATTAAGGATGAAACTCAATCCGGATGATATCGCTAAGATGAAGGCCAAGAAGTCCGCTTGCTTTTCCTTTATTGATGGCGATTTCCAGGTGGTTGCTAATTCCAAAAAGACAAAGCTTTTCACCTTCAGGTACTTCATTGTAATGCCAGCTGAGTTGTGTGATGGTTTCGCTTTTTCTAAAGTAGAGTGTAAAGTCACGGTTGCGCTGGATTTTTGTGAAGAGGTCTTTTGTGATGTTGGTGATCACATTGCAAAAGGTATCGATATAAATGACACTTCCACGGATAATATCGCGTTCTATTACAGGATTCAATAACATCCGTTCTTCAACACCGTCTGTTGGTACGCCTACATCTTTGAGTTTTCCTCCTTTGGCAAGGCTTACAGCAGCTTTGACAAAGATATCTACCAAAGGAAAATGCAGGTACTTCAAATCCTGCATGATATTTAGTTCCACAATTTCTTCCGGAACTTCATCAAATAGGAGGGAAAAGATACCATTGTCGGCACCTACAAAAAAGTGATCGCGGTATTTTAGTGCAATATATTTTGTGTTTTCACTAAAGACAGAATCTATACCAATGAGGTGTACGGTGCCCTTTGGAAAGTAGGGATAAACATTCTTCAGGACAAAAGCTGCATACGAAATATTAAAGGATGGCACTTCATGAGTTACATCAACAATGTTAGCTGTAGGCAAGATACTCAGGATACTACCCTTAAGGGCAGCCTGATAGAAATCTTTAGAACCTAAATCTGTTGTTAAAGTAATAATGGCCATTAAAAATTGAATATTTATTCTTAATCTTGCGTAAGCGGCAAATCGCGTACAAATATTCAATTTTTATATCAAAATATACACTCCAATCAAAAAAACAATATTTTGAACGAACTAAAATTAACATTAGAATCGGTAGATCCGGTACAATTCTGGGGCACAAATAATGAGCACTATGAGCTGATTAAAAACGCTTTTCCAAAATTGAAAGTTGTAGCAAGAGGTAATGAAGTTAAGGTGCTGGGCGATGAACAGGAGCTTAAGGGTTTTGAGAAAAAATATAACCAGCTAATTGGTCATCTGGAGAAATACAGTTCCCTGACGGCTAGTGATGTGGAAACGATTTTGGTTTCAAAAAAAACAGAGTCCAACGCAGAGGAAGCTCCGGAAAAAACAAATAGTGGCGGAGGTGGCGAAGTCATTGTGTTTGGTACCAATGGTTTAATGGTGAAAGCCAGGACTGCAAATCAGCGCAGGATGGTGGATAGCATTAACAAAAATGATGTGCTATTTGCGATCGGTCCTGCCGGAACGGGAAAAACCTATACAGCAGTGGCGCTCGCCGTAAGAGCGTTGAAAAATAAAGAGATTAAAAGAATCATATTGACAAGACCGGCGGTAGAGGCAGGTGAAAGTCTTGGTTTTCTGCCGGGAGATTTAAAAGAAAAGGTAGATCCCTATCTTCGTCCTTTATATGACGCACTTGATGACATGATTCCGGCAGAAAAGCTGAAAACCTATATAGAAAACAGAACGATTGAGATCGCGCCACTGGCATTTATGCGCGGAAGAACTCTTGACAATTGTTTCGTGATTTTGGATGAGGCTCAAAACTCGACAGATCTTCAACTAAAGATGTTCCTGACGCGTATGGGACCATCGGCTAAGTTCATCGTAACTGGAGATGTAACCCAGATAGACTTGCCTAAAAAGCAGATGTCAGGGTTGCACAACGCACTTCGAATTCTGGATGGTATTCCAGGTATAGATATCATCTATCTGACAGGAGAAGACGTGGTTAGACACAAATTGGTAAAACGAATATTGAAAGCATACGGCGATATTCAATAAAGTAATATACGATATACGATTTTTGATTTACGATTGGAAAGGCGCTTAGTCTCAACTCGTAAATCGTAATTCTAACATCAAAAATTAAAATGGCAGCAATAAAAGAGACAAATTTCAGCTTTCCTAAGCAAACAAATTATTATAAGGGTAAAGTACGCGATGTATATACCATCAATAACCAGTTTATGGCGATGGTGGTTACTGACAGGATATCTGCATTTGATGTGGTTTTGCCGGAGGCGATTCCTTTTAAAGGACAGGTGTTGAATCAGATCGCCGCTAAATTTTTGGCAGCCACAAAAGATATTGTGCCTAACTGGGTGATTGATGTACCAGATGAAATGGTGACTATTGGCCGTATTTGTGAGCCTTTTAAAGTAGAAATGGTGGTTAGAGGATACCTTGCAGGACATGCCTGGAGAGAGTATAGTGCAGGCAGACGCAGCGTTTGTGGCGTAGCATTACCTGAGGAGTTAAAAGAGAATGATAAATTACCTAAGCCAATTATAACCCCAACGACTAAAGCATCTGTAGGACATGATGAAGATATCTCCAGAGAAGATATCCTGGCAAAAGGAATCGTTTCATTAGCAGACTATACTTTGCTGGAGAAATATACTTATGCTTTGTATGAACGTGGTACACAGATGGCTGCTGAACGCGGATTGATATTGGTTGATACTAAATACGAGTTTGGTAAAGTTGGTGACGATATTTATCTGATCGACGAGATCCATACACCTGATTCATCGCGTTATTTTTATGCCGAAGGTTATTCAGAACGCCAGGCTTCAAACGAGCCGCAAAAACAGCTTTCTAAAGAGTTTGTTCGTAAATGGTTAATTGAGAATGGTTTTCAAGGTAAGGATGGACAAGTGGTGCCGGCAATGACCAAAGAGATAGTAGATTCTATATCCGAGCGATACATTGAGCTTTATGAACAGATCACGGGCGATAAATTTGTAAAGAATGATACTGCGGATATACCTAAGCGAATTGAAACTAACGTAGTGTCGGCATTAAGCCAGTTGCAGGCTTAATAAAACGGTGAAAAATCATTAAAATTTAGTATTTTCGTAATCAACTAAACAAATCAATATCATGAAATTTTCAGTAGACAAACACGATAAGTATGTCGTTTTAAAACTTAAAGAATCTAAGTTTACGAATGATAATACACCTAAATTGAAATCTGAATTCATCTTATTGAATGCAGAAGGGTATTGTAATATTGTATTGGATTTATCTTCTATTAAGCAGTGTGATGATTCGCAGGATCTGAGCAGTTTATTAGTGGGAGACAGGTTGTGTAAAAAGGCAAATGGACTTTTCATTCTTACAGGAGTGAATGAAGCAGTGGCTTCGATTCTCGAAATGTCAAGTTTAGATCAACAGCTAACAATAGTTTCAAAGCTGGACGAGGCAACTGATCTGATCTTTATGGAAGAAATAGAAAAGGAATTGTTGGGGAGCGTAGATAAGGGCTAATGAAGTTTGAGGTAACTATTTTAGGTAGTAGTTCCGCTACTCCGGTATACAATAGAAATCCTACTGCACAGCTTTTAAATTGCAATGAAAAATTTTATCTGATTGATTGTGGTGAGGGTACCCAGCAACAGTTAATCAAATATGGTTTTAAAGCCAGTAAAATTGATTTTGTGTTTATCAGCCATTTGCATGGAGATCATTACTTTGGTTTGATCGGTTTGCTTTCCACTTTGCATTTAAACGGGCGCGTTAAGCCAATAAAAATCTTTGCTCCTGCAGCATTGATGGAGATACTTGTACTTCAGTTTAAACATTCTGAAACAATAATCCGTTATCCCATTGAATTCGTTGCCACAACTGCTGACAATCCGTCGCAGATTTTCGAAAACAATGATGTGATTGTTGAAACCATTATTTTAAATCATAGAATACCCTGTACAGGCTTTAGGTTCACACAGAAGAAGAGATTACGGAGGCTTATTGTTGATAAGCTCGAACACGAGAGAATTCCTATTGAGTACTATCCGATGTTGAAAAGAGGCGTTGATCTTACCTTGCCGAATGGGCAAGTGCTAAAGAACATCGATTATACTTTAGACTCTGATGAGCCCAAGAGTTATTGTTATTGCTCAGACACCTTATTTGATGAGCGTTATTTTTCCAGTATTCAGGATTGTGATACCTTATACCATGAAGCCACTTTCTTACATGAAATGCTCGATAGGGCTTGTCAAACTCATCATACGACCGCATTACAGGCTGCTGAAGTAGCTAAGATCGTTAACGCGAAGAAGTTGCTTATCGGTCACTTTTCATCAAGATATAAGACCTTACAGCCGATTTTAGATGAGGCACTAACCGTCTTTGAGCGTACGGAGTTGGCAATAGAGGGAGTTACTTATCAAGTATAGAATATTTAACGAGATATAGAAAAGGCTTTAGAAATCTCTAAAGCCTTTTCTATATATAAATGGTGAGTTTACTTGTCTTTTTTATTGCCACCTCCAAATACCGAGAAGTGAACATATCTCTTAGGATTGGCTTTAAGATCAATCATTAAGTTATCTAGGTTTTTAGAGGCATTATTTAAGTTTTCATACATTTTTGTATCATTAACCAGTAGTCCTAAAGTGCCTTGTCCCTGATTTATTTTACTCACAATAGATTGAAGGTCTCCAACGGCTTTGTTCGCATTGTCTATAGTTTGCTTAAAGTTAGCAGCTGCTACCTGATCTGTTATCGAGTTGACATTATTTAGTATTGAAGTGATTTTTTCATTATTTTGCTTTAGGTTATTGGAGATCGCTTCAACGTTTGCCAGAATTACCGAAATTCTGGAGCCTTCAGATCCAACAAGATTATCCACTTTTTTAGAAGTAGCTTCAAGAGATGCAAGGGTAGAGGCAATGCTGTTAAAGCTTTTATCCACATTTTTCTGGAAGTTCGGATTTAAGATGGAGTTGACACTGGTCAGGATTGAATCCATTTTTGCAATGATCATTTCTGCTTTTTTCTGTACGGGCTGCACCGTTTCTAGTATACCTTTTTGTACATTGGCATTCAAGGTATCGCCATCCTCAGCAAAGTCATTTCCAGTCCCTAATGCCATTACAATGGCTTTACTTCCAAGTAGATCTGTACTTTCTAATTTGGCAATGCTGTTTTTAGGGATTTCATATTTCCCTTTAATTTTAAGGGTTGCAAGGATCGATCCGTCTGGCTGTAATTGCAGCTGATCAACACGGCCAATCTGATAACCATTTATAAGAACAGGTTTAGAGACAGCTAACCCATCGACATGCGAATACTTAGCATATAAAACAGTCTCACTTGAAAAGATGGCATTGCCTTTTAGAAAATTGTATCCAATGATCAATAGGGCAATGGAAAAGGCTGCTAGTATGCCTACTTTGGTTTCGTTCGCGATTTTCATTTAGTAGTAGTTATCTTTTAAAGGTAATGAAGCTTATTTTTCAGCGTTCATTAGTTTGTTTCAGTTTCTTTTCTGTAAGTTTTTACTGCTTTGAAAATGGAGTTGACAATTTCTGTTGATCCACTTTCTGAATTCATATATTCTTCTTCAGCAGGATTGGATATAAAGCCAATCTCGGTTAATACTGCAGGCATTCCACATCTTTGTAATATAAGGATACCCTGTTCTTTTACGCCTCTGTTTACTCTATTGTCGTTTTCTGTATAATTGTCCTGGATGAGTTTTGCCAATTTCATACTTTTATCCCGGAACAGATTTTTAAACAAAGATAGAATAATAAATGTTTCAGGATCATTTGGATCATATCCATTGTAATTTTGTTTGTAGTTTTTCTCAAGCTTAATATCCGCATTCTCTCTGATCGCTACATCTTGTTCATTTAATCTGTGAGATCCTGCTACAAAAGTTTCTGTCCCTTTAGTCGTTTTATTTTTAACATAGCTGTATTTAGCGACTTTTTTTCCAGCCTTATTCTTTGTATAAGTTACTATTCTATTGTCCGGCATAGAATTACAATGTATGGAAATAAAAAGATCCGCCTTGTTGTCATTGGCAAGTGCGGCCCTTTTGTAGAAATCTACATCTACATCAGTTTTTCTGGTGTATAGTATCTTCACATCAGGCATATCTTCTTCAAACTTTTTGCCCAGCTTTAAAGCGACTTTGAGAGCCACATTTTTTTCGTAGGAATAACTACCTCTGGCTCCGGGTTTATTTCCACCATGTCCGGCATCAATAACGATTGTTTTTACCCTATAAGCTTGTGAAAATGTAGATTTTGAACTGAATAATAATAAAAATGGCAACAGGTATAACGCGCTCTTCACTCTCATTTATATGTTTTATTAAGTTGATTAATAAAAGTATTGACTAACCTTCAATACTTTTTTTATAGTTTTCTATGGCTCTCAGCAGGCATTCTGTAATCTCCTTTTGACCTTCCTCAGAGTTCATGTAGTTCTCTTCATCAGGATTGCTAATGAATCCAATTTCTGTAAGTATGGCCGGCATTCCTGCTCGAGCCAAAACAGCCAGGCTTTTTTCCTGAACACCACGATCTACACGACCGACATTCACGTATTGATCCTGCACATACTTTGCCAGTTTTAAACTCTGGGTTCGGAAAGTGTTTTTCATTAAAGATAAGATAATGAAATTTTCGGGATTGCTGGGATCAAAGCCTTCATAATTCTCTTTATAGTTGTCCTCGAGAAAAATAGAGGCATTTTCCCTTTTTATCGCTTCGTCCTGCTCATTTACACGACCCATTCCTGAAACGAATGTCTCAGTCCCATGTGTAGACGTACTTTTTCTATAGACAGTTTCTCTTATCGCTACTCTTTTACCCCTTACCTTTTTGTATCCGGTTACAATGGTCGATCTATGGGAAGGCATATCGTTGCAATGAATAGAGATAAACAGGTCTGCCTTTGCATTATTTGCGATTGCAATCCTTTCATATAATGGAATGAAAACATCCTCAGTCCGGGTATAAATGACTTTTACATCTTTCAGCGACGCTTCTATTAGTGCACCAAGGTGAAGCGCCGTCTTAAGGGCCACATCTTTCTCAGTTGAATAAAGACCTCTGGTACTACCGTCTTTACCTCCATGACCAGCATCAATCACAATAGTTTTTATTTTATACTCCTGTGTAAATGCTTGATAACTAGATGTAATAACGGATGCTACAGAAATAAATGCAATCAAAATTGCATTTGGTCTGAGCAATGGTATATTTTTCATTAATTTTGAACGTTTTGGATTAAACATTAATGCAAAAATAACATTCACACACGAATTTGAAACTTTTACGGTATATCATTTTTTTAAACTTCATTGTTTTATTAACATCTGTTAGTAGCAGGGTGTTGGCATTTAGTACGTTTGCATTTCGGCAAGTTATAAAACAAGGACAAAATTCCAATCAAAACCTTCAGGATACTAGTCGCAATAGACAACAAAGAAATAACGCACAAACTACGCCAAAAGATACAATAGCAAGCGAGAAAGTTGAATACAAGGCAAAAGATTCAATTGTTGCCAATGCCGATAGTAGTATTGTGAAACTCTATGGAAAGGCCAGGGTGATTTATCAGGGACTTGAATTGGATGCAGATTATATTTTATATAATAAAAACACCAATGTTTTATTTGCAAGCGGTATTACCAATTCGAAGGGTAAATACATAGGTCGTCCGATATTTAAAATGGAAGGTCAAAATACTTCCCAGGCAGATTCTTTGAGGTATAGCCTGACAACAGGTGCAGGTCAGATCTGGGGTGTTTTTACAGAACAGGAAGGCGGCTTTTTTACAGGAGGAAAGGCCAAGAAACAGCCTGATGATGAGATTCATAGTAAGGGGCAAACCTATAGTACATGTAATTTGCCGCACCCGCATTTCGGTATTCATATTACAAAGGGTATTGTTACCGAAAACCAGATCATTACTGGTCCGGTATATTTGAAAATCGAAGATATACCGTTGCCCCTGGGACTGCCTTTTGCATTCTTTCCGAAACCAAATAAAAAATCATCAGGAGTTATATTACCCAGTCCCGGAGAAGATTTTACAAGAGGATTCTTTTTACGCGACGGTGGGTATTATCTGGGTCTAAATGATTATTGGGACGCAAAAATATTGGCAACTATTTACACGAGGGGATCGTATGACGGGTCTTTATTTTCCAATTACACCAAGAGATATAAGTACAACGGTAGTATAAATTTCAGGTATTCAAATTCAAGATATGGTTTAGAAGGTACGCCGGAATATGAACCAAAGAAAGATTTTAACCTTTCATGGAATCACAGCCAAAATGCGAATGCTAAACCAGGGACAACTTTCTCTGCTTTAGTAGACGCAGGAACTTCAAGCTTTAACGAGAACACTGCCGCCGGTGGTACTTACGATTATACCCAGTTCACTAAAAATACCATGAGGTCCAGTATTTCTTATGGGCGGGTAATTGCGGAAAAAATAAACCTTGCAATTTCTGCTACCGGTTTTCAGGAAACTGAAAATAAAACAGTCAGTCTGGAATTACCCAACATCAGTTTTAGTGTTCCTTCATTTAATCCATTTGCAAATAAAACCGGCTCGGGAGACCAAAAGTGGTATGAAAAGATCTCAGTTGGATATAGCATGCAGGCCAATAACCTGATCAATACTACAGAGAGCGAATTGTTTAAACAAGGAAGCCTGAGAAAGTTTAGAAATGGCGTGAGTCATCAGATTCCAATAAGTATGGGTTTTAATGTTTTGAAGAACTTTAATTTCAATGCGAGCACGACCTATAACGAAAAATGGCATTTTCAAACCATTAACAGAACCTATTTAAAGGTACTTAACCAACCAGATATGATCGTCACCGATACTATTCCTGGATTTAAACGAAATGGTGAGTATAGTGTTGGTATGGGGGTTTCGACGAAAATTTACAGTACTGCCCAGTTTGCAAAATTAGGTAATTTTAAAGCGCTGAGACATGTAATGACACCAAATGTAAGTTTCAGTTACAGACCGGATTTTTCTGATTTGAAAAGAGGCTATTATAAAGAAGCCAAATATACTGACGGATCTACTGTATTTGATCAGGCGGGAGACCCGTTGAAGTATTCTATTTTTGAAAGTTCATTATATGGAGGCCCAGGAATCGGTCGTTCGGCAGCAATAAGTTTCTCCTTAGAGAATGCGATTCAGGCCAAAGTCCTTACACCAAATGATACCACAGGCAAGGGAGAGAAGAAGATTGATATCATTCAAGGTCTAACATTCAATGGTAGTTATAATTTCCTCGCTAAAAATTATAAGTTGTCGACACTGAGTTTTAGTGGAAGATCGTCATTCACGGATAAACTCGGGATTAACTACTATGGTACATTAGACCCTTATTTATATAAAGATACTATAGATGGGGGCAGGGTATTGATTGATCAGTATACCTGGACAAGAGGAAAGTTGCCAAGACTGACCAGTTTCGGGTTTTCAACCAGTTACAATTTAAATCCTGACGCATTTAAAAGAAAAACAGAAAATGAACAGGACTTAAAAGATAAAGCGATGAAAACGGGTATGACCCCAGAGCAATCGGAGGAATTGGCTAAAGTAAGCAGAGACCCAAATGCATTTGTTGATTTCAACATTCCATGGAATTTCGCCTTTTCCTATACTTTCAATTACAATACAGACAGAGTAGGTCGTAATAGTACTTTTACGAATTCACTGAATTTTAATGGTGATGCGAATATTACCCCTAAATGGAAGGTTCAATTTAACTCAGGATGGGATTTTAGAGCGAATACTTTCTCCCAGACTTCTTTTGCCATCTATCGTGATTTACATTGCTGGGATATGAGCTTTAGCTGGATTCCTTTTGGTCAGCAGCAGTTTTATTCTGTAGATATCAAAGTAAAAGCATCCGTGCTTCAGGATTTAAAACTGAGCAAGCGGAAAAATTACTATACCCGTTTCAATTAATATTTAATAACCTGTTTTATGCTAGCTGAAATAATAACCATAGGAGATGAAATCCTGATTGGTCAGATTGTAGATACAAATTCGGCTTGGATGGCCAGACAGCTTAATCTTATTGGTATTAAAGTAAAGCAGGTAAGCTCTGTTTCTGATGATGCAGATCATATTGTCAATGCGCTGACACTCGCTCAGGAACGGGCAAAAATCATCCTGATCACAGGAGGACTGGGGCCAACTAAAGACGATATCACAAAAATTACACTTGCCAGGTATTTTAATATGGAATTGAAGCGTGATCAGGAAACTCTGGATCACATTAAAGGAATCTTTGACCGTCTAAACAGGCCAATGATTGAGGCCAATATGAAGCAGGCATATGTCCCAGATGGTTGTATTGTCATTAAAAATAAGAATGGTACAGCGCCATGCATGTGGTTTGAACACAATGGAACTGTTATAGTTTCTATGCCTGGAGTTCCTTTCGAAATGATGTATTTAATGGAAGAGGAGATTCTTCCGAGGCTGAAAGATTCATTTAAACTTCCGGCAATTTTTCATAAAACAATTCTGACAGCAGGTATTGGAGAGTCATTCCTTGCTGCAGAGATAGAATCGATAGAGGATGGCTTACCTGAGCACATTAAACTGGCCTATCTGCCGAAACTAGGGCAGGTGAGGTTGAGGTTGAGCGGAACAGGAGCCGACGAACTTACGCTAAAAAATGAAGTAGAGTTGTGGGCCAGACAAATTGTTGACCGTATTGGTAAATACGTGGTTGTAGAAGACGATATCCCTTTAGAGAAGGCGCTGCTCGATATTATGGATAAAAAGAAACTGACGCTTTCTGTTGCAGAAAGCTGTACAGGTGGATACATTGCAAGTATGATCACTCAGCATTCGGGATGTTCTTCTGTTTTTCTGGGAGGGGCGGTGGTTTATTCAAACCAGTTGAAACAATCGATTTTAGGTGTTAAAGAAGAAACACTTTCGGCCTATGGTGCTGTTAGCGAAGAAACAGTAAAAGAAATGGCTGTAGCTTCTGTAAAGCAATTTAAAACAGATTATGCAATTGCTGTAACAGGAATTGCCGGTCCCGATGGAGGAACGACGGATAAACCTGTAGGTACCGTATGGATTGCTTTAGCTGGAAGAGAGAAGGTTACAGCTAAGAAGTTCAGTTTCGGCGGCAAAAGAATTCAAAATATAGAGCGCTCAGCTATAGCAGCTTTGACTATGATTTTGAATGAACTTAACCGATATGAGGTTTAAGTCTCCAAAATACTTTACTTTTGCATCCAATATCAATCATGAAATAAAAAATGGCTCAATACGAATTATTGTTACCTAAAATGGGGGAAAGTGTTGCAGAAGCAACCATAATAAAGTGGGTTAAGCAGCCCGGGGATATGATAGAGGTGGATGATACGATTTTGGAGATTGCTACCGATAAGGTAGATTCAGAAGTTCCATCGCCAATAGCGGGTAAATTGGTAAAACAGTTATTTAAAGAAGATGAGGTTATACAGGTAGGTGCGGTTATCGCAATTATTGAGACAGATGCTGAAGTAGAGAAGATTGAGGTTCCTGTATCTCAACAGGCCGAACCAGAGGCGGTTGCCGATGCTATTCCGGGTATGGATCAGCTGGAGAGGGAGAACACTGCTTCAAACTCTTCTAATGAAAATACTTCAGATAGGTTTTATTCTCCGCTGGTAAAGAACATCGCAACACAAGAAAATATTGCTTTTTCTGAGCTGGATGGCATCACGGGTACTGGTGCCGAGGGAAGACTAACAAAAGATGATTTATTAAATTATATTCAGAATAAAAAAGGCGGGACTGTTCAGGAACCGGCTTCAAAGATTGATTCTACCCCTTCAGTAGTAAATGAAGGCGCAGCATCACCGACTGTTCAGCAGACTCAAAAGCCATCTTCTACGAGCGTAAGCGGTGGAGATGAGATCATTGAAATGGACAGAATGCGAAAGCTTATTGCCGAACATATGATAATGAGCAAGCAAACCTCACCCCATGTAACCTCTTTTGTTGAGGCAGATGTTACCAATATGGTATTGTGGAGAGATAAAGTAAAAGGGAGTTTTGAAAAACGTGAGAATGAGAAGATCACTTTTACTCCTTTGTTTGTAGAGGCTGTTACAAAAGCGATTAAAGATTTTCCAATGATCAATGTCACTGTTAATGGTACTCAGATCATCAAAAAAAGAGATATCAATATCGGTATGGCAGCAGCACTTCCGAGTGGCAATTTAATTGTACCTGTCATCAAAAATGCGGATCAATATAATTTGGTTGGTCTTACTAAGTCTGTAAATGATCTGGCTAAGCGTGCACGTACATCAAAATTGAAGCCTGACGAGACACAGAATGGTACTTTCACGTTGACAAATGTGGGGTCGTTTGGGAATGTAATGGGTACACCGATCATTAATCAGCCTCAGGTAGCAATATTGGCTGTCGGTGCGATTAAGAAAAAACCAGCTGTATTAGAAACTGAATTTGGTGATGTGATTGCAATAAGACATATGATGTTCTTGTCTTTATCCTATGATCATCGAGTGGTAGATGGAGCACTGGGAGGATCGTTTGTAAGAAGGGTAGCAGACTACCTGGAAAACTGGGATGTAAACAGAGAAATATAATGAATTAAAGAAGGCCCCAATCGAGGCCTTCTTATTATCAAAACAAAATAAAAAGAACTAACTAGTTAAATAATATTTCCTCTTCTGAGATAGTTTGAATTTGTTGCTCAGTATAGGTATACCTACCCGTATGAGCAATAAATACATCCTTTTGCTCCAGTAAACTCCAGTTGGCCAAAAGTGTTTTAAGGCTAACATTGCCAATTACATATTTGTAATCATTGCGGGAGAAGCGTTCTATAATATTGTCGATTTGAAGTTTCTCAACTGTGTATTCGTGCGTATATCTTAGGTACACTTCAATGTCTACATTATCGGTATGAACAAGACCGTTATGTTGATGGTATTTTTTGTATTCATAACGATAGTCATACCTTAAAGCAGCGATGTCAGATAGGACAGCAGCGCCTGTAGGGTGGCCGCCAGCACCTTTTCCAAAGAAAAATTGCTTGTCGGCAAATGCCGCCTGAACAGTTACTCCATTGTATTCGTTCTCCACATTGAAAAGGAAATCTTCAGATTTAACAAATTTAGGCAATACATAAGTAACCACCTGTTTTGTGCTGATCTTGCGTGCGGTAGGGACTAACTTGATCTTGAAATTCTTTTCCTTTGCGTACTGGATGTCATTATCAGACAAATTCTGGATACCGATGTTGAGGATTTTATCCGGGTTGATGAATAGTCCATAAGCATGCGCGGTGGCAATAGCCAGTTTAAATTTAGGATCATATCCACCAACATCAAGTATTGGATCAGTTTCAGCAAATCCAAGATCCTGAGCCTGCTTTAATGCAACCCCATATTCAAGATTTTCATTAAATATCTTAGATAAAATGTAGTTCGAAGAACCATTAAAGATACCGCTTATTCCGTGAAGTAACTCGTTGTCATAGTATTCTTCCAGGTTACGGATGATTGGGATACTGCCGCACACTGCACCTTCATAAAGCAACGACGTTCCGTGTTTTTCCTGTAATTCAACAAGTTCTGCCAAATGCGTTGCTATCATTTTTTTATTAGCAGAAACTACGTTTTTACCCGTGCTTAGTGCCTTTTTAACAATATTAAAAGCGATATCCGCATCATCAATCAACTCAACGATTGTATTGATCTCATCGTTGTTTAATAATTCATCATGATCAGTGGTGAAAAGGTGCGCATCCAGCGTACGTTTCTTTTCAGGATTTTTAATCGCTATTTTAACAATCTCCAAGTTTAAATCCTGGCCACGGATGATATCGTGTAAGCCTTGCCCAACTACTCCAAAACCAAATAAACCAATCTTAAGTTTCTTGCTCATCTAATTATTATGCTGTTTTATGTAATTTAATTATTTTCTTATTTATGCTTTCTTTCAAAAAATTGCTGATGATATTGGTCAATGTATCAGTTTCGATTAAGAACCCATCATGGCCATACGCTGATTTGATGCTCTGAAATGATGCATCTGTGATGTTTTTAGCTAGGAATTCCTGTTCTACTAGCGGGAATAACACATCATTTTCAATTCCAATTACCAGGGTGTTAGATTTAATTAGTTTCAAGGCACTGATAACACTTTCTCTTCCACGTCCCACATTATGACTATCCATAGCTTTACCCAGATACCAATAGCTATACGCATTAAACCTTTTACACAGCTTTTCTCCCTGATAATTTTGGTAGGATGAAGCCCGGAATGAACCAGTTTTATCATTTACACTTTCCAGTTGAGTTGCAACATAAGCATCATAAGTCCTGTATGACAATAATGCGATACTCCTCGCCGCTTTCAGTCCTTTTAATCCTCCATCGGGCTGCTGGGCGTAAAATGTACGGTCTGTACTTATAGCCAGGCGCTGACTTTCGTTGAATGCAATTCCCCATGGCGAATGAACAGCATTGGTAGCTAGAAGAATGAGGTTATCTATGATTTTGCTATCAGTGATGGCCCATTCTACAGCCTGCTGTCCGCCTAACGAACCACCTATAAGCACTTTTATATGATCAATTCCTAAATGCGCTGCCAGCAACTGATGCGCTTTCACTAAATCTCTGATCGTAAACTCTGGAAAGGCCAGATAGTAAGGTAGACCTGTAACCGGATTTATGCTCAGTGGGTTTGTTGTGCCATAATGAGATCCCAAAACATTTGCGCAAATGATGAAATGTTCTTCAGGATTAAATAAGGCGTTACTTCCAAAAAGTCCCTTCCACCAGTCAAGGACATCAGCATTAGCAGTAAGTGCGTGGCATGCCCAAATGACGTTGTCTTTTTTGGCATTGAGTTTACCATAAGTCTGATAAGCGATATCGACGTTACGTAACTTTTTGCCGTTTTCCAGTTTAAAGAGTTTGTTGTAAGTATATGTTGCTGTAGTGCTCATTCTTTGTATTGTAGCTGATAATTAGCTGTTTATTTTTTAATCGTATTGAAAGCTTGTTCTAAATCAGCTTTGATGTCGTCTATATGTTCTATGCCCACAGAGATCCTTAATAAATTAGGAGAAACTCCTGCAGCTTCCTGTTCCGAATCGCTCAATTGCTGATGCGTAGTTGCGGATGGCTGGATAATGAGTGTCTTGGCATCTCCAACATTCGCCAAATGGCTGATCAGTTTAAGGTTGTCGACCAATGCTATTGCCTGTTCTTTATCTCCGTGTAATTCAAATGACAGGACTGCTCCAAAACCATTTTGAAGGTACTTTTTAGCGTTTATATGGTAAGGGCTGCTTTCCAGTCCGGGATAATTTACTTTTTTTACTGCATCATGGTTTTCTAACCAGGTAGCCAGTGCGAGTGCATTGTCTACATGTCTTTGTACACGTAATGACAATGTTTCCAGTCCTTGTATCAGCAGGAAAGAATTGAAAGGAGAGATGGCAGGGCCAAAATCCCTTAAACCTTCCACACGTGCACGAATGATGAACTGAATATTCCCGAAGGGACCACCTATACCAAATACATCGTTGAATACCAATCCATGGTAACCTTCAGAAGGTTCTGTAAACTGAGGGAATTTGCCATTGCCCCAGTTGTAGTTTCCACCGTCTACGATAACACCACCAATGCTGGTTCCATGTCCACCGATCCATTTGGTAGCAGATTGAACAACGATATGTGCACCATGTTCAATCGGCTTAAATATATAACCTGCAGCACCAAAAGTATTGTCTACAATTAAAGGCAGGTCATGCTTATTTGCAATGGCCGATATCTTTTCGAAATCAATGATGCTGAAAGCAGGATTTCCAATGGTTTCCAGGTAGATTGCTTTTGTATTTGCATCGATTTTTGCTTCGAAATCATTGGCATCATCCCCGTTGGCAAACTTTACTTCTATACCAAGGCGTTTAAAAGCAACTTTAAACTGGTTGTACGAGCCGCCATACAGGTGTGATGAAGATACAAAGTTGTCTCCCGCTTGTAGGATGTTGTTTAATGCTATAAACTGTGCTGCTTGTCCGGAACCTACAGCTAAGGCTGCAACGCCACCTTCTAAAGCTGCCACGCGTTTTTCAAACACGTCAGTAGTAGGGTTCATGATCCTGGTGTAAATGTTTCCGAATTCCTTTAAGGCAAACAAATTGGCGCCATGCTCAGAATTTTTAAAACCGTATGACGTAGTCTGGTAGATCGGCACCGCTCTGGAGCCCGTAGTAGGATCTATTTCCTGACCTGCATGTATTTGTAGTGTTTCGAATTTATATGTAGTTGACATTGTTTCTTATTTTTTCGTTTAAACCATATTTGTGAATTCATACGCTAATGAATATTGAGCGTATCTGTTGTGGCGTATCCCGATGTATCGGGACCTTCCGGATTCATATTAATAATGTAAAAGGAAGATTTTTAGGTTAGCACATGCTACAGCACATACATAGTGCAGCTTGCGTACGATAAAAATAAGACTGGGTAGAGATACTTAATTTTTTCATTTTGTTTAAATTTATCTTTCCAAAGGACACCATGTCTTCTGGTCAGGAATTGGCACCTTCTCCATTTGGGAGGGTTGCCAGTGGGTCAAAGAGCCTGTCTCTCGCCACTTCTTTATAAATCAAACCATTAAGGATTGACTTGTTTAGCTTCTTGCTAAATGTTATGCAAATGTATAGCTAAGTAATAAAATAACCAAAATAATATTCTGAAATATTATTAATATACTGTTTTACAGTAGATTAATTTGAATTTTAAAGTGTTTATAGTTTTGTGGTGACCTGTTTATGACGATAAAGCCTGATCTATATCAGCAATTAAATCGTCAATGTGTTCAAGACCTGCAGATATCCGAATTAAATTTTGTGGGGTTTTAGTGTCCGGACCTTCTACAGAAGCTCTATGTTCTATTAGACTTTCTACGCCGCCGAGGCTTGTGGCCTGTGCAAAAAGCTTAACTTTATTGACTACCCTCACAGCATCTTCTACCCCGCCT
Source organism: Pedobacter frigoris (assembly GCF_005116445.1). Classification (GTDB taxonomy): domain Bacteria; phylum Bacteroidota; class Bacteroidia; order Sphingobacteriales; family Sphingobacteriaceae; genus Pedobacter; species Pedobacter frigoris. The sequence goes on from NZ_SWBQ01000001.1 coordinate 872,515, forward strand.
TTTACTAAGATGGAGAGCATGCCGCCAAAACTACTCATCTGCTTTTTAGCTATTTCATGTTGCGGGTGCTGACTTAAACCAGGGTAGTAAACGGTATCTACAGAAGGATGCTGATCGAGATATTTGGCTAAAGCCATTCCATTTTCCGAGTGTCCCTGCATTCTGTAAGGCAAAGTTTTAATACTTCTAACCAACAAAAAGCAATCAAAAGGAGAGGGCACAGCACCACCGATCTGCTGAATGTTCCTTATTTTTTTCCAAAGCTCATTATGAGCAGCAGTAATTAAAATGCCGCCTAATACATCACTATGACCGCCGATATATTTAGTTGATGAATGCATCACGATATCAGCACCTAAGGTAATGGGATTTTGAAGCGATGGAGATGCAAATGTGCTGTCGCAAGCCAGAGTTAAACCATGTTGTTTAGCTATATTAGCAACAGCGCTTACGTCGGTGATTTTCAGCAATGGATTTGACGGCGTTTCTATCCAAATCAGTACCGTATTCTTTTTGATAAAGTTGTGCAGGTTTTCAGTATCCGTAAGATCTACGAAGTCGATTTCCAGCGTATCGGCAAAGATGGTCTGCAGTTGCTTTTTAAAACCCCAGTACATATCATCGGGCGCGATGATGTGGCTGCCTGGTTTGAGTGCCTGAAACAACGTCATGCCCGCTGTGTTTCCTGAAGAAAAAGCGCAGGCATCTACTCCCTTTTCCAAATTGGCGAGTACTTTTTCAAGCGCTGTCCGGTTCGGATTACTCACCCTGCTATACATGTGTCCCCCAGAATAGCCACCATCTTTATCCCTTAAAAAAGTGGTCGATAAATTTATAGGAGCTGTAACATCTTTTGTATTTGTTTCGTATAAATTTCCGGCATGTATCGCAAGAGTTTCTGGCTTCATTATTACTGGGTTAAATGTGGAATTAAGGGGTCAGTTATAACAAAGTTAAAAGTATCAGCCTATTCTGTAGAAGTTTTTGGCAAGATTTATGTAATTGAAATATCAAATAATATAAATGATATGAAAAGAATATTCCTGATAGCAGCCATTTTATGTAGTTCATTAATGGTTTTGCAAAGTTGCTCTCCTAAGGCTGGCACCGCTACAACTGTAAAAAGAGGCGATGTAACAGGTACATGGACATTGAATGACATTACATTTGAAGGTGTGCCCCAATCAGCAGTAAAGTCGTTGTTTGATGAAGGATCTTATACTTGTTTTGTAGGAAGTACATGGCGCCTCACAAACAGTGGTAATGGTAGCTATAGTTTGCCTGGAGGAGGAACCTGTGCCGCAAAAACACAGTCTATCTTTTGGTCTGCAAGTACAGCTGATCAGACTTTTCAGTTCAAAAAATTGTTTGAAGGAGATAAGGCTAAGAATGTAACGTCTGGTTACAGATTGTTGTTGTCTTCTTCTGACGGAAATAGCATGGTGATTAAGTCGCCTGTAGAATACGGAAGTACACCTGCTTACATTGTATTAAATTTTACAAAAGCAGCAAAATAATTGGTTTAGTTTGGTTTAGGAAAAGGGGGCTCAATTTATTTTGAGTCCCTTTTTTATATATACGTCATCCTTTTAAAACGGTCGTTGTTCTTTGTTTTGCTAAAGCGATCGTCCTGAAATAAATTTGCTTCGCAGCTTCTTCGAAGTCAGGATGACGTTGTGCTTAATAAATCACTTCAACACAACACCCTCCCCGTATACACACTGTCAGAAATACTACTCCTGTCGTCCGTGATAAAAGAAATATACGTCTCTGCAAACCTGCCTTTCATAGCAACCGGAACCTTCAGCAGTTCCTCGCAATCAGATCGCTCTGCACCGCTGATGATCTGAAAAAATCGTGGCTGATCAACCTCAGGAAAATACACCAGCAACATGGTACGGTCGTAAGGACTGCCGTTAGGATCTTGTGCATCAAAAGCCCAGGTAAACTTAAACCCATCTGCAACGCTTTGTACGGCAGCATTTAGCGGCAGCGAGAGGTTACCTTCGCTGAGGCGCACCGCAGGATAATCAATTTCCTGGTTAGGATATTGACCCTTGATGGCATGCTTAAGGTTATAAGACCTGAAGCAGTTGCTGGCCGAGTCAGCCTTTTCAATACCTTTCAGTGCAAAGCCCACCCTGATGTATAGCTTTAAGTACGAAATGACGGGCTTCAGTACGCTCATTCGCTGTTGCTGCGCCAGCTGTTTCTCTGATTTGGGCTTGATGATGTGCGAAGCTGCGCGTACTTGCTGTTTGCCGTACCTTACGTAATAATAGGTATTGCCTATTTTTCCTGTCACTAGCCCCTGGGCTCCGGTTGATGATCTTGCCATAATGGTTTTCTATTTGATTAAAATTAACCATTACCTGCACGTGCTGTATGGGAGCTAAAACAATTCATAGAAATACGGAACATTTCAGCAACATGACTTAACCATCTGTGCGTGGACCACTCGTGGACGACACGTGGAGAGCGGGTGGAGAGCGCGTGGAGATGAAGCAATGTCTGGAAGAAGAATTTATTTCCCGAAGTATTTGGTTATTATGAAGGAACTTATATAATCTTGTACTAGAATTCATTAAATTAGTATAACGGGATATAACTCAAAATTGATGGCTGCATACAGAAAATATACAGATCAGGAAATTCTCCTGCTGGCGCGGGAGGATAGGGAGAAGGCATTTGATATCGCCTTTAACCAGTATTGGCCTGTTTTGTATCACCATGCTTTTAAAAAAGTGCAGTCTAAAGATCTTGCTAAAGACATTGTGCAGGATGTATTCATTAAAATGTGGGACAATATATCTAAGCTTGCCGAGCAGGATAGTTTGCTGCCCTATCTCTACACTGTTTTGCGTAACAATACTTTAAAGCAGTTTGAGAAGGATAATGTGAGGTTGAAATATGCGATGAACCGGGTGACCTATCAGGATGATTTTGAAGTAACATCGCATCATCTGCTGATCAGCAAGGAACTCCAGGCAATTATTGATGACGAAATGTCCAGAATGCCTGCCCGGATGAAAGAAATTTATGAATTAAAAAAGGAACAAAACTTTAGTATTAAGCAGATTGCAGAACAATTGGGATTATCTGAGCAGACAGTAAAGAACCAATTGCATACCGCATCGAACCGCCTAAAAGAGCGGATTAAGGTTTATGATCCTGGGTTGATTTCTGTTGCTTTGATGGTGAGCGGGTTGTATGGGTATGTAAACTAAACATCAATCTGTTGAAATACATAACAGTTTTTAGGATAATAATTCAGAATAATAACATATATATCAAAATATTATTTCAATAAGAAATAATAATATCTTATTAGTTTAATTTTCTTTGGATTCTGTCCTGATCCTATTTATATTTGTCAGTGAAAAACTTTGTGATGAAACAAGAAGATATTCCTGACGACACGCTCCGTGAACCAGCAATTGCCTATGGCAGCAGAAAGGAGCAAGAACCCTATTTTTTTGATCCTCTAGAGGATGTGGGTTTCAAGCGCCTGTTTGCTGCTGAACAAAATCAAGAACTGACGGTCGCTTTCCTGAACCATGTACTCCGGGGAAAAAAGACGGTGGTTTCTATTGAAGTCCTCAAAAGCGAATATCCGGGCGAAACGAAAGAAGAAGGGCAGGTGACGGTTGACATGGTTTGCAAGGATCAGGAAGGAGCTATTTTTCTGGTCGAGATGCAGAGGCAGTATTATAAGAATTTCAAGAAGCGCTCCTTGTATTACGGATCCAGACTCCTGGTGGAGCAGGCGCCCCGCGGCAATCGCAGGGAATGGGGGTATGACCTGAAGGATGTTTATGTGATAGCATTGCTTGAGGAATTTAAAGTTAGCGAAGACGAGGATCGCATTTGGCTTCATGATGTTGCCCTTTTCGATACTACTGCAGAAAAAGTATTCTGCAGTGCACTTAGCTTTATTTATATCGAAATGCCTCATTTTCAGAAGACAGAGCAAGAACTGAAAAGCGATTTGGAGCGGTGGATTTATGCTTTAAAGCATTTGAATCATTTGCAAGCGATACCGGCTACATTTTCTGAGCCCGAACTGGTTCAGTTTTGTGAGGCCGCCAGATACATAAACTTAACAAAAGCAGAAAAAAATATGATCAGCAACAGGACAAAACAGCGCTGGGATTACTATGCGATAATCGAAGGTGCGAAGGAAATAGGAGAAGCAGAAGGTCGTGCAATTGGAGAATCAATTGGAGAAGCCAGAGGAGAAGCAAAAGGTCGTGCAATTGGAGAGGCCATGGTGTATGAAAAGGCGGTAAAAACGGCCAGAAAGCTCAAGGGCAAAGGCTTTTTAATTGAGGAAATTGCCGAACTGACAGAACTTAGCGTGGCTGAGATAAAAAGCCTGTAACAACTATTAGCAGTTTGCAAAAAAAACAAAATATGATCAGCAACAGGACAAAACAGCGCTGGGATTACTATGCGATAATCGAAGGTGCGAAGGAAATAGGAGAAGCAGAAGGTCGTGCAATTGGAGAATCAATTGGAGAGGCTAGAGGAGAGGCCAGAGGAGAAGCAAAAGGTCGTGCAATTGGAGAGGCCATGATGTATGAAAAGGCGGTAAAAACGGCCAGAAAGCTCAAGGACAAAGGCTTTTTAATTGAGGAAATTGCCGAACTGACAGAACTTAGCGTGGCTGAAATAGAAAGTCTGTGATAGCAAAACCAAAAAACTTTTAAAATGGTATAGTACTTTTTCATAGTTGACCGGTTATGTACTAAAATGGGATAACAGTGGAACTAAAAGAAATCAAGGCACTAATCGAAAAATATAACCGGAATGAGGTTTCTGAAGAGGAGCGCGATCTGGTGATCGAATGGTACGACAGGATTGAGGGTAATGCCCCTGAATTTGCTGCGGGTGAGTTTGATGCAATCACACTGGAGGTTTACCGGAATCTACAACATTATAGATCAGGAAACAACGAGCAAGTGAAACGGGTTCGTTTATGGCCTCGAATTGCTGCGGTTGCCGCGGCAGTGGCGATGGTTGTGTTTGGGGTTTGGTTTTTTAATTATAGAGGTGAGATCCTTCGCGATGGTCTGGATGACAAAAGCGTTGTGATGAACGATATCGCTCCGGGCAAAAACGGAGCAACGATTACACTTGCTAATGGGAAGGTAATTCAATTGAGCGATGCGAAGAGCGGGGTGGTGATAGGGGAAGACTTAAAGTATAGTGACGGTGAGATCCTTCGCGATGCTCTGGATGACAATGATGGTGTTTTGTCATCCCGAGTTCCGAGGGATCTAGTTGCCTCTACCACCAAAGGCCAAACCTATATATTTACCTTGCCTGATGGCACCAAAGTATGGCTAAACGCAGCCAGTAAGTTAAAATTCCCATCTGACCTGTCTGGTAAAGAACGCAAAATTGAACTAGAGGGAGAAGCGTATTTTGAAGTGGCTAAGGATAAGAAACGACCTTTTATAGTGATAAGCGAAGGACAGCAACTGGAAGTATTGGGTACACATTTTAACCTAAATACCTATGGCGATGAGCACCCTGGAACAGTAACCAGTTTGCTGGAAGGATCGGTGAAGGTAACCGGCAAGGAAGGATCACGTGTACTGAAACTGGGTGAGCGGGGGATAAATACGATAAAAGGAGTATTGCTGCTTAGAGGAGATGCCCAGGATGATGTAGACTGGAAAGAAGGGCGATTTGTGTTTGACAACGAGCCACTGGAGCAGATCATGGCAAAGGTATCACGCTGGTACGATGTAGCAATTGTGGATGAGCGCAAAGCTGCTAAGCCTGTAACGTTTAAAGGGTCTTTTTCAAGGTACGAGAATGTATCAAAAGTACTATCGAAGCTAGAATTTGCAGGAGATGTGAAGTTTAAAATTGAAGGTAGAAAAATTACGATTACCAAATAGTATAGAAATCATTCTTGAACTAACCATATATCAACTAAACCAACAACCAATTATGAGACTAAGACATTTACGAAAGCGGAGTTAAATTAGAAAAGGGCTGCTATAAAAAAAGCCGCAGAAGTCTCTGAACCCTTCTACGGCTATATCTGAGCTAACCCTGAAAAACAAAATTGTAGAGTGTTTCACGTATTTAACCCAGAAAATTAAAGGTATGAATTTAAATGCTTTTAACAGGGATGCACTGTTTAAAAAACAGCTCCTGAAGAAAATGATATTGATTATGAGAATGATTGTAATCATAATGACCACCTGCCTGATTCAGGTAAGCGCAGCAAGTTTTGCGCAGAGGATCAACTTGGTCCAGAAGAATGCCAGTCTGGCAACAGTGCTCGATGAGATCAGCAAACAAAGCGGATACCAGGTGTTGTATTCAAGTGAAAAGATCGACGTCAGCAAAAGAATGGACGCAAATTTCAGAAATACCGACCTCAAAGAAGTATTGGAAACCTGTTTGAGTAAGCAAGGTTTTAGCTATGCGATAGAGGATAATGTGATTATGATTAAAAAGAGAGCGCCTTCCTTTCTGGATAATCTGGTTGCTCGTTTTAGTGCCATTGATATTAGGGGTAAGATCATTGGCGAGAATGACCAGGTATTAGCCGGGGCTACGGTGAAAGTGAAGGGGTCGAATAAGATCACAAAGAGTAATGAAAATGGTGAGTTTTACTTAGCTAATGTGGATGAGGATGCGGTATTGGAGATTAGTTATGTGGGGTATAAAGCATTGGAGATTTCATTGAGGGGTGCAGTAATGCCATTGGAGATTAGGTTGAGTGTGGCGACTGGAGAGTTGGAGGAGGTGAACGTGATTTATAATACGGGTTACCAGAATATTGATAAAACTCGGGCTACGGGGAGTTTTGTACAGATTGAGAATAAATTATATAATGAGCAGGTAGGTATAAATGTACTGGATAGATTGGAATCAATTGTAAATGGATTACAAGTTGACAGAAAAGTATCTGGAACGGCTGCCAACGGGAAATTTTTGATACGTGGTATAAGTACCATGACACCATCGATCATGTCTCCTTTGATAGTTGTTGATGATTTTCCTTATGAAGGAAATATTAATAATATAGATCCCAATACTGTTGAATCTGTAACGGTCCTGAAAGATGCTGCTGCCGCATCAATTTGGGGAACACGTGCCGGTAACGGAGTTATTGTAATCACTACAAAAAAAGGGAAATTTAACCAGACCTTTACTACTGATTTTAGTGCCAATACCACGATCACAGATAAACCAGATCTGTTTTATGTCAAGAATATTTCTTCCAGCACCTTTGTTGACTTCGAAAGAGACCTTTTTAGTAAAGGGTTTTACACAGGTAAAGAGAACGATGCAATAGGCCGTGTGCCGCTCTCCCCAGTTGTAGAGTTATTAATTTCCAATAGAAACAAGTCTATCACTAATGAACAATTGGAACTAAGCTTAAACAACTTAAGACAAAATGATGTCAGAAACGATTTTAATAAGTATGTGTATAGAAATGCATTTAATCGACAGTATGGGCTAAATTTCAGGGGAGGTTCAAATGCGCTTGCCTATGTCTTTTCTGCAGGTTATAATGACAATAAAACAGAGCTATCTGGTGGTTATACAAGATTAAACATCAGCACACAAACCACATTTAAACCTTTAAGGGACATCAGCATTACCGGAGGGGTGACGTATACAGATAGTAAAGATTTAACCGGTAAGACCGGTTATCAGAGCACGAAAATGGGTGTGAATAATTTGCCGCCCTATTCGAGACTTGTTGATGAAAATGGAAATCCGGCTTTCATATCACAATATAGACAAACCTATATAGATACAGCTGGAAAGGGTAAGCTAGCTAATTGGAAATATTTCCCGCTGGAAGATTATAAGCATAATGTTGGATCTGTAAAGGTTCGTGATATGCTGTTTAACTTGGGGACACAATATCAATTGAATTCAAATTTAAAGTTTGATGTTAAGTACCAATATCAGAAACAACAATCTGTGAATCGCATTTTACAAGACAAGGACAGCTATTACACCAGAGATCTGGTAAATAGGTTTACTAGGATTTCCGGCTCTACAGTTACCTATGCAATACCAAATCAAGGCATTCTGGATTTAACCAATACTGACACGGAAAGCCAGTCTTTGCGCGGACAAGTTAACTTCGATCAAGATTGGGATGTTCACACTATTCATGCAATAATGGGAATGGAAACAAGACAGATCATCAATAGCTTCTCCGGGCAGCGGGCATATGGCTATGATGAAGAGTTATTGCGAACGGCAAGTGTAGATTATATAACCAGGCATCGGCAATATATAAGTGGATTAACTGATTTAATTCCGGACAGGACAAATTTTGGTAAGACAAATAACCGGTTTTTATCCTTTTATGCAAATGCAGGCTATACGTATAGGTCAAGATACACTGTCTCTGGAAGTATACGCCGCGATGGTTCAAACCTGTTCGGAGTTACCACTAATGATAAATGGAAACCTCTGTGGTCGGCTGGTTTAGGTTGGAATCTTTCCGAGGAAGATTTTTATAAACTGCATTGGTTGCCTTATCTGAAATTACGTGCTACTTTGGGGTACAGTGGTAATATAGACCCGAACAGGACTACCGCCACAACCATAGAATACTTAGGTACAAACCCTGCAACATCAACACCTCTGGCCCAATTCCGAACATATTATAATCCCGGTTTAAGGTGGGAGGAAGTTAGAATGCTAAATTTTGCACTCGATTTCAGAACAAAAAATAATATCGTAAACGGAAGTGTAGAATACTACAATAAAAAAAGTACTGATTTATTTGGACAGGCGCCAATAGACCCCACTGTGGGAATAAGTTCGAATACCGTTGTTAAAAATGTTGCTGAAATAGCTGGCAGCGGACTAGACATCCAGATCAATACGATAAATTTGAACAGAAATGTAAAATGGCTTTCACAGATCAACCTGAACTTTTATAAAGACAAGGTACAGGATTACTATTTACCAACACTTCAGGGTTTAAGATTTGTAGGCGGAAATGCGGCGGGTCCTAAGGGGTATCCTGTAAACGGAGTATATTCTTATCGTTGGGCCGGGCTGGATCCCAATACCGGAGATCCGCAAGGCTACATCAATGGTGTGGTTAGTAAAGACTACACCAATATAACAAATAATGGCACACAATTTTTGGATTTACTTTTTAGTGGTTCTGCCCTTCCTAAAGTATATGGTACACTAGGAAATACCTTAAGTTACAAATCATTTTCAATAACAGCCAGATTGTCTTATAAATTCGGACACTATTTTAAGAGATCATCCATCTATTATACCAGTCTATTTAATAATTACATTGGTCATGGTGATTATGAGCATAGATGGATTAAAACCGGAGATGAGAATATGACAACTGTGCCTTCCATGGTATATCCGGCAAATAGCAACAGGGATTTATTCTATAACAATTCGGAGGTTTTGGTTAGTAGGGGAGATCATATCCGACTCAATTATGTAACACTAAGTTATTCGATAGAGGGAGCAAAATTGAAGCCCTTTAAAACCGTTCAGTTTTTTATAAACGCAAGTAACCTAGGCATTCTATGGAAGACGGGATCTTTGGACATAGACCCTGATTATGCAGACACCTCAATTCCGCCTTCTAAAAATATTTCATTTGGCCTTAAAACCTCACTTTAAACTAACTTGTCATGAAAAATATAAAATGCCTTTTTACTATTTGGATTGCCTTGGTGCTTTTTCCTTGCCTTGGCTGTAAAAAATACCTTGAAGAAAAATCTAACGATAAATTCGCTGTTATCACTAATTTAAGAGATCTACAGGCCTTAATTGATTTTGATCTCACAAACCAATCAGACCCAAGTGCCGGGGAGGAAAGTGCAGATAATTACTATGTTACCTTTTCGATATGGCAAGCACTTTCAACTGAATTTGACAGAGATATGTATATATGGGAGCAAAATGTTTTCTCTACAACAAACGTAAATAACTGGACTTATCTATATGATTTGTTGTACAAAGCCAACACAGTATTGGAAAGTCTTGAAAAGATACAGAAAACGGGAGGAAACGAAGCGGAATGGAGCCATTTGAAAGCTCAGGCCTTATTCCTGAGGGCTAAATGCTTTTTGAAGGTTGTTGAAATTTGGTCACCGGCATTTGACGAAAGCAGTTCAAATACCGATCTAGGTATTCCGCTACGGTTGACTACTGATTTTAATCAGGTTTCTACGCGTGCCTCAGTCAGAGAGTCTTACAATAAAATCTTAGATGATCTGAAACTGTCTGTCGCCCATTTACCAATTGTGCCATTGCATGTTATCAGGGCATCGAGGGCATCAGCTTATGGTTTGATAGCAAAGACTTATCTGGACATGAGATTATATAAGGAAGCTGGTGTTTATGCCGATTCTTGTTTGCAATTGAACAATAAGCTATTGGATTTTAATACGCTTAATGCTGCTGCGAATTTTCCGATTGCCCAATATAATGAAGAAGTTATTTATCATTCCAGCTGCAGGTCTCCTGCTATATTAACTCAGGCACGAGCCATAATTGATGGAAATCTTTTTAACTCTTATAGTGATAGTGATCTCAGGAAATCTGTATTCTTTAGAAAAAATGCTGACAATACGGCAACTTTTAAAGGGTCATACAACGGGAATGGTGCAATGTTCGGGGGGATTGCTGTAAGCGAAATCATACTTATCAGGGCCGAATGTTATGCGCGCGAAGATAATGTTGCCAAGGCTATGACCGATCTGAATACCTTAATGGTAAAAAGATGGAATAAAAATGTTTTGTTTACTCCGTTTTCAGCAACCTCAAAAGATGATGCGTTGAATAAAATTCTGATAGAGCGAAGAAAGGAACTTGTATTGCGGGGAGGGATCCGATGGATTGATATCAAGAGGCTAAATAAGGAAAATAGAAATATCATCATCGGGCGCTCATTAAACGGTACAACTTATTCTTTAGCGCCCAATGATAAAAGATATGCGCTACCCTTACCAGAGAATGTGATTATGAATTCCGGCATGCCCCAAAACCCTCGTTAATTTTTAATGTATTTATCCCAAAGACTGATATGAAATTCATTACAAAGCTAGTTTTTGTATTGCTATTGACCTCTATGGCCCTTTTGGGTTATGGTCAGGGCAATCCTGCTAAAGAACTAAATATTGGAGATACCTGCCCTGATTTAAGCCTAAGCCTGGTAAACCATAAATATAAAAAGACCAAGCTGAACGAAATAAAAAAAAGCCTCATTATTTTAGACTTCTGGACACTATCTTGTTCGGGGTGTATTTTGAGTTTTCCTAAGCTGGATAGTTTACAACACAGGTTTGATAGCAAGATCCAGATATTACTGATGAATGAAATGGATTCTGAAGAGCGGATTTTGAACTTTTTTGAAAGAAGAAAGACAAAATCCGGGGCAAAGTATTCCTTGCCATCATCATTCGGGGATTCTATCGCTAAAAAGCTGTTTAAGCACAGATCTATCCCTCACTATGTCTGGCTTGATAGTGCCTTGCGTATAGTTGCTATAACCGGGCCACAAGAAATTGTTGGGCAAAATATCCAATCATTTTTAAATGGTGAAAAAATATCTTTACCCTTTAAAAATGATTATGGAATTGATGAAGATGCTTTATTTAGCCATAGTGGTATACTTAACAAGGCACATATCGAAAGCCAGGTTACTTTTACAGGCTTTGCTAATGGGCTAGGACCTCATGTTCGCAGTTTTACAAATAATGCTGGTCGTATCTACCGTCAGTATTGGATCAATTACCCAATAATAGGCATTTATAAAGATGCCTATAAGGCTTATTTGCCGAAATCCCAGATCTTGGTCGAAGTGAAGGATATGAAGCGGTTTCGGCAGGAAGATGCTACTGCTGAATGGAATACAAAAGATTTATACTGCTTTGAAATGATTAATAATAGTGACGATTTAATCAATTTTGAAGAGAATTTAAAAGCAAATCTGAATCAGTTTTTTGGGCTCAGTGCAAAACTTGAAAGAAGATTCGTAAAGTGCTATGTGCTGACATCCAAAAAGCCCAGAATATTTAAAAAACCTGATGGTACAGAACAATCAAATAACCTTAGGGAGTCTGGTCAGCATATGAAATTCGTTAAAAACATGTCGTTGGCCGCTTTTGTAAGCTCCTTAAACCAAATTATGAGCAACCCGATTATTAATGGGACAAATTATAAAGGAAGGTTGGATATGCAGTTTGAGCCGGATGTATTTAATGATATATTAAAACTAGAAAATGCTTTGAAAAAATATGGATTTGACCTTATAGAGGAAACCCGGGAAATGGAGGTATTTATGATAACTGATAAGCAGTAACAAATTGCTCTACCTAAGATTATACAAGAAGAAGAAAGCCAGGCCTAGAGAGAATGTAAAGAAAGGCAAGCGAAAAGCGAGGCGATCGAAAAAATCAATGATAGATTGTTGGTTTGGTTCTGGTGCGTCTCATTTCATGGGCGTGGTATAGTGGTTGGGACAAACCATCTTAACATCAAAATATTGAAAATTAGCAACTCTTAAAATTAATAAACCCTAAATTATGCCTAAACGTAAACTCACCAATCACCTGGGATCAATGCATCCTGTAAGTAAAGATTGACCATTTAAATAACTAATGCATCAAATTATGGAATACACTAAAGATGAACCCGTCCTAAACCTCAAGTCCTACCTGCACAGTAAAATTGTATTATCCCCTGCTTTTGATCCCAGCATAGATCCAATGCTTATAGCTAAGATATTGGCTGCAAAATATACAAGTCTTAAAAATGGGGATGGTGTTAACGATATTGCCTATTGGGTAGATGAGGGATTCGGGTATTTCACCAAGCCGGGGAAAGATAAAGAAGATTTGGATGTGGAACATATTGATGAGATCTTGCCCTCCAGGATGATTGGGCTGGATGCAGATGGTTTCTTTAACAATGTCCCCTCCAATCGTACATTGCATTTTACCAAAGGCTCGGTGATTATTCCTTTTTCTAAAGCAGATTTCCTGATACTGAAAGTGACTGCGCCTGAAGCAGAGGCCTTGGCCAATTGTATACTGGCCGAACTTAAAAACCATGAAGTAGTAATTGCGAATATGAACAAGCTGGTGATGGAGGAACGGTTGAAGATCTTTGAACAGATCTATGGCAAGGAGATATGGCAGCATTTCTCGCAAAAGCAGCTGGCAGATTATACGGGAATTACGGTGTCTTACCTGAGCCGTTTGAAAACTAGAGAGTGAGGGGGGATGGACGGAGCTATTAATGTCGCTACCAAGTCAATTAGGAAAAATCCTCTGGGAATTGTACTTTTGAATATGGCTACATATCGTTTAGATCGAACTGCTTTTAAGGCTCATACCGTCAATGAAGCCGCAGATCATGCTTCTTATTATAAGAAGCTGGATTTTGTAGAACGCTTGAAAGTCGCTGCTTATCTAAACAGTATTGCTTTTAATTATCCTGAAGGTAATCCGCCGAAATTAGACAGGACGGCCTTTTCCACCAGAGCCAGATCTAATGGGTAATATATTTAATGATGATTTTAGAGATTTTCTGAAAGCATTAAATAACCAAAATGTTCGGTATATGCTTGTTGGAGGATTTTCAGTTATCCTACACGGTTATTCCAGAACTACCGGTGATATGGATATTTGGGTTGAACGCACGTCTGAAAATTACCTCAGCTTAAAAAATGCCTTCGAAGAGTTTGGGATGCCGGTTTTTGATATGACAGAGAAGAACTTTTTATCTCATCCGGCTTGGGATGTGTTTACATTTGGGAGACCTCCAGTAGCTATTGATATTATGGTAAAAGTAAAGGGCCTGGATTTCGATCAGAGTTATCAGAATTCCGTTGTATTTGAAGATGATAATCTTTTTATAAGGACGATTCATAAAGACGGCCTCATTGCTGCTAAAAAATCTGCTGGTAGGAATAAGGACCTAGATGATCTAGAAAATATAACCTAACAGCAGTCAGCTGCGCTGAGCTCGCAGCACACCAGTTTTCGCAGCATGAGCTTTCAAATTATACGGGAATTACAGTGTCATATCTGAGTCGTTTGAAAAATAAACTGTCCGGTTAATTTTTTGTCTTTTTGCAATTGCTTGACTGGAATTTCACCATTATTTTAGGAGATCAACTAAATTATTGACATAAACCTAAATTTTATGGAAGGCTTATTCCTCTCAATTAAACACGTGCGGCAAATCACCAGACTTGGTGAGACTGCAGCGCAAGGCCGTCTGGCTGATGTACGCAAAGCGTATAACATTCCCAAATATCAGCAAGTAAATGTTTTTGAATATTGTAAGTTTTATCGGCTGGATGTGGATCTGATACTGAAACTGTTGAACGGCGACAGGAAGTAATACAGATAGTTTCGGTTTCTTTCAGATTTCACCTTATTCTACCGATAAGTTATACTTCATTATTTTATTGTTAATGAACCATTTATGTTTGGTTTAATTAACTGAATGGTTTTACTTAATTTTTAAACTATGGGAAGAGCAATTTGGGGAACCTCAGGTGGCTTTCAGGGCAAAAATGGTGCGAACATAGGCCGGTGGCTGAATGGACAAAACATTGTAGGCCCGCTGCCTCACCCTTCTCAAACACCACCCTCCACCGCACAGCTTAATCAGCGTGCAAAATTTGGCTTGGTAACGAGCTGGCTTAGAATAGTCAAAGGCGTTATCCGTACGGGATTCAATGTGCACAAGGAAAAAGTATCGCCCTGGAATGCTGCAGTGCAATACAACCTGGAATACGCCGTGACGGGTGTGGCGCCAAACTTTACCATCAATTATCCAATGGTGATGTTTTGCAAAGGAGAGCTTAGTCCGCCACTGGATGTAACGGTGGCTACCGCGGCAGGCGCAAACCTGGAATTTGAATGGGATACGCTGTTTAATGTGGCGTTTGGTGCAGACACGGACAAAGCCACCTTTGTGGTGTACAATCCAGACAAGAACCTGTTTGTGGTGCTCGCTGGTGCTGTAACCCGTGTAGCGGCAACGTATACGCTACAATTGCCAACATCATTTGTCGGCGACCAAGTACAGTGCTATATGAGCCTGCTGTCTGCGGATGGTAAGGTGTCTAGCGACAGTGTATTTGTGGGGGCATTGACAGTGGTGTAGAATGAGGTAAGGAAAAGGGGCTACTGAAAGAAAATCAGGATGACGACTTTCAGATAGCCCTTTTTTATTTAGGAATTGCTATTTCTCCCAATGAATCGCTATCTTTAATACCTTAATCTGATAAAACTAAAATCATGAAAAAATCATTCGTCCTAACATTATTCCTAAGTGTAGCTACACTTGCATCTTTCGCTCAGCAGGATAAAAGTAAGCGTCCAAGTCCTCCCGCGGTAGTAAAACAAACCATCAGCTCTGGTGCTACGGTGACCATAGAATATAGTCAGCCATCGGTTAAAGGTCGTACTATAGGCGGAGAAATCGCTCCGTTTGGAAAAGTATGGCGTACGGGTGCTAATGAGGCTACCATATTTGAGGTAGATAAAGCCGTGAAAGTAGAAGGAAAAGCGCTTGCTGCGGGTAAGTATGCCATGTATTCTATTCCTGGTGAAAAAGAATGGACTATTATTTTGAACAAAGCCTGGGATAAGCCAATCAATACGTATGCTGAAGCACAGGATGTACTTCGTGCAGTGGTAAAGCCGGCAAAGGCTTCTGCCGCTATGGAGAAGATGACCTTTAAAATAGATAAATCTGGCAAAGTATCACTGATGTGGGGAAATATAGTAGTTCCTTTTACAGTAAAATAACTGCTAAAGTTTAGAAAAGGCCTGTCATGAAAATGACAGGCTTTTTTTGTTTAAGCCCGCTTTATAGCTATTTTATCGTACTTTTGCGGCATCATATTATGTACATGGATACTACTTCAAAATTAGCATTGATTATTGATGATCCGGATTTGCCGAAGATGCACCGTGATATAGCAAAAAAGGTACAAAATCAGGAGCGGATCAGCTTTGATGAGGGCGTTTACCTTTATGAACACGGCGAACTGGCTTATTTGGGCGTATTGGCAAATTATATCAGAGAGGCGAAGCATGGCGACAATACTTATTTTAACCGCAATTTTCACCTGGAGCCTACCAATTTATGTGTCTACGACTGTAAGTTTTGTTCTTATTCCCGTTTGATCAAACAAAAGGCTGAAGGCTGGGAGCTGACGATGGAAGAGATGCTGGATATCGTAAAAAAATATGATAACGAACCAGTAACAGAAGTGCACATCGTAGGAGGGGTTTTGCCTCAATATGATGTGGCGTTTTATTCGGCCTTATTTACAGCTATAAAAAAGCATCGTCCAGAACTACACGTGAAGGCCTTGACTCCGGTAGAGTATCATTATATCTTTAAAAAGGCTAAAATAGACTATGCGTCCGGAATGAAACTCATGAAGGAAGCAGGACTGGAATCAATGCCCGGCGGTGGAGCAGAGATCTTTCATCCTGAAATCAGGGATCAAATAGCAAAAGATAAATGTACCGCGGATCAATGGCTCGCTATTCATGAGGAATGGCATAAGTTGGGGATGCGTTCTAATGCCACCATGTTATATGGGCATATAGAGCGATTTGAACATCGTGTAGATCATATGGAGCGCCTACGCCAGTTACAAGATAAGACTGGAGGTTTTCAGACTTTTATACCGCTTAAATTCAGGAATCAGCATAACCAGATGGATCATGTGCCAGAAGTTTCTGTGATAGAAGATTTGAGAAATTATGCGATAGCCCGTATTTATATGGACAACTTTGATCACATAAAAGCTTATTGGGCGATGATCAGCAGGCAAACGGCACAGTTGTCCCTTAATTTTGGGGTAGATGATATTGACGGGACGCTGGATGATACCACAAAAATCTATTCTATGGCTGGTGCAGAGGAACAAACGCCTGCAATGAGCACGCAGGAGGTCGCAAATCTGATTAAACAAGTGAAACGAAGGCCAATTGAAAGAGACACATTGTATAATGTGATCAAAGATTATACAGACGTTGTTTTTGATGACGAGGTAAAACCACAATATTATAAACTCCCGGTAGTCAATTAATGGATAAGGAAATATACATCATCAGACATGGTGAAACGGAATTAAATAAACTCGGAATTGTACAGGGACGCGGAGTAAATAGTGATCTTAACGATACGGGTAGGGCACAGGCTGCGGCTTTTTATGCGCGGTATAAAGATGTCCCATTTGAAAAAATATATACTTCTAAACTAGTTCGTACTCATCAGACTGTAAAAGGCTTTGTTGATGCAGGCACGCCCTGGGAGCAACTTTCAGGTCTTGATGAGCTTGCCTGGGGCGAATGGGAGGGTAAGCCCAATGATGAAAATGCGATAGCGGCCTTTAAAGGATTGGCAGAAAAATGGGATACAGGAGATTTTGATGCTCATTTTGTAGGGGGCGAGAGTCCTAATCAGGTTTTGTTGCGGCTTAAAGAGGCGCTGGACGAGATTCTGAGCCATACTGATGAAAAGCTGGTTTTGGTGTGTATGCACGGACGGGCGATGCGTATGTTTATGTGCTTGCTGATGAATAAACCACTATCGGAAATGGGAGAATTCCCGCATCTGAATACAACACTTTACAGGCTGCAGTTGACCGGTGACCAATTCACGATCATCGATTTTAACAATACCGATCATTTAAAATAATACCCTTTTGAACAAGATTAAAATTTCTGCGGTTTCTTATACGAATACTAAACCCTTTATATACGGTATTGAACATTCAGAACTGATAAATAAGATAGATTTAAGTTTAGATATCCCTTCAGATTGCGCAACTAAATTAATTAATAAACAGGTAGATATAGGTTTGATTCCAGTAGCTGCTATTCCTTATGTCCCCGATGCAAATATTGTAGCCGATTATTGCATCGGCTCGAAAGGTGCAGTGAATTCTGTTTTTATTTTTAGTGATGTGCCGGTCAGCGAGATTAAAAAAGTGAGACTTGATAGCCAATCAAGGACTTCTAATAACCTCGCAAAAGTGTTGCTTAAATTTTACTGGAAACAGGAAGTTGAGTTTACTACTGATCCTGATTTGAAGACTGATGCATTAGTGCTGATTGGTGACCGTACGTTTGGTAAAAAGTCTAATTATGCATTTGCGTATGACATGGGTGAGGAGTGGATGAACTTTACCGGGTTGCCGTTTGTTTATGCAGCATGGGTGGCCAATATAGCTATATCTCAAGAGTTTATAAACGAGTTTAATGTAGCTCTGGCAAAGGGGCTGGCGTATCGGTTAGAACTGGTTAAGGAATTGCCCAAACATGATAATTTCGATCTGGAAGACTACCTGATGAATAAGCTTGATTTTGAGTTGACTGCACAAAAACGTGAAGCTTTAAATTTGTTCCTTTCTTATATTGGGAAACTGTAAACCTATTCACATTTTTTTAATTTTCAACAAATCATGAAGCCTACATGTCAAGGTAGTATCTTTACGATTTTGTAAATAGAATCATTTTGGCTAAAGATAATACGAAGGAAACTCCACTGATGCAGCAATACAATGCGATTAAAGCAAAGTATCCGGGTGCATTATTACTGTTTAGGGTTGGCGATTTTTATGAAACATTTGGCGAGGATGCTGTAAAAACTTCGCAAATATTAGGAATTGTACTTACCAGGCGGGGCACTGGTCCAAATGGTGCACTCGAGCTCGCAGGTTTTCCGCACCATTCACTCGATAATTATCTTTCGAAGCTGGTTAGGGCAGGTCAACGAGTTGCCATCTGTGACCAGCTGGAAGATCCAAAAATGACCAAGACGATTGTTAAACGAGGTGTAACGGAGTTGGTAACCCCAGGAGTTGCTTACAATGACAATATCCTTAGTCAGAAGTCAAACAATTACTTAGCTGCAGTTTACTTCGATAAAAATACGTTAGGTGTATCCTTTGCTGATATTTCAACTGGTGAATTTTTAGTCGCACAGGGTGATGTTGAATATATTGATAAGCTTTTGCAAGGTTTTAAACCTACAGAAGTAGTTTTTCAAAAGAGTAAGAGGAAGGAATTTCTAGAGCTTTTTGGTGATAGGTTTTATACTTTTCATTTGGATGATTGGGCTTTTACAAATGACTATGCCAATGAAATTCTAACCAAGCATTTTGAAGTAAATTCATTAAAGGGTTTTGGAGTAGATAAGTTGCAGACTGGTATTGTAGCGGCCGGAGTGGTGCTTCATTATTTGAATGAAACGGAACACCGTAACCTGAAACACATTTCTTCTATCTCCAGATTGGAAGAGGATAAATTTGTTTGGTTAGATCGCTTTACGATTAGAAACTTAGAGTTGGTTACGTCAGCAAACGACAATGCGGTTACCCTTTTTGAGGTTTTAGACCAGACTTCTACGCCTATGGGAGCCCGCTTGCTTCATAAGTGGATCATAATGCCTTTAAAAGAACTGAAACCTATTCAGGAACGTCTTGGTATGGTGGAGTTTTTAGTTAGGGACGACAGGCTTTTACAGGAGTTTCTAGGTCATATTAAGCAGATTGGTGATCTGGAAAGACTCATTTCCAAAGTAGGCCTGCAGAAAGTTGGTCCCCGTGAGCTTTGTCAGTTAAAGAAAGCCCTTTATCATATAGAAGCGGTAAAGAAAATAGCTGAAGAAGCTAAAAATCCTTTTCTTTCTGTGTTGGCAGAGCAGTTGAATCCTTGTCTGACGATAAGGGAGAAGCTGGAGAGAGAATTGCAGCAAGACCCACCGGCGTTATTGATCAAGGGAAATGTAATTGCGGATGGGATAGATGAGGATCTGGATCGTCTGCGTAAGATTGCTTTTGGAGGCAAAGATTATCTTGTTGAAATTCAGAAAAGAGAGGCTGCAATTACAGGAATTCCTTCTTTAAAAGTGGCCTTTAATAATGTATTTGGCTATTACCTGGAGGTAACACATACACATAAAGACAAGGTTCCTGCCGACTGGATTAGAAAGCAGACTTTGGTAAGTGCGGAGCGTTATATTACTCCGGAGCTGAAGGAATATGAAGAACAGATACTGGGTGCTGAAGAAAAGATTCAACAAATTGAGATTCGTTTATATAATGAATTGATATATCAGGTAGCTGCGTACATCAAGCAGATCCAATTGAATGCTTTCCTGATCGCGCAGCTTGACGTTTTATTATGCTTTGCACAGCTTGCTGTCCAGAGTCATTATGTGAAACCTGAGGTAAACAAAGGTAAGGATCTGGACATCAAGGGAGGAAGGCATCCTGTTATCGAAAAAAGACTGCCGATTGGACAGGAGTATATTACGAACGATGTATTTCTGGATAACGACAATCAGCAGATCATCATCATTACTGGTCCGAATATGTCGGGTAAATCGGCTATTTTAAGACAAACAGGACTTATTGTACTGATGGCTCAAATGGGGTGTTTTGTACCAGCGAAGTCTGCGAGTATTGGCTTGGTAGATAAAATATTTACAAGGGTTGGTGCTTCTGATAATTTGTCATCAGGAGAGAGTACATTCATGGTGGAAATGAATGAGACGGCAAGTATCCTGAATAACATTTCTGACAATAGTCTGATCCTGCTAGATGAGATAGGAAGAGGTACCAGTACTTATGACGGAATTTCAATTGCATGGGCTATAGCTGAGTTTTTGCATACCCATCCTAATGCAAAGCCCAAGACATTATTTGCAACTCATTATCATGAATTGAATGAGCTGGCCAATACGATGAGCAGGATTAAGAATTTCAATGTTTCCATTAAAGAGGTAGGTAATAAAGTAATATTCCTTCGAAAGCTTGTGCCAGGAGGCAGTGAGCATAGTTTTGGTATTCATGTTGCTAAAATGGCTGGTATGCCACCCAAACTGATCAACAGGGCTAATGAAATATTAAAGAAACTGGAGATCGACAGGACTGAGGGACAAAGCATTAAAGACAGCATCAAAAAGGTTCAGAATCAGGCTTATCAACTACATATGTTTGCAGTAGAAGATCCAATTCTTGTTAAGATCAGAGATACATTGAACAATCTGGATGTAAATATATTAACCCCTGTAGAGGCTTTGCTGAAATTGGATGAAATACAAAGGATAGTTAAACAATAAGTATGGTTGCTTTAAAAAGATGTCGAGAAGGATTGAAGGTTATAGTATTTTTATTAGCCATTGTGTTCTTGTCTGCATGTGGTTCGAGAAAATTGGCAGTGAAATCAAATACCTCGGCTTCTAAAATGGCCGATGCGATGTCTCATTTAAAAAGTAAACCTCTGTACCGCTTTATAACAGATTGGAGCGGGGTTAAATACCGTTTAGGTGGTCTAGATAAAAGTGGTATTGATTGCTCTGGATTTGCATATTTGCTTCAAAAGGATATTTATGGCAATAGCTTGCCAAGGAGATCAAGAGATCAGGCTGAGACTGTAAATGAAAAAAGTTTGGGCCAACTGAAGGAAGGGGATTTGATTTTCTTTTCATTCGGAGGTGCGTCTGTAGATCACGTAGGTGTTTACCTCAATGGCAACTATTTCGTTCATGCTTCTACTACAAGAGGAGTAGTAGTTGATGATTTAAACATGCCTGTTTATCAAAAAGCGATGGTTAAGGCTGGTTCTTTTAAAAATTAGAATATGGAAAATCAGCGAGATCAAAACTCATTCTGGACAAAATACAGGAAATTTGCTACTACAGAGATTTTGATGTATTTGATCATGATCATTGGAATTGGCTTGGGGATTGTCATCTTGAGTTAGTTTGACTTCAGTGTAATTTTACTGTTGTCGAATCCATTGATGTTGCTGAAAAAAGCAACTATATCGACGTATTTGTTCGCATCAAATATTCCACTGTTTATACTCAGTTTTCTTTTGTATATCAGCTTTTTACCATCTGACTTAATTGCCATTTCATAAGTTCCAAAAAGAGTTTTTATAGTTACATCTTCCGGCTTATTTTCCAATGCATATCCTGCCGGTAATTCGTAAATGATTTCGTCTTCGTCTGAATATCCCCGGTTTACATATACTGGTAAGTTTCTGTTCTTTGATTCAGGAATTGAACTTGCTTTATTGAAGATATTTGGAATGAGGTAAATTCGGTTACTGGTTTTAGGCGTATATTTTAGAATCTTTAATTTAAGGGATTCAGTCGTTACAGGATTAATACCTTCCTTTTTTTGTATGAATTTAACGTCACTGAAGTTGATGTTGTCGATATCATATGCTTCTTTCAAATGTTTTAACTGTTCTTTATACGGCTCATTAATGATTCTTTCATAATTGTCATACTGCGATCCGTACACATTTGTTTGCATGTTCCCGTTCACATCCCCCTCATCATTTATTGTCAATTCAGCCTTTCTTTTCGATAGGTTAGTTGTTGTATTTAATGCCGGAGTCCTTAAAATTCCCCCTCCTTCTTCCGTACAAGCAAATACTGTGCGATCGTCTGTAAATGTCCCCAGGTACCCGAACGGCGTAGTCTGACTTGTACACTCAAGCCAGGTAGTGTCATTTTTAAAAGGAACACATAGAATGATGTGATTACCCTGATCCATACTGGCAAAATCAATATCCATGTTTTTCTTCAAACTGCCGGCGTTTACAACACAATACATGCTATTTATGCCTACAGCTTTCAAGAGACTTTGTGTGTAGTTCACCAATGCTTTACAATCGCCATAGGATAGGCGATCTACTTCGGATGCCGGAAAAGGCTGAAATCCCCCTATACCTACCTGTACGCTGATGTACCTGGTCTTTTTTTGCATGAATTCATAGATTTTCTTCGCCTTTTCTTTGTCGTCAGTTATTCCTTCGACAAGTTTATTTACATCAGAAATAGCAGCAGGACTAAGTGTTTGCCTTTTTTTAATCAGGTCATTGTAAACCCATTTTCCCAATTCATTCCAATTGTTGTAAGTCCCCTTGAAGCCATAATAGGTAAACTGCTCTGGCGCTATTTTCACATAGGTAAGGTAACTGTCAGGATCTGGCGCATACGGTTCGTACTTAAAAGCATTAAGGTTTTTTACGCTCCACGTCAAGCTCTTTGTTTTTTCAGTAATTGACTCTTCTGGACTGCTTTTGTAATTGTAAGATTTGATACGGATTTTATCTTCTGGCTTGCAAATAAATGTGTAGCTGTTTTTTTCTACGGCGACATCGGGATAGGGGTTGGCATACCATTCAGGGATAATGAGATTTTGCCTATATCTGATTTCATATTCATAAACGACTGTATATGGATATGAAAGGATAGACGGAGCAAAGCTTTTGATTCTGGCGTCTTCAAAAAGTGAATAATCGCTTGATGCACTTTCATCGCTAAAATTTGCCTGATTAAATTTGCCTACGGTATTGCCAGCAGCATCTAATAGGAGACCTTTTATACTTTTAACAACGGTGCTCTTATTATAGTAAATAGAAAGTGCCCCTCTTTCATCCGCACTTTTATTAAGAATCGTAACTGCCTTTTTAACGTAGAGAATTACATTGTCCTGCGTTCTCATGTCAACAGTAGTCTCCATATTTCTTATCACAGCTCCGGCTCTTGATTTTAGGTTTGATGGAATCAGATCTGCATTATAATCTGTTTTATTCTGTGCGAAACTGCCGTAAGTAAATGCAATGAAAAATAGGATTAGTAATTTTTTTTGCATGAGGCTATTTATTCTTTTTAAAGACAACATCTGTTTTTTGTAATTGAATCAAGCGACTGTAGAACTCCTTTAGTGAAAGGTATTCTTCTGGTTCATAAATAGGTTTGCTTAACTGGAGTACTTGCTGTGATATGAAGGTATCACCTTCTACCATACTGGTATTCATGTATTTCCCCCCGTTATCTTCAAGACTCATAGCTATATCTTTAGGCTTGTCAGTAATAGTATAGCTATTTGGCAGTTTTATAAATATGCTCACTCTTTCTTCTCTTATGGCACCAAAATCGACAGGATATGTTCGTTCATTCAGGTTAAATGGATTTTTCTCCGTTCTATTAATGAAAAATGGATTGAAAAAAAGCTGGTCTTTGTTGACATCATCATAACTTTTCATTTCTATATCGTATACCTCTATTAATGGATTATCAAGACTATCAAGGTTTTGGATGTCATGTTTGCTGATACTGATCCTGGGCATTTGTTCATCTAATTTTTCCACAAATTCTTCAACAGAATTGGCAGCTTTAATTTTCATTCGTTTTATTAATCCGGAATAACCGGATGAATAAGTGGTAAGCTGGCCTTTAATCATTCCGTCGTTAGTCAACTCCGCATTTAAGGTATACCTGGTTAGATCTTTCTGGCTTGCTTTTATATCGTACCAGTAAGACGGTTTTTTTAGATTCACTACACGCCCTTGTCCATTAATACAATGAAGAGGCAGTAAGCCAAAGGGCATTAAAGGCTCCGTTGCGTCTAGAAGATAACTTTCAGTACCAATGTTGACTTTTGCTATCACATAATTGAAATCACTGATGACAGGATAAAGTGTATTCACTGTGCCATTGGCCCTTGTTGACAGTATAACCGCATCTACATCCAGATCTGCCGCGCTCAATGCTCCTATGAGTGCTAAATTGATGTCTCCTGTGTTTCCAGTATGCGTTTCCAAAGCATTTTTGATATTTGTCTCGCTATAAATACCTATAAAACCATTTCGCCTAATGCTTTTTTTAATATATGAATAGATTGCCTGAGCTTTACTCAATTCATCAGTAGTATTTTTGAGTATTTCTGGCAGTATATCTTTGAAAATGTCTTTTCTTTTCATTTGGGTGCCAAACGATTTGTCGCTTGTCAATTCGTAATCGACATCTTTCCATGTTTTAGTTACGTTTTTCTTGCCTCCATTCCAGGTATGGTAGTCGGATAGCTCATAATAAATTGCTGACCTGAAGTTGTCAGGAGAAGTCATATATTCTTCTTCCACAAAGGCTGGAACATTTTTCATAATATAGGTCAGTTTTGAGCAATCGGCATCATATCCGCCAGCTCTAAAACAGTTTTTTTGTAATTCAGCTTTATCAGATGTCAGTTTTCTTCCTCCTCTTAAGGAAGCATTGTAATTATACAACGCAGGTATTACAGCTATATATTCGCTATGAAGTTTTGGTATATCAGATTGAAAATCCCAGCTTTTAAAATTAAATATACTAGGTAGAATCATGCGGTAACTATATTCGATGATGCAGCCTTCTGTAAGATTGGGCATAGTGAATTTTGTTAGTACTGTATATTTGTTTTTCCGCTCAGTAAAAACATTTTTTTTATCAAGTTCGGCTCTGACTACCTTACCATCAATAAAGGCTATTGTTGTAGCTTTAAGCTCCTTAATTTCATCTTCATTGTCGCTATAGACTCTTCTTGGAATGATAATATTGCCGCTTCCGAATCCATTTTTGTTAAAAATTTTAATTTTAACGTGATACTCAAAATCGATAGTCATTCTACCTGCTACATCGTCTAAACGCATTGATGATGTTCCGAATTCACGGATTACCATTGCATTTGCATTACTGTCCAGTACAATATTTTTTAAATCAAGATCCTCACCGGTGAGTTTTCCGTATTCAAAATTCTGTGCATTTACGTTGAGAATACAAGAAACAAAAAAGAAGAGCAAGGCGGAAAGGCATTTCATATTGAGCGGGTTAAACATGGCGCAAGATAAAAGGAGTAAAGCAATTATTAAAACAAATGCTAAATCATTTACACAGATTTGTCCTTTATCAAATAAGTTAAGGAATACCGGATGATTTTTACGACTTTTGAATCGTTACAAATAGTTAAAGATGAAATTAAATTTAAACCGTCCGCTTGCTTTTTTTGATTTAGAAACCACCGGCGTAAACGTAGGTTCTGATCGCATTGTGGAGATTGCCATATTAAAAGCGATGCCAGACGGCACAGAAATTATAAAAACACTTCGCATTAATCCGGAGATGCCAATTCCCCTTGCATCGTCTTTGATTCATGGAATTTACGATAAAGATATAGCAGACCAACCTACCTTTAAAGCAGTAGCACAGGAATTTTCCGACTTTATCGGTGATGCAGATCTTGCCGGATATAATTCTAACAGATTTGATATTCCTGTTTTATTGGAAGAGTTTTTAAGAGCAGGTGTAGATTTTGATATGACTGACCGCAGGTTTGTAGATGTTCAGAACATATTTCATCAAATGGAGCAGCGCACACTTCGTGCAGCTTACAAATTCTATTGTAATAAAGATATTGTCAATGCGCATTCAGCAGAAGCGGACATCACCGCAACGTATCATGTATTGTTAGCACAGATCGAGCGTTATCAGGATGCTGATTTTGAAGATAAACAAGGGAACCTATCAAAGCCTGTTCAGAATGATGTAGATGCCCTTCATGCATTTACCAATATGAATAAACCGGTAGATTTTGCAGGTAGAATGGTTTTTAACGAAGAAGGTGAGGAGTGTTTCAACTTCGGGAAACATAAAGGCAAAACAGTCGAACAAGTATTTAATATCGAGCCGAGTTACTATGCCTGGATGAAACAAGGAGATTTTCCTCTTTATACAAAGAAGAAGCTAACTGAGATATGGGAGCGTTGGAATAAGAAAAAAGACCAGCTAAAGTCAGAGAAGCAGCAATCTGCACAAAATCCTTCCAATACTTCTGGTCAAAGGCCTACACCTAAAGTTAATAATCCAGGATTCAAACCTCAGCCTAAAAATGAAAAGCCGCCAGTGGATGTAACCAATGATATGCTGGAGCAGCTTAAAATGAAATTTGGTAAATAATTAAGAGGTCTTTTTCAGAAAGTCAATATTTCTCGTTAAGCCTTTAAATTTGGTTCTTTTGACGGCGGAGTTTTTAAAAATATCTTTAAAAACATCTTCAGTAATGTCCATCCAGTCTTCGCGTTTCATACTCAATAAGTTTTCGTTGGGCTGAAACATGGGTTCTGAATGCGGTACGGAAAAGCGGTTCCAGGGACAGACATCCTGACAAACATCACATCCAAACATCCAGTTGTCCATTTTGTCATTGAAGTTGGTAGGGATTTCTTCTCTTAATTCAATGGTTAAATAGGAGATACATTTTTTTGCATCAATGACAAAAGGAGAAAGGATCGCTTCGGTAGGGCAGGCATCTATACATTTGGTGCAGGTTCCACAATGATCGGTTTCAAAAGCATTATCGTATTCCAACTCCAGATCGATGATCAATTCAGCGAGAAAGAAGAACGAGCCACTTTTTTTACTAATCAGGTTACTGTTTTTGCCGATCCATCCGATACCTGCCTTTTTAGCCCAGGCACGATCAAGCACAGGGGCTGAATCAACAAAAGCACGGCCATTCACTTCGCCAATATTTTCAGAGATGAAGTTTAATAATTGAAAGAGCTTATCCTTGATTACCGTATGATAATCAAAGCCATACGCATATTTCGAGATCTTTGGTGCATTGGGATCAGATTGTTGCTGATCAGGGTAGTAGTTCAGACTAAGAGAAATTACAGATTTAGCTCCCTCTACTAATAGTCTCGGATCTAGGCGCTTGTCGAAATGGTTTTCCATGTACCCCATTTGGCCATGATGGTTATTGTTTAACCATTTTTCTAATCTTGGAGCCTCCTCTTCAAGAAATTCAGCCTTCGCAATACCACATTGCATGAAGCCCAGTCGAAAGGCCTCATCTTTAATGAGCTTGCTGTATTTAGCCGAATTGTTTATCATCAGTCTACAAAGATAAACTTTAAGAATAAAACATTTTTATTTAAGCCGCTGTTATATAAGCAGACCAAATTTTAGAAATCATGGAAAATCAAAATAATAACCCTGAAGATCATAACGATAGTATTGAAAATATAGAAGCAAGGCATGCTGAGGATCCTAATAAACCTCATAAGCCAATAGAACACAATTATGCTAAACATGAAGCTGATCCTGGACCATCTCCCCAGGCTGTAGAAGAATACAATGACAGAGGCGCAGGTCCGGTAATGAAATGGCTGATTCCCGTGTTGATTGTAATATTGCTGATCTGCTGGTTTATATTTAGAAAATAAAAAAAGGGGTGTATAACACCCCTTTTTGTTAATATAGCTAGCTATTTTAGCAATCTTACTTCATAGAGATCCTTACGGCGATCCTTCAGTATTTTGACCGTTCCAAAATGGTGGAGCTCATCTAAAAGGTGAAGATCCACATCTACCACAAGCATCATTTCCGTATTTGGTGTTGTTTCAGCCTTCACTGCGTTAGTTGGAAATGCGAAGTCTGATGGGGTAAACACTGCAGATTGTGCAAACTGAATATCCATATTATTAACCTTAGGTAGATTACCTACACATCCAGCTATCGCAACATAACACTCATTCTCAATAGCTCTCGCCTGAGCGCAGTGTCTTACTCTCGTATAACCGTTTTGAGTATCCGTAAGGAAAGGTACAAATAGTATCTGCATTCCCTGATCTGCATAAATTCTACTCAATTCAGGGAATTCTACATCATAACAGATGAGTATTCCTATTTTTCCACAATCTGTGTCAAATACCTGAATTTTATCGCCACCCACCATTCCATAGTATTTTTGCTCATTGGGAGTGATGTGAATTTTCCTGAACTCTTCAGTTTTACCTGTTCTATGACACAAGTAAGTAGCATTGTAGAGCTTATTGTTTTCCAATATCGGCATGCTGCCAGATATGATGTTCACATTGTAAGAAACTGCAAATGACTGTATTTTATGTACAATCTCCTCAGTTTGTTCAGCCAGCTTACGCATTGCCTCCATTTCGGGAAGATGATTGTAGGGCTGAAGTAATGGGGTATTGAAGAATTCTGGAAACATGATGAAATCAGATTTGTATCCGCTTACTGCATCTACAAAAAATTCCACCTGTTCATAGAAAGCTTCAATGTCAGGAAACAATCGCATCTGCCATTGTACCAAACCAAGACGGATCGTTTTTGCCGAACGTGCAGAAGCATCAATGCCCTGATAGTAGATGTTATTCCATTCAATAAGCGTTGCAAACTCTTTAGATTCATGATCTCCCGGGAGATAGTTCTTTAACACTTTTCTTACGTGGAAGTCATTGGAAATCTGAAAAGTAAGGGTAGGGTCGTAGATTTCTTTGGCTTTTACCTTATCTATATATTGCCTTGGACTGAGTTTGTCTGCATATTCATGATATCCCGGGATCCTTCCTCCGGCAATAATACTCTTGAGGTTCAGTGTCTCGCAAAGTTCCTTCCTGGCTTCATACAATCTCCTCCCTAACCGTAATCCTCTATATTCAGGATGAACAAATATCTCAATCCCGTATAATACGTCTCCGTTTGCATCATGTGTACTAAAACCGTAATTTCCTGTGATGTTCTGATAAGTGTGTTTGTCTCCATATTCATCGTAATCAACGATAATAGACAGGGAGCAAGCCACTACTTTATCGTCTACTGCGATGCACAATTGTCCTTCAGGAAACAGCTTTAAAAGTTTTGCTATGGTCGACTTGCTCCAGATTTGGCCGCCAAGCGTATCATAAGCCTGAAGCATGGATTCTTTAAGGTCGTCATAATCTTCTAAAGTTAGTTTTCTTGTTTCTATATTCATAAATGATGTTTAAATGCCTTTTAAAGGCATATTCTTAATGCCCAAGACTGATTTTTTTAGTCAGCCGGTAATTTTCTATCTAACAAAAACACTGCCGATATGGCGTTTGTAAGAATTTAAAACAACTTTCCGGTTTGCCCTGGGAAATTTCTTTTTAAGTGTTTATAAGCCGCTTCAGTAGCCTCTCGGCCACGGGAGGTTCGCATTAGAAAGCCTTCCTGGATCAGGAATGGTTCATAAACTTCTTCGATAGTTCCCTCATCATCGCCTACAGCAGTAGCAATAGTTTTAAGCCCTACAGGTCCGCCTTTGAACTTATCTATAATGGTGGTCAATATTTTATTGTCCATTTCATCAAGCCCGTGTTCATCTACATTGAGTGCATTCAACGCATAACGCGCAATTTCAGTATCAATCTGACCATTGCCTTTGATCTGGGCAAAATCTCTTGTACGTCTTAACAAAGCATTCGCAATACGAGGAGTACCGCGGCTTCTTCTTGCAATTTCATAGGCACCTTCGTCTGTAATCGGTGTCTTCAGTATTTCAGAAGACCTCAATACGATCGTGGTTAACAACTTGGCATCGTAATAAGCCAGTCTGGAATTAATCCCAAATCGAGCTCTTAATGGTGCTGTTAATAAACCTGAACGGGTAGTGGCGCCAACGAGCGTAAATGGGTTTAAGGAAATCTGTACAGAACGGGCATTAGGTCCGCTCTCCAACATAATATCTATTTTAAAGTCCTCCATAGCAGAATACAGATATTCTTCTACAAGAGGGCTTAAACGATGTATTTCATCAATGAAAAGGATGTCGCCTTCATCAAGGCCAGTCAGCAGCCCAGCAAGATCCCCGGGTTTATCTAGTACAGGGCCGGAGGTGACTTTTATACCAACGCCCATCTCATTTGCAATGATCAGAGATAACGTGGTTTTTCCCAATCCCGGAGGGCCATGAAGTAAAACGTGATCCAAAGGTTCACCACGAAGTTTTGCAGCTTTTACAAAGATCTTCAGGTTTTCCATCACCTTTTCCTGACCTGTGAAATCTTCAAAAGCCTGCGGGCGCAGTACTTTTTCTATATCGCGTTCAGTGGGGGTGAGGCTTTCTGAAGAAGGATCCAGGTTTTCATTCATACCGTAAAGTTACTATAAAAGCCATTAAGTTAAGTGCTATTTGCTAAATTTACTAGCAACTTTTGCTTCTTTTACGCCATTGGCATAGTTATAAAAACCTTCTCCGGATTTTACGCCTTTATTACCAGCTGTGACCATATTGACCAACAATGGACATGGCGCATATTTAGGATTGCCAAAGCCATCATGTAGCACGTGCAAAATAGCGAGGCATACATCCAAACCTATAAAGTCAGCGAGTTGTAATGGCCCCATCGGGTGTGCCATTCCCAACTTCATTACAGTATCAATTTCCTCCACACCTGCTACACCTTCATACAGCGTATAGATTGCCTCGTTGATCATCGGCATTAGTATCCTATTGGCTACGAAGCCTGGATAATCATTCACCTCTACAGGAACTTTAGCCAATTTTCTGGAAAGCTCCATCACAGCTTCAGTAGTTTCATTGCTGGTTGCATACCCCCTGATTACTTCTACCAATTTCATTACCGGTACAGGATTCATAAAATGCATCCCGATTACTCTGTCGCCACGGCCTGTTACGGAAGCAATCTTTGTAATGGATATTGAAGAGGTATTACTGGCCAGAATAGCTTCGGATTTGGCAAAGGAATCTATGTCTTTAAAAATCTTTAGTTTTAATTCCAGATTTTCAGTCGCAGCCTCAACAACAAGGCTGACGTCAGAAACACCTTCTTTGAGGTCATTATATACTGTAATTCTGGACAATGTATCTGATTTTTCAGTTTCAGATAAAGTGCCTTTACTTACTTGTCTGTCAAGATTTTTACTAATTGTACTTAAAGCTTTAGATAGTGCATCATTACTGATGTCTATAAGATTGACCTGATATCCAAATTGGGCAAAAGTATGAGCGATTCCATTGCCCATAGTTCCGGAGCCTATAACTGCGATGTTTTTCATTTCGTTTTTTATGATGCTAGTTTAAGTTTATGGCGCTAATCTATTGATAATCCATGAACCATCCACAAGATCGTAAGCAATTCTATCATGAAGTCTGCTTGATCTCCCTTGCCAGAACTCTATAAACTTAGGCTCTATCAGATAACCACCCCAATGTAAAGGGCGGGGAATTTCTTTGCCTTCATATTCAGATGTAAGTTCTTTCACTTTTTCTTCCAGTAAAGACCTATCATTAATTATACTGCTTTGCGGAGAGGCCATGGCTCCAATCTGGCTGCCGATAGGACGGGAATGAAAATAATCGGAGGAAGTTTGTGCATCAACTTTCGTTACCAGACCTTCTATTCTTACCTGTCTTTCTAATTCTGCCCAGAAAAATACAAGAGCCGCCTGTGGATTTTCTATTAAATCCTGCCCTTTTTTACTTTCATAATTTGTAAAAAATACGAACCCACTTTCATCAAAACCTTTTAACAATACAATGCGGGCAGAAGGCTTTCCATCGCTGTCTGCGGTAGCTAATGTCATCACATTAGGTTCATACAACCGTGCATTTACAGCATCTGCAAACCATTTTTTAAACTGCAGTATGGGATTGCTTTCTACATCATTTTCAGAAAGCTGTGCTGCACGATAATCTTGGCGTAAGTTTTGTATGTTTTCTTTAGTAAGCTCCATGTTCAAAAATAGGGTTAGTTTGTTATTTTTTCTAAATTTCCGAAATGTTAAGTCGATTAGAGCCATCTCTTGGTAAATTATTAATTTCAGAACCATTTTTAATGGATCCAAATTTCAAGCGTTCGGTGGTGTTGATCGCAGAACACCAGGAAGAGGGTACAGTTGGCTTCATTTTGAACCATCCGAGTGCTTTAATGCTTAAGGATTTGATTCCTGAGTTAGGCGAAGCGGATTTCCCGGTATATATTGGAGGACCGGTAGGCACGGATACGATACACTTTATTCACCGCTGTTACGATAAGATACGTGACGGTGAAGAAATAGCTAAAGGAGTTTATTGGGGAGGTAATTTTGAAGCTTTAAAAATCCTGATCAATAACAATAGTATCAGTCCGGATGAAATTAAATTCTTTATAGGCTATTCGGGCTGGGCAGAGCAACAACTGAAAGATGAAATTGAAGAAAACACCTGGATTGTGTCAGACAAGTACCACGCTGACGTAGTGTTTTCTGATAATGAAGAGGAGGTATGGAGAGAAGTAATCATCAATCTCGGACCCAAATATGCCCATGTGAGTAAATTTCCCCAAAACCCTAACTTAAATTAACCTTCCATCTCAGTAGCGGTTTCTTCAACTTTCTTGCGCAATTCATCTTTATAAGCCTGCATTTTTTCAGCGAGAGCAGAATCAGCTGTAGATAGAATCTGAACGGCCAATAAACCTGCATTTTTTGCCGCATTAAGCGCTACCGTGGCTACAGGAATGCCATTAGGCATTTGCAGTATAGATAAGATTGAGTCCCAGCCATCTATAGAATTGGAAGATTTTACGGGAACGCCAATTACAGGTAATACAGTAATCGAAGCCACCATACCTGGTAAATGTGCAGCACCACCTGCGCCGGCGATGATCACTTTTAGTCCACGCCCTGCGGCCTGTTTAGCGTAATAAAACATCCTGTCCGGGGTTCTGTGTGCAGACACAACAGTCATTTCAAACTCAACCCCAAATTCTTTAAAAATATCGGCAGCATCCTGCATGATGTGAAGATCCGATTTGCTGCCCATTATAATACCTACCTGTACGCTCATTTTATGAAATAACTTTTAATGTGTTTTTTATATAGTTTGCTTTTTCTATTGCCGCATCGCGATTTTGATCTACGACGGTGATGTGCCCCATTTTGCGGAATGGTTTGGTATATTTTTTTCCATATAGGTGTACATATACACCATCAATTGCCATGATTTTTTCCAAACCCGAGTATTTAGCTACTCCGTTATGGTTTTTTTCGCCTAGCAGATTGATCATAACTGCATTGCTGACAGCACGGGTGTCGCCTAAAGGAAGGTTGAATATTGAGCGTAAGTGTTGCTCAAACTGAGACACATAATTGCCTTCTATCGTATGATGTCCGCTGTTGTGTGGGCGGGGAGCCAATTCATTAACTAAGATCTCGCCATCTTTCGTGATGAACATTTCTACTGCAAGTAAGCCTGTGATGTTTAACGCTGCAGCTATTTTTTTAGCAATAGTTTCTGCCCGATGCTGTACGGATTCAGGATAGGTAGAAGGTGAGATCAGGAATTCTACAAGATTCGCTTCTGCATTGAATTCCATTTCAACCATAGGGAAAGTTTTAACATCTCCATTAGGATTTCTGGCAACGATTACTGCGATCTCTTTTTCAAAATCTACCAGTTGTTCAATCAGACAAGGTGCATCAAAGGCATTGTCAACCTCCGCTACATTGTTGATTTTCATTACACCCTTTCCATCATAACCATCACGACGCTGTTTTAAAATATAAGGGAAAGCAAAGTCGCTGTTTAGGATGTCTTCTTTTGTATTTACCAGTTGAAAAGGGGCAGTCGGGATGTCATTTTCTTTAAAGAACTGTTTTTGGACACCCTTATCCTGGATCAGACGTATCACCCTCGCTTGAGGATATACGTGTTTACCTTCCTTTTCAAGCTGTTCAAGTGCATCGATGTTTACTTTCTCTATTTCAATGGTAATGATATCTGCTTTTTTACCAAAGTTATAAACCGTATCAAAATCCGTAATAGAACCACATTCAAAGTAATTAGCGATGTGTTTACAGGGAGCATCAGTATCCGGATCTAAAATTAAGGTGGTCAGGTTGTAGTTGATAGCTTCCTGGATCAACATTCTGCCCAGTTGACCACCACCTAATATGCCTAATTTTAAATCACTTATTTGTTTTGCCATATCTATATGAAAAAGTTATGCTTATTTTGCACAAAAATAACAATATAAACGGATTGATGGATGCAGATGCTATAATTATTGGTGCAGGAGCTTGCGGTTTGATGTGTGCGGTGCAGGCTGGTTACCTTGGAAAAAAGATTATATTGTTGGAAAAGAGCGATAAACCGGGTGCAAAGATTCTAATATCCGGTGGTGGCCGTTGTAATTATACCAATCTGTTTGCTAGTGACGAGCAGTTCATATCCAATAATAAACATTTCACTAAATCGGCTTTTACGCAGTGGACAGTAGATGATACGGTGAGTTTTTTTGAGACCTATGGCATTGCCGGTAAAGAAAAAACACTAGGACAGCTTTTTCCAGACGGCAAAAATGCGAAGGATGTAGTGGCTGTGTTTACAGAAATCTGTGCCGACTTTGGCCAGCGGATCATTTGCGATACAGAAGTTACGAATATTGAACATTTGGAAGATGGTTTCTCTGTTAAATACACAAAGGATGGTAACGTAAAAGTGCTGAAGGTACCTAAATTGGTTATTGCTACCGGAGGTTTACCTATCCCAAAGATGGGGGCAACCGATTTCGCTTTGCGTTTTGCAAGGAAACATAAACTAAACATTATTGAAACAGCTCCCGCTTTGGTGCCGCTCACCATTACTGGTAAAGATGAAGAATGGTATACCCAATTGTCTGGAAATTCAGTTTTTTGTGAAGTTAGTAATGACGAAATATCCTTTGAAGAGAATATTCTTTTTACGCACTGGGGACTGAGTGGACCTGCAATTCTGCAAATATCGTCTTATTGGAGAAGAGGAGAGGAGATCAATATTGATTTATTGCCAAGACAGCATATTGTTGATCTAATAGAGGTTGAAAGAAAAGAAAATGGTAAACTACTGTTGTCCACTTTTCTTAACAGGATTTATCCTAAAAAATTTACTGAAGCCCTCAGTAAATTTCTTCCCATTGATAAGCAGGTAGCTTCTTTAACAAAGGCGGAGCTAGAATCCATTGATAAAACCATTCATTTTTTTAAAGTGAAACCGGCGGGTGACAAAGGGTATGATAAAGCTGAGGTGATGAGGGGCGGTATAGATACCAATTCGATTTCATCCAAAACGCTGGAATGCAAGCAAATACCAGGTTTGTTTTTTGGCGGTGAATGTGTAGACGTAACCGGTTGGCTGGGAGGATATAATTTTCAATGGGCCTGGGCCAGTGGTTTTGTGATTGCTCAAAACCTATAGTTTTTATTTTGTCTCTCGTAAACTGAGTTTCTACTTAAGTAATTTTTAGTTTTATAGTTATAGCTATTAAGTATAATACCGAAATACACTTGATTAAAATAGTAATCGAATTTTAAAGGGAGATAACAAGGACTTAAAAAGGATTTGCCCCTGTTAAGTCCCTGTTATCTCCCCGTTATGTCCCTGTGATATTCTTTTTATAAATTGACAGGTTTTCTTGTTTTTATAACCAATCACTGGATCGGTATTATTTTTCTTTTAATGAAAATCATCTCAAACTGCTTACTCGCAATTGGGTATGGTATAAGTCCAGGTCTCTGCAATTCCTGTAGGGAAGCTGTAAACCATTCCCTTGCCCATCTCAAACCATAGTTTGCCACGCAATTTCTCATGCCCACCAATTTCATTCATAGATAAACTGTCGTAAATTCTTCCATTGATCATCACATATTTGATTTTTTCGGAGTTTCTGATGTCATCAAGCGGGTTAGCATCCATGATAACCATGTCCGCCAGTTTTCCTACTTCTAGTGAACCTATTTCACGGTTCATGCCTAAATATGAAGCGCCATTGATGGTTGCGCATCTTATGGCCTGAAGAGGAGTCATGCCGCCTTGTACAAGCATCCAGAGTTCCCAATGTGCCCCAAGTCCTTGAATTTGTCCATGAGCACCCAGATTTACTTTAGTGTTGCCACCGTCGGCAATTTGTTTAGTTGCTTTAGATACTTCAATATGTCCGTAATCTCCATATTCGGAGGTTGTTCTCCTTCTTGATCTGGAATCAATGATAGCTCTTGGAGTAAAATTCAGGAGTCTTTCATTTTCCCAGACATTGGTGCGGTCATACCAATAATTCTCTCCCCATTGACTTCCGTAACTAACGATTAATGTAGGTGTATAGGCAACTTTTGTGTTGTTCCAGAAAGAAACAACATCTTTATATACTGGTGCTACGGGGATACTGTGTTCGATGCCGGTGTGCCCATCGGCCACCATATTCATATTGGTGAAGAATGTAGAGCCGCCTTCAGGAACAACTTCCATTTTCAGTTGTCGGGCTGCTTCCAGAATCTGCTGACGCTGATCCCTTCGTGGTTGGTTATATGATTTTACTGAAAAGGCACCCACAGCTTTTAGCCTGCGCAAGTGTGATAACGCATCATCCAGACTATTGATTGCCACCTTGAAATCTCCATCGGCACCATAAAGTATAGCTCCTGTTGAGTACAACCGTGGACCGACCATTCTCCCTGCTTTGATCATTTCTGACTGACTGAATACCATTTCTGTATTGCTGGAAGGATCATGAGCGGTAGTTACCCCAAAAGCGAGGTTGGCCAGGTAAGACCAGTCGTTTGTTGGACTAACTCCATCCGGACTTGTGCGGAGGTGCGCATGCACATCAATGATACCTGGCATGATGGTTTTTCCTGTCACATCTATAACTTTTGCTGCAACCGGGATCACAAGTTCTGTCGCTTTTCCCATTGAAATGATCTTATTGTTTTCGATAAGGATCGTTCCTTCCTCAATAACTTCATCTCCTTTCATTGTAATGATACGCGCTCCCTTTAAGGCGGTGAGACCTGTAGGCATGTCGCCTTTCAGTTTTAAATTAATGGTGATACCGGTGCTGTCCGGTTTAGGCAGGTTTTGCGGTGCACCTTCAATGAAGTCGAAAGTGTTTTTAATTTCACGGCTGTAGTATTGATCTCCCAGTGTCCACAATAACTTCTGACTGTCATGACTCCAGTGCAGGTAGGTTCCTGCATCCTTGGTCACTCTTGTAAGAGGTATGTTTTTATTGGCAGAAGACAGTTCTAGCGGAGAGCCGATGTTAACCATGGGTGTAATGTACACATTGAACAATTCTGTAAACGCCAACCATTTTCCATCCGGACTAGGAGAAAACTGTGTAACGTATGTAGAAGTATAATGTGTGCGTTCATTGGCACCGTTAAGGTCTATACTTTTTAATGCCTTTTTACCTCCTTCATTTCCTTGAAAATAAATTCTGCTATCATCAGTACTGAATTGAGGCTTAATGCCATTTTCGGAAACTAAGGTCTTAGCTCCTCCATTTGCAGACATGGTAAAAATGCCCGTTCCACGACCATAAGCATAACCCAGAACATCGTTGCCGATTCCCTTTCTAAATACGATTTTATCACCCTTATTGGAGAAGTTAGGAGAATAATAAAAGCCTTTTTCATCAGTAAGTATTACCGTTTTTCCAGACTTGATATCTGTCTTTTTGATGGCGCCCTTAAACTCGTCGCTCCATGTGGTATATATAACTGTTTTACCATCCGGACTGATTTCTGGCTCAAATTCAAAGTCAATGCCATCGGTAATTCTTTCTGGATTTCCGTTAGGAAGCTCCTTTTTATATAAGAAGCCTACGGCATTAAAGATGACGAATTTGCCGTCTGGCGAGGTGGTCAACTGGCGGATCATTTTTGAGGTAAACTCAGGGTTGAATACTTGCTGAGGGAAATGCAATGCTTCCTGCACAGTCTGATTGATGGTAACCTGGAATGGGATGTCAGTGGTTATTAGCGAGGCTAGTTCAATTTTTTTAATCTTTCCTTTGGCATAGAAAACTATGTTTTTGGTATCCGGAGTCCATGCGTAGTTGGGATATACACCGAAGATTGCCCATGTTTCCTGCTGGTCGTGAGAGAGGTCTTCTGTGAGCGGCCATTCTTCACCTGTCTTTAGATTTTGAACAAACAGCACTGATTTTAATCTTACCCTTTTTACGTAAGCCATCATTTTTCCGTCAGGAGATATTTGTGGACGTGCGGCACCACCTGCTTGTGCAATAAGGTTGCTCAGTTTTCCGGTATTCATGTCCAGTTGTCTGATCGCATAGATTAATCCATTGGGATCTTTACTGTATTCGAAGTTAGGACCGGGAGAAACATCTTCGCTGAAATAAAGATAGCGTCCGTTAGGATCAACATTTGGTTCGCCGGCATCCTGCTGGTCGTTTTTTCTTTTGGTAAGCTGTATACCATCACCTCCGTGTATATTGTACATCCACATTTCTCCTGCACCCAATGAACGTGACGCGGTGAAGTGTTTGCGGGCGATGAGGTATTCGCTGTTTGGAGTCCATGTTGCATTATTCAGCAAACGGAAAGTTTCTTTTGTAACCTGTCTTTTATCAGATCCATCGCGTTTCATGATCCAGATATTGTCGGCCCCGCTTTTATCGCTTGTATATGAGATATATTTTCCATTGGGACTAAATCTTGGTTGAATGTCCCAGGCAATACCGCCGCTTAGCAACGTAGCAGCGCCACCTCCGATGGGTATGACGTAAATATCGCCAAGTAAGTCAAAGACGATATCTTTTCCGTCTGAACTGACATCAAGATTCATCCAAGTACCTTCATCTGTATTAATTGAAAACGTTTTAGTCGTTCCCTGATATTTTTCTATATCCCATTTTTTTTCCTGAGCATGAGAAAAATAGGTTGTGGCAAGGAAAAGTAATAGTAAAAATGATGATCTCATATGCTGCGGTGGTTAATTAGCCCGCAATTTAATAATATCAGTTCATTTTTATAGTTTTGATGAACATGTTTTTATAGGAGATGCTGACAAAGTTTGGGATGACGGGTTAAATTATGAACG
This sequence comes from Pedobacter frigoris, assembly GCF_005116445.1. Lineage (GTDB taxonomy): Bacteria > Bacteroidota > Bacteroidia > Sphingobacteriales > Sphingobacteriaceae > Pedobacter > Pedobacter frigoris. Next base: position 912,014 of record NZ_SWBQ01000001.1, read on the forward strand.
AAGCGGAAATATTAAAGAGATATTGGGGATTTGAAAGTTTCAGGCCTTTGCAGGATGAGATTATTAAATCAGTTTTAGACGGACATGATACACTTGCGTTGATGCCTACAGGAGGAGGGAAATCCTTGTGTTTCCAGATACCTGCCATGGTAATGGATGGGATTTGTATAGTGGTTTCTCCGCTTGTTGCTCTCATGAAAGATCAGGTTGAAAATCTAAAAAGCAAGGGTATTGATGCCGTTGCAATATATGCGGGTATGGGCAAGCGGGAAATTGATATTTTACTTGATAATTGCATCTATGGTAAGATCAAGTTTTTATACCTGTCGCCCGAACGCTTACTTTCGGAACTTGTAAGAGAGCGTATTTCCTATATGAATGTAAATTTGATTGCAGTAGATGAGGCTCATTGTGTTTCTCAATGGGGGTATGATTTCAGGCCTCCTTATTTGCAGGTAAATGCCTTGAGAACAGTGATTCCTGATGTGCCTGTGCTAGCACTTACGGCAACGGCAACTCAATTTGTAAGGAATGACATTGTAGATAAGCTGGCGTTTAAAAACCATAAAATCTTTGTGCAGAGCTTTGCCAGAAAAAACCTGAGTTATGTGGTTTCGGCTGATGAGGATAAGCACCGGAAGCTTTTGAGCATAGTGAAAAATGTGAAAGGCAGTGGATTGGTGTATGTGAGGAATAGGAGAGAGACGGCTGAAATTGCTTTATTTCTACAACGAAATAGTATAGCTTCAGATTTTTATCATGCAGGTGTAGAAAAGGAAGAACGCTTTAAAAGGCAGGAGGACTGGAAACAAAACAGGATTAGGGTGATGGTAGCTACGAATGCTTTTGGAATGGGGATAGATAAAGCCGATGTACGTTTTGTAGTTCATCTGGATCTGCCCGATAGTTTGGAAGCTTATTACCAGGAAGCAGGAAGAGCCGGTAGAGATGGAAGCAGATCTTATGGGGTGTTATTGGCCAATAAAAGTGATCAGCTGGCATTAGAAGGCAAATACAAAGATAGTTTTCCTTCATCTGATGAGATCAAAAAAGTATACCATTATCTGGGTAATTATTTTCAACTGGCTTTTGGCAGTGGGGAAGGACTGAGCTTTGGTTTCGATATCGCAGATTTCTGTAAGCGGTTTAACATAGGTATAATTAAAGCACTGGCTGCTTTAAAGTTCCTGGAGCACGATGGATATATCACTTTGTCTGAGAATATCTTTTTGCCATCGAGACTGCTTTTTATCGTCGGACATGAAGATGTATACCGTTTTCAGATAGAAAATGCAGGTTATGACCGCTTGATTAAAACCATATTGCGCTCCTGTGGTGGTGCATTTGAGCATTACATTAAGATTCAGGAATCCGATATCGCGAAAAAGATGGCGATGTCATTTAATGAGGTAGGTAAGCAGTTGAAATTTTTGGAAGAGCAGGGTTTGTTGTCTTACTTGCCGCAGACAGATCAGCCTCAGTTGCAATATGTACGACCGCGGTTAGATTTGCCGCATCTTGATATTGACGTAAAATATATAGAGCTCAGAAAAAAGATTCAGACCGATCAGGTGAATGCAGTACTCACATATACAGAAAACAAGGAGTGCCGAAGTGTGCAGCTGCTCCGTTATTTTGATGAGCCAAATGGAGATAAATGCGGTGTTTGTGATGTTTGTTTGTCAGAAAAGAAAGCTGATGATGAGGAACATCTGGATGATAAAATTGATTTTGAGATTGCTACCCTGCTTCAAATTCAATCCTATGGCCTATCAGAGTTGGTAAATGCAATTAAAACAGGTGATGAAACAAATCGTATCAATCGGATCAGAGACTTACTGGATGCCGGTAAAATCAAAACAGATGGTAAAAATTACTATCTTTAAACTTATTTATTAATACTGCCCAAATGAAAAAAATATCAATTATAGCTCTTGTTTTGCCTGTTTTGCTGGCAGGTTGTACCTCTAAATGTATTGAAGACTCCGGTAAAAATGTGCATATTGAAAGTGTGGTGAAAAACTTTGATCAGATCAAAGTAGAAGGTGCAATTAAATTGGTGCTCAAACAGGATAGTACTTATTCTATAAGAATAGAAGCCGATTCAAATATTATGAAACACATTACTGCCGATGTGAGCGGGAGGGAGCTGAAGGTGAAACTGGATGATAGTAAATATTGCGGATCTGATTCGATAGTGGTGTATGCGGGAATTGGGGAGCTGAAGAAAATAAATGCAGATGGTACTGTAAAGATTGTTGGAGATGGCAGAATTTATGGAAATGATGTGGATTTTAAGTTTACAGGAACATCTGATGTGAGTCTGGATCTGAGTGTTGCCAAGCTAGTCACGAAAATAGATGGAAATAGCTTGTTGACCCTAACGGGGCAAGCCGGGGTACATGATCTGGACACCAAAGGGACGGCTAGGGTAAATGCTTTTGGCTTTTTGTCAGGTGTTTATGATATCGATATAGACGGGATTGGTAAAGCTAATATCAATGTTCTGAATGAGCTTAAAGTAAGAACATCAGGATCTAGTGAAATCTATTATAAAGGGAACCCCAAAAAAGTAGATGAAAAAAAGTCCGGTGCTACCAAACTTGAAAAAGTAAATTAGTGGTGATTCTGGTTTTTTAGCTACTTTAGTCCTCTTAATCGATACATGGAACAAAAAAACAACAAAAAGACCATTCGGTCATGGGCATTCTTTGACTGGGCTAATTCTGCTTATAATTTGGTGATTACTACTACGATATTTCCTACTTATTATACGCTGATAACTAGTGATAAAGATCAGAATACGATAGATTATGTCACTTTTTTGGGTCATAGTTTTGTAAACTCATCATTGTATAGCTATGCGCTTGCTTTTGCTTTTTTGGTTATTGCAATTTTGTCACCTATTTTGTCGTCTATAGCAGATAGCCGGGGTAACAAGATGGTATTTATGAAAACATTTACCTATGTGGGAGCTATATCCTGCTGCGGATTGTATTACTTTGATGTCGATACCCTTCAAGCTAGCATGCTGCTTTTTATTGTAGCAGCTATTGGCTATTCTGGTAGTCTGGTGTTTTATAACTCTTATCTGCCGGAGATTGCTACGGTAGACCGACAGGATGCTGTGAGTGCAAAAGGATATGCTTATGGCTATATAGGTAGTATTTTGCTTCAGATACTGTGTTTTGTCTTTGTTTTCTTTCCTGAGGTTTTTGGTTTATCAGGAAAAGCACATGCTTCAAGATTTTCTTTTCTATTAGTGGGACTTTGGTGGATCATTTTTGCTCAGATACCATTTAGGAAATTACCTAAAGGCAGCCCTAATTTTGAAAGACCAAAGAATAATATCATGACCAGTGGTTTTAAAGAGTTGAGTAAGGTATGGCAGCAGGTGAAGCAAATGGCTTACCTGAAACGCTTTTTATACTCTTTTTTCTTTTACTCGATGGGGGTACAGACAGTAATGCTTGTAGCTACGATTTTTGGAGAAAAAGAATTGTTATTGTCAACTGAGAAACTGATTGCAGTTATTTTATTATTGCAGCTGGTTGCGATACCAGGAGCGATGCTGATGTCTTTTCTTTCCAGAAAGTTTTTCGGTAACGTAAGTGTGTTGATAGGGGTTCTGGTGGTTTGGATTGGTGTGTGTATTTCGGCATTTTACGTAAGAACAGAATTGCAATTCTATTTTTTAGCTGGGGTAGTGGGTTTAATTATGGGAGGTATTCAATCATTATCACGTTCCACTTATTCTAAATTTCTACCCCAGGAGAGTCCCGATCATACCGCATTCTTTAGTTTTTACGATGTCACTGAAAAGATTGCCATTGTGATCGGAATGTTTAGCTTTGGTTACATTGAAGAGTTCACGGGTAGTATGCGTAATTCGGTGATTGCATTGGCCTTATTTTTTGTAGTTGGGTTGGTGTTTTTATTGATGCTTAGAAGTATAGAGCCTAAATCAATTAAGGTTAACCCCCAGATTTAAGATATAGAGATGAGAGTAGAATTGTTTGTGCCTTGCTTTGTAGACCAGTTATATCCAGAAACTGCATTTAATACAGTTAAATTGCTGGAAAAATGCGGTTGTGAAGTATTTTTCAACTCCGCACAGACCTGTTGCGGTCAGCCAGCTTATAATGCAGGCTATTGGGAACAAGCTAAAGAAATAGGGAATAAGTTTTTAAATGATTTTTCGGAGACAGATTATATAGTGGCCCCTTCTGCATCATGTGTAGGCATGGTTAAAAAGGGTTATAGCGATTTATTTACCAATACAATAGTGCATAATAAATGCAGGAATATCCAGGCCAATATTTTTGAACTGTCAGACTTTTTAATAAATGTATTGAAACGTGATTACTTCGGTGCTGAGCTTGATGGTAAAGCGGTTTATCACGATTCGTGTAGTGGGTTGAGAGAATGTAAAATCAAAGAGGAACCTCGCTTGCTGCTTTCTAAAGTTCATGGTCTGGAAATAGTAGAGATGAAAGATACGGATATGTGCTGCGGATTTGGCGGAACCTTTGCTGTTAAATTTGATGCGATTTCTTCTGCAATGGCGGAACAGAAAGTGAATAATGCGCTGGAACAAGAGGCAGAATACATTATTTCCACTGATTTATCATGCTTGATGCAGCTGCAAGGCTATATTGATAAGAATAATATACCACTTAAAACCATGCATTTAGCCGATGTTTTAGCCAATGGATGGCTGGAGAGTACTGAGTATTAATTTTTTAATCGCGGTACCATCTTGTTTTGTTATCTTTGCAATAACTAAGGATCACTTTGTAGGTGATTGAGAATATACATTTTTTATTAATTTTTAAATCATAGTTGTAGATGATTAACATTACATTACCTGATGGCTCAAGCCGTCAGTACGAAAAGGGCACAACCGCCCATCAAATTGCATTATTCATTTCAGAGGGTTTAGCCCGTAATGTTTTAGCCGCAGAAGTAAACGGAGAAGTATGGGATTCTTCAAGACCCATTTTAACTGATTCTTCTTTAAAGCTATTGACATGGAATGATACTGCAGGTAAAGCTACTTTTTGGCATTCATCAGCCCATATTATGGCTGAAGCATTGGAAGCTTTATATCCGGGAACTAAGTTTGGTATTGGTCCGGCGATAGAGACAGGATTTTACTATGACGTGGATTTTGGCGACAGAGAGTTTTCTTCTGATGATTTTAAGGCGATAGAAACTAAAATGCTGGAGCTTGCAAAGCAGAAAGAAGTATTTGAAAGGAAATCTGTTTCTAAGGCTGATGCTGTTGCTTATTTTAATGAAAAGGGTGATGAGTACAAACTGGACCTTTTAGAGGGACTGGAAGATGGAAAGATCACTTTTTATAGACAAGGTGAGTTTACGGACTTGTGCCGCGGTCCGCATATTCCAAATACCGGTTTTGTCAAAGCAGTTAAATTGATGAATGTTGCCGGTGCTTATTGGAGAGGAGATGAAAACAGAAAACAGCTGACACGTATTTATGGTGTTACTTTTCCTAAGGCAAGCGAGCTGACTGAATATCTTCAAATGATTGAAGAGGCGAAGAAACGCGATCACAGAAAATTGGGTAAGGAACTTGAATTATTTGCCTTTTCTGAAAAGGTAGGTATGGGATTGCCATTGTGGTTGCCTAAAGGGGCAGCTTTACGGGAACGTTTAGTTCAGTTTTTGACTAAAGCGCAGGGTAAGGCAGGATACGAACAGGTAATAACCCCGCATATTGGTCATAAAAACTTGTATATTACTTCAGGACATTATGAGAAGTACGGAAAAGACGCATTTCAACCAATAAAGACACCTCAAGAAGGCGAAGAGTTTTTTCTGAAGCCGATGAACTGTCCACACCACTGTGAGATTTATAAAACAAAACCACGGTCTTATAAGGATCTTCCTTTGCGTTTTGCTGAGTTTGGTACAGTATATAGGTACGAACAAAGCGGAGAGCTACATGGCTTGACACGTGTTCGTGGTTTTACCCAGGACGATGCGCATTTATTTTGCAGGCCTGATCAGGTGAAGGAAGAGTTTAAAAAGGTGATAGATCTGGTACTTTATGTCTTTAAATCTCTAGGGTTTAACGATTATATAGCCCAGATTTCTTTGAGGGACCCTGAAAACAGAGCTAAATATATTGGAAGTGATGAAAACTGGCACCTGGCAGAAAATGCGATCATTGAAGCAGCTGCTGAGAAAGGTTTACCAACAGTAGTAGAATACGGAGAAGCAGCATTCTATGGTCCAAAACTTGACTTTATGGTAAAAGATGCTTTGGGTAGAAAATGGCAGTTGGGTACTATTCAGGTAGATTATAATTTGCCTGAACGTTTTGAACTGGAGTATACAGGCAGCGACAATATGAAGCACAGACCGGTAATGATCCATAGAGCACCTTTTGGTTCTCTGGAGCGTTTCATTGCGGTTTTGATAGAGCATTGTGCTGGTAATTTCCCGTTATGGCTCTCTCCTGAACAATTTATTATTCTTCCTATCTCTGAAAAGTATGAAGAATATGCAAAAAAAGTTTCAGATGAACTAAATAATTCCGATATTCGCGGGCTGATTGACTTTCGTGATGAGAAAATCGGAAGGAAAATCAGAGATGCAGAAGTTAAAAAGATACCTTATATGCTGATTATCGGTGATAAGGAAATGGCAGAAGGAAAGGTGTCAGTGAGGAAGCATGGTGAGGGAGATTTAGGAGAAATGACACTGCAGGAATTTAGTGAATTATTAATTAAAGAAATAACAGTTTAAATAAGATACAAATTTGGCATTAGGCAGACCAGGATTTAATAGGGGACCACGTCCTCCTTTTAAGAAAAAAGAAGCAGAACATAATATTAATCAGTTTATCAGGGCACAAGAGGTAAGGTTAGCTGGGGATAATGTTGAACCGGGGATTTATCCTTTGGCAAAAGCTTTGGCCATGGCAGATGAATTGGAGTTGGATTTAGTGGAGATTTCTCCAAATGCTGTTCCTCCTGTTTGTAGAATAATCGATTACAGCAAATTTGTTTACGAACAAAAGAAAAAGCAGAAAGAGATTAAAGCTAATGCTAAGCAAACTGTTATTAAGGAGATTAGATTCGGGCCTAATACCAATGATCACGATTTCCAGTTTAAACTAAAGCATGCAGTTAGTTTCCTGGAGAATGGTGAGAAAGTTAGGGCGTATGTTCACTTTAAAGGAAGAGCAATTGTTTACAAAGAGCAAGGAGAGATTTTGCTTTTGAAATTTGCGCAGGCCCTGGAAGATATAGGTAAAGTAGAATTACTGCCTAAATTGGAGGGAAAGCGGATGTTTTTGACACTTGCACCAAAAGTTGCTAAAAAATAAATAAATTACATAAATAAACACAGGTTATGCCAAAAATGAAAACCAATTCCAGTGCTAAAAAGCGTTTTTCGCTTACTGGAACAGGTAAAATCGCAAGGAAGAATGCCTACAAAAGCCACATCTTAACAAAGATGTCGACTAAACGTAAGCGTAACTTAGGTCAGACTTCAATGGTGTCTGATGCTGACATGGGCAACGTTAAACGTATGCTTGCAATCGGTAAATAATTAAATTTTAAACCAGGTAACCGGTAGATAAGTTTGCTGTAAAACGCAACACCGTTTATCAAAAACAATTAAAACATGCCACGTTCGGTAAACGCAGTAGCTTCGAGAAGAAGAAGGAAAAAGGTCTTAAATTTAGCCAAAGGCTATTGGGGATCAAGAAGCAAGGTTTTCACCATTGCTAAAAATACGGTAGAAAAAGGTTTGCAATATGCATACCGTGACCGTAAAGTTAAGAAAAGAGAATTTCGTGGATTGTGGATTCAGCGTATCAATGCTGGTGCACGTCAACACGGTATATCTTACTCTCAATTAATTGGTAAATTGGCTAACAAAAACATCGGTTTAAACCGTAAAGTTTTGGCTGACTTAGCAATGAACCATCCAGAAGCTTTTAAAGCTGTAATTGATGCAGTAAAATAGATATAACTTTAAGTTATAATGAAAAAAGGGAGCTATTGGCTTCCTTTTTTGTTGCAGATACTTTTATGTGCTATTAATTATTTCAACGTTTGGAATTATATAGAGATATATTGTCTACAATTAGCAATACTTTCGCTATCAATGATGCTCAACTTGGGTACTTTCCCCAAGATCTTTACATTGCTATATTTGCTAATATAATCTTCACTTTCCTGATTAGCTATGCCGTTAAAAATCAAACCTTCGATATTGATGTTGTTTGATTTGAATACTTCTAACGTAAGTAAAGTGTGATTGATACTACCCAGGTAATTTTGACTAACTACAATCACTCTAGCCTTCAATTTTTTAATCAGATCTAATATAAGTTCCTCGTCATTAAGCGGAACCATTAATCCCCCTGCACCTTCAATAACCAAGTCATTTGTAGTAGGCGGAATGTCAATATCACTTACGGAAATTTTAACACCATCTATTTTTGCGGATAAATGTGGCGATAAGGGCTGGCCCAGACGGTATCTTTCGGGATGTATAGTCGTTTTTTTATTGCTTATCAGATGTTTAATCAGTAGACTGTCGCTGATTTCAAGATCTCCAGATTGAATTGGTTTCCAATAGTCTGCATTTAGCTTCTCAGTAAGGATCGCACTAACAATGGTTTTTCCTATTCCTGTGCCTATTCCTGTAATAAAATAAATATTACCCATGTTCTTGTATAGATGATAATGTATCGATTAATGTTTTTATTTCTTTATCCGTATTGAATGTGTGAAGGCAAATTCTTAAACGTTCTCTTCCTTCTGGAACCGTCGGGCTTAATATGGCCCGTACATCCAGTCCTGTTGATTGAAGTAATTCTGCCGCATTCTTTGCCTCAGAATTATTATGGTAAAGAATTGTTTGTATAGCACTTTTGCCAATGCTTATCGGCATGGACGAAGCTCTGGCCACTTCAGTATAATATTGTATCCTGTCTTGAATCAAGGCGGTATAATCGGTTTCGATCAACATGTCATACCCACTTTTGATTACTGCAATATTGTGCAGTGGAGCAGCTGTAGTATAGATAAATGACCTTGAATAATTGATGAGGTATTCTCTTAAAATTTTACTGCCCAATACGATAGCTCCGTGTGCACCCAGCGCTTTGCCAAAAGTAACAATTCTTGCAAATACACTGTTTTCGAGTTTCAGATGCTGGACCAGTCCATTTCCATGATCGCCGAAAATGCCTAATGCGTGAGCTTCATCTACAATTAGCGCTGCATGATATTTTTTACACAGATCACTGATTTCTTTTAGACGAGCAAGGTCGCCATCCATCGAATATACACTCTCGACGACTACATATACATTACCTTTCGCTAAGCTTAACTTGGCTTCAAGATCGATAATACTGTTATGCTTGAATGTATAACGATTTGCATGAGTTAATCTCGCACCGTCAATGAGGCTTGCGTGAATAAATTCGTCGGAAATTATGGTATCCCCACGTTGAGCGAGCGATGATAGCAGACCGAGATTGGCATCGTATCCGGAATTGAAAATTAAACCGCTTTCTGCAGAATGGAATTTAGCTATAAGTAATTCGGTTTGTTCAGTAAACATATGGTTGCCGCTGAGCAAACGTGAACCACCTGAACCATTTTTGTATTGAGGTATTTGTGATAAGTTGTCTTCAATTACACTTTTGAGCTCAGAAGATCTTGCAAATCCGAGGTAGTCATTAGAAGAGAAATCTACAGCAAATGATTTTGTGCTGAGTTTTCTTAATGAGCCGTGTTCTGTTTTGGCTTTTAACCTGTCTTTTATAAATTGTTCGGCTTTATCCATTTGTCTCAAAAATAAAGAAAGCAGAATAAAGTATGCTTGTCCTGCTAAATTTTTAAATAACTATTGTTCATTTTTATTTAAGCAGGACAAGTATAAAACTTAGTTTTTATTTAATTGAGAAATAGATTTCTGCATTTGAGACATCATATTTGTCAAGGTTTCTATAGTAGGTTCGGGAGTCGGATCTGGAAGAGTAGAAGATATGTAGGCTTTTGCTTTCCAGATCTCAAGAATATCATCCGCAGATATCGTATAAGGATCGTATACTTTATTGTCTGATATTAATTTTAAATCTTTATTTTCTTTGAAACGATTGCCAGCTCTTTTATATACCACTCCTTCATTTTTGCTGATGATGATATAGGTTTCACCTGTTTTTACGTCATTCCAATTGTCCAGGTATTCTGCAAGGATGATGCTGCCAGGTTGTATTGGAAGCATGGAATCTCCCATGATTTCAAATGCGCGGAAAGTTCCCTGTCTAAGAAAAGGAAGTGGTAGTTGAAATTTGGGCAGGTCTTTAATGTATTGCGGATCTGAAAAGCCGTTTAGATATCCGGCACTTGCTTTTACAGGAACCATTTCTATATTTTCATTGTCGTCTTTATCAACTGAAATGCTAAGGACTCTCAAATTAGATCCCTGGCTTTTTGGCTTTGGTTTCCAGTCTTCATTTATATTTTCATTGATGAATTCATCAATAGTAAGTTCGAAGTATTCTGCTATTTTCTTTAGTAAATCGTATTTTGGTTCAGCTCTGTCTTCTTCATAGGCTCCGATGAGTGATCTCTTAATACCCATTGCATCAGCAAATTGCTGTTGTGTATGGCCTTTTTTCTTTCTTAAGTACTTAAGGTTCGATGAAATGTTTGACATAAAATAAAAATTTAATATTTATTTGTTTTTACTAAAATAGTTAGTATTATTGTGCCAATAAAGTTAGTAATATTAATTTGAATATCCAATAAGAGTACTAATTAAATTAGTTTGTAAATATTAAAGCCAAAGGCCATGAAAAAATTCGTATACATTGTGACAGACAGGAATCGCACCAGCTTACACGTAGGAATGAGTTCTGATTTGATAAAAACATTGGATTTTTATAAGCAAATGCCAAGTTTGTTTTTCGATAATGCACAACAATTAACGCGTCTGGTATATTTTGAAGAGTTCAAAACTGAAGCCCAGGCTTTGAGCAGATTCAAATTGATGAGCAGATTTACAAGAATGCAGAAGGAACGGGTCGTGAGGTCTTGTAATCCAGATTGGGTTGATCTTACTATAGGATTAGATTTTGAGCACATCATTTCCAGTAAGAAGCTGATCAATCAGGTTAATCTGCCATTTGGAATGCTTTCTTAAGTTTTCAAACAAGACGTATATTGATATGTCTTGTTTGAAAATGACTATATGTTCTTTTACCAGCCTGGTGCAAATGTAAGCCCGAATACTCCGGCAGATACATCTTTACGCTGAAAAGGAAAGGCATAATAAGGTTCAAGAACAAAATATCCGAAGACATTTACTCTGAGTGAGATACCTGCACTCAATGCGGGAACTCTTTCCGCAGGTTTGCCATTAGGTAGGAGCATACCATTTGGCTGGTCTTTGAAAGCTACTTTAGAATCTTCATCCCATGCTACTCCTGCATCGAAAAATAGATTTAGATCCGTAAATAAAAACTTGGATGGAATTGCAGACAACTTTTTAGGACCTGTAAATGGTAAGCGTACTTCCAGGTTTACAACGGCAATTTTACTTCCAGATAATTGATTGATATCAAATGTACCAGGGTTTGCATTATTGCTTCTATAGAAAGAATTAGCTTCATAACCTCTTATAAGGTATGAATAACCAGCGTACAGAGGGTAGAGGTTTTCACCATCTCGTCCAACCCTTATGTAGTTATACGTTCTGGCCGCTAATGTAATTGGCTTTAGACGTATGTATTTTCTTACATCTACTGTAAACGCAGAGAAGCTATAATCTCCAAAATATCTTTCAGCACCAAGTCTGTATCTGAATCCATCCAATGGAGAAGTAATGCCGGATATAGAGTTGTCTCCAACAAAAGAAGCATTGAGCTGAAAGATAGAAAATGAATTGAATGGTACCCCGAGTTCTTGCGATGCCTGATTCGTAGGTACTTTTGCTTTCTCCGACCCAATATAATAGCCAATTGCTCCACCGCCTAAATCTTCATAATAATTACTGATCCTGTCAATTCGATAGCTATAGCGCGAAAATGCACCACCGGCTTCGAATCTATGTACTTTATTGAAAGGATACGCTGCGAAAAGTTGAGCCTGATCTTCAAACGTCCTGATTAAGTTAGTTCTGTCGCTATAAACGTCAATCATAGTGCCGTCTCCTCTGTCAATTTTCTCAGGAACGATTTCTCTGAATCCGGTAATATACGGAATGTGAGATAAGGCAACTCCCCAATTGATTCTACTTTGTTGGTTAATATAGCCGACCAAGCCACCGAAGTCATAGATCTCCCCATTGATGGAAAGATTTGCAATGATTTGATTTCGGCCGATAATATCGCTGAACATTCCTACAATACCACCCTGAACGCCTGTTCCAAAACGACTAGTGGAAACACCAACGCCACTATTCGCAAGATAATCTAATTTGAATTTTGGTCTGTAAGGAACCAATTTCATTGAATCAGTTGTTGTTTTTTCAAATCGTTCAAAATTACCGAGATTTGAGTTTACAATATCCACTCCATTACTTTCCATTGGAGGCAATATTGCAGCGTCAAAATTTACAGCATTCGCATCAACTGGTCTTGACTTGAAATTGCTTAATGGCGAGTTATATAAAGTATAACGCTGCGAACGATAGTAGCTATAAACAATGTCATCATTCCTTGATACCGATATAGCAGGTGAGAACTCCGTGATACCACTAATTCCTGTAAAATAATCAGTCAGTTGTTTTACCGAGTTGTCAGTTAAATTGTATTCATATAAATTCCTGAATCCATCGCGATTTGACAAAAAGAATAGTCTTTTACTATCGCCGGAAAACTGTGCATTTAAATTGTTGGCTCCTGGGAAAACAGGTACATCAGATAATGATTTACTTTCTAAATCGTAAACCGTCAAATTGATTGGGTGAACAGCATTAGTGCCACTTTTTAATAAAGAGGCCCTATCTGAAGAGAAAACAAGTTTTTTACCATCAGGAGAGTAACTTGGTGCATAATCAGAATATACATCATTGGTGATCTGAGTAATCTTTTTTGTTTTCAGGTTGTAAGAAAAAATATCACTTTGGCCTTCAACCATTCCGGAAAAAGCAAGATCATCGCCGTTTGGCGACCAGGTAATGTTTCCAAATTGTTCCACATGAGACATATCCACGCGGAGTGAAACCTTACCATTGTCCACGTTCACGATCATTAACTGATTTTTGCCCTTACTGAAGATGCTAAATGCAAATTGCTTTCCATCCGGAGACCATGCACCTGCTGACTCTATAAAATTAAAATCATCAATATGAGAATTAGATACCTGACTACTTAGTTTTCTAAGTATTTTGCCTGTTTTCGCATCCGCTAAGAATAAATCTATTCCAAAAAGATCTTTTTCAGACATAAAAGCAAGGTATTTTCCATCGGGGCTCAAAGCAGGAGCAACGTTCATACTTCCGCCATTTTTGTTGTCAATGATTTTAGCTCCGCTGATCTTGATCTGGGAACTGTCTGCCCTTAGCATCGGACGGTAATGTTTTTCTATTGCATTTTTCCATAAACCAGAAAGAGTATTGTCATCGTATCCAAAGGTGTATTTCAGTCCATTTTCATAGCCAAACCTTGCTGTAGACTTAAACAGTGGAACGATGGTTGTATCACCATAAACCGAACCGATAAAGGTCCAGAAAGCCTGTCCATAACGATAGGGGAAGTATTTGTTTGAATTAGTAAGGTCTTTTAATGATGGTATATCGCGATTTAAGAGTGCATCCCGCATCCACATAGAGGTAAAAGCATCAGTTTTTCCAACAGACAAATATTCAGCCATACCTTCAACCATCCATAGCGGAATCTGGCTTACACCTTCCATACTTACAGAATCCTTTTCGAGGAGGATATGGTATTGGAAAGCATGCACAAGCTCATGACCCAAAACGTGCCTGGTTTGGTTATTTAACTCCATTATAGGCATAATTACTCTATTTTTAAGCGCTTCAGTAACACCGCCGGTACCTATGCCTATTTCTCCCTGAAGAGCTGTAGTCTGTTGAAAATCAGGGTGGTTATTATAAAGTATGATTGGGTTTTTTTTGAGGAAGGTATCCCTGAATATCTCCTGATGCATTTTGTACCAGGTTTCCGCATCCTGAGCAAATTTTTCGATCATTTTTTCATTTTTCAGATAATAATAGATCTCAAAATGCGGAGTTTGAAGCACTTTAAACTTTTCATTTTTATACCTCACTTTATTTTGCCCAAAATATTGTGCATGAACAGAAGCGATAGATATCATGATAATGATTAACAGTGGGATTAGCCTTCTCAGAAATGTAGAGTTCATGATCATATTATGATTTTAGTTTAGTTGTTGTTCTTTTAAATTTACGCAAAATTCCCCAAAATAGTTTTAGTAATTATTGAACTGATTATACTTTAGCCCAATGGTTTACTGCACATTATTTTTCTGTTGTTTTTCCCTTTCCTTCTCTTCCTGTCGTTGCTTTCTTTTCAGCTGCCGTTCTTCTTTTTTCGTCAACGGAAGCTCAGTTGCCGGTTGTTTTGCCACTTCAGAAGTTTTAGTTTCTACCGGTTTAACCGGGTTTTCCTGTACAGGAACAGGATGCTGTTCTACCGCAGGTACTTCAAAATCTGTTGAATCTACAGCAAGACTATCTGTACTTGAGGTATCCACCTGGTATCTTGGAGTAGGACAGTTGATTTCCCTGCCCAGTTTACCCTTCCATTTAGGGAAAGGACCTTCTGTATATCCGGTGGTTTTATCTTTGTAAACCTTTTCCATGAATTTGGCAAAGATTGGTAAAGCAGTTCTAGACCCTTCACCGGTTTCGCCATTTTTAAAATGTGCCGTACGTTCATCGCAGCCCACCCACACTCCGGTAACCAGATCTTTAGTGATGCCCATATACCATGCATCTACATAATCCGAGGAAGTACCTGTTTTACCACCGATCTGGTTGTTGTTTTTCCATAAATCCCATTCCCAAAGGGCCTGAGATGTTCCTCCAGGTTCTTCCATACCACCTCTGAACATGTAAAGCATTAGCCATGCGATTTCTTCAGACAGCACTCTTTTTGTTTTGGCTTTAAATTCTTCAATGACATTGTCGTCCTGATCGGTGATTTTTTCAACCAGGATAGGGTCAGTCCTGACACCTTCATTCAGAAAAGTACTATAAGCTCTTACCATTTCATATACAGATACGTCATTAGGACCTAAGCTGACAGAAGGAACAGGAGCAAGGTCGCTTTCTATACCGCACTCATACGCCCATTTTACTACATTTTCCGCACCTACTTTTTCCGTTACCTGCGCTGTAATTGTATTTACGGATTTGGCCATTGCCCATCTGAGCGACATTTCTCTGTAGCTAATGCTCCAATCCGAATTTTTTGGTTCCCAGTATTCGGTTTTACCTTTTTCCTGATAAGCGATCCTTACAGGTTTGTCGGTGAACTTGTCGCATGGACTCATTCCGCTTTCAAGTGCGGCGAGATATGCAAATGGCTTGAAGGTCGACCCAGCTTGCCTTTTCGCCTGCTTTACATGGTCGTATTTAAAGAATTTGTGGTCGACACCACCAACCCAAACTTTAATTTTTCCACTAAACGGATCCATAGTCATCATGCCTGTATTCATGATTTTTCCATAATATTTTATAGAATCCATGGTAGAGAATAAAGTATCCCTATCGCCCTTCCAGGTAAAGATCTTCATCTTCTTTTTTCTGTTGAAATAAGCTTCTACAGAGTCAGGAGTTTCTTTATATTTCTTCTGAAGCATGGCATAGATAGGAAGGTTTTTCATTGCCCTGTTCGGATAATCTACCTTTTGTTTTTCAGAATCTTCCCAGGGATCTTCATTGCCCCAGACATTGTAAAATCTCTTCTGGATGACTTTCATCTGCTCTATGACAGCTTCTTCTGCATATCCCTGCAGTTTAGAATCTATGGTAGTGTATATTTTTAATCCATCTTCATAGAGGTCGTAATTGTTATCCTTGCACCATTTCTCAAGATATTTATCGACAGCAGCTCTTAAATAAGAATCCCCGTCACTTCCTTCGTCAACTCTGCCTTCCTTAAGTTTTAGAGGAACTGCTTTGAATTCATTCAATTGCTGGCTATTGATATAACCATATTTATTCATTTGCGACAGTGCCACATTTCTTCTCTCCAGTGATCTCTGCGGATTTTTGATAGGGTTATACATCGAAGTACCTTTTAGCATTCCTATCAAAAGTGCCGATTCCGGAACATCAAGCTCGTTTGCTTCCTTGTCAAAGTAAATTCTTGATGCGGTTTTTATCCCATAGGTATTATTTCCGAACGAAACAGTGTTCAGGTACATGGTGATAATGTCGTTCTTCGAATAGTTAGATTCCAGTTTTACAGCAGTCAGCCATTCTTTAAGCTTCGCAACAATGGTGCGTACCAATGGTATACGGCTCAGTAGTCCTTGTGATTTATTGTATCTGGTCCGGTATAAATTTTTGGCGAGCTGCTGGGTAATGGTGCTGGCGCCTCTTTTATCACCGGTCGCTGTGGATATACCGCTTGATAAAAGCGAGCGGAAGTCGATTCCCATGTGTTTATAAAAGCGAACATCCTCGGTTGCTACCAATGCATTGATGATGCTCGGGGAAATTTCGTTGAAGTTTACCGGTGTCCTGTTTTCTTTAAAATACCTGCCGATTAATTTGCCGTCTGCTGTATATAATTCAGACCCTACCCTAAGTGTCGGGACCTTAATGTCTTTATATGAAGGGGAATAGCCGAATAACCATAAAAAGTTTAGCTGCAACGCACAAAAGAAGATGATGATACAAAAGAGGACTATGCTTGAATAACGTATGTACTTATTGCGAATTTCTTTAAACATGTGATAAAGATCAAAAAAACGTAAAACTGTTAATGTTAAATAGTGTTAAAACTTGCAGTACAAATTAACGTAATTAATTTACTTAAATTTCCTCCGTCAGCCTATTTTTTAATACCAGAGCGCACATAAAGCTTTTTGTTATATATTTAAAGTCAAACATCACCTGATATGAAAGACGAGATTAAACAATATTTTGCTACACCGGGCAAGAAGATATCATTAAAAGATTATAGTACGAGTTATAAGGGGGAATTAGTCAAAGATGATGGTAAAGACCTTCTGGAAGAAATAAAGGGACAACTGAGTAAATTTCAGGAAACCCTCTATGCGGCCAATTCACATTCCATTTTGATCATTTTTCAGGCAATGGATGCTGCTGGAAAAGACAGTGCTATTGAGCATGTGATGTCGGGCTTAAATCCACAGGGGTGTCAGGTTTATAGTTTCAAGACCCCAAATTCTGAAGAATATGAGCACGACTTTCTATGGAGGCATTATAAAGCGTTACCTGAAAGGGGAAGGGTAGGCATACACAACCGTTCTCATTACGAGAATGTATTGGTCTGTAAAGTGCATCCCGAGTATGTTTTGAAAGAAAATATCCCTGGTTATAGTGATGTAAAGCAAATTGACAAGAAATTCTGGAAACAGCGTTACGAGAGTATCCGGAATTTCGAAAAGCACATCAGCGCCAATGGCACGGTGGTCATCAAAATCTTTTTATACGTTTCCAAGCAGGAGCAAAAAGAACGCTTTCTGGACAGGATCGATGACCCTGCAAAAAACTGGAAATTTTCTTCGGCTGACATAGCGGAGCGTCAGCTTTGGGACGATTATATGAAAGCCTACGAACAGACTATTGAGGAGACTTCGACAGATGAATGTCCATGGTATATTGTTCCGGCAGACCAAAAGTGGTATAGCAGACTGGCAATCAGTAAAATATTGAGCGATGCTTTTGAAAAACTTGACCTTAAGTTTCCTGTACTTGTAGAAGAAGAGGGTAAGAAGCTTGAAGAAATCAAACAGCAGTTGCTCAAAGAGTAACGCTCAACCAGGCAGTTTTGATAAGAAAACGCATTGCCTACTATAAACCTACATATAGATAACTGAATTAAACAATCCTTCCTATATTGTTGGACTATGGTTGGACTATCCTTATTGTGTCCATGGATAGTTCAACCATAGTCCAAGGATAGTTTAAGGACCCTGTAATTATGTCGTCTATATATAGCTACTCTGAAGCTCACATTTACTAGAACAACCATTCAAGGAAGCATAATAAACAAAGACCATAAAGTTTGTTCCTGGCTGAAATATTGAGTACCTTTGCGACGCTTTTGGTTTCTGACTAATTTGTTCAGGATTAAAAGGGAATACGGTGTAATTCCGGAACTGTCCCGCAGCTGTAAGCTCTATAACGGTGTTCTAATCGAAGCCACTTTTTGTAATCCTTAGGGAGCGCAATTGGGAAGGCAGAATACCGGGAGTAAGTCAGAAGACCTGCCAAGAGTGGTAATATTTCATAGCTTTCGGGGATTGAAGCTTGGAGTGAGTGCTTGTTTATTGTATTTCATTTCCTTGATCTAACTGTTTGCTGTGGGTAATCAACTCACATCAAAATGATAAGAAACAAAAGTGTCGTAAAGGCATTAAATTGTGTTTTTTTAGTTGCTGCATCCATTATAGGATGTGGTGCTTTTGTGCCATTGGTTTCATCCGCCCAAAACAATACACCTAAACACGTAAGTACTGATTCGTTGAGTAAGGTAAATCAACTCAATGAAGTCAATATCAAGAAAATAAAAATCAGCAGGAGACAAACTTCATCTACTCCTCTACAAATATTATCAGGCGAGGAGCTTCAGAAACTGAACAGTTTATCTGTTGCAGATGCGGTTCGTTTTTTCTCCGGGGTACAATTGAAAGATTATGGTGGCATTGGCGGATTGAAGACCATCAATGTTCGCAGTATGGGTACCAACCATACAGCGGTGTTTTATGACGGCGTGCAATTGGGCAATGCCCAGAACGGGCAGGTAGACCTTGGCAAATTTTCGCTCGATAACATTGAGGAGATAGAACTGTATAACGGTCAGAAGAGCTCTATATTTCAATCGGCCAAAGGTCTTGCCTCTGGAAGTTCGCTATATCTTAAATCCAAACAACCCGACTTTGCTAATTGCAGGACACAGAAAATCCGAGCAGCCATAAAAGGGGGCTCATTTGGATTGGTTAATCCATCTCTATTGTGGCAAAGTAAAATCAGCAATAGTGTTTATAGCTCAGTCAGTGCCGAATATAAAAATGCAAATGGCCGTTACAAGTTTCGCGCTACCAATGGCGTATACGATACTACAGCAGTGCGGACGGATGGCGATATTGAAACCATGCGTTTGGAGCTGGGGCTAAATGGGGTATTGCCTGATAGCAGTAAATGGAGGATTAAATTGTATGGTTATAAAGATAACCAGGGACTACCAGGTGCGGTTGTAAACAATGTATTTGCCTTTTCGCAAAGGATGTGGAACAGGAACCTTTTTGCGCAGTCGGCCTATGAAAAAACTGTTGGCAAATACAGTTTACTGGCCACAGCAAAGTATGCCAACGATTACCAGCGTTATCTTAATCCTGATATTGTCACTGTCGATGGTTTGCAGGAAAACAACTACTACCAGCAGGAAATATATGTTTCTTTGGCCAATAAACTGGAACTGACGAAATATTGGGATGTGGTATTGTCGGCCGATTACCAATGGAATAAGCTAAATGCCGATCTGTACCGCTTTTCATATCCTGTAAGGAATACAATATTAGCCGCTTTGGCTACACAACTCCATTTTGAAAGGCTGGACCTCCAGGCCAGTTTGTTGAGCACGCTTAAGTACGACAGCACAAAGCGTGGACCTGAAGATCCGGACAGAAATGAACTTACACCTACAATCCTGGTATCCTGGCAACCCTTTAACCAAAAGGAGTTCAGGTTGCGCTCATTTTTCAAAAGCATTTTCAGGATGCCAACATTTAACGATCTTTATTACACCCCTTACGGATTCACTGTTTTGAAACCGGAGTATACCAAACAATATGATCTGGGCTTTACTTATCTTAAAGCCTATGAAAATAAGTTATTGAGCCAGTTTTCCATACAAGCCGATGCTTATTACAACACGGTGAAAGACAAAATAGTGGCCGTACCGAGCAATAACCAGGCGAGGTGGAGTATGGTAAATCTTGGGCTTGTAGAAATTAAGGGATTAGATGTAAATATACAGTCAGCATGGCAGTTGGCCTCTGATCTAAGTCTTACTGCCGCTCTCACCTACACCTATCAGCAAGCTATCGATGCAGCGCCAAGCTCGCCAAGTTATAAAGACCAGATCACTTATGTTCCGGTACACAGCGGATCATTTATGGCAGGTGCTGCCTATAAATACTTCTCAGCAAATTATAGTTTCATTTATACCGGCGAGCGTTACAACCAAAGCACCAATAACATATATAATTATGTAAGGCCATGGTACACACACGATGCGGCGGTACACTACAATACCCGTTGGAATAAAAGAGAAATACGCATCAACGCCGAGATCAACAATCTGCTGAATCAGGATTATGCGGTAATAGAGAATTTCCCCATGCCAGGCCGCCATTATCGCTTTGGATTAACCTATAACTATTAGTCGCCATGAAAAATTTAATTCTCCTGATTGCTTTTTCTGTACTTATGGCATCCTGCCGTAAAGACCTTAAGCCAATTCCTGAAGAGCAGCAACAAGTTATACCTCCTGATCCGCTAAGTACTGTTAAGGGATTTTACCTCGTTAATGAGGGCAATATGAATATGAACAAGGCCTCATTGGATTATATGGATTACACCAAAGGTATTTACCGGAGAAACATTTACAACGAGGTTAATCCTTCGATCGTAAAGGGGCTTGGGGATGTGGCAAACGACATAGGAGTTTATGGTTCCAAGCTATATATAGTAGTCAACGTTTCTAATAAAGTAGAGGTTCTAGATGTCAGGACTGGTAAACGCATTACTCAGATCAACATTACCAATTGCAGGTATATCACCTTTAAGGATGGAAAGGCTTATGTGAGCGCATACCTGGGCAAGGTGGGCGACCCTAAGGCACCGAATGGAGTTGTGGTGCAGATAGATACAGTTTCACTGACCGAAGTGAAAAGGGTTGACGTCGGGCGGCAACCGGAAGAAATGGCTATTGTGGGACAAAAGCTATATGTGGCCAATTCAGGAGGTTATAGTCCGGGTGCATACGAAAGAACCGTTTCTGTGGTTGACCTGAATTCATTTGCTGTAATTAAAAATATCGCTGTGGCCATAAACCTGCACAGGTTAAAAGCAGACCAGTATGGTGATTTGTATGTAACCTCGAGAGGTGATTATTATGATATTCCTTCTAAAATGTTTGTGATAGACACCAAGACGGATGAGGTGAAAAAGACTTTTGATATTGCCGTCAGCAACCTGGTGATTGACGGAGACATAGCCTATTACTATGGATCGGAATGGAGTTACGATGAGGCTAAATTTACGGTAACTTATGGTATGCTGAACGTGAAGAATGAGACATTGATGGACAGAGGGTTTATTTCAGACGGTACCGATAAGTCCATCACCATTCCTTACGGAATAGCTGTCCATCCCATTACCAAAGAGGTTTTTGTAACAGACGCCAAAAATTACGTGTCGCCAGGCAAGCTGTACTGCTTTAACACCGCCGGACAAAAGAAATGGACGGTCACAACCGGCGATATCCCGGCGCACTTTGCATTTATTTATTAGACCCTATATATTAAAATGAGCTTTAAGAAAGACAACCCGCTTAGGAATTTAAAGTCGGCACTGATGGTAGTTGCTGTTTCTCAATTGTGTTTAACTGCCTGTAAAAAAAATGAGCCCGACGCGGAAGTTTACGATCCAAGACCCGTTACAGCATCAAGTTCAAAGTCTATCAGTAAGATCTTTGACTATCTGCCGGCGCCCGGGCAGTTCATCAATGAAGGACTTGGTAGCCCGGAAGCCGCGCAAGCGCTCGTAGGCAAAGCTCGTGAAGGCCTTGTATCTTTGGGCGGCTATGGTGGCTACCTGGTATTTGGTTTTGACCATTCCATTGAAAATATGGAGGGTGCAGACATTGGAATTTATGGCAATCCTCTAACTGGGGTAGCTATGGAGTGGTCTGAGCCTGCAATTGTAATGGTCATGCAGGATTTGAATGGCAATGGTTTACCAGATGATGGTTCATGGTTTGAGCTTGCAGGCAGTGAATATCATAAGCCAGAGACCATAAAAAACTACAAGATCACTTATTATAATCCTAAAAATACCACAGATGACATTAGGTGGACTGATAGTCAGGGTAAGGAGGGCTATGTTTTAAGAAATAACTTTCATCGCAAATCTTATTATCCTTTATGGATCAAAGACCAGGACCAGGTTTCTTTTACCGGAACATTGCAAAAAAACAGCCTGTCTGACGAGAAGATCATTACCAATAAACCTCTCGATTGGGGATATGCCGATAATGGCTCGGAAGATTTCAAAGCTTTGATGGAAAGTACTGGTGCGGCTTATAATTCCTTCGATATTTCCTGGGCAGTTGACGATGAAGGGAATAAAGTAAAGCTAAAGCATATTGATTTTGTTAAAGTGTACACGGCACAAAATTCAAATGGAAATCCTTATGAGCCGGACATCACAAATCCAAGGTCAAGAGTACTGGGAGAGGTTTCTACCGAGATAGGTGGGGCCATAGATATCAAATTACATTTAAAAAAATAGATAAAAACCGACAGACAGAGTTATTTTACAGAGCTTTGTCTGGCTAAAAAGCAAACATGATGAACAAACTAAACTTTAAGCCGCTCCTATTTACAGTATTATTTGCAGTCCTGGCGCTCAGTGCCTGCAAAAAAGATAGATTACCGACAATTGACCCTCAGCCAAATGCAACAACGGGTATTTATGTGTTGTGTGAAGGACCATTTGGTAGGATAAACAATAGTACGATTACTTATTATGATATCGCTACAAAAGCTTTAGAGAAGGACTATTTTAAGAAACAGAATGGAATTGACCTTGGTACAGGTGCCAGTGCCCTAAAATCATATGGCAGTAAAATGTATTGTATAGTTACCGGTGATAATTCAACAGCTAAAGACGCTTATGTTGAAGTAATTAATATCGCGACGGGTAAATCAATTAAACGAATTCCCTTTTTTAATGATACCAAAGATTTTTCTCCAAGAAATGTTGCCTTTCATAAGGGCAAGGCATACGTTTCTGGTTATGATGGTTTTATTACGAAGATAGATACGACAAGTTTAAATATCGAATCGAGGTTAGAAGCTGGCGGTGCGATGGAAGAAATGGCCATTGTAAACAATAAGTTATATGTTACCAATTCATTGCATCCTTACATTAGTAATCCGATAAATTCATCCGTTTCGGTGGTTGATCTGAATACCTTTAAGAAATTGACAGAGATTGCAACCAGCTTCAATGCAACTAAGATAGCCGCTTCTCCAAATGGGGATTTATTTGTTGTAACCAGAGGACAGTATCAGCCATCTATTGTTCCTGCTTTTGAAAAACTAAGCAGTGTTACTGACACTAAAATCCAGACTTACACTTATGATTTAAATGCCATTACGATAGCAGGAACAAAAGCTTTCGTGATTACAGGTCACTATCCTTCAGCCTTAAAGACATTCAATATTTCAAATGCAACTGTTGGTGCTAATTTTATTACAGATGGAACTGCTGTAAGCAATATTTATGGCATTACTGTTGATCCACTTAATAGTGATGTGTATGTAGCTGATGCAACAGATTATTCGACTGATGGCAAGTTTTTCTGTTTCGGAGCTGATGGGACTAAGAAATTTGAATTTGCTACTGGTTCAATTCCCCAAAGTGCAGTATTCAAATACAGCTATAAATAATTTAAAAAAACCGATATGAAAATCAGACAGTCCTTATCGATGCTCTTGCTCAGTTTTGCCATGTTTAGTGCATGTAAGAAAGATAAAGAAACCCCAGAGCCGCCCGTAATACAGATGGGCATTGAAGGGACTGTATTGAATGTAAAGGTGAATGAGACGATTGCTTTTTCAGCCCTTAATGTAAATGGTAGCGGTTATGAACAGGAGTGGAAGCTGGATGGAGAGGTAACCAGCAATACTTCCAGCTACGATTTCACCGCTATTCAATCTGGAATTTATACAGTAGAATATACAGCTACGAATAATGGCGGGGTATTTTCCCGCAGTTACACAGTAAATGTAGGTTTGCCCAACATTCCGGTAACGCCGGGCAGTAGTGCTTACGTAAAAACAGTATTTGAGTTTTTACCCGGACCAGGACAAAATACCAACCGGACACTCGGAACACTTGCTGCAGCAAAAAGCCTGGAAGGGAAGCAAGGTCTTGTATCACTTGGAGCCTGGGGAGGTTACATTGTACTTGGCTTTGACCACACGGTGATCAATGAAAGCAATAAGGACGACCTGGTGGTTTACGGTAATCCGCTCGCTAATTTCGCCGAGCCCGGAATTGTATGGGTGATGAAAGATGCAAATGGAAATGGTAAACCTGATGAAATCTGGTATGAAGTTAAAGGCAGTGAATATACCCAGCCAGGTTATATGCGTAATTATGAAGTAACATATAGCAAACCTGCTGCAGGTGGGCCTGTAGCCTGGAGAGACAACAAGGGAAACAGTGGTACAGTGAATATGGGCAGTAAGGTACAGGGCTATCCATCATGGATTTCCGGAAACGAATATACCCTGAAAGGTTCGCTGCTTCCCTCAACCAATATCAAACCTGGCGTACAGATCACCAGTATGCCTTTTGCTTTTGGCTATGCGGATAACCTGGTTGATGGCGATAAAATAGACATCGCAAATGCCGTGGATGCCGACGGTAAGCCGGTTGCCCTTGCAGGAATTGATTTTATAAAGATCCAGACAGGTATCCAGGCCAATCTGGGCATATTGGGTGAACTCTCTACTGAACTACTGGGGGTGCTCGATCTTGGCCTGATCAAATAAAGCGAGTCGTTATATAAGAAGAATGCGAGCTGTTTTATTATCCGTAGAAATAACATAACTTTGGTCTATAATTTTTTAAAAATATGTCTGACTCAAAATTCAACCCGCGTACCGCAATACTTTTATTGATCATTGTATTGGTTAGCATTATACGCGTTGCAGCAGCGCTTTCTGACAATTTCAAGGAAATAGCCAACTTCTCTGGAGTAGGCGCTATTGCGCTGTTTGGGGGTGCTTACTTTAGTAATAACATCAAAGCTTTCGGATTCCCATTACTTATTTTGTTATTGAGTGATATTTTTATCTCTCAGATATCTGGATATGGTTTCTTCTATGGCGGATGGTACTGGATTTATATAGCCTTTATCCTGATGGTATTTGTTGGTAAAGTAATGCTGACGAAAATAAATGTACAGAATTTGGTATTGTCAACTATTGTAATGGTATTGATTCATTGGATCGTATCCGACATTAGTGCGATGTATATACCGGGGTTATATGAACCAACCCTGGCAGGTTACTGGGCATGCCTCGTAGCTGCTATTCCTTACGAACTTAATTTTGTTTACGGATCTCTGATTTACGGAGTACTGATGTTTGGTTCGTTTGAATTGCTTAAAGCAAAATATCCATATCTGAGTTTAAGCAGAAATACTGTAGCTTAAGATTTTAAATATGCAGGAGTTACATCAGCGTAATTCCTGCATTCCATCCCATCCATCCCTTTATTCCTGAACTGATTTTATGAGCTCTTTGGGGGGCAACTCTTTGCTGATACCCTTTTTCGGCTGAGCCTTCAGTGCCATTATAGGTCGAATAGACCGGTCCGGCAAATAAGGTAATTCCTTTAAAAACCTGGTATTGCAGGTTAGCCTGAAACCTGTTCAAGAAATTGGTGTGATCCCAATTGCCCAGATACAGGTATTGTCCTGTGATTTCAGCAGCGACTGATAATTTATTGTTAAAAATAAAGTCATGTCCGAAACCCAGACCGGCGGTAAGTATTTTAGCAGAATCACCATGGTTTTTTCCGGCAAGGATGATGTTGTAGAGCTTAGCGTTCCCTGTTTTTAATGCAATATTTGCATTGATGGTTTCGTCGGTTGAAATGCTGATCTTATGATAACCATGATGGACATAGTTAATTAAGCCAATACTATATCCGGTATTGTAATCAGAAATATTGACCAATCCGATCTGTAGTCCTTTCATTTGCTTCGCATAATTGAATACACCAGTGATCTGAACTCCGGATAGTTCCTTCAATGCTATATTTCCCACACCGGAAATCTGTACGCCATCAATCTCTTTAGCGGTATAGTTAATCAATCCGGCAATCTGCGTACCCTTGGTCTTTTCGGGCGATATATTAGCCACACCTGCTATTTGTGTACCTCTGAAACCCTTGAAAGTAATATTCGTCACCCCCGCAATCTGAACACCTTCAACATCTTCCTTTACGTGGTTTACTACACCAGCTACCTGGACGCCCTTAACACCTGTTCTCACATCATTTAAAAGTCCGGCTACCTGCACACCTTCCACCGAGCCACCTACACCATTAAAACCTCCTGCGATCTGCAGTTTGATGACATTTCCTTTGGTGATGTTAAAAAGTCCGGCAATTTCCACACCATTAATTCCGGCGGTGTAGCCTCCGATTATATTCAAAGAACCTTTATTGATGACCTGTGAGCTCATGATGCCATGCGAACTTAAGCCAGGGGTGAAGGAGGCCTGGAAAGGACTATTCGCTAAAAATCCAGAGATGTTCAGGCTCTGGAATTTTTGTTTTGACGATAAGAAGAACCGGCTGATACCTGATTTTTCTATGGTATTAAAAAAGAAGCTTCCCTTTTCGTCGTTCTTATCCCGATAACCCTCTGGCTTAATCTTGATGTCAGATAAAAAAACAAGGGAAGTATCACGGTACATTTCTTTACTGGCCGTTAGTATGATCATTGTATGATTTCCCTTGATGCGGATTTTGAAATACCCTTTGTCGTCGGTAAGGTCGCCATCTAAAGTCCGTTTTTCGTATACACTGGCCTTTCCGACCGCTTGTCCTGTCCTCTTATCGACTACATACCCGCTGATCTGATATGATTTTTCATTACTGCTGATGTTTTCAGGTTCTATGGTCAGGTGATTGGCAGCATACCTTAGAATGACATGCTCACCCATCTCTTTATAGGCGACCTTTCCGTCGAAAATGCGGTCCAGGACATCTCTTACCGGCATATTGGTGGCACTTACATTGACAATACTATCCTGGTTAAAAAGTATACCGCTGTAGGAGAAAAAGAAGCCGCCTGTTTTACTTAGTCTGTCCAATACCTCAGATACGGGTTTTGCTTTTACATCCAGCTTTACCAGTTTATCCAGATTACGCATGTAGTCATCTGTGTTATTTTGTGCCTTGCACCATGATGATATGCCAATCAGCAACAATATGATCTTTAATCTCATTTGTTTTTAGACAATAAAATCTGCGCTCCGTTACGGGTTATTTTTAAATCCATGGTCTTGCAAATCGTTGCAAGGTTTGAGTCAAAGGAATCCGCTCTCTTAAGGGTAGTGTTGATGGGCTCATTTGCAGTAGAGGGCTCATTGATAACGATTTGTGTATCATATGCTTCGTTTAAAGCTGTTGTCAATTTGATCAATGGTATGTTGTTGGCTACGAAGTAATTGCTGCGGTAATAATTATACAGCTGATCTTTATTTGTTTCTTTGATCAGTTGAGGCGAAGAAGGTTTTATGGATACTTTTTCACCCTTTCTCAGTTCTATAACGTCATTTCCAGATGCTACTTTAACTATACCTGTTTCTACGATAACCTCAGTTTCATCCTTAACATGTCTGATATTGAAAGAGGTGCCAACTACGGTAACAGATACCTGATCTATTTCAATTACAAAAGGGTGGCTTTTGTCATGTGCTACATCAAAAAATACATCACCTTGTTTCAATTGAACACTTCTTTCTTCCTTAAAGTCTGTAGCATAGCTGATGACTGAATTTTTGTTCATTGTGATTGCTGATCCATCTGGAAGTGTTTCTGTAATCACTTGATTTCCTGCCGACAGATTTGTATAGTTTTGTTCGCCAAAGAAGTTGTATATAAACCAGATACCTGCAATAAGAACGAATGAAGCAGCAATCTTGAGCCAGCTGTAATTGACTTTAAGGGATTTAACCGTATTTTTTTGTGTCAATGAATCGATGTTCTCGCCAGATTGACTTGCAGCAACTCTTGCTTTAAACCTGATCCAGGCTTGTTCCTCATCAGCCTTTCCATTTGGAGAAAGAGTTTTACTTGCTAACCAGATTTTTTCAAACTGGGTAAAATAGGTTTTGTGAGCAGGATCTGCATCTATCCATTGCTGGACTTTGGTGTTTTCGTGTGCGTTTGCTTCCTTTAAAAGAAACTTTATCAATAGTTCATCCTTCATCGTTTCTTTTAATTAAAAAAATCCTTGTAAAACATAATTATGCCGGGTATGATGAGGGTGATAAAGTCGGCAAGCTTTATCCTTAATATCTTTAAAGCCTTTCCCATTTGGTTTTCCACAGTCTTTATGGATATACCAAGCTGTTCGGCGATCTCTCTATATTTCAGATCTTCAAATCTGCTCATCTGGAATACAGTTCTGCAATGTTCGGGGAGCTCATTCAGGGCTTCCTGCAATTTCTTTTGAAGTTCAGTAAGTTCCACTTTTGAGGAAGCCGGTTCATGCTGATCATTCATCGTATACATCGCAAAATCCTGGTATTTGGTCCTTATTTTCTGATGCTTGATGTAATTTAAACAATCATTATAAGTGCATTTGTATAAATAGGCCTTTATGGAAGATTGTATGTTCAGCAGTTCACGTTTTTCCCAGAATTTGAGAAACATGCTTTGAACAATCTCTTCTGCCATATCCTTATCTCTCAGCATTACCCCCGCATAGGCGTGGAGCTCCCGATAGTGCGCCTTAAAGAGTCGCTCAAAAGCAATATCATCATAGATCTGTTCTGCTGCCGGAGATGAAGTTTTAGTCAAGCTTATTGGTTTATAATCTGACTCAAACTTAGATAAAATTGCCAAAGGCTGCATTATAGTTTTATTACTTTTCCCGATCCGCTGATTTTTGAATCTATGACAGGGTTGCCCAGGTAATAGATTTTACCGCTTCCGCTTATTCTGGCTTTTAGGTTTTCTAAAACCTTTATTTTAGCATCGCCGCTGCCTGAGATATCAATATCGGCTTTTTTTGCCTCCAGTTTTTCCAGGTCAGCTTCTCCAGATCCGCTGATGTTTACTTTGAAAGAATCGTTAGCAGGAAATGCGTCCTTGATATCGATTTCGCCACTTCCGCTTAGTGAGACATAATTGATGACTGGGAGGGTTATGAAAATCTCAATATCATCCCTGTGTACATTCACGTGTTCATATTTCAGGTATAAAATGTTATTCATCACCTCTGTTTTGAAACGGGGAACCAGGTTGTCTGAGCCTTTTAAAACCACTTTATATTCAGAACCGTGACTGACATGGATGTTGCTGGACCCGCTTCCGTTTATTCCCGTAAAATTGCCTGGGTTGCGGGTTTCTGTGATTTTGTCGCCACTTGCAGCGATTCTGTCTTTGCTGCATGAGGTAAAAACTATTGCGGCACATGCCAAAAGAATAAAATGTTTCATGATGTTGTTGTTTGTATTGAATGATAGATTAATGTTGTTGTTAGAATATCACGTGGATTCCACCGGTATAACCAGCGTATAGACCCTGAAGGTTGTCGCCCCATTTGTTTTCCCACTGATGCAGGTATTTTTTGGTCAGCTTGCGTCCTTCAAGTGTATTGGTGTTTACATAATTTATGGAGGGACCGGCAAATATCTCCAGGAAAGGAGTGATTTTGAATGCTGGCAATACTCTTAATGTTGTTTTGAAATATTCACCTTTTTTGAAATCTTCAAGGGAAAGGACAGTTGCTTCAGCATTTAATCGGAATGACTTAGATTGGAAGAAATGAGCTCCAAAGCCTGCTTCAACAGCATAAACTTCATCTTTATTTTTAAAGTTGTAACCTATTCCGAGGATTCCGTATAAGACTTTACCTCCGGATCTAAAAGTGAGCATTGCATTTTGAGTTTCATCCATACTCGCGCCAATACTCTTTTCTCCATTTTTTATGATGTTGATCAATCCGATCGGATGGTCGCTGCTATCGGCCACATTAATAAAACCCGCGATCTGAACACCTTTGACTTTTCGGGCTACATTGATAAAACCTGCAAGCTGTGAACCTTTCACATCCTTTGCGGTGTTGATAAAGCCTGCAAGCTGAGAGGCCGTGATGTCTTTTGCAATATTTGCAAATCCAGCCAGCTGCAGACCGTCGATGTTCTTTGCGATATTCGCAAATCCTGCAAACTGTCCACCTTTAACATTGCCTGACGCGATGTTTGTGAATCCGGCAAACGCAAATCCATCGCCCTCTCCGTAGGTATTCATAAATCCTGCAAATTGAGCGCCTGAAGCTTTCTTTAATATGTGGTTAGAAAAACCTGCGAACTGCGCGCCATGGGTATTACCCTTTACTACATTGGAAATTCCGGCAAATGACAGCCCTTTTTCCTCTGCTGATATGCCCCCCAGCAGATTGATAGAAAGATTGTTGGTGTCTAAAGGAGAATGTGTGCCATTCGAGCTTATCGGATAGATAAGTCCTAGATGTACCTTTCCCGGTATTTTGTTTTGTGCGGTAGCGGTTAAGCCCGCTGCTAATAGAATAGAAGTAATTATTGATTTCATTGTTGCTTATTTTAGAGTAAGACAACAAGATTGAAATGTACCCCTACGTGGGTAAGAAATATTTTTAGGCTTATCCAAATTATATAATATTTAAACCAGATTATATAAGGAAATAGCTTCCTGCAGGCTGTATTTTTGTGGTGTAAATAATATACGAGATGTCTTTACAAGAAAATACAGAAACGATTTCATTGCCGGTATTGGGCATGACCTGCGCGGGATGTGCCGTTAGCGTTGAATCTATGATCGCCGCGCAGGAAGGAGTGGTTCAGGCAGAGGTAAACTATGCAACGCAGAAGGTAAAGGTCGTGTATGATCCAAAAGTCGTCACTACTGAAGACATGCAAAAAGCAGTTCAGGGTGTAGGTTATGATTTGATCATCGATGCGGAAAAAGGAGATGAAAAACAGAAAGAGGTTCAGGAGAATAATTATAAGTCATTAAAAAATAGAATTTTAGCAGCTGCTATATTAACTGTTCCGGTAGTGGTTATTGGGATGTTTTTTATGGACATGCCATATGGTAATTACATCATGATGCTGCTGACAGCCCCTGTTGTGTTCTATTTTGGTAAGAATTTCTTTATCAATGCCTTTAAACAAGCGAAGCACCAGAAAGCAAATATGGACACATTGGTGGCATTAAGCACCGGGATAGCCTTTATCTTTAGTTTGTTCAATACTTTTTATCCTGAGTTCTGGCATGAGAGAGGATTGCATCCTCATGTATATTATGAGGCTGCTGCGGTCGTGATCGTATTTATCATGCTGGGTAAATTATTGGAAGAAAGGGCAAAATCAAATACTTCATCTGCGATAAAGAAACTAATCGGTTTACAGCCGAAAACAGTAATCAGAATAGCAGATGATGGCGAGCATGAAATCGCAATTCTGGATGTAAAAAAAGGAGATAGGCTGTTGGTGAGATCCGGTGATAAAATTCCTGTAGACGGAAGGGTTTATGAGGGGAGTTCTTTTGTAGATGAAAGTATGATTACAGGAGAGCCTGTGGCCGTGGCTAAGCAAAAAGACGATGCTGTTTTTGCAGGAACCATTAATCAGAAGGGGAGTTTTCGCTTTGTAGCCGAGAAAGTAGGCGGGGAGACCATGCTTGCTCAGATCATCCAGCTGGTGCAGGATGCCCAGGGATCAAAGGCTCCTGTACAAAAACTGGTAGATAAAATTGCGGGTATCTTTGTCCCTGTTGTCATGCTCATTGCCATAGTCACTCTGGCCATATGGATGCTGTTTGGCGGTGAACACGCTTTTACGCAAGGCTTACTTGCCATGGTAACAGTTTTGGTAATAGCTTGTCCTTGTGCTTTAGGACTAGCTACGCCGACCGCAATTATGGTCGGAATTGGTAAGGGTGCAGAAAACGGAATACTGATCAAAGATGCTGAGGCACTTGAACAGGCTTATAAGGTAAATGCCATTGTGCTTGATAAGACAGGAACCATCACTGAAGGAAAACCGAAAGTAACTTCAATAAAATGGGCTCATCAGCTTCCGGAAGAGCAGGTTTTATTGGAGCGGGTGTTCGCTGCAATGGAGCAAAACTCTGAACATCCTCTGGCCGAAGCGATATATGCTGATTTTAAACAATATGGTATAGATACAGTGTCTGTAACTGATTTTGAAAGTCTGACAGGAAAAGGTGTTTTAGCAAAATATAACGGCAAGTCTTATTGGGCAGGTAGTCATAAAATATTGAAGGATATTGGACAGGTCATTTCGGATGATTTATTGCAGCATGCTAAAGCACTGCAAGCCCGGGCACAGACGGTCATTTATTTTGCAGACCAGCAAGCGGTTCTCGCGGTTGTAGCTATCGCAGATCAGGTGAAGATTTCATCTAAGGCTGCAGTAGCTGAGTTGAAATCACTTGGTATTGAGGTGTATATGCTTACGGGAGATAATGAAGAAACAGCTTCCGCAGTGGCAAGGCAGACCGGTATAGCACATTTTAAAGCAGAAGTTCTGCCATCAGATAAGGCAGACTTTATTAAAAAACTACAGGATGAAGGAAAGGTTGTTGCGATGATTGGTGATGGTATTAACGATAGCCAGGCCCTTGCGCAGTCCGACGTTTCAATTGCAATGGGTAAAGGTTCGGATATTGCCATTGATGTTGCCAAGGTTACATTAGTTTCTTCCGATCTCCTGCAGGTTCCAAAGGCATTACAGCTTTCCAGGTTGACAGTAAAAGCTATACGACAGAACTTATTCTGGGCTTTCATTTATAATTTAATCGGCATTCCTATTGCAGCAGGAATACTATACCCTTTTAACGGCTTTTTGTTGAATCCAATGATAGCCGGAGCAGCTATGGCATTAAGCTCAGTGTCAGTAGTAAGCAATAGTTTACGTTTAAAATTGGCAAAACTTAATTAATACTTAATTTACATCATTATGCAGACTTTAAAATTTAAAACAAATATCAAATGTAGTGGTTGCGTCGCAACAGTTACACCACATCTAAATGTCCTTGAGATCGATGACTGGAAGATCGATACAGAGAATCCAGATAAAATATTAGAGGTTAAGGGAGCTGATACCCTCAATGCAAAGCAGGTTATAGAAACATTGGAAAAGGCTGGTTATAAAGCTGAAACAATATGATTTTATTTGTGAAAAATATGGTTTGTGATCGCTGCGTGCTAATTGTCAGGCAGCAATTGCAAGCCCAGGGCTTCGAGGTAGAAAATATTTCGCTGGGTCAGGTGGAGGTGCTTCCCGATCCTAACCCTACGCAATTGCAGCAGATTTCTGCTAGTTTCCAGGTGCTGGGCTTTGAACTCATCGATAAAGAAAAAGACCAGCTGATCGAGGCTGTGAAAACAGAAGTGATCAATTTGGTGCATTATTCAGATCTCAACGAGCTTAATCAGAGCTTGATGCAGTTGGTAGCTGAACGATTACATAAGGACTATGCTTACCTCAGTCGCCTCTTTTCAGATGCTGAAGGCATCACGATAGAGCGATATGTGATCCAGCAAAAGATCCAGAAGGTAAAGGAGTTGTTGGAATATGGAGAGTTGAATCTTAATGAAATTGCTTATCAAATGGGCTACAGCAGCAGCGCTCATCTATCTACTCAATTTAAATCAGTCACGGGTATTTCGCCTAGTAAATATAAAACTGCGGCTACAAAGGACAGAAAGCCTTTGGATAAGGTATAGTGATCCAAGTCTATAAGACTTTACAATCATAATATTATTTCC
Organism: Pedobacter frigoris; assembly: GCF_005116445.1. Classification (GTDB taxonomy): domain Bacteria; phylum Bacteroidota; class Bacteroidia; order Sphingobacteriales; family Sphingobacteriaceae; genus Pedobacter; species Pedobacter frigoris. The sequence goes on from NZ_SWBQ01000001.1 coordinate 946,068, forward strand.
ATATTTGCTTAGGCTTTGTGCAGGTCTTGGATAGGGGTTGGTGCGGTTACCGGACAACGCCCCAACAATACCGGCCCAACCCCGCTCCAAGACCTCAGCAAACATGGCTTTTCTATAGTCTTTCAATAGCTTTTCTAAGGTCTTTTTTATCTGCCATGCTCCAAATATAATTACCTTTATAGCGGAAATGAAATACACTACTCCTTTGTTCGACTTCTCGCAAAAGATCAATTATAAAACGGAAATTCTCGCCGGGCTTACCGTGGCCATGACCATGATGCCAGAATCCTTATCCTTTGCCATTCTGGCAGGTTTGCCACCATTGGTGGGACTGTATGCTGCATTTATCATGGGTTTGGTGACGGCTGTTTTTGGCGGCAGGCCCGGACTCATTTCCGGTGGTGCCGGGGCGACGGTGATTGTACTGATTGCCTTGATGAAATCACACGGCATTGAATATGTGTTTGCTGCGGTGGTGCTTGCAGGTCTGTTTCAAATCCTGGTAGGCTTGTTCAGGCTTGGGAAATTTGTGAGGCTCGTTCCGCAACCGGTGATGTTTGGTTTTGTGAATGGCTTGGCAATCGTGATTTTTATGGCGCAACTAGAGCAGTTCAAAACGGTGGTCAATGGCGAACTGACCTGGCTTTCGGGTGCCCCGTTATGGACGATGCTGGGACTGGTGGGACTCACCATAGCTATTGTGCTTGGACTACCGCGCATCACCAAGAAGGTTCCGGCCTCGTTAGTAGCTATTTTGGTGGTCTTTGCTGTGGTGCTCCTTTTTGGAATAGATACTAAAACAGTGAAGGATATTGCCTCTGTGAAGGGCGGACTGCCTCCATTTCACATTCCGGCAGTTCCTTTCAACCTCGAAATGCTGCAGGTGATCTTTCCCTACGCGTTGATCATGGCGGGAGTAGGGCTTACTGAAGGATTGCTGACGCTGAATCTGGTAGATGAGATCACAGGGACGAAAGGGCGTGGAAATAAGGAATGTATAGCCCAGGGCAGTGCCAACATCCTCAATGGCTTTTTCTTTGGAATGGGTGGTTGCCCAATGATTGCGCAGACGCTGGTAAACCTGTCGGCCGGCTCAAGGGCAAGGTTGTCAGGGATCATTGCCGCATTAACCATTCTCCTAATCATCCTGATCGGTGCGCCGGTGATAGAGCGCGTGCCGATGGCAGCGTTGACAGGGGTGATGATCATGGTGGCCATCGGTACTTTTGAATGGATGAGTCTCAGAATCGTCAATAAAATGCCACGGCAGGATATTTTTGTGGGGGTACTGGTGGCGGTGATTACGGTTTGGCTGCACAACCTGGCTTTGGCAGTACTGGTAGGTGTGATCATTTCTGCATTGGTATTTGCCTGGGAAAGTGCCAAGCGCATCCGTGCACGTAAATATATGGGAGCCGACGGAATCAAATATTATGAAATTTTCGGGCCATTGTTCTTTGGTTCTGTAGCAGCTTTCCAGGAAAAGTTTGATGTGGCAACAGATCCGCAGGAAGTGGTCATTGATTTTAAAGAGAGCAGGGTAGCCGACATGTCGGGCATAGATGCATTGAACAAACTAACAGTGCGTTACAAACAGGCAGGTAAGCTGCTTCGCTTGAAACACTTGAGTGCCGACTGCCGTCAGCTGCTTGGAAATGCTGCTGAGGTGATAGAAGTGAACATTCAGGAAGACCCGGATTATCGTGTGGCGACGGATAAAAATTAATAGATTTTTTGTAACATTGGGCATAAATTTTGATCATATACCCAAAAAAAGAGCGCTCAGATGCCCAATTATAAACATTATTCTTTTGATCTGTGGTTGACCCTCATTAAATCCAATCCGGCATTTAAAGCGGAAAGGGCTAAGTATTTTCATGCGAATTTTAATTCGACAGGCAAAAGTTTAGAAGAGGTTTCTGTAATCTTCAGGCAGGTAGATCTGATGGTCAACAGCATTAATGAAAGAACTGGAAAAAACATTGATGCCGATGAGATGTACCTGATGGTGATCAGTATCATCAATAACTATTCTACAGCTTTTCAGGACATAGATATAGAAGGTCTGTACAATGAAATGGAGAAATTGGTGTTCAATTATATGCCTGTAGTATACTGTTCAAATAGCCTGAATGTTTTACATCAGCTGAAAGCTTCCGGACGCAGCACTATAAGTTTATTGAGTAATACAGGGTTTATTAGGGGAAAAACGCTAAAAAAGGTGTTGAATCACCTTGAGCTGGACGGGCTAATGGATTTTCAGTTATACTCGGACGAGGTCAGAATGTCGAAACCTAATCTTCAGTTTTTTCAGCTGATGTTGGACAAAATAGATAAAGAAAAACATGTTGAACTGGGATTACACGAAATTATTCATGTTGGTGATAATCCTTTTGCTGATGTAAAAGGTGCCGAATCTATCGGTATAAAAAGTTTGCTAATTAATTCAAATCATATAACTATCTCTGAATTATTACTATGATCCCATATACCTATTCACTACATAAAATACAGCATACCAGTAGTTTTGGCTTTCATCCGGATGACTATAGCCGTTTCAAATTTGGAGATGATATGGTAGCAAAGAAATTCGGAAAGGATCTTGCACAGGGCTTTATCAAAGATTTTCTAGAGGATAATCTTGAAGGAGAGCAAATTGTTGTGATATCAAGCCCGTATTGTTTTATACCAACGGCTACTTTTGCCATGAAGAACTACTTTGTTTACGAGTTGAATCACTGGCTCGTGGAAAATAACAGAATGGTGGTACAGGAAGCCAAGGTACACAGAACCATCACTTACAAGGATGATTATGGTGCCTTAAGTGCAGAAGAGAGGATGAAACTCATTGGCAATGACTCCTTTCACATTGATAAGGATTTCCTGAAAGATAAAGTATTGTTTTTTCTGGACGATATTAAGATTACTGGCAGTCACGAAAAAATGATCATGAAAATGGTGAAAGATTACGGGCTGACGAATGATATTTTTATGCTCTATTATGCAGAACTGGTCAATCACGATATTCATCCTAATATTGAAAATTTTCTGAACTACCATCAGATAAAATCCATATTTGATCTGGATAAGATCATAAAAAGCGGTAATTTCTGTTTTAATACGAGGATTGTTAAATATATCCTAAATTGCGATTTCAATAGTTTTTCTATATTCCTGGAGCGGCAAACTGATGATTTCATTACAAGTTTGTACAACTTGTCACTGGGCAACAGCTACCACACCATAGAATGCTATTCGAAGAACCTGAATTTTATAAAGAACTACTTAAAAAATAAAAACTATAAATTGATTTAATATTATGGCCATTAACTTACAAAAAGGACAGAGAGAGAATATCGATGCCCCGAAATTTACTATTGGTTTAGGTTGGGATACAAATAGCTCTACAACCGGAACTTCGTTTGACTTAGACGCTTCTGTGTTTATACTTGATGAGAATAAAAAGTTGGTTTCAGATGATCATTTGGTGTTTTATAATAATTTAAAGTCGCCTGATGAGGCGGTGGAGCATACCGGAGATAACCTTACGGGTGACGGCGATGGTGATGATGAACAGATTAAGGTTGATCTTACCAAAGCAGGTTCAAAGGTGTCTGAGATATGCATTGTTGTTACCATACATGATGCAGAAAATAGAAGACAGAATTTTGGTCAGGTAAGAAACTCTTTTATCCGTATTTTTGATGCAGTAACCAACGAGGTAGTGTTGAAATATGAATTAGAGGAGGATTTTTCTATAGAGACAGCGATTGAATTCGGTAGAATTTACAAACGTGACAACAAATGGAAATTTGAAGCAGTGGGAATGGGCATGAAGGGTGGTCTGCAGGATTATTTAAATAAATATCAATAAGAAATTATGGCAATTAATCTTCAAAAAGGACAGCGCATCAGTCTTGAAAAAAGCAACGGAAGCAAGTTAGATAGTGTTTGTGTAGGGATCAACTGGGGTGCAATAGAGAAAAAAGGCATGTTTGGTTTTGGTAAAACCAAAGAAGCGGTAGATCTGGATGGTAGTTGCGCATTGTACAATGAACAAAAACAACTGACTGAGGTGGTGTATTTCGGAAACCTCGGTTCCAAAGATGGTGCTGTAAGACATAGTGGTGATGATTTAACCGGTGATATGGGCGGTGATGATGGATTGGACAACGAGGTCATTACCCTGGACTTTTCACGTCTTAATCCGGCAGTAAATTATGTGGCTTTTGTTTTGAACAGTTTTAGAGGACATGATTTCGGAGCAATTCCATTTGCTTCAATCCGCATTTATGAAGGTACTCCAAAGAGGGTAACCGAAGTATTTGCGAAGTATGATGTTGCAAACGGTCCCGGCTTTGCCGGCCATGTATCTATGGTAATGGGTGTTTTCTACAAGAAAAATGGCGAATGGAAATTCAATGCCATTGGTGAGCCAACTAAAGATAAAAAACTGGAAGAAACTGTGAAAACAGTAACAATGAGCTATCTATAGGTTTTTATAGAATTTAAATTATGGAAACAAACGAAAATGCTGCTCAGAGTCTTGCGCCAGCAAAAATTGACAAGGAAGGCAATGTAGACCTTACGGTATTATCTACTGAAGATGAAACGAAATATAAGGAAATTGCTAAATCATTAGAACCTTCTGATGTAAATTCTATCCTTAACTATGGGTCGGAAGCACAGAATTCAATGGAGAAATACAGTAACGATTTTTTATCGTCTGTGCGTACCTATGATAGCGGTGAAGTTGGAGGTTTGATCAACGAATTGCTTACTGAACTTAACTATATTGATGTTAATGAACTGGAGCAAAGTGGATTTAAGTCGTTTATCTCGAAGATTCCTTTTCTGAAGAAACTCGTAGTTGATGCAAAGAAACTGTTCCAGAAATATGATGTAGTAGTCAATAACGTAGATAAGATTACCAATAAGATTAAGGCAGGACGCTTAAATTCAATTAAAGACAATAGTTCTCTTCAAACAATGTTTGACAGCAATGTCGGTTACATTCATCAAATGGAAGAATTGATCATATCTGGTCAATTGAAATACAATGAGCTCAGCCTGAAGCTTGCTGAAATGGAAGGTAGACCGGCTGATTATCAGGATTATGAAATTGCCGATTTAAGAGATTTCGTGAGCAGACTCGATAAGAGACTGGCTGATATGAAGATCGTGCGTTTCATAATGCTTCAATCACTGGCTCAGATCAGGGTAGTGCAGAATAATAATACCTCTATTGCTGAGAAAGCGCAATCTATTATATCTACTACTATTCCGGTATGGAAGAACCAACTGACGATCGCTGTCGCGCTACAAAGGCAAAAAGCTAACGTTGAGATGCAGAAAAAGGTGTCGGATACTACGAATACCATTTTGCAAAAAAATGCGCAAATGCTTAAGCAAAACAGCATTGACGTAGCTAAAGAAAACGAGAAAACAGTTGTGTCGCTTGAAACTTTAAAAATGACAACCTCATCTTTAATCGAAACCTTAAATGAGGTTAAGCAGATTCATGAACAAGGTGCTCAGAGCAGAAGAGTATTGGATGGGGAACTTAAAACTTTGGAAGCAGAGCTGAAAAAGAACGTCACCCGGGTGAGTTAATTTTAACAAATGGATGAACGACGTATAAATATATTAAGGGAGTCCCGTGCAGAGATCAGCCGTTTACAGCTGCTCTCTGCTTTTTTTGCGGAAGATGCTCTTTACAAAATATATTTAAGAAGTCAGGTAATCCACCAGTTGTTTGAAAATAATGAGGAACTGGATATCGATAAACTTGAACTTTTTCATGTTCAATTTACTGCGACACTGATAGAACTACTTCGTAAGATCAAGAAAAGTAATGAAAAAAACGTGACACTGATTTATGATGAAATTTCCTTGAATAAGGAGATGATCAGGCAGATGAATGATGCGGTTTTTTCCGAAAAGAACTTTAATATCGATAAGCAGCGACAGTCCCTGAAAATCAATCAGACACTTAGAAAATTGTACCAGCTACTTTCTGATCATATAGAAGATTTTCCATTTGCAAAGGGAATAAACACTTTCAGCTCACGGTATTCTAAAGATTTTTATTACGACATCACTCCTGAACAATTAAGTAGGCTGATCGAGTATAATCCTGCTGACATGTACATAGATATGCACGCCAGCATAGAGAGGAAACTGATGGGTTTATTGTGTAAGCATGATTTTAGGACGGAATTTTTTTACGGGCTAAAATCGGGTCAACTAATTGTTGAATTGTATAAGTTTATAGATATCGACCGGTATTTTCTATTCTTCCCAAGCCGGAGTGCGTTTTTGCTATGTGAATTGTCTGAGCTCGAGGGTATAGATTGGACAAATGATCTATCGGAAAAAGGACGGATCATTCAGCAACTTGAATATAAGAATGACAAGCTTGAAAGTAGCGCTGCAGCATTGAAAACATATATACCTCAGGAAATTATTAAACTGCTTGAAGAGAATTATGTTAAGATTTCAGACATCAACTTCTTGAATCACCTGAATAATTTTGACGTTCAGGCTAACATCTTAAAAGCTATGCTGAAAACGGATCTTTTTTAGCATCTTCAAAAAATAATATTAAAAGAATACATAAAAACAAAATAGAAAATGGATAATATGATTAATCATCCCGGTGTGATCATCGGGTTTGCGATTGTGGTAGTGGTGATGTTGCTACTGGACCTTGGCGTATTTAATAAAAAGGTACATGCAGTGAGTAGCAAGGAGGCTGCAATATGGTCGATAGTCTGGATCAGCTTGTCGATGCTTTTCAGTGGGGTAATTTATATGACCTCTGGTTTCGAAAAATTTACTCAGTTTCAATCAGCTTATTGGATAGAAAAGGCGTTGTCAGTGGACAACCTTTTTGTATTTATCCTGGTGTTTGGGTTTTTTAACGTTCCTAAAGAATTGCATCATAAAGTGTTGTTTTGGGGGATTATAGGTGCATTGGTATTCAGGGCGATTTTTATTTTCGCGGGAGTAGGCTTGATTAATATAACTTATTTGCCTGAGATGACGATCTTCGGACATCTGGTTAAAATCAATATTGTATTGTTGATATTTGGTCTGTTCCTTATTTATGCAGGGATTAAATCATGGTTTGCGAGTGATGATGACGATGAAGAGAAGGATTTTAGCAAGAGTCCGGGAGCCAGAGTGATTTACAAGTTCTTTAAAGTGAGTAAAGAATTTGATGGGGCTAAATTCTTTACAGTTGAGAATGGTGTAAAGCTTGCAACACCATTGTTGGTGGTGGTAGCAGTTATTGAATTTACGGATTTGTTGTTTGCTGTGGATTCTATTCCTGCAATTTTTGCAATTGCACCTGATGACCCACTGATTCTTTATACGTCAAATATTTTCGCGATTCTGGGATTAAGAGCACTTTATTTCCTGCTTGCTAACTTTATCCACATGTTTAGCCTTTTGAAGTATGGTCTTGCAATCATTTTGGCTTTCATTGGTGTTAAAATGGTAATCGCTCCGTTCTATCACATTTCATCTCCTTTGTCTTTATCTATAGTAGGAGGTGTGCTGATCCTATCGGTAATTGCTTCATTGGTATTTGCACCTAAAGAAAGCAAATCGGCTCATTAGATATAGAAATAAATAACTTTGCTTATAGCATATAAAAAGGTCCCGATAAACTATCGGGACCTTTTTATATTAGTCAGTTAAAGACTAATATAATGTAAATTCTACCCTACGGTTTTTCTGACGACCGTCTGCAGTTTTGTTAGATGCAATAGGTTGGTTTGGACCATAACCTGTAGCTTCGATGCGTGATGGATTAGCTCCCTGACCAACAAGATAAGCCTTAATCGACTCAGCTCTGTCTTTAGATAGACGTAAGTTTAAAGCCATTGAACCAGTGTTGTCAGTATGACCAGCTAATTTCAAGCTAAAGTTTTTCTCTATCAATAAGGCAGCAACTCTGTTTAAAGTAGCGTAAGATTTCTCTCTGATAGTTGATTTACCTAAATCAAATTCAAGGTTTTTGATAGCCTCATCAACTACTCTACGATCTGCTTCAGTAATAATCACTTTTTCCTGGATAACAGGAGCAGGAGTTTTCAATGCACATCCAGCACCATCTACAACTGTGTTAGCAGGAGTACCAGGACACTTGTCAAATTTATTGGCTACACCATCACCGTCGTCATCACCCATTTCCTGAGCATATTTAGCCGCTAAAGCTTCTCTTTCTCTTCTCGCATTCTCTTCTGATGAAGATAGTGCTTTTCTCAACGCAGCACTTTCAGCAGCACTTTCTTCACGAAGGGCAGCAATAGGGCTGAAGTTTTGTAATTGAGAAGTACCTTTTCTACCCAAAGCAATTTCTAAACCTGCATGAGCATAAGAGAACCTGTCGTTAGCACCAAGGCTTACACCATCAAAATCGGTAGATTTCATGAAGTTAACTGTATAACCCAGGTCGATATTTACACCTTTCGATACACCAAGTTTGAAACCTGCACCAACCGGGATAAACCAGTTTTCTTTATATCCTGTGCTTGCGCCAAGTGGATTGTCTGTATCAACTCCAGACGACATATAACCTGCACCAATTGTTGCATATGGTGAAAGGAAATTGCGTTTCTGGTTTAAACTCATGTTCGCAATGGTAAAGTTACCACTGATAGCAGCAGACCAGTCGATTTTTGATTCAAAAGTTGATTTAGTACCACCCGCTACCTGAGCACCTCTCACTTTACCTCCAAGGAAATCAGCCTGAATACCAAAACCAGGTACAATCTGCTTTTTGATATAACCTCCGTAACCCCATGATTCGTAAGGAGTGTTAAAGTTTCCATGGTTTTTATTGTTGAAAGGAGTGTAGTGAGTTAGCATACCGCCATTAAGTCCGATAGACCATGTACGGAAATACTTCTTAGAAAACGATTCAGATGTCTGAGAGTCACCATCCTGAGCAAACAATTGCGATGATAATCCTACTAAGGATAATACCATTGCTGCTTTTGTAATTTTTGATTTCATTTTTTCTATAATTAGATATTCGTTCGATTCCGCATTTGTAAATTTTATGCTGAATATCTATAACCTTGTAATAATCCTGCCAAAGCATCGTTATCATGTTTTTTATTTTGAACGTCTTAATAATCAGTTAATTAATCATATTTCTTTAATTGATATTAAAAATCGAAAATCTGTTTGAATGATAATAATTGTGTATAGTTTACCCTACATTTTATAGAAAAAATGAAATCTTATAAGATAAAAGTTTCTCCTTTGAATGGGGTTTCAATCTGATATCCTGCTTCTTGCGCCGATTCTTTAAGGCTATTCATTCGGTTTACATCTCCATGTACCAGGAATATCTTCTGCAGTTTTCCAGCATCCTGTTGCTTTATTATCTTCATGAGATCTTGATGGTCTCCATGACCACTTAGCAGATCGGTCTTTTTTACAGTTGCATATACCATGAGGTCGCGGTTTCTCAACCTTATGATGGGATCGCCTCTCAATAGCCTATCTCCAAGGGTTCCTTTGGCACAATACCCGATAAATAGTATCGTACAATAGTAATTTTGAATATTGTAATAAAGATGGTCCTGTATTCTTCCTCCCTCAAGCATACCTGCTGATGAAATGATAATGCATGGCTCATGGTAATTTGAAACAGACATGCTTTCCTTTTTGTCATGTACATATGACAATTCTTCGAATTCAAATTCGTCACCTTCAGTATTATAAAATTGCTGAGATTCCGGATTGAGGAGATGATGATGTTTTCGGTATACATCAGTCGCAAAATTAGCAAGAGGGCTATCTACAAATATTTTGACCGAGGGAAGCAAACCTTTACTGAATATTTTATTGAGCGTATAGACCAATGCCTGAGTTCTGCCAATACTAAATGCCGGTATGATGAGTCTCCCTGGAAATTTAACGCAGGTTTCGTTTATTGTTTCTATAAGCGTATCTTCAAGTGTGCGCTCGGTACTGTGAAATTTGCCACCGTAGGTGGCTTCACAGACCAGGTAATCAACTTGTGGTATGGTTTCCGGATCAACCAAAACTGGATAGTTACTTCTTCCCACATCGCCAGTAAAGGCGATTCGTTTTTCTGTTCCATTTTCTTTTATTGTCAGCACAATCGCAGCGGCACCCAATAAATGTCCTATAGGAATAAGCATCATACTTATATTTTCATTTATAGAGAAAGCTTTATGAAAATTAATGGTCACAATTCTGTCCATTGTATCCATTACGTGCTTTTGTAAATAGAGCGGTTTAGGTCCGGTCCGGCCCCTTTTTCCTTTAGGACGCTTGTTCTGTTTGCTGATAAATATATTAACGGAATCCATTAAGAGGATTTCAGTCAAATCAGCAGTTGGCGGCGTACATAATATCTGACCTTGAAATCCCATTCTTACGAGGGTAGGGAGGTTTCCTGAATGATCTATATGTGCGTGTGTGAGTATTACAACATCAATTGACGCTGGATCAAACGGGAAATATTGATTTTCTTCCTGGTAGGTATCTTTCTCATAATCCAGTCCGCAATCAATTAATATATTGTAATCTGCCAATTGTAGTAAATGCATGCTTCCAGTCACCTGTTGTGCAGCTCCACATATAGTAAGTTTCATATTTTTTTAGTAATGAGAGTAAGTTAACAATTTAAGGGAATTAATAAATGTATTATGCTAACCAATCTGACCACTTTGAAATAGAATATTGATAATTTAAAAGTTCTGGAACATTTTGAGAATCTATAATTTTCCACTGGTTAAGTTCATTTATAAAATCCGGGATTGCCAATCCCGAATTTTCGGATGCCTTTGTGTAAAAGGATTGTTTTGATGGGTGATCCGGAATACAGGCATTATATATATATCCGAATGCTTTCAATTCAATTATTTTTAAGATCAGATTGATGCAGTCGTCAAGTATGATGAGATTTATGGGAGCAAGTCCATTCGGAATATTCGTTTTTCCTGCGAAAAATCTTCCTGGATCCCTGTCTGGGCCAATTAGTCCGGCAAACCTGATTATTGTTGTTTTAAAGTAGTTGTTGTCCTTGAGTATTGTTTCTGCTGCCAACATTGCTTTTCCGGAGGGGCTATCCGGTATTGGGGTGCTAAATTCATTCATATGTGTATTGTAATCCCCATAAACAGAAGTTGAGCTAATAAAGATGATGTTTTTTACTTTTTGTTCGGAAGCACTTATGATTTTTGTTATCTTTTTGGTGAAGCTTCCTTGTTCTGCGGTACTTCTTTTTGGAGGAATACAGATGATTAGTAAATCTGTATCGAAGAAATCACTGTCAAAATGCTCACTTTCTTCCTGAAAATCTACTATATAGGGGATTATGCCGGATTCTTTGAGTTTAAAAACTTTTTCACTCGTAGTGGTCGATCCTTTTACATTATATCTCAGCTCTACCAACTTTTTTGCAAGGGGTAATCCATACCAACCACATCCCAGGATACTTATTGTTGTATTCACGTTAATCATTTTTGTATAAAATAAAAAAGGGGCCATGCCTACGGCAAATCCCCCTTTTTAGAATTTATTGATCGATTAAAGAACTGTTACATTTGAAGCTTCAGGACCTTTTTTGCCATCGTTTAACTCAAATTCAACACTATCTCCTTCGCTCAGCTCTCTGAAAGCGTCACCTGCAATAGCAGAGAAATGTACAAAAATATCTTTTCCTCCATCTTCTGGAGTTATAAATCCAAATCCTTTTGCAGAATTAAACCACTTAACTTTTCCTGTTGTACGCATAATATTATTATATATTTCGATGTGAAAGTAGGCAATTGAATAGTAAAATCAAAATGTGTTTCTTGAAGAGAAAATATCAAATTGTTGCATTTAGGTTAAATCAGAAAACTTACAATATGTTCAGTTGTTGTTAATGTCAGTAAATGTTGAAAAATGACAAGCATAATGTCACAATAAATTAAATGCGACTAAATTGTAAAAAGAATGAAAAAGAAAAATACTAATGGTAAAGACCATCCCACTAAAGAGGATTTGTTGAATGATGAAAATAATCCGGGACTGGATGCAGATCATTCATCCTCTGGGTCAGCATCATATTCAGCATTGAATGATGATAATGATAAGATTTCAGTAAATAATGATCAGAAACAGAATACCGAAGCGCATGAAGATTATACATCGCTTGAGGGCAAATAATCTTTTGGCACTATTTTTTCTATACATAGTGTGTCAAACTTAAATTCTAAGATTATGAAATATGTATTTTCAATATTAGCAGTTGTTATCGGTTTATCTGCTTGTAATAATAGTTCAAAAGAACAAGAGCTAATGAAACAGCAAGCTGTTGCAGCTGTAAAAGATAGTCTGAAACTAGATAGTTTTAAAAGAGCTGAAGCGGCTCAAAAAGCAGTTTTTGTACAACAACAGGAGAAGGAACGTATAGCTACGCAGGTTAGGGAGGAGAAACGAACTTTACTGCTTTCTGAGAAAAATGACGCAGCTCCGGCTCCGAGACAATACAGTGAAACCCAGACTAAGAAAAAAGGATGGAGTTCTGCCGCTAAAGGTGCAGTGATTGGTGCGGGAGCAGGTGCTTTAGGAGGCGTACTAGTAGATAAAAAGGATGGAAGGGGAGCGATAATAGGTGGAGTTGTTGGTGCAGGAGCGGGTTATTTGATTGGAAGAGATAAAGACAAAAAATCAGGTCGTGTACAATCGAATAATTAACCAGTGTATTGTAAATTAACAACTCAATGTTAATAAAATGCAGTTATATCTTATGTCTATAATTTATAACTGCATTTTTTATAACTTATATACCCATTTTTTTAATTATTAAAATTGATTTAAAACTAATTCTACAAAATTTCGTATGTTCGTTATGACTATTAGTAATACCCTTTTATTCACAATACAAAAATGACTAAGAAACAGATTTTAATAGTTGATGATGAAGTCAGTATACTTAAATTGTTAAATTTTGTTCTGTCTAATGAATACCAGTTAGTCATAAAAACCAGCGGCGTAGAGGCTCTGAGTTGGCTGGAAGAGGGGAATTCTCCATCATTGATCATTTCGGATCTTGAAATGCCATATTTTGATGGAAGTTCATTCATTTATAATCTAAAAATAAGTGGTTTCTACAGGGACACGCCAGTAATTATTTTGTCAGGTGCCGCTAATTTGGCAGAAAGGGTATCGCAAATGCCTTTCCAATTGGATGATTTTATTCCAAAACCTTTTAATCCAACGCAACTAAAAGAAGCAATTAGCAATGTATTCAGGAAATATGATTCAGTCGGAAGTTAATTCAAATACAAAAAATAAATCAATATCATTATTATATTCTGCACAGTCGTTTGCTTCTGACCTGCTGCCTGAATTGGAAAAAAACTTTGTTTTGCATTCTGAATCAAACATTGAAGATCTGGATAGTTATATTAAGGAGCAATCCATTTATACTTTGCCTGATGTTATCTTGCTGGAAGTTGATGAGCGCCAGGAATGTTTTGATTATGTTGCTAAGCTAAAAAATAATGTCCTATTAAAAGGGCTGGTCATTATATTACTGGCCAAACAGAAAGACGCTAAGGTTAGGGAAAAGGCCATGAAACATAAAGTAAATGATCTTTATATAGCTCCTGTTCCGGTAAATGATCTTTGTGAACGGATATTTTTTTTAGTGAAATTTAAGCTCATCAAACCTCAGTTGTCTGATCTTTCCAACGTTAACTTCACCTATAAGATTCCTTTATTTAAACGATTGTTTGATATTGTTGCTTCAGGCATGGCCTTGCTTATTCTTTTACCATTCTTTATTGTTGTTGCATTGATTATTGCTTTCGAATCTAAAGGCCCGGTAATATTTAGAAGTAAGCGAGTGGGTACCGGTTATAAAATATTTGATTTCTATAAGTTCCGTTCCATGCGTGTAGGTGCCAGTGAAGAGCTTACAAAGCTCTCAGATTTGAATCAATATGATAAGTCAGAAACTGGAACCACTACTTTTGTGAAATTAAAGAATGATCCTAGAGTTACAAAATTTGGAAGCTTTATAAGAACTTTTAGTATCGATGAACTGCCTCAGCTTTTTAATGTATTTATTGGTGATATGTCACTTGTAGGCAACAGACCATTACCTCTTTATGAAGCGGAGATGTTAACGTCCAATGAATGGACAATGCGTTTTTTGGGGCCGGCCGGACTTACTGGACTATGGCAGGTAAGTAGAAGAGGAAAAGCAGATATGTCTGAAAGGGAACGTAAGAAGCTTGATAATTTCTACGCTCAAAATCATTCGTTTTGGTTAGATCTTAAGATTTTGCTTAAAACTTTGCCAGCTGCTGTTCAAAAAGAAAAAGTATAGTGATTGAAAATCTCCTGTGAATAGCCGGAGGATAAACAAATTAAAAATGGTTGATCATTACTAATGATCAGCCATTTTTATTTATCGGAAGGTCAACTTATTTCAGGGGAAATTGACTGCTGCTATTTGTCATTGCAGTTTTGTCTTGTAATGTTAACTCCATTCAGGATAACATCAAATTCGGTTCTTCTGTTCAGTTGCTGATCTTCTTCGGAACAAGGAACTCCGTCGAAACATCTGTTGACCAGTCTTGTTTTTCCATAGTATTCTATCTTGATCCGGTTTGCCGAAATTCCTTTGGATGCCAGGTATGCTTTGGCTGAAGCTCCGCGATTAAGTGAAAGCCTTCTGTTATACGCTTCGGATGCTCTGCTGTCACAGTGGCTTGAAGTAATGATAGTAATCTCAGGATATTTTTTCATCAGTGCCGCAAGCTCATCAAGAGCTGGGCGTGCATCAGGCCTTACTTCGTAACGGTCTAAGTCGTAATAGATGTTCTGAACCGCAAAGACTTTCTTTAGAGAATCACAATTGTTAAGTACATATTGCTGCGCAGTTTCTGCTTTGCTTAGTCGGATATCCATTTTAATTACAGAATCCTGTTCTATTCCAAGGGAAGTTACAAAACCAATAGAATTCACATATCCAAGTTTCTGTGCTGTGGTCTCATAATCCGTTTCTCTTGGCATTTGCCTTCTGAATTCTCCTTTAGCATTTGTTCTGATGGTATCTGTACCGTCTAAATGGTGCATAAGTAATCTGCTGCCTGCCAATGGAAGCCTCGTTCTGGCGTCAGTAATGGTGCCTTCAAGTAGTATGCGGTAGGTAGCTCTTGAAAAACTGTAAATGTCATCATTGCCCCTTCTATTTGAGCTAAAGAAACCGCTCTTTCCATCAACAGCTTTTATGAGTCCAAAGTCATCTGTAGAAGAATTTATGGGAACACCCATATTCTTAGGGGCAGAGAGCGGTTTCATTTCTTTAAGTTGTACCTCAAATAGATCCAAACCACCTAGTCCGGCATGCCCTGTGGACGAGAAATAAAGGGTATTGTCGGCGTCGAAAAAAGGAAACATTTCGTTACCCTCTGTATTTATTTTCTTTCCAAGATTTACTGGACGGGTCCACTGACCATTTCCTGAGCGTACACAGTAATATAAATCTGTTCCTCCGGATCCTCCCGGCATGTCTGAAGCGAAAATGAGTATTGTGCCGTCTTTACTCAATGTAGGGTGTCCTACCGAATAGTCGTTATTGTTCCAGGGAAATGGAGTGATTTTATTAAGGTTTTCACCTGATGCGGTAAACATCTTCAATTTATTGATGCCTTCTTTACTGGTCTGGGCTGCGCCGTTATAATAGTTATTTCTAGTAAAAATGATAGAGCCGTCAGGGAAAACTGCAGGGGAACCTTCGTGATATTTGGTATTGATACTGCCATTTATGGGTAATATTTTGATTCCTTTCGATAGCATTATGGATAACGTATCCCTTTCCAGAAGCGGGGCATATTGTCCAAGCGTTTTGGTATCGTTGCTCGTAGGCGCGGTATCATCGTCATTGAACTTATATTTTTGTTCTGCGCTATTTTGTGCATTGGCAATTAAGCTATCCGGATCAATATTTTTAATATGCTTTAGCTTCTCTACCCTGTAGATATTTGTAAATGGCGTGTTATCCCAGCCAAATACGGATTTAGTTATTCCGGAGATCTTTCTGTTACTGCTGAATATTAACCCTTCTTTGTAGTAAGCGGGAGAATAATCCGAACCTAGGCTATTTAAATTTGTAAAGGATACTTTCCAGTTTTCTGTGTTTTTGTTGAAATTATCCGGCTTACTGGCAGCAAATGATGTACCTCGTTTATCTTCAGGGACCAGGGTAGTATATTTTCTATACCATCCTTCAGATTTTTCATACTGTTGCTTATTTGCTAAAGCCTCTGCATAGTAAAGTGCCCATTTTGCATTTAAGGTCTTTTGTTTGCTCAATTTCTCGTACCAGTTTAACGCCTCGTCGTAATTCTTTGTCATCCTGTAGCTGTAGGCAATCATTTCCAGGGCTTTTACATTTGTTGAATCTTTTTCAAGTACCCTTAAAAGTTGTGGGATTGCAGAAATATATTTTAAAGCATTAAACTCAACGGCAGCCTTTTTCAACATTCGGTCTTCTTTTTCAGACTGCGATTTTACCTGCAGGGACAATGTGCAGAGCAGAACAAATATTATAAACGTTACTTTATGTATGTTTTGTTTCATAATTTAATTATCAGAAATACCTTGGTGATAAAATTTTGCCCTTTTCAAAACCGAACTCATACCTCAGCATGATCTCATGACTTCCGGAATTAAAGTTGCCTAGGGCTGTTGTGCTGCGATCGTAACTATATCCAATTCGGATCTGAGGAGTAGCCTGTAGTTCAATCAATGCCGCTATATCTGCGCTGGTCCTGTATTGTCCACCGATGCTGATCTTATCCTTTATCCATAGAGAAGCATTGATGTCTGCCTCTAATGGAGCCCCTTTAACTCCTTTAAAAAGGACAGAAGGTTTGAGTTTAAAATCTTCAGATAGTGGAAAAACATAGCCTGTAGCCAAAAATACATGCAAGGCCTGTTTACTCCCCATATTAATGTTATTACTGCTATAGGAAGTGATCTTATTAGGCATCAGGTCCATTGCAGACAGGCCGATGTAGAATTTATCGGAGTTATAATAAACTCCGGTTCCGACATTAAAAAGAAACTTATTTACATTTTCAGCAAAAGCCGGATCATAGCCGGGAGTGCTGCTCAGCGGTACTTCGGTAAAATTAGCCCGGTATTGGCTAAAATTGCCCTGAATTCCAAAGCTCAAAGATCCTTTATCCATTCTGATCCGATAGGCGGTGCTAAGTACTGCACCGTTTGTTTGCGTAATTCCAAGTTTGTCCGTGAATAGCTGAATGCCGACGCCAAGTTTTTTATTCAGCATTGGTGCATCCATAGTTAAGGTACCTGTTTTGGGCGCACCGTCAATGCCTGTCCATTGATTCCTGAACAATGCAGTAGCAGACGTTACATTTCGGCTTCCGGCATATGCTGGGTTAATGGCAAGCGTATTGAACATATATTGGGTATACATCGCATCCTGTTGTGCTTTTACATCATTGTAAAACAACATTAAATAGGAGAGTAGTATAATTCCTGTTATCCTTTTCATATTATCTGTTAATTGTTATGTATCCCACACGTTTGTCTTTATTGTCAACCTTGATGATATAGTAATATGTACCTGCCGGTACATCGTCACCTATGTGGATACCTTCAGTAGTTTTTCCTGCCCAGTTGTTTTCGTATTTAGAAGATCTGTAGATGCGATTTCCCCATCTGTTGTATACTTCCAGCGATATTTGTTTACCTAGTGTATTCTCAATTACGAAGAAATCGTTAATGCCATCATTATTAGGAGAGAATCCACCAGGAATAAAGATATCACTTCTTACAAGGTTTACAGGGGTAGGGTCATTGGGTGAAAAGTCTCCTGCAACAAGAGGGTCAGGGTTTTCTGCATCAGTGGATACATCCGTAGTTCGGGTTGTTCCATCATTTGCAGAATATCCTTCTACTATAGCTGTATTCAGGAAAACTCCCTCAGTCAGATTTAAAAACACTTTAATTTCTAATGTTACTGATTCTTTGGATTTTTGCCGGATAGCGCTAGATGATGATAATAGATCTTTTACCGACTTTCCGTCGTAATTAGGGTTAACAGTTAAGGTACCTGTAGCAGACAATCCGACTTTTGTGATTGTCGCATCTTTGAAAGTAATACCAAGATCATCTGTCAGACTTAGTTTTTCCACTACATAATCGCCTGCATTTACAAGAGTGAACTTGTAGGTAATGTTAAAACTTCCATCAATATTTTTCTTCAGAGAAGTCATTTTCTTAGCCAATCCGATTTTCACCTGCAAGCTTATCGTGACCGTAATTTTGCCGGGTGTTGATTCATTTCCAAATTCATCTCTGATCACATAAGTAAAATCATCAGGTCCGCTGTAATTAGGATCTGGAGTATACCTGATTTCTCCGGTGATTGGGTCAACTGTAATCGTACCATGTTCAGGTTGTTCTTTAATGATCACTGTACCTCCGGGAGGTACGGGTACGGTGATAAGGATCGGTTTATCGGACGGTGTTCCCACTGTTACATCTGGCGCGACAGGCTGTGGCGAAATAGTTACGTTTACGGTAATCGGATCTGAACTCAGTCCATCCGCAGTTCTTAATAGATAAGTGAAAGTATCCGAACCTGAGTAACCCGTAACTGGGGTATAAACTACATTGTTGCCTGCATCTACCGTATAGGTGCCGTGCAAAGGATTGGCTACCGGAACAACAGTGGTTCCTGTCTTGCTCAGGTCATTGTTTTTTACAACGATGGTAACAGGACGGTTAAACGGTGTAACCACATTGTCTGCTGAGCCTACTGGTCTTACATTTAGAGACACCAGGATGGGATCAGAATCTAATCCGTCTGCAGTTCTTAAAATATAACTATAAGCGTCTTTACCGGAATATCCAGCATTGGGCGTATATACAATGCTTTCCCCATTTATGGCGACACTCCCATTGGAAGGGCTATTATTAATGAGTATAACTGTTCCATTTTTGCTGAGGTCATTGTCCTTGACAGGAGTGGTCACCGGGATATTAGTCAACGTTGATCCATTGTCTGGTGTACCTACAGGTTTTACGTTCACAGTAACCTGAATAGGGTCAGAATCAACACCGTTATTTCTCAGTTTATAAGTGAAAGTGTCTTTACCACTAAATCCCGGATTCGGCGTGTAAGTAACAGTTCCGGCTGGGTTAATCACATAAGTTCCATTGGCAGGTTCTGTGTTTCTGATTACAGAAGAACCTGATTTACCCGGATCATTGTCAATTACCGGAATGGTAACAGCAACATTAGTTAGGGTAGAGGCAACGTCATTTACCCCTGCTGGTTTAACATTTACAGCTAAGGTTACTGTCGCAATATTTGATTCAGCGCCATAAATATCCTTGATGGTGTAAGTAAAAGTATCATTTCCGGAAAAGCCATTGTTTGGCGTATAGGTCACAGCCCCGGTGGAATTGTTAATCGATAAAGAACCATTAGTAGGGCCCGACTTGACAGAGATACTCCCTTTGTTTATCGTCGCGTTTGTTTCCGCATCGGTGTCATTGTCGATAATGGCAATTGAAACCGGAGTGTTTAAAGGAGTATTGATAATGTCGTTATTAGCTACCGGGGGATGATTAACTGTAATTTGTACATCGTCAAAAACCGGGCAGCCACCTGGAGAAGTTACTGTCCACCTGAAGGTATATATTCCTCCGGTTAAATTGCTTACAATGGAATTGTAAAACAAAGTGCTGGCAAATTGAGCGGTATTAGGTCCTGATATTTGCGTCCACAAACCTGAATTAGCTCCCGGATTGCTTCCCTGAAGCATATAATTTCCTGTTGGCGTGGTAATCGTAACCAGTTGATCACTTCCAGCACTTGTCCCCGTGGGAGGTGCGGAATAGTTTAACGTAATAGAGCCTGTAGAAGAAATAGCGCCGTCAGTATCTCTGAAGGTATAAGGGGTTGTTGCTGTTCCTATAAACCCTGGTTCTGGAACAAATTGTACGATTCCCGATGTATTTACTGAAAAAGTGCCTTTTCCTGCAAGCGTCAAAGTATTCTGGATTCCCGCAGTTGACGGGTCCAGGTCTACAGAAGCTTTATTGATGGTTGTGTTTAGACCCGAAGTATTATCGTTGGCTGTAACATCAATACTTGCAGTATTACCCAGACAGATGTTCTGAATGTCGGGGTTTGCAAGTGGCAGGGGATTATAAAGATCGATAGCAACATTTCGAATCTCATGGAAGTTGGTTTGGTCGCCCGTAGAAGAAGCAAAACCATACCTTAAGTTTGCTGGAGCTACATCGGGATAGTAGTAATTGTCTATGATTACATAAGATACCTGCGGAGTTCCTCCTTTGGTTATTCTTACGTTAATATTATATCCGCCTGCAGGATTTGGGATCAGCTCCATAGCTACTTTACGATACCCTGACTGTGTAGGGTCAGTTTCCCGCTTAGTCCCATCCCCAACCAGGGAAACTCCTTTAAGATCGGTTTGTTGAGAAATTAAAAACCTATAATTATCCGGTGTCAGGCTATTGCCATCACCTCTGCCTCTTAGGGTAATAGATCCCGGAACTTGAGTAGTACCACCTTGTCTACCTTCGTTTGGGTTAGAAAAATTTCCAAACTCATCTAATCCGATAGCAAGATATCCTTTACTTACTCCCGGAGATATTGGAGTAGTGGTGGTGATCTGGGCATAACCTAGCGAGCCACCAAATCCGCCAATGTTGAACGGGCTGGCAGTAGCATCAAAAAGGAAAAAACTGATACCGTCAGCTCCTGTTCCTCCATATATATAATACTCAAATTCAACCTTTAAACCATTGCTTGATGGAAAGTTTGATGCACTGTATGCATAGCCTTTTTGATCCTGGGAAGCATTGGTGAGGCGCAGGAAACCAGATCCATTTGGGTCTATTGGTGTACCTCCGGCAGATGAACTTCCTGAAGCGGTCAGAAATGCAGAAGGCGTACCACCAAAACTAATACCACTTGCTGTTGAGTTACGGAAACTTTCATTATAGGGAAACTGGGCGTAGCTTTCGACCGTAAAAAGTAATAGTGTTAAGAAATACAATAGTATTTGTAATGGTTTTGTCATGTATCTATAAATTATAATTCTTCCTGGTTAAATAGGTCAAATATAAAGCCATAAAGAGCTATTAAGCTAAAGTTTAATTAATGACAAATTTAAATACTATAAACCAGTATTTTATGGATTAAGTTATTATATATTCTTTATCGTAAGAACTTTATCGTAGAGAAAAATCCCATTTTTGGAAAAATACTCCACAATTAATTACGGCTTTTCCCAATTCCCGGATTCAGGATTGTAAAGTTTAATTATTCTGGCAGGATTGCCAGCTACGACGGAATATGGAGGAATACTTTTAGTGACAATCGACCCTGCGGCTACAACCGAGTGTTTTCCAATGGTGATTCCGGCTGTAATTACGGCATTTGCACCTATCCAGCATTCATTTTCAATAGTAATTAAGGCAGTAGATACCGGTTGCTTCAGTATTGGAAGGTTAATGTTTTGATACTCATGGTTTAATCCGCTCATTACCACGTTTTGCGCGATAATAACATCATCTCCTATTGAAACAGGACCGATGACAACATTTCCCATTCCTATCAATGTATTGTCGCCGATGGTCACAGCGCCTACTCCGTTGTTGATCGTGGTAAAGTCTTCTATCACAGCGTTTCTGCCCAGCATAAATTCATTGAATGGCAGCACATCCATTCTGGTACTCCACCTGATTTTACTTCCTTTTTTTCGCTTATGAAAAAACGGATTAACAAACCAGGAAACCCATAATCTCGGCCTCGCTTCATTAGTTGGAATCAGCAGCCAATGAATTATTTTCTTTATTTTAGGGTTGTTTTTGGCAAATTGAAGAACTGATTTCATGACTTCCGACGTATATTGATAATGTGGTACAATATTAGCATATTTTGTACAAGAACTATATATTTGAATTTTACTATATTTATTTATGAATAATAACAAGTCTTCTCTATTAAGTTTCTTGATATTTTTACTGAGTATTACTCAATTAACATCTGCAACTGCCCAGGAGAGTGTCTTGAGTGAAGTTTCAAATCTTTATTTAGAAAAGCTCATTGCGGCTGCGAAGGCTAATTATCCCCGAGTAAGAAATTTTGACAGTCAGATTAATATTGCAAAAAGTGATGTGACTGCAGCTAAAATATCATGGCTTGACCCATTCTCTTTTCAATACGTCACCAGATCTGACAATTCTGCAAACACAGTATTACCAAATGTAAGAACGTCCGATTTTTTAACAGGTTATCAGGTTGGTATTACTTTTAATCCTGGCCAGTTCCTTGCTAAGCCCAGTGCGGTTAGAAAAGCGAAGGAGCAGGTTAAATTAGCAGAATCCAATCAGGCAGAGTATTTTCTTCAGCTGGAATCGCTTGTTAAGTCAAGATACTTCCTCTATGTTCAATACCAGAAATCGTTGCTCCCTGTAACTAATGCGTATAATGATGCTGAAAGTAGTTTTAAGTCTATTAAGACGAAATATCAAAAAGGGGAGGCGACTTTTCTTGAATTTAATAGTGCATCAACAGCATTGAATCAGGCAATCCAGACTAAGTTACAAGTTGAGGCAAGTTATTTGAGTGCTAAAGCTTCTTTAGAAGAATTAACAGTGATAAGGTTAGAGAATATAAAATAATGAATGAAGTCAATAAATATTTAAGCTTTTTAAGAAAGTACAGATTTACGGTAATTGTTGTACCAGTTATTGTAATCATCATTACTTTTTTTCTCGTCCGTAATCTGCCTACTTCTTATGTCTCACAGGCACAGATTACCTCCGGAATTGTAGATGAAACCCAACAACAATCTGCGCTTATTGAGGCTGTGCAGGGAGATCAGGTGAGACAGCAGTTTAGTAACCTGATCGAGATGATGAAATTAAAGAGGGTAGTGGATCAGGTATCTTACCAGCTCATCATTCATGACCTTACAACAACGGATCCTTTTAAACCAAGAAGTAAACTATTTGCTAGCCTCAATAAAGCTGCTAAAGAACATGCTTTAAAAGTATACATGGAAAAGTATGCAAACGCTGAGAGTCTGAATCTTTCAAATCCTGACCAGAACGGTTTATTCCTTGTATTAAAATCTATGAGGTATGACGCTGAATCTATTAAGGAAAAACTACTGATATACCGTTCCGGGGATAGTGATTTTATCATGGTACAGTTCGAATCGGAAAGTCCTGAGCTGTCTGCCTTTGTCGTAAATAGTTTGTCATCCGAGTTTATAAAAAATTATACTTCTGTTTTAAGAAACAATCAGGTTAAAGCACATAACTTTTTGCGCGATTTGCTGAAAGAGAAAAGTGATACCCTTGCTGATAAAATGGCTGCGTTGAGGAACTATAAGATTAAAAACAGGGTTCTGAATCTTACAGAACAGTCCAAGCAATTGTACGAAAGGATTTTGGAATATGATGCCAAGAAACAGGAAGCAATAGAAAAGACAGCCTCGTATGCAGGAGCTTTAAGTGAAATTGACAGGAAGTTTGATCCGAAGGAGAGAAAATACATTGAGTCGACACTCTCTAAAGTGAACCAGTCAATCGTAAATACAAGAGATGAACTGAATTCTGTATATAACCTGTATATCAGTAATGATCTTGATGAAAAATATAAACACGCATATGATTCATTAAGGAATAAATTGAATAGCGAAATAGACAGATCTTCTGATCAGTACATTACAAATCCACTGAATACCAAACAGGAATTGATCACTCAAAAACTAAACCTGGAGATCCAGATGGATCTTTCCAGATACAGCATCAATTCCCTGGAGAATAAAATCAATTCATTGAATGGTCAGTTTGATAAGCTGGTGCCTAGTGAAGCTGATGTGCAGACTTTGGAGTTAAACGTCGATATTGCCAGTAAAGAATACATGGATATATTGAACAGATATAACCAAAGCAGCCTGGAATCTTCATTCTCAGCAAAAATGGATGTTGTGCAGCCCGGAACCCCCGGTATGGCGCAACCCTCAAAAAAGATGCTGCTGGTTATACTTAGCGGGATCATCAGTTTTGTATTTTGTCTGCTGGTCATATTTATCATTTATTTCTTCGATACAAGTGTGGTTTCTGCCAAAGAACTTGCCGACCAAACAGGAATTCCTGTGTTTGGAAATGTCAATTACTTAAATATGCCTTCGCTGGATATTAAGGAAATCTGGCAAAAAAATAATCTCCCGACTCCTTTACAGGAACTGAAAAATGAACTGCGATCATTGAGATATGAGATAGAGAAGGAATTAAAAGGTAAGGTATTGCTGGTAAACAGTCTGCGTGCCGGAGAAGGAAAGTCTTTTATCACCATGAGCGTGGCTTTTGCCTGGGTGATGATGAATAAAAAAGTACTGGTGATTGATGGAAATTTTAATCATTCTAATACAAATACCAATGGATCTGCCTTTTTAGAAGACATTATAAGTGGTTCTGGTTCTTTGCAGTTGTCACCCGATGAGGCTTCTTTAAAAGTTTTAAAGAACAAAGGTGGTAATTCCTCCATTCTTGAGTTGGCAGATAAAGCGACTGTTATTGCTAAGCTAAATGAGCTTAAGCAGCTTTTTGATGTTGTTATTATTGAAACACCAGCTTTAGGGTCTATCAACCAGGCTAAAGAATGGATGCTTTTTGCAGATGGTATTGTTTCGGTATTTGAATCAGGCTATCAAATAGGCGAAACAGAAAAAGAACAGATCAACTACCTGAAACAAACGGGAATATTTATGGGGTGGATTATGAACAAGGTCGTTTCCAAAAAAACAATATGATATTATACAATTATTTATGGATTGCGTTGCAGCTTTTGATAGGCTTTAATCTTGTCTTTCCTTTTTTTTTGTATGTTCTTTGGAAAATAAGGTTGATTTTTCAAAAAAGACAACCTGAAGTACCGCTTACAGAACAGGCAGATTATGCCATTATTGTCACTGCGTATCAGCAGACAGATATGCTTCCTTATGTTGTCTCTTCTATACTGAAACTTAATTATTCAAATTATCTGATTTATGTGGTGGCCGATAATTGTGATGTTAGCGGCCTTGATTTTAATGATGAAAGGGTAGTTTTACTGAGACCTCCTGAAACATTGGCAAGTAATACAAGATCTCATTTCTATGCCATCAATCATTTTCATCGCCCTCATGAAAGACTGACTATAATCGATAGTGATAACCTTGTTGAACCAGAATACTTAAATGAATTGAATCATTTGTTTAACAAGGGCTTTAAGGCTGTACAGGGCGTCAGAAAAGCTAAAAATCTTGATTCTACATTTTCTTGTCTCGACGCTGCCAGGGATATTTATTATCATTTTTATGATGGTAAGGTTCTTTTTGAACTGCAGTCGTCGGCTACGCTGTCGGGTTCCGGGATGGCATTTACTACAGCTTTATATAAAGAATGCCTTGAACATCTGGATATAACCGGTGCAGGGTTTGACAAAGTGCTTCAGGCCGAAATACTTAAACGTAATTATCGTATTGCCTTTACTGAAGATGCTGTAGTTTATGACGAGAAGACATCAAGATCTGATCAGCTGGTAAAACAAAGGGCGAGGTGGATCAATACCTGGTTTAAGTATTTTAAATACGGTTTTACGATCCTGGGCACAGGACTTCAGCGTATGAGCATCAATCAGATTTTATTTGGGATAGTTTTACTGAGGCCACCCTTGTTTATGTTTATTTTAGCCTCCGGACTTTTCTTATTGATCAATATTTTTATTTCCTTAACCGGAGTTTTGATATGGGCTGGCGCATTTTTCCTTTTTGCACTCGGCTTTTATATCGCTCTGTTGCATTCAAATGCTGATTCCAGAATATATAAGTCTTTAATAAATATTCCGAAGTTCATTTATTTTCAATTGATTTCCCTGCTTAAAAGCAGAAACGCAAATAAAACTTCAATAGCGACTACTCACTATCACGGTCCTGTAAATGATAATTAGTGATTTTATTATGAGAACAGATCCTTACAGACAAAATGAAGAAGATATTGCACGGAGCAAAAGACTATTTGATAGACTAAGCTATACTGCGGCTATTATAGTGGCTGGGATCTCCGTTTACTATTTTTTTATAAAATTAGTTTTTTTATAACAGGAGTGGTTTGATGGAAGCAAGTTCAAAACTGTCTTTGATAGATAAAATTACACCGGTAAGGCTCCTGATAGCATTATCTTTAGTATCAGTATTCTGTTTATTAGGAACCTGGTACCTCGGGATGAATTTTATCCTTATGGCCATTATCGTTGTCATAGGCATCCCTTTCTCAATAGCAATCGTCGTGTATCCAAAATTTGGCGTGCTTGTGCTCCTGGTCTCCGCATACCTGATCATGTGGGTCATGAGGTTTAATTTCGACTTTCCCCTCGGTACGCTCATGGATGGCTTGGAATTGCTGTTAATTATTGGATTCTTTATCCACCAGAAAATCCATCGCGACTGGGCAATTCTAAAAAATCCTATCACTTTTATGATCCTGATCTGGATAGGATATAATATTTTGCAGGCATTTAATCCGGTAGCAGAATCTAAGCTGGCCTGGTTATATACCATCAGATCTGTAGCCATAGTAATGCTTACCTATTTCATATTTATGGTTCAGATCAAGTCTGTAGCATTCATCAGGCTGATATTCAAGGTATGGATAGGACTGTCACTCTTTGCAGCCTTATATGCATTCAAACAGGAGTATTTTGGTTTTTTTGCTTTTGAAGAACGAAGTCTTGATAGCCCGCTGATGCGTGAACTTTTATTCATAGGCGGTCACTGGCGCAAGTTCTCGATATTTTCCGATCCTGTAGCTTTTTCTTACAATATGGTTGTAAGTGCCATTCTTTGTCTCGTTCTGGTGCTTAGTGTCAAAAAAACCTATAAAAAAGCCATTTTGATTTTTCTGGTAGGGTTCTTTTTATTGAATATGCTCTATTCAGGTACACGTGGTGCCAACCCGCTGTTTCCGGCAGCTGTATTTATGCTGGCTATATTAAAGTTCAATTACAAAGTGCTTGGGTTTTCGTTGCTCGGACTTGTTTTTCTTGTTTTTCTGATATTTATGCCTAGTTCTAATCAGAATATTTTAAGGTTTCAGTCTGCATTCCGACCGTCAGATGATGCGTCATTTAACGTGAGGAAAATTAACCAGAAAAGAATTCAGCCATTTATTCAGCAGCATCCGTTTGGCGGCGGACTCGGTGCAACCGGTACATGGGGTGTAAGGTTTGCTCCAAATTCATACCTGGCTCATTTCCCACCTGATAGTGGTTATGTGAGGGTTGCAGTAGAATTGGGCTATGTCGGATTATTTATTTTTTGTACACTCATCTTTATCATATTGAGAACAGGTATTAGAAATTACTTTACGATAAAGGATCCTGAGCTCAAGAACTATTGTTTGGCTATGGTATTAATAGTGTTTGCTCTGGGTATAGGAAACTACCCTCAGGAGGCCCTGGTCCAGTTTCCGGTAAGTGTTTATTTTTACCTCATTGTTGCGCTCATAAACATCACACTGATTCTGGATAAGCAAAAGGAAAAGTCAAAATTATTAGCAGAGAACTCAAATGGAATTCATTAGCGGAAGGGATATTGTTATTGTAGGATTGCAGCCCTGGGATACTGAAATAGGCAGCAACTGTAAGAATATTGCTGTAGAATTCAGTAAGCACAATAGGGTATTGTACGTAAATTCTCCGTTAGACAGGATTACAACTTTGCGCAATAAAGAAGATAAAAACGTCCGGAAGAGATTAGAAATTTTAAAAGGAAACCAAAGCAATCTGGAAGAGATACAGGAGAATCTTTGGGTATATTATCCTGATGTAATCATAGAGTCCATCAACTGGATTAAAATCGACCTGCTATTTGACATCCTGAATAAAAGGAACAACAGAAAGATTTCAGCAGCTATTGAAAGGGCCATGCGCAAGCTTGAATTCAAGGATGTGATCCTATTCAATGACAATGACATCTTCAGAAGTTTTTATTTAAAAGATTATCTGAAACCTTCAGTGAGCGTTTACTACTCCAGAGACTATTTGCTCGGTGTGGATTATTGGAAGCATCATGGCAAGCGTCTGGAGCCTGAGCTTATGGCTAAAAGTGATATTTGTGTAGCCAACTCCAATTACCTAGTTGGTTTGTGCAGGAAGTTTAACCCGAACTCGTACTATGTAGGACAGGGATGTGAGGTGGAATTGTTTCTCCATGCAAATGATTTACCTATCCCACATGATGTTGAGGCGATTCAAGGGCCAAGGATTGGATATGTCGGTGCGCTCCAGTCACTGAGACTTGATTTGGAAGTGATCAGATTTATGGCAAAGGAAAGGCCAGGCTATCAAATTGTTCTTGTCGGTCCCGAAGATGATGAGTTTAAAAGCAGTGATCTGCATCAATTGACTAATGTTCATTTCCTGGGATCAAAAAAGCCTGATGAACTTCCAGGCTATATAAATGCTTTTGATGTCTGCATTAATCCTCAGCTGGTTAACGAGGTAACAATAGGAAATTATCCAAGGAAAATCGACGAATATCTTGCTGTTGGAAAACCAACTGTGGCTACCAAAACTGAAAGTATGCAGGTCTTTGCAGACTATGTTTACCTTGCAGAGAATAAACACCAGTACCTGGAATTGATCGACAAGGCAATTAATTCCAACAATGAATCACTTGTCAGCGAAAGGAAAGCTTTTGCTTCAGGACACACCTGGGAAGCTAGTGTAGAGTTAATTTATAGTGCAATTGATGATAGCTTAAAATAAAATGACTGAAACTCTTTCTAAAAATGTTGTATCCCGAATAGATTCTATTGATTATCTGCGTGGTCTTGCTGCATTGAGCATCCTAGCTTATCATATGTATCTTTTTAATTTTGGTGAAGTAGATTCATCCAGTATCCTTGGTAAGTTTAAAATCTATGGAGTATCGATTTTCTATATTCTTAGTGGAATCACGTTGTATGTAGTGTATAAAGACAGGCTACACCTCAAAAAGAAAGATCTCCTGGAGTTTTACATCAAAAGGTTTTTTAGGTTGGTTCCCTTACTATGGCTGGTCACACTGCTTACAGTATTGCTTCAATACAATCCGGAGATTATGTCTTTGAAAAAGATCATTCTAAATATTACCGTACTGCCTGGTGCAATAAAACCGGAAGGCTTTATTGCAAGTGGTGCATGGTCGATAGGCAATGAAATCTTTTTTTATCTCTTTTTCCCCTTTATGATATTCCTGATTCGGTTTAAAAGGCCTTTTATTTTCCTGTTTTTGGCGGCAGCCCTGGGCTTTTTAATTTATTTTACATTTTACGTTTTAGACCCCGCAGTTCCATTGGGCTTCCAGTGGTCTGCCTATGTAAATCCCCTCGGGCAGTTTTTCTATTTTATCACTGGAATAGCACTTGGAATACTCGGAAAATACATACCTCAGCGTAAGCTTGTCTATCTGCTTTTCTTTGGTCTTTTTTTCTTTTTATTTGCTTATTACCATGTTCAGGGAGAGCCGGTTATGCTCGTTACGGGAGTAGCCAGGATGGTCCTTTCTGCATATGTAGTATTGTTGTGCCTGTTCTTCTATAAAACTG
This sequence comes from Pedobacter frigoris, assembly GCF_005116445.1. GTDB lineage: Bacteria > Bacteroidota > Bacteroidia > Sphingobacteriales > Sphingobacteriaceae > Pedobacter > Pedobacter frigoris. Next base: position 975,774 of record NZ_SWBQ01000001.1, read on the forward strand.
ATTTTAGCGGATTTGCACCTGTTCTGAAAACTTGCATGCAATTTCTGGGTAATATCAGTTACTCGCTATACTTATTGCACCCAATTGTATACTTTGTAGTTAAAACATCATTGGGAATGGCCGGAATAGAGTCTATATCCGTTGTAATTTCTTGTACTGTTGTGTTTTCATTATTTTTTGCATACTTAAGCTATGTTTTTGTTGAACAGACCTTTATCGAAATCGGAAAGAGGTTTGTTAAAAGAATTGGCTATAAAGTTTAATATTCTTAAGTAAATAATCAGATCTATAACTATATTTCTTGCTGATAAGAAATATCCATTTTACCAAATGCTAAAGAATCTAGGACAAAAACTTAAAAACAAACATTTTCTATCGCTTACTACGAGCGTAGTGATGTCTGCGTGTGGCATGCTCACATTCATGCTTTTGTTGCGGTCCATGCATGCAGAGCAAATGGGATACTGGATCTTTTTTCAAACGGCTTTTATGCTGTTAGATACACTCAGGACAGGTTTTCTTCAAACAGCGCTTATTAAATTTTATTCTGGTGCGGAAAAGCAAAGAGCAGCAGAAGTAATGGGCTCTGTATGGTTTTTGGCTTTCATAATTACCGCATTTTGGTTGATTCTCACAATTCCTGCACTATTTTTACTCCCATTCATTGAAGATACCAGTATAAAAATCCTGATAGAATGGTTTGCATTTATCTTTATCCTTACCCTTCCATCAACAATTTCTACATGGAGGCTACAATCTGATCAGAAATTTGATAAGCTGTTGTACCTGGGGTTGCTTACCCAAGGTTCTTTTTTGATATTGATCATTATACTTATCCTAACCAGCAACATGAACATCACAAATCTGCTCTATGCTGATGCGCTGGCTTACATCATTTCCAGTTCTGTATGTTTAATCTTCGGCTGGTCGGGAATCAGGTTTTTTGCACGACGTACCAAAGAGACCATAAGGGAGGTTTATCACTTTGGTAAATTCAGCGTGGGCACTTCTATAAGTACCAATCTCTTGCGGAGTTCAGATATTTTTATGATCAACTTTTTGCTGGGGCCTGCATTATTACCGGTTTATAATGTCGCTCAGAGATTAATGGAGGCTGTTGAGATTCCGCTAAGGAGTTTTCTCGTGACCGGGATGCCTGAACTGTCTACTGCCTTTAACCAGAAAAGGAATGATGACGTGGTTTCAATTATGAAAAAATACTCAGGCATGCTTACTTTAGCTCTAATACCTGTAGCTATAATAGGGATCTCACTTGCTGATGTTGCAGTAGCAATTCTGGGGGGAGGGAAGTATGTGGGGACTGATGCAGCAAATGTATTCAGGATATTTATGCTGCTTTCCATTGTTTATCCTATAGATAGATTTACCGGCGTTACATTAGATATCATACATCAGCCAAAAAGAAACTTTATAAAAGTCATTATCATGCTGGTTATCAACGTTGTTGCAAACTACATCGGTATCAAACTATTTGGTAATTTATATGGCGTAGTGTTCAGTAGCGTGTTGTCGTTCTCTGTCGGAGTCTGCTACAGTTATTTTTCATTAAGGGAGTTTCTGTCATTCAATGTTTCAGGTATATTGAAGACTGGTTTTTACGAATTGAAATACTTATATCTAAAGGTCGTAAAGGGATGAAACTTGCGCATATCATACTTGCACATAGCAAGCCACTTCAGTTAAGGCGGTTAATCGACAGTTTGCAAGACGAGTCAGTTAAATCATTCGTCCATCTTGATGCCAAATGTAATGCTGATGAATATGATTTGCCAAATGAACAGGGATTGGAAATGATAACACCTAGGTTTGACGTAAGTTGGGGAGGTTTTAGTCAGGTAATGGCCATTGTATCTTCAATAAGATGTGTTTTAAACTCCGGTGAGGTTTACGATTATATTAATTTAATCAGCGGACAGGATTATCCATTAAAACCAGTGTCTGCCTTTAAGGCTTTTTTGGAAAAGAATGCCGGAAAGATTTTTATGGAATTTCATTTACCCGGACATGCATGGGTAAAAGAGGCAATACAAAGGATTTCAAAATATCACTTCACAGATTTTAAATTCAAAGGAAGGTATTTGCTGGAACGCATTATCAATACATTAATACCTGCCCGTAAAATCCCAAAAGATTTCACCATCATAGGGCACTCTACGTGGTTTACTATAGATTGGGAATCAGCGCTGTATGTTGTGAAATTCTTTGATGAAAATCCATCTTTCATTAGGAGGTTTAACTACACTTGGGGTGCAGACGAACTACTGATCCAGAGTGTTTTATTTAATTCTCATTTACGGTCAAAAATTGTCAATGATAACCTGAGATACATAGATTGGTCAGAAGGGAAAGCTAGTCCCAGGATTTTAACTATGGCTGACGCTAAAAACTTAAGGGATACCAATTGCTTCTTTGGAAGAAAATTTGATATGGAAATTGATCAGGATATTGTAGATTATCTCGATACACAAGCGCTAAAAGTAATATGAATTCAAAAAATCTGATTCTGCTATCTTACGGAAACAAGACAGAATATAATAGAACTATATTCTGCGTGCTGAGTTTTTGGGCCCATTACACCGGAAATACAGAAAAAATAAGGATCATTATCTATACAGACAATAAGGATTACTTTGAGCCTTTCTTTAACAAAATAGAGGTATCTTATGTGACATTAACACCAGAGATCCTCCAGGATATGCTTGCAGGAAGTACTTATATACACCGGCGCAAAGTTGCGGTTATCGACCTGACATTAAAACAACATCCCGGAGAAGATCTGATATTCGTTGATTCGGATACCTTTTTTACTAAAAATCCACAACCATGGATAGCGGCATTAAAACCTGATATGAGTTATATGCATCTAAAGGAATATACTTTTCAGGAAGGTTTAGCCTTATTTTCATCGTTTAATCAAAGTAAGGAACCAAAGGCGTTTATAGATTTCCTGGAAAGCCAGCCAGTTAAGATTGGGGGAGAAGACCGTTCCTTCAACAGAAATGATTTTTGCTGGAATTCAGGAGTACTGGGCCTTACTTCAGATCTGTCAGTTTATATCGACGATGTTTTTGTGATGACTGACGATTTCTTCAAAAATTCTTCATGGTTTATAAGCGAACAGCTGGCATTTTCATTACTGCTGCAGGATAAAACAAAAGTTTTACCATCCGACGAATATGTTTACCACTATTGGGGCAAACGGCAAAAGAGGCTGATGGATGGTGTTCTGGAGAAAGTAATTAATGATTTGCCTGCTGAAACTAAAACTAATATTGTCAAACTCACTATCAGATTGGAATCTAAAATAGCTGATGATGTGATAAAAGAGCGGGCCGTACTTGCCTTGTTTACTAAAAATTGGGGATATGCTGTGAAAAGAATATTTGCAGCTTTGTTAAAAAATCCTGCAAATATCAGTTTGTTTAGGGAATGGTCTGAAATGAAAAAATCCAGTGTCCCTGAACACAATTAAATGCCCAACATTCTAAAAACATGAGTTTCCAAACGATTTATTTAATTGAAAAACAAGCTAAACTTAGTCCGCATAAGAGGGCACTCAGTTACAAGGGGAATCGCTTAACTTATAGTGAATTGAATGGAAGAGCCAACCAGCTGGCTGCCTTTCTGATTGACAATGGAGCTGTTAAGGAAGGTGTAATCGCTGTTGCAGTGGATCGCTCTGCTGAAATGGTAATCCTGCTGATTGCAATTTTAAAATCCGGAGCAGCGTACGTGCCTCTTGATCCGGATTATCCTGAAAAGAGATTGGAGTATATGCTGAATGATTCAGCGGCAAGATTTTCAATTACTAATAAAAAATACGAGGGAAGAATTCAATCTCAGGCGACAGAGCTGATTCTGGAAGACCTTTGGCAGCAGTCTGAACAATATCCTACAGACGACCCCGGCGTGGCAATTTCGGAGACCGATCTCGCATACATACTTTATACCTCCGGTTCTACCGGAATGCCAAAGGGTGTCATGATAGAACACAGGAATTTGTTTAATCTCCTGACCAGCATGCAGAAATTTCCGGGAATTGATTCAGACGATACTTTACTGGCACTTACTACCATTTCCTTTGATATATCTGTCCTGGAGTTATTCCTTCCATTTACAGTTGGTGCACACCTGGTCATCACAGATACAGAGGTTACCAAAGATGGTGCAGCTATACTCGAGGAAATAAAACGCAATCACATTTCAATTATTCAGGCAACCCCCTCTACTTATAAAATGATGCTGGCTGCAGAATGGAATGAGAAATTCGATCTTAAAGTGTTGTGCTGTGGTGAACAACTACCAAAAGATTTAGCTGAAAAACTGCTGAGCAGATGTAAGGGACTCTACAACATGTATGGCCCTACAGAAACTACAATATATTCATCAGGCAAACAAATACTAGCTACAGATGAAGTCATAACCATAGGGTATCCTATACAAAATACGTCAGTTTACATCCTGGATGAACAAAATCATATTTTGTCCGAAGGGGAAACAGGTGAGATCAGCATCGGTGGGGAGGGCTTAGCCAGGGGATATTTTAACAAGCCTGAACTTAGTGCTGAAAAATTTATTACCCATGTTCTTCCTGATGATCCGCTTTATAGAATTTATAAAACGGGAGATTTAGGCAGGATTTTACCTAATGGAGAAATACAGTGTTTCGGCAGGATTGATCATCAGGTAAAAATAAGAGGGTACCGGATTGAACTTGGTGAAATTGAATATGCACTTATTCAACAATCAGGCGTCAAAGAAACTGTTGTAGCGCCATGGGATGGACCTAACGGTGATAAAAGACTAGCCGCTTATATTGTTCCTGAAAACAGACTTTCAAATGAGGATTTTTTGAAACAGATTCCGATATGGAAGGAAGCGCTTAAGGCATCTGTGCCGACTTATATGGTACCTGGTGACTTTGTCTTGCTGGAAAAAATGCCGCTTACCAATAATGGAAAAGTAGACAGGAAAGCATTACCCGTTCCAGAAATAAGAGCAAGTCTGGCCATCGAAGGTGATCAGCCACAAACTGAGATCCAGCAAATTCTGGCCGAGATATGGAAACAACATTTAGGCGTTCATGCTATCGGGATTCATGATAATTTTTTTGATCTCGGAGGACATTCTTTAACCGCAGTTAAGGTAATGGTTCGCATAAAAAATAAAATAGGTAAGCAATTGCCACTGGGCACTTTATTTAAAAATCCCACAATAGTGGAACTTGCCGAATGTCTGGAGGCCGAACTGCCTCATGCTTCCCCGGAATCTTTAATACCCTTGCAGCCTTTGGGAAAAAAGATGCCACTTTATATTATCCATGGCATTGGCTCAACGGTTTTCAAATTCTTTGATTTTGCTCAACAGCTAGGTGAGGACCAGCCCGTTTTTGGCTTGCAAGCGCGGGGAATTGACGGAACTGAAAATCCCGCAGAAACTATTGAGGAAATGGCAACACAATACATTACGGAAATTCTTAAAAGTAATCCTGACGGACCATACGCATTGTCTGGTTATTCTCTTGGTGGATTAATTGCTTTTGAAATGACCAGGCAACTGGAAGCAATGGGAAAAGAAGTCAGGGTTTTGGCTATGTTCGACACTTATATTATAAAAAATAACCAGCTTGAACCTGGATTGTATAAATCCATACATAGAGTCACTTCAAGAATAGCCAAGTTTTTCTATACTTTTAGTTTGCTGCTGGCAGAGCCCAGACGCACCATAGAACATAAGCTTTTTACGATTGCTCAGTCTTTTAAAAAGATGAAGGGCGAAGAGGTAAGGGGTGTTTTGGATGAAGACTTTGACTTTATCACTAAAGTAGGTGAAGTTCATCGTGCTGCTATTCCAAAGTATAAATTAAAGCCTTACCATGGGGATATTCACTTGTTCAGGGCAAGAAAGGTAGCTACTTATCTGAATGATTTTAAGTTCCTGGGCTGGAAACCATATGCGAAAGCTGTGCATATTCACCAGATAGATGGAGAGCATGATACAATTTTTAACACACCCATTAACCGGAAGTTTGCGGATTCCCTGCAAAGGTTATTGGATAATGCAGGGGGATGATCTAAGAAAATTACCCCAAATTCAGGAGTCTTTTAGCCCTTTTGATAGTTCCTTTAAATAGACCTCCATCGATCTGGATTCTCCTGTCTGTTGTCCATACCATTGCCTTTATTGCAGTTACATAGTGAGGAACTCCGAAACCTTTTTCTCTGAGCTTCACAGCAAGCCATCCATCTTCGTTTGTCCCGGGAGGATGGTTAAATCCTTCTACCTGTAATCCCTGTTCTTTTCTGAAAGCAGAATTAAAGCCATAAACATTCACAGCTTCATCTTTTACCTTTTTATTGTACCAGCGTGAAAGCTCAGCCAGGTACTCATAGAAAAAATAGGTAAACCTTCCGGTTGATCCGATGGGTATAAAAGCAAACCGGCCATAAGTGATTGCGGTGTTCTCGTCTTGGATCAGTGGCCTTACCATTTCTTCTATCCAGTCCTTAGGATATATAGTGTCAGCATCAGCATTTACAATATATTTTCCCCGGGCCACCTCCAAACCTGCATTTCTTGCAAAAGTAATTCCTTGCTTACCTTCAAATATACAGGTTACTCCGCATGCGCTTGCAAGAGCCCCGGTGTCATCACTGGAATTGTTATTGGAAACGATGATTTCCACACCCAGTTTTGTGTTATTTGCACAAAGAGACCATAGTGTAGGAACGATATTGTGACTTTCATTATATGCCGGCATTACGATACTGATCTGCGGATCCTGAGTATTCAGGTTTTTGTATGCTTCGGCTGCCTTGAGACACATTTCTTCTTTGCTTAAACTATTGTTAATGTAATAGTTAATGTCTTTTGGAATTCTAATGGACCTCATTTTCTTTTGATTCAATAATTGCATGATAAAGGTATAAAAATGTTTCTTAAAGCCATTTATTATTGTATTTTAATTGGAAAAGTGAAGATAGAAAGGTCTAAAAATCGTATATTTATAGGCATCCCAAAGTATGAATTAAAAATGAAAAACATCAAGTGTCACTATGAGTCCGAAAGGAAGAATAACTATTGTTACGGTAACGGATAATCACTATCTGATCCTACTTGCAGCTTTACTTAAATCAATAGAAATCAACCACCATTCGGAGGAAATTATCGACATGAATATTGTTGGTGATCATATCAGCGATGCCAATAGAAATAAATTCAATTCTTCCTTCCGCAATCAATCGATAAATATCATTTGGCATGATATGAAATCCATCATGTCCAAATCGGTTAAGCTTCCTGCAGATAAAACATCGTACCCTCTAAATATTTATATGCGCTTATTTTTTTCCGCTTTTATCGGAGAAGAGGTAAAAAGGGTGCTTTATCTTGATGTTGACATGATTGTACTCAGTGAGATCAGCACATTGTATCATACAGATCTTAAATCATTTCCAATAGGAGCTGTTCTTGATCCAAAAATTAAAACATTTGACAATTCATGGGGGGGCATAAAAAATTATAAGGAACTGGGTCTGGATGGAAATGCCGCCTACTTTAATACAGGCTTATTGTTGATTGATATTGATGAATGGAAAAAGAACAATACCACTCAAAAGGTTATCGATTGTATAGAAAAGAATAAATCCTATTTAAACTATCCGGATCAGTATGGTTTGAATGTTGTATTTGCCGATAATTGGTTTCACATTGATCCAAGTTGGAATACTTTTGCTGCCAGTGCACCTGATGTTTTGCCCAATCTCATTCACTTTACAGAAAGAAAGCCTATTTATCAGTCTTATACCTACAGTCCCGAGTATCAGGGAATATTTTTTTCTTTTCTTAAATTGACAGAATGGAATGACTTTAAGCTGATCGGCGAAAATCACAGGTATTTAAAGAAGATAGACAATGTCATTAAGAAATGGTTTTCTTCGAAACGTTCAAGCCGGTCTTAAAAGATTAATCTGATTCACCATAAAAAAAGGGCAGACTGTATAGTCTGCCCTTTTTTTATGACTCTGGAAATTACTATTAATTTGCAGAGAATATTTTTGCATTGTTTCTATAACCGGAAGCTGTATTGCTATACCAGTCCTGGTCGGTTGTTCCGCCAGACATTGCCCAGTCTGAGAACTTAAGGTAAGTATCAGCAATTGAATTTTGCTCAGCCGGATATTGGAAAGGAGCGATAGGCAATTCAATAGCCCAGGGAAGTTTTTTATCTGTTCCGTAGAATTTGCCATTTATTGAATTGTCATCTCCAGTTCCGAATAAATTACTGTTCTTTGCCAGTTTTGTAGGGTTCTTGCCATATAAATGCGCTTCATAACTTCTTCCAAATCCCGTTGTATTGTTCCACACAAATGGGTTGTAAGAACTGATACCGAATGTCTGTAATGAAGGTCCATTCTCCAGATCAAAGCTAAATGTATAAGTTTTAGAAGGAGAAACCGTTACCCCTGGTTTTGTATTCCAGTTTGCCTGCTCTGCACGGCTGTCGGTAAATAAGATCACAACAAGACTATCCTGACCTGCTTCTGGTGATAAACCGTTGGAAGCATTGAAGTTTTTGGCTGAATTTGCCAGCAGGTTGAACTGTATACCAGCGCCGTTGCGGAAATTACCGCCTGTAGCCAATAAATTCCATTCAGCCTGAAGTCTTACCACGTTGTTGGCAGCGTTCGTTACCACAAGATAACGGTATGAAAGCACAACATCATTTAAGTCATAGTCACCTTTTAAAGGCCAGCTATCTTCGAAAGCTACAGTTGAACCCCCACCATTATAATTTAATGAATAGTTGTTAAAAGCTTTAGTAGGGTCACTAGGATATGCATCCTGTTCATCTATTACACCATCATTATCCGTATCAGGTTTTACCGGGGCAGGAGCAGTTCCGTTACCTATAGTATTACATCCATCTTTAGCTATGTAAACCCCACAGCCCTTTGTAGCGCCATCACTAAAGTGTTTTTTGTTGTTCTGGTTAACCTCGATGTCTTTAGTTCCGCAATATTGAAGTGCTCCTTTGAAATAACCATTGTTGTTCAAAACATCATCTCCCACATTGGTAACTACTTTAAACAACGACGTAGCTCCCTGTCCATTTACCGTACCATTCAATTTCGTAAGGTTGTTGGTCTGGAACATTGCACCATCATACAGGTTAATTTCACCGTTTCCGTTCACCTCAGTTTCATTACCCACTACAACCAGTTTATAGTTGTTCAAGATCTTGTTTACAACCAGGTTTCCGGTCACGTTAAGCTTGCAATAGTTGTTAAGTAAGCCTTGTCCATTAATGGTCAGAGCGCTAAAAGTAAATGTACCATTATTGGTAAGGTCACTGTTTAGGTTTGACGAAGGAGCAGTAAATGTTCCATTATTGATGGTTGTTGAATTTCCGTTCAGGTTAAAGTTACCTGTGAATGTTGCCGCCCCATTGTTTACAAATCTACCACCATTAATAAACCCGCTTCCGTTTATTGTGCCATTATTGGTAAATTCTTCAGAAGAAGATAGGTTAAGGTCACTATTAATTTTTACTGTTGTACCAGTTGACACGTACACTTTCAGTTTACTGTGGTTAAATGTTCCAACAGTGATGGTCTTACCGGGGGCGCTTAATTTTAATGTACCACCGCTATTTGCGGTTACATTGACTGTCACATCACTCGAAGCTGTAAAGCAAACTACACTCGAACTGCTTGGTACATCAATATTCGTATTTGTAGTTGAATTAATACATTCCGGCTCAGCATCTGCAGTTACATTTACAACACCTACTTTCCTGTTAATTGCGCTGCTCACGGAGCTTATAGAGGTAGAAACCTTATTAGATATCAATGAAAGTTTTTCTGTAACTGAAGAGCCGTCAGGAGCAGTTTTTATCACATAAACTTCTTTAATTGTCGAAGGAACAGAAAGCTTGGCATTAAATGGAGTAATTAACGAAGCCGAACCTTTAGCCACAGGAGTACCTCCTTTTGAAGGATCAGTTAAATAAATTGCAATCACGTGCAGTAAATTTTGGAAACGGGAATCACTAATGCCAATGCTGAAATTTACATCTCTTGAAGTTTGCCATTGAAAGTCAGCAGGCACCACAATGTCTGTGATATTTTTGCCTTCATTGTTTTCAACGGTATTGTCTTTTTTACAGGCACCTAAAAGAATGGTGAATCCTAATATAAACGAAAGTAACTTTTTGTTCATTTTTATTATTAATTAATGATATATCTCGTGATATTCAAATACCATTCCGAAAAACCCTGAAATTGGGGAAATTAAGAGAATGTTCTAGTTTTAATGGATAGGAACTGTTTTTTCTGATATTTTCAGGAAGAACTGTCATTTTTACAATGTTTTTCATGACAAATCGGGGAAAATTATACCCGCAAAAATGGGGAATTGAGCAATATGTGCGCGTAGGTACTTATCCGTTTGTGAAACGAATTATCTTTTTGAGATTTGTCGTGTAGTATGAGTTTATGTTGATTGTATGTTAAATGTAATATTTGTATTAAAAATAACGGTTAGGTATTTATATTTACGATATATCTGTTTTCTTTAACATCAGGGTCGTACTGATAAATGAAGCTGTCTGAAGCAAGCGTAATGATGTAAAATCCGAAATGCTCAGGCATGTGTTCAATGTTCAATCCTTTTTCAATATATGGGTTCAGAAATCTAAACTTGTATTTGTCTAGCGTCTGTATATGATGTTTGTTTTGTTCTGAAAAACTGATTTTTAACGTTTTATCAATATCTTCAAAAGGAATCTGCTGTGAACTGGAGCTAAACTCAATTTGAAGCCCCTTTTCAAATTTCTGAATCGTTAGAGAGGGGTGATCGATCACCAGTTTAATCTGCGAAGTGCCATCATAAGAATGTTTGATTGAATTTGTGACCAATTCTATCAAAATCAGCTTAATTCTTCGCTGTTGTGCCAGATCAAGATCTTTATACTTAAGTATTTTCTCTAATACACTTTTAGTAAAAGTGAAAATATCGTCGGCATTTCTGGGTGTTTCAAGTTCTACAATAATGGGGAATGAATTTTCCATCTAAAATTCCTTTAATGCATTTTCCAAAGAGTCTTTTAAACTAAAGATCTTGTCAAGGCGGGTAAGTTGAAACAGGTTTACTATGTCGTCGTTCATGCCAATGAGTACGAGTTTGCCATCCAACGGAAGAAGGCTTTTTAATATCGCCACTAAAGCACCTAAAAAGGAACTATCGACGTAATCAACATTGATAAAGGAAATGATTAATTTTCTTTCTCCTGCATTTATTTCCTGTTGCACGAGTTCTTTGAATTGTTCTGATCTCGAAAGGTTTGCTTCTCTTTCTTCAATAACAATCGCAAGCACACCGTCAATTTTCTGTTTTCTTGTCTTCATCATGCAAGCTTTTATTAGTACGCTTTTTATTTATAATAATAATACTGCAATCGTCAACCTGTGATGTATGTTTATTGAACAGGTTATTTTTAATATCTATAGCAGTTTTTCCATTTTTTTTCATTTCATAAAGTCTCGATTTTAATAAACCCAGGTCTGACTTTTTAACCCCGTTTATTTCGAAATCTATCATTCCGTCGGATATTAGATATAACTCTTCACCTTCTTTTAGCTCAATTTCGATTTCATTAAAATCACTGTATTCTGAAAAGCCGAGTAGAATACCGTCTGACTGGTAAATTTTTAGAGCGTCATGTCCATTCTCATACTTCAGTAAAGGCAAATCACCGGCGCCGGCGTAACTTATTTTTTCTTCTTCATCATCAATCAACACAATACTCAGCGTAGAAAATATATCGCTAAGGATTTCGTCTGAATGAATTACTTTGTTCAATTTACTTAAAATTTCTGATAAAGAAAAATTTCCGTCATAAACGCAAAGCCGGATAGCGGATCTGATATAGCTTAGGAAGCTGAATGAAAAAAACCATGCTCCCCATTTCTTTCCCATTACATCACCAAGAACCACAAACGTAAACCTGTTGCCGATGGTTATAAAATCGATAAAATCTCCGCCGGGCTGGTTTTGAAAAGTCTGATTGAAATAACTGATGCCATAGTTTTTTAACTCAGGAGCCTTTTGTGGCGTATTTCTAAGGTTTAGTTTCTCTGCGATACCTTTTACCTCGCTCAGGGATCGCTCATAGTGTTCCCTGACCGATTGCATCAGGTTGTCTATTTTAGACAATACATGTGCGGACGGCGTTCCTTTGCTGATGTAATCAATCGCTTTCAGGTCCAGACCTTGCTGTATAAAATTATCGTCGTTTACAGAGGTGAGGAACAGGAAGGGAATGTTTTTAAATAAATCATTGTTCAGCAGTTTTTTCCTGAAATCAAACCCGTTCTTTACCGGCATCTGGTAATCTGATATGATCAGGTCAGGTGTTTCATCCATCAGCAACTGCTCTGCTTCATCAACAGACAATGCAATTTTACAGGTATAGCCGTTGCTGGTCAAGAGCTTTTCAAACAGCTTCAGCTGCACAATGTCATCATCAACAAGTAAAATGAGCTTATTCATATTTTTTCTTGTGGATTAACGAATTCAGAACAATATAAATTCCAATGACGATGATGATGAGTGAGATGAGGTCCATTAATGTAAAACCGTCGTCGGCATTAAAATTGAAGATCACGAACATCTCAAAATAGGGCGGGGCGGGCATAATGATCATGGCAAAGCCCAATGTAACAAATAAAAACCCGATAATAAGCTTTACGATATTAACTATTGTTTTGCCGAAGCCAATTTTTTTTGCCTGAACGGAATCAATGTAGTTATTGTTCAACAGATCTTCGAGCTGGCTCAGCTGATCAAATTTGCTGGCGTCTGATGAGGATACGTCCTGGATTTGTTTGATCAGCTCTTTGCCCGTCAGCTTTTTATCCAGTGCCTGGTTGATCTTTGTTTTGATCCCATGGATATTCTCAGTGTCTATTTTACTGCCCTCAAGCAGCGCGATAAACTCATTGAGCTTATGAATCAGTTCCTGATCTTTAGCTTCAAGCTGTTCAAAATGCCGCAGATCTTGAATAAGTTTGTTTTTATCAGCCAAAATAGTCTACTTTGAGGGTGTATTAATATTTTATGAGTTCAATATCGATTATAACCGTAAACTTTTTTCAGCCACAGGCTACAATAGAATTGCTTAATTCTTTATATCAATATTATGCTATAGCTAATATAGAAATAATTTTAGTTGATAATGGTAGTCCTATTGATAATGAACTTTACTTTAAACGAGATTATCAGAATATCAAATACATACGTTCTGAAAAAAACTTAGGTTTTGCGGGTGGAAATAACCTTGGAATTGCTCACGCTACGGGAGAGTATCTTTTTCTTATCAATAATGATACAGAAGTTACGCCTGGTTTGATAGAAACCTTAGCTGATACTTTAAAGAAAAATGAGCGAATCGGCATTATTTCGCCCCAGATCAATTATTTTGATAATAAGAAAATCATCCAGTACGCTGGCTTTACGCCAATGGATTATTACACCTGTCGAAATGCCTGCATTGGGCAGTTTGAAACAGATAGCGGGCAATACCATAATAAAATAGAACAAACTGGTTTTATCCATGGGGCAGCAATGATGATCAGACGCGAAGCGCTGGAAAAGGCAGGTCCTATGGCTGAGAATTTCTTCCTTTATTATGAAGAAATGGACTGGTGCGAACGCATCAAAGATGCGGGCTATGAGATCTGGGTCGACACCAATGGATTGATCTACCATAAAGAATCGCTTTCTGTTGGTAAAAACAGTGCATTAAAAGAGTTTTTTATGAACCGCAACAGAATTCTGTTTATAAGACGCAATGCAAAGCCACTTCAGCGCATGGTCTTCTATATTTATTTCATGCTGCTGGTAGTTCCCAGAAATATGCTAAAATACCTGGCAGCGGGTACTGCTGGTTTCACAAAGGTCTTGTGGTCTGCCATCTTCTGGAACATCCGCAATAAAACAAATAGCCGGGATTTAGGATTTAGATTAAAGTAATAATGAAAATGACATTTTGGGTTTCCCTGTTCCTGGTTTTCTATACCTTCTTCGGCTATGGAATATTATTATATTTCCTCATCAGGATCAAGAGGCTGTTTAAAAAGACACGTAGAAAAATGTCTGGTTTTGACGAGTTGCCGACCTGTACGCTTATTGTCGCTGCCTACAATGAGTCTGATTTCATAGAGCAAAAGATTGCCAACACATTACAACTTAACTATCCGCAGGGTAAGCTAGAACTGATTTTTGTCACTGATGGTTCTTCAGACAATACTCCGGAACTGGTTGCGAAATATCCTCAGATCAAATTGCTGCATTCGCCCGAACGTAAAGGCAAAATATCTGCGGTACACCGCGCCATAGCTCAGGTGACCTCTGAGGTGATTGTCTTTACTGATGCCAATACTTTCTTAAACCAGGATGCGCTTGTGCTGATTTGTCGTCATTATGCAGATCAGAAAGTGGGTGCCATAGCAGGAGAGAAGCGTGTAATGATCGATGAGGCAGCTGATGCTACAGCTGGAGAAGGGTTTTACTGGAAATATGAATCTAAGTTAAAGGAGTGGGATTCTGAGTTGTATTCTGTGGTAGGTGCGGCAGGAGAATTGTTCAGCATCCGCAAAAGCCTTTATGAACCTGTTCCCTCAAATAGCGTGCTCGATGATTTTATGATCTCTATGCGCATTGCTGAAAAGGGATATGTGATTGTTTATGAACCTGAAGCTTATGCTCAGGAGACGTCTTCGGCAAATATTAAAGAAGAGCTGAAAAGGAAAATCAGGATTGCAGCCGGCGGAATACAGTCGGTGATTTGGCTAAGTGCATTGCTCAATCCCTTCAGATATCCTCTGCTTTCTTTTCAGTATATAAGTCACCGCGTACTGAGGTGGACAATCACGCCTTTCCTGATGATCCTTTCCTTTGTTTTAAACGTATGTATCGTAGTGAATGAAGCAAATCCTTTATATGTCGTTTTACTAGGCGGACAAGTACTGTTTTATCTCTCTGCTTATCTAGGTAAGTTATTGGAAGCACGGAAGCTCAGGGTAAAGATCCTTTTTATACCCTATTATTTCTGTGTGATGAATTATGCGGTACTGGCAGGATTGATCAGGTATTTCTTTGGGGAGCAATCTGTGATCTGGGAAAAAGCACAGCGAAAATAGGATCAGGAAATTGAACTATAAAAAAAGGCAATGAAACATCATTGCCTTTTTTTGTTTTTTATGCAGACTATTTTTTTTCCGGAGGAGTAGAAACGATTTCACCAAATTCGTTTACATACGCCATCATACTGTCTAGATCACCTCCGGACGAATTCTGCTGACGCTCCAATTTGCGTTGTTCCTTATCTTCTTTTTTCTTTTGTCTGTTTTTTTCCAGTTGCTTCTTCATGAAGGTAGCCTGAGATTTAGCCATAAATTCAATGTATTAGTTAAAAAATAACCTTTCTCTATTTATCTTTTTGCAGATTATCCCGGCGGCAACGGGCCAGTGTCGTGGAGAAATTGGACTTCCGGTCAAGGCCTGACCGGCAGATAATTACAATTAGAGAAAAAGTTTTTGTGATTTATAAACCCGTTTTGCAAATATAGCAATTTTTAGGTTAAGATCAAAGCTTTGGATTTGCGTGCTTGATTACCCCTTGGTAACAGTCTGCTGGGTTGTCCCCAATAAAAAAGGACTATCTTTTCAAACAGCCCTTTAATACAGCAAATTTTGCCGTAGTATTTTGTCTTATAAACCCACAGTAAGCGTGTAAGTAAATGTAGCAGTAGCGCTCAAAGGTTTTGTGGTTACTCTTCTTGCTTTACCAGTCAATACATAGCTAAAAGAACTAGCAGTCACAAAGCTTTTCAATTCTGCATTACCTCCTGTGATAGGGATAGTCAGTTCAGATTTCTCTGCGTCAGCATTACCGGTCACGGAAGCTACAACAACTTCTGAAGTATTAGACTTAATAGTAGCGCTCAGGTTTTCAAGGTTTGCAAAGTTGTTCGTTGCATCAGAATCATTAAGTTTGATCTTAACGCCGGTGATTCTTACATTCTTTACATTGCTGATGCCAAACTTAGAAGCTTGCGCTTTGATCAAAGCATCCAAATCCATAGTTACCGGAACAGTTCCGATTGTAGTACCTGCATTTAAAGATGTGATGATTGGCACAGTGAAAGTAACACCTGCTGGACTGATAGAAATGTCGCGTTGTGTTGCTTCTTTAATTTTGCTGCATGATGAAAAAGCAATCATCAAGGCAACTGCTGATGTAAATAGGGTAGAGATTTTAATGTTCATGTAATTTGGTTTTAGTTTATATTTATAAGTTGCAAATATTCACAAAATTTGTCGAATTAAACAATACCAATAAACGGGTATAATTAGATTGCGTTTTTACCAAACCTCTCATTTATTTGGCTATTTTCACTAACAGAATTTAATATTGTTGATGTTTTTAACGTGCTGTATTTCAAGCGATTTAAATCAATGATTTTTAAGTATTTATTTACATAAAGGAACTTTTTAAGATGAAAACAGCGTCTAAATACAGAATATTATTTTGATTGTAGTTTTATCTTGTTGTTTTACAGTATTTTATGTGTTTTATTTGGGTTAATATTGCTGACGGTCATACGCTGCAGAGAAATCGCTTCTCATCGTTTTAAAACGCTCCACAACAGTCGCTATAAAAGCTTCATCCAGCATCTGGAAGATCTCGTTTGCCCCTCCTCCGGTGAGGTCTAATTCTGATAATTTATAACTCTGCTCTAATGTTCCCTGCTCAAATTTGACGATGTATTTTTGGTTCATATTGAACAAGGTGATCTTACAGTCCGGATGTGGAAGTTCTGCTATTACTCTCATGTGATTTATTTAAAGATGGTGAAGATTAAATTGATTAAAAAAAAGCCGTCCTCAATTAAGGGACGGCTGTCGGTTATTTCAATTGTTTTAAAGTTTGACTCCCATTTCGGTGAGCAGGAAGTCTGCCTTGTCGATTTTTGCGGCTACCCAAAGTACATAGCGAATATCAACCCCGATAGATCTGCTGTAGCTCTCATTCCATGCGTAATCATTGATCGTAGCGCCATATGCACGGTCAAAATTTACTCCAATCAGTTCTCCGTAAGCATTCATGATAGGAGAGCCGGAGTTGCCGCCTGTAGTATCCATGTTGTACAGGAATGAAACAGGTACATCATTCAGGTCTTTCTTTACAAAAGGCCCAAAATCTTTCGCATCCCATAGCGCCTTGATTTGTGGAGGATATGCAAACTCAGGGTTGCCGGTCGTGCCTTTTTCCAGGATTCCTTTTATGGTCGTGTAGGGGCGCATGTACGATGCATCAGCCGGCCAGTAGCCTCTCACGTATCCGTAAGTCAGGCGCAGTGTGCTGTTGGCATCCGGAATGAAATCCTTTTTCAGGAATTTCTCTTTTACATTCACGTAATCGCCCATCAGTTTATTCAAAAGCCCCTCTCTGCGGTCTTTCTCCGGTTTCAGTTCAGCTATTTGTTTAGATAGATCTGTTTCAAAAAGAAGCAGGCCATCATTATATGTGCTGATCGATTTAGGTGATTGGATTAAGGTATTCAATACATATTCTGCATCCTTTAGTTTACTCAAGCCAAAAGTATTGTCGATGTATTGGTCTATCACGGTATTGCCGTTCGATCCTTTGCTGCTGATTTTATCTACCGCATTCACTTTTTGAGTAAAATTAAACGCTGCTGCATCACTCATCATTCTCTTGAAGATCTTTCTGTCGGCATCTATTTCATAAGCATCATAGATGGCGGCCAGGTTCTGCTTTAGCTTCGGATGGTTCTGTTCAAAAAACGCCTGTTTTTGTGCCGCCGGCTGTGCGTCATAAGCGGCTTTAAACGTGTTTATGTTTCTCGCTACCCCTAGTAAGCTGGTAGAGCTGTAGATCTGCGACAGCCAAAGGTCTCTTTGTGCATCACCATTGATGAGTTTGTAAAGGTTATCGATGTCGGTCATCAGACTCCCGTATTTGGCCTTTACATCCGCATTGTTATTGATGAATTGGGATAGGGCAGCATCTTCCTGTTTCTTTTGTGCGATCAGGTCTATGCCTTTCAATCCCTGTAGCTTACCTCTGTAGTTTTTTAGCGTATTGGCATTTCTTTTAATCCTGGTGGCCAGTTTGATCTCTGTAGCCTTATTTTTCTTGCCTACGGTTTCCATGGTTGTATTCTGGAAATCGTATAGATCTGAGGTGTAAGGGAGCACAAACTTCTGCTGATATTCAATGAATTGTGCAGGTCTGTGGCGGAAGGTTCTGCCGGGATAACCCAATATGAACACAAAGTCCTCCTCAGTAGTTCCTTTTGGATTTACTTTCAGGAATTTTTTAGGCGTATAAGGCACATTGTCTTTTGAATACTTCGCAGGAGAGCCATCCTTGCCAACATATGCGCGCATGAAAGAGAAATCGCCTGTATGACGAGGCCACACCCAATTGTCTGTTTCGCCGCCGTATTCACCAATCTGACGGTTTGGTACATATACCAATCTTACGTCTTGTATGGTCTTGTAGCGGAACAGTACGTAGGTCTTTCCGATGAACATTTCAGATACCTCAGCTTTGATGGAAGGGTCTTTTTTCTCAGCTTCCACAACGATATTTTTCATTGCGTTGTTGATGAGTTGTAGTCTGGAGGCTGGATCTTCGATTTGCGCTACAGCACCCATTACTTTATCCGATACGTCTTCATAACTATCGGTAATACGGCAGGTTAATCCTTTTGCTTCAATTTCTTCTTCATGTGATTTTGCTACAAATCCATTGGTCAGGTAATCGTGTTCCGGTGTGCTGGCTTGCTGCACGGCACTGAAGGCACAATGGTGATTGGTGATGATCAATCCCTGATCTGAAATGAAAGATCCCGTGCATCCGCCAACGTTTACAAGGGCATCAACCAGACTTGTTCCATTGGGATTGTATATCTCATTCTGGTCTATTTTTAGTCCTGCTTTTTTCAGGTCCAGCTTGTGGATTTCGCTTAAAGGAAACATGCCTTCTTCCCAGGGCTTGTAACCTGACTGCAATACACCGATGGTTAACAGTGAGCAGCTCAGTAGGGAGGTAATTAGCGTCTTTTTATTCATCTCTGTTTTTATGTAAGTTAGTGATCAGATAGAAACACATTGCCGGTTCCGGCAATGGTCGTTAAAATCACAAATCTAATTATTTTAATTTGAGTGTCGTACATACTTGCAGTAGTGTTAATAGGGGCTGCGTCGTAGCTCGATATTACCTGATTATTACCTGGTGCGTACCTCCGTCGCTAATAAGTACCGTTTTGCGAACTAGCTAATGACAAGGTGTGAACAAGGTGCCCATGAAGTCAGCACTTTAGTAATCGCTGAAACATGACAGCAGATTGAATTTTTCTAAGATAGACTTTATTACTTTTGCTATCAGTTCAATAAAAAGAAATTTCAATTATAAACTAATGGCAGAGGATTTAGAAATCTTAAAAGACGCAGATAAAGAGGCTCAGTATAAGACGCTGATTCCACAAATTAAGGCTTTGATTACAGGAGAGGAAGATCAGATTGCCAACCTCGGTAATATTGCGGCTGCTTTGAAGGAGCAATTTGGTTGGTTTTGGGTAGGGTTTTATTTGATTAAGGGAGAAGAACTCGTGCTTGGCCCATTTCAGGGGCCTGTAGCTTGTACCAGGATCAGAAAAGGTAAGGGCGTTTGTGGTGCCTCATGGGCGCAGCGCGAAACGCTGATTGTTCCGGATGTAGATCTTTTTCCCGGGCATATTGCTTGTGCTTCAGCTTCCAGATCGGAAATCGTATTGCCTTTATATAAAGGAGATGAGGTGATCGGTGTACTAGATGTAGATAGTCAATATCTATCTCATTTTGATGAAGTTGATGCAAAGTATTTGAAGGAAATAATTAACCTGCTTAATGGCTAAGTTACCACTATCATTTTATCAGAATATAGAAGTAAACCAGCTTGCAGTGCAACTGCTGGGTAAACGGTTATACACTTGTGTCAACGGCGTGCTTACCGGTGGCATCATCGTGGAGACTGAAGCTTACAAAGGTGTAGAGGACAAAGCGTCACATGCCTATGGCGGCCGATTTACAGACCGGACCAGAGTGATGTATGAGCAGGGAGGGTTATCTTATGTATACCTCTGTTATGGTATCCATCACCTGTTTAACGTAGTTACAGCACCTCAGGGGATACCTCATGCCGTGCTGATTAGAGGGCTGGAGCCGGTGGAAGGATTGGATGTGATGCAGGAGAGAAGAAATATGCCTGTTTTAAAACCAAATCTTACAGCCGGGCCTGGTGCCTTAGCTAAAGCTATGGGCATTGACAGGGGGTTGAATGCAAAGGATCTTGGCGGAGATGAAATCTGGATAGAGGACAAAGGTCTTAGCTTCAATGACGATGAGATCGTTTCTTCCCCACGGGTAGGTGTCGACTATGCGGGCGATCATGCCTTACTGCCCTGGAGGTATTATGTGAAAGGCAACCGTTTCGTGAGTAAACCAAATAGCTAGTGTTATACTGTGGTTTAATACGGACTGGTATTTAATTCGCTTAAGTACTGCTTAAATCCTGGTGTTTTACTGCTTGAGCAAGAGAATAGCAAGAGAGGAGCAAGAGGAAAGCAAGAGAAAAGCAAGAGAGAATTAGAGCACAATTCCGACAAATGCCACAGTCTTGGACTAAATTTTAAAAATGTTCATAACTGCTGATTACTTTTATATAAGTTTGAAACGATGAATTTTGAAAACACATTAGCATTTGCTCAGGAAATGGATCAGGCTGATCCGCTTCGTGATATCAGAAATGAATTTTTATTTCCTCAACAAAATGGAAAGCCATTTATTTACCTGTGTGGTAATTCTTTAGGGCTTCAACCTAAAGTTGCACGTGAAGTTTTAGAGGTGCAACTTAGTAACTGGCAAAACCTGGCTGTAGAAGGCTGGTTTGAAGGTGATAGTCCATGGATGTTTTATCACAAAGAGCTGAAAAAACTAATGGCACCTATCGTTGGCGCCAGTGCCGCTGAGGTTTGTCCGATGAACACCCTGACGGTAAATCTTCATTTACTAATGGTCAGTTTTTATAAGCCAAAAGCAGGAAGGTATAAGATCATCATGGAAGCCGGAGCTTTTCCTTCTGATCAGTATGCGATAGAAAGTCAGGTTCGGTTTCATGGTTATGATCCTAAAGATGCGATCATCGAGGTTGTCCCACGTGAAGGGGAATATACCCTGAGGACTGATGATATCATTAGTATTATTAAAGAAAACGGCACTGAAATCGCCCTGGTGATGTTCGGCGGAGTAAATTATTTTACCGGTCAATGGTTTAATATGGAGGCCATCACCAAAGCAGGGCATGCTGCGGGTGCTGTTGTAGGTTTTGACCTGGCGCATGCTGCGGGTAATGTTCCTTTGAAGCTGCACGACTGGGATATCGATTTTGCCTGCTGGTGTTCTTATAAATATCAGAATTCCGGACCAGGTGGGATTAGTGGTATTTTTGTACATGAAAAGCATTTTTCTGACAGCACGTTGAACCGATTTGCTGGATGGTGGGGTTACCAGGAAGAGCAGCGGTTCAAGATGGAAAAAGGTTTTGTGCCCGAAGTTGGAGCAGATGGATGGCAGGTGAGCTGCACGCAGGTAATGCCTATGGCTTTATACCATGCTTCTTTGCAGATCTTTGAAAAAGCAGGATTTATAGCGCCTTTAAGAACTAAAAGTAAAACTTTAACCAGTTACTTATTTTATGTTATAAATGAGGTAAATAACAAGTTGGGAGTAGAGCAATATAAAATCATTACGCCTGCAGAAGAGGCAGACCGTGGTGCGCAGGTATCTATCATTGCAAGAGCTGAGGGAAAGAAGATATTTGACTTACTTGTTGCTAATAATGTATTGGGCGACTGGAGAGAACCCAATGTCATCAGGCTGAGTCCTGTGCCTTTGTATAACTCATTCGAAGATGTTTTTAAAACAGGAGAACTACTGTTGAGTATTGGCAGAGAGTTGTTGTAAGTTTTCATTAATTTTGAGAGAAAGCTAGCTAATTATGATCAATTATAATCCTAAAGACTGGGTAACATTTATTTTTCATGTACATAAGGCAGACACGATCAGGATTTTATGGCCGTTGATGTTGAGTGTAGCCTTGTTTTCTGGCTGCATTGCTTTTCTGGAGCTGAATTATCTGAAGCTGGCGGAGACTACTTATGTGAAAAATATAGGCATGATGCACAGTTTGCTGGGCTTTGTCATCTCGATGCTGCTGGTGTTCAGGACCAATACTTCGTATGACAGGTGGTGGGAAGGACGAAGACTTTTAGGTGGACTGACCAATGTGAGCCGTAATTTTGCGATTAAGCTTAAGGCTTTGAAACTGAAGGAGACACACATTGAATTTTTTGAATATGCGATTCCTAAATATGCTTTCGCACTCAAAGAACATTTGAGAGAGAAGCAGTATTTTGGCAAGAACAGTTTGCTGATTGAAGTGGATGGTGGTAAGCACATTCCCAACCAGGTAGCGACCAGTATAGCGTCCAGAATTTTTGAGCTGCAAGCCAGCGGAGAGATCAGTCAGGAGCAATTAATCATACTTAATGCAGATGTTCAGCAATTCACGGATATATGTGGTGGCTGTGAGCGTATTAAGCGGACACCAATTCCATATTCTTACAGTGCATTTATTAAGAAGTTTATCTTCATTTACGTGATTACATTGCCATTCGGCTGGGTGTTTAGTCTGGGCTATTTTGTGATTCCTATAGTGCCATTTATTCTCTATGTATTGGCGAGTTTAGAGCTGATTGCAGAGGAAATTGAGAATCCTTTTGGAGAAGATGCCAATGATTTGCCGGTGGATGAGATCTGTGACAATATAGAAAAACATGTAGGGGAGATCCTCAGGTAGATGGTTAAGGTTGCCTGGCACCCCCTGTATGCACATCCTTTGCCGGAGGGGCATCGCTTTCCGATGCTTAAGTATGAACTGATCCCGGAGCAATTGCTGCATGAGGGCTTGATTACCGAACAGCATTTGTTTGCTCCTGAGGTATTGAATGAGGATGTTGTGTTGTTATCTCACGATAAAAATTACTGGAAGCAGCTTAGATATTTGACTCTAACGGCTGCGGAACAAAGAAGGATTGGCTTTCCGTTGACAGCGCAATTGCTGGAAAGGGAACTGAGGATAGCGCAAGGAACGGTTGATGGTGCATTGTATGCAAAGCAGTTTGGAATAGCTTTTAATGTGGCTGGTGGTACACATCATGCAGGAAGTAATTGGGGAGAAGGATTTTGTTTGTTGAACGATCAGGCAATTGCTGCAAACTATTTGCTGGATAATGGTTTAGCAAGTCGCATCTTAATTATAGATTTAGATGTTCACCAAGGAAATGGTACGGCAGAAATCTTTTATGACGAGCCCAGGGTTTTTACTTTTTCGATGCATGGAGACAGGAATTTTCCATTCAGAAAGGAGCGCAGTGACCTGGATATCGCATTGGAGGATGGGCTGAACGATGAGCAGTTCCTGGATAAATTAGATGGGGCGCTGAGCGAATTATTGAAGCACGAACCCGATTTTGTGTTTTATTTGTCGGGCGTAGACGTACTGGAAAGCGATAAGTTAGGTAAGCTTGCCTTGACTAAATCAGGGTGTAAAGAAAGAGATAATATGGTATTGCAGTTTTGTAAGCAGCACAATTTACCGGTACAGGTAAGCATGGGAGGTGGTTATTCGCCCGACATCAGAGATATTGTGGAAGCACATTGCAATACATTTAAAGTTGGCTTAGATATTTTTGAATAATTTATGAAGATTGTTATTGCAGAAAAGCCCTCTGTGGGCCGTGAGTTGGCTAAAGTCTTCGGTGCTACGACTAAAAAAGATGGTTATATAGAAGGTAAAGGTTACTCCTTTACCTGGGCATTTGGGCATTTATTGCAGTTGGCCCCGCCACAGGAGTACGGCTTTATTGGTTGGAGGAGACAACATTTGCCTATGCTTCCACAAAAATTTAAGCTGGGAATCCGTAAGATCAAGACGAAAGATGGAATGGTGGAAGATCCAGGAGTGCGGAAACAGCTCGATATCATTAAAAAACTATTTGATGAGGCTACAGAGATCATTGTGGCGACGGATGCCGGGCGGGAAGGTGAGCTCATCTTCAGGTATATCTATTATTTTCTGAAATGTAAAAAGCCATTTAAACGGCTTTGGATCTCTTCGCAGACTGATGAAGCGATCAAAGAAGGTTTTAGAAACCTAAAGCCGGGTACGGATTATGATACCTTGTTTAATTCTGCGCATTGCAGGTCAGAATCGGACTGGCTGGTAGGGATGAATGCCACGCAGGCATTGAGTATTTCGGCTGGAGCACGCTCGGTACTGTCGCTGGGTAGGGTGCAGACCCCCACATTGGCTATGATCTGTTCGCGTTTCCTTGAGATCAAGCATTTTGTGCCGCAACTGTATTATCAGCTGGCGATACAACTGGATAAGGACGGGCAACTGTTCAAGGCAATTTCTGTAATTAATTTCGATAAAAAGGAAGATGCTGAGGCATTGTTCGAGAAAATAGAAGATGTAGCTTCCGGGTTTCCGAATGGAGCGAAGGTGCTTACAGTAGAGGCGAAGCCCAGAAAGGAGCCGCCTCCGCTATTGCATGATTTGAGTAGTTTGCAACAGGAAGCCAATAAACGCAAAGGCTTTACGGCCGACCAGACCCTAAACTTATTGCAGGGATTGTATGAAAGCAAGCTGGTCACCTATCCACGTACGGGCAGCAGGTATATCGGAGATGATGTTTTTGCCGGGGTACCCGTTTTGATTGAAAAATTGAAAGGGCATCAGGACTTTGGGAAACAGGCAGATTTCCTGCTTACAGTTCCTTTAAATAAGAGGAGTGTAAATGCGAAGAAAGTTACGGATCACCATGCGATATTGCCTACGGGCGAGTCGCCGTACCAGTTGACCGGCGATAAGCAGGCGATCTATGAGATGGTTATAGGCCGGATGCTGGAGGCCTTCCATCAGGAATGTGTAAAGGAAATCACCAAGATTGCGATAGAAGCTGGTTCAGTTTTTATGGCAAATGGTACGGTGATCCGTTCGGCAGGATGGAGATCTGTATTTAACGAGTCGGATGATGAGAAAAAGGACGAAGAAAACCCTTCACTACCGAAAGTAAAGGCTGGTGAAGAGCTACCTATCGTCAATAAAGCTTTGCTGGAGAAACAAACCAAGCCTAAAGCTATGTACAACGAAGCATCTTTGTTGAAGGCACTGGAGACTTCGGGTAAGGATATTGAAGACGAGGAACTGAGGTATGCAATGAAGGACAGCGGTTTGGGCACACCCGCCACCAGGGCTTCGATCATTGAAACGTTGATCAACAGGGAGTACGTAGTTAGGGAGAAAAGGAACCTGGTACCAACCAATAAAGGACTGGCGGTGTATGACGTGGTGAAAGATCAAAAAATAGCACAGGCGGAACTGACGGGTCAATGGGAAAAAAGACTGGAAGAGATCCGGTCGGGGGCATCGGTGACTGATTTTAAGGCCGAGATCATTGAATATACCAGATCTATCACCAATGAATTGCTTCAGGCAGGCGCCGGACTGGCTGAAAAATTTATGAAAGAGGAAAAAGTGGATAAATAAATTTAATAGATTCATCACATTTGATGTAAATGAAAAAAAGGATGATATATACTTTAGTCGTGTTTATAATACTGGTTTTGATAACGGTATGGGTAGTGAATCTCCCTATTTTTGGTAAGGTTCCGGAGGGTGCGCGTTTGGAAAGAATCAGTAACCTGAGTAATTATAAGGATGGTGCGCTCGAAAACTTATCTCCGACGCCCATGAAGCCGGATAGTGTAAGCTATTGGGATATGATCCGCGGGATGATCAAAGGGAATAAGAATGGTACGCCACCACAGGCGATTCCAACCGTCAAACCTGATTTCTCACCTTCAGGCAAAGCAAAGATCATCTGGTTTGGTCATTCCACATATCTGATACAGGTAGACGGGCTGAACATATTGGTAGATCCGGTATTTAGTGAGCGGCCATCTCCGCTCAGTTTTATTGGGAGTAAAAATTATAAAGGGACTGATTTTGTAAAGCCGGAGGATTTTCCTGCTTTGGATGTGGTGTTGATTACGCATGACCACTATGATCACCTGGATTACAACAGCATTCTGAAGTTGAAGGACAAGACCAAGCGGTTTGTAACCTCGCTGGGGGTTGGGTCACACCTGGAATATTGGGGGGTGCAGGCAGAAAAGATTACTGAATTGGTGTGGAATGAAGATACTACAGTTGGCCCGTTAAAGTTTACTGCCTTGCCTGCAAGGCATTTTACCGGACGGTTATTTAAGAGAAACCAGACCTTATGGTCGGCCTTTGTACTGCAGACTTCTGGTAACAGGTTGTATCTTGGAGGTGACTCAGGTTATGATACCCATTTTAAAAAGGCGGGCGAAGAGTTTGGTCCGTTTGACATTGCCATCCTGGAATGCGGACAATACAACGCTTACTGGCCATTGATCCATATGTTTCCGGAGCAAACTGTTCAGGCGGCTATAGATTTGGAGGCAAAGGTGCTGATGCCAGTGCATTGGGGTAAGTTTACACTGGCTATGCACGACTGGAATGAGCCTGCGATCAGGGTGGTTAGAAAAGCTAAGGCTGAGCAGCTTAAAATAACCACGCCATTGATGGGAGAATCTGTGATTTTAGATGAAACCTATCCTTCAAAAGAATGGTGGACGTTTTAATCTTTGTTAAGAACAATATAGATTGGTATCTTGTTGTGTAATTGATATTATAGATGATTTTTAATAGACACCCTTAAATGATATACTGATGAAAACAGATTTTGTAGAAATATTTCAGACCATCAGGGCGGTAATGCAGCCGTATACGGTACAGGGGTTTACCAATAGGATCAATAGTGAAAGTGATTATGACCTCTGGAGTGAAAAACTGGTGGTTATTGAAGGTAAAAAGAGAAATGAGGTTTATTTTGCAGCGGTAATGATCAAAAAAGGTCATGTAGGATTTTATTACATGCCGGTATATATGGAGTCGGAGATGAAAGATGTATTTGACCCCGAACTGTTAAAATTATTGAAAGGTAAGTCATGCTTTCATATTAAAAAGCTGGATGACGCGCTGTTGATGAATATTGAAAATGCACTTGCAGCGGGTTTCAAATTATATAAAGAAAAAGGTTGGGTATAGCAGCGCTTTGGAAGCAGGAAGTTATAGATTGTTTAAGAGCCCAGGGTTTTCATTTTGAGGGTACATCTGCTGAGAAACATACTCTCATTAGATTTAATAGTGTTGTATTGAATCTAGTTTCCCTGGAAAATGATTCATCTCCCCATAAATTTATTGAATTGCAGGATAATTATAAAGGTAAAGGAATAGATTGCTTTAACCTTTGGGAAGACATATGGGTGACCAGAAAAGATCAGGTATTGGGCAGAATTGCTGCTGTAATTGGTGTGAACAGGCGCATTCATGCCAGAAAGACAGAAATCGTGGCTGTGACACAACAGCAGGCAGATGAATTCCTGATCGCCAATCATCTGCAGGAATCTGCAAAAGCAAAGTACAGGTTTGGGCTTAGAGAAAATAACCGGCTGGTAGCGGTGGTGACCTTCAGTAACCTCAGGTATATGAAAAACGGAGTTGAAGGGTATCGGTCGGCTGAATTGATCCGTTTTGCCACATTGGCAGGGTACACGGTTATCGGAGGTTTTAGTAAATTACTGAAGCATTTTATAAAAGAATACGGTCCGCATGATGTGATGAGCTATTCGGATAGAGACTGGTCGCTGGGTAAAGCTTATGAATGTGCCGGATTTAAATTAAAAGAAATTACGCCTCCTGCAACGATCCTTTTAAATGTAAATACGCTAGAGCGGTTCTTCCCTCACAGGGTAAGTGATGAGGAACTTTGTTCAGATGAGTATATTCAAATATTCAATACTGGCAATCTCAAGTACCTGTTATATTTGCAGTCTTAAATCAGATTTATGCTTGAAAACCCCTTGCTGGTTATATTAGGTCCGACTGCCTCCGGAAAGACAAATCTTGCTGTAAGGTTGGCTGTAGCGCTTCATGCAGAGATTATTAGTGCAGACAGCCGTCAGGTTTTTAGAGGTATGGATATTGGTACCGGTAAAGACCTGGGTGCATATGAGTTCAACGGTCGAGTTGTGCCTTATCACCTGATAGATATTAAGGAGGCTGGAGAAAAATATAACGTGAATGAGTTTAAGGAGGATTTTTACAGGGTTTTTGGAGATCTGACAAATCGAGATATTTTGCCCATCCTTTGCGGTGGCACGGGAATGTACATCCATTCCGTTCTCCAAAATCAACCGTTTACTGCTGTGCCTGTCGATGAGGAGCTTAGAAATGCGCTTGGTGTGCTGACTAAAGAGGAGCTGAGGCTCAGGCTTCGGCAGTATCCTTTAGCATCTGTATCGCATGCTGACCTGTCGTCACATAAGAGAATGATCAGAGCTATAGAGATTGCAGAATACCTATTGTGTCATGAACTGGTGGCAGAAGAGCGACCTGTGATTAATCCATTCGTAGTTGGGTTGACCTCAGATGTGGCATTGCGGAGAGAGAAGGTGATTAGACGATTAGAAGCCAGGTTTGACGAAGGATTGATACCGGAAGTAAAAATGCTTTTGGACTGTGGGGTAAGTAAAGAAATGCTTGAGTTTTATGGATTGGAGTATAAATTTATCAGTGCTTATCTGTTCGGCGAGATGAGTATATCAGAATTGAAAGAGCGGTTGTCCATTGCGATATGTCAGTTTGCGAAGCGTCAAATGACATTTTTCAGGAAAATGGAAAAAGACGGGGTTGAAATTAATTGGTATGATGCCTCTCAAGATGCAGACGATTTGACTGCTGTCATCACTGACTCATTTAATAGACATATGCGGGGGGTGGATTAATTCAGATGAATTTTTTTTGCTAAAATGTTGTTCTTAATGAAGAACATATATAAATTTGGATGTGTGGTATGAAATTTGTTAACCACTGTACGATAAAATTATCATTATTTAATTTAAACAAGCGATCAAAAAATGAAAAATTCTACTAAAATTCTTGCTTCTGCAGTAGCTGCAGTTGCGCTGTTCTTTACGACGAGTGTTAACGCTCAGGATTCTAAAGCTTTACGTTTAGGTATTGGTCTGAATGCAGGTCTTCCTACAACTACTGGCTATAGCTTTGTAATTGGTGGTGATTTGCGTTTACAGAAAGATTTCAGTTCTAATGTATCTGGTATTCTTTCAGCTGGTTACAATAGCTGGTCATTAAAAGATTCTTACGGTGGCGGAAGCTTCGGAATGATTCCAGTTAAAGCAGGTGCTAAGATTTTCTTTGCTGAAAGTGCATATGTATCAGGTGAGCTTGGTGCTGGATTCGGTACAGAATCAGGATCTAAAACTGCGTTCTTATGGGCTCCAGGTGTAGGTTATGGTTTTGATAATGGTTTAGATCTTGGATTACGTTATGAAGGTGCTGAGGTTAGCGGTGCTTCATTGGGTCAGGTTGCATTACGCATAGCTTACGGATTCAAATTATAATCGTTATAAATAAAATTTTTTATGTAAAAACCTTGTCAGGCGTAAAAGTTTGGCAAGGTTTTTATGTTGTAGTGATCATATAAATTAATTAACACACGAAATTTTTTAAAAATTTAAACATTATGAAAACAGTTTCTAAATTATTTGCAGTTGCAGCAGCACTAGTTACATTCGCGACAACCAATTTACATGCACAATCAACTGAGGTTGCTAAAGGTGTACGTTTGGCAATTGGCGTAAGCGGAGGTGTTGCAGATAAAGGCTCTCCATTTGAATACGGATTAGGTGCAGATTTAGGTTTCCAGTTTGGTCTATCAAGAGAAGTGGCTTTAACAGCTACAGGTGGTTACACTACAATGATGGCTAAAGACAATGGAACTGACTATAACTTCATCCCGGTAAAAGGTGGAATTAAAGTATTTCCTCAAATCGGTGGTACTTACCTTTTAGGTGAAGCAGGTGCAGGTTTTGCAACTAAAGATGGTGGTAAAACTTCTTTAATCTGGTCAGCAGGTTTAGGTTACCAATTTCAAGGTGGCTTTGATATCGGTGCTAGATACGAAGGTTACAAACAAGATGCAGCGTCTACAACTTACCAACCATACAATGGTCAGTTTGCTTTACGTTTAGCTTATGGCTTCAAATTATAATCCTGAATTATAACATTTTATTAAAAGCCTCCCGAATTATCGGGAGGCTTTTTTATTTATTTGAATTTAAAATGTTATTTTAACCGCGATAGAGAAATTAGAAGAGAATTATTGCTTTAATTGCCTATAAAAGCAATAATTAGCTAATATGTGTGTAAATATTTGTAACTTATAGGGCTAACTTAGAATTATTAAAAAACCAAAACATAAACTATGAAAAGATATATTGCCGCGGGGGTAATAATGATTGCTTTTTCCTGCACCAACGCTGAAAAAAAAGCAGCAGTTTCTTCGGATAGTACTGCAACAGCCTCACAGGAGGCCACAGCACCAACTGGTGTTGAATTAAAAAATGCTAAAGTTCAAGGCATCTATGATGGTTACATCAATCTGAAAAATGCATTGGTTGCCACTAAATATGAAGATGCTAAAAGTGCTGCTGCCAAACTTCAGGTTAGTCTGGCAGGATATGAAGGCTGTGAGAATACAGCTTTGACAGCAGAGAAAATAGCTTCTGCTAAAGACATTGTGGCACAAAGGAAAGAATTTACAGATTTAAGTTCGGATGTAATTGCTTTATTTAAGCATGCGGATGTTCAAAAAGGATCCATTTTTGTTCAGCATTGCCCAATGGCTAATGACGGAAATGGAGGGGATTGGCTCGCTTCTGAAAAGAAGATTCAAAACCCTTATTATGGAGATGAAATGATGGAGTGCGGAAGGGTATTGAAAGAGATCAAGTCAGCTAAATAATTCGGATTCTTACGGGAATTTGACCCACATTTAATAATTATTTAACAGCTTTGTTATAGTTGATTAAAATCTAATCGAAAAGGATTAGTTAGTTTTGTTTATTATAAATTTAAGAATATATATGTCAGATATTGCAGAAATTAAGATTGACGGGAAGGTGTACGAGTTCCCGGTTATTACAGGTACAGAGGGGGAGAAGGCCATTGATATTTCTAAACTCAGAGATTTAACCGGTCATATTACTTTAGATTTCGGTTACAAAAATACAGGATCAACTAAAAGTGCTATTACTTTCCTTGATGGGGAGCAGGGTATTTTGAAGTATCGTGGTTATCCTATTGAAGAACTGGCCGAAAAATCTACCTTTCTGGAAGTTGCTTATCTGCTTATATATGGAAACCTGCCGACTTTAGGAGAGCTTGATGCATTTCAATCGTCTATCAGGATGCATACATTGATTCATGAGGACATGAAGAAATTTTTGGATGGTTATCCTTCAAAATCTCATCCAATGGCTCAATTGGCTTCTCTGGTTTGCTCATTGTCTACTTTTTATCCGGAGTCACTGAATGCGAATTCATCACCGGAGACGATGGATCTGACGATGATTAAATTGCTGGCTAAGTTTCCAACTATCGTTTCTTTCATTTATAAAAAATCATTGGGTCATCCACTGATCTATCCAAAGAACAAATACGATTACGTAAGCAACTTTTTAAACATGATCTTCGGTCAGCGTACTGAAGAGATTGATATTGATCCGGTTGTAGTTAACGCGATGAATACTTTGCTTATTCTGCATGCTGATCACGAACAAAACTGTTCTGCTTCTACTGTAAGAATGGTAGGTTCTTCTGACTGTAACCTGTACGCTTCTGTTTCCGCAGGTATTTCTGCATTGTGGGGCCCATTGCACGGCGGTGCAAACCAGGCTGTAATTGAGATGCTTGAGCGCATTAAGGAAGACGGTGGCGACACTGAGAAATGGATCAATAAAGCAAAAGATAAAAATGATCCTTTCAGGATGATGGGCTTTGGTCACAGAGTTTATAAAAACTTTGATCCAAGGGCTAAGATCATTAAAAAGGCCTGCGATGATATCCTGGAGAAACTGGGAATTGATGATCCAGTTTTGGAGATTGCTAAAAAACTAGAAGAAGCAGCCTTGAATGATCCTTATTTTGTAGAACGTAAGCTTTATCCTAATGTAGACTTCTATTCAGGTATCATTTACAGAGCATTAGGGTTTCCTACAGATATGTTCACAGTTTTGTTTGCGTTGGGTCGTCTACCTGGATGGATTGCACAATGGAAAGAAATGCATGAAAATAAAGAGCCTATCGGTCGTCCGCGTCAGGTATATGTTGGCCATACCAACAGGGACTTTAATGACATTACCACGAGATAATCATATATTCATTTATAATAATCGAAAAGCCCGCTTTAGTTTTAAAGCGGGCTTTTTTATTTATAGTCTTTTGTGATAGCTAGTGGTTCATCGCCTCTATGGCCGCTGCTTCTGCTTTATTGTGTTTGTATTTAAAGATGAGCGGGAAGACAATTGCTAAAATAAGGGTATAGGATGCAAAGGTGATCCATATGCCTGTCCAGTCCTTGGTTTGGTCCGCTTGTGTGAAAAACTTATCTATGATTAATCCGCTGGTGAAACTGCCGAACAATGCACCAAATCCATTTACCATCATCATAAATAGTCCTTGTGCGCTTCCCCTTATTTTCTCATCTATTTGTGTCTCCATAAACAGTGATCCGGATATGTTGAAGAAATCGAAAGCCATTCCATACACAATACATGATAGGATAATCATCCATAAGCCCCCTGCAGGGTCTGCAAAAGCAAATAGTCCGAATCTCAGCACCCATGCCAGCATGCTAAAAAGCATTACGTATTTAATGCCGAATTTTCTTAGGAAAAATGGAATGGCAAGGATAAAGAGTGTTTCAGAAATTTGTGAGATAGACATGATGATGGCAGGATACTTTACTGCCAGCAGGTCTTTGTATTCAGGAATATTCTTGAAATCGTGTAAAAATGTATCTCCGTAAGCATTCGTAAGCTGAAGTGCTGCACCCAGAAACATAGAGAACAGGAAAAATACAGCAAATTTTCTTTGCTTAAACAAGGCAAAAGCACGTAATCCCAATGCATCTACGAAAGACTTGGAATCTACTTTACTAGCCAACGGAGGACACTTCGGAAGTGTAAATGAATAAATTCCTAAAACCAGGGAAACGGCTGAGGCAATATAGAACTGATTTGAAGATGCCTCATTGCCGGAAAGGCTAACTGCCCATAATGCAGCTATAAAACCGATTGTTCCCCAGATTCTGATACGAGGGTAATCTTTTACTACGTCTTTTTGATGCCTTTTTAGTGCGGAATAAGCAACGGTGATGGATAATGACAGCGTGGGCATATAAAAGATCATATTGAGCAGGATGACCCAGAAAAATGTTCCGGGATTATCAACCATAGGCAGATAAAAAAGGACAATGGCTCCTAATATGTGTAGGGTACCGTATAATTTTTCTGCGTTGATAAACCTGTCTGAGATAATTCCAGTTAGCGCAGGCATAAAGATGGCAGATATTCCCATTGTAGAAAAGATAGCTCCGAATTCGGCACCTGACCACTGTTTGTTTTGAAACCAATACACCCCAATGGTGATGAGCCATGAACCCCAGATAAAGAATTGCATGAAATTCATCAGGGTTAAGCGTAACTTAACGTTCATAATGATAATCTAAAATGATCTAGTAATTAATAAATGAAATATAGAATTATTTGTTGATACAAATTCTATGGGAAACAAAATAGTTTATTTACTACGCTGAATTTCTTTTACTGATCTCATCACGAATTTTTGCCGCTTTCTCATAAGCTTCTTCGGCGATAGCTTCCTGTAATTTTTGTTGCAGTTCTTCTATACTCAATGATTTGTAGCTGGAGGTAGGGATGGCAGTACTCATATCCTCGGTGCCCTGCTCTTTAGTCATGTTATCCATGTTTTCCAGGAATAGAAAATCATTTCCTTCAATTACTATTCCTGCAGATGACAGGATAAACTCATAGGTATAGATGACGGCATTGAAACGAACGGCTAATGCTATGGCATCTGATGTTCTGGCGTCAATTTCCTGAGTATTCTCACCATCTGTACAGATTAGCTTTGCGAAAAATACACCCTCTACAAGATTGTAGATGAGCACTTCCTGAATCTGGATATTATAGGTCTGGGCAAACGTTTTAAACAGGTCGTGGGTAAGTGGCCTGCTAGGTGTCATTTTCTCTATTTCAATTGCAATTGCCTGCGCTTCAAAAGCACCAATTATAATTGGTAAACGTCTTCTTCCGTTTACTTCTCCGAGTACAAGCGCATACGCACCAGATTGAGTTTGGCTATAAGATAAACCAACGATATCGAGTTTTACTTTTTTCATATTAAGTAACAGGTGGTTGTCAGTGTTGCCGACAACCACCTGTTTAATTAACCTTTATGTGCCTTTAATGCTTCTATTAATTTTGGAACAACTTCAAACGCGTCGCCCACGATGCCATAGTCAGCTACTTTAAAGAAAGGAGCTTCTGGATCTTTATTGATAACGACGATTACTTTTGAAGAACTTACACCAGCCAAATGCTGGATGGCACCTGATATTCCGATGGCTATGTATAAGTTTGGACTAATGGCTATGCCGGTTTGACCAACGTGCTCAGAGTGAGGTCTCCAGTCTGCATCAGAAACGGGTTTAGAGCAGGCTGTAGCCGCTCCCAGTAGATCAGCCAGTTCTTCAATCATTCCCCAGTTTTCAGGGCCTTTTAGTCCGCGTCCTGCTGACACAACAAGTTCTGCATCCGGTAAGGAAATTTTATTGGTTGCCCTCACGATTTCTTTTACAATAGCGGTTAGGTCTGTAGCTTTAACCTCAGGACTAAAACTTTCTATGGTAATGTTTCCGGTAGTTTCTTTGACACCAAATGCATTAGGGTTTAAAGCGATGATTTTAACAGCGGAAGTTAATTCAGTGATAGCAAAAGCTTTTCCAGAGAAAGCGATCTTCTTTACAGAGAATTTGCCGCCATCGGTTTTTGGAAGTTCTACTGCACCGTCAACCAGACCGGCTTTAAGTTTAACAGCAATACGAGGTGCAAGGCCTTTTCCAGAAAATGAATTGGACAATACTACAATATCAGCATTTTCTTTTTTCGCAGCTTCCGCTATAATTGAGGCATAAGCCTGGTTTACAAAATTCTTTAATTGGTCGTTTGTTACATTCAATACCTTGGATGCGCCATAATTACCAAGTGCTTTAAGTTCACTTTCATCAACGTTACCAATAGCTATTGCGGTTAAATTACCACCTTGATTATCTGCAATGGCTTTTGCATAAGATACAGCTTCGAAAACTGATTTCTTAAATTTGCCATCTACTTGTTCTACATATACTAAAACTGACATAGGATCTTTATTAAAAATTTAAACTGTATTAGTGCTTTGGTTTAGATTACCTTGGCTTCCTGATGTAATAGATCAATTAATTTTGCTGTTTCATCAGCAGGAACTAGTTTAACTGTTCCGCGGGGAGGAGGGGTTTCGAATGAGTCAATTTTAGAAACCTGTTCAATTTCTTTAGCCTCTATAGCTTGAAGTGGTTTTGTTCTGGCAGACATAATTCCTCTCATATTTGGAATTTTAGGTTCTGCTGTTCCTTCAGCGCAACTTGCAACAAATTTTCCGCTAACAGAAACAATTTCTTTACCACCTTCGATTTCTCTTTCTATAGTTGCAGTACTTCCATCGTAATCAAGTTTCTTAATGATAGATATGGACGGGATATCAAGAAATTCACCAATCATTGCCGCTACCTGAGAACCATTATAGTCAATTGATTCGCGACCGCAAAGGATCATGTCGAAATCTGTAGTTTTAGCATATTCAGCGATCTGGTAAGCGGTGAAATAGGCATCTCTAGGCGCAGCATTGATGCGTACAGCATCATCAGCTCCGATAGCAAGTGCTTTTCTTATAGTTGGTTCTGTCTGGCTTTCACCAACATTGATTACCGTAACAGTGCCTTTACCACCTTCACAAAGTTCAATAGCCCTTGATAATGCAATTTCATCATAAGGATTTACAATAAATTGTACACCTGCTGTATTGAATTGTGTATTATCATTAGTAAAAGTTATTTTTGTGGTTGTGTCTGGCACATTACTGATACAAACTAATATTTTCATAAGTTTACATATTGATTTTTAAAGGTAATGAAGCTATTATTTAGCCGAGCTGATTAATAGCCTTTTTGCAAATCTAATTAAAAAAGCAGGGATAAAAAATGCAAAGTACCCGAATAGAGAAGTTATTAAACTTTTTAGACAGCGATCCTAATGATCCCTTCGTTTTATACGCTTTGGCGACGGAATACAATTCATCAAATGACATTGAAAAGGCATTTGAGTATTATTTAAAACTAGTTGCGGAGCATCCGCAATACGTAGGCACTTATTATCACCTCGGTAAGCTCTATGAAAAAACAGATAGTAAAGAAAAGGCGATAGAAATTTACCAGCTTGGAATGACTGCAGCGAGAAATAAGCGTGATATGCATGCTTTTTCAGAACTTCAGGGCGCTTATAATTCGGCGGCAGGTTTGGATTACGAAGACGACTAAATGATGATCAGATGAATAAACGACAACTTTTATTTATCAGAAATGTCTTCTTATTTACTTTTACCGCATTTGGAGGAGCCCAGGCACACCTTTCATTATTACTCAAGTACTTTGTAAAAGATGTAAGGTTTATATCTGAAGAGGATTTGCTCGAGCTGAATGCCCTGGCACAGGTGTTGCCCGGACCGGCTTCTACACAGACGCTTGTTGGCATAGCATATAAGGTTGGGGGCTTGCGCCTGTCACTTTTCACCTTTTTTATCTGGATCATACCTTCAGCTGCAGTTATGACTTTTGCGGCCATTACCTTCGCAAAGCTTGATCAGAAGCAAAAATTCACAGAAATTCTGGAATATATTCAACCAATTGCATTGGGGATTGTAGCCTATGGAGCTTATAACCTGTCAAGGAGAGTTTTGGTCTCTCAGGTTTCTATATTTCTTGCGGTTTCAGCTGTAATAGCAACGCTGGTGCTTAGAAATGCTTACGTTTTCCCTATGGCCATTTTAATAGGTGGTATGATATCTTCGGCGCTTGAAACGCCTCAGGAAGAGAGTGTGATCAGGGTGAAGCTATTTTCTAATATCAACAGGAAAAAACTGATTTACTTTGTGAGTGTGCTTTTGTTTTTTGCGCTCCTTGGCGCCATTATAAACAGGACGTCTCCATTTAGTTTGCCGATCAGGCTTTTTGAGAATTTTTACCGTAACGGTATCCTGATATTTGGCGGTGGGCAAGTTCTGGTACCCTTGATGTTTACAGAATTTGTGGAGATGAAACATTATTTGACTTCTCCAGGTTTTCTTTCTGGTTTTGCATTGCAACAGGCACTTCCCGGGCCTACATTTTCATTTACAAGTTATGTAGGCGCATTAAGTATGCGAAATTTTGGATATGGATTGACAGGGCAGATACTTGGAGGCACTGTCGCTGTATTGGGGATAAATCTTCCAGGATTGATTTTGGTACTCCTGATTGTTCCTTTCTGGGAAGATCTAAAAAAAGTGGGAAGAATAAAGTATTCCCTATCAGGCATTAATGCCGTTAGTGTGGGTTTTATTATAGCCGCCTTTATTTTGCTGGTAAAGCCGGTTGGCTTTGATCTTCTGGCGATAAGCATATTGATATCTACCTTTCTGATTTTGAATTTCACCAAAATCAGCCCGACGTTTATTGTACTTGGAGGGGTATTGCTGGGTTATTTTCTTTAACTAGAAGGGAGCATCCTCATCATGCATGTCATCCATGCGTGAAGGTTTGATGATGACATTTCCTGCTGGTCTGTCAAAATCCTGGGATGGCTGCATTCCGGCACCGGAACTTTCCATGGAGAAAGAAGTTGGTGCAGAGAAGTTTTCTTCCAAATCTGCAAATTTCACATACTTACCGATGAATCTTAGCGGCACAATACCGGTTTCACCGTTACGGTGTTTTGCGATGATTACCTCACCGATACCGGCTTGTGAACGACCTTGCTCATCCTCTGTGATGCCATAATATTCTGGTCTGTATAAGAACAATACCATATCGGCATCCTGCTCAATGGAACCGGATTCACGTAAGTCGGATAGCATCGGTCTTTTTCCGTTTGCTCCGGGTCTGCTTTCTA
This sequence comes from Pedobacter frigoris, assembly GCF_005116445.1. Lineage (GTDB taxonomy): Bacteria > Bacteroidota > Bacteroidia > Sphingobacteriales > Sphingobacteriaceae > Pedobacter > Pedobacter frigoris. Next base: position 1,014,207 of record NZ_SWBQ01000001.1, read on the forward strand.
CGGCACGACTCAACTGAGAAAGTGCGAGTACAGGGACGTTTAGTTCCTTGGCTACAGATTTAAGGGCTCTTGAAATACTACCAATTTCCTGCTCCCTGTTTCCGCCGCCACTCTGGCCTTCTCCTTTACCATGCATCAACTGCAGGTAATCGATGATGATCAGTTGCAAATCGTATTGTGATTTTAAACGACGGCACTTGGCCCTGAATTCAAAGATGTTCAGTGCTGGTGTATCGTCGATTAATAAAGGTGCTTCTGTTAAGGTTCCGATTTTACTGTGTAATTGCTGCCATTCCCATTCTGCAAGGTTACCTTTTCTTATCTTCTCCTGTTCTATTTCTGTTTCACCAGATATGAGACGATTTACGAGCTGAACAGAGGACATCTCCAGAGAGAATACAACTACTGGTCTTTTGAAATCTACAGCAGCATTACGGGCACATGTCAGAACGAAAGCTGTTTTACCCATTGCAGGACGTGCAGCAATGATGACAAGATCTGAAGGCTGCCATCCACCAGTGATGCGGTCGAGGTCGGTAAATCCAGAAGGTACACCTGTGAGTCCGTCACTTTTACCACGAAGCTCTTCAAGCGTAGCAAGTGATTGTTTGATGATCTCATCCATCTTTTGCGTATCCCTGCGCAGGTTGTTTTGAGCGATGTCAAACAAGTTCTTCTCAGCGTGGTCCAAAAGATCAAAAATATCAGTGGTATCTTCGTAAGCATTTTGAATGATTTCTGAAGAAATTCTGATCAGTTCTCTTTGGATGTATTTCTGAGATATGATACGGGCGTGAAATTCTATGTTAGCGGCAGAAGCGACCCTATTGGTAAGATTGGTAATGTAATAGGCTCCTCCGACCATTTCCAGCAAACCTAGCGTACGTAATTCAGAGGTTACGGTCAGTATGTCAACAGGCTTTGATTTTTGAAATAAGCCTTGAATGGCTTCGAAAATCTTCTTATGTGCCTCATGGTAGAATACCTCAGGCTTTAAAATGTCGATAACGGTAGACAATGCGTCTTTTTCAAGCATTAAGGCTCCGAGCACAGCTTCTTCAAGATCAATAGCCTGAGGAGGTATTTTTCCCAGGGTATTCATAGAATTACTTAACCTGTTTTTCCTGGCATTGTAACTGCCTTTGTCCTGTCCCTGTTTTCCGTTGTCCGTAATCATAGGTACAAAAATATACAAAAATAAGGTGCCATCTTAAATTCTTTATACACATTCTAACAGCTGAAATATCAGTCAATTTTTAGGGGCTTGGTTTGTTTTGTGAAATTGCTAACAAGGATATGTGGATAAGCGGGTAAGAAGTATCTGTAAAATAAGGTTCAAATAATCCCATTTTTTGAACTATTTTTGCAGCTCAATTTGCAATGAAATGGAAAATTCCAGGAGGTCGGGAAGACCTAAAGAAAATAATGAGTTTATATTTGGTATACGCGCTGTTATAGAGGCTGTTAAAGCAGGCAAAGATATTGAAAGTATTTACATTCAGCGTGGATTAACAGGAGGAATTATCCTTGAACTGAAAGCGTTGTTAAAAGACGTGGATGCTCCGGTTCACAATGTTCCTGTAGAGAAGTTGAACAGGATGACCCAGAAAAATCATCAGGGTGTTATTGCTGTAATTTCAGCCATTTCTTTTCAGAAAATCGAAGACATTGTTCCTGTGATTTACGAGAAAGGTGAAGTGCCTTTAGTATTGATCCTTGATGGAATTACAGATGTGAGAAATATGGGGGCGATAGCAAGAACAGCTGCCTGCGCGGGTGTGCATGCCATTGTTGTGCCGACCAAAAATTCAGCACAGATCAATGCAGATGCTATAAAAACCTCTGCAGGTGCATTGTTTACTATACCAGTATGCAGACACCCTAATCTTCAGAAGATAGCACTTTATCTGCAAGATTGTGGTTTGCAGATTGTAGCATGTACTGAAAAAACAACTGAATTGATCTATGTTCCTGATTATACTGTTCCAACCGCAATTGTAATGGGAGCCGAAGATGAGGGAATTTCAAATGAGATTATGCGTATGGCCAATCATTTGGCTAAAATACCGATGATAGGAGAAATCAATTCTCTGAATGTTTCTGTTTCAGCAGGTGTCATTTTATATGAGGCCATCAGACAGAGGACTCTTTAATTGATCAGAATATAAAAAAGGGTTGTATAATTGATTCATACAGCCCTTTTTTATGAAATTAGGTTTCTCTAAATGTATTTGACTCCAAATTTAGATTTCACATCTGCAACGATCTGCTTGATGCTTTGTTCCTCTGATCTTGGACAAATCAACAAAGTGTTATTGGATTCTACCACAATGTAGTCGTGAAGGTTTTGCAGGATCACAAGTTTATCCTTCGGGACATTTACCATGCAGTTTGATGAATTGAACATCATTACCTTTTCAGAGGGGATCACCGCATTGCCAACATAGTCGTGTTCAGCTATGTCATAAATGGAAGCCCACGTCCCTAAATCAGACCAACCAAAGTCTGCCGGGAGAACATAAACATTATCTGCTTTTTCCATAATGCCAAAATCGATTGAAATGTTGGTGCATTGCTGGTAGGCATTGCTGATAAATTCCGGTTCATTGGCAGTGTTGTATATAGGAGCGCCCTGTTGGAATATCTCATACATATCTGGTAAATGCTTAGAGAAAGCGTTGTTTATAGACTTTGCAGACCAGATAAATATCCCGGCATTCCATAAAAAATCGCCACTTTGCACGAATGATTTCGCAAGTTCAAGATTAGGCTTCTCCGTAAATATCTTTACCTTATGGATCTGGTCATCAGTTTTTAAGCGATTTTCAGTATACTGAATATATCCATATCCCGTGTCAGGTCTGCTTGGCTTGATTCCCAGGGTAATTAGACAGTCATTTTGGGAAGCCGCCGTAAGCGACTGCTCAATAGCAGATATAAAGGCATCCTGATTAGTAATGGTATGATCAGACGGAGCCACAACTATTGTAGCATCAGGATTGAGCCTGGCAATTTTTGTAGAACCATAAGAAATGCAGGGAGCTGTATTTCTCATGATTGGTTCTGCAAGAATCTGATTAGCATCCAAATCAGGTAGTTGCTCTTTAATGATGTCAGTATATATTTCATTGGTAACAATGAAAATATTTTCAGGAGGACAAATTTTTAAAAACCTATCGTAGGTGCTTTGGATTAGGGTCTTTCCGACGCCAAAAAAATCGATGAATTGTTTAGGATATTCAGTTCTGCTTACTGGCCAAAAGCGGCTTCCGACGCCACCGGCCATTATTAAGGCGTAATTATTTTTATTCATATCTGGTAATCGCGTATCTCTATATTATACCTTCCTGCAGAAGGTCGTGTAAATGTATGATCCCAAAATAACTGCCGTTGTCAGTAACAAGCAGTTGAGTAATGTTGTGATTTTTAATCAGTTCAAGTGCCTGTACCGCCAGTATCTCTTTATCAATACTCTTGGGGTTTTTGCTCATTAAATCCCTTGCAGTGATGTCTGCTAAGTTAGAATGTTTCTCCAGCATTCTTCTAATATCTCCGTCAGTTATTATTCCTATGATCGTATCATTTTCAATAACAACGACCGTACCCAAACGGTTTTGACTAATTTCTATTATGACATCTTTTACTGAAGCAGTAGGGTGTATACGTGGTTTTTCATTTTTCAGCGCGATGTCGGCGGCCTTTAAATAAAGTCTCTTTCCTAATGAACCGCCGGGATGGAAACGGGCAAAATCATTTTCATTAAAATTGCGTGCATGGAGCAGGCATACCGCCAGTGCATCACCCATTGCAAGTTGGGCTGTCGTGCTGGTTGTTGGTGCGAGATTGTGTGGGCAGGCTTCTTTCTCAACTGAAGTGTTTAATACATAATCAGCCTGTAAAGCAAGATCTGAATTAATTTGTCCTACCATACCAATCATGATATTTCCGGATTGTTTGAGAAGAGGAGCGAGTACTTTTATTTCAGGCGTATTTCCGCTCTTGGAAATACAAATCACGATGTCGTTTTTTTGAATCATCCCAAGGTCGCCGTGGACTGCATCTGCTGCATGCATAAATACCGAAGGGGTTCCTGTAGAATTAAAAGTAGCGACAATTTTTTGCGCTATAATTGCACTTTTTCCTATTCCGGTTACAATTACACGACCATTACTTTCGTGAATCAGGTTAATTATCTCTACAAAATCATCATTTATATGTTGAATTAAGTCGAGAATGGCCTGAGCTTCTAGTTGTAACGTGTTAATTGCGTTGTCTATAATAGATTTTTTACTTTTCAAACAGAAATTATTAGTATATTGATGCTTTGAATTAGTGCAAAATTATGTTATTTTGAAGTAAAAATAGCACTGAATATTTTATACACGAAATGGATGTGAAAAAGTCGTTGTTTGACAACTTACAAACCTTTTTTGGTTTTGATAATTTTAAAGGTGATCAGGAGTCTATCATCACCAATATTCTCGAAAAGAGAAATACGTTTGTGATAATGCCTACGGGTGGGGGAAAATCCATTTGCTATCAGTTGCCTGCTTTAATGGAAGAAGGTACTGCTATAGTTATATCACCGCTGATTGCGCTGATGAAAAATCAGGTAGATCAACTGCGTGCTTTTGGCGGGAGCGACAGTATTGCACACTTCTTAAATTCTTCTTTAAATAAAACAGAAATCACTCAGGTTAAAAGTGATCTGCTGAGCAGACAGACAAAGCTTTTGTATGTCGCGCCAGAGTCACTCTCTAAACAAGACAATATTGATTTTTTGAGATTGATCAAAATATCTTTTGTTGCCGTTGATGAGGCACACTGTATTTCGGAGTGGGGACATGATTTCAGACCTGAATACCGGAAAATCAGGCAGGTGATTCAAGGGCTTGGAGAGGATATCCCTATTATTGCACTGACAGCTACTGCTACGCCTAAAGTTCAGCAGGACATCATCAAAAATCTTCAAATGTCTGACGCCACGTTATTTAAGTCGTCATTTAACAGACCTAATCTGTTTTACGAGATTCGACCGAAGCGTGATGTGATCAAAGAGATCATCAGGTACATTAAATACAACACAGGTAAATCAGGTATCATTTATTGTTTAAGCCGTAAAAAAGTAGAGGAAGTGGCGGAAACGCTTAATTTAAACGGCATAAAAGCACTTCCATATCATGCGGGGCTTGAACCTAAAGTACGTGCAGATACTCAGGATAAATTCCTTATGGAGGATGTGGAAGTAATCGTAGCTACAATCGCTTTCGGTATGGGGATAGATAAACCGGATGTGCGTTTTGTGATCCACCATGACATTCCCAAAAGTATGGAAGGGTATTATCAGGAGACTGGTCGGGCTGGAAGAGATGGTGGCGAAGGAATCTGCATTGCATTTTATGCACAAAAGGATGTAGATAAGCTGGCTAAGTTTATGAAAGACAAGCCTGTATCTGAACGTGAAATTGGCACACAAATCTTAAAGGAAGTCATCGACTACGCTGAATCAGGCGTTTGTAGAAGAAAGCAGATTCTTCATTATTTTGGAGAGAACTTCAATGAGACTGGTTGTAACTGTATGTGCGACAACTGTAAAAAGCCTAAAAAGCAATTTGAAGCGGAAGACTCATTAATGATTCTGCTCAAGCTGATCAAAAAAATAGGAGAGAAGTTTGATGACAGCCATATTTTAGCCATCATCATGGGGACTGAAACTGCTCAGACGATTGCATATGAACACAGTAAACTACCAGAGTTTGGTATTGGAACAGTAGAAGGTGAAAATCACTGGAAATCTTTAATTAGGCAGGCTGTACTTAATAATTTTTTGTCTAAAGACATTGATAATTATGGCCTACTAGGATTAACGAATGCCGGTATAGGATTTATTGATAGTCCCTACAGCCTGAAATTTGTGTTGAATGAACCAATAGAAAGTGCTGCAGATGATGATGAAGATGATGTGAAACATGGTAGTGGCACGTTAGATACGCAATTGCTTCAGTTGTTAAAAGATCTGAGGAAGAAGATAGCAAAGCAAAAAAATGTACCTCCATTTGTAGTTTTTCAGGATCCTTCATTGGAAGAAATGTGCACCCATTATCCTATTGCAATGGACGAATTGAAGCAGATTTCGGGAGTAGGTAACGGGAAGGCACTTAAGTTTGGAGGTCCTTTTCTTGAATTGATCAAAAAGTATGTAGAGGACAATGATATAGAACGACCTATCGATCTGATCATAAAAACACAGGCTAATAAGTCACAGCTCAAGGTTTCTATTATTCAAAATATAGACCGGAAAATAGGACTCGAAGATATTGCTAAGTCAAAGGGTATCACTTATGATGATATTTTGAAAGAGGTTGAGGCGATTGTAAATTCGGGTACGAAATTAAATTTAAGTTATTTTGTGGACGAAGTTATTGATGAGGATCGCCAGGATGAAGTATTTGATTACTTTCAATCCGCAGAGAACGATTCAATTGATGAAGCCCTGAAAGAACTTGGTGAGACCGATTATTCACGTGAAGAAATACAACTGATGCGTATAAAGTTCATGTCTGAATTAGGTAATTAACAATTAAAAAACACAATGATCAATTTCGAGTTAGATAAACTAAAACATATCAATTCCGGTAATTTCTTTTTAATGGCTGGCCCATGTGCTATTGAAGGTGAGGATATTGCCATGCGTATTGCAGAAAAAATAGTTGCCATTACAGATAAATTGCAGATTCCTTATATATTCAAAGGCTCATACCGTAAAGCGAACCGTTCAAAAGGAAGCTCTTTTACCGGTATAGGAGATGAAAAAGCACTTAAGATCCTGGAAAAAATAGGGGCCACATTTAATGTGCCGACGGTAACAGATATACATGCCCATGAAGAAGCTGCAATGGCAGCTGCTTATGTGGATGTATTACAAATCCCCGCATTTTTATGCAGACAAACAGACTTGCTGATAGCTGCTGCCCAGACGGGAAAAGTAGTGAATGTGAAAAAAGGACAGTTTTTGTCTGCCGCTTCAATGAAATTTGCGGTTGAAAAAATAGTAGAAGCCGGAAATAATAAAGTTATACTTACTGACAGGGGCAATACATTCGGCTACCAGGATTTGATTGTAGACTATAGAGGTTTACCTGAAATGCAGAGTTTCGAAGTTCCTGTAGTAATGGATTGTACACATTCTTTACAGCAACCTAATCAAAGCAGTGGTGTAACAGGTGGTAAACCCGAACTGATCGGTACTATCGCAAAGGCAGCCATTGCAGTAGGGGCTGATGGATTATTTATTGAAACACATCCCGATCCAGCCAATGCAAAGTCTGATGGTGCCAATATGCTTCATCTGGACTTGCTTGAAGATTTACTTGTAAAACTGATAAAAATAAGGAAAGCGGTTATTTAACCGCTTTTTTAAGTCTGGTTATAGCCTGGTGATTAGAAAGGATGTTCTTCTGTTGAGCTTTCTACCGGTCTCACTATCATTTGTTGCTAGGGGCTTTGTTTCTCCAAAACCTTTATAGGTTAATCTTTCGCCTGCTATTTTACTATTTAAAAGGTAATCGTAAACTGATTTTGCACGTTGAAGAGAAAGTCTCATGTTATTTTCGTCATTTCCAACGTTATCGGTATGACCCTGTATTTCAATATTGATGGCAGGATTATTTTTTAAAAGGTCTACCAGGGTGGCCAATTCTATAAATGAAGTTTGAAGGAGATTATATTCGTTGGTATTAAAAAAGATATTTTTTAATATAACATTACTTCCAACCTTCAATTTGTCCATATTTATCTCCAATAAAAAGGGCTTGTTAATGTAAGAATTACCTAATTCATAATTCTCAGAATGGAATAAATACCCATTTGCACTAACATTAAAAGCATAATTTCCTCCTATAGGCATTACAGCTAAGAAATCACCGGTTTCATTAGATGTGTAATCATTATATTCTACCTGTTTGTTTTTTAAGTTTACCACTTGTACTTTGGCTTCCAGGAAACTGCCGGTTTGTCTGTCTTTTACAATGCCCTTTACATAAGTGATTGCAAGCGGCTTCTTGTCATTTGGTATGTTGAAATGATAAATATCCATATCACCAAATCCTCCTTGCAAGAGAGAAGAAAAGAGACCCTCGGTGCCATCTGGTGTAACGATTAGTCCTGTTTCTTCATTAAAAGTATTGATGGGGTATCCCATGTTCTCCGGCTTCGACCACTTGCCGGAATCGCTCATTCTGCTTAGAAAAATATCTTTGTTTCCTAAGCCTGGCCAGCCGTCAGAAGAGAAGTATAAGGTTTTTCCATCAGGGTGAATAAAGGGAGTGTGCTCATCATAGGGAGTATTGATATCCGACCCCAGGTTTTCAGGTTTACTCCAGTATCCATCACTTTGCAATGTACTTTTCCATATATCGTATCCCCCAAGTCCACCAGGCCTGTTGCTTACGAAATAAAGAGTGCTGCCATCTGGACTGATTGCCGGTTGGGATTCCCAGTACTGTGTATTTATCGGGTTGCCAAGATTAAATGGGTCGCCCCAGCTGTTGCCTTGTTTATGACTTACGTAAATGTCACACCTTCCTAAGCCATCTGGTCTGTTGCATCCTGTGAAGAAAAGATATTTGCCGTCGGGGGAAATTGACTGTGCACCTTCATTGTATTTTTTGGTATTAATCTTGTCACTCAATTCCCGCGGACTAGTCCAGGTATCTGCTTTTTTTTCAGAAATGTAAAAGTCCTCATTTCCATCAATATTTCGGCTAAATATTAGTTTTTCGCCATCTGCGGTAATTGACGGGAAATAATCACGATAGCTTGAATTGATTTCCTTACCCATATTGACAGGGCTGTATATTTTTGGTGATTTAATAGCAAGCACAGAAAATTCACAATCTTTAAGGTACTTGTTGGCCTTGACTATAAAATCCTTGTCATTTCCTTTATACTTTTCGATAAAAATCCGGATATTCTTATAAGCATTATCATAATCACCAGTAAATATTTCCGACTCCGCTAATCCATAATAAACTCTGGCATCTACATTTTCATTTATTGCCAATGCACTTTTATAAGCACTTTTAGCCGCTCCGAATGACTTAATTCGACGGTTTATATCTCCGAGCTGTATAAAGGCATATTGGAAATTGGGATCTGCAATAACGGCCTCTTTCAAAATAAGTACGGCCTGATCGTAGTTGTCAGATTTCAGGTGAGTCTGGGCTTTATCAAAACTGGTCTGTGCCTTTTTTACATTGCTTAACTGTGCTACAACTTGCTGAATGCTAAGGTGTAAGAAAAGTATAAGCAGTATTACTCTCATTTGCAGCTATTTGTCTTTATTTTAAATATACTGCAATTCATTGGAAATAAAAATCAGCTTTACGGGATATTTAAGAATTTATGTGTCTGTAATGAAATCTCCCATTTAGGGTTAGCCATTACATAGTCGATAATAAGGGGTGTAATTTCTTTTGATTTGGACCACTCCGGCTGCAGGTAAAGTTTGCACGTATCTGAAACGGTTTCTGCATACTTCTCTGCCCATTCAAAATCACTTTTATTAAATACAATCACTTTCAGTTCATTTGCAAATGGAGTGATATCCGGTCTAGGCGCTTTAAATTTCTTCGGCGACAGGCAGATCCAATCCCACTTTCCTGAAAGGGGGTAAGCACCTGAGGTTTCAATGAAAGTGAGTATGTTTTTTTCCTGAAGTTTTTGAGTCAGGTAATCAAGATTATAAATTAATGGCTCCCCACCGGTAATGACTACTGCTTTTCCGGGGAAGCTATCTGCTTTAGTAACGATATCATCTGATTTTGTAAGCGGGTGCAGTTCAGCGTCCCAGCTCTCTTTTACATCACACCAATGACAACCTACATCGCATCCACCTAATCGAATGAAATAGGCTGCCTTACCTGTATTAAATCCTTCTCCCTGTATAGTATAAAATTCTTCCATTAAAGGAAGTAACGTGCCGTCTGCTGGTATTTGATGTGCCATATTTAAGATTGCAAAGGTAGATAAAATAATTGCGTTGCTTATATTTAGACTTTAAATATTGCATGAATCTGAAATGGTATAAAATAGAAACCGATTTACCAGATGGTGAATTCGTGAAACAAGTTGTTGTGAACGGAAAAAAAATGTGTTTGTTAAAACACCAGGATAAGTTATATGCGGTTCAGAATACTTGTCCCCATGCTGGAGGAATACTTAGTGGGGGGTGGTGCAAAGAAGGGCATTTAGTTTGTCCTATCCATAGATGGGAATATAATCTGCAGACGGGCAGAGGTGCTGAAGGACAGGGGGATTATATCGACATATATCCTGTTGAAATCAGAACTGATGGAATATACGTGGGTTTAAAAGAGCGCTGGATTAAAAGAATATTCGGAAAATAAACAACGTTATTTTCCGAATACTGATTATTTATAGATTTCTTTTTTAGCTGAAGCCAATGTGTTTTTTAGCAGGCCGATTATCGTCATCAAACCTACACCTCCGGGAACAGGAGTTATCCATGAAGAAATAGGGGCTACATTGTTAAAATCAACATCTCCATATAATTTATAACCTGATTTAGTCTGAGTTGAAGTTTCTCTGTTCATACCAACATCAATAACAATAGCACCAGGTTTGACCATATCTGCTGTGATAAAGTTCTTTTTCCCAATAGCAGCGATGATAATGTCGCCTTGTAATGTCATGTCTTTGAGATTCGCGGTTCTGCTGTGTGTTAATGAAACCGTACAGTTCCCTGGGGTGGCATTACGAGCCATAAGAATACTCATTGGACTACCTACAATATTACTTCGACCTACAACTACACAATGTTTACCGGTCGTATCAATTTGGTAAGCTTCAAGCATTAGCATGATGCCATAGGGAGTAGCAGGTATGAAACATGGTAAATTGCGCATCATTCTTCCCAGATTAACTGGATGAAAGCCATCTACATCTTTGCGGTGATCAATTGCTTCAGTAACTTTTTCCGGATCAATATGTTTAGGAAGCGGTAGCTGTACAATCAGTCCATCGACACCTGGATCCTGGTTGATTTCTCTAACTTTTCCTAGCAGTTCTTCTTCAGTTGCAGTAAGGTCATATCTTATCAGAGAAGATTGAAAGCCAACCTTTTCACAGTTTTTCATCTTGCTGGCCACATAGGTTTCGCTACCTCCGTCATTTCCAACCAGAATAGCTACCAAATGTGGTTTTCTCCCTGTTTCACTTAAAAAATCTGCTGCTTCAACAGCGATGTCCTGTTTTATTTTCTCCGATACGAATTTTCCGTCGAGTAACTGCATTGAAATGATGTATTTTGGTTAATCTAATTTTAATACTGCCATGAAGGCTGTTTGGGGGATTTCTACGTTACCCACTTGGCGCATTCGTTTTTTACCTTGCTTCTGCTTTTCTAATAATTTACGTTTACGGGAAATATCACCACCGTAGCATTTAGCGGTGACATCTTTACGTAAAGCACTAAGTGTTTCGCGGGCAATAACTTTTGCACCAATAGATGCCTGTATTTTAATCTCAAATTGCTGACGCGGGATTAATTCTCTCAGCTTCTCACAGATTTTCTTTCCAAAATCATAAGCATTGCTGCGGTGGATCAATGAGGATAAAGCATCAACAGGCTCTTCATTCAATAGCATATCCAATCTGACCAAATCAGATTTTCGGTATCCAACCTGATGGTAGTCAAATGAAGCATAACCTTTAGAAATCGTTTTTAGCTTATCATAGAAGTCGAAAACGATCTCTCCCATAGGCATCTCAAAAACAAGTTCTACACGATCTGAAGTAAGGTAGGACTGATTGACAATAATTCCTCTTTTCTGAATACAAAGAGACATTACCGGCCCGACAAATTCCGCTTTGGTAATGATATTTGCTTTAATATATGGTTCTTCCACAGAATCCAGTTTACTAGGATCCGGTAAATCTGATGGATTGTTTACAATCACTTCATCACCTTTAGTTGTCTTTGCGATATAAGACACGTTGGGTACGGTAGTGATAACCGTCATGTCGAATTCGCGTTCCAGGCGTTCCTGAATAATTTCCATGTGCAACATTCCAAGAAATCCACAACGGAAACCGAAACCTAATGCGGCAGAACTTTCCGGCTCGAAAACGATAGAAGCATCATTCAGTTGCAATTTGTGCATTGCCTCACGTAATTCTTCAAACTCATCGGTATCAACAGGGTAGATACCTGCGAAAACCATAGGTTTTACCTCTTCAAAACCTTGAATAGACTCCGTTGATGGTCTGTCTACAGTAGTAATTGTATCACCGACTTTTACCTCACGGGCTTCTTTAATGCCAGAAATAATATAGCCAACATCGCCCGTTTTAACTACTGTACGCGGCGACATATCCAACTTGAGAATACCTACTTCGTCTGCTAAATATTGCTTGCCGGTATTAATGAATTTAACTTTATCACCTTTTTTGATCTCCCCGTTTACTACTTTATAATAAGCGATAATCCCCCGGAAAGGATTAAAAACCGAATCGAAAATCAGTGCTTGTAAAGGTGCTTCAGGATCGCCAACAGGTGCAGGAACACGGTCTACAATAGCTTGAATGATATCGGGAATACCCATGCCTGTTTTACCGGATGCTGGTATAATCTCTTCCCGTTTACAACCAATTAAATCAATAATCTGGTCTTTCACTTCCTCAGGCATTGCCCCAGGAAGATCCATTTTATTTAAAATAGGGATAATTTCAAGATCGTGCTCTAAAGCTAAATATAAGTTTGAAATTGTTTGGGCCTGAATTCCCTGAGATGCGTCAACAATAAGCAGGGCACCTTCGCACGCTGCGATAGAACGTGACACTTCGTAAGAAAAATCTACGTGCCCAGGCGTATCAATCAGGTTAAAGTTGTATTCAATTTCACCAACTTTATAATTCATTTGTATGGCATGACTTTTAATCGTTATGCCCCGTTCGCGTTCAAGATCCATGTTATCCAGTAACTGGGCCTGCGATTCACGTTGAGAAATCGTTTTGGTGTATTCCAATAGACGGTCAGCCAAGGTGCTTTTTCCGTGGTCAATATGTGCAATTATGCAAAAATTACGTATATGCTTCATCAGTGGCGCAAAGATAAGATTTTGAGCGGATTATTATATAGGTTTGTTAGCCAGCTCAATTAAATTTTTTACGGTCTCACTATCAGTAAGATCATAACTAAATTCATCAGCTATGCTGCCCATGTTTAATTTAGGGTTTCTGAATTGCATTTCACTTTTTATTGCGTGCTTTGCAGAGGCATGAAACTCGATAGCACCAGTTATTTTGATGATTTCCTGAATGTTACTTGTGGAGATACCTGCGCCAGGCATAATAATGATTCTTCCGTTTGCAAGTTTACTCAACTTGGCCAATACTTCAATTCCTCTGTGTGCGGATGATTCACCACCTGAAGTTAGGATGCGTTCACATCCGAGTTCGATGATATCTTCCAGGGCCTGCTCCAGATTATTGCTCATATCAAATGCCCTGTGAAAGGTTACATGCATTGGTTTTGCCATTTCGATCAATTCTGCACATCTTTGTTTATCTACGCTGCCGTCGGCTCTCAAAATACCGATAACGACCCCGTCACATTTTAATGATTTGCATATTTTAATATCTTCCTTCATTATGGAAAACTCCAAATCAGAATATAGAAAATCACCACCCCGGGGGCGAATGATGGGGTAAATTTTTATAGATAACGTCTTTTTTGCGAGTGCAATTTGGGAATAACTGGGGGTCGTTCCTCCTTCAGGTAAATTGTCACATAGTTCAACCCTAATTGCGCCACCTTCCTGAGCCGCCAGAGCAGACCTAACAGAATTGGCGCACACCTCCATATTTACCATGATACTTTTATTTTAATAATAACTCTTTCCAGGAATCAATAAATCATTTTTTTCTTCCGTACACACCGCATAGCTAAAACCCTTCTGAATTGCAAAAGCACCATATTCGCCTTTTTTATTCAGCGCCAGGAATCCCACCTGAATGTTTTTAGCTGTCTCTGGTTTCTTTTTGATGATTCTCATGACTGCTTCTTTGCAAGCTGCTTCAGGACTATAGCCTTGTCTCATCAATTCGACTACCAGAAAACTGCCTACATTGCGGATCACTTCCTCGCCAACGCCGGTAGAGGTGGCGCCGCCCACTTCATTATCTACATAAAGTCCAGCACCAATAATAGGACTGTCTCCAACACGTCCATGTAGTTTGTAAGCCATTCCACTCGTAGTGCAAGCACCTGAAATGTTACCTTTGCTATCAATAGCAAGCATACCTATTGTATCATGGTTGTATTGATTTCCTGGTAATTTTGTAGGTGCAGCCTTATCATATAGTTTGTTTTCTATATTCATCACGGGTGCATATTTAGCTGTTTTAAGCCATTCTTTCCAGGCCTTTTCGCTTTCTTTGGTCAGAAGATTTTCCTTTTTAAAGCCGTTTTCAAGGGCAAACTGTAATGCGCCATCGCCAACCAGCATGACGTGAGGCGTTTTTTCCATCACTAATCGGGCAACTGAAATAGGGTGTACGATATGTTCTAATCCAGCTACGGAACCACAATTACCCAGTTCATCCATTATACATGCATCAAGTGTAACGTGTCCGTCACGATCAGGTAAACCACCGTATCCTACAGACTGATTCTTGGGATCTGCCTCAGGTACGTGAACACCTTTTTCAACTGCATCTAAGGCTCTTCCGCCAGAAACCAATACCTTCCATGCTGCCTGATTGGCCGCAATTCCAAAATCCCAGGTAGAAATCACAATCGGTTTAATGTCTTTTATGTCCGGTGGAGGTATCATCCCTGAGGCACTTTTATTACCTATAGCAAACAAAGAAGCTGTGGCAGCAGTGGACTTAATGAATTTTCTACGGTTAAGCATATATGCTATTATTAAATGATTTTAAATTGATCTGCATCCCTTAAAAAGGGAAAGATTCTACGTGTTTTTACTACCTCTTCGTAATTGATACTGAAGGTGTATAGGTCTTCGTCTTCAGGTTTATAATATACAGTTTTACCCTGTGGATCTATACATTGTGAATGGCCACTATGGTAGATTTCATTCCCGTCATGTCCGACACGGTTTGCTCCGATTACATAACTTTGATTTTCAATAGCTCTTGCAGGAATCAAAGCATTCCAGTGTGCAGATCTTTTATCTGGCCAGCTTGCAATGATCAAAAGGATATCATACTCTTGATATTTGTTGCGAAGCCATACAGGAAAACGAAGGTCATAGCAAATAGCGAGACGAATTTTCCATCCTTTCAGATCAACAATGACCTGTTGTTCACCTGCTGTATAGCTTTTGTCTTCATTCCCGAGACCAAATAAATGACGTTTGTCATAATGACTAAAGCTGCCGTCAGGCAACATCCAGATTAACCGGTTGTAATAATGATTGTTTTCTTTTATGATCAGGCTTCCGCAAACTACACAATCATATTTTTGTGCAGTCTGCTGCATCCATAGCATTGTTTTTCCATTCATTTCTTCGGCCAATGCTTCAGCATTCATGGTAAATCCTGTATTGAACATTTCGGGAAGAATGATCAGGTCTGTTTTTTCCTTGATACCCATGGATAATCTAAGCGCCAGGTTCTGCAGGTTTTTGTCTGTGTTTTCCCAAAATAAATAGGCCTGAAAGATAGTTATCTTAAGATTGTTAATGTTCAGGTAATTTGGATGTTCCATTATGCTGATTTAAAGGATGTGAATTATAATTGCATTAGTCTTTCAACGGCTTTTTCTAATGTTTCTTGTTTCTTGGCGAAACAAAATCTCAATATCTTGTGATCTGTACTGCGGATATGGAAGGCAGAAACAGGAATACCGGCGACTCCGTATTCTTTTATCATTCTAGCGGCCATATCGGTGTCTTTTTCATCACTGATGTGACTATAGCTTACACACTGAAAATAAGAGCCATGACAAGGTAACGGTTTTAGTCTTGTTTCATTTAGTAATGATCTAAAGAAGTCACGTTTTTCCTGAAAGAAATCGGATAGTTCATTGTAAACAGCAGGATTGCGAAGGTAATTGGTGATGCCAACCTGCATAGGTGTGTTTACACTAAAGACATTGAACTGATGGACTTTTCTGAATTCTTTCATTAGATTTTCCGGCGCCAGGCAGTATCCCATTTTCCATCCCGTGGTATGCAATAGCTTTCCAAATGAAGCAATAATAAAGCTTCTTTCTCTTAATTCGGGATATAATGCTATACTATGGTGTTTTTTGCCATCAAATATAATATGCTCATATACCTCGTCACTTAAAATTAAGACATCTGTATTTTTTGTGAGTTTAATGAGAGCTTTTATATCTTTTTCAGACAGGATACAGCCCGTAGGATTTTGTGGACTGTTCAATATGATCATTTTTGTGTTTGCAGTAAAAAGCTTTTTGACCATTTCCCAGTCAATTTCATAGTCTGGCGGATTCAGTTCGTAAGGTTTTACCAGTCCACCCAAAAGCTTAACAGCAGGGGCGTAGCAATCATAAGCAGGCTCAAATATGATCACTTCATCTCCGGCATTAATGCATGAAGATAATGCTGTAAATATGGCCTGCGTACCACCAGCGGTGATTGTAACTTCAGTATCCGGATGATAATTTGCACCATAAAGAAACTCTGCTTTTTCTGCAATCAGTTCTCTGAGTGATAATAGCCCAGGCATGGGTGCATATTGGTTGAATCCGTCTTTCATTGCATCATTAACCATACTGATTAATTTGTCATCGCAATTGTAATCAGGGAAACCCTGAGAAAGATTGATGGCTTTATGAGTCTCAGCCAATTTTGACATCACGGAAAAAATAGTGGTGCCTACACCTGGTAATTTGGATTGTATAGATATCATGTTAAAGCGAAAATAGAAATAATATTTATCTCGTTATATCGGATTTATTTAATAATTTCATCTTGCTATGAGTTTTAAAACAAAAGAGAGTAGGCTATTGCTCATTCTAGGTAGTTTTTTTGTTGCCAATGCAATCCTTTCCGAGTTTATTGGTGTGAAGATATTTACCGTAGAGGGTACACTTGGTATAAAACAATTTGATATAAATTTACTTGGTGTACCAAATCTTTCTTTTAATATGTCGGCGGGTGTTTTGACATGGCCACTTATATTCATCATGACAGACATCATTAATGAATATTTTGGTGTGAAACAGGTAAGATTTTTATCGATTCTGACCGCTGCACTTATAGGTTATGCTTTTATTGTTGTTGGGGCAGCTATGCACCTGACACCATCTGGATTTTGGGTGAATCAGGAAGTTAATGGAGCACCATTGAATATGAATAATGCGTTTGCAGGCATTTTTGGACAGGGAATGTGGATCATAGTTGGTTCCATAGTAGCTTTTTTGGTTGGACAAATTGCTGATGTACTGATTTTTCACAGGATTAAGAGGATAACCGGCGATAAAGCTTTGTGGTTGCGTGCCACTGGATCAACCCTGGTGTCTCAATTTATTGACAGTTTTGTTGTCATCTTTATTGCTTTCTATTTGAATCCTGCTTATCACTGGAGCTGGCAAATGGTAGCGGCGATAGGTTTGGTAAATTATACTTATAAATTCATTGTGGCCATCTTAATGACTCCTATATTATATATTGTACATGGTCTTATTGATGGTTATCTGGGTAAAGACCTTGCACAGCGAATGATTAAGATGGCCGGAAGAAAATAATATTAATTTCTTTTTACAAGCAGGATTTTGAATTCCTGTATCCCATCAGGCATTTCCCAGTTAATGATATCATTGGTTCGGTAGCCAAAAAGTGCGATACCGATAGGGGCAAATACAGAAACTTTTTTTATCTGGATATTGGCTTCCTCGGGCATGACTAAAGTAAATGTAAATTCCTGCCCGGTTTTAGTATTTGCTATTGTTGCTTCAGATTTAAGACAAACCACATCAGCGGGGAGATCTTCCTCAGAATAGATAGTGGCTTCCTTTAGCTCAAGCCTTAGTTTTTCTTTGTTGTATGCGCTCATGTTAGATTTCTCTAAATGCTCTTTCAATAATTTAAAGTCGCTTTTTGATAGCGATAGTGATTTTGTTTCCATAAAGTGTTATAATTGAATACGCATTAAAATCTAGGATCAGATAGTTGAAGCTTCGGTTTTAAACGCAAGGTGATAAATACATGTAGAATGATCAGGAGATCAACGGCCCCAGAATCGAAGAAAAGTCGAAATGATCCGGGGCTTAATTGATAAAGTCCTTACTGGTCGTCTGGAATGTAAATCCAAAAGGATAGTTTTCTCTGAAAAACTTTTTAAATAGGGCATACATTTGCAACTGACCTTTGTTGTAGGTCGCAATCCATGCTTTATATGTACTTTTAAAGTATTTCATTTGCGGCTAATCTCGGTAGCTTTTTCTTCATATCAAAGAAATATCGGTCTTTATTCTGTCGGATTTCGTAAAGCGTTGTTTTTTGAATGTTTTATGTGGGGGTGGCACTATTGACGGGAGTCGCCTGATGATGTCACCTTAGATAATGTATTTTTTATGATTTGTATCAGATGTTCCAGATCAAATGGTTTACTAATGAAATCATCTGCGCAAGCTTCTTCGAGTATTGCTGTTTCGGCTGCATGAGCGGACATGATCACTACGGGGATGTGCGTAGTTGTAGCAGCAGTTTTTAATGAATGACATATTTCAATCCCGTTTCCATCGGGAAGCATCACGTCCAAAAGTATCAGATCGGGCCAATTTAATTTCATTTGGGTATTAAAGGCCCTGGCTGTTTTAAAAGTGTTTACAAGATACCCTTCTTCAATTAGTATATATTCTACAATAAAACTGATATCTTGATCATCTTCAACAATATATATAAGTTTGGGCATAGTTGGGATATTTGTGAGTTGTATTGTGAAAGTAACCAACAGACGCAGTAAAAGGTTTGCCCTAAAAACAACATTAGTCAGAAAAACTGCAATAGGAATGAAGTTATACCCATTTATTTCTAAAATAATATATATTTGGCTTATAAATTAAAAATCACAACATGAAGGCCGTGAAAGCGGATTCATGGCATTAACAAAAATTAAAAATTATGGAAAAATTTTCAAAAGTTAAAGAATTGTTAGCTTCCGTAGAGGCTGATGCTGAGAAATTTTACAATGCAGGTAACAACGCTGCTGGAACAAGAGTACGTAAAGCTATGCAAGATTTAAAAGTTCTTGCTCAGGAGATTCGTACTGAAGTAACAGACAAGAAAAACGCTAAATAAGTATCAGTACTTTTTAAATATCAGTAGCAGTTTTTTACTGCTACTGAATATTTCCGATAATATGCCATACCTACCCGATCCAGAAAGATATACTAAAATGAAATACCGCCGCTGTGGTAATAGTGGCATTAAACTTCCAGCAATTTCCCTTGGCCTTTGGCATAATTTTGGGCATGTTGATCAACTGGAGAATTCAGCCAATATTTTAAAGCTGGCTTTTGACAGCGGAATTACACATTTCGATCTTGCTAATAATTACGGTCCTCCTCCAGGATCAGCTGAAGAAAATTTTGGTGGCATCTTAAAGAGAGATTTTAAGGGCTTCAGGGACGAAATGATCATTTCCACAAAGGCAGGATATACCATGTGGGATGGGCCATATGGTGATTGGGGTTCAAAGAAATATCTTATATCCAGTATAGATCAAAGTTTGAAAAGAATGGAATTGGATTATGTAGATATTTTCTATCACCATAGACCAGATCCGGAAACTCCGATAGAGGAAACAATGAATGCTCTTGATCTTATTGTAAGGCAAGGCAAAGCATTATATGTTGGAATTTCAAACTACAAGCCTGAAGAGGCAAAGAAGGCCATCGGAATTCTCAAAAGATTAGGAACACCTTGTTTGATTCATCAGCCAAAATATTCAATGTACGAACGCTGGATAGAAGATGGTCTATTAGACCTGCTCGGTAATGAAGGTGTTGGGTGTATTCCTTTCTCTCCTTTGGCACAGGGGATGTTAACAGATAAATATTTAAAAGGTATTCCTGAAGATTCAAGAGCAGCGAAATCGCATGGATTTCTACAAAAGGATCAGATTACTGAATCCAAAATTCAACAGCTTGTACAGCTCAATAAAATAGCAGAAAGCAGGGGGCAAAAGTTGGCTCACATGGCTTTATCCTGGATATTGAAAGATGAAAGGATTACTTCAGTGCTGGTAGGGGCGAGTAAACCAGAACAACTTGCAGATTCATTAAAATGCCTGGATAATACTAACTTTAGTGAAGAGGAACTCAATAGTATTAACCGGATCCTTTCCAATTCTTAGTATCTATTAATGGACACATCACAGACGCTACCTATTTTAAATGCTGAAGAACTGCGTGTTCTTGGTGTGCTTATGGAAAAAGCAAGGACTACGCCGGAGTATTATCCTATGACAATTAATGCGATTACGGCTGCATGTAATCAGAAAACCTCAAGGAAACCTGTAGTACAGTATGATGAGCAAACGGTTACATTAACTCTTGATTCGCTTAAAAGAAAAAGCCTGATATCTACGGCAACGGGAGGTTCCAGTCGTAGTATTAAATATAAACATAACTTTGCAATTGTTTTTGCGGTAACACCTCAGGAGGTCGCTATTGTTTGCCTGCTAATGTTGAGAGGACCTCAAACTCCCGGCGAATTAAATACGAATTCAGGAAGGCTATATGAATTTGAATCATTAGAAGAAGTACAATCTGTATTAGAAAGACTTTCTGATTCTGAATTACCTTATGTTCTCCAACTTCCAAGAAAAGCAGGGCAAAAGGAAACTCGGTATACACATTTGCTTAGCGGAATACCAGATCTTACACAGGATGAAACTAATGAGGATAATTATAGTAAACCCGCAACCGATATGGAAATCCGTCTTGCTCATGTAGAACAAGAACTAGCGGAATTGAAAGAAGCTTTCAATAAACTGATGAAAGAATTGATTGGTTAGTTTTTTACACCAACAGCAATCGTTGTGTCTGTTTTTGAAGAATCGACGGATTTTACAGTGTTTACCTCTGCGATTTCAGGTTCAGGTGCCCTAAGCTTCATTTTTGTGGTGTTATTACAAGCACTAAGCAGCGTTACAAGACAAATAAGCGATAAGATAGCTTTCATAATTTTTGACTAAATGGTTATTTTAGTCAAAAGTATATACTAATTTCCATTTGACCCACAATTCGAAAGGATTTTACAAAGCTATGGCTAAAAGTATCATAAGTTAGCTTAAGCTTTTGCTAAATGTCTTCGGCGTTTCACCATAGACTCGTTTGAACTCCCTGCTAAAATATTTTGGATCATTAAAACCTACCATATAGGAAATTTCAGATATGGTATATACATTTTGTTTTAGCAACTGTGATGCCCTTTTCAACCTTATTGATTTCACAAAATCATTTACAGAGAGATCAGTCATAGCTCTTATTTTTTTGTATAAAATCGGCAGACTCATTCCCATTTCTTTCGCCAGATCAAAAACTCCAAAGTTTTCGTCGGCCATGTGTTTCTCAATATACTTGATTGTCCTATCAATGAATGCATGATCTGTCGAATTAATTGTGACATTTTGGGGCTGCAGATTAATTTCCTGGGAGAATTTCTTTCTCATCGTATCTCTTGCCGCCAACAGATTTTTGATGCTTAGATTTAACAGTGCCATACTAAACGGCTTTGTAACATAGACATCGGCTCCTGTTTCGTATCCCGCCAGCTGATGGTCATAGGATGAACGTGCTGTGAGCAATATAATTGGAATATGACTTGTCCGCTCATCTGTTTTGAGTTTATGACATAGCTCTAATCCGTCCATTAAAGGCATCATTACATCGCAAATGATGAGATCAGGTAAAAGCTCGACAGCGATTTTTAGGCCGCTAAGACCATTCATGCAGGTCTCTATTTGATAATTCGGACTTATCGCATCAACAAGGAGTTGTATGATTTCAATATTGTCTTCAACGATCAGGATCATTTCGTTACTTTTCACAACGTCTGTATTCTGATTCACAAAAATAGGAGGGGCATCCTGCTGCAGGTAAACCTTATGCAGTGATGCAGTTTCTTTAACTTCCAGAAGTTCCTCTTTTTTAAAATGAGCTTTTCCCGTTTTCAACTTAATGGTAAAACAGGTATAACCATTTTGTTCTATAGTGGCAGGTGTACTTACAATTTCAATTTTACCATGATGGGCGTCAATTATCCCCTTTGAAAGTGCAAGGCCGATACCAGATCCGATGTGGTTAGATTCTTGTTCATCTACCTGAAAATAGTCGCTAAATAATTTATTTTGACTTTCGTAAGGAATACCCTGGCCATTATCGGTAATTCTGATTTCCACTTCCTGGCTCGTCTGATGTATTGATAATTCTACTTTTCCACCTTTATTACTAAATTTAAAAGCATTTGCGATCAAGTTGAAGAGTACTTTTTCCAACTGGCCTTTGTCGAAATAAAGTTCCGTAGATTCTTGATCTGTTATAAAGTTGTATTCTATATTCCTGCTGACGGCCATGTCTTTAAAGGCTACAAAAATTTCATCGCAGAAACCGACTAAGTCGCCAATGCTGACCTGAAGTTTAAGATGACCGGTTTCGGCCTTTCTGAAGTCCATAAGTTCTGTTACCAGCCTCATCAACCGGTCGGCGTTATTCTTAAGTGGTATTACTTGATTATTTATTTCCGGGTAGTTTTTGGACGTATTTAAAAGATGTTCGATTGGTCCCAGTATTAAGGTCAATGGAGTGCGTATTTCGTGCGCCACGTAGGTGAAGAAATTCAGTTTCATTTTTTGAAGGTTTTCAGATTTCTTTAACATTGCTTTCACGAAAAAGTACCGCAGTGTTACAAATAAGATGCTTGAAAAAAGAAAAAAGTAAAAAAGATATGCCCACCAGCTGGCCCAGAACGGGGGGAGCATATTGATTCCTATGGTAGCGAGATTTCCACCAGGTGTTCCGTCATTGTTGATCCCCTTTACGTTAAAAATGTAATTTCCAGATGGAAGATTGGTATAGGTTGCATAAGGTAAACTAGTACTTATCCAATCCTTATCATAACCTTCCAACTTGTAATAATATTTATTTTTATCAGGTTTAATATAATTTAATAAGGCGTAACTGATCGTAAAGTTATTATGATCATGATTGAATTTAAGTTTTGGACTGTAAATGATGTTTTCCCTCATCATTATATTTGTATTGTCTACCTGCACGGTCTCATTAAAAAGCTTAAGACCGGTAAAAGTAATCGGGCTTACAGTATTGTTTACTTCAATCTGATTGGGAAAAAATGAAGTTAAACCATTGTACCCGCCAAAAAAGAATTCACCTTCTGACGTTTTAAGAAAAGACCTCATATTAAAGTCATTACCTGCCAGGCCGTCGCTTTTCGTATAAGTATTAAACCTGCCGGTTTTCAGGTTCATTTTAGATAAACCATTATCCGTACTTATCCATAAATTGCCATCATCATCTTTAATCATACCGAGCACATTATTGTTACACAGGCCGTCAGTTTCAGTATATGTTTTGAACTTTCTATTTGCAACATCAAATACTGAGACTCCACCAAAGTAAGTTCCTATGCAGAACTGGTTTTTTGAAGTCTGAATGATGCAGTTGATGTAGTCAGACTGCAGACAATCTATATCTCCTTCTTTTTTGAGGAAGACCTCCATTTTATGAGTAGCTGGATTGTATATGTGTAAGCCTTTTACCGTGCCAATCCAAATGTTTCGCGATGAATCTTCAATGACTGTCTGTACATATTTATTAATCAATTGTTTCTCCAGATCGCTTTTGACGGTTTTTTTTGCAAATCCTCCAGGTGTCCTAACGATATTGTTTAAACCATCACGTGAACCGACCCAGAAGGTACCCCAACTGTCTTCCATTAAGGTCATAATATCCGCATTGCCTTTGTTTCCGAGTTTGTCAGCGGTATTTGTAATGTGTTCAAATCTTTTTGTATCAGGATTAAAGACACTGATAAATCCCTCATGCATACCTATGAAAATTTTACCATTTCTATTATGAAAAAGGCTTTTTACGAGATTGGAAGGCATGGCATTTTGATGTCCGGGTATCATCTTGTAATGTGAATATCTGCGATTTCTCCTGTCGAAATAATTTAATCCTCCACCTTCCGTTCCTATCCACAGATTTTTTTGCTTATCCTCAACGATCGCTCTTACTATATTGCTATTTATACTAGGTACAAAACCACTTGCTCTGTAATTATGAAAAGCACCAGGATAGGGGTACACCAAATCAATCCCACCATAAAAGCTGCCGATCCATATTGTTCCATTCAGATCTTGAAACATACTATGAATGGAGTTTTGACTTAGACTGGTATTGATGTCTGGGTTATGTCTGTAATTGCTGAAAGTTTTAGTTGTAGGATCCAGAATACTTAATCCTTCCTGTGTGCCTATCCAAAGATTTCCATTTTTGTGGACAAGAATTTCTCTGATATCATCATGTATAAGCGAATTTGCAATGCCTTGTTGATGTGAATAATTTAGAAAAGAGCCTTTCCAGGGATTATAAAGATTTACCCCCTTATCTGTTGCTATCCATAGATTATTATCATGGTCTCTTGCGATGTCTGCGATGTAATCAGAGCTGATGCTGCCGACATTATGTGTTTTCCTGAATACCTGGGCAAGTGTTTTTCCTTCTTTTGTGATGTTCATTTTGATTAGCCCGCTGTTCGATCCAATCCAAATGGTGCCATCTTTATCTCTTAATATACTATAGATGGAATTCAGTCGAGGGTTATTGCCATCATCTTTAAAATAGAATTTCTTAAAGATATTCTTTTTCCTATTGATCAGCAGGTTAAGGCCGCTGTCTGTACCAATCCATAGATTTTTGTCCCAATCTTCGTAAATACAATTGATGATGTCATTGCTCAGCCCATTGTTTTTAGTCGTAATTCGGATAAAGTTATCGTTTTTACTGTCATATTTATTCAACCCGCTTGATGTTCCCAGCCAAAGTGTTCCTTTAGAGTCGGTAAATATGGATTCTATAATATTATTGGAGATACTATTGGCATTTTTAGGGTTGTTGGTATAAATTTTAAATTGGGAACCATCGTATCTGTTCAGGCCATGTCTGGTCCCAAACCACATAAATTGATTTTTGTCTTGGCCGATACTAACAACAGAATTTTGCGAAAGTCCCTGCTCCAGGGTTAGATTGCCGAAAGAAATATCGTGTTGCGCAAAGCCCTTTTTTTGAAGTAATAAGATAAATAGAAAGTAGAATACAATCAGTTCTTTTTTCACCTGCTTGATAATTTATTACAAGTTAAAAGAGCGTTTTATAATCTTCGAATAAATGTAACATTTTCATGGTAAATTTAATCCTGTCTATCTCTTATTTTAAGATTTTCATCTTTTTTAGTTGAATAATATCTGAGTTTTGGTTAAGCCAAATATATCATCGTGATGGTTGTGTGATTAATGAAAACGTTTGCATTTTACATGTAATATTTCATTACTAACAACGTAAAGAACCATCAATTTGAAGCAAACAACAGATTTGTTAACCTAAACCACAACCATATGAAGAAAAACTAACCATCATCTCTCGCAAAAATCAACATTAACAATTAACCAAACCAATAAAATGAAAAGTACTAACATGAGTATAAAGAATATACTTGTTGTCGTGATCATGCTCACATTGATTTCATGCAAGAAGGATGTATTTAAATCAGATATTTTTATAAAAAAAGAGTGGAAAATAGATCTAAACACTTCTAATATAATTCCGGCTATATCAAGCAGAACAGATCATGCTGTTGCTATTCTTTACCTTATGGACAATAAGCAGTTGTCTTACAATATCTATTTTGATAAACCCTTTGAAAATGGCGACAATGCTACTTCCGCAAAACTATATACTGGCAGTTCCACGGAAAATGGTGCTGTATTGCTCGATTTGAAAAATGGTTCATTCAATGCTCAGCGTGAAATAAGCGGCATTCTCAATCTGGATGATGTTACCATACAAAAACTACAAAGCGAATCTGTTTACATGCAAGTAAGTTCAAGTCAGAAAACCGATGGACTAGTGCGTGGACAACTTCGATAATAATTAGTGTATTACAGCTAAAAGAAAAAAAATGATTAAAATTAGTACATCAAATAAAACCAGTGCCTTTGCGAAGCTGCTAAAGCGGGGACTAACATACAGTCTCTTTTGCGGCGTAGTACCTGCATATACTATTGCCCAGCAAAAAGCTTCAACTGCAGCAGACAGCTTATCTGCAGACAAAATGGACGGCAAACTCCCTTATATAAAAAGGGGTGTTAACGTTTGGAATGGAGTAACTTCCCGCCAGGTAAACCTGGGAGGTACTTCTACTATATATTCGGAAAATATAAGTACTACACCTGTTGCAGACATCACCAATGTCATGGCAGGAAGGCTGCCTGGCTTGTATACATTACAATCTTCAGCTGCTCCTGGTAGTGATGCAGCGAGTTTTGGCCTAAGAGGAAAGACACCTTTAATTGTAATTGATGGGGTCATCAGGTCTTTTACGAGTTTCAACGCGAATGACATCAAAAGCATTACGGTGATGAAGGATGCTTTATCTACAGCAATGTTTGGATTGAGATCATCAAATGGAGTGGTTTATATTACTACCAAAGACCGGGCTGAAAATAAACCGTTTGAATTAAATTTTACAGCCCAGTACGGAAATCTACAGCATTTAAATACACCTAATTTCATCACCGGTGCCAATTATGCGAGGCTTTACAATGAGGCTCAGAAGAATACCAGTCCAAATGCAACACCCTTTTATGATGCAACAACTATAGCAGCCTATCAAAATGGGACAAATAATCAATTTTTACAGCCCAGCACCAATTGGTATGATCTGGTTTATAAAAAACAAAGTAGCCAGCAGCGGTATAATATTGATGTAATGGGTAATAGCAAGAGTTATAGATATTATGCGAGTATTGAAAACTTTAGTTCCAAGGGGAACTTCCTGACCGATGCAGATAATACTTATAACACCAATAACTTTTATAAAAGATATAATGTTCGCGCCAATGCGCAGATGAATTTTAACGAAGACATTAGCTTGTCTTTAAATGTCTTTGGATCAGTTGAATCCAATAATCAACCTGGAGCTGGTTCTTCAAATATTATGAACGGCATTTACTCAACTTCGCCACTGGCTTATGCTCCAAAGAATCAAGATGGTACCTATGGCGGTTCAGCTACTATCTCCAATAACATACTTGGATCTACAGTCAACAGGGGATACATTACCACCAGTAACCGGACAGTAAATGTTGATGCTACGTTGTTGTATAAGCTTGATGATATTACAGAGGGGTTATGGACACAGGGAACACTGTCTATTAATAATTATTATGCACAGACAACTTCTCGTGTGAAAACGTTTGCTATTTTCTATCCAACGACTACTGGTTCAGGTACAACTTTTACGAAAGTGGGCAATGACGGAGTATTGGATGCTTCAAATGGATCCTATTCAATTGATGGACAATTCAAACAAACTTATACAAACTTCCTGCTGGGCTACGATAGAGAGTTTAATGACCATGGTATCAGCTTACTTGCCAGTTATAATAATGACAATATTTTAGAATCTTATACACAGTTAAATCGGATTTACCAAAATTCGGGGCTAACAGCTAGGTATAATTATAAAGGAAAATATCTTGCCGAAGCGGTAGCCAATTTTAGTGCTTTCAATAGGTATGCGCCTGGCAACCGCTGGGGTTTTTTACCTTCATTTGGACTTGGCTGGGTAACCAGTGCTGAAGATTGGTTTAAATCAGGGGCGATCAGCTTTCTTAAACTACGCGGGACGATAGGCCAGACTGCCTGGGGAGCTCCCGGATATTACAACTATCTACAGACTTATACTATTGGCAGTACAGGTTATGTTTTTGGTACAGGTTTAGGTAGCGTAAGTGGTATATCTGAAAGTGGTGTGGCTGCAGTAGGTCAAACCTGGGAGAAAGCATGGAAATACGATGTTGGTCTCGAAGCCGGATTTTTCAATAATAAATTAAACAGTTCCCTAACTTACTATAGCAATAGGTACTACGATTTATTACAGGAAAAAGGAGGGGGCTATAGCTCAGCGATATTTGGACAGACTTATCCTAATGAGAATATTGGAAAACAAAATTTCTCTGGTTTTGAAGTTGCTTTAAATTATGGAAATAAAACTAATGCGGTTAAGTTCGGTTATGAACTTGGTGCTAATGTATCCATAGAGCAATCCAAGATTGTAGACAATGACGAGCCTAATTTGCCATACAGCTGGTTGTATAAAAAAGGCGCTCCGGTAACACAAACCAGAGGTTATGAAGCTGTCGGTTTTTATCAGCAGGGAGAAAACTCAGGTAATACCCCAAGCATTCTTGGTTATAACCCACAGCCTGGTGATCTTAAATACAAAGACCTTAATAATGACGGTGTCATCAATTTCCTTGATCAAAAACTCATCAATAGTACAAAACCACGCATTTACTTTGGTTTTAACTTCGGTTTCAGCTATAAGAATTTTGACCTGACTGGCTTATTGCAAGGTATCGTAAACCGGCAGGTTACCCTTAGTCCATCATCTATGTCCGCTTTTTCAAATGGTACGGGATATGTGCTCGACTATAGCACCGAAAACCGCTGGACCACTGAAAATAATGTTGATGCTACTCTTCCCAGACTGACTTTGGGAGGAAATACCAACAATACTCAAACTTCTACTTTTTGGATTAAGGATGCAGATTATTTGAGACTGAAGAATTTAGAACTGGGATATAGCTTCCCGGCTAAATTATTAGGCAAAGCAAAAATTAACAAATTAAGACTCTTTGTTAACGCCTATAACCTGTTTACGGTTACTGATCTTGATTATTTCGATCCTGAATCTCAACTGTCAGGTTTTTCGAATCAACGCATCATTAACGGTGGTATTTCCTTAAGACTTTAATCAAAATAAGATGATGAAAAGATATTATATTTTAATCGTAGTAGCACTGATGTTTACAGCAACAGGGTGTAAAAAGATGATAGAAGATGGTCCTCTAGAATTTATCGATGAGGACAGGATCTTTAACCCTGCAGATTCCCTGGGAACTTATTCAGACCAATACCTAAACAACATTTACTCCGGTCTTCCAAAAGGTTTCAACCGGATTGGAAATAATATTCTGGATGCAGGTTCTGATGATGCTGTGCCTAATAACATTCTGGACAACATTCAGTATTTCTCAACAGGAGCAATCAATTCCACCGTACTTCCTGACAATGTATGGGATGCAAATTACAGCAATATCAGGAAAGTAAATATTTTCCTGAACAAGGTAGACAGGGTAAATTTAAAAGCCAGTTTAAAAGGATATAAAGAGCGTTGGAAAGCAGAAGCAAGAGCCTTGCGGGCCATGTTTTATTTTGAACTATTGAAAAGATGGGGCGGTGTACCTTTAATTGGTGATAAGGTATTTGCTGTGAATGAAAAAATTCAAGTTCCAAGAAACTCTTACCAGGAATGCGTGACTTACATCACTTCAGAGTTAGATGCTGTAATGCCTCTTCTATTATCACCCAATGCGACCGGAACATTTTCAGCGACCTTTTACGGACGTTTCAGCAGAGGAGCTGCAATGGCTTTAAAGGCGAGAGTATTATTATATGCTGCAAGTCCGCTAAACAACCCAAATAATGACTTGTCAAAATGGGCTGCAGCAGCAAAGGCGGCTAAAGATATCATTGATAGTGTAGCAGCAAACAAATTTACTTATAAGCTAAATGATGCAGCTACGACGGCGCATTATACGACAACTACGTTGGCGGGAATCACAAGTTCAGCTAATCTAAGCACCTATGTAACCTCTGTGAACAAATTCCTGAGTATTTTTTCTACCGCCAGCAACAACGAGATCATTCTACCTTACATGAGTACGACCAATCAGACCGTGGAAAGCGCCAATGATCCTATTGGTTATGCCAGAAGTGGTTCAGGAAAAACTAATCCAACACAGGAACTGGTAAATGCTTTCGAAATGTACAGTGGAAAGACAATTTCAGAGTCGAGTACCGATTACAACAGTAATACACCGTATTACAACAGGGATCCACGTTTGGTGGGTACAGTCACGTTTGACGGACTCTATTGGCTTACCCGTAAAGTACAGACTTATGACGGAGGTCTGGATCGTCCTTTGGGCTTTGGTAATACCAATAATGGCGAGACCCGTACAGGTTATTACATGCGTAAATTCATGACCAGTAATGCAAGTGCTACGAGTTTTGCTAATACCAACCACGTGTTTCCGATTATTAGGTATGCAGAGGTGTTACTGAACTATGCTGAAGCACAGAATGAAGCGGTTGGGGCAGATGCATCAGTTTATAAAGCGATCAATGATATCAGGGCACGGGTAAATATGCCAGCATTGCCTGCGGGACTTACACCGGCGGCAATGAAAGAGCGAATCCGAAATGAAAGAAGGGTTGAAATGGCATTTGAAGAACAGCGTTTCTGGGACATCAGACGCTGGAAAATCGCTGGTACAGTACTCAACGGAACGTTAAATGGTGTTAAAGGCACTTTGTCAGGAACAACAGTTACCTACAATATGGTGCCTGTAATACCAGTAAAATTTGATGTTTCAAAGATGTACCTGTTTCCGATTCCATTTAACGAGGTGGTAGCTAATCCATCAATGATCCAAAATCCTAATTGGTAACGATTTAAGAAATTAAATATGAAAAAAATTATATACATGGCGGTCCTGATCTTTATTGCATGTTCATCTGCAATGGGACAGTCTGGCCGTACAATAACCGGTACTGTTTCTGATAATGCAGGTCCGATACCAGGAGTATCTATTTTTGAAAAAGATCAGAATACCAATGGTACAAATTCAGATAACAGGGGGAATTTTAAGCTCACACTAAACAGTAGCAGCGAAATCCTAGTTTTCAAACTGGTAGGATATTTAACACAGGAAATTAGTCTGAAAGGTAAAACTAAAATCAATGTAGTACTTGAAGACGATGTAAAAGGACTGGAAGAGGTGGTGGTACTCGGATTTGGTCAGAAAGCCTCAAAACTAACTAATACAGGCGCCACAAGCTCAATTACAGGTACTGAGATCCGTCAGAGCCCGAGTGCAAGTTTGCAAAATTCACTGGCCGGGCGCTTACCTGGATTTTTCTCACAACAACGGAGCGGACAGCCAGGGAGAGATGGCGCTGCTTTCCAGATTCGTGGTGTCAGTACTTATGCAGGTGGATCGAATCCTTTAATCATTGTTGATGATATCGAATTTACGATTGATCAGGTTAACCAGATTGATCCAAATGAGGTAGAAAGCGTAACGATACTAAAAGATGCATCTACTACTGCTATTTATGGGGTGAGGGGAGCAAATGGTGTATTGATCGTTAGGACAAGAAGAGGTGAATCAGGCAAGCCACTATTATCAGTACGTAGCGAAACCGGTATTCAAATGCCAACTCAAAGGCCTAAAGTCAATGACGGTTATACGACGCTGTCTCTGTATAGGGAACGCCTCACTAACACATTTGTAGATCCTGCAACCGTCGCACCTCAATTCTTTTCCGGTAATAATCTGGAACATTACAGGTTAAATGATGATCCTTATAATTATCCAAACGTAAACTGGTGGGACGAGGTATTGAAAGATGTAAGCTTGCAGACCCGCATCAACTTCGATATCAGCGGTGGCTCTAAAATTGCAAAATATTTTGTGTCCTTAGGTTATATAGACCAGGGGGGGATATTTAAGGATTTTTCAAAGGATCAGGGCTATGAGACAAATTACTTTTACAACAGGTACAACTTTAGGTCAAATGTAGATATTGATCCGACTAAAGATCTCCATATACGTCTGGATCTGTCAGGTAGGTTTGGAATCACGAATGAACCATTTGACAAAGATTGGAATAATGGTGGTACTACTTTTCAGTATTTGTGGAACGGTGAGCTCTCATCATTCAGTTATCCCGTATACACACCGGATGGTCAACTGGCAACCAGTAGTAATCCTAGTGGTATAAAACCTAATCCGATAGCAAATTTAAAATACTCTGGTTACACACGGTCTTATACTAACAATATCAATCTGGTTACCCAGGCAAAGCAAAAACTTGATTTTATTACCCCGGGATTATCTGCAAATGCATTGGTTTCTTTTGCCAGTGATTATGGATTCAACAGGCTTTTGCGCCGGAGCGGAAGCGGTACTAATCTGGAGATACTTGCCTATGCATTTAATCCTACGACCAAAGCTTTTGAACCTTGGAATCCTAATGTACCAAGGATGGGTTATCTGATTAGACAAGGTGGAGCTACAGGTACCAGCAGATTGGTTAACCTACAAGCCAGTCTAAATTATGCCAGGAATTTTGGTGATCACAACATCACGGCATTAGCCCTTTTAAATCAGACTACCAGTTCCTCAAATGCAACCATACCTGCCAATATTCGTGGTATTGCCAGCAAATTGAACTATGCCTACAAAAACAAATATCTGCTGGATATCAGTGCGGGTTATAACGGCTCAGATAAATTTGAATCCAGCAAAAAATACCAGTTATTCCCCGCTGGAAGCATAGGTTGGAATATCAGTGAAGAGCCTTTTTTCAAAAACAATATTAGTTTCATAGATTTCATGAAAATAAGAGCATCTTATGGTATTACAGGTAATGAAAACATTGGCTCAAGTATCTATTCTTACGTAAAGGCCTATACCTATCCATCTGGAAGATCTTACATGTTCGGAGAGGCACCAACAGCTTCAAATGGCACTGTAGAGCCAACTTTAGCCAATACAGAAATCACTTGGGAAGTTCAGAGTGATGCCAATATTGGACTGGAGTTCAACATGTTTAAATCGAAACTGAAAATTGAGGCAGATTATTTCTATAAGAAAAGAAAGGATATCCTGACTACACCGGGTACTTTGGCCGGAAGTTTTGGTGCTGGTGTACCACAGTATAACCTGGGTATTGTGAGTAACAGAGGATACGAAGTAAATGTAACTTACCGTGATAAAATTAATTCAAATCTCTCTTTCTTCGGTAATGCCAATGTGACCTACGCACAAAATAAAGTGTTGTACAGAAATGATCCTGACTATTTGTATCCTTGGCAGGAAAGAACAGGCCGCCCGGTAGGTGGTGTGTTCCAGTACACCAGCACAGGATTTTACCAAAATCTTGCTGAGCTATACACCTTACCACGCATCAGTGGAACCACCCCGTTGAATACGTTGCAATTGGGTTCATTGAAGTTTGCAGATTTGAATAACGATGGAGTAATTGATAACTACGATCAAGAATATATCGGCAATAATCAGCCAACTTATACTGCGGGCCTAAGTTTTGGATTTTCTTACAAGGGGTTTGATATCAGCACGCTATTTCAGGGATCCTTTGATTATATCATCAATATTCAGCGTGGCATCATTGGTTATCAGCGTCCGGATAGACAGTCTATACCTTATAACCTGGGTAGATGGACACCATTCAATGCGCAAGATGCAATATTCCCTGATTTGTCAGGCTCAGCGCACAATACAGCTGCTTCTTCATTCTGGTATAAAAGTGGGGATTACATACGCTGGAAGAACTTTGAGATGGGTTATAAACTGCCGGTGAGCTTCAGTAAGAAGTTGGGGCTGAATAACATTCGCGTGTATTCAAACGGATACAATATGGGCTTGGTATATACCGCTTTGCCTGTGTTTATAGATCCTGAATCTGCAGTAAGTTCATCTGCTGGTGAATATCCACAGCAACGTATTATCAATTTTGGTATACAGGTGGGATTATAATTGAACGCTAATGAACATGATCACTTCATCACTTTTAAAAAATATAAAGATGAAAAATAAATATATACTGATTGCTTTATGCTGCGGCGTTATGGCATTTCAATCTTGTAAAAAGGGAGGGTTTCTAGACCCTAAAATTGAACCACTTACTGAAGAAAAAGTATTTGCAGACAGTGCCAGTACGCTTGGATTTCTATCGGATTTGTATGCTTTCACGGGGATGGATATTGTACCCTATACAAGTACTTATTTCGGAACAATGAATGACAATTTTGAGACGCTGACTACCAATGTAGCTGCCGGATATGGCTCCAGTCCACAAGCTACCTTTATTGGAGGAACTCAGACTCCAGATTCACATTACATGAATATTTTCTATACAACTTATTATAAGAAAATAAGAAATGCGAATATTTTCCTGAAAAACATCTCTAAAACACCTATATCTAACGGAAGGAAAACACTGGCTATCGCCGAAGCAAAATTTTTAAGGGCCTGGTATTACTTTGCTTTGGTCAGACTTTATGGCGGAGTCCAGTTAATGGGAGATGAAGCAATCGATGATTTGCCTGCTTATGAGTATAAGAGAAATACTTACAAGGAGTGTGTTGATTATATCGTCAAAGAATTAGATGACGCTGCTGCAGTATTGCTGCCAGCATCACAGCTTGTTTCTGCAGACTATGGGCGGGCTACGTCAGGAGCTTGTAAGGCAGTTAAAGCCAGGGTATTGCTTACTGCTGCAAGTCCTTTGTTTAACGGAAG
Source organism: Pedobacter frigoris (assembly GCF_005116445.1). Lineage (GTDB taxonomy): Bacteria > Bacteroidota > Bacteroidia > Sphingobacteriales > Sphingobacteriaceae > Pedobacter > Pedobacter frigoris. The sequence continues at coordinate 1,048,920 of NZ_SWBQ01000001.1, forward strand.
TCCAGCATCAACCATTGCCAATGTAGCTCCGCTGATAGCCTACTCGGTAACCAAGGATGAAACCTTATGGCAAAAAGCTGCTGATGCTTTAAAGCAGGTTGTAGATAATACAGATTATGCTTTAGTAGAAGACAATACGACGAAGCCGGGTTTTGGTTTTTACAACATGTTCATCAACGGACGAAAAAATACTGAATATATTTACGTGTATAACATCGCCAATGGAAAGGATCTGGAGACTTTCTGGCTTCCGAGAAGCAGAACTTCTCAGGCGCTTACTTTCAGTAATCCCTCAGAAAATCTGGTGAAGGCCTTCGGTATGAAAGATGGAAAGGCAATTACCGATGCATCTTCTGCTTATCCGTATAATCCTGAAAATCCCTACGTAAACCGCGACCCGCGTTTCAACTATTCAATCATTTTCAATCAGGCGCTGCTTGCCAACAGAACCACAACCGCAATGCAGCCAGTAGATATCTATTATACTGCAAATCCCAGTCCTACAGGAGCTCCAATACCTGCTGCCGACAGGATCGAACAGTATTATACCAGAACAGGTTATTATACCCGTAAAATGTGCAATACCGAATCTCCTTATGCCAGTTTATCGGTACAACGCGCATATCCGGTGATCCGGTTGGCAGAAATGATCTTGGGCTATGCAGAAGCATTGAATGAGATGAACCAGACAGAGTTGGCTGTGACCTACGTAAACATGATCAGAAAACGTGCAGGTATAGAACCGGGATCTAATAACAGGTATGGAATCGCTACTGGTATTTCCAAAGATAATCTTCGTTCATTGATCCAAAATGAATACCGCATAGAGCTTTTTCAGGAAGGTCACTGGTATTATGACTGCCGCCGTTGGAAGATAGCCGAAGTGGTAGAAAATCAGACAGTAACCGGTACCAGCATTTTAAAGCAATTGGACGGAAAATTTGCTTATAGTTCTATCACCGTGCTATCACCTGCTTTCAATACCAGAATGTATCTGGCACCATTGCCACTAGCTGAAGTTTTAAAAGGTAAAGGCAGTTTAATTCAAAATCCTGGCTGGTAATCTAAAACGCAACCAATTAAATATCAAACCTAATAAAACCAAAACAACATGAAAAAAACAATCATCCCTATTCTCGCAGTTAAACTGATGTGTTGCAGTCTGTTTTTTACAGCATGTAAGAAGCCTGTTACCAACCAGGAGGAGGCTTCTTCAAGAAAGCCGCCAGGCGAAAAAAGTACACTTAGTTCGCCCGTGACAAACAGCCGTAATCTGAATGTAATTTACTTCATTCCGAATGACAATCCTGCACTGGCTAATTATAAAACCAGGATCAGTGATCTGCTGTTCAACTTTCAGGATTTTGTGGCAGGAGAGATGGACCGGAATGGTTATGGCACAAAGACCTTTGGATTGTCCATCAATGACACTACCGGCAATGTAAACATTATTACCATCATGGGACAGTACGGACAAGCCAATTATGGTTATTCGACTAGCGGAAGTACGGTGCTTACAGAAGTAAATGCTTACAAAGCAACACATGCTTCAGAGTTCAGCAGTCAGCATAGTCTGATCATCATGCCTTTAAGAACAGACGGTGGTAGTACGCCTTTTTATGGGGTAGGACGTAACTGTTTTGCTGTGGACTACAACGGACTTGATGTGGCGAATCTGGCAACTACAACATCCAACCTAATGGCAGGTATGCTGCATGAGTTGGGGCATGGACTAGGTTTACCGCATAACAAGCAACGTGTTTCGCAGGCGGGTACGCTAGGTACTTCTTTAATGGGAGCAGGTAATACCACTTATGGACGTTCGGCAACATTCATGACGGAAGCAGATTGTGCGGTGCTGAACACTTGTGAAGTATTTCAACCAACTACGTCGGCTACTTTTTATGGCGCAGTGACTACCACATTAAAAACCTATGGCAATCCGAATCCCTACGATGGAAATATTTACGTAAGGGGTAAATTTACCAGTAGCAGTCCCGTAACAAATGTGCTTTACTTCCTGGATCCAAATGTAAACAATGAGGGAACAGGAGTAAATAAAGATTACAATGCCAATGCATTCCGATCATCGGTCACACCTACCGACAGTTTCAATGTTGCACTGCCTGTAGGCGATCTTCAGGTAAAAGGAAATACACCCTATGAATTGAAAATCAAATTGGTTTGTCAGAATGGTACCGTTGTTACTTATACGTATAACTTCAGTTTTGTAAGTGATGTGCCACAGTTTCCAAATTCAATACAGTTTTATCAGCATTGCAGTTATGGCGGCTGGACGGCAACATTGCCAATTGGCACCTATACACAATCGCAAATGGGCACACTGGGATTAGTAAATAATGATTTATCGTCCTTTAAAATTCCATATGGTTTGAAAGTAACCATTTACAAGGATGATAATTTCGGTGGTGCCTCTGCAGTGTACACTGGTGGCAACAGTTGTCTGAGTGGTGGATTTAATGATGTCGTTTCCTCAGTAAAAGTAGCTTATAACTAACCCTTAATCTTGATAATGATGAAAAAGACAATCTTATTATTCAGCTTAATTGCTGCATTCAATTTTGCAATTTCAACTGATGTTAAAGCTCAAACTACTGTTTTAAAGGAATACGAGATAACCGCTACTGACAGTAAAGTGTTTACTTTGTTTGTATATCTTACTGCGGATCAAGGGATCCAGGTAATAGATGTAACAGATCCCGGATATACATTTGCTACTCAGATCAATACTTTTTCCGGTACGCATGGTGGCTACGAAATGTCGGCCTATGAAGGATACTGCTATTTTAGTGACGGTATCCAGATTTATACCATGGCGTTAACGCTTCCTGTAGATGGGGATGGATCTGGTGGTCCAGACGAAGGGTTGATCTCGATTACCCCATGGCCATATCCATATCCTCCTTTTTAAATGTCAATAATTAATCAATAATACCATGAGGGGGCTTTCAAGTCCCCTCATTTTAAAACACACAATTTAACAAATGAAGAGATCAATTACGATCGCCTTAGGAATGCTATTCCTGGCGCAATCCATTGCTGTATTAGGACAGCAAAAGAAAACTGAAAAAGTAGAACTGAAATACGGCAGTCACCGTATTGGAAAGCGTGATGACGCGATAATGGAAAGATGGCGCAGTTACGGGCTTGGACAGTTCATACACTGGGGTTTATACGCGATTCCCGGTGGTGAATGGAATGGAAAACAATACAATGGCGCTGCAGAGTGGATCCGTTCCTGGAATGGAATTCCGAAATCTACTTATGACTCTCTGATCTACAAATTTGATCCTATAAAATTTGATGCAAAGCAATGGGCCATAGAAGCAAAGCAGATGGGAGCAAAGTATGTTATATTCACTACAAAGCATCACGACGGGTTTTGTATGTGGCCAAGTAAATACACCAGTTACACGATAAAAAACAGTCCCTTTAAGAAGGATGTGGTTAAAGAAGTTGTAGACGCCTATGATGCACAGGGCATAGATGTTTATCTTTATTTTTCTATTATCGATTGGAATCACCCCGGATATCAAGCTGGTAATGCGAAGCCAAATCCGTTTACTGTAGAAAGCTGGAAAACCTATAATCCATTCTCATCTAAAGAGAAAAAAGATAAGTATGAAGAATTTAAAAAATTTACGAGGAACCAACTGGTTGAATTGCTGACGAATTATCCCAAAGCTAAAGGTCTTTGGTTTGATGGTACATGGGATCCCGCCTGGATGAAGCAAGACGGTTTTACCGATAGTCTGGAAAAAGAATTAAGGGCACTACGTCCGGGTTTGATCATTGGCAGCCGATTCAGAGCAGACGAAAATGGCAGCAGGCATTTTGATAGTAACGGTGATTTGATGGGGGATTATGAACAAGGTTGGGAAAGAAAACTGCCGAACAAGATAGAAGACGTGCATGGCAATGACTGGGACTGTGTAATGACCGTTCCTGAAAATCAGTGGGGATATAATAAAGCTTGGAAAGGACACATAAAAACCAGCAATGAGCTGATTGAAATGACCGCAAAATCTGTATCCTTAGGCGGTAACTTTGTACTGAACTTTGGACCTACGGGAGATGGATCAATTAGGCTTGAAGAAAAGAAACTTGCTTCAGAAATTGGAAACTGGATGAAAACTAATGGAGACGCAATCTACAGTAGCACCTACGCCGGTCTGGAAAAACAAGATTGGGGTTATTTCACTAAAAAGAAAGGAACTGATAAGATAAATATGATCATTTTTAACACACCAATTTCAGGAACTTATCGGGTAAAATTACCTGCAGGTACAGCTATAGCAAAATCATACCAATTGGCCAGTCCATCTGAAACTTTGAAGGTTGAAGAAATCCATGCCAATGAATATTTTATTCACCTCAATAAAACTAAGGGAGCAACACCATTTGTTATTGTGCTGGAAACCACAAAGAAAGTAAGAAACGGAGACAATAACTACGAGAAAGCAAAAACATAAATTCTTATACAGGACGAATTCGATAAATGCATTATACCTTGTTTCTATCCAATTCGTCCTGTTCTTTTTGCGCAATGATCTTTTCTTTTTTAAGATCTATTCGGATCAGGTTATAAATGCTCATATAGACGTTTGCTATCCAAACGATTGAAAAACCCGCTATGATATAGCCCCTCCAGTCATGATAAAGCAGGGTGTATTTTGTCATAATCATTAGTAAAAGCGTCACATAATGACTAAAACAATACTCGCAGGTAAACAGGTAAAAGAATTTCCTCTGCAGGATATTTCCGCAGTTTTTGGATCTTGAGATACAAAATTCACGGGGTTCTTTGAATACTTCTTCCTTAGTTATTGTCCATGCTACACAGGCTACAGGCAATGCGAGTATAAAAATCCAGTAAATTGGCGTGTCCATACGAGGTAATTTTATGAATAAACAAATCATTGTGCATTTTGTTACTATCATTGTTCTTTAATTATAGAATCAATAATTACTAATTCGTTATGAAAAGCAAAAACGATAATTTTTTTGAAAAAGCATCAACTAAAATTACGACCTGGACGGGAAGTCCTGTGGCGTTTTGCGTAGCATTTTGTATTGTCATTGTCTGGATCCTATCAGGTCCGGTCTTCAACTATTCTGACACCTGGCAGCTGGTGATCAATACTGGTACTACTATTATCACCTTTCTAATGGTCTTTCTGATTCAGAAGTCGCAAAATAAGGATTCAAAAGCTATACAATTGAAACTTAATGAACTAATCGCAGCGAGCAGACATGCTAGCAACAGAATGGTGGATATTGAAGATTTAAGTGAATCTGAATTGGACGTGCTGCACAAATATTACCAAAAGCTTTCTGACATCGCAGAAGAAGACCGTGACATTCATACATCACACTCTATTGATGCTGCAGTACACCTTCAAAATATAAAGCAAGCCAAAATATCAAGAAAGAAGTCAGATACCACTGGCGATATGTAGAATTAACCCCATTTATTTAGCCTATTATTAGCAGGTAAGTAGCTAACCAGGTAAATACAAGCTTATGACAAGGCTTATCAAGGGAGTATACACGGTAATTAACCGGGTATAAAGCGTATATACTCCCTGTTTAGTGTAAACACCTTATTAGGCATTTTCCAGATTGACTACGATGAGCTTTTTCATTTTCATTAAAGCTCCCATCACGCGTTGTGCACGCTCTGGATCTTTAACTAATTCCATAAGTACCTTCGGAATGATCTGCCAGCTCAGACCATATTTGTCTACCAGCCATCCACATTGAATTTCCCGACCACCATTGAAAGTAAGTGTGTCCCAGTATTTATCAATTTCCGCCTGGTCCTCACATTCTACTACAAATGATATGGCATCATTGAAGCCAAAGCCGTGCTCGAAGGAACTGTCCATTGCCATAGTGATATAGTCCTTTATTTTAAACTGTCCATGTTTTACATAATCCGTGTTGTCACCTTCTCCTTCAGCATATTTCATGATTCCGTTTATCCCCGAACGAGGATACAGGTTAGTATAAAAAGCCATTGCTTCGGCAGCTTTTCCCGACTGTTTGCCTGTAAACATCAGTGTAGGACAGAATTTCTGAGGCGTATCTGCTTTACTTCCAGTATATAGCTGCCATGAAACACCAAATTTATCCTGTACCCATCCATATTTTGGACTCCAGGGATAACTGCCCAACTCCATTAGACTGCTGCCGCCTTCAATAATTTTATGCCAATAAGCCTCGGTTTCATCCGCGGTCTCACTAATCACCATGAACGAAATTGATGGGTTTGGTAATGAGGTTGGGCCGTCGTTCAATAACATGAATTTTTCTCCGCTTAATGAGATGCTAATTACAAAAGGGGAGGTTTGGGTAATCTTCCCGTCGCCAAAAGTAGCAATGTAAAAGTCTGCTGCCTCAGCGACTTTTCCTTTAAGGGTTAGACAAGGATAAATAGAGGTTTTCATAATCTTAGTTTTGTTTATCAAAATTACATTTATGGATAGAAAAATATACTGTGTCAACACGACAATAAATGGGTGAATTGCGACATTAGATTCAGATTCCATCCTTAAAAAAGCATTTTTTTGTAAGTTAGCGAGATTAGAAGCCAATTTTAACTCCGGATACTTATGAGGAAGATTTCAATTCTACTGCTCATTTTGATTGTTTTTTTGCAAAGCTGCGGGCTGAATGAACGGGAAAAAAAGATCAAAGCACAACAAGCGGAAATTGTAAAAAAAGAACAACAGCTCATTTTATGGGGACAACGCCTGAAGATGAAAGAGCAGCAGTTGGAGTATACAAAGCAATCTCTGGATAGTGCTAAAAAACAAATAGATTTTGTTGGTGTAAAAAAACCTTTGATCATAGGCAAATGGGCTGTTAAGATGAGTTGTATTGAAACTACGTGTGAAGGTTCTGCCCTCGGAGATACTAAAACGGAGCAATGGAATTTTAGTTACAACGGCAATACTATTGTAGTTAAAGCATATTCGGGAAAAGTATTGACCCGTATTTATGTGGGTACTTATAAAGACCATTTGCTGCACATCATCGACGAACAACAAAATTCAGGTGTTATGATCAGTGCGATGCTGAAGATATCTAATAACCGGATGGACGGAAAAAGAGAGATCGTTCAAAAAGACTGTAAAATAGTGTACTCATTAACTGCAGAGAAGTTAAAATAACTTTTCAAACCAATTGCTTATGATATTATTATCTTCTTTAGATTTTACCTTACCACTGCATAATCCTGTTATTATCTTTTCTCTGGTGCTATTTATCATCTTATTTGCACCGATCATCTTTAATAAAATAAAAGTTCCTCATATTATAGGGCTAATCATAGCTGGAGTTCTTGTTGGTCCATATGGCTTAAATTTACTAAAAAGGGATAGTAGCATTGTGTTGTTTGGCACGGTGGGTCTGCTATATATTATGTTCCTGGCTGGATTGGAGATTGACCTTGCAGAATTTAAAAAGAACAGGAAGCGTATCCTGGTATTTGGCTTGCTTACCTTCATATTTCCATTGACAGTAGGCACAATTGCCAGTTACTATGTGTTGGGCTATAGTTTTTTATCTTCTTTATTGCTGGCCAGTATGTTTTCTACACATACTTTGGTGTCTTATCCTATAGCCAGTAAATATGGTGTGATCCGCAACAGGGCGATTAGCTTGACGGTAGGCGGGACTATGATCACAGATATTCTTGCGTTGTTAATTCTGGCTGGTGTCGCTGGAATGACGAAAGAAGATGTATCCTCTGCCTTCTGGTTACAACTGGGCTTGTCGACTATAGTTTTCGTAGCTATTGTTTTTGCGGTTTTCCCCATTATTATACGTTGGTTTTTCAAGCATTATGACGATAGTATTTCTCAATATATTTTTGTCCTGGCTATGGTCTTTCTGGCTTCTTTTCTTGCAGAAGCTGCGGGTGTTGAAGCTATCATTGGAGCCTTCTTCTCGCGGGACTGGTGCTGAATAAATTTGTACCGCACAGTTCTCCATTAATGAACAGAATAGACTTTGTTGGAAATGCTTTGTTTATTCCTTTTTTTCTGATCAGCGTGGGTATGCTCGTTGATGTTACTATGCTCGTTAAAGGATGGGGGGCGTTGAGGGTCGCCGGGATTATTCTTTTTGTTGCATTGGCGACAAAATATCTTGCTGCCTGGCTTACGCAAAGGATCTTTAAACTTACGGCTACTGAAGGGAAAATGATATTTGGTCTGAGTGCTTCACATGCGGCTGCAACATTGGCCATCATCTTGGTGGGATATAATATCATAACCGGAGAAACTGCTTCAGGAGAACCCATCAGACTTTTAAATGAGGATGTGCTTAACGGAACGATCATACTGATATTGGTGAGCTGTGGCGTGAGTTCATTTGTCGTAGAAGATGCATCAAAAAAAATGGCGCTTGATCAGGATCAAGAAGATACAAATGTGTCAGATGAACAGATAAATGAAAAGATATTGGTGTCGCTGGCCTACCCGGATATGGTGACCCAACTTGTGGATTTTGGGGTAATGCTGAAATCTAAGAAAGCACATGCTCCAATTTACGGCCTCAATGTGATCGATGATGAGGGGAACAATACTTTAGGGGCTTCGAGGAAAATTCTGGAAAAAGCTGTTTCTCATGCTGCGGCTTCAGAAAATAATATCATTCCGGTTACCAGATATGATTCAAGTATCAGTAATGGTATTGTCTACACGATTAAAGAATACGAAGTTAGCGATATCGTGATTGGACTGCACAAGAAATCAGATCAGCATACTTTTTTGGGTACTAAGGCCGAGAATATTATCAGAAGGGTTCATGAAACCATCTATATCTACAGGCCTACGCAGCCTCTTAATACCTTTAAGCGAATTGTAGTTGCTATGCCACCCAAAGCGGAAACAGAGCCAGGCTTTCTTCACTGGCTGAAGAAACTAATGATGATTGCTAAAGAAGCCGGTATAGCTGTCAATTTTTATGGTACACCGGTTACCAATCACGCCATTGAAAAGATTATAGAGCGGTCTCCCGATGTGGTGAAAATAAACTTTAACGAGTTCGGTAACTGGGATGATTTTCTGATTTTCAGCAGGGAGTTAAAAGCAAATGATTTATTTATCATTGTCTCATCGCGTAAAGGGCACAATTCTCACATTCCTCAACTCAACAAATTGCCTTATTATTTGTCGAATTATTTCCTGGATCAGAGTCTGATCATTTTATATCCTAAGCAATTGGAATCAGGAATCAATATGGGCGATATAGAACAGGCAGATAGTAATCTTATAGAAACAATTTCTGAGCAAATTGGAGCGATTGGTAAAGCTGGTAAATACATAAAAGATCTTTTTACTAACAGATAGACTTTTATTTTATTATCGGTTCATCTATGGGTCTGGCATGAAAGTAGTACAGGTAGTGTAAAGTACTTAATATAAACGGATGAGCAGGATGAATATGAAGAAGGGATTTAGTCTGAGTAGAGTAAAGTCAGGGATCAAATTCGGGTTTAATGAGCTTTCGAAAGGCGGTTTTAAACAGATCTTTAGTCAGATAGACCAGTTAGGGATAAAGAAAGGTGTGGATACAATCGGCATTGATAGATTTGTAAATCAATGTGCTTTAATGGCTGCGGGGTCTGGATTGATTACAGGAGCCGGGGGGATAAGTACAATGGCTATAGGTATTCCTCTGGATGTCATTAACCTAATCACTCAACAGTTTAGGGTAACTTTAGCGGTATCTTATCATAATACCGGAAGATATAAAATCAGATTCGAAGATTTCTTTAAGATTGTTGCCTCTTCTGTTAAAGCTGATACAGGGCTTGCCATTAGTAAAAACATTATGGAAGAAGTGGCAGAGAAAATTATCCTGAATGTGGGTTCAAAGACCGCCCAGCGCTTGATCCCGATAGTAGGGGGAGCGATAGGCGGTACTGTAAATTACCTGTTTATAAAAGGAGTGGCTAAGACCCTCCAAAAAGTGGATAAAAACTAACTTACTGATTTACGACCACTGAATGTGTGCCATCGGGATTTACGATGATGCTCACAGCGCCGTGATCAATCATTGTAGAGTGGGTTCCGTTTGGATTAACAATAGTTGAAACGCTACCATGACTGATCACTGTTGAAACTCCGCCATTCGGTTGAATAACTGTTGTAACGTCGCCATTTTTTACTGCTGTAGCTACCTGGCCATTCGGTTTAATGATGGTGGTAATGTTTCCGTTTTTAATAAGCGTCGATAAACCTCCGGCAGGATTGATCAATGTGCTGATGTGTCCATTTTTAACCAAAGTAGATATGCCTCCCGAAGGATTGACAATGGTTTTTGTCAGGCAGGTATCAGTTTTGAGTTGGGCTTGTGCAGCCAGGCCTATGGGCAATGCCAATAGGATCATAAAGATTTTTTTCATAATGCATCATTTGTGTGTGTAATTAAATTTACAGATAATTTTTGCTATGAAGAAATAAAGTGTCTGAAAGACAGTAGTGTTAAGTAATGTTGTTGTTACTGTAATTCTCTATTGTCTACATAAATTGAATTCTAAAAAAGTGATATGATAAACAGATGCTTTTTTAAACTGAGTATATTCGCAGGATATGGATTTAAAAAAAGCCGGCTTATTTGCCATATTGATTATGGCACTAGAGGGATGTATTCAGACAGGTTATGAGGATGTCTCTAAAAACCCTATAATAAGGTATGTAGCGGATAACAATGGAGATACTGCCATTGCTACGATTGAGATGCTATCACCGGCAACCTTCAAAGGGGTACTGGAGATTCGTTATCGTGGCGCATATAAAGATTCAGGCGATATACGTGGTGTTGTGAGGGGAGATACGATGATCGGAGATTATAATTTCCAACATTATGGCTTGCCAAAATGGAACAGAAATCCATTGGCATTACTCAAAAGAGGAGATAGACTGATCATGGGGGAAGGAATGGTAATGTATACAGTAGGAATACCTCATTACAATCCAAATACTCCGATTGATTATGACGAAAGTAAGAGATTTGTGTTTTTTAAGGATACCATATCTGCAAAATAGTTAGTTGCTTTTATTGATGAAGGATGTAAATTATACTATAAGGATTTGCATATTGATTCTAAACAAAAAAGCCTCAAATTTCTCTGAGGCTTTTTGTGATCCCGCTGGGATTCGAACCCAGGACCACTACATTAAAAGTGTAATGCTCTACCAGCTGAGCTACGGAATCATCTTCTGTTTGAAGAGGGTGCAAAGATAGAATTTTAAATTTATTTTGCTAAATAAATTGCAAAAAAGTTTAGGTTATTTTCATGAAAGTAGCTAACTCACTTATTCTCATTACTATTTAATTCTCTTCAATATGATCGGATCTGGTATGTCTACAGTTAATGGTACTTGCTCAACGGTAACAAAACTTGAATCTAATCCAAAACCTCGTCTTTCTGATATACTCAGATGTTTTAGTATTCTATGGTAAGCCATGGTGATACGCTCTATAAATTTAAGGCTATTTGAATTGGACAGGATTTTTTCCAACACAACAAAACGAAAATCTCCAGGGATTTTGAGCGCCTGTAGGGATTGATATTTACTTGTAATGTCGATTTCGCCGCTTTTTACCAGTTCTTCGACTACTTTTCTAAATAAAACATTAACACGTTGTTCAACCCTGAAGCCCAATCTGAAGTCAATTCTTATTAGTTTCCCGGGAATCATTGGGTCGACTTCATATTCCATAGTATAGGGTTCATCGGTAACGTCCACATGCAGCAACCAGTATACGTCGGCTCTTTTTGGATGTTTTTGAATGATAGAGTAAATAACAGAAGATTCAACTTCTGTATTGAAATTCGCACTGGTCAGGTAAACCAGGTTAGAGGCATACTTTGCAATCGAAGCATCAGCACTGATGTTTTTGATCATCGGGAAAAACTCCTCAATATCAACAAATTTCATGTATCTATTCCTTATTCTACGTCCGTTAGACCAGGTCCACATAACTGAGAATAAAGCGATACCAAGAATTAATGTGAACCAGCCACCATGAAGTATCTTCGCTGCGTTTCCTGCCAGGAACGTCAGTTCGATGATTCCATAAATCGTCAGGAATACAATGATAAAACCCATAGGTACTTTCTTCCGCATCAGGAAAACCGAAACAAGAATGGTAGTCATAAGCATTGCCACAGTAATAGACAATCCATAAGCAGCCTCCATATTTACTGATTTCTCGAATATAAGTACCACTATAATACAGCCTGCCCAGAGAATCCAGTTCATAGATGGTACATATAGTTGTCCTTTTTGTTCACTGGGATAGTTGATTTTTACTTTAGGCCATAAATTCAGCCTTACAGCTTCAGCAATCAGCGTAAAAGATCCGGAGATCAATGCCTGACTGGCTATGGCAGCAGCAACCGTTGCAATGGCTATACCGTAAATCAGGAACCAATCTGGCATCAGGTGGTAAAACGGATTTACATCGCCAAGTTTGGTACCCTGTAGCTTCCATAACCAAACACCCTGGCCCATATAATTCAAAACCAGACAAGCCTTTACATAAATCCAGCTAATGCGGATGTTTGACCGGCCACAATGTCCGAGATCTGAATATAAAGCTTCCGCTCCGGTAGTACAAAGGAATACCGCTCCGATGATTAAAAAGGCTTCAGGGTTTGTAGTTAAAATATGAATGGCATAATAAGGGTTAATCGCCTTAAGGATCTCCGGAAGTTCCAATATGTAAATAAAGCCCAGCACGGCGATCATGGTGAACCATAACCACATGATGGGGCCAAAGGCTTTTCCCACAAGTGAAGTTCCAAATTGCTGGAGAATGAAGAGTGCTGTGATAATGGCAAGTACAATAGGGACGGTCGGTAGGTCCTGGTAAATGAGACTTAATCCTTCAATGGCAGCAGAAACAGTTACAGCAGGTGTCATAATTCCATCAGCCAGCAGTGCTGCACCACCAATCATCGCAGGAATGATGAGCCATTTCGCCTTACGCTTCACCAAAGAATATAACGAGAAAATACCACCTTCACCTTTATTGTCTGCTTGTAAGGTGATGACCACGTATTTGATGGTAGTTTGAAGTGTTAGCGTCCAGAAGATACAGGAGAGTCCCCCCAGAATCAAATCCTGGGTGATCAACCTTTCTCCAATTATTGCTTTAAAAACGTAAAGTGGAGATGTACCTATATCACCGTATATGATTCCAAGACTAATTAATAAACCCGCTGCACTTAATTTTTGAATGTTTTTATGATGGCCCATGGCTGTTAAAATAATGCGCCAAATGTATGAAAATAATGCATTCAAAAAATCTTTGTTTTTAAATAAATAAAAGGCTGATATCTTCTAAAGATCAGCCTTTTATAAAGAATTTTTAATCCCTGTTATTTTATTTTACTACCGGGAAAGCAGAAATTCTCAGTCTCGCGCCGCCCATAGGTACTAAGGTTAACGTAGTTACTGCTTCTTCAGTTATCACAGGGCTCTGAGGAAGCACAGCAGCTAATCCATATTGATCGATTCCCCATTTGGGGATCAGTTTCCCTTTAGCTTTTAGCTCGATAGGAGCATTGCTGTTTGTGAAGGGGTTATTGTCTTTAGGCCAGGCTTTTTTAACAATGCTAAAAGACTTTTCAGGATGCTTTGCATCCAGTATCAGTCCGTAGTTCCATGCGGTTTTAGGGTGGATTTCATAAGAAGGCCATTTTTTGGGGTCAGCACCAGGCTGCCATTGTGAATCTCCAATAGCAGTTTGTTTACTATCTTTTTGTATATAATCCTCTTCGATTTTTAAAGAATACGTCAATGGGCCGTAGTTTACGCTTACACTGTTCTTGTTTTTCTCCCAGGTCTTTACCTTTAAACTCATTGGGAGCTCTAAAGCGATTTTATCTCCGTTCTTCCATGATCCGCTCAGTTTAATGTATTCACTGCCGCTGGTATTTACAGGGATCATTTTGTTATTCACTTTTACAATGGGATTTTTGCACCATTCCGGTACACGGAGGTATAGCGGGAAGTTTACTGCTTTTGGCGTTTTAACTGTGATGTTGATCAAATCGTCAAAAGGATATTTCGTAGTTTGGGTAAGAGTGATATCAGTGCCGGTGCCTACTTTTACTTTAACTTCACCCTCCACATAAAGCTGGACAGCAATTCCGTTATCAGGTGTAGCCATCCAGGTATTCTCAGCATAGTATACCCATCCGGCAGCATGGTTGTGCTGACAGCATCTGCTGCTGAAAGGATTCATCATCAGAAAGGGGCCGGTATTATCTATGCCGGGATGGTGGTTTTTCGCATCACTGATCACCATGTTCGGGGCGGTTAAATAACGCAAAGCCCTATAATCTGGAGTAAACGCTGCAGAAAAGGTATTTAAAGCTACATCTTCACAGTTTTCTGCCCAAAATGTATCTCCTGTTATGCCGAGCATCATTTGGTCAGAAGTCATTTGTTCTACCAGGCCACAGGTTTCTACAGCTTGTCTGGGATCGTCATAACCCTTTCTGGAGTTTTCATCGCCTCCAAACATACCTCCGGGAACTTGTCCATAGATATTCCTGATCAGTTGATGGTTGCTATAAGAAGCTGCCAGGTCATTCTTGTCATGACTTTGCAGGTAATAGGTAGCCGGCTCCCTGAAACATTGTGCAATATTTACATTGTGCCAGTTGGGCAGGTTGTCTGTTTGTCTCCAGTTGGCAGTGTTCTTGTCAATCTTCGTTGCGAGATCAAGCAACCATTTGTCACCGGTACGGTTGTAAAGCCAATAGATACTGGTAATGTTATCTCCGCCCCGGCTTTTTTCCCAGTAATCTTCCAATAATTTATCATCAGGAATGCTCAATTGCCATTTGAAATATTTGGTCATCAGATCGATAACCCTTGAATCTTTAGTATACTCATAGTAAGATTGAAGGCACCAAAGCATCGGCATATTTGTCCAAAGATCCCGTTTACCATTTCCTTTTTCTACAAATGGGCCAAAATCACCATTGTCACGTTGATTGTTCAATGTCGCATTGATCCAGAATTTGGTTTCTGTGATCATTTTATCGTCGTTGAGCATGTAGCCTATATTGGAATAGCCCTTTAGCCAGTAGGGCAATTCTTCCCATCCGTGTTTTCCCACACCGCTTTTATTCAACCATGCATTGTCGTTTTTAGAAAGCCAAATACTGATCTCTCCTAGATTTCCTGTCAAGCCATTTTTTTGGAGTACTAACGCTTGCTTAAGCCATCCTCCCGGGCTAATGGTGCCAATAGGCAATTTTATAAAGTGATTGTTGAGCAGGGGAGCTTTATTACTTACATAGTAGCTGTTAGGTATATTATTGCTGGTCGTTTTTACTACCTCCGCTTTGATACTTTGGGCAATACTATATTGTACAGGTAATCCTGACAGCGAGAAAGCCATCAGGATTATTGTATTTTTTATGTTAAAACTCATAATACGCTTATTATTTAAGTTCTACCAGTGATTTATTGTACAATTTATTCGTCACCTCTTTAAGTTTTGCCTCAGGTACTTTGATTATCTTTCTGTCATAAGTCATCAATCCGTTGGTTTCCTGTTCCACATCTGTAGTCTGTGTATATACAGCAGCTGAAAGCCCTTTTTTGATCAGGTATTCCATTCTGTTCATAAACGATGCGTATTTCTCGAAAAGCTCATCAGCAGTTTTGAAACTCTGGTATCCCCAGTTATCTTTCTCTTTCCAGGTATGCCCGGGTACCGGTAATCCCAATCCGCCATACTCACCCAATACGATGGCATGAGTAGGGCCAAATAGATCAGGACGAGGCATCTGAGGGTCAGGGTAATGATGGAGGTCAACGATATCACCGGTGATCACATGATTGCCGCCACTCGCACTATTGACCAGGCGAGAAGGATCTTTTGCTTTAGTCCATTCAGCAATCTCTTTGGTTTTAAACTGTCCCCATGCTTCGTTGAAAGGTGTCCACACAATAATGCTCGGAAAGTTATGTAGATCATCCATGATTTCTTTCCATTCTTTGCGGTACATTGCTTCAGATTCTGGTGTCCGGTTCTTATCTGTTCCGCCCATTTGGCCCAGTTTAGGCTCCCAATGGTTACCTAGATCTCCGCTTGGCATGTCTTGCCATACCAGCATCCCCATTTTATCGCATTCATAATACCAGCGTGCAGGTTCAACTTTAATGTGTTTTCGGATCATATTAAAACCCATTTCCTTAGTTTTAATGATGTCAAATTTCAACGCTTCGTCAGTAGGGGCTGTGTATAATCCATCTGGCCACCATCCCTGATCTAAGGGCCCATATTGAAATACAAATTCATTATTTAACAGCATGCGCTGCACACCATTTTTATCCAAGCCGATTGAAGATTTACGCATGGCAAAGTAGCTGCCTGCTTCATCAATCACTTTACCGTTTCTAATAACGGCAATCTTCAGGTCGTATAAGAATGGGTCGGTTGGTGACCATAATTTTGGATTGGCGATAGCTAATGTGGCGTTTGTATTTGCATCAACTTCCTGTTCCGCTATCTTGGTTTTGTCATCAAAAGCAGTGATCCTGATTTTGTCACCACTAACAATCGACTGTACATCTGCGCTTACTGAGATTGTTTTCGCATCAATATCAGGTGTGTGTTTGGTTGAAGCTATATAAGTTTTAGGTACACTTTCGAGCCAGACTGTCTGCCAAATCCCACTAACCGGAGTATACCAAATGCCTTCAGGTTTTTTTACTTGTTTACCTCTTGGCTGGGGTCCTTCATCTGTTGGATCCCATACGCTGATGGTAAGTTCCTGTTTCCCGCTTTTTCTAACAAACACGGTAATATCAAATGTAAACGGATCGAATCCACCTTCATGCGAACCAACTTTTTGTCCGTTTACCCAAATGTCTGTTTTCCAGTCTACGGCACCAAAATGAAGCAAAATGCTGTTCTTCATTGTCGAAGGGATAATAAAGCTGGTTTTATACCAAAGCAGATTGTTCTTATCTATGGTTTTTCCAACTCCTGATAAAGAAGACTCCAGAGCAAAAGGAACAAGGATTTTTCCCTGATACGCCTTAGGTGTTTCATTTTTTCCAGTGATGGCATAATCCCACAAGCCATTTAGATTTTTCCAGTTGTTGTTCCTGGTCAGGTGTGGCCGAGGGTATTCTGGTAAAGGTTTTAAAGGATCTACTTTTTCCGCCCATGGTGAAGCAATTTTTCCTGGTACAGGCTTCCATGTTTGTGCTGAGACGATAAGAGATTGGCTAAGGAATAGTCCGACTACATAGGTCTTTAGTTTCATAAAATCGAATATTTGGTTTTTTGTGGTTAAAATATTTATTGGCGCAGTCTTAGGTGTTGCGACAATTAATATTCAAATAAAACGCTTTAGCTTCATTAATATGTCTCAATTTTTATGCATTTTGTCTCAAATTTCTGGCAGCAACATAATGCGTCCGCTACAATTGTATCATGTCTAACAACCAAATATAAATTGAAAAGGTTATTCTTAATTTTGCTTTTTCTGTGTAACTGCGCTAATTTACTGAAAGCACAGCCTTTTCATTTCCGACATTACCAGGTTGAACAGGGGCTGTCATACAACTCTGTATTTAGTATTTTGCAGGATTCCAAAGGATTTTTGTGGTTTGGCACTAAAGACGGACTCAATCGCTTCGATGGTTATAATTTTAAGGTATTCAGAAATGATCCCAAGGACCAGAAGAGTATAGGGAATAATGTAATTCGCTCCATTTGCGAAGATAAATCCGGTAGCTTATGGATTGGCACTTCTTTTGGATTATATCTTTATCAGAATACTACGGAGGTATTTAAGGGTATAGCATCGACGAGGAAATCAGCAGTATGGGATTTATTGGATGATAGGGAAGGCAGCATACTTTTTATTTCTAATTTTACCATTTATCGATACAATAAAGCCAGGAATGAGGTAGTACCGCTCAGTAATAACCAGAATTTTGAAGCATCGTCCATTTGCTTTACAGCTGACGGTACTTTATGGGCATCAACAAGGACGGGAGAGATTCAACGTTACAACAAAGCCAAAGATTACTTTGAAGGATTTGATTTGTATAACCATTCGTCTGAGGTCATTTCAAAATGGATAGATAAAATTTATCCGGCAGGGAATTCTATCTTAATAGGTACTTCACATCAGGGTGTTAAGCTGTTTGACATTAAATCATTATCATATAGAGATGTGCTGACTTTTAATCAGGATAAAACCAGCATTTATGCTAAGAATTTTCTTCATTACGAAGGAGATATCTATTGGATCGCAACCGAGTCCGGCGTATTTGTATACAATATCAGTACGGGCAAGTATGCTAATTTACGAAAAAACTTCAGTGATCCTTATGCCATTTCAGACAACGCAATCTATGCGCTGTCTAAAGATAAGGAGGGTGGCGTATGGGTGGGTACTTATTTTGGAGGCGTTAATTACTATCCTAAACCTTTTACTTCCTTTGATAAATTCTTCGCTCAGGGCAAAGGGAAAGAGAAGTCGCTCAGTGGGAATGCAGTTCGGGAAATTACTAAAGATAAGTTTGGCAATTTATGGATCGGGACTGAAGACGCCGGATTGAATAAATTAGCTGCAGGTCAAAATATACTTAGCGTTTTTAGTCCTGATGGTGCAAAAACCAATATATCACATACCAATATCCATGCGCTCATGGCAGTTGATGATGAACTATGGATTGGTACTTACGAGCAGGGGCTGGATGTGATGAATATCCGTACTGGTAAAGTTGTCCGCCATTACGAAAAGGGAGCTGGGTTGAATTCCCTTAATTCCAATTTCATTGAATGTATTTATCGTACTCGTGCAGGACAGATTTTGGTCGGTACTGCTTATGGATTATACCAATACAATACAGGTTCAAACGATTTTACCTTGATTAAAGATGTTCCGGATTATTTGTTCGTCATGAGCATCAATGAGGATAAAGACGGAAACATTTGGGTGGGACCCATCCGGGAAGGGCTCTATTTTTATAATCCAGTCACCAGGAAAAAGGGATTTTATAAATATCACCCTGAAAAGCTCAATAGTCTAAGTAATGATTTTGTGAATAATGTATTTATTGCAAAAGACAATACCATATGGGTTTCTACAGAAAACGGACTTAACAAACTGGATAAGGCAAAAGGTACGTTTACCAGGTATGGGACAGATGAGGGATTTCCAAGTAATGTCTTTTACAGGATAGAAGAAGACGAAGAGCGTAATTTATGGCTGAGTACTTCGAAGGGTTTGGTATGTTTTAATCCCATCACAGAAAAAATGCGTGTCTATACAAAGGCTAATGGCCTGTTGAACGATCAGTTTAATTACAATTCGTCCTTTAAAGATGATTCAGGAAAGATGTTCTTTGGAAGTGTAAATGGAATGATCGCTTTTAATCCATCTGGTTTTGTAAAAAACGCCATCGTTCCGGAGGTGCAGATTACAGGTTTCCAGGTGTTCAATGAAGAGTTGCGTATTGATGAAGGCAATTCGCCATTGAAAAGATCTATCACTTTTACCGACCAGATTAATCTCACCTATGACCAGTCTACTTTTAGTATTGATTTTGCGGCTCCAGTATATACAGACTATGAAACTGCTGAATATGCCTATAAACTCGAAGGAGTGGATAAGGATTATACCTATCTCAAAAAGAACAGAAAGGTATTCTATACCAAACTGTCTCCAGGTATTTATACCTTTTTGGTGAAGGCAACGAATAGTAGTGGCCAGTGGAATGAGACACCCAGAAAATTGACTATTCGTATTTCACCTCCATTTTGGTTGAGCATCTGGGCCTATATTTTTTATCTTGTACTGTGTTTATCTGTACTATATTTTACTGTTCGATATTTTAACAACAAGGTAAAGCTTCGTAACCAACGAAAATTGGAGGTGTTGAAAAATCAGAAAGAAAAGGAGCTTTATGAAGCTAAAATCGAGTTCTTTACACAGATTACGCATGAGATCAGGACCCCTTTGACTTTGATTAAGGGGCCAATAGAAACAGTAATAAATAAATTTAATCCAGGTACGGAGGTGTTAAATTACCTGCATACTATGGAAAAAAATGCGGACAGGTTACTTGATCTCACTAACCAGTTACTGGATTTCAGGAAAATTGAATCGAAGGAATATCAATTGCATTACATTAAATCGGACGTCTGTGCCTTGTTACATGCAAACTTTGTGAGATTTGAAGCTGCGACAGAAGGGAAGAAAATTAATTATGAAATCCAATTGCCGGAAAATCCGGTTTATGCTTCCTTAGATTCTGAGGCAGTTAATAAAATACTTAGTAACCTGCTCAGCAATGCAGTTAAGTACGCAAAAAGCACCATTAATGTAAAACTCGAAGTTTGTGCTGATCCTGATGAAACTTTGCAGATCATTTTTAGAAATGACGGTTACTTAATTCCTTATGGTATGAGGGAGCGGATTTTTGAATCTTTTGTAAGACTCGACGAAACTTCTTCTGAAGTTGGTACAGGTATAGGTCTTGCCCTTGCACGTTCTTTAGCAAAATTACATAGCGGAAAGCTTAGTGTTCATGATGAAGGGGGAATGAATGTTTTTGTTCTTAGTCTTCCAATACAACAGAAACAGGAAAGTCGCCCCTTTAAAGGCGTTGATGTCGGCAGCTCCTATGAACAAATTTCAGGAAAGACAAACTCTTTGGAGGAAAAACCATTGATCGTGCTGGTAGATGATAATTTAGATATTATTGATTATCTGTCCGGAGAACTTGGTAGTAATTACAACATTTTGAAAGCCGCAAATGGATTCGAAGCATTAGGTCTTATCAAGACTCATGCTGTACAACTCGTGGTTAGTGATGTCATGATGCCACTGATGGATGGTTTTGAGCTTTGTACTGCTATTAAAGCGGACATAGAGATCAGTCATATCCCTGTGATTTTGCTTACCGCAAAAACTACATCTCAGTCTAAAATAACCGGACTGGAGATTGGGGCAGATGCTTACATGGAAAAACCTTTTTCACCTAATCATCTCATGGCACAAATACAAAGCCTATTAAATAACAGGGCTAAACTAAGAGCATATTTTGCGAGTTCTCCTTTGATACACCTAAAGAGTATTGCCCATTCTAAACCGGATGAGATACTGCTGGATAAGCTGAATAGCTTTATTGTCAAAAATCTCTCCAATAGAGATCTGGATGTAGATCAGCTGGCAGACATCATGAACATGAGCAGAGCTACTTTCTATCGGAAAGTCAAATCTATATCTAACCTTTCACCTAATGAACTCATCAATATCACAAGATTGAAAAGGGCAGCGGAACTGCTGATCAAAACAGATCATAAGATTCAACAGGTTGCAGACATGACGGGTTTTAGTTCCCAGGCACAGTTTGGTAGGTCATTTACAAAGCAATTTGGAATTACACCGTCGGCCTATGTTCACGAAAAAAAGCAAACTTTTGAATAGAATCCAATTGACTTTTTTATGTAATTTATTCAATGAAACTTGTGTGTTTTGATTAGGTTTCTATATTTGCAATGTTGACACACCAATCACGATCAGGGACAAATGTTTAAAAAATTAACAGGTTTACTTATTCTAATATCATTTTTGATGATAAAGAGTGCCTCGTTTGTAATGTGTAATGATGAAGAGGTTTTGATCAGTTATCATTTGCAACAACCAGGTGAAGAATTCCCAGATGATTCAAAAGAAGACAAACAAGTGGAGTTTTCACTGGATGATGAAATAAGTCCTGGCTTTGAATGGATCGAACAGCTTCGGTCTTCCGAGAAACTGAATCATTTTAGTTTTCCAGAAACCGTTAAGGTACATTTGTCGCTCCCTAGTCCTCCTCCCAACATCCTGGTTGGTTAAATTAAAAAAGAATACTTATTTATTAACGAGATCCGGGCATTATCATGTCAGGGAAATTTTGAATCCAATTATAATTTTATGAGATATCCATTAATACTGAAGGGGTCTGCAATAGGCCTTTTATTTACTGCATTTACTTTATCCGCAAATGCACAAAAAATTGAAGAACAACAATTGAAGATTAAAATAGGTAAGATTGAAAACTCTACACAACACCTAAAGAACCTGGAACCGGTTACTTTTAAATATGATGTAGATAAATATAAATACCTTAAACTTCCGGTGGGAGAGCAGTATGGTTTTTTGGCCAGCAATGTAAGACCAGAATTTCCAGAAATGGTTTATGAAGCTTCTAAAGTGTACAACGAAGGAAAAAATGCCTCAAAGGTAGCCAGATACAGTGAAGTTAATACCGAAAGTATGATTCCTTTACTGGTTGCAGCTATCAAAGAACAACAGGCAGAAATTGAACTCTTGAAAAAAGAGTTAAATCTTTTGAAAGAGAAATCCAAATAGCAGTTTTTTTAGTTTAGTGTTTTTGAAAAAGGCCATCCTTGTGATGGCCTTTTATAACAACTTTGATGCATGAATTAAATTGGCGGAGTTATTGGTATATACTGATAGTCATTAACGCTATTAAGGAATAAAATTGAGCCACAACAAAGCATATCAAATTAACCCGGATGTAGTAATACATCAATTGTTCGAAGCACGAGTTTTGAATAATTCTCATCTCACCGCTGTTCAAATGGGAGATCAATATCTCAGCTATCAGCAGCTCAACGAAAGGGCTAATGCGCTTGCAGCAACCATTGGACATGCAGCCCCTAAATCTGAGATTATAGGTATAAGCACAACGCGTAGTATTGATACAATTGTCTGTCTTCTTGCTATATTAAAAGCAGGAAAGGCCTATTTACCTCTTGATCCTGCTATGCCTTATGCAAGGTTGAAAGACATCATTGAAGATGCAGGTTTGGATATTTGTGTTGCTCCGCTTTTAGATAAGAAAATTTTTGAAGATTTGATTAATAAGGTCATTGTGCCTAACGAAAATGTTTCTATAAGGGAGTCGGAAATTATTTCTGAGAAACAAAAGTTAGCCTATGTCATCTATACATCAGGGTCGACAGGAAAACCGAAAGGGGTCGGTATTGATCATCCTGCGGTGATCAATTTGATTCAGTGGCATGAGGAAATTTCTCCATATTTAGAGCAAGGTTTCCGCACTCTTCAATTTTCCCCATTGTCATTTGACGTATCGGTAATGGAAATATTTTGTACCATTTGCTCTGGTGGTACTTTAGTGCTTGTGGACGAAGAAACACGCCTTGATCCCCTAAAATTGTTGGATTATATTGAAAAATATGAGATCAACAGGCTCAGTCTACCATTTGTAGCTTTACAATACCTTACAGAAGTTGCAGATATTGAAAAGCGGCACCCTTCTTCTTTGCAGGAGGTGATTACTGCTGGTGAACAGCTTAAGATCAGCCCGCAGATTTCCCGGTTTTTTCAGGCCTTGCCTGGTTGCGTATTTTACAATATGTATGGGCCAACTGAAACTACTGTATTTGCGACAGCATTAAGACTAGAAGGTAAACCGGAAAGCTGGCCATTACTGCCCTCAATTGGGAAACCTGTGGCCAATTCATCAATATTTGTATTGGACGAAGAAATGAAACAAGTTCCTATTGGAAAGGAGGGAGAACTTTGTATCACCGGAATTAACGTAGCTAATGGTTATCTTAACAATTCTGAACTCACGGCTGAAAAATTTATTGATTGGATAGATGAGGATGGAAACATTGTGCATTTGTATAGGAGTGGTGATTTATGTCGAATACTTTCAGATAACAATATTGAATTTCTGGGACGCAAAGATACCCAGGTAAAAATTAGAGGTAACAGGGTAGAGCTGGGTGAAATAGAAGCACACTTAAATCAAATTGAAGGTATACAACAATGTGTTGTAGTTGCATCTGAGGATCCTCAGGGACAAAAACGCCTCATCGCTTATATGCAATCTTCGGGTATCAAAAAGGATTTTTCATTTTTAAGAATTAATCTGGGTGATCAGCTTCCTGATTATATGATCCCCGCTCTATTTATTTGGGTAGATAGTTTTGAAAAGACAAGCAGCGGTAAAATAGATCGCAAAGCACTGCCCTTGCCTGATCTGCAACGTCCGGAATTATCAATTCCTTATTCTGCACCAATTTCTGCGACAGAGATTCGGATAGCAGCATTGTGGGCTGAATTGCTTCAGCTTAACCGGATTGGAAGAAATGACAATTTTTTCGAAGTGGGAGGTAACTCTTTACTTGCAGTCAAGAGTGTTACTGAATTGAAAAAGAGGTATGAGGAAGTATTGCCCATCACAAAGCTATACCAATACCCAACAGTAAGCGGTATTGGTGACTATCTGGAAAACAAGGAGACAATTTCAAGATTCGTCCCACTTAAAATAGGTCGATCAGAAAAAAAGAAAGACGTTGCGGTGATTGGTATGTCACTACGTTTTCCTGGTGCCAATAGCATAGAGGAACTTTGGGAGATATTGGCCAAAGGAAAGGAAACGGTATCCTTTTTTACTGATGCTGAACTGGATGCAAGTATAGCCCAGGAACTGAAAGATGCAACTCACTACGTAAAAGCTAGAGGAGTAATTGAAAACGCAGGAGATTTTGATGCTAACTTCTTTGGAATTCCACCTAACGTAGCTGAACTGATGGATCCTCAGCAGCGCATATTCCTTGAGTTAGCTTGGGAAGCACTTGAAAACAGTGGTCACATTCCTGAAAAATATAGCGGAAAAATAGGTGTATTTGCTGGTAGTGGAAACAATACTTACTATACAAAAAATGTGCTTTCCAATCCTGAGCTCGTGAGTAATGTGGGTGATTTTCTGGTTTCTACTTTAAATGAAAAGGATTATATAGCCACGAGAGCGGCATACGAATTGAATTTGAATGGTCCGGCTGTGAGCGTGCATGCAGCATGTTCAACATCTTTACTGGCTATTGTACAAGCTGCAGAAAGTATACGCAACGGACAGTGTGACGTTGCTCTGGCTGGTGGATCATCAGTACATACTCCGGTCAATAGCGGACATTTATATCAACAGGGGACTATGTTGAGTGGTGACGGGCACTGCCGGTCATTTGACGCAAAGGCTGACGGAACAATATTTAGCGATGGAGCGGGTATAGTAGTGCTTAAAGGGCTTGAAGAAGCACAACGAGACGGTGATGTCATATATGCAGTGCTCAAAGGGGTGGGACTAAATAATGATGGCCATGCGAAAGCCAGCTTTACAGCGCCAAGTGCTTTAGGGCAAGCGGGAGCTATTGCTATGGCAATAAATGATGCAGGTATAGAACCTGGGTCTATCAGCTATGTAGAAGCTCACGGTACTGGTACTATTTTGGGAGATCCTATCGAAATTGAAGGATTGAAACTTGCTTTTGGTAAGCAGGAAAGCAAACAGTTTTGTGCCATTGGTTCTATAAAAAGCAATATGGGGCATCTGGTGGCAGCAGCGGGTGTAGCTGGATTTATCAAAACCGTACTTTCATTACATCATCAGCAATTGCCGGCTACATTATTTTATGACAAGCCAAATCCAAATATTGATTTTGAAAACAGTCCCTTCTTTGTAAATGACAAGTTAAAGCATTGGAATACCGAAAATAAGCGAATTGCCGGTGTGAGTTCTTTTGGTGTAGGCGGAACAAATGTACATGTGATCCTGGAAGAATATTTACCGGAGCCTAAGGAAACCTCATCTTCGCGTTCTCTGCAGCTGGTCTCCTGGTCGGCAAAAACACCTGCAAGTGCGGTACATTATGCAGAAAGAATTTTAGAGTATGTTCAAAAAAATCCCGACGTAGAATTGGCAGATATTGCCTGGAACCTGCATACCCGCCGAGCCGGCTTTAAAGAGAGAAATTTCATAGTAGCGGCCAATAGAGATGAACTCTTACAGCAATTGAGCGACTTTAGAAGAAATAGCGAGAGTTCGTTGTCTTTAAAAAATAAAGCAAATACTCTGGTGTTTATGTTTCCCGGACAAGGATCTCAATATGCAAACATGGGGCTTGAACTGTATCAAAATGAAAGGGTATTCTGTGAGGCAGTGGATGAATGCTTGTCTATACTCAATGGTCCTTCTTATGAGCAGTTAATAAGTGGGGATCCACGGTTTACACAATCTGCTATGTTTGTAACCTCGTATGCAGTCAGTAAACTATGGTTGAGCTGGGGGATAACGCCAACAATGTTTGTTGGACATAGTATAGGTGAATTTGTAGCTGCTCATTTTGCCGGGATATTTAGTCTGTCTGATGTATTAAGGCTGATTACAGAAAGGATTAAATTAGTTGGAGAATTACCTGGGGGAAGCATGCTTTCCGTAAGGATGGAAAGTGAACAGCTGAAAAAAATATTGCCGGAAAAATTATCGGTTGCTGTGATAAATACGGACAAGCTTTGTGTTGTGGCTGGCGAGACTACAGAGGTTGATAAATTCTCTGCTGTCCTCAAACAACACGGGGTACCTGCGATCGTATTGAATACAAGCCATGCCTTTCATTCAGAAATGATGGAGCCCATAGTGGCAAAATTTGAAGCAGTCTTAAGAACTGTTAAATTCAATAAACCATCTTTGCCTATAATATCTACGGTAACAGGTGATTATCTGACTGATGAAGAGGCAACGGATCCCCGATATTGGGCGCAGCACATCAGAAAAACAGTACGTTTTGATAGGGCAATCAATACACTCTCAGTAAAAGGAGATTGTCTGCTGCTTGAAGCGGGACCCGGCCACGCTCTTACAACATTTGCTAAGCAACAGACACAAGGTAAAAACCTAAGCGCAATCATCAGAGGAATAACACATTCAGTAGAACAGAATGAATACCGATCGTTCTTAAAGTCGGCCGGACAGCTTTGGCTTAATGGCGTAGACATAGATTGGACATCCTTCTACGAAACAGAGGGGAGAAGATTGAGGTTGCCATCTTATGCTTTTGACCATAAAAGATATTGGGTAAAACCAAATCAACAAATTATTATAAATACCCCCGACACAGTAACTGTATCGATACCTCAAAATGCAAAGATAGCGGGCGGCTTGCTGGAAAAACAACTGAAAGCGATTTTTGAAGATGCTTCAGGTATAGAAATGAAGGATGTAGCAGGTGATATCAGTTTTGCTGAACTTGGATTTGACTCTTTATTACTTACACAGATTGCGACCAACATTAACAAGATTTTTAAAGTTCATATCACCTTTAGAAGACTATTTGAAACCCTAAATTCTATAGACCGTCTATCTGCTTTTCTGAGTGAAAATTTTTCTCCTCAGTCTTTGTCGTCTGCTGTTACCGTAGAGCCGGTGTTGCCCGTACTCGATGAGGAAGAGATGAGTTTAGTTAATAAACCCTTCGGTGCTGCTGCTCGTATAGAAAAACAAAGTAAAGGATTGATTGACAGTCAACAGTCTTTTTTAAGTAAACTGATTATTGACTATAACAAAAGGACCTCGGGGAGTAAAAATAAAACACAGGAAAGTCGTTCTTACATGGCAGATCCGCGTGTTGTCAGTGGTTTCAGACCTATGACGAAAGAGCTGGTTTATCCTGTTATAGTAAAACACTCTAAAGGTAGCCGTCTCTGGGATGTGGATGGTAATGAATATATAGATGCGCTCAACGGGTTTGGTTCCAATATGTTCGGCTATCAGCCTGAGTTCATTAAAGATGCCCTTCATCAACAAATTGAAAGGGGTTATGAGATCGGTCCCCAGCATGAACTGGCCGGAGAAGTTGCTAAACTGTTGTGTGAATTTACTGGTTTTGACCGCGCAGGACTTTGTAATACTGGGTCTGAAGCTGTTTTGGGTGCTATGCGGATTGCGAGAAGCGTAACTGGTAAGCAGCTGATTGTTGCTTTCAGCGGCTCTTACCATGGAATCATTGATGAAGTGATTGTACGAGGCACAAAAAACTTAAAAAGTATTCCTGCGGCGTCCGGCATCTTACCCGGAGCAGTGCAGAATATGCTGATTCTTGATTACGGCACAGATGAATCTTTAAAGATCATCGGAGAAAGGGCACATGAAATAGCGGCGGTATTGGTGGAACCTGTTCAAAGTCGCCGGCCCGATTTCCAACCTGTTGAGTTTCTTAAGGAACTAAGAGTGATCACGGGCCGAAATCAGATAGCGCTTGTATTTGATGAAGTGATTACAGGATTTCGTATGCATCCGGGTGGGGCACAGGCCCTGTTTGGAATCAAGGCTGATCTTGCTACTTACGGTAAGGTAATTGGCGGAGGTTTGTCTATAGGGGTTATTGCGGGTATTAAAGCATACATGGACGCATTAGACGGAGGTTACTGGAAATACGGAGATGCTTCGATGCCAGAGGTAGGGGTTACTTATTTTGCAGGTACTTTCGTGAGGCATCCGCTGGCTTTGGCATCAGCAAAGGCTTCTTTGCTGCATATGAAGCAAGCAGGAAATACATTACAGGAGAATTTAACTAGAATTACACAGCAGTTTATTCTGGATATGGATGCTGTTTGCAAGAGAGAAAAACTGCCACTTACTGTGGTGGGTTTTGGATCTTTATGGAGACTCAGATTTACCGAAGATGTTCCGTATAGCGAATTGTTATTTACCCTGATGCGGTTGAAAGGGATTCATATATTGGATGGCTTCCCATGTTTTATGACTACAGCACATACTGATGCAGATATTTCCGCGATAGTAAAGGCTTTTGAAGAGAGCATTGAGGAAATGATCAAGGCTGGTTTTTTATATACTTCAGGTGATTCTAAAATTGTTGAAGCTACGAACAGGGAAGATATTTTGACTGTACCGGCAACTGAATCGCAACTTGAAATTTGGACTGCTTGTCTGATTGGCGGTTCGCAGGCCAGCTGTGCTTACAATGATTCGGCTTCAATCGAATTGAGCGGGGCATTTAATCAAGAAGCGATGCGAAAAGCATTACAGATAATTTCTGACAGACATGAATCTCTACGTGCTGTATTCAGCGCTGAGGGTCAGCAGATGATCGTCCGAAAAGAGTTGCCTGTAAATATAAGTGTCCATGATTTATCGGCAAAAAAGGAGAATCTAAAGGAAGAGTTTATTGCTAAGGACAATTATGAGTCTGCAACCATGGAACTCGACTTGGCGAATGGACCATTATTTAAAGCTACAATATTTAAGCTAAGTCATACCCGGTATATAGTGAAGTTGCTGCTCCATCATATCATTTGCGATGGCTGGTCTATTGGCATTCTGATGCAGGAAATTAGTAAGATTTATTCGTCGCTTGTTAAAAGAGAGCCATTACAGCTGCCTCCCGCACAACTTTTCAGTGAATATGCAGAGGAAGAGCATCGTAAACTTAATGTTGAAAATGAGAAATACTGGCTTGAGCAATTTGAAGGCGGTCATAATCCACTGGATATACCAACTGATAAGTCAAGACCAGTACAAAGGACATACAAAAGCAAGCGTGCAGATTTTGATCTGGATGCTGATTTGGTTAAAGAAATAAAACAGGTAGCACGTAAGGCAGGCAGCAGCTTTGTAACCACAATGCTTGGAGCATTTGAGCTATTTTTGCAACAATTAACAGGGCAGGAAGAAATCATAATTGGATTGCCGGTTGCCGGACAATCTGCAACAGGTAAATATGGTTTGGTAGGTCATTGCGTAAATCTTTTACCTTTAAGGAGCTTTCCGGATGTAAACAAATCTTTTTCAAGTTATCTGAAACAAAGGACTACGGAGATATTAGATGCATATGATCACCAGGGCTATACTTTTGGTACTTTACTTAAGAAATTAAACCTGCGGAGGGATCCTTCACGATTGGCTTTAATACCTGTAATCTTCAATATTGACATAGGTATGGACGAAGGTGTGGAATTTGAAGGCCTTACCCACAGATACATCAGCAATCCCCGTGAATATGAAACCTTCGAGATTTTTCTGAATATCACCAATAACGGTGATGCGCTGATATTGGAATGGTCATACAATACAGCGTTGTTTGATTCAGCCAGTATCGAAAAAATGATGCAGCGCTATGAATACCTTTTGCGTCAGCTTGTTATTGCACCAGATACCCCTATCAGAAATTCTTTTTCAAAAATTGATGATGAACAGATAGATCAGTTGAAAAAGTGGAACAATACTGCCTGTTTTTATCCGGAAGATCAATCGTTGCCTCAGCTCATTAGCGATGTGGTGGCCATGTATCCTGATCATAGTGCTTTGACATTTAAAGACGTATCATTTACTTATTCTGAACTTAATGCAAAAGCCAATCAGCTTGCCGCACTCTTGATAGAAAATGGACTGAAAAAGGGCGACAAAATTGCAGTTTCGCTCGACAGGTCTGCAGAATTGGTCGTTGGAATACTGGCCGCTATAAAGGCCGGTGGTGTATATGTACCTCTTGATCCTAAATTCCCCGCAAACCGAATCAATTATATGCTTGAAGACTCAGGTGCGGTATTTTTACTGACCAGCTCATCCGGTAAAATAGAAAATAAAGCGGGGATAAGGGAGATTGTATTGAATGAGACACTGCATAAACTCGATGGTTACCCTTCGACAAATCCTGAAGTAATTATAACGGGTACGGATTTATTATATGTTCTTTATACTTCAGGTTCTACCGGACAGCCAAAAGGAGTAATGGTTGCGCATCATAATATGGTTAATTTCCTGTATAGCATGAAAAAGCGACCGGGGCTTATGGCTGCTGACAAATTACTTGCTGTAACCACTATTAGTTTTGACATCGCGGGACTAGAACTCTTTTTGCCCTTGATTTCTGGTGCTGAAATTGTGCTGGCAGATGATGAATCCATAAAAGATGGACGTGCGTTACTAGATATCATAAAAAATGAGGCGATAACAGTAATGCAGGCTACACCATATACCTGGAGAATGCTACTCGAAGCCGGTTGGGGAGAGGAAAAAATAAAAGCCATATGTGGTGGTGAAGCTTTACCCTTAGATCTGGCAAAGAACATCTTAAAACGTGCATCATCTTTATGGAATGTTTACGGGCCTACTGAAACTACAGTATGGTCTACCGTAACAGAAGTTAAGGCTGAAGACAACTATGTTAGCATTGGTCGCCCAATTGATAATACCACTATCTATTTGCTCGACCAATTTGGAAATCCGGTGGCAACCGAGACGGCGGGTGAAATTTATGTAGGAGGGGCAGGAGTAACCAAAGGTTATCTAAATCAGGCAGCACTTACAGCCGACAAATTCATCGATGATCCATTCTCTGAAATAAAAGACGCTAAAATGTACCGTACCGGCGATTTGGCGAGACTTAATGAAGAAGGAGAACTGATCTATATTTCGAGGATCGACCAACAGGTTAAAATAAGGGGTTATAGAATAGAAACGGCAGAAATTGAGCATTTCCTATGCCAGGAAAAGGAAATAAAACAAGCTGTAGTAATGCCCCTTGCTGATCACAGGAACATCAACAGATTAATTGCTTTCGTGGTATTGAATTATGGGTTTGAAAGAGGTAACAATGAAGTTGCGAAAGACTGGAGAAATACATTAAAAACATCTCTTCCTGAATATATGGTCCCTGATGATTTTGTGATATTGACAGAAATGCCCTTGACTCCGAATGGTAAAATCGACAGGAAACAATTGAGTAATCAGGCTAATGTGATTCCGGAATCCAGGAATTATCAGCATATGGCGCCTCGTACTGATGTAGAACAAATGGTCGCAGAGATCTGGAAAAAAAGCCTGGGTATTGAAAATATCGGTATCCATGATAATTTCTTTGAATTGGGAGGCCATTCACTTATCGCTGTGGAGGTTATGTCGAAGATTGAAAAAGAGACAGGTAAGCGGTTGCCTTTAGCAGTACTTTTTGAAAATTCAACAGTAGAAAGGCTGGCGTTAATGCTAAATATGGATGGTAAGTCTATAACTTGGGATTCTCTGGTCCCAATAAAAACATCAGGTACTAAAATCCCTATCTATATTGTTCATGGTGCCGGACTAAATGTATTGCTGTTCAATACACTTGCTATGCATATGGATGAGGGCCAACCTGTTTATGGTTTGCAGGCAAAAGGATTAAATGGGGTAGACGAACCGTTGGAAAGGATAGAAGATATCGCTGCACATTATATCTCCGCCATACTAGCACAAAATCCCAACGGTCCGTATGCACTTGCAGGTTATTCATTTGGTGGAATAATTGCGTTTGAAATGGCAAAGCAGCTTGAAGCACAAAATAAAGAGGTAAGAATGCTGGCAATGTTTGATACTTACGCTTACAGGACCCCTCATTATGATCCGTTTATTACTAAATACATCAATAAAGGGTTATATTTTGGTAGAAAAATGTGGTATTCATTAACTTTTCAGGAAGGGATACAAAAAACGATTGCACATAGGAGCCAGGCTGTTAAACGTGCGCTAACAAGAGTTTACTGGAAACTCAAATATGGAAAGCAGCAGGTGCAGGAAGGTTTTTTCGGTTATGCCAATGAAATAGATGAAAAGAATGATATCGCTTCCAGGCTTTATCAAATTACACCTTACAATATTGCCATAGAAGTTTTCAGTGCGCAGGAACGGTCATTTTATGTAGATGACTTTGAATATATGGGCTGGAAACCATATGCATTGAAGGGTGTGAATATACATAAGGTGCCAGGCGAA
Source organism: Pedobacter frigoris (assembly GCF_005116445.1). GTDB lineage: Bacteria > Bacteroidota > Bacteroidia > Sphingobacteriales > Sphingobacteriaceae > Pedobacter > Pedobacter frigoris. The sequence goes on from NZ_SWBQ01000001.1 coordinate 1,081,595, forward strand.
CACAACACAATTTTTAAAGCACCTAATGATAGAATATTTGCTGAAGTATTGCAGGAATGCTTAAATAAGATCAATAATGACTGAAATGTACACGCTTAAGAATTCATTTGCTGATCACATCATTTGGGACGGTCCGGTGTATGAGTTGGAGTCAAATCAAATACATGTTTTTGACATTAGGATAAGTATGTATTTACAACGGTTAGATGAATTTATTTCTTTATTAAGTCCGGATGAAATAGCCAGAGCAAATAGGTACTTTCAGCAAAAAGATCGTGAACGCTTTAGGATAAGCAGAGGCATGCAGCGGATTATTTTGGGTAAATATTTAAATCTACCTGCCTGTTCATTACAATTCAAATTAGACAATCATAAAAAGCCATTCTTATTGAACGATACATCTGAAATCTATTATAACCTTTCACACGCTGCAGATGTGATACTTTTGGTTATATCTACTGCACCAATAGGAGTTGATGTAGAATATATCAATCCTGATTTTCCTTATCAGGAGGTAATTAAAGATCATTTTACTCAGGAAGAGATAAGTCATATTAATGAGATGAATTCCTCTGAAAGGTTTTTTAAACTTTGGACAAGAAAAGAAGCATTTTTAAAAGCGACAGGTCAGGGGATTGGCGATGATTTGAAACTGTACCCAACCCTGGATGGCGAACATATACTTCAAAAGAACGTAGTAAGTAATAGTCAAAACTGGCAACAGCTAAGTTTTAAACTAGACGAAAATTACATAAGCAGCATAACTTCATGCGCAGGAAAAATTAGTTATTGTTTTTCTAAACCTGACTAAAAACACGTCTTCCATTATGATAAAGTGCTTTGATATCGGAGTTTCGTGCAACAGCTTCAGCTGAACAACTCGCATCTATTAAGTTAAAATTAGCCTGATCTCCGGCCTTCGGCCACTGTTGGTTGCCACCCTGATCTAAGGGCAAGATATCGTTTGTCGCGATGCGAAGACATCTGGACAGTTCTAGCTCAGATGAATAACCATAAAGCTGAGCCATTAGATTAGCCTTTTGTAGCATACTGCCCGTTCCAAATGGACTCCAATGATCTACAACGCTGTCCGTACCAGTCATTACTTTAATCCCATATTGATATAAAGTTGGAATAGGCATGATCAGGCGACCGAATGGAATTGTGGATATAATTCCAATTTTAGCTGCCGCCAGTTGCTCACAGGTATCTTTTAAGGTTTTTTCTGATAAGGATCCCAGAACAAAACAATGACTTAGAAAGGTTTTTCCTTTCAAAACAGGATTTTCATTGACCTTATTAATCAGGTATTGCACGGCTTTCAAACCGCTTTCTCCTGATTCGTGTAAGTGAATATCAATTCCACGATGGTAATCCAACGCCAGTTGCACTGTAAAATCCAGGGATTTCTCTACACTACCGTCAATTGAGTATGGATCCAGTCCGCCTATAAAGTTAATATCCATTTGAGCAGCTTCCTTCATGAGAGATTCCGATTTGGACTTAAAGAGTCCATGCTGCGGGAAAGCAACAAGCTCTGTTCCAAACCCATCTTTCTTACGTTCAATAGCTTTGTATAGGTTTTTTAACGAATTTAATTGTGAGGTCGGCTCTATATTAACATGGCTTCTCGCAAAATCAGATCCTTTTGATTGCAACAGTTCTATGATCCTTTCTGCGTGTTCAGTTGATTTTTTTAATAGCTCAGGTATGATTTTTTCTTCCAGTGCAATCATATCTTTTACCGATCGCTGACGTTTGGAATGCGCTTTCCAAGGCCCACCATAATAAGTTTTATCGAGGTGGATGTGCATATCCTTCATCGCCGGCAGCATTAAGTAACCTTTAGCGTCTATTGTTCCCGCAATATTGCCATTTGGTGCTATTTCTTTTATTTTTCCATTTTCTATTATGATTACATACAGTTCGGTTTTTGTACCTGTTACCTCAAAATCGTCTTTGGTAAAGCCGGTTTCCAGCCTTACATTTTTTAAAACCAACCGATCTGTTATTTTATAATCCGCTCCTGTTTCCATAGCAGATAACGTACCCGGTAACGTGGAAGATAATAACCCGTAGCCCATAACATTCATGGTTTGTTTAATAAATTTTTTACGTGTAAGGCCGTCTGTGTTCATATTGAAAATTGTATACCCAAAAGTAACGTCAAATGCTTATTCTTTTTTATAGAAAAAGCGCTAATACTTGTAATAATTATAACTTATCTCTGAATTCCTTTGGCGAAACCCCCATTTTTCTTTTGAAGAAATTAGAAAAATATGCCTGATCATTAAACCCCAGTTCATAAGCAATCTGTTTAATCGTCATTTCAGAAATATGCAGTAATCGTTTTATTTCCAGTATCTGTCGATTTTGTATGATCGTGTTGGCTGATAGACGTGCATATTTTTGACACAAGATGTTGAGATAGTTGGGAGTGATGTTCAATAAATCAGCATAAAAGGAAACAGATTTTTCTTGTTTGTAATATTCATCTATCAGGTTGATGTATCTGGCAACGATAGGATTGTTTTTTAAAGCACTTAAGTCTTTAAATGACTTTTCCATTTCCCGCTCGATAAACAAGGCGATCAGTTTACTTCTCAGCAAAACGATATCCCATTGCGGCTTTGCTTGCGTGGTCTCCTGCTCAAATTGTTTGAATTCATAATTCAGTTGCTCAAAAGATTCCGTGTTTAAAGTAATAACGGGATGCTTAAAATAAAGAATGGGTGAAAAGCTAAGGTGATTGCTGAATGTTTGAAACAACTTTTTACCGATCATCAGCTGATAGCCCTTTGTGTTTTCCTGCAACTCCCATTGATGTACTTGTCCGGGAAGTAAAATGTGTATTTGATGATCTGTAACAGGGTGATTAACGAAATCAATTGTATGTGTACCGCTACTATGTGCTACGAGGAAAAACAGGTAAAAATCATGACTGTGTGCTGTCTTAATTTTATTATTACCGTGGGTCACGTGATTTAACAAACAGATTTCGGCTGCTTCACTGGTATGAAAATTTTCCAGACCCAATATTGGAAATTCTTCGCTCATCGATCTTTTCTAAGTTTTCGACAATCTCTCTATAGCTGACGCTACAGAATCGAGAAAATTAACCTGTCTGCCTCTATTACTTTCATAGATGAAGTCTTTAATGCTATTTCCAGGATATTTACTGAATTCACCAATAATGAATAATTGCATTCTATAGTTAGATACCTTCTGAAGAATTTCTCCTGCAATTCCAGATTTTAAATTAAAGAAATCTGGAGTGATATTCTTTTCATGGATGATAATTTTATCGAAATCCTGATAATAAACATCTACAAGCAGTTGGAGGCCCTCTTCTGCATTTTTAACAATGACTTCAGCTGATACTACTTCTGCTATTTTAATATTGCCAATCTCGTGTGCCTTTATATCCATAATAGACTAAATTTTGCCATAAGTATTCGTTTTAAGTTCAGTCTTGTTGCCGTTTAAAGTCAAATGAAATATGTTGTTAAATTCATCATCTGTTATTTTTGCTTTTGGCCGCTGAATACCGAAGGCCTCTATGGTTTCCAAAACAGTGTTAGAATGACCGGCAATGATTATTTTTTTGCCCGAATAGTTTTTCCTGATGTCATCAACAAGGGTGGTGATGCTTTTGTAATCGGTTATACTGATCTTGTTTTTCTTTGCCAGAGGATCTAATGTTTGATGTGTTCTTTTATAAGGCGTGCTAAATGCAGCGTCAAATTTAAATTTAGCTAAAATAACAGCGAGATCTTCAGCTCGTTTTTTACCCTTGTCAGAAAGATCCGGATCATTGGGATTGTTCACACCTTTTTCTGCATGACGGACAATCCATATTTCAGTTTTCTGTGCCAGAGCGGTCTGAAAGATAGAAAATAGGAGCGATAAAAATAAGATGAATTTTTTCATAGCTTGCTTAGAATAAAGCTACTAAACAAATTGGTTAGGAAGGAAGTTAAAATTCTCATATATATCTATTCCATGATGCATTCATATCAATCAATGGTCATTTAAGCTAAAATATGCAAAATATTTTCAACTAGTTGATATCTTGAAGAATAGTTGGTATTAACAACTCAATTTAGTTAAATTCGGGTAACAAAACTTAAAATCTACAATTATGAATCAAAACATCGTCTGCTGGTTTGAAATCTATGTTAAGGACATGGAACGAGCAAAGAAATTTTACAATGCAGTATTAGGTACTAATTTTATAGATAGTCCTATGCCAGGCGAATCACCCGGAGGTATGAAAATGTCATTTTTCTCACCTACGGAAAATCAGGGCGTTTCGGGAGCTTTAATTGAAATGCCTGGCACCAAAGAAGGTGACGGACACTGTGTCAATACGATGGTGTATTTTCCATGCCAGGACTGTAGCGTAGAAGAAGCCCGTATTCAATCTGCGGGTGGAATGGTTAACCGGTCCAAGTTTTCTATCGGAGAATTTGGCTTTTGCGCTATTTGTGTGGATACTGAAGGAAACCCTTTTGGTTTGTTTTCGATGGAATAAGGCAGGATTAACACGTTATTAAGCTTATATTAGGTTTTTTAGGAATCCAAATCATCAATTTTTAAAAGTAATGAAGCGTATAGTTAATTATGCCTGTCTGCTCTTGGTCTTTGTTTTGACTTCTTTTTCCGGAAAAAAAGATAAAAAAATAAATATTGTTTTTATAGGTGACAGTATAACTGAGGGTGGTGCTTTGGCACATCCAGAAACAGGTCATGCGAGTAATTACCGGATCACTACACAAATGTATATGGATTCTGTAAAGTGGGCAGACGCAAGGGTTGGGAGAATTTTAACAGCATTAAAAGCAAGATCTACCTACGATAATGAAGACTGGTTAATTGTCGTATCAACAGATCATGGAGGCGATCTTGGACATGGAGGATCCAGTTATCCAGAGCGAAATGCCTTCATTATATTGAACAAAATTTAAATATTTTTTCCCTAAAGTTTAATTGTAGGATCGATGAGCATAAAAACCTGTTTAAATTTTCAAAGTATTTCTGCTAATCGACAATAAGTTGAATAAGTAAGAGGGCGATTTTCGTTATGAAAATCGCCCTCTTACTTATTGTATTATTTAGTATAATCTGCTCTTAGTTGGGCTATTTCCTTTGGCCCTATGGCTAATTCTTGCTGAAGAAAATTTTCTACACTTCCATATTGTTTTTTTAATTCGTTAAAAAAATCGCGTAAAAGGTCTGGCTTTAAAACCATTTCATTCTCCACTTGTTCAACAGTCAAACCACTCATTTTAGCCAATGGTGCAAACATATCTTTATTTGCTTTTGCCAGGTAAATATTAGAAGCTACATAATCAGCTTCGATGGTTTCTTGTGGTACCTTTAAAATATATAAAAGTAAGGCTGTAGCCATTCCCGTACGGTCTCTACCGCCAGTGCAATGATACAACACAGCTTCTTTTTTATCTACGGTAAGCAATTTCATGAACAAAGAACGAAAACGATCACCAGCGTATTTAGCACCATCTACACCGTACATTTTTCCTAAAAAGCCACCTTGCTTTAATAATGCAACCATTTGTGCAGCATCTGGCAGATTTTCACTTCCAGCAGGGCTTAACGTATAATCTGTATTTTTTGATAAACGATCTGGAGCTGCGGCAGCCTCTTTAGTGCCTCTAAAATCTACCACAGTACGTATTCCTTTTTTATCTAATAATAACAAATCTGCATCAGTAAGTTTATTTATGGCAGCACTACGATAAACTTTACCCCAAACTACTTCTTTCCCATCGGTTGTTTTATAGCCGCCTATGTCGCGAAAATTTGCAGCATTTACAGGTACTAATCTCTTGCTACTATCTGCCAACTGCGCAGAAGCTATAACTGGTGTAAGTAAAACGATGGCAATAATTATTTTTTTCATGATTTCTATGTTATTTTTTTTTAATGATGTGTGATTATAAAATATCTAAACGGATACCGGCTTGACCTCTACTTCCGTAAGATTCTGAAGAGGTTAAACGACGCTTATCGCCCATGTACATTTTAACAGGAGAATTACTCAAGTTATTAAGCTCAATAAAAGCTTTTAATTTTTTAGTGATAGCTACCGTTGCAGATGCATCAATGGTAAAGTTAGCAGCAGACCAAGTGTAAAAATCTGGACCCAATTGCTGGTTAATAGTTTCAACAGAATTACCACGATAATTACCTGCTAAACGAACCATAACACCATTACGCTCGTAAAACAAAATAGAGTTAAACAAGTGTTTAGATTGATTTGGTAAACCAGTTTTATCCAATTGGTTTGCATTACCTAAACGCGGTACTTCGGTTTTCGAATCGATAAAAGAGTAGTTAACTTCTACACCAAATCCGCTCCAAAATCCATTAAGAAAATCGAAACGTTTATTAATACCTGCTTCAAAACCAAATAAAGTTGCTTTGTTTAAGTTTTTAGCCTGAGTTACCATAAAATCGCTACCACCAACATTTTGCATATTTACATCTGTGAAGATGATGTCTGTAATGTCTTTATAAAAAACACCTCCAGATAAAATACCAATGTTATTAAAATAGTATTCTCCCATCAAGTCAAAATTATTACTGAATGTTGGTTTCAAATCAGGATTTCCTTGAGAAATGGTCATTGGTGCGCTTGTTGTATTGGTTGAGCCACCCGGAGTCATATCGCCAAAGTTTGGGCGTACAAAAGAGCGAGTGTAAGCAGCACGAATGTTTGCTTTTTCGGTAAGTTTATATTTAAAATGCAACATTGGTAAAAATGCATTGTAATTATTTTCCACAACAGACGGACTAACGTTTACAACAGCAGGAGTACCGGATGTTGTTGATTTCATGCCGTTTAGTGTAGTGCTGGTATACTCATTTCTAATACCTGCAACAATTTTTAAACGTTCAGTTGCATCAATTTCTGCCATGGCGTAGCCAGAGGTTACATTTTCTTCGGCTGTATAAAGTGCTGTAGCGTTTGTTTTAGCAGTAGCATCAATAACACCGTTTGCAGCTTGAAAAGTAGCACCAAACATATCAAACAGTTGTTCTTTTACTAACGGATTTACAATATATTGGTCGTAATTGCCTTTCATGGTTCCAAAAAACGTTGTGCCTTTTGGGAAACTACTGGTTTGCAATGAAGATAAGCTACGTAATGCAGGTGAGTTTGGTATGCCCAATGCTGCACCAGGTAAATAAACTAAGTTAGATCCGAAAGTACTGGTACGATCTTTTTCACGATACTTAGCTCCAAATTTAAAATGAATTTTAGCCGAAGCATCAACTTTTAGGTTAAGTTGTCCTATTTGATCATGCTCGCTATTATCTAATTGTGCAATAACCAATTGCGAAAGCAATAATTTATTAGGATTAATTACCTCTGTAACATCTTTTATTCCCGATTGAAATTCATCGGCTGTGCCACCAACACCATTTGGAGAATCGAAGCTCCAATAACGTTTACCATCACTTGATAAATTGTTAAAACCACTGGTAATTTTTTGGCGGAAGGTAGCGATTGGTAATCCTTTGCCATTAGCAGTAGGAGGGGTATCTAAAAAGTAGTCAGATTTGTGGTTGCTATAACTCCAATCTAATTTAAATTTTGACGATAACTGATTTTCCCCACCAATTTCTATTCCATTTAAGGTAGTTTGGTAATGCGAATAACGGTAATTGTATTGAAAACGGGTATTGGTATAATCTACATATGATTCGTATACTGGGCGTATGTCATCAAATTTATTAACCATTCCTCTAAAGAAAATTTTATGCGAAGGCGTAATTTTATACTCTGCACCAACATTTAAACCTTTGGTTTCACGTTCGCCCATGTAGCGCTTAAATAAAACGGTATTGATAGAGTTTTTTTGTTGAAGATTAGCTAATCCAGTATTATAAGAAGTAACAAGCTCATCAGATCCCCATTGTCTGCTCCAAATGGCACCAGCTACAATAATACCTAGTTTATTATTAAAAAATCTATCACCATATACTAATGACCCGTTATAGGTGCTATTTTTACTAAAAGTATTGTAACCACCTGCACCACTAATATTTAAGGTGCGTTTAGTGGGTGCTGTACGGGTAATAAAATTGATAGAACCACCAATTGCATCGCCTTCCATATCTGGCGTAATTGCTTTAGCAACTTGCACATATTGGATAATTTCTGAAGGCACAACATCTAATACAGAAGAACGGTTACCCAATACATTTGAACTTGGTAAACGGTTATTGTTAAATAATGTAGAAGTCCAAGAAAAAGGTGTGCCTCTAACTGCAGCTTGGTCTGCCTCGCCGTGATAGCGAGCAACGGCTACACCTTGCATACGTTGTACTGCTTCGGCAGCATTACGATCTGGTAATTTACCTATAGCATCTGCAGCCATTACATCCATAATTGCGTTCGAATTTCTTTTAATGCTATACGCTTTGGCTTGCGAAGGTGCCATTGTCCCTTTAACTACAACTTCTCCCAAAGTACCTTTGGTGTCTGGCAACATTTTAACTAACCCGATTTCATTAACGCCTTTAACTAACTTTAATGTAACAGATTTCATTTCGTATCCAATGTAGCTCAACTCAATGGTAACTAAACCAGTATCTGGTGCAACTAAAGTAAAAACACCTTGCAGATCAGACGAGACTGCTCTTTTAAATGAAATGCCCTTAACGCTAGCTCCTGGCAAGGTTCCTGCATCACTCACTACAGTACCTTTAATGGTTTGGCTTAATGCAGGTAAGGTAACACCCGTAGTTAGCATAGCAATTGCAAATAGCTGCTTGTAAATTGCCCAAGGTTTTAAAGTAAAAATTTTAAACATAATTGTGGATTGTTTTTTCGACAAAAGTAGAAGGGGATTTTCGCCCATTCGACCGTCTTGAACAACACGTACTTGTATTGGTATTAATTATTTTATTGGCACTACCAAGTACTGATTATCAGTTTATTATGCTTTGTTATTAAAATGTTAACGCTAGACTATTGATGTTTTGTTAACATGGAGCTAACACCGATTTGCTACTTTTGTATAAATGATAGCACTTATATGAAGTATATTATTGCAATAGGCATATTTCAGGCTTTAGCTGCAACTATTTTATTATGGAGAAGTAGAATTCGTAACCAAGCAGACGATCTTTTGATTGCACTTTTGGTTAGCATTTGCCTACACCTTTCTATCAAATTTTTTATATATAGTTTTGTGTTAGATACTGAGGTGTTAACGATGATGAACACATTTATATGGTTCTGTTATTTGCCGTTACTTTATCTATATACCCTAAAAACTATTCAGCCTAGTTTTATACCAGCATCTAAATGGTATGTATTTGTTCCGCTTATTATTGGCGCTATCTGTTTTTTTTCTGTAGTAAGTGCGTTAGTCACCAGTACTAAAGCGGGGCATCAAATTTTATCGTGGTATAACGCAATTAGTGTATGGGCAATTTTATCATTCGATGCCATTATGGCTTGTTGGATTATTATTTATGCTAATAAAAAGCTAAACACTCAATCTAATGAAAGGAGATTAATTATTCAGTTAGCCTCATTATTTTTGGCTACGAGTTTGTTGAGTTTTAGTTTTATAGTAATCAAACCATTTGGCTTTGCTCATAATTACATTGGTAGAAGTATAATTTATTCGGTGCTTATTGTAATTTGTATTAGAATTATCACTTTCAGATATTCGGCTTTTATGAATGTTGCAATAGAAAATTTTGGTCTAAATTCTATTTCTCAAAATAATCAAGATAAATTTAAGCAGGTTGGTAATGTTGATCAAGATTTACCATTAGCAATAAAAAATTCGCCACAAGAAAATAAATTAACACTATCTTCCTCATCTGCAATAATGATAAACGAAAGGAAAGAATTGTTAAGCATGGATGAAATGTTAAGCATTGCACTAAAACTAGAAAACGCAATGAATATAGAAAGATATTATAGTGATAGTGAACTCACACTCGATAAGCTTTCATCTCTAACTAAACATAATAAGTACCACATTAGCGAAACACTTAACCATTTTTTACATAAGCCTTTTTATACTTTCGTGAATGAGTATAGGATAAAATATGTAAAGCAGCAGATAGAAAACTTATCGCAAAAAGATATCGAAATAAATATGCTTTCCTTGGCTTATGATGCTGGTTTTAATTCTAAATCTTCATTCAATAGGTATTTTAAAGAGATTGTTGGACAAACGCCAACAGCCTATTTAAAAATGATTACGCATCATTTAGAGATCGCTTAGCTATTTAGTAATGATATTGGTAGTTGTACGGAAAGTATTTTTTGAAAAATGCCTTTTAAAATACATTTTAAATACCAAAGGCGCAATTTCTTGCGCCTTTGGTAACATCACCGACATCGAACACAAAATCTGCGTTTTTAGGCATCTTAAGCAAGAGTAAAATCGTCGTGAAAACAGAAAACCATCTTTAAGTCGCCTTGAAGATGGTTTTTAATTTCTGTGAACCTCACTGACATTTTCTCGAACCACTTTGTGTCAGATTTAAAACGTATAATTAATTTGGCCGATGAATTAGATGACAGATATTGAAAGTTATCTAGTAGAGTTTTTTATGATTTCACTACTATAGCATATTACTGAGTTCGTAAATTGTCTAAAATGGTATGTTGACTGGAGAAACTTATCGGAAAATTTGGAGTTTCAATGAGGACAATTTACATAGATATCAAGCATTGGAAAAATCGCCTGTCTATCAGAAAACTCTACTCTTTTAGATATTTACGGGGTTTATTTGTAACAATTAGAATTCAACAATAAAACCTATTGTAGGTGTAAATTGAGCCTCATCATTTTTAAGTAGCAAAGGAATAGCGTTGCTACCGTTAGGTTTTATTGGCGAGCCGTCTGTTGTTTCAAAAGCAGTATTGTCTGTAGTTCTCTGAAATGTATATGATGGAACTGCTGTGCTTTTTGCAGCGTACCAATTTGTTATATCAAGAAATAAATCAATAGTCACTTTTTTCAAATTCCATTTTTTATCTATCCTAATATCACTCCCATTAAACCCGTTTAAACGAAGAGAGTTTAGTCTTGAATAATCAAATATTCCTTGCCCTTGAGATAAATAATTAGCTCTGGATTCTTCTTCATTAAAAGGTGTGTAAGGAGCACCGCCCTGATAACGGAATTTTATACCTAACTCCCAATTACGGTTAAATTTATATCCGCTAGTAATGCTTAGCAAATGTCTATTGTCCCAACTGCTAGAGATCAATACATCATTTGCACCGCTATATTTACTTCTGAAATAAGTATAAGAGAAGATGCCAAAGAAACGGTCGGTTAACTTTTTCTGTGCAAAAAATTCTAGTCCATAAGTATTACCTTTTCCATTGGTAGTTACTGCTTCATTTCCTAACACATTAAAATCATTGCCTAAGTTTGTTAATGATATGCCAGTACGAACTGATACGGGTACATTGTTATAATTTTTATAAAAGCCTTCTACTGTAAAGCGTAAGCCATCATTTGGTAAATACTCAATACCTGTTACATAGTGGTCGCTTTTTTGATATTTGCTATTTCTATTCACTAAAGAATTATTGTTATCGGCAAAGCCTAAAATTGTGTAGGGGGCGATTTTAAAATAACTACCTATTGAAGCGTTAGCTGTCCATTTGTCGGCTAAAACATAGCTTAATGAAACTCGAGGAGATAATGTTTCTAAAGGGTTGTTTCCGTTTGTTGTAAAGCTATTCATATCAGTACGTAAGCCTCCGCTTACACCCAAGCGGTTATCAAAAAAGCGTTTACTTAATTGCATAAAAGCACCGTATTTTAAGAAATTATTTAATGGACTATTAAAATTGAGAGATACATTTGGTTGAATAATATTACCATTATTATCTCTAAGTTCTTTCCTTAACACTGTGAATGTTTCATTATTATATTCTGCCAATTGTAACATTGCACCATAAGAAATCTTCCAACCGTTTTTGTTTTTGTTTATGTCTATTCTTAATTTGTTTTCAACCTCGGTTGAGTTTAGAGATAATATTTGCTGAGATGGCAATTGCGATTTATTATCCTCAAACTGATTTATATTGTTATCAAAATAATTACGACTTAATGCAATATTCAAAAACCCATTGTTAAGCAATTTTTTAAAAGTTAAGCCTGCTGTGTAGGTGTTTTGATCTATAAATGGCGCAGAATTAATAATATAAAGTTTTTCAGGAGTAGCTTGCTTAATTTCTCCAAATCTAAATTTGTCTAATGCTCCCAAGCCTATAAATGATAATGTGGTTTTTTCATCAATTTGATGTGTGATTTTTGTTTGAAAATCCCAATAATTTGGGCGAATCGGTAAATCAATTAAAGAGAATAGCAATTGTAAATAGGAACGTCTTGCAGATGCTAGAAAGGTTGTTTTTTTATTTTTTGATAAAGGACCTTCAAACGTTGTAGCTAATTCTGTTGCACTTAGCCTTACATTACCTTGCACCTTATTTGGGTTTCCTGTACGTTGTTTAAATTGAAATACAGAACTTAATGCATTGTCATATCTTGCATCAAAAGCTGAAGAACTCAATTTCACATCTTCTATAAATGATACATTCAAAATGCCTTGAGGGCCTCCAGAGCTTCCTTGTGTTTGAAAGTGATTGATAACTGGAACTTCAATACCGTCTAAATAAAATACATTTTCATTTGGACCACCACCTCTAATAATAATGTCGTTTCTAAAACCGCCACCGCCTGCACCGCCGCCAACACCAGGTAAAGTTTGAATTACCTTACTTATATCAAAGTTGCCACCAGGGTTGGTTTTTATCTCTTCGGTAGTTAATTTTTGTACACTCAAAGGCGTTTCTAACGTTGCTGCTTCAACAGTCCGTTTATTTGATTTTACCACTACTTCTGATAAAAGACTAGCTGTAGGTTCTAATTCTACGTTTACATTGTTTTCATTTCCTGAATTTATTGTGATGTTATATAGCGTTACTGGTTTGTACCCAATATTTCTAAATGTGATATTATATGTTTTCAGTACTATTTCTTTGATTCTAAATGAACCGCTTGAATCTGCAACGGCAACTTTTGATGTCCCTTCTAAAAAGATGGTGGTATTGGGAATTGGTTTTTGTGTTAATTTATCAATTACTTTTCCAGAAAAGCTACCGCTGTTTTGGGCGTTTACGATTATTGGAAATATTAACAGTATAGAAATAGTTATAATTTTTTTTAAAATTTTCATAAGTAATTTTTTACACTAAATACTTTTTGTGATAACTTAATTGCATATTTAAAATTAATGGTTTATAGCTACAATATATTTTGTTCTTAGGTTGAAATAGTTAACTTGATTTTTAGATATTATGTATAATATTTAAAAAATAGCTTGCTTTCTTAAGAATTAGTCCTTTTTCTACCAAGCTCATCAAGATAAAAAACATCAGTCATCTCTTCGCTTACCTGCCATAAATTTTTGGCAACTTCCTCGTCATTTGTGTATTCATCAGCTTCTACTAGGGTAGGATAACCCCTTAATTGTTGAAAGCCATCTGGGCCAACAAATTCTCCACCTTTTATATCATCACTTAGGGCAGCGTACAAAACGGGTAGTGCGCCAATTTCTGCAGGCTGTAAGAAAAGACTGCCTAAAGGCCTAATCAAACTTGGGAAGTACTGATCTAGGTTTGTTTTAGCTAGTCCAGGATGTGCAGCTACAGAAATGGTGCTATAATTGGCTGAAGCCAGCCTCTTATTTAGTTCAAAAGCAAAAATTAAACAAGCTCGCTTACTTTGCCCGTAAGCTGTCCGTTTACTATAACCTTTAAGGCCATGTAAATCATCAAAGTTGATTTTAGCCCATTTAAAGGATAAACTGCTTAGGTTGACAATTCGTGATTTAGGCGTGCTTATAAGTAAAGGTAATAACAAGCCTGTTAACGCAAAATGGCCAATATAATTAGTAGCAAGCTGGTTTTCAAAGCCGTCTTGCGTCACTTTATAAGGCGACATCATTATACCGGCATTGTTAAGTAACAAGTCTAACTTATTGTAATGGATTTTAAAATCGTCGGCAAATTTTCTTACATCCGCTAATTTGCTTAAGTCAAGTAACATTAATTTGATGTTTGCTCTTGGGTGTTTACGTAATATTTTTACCTTTACTTCTTCAGCTTTTTGCATGTTTCTACATGCCATAATCACCTCAAAATTTTTTTTCACCAAACCAATTGTAGTTTGGTATCCAATTCCGCTATTAGCACCGGTAACAATAGCTACTTTGCCTTGCTGAGAAGGTAACTTATCAATATTCCATTTATCCATTTATTTTATCAAATATTTAAGCTTAATGTAAAACCAAACTTGTTTATTTATCTAATGCTGAGTGTAAACTAGAATACTTTATACAGCTTTATTTCTTGCGGTTTTAATGTTGCTGTAAAAGCTATCAAACAAGATTCATATTTAGGCTCACCAAATGGCTTGTAATTATTTCCAAAGCCTACTGGTTCTTTTGGAATACCAATAAAATTCATGTCGGTTTCTCCATTTGAGTTTAGATCTTGATAGATAGTAACTGCGTAGTTGCCATAAGGTACTTGAAAAGAAGCTGTTTGAACTTCTTGGTTGGTTAATAAAACCACTTTCCGAAAAGGAGTTTTCAGCCAATTATTTTTGGCGTTGTAGATTTCTACAATAATTTTTCCGCTGTTTATTTTAATATTTGAGACTTTAATGTTTAAAGCCTCTTGCCCAAAAGATTTAAGGTTTGTTAGTGAAATCACCATGATAATGATGGCAATACTTTTTATAATTTGCTTCATTTTATGCTTTTTAGGATTTTTTGATATTATAAATATCAGCAACAAATGTAAAGATAGTTTAGCGCAGAATGTTATGAGGATTCTTGCACATGGTCGGACAAATCTTGCTTTAATAAGATTCTGTATTGTGAAGGAGTGAGGTTAGTAATTTGTTTGAAAAGCCTGCCAAAGTAAGAAGCATCAGAAAAATTTAGTTGGAAAGCAATTTGAGCAATATCTTTTGAGAGGTCTTGCAATAGTACTTTACTGTTATAAATTACCACTTCATTAATATGTTGTTTAGGTGCTTTGTTTGTTACTTGTTTTACACATCTGTTCAAATAATTTTCAGAAATAGCTAACAAATCAGCATAAAACTTTACGTCTCTATTGCGCATATAATTTTCATATAGCAATTCTTTAAAACGCATGGAAATTTCTGACTGACGATTTGATTTAGATAAGGAATTTGGCCAAGTCTCCGCCAGTTTTATTACAATTGCTTTAAGTAATGAAACTTCAGTTTGTTCAGAAGCTGAAAAATTATTTTTATGGTTAATTAACAATTGACAGCATTGGCATAACCAATCCATTTCCAATTTAGAGATAGCATGTTTTGGATTAAAAGTGAATCGGTTTAGTACAGCTTTATCAGGGAAAATTTGAGACAAAAGAAGGCTATCAATGTAAATATAATAACCATCTGTTGAAGGAAGAATTGATTTTATTGCATTTAAGTGCCCTTCCCTTATAAACAATACATCGTTTGCTTGTAGCTTTATTAAATCATTATCCACTTGTTGTTCGCCACCACCATCTAAAAAAAGCAGTAAAAAATTATAATCTGTTCTAAATAATGGAATAGGGACTTTTATGAAAGAAAAGGCAATATTTAAAGAATATATTTGAATTGGACTTTGTTTAAATTCAAAAGATTTTGTTGGATTACCCATAAATTGGTCAACAAAGCCTTCGAAGTTTACGATATCAAAATTTTTATTGCTCATATTTATTCTAAAAATAGGTAACCATAGAAGTCATTTAATGATCAAAAATAAATTAAGGCTTATGAATAAAGATCTTTAAAGAATCATTGTAAATAATAATAAATCACCAAATCATTTTATAAAATTCGACAGTATTTCACAAACAGGTCTTAAGCAAGAACCAAAGCGCTACAAACCCCATAATTATAGGTATTGTTTTAAACTTCATATGTTTATATATGAATCTAATATATATCTAATTTTGCGAAAAATTGTAATTGAAGCTTTACGATCTTTAAGAAGTATGAACTCTCAGATGCATGCGAAAGCAGCTTGAAGGTTCATCAAAAAACGGTCCTTTTTTAATAATCGAAATGTTAAAAGAGCAAAATGTCGTTTAAGAAATCGTGAAATCTCTTATTGAAGTACATATATAATTGGTAGCTAACAAGATTCTGGTAATCATTTATGATGTAATTAATATCCATAGAATCAAAAAATCGGAAAAATTTATCCCTAGTAGAGATATACTTTTCCGATTATTTTTTATGTGATCCCGCTGGGATTCGAACCCAGGACCACTACATTAAAAGTGTAATGCTCTACCAGCTGAGCTACGGAATCATCGTTCTAATTTGAACTTTTACTCTAAGCGTTTCCGTTTAAAGTGGTGCAAATATAGGATTGTAGCCTCTATTCTGCAAATTATTAATCCATAAATTATATAGTGTGCTGATTCTAAGACAGATTATTACTTCATCACAGTTTACAATACGTTAACAATGCCTAAATATTGACTATTACTCCTTGTTTTGCAGTCCTCAGCAACAAATGCCAGGTATACATGAACAGCTTTTCCGGAAAATTTATCGCTTAGCAGGAGGATGCCTGCTTCTGCATAACGCCTTACCGCCATAGTGTCATATTCAGCCTTCTCGTTCCCGATATCAAAACCAAATCATGGAGATATAGCTATAACAGGATAAGACATCATAGCAGTTAAGCTGCTATTTTCTCTTGCTTTTGTCTTGCTTTTCTCTTGCTCCTCTCTTGCTATTGTCTTGCTTTTGCAGGAAAAACCCAAAATTCAAGCTATAATTAAGTAAGCTAAAAACAAGATTAAAATACTGCTGAGTATATAGCGATCGTTATAGGGTTGACTGCAATAATTGCCTTAAGTCATCCAATGTATTGATGTCATCCGCTTTTTAATTGAATAGGGGGGATATAAAGGAAAAAGGATGAGATACCTATTACTTTTGGAATCATAAATATTTAACAGACTGGATTAAAATGCGGTAGAGATAAATTTCAAGAAAATCTACAAATGACTGGGAAAAGCTAAAGAATAATTATATTTTTGCACTTCTTAAAAAAAGAGCTGATTCCGTAGCTCAGCTGGTAGAGCATTACACTTTTAATGTAGTGGTCCTGGGTTCGAATCCCAGCGGGATCACAAAAAGCCTCAGAGAAATCTGAGGCTTTTTTGTTTTATATTACTTTGTCGTTTCAAGTATGCGAAGAATCTCAAAGTAAGACACATGGGGAATAATAAGTAATTTATGCTGGTAAGCATATTACTACCTATAATATTTGTTTATTTTTGAATAAAAAACACTATGTCTTTTGAATCATTAGGTCTATCCATTTCATTATTAAAAGCGCTTTCAGATCAGTATTTCACACTGCCTACCCCTGTTCAGAAAGCTGCTATACCGGCTATAATAGATAAAAAAGACGTTTTGGGAATCGCTAAAACAGGATCAGGTAAAACAGCAGCCTATGTATTGCCGCTGCTGATGAGCCTTCAGGCAAAGCCAGGTATTAAAAACCGACATGTCAACATCCTTGTTCTCGTACCCACCCGTGAACTGGCGGAGCAGGTAAAAGAAGTGTTCAAAAAATTCAGCCAGGGCTTGCCCCAGCCCGTTAAGACACTGGCCGTATATGGTGGTGTTTCCATCAACCCACAAATGATGGCCATGCAGGGCGTAAATGTGCTGATTGCCACACCTGGCCGATTGCTGGAGCTGGTGGAAGTCAACTCAGTTCATTTATCAACCATTCAGACATTAGTACTCGACGAGGCAGATAAGATGCTTAATCTGGGCTTCCAGGAAGAAGTTAATAAAATCATCGCCTTATTGCCTGAACAGCGTCAAAACCTCTTATTCTCTGCTACTTTGAGTGCGGATATCCAAAATATTCATCAGGTATTGTTGCATGAGCCCGTCATTGTTCAGATCGAGGCGGAAGAAGAATCACTGGATCTGATTAAGCAGGTCGCTTACCTGGTTTCAACGGAAAAGAAGGGGCCTTATTTGCGTCACCTGATTGAACATCACCAGATGGAACAGGTGTTGATTTTTGCTTCTTCCGTTCATCAGGTAGACGCGATTGTCCACAAGCTTCTTAAACATAAGATCGACGCCAGGGCGATCCATAGCAAAAAGAGCCAGGGATCACGAACAGAATCCCTTGCCCATTTCAAGTCGGGAAAGCTCAGGGTGCTGGTCGCTACCGACCTGATGGCCAGGGGTATTGATATCAACGACCTGCCTTTTGTGATCAATTACGAATTGCCTAGGTCTCCAAAGGATTATGTGCACCGTATAGGTCGTACCGGGCGGGCGGCAGCTACCGGAGAAGCGATATCGCTGGTCAATGCGAGCGAACTGCATCATTTTGAGGTGATCCAAAAAAAGATGGGCAGGAAAGTAGAGCTGATTGACATCGAGCGATTATAGAAAAAACTGTACCTTCGCGACAATATGGCTTACACAAAAGAAAGAAAAAAGCTGGAAAAGCTTTCTGAAAAAACTGCTGCTCTTCAGAACTATGATGACAAAAGCTTAGCAGTCATAACAGATATATATGAACAGTATTCGCATACGGCAAGGATATTGAAAAATAAGGACGCTGAATTGTTTAACAACCTTTATTTGAACGAATTAAATCAGGTGAAAGAATGCAAAAGATCACTTAAAGCAGCGGAAGACCGTCAGGCTAATTTTATCAAATACAAAGAAACTTTATTGGATGCTTTAAACAAAACGGTTCAGGCGGCGAAGGATGTTATATAAGTACTTCTTTACTCATTGTAAAAAGGAAATCAATTAGTACATTATCTTGTTTCTCCGGTGATTTGAACTAACTTTAGATTAACCAAGAGATGTAGAGCATAAGATATATCAAAATAAGATGGAAAAAAAGGAGCCGGGAGAAGCAGCAACTCACTACGATCAATTTTTCGGTCCCTTATTCTTTGAGCCATTTGCCATAGAAGTAGCAAAACGAATTGCACCTAACCAAGTTTCTATTGCACTGGAAATTGCCGCAGGAACGGGTGTCACTCGTCATATTAGAGAATGTATTCCAAACTCCGCAAAACTGATCGCTCCGATAAGTGCTGTGATCTGTGAGGGGGTGGAAATAAGAGCTAGGGTTTTGCATTCTTGAATTATTGGGATGTTATAAAATAGATTTCAATTGATATAGGTGACTTTAGAAAGGATTATTAAATTTGCCGCCTAAATCAAATAAATGGAAAAGAACGATTTTATATCCATCTGGCTTGAAGAAAACGGAAATCCAGCAATAAAGGAGCTAACTGAGATGAATATGGATCTGGCAGCTAGAGCGGTCAAAACACTGGCTTATGAAGGTCTTTCAGAAAATGACCTTGCTGTTTCTCTGGATATCAATCCTGACAAAATCAAAAGGTGGCTTACGGGCAGGCATTCTTTTAGCATAAACATGATAAAGAAAATCTCAGAAACGCTCGCTACAAAACAAGGAAATGCTATATAACACATTTGCCGAAGTGCTGTTTGATGTTTTGTAAAGTTGAGGGGTGTGAGGGGCATGTGTCACACCTTGTGCAAATGTAAATATGGTTTAAAGTTGTTTTTTCCTGGAATATAAAAAGCCCCTAAACTTTAGTTTAGAGGCTTCTATTACTTATATTTTTTATTAGTTCATGCGTACTGCAGGAATGGATTTCTTCGTCATCTTCTCCAATCCGGCAGCATAACTGTCAAACTCGGCATTCAGCTGTTTCACCAAAGCTTGTTTTCCATCTCCATCACCACTCACTAAAGCTCTCCACATTACATTGGTTTTGCTGCCATTGGCCTTAAAGAAAATGGCGTATTGTGCCGCTTTAATTCCCTTAGGCAGCTTGGTGTCATCAAAACTTATGGCTATCAGCTTATTGTGTGCCTCATTCTGGGTGATACTTTCTAAACGGCTGTCGCCATTTGAAAAAACAATCTTTCTAGATATCGGCATGGCCGCGTCTATAACTTCTATCGCACTTACATAACCATTCGAGGCTTTTTTTAATAACTCATTATTGTTAAAAACCTCCCAGATTGCGTCCAGTTCCATGTTTATCTCCACGCCTTTTTCAACATCCCATTTAACCTTTTGGGCAGCTTCCATCTGTGCATAGCTCTTTATAGCAGTTAAACCTGTCAGGAGTAACAAGGATAATATGATTTTCTTCATTTTCTTAGGTGTTTATTTACCAAATATTTTTTCCATGGCTTTATCTAACGATTCTCCACGAACATTTTTCTCTACGATTTTCCCATCTTTATCTACTACAACCAAGTAAGGGATCCCACTGAACAGGTAAGAAGCCATTACAGGTTTAGATTCTACAGCATTGATCTGTGGCCAGGTCATGCGTTCTTCTGCCATTGCTTTTTTCCAGTCAGCAGGTTTTGCATCAACTGACACTGATAGAATCTCAAGACCTTGATCTTTGTACTTTTTATACACTTCTTTTAAGTGAGGAATTTCCTGGCGACAAGGGCCGCACCATGAAGCCCAGAAATCGATAATCAGGTATTTCCCTCTGAAATCTTTAGGACCCCATTTTTTACCATTTACATCAGGGAAAGCGAAATCTGGCGTTTTTTGTCCATCGGCAATTTTTGCTGCCTGCGCAATTCCGTCAAGGATTTCTTTTTTCTTGTTTTTCGCCAGATCCAGGTTAGGGAATTTTTTGGTCAGGTTGTCAAGGGTAGACATGATCAGTTCCTGATCTCTTTTTGGACTTAAATAGTTAAGTGCGTAGAGTACCGACGGCTGATCTTTGTATTTGTTAATCAGGTATTTGATACGAAAGTCCCGGTCTTTGCCAATGCGGGTGAATCCATCTTTCATGTATTCTATCCATTTAGGCTCTTTTGAAAGGCCTGCCTGATATTGTTCCTGACCCACGGCAATCATTTGCTGATAATCAAGGTAAGAAACCAGGTTCACATCATTGATCAGATCGTTAGCCGCCGTCGTATTTTCCATGTAGATGTAGGGCGGATTCTTGATTTTCATTTTTGCAGTATCAATACCTCTTACATTCACATGAATATTATCTTTATCAGCCCAGAAATCTATGCGGTCGAAATAGTAAACGCGAACCTGGTAAAAGTCTGGCTTGTCCGCAGGCACTTTAAATGAGAAGTTGTTATTCGCATCTAATTTTGTGCTGTCTATAGCTTTGAATGCTCTTTTGAATCCTTCTCCTTCATATCTACCGAGGTAAATCGGGTATTTGTTCTCTGTATCCGGGAATTTTACATTTCCGGTAAAAGTCACTGTTTTTCCTTTTTGGGCAAAGCTGCTGCTCAGTATAAACAGGGCGGCAACTACCAGCATTAAACCTTTTTTAATCATTGTTTTTCGTGTTATATATTTAAGTTAATTTTTAATCTCTCATCATTGGGGGTGTCATTTGTCCCTTTTTGGCAGCCTCACTTCTTAGTTCCTGCGCTTTATTAGCCATTACTTCCGATTCGGCGGTTTTACCCTGTTTTTTAAGAATCCTTTTTCTAAGATCTGCCAGTTGTATGCTGGTAAAAAGGTCAGGATTGCTCTTTTCCAGTTGATTACTCCATTTTATAGCGTCAGGGTAGTATTTGGCAGGTGCCGCAGTCCCGATGTCGTTGGCCGAGCTGATTACAAAACCTGCTTTTCTTGGAAAATCATTATCCGCCATTACTGCATTTACTTTTGCACAGAATTTATCCCACTGGTTAGCGGCGGCAAATTCGATCAGGTCCAGCTGGGCAAGCATTGAAACTGCCCCGGCGGTAGGTTTTGTCTGTAGTTTCCTAATGGCAGTAGCAATTTCTTTAGCTTCTTTCAGGTTGGTCTTTTTCTCGTAGGATCTTTTTACAGCGTAAACAGACATGTTCATGGTACGTTCGAAATACATGTTTGCCTGGCTTGCGGGATACGTCTTTTCCAGCTCAGCTTTGTTTGTATATAAGTAAGCAAACGCCTGTGAAGAGGGGTTGTTCAAGTATTTTAATGCCAGCTCCCAGTTGTTTTTTTCCAATAGGGATGATTTTGGCAGCCCATCAAAATAGATTTTAGCTACAGTACCCATCTTTTCGGCTTCATAGGCTTTTTCCAATGCTTCCATATAAGCAATGGCTGTACCGTCAGAATGGTCGCCGGAGTTGAATTTTTTAGCGAGTCCAAATGCAGTGCTTTCTGGTTTCATCGCCTTGCTGGCTTCTGCCATAAACTCACCGGCAGGCATGCTGCCTACAATTTTATGCACCACCTCTCCATCGCCATTGATAAACAGGTAGGTAGGGTAGGCACTTACGCCGAATTTATCTTTCAGTGCAGGACCTTCACCTTTTTCCATAT
Organism: Pedobacter frigoris; assembly: GCF_005116445.1. Classification (GTDB taxonomy): domain Bacteria; phylum Bacteroidota; class Bacteroidia; order Sphingobacteriales; family Sphingobacteriaceae; genus Pedobacter; species Pedobacter frigoris. The sequence goes on from NZ_SWBQ01000001.1 coordinate 1,104,059, forward strand.
CGTATTTTACGTTATGGAAGCTACTGTTGAACAGATCGGCTACACTATCTTTGGTGAATACGTCTTTGGCCATCATCTTACAGGGGCCACACCAGGTGGTGTAAGCGTCGAAAAAGATGATCTTGTTTTCTTTTTTTGCTGTTGCCAGCTGTGTTTTCCAGTCTGCTTCCTTAAATAGGATCTCTCGGTTTTGAGCGGAAGCGGATAGAACCATAATGCAGGCAAGTCCGGTTAATATTTTTTTCATGTTATCTTTATAAAGGATTCTGTTCTAAATTGTTATTCAACAGAATTTCTCCTGGTGGCAAAGGATAGATTATACGTTTGTCGTTGGCCTGAATCGTTAAAGGAGTGTTTGTCGAATAATCTGTATAATTTCTTATCATAGCTAGGCCGTTGCGGAAGTTATCGTATGATGAATGTCCTTCCCATGCCAGTTCCAGTCTGCGCTCATTTAAAACCGCCTGAAATACCGTCATATTTGCCGTCGCAAGACTTACCGTGGTCCAGGCAGGTGCTGTTGCTCTTGTCCTGACAATATTCAGGGCAATTAAAGCATCGCCGTTGTTGCCCATTTTAGCAAGCGCTTCAGCCTTGTTCAAATACATCTCAGCAATGCGCAGATAAGGTGTGCCGCTTCTAGTATGTGCATTGAAATCAAAACCTCCAGGCGGCGCTATTTGCTGATAATTGAATTTGTTGACTGAATTCCGGCTTTTGTCAGCAAGCGTTATCCGCTTATCTGTTTCCACGGTAATGAAGTTCTTCCTCAAATCAGAAGGGTTTTGGTTTAAGATAGCCATGTAATCAGGTGATGCAGCATATTCGCCCTGGTATGGGTTTCCGAATACATCCCTTGCTATCAGAAATTCGTTGATCTTATTTCCGTTGGCATCATCATGTCTGAATGCAAATATGTATTCCTTATTGGTTTTACTATCTATGGCAAAAGATGTACTGTATGCTGTACCTTGCAGCAAAGTATATTTGCCAGCGGAAATTACCTTGTCGGCATATTCGATAGCTTTAGTGTTATAGTCGTTCTGAGGAGCTGAAGGTGTGCCGCCCATATAAACATATACACGTGATAACAAGGCCCATGCAGCTTCTTTGCTCGCGTAATTGTTTGGATTTCCTGTACGCGGTTGTGTCATCAGGGCAGCGGCCTTTTCAAGATCGGCAACGACCTGTGTATATACCTCTTTAACTGTATTCCTTGTAGGTGCATAATCTTTATCCACCATTGAACTTAAGGATAATGGGACAGCAAGTCCTGAAGCGTTATTTTCATAATATGGACGGCCATAAACCCTGACCATATTGAAATATGCCAGCGCACGTAAGAAATAGTTTTCCCCTTTAAGCTGGTCGTATGCAGCTCCCTGTCCATCCTGAACGGCATCAATGATTTTATTGGCACCAAATACAAGACGGTAAGACATTCTCCAGAAAGGAGCAGTGGGACCCTGACTGGGTGAGTTGTTGAATATATAGCTATCATTTCTGGTCTGTGGAAAGGCCTGTGTAACCGACAACAGGTTATTGCCTTTCAGTTCACTTAAATTAAACCAGTTCATGGCATATTGGGTATCACCTGCCGATTGGGTAACTAGTAGGGCATAGTTGCCGTTTGTTGCCAACGCCAGTCCGTCAAGGGTAGCTAAGAGCTCCTTGTCAGATTTATCATTAAATGGTCTAATGTTTTCGTCGATTGCTTTTTTGCAGCCAAACAATACAATTGCTGCAAAAAATAGATATGCGTTTAGTATGTACTTTTTCATTGTCTGCGTAATTAAAATGTTAACTGTAAACCCAATAGATACTTACGGCTGGCGCCATAACCTGCACTTACACCAAAGTTGTTGGTGTCGCCGGCCAGGTTTCCTTCAGGATCAACCCCATAGAACGTCTTTTTAGTGAAAACGAAGAGATTATCGCCACTGAGGTAAATGTTTGCCCTGTTTAATTTGGCTTTGTTGATCAGTTTTGCAGGCAATGAATAGCTTAACCTCACGTTGCGCACTCTGATATGGCTTGCATCTTCCCAAAATCTCGACATCAATTGCTGGTCAACACCATCCGTGCGGCCGCGATAAATCATAGGGTCAGAGGCTTGGTCGCCAGGTTTGTCCCATATCATTTGCCCCTCTCTCGGTTTCACCTGGTTGTACCTTAACACGTTATTTCCTTCAGAAGAAAAGTAACTGGTTCTTGAATTGTTATACACCAGGTAGTCAGCTGCAAAATTTAACAGCACTGATAGTTCAAATCCGCTGTAGCCGAACGTATTCAGCATGCCGCCGTAGTACCTTGGCGTAGAATTTCCTACCTTTTGAAACTGTGCCGAAGAGGCATCCCCAACTAAACCTGCAAATACTGCATCATAAGTGTTTACTATTTTTCCGATATAAGAATTTGTAGCGGCATCAAACTCAAGACGCTCAAACTGAGGTTTGCCTGTCTGTGAATCTACACCCATCCATTTCACTGCACGTATGGTAGCAATGTCATCACCCTCTTTGGTGATGCCAAAGGTTCCGTTTGTCAGTTTTCCGTCGTATAGCTTGGTGACTTTATTCTTATTGAAAGTCAGGTTTAAACCAGTTTCCCAGGTAAATTTACCAACCAGGTTTTTACTGGACAATACCAGTTCCACACCACGGTTTAGCATAGCACCAATGTTTTGATACTGGCTGGGTACACCCAGTACTGATGGCGTAGCTACCCTTTGCAGCAGGTCGGTATTACGTTTCCTGTAAAAATCTGCTGAGAGGGTGATCCTGTTGAACAATCCAAGGTCTATACCAAGGTTACCAACATAAGCGCGTTCCCAGGTAATCGTTCTGTTCCCCAGCTGGTTGATGATACCGGCAGGATCGCCACCATATTGATAATTGAAATTATAGAAACTCTCAGTCAGAAAATCTTCTCCTGCAACTTTTCCGCTGGTTCCGTAACTGGCCCTGATTTTTAAGTTGGTCAGGTATTTATTGCCACGTAAAAATTGCTCATTTGTAGCCAGCCACGCACCACTTACTGAGTAAAAGTGTCCATCCCTTTTGTCTATGCCAAAGTTTGTTGAGTAGTCCATCCTATAAGAAGCATTTGCAAAGTAGCGGTCGTCATAGTTATAGTTACCTTCCGAGAATAGTGAGTAAGAAGCTCTGGCATAACGTTCTCCACGGAACGACTTTCCACTGAAGGTATTCCAAACCTCTGCAGCAGCTGAAGGAACTTTAACCCCGGTAGGCATGTTCTTTACTGCAAGCGCATTGAACTCAGAGTTGTTCCTGTTGTATTCAAAACCTCCCAAACCACCTACAGTATGTAAGCCATATTGCTTGCGTGCAGTGATTAGGTTTGAAGTCATGAATGAATTTGAGTTGGTTTTATTCTGTGTCAGTCTCCCTTTATCTGCCAATCCGGTTAATGATAGCCTGTCCTCATAAAAATCCCCATTGACGAACGTGGTATTGTAAGAGTTGTTAGACGATAAGGTCAGCCAGTCGAACACTTTATATTTTGCAGAGAATACGCCGAGTACTTGCTGGGTTTTTGTGAGGTTTGTATTATAAGGTAAATCGTACACAGGATTTTGGGAGACATTGCCCAGCGCATCTGTACCAAGTACTTTTTTAGGAATCCCATCACTGCTGTCGAGTGTATACCATGGAAGTAGAGAAAGCGGGTTTAGTCCGCCAATAGGGCTTCTGTTTCCTCTGTCAAATATCGTACTGATATTGGCATTTAAACTCAGCTTACTGGTGATATTGTGATCCAGGTTCAATTTAAAACTGTTTCTCAACAAGTCATTTCCTTTTAAAGGTCCTTGCTCATCATACCTGTTGGCGCCAAAATAGTAGCGTGTTTTTTCCGTTCCGCCGGATAAACCAATATCTACAGTTCTGTTTAACGCATCGCGGTAAATGATATCGTTCCAGTCCGTGTAGGTATCCAAAACTGAAGCAGGCGGTAGATATTTGGCTAGGTAAGCTTCTTCAGTTAAGTTTTCATTTTTTAGAGTAAAAGAGTTGATGAGCATTTTGCGCTGATAGTCATACAGCTCCCTGCTGTTCATGAATTCAATCTTCCCCATATACCTTTTACTAACGCCGAAAGTGCTGTTGATGTCCAGCTTCATGCTGCCGGCAACACCCTTTTTGGTGGTGATGACCAATACACCCTGACTGGCACGGGAACCATATATAGCTGTTGATGCTGCATCCTTTAATAAAGTAATAGATTCTATATCAGTTGATGACACGATATCACTGGGGTAGGATACATCTGCATAGATAATTCCATCTACTACGATCAGTGGGTTGAGGTTATTGCTCACACGCAAATTTGCAGTTCCCCCAGTTATGGGTAAAGTACCTTGTCCGCGCACAACAAAAGAGGCTTTGTTATTTGGATCTCCTGAAGGTTCCGTAATATACATACCCGCAACTTTTCCTTTTAACAGGGAAATCAGGTTGTTGGTGGTTACACCTTCCAGTTGCTTGGCGCTGAAAGTCTGTAGGGAACCGGTAATTTCGCTGGCTTTTTTGGTGCTGTAACCTAAAATCACAGCCTCCTGCAGTTGAGCAATAGCTGGATTTAAGACAATATTTATTTCTGAGTCATCAGTCTCGGTAACTACCTTTTGAATGCTTTTGCTTTCATAGCCGATAGAGCTGAAAACAATGCGGTAGGTGCCGGGGGTAAGGTTTAAGGTGAAATAACCGTTGTCATCCGTAAAGGCTACAATGTTAGTACCGTCAACCTTAACTGATATTCTTGATATGGGGTCTTTACCATCTGTTACCCTTCCACGGATCACTTTCCTGGATGCGGCACTATCATCTTTGTCGCTAAGCTCTGTCTTTGGCCTTATGATGACAGTATTACTGACAATGATGAAAGTCAACGGCTGATCGCTTAAGGCTTGTTTTAGTGCCTGGTCTATGGTTACGTTTTTTAGCGAAAGATTTATTTTTGCCGGATTTTTTCGGAGCAAGTCTACTTTGTAAAAGAAGGAGTAGCCGCTTTGCTGCTCGATCTTTTTAATAACGCTTTCTATGCTTGCGTTTTTTTCACTCAAGCTGATATTCTGGCTAAATGCTACCGCACTGGCCTGAAAACTGATGATTAGTAAGCATATAATTAATTTCATGACTCTTAATGCGTCTAAAATTTTATTCATATTTTTGTTTGGTTTAGTCGTGGCGCTACGGGTTCCCTTTTTTAGAGATTCAGTAAGCCCCGATGATGGGTTGATAATTTAATGTGGTCTATCCCGATTTCATTTTTATTTACCTGAAACTTAAGTCCGGAGGTGGTCGAAACACTTCCGGCTTTCTTGCTTTAAAGTAACTGTCTTGTTATTATTTTACAATAAGCGTTCTCCCTTCTTTTTTTACGTTAATACCATTGATTTCAAGTAAGTTCATCACCTCATTCAGATTGAGGTTTCTTTGGATTTTAAAGTGAAAGAGATCGGTAGCAGGTTTGCTTTCAAAAACCACATCGATATCATACCACCGTGATAACTGTTTCATGATGCTGCCGAGATCAGACTCGTTAAACTGAAAGTACCCATCTTTCCATGCTATGCTTTCTTGTGTATCTACAATACGTGTAGTTAAATTATTGTTATCCAAGATAGATTGTTGGCCTGGAAGCAGTGTAGTGGTTTTTCCTATGCCGACCTGCGAAACCCGTACGGCACCTTCGAGCAGTGTCGTTTTAGTCACTCCTTCATCTGCATAGCTGTTTACATTGAAATGTGTACCCAACACCTGTACTTCCTGCTTGTCCGTCGCTACTATAAAAGGATGTTTCTCGTCTTTTGCTACTTCAAAATAGGCTTCTCCCGACAATTCAACTCTGCGTTTATTACCATTAAAGGCTGTCGGGTATTTTAATGAGGATGCTGCATTGAGCCATATTTTGGTACCATCAGGAAGATTAATCTGGTATTGTCCGCCACGCGGTGTAATGACTGTATTGTAGACAGGATCTGTTTTAGTATCACTTTTCGTACTGGAGACAATATTATAAACCAATCGTCCGTCTTTAGTTTTGGTGATCTCTATTCCAGCCTGTTGTGCGATGCTGCCGCTTCCAACGCTGTCCAGATAGATTACTTTTCCATTTGCCAGTGTTAAAGTTGCCTTATTGCTACCGGGTCCAATGTCACTCAGCGTTTCCGTATTCTGATCAAGAGCAGGCTTGTTAGATTTATAGAAATAAAGTGCTGCACTTAAAGCAATCACTACAGATGCTGCCGCTGCATATCTGTACCATTTTATTTTTTTGACAGGAGATCTTTTGTGCTGGGTTAAAATTTCCGCCAACATATCTTCCGCATTTTCCGGGGCCTGGAATTCGCTGATGTTGATTTTATTCCAGGTGCCGTCGAGAAGAGTGGCGATCTGCGGCTCATCGGAATTAGCGGCTATGATAGAAAAAAGTTCTGCTCGTTCTTCTTCAGTACAGGTTTCGTCAACATATCGCTGGTATAAATAGTCTAATTTTGTATTCATAGATAGGATGTTTTTATGCTCCCTTTCTTATATAGACCCCCGGCGGGGAGAAGAGGAGTAGTGAGTAATGAAAAAAAATAATTAATGCTTTTCGGCGAGCAAAGTCATCAGGATTACCAGTATGGCAATATCAGTATGGGTGCTTACATAATTGCGCAGGAAACGCAGGGCATGTTGCATATGAGTTTTTACCGTTAACCTGGATATGTTAAGCTTTTCAGCAGCTTCTTCATACTTAAGGCCTTCCTGGTGACACAGGTGGTACACCAGTTTTTGCTGTGGCGGCAGTTTTTCAATAGCCTGGTTTAAAATCTTTTCAGAATCCTTAAAAATGATGTATTCTTCAGTATCGTTGTGATTTTCCCGGTAATCTTTAGCCAATATCTTATTGGTCCTGATTTCCAGTGCCAGCCTTCGCAAAACTTTTAAAGTGTGATTTCTCGTAATTACACGCAGGTAGGCGTCGAGGTTCTCAATAGAGGTTAACTGTTCACCCAGGTTCCATATTTTTACAAATACCTCTTGTATAATTTCCTCGGCAAGGGATTCAGATTTGACAATTTTTAAAGCATAAGTATAAACTTTAGGGCTATAGCGATGAAAAAAGATGCCGAAAGCCTTTGAATCACCGGTTGAAATCTGGTGTAAAAGTATCTTTTCGTCATTGAAATTTGCATCAAGCTTCGATTCTGTCATGTTCTGCTGAAGATCCCCTTGGTCGGTATATCGTTTCCCAAAGTAAAGATAAAAAAAACAATAATAACGCGCTAGTTATCCTTTTTTGGTATCAGGAAATAAAAACAGGTGCCTTGCGGCCGGTCACTTTCTGCCCAGATCTGTCCGCCGTGCTTATGTACAAAATCATAGCAGAGACTTAGTCCGAGTCCTGTACCTTTTTCTCCGGAAGTTCCATAAGTGGTATAGTTTGTATTCTTGTCGAAAAGAGTTTTAATCTTTTCTTCGGGAATTCCAATGCCATTGTCGCATACGGAGAACAGTACGCCATTTTCTTTATTCTGGATTGCCAATATTACATTACCACCAGTGTGGGTGAATTTTATAGCATTGGCAAGCAGATTACGGATAATCGTTTCTAACATGTCTTTATCGGCCATGAACTGGAACTGTCCATCTACCTGTTGAGCGATTTCAATATGTTTCTTAACAGCCATTGGCCCAATGGTCTGGATGGATTTAATAAATAATCCTGAAATGTCAGTGATGACTTCAGGATTGAAGCTTATGGCATTGAATTGTGATTTTGCCCAGGTCAGCAAGTCTTCCAAAAGGTTATTGGCATTGGAAAGCTCCTGCTTCATCATGGAAAGATAGGTATGTACCTCATCGGCAGAACTGGAAGCAAAATCGTCAAGTGTAAGATTCAGCAGCTGCAGGCTCCCTGATATGGGATTGCGAAGGTCATGCCCAATGATGGACAGGAGTTTGTTTTTCTGTTCATTAGAAGCAGTCAGCTCAGTATTTAAGGCCCTCAGTTCATTCTCATGGAATTTTCTGGCTGTTACGTCGCGCATACTGCCTTCGGTAGCTACGATAGCACCGTTTTCAACAACCAGTCGGGCATTAACCGACGCATAACGTAATTCCTTATCCTTGGTCTTGAGCCTCACCTCAAAATCAATCACAAACCCACTGGTACGCAGCGTATCAATTATTCTTTCACGGTCCTGCACATAAAAATAGAAATCAGAAACTGGTTGTCCGATGATTTCTTTGCGGGAATAACCTGAATACTGTTCAATTGAAGGACTGATCTCAGTCACCAACCCATTCTGATCTGTCTGGTAAAATACATCCTGAACATTTTCAAATATGGTTCTGTATTTCTTCTCGCTGAGGACCAGGTCGTTTTCTATTTCCTTTCTTCGGGTAATGTCTTCGATTTGAGATACATAATATAACGGATTATGCAGGCTGTCATACAGCATGGTAGCTGCAATAACCACCCAGATCACCCGACCATCCTTATGTAAGTACCTTTTCTCAAATTTAATTTTATCAATCTTACCGGTAGTCATATCATCCAGACGAACTGCTGTGGTTGTAAGGTCTTCAGAGTGGGTGATCTCCCGTATGTTAAGCTGTTTCATTTCAGCTTCAGAATACCCGAGCATATCACATAAGCTTCTGTTTACGCGTTTGAATGCACCATCTGGTGTAAGCAGTGCCATACCGATAAGCGAATGTTCAAAAGCAAGCTTGAACTGAGCTTCACTTTGATACAATTCTTCCTCGAGTAGTTTGTTTTTAGTAACATTAAAGGCGATAGAACCGATCATGTTTCCTTCACCGGCCTCATCAATAAAAGGGAATTTATAAACTTTATAGATTTGAGGATGTCCATGTTGATCCCTTACGGTCTGATGAAAGCTTTTTCCTTCCCCTGATTTTAAAACGAGGTCATTGCTTTCTTGTAAATTACGGGCAATATCAGAGCCAAATATAGCATTGTAATTTTTTCCGATCACATCATTACCTAGCCTGAGCGTGTCAAAAAAACACTTGTTGGCATATTTTAAGATGTTGGTATTGTCAGCAATCCAGCATAAACCTGGCAGCTCATCCATAAACAGCTGAAACCTTTTCTCATTTAAAGTGATATTTGTTTTGTGAGTTACATCCTCACTAGACATCATCATGCCACCTATTGCTCCATTATCGTCCAGCCAGTGTCTTACTTCCCATTTAAGCCACATTAACGTGCCATCTGCACGTAAGAAAGGATCGTTTTCACAATTCTGGTCCTTTCCAAGTAAACAATCAGCATGGATTTTTTTCCAGACATCTCCAATTTCAGGAAATACTTCATAATGAGACCGGCCAATAAGTACCTGATCTTCCAGGTGATAAAGACTGAGCCACTTTTCTGAAGCAGCAATGTAGCGCATTTCAGTGTCTACAACAGCTAAAGGTATCGGAGATATTGATATGATATTTTTAAAAGACAGCAAAGGGGTACTCATAGTTAGAATTAGGATGATTTTACAATAGGATAAACAAATATAGCTATTTCAAGTTCCAATTGTTGTCATAAAAACCTGCATATTCTACCTGGTCAATTCCATCTGTAAGCATTTTGAGTCTGAAGACCATGATATCCGGAAAGCCGCTGCCGCCTGCAAAATACTGGTTGGCATTGGCTGCTTTCATGCCTTTCAATCCGCTGCCGGCAATGACTGAAACGGTATTTGACTGCGTGCCGGCAATAGGCCAGATAAAATAAGCACCAAGATCATCTCCGGTCAGTTTTTTGCTTCCTACAGTCACTGTGTTTTTGTTGACCTGCACCGGGCAGTCTGCGAGCAATATTTTCCAGGCCGAATTGGTGGTTCCATTGCCAATCAATACTACATTTCTGCCTGCATATTTTGCCTTGGAATATTCCTTATCAGCAATGATATCTATTGCACCATTCCCTCTATAATACCAGCTTTCAGCATCAAAACGTGCCTTAGCTACACTCCATGCTTGTTCTTCATTTGTGCCTCCCGTGCCGTACACGTATAACATGTGTTTATTGAAGCCTTCCTTAAAAGTGCCATATCGGTGCGGGCCTTTTACTTTCATATCAGGTACCTTTGCAAAGGTCCATGTGTTTCCCTGCTTTTCCAGAAACAGACTGTCTGCAGCGGAATGGGTGGTGTATTTGAGCGTATTCAGACTGTCCAATCTGATGTTTATCGCTTTGCCCTTAGGGAAATCTGATAAGCTTAGTTTTAATAAAGCTACATTTTCCAAAGTTCCACTGATCGTGCCTGAATCCAGATTTCTATTTAGTTTTATATTGCTGTATTTTAGTGGGATTACCTGTTGATGAATACTTACCCAGTAGTTGGAAGCTGATATACCCGGACTGGCCGTTGTAAAGTCAATCGTTTCTACTGTTTTGGATAGAGGTATCGTGTGCCATTTGAAAAAATCGAAGATAGGTAGCCAGTCTACACTATGATTGCCATACCAGTGTGATCCACCTGGATATTCATAATAGCTCATATCGGGATGGAACGCTGCCAACTGTGATTTCATTTGCCTCGCGTATTTCACGGACACGGTTTCGTCGGCATCTCCGTGTAATACATACACTCCAAGTTTTTTATAATTATAAGCCAGTTTAGGTACATCGCTCTGATTACTTGTACGCAGCAGCAACTGGCCCAGTTCAGAAGAACTGCTTTCAGGAATTAGTCCGTCAGCAGAGCCATAACCTTTTAGGGTAGGGTATCCTGCACATGGCGCTATTGCCGCCCATTTATCCGGATAGGTAGCGCCCAGAAACCAGGTGCCATGTCCGCCCATGGAATGTCCCGTCAGGTAGATGCGTTGAGGGTCTGGCTCCAATTGCTTTTTTGCGATATTCAAGACTTCCAATGCATCAAGGCGGCCCCAGTCTTCCCAGTTAAAGCCCCTGGGTCTGCGGTTGGTAGGAGCCACCAGTGTTCCCCAGTCTTTAGACTGATAAGCCCTGGCCTGACCAATTGCTTCTACTCCGGCACCGTGCACAGAAAAGAATAATGCAGCATTTTTTTGCTCAGCACCAGTTTGTGGCGCTACTGCAAAGTATTGAAGACTTCCGTCGATGCCGCTCACAAATGTTTTTGCGTATTTGTCACCCGGCTTTACACTTTCTATCTTCAGTGTTTTCTGATCAATAACTTTATTTTCCTGAAGCAGTGAAAGTAAGCAGTCATTTTGACCCTCTCGTGCTGACTTTTCAAAGTCAAAATATACTTTTCTTGTGCTATATGCCGGGACTGCAGGCAAGGCAGTAGTCATTTCTTTTCCGGCCAGACTGCTGCGCATTTTAAGATTATGCAATGTTGCAGCTGTGGTATTCACAACAACAACAGCGGCCTTAAGTGATGTTTCTGTGCTGTGGGCTCCGGAAATAACTGGAACGGTAGCATCATTTATATCCAGGAAAACAGGGGTGGTAGGAAATGTAAGCACAGTTTGCCGGCCAATCCCGCGTACGAAAAATTCATTCTTTCCTTTTTTTAGCTTTAAAGGTATATTCATCCAGCCGGCAGCATATGGGTCACCCATATGTGGTTCCCCATTTACAAAAACGGTTGCATTTCCGGTGATATTTAATACTGCAGATTGAGCTTCGCTGGCAATATATTCATAATAAACATAACCATTGGAAGCACCTCTTCCCCTGAAACGGCTCTCGCCATCTACAGTAATCTTCGTCCATTTGATGTCGTTTCCATCTTTGTCTTTTCCGAAGACCTCTCCCTCAAAGGGTGTACGCAGCGTATTGGTGTATAGCGCGTAAGCCAGTGGATCAGTATACAAGGCTTCCCTGCCATAACTGGTGCCAGCCCTTAAAAGCAAGCCGGAAGTAAACGTGTGTTTGTTTTGTGCAGATGCAGGGAAGATGATGCTGCAGAATATAAGTGATACGAAGCAGCGATAAGATGAAAATTTAGCCATCCTTAAATGTAAGAAAAAATTGCTTTTCTTCTTCCTGATTTAGCTACGCTATCAATTAAAGTATCGGTATGTAAAAATCTACAATACATATTTTGTTGCCAAAAACTCCCATTTTCTTAATAGAAGAGTGATCACACGCGGGATAAGCGTTTTAACGTCCAATTCTCGTAGCTTAGCTCAAACTTGATCTCTCCATTGGGATAGATACCTGTTTGAATCCAACCTTGAAGAAGATAAAAATATTCAGCTCGGGTTTTGGGTGCCGTGCCTAATACAATTTTGTCTTTCGTCCGATCAAAATACCACTCTATCATTAAGCGGTGCAGTTCCTTTCCAACCCCTTTTTCTGCAAACTCAGGATCTACAAATAATGCCCAGACGCTTTTGTCTTTCAAGTCGACGATAGAGAAGCCCACTAATTGATCATTTACCTCGCAAACCCAACCTTTTCCTTTCTCTGAAAGATAAAATGCCACATCTTTATCAGGAACAAGATCAGGACTACTCAATGTATTCTCCTTCACAAGATGTCTTACTACTTGCATCTGTTTAATATCCGAAAGTTCTGCGGCTCTAAAGATCATGTATAATAGCTGATTTTAGCTGTTTCCGGTAATTGATTCCCGCAGATTTTTCGGTAAACTCGCCAGTACCAGTTCGTAAGAATGGTCAATTAATTCCCGGATCAGTCCCTGCTTTAATCCACCATCCATATAAACGGTATTCCAATGTTTTTTATTCATATGAAATCCTGGAATAATCTCATGGTGTTGTTCCCGTAATTCAATGGCACGTTCAGGGTCGCACTTTGCATTAAAGCGATTAGCTTCCTCTAATCCAATCAGCAGAAAGATTTTATCGCCGACTTTAAATACAAGGGTTTGTTCTCCAAAAGGCAGGCCTTCGCTAGTTCCGGGTTTGCTTAGGCAATAGTCACGTAAATCTTCAATATTCATAGATAGAGTAAATGTACTTGTTTTTATCAAATGTCTGAATGAATAATGGTTTTCCGATAAAACTCTTATTTTAGAGCATTGAAAATCAAAAAAATGAAATCTTCCCCATTGTTTTATGCTGTTGCAGCTCTTTTTGTTGTCTGCACCTTTACCCAATGTAAGAAAAAAGAAGTTAGGCCTGCCGACAATTCCGGAACAGAAACACCTGTCGTTCCACCACCCGCTGTTGCAGAAACACCAGTAATCTTTGAGCAAACTGAATTGCTTTCGGCTGAAAGTGAAAAGAAGCGGTTACAATTGAGCTGGTTGGCGACCGATTTTTCTGCTACAGGGCTGTATGTTACAACTTCAGCAATTATAAAGGTAAATGTGGAACAACAGTCCGGTACAAGATTGCCGACACTATTGATCGGTACTTATTCAAGATATGGAACCTGGAACAGCCAGCCAGTCACGTTTAATTTAAAAGCGGGTCTGAATGAAATTACCAGTACTGCTGATGGCCTGATTTGGATCAGGTATACGAATGATAATCCCAATGCAAAGGCTAAGCTTACTTTTACCAGCGGTTTTAAAAAGATTCCTTACTACATAGCCGGTACGACTACAAAAAATCAATGGAAAGAGATGCTCTCGAAATTGAATGGAGTACCTGATGTGATTTTGCAAGGAGAGCGTTGTATGATTGTTGTAGACCGCGCTTCTGCTATTAAATATCAGGAAGAAGATCAGGAAGCTCTATTGTCGAAAATATCAAGGATTATAAAGATAGAGGATGATTTTAGCGGACTTAATAGTGTCACTGATCTTGATAAGCCCAATGTTCACCAAAGGTATCTGCTGACCCAGCATGAAGATAAAACCTATTATATGTTTGCTTATAATTACCGTACAGCCTATATCGGTACGTCAATTTCTGCGATACTAAAGCCTGCAGATGTTACCTGGGGTCCTTGGCATGAACTGGGACATTTACACCAGCAGTTGTGGACATGGGGAGCGATCGGTGAGGTAACAGTCAACATATTTTCGAGAGCTGTGCAACGGGAATTTACACCTAATGAAAACAGGCTTGTTAGTGATAAGACATGGGAGCAGGTGCCTGTTTATTTGGCTTTGCCCGATGCCCAACGCAATTTTAATAATGATGTAGCATCTGTGTGGGTAAGGCTTTGCATGTTTGAGCAACTGGGCTTGGCTTTTGGCTCCGATTTCTATCCTAAGTTATTAAGGAAGACCAGGGTAGATAAACCAGTGGTAGGCAACGATGATCAAAAGATGAATTACTTTATGAAATCCGCTTGTGTGGTCTCTGGAAAAGACCTCAGTACCTTCTTCAAGAAATGGGGGCTAAATGTGAATTCAACAGTGTATGCAGAAATAGCCGCGTTGGGTCTGCCGCAACCAGCTCAGGATATTTCGCTTTTGAAGGATTGATCAAATCAGGTGTATCACCAGGACCCGCCGATTTGTTTATTGCTTTTTATTGAATAAAAAAGAGACTGGATAAGAAAGCAAAAGTCTAACACCGTTGGCATCAATTTAATGCTATTACAATGGCTCAAAATAAAACAAAAGAAACAGATGTTGTTGTCGCTGATTTTATCAATGCTATTGATAACGAACAGAAACGTAAAGATAGTTTTGAACTGCTCAGACTGATGCAGCAGATCTCCGGTTGCGAGGCAAAGATGTGGGGTCCAAGTATCATCGGTTTTGGCCATTACCATTATAAATATGAAAGTGGACATGAGGGGGATGCACCTCTGATCGGATTTTCTCCCAGGAAGGCTGCAATTTCACTATATATTTTTATGGGACTGGATCGACAAAAACAATTGTTGGACGATTTAGGTAAATTTAAAATGGGTAAAGCTTGTATTTATATCAAAAGACTCTCAGATGTTGATCTCGATTGCTTTACAGAAATAGCAAAGGAAACGGTCGATTACTTAAAGTCAGAATATAGGTAATAATTGGTAGTTGAGCGTGATAACATGATTAATAGCAACTATGTTTAATAGCTGATAGATAATCTTTTAAGCCACTAAAAGGAATGAAATACCTGTTCATAGAAATGCATACATATATATCTTTCCCAGCTATTTGACATAAAAAATTTGTATAGCCAGCCGCATTTCCGGTATGTCCTGTAGCAAGACCATCCTCAAAAATCATAGTACCGTAACCATAATTAGAATACATCTGCTTATGGGCGGGCTTTACTGGTTTTGTGGTCATGCTATCTACCCATGCTCCGGGTAATAATTTCCCTCCTTTAAGAGCAGCGTAAAAACTGATCAGGTCTTTTGTATTCGAGCTGATATCAGCTGAACCTGCTCCCCAGCTCATATTTGCATGAGAATAATCGACCAGCAAATTAGTGTCGTCAGATTTGCAATTTGGCAATACAGCACAAGGAATATAACCATGAAAATAACCTGAACCTGACGGTAGAGCATCAACATAAGTATTATTTAGTCCAAGTGGTTTAAATATATGCTTTGCGAGGTAATCTTTGTAGGTCATGCCTGAAGCAATTTTCACAATTTCCGCGAGCAAGTTATAATTTGCTCCGGAATAATGGTGCGCACCATAAGTAAAGCTTAATTCCTGATTTGATATAATGGATAAGATGGAGGTTGAGTAGTCTTTGCTGGGGTTTTGTAAGAAATTGGTAGTGGCTTGTGGTTCATATAAGCCAGAGGTATGCTGTAATAAATTCCTGATCGTTATTTGGTCACCGTTCTTTAATTTTTCAATATATTCTTTAGAAAGCCACAATCCGATCTTGTCATCGAGAGAAATAATTCCTTTGCTTGCAAGCTGTAAAACCGCGGTTGCACAGAAGAGTTTAGAAATGCTTGCTATTCTAAACACCATATCGGGAGTAGCAGGGGTATTCGATGAAATGTTACCAGTTCCACTAACAAAAGTCCAATCCCAATTGCCTGGCTTATATATGCGTATAATGACACCCGGTGAGCCAGAATTTTTCTTTATAAATTCTGTTGAAGCATGTGTTAAATTAGCTGAAATAGATGCCGGGGGAAAAGATATAGATTGCGCTTTCAATAGTGTGGTAAAGAGAAATGCTAGTTTAAATACGATTACAGTTCTGGTAGTATTTCTAATGCTCATAGTGCTTAGACCCACTTTAGTTTAAATTGTAACACAGTCTTATTATTAAATGGAATAAAACAGGTAGTTTTGTGACCGTAAAATTTTCTAAATGGATAATCCGGTTTATGAGAATTCCGCGTTTATCCCTTTTGATCAAACAAATAATGTAAAGGAACTGGCGGAAGGGCTCAGTTTTTCTTTGGGCGGCGAGCCACATCCTTTGTGTCTCCTTGCGGTCAGTCAACTGCAGGATCATCTCCAACATCAACAGAAATGGGTTCATAATTTCGGATTGGATACCCTTATGGAGGGAATGGTCGTAGGAAAAATGTTTGGGGTGCTTGTGGTTAGAGAGAAGGGCGGTACGCTGGGGTATTTGGCTGCATTTTCCGGTAAGCTGGCAGGAGAGAATCATCATGAAGGGTTTGTACCGCCGATCTTTGATGGGCTTGTGGCAGGAGGGTTTCTAAATGCGGGAATGGAAGAGCTTTCTATGATGAATGAGAAGATCCGTTCAATGAAGTTATCCGGAGACAATTCGGTTGCTGATGAATTACAGCAACTTAAATTAACACGTAAAAATCACTCTAATGCGTTGCAGTACCAGATTTTTGATCAGTACCACTTCTTAAATAGATACGGTCAGTCGAAAAGTCTAATTGAAGCCTTTAAAGATACTGCCGCGGGAAAACCACCGGCGGGAGCAGGAGAGTGCGCAGCACCGAAATTACTGCAGTATGCCTTTCAGCAAGAAATGGAACCTTTGGCGCTTGCAGAATTCTGGTGGGGATTGTCTCCTAAGTCTGATCATTGGAAGCACGGCCGGTTTTACCCGCCGTGCCTCGAAAAGTGCGCTCCGATACTGGAGCATATGTTGTCTTAGATCTGATTATTTCCTTAAAAACTGGAGCAATAAACCATTCAATTCGTCTCTATTGGTAATGAAAAGACCATGCGGAGCTTCTTCAAAAATGTAGTATTCGGCATTAGGCAGTAGTGAAGATGTAATTTCGCTTGTTGGTTTAATCGGAACGGTTTTGTCGGCATCGCCATGGATGATCATCATTGGTATGGTGATCGTGGTCAAATCTGTTCTAAAATCTGTTTCTGAGAATGAACGCACGCATTCTGCCGTCGCTTTAGGACTTGCTACTACAGCAAGCTGATGCATCCAGTTTTGGATCTCCTGACTAACGGGTTTATTTAGTAGCCCTTCGTTGAAGAACTGCTTGCCGAATTCAGTAAGGAACGCAGGCCTGTCGTCATGGATTTTGGCAATGATACCGTCAAATACTTCTCTTGGTACGCCGTCTTCATGATCATCTGTTTTTAATAATAAAGGAACAACACTACTCACAAGTACTGCCTTTGATATTCTGGAGGAACCGTATTTCCCAAGGTATCTAACTACTTCACCACCTCCCATAGAAAACCCTACAAGCGCTACATCCCATAAGTCAAGGGCTGTAATTACCTCATTCAGGTCGAAGGCTAGGGTATCATAATCATAACCTGTCCAGGGTCTGTCCGATTGCCCAAAGCCTCTTCTGTCGTAGGCAATACAACGGTATCCCGCATTGGTGAGCGCATTAACCTGGTATTCCCACATTTCATGAGATACAGGCCATCCGTGAATTAAAACCACAGGTTTTCCCGTTCCATAATCTTCAAAAAATAAGTTGACCGAGTCGCTGTTCTGTGGATTTTTCTTTATATAAGGCATGATTATAACGTTTTATTGTTCGAGTTCTAAATTAGTTGCTTAAATAACATGGTTAAAGTCAATTTGTTTAGCTGAATAATTCTCATATTTGGCGGCATAACAAAGTGTCGCAAGATAATAAGTCAAAACTAATGAATAAAGCCATTTTTCTGGACCGTGACGGAGTACTCAATCACGAAATATACGATTACATTACAAGGGTAGAAGATTTCGAAATACTGGAATACCAGATTCCTCCACTAAAAAGATTATTTGATGAGGGATATCTGCTTATTGTCATTACCAATCAAGGCGGTATAGCTTTAAAAAGATATACAGAGCAGGAGCTGGGTATTATGCACCAGATGCTGAGGAATGCTTTTGTACAGAAATCTGCGGATATCGCTGCATTTTACTATTGTAAACATCATCCAACGGTAAGCGCATGTGAATGCAGAAAACCAGGTTCTAAGATGCTGTTGGATGCCATAGATATGTTCGAAATTGATCCTGCGTTGTCTGTTATGATTGGAGATAAGCCGCGTGACGTAGAAGCTGCAATAGGAGCAGGAGTGAAGGGGATAGAAATCGTTCCTGATGAACAGATTGATTATGATCTGGTAAAGAAGGTGCTTGCTGGCACTGAAATGAGAACTAATTCTGCCGGATTGCTAAAATTGATGGCAGAGAAGAAGTCATAAAAAAAGCGGCTGATGATATCATCAGCCGCTTTTTTGTTCAAGAGATCTCTCCTCACGTCGAGATGACGGTTATAAAGTTTAACGCGGCTTATTACAAACCTGCTGCTTTTTTATGATCAGCAAGAAAAGTAGCTAGACCGCTATCAGTCAATGGGTGTTTTAATAGTGCGGTGATTGCACTTAAAGGAGCTGTAATTACATCAGCACCCAATTTAGCACAGGCAACAATATGCAATGGTCCGCGGATTGATGCAGCTAAAATCTGAGTAGGGTATCCATAGTTATCAAAGATCAGTCTGATGTCTTCAATCAGTTGTAAGCCGTCTGTAGAGATATCATCTAAACGCCCTAAGAATGGAGAAACATAAGTTGCACCCGCTTTGGCAGCCAATAAAGCCTGACCAGGAGAGAAGATTAGTGTACAGTTGGTTTTGATGCCTTTTGAAGTAAAATATTTGATCGCTTTAACGCCATCTTTAATCATTGGAACCTTAACAACGATCTTCGGATTTAAGGCAGCTAATGCTTCACCTTCCTTAATGATCTCATCAAAAGTAGTAGCGATAACTTCAGCACTTACGTTGTCATCTACGATATCACAAATTGCTTTGTAGTGCGCAGTTACGTTAGCATCGCCGGTTATACCTTCTTTAGCCATTAAACTTGGGTTGGTGGTAACGCCGTCTAAAACGCCAAGGTCTTGTGCTTCTTTTATTTGATCAAGATTCGCTGTATCAATGAAAAATTTCATGTTATTAATTATTAGCAGTGGTTAATGTGTCTTTATAAATTATTCGATGCCTAAATTAGGCAATTACATCGATTCTATTTATTAAAAGTTGGAATATGTTGGTTATGTGAGAAACAGCCTAACCAGAAAAAGAAAAAAAGGGCAAGCACCTCTTATCGCATCGCTACAACCTTCTACCCTTGCTTCGTTCCCGCCCTGGGGGAGTTCAAAGGGAGCTGATCGTAAAAGACTTGCCCGCCACAAAAGTAGCAAAAGACATCAGATTGCGAAAAGAAAAATCACAATAATTTTAGTTTTTGAAGTCGAATCCGGTTAATCTGTTGACATTAAAGACATTGAGCTGCATGAAAAAATGTAATTATTTTTAATATTGCGTATTCATGGCAGCTTTCAGAAAGATTTGAGAGGAGGTACGCTGGCTGATTCGTTATCTTATCAGTAAAAAATGCTCAAAACTACAGCTGAACAAAATTTTCGTGCTGTTCGGCGTTCACTTTGAAGGCTTAAAATAAGGTGGCGACTTATGCAAAATTATTCTAAATAATGTCATTGTGAATATGGCAATTTAAAACGATGTAAATTATTGATATGGTAATTAAGTGTGGTTTTTTTTAAAAACTACTGCATATTTCCTAAAAAATATATCAATATTATAATTTCTTAGTTTTTTTTCGTATCTTAGTGTCTCAAATACACTATACCAAACTATATTAAACGGACTTATGGAACAATCACAAGATAACCAAGGGTTATATGACCAGCGTTTTGAGCACGATGCATGCGGCATCGGATTTGTTGCCCATATCAAGGGAAGAAAGTCACAACAGATCATTTCAGACGCCATAACCATTCTTGAAAATCTTGATCACCGCGGGGCTGTCGGAGCCGAAATCAATACCGGAGATGGTGCAGGTATCATGATTCAGATACCACATGAATTTTTGTATGATGAATGTCTTAAAATTGGATTTAGCCTGAATGAATCCGGAGACTACGGCGTTGGGATGCTTTTCCTACCCAAAGATGTGAAGGCAAGAGAAGAATGTAGGGAAATTATTTATCGTGCAGCAGAAAAACTAAACCTTGAAGTTCTTGGTTTTAGAAAAGTACAGACCAATACAGAAGGTATTGGAGATATGGCTTTGTCTGTAGAGCCGGAAATGGAGCAGGTATTCATTGCCCGCCCTTATTCAGTTGCAGCAGGAGCTGATTTCGAACGTAAACTTTACGTATTTAAAAATTATCTGTCTAAAACCATTAATACTACTGTAAAGGGTATTAACGGTGAGTTTTATATTGCATCCTTCTCATCAAGAACCATTGTATATAAAGGTCAGCTGACTTCGTTGCAGGTAAGAACATATTTTACGGAATTGAGTGATAAACGTGTCGTTTCGGCCTTCGGCCTGATTCACTCACGTTTCGCAACCAACACTTTCCCATCATGGAGGCTGGCTCAACCTTTCAGGTATATAGCCCATAATGGTGAGATTAATACGTTACAGGGAAATTTAAACTGGTTTAGAGCAGGTGTGAAATCATTTGCGTCGCCTTACTTTACTCCTGAAGAACTAAATATTTTGCTTCCTGTAATCGATGAGACTAACTCCGATTCAGGATGTCTTGATAATGTAGTAGAATTGTTGCTGCATTCGGGACGTTCATTGCCGCACGTACTTATGATGCTGATTCCTGAGGCTTGGGATGGCAACGAAGATATGGATGAGCTAAAGAAGGCATTCTATAAGTTTCATGCTACATTAATGGAACCCTGGGACGGTCCAGCTGCAGTTTCTTTTACCGATGGAAACCTGATCGGTACGACACTAGATAGAAATGGGCTTCGTCCTCAGCGCTACGCAATCACAGAAGATGATCATGTAATCATGGCTTCAGAAGCTGGTGCGTTAGCTCTTGACCAGAGTAAAATTATAGAAAAAGGCCGCCTCACTCCAGGTAAGATGTTTGTAGTGGATATGGAGCAGGGGCGTATTATATCTGATGCGGAGATTAAACAACAAGTTTGTGGTGATAAGCCATACTCAGACTGGATCAACAAATACCAGATCCGACTAGAAGAACTTCCTGAGCCAAGAGTAGTGTTCACAGGATTGTCGGAAGAATCTATATTCCGTTATCAGCAAGTATTTGGTTATACCAGAGAAGACGTGGATTTGGTATTGAAGCCAATGGCTTTAGAGGGCAAGGAAGCTATAGGCTCGATGGGAACAGATATACCTTTGGCAGTACTTTCTCAGAAACCTCAGCATCTGTCTTCTTACTTCAAGCAATTGTTTGCCCAGGTAACCAATCCGCCAATTGACCCGATAAGGGAAAAAGTGGTAATGAGTCTTGCGGGATTTATGGGTGCAAATGGAAATCTACTGGAGGAGACTGCAATGCAGTGCCATTGTGTGGGAATCAAGCACCCGATTCTGACCAATGTGGAATTGGAAAAGTTAAGGAGCATAGATACGGGAGTGTTTCAGTCTAAGACTTTGCAAACCTACTTCAGGGCAGATGGTAAACCAGGTTCCATGGAGAAAGCCATTGAACGACTTTGCCGCTATGCAGTAGACGCTGTTGAGGACGGTTTCCAGGTAATCATTTTGTCTGACCGGGCTCTGGATTCAGAACATGCGGCGATACCGTCACTGCTTGCTGTGTCTGCAGTGCATCATCACCTGATCAGAAAAGGATACCGTGGTGCTGTAGGTATAGTGATAGAAGCGGGTGATGTTTGGGAAGTACATCACTTTGCAACGCTGATTGGTTTTGGCGCTACGGCAGTTAATCCTTATCTGGCGTTGGAGACTATTGGCGGATTTGGTAAAGAGTCAGGCATGACCACAGAGAAAATGGTGAACAACTACATTTACTCTATCAATGGCGGACTACTCAAGATCTTCTCAAAAATGGGTATTTCAACACTACAATCGTATCATGGTGCCCAAATATTTGAAATCCTTGGTGTCAATAAGCCTGTAGTAGACAAATATTTTACCGGAGCAGTTTCCAGGATAGGAGGACTTGGTCTTGATGAAATCGCAAGAGAAACTCTGATCAAGCACAACAGGATATTTAAATTGGCTACCCGCCCGGATGCGATATTGCCTACCGGTGGTAACTATAAATGGAAACGTAAGGGGGAGCAGCATCTGTTTAATCCGCAAACCATTCATTTATTGCAAAACGCAACCCGTAAAAATGACTACAATACTTATAAGCAATATGCAAAACTGGTTAATGAGCAAACTTTGCAGGCTTACACCATCCGTGGCTTATTTGAGTTCAAATACAACCGTCCGGCTGTTCCGCTGGAAGAAGTAGAACCGATTGAAAACATTCTGAAGCGTTTTGCTACCGGAGCAATGTCTTTTGGTTCGATCTCTCACGAGGCACACTCTACATTGGCGATTGCAATGAACCGCATTGGAGGAAGAAGCAATACCGGTGAAGGAGGAGAAGATGAATTGCGCTACGAACCATTGTCAAATGGTGACTCGATGCGTTCATCGATCAAACAAATCGCCTCTGCTCGTTTTGGAGTAACCAGTTACTACTTAACCAATGCTGATGAGCTGCAGATTAAGATGGCTCAAGGCGCAAAACCAGGCGAAGGCGGACAACTGCCCGGACATAAAGTCGACGACTGGATTGCGAAAGTGCGACATGCCACGCCGGGTGTAGGATTAATATCGCCACCTCCGCACCATGATATTTATTCCATTGAAGATTTAGCACAGCTAATATTTGATTTGAAAAATGCAAACCGGGAAGCCCGTATCAACGTGAAACTGGTATCTAAAGCAGGTGTTGGAACCATCGCCGCCGGTGTTGCAAAGGCTCATGCTGATGTGATTTTAGTATCCGGTTTTGATGGAGGAACAGGTGCTTCACCATTGACTTCAATACAGCATGCAGGTTTGCCATGGGAACTGGGATTGGCAGAGGCACACCAGACATTGGTTAAGAACAGGTTGAGGAGCAGGGTAGTACTGCAAACAGATGGGCAACTTAAAACAGGTAAGGATATCGCTATTGCGACCTTATTAGGCGCTGAAGAATGGGGTGTTGCAACCGCTGCACTAGTAACAGCTGGATGTATCATGATGCGTAAGTGTCACCTAAATACTTGTCCGGTTGGTGTGGCTACTCAAGATCCTAACCTAAGAAAGCTGTTTACAGGAGAACCTGATCACGTAGTGAACTTGTTTTACTTCCTGGCTCAGGAATTAAGAGAAACTATGGCAGAACTTGGTTTCAGAAGCATTCAGGAAATGGTGGGTCAGGCAGATGCGTTGAGCGTTCGCCAGATTGATCAGTCAGACTGGAAACTAAAAGACCTTGACTTCTCTAAGATTTTATTCAAAGCTCCTGATAATGGCTTAAGTTTATACAATACAGAAACTCAGGATCATGGATTGAGCAATGTTCTTGATCACAAACTGATCGAAGCGGCGCAGCCGGCGTTGGCTACTAAGGAACCTATCTATAAAGAGTTTGCTGTAATGAATACGGACCGCGCCATCGGCACTATGCTTTCTAACGAAGTTTCTAAAATATATAAAAGCCAGGGTCTACCTGCTGATACGATCAACTTCAAGTTCAAGGGCTCTGCCGGACAAAGTTTCGGTGCATTTGCTGCTAAAGGCATCTCTCTGCACCTTGAAGGTGAGGCAAATGACTATGTAGGTAAAGGACTTTCGGGTGCCAGACTGGCAATCTATCCTTTTGCCGCTAACAAATATGTTCCGGAGCAAAATATCATCATCGGTAACGTTGCCTTATACGGGGCTACTTCAGGTGAGTTGTTTGTCCGCGGACAGGCTGGTGAGCGATTTGCAGTGCGTAACTCTGGTGCTACAGCGGTTGTTGAGGGACTTGGAGATCACGGTTGTGAATACATGACCGGAGGTGAAGTGCTGGTTATTGGAGGTACAGGAAGCAATTTTGCTGCTGGTATGAGTGGCGGTGTGGCATGGATCTACGATGTAAACGGAGATTTTGCAAGTAAGTGTAATAAGGAGATGGTTGATCTTGATCCTTTGGATGAGCAGGACGAACTGCGCATCAACTTATTGCTGAAAAAGCATGCGCAACTTACGGAGAGCAGTGTGGCCAAGTTCCTGTTGAGCGACTGGGCTACTCAATCTTCACATTTTATCAAAGTATTCCCTAAGGAATACAAAGCAGTACTAATGAACAAAAGTAACAAACTGAAAATATCTTAATCATGGGAAAAGTAACTGGATTTTTAGAATATGAAAGAACTGCTCCTGGTAAAGAAGATGCAAAAGAGCGTTTAAAGCACTACAATGAATTTGTAGCTGAATTAGAGGAACAGGAAGTAAATAAACAGGCAGCAAGATGCATGGACTGCGGCGTACCATTCTGTCAGTCTGGTTGTCCGCTTGGAAATGTGATCCCTGAATTTAACGAAGCTGTATATAAAGGAGATTGGCAGCTGGCTTCAACTATTTTGTTGAGTACCAATAATTTTCCGGAATTTACTGGAAGGATTTGTCCTGCGCCTTGCGAATCAGCTTGTGTACTGGGTATCAATAAGTCGCCGATTTCAATTGAAGAGATTGAGAAACACATCATAGAAACGGCCTTCAACAAGGGATATATTAAAGCAGAACCTCCTTTGATCCGCACCGGTAAAAAGGTAGCTGTAATCGGTTCAGGTCCGGCTGGCCTTGCTGCTGCTGCCCAGTTGAACAAAGCTGGTCATGAAGTGGTAGTTTACGAACGTGATGATACACCTGGAGGTTTATTAAACTATGGTATTCCCGATTTTAAACTGCAGAAAGATATAGTAACCAGACGTATTGCGCTGATGGAAAAAGAAGGCATAGTATTCAAATGCAACTCCAATGTTGGTGTTAATGTAGAATTGAATACCTTGCTGAGAGATTATCAGTCTATTGTACTTGCAGGTGGCTCTACCATTCCGCGTGACCTTCCTGCTACAGGAAGAGACGCCAAAGGAGTACATTTTGCAATGGACTTTTTGAAACAACAAAACAAGCGTGTTAAAAACTTTGCGGTTGTAGATGAAGCAATTCTGGCAACGGGTAAAGATGTAATTGTAATTGGTGGTGGAGATACTGGATCTGACTGTATTGGAACTTCTAATCGTCAGGGTGCTAAATCCGTGACCCAGTTTGAGATCATGCCAATGCCTTCACAGTCACGCACACCAAATATGCCGTGGCCAACTTATCCTATGCTTTTAAAAGTAACGTCTTCTCACGAAGAGGGATGCGAAAGAGGATGGGGAGTAAACACTAAGGAATTCATCAAAGATGAGAACGGCAATCTTAAAGCGGTAAAAGTAGTTGATGTAGAATGGGAAATTGATCCTTTTGGTCGCCCGGTAAATTTCCAGGAGAAAGCCGGCACAGAACGCGAGCTTCCTTGTCAGCTTGTACTATTGGCTATGGGTTTCCTTTATCCTCAGAAAG
The DNA here is from genome assembly GCF_005116445.1 of Pedobacter frigoris. Taxonomy (GTDB): domain Bacteria; phylum Bacteroidota; class Bacteroidia; order Sphingobacteriales; family Sphingobacteriaceae; genus Pedobacter; species Pedobacter frigoris. The sequence continues at coordinate 1,129,743 of NZ_SWBQ01000001.1, forward strand.
AAGGATTGCTGGAGAAACTAGGTATTGAACTGGACAATAGGGGTAATGTGAAAGCAGAGGAAGGTAAATACCAAACCAATATTGCCAAGATCTTTGCCGCCGGAGATATGCGTCGTGGGCAATCGTTGGTAGTATGGGCAATATCAGAAGGGCGTGAGGCAGCCAGAAAGGTAGATCAATACCTGATGGGGCACAGTAGTTTGCCTTCTAAGGATGGAATTCCTTACGCATAATCAGGATTTTTAATTTTTCTATAATTTAAGGCGCCGGAAATTTCCGACGCCTTTCTTTTTGGGGTCCGTTTGCTATGCAGTCGGTGCTTCTCCGGTGCAACTACGGTGCTTCTGGGGTATTGCTTCGATCACGATTGAAGCAATACCCCAGATGGTACGGAGCAATACCCCAGGAGATACAAGCGCATAGCGAAAGCAGCTAGAATACATTCAAGGCAGTCTTATAGAAAATCCAAATGCTTCCTAAGCCGATAATCGACATTGCGGATGGGGAAAGCTATTAATGCAACAGCAAAGTATCGATGAATCCGTAATGCATTGTCTTTTTAGTCGCGTCAGGCATTTCATTGAAAGCCCTATAAGCCAGGTATGGCTTGTTTTTGTCAATGCCATTGAATAATTTTGATATTTCTTTTCTAATTTTCAGGTTTTCTGTTCTTAATGCTGAAGTATCTTTTATATTGATATTGGATAGATAACTAACTAAGACAAAAAACTGGGATTGTGTTTTTTCCGGGTTGATCCCAATAATCTGAGGCTTGGTGTCAACTTTGTCTACCATGACAGGGAACTTATAAGCCGTGTTGGCTTCCACTACTGCTTTTTCACCAAAATTCTTAATTTCATCCGCTCTTTTATATTGCCAAACGACGGATGGGGTAAAACAAAGTTTGGCCATGTACATCAGGTTTGCTGCATCAACCAGTTCTTTGTTTTGGAACCGTTCCTTTGCTGTTTTATAATAGTCTGGAGCGGTCTTTCCTTCTATGCTATATTGGCCAAAGTAGAGGATGTTGATCTTCCATTCACTTCCGTATTTTCCGTAGATTGCAGTCACAAGCAGTTCATCACTTTGTCTCGTTGGGATCAACAATGAAACATACATTTCTTTATTTAAGGCGAGGAAATTTAGTGCGTAATCATTGTCTCCTGAGAGCCCTGATGGAATAAAAGCATTTTGACCTGTTGTTGTGCTTCTTACGAGATATTCATCTAGTACCCTGTAATCATTATTTTCCAGGAAGGGAGAAACCTGACTGATTAAATTACCTAATGCAGGTGCCTTCTCCAATAACTGATCGGATAGTAATGCTTTTACTCCAGCAGTGTCATTTTTTCTTAAAGCATCCATTAACCGGTCATTCAAGGCTTTGATTTCCTGCCGGGCCCGCTGATCAATGCTGCCATTTTTCCACATACCTGATGTCCCAAGCTTGCAGCCGGTAAGACTTATTGTAATTATTGAGAGAAGAGTTAAGGAGAGTCGTTTGATCATGGTCTGGGCATTTAAAAGATTATTCAGCTAATTTGGTGAATATATTTGAGCAATGAAACAACATTAATTTTTCTGCTGGCAAACTAAAGCTAGGTTTAACGTGAAGTTGACGCCGCAGGTTTTCTTTTTTATAGATATACCCAATTACTCCTTTACAAGTGTCTTATAAAAAAGCCAAATATGCTTACCTTTATTTTATGATCAAATTTAATTTCCCCAGACTTTTGTCAGCCTTAGTGGTATCGGCTTTTGTTCTGCCTGTTTTTGCTCAGCAACAGCTTAAAAAGCCATTAAGTTTAACTCAGTATGTAGATCCTTTGATCGGATCAGGTTTTCACGGACACGTATTTGTTGGTGCAAATGTTCCCTTCGGAGCGGTGCAACTAGGTCCGGTAAACATTTCTGAAGGTTGGGACTGGTGCTCGGGATATCATATCTCTGATACCACCATTATCGGATTTTCCCATACTCACCTAAGCGGTACGGGAATTGGAGACTTGGGAGATGTGATGTTTATGCCAACGACTGGTCCATTGAAGCTGGGCAAAGGATCAGCAAAAGATCTGGAAGGTGGCTTTCTTTCGACTTTTAGCCGGAAGAACGAAATCGTTAAACCAGGTTATTATAAGGTAGATTTAAACAGGTATGGTATCAAAGCAGAGCTGACCACCAGTAAAAGGGTGGGGATGCATCGCTATACCTTCCCAGCCACTGATGCGGCTAACATCATCATCGATCTGAAACAGGGAATTGGATGGGATGGGCCAATGGAAACTTATATAGAAAAGGTAGATGACCATACGATTGCAGGATATCGCTTTTCCAAGGGATGGGCGGTAGATCAAAGAATTTACTTTACCGCTGTATTCTCTAAAGCCATTAAGAATTTTTCAGTCTATGACAGCATTACAGTAAAACCGGGTACTTCTCTCAAAGCCAGGAACGTTAAAGCGGCAATTACCTTTGCTACCGCTAAAAATGAGACCGTATTGGTTAAGGTGGGTATCTCTCCGGTGAGCATAGCGAATGCTGCATTGAATATTAAAACTGAGATTCCTGATTGGAATTTTGATCAGGTGGTTAAGAATGCAGATCAGCAATGGGATAAAGAACTGCAAAAAATCACTATAAAAGCAGATTCTTTATCTCAGCTTAAAAAGTTCTACACCGCCATGTACCATACGATGATTGCGCCGTCGATATTTGACGATATAAACGGCGAGTATTGGGGCACGGATAAAAAAGTTCACCAAAAACAAGGTTTCAATAATTTAACTACATTCTCCCTTTGGGACACATATAGGGCCAATAATCCCTTATCAACTATCATTCATCCTGAGCATGTTAATGATATGGTTAATTCTATGCTGGCAATCTACAAGCAGCAGGGCAGCTTGCCGGTATGGCACCTCATGGCTAATGAAACCAATTGCATGGTCGGCTATAGCGCTGTTCCTGTAATTGCTGATGCTATACTGAAAGGCTATAAGGGATTTGACACCAATCTAGCTTACGAGGCCATGAAAACAACTGCGATGCAGGATATCAGGGGAACTAATTTTGTCAAGAAACTAGGTTACATACCTGCAGATAGTACTGCTGAGTCCGTATCCATGGGACTTGAATATGCGATCGCAGACTGGAGCATTGCTCAGACAGCTAAAAATATGGGTAAGACCGCCGATTATGAATACTTCAGCAAGAGAGGGCAATACTATAAAAATTACTACAACAGCAAATCAGGCTTTATGCAGGGACGCTTATCTGAAAATCAGTGGCGTACACCATATACCCCTTTTATATCCATCCATGAGCATGGTGATTTTACAGAAGGTAACGGATGGCAGTATACTTTCCTGGTACCGCAGGATGTGAATGGTCTGGTGAGCCTGCTGGGGGGTGAAAGCAAGTTTGACATTAAACTGGATTCTTTGTTTATCGCCAAAGGTGATATGGGGGCTAAGGCTTCGAACGATATTTCTGGTTTGATTGGTCAGTATGCTCACGGCAATGAACCGAGTCACCATGTTACTTACCTCTATAACTATATAGGTAAACCATGGAAAACAGCTGAAAAAGTGAGGTATATCCTCAATGATTTTTATACAGACAAGCCAGATGGTATCATCGGAAATGAAGATGTGGGCCAAATGTCGGCATGGTATGTCTTTTCTGCTCTTGGTTTTTACCAGGTGAGTCCGGCCGGTGGTGTATACGTTCTAGGTAGTCCAACGATAAACAGTGCTGAAATTAAAGTAGCAGGAGGTAAGACTTTCAAGGTAACGGTCAAAAACAATTCTCCTGAAAACAAGTACATTCAGCAGGTGATTTTAAATGGTGTCAATTATACAAAATCTTATATAAAACATCAGGATATTATTAAAGGCGGTACCATGACCATCGTCATGGGAAATAAACCATCATCTGTCTGGGGAGTTAAAACTGCCGACAGACCATCTAATGCCAATAACTAAAAATAATGAACAAAACTCTTTCCTTCCTTTTAATCTTAGCCGGACTTGCATTTAAATCGAGTGCACAACAAAAACCTGTTTATAAGAATGCCAATATGCCCGTGGAGAGCAGGGTGAAAGACTTGATCTCCCGTATGAGTGTAGACGAAAAGATAGGTCAGATCTCGGTATTGCTAGGTTGGGAGATGTATGATAAAACAGGAAATAAAGTCGGAGTAAGCGAAAAGTTTAAACAAGCTCAGGCAGAGCAATATACTGGAATGCTATGGGCAACATTGAGAGCAGATCCATGGACTCAGAAAACGCTGAAGACAGGTTTGAATCCCGGACTTTCAGCTAATGCGACAAACGCCCTTCAGAAATATGTGGTAGAAAAAACAAGGCTCGGAATTCCGATGTTCTTTGCCGAGGAGTGCCCGCATGGACATATGGCGATAGGAACTACAGTTTTTCCGACATCGATAGGCCAGAGCAGCACCTGGAACACGACATTAATTGAAACAATGGCGGCTGCAATAGCCGCAGAAGCAAGAACTCAGGGCGCTCATATTGGTTATGGTCCGGTATTGGATCTGGCAAGGGAACCACGCTGGTCACGCGTAGAGGAAACTTATGGCGAAGATCCGGTCTTAAACGGCGCTATGGGTGCGGCTATGGTAAGAGGCTTCCAGGGTCATGACTTAAAGTCGGGATCAAATGTGATCTCTACTCTTAAGCACTTTACTGCCTATGGCGTACCAGAAGGTGGTCATAACGGTGGGAGTGTAACTATTGGAATCAGGGAACTGCACCAGTCTTATCTTCCGCCTTTCAAGGCAGCTGTAAAAGCAGGAGCATTGTCGGTGATGACTGCCTATAACTCGATAGATGGCATCCCTTGCTCTTCGAATCCTGTGCTTTTAAAAGATATTCTCAGGACAGACTGGGGCTTTAAGGGTTTCGTAGTGTCAGACCTTGGCAGTATTTCAGGAATCAGTGGTAGTCACCATGTAGCAGCAAATGCGGAAGAAGCGGCAGAAATGGCTATCAATGCCGGACTGGATGCTGACTTAAGCGGCTATGGCTATGGGAAAGCTCTTAAGAAGGCAGTTGAAAATGGAAAAGTAAGCATCAGTACATTGGATACTGCTGTTGCCAATGTATTGAGGCAAAAGTTTGCACTCGGACTTTTTGAGCATCCGTATGTTGATCCTGCAAAAGCCGTAAAAACAGTAAGGAGTGCTGCACATATTGAATTAGCCAGGAAGGTTGCCCGGGAATCTGTTGTGTTGCTAAAGAATCAAAACAATACACTTCCATTGAGTAAACAACTTAAGAATCTCGCTGTCATCGGCCCTAATGCAGATAACATGTACAATCAGCTGGGCGATTATACTGCTCCACAAGCTGAGGAATCTATAATCACAGTATTAAAAGGTATTAAGAACAAAGTCTCGTCAAATACCAAAGTGCGCTATGTAAAAGGATGTGCCATCAGAGATACGACGAATCTTCAGTTTGATGAAGCCCTGGCCGCTGCAAAAGCTGCAGATGTAGTGGTAATGGTATTGGGAGGTTCCAGTGCAAGAGATTTTAAAACTGAATATTTGTCGACCGGCGCTGCTACAGTTAAAGCTGCTGAAACCAGCGTTAGTGATATGGAAAGCGGAGAAGGTTATGACCGTTCGACCCTGGATCTGATGGGTAAACAGTCGCAGTTGCTTCAATTGATCGCAAAAACAGGAAAACCTGTTGTGCTTGTAATGATTGAAGGCAGACCATTAAATTTGAACTGGCCAGCTGAGCATATACCGGCAATATTAAATGCATGGTATCCCGGTCAGGAAGGTGGAAATGCAATTGCAGATGTGCTTTTTGGTGATTATAACCCTGCGGGCCGTTTGCCAATATCAATTCCAAGATCTGTAGGTCAGCTTCCTGTTTATTACAACGTGAAACGTCCGGTAGCTCATGACTATGTAGAAACCAGTGCGAAACCTTTATACGCATTTGGATATGGATTGAGCTATTCCTCTTTTGAGTATAGTAATCTCGTTATCAGCAAAAAGGAAGGGGGCAATATCAATGTGAAGTTTACATTAAAAAATAAGGGTACTGTCGCCGGGGACGAAGTGGTTCAGTTGTATATCAGGGATGAAGTTAGTTCAGTAGTAAGCCCCGACAGGCAGTTGAAACAATTCAGGCGTATACACCTGGCGCCTTCGGAAGAACGGACAGTAGAATTCAACCTTACTGCCGACGATCTTAAATTAATGGACAGCAAGATGCAATGGGTGGTTGAGCCGGGTGATTTCAGCATTATGCTGGGTGCTTCTTCCGACGACATCAGATTGAAAGACAGATTCAACATCTCCTCTGTAAATTAATTGTTATGATGTCTTGCATTGTTTCCATATAGGTTCAATAATGGACGCTATCAGCGTATTGATGCTTGCTTTATTATTTTTAATGCTGTTAATTTTTGTAAATTCGTTTAATGTCAATATACGGCCAGCTAAGCGATTTTGAACTAACAGGGTTATTAAATAAGGGGGATCAGTTAGCATTTCGTGAGATTTATAACCGCTACAACAGCCTATTGCTTATCTATGCCTACAGGAAATTGCAGGATAAAGAAGAAGCAAAAGATGTTGTGCAGGAAGTATTTGCCGGAATATGGACCAATCATACCGAACTCCAAATAAAGACAACACTCTCGGGTTACCTGTACAGGATTGTACTCAATAAAATCCTCAATACATTCAGGCATAAGGACTTTGGTAAGCAGTATATTGATGCCATTCAGCATTTGGTGGATACAGAAACCACTGCAACGGATTACCTGATCAGGGAAAAAGAAATGACAGCGATGATTGAAAAGGAGATTGCCGGGCTGCCTGCTAAAATGCGTGAAGTCTTTGAGCTGAGGAGAAAAGAATACCTGAGCAATAAAGAAATTGCCGAGCGCCTAAGACTATCAGAACATACTGTGGCCACGCAGATGAAGAAGGCATTGAGGGTTATTCGACTGCGTTTTGGCGGATTATAAAAAATATTTTCATTAAGCATACCCGATCTGTTTAATTCATGTGTCTTTGTTGATGTAGAACGTATTGTAAGCATAAGATGGATAACGAAGTCAAAGATTTATTGAAGCGCTTTAAAGAAGGAAAAACCACTCATCAGGAGGAAGAGATGCTGCGCTATTGGCTTCATCATCACAATCAGGAAGGTGCATCAGGTCTGTCAGAAGCCGACTTACAGCAAGCGGATGATGAAATGTGGATGGCTGTACAACCAGCTGACAAACCTGCTGTGACACGTAAATTGATACCGGCTTTAGCAGCAGCTGCAGTATTGTTAATTACCGTATCTGCAGGGTTATATTTTTTCATGAACAAACCTGAAAACAAATCTGTACCAGTTACTGCAAAAACTAGTGTCATCAAACCAGGAGGAAATAATGCTGTGCTTACTTTGGCCAGCGGTAAAAAAATCGTATTGAATGATGCTGCAACCGGAGAACTTGCCGAAGAATCGGGGATCATCATCAGTAAAACAGCAGATGGCCAACTGGTATATACTGTGACCAATGAGTATTCTGGGAAGGCGAACGTAAATGCTTTTAACACCATTGAAACACCCAGAGGTGGTCAGTATCAGATCAATTTGCCTGACGGAACTAAGGTATGGCTAAATGCAGTTTCTTCATTGCGTTTCCCTTCGAGATTCTCTGGAAATCAACGTAAAGTTGAATTATCGGGTGAAGGGTATTTTGAGGTTGCTCACAATAAGAAAATGCCTTTCAAGGTTAAAACGGCTGATCAGGAAGTAGAAGTTCTGGGAACACATTTTAATATTAATAGTTATCCGGATGAAACTGAAACCATGACTACCTTGCTGGAAGGCTCTGTAAGGGTGAATTCAGCTACGGCTGGTAATACCATGCTTAAGCCAGGTCAGCAGTCCCTATTGTCTGGCAATAACCTTAAAGTAGGAGCTGCCGATGTGGATGCTGCTATAGCCTGGAAGAATGGAGAATTCCGTTTCAATGATGAGAAATTGGAAAGCATTATGCATAAAGTGTCCAGATGGTATAATGTAGAAGTAATGTATCAGGATGATAAATTGAAAACTGAACCTTTCGGTGGTGTGATTACACGCTTTGCAAAGGTTTCAGAATTGCTGAAGATGCTTGAACTGACAAAGGAAGTAAAATTTAAAATAGAGAATAACACCATCGTGGTGATGGATGGGAAATAAACATCACCAAACAAAACTTAACCAATTAACCAAATTTAACCAAATATGAAAATCAGAGAGAACTCATCCTAAGGGTGTAGTAGCCCGTTGGTTTTCCAAAAAAAATCAGGAACACTCGTAATGTCCCTGATCAATTTTTTCGGAAAAACCTTAAAGTAGTGTCGTACAACTTTTTATCAATTTAAACCGAATAACAAATGTATAAAGTTTTTACAAAAGAAATTTGTAATCCCCCCGACTATATCCGAAAATTCGTACTTATTATGAAAATTACCGCCATTTTAATTTTCGCCACGTTAATGCAGGTAAGTGCCGCTGGATTTGCACAAAGAATTACGCTTAATCAAAAATCAGCCAGTCTTAAACAGATATTTAACGCCATCAATAGACAAACAGGATATAATATCCTGTGGTCTGCCAAACAAATTAAAAATGACCGTTTACAGAATGTTCAGTTAAATAATGTTCCCGTAGAGGAAGCACTTACAAAATGTCTTAAAGATTTTCCGCTAACCTATACAATTGAAAACAAGACAATTGTGATCAGAGAAAAGGAAAAAACGATAGTGCAACACTCAGTTAACCAACCGAAACAAAGGAAAAATATCCCTGGAAAGGTAGTGGATGAAGCTGGTAAGCCTATTCCCGGAGCCTCTATCAGGATTAAAGACAGCACAAAAGGAGCGGTATCCCAGGACGACGGTACTTTTGTCATTGATGCAAATCCAGGTGATGTGGTGGTGGTATCCTTTTTAGGTTTTACTTCTGCTGAGATTACTATAGCAAACCAAAGCAGCTTGAATGTGGTGCTCAAAGAAGCATCAAATGAACTGAGTGGCGTAGTGGTAACTGCATTGGGTATAAAAAAAGAATTGAAATCATTGTCTTACAATGTTCAGGAGATTAATGGCAACGAAGTAAATAAAGTAAAGGATGCCAACTTTGTAAACAGCCTTGCCGGTAAGGTGGCTGGCGTAACCGTCAATAGCAGTTCTTCCGGTATTGGCGGTGGTGCAAGGGTAGTACTTCGCGGTACAAAATCAATCTCAGGAAACAACAATGCATTATATGTGATTGATGGTATTCCTATGCCGCAATTGTCTGTTGCGCAGCCTGGTGATGTGTTTTCTGGTGCAGGACAATCCGGCGATGGTGCGTCAAACATCAACCCTGATGACATTGAGACTATTTCTGTATTAAGTGGCCCTTCGGCGGCAGCCCTATATGGAAGTGATGCGGCAAATGGGGTGATCATGATCACAACAAAAAAGGGTTCAAAGGATAGTTTCTCTATTACAGCTTCTAACAACTCTACATTTCAGTCGCCATTTGTAATGCCTGACTTTCAGAATACCTATGGCTCTGAAGTGGGCAGTTATTACAGTTGGGGTGAAAAGCTGAAAACACCAAGTACATATGATCCAAAAGATTTCTTCCAGACGGGAGTAAACTCAACTACTACGTTGAGCTTGTCTACCGGGAATGAAAAGAACCAGACCTATTTCTCTATGGCGGCAGTAAATGGTAATGGAATCATTCATAACAATAACCTGGACAGGTACAATTTTTCATTCCGCAATACCAGCAAGTTTTTGAATGATAGACTGAATATGGATCTGAGTGTGAATTACATCAAGCTTGAAGAGCAGAATATGCTTTCTCAGGGACAGTACTTCAACCCATTGATTCCTATTTACCTCTTCCCAAGAGGGGACGATATCAGGAAATACCAGGTATTTGAGCGTTATGATGCTACCCGTAACTTTAAAACCCAATACTGGCCGTACGGTGATATGGGCTTCCAAATGCAAAATCCTTACTGGATTACAGAAAGAAATAACTTTACCAACAGTAAGAACAGGTATCAGATGGCCGCTTCATTGAAATATGACATCAATCCCTGGATGAACATCACAGGACGTGCAAAACTGGACAATAATACAGCGCTAAACGAGCGGAAATATTATGCATCTACCTCAGGTTTGTTTGCCGGTGATGCAGGCGCATACTACAAATATGACCTCAGCACACGTCAGGTTTATACAGATCTACTCCTGAATATCAATAAACAGGTCAATGATTTTTCGGTAACGGCAAACATTGGTGCCAGCTTGCAGGACATCAAATATGACTATTCAAGCCTTGGCGGAGACCTTCAAAGTGTTCCGAACCTATTTACATACAGCAACATTAACCTTTCTCAAAGTAAACTGGAGCAAAATGGTTATCATGACCAGACCCAGGCTTTGTTTGCCAATTTCCAGGGTGGCTATAAAGGCATGGTGTACCTGGATCTTACCGCAAGAAATGATTGGGTGTCTGCATTGGCCAATACAAAAGCGAAATCCATCTTTTATCCTTCACTAGGTTTATCGGGGGTTATGACAGAGATCTTCGACATCAAATCTGATGTACTTTCATTCCTGAAAGCACGGGTATCTTATAGTGAAGTGGGTAATGCCCCGCAAAGATTTGTATCTATCGCAACTTATCCTGTGATCAATGGATATCCGCAAACCAGTACTTTCCTGCCGGCTACAGATCTGGAGCCTGAAAGAACAAAATCTTATGAAGCAGGTGTAAACATGATGTTGTTTAAGAACAAGCTGAAGATAGATGCAACAGTTTATCAATCATCTACTTATAATCAGTTATTTAATCCATCTCTTTCACCAAGTTCGGGCTATACCAGTTTTTTTGTAAACGCAGGTAAAATAGACAATAAAGGGATTGAAGTATCAGCAGCCCTGACTCAGAAGATTGGTCAGGTAACCTGGAATTCTAACCTGGTCTATTCATTGAACAGAAACAAGATCAAAAGCCTGTTGCCTTCCTACACCAATCAGCAAACCGGAGAAACAGTTTCCCTGGACAGCTTAGATATGGGTGGAACATCAAGTTATAAAATGATCCTGACCACCGGAGGTTCTATGGGTGATATTTATGTAAATACGCTTAAAACTGACGAACACGGTTACATCTGGGTAAATGCAACTTCTCAGACCGTAGCCACAGACCAAAACAGGTATGTAAAAGCTGGCAATTCAAATCCCGATTTCAACATTGGTTTTAGAAATGGCTTTGCTTACAAAGGAATTGATGTGAGCTTTTTGGTTACCGCAAGAGTTGGCGGAGTGGGTGTGTCAGTAACGCAAGCCATTATGGATGCTTATGGTGTATCTGCAACTACCGCAGATGCCAGAGCCGCGGGCGGTGCAATAGTAAATGGTTACACAATTCCTGCACAGCCTTACTATCAGACCGTAGGTGGTGGTACATCAGGTATCGGTTCTATGTACGTTTACAGTGCTACGAATGTCCGTTTAGGCGAGGTTTCAGTGGGCTATGATGTTCCCGTAAATAAATACTACAAATGGGTAAAAGGACTTAACGTTTCTTTGATTGGACGTAACCTGTTTATGTTCTATAACAAAGCGCCATTTGATCCGGAGCTTACAGCCAATACCGGAACCTATTATCAGGGAGTTGATTATTTCATGCAACCCAGCCTGAGAAGCTTTGGTTTCGCAGTTAAGTTTAGGTTTTGATCATAATTAAGGAAAAGAAGATGAAGAACATATATAAATCTTTCTCATTAAAAAAACTACCTGTCTGCGCAGCATTGCTTACGATGCTGAGTGTTGGTTGTACCAAGAACTTTGATGAATGGAACACCAATCCGCACCAGGCAACAGAAGATATGTTGCAGCGCGACAATCTTGCAGCCGGATCGTTCTTTGTTCAGATGCAAAAGAACGTATTCCCAATTGCGCAACAACCGGATTTTGGAGATGAAGTATACCAGACCATGCAAAACCTGGCAGGTGATGTATATTCCGGATACATGGGAGCGAGTAATAATTGGTATTCAGGATCTAATAACACGACATATGACCTCATTCCTCAATGGTATGGTCAGGCCTTTAACCGTGCCTTTGTAGGTATTATGCCTGCATGGAATGCAATTAAAAAAACAGCCCAGGCCGAGACACCGCAAGTGTATGCTATGGCTACAATTGTAAAAGTTGAAGCCCTGCACCGTACTACCGATATGTATGGACCACTTCCGTATGTCAATTTTGGTAACGGAGCGTTACAAAACAAGTATGATAGCCAAAGGGATATTTATTACAAGTTTTTTGATGAGCTGAATGAGGCGATTACCATCCTGACGGAATTCAATACGAAAAATCCGGGTGCTACAGCCCTGGCGAAGTACGATTTCATCTACAATGGCAATATCCGTAATTGGATCAAATTTGCCAATTCATTGAAATTGCGTTTGGCCATGCGGATTGTATATGCCGATGCAAACAAAGCAAAATTAGAGGCAGAGTCTGCCGTAAATCATTCGATAGGGGTTTTTACTGCCGCTGGCGACATCGCAGCTTTACAGCATACTGCTGATCTGAGCTATAACCACCCGCTTTACATCATTAACACTAATTTTGATGACATCAGGATGGGGGCCAATATGCAGTCTTTCCTGTCGGGCTATAGCGATCCAAGATTGCCGAGGTATTTTAACATGGCATCGGATGGTACTTACAGAGGAATTCGTAATGGTATAAACATCACCAATAAAGCTACTTATGCTGAAGGACCTTATTCAGAACTCAATGTTTCTGCAACTGCGCCGATCGTCTGGATGAATCCTGCAGAAGTATATTTTCTTCGTGCAGAAGGAGCATTGCGGGGATGGAGCATGGGAAGTGATGCGAAGACACTTTATGAGACGGGTATCAGTACTTCGTTTGCTGTAAGCGGGGTTGCAGGCAGTGCGGCCACCTACATCAATAATTCGACAAGCGTACCGACGGCTTACATTGATCCAGCCAACAGTGGAAATAACATTGCTGCACTAACCTCAGTTACTATTCAATGGAATGCAGCGTCGACCTTCGACATCAACCTGGAGCGTATCATCACCCAGAAATGGATTGCTATGTTCCCGGATGGGCAGGAGGCCTGGTCTGAATTTAGAAGAACCGGTTATCCAAAAGTGTTCCCGGTAGTACTGAATAATAGCAAAGGGTTAATTTCTACAGATAAGCAAATCCGCAGAATACCTTTTCCAGCTACTGAATACCAAACGAACTCTGCCGGTATTTCAGGTGGAGTATCATTGTTGGGCGGTGCTGATAATGGTAATACGAACCTTTGGTGGGATAAAAAATAGAATTTGTTCAATGTTATAATTGCCAAATGATGAAAACGAAATTATTTAACTTAATGCTGATTTGCCTGGCCGCCTTTACGGTCAGTTGCGAAAAGCAAAATACTCCTGAAGCCTTACAGATTCAGAAGCCATATACGTATAGTGATCAATACTATGCCAATTTAAGGGCATATAAGAAGACAGACCATCAGGTGTTTTATGGATGGTTTGCCGCTTATGCGCATAAAGAAGGTGTAACTGCTGAATATAAAAAATCAGCATCATGGGGAGAACACTTCGCCGGTTTGCCAGACAGTCTCGACTTCTGCAGTCTTTGGATGGGAATTCCATCTTTGAAACAGAACGATTCACTGACTACTTACAATCCCATCGCGTATAGGGAAATGCGTGAAGCAATGGAGAAAAAAGGTATTAAAATGTTAGTGCCTACTATTGTAAGTGTAGAAAACCATGGCTTTGAAAAGAGCGATGAGGGCTTGAAAAAGTATGCCAAGTACCTTACGGATATGGTGTTCGATAACGATCTGGACGGGTTAGATCTGGATTGGGAGCCTACTTCAGGATCATATCTGAACACGGCGGCCAACTTTGGAAAACTAGTTGAGTACTGCGGAGCGATTGTAGGTCCGAAGTCCAACTCGGGCAAGTACTTTGTGGTAGATTACTACACACATACATTGCCGAATACAATAGAACCGTATATTGATTACCTGGTAAACCAGGCTTATACACAGGGAACAACATCATCTTCAGCTGCCTTCCTGCAGTTGAGGTATAACCTGGTAAGCAGCTGGTGTCCTCCCCATAAATTCATCGTTACAGAAAACTTCGGTGACTGGTATGAAAACGGGGGTTCTCCATTTACAGAAGCGGATGGCAACATACTTAACAAGTTTGGACTGCAAATGTATTCCCTGGAAGGAATGGCCAGGTGGAACCCTACGCAAGGTAAAAAAGCTGGTTTTGGTGCTTTTTATTTCGACAGGGATTACAATAACGGAGTGCCTTATGGTTTCGTGAGACGCAGCATCCAGGTCGCTAATCCAGCTATACGATAGTCCATTATTTTATAATTTAAAATAAATGAAAATGAAGAAATTAACATACAATTCCAAACTTTCCGCCCTTGTGATGCTTTGCGCAGTCGTGATGGCGTTCAGTGCCTGTCAGAAAAGTACAACATTTAAAGATGTCATTCTGATCACAGGAACAGAGGAAAACAAACTCGTTAAGTTTACTGTAGAAGGCGTTCCTTCCAGTTATGCAGTTACTGCTACGGCCACAGATAAAGTACAAAGTGAAGTTAGCGTTTCTTTTGAGGTAGATACCACTCTGGTTGCTGCCTACAATGAAGAAATGTCGGCCAAGTATTTTGCGCTGCCAAAAGGAAGCTATGAAATGGTAGGCAGCAATGCGGTCATTAAGGCAGGAACTAACGTTTCAGATGCCGTTACGGTCTACATCAGGTCTGTAGATAAATTTGTGGATGGAAGAACTTACATTCTTCCGGTAACCATTAAAAACGTAAGCGGTTCAATGTCCGTTCTGGAAGCATCGCGTACCATTTACCTGAAAGTAGCCAGGGTGATAGATTTCAAATCCATTGACATCTCTAACCCTAATTTTTACCACCCATATGCATTTGCTCAGCCAGTAAACAATGTTACCAAGTTTACTTATGAGATTAAATGCTACATCAATGACTGGCATCCGGGAAGCAACCAGATCAGTCGTCTGAGCAATTGGGGGCCTGTTGATGAATCCTTGCCGAACCTTTTGCGTTTTGGTGAAGCGGGAAGTAAGATCAATCAGTTGCAGTGGGTATCTGCTGAAGGCAGTGTATTCTCTAAAACCGAATTTGCGACTAAGACGTGGTATACTATATCTTGTGTGTACGATGGCAGTACTTATAAAATGTACGTAAACGGCAAGTTTGATTCAGGTTTTGATGGCGCAGGCAAAGTGTATCAGTTGGGTGCATTGGAAATCGGAATGTCTTATTCGGGATATCAGACCGCCCAACGCTTTTTAGGCCGTGTAGCCGAAATCCGTTTCTGGGACCGACCGCTTTCCCCAACGGAAATTCAGGAAGGAATCTGCGGTGTAGACGTGGCGGCAAGTGGTCTGGTAGGTTACTGGAAGATGAATGAAGGTGAGGGAAATACTTTCTTTGACCGTACCGGAAACGGGCGTAATATGGTTTGGCCAAAGTCTACCATATGGAATTCAGATAGTTTTAATAAATGTGCGCAATAAAATTAGATAAGAAGATGAAGAGCTCAAAAATTCTTAGAAATAAATATACAGCATTGTTTGTGCTTGCAGCAAGCATGTTTGTTTCCTGCAGCAAGGAAAAAACATTTGACTTCAATGGAGATAGCGTCAACCGGGTATATTTTAATATAGGCAGCTATACAGTTAAAAACTACAATGGCTATGCCTTTTCAATTAAACATACACCGATAGGTAGTGTTGGTGACGACATTAAAGCGGCATTTCCTGCCGGTATCACACAGGAAGCTCCTGAAAATGTGAAGGTTTCCTATGCAATAGACAATTCCCTAATTCAAGCCTACAATGCTGAAAAAGGAACAAGCTATGTTGCTATTCCTGCTGGCATTCTGGACGTGAGTACAGCAGAGTTAACTATTCCTAAGGGAAGAATGAATTCAACGGATTCATTGAAAATCGCTGTGCCTAAAGAAAAAATGTCGCAGCTAACTGCCGCTGGTTATTTGGTTCCGCTAAAGATTACGTCTGTAAATGGCGCCAAAAATACCGAGGTAAGTACCAATGCGAATACGGTTTATGTGGTGATTAGTACTAAACAGACCAATCTTTATGACGCGCCAGTGGCGGCAGATGTGACAGGTGCGTTAAATGCCGTTAGAACAGGGTGGACTGCAACACTTGATGCTACCTTAACTTCTGGTTCACTGCCGAATATGTTTGATGCCGGAACAAATACCAGCTGGTACATAACACCGGCTAAAAGTGTGAATCTTGTGGTAAATATGAACGGTTCCATAACAGGAATAACAGCTGTTCGTTTCCATACTTCCAGTACCAATTACTACCTGACCACAGCAAATGTATCTACAAGTGCAGATGGAGTGACCTGGGTTTCTCAAGGCACTGCATTGTTTTCTATAATAAATGCTTACCAGTACATTAAATTCTATGCACCGGTAACGGCACGATATATAAAGCTTGAGGTTACGGGATGGAGAGCAGGATCAGCTAGGATCCAATTTACTGATTTTAATATATACAGGTAAGGGATATCAGTTGATAACAAAAAAGGCTGCCTTAGACAGCCTTTTTTGTTAAGTTCATTTCATAGTCGGGTTTTTCTTGCCGGTCAACAGCATCTCCAGGGTTTTCTGCAATCTGTTCACGCGGGTGGCTTCTTGTTTTGCGGTTAGTATCCAGAGAACATATTCCTTTTTATGTGAATATGCCAGAGACTCGAAAAAAGCCGAAGCTTCCGGGTGCTGAAGAAATAACCTACCCAGGTCAGGAGGTACTGTTACCTTTTTATGCTCAACATCGATAAATTCTGCAAACTCATTCTTCCTGATCTCATTATTTCCAACACCAGAAGTTTTTACACTGCCTTTGGGCTTAATTCTGATTCCTGTCCAGGTATCGTCAATAGAAGCGGAAGCACATGGTGTTAAGTTGTATGCATCAAGCTCAATCCATTTCTCCATTTTCAAATCACTTACTATACCTGAACTTTTTTTAGGATAGGCAATCCAGACAATTGCCTTGTCCCTGATCTTCGGCCCCCATGCGGACAATTGCTGAGTCAGCTCCCGGCTGTCTTTTACGAATACCAATAGTCCATCAAATAGCTCATGTGTTTGTTGAAGAATTTCAATTGAAGAACTGTCACCCAGTACATCAGCAACGTTATCTGGTTCGTTTACAAGCAGGATCTTGAATGCGGGTTTAAAATTCAGTTTTTTTAATAAAGGGTTCTCCATAGTGGTTGATGATTTAGAAATCATAAGATTGTCCAGTAAAATAATTATTCTTTCCATTTTTTACGCAATACCTGATGATTAATTTTAGCCTATGAATTTACGATCCGTTGCAGGTAAGCTTGCGAGCAGCTTACTACTATTTTTATTTTTCACAGGAAGTGCCTTTTCTCAGAAGCAAATCTCTTTGCAGGGAATGTGGAAATTCCGTTTAGACCAAGATAAGCAATTTGATGCTGCTGTAAAACTGCCGGGAACAACAGACCAGGCACAAAAAGGAACTAAGACCTCAGGTCCGGATTACGGAATCCTTTCCCGGGCATATAAATATGTTGGTCCGGCCTGGTACAGTCGCGAGATCAATGTTCCTGCCGGATGGAAAGGTAAAGACATCCAATTGTTTTTGGAACGGGTGATGTGGGAGTCGCAGGTTTTTGTTGACGATAAACCAATAGGGACACAGGACGCGCTCGCCGTGCCTCATGTCCATTTGCTGGGTAAACTAACACCAGGCAAGCACAAACTTACCTTGCGTATTAATAATGATCTGATCTATAACATAGGCGATAAGGGCCACGTATATACAGAATATACCCAAAGCATCTGGAATGGAGTGGTAGGCAAGATAGAACTTCAGGTACGTGAAAATACCCGAATAGAAAACTTACAGGTATACCCTGATGCCAAAAGTAAAATAGTTAAGCTGAAGCTTAAAGTTGCGAATGCAGCACCGACAAACGTCAATTATGCGATTACAGATTTACAGACCGGCAAAAACGTATTTAAAAAGCAGCTTCAACTTACCGGCCAACAAGCGCAGGATCAAACTTTAAATCTGGATTTCCCGATTAAGCTGTGGGACGAATTTACGCCCAACCGTTACCGGATTTCGGCAACACTGCAAAATAGCGATGCGGTATCTTCTGATTTCGGCTTCAGAAATATCTCCCATACCAGTTCGAAGATCATGATCAATGACGCGCCGGTATTTATGCGTGGCAACCTGGATTGTGTACATTTTCCACTTACCGGCTATCCGCCATGCGATGTTGCCGAATGGGAACGCATATTTAAAATCTATAAATCTTATGGACTCAACCATGTGAGGTTCCATTCATGGTGCCCGCCGGAGGAGGCTTTTGAAGCTGCCGATAAATTGGGTATATATATTCAGGCAGAAACTATATGGATCGACTGGTGGATGACTAGTCCGCCGAAAGACAGGCCCGACATGCTTACAAAAGGGCTTCCTGAAGGGTTGGGTAAAAATCCTTCTGCCGATAAATTCGTACAGGCAGAATTACAGCGCATACTGGATGCCTATGGAAATCACCCTTCATTTACCATGCTTTGCATCGGTAATGAACTTGGGAATTCAGATTTCGACGTGATGCAAGAGTGGATCAAAAAGCTTAAAAATGGCGATAACAGACGCTTATACGCTGTTTCAACTGCAAGAAAGATCATGCCTGTAGATGATTTCAGCGTTACACATAACATTCCCGGCATTGGTGGTACCTATGGACTACAGGGCGCTAAAACAGATTACGACCTGGAAAAAAACTATTCCAGAAGTACCATTCCGATCATTGCCCATGAAGTAGGTCAGTTTCCGGTATATCCATTGTGGTCGGAAATCAATAAATATACTGGAGTCCTAAAAGCAAGGAATCTGGAGCAATGCAGACAGTCGGCAATAAGCAACGGCATACTGAACCGTGATGTAGATTTTCACAACGCCAGCGGGGCATTGCAAAAAGTTCTGTATAAAGGATTCATTGAAAACTTCTACAGAACACCTTCATGTGCCGGTTTTGAAATGCTGAGTATGCAGGATTATCAAGGTCAAGGCGAGGCACTGGTAGGCTGGCTTGATGCTTTTTATGATGATAAAGGGACAACATCAGCAGCGTATTTCAAACAATACAACAACCATGTAGTGCCTCTGGCAAGATTCAAAAACTTTGTTTGGCAGAATACGGAAACCTTCAGCGCCAAATTACAGGTAACCAATTATGGTGCAAAGGATTTGACGAATGCTGTGAAATGGGAACTTGTGGATGGCAAAAAGCAGATTCTGGCACAAGGAACCACGGCGCCTGTTTTAATAAAAAGAGGAGAGGTTAAGGATATAGAAGAGATAAAAGCGTCTCTTGCTAATATCAACCAAGCACAATCACTGACTTTGAAAGTGAGCCTGCCAGGTACGGCATACCACAACGATTGGTCACTTTGGGTTTATCCTGCACAGTTACCTGTAGCGCCTGTTTCAGCCGTTACAGAAACAGATAAGCTGGATGATGCAACGCTGGATGCCTTAGAAAAAGGAGGTACTGTATTGGTTTATGCAGCAAAACTGGGTAAGCCTGAAGCTTTCAGGACGATATTTTTCTCACCTTTATTTTGGTCTAATGTATTCTTTCCTGGACAGGAAAACACTACCCTGGGCTCTGTTATAGACGCTAAACATGCTGCTCTTCGCGATTTCCCGACAGACACATATTCGGATTGGCAGTGGGAATCCATCAGCCGGGGCAGGTCATTTAAACTGGCAGACTGGCCGGCAGAAATGCAGCCGATTATACAACCAATCAGTGATTTTCACATTAATGAGAAGCTGGGTTCTTTGATGGAGTGCCGCGTAGGTAAAGGACGTTTGCTGATTTGCGGATATGATATAGCTGATAGTAAAAATCCTGTTGGAAAGCAACTTAAATATAGTCTGTTAAAGTATTTAAACAGCAACGAATTTAATCCAAAGGTACAGATTGATACTGCCATGCTTAGGAAAACTTTTCCGTTGATCAAACAGGCAGAAAGCAAAATCCCGGTTCCCGCGGAATTTGAAAATGCTTTGTTGTATGTAAAAGCCGGAAGCAATGTGCCAAAGGAGGGCGGACAATACAATTATAACAGAAGGAGCGATGCATCGGTATTAACCCGCAATACGAAATTTAACACTAAAGGGGTAGAGGCTGTATGGCGCTGGGACAATAATGCCGCATGGTTTGGTAAATCTATGGAGATCGAGATCAATCCACCGCAGGGAGTGATTGGAGAACTTTACATTCACTTTGCCGACTGGAACAATGAATCAAGAGACGCAGCTATCTGGTTAGAAGGCAGAGAGTTTACTACCGGAAAGCTCGATAAAACCGGTAAGTGGATAAAACTATTTGTGATGCGTGAAGATACGAATGATGGTAAACTGATCCTTCGTGTGAATTCCCTTGCAGGTAGTAATGCAATGATTGATGAACTCGTATTGGTAGAAAAGAAATAGTTACAACCTCAGTTTCGCAAAGAAATCCCACAAGACTATACCGGCAGAAATCGTGATATTAAACGAATGCTTGGTGCCGAATTGTGGGATTTCTATGCATTCGTCTATTTGCTTCATCACCTCATCGGCCACGCCATTTACCTCATTACCAAATATCAGAGCGTATTTTTTATTCTTAGCAGGCTCAAAAGTGTTCAGCATGGCACTGCCCGAGGCCTGTTCTATAGCGATGATCTCATAACCATCATTTCTCAACGAAACCACTGCATCAGACGTAGTCTCAAAATGCTGCCAGGATACAGATTGGGTAGCACCTAAAGCCGTTTTCTCGATCTCACGGTGAGGTGGTTGTGCGGTAATGCCGCATAAGCAGATGCCTTCAACCGAAAACCCATCACTGGTGCGGAATATAGATCCGATATTGTGCATGCTGCGCACATTGTCCAATACGACAACGACCGGAAGTTTTTCCTGCTCTTTAAATTCCGCTATACTAACGCGGTTGAGTTCATCTAATTTTAATTTCTGCATGTTATTTTGTTCCTAGCAATAGTTGGTACTATAGTTTGCACGATAGTTAACAGTACCTTTTTAAAGGCCTTTCAGTCCGCAAAGTTATTATTTAAATTTTTGAAGCGCTATCACCAATAAAAATTCTTAAAGAAATGCTACCAATTAAATTCTGGACGAACCATTGCCAATCTCGCTAATGTAAATCGCGGCAGGATAACCAATACGCTCCACATAGTAATCTGTAAGTTGCTTCGCAAAGTCTTCTTCCTGTCCTTTTTTAAGCAAGGCAATAGCGCAGCCGCCAAAACCAGCGCCTGTCATTCGTGCTCCAATCACATGCTCATAATCCTTGCAAAAATCAACCACGGCATCCAATTCGGCACCGGTAACTTCATAAAGATCCTTTAGAGACTGGTGGGAAGCATACATCAGACGACCGAATTCGGTTAAATTTCCTTCATTTAAAGCTTTTGCAGCATGATTTACTCTGTCATTCTCTTTAATCACGTGAGTAGCCCTTCTTAATACCGATTCATCGGTAATCAGATGACTATGCAGGGCAAACTTCTCAGCATTTAGTTCACATAGATTATGCAGCTTAATCTCCTGATTTAGTTGAGCTAAAGCAGTCTGACATTCAGCAACCCTTTCATTGTATTTAGACTCAGCCAGCTTACGTGGCTTATTCGTATTGATGATGGCCAGGGAATAATCTCCCAGGTTACAATCCACTATTTTATACTTTAAATTATCACAGTTGAGTACGATGGCTTTGTCAGTCTCACCGAATGCTACTGCAAACTGGTCCATGATGCCACAGTTTACCCCAATAAACTCATTTTCTACTTTCTGAGCAAGCAAGGGAAGCTCAATTTTTTCATAACCTAACTTGAAATAATCATTTAATGCATAAGCCATTGCAACTTCTATAGAGGCAGAAGAGGATAGCCCAGAACCAATAGGAATATTACCATAGAACAACAGGTCCAGCCCGGTAGGCAAGGTATGTTTCTTTAATATCTCATTGAAAACACCCAGCGGATAATTGAACCATTCCGGACCAGTCTTTTCGTAAGCAGATTTCAGTTCAATAGTCGCTTCTTCCTCAAAATTTATACTTTTAAACCTGATTACATTATCGTTATTCGGAGCCATAAGCAACCATGTTCCTAAAGTAACCGCACAAGGCATCACCAAACCTCCGTTATAATCAATATGCTCACCGATTAAATTTACACGACCCGGGGTAAAATAATGCGCAGTAGGTTCTTGTCCGTATTTCTCTAAGAATTTATTGGTTAATTCCGCTTTCATTGTAATATTTTAAATTATTGTTTAGTTTTATTAAAAGTATTGATACTATTGTTTAGTTGCAATCTATCGGTTCTAAATATACAATTATGAACTGAATCCCATAATGTAAAAAGTACACTAACATATAATTTTAGAACAAATATTACATTTTATATAAACACGAATGAACACAAAGCTAGTTAAGACAGGTAAAGTTATAGATGGCAAGGAAATATTAGGCATAGAGCTGACCAATACAAAAGGATCTTATGTAAAAATATACAATTACGGCGCCATCATCAGTAAATTTATAGTAACGAATAAACTTGGCGAAAAGCAGGATATCGTTTTGGGTTTTGATGAATTTGACCAGTACATTAGTGATGGATACCTAGCTAACTATCCTTATTTTGGCGCCATTATAGGCAGATACGCTAACCGCATTAAGAACGGACGATTTACCATAGACGGACAGGTGCACCAGCTTTCACAGGCAAAAGGAGGTGATTGTTTGCATGGCGGAGATACAGGTTACGACAAGAGGGTATGGGATGTATTATCGACCATAGATCCAAGTGTAACCCTTAGATATGTTAGTCCGGCAGGAGAAGAGCACTTTCCTGGTAACCTAACGACCGAACTTACTTTTAAGCTTACTGATGAAGATGAATTGATACTTGACTTCAAGGCGGTCACTGATGAACCAACTGCAATAAATCTTACCCACCACAGTTATTTTAATTTGTCTCCCGAAGGCGGATCCATCGCCAATCATCACCACAGAATGCCGGCCAGCAATTACCTGGAACAGGACGATAATTACGTAGTAACTGGTAAACTGATCGCGGTAGAGGGAACCAAACATGATTTTCTTGGCGGTAAACCGATAGGTCAGGATTGGGACCCTGAAGAAGGTTATGATCAGACCTATGTACTTGATAAAGAATATCGTGAGTTTACCCTGGCATCTGAAACAACAGAGTCTGCCAGCGGCTTAAAACTATCTGTATACACCACAGAACCTGTAGCACATTTCTATACAGCTAAGTATCTGAATCTGAAACATGGTAAAGGAGGTCGCAACTATGGCCCTTACAATGCTTTCTGCGTGGAAACCCAGCATCATCCAAATGGGATCAATATCCCTTCATTTCCAAGTACAGTGTTGAGACCAGGGGAGACTTATAGTCAGACCACGATTTATAAAGTAGAGCACCAGTAAGGCTTTATAAAGTATTTTTGTTATAAATAAATAGAACGTCTGGTGAAACTTTAGTGAAAGACTACAGAAAGTCTAGTAATGCTGCGCTTATGCGTCGACGATCGTTCGATGATCGTTCGATGTTGCTTCGCTCTGAAGCGGAGATATAGCGAGTAATTTTAGACTGATGTGGGATGAACATCTAAGAGATTGATATCCTGTCAGTGGAGTTTTACCAGACGTTGTATGTAGATTGAAAGTCATATCGCTATGCATCATCCGAAATTGATGAGAATAGGGTGTAATTTTGCATGACTAGCAATTCACATGAAGAAATCACTCAGCAACATACCATATTCAGTTTTAGATTTAGCAACTGTCATACAGGGTAAGACACCAGCAGATACTTTTAAAAAGAGTGCCGATCTGGCCAGACATGTAGAAGATCTTGGGTACACGAGGTATTGGCTTGCAGAGCACCACAACATGATCAGCGTAGCAAGTTCTGCAACTTCGGTGGTCATTGGTCATATCGCCGGCGCTACGAAAACCATAAGAGTGGGTTCTGGAGGTATTATGCTGCCAAATCATTCTCCTTTAGTTATCGCCGAGCAATTTGGTACGCTGGAATCTTTGTATCCAGGACGTATCGATCTGGGGTTAGGAAGGGCACCGGGCACAGATCAGGTGACGGCTATGGCCATCAGAGGAGAACAGCGTTTGCAGGCAGCGCAGAGTTTTCCGCAGGATGTACTGAAGCTGCAGGCCTATTTTTCTTCAGAAAACAGCACGAGCAGTGTAAGGGCAATTCCCGGAGAGGGTTTGGATATTCCGATCTGGATACTGGGTTCAAGTACTGATAGTGCGCATCTTGCTGCCGCATTGGGATTGCCATATGCCTTTGCCAGTCACTTTGCACCAGCACAGTTCCTGACTGCTATAAAGATATACCGGGAGCGTTTTAAACCATCTGAACA
Source organism: Pedobacter frigoris (assembly GCF_005116445.1). Classification (GTDB taxonomy): domain Bacteria; phylum Bacteroidota; class Bacteroidia; order Sphingobacteriales; family Sphingobacteriaceae; genus Pedobacter; species Pedobacter frigoris. The sequence continues at coordinate 1,154,400 of NZ_SWBQ01000001.1, forward strand.
TTTAAAAGAACCCTACGTTTTGGCCTGCGTAAATGTAGTAGCCGCCGATACAGATGCAGAAGCCAATAAGCTGGCCACCTCTCTATATCAAATGTTTAAAGGGGTGATTTCAGGAAAGCGCCAGCTTTTACAAGCTCCGGTAGATAGTATGGATTTGGTATGGACTGATTATGAAGAGGAACAGGTAAATCAAATGCTGGCCTGTACTTTTGTGGGCAGTAAAGAGACCGTAAAACATGACCTGCAACAATTTCTGGATCAGTGTGGAGTGGATGAGATCATGGCCTCTGCTCACATTTTTGATCACTTTGCCAGACTAAGGTCTTATGAGATTTTATCTGAGGTCTTCAAAGGCATTTAAGCATTGAAAAAGGCGATACAGTTGGGAAAACTGCACCGCCTTTTTGATAAGTTGATTTATTTCTTAGCCGCGTCTATTTTTTGCTTTATATCGCGCCAGTCGTAATAATGGAATACCTTTCCATTGCTCATGGCTACAAATAATCCTTTAGGGTACCTAGGGCCCAGGTTTACATTTGTTACTTCAGATCCGTCGCTTTCTATAGTCGATACCGGTACTTCAGCCAGGAGTTTGTACTCATTAGGATTGGTCGCAGTACCTTCTCTTGGATACACCATGAAGGTATTTTTCTGCTGATTAGATACTAAGATATATCCAGTGTTGATTCCGGTCTTGTAAATGGAGATGCCTTCGTGATCACTTGCGAATCTCTCTTTAGCGAATAGCGCAAGTTCATTATTGCCTTTCGCAGGATCTGCATAGTATTTGTGAACACCAACAGTTTCATCGGAATAATAAATGAAGCCCAACTCATTGTCTACCGCGATGGCTTCTATTTCTTTCTTTCCGCTGTATTTTCCAAATTTACGAACAACTTCGGCCTTTACGCCTCCAGAACGGTTGTCACTCAATTTATATTGCCACAGGTATTGGTTCACAGGGCCTGATTTTCTTCCCACGATCACATAAATACTGCTGTCGGCCGCTGTGTAAAGCGCTACACCCATCGGATCTTTTTCTGTTTCCCCATCAAAGACAGCAATACCTCCATTATCTATAGGAGCCATATCAGGTATGCTATAAATTCTGATCTTATTGGTTTCCCTCTCGGTGGTAACGGCGATATCTAGTTTTTTGCCGTTGATTTTGAGTCCATAAGCGATATCTACGTTATTCGGGCGTTTTAGGTTGCTTACTTTATTGACCATTTTGCCATCCAGATTGTAGACATATAGTCCACCATCAGTTTCTTTGTCTGTTCCGATGATTAAACTTTTGGATGAATCTGTGGGATTGATCCATATTGCCGGGTCATCTGTGTCGTAAAGAACGGTATCTGTGGTCACTACAGGTTTAATGGCGTCGGCAGCAACGATGGTCTGCTTGTCGCCGTTGCAGGCCGCAAAGATCAGTCCGGCTGCTGTTAGTAGTTGATATGTTTTGATATTCATGAGGTTTTATCTGTTAAGGTCAAATTTAAGACCCAGGTTAAATTTACTGCGATAATATTCCATTTGCATGGTTTGGGAAGAGATTCCCTGATAATAACGTAATGGCTGGTTGGTCAGGTTATTGGCCTCGCCAAAGATTCGCCAGTATTTACCGATTACATAGGAGGCGTTGGCATCCAGAAACACTTGCTTGTCGTAGAATCTGTCTTCAAAATCATTGCCGCCCAGTTCGTCTATGTAGTCGGCCGCATAATTGAGTGATAACCTGGCCGAAAACTTTTTATTTTCCCAGGATAGGGAGGCATTGAACATGTGAGGCGTAGTACCCGGCAATGGAATGCCACTACGCAGTTCGCCATCTTCATTGTAAATGCCGGAGGTTTTGGATTTGGTAAAGGTGTAATTGGTATAGATACCGAAACCTTTAAGGAATTTACCAGGCAGAAAATCCAACTGACGCTGCAGTGCAACTTCTAAACCGTAAACTTTTACGCTTTCTCCATTTCTGGCTTGTACCAATGTCCAGTTTTCACCAGCAGGTACGGGATTGGTCATGCCTGGGAATTGCTGGGTAAACTTGCCGGTATTCATGTTTTCATCCCTGTACTGATAGATGAAGTCATCAATGTTTTTGTAGAAAAGCCCCCCCGACAAGATGCCTAACGACTTGAAATAGTATTCGCCCATCAAGTCGTAATTCCAAGAGAAGGATGCCTTCAGGTCTGGATTTCCAGCGTCTATGCGCTCATCATCGATAATGGTGTTGACAAACGGACTCAGCACATAGTAATTTGGGCGGGCAAGGGCAGTAGTAGCCGCAGCTCTGATCACCAGGTTTTCTGTCGGTGTATATTTGAAAGTTAAGCTTGGCAGTATGTTTACGTAGTTGTTTTTTGTGGTTATAACACCTTCCAGCTCTTCTTCGTCTTGTACAAGGTTTCCAGAGTACTTGATCCAGGTCTTTTCTAATCTGGCACCGGCGATCATAGACAATTGGGAACTGAAGTCCTGATCCCAACGTAGATAGGCTGCTAAAATGGTTTCCTTGGCATTATAATTGGCTGCCAGGAATTCGCTGGGATCAGATTCTGCTTCAAACAGATCTGAATTGTTTAACTGCAGTCCACCGAGGAATTCCCTGCTGGCAAAATTTCCTGGTACATATTGAGTACCTGCTTGCCCTTTGTCGCCGCCCCAGAAGCGAATTGATGCGTCTGAAAGTGACTCCAGCCCATCTATCGGAGCGTATTCTATAAAAGAATTGTTCCTGTTTTTATTTTTCAAGCGCAGGCGCCCACCAAAACGAAGCCTTCCTTTTTGTCCCTGAACTAAAGATAAAGGAGTTCTGAAGTCCAGCCTGGTGGCCAGCTCATTTTCCTTGGTCTCATCTGTGTTTTCTGTGATTTTATCCAGTTCATAGTCGCTCAGTTCAGGTTGGGTAGTACTGGTTAGAAAAGGAGATCTAGGAGTACCAAAATCCTTGTTCAAATTGAAGCTTTCGGTTTCAAACTCAATGTAACGTTCGTTTGGACGGTATTCTCTTGCTGTAGAATAGCTCAATCCCCAGTGCATGTCTAGTTTAGGTCCCAGCAGGTGATCCCCGTTGATGGAGTAGTTTTGCACGCGTTGATCCTCCAGACGAGCATTGTCGACCCGGTTGCTATTGATGCCTCCCTTGGTTTCCCTATTCAGCACCCCTTCATATCCAGTAATGTTATCATTTGCATCGTAGATGGGTTCTACGTCTTTATAAGTAAATCTGTACCTGTTTTCTTTATCGTCGCGCCAGTTGTACATCGCATTTAAAGTAATCTGGTGCTTGTCACTGAATTTAAAATCCAATGCTGTGGCGATGCTACTGCGCACACGAAGGACGTCATACTTACGGATGTCTTGTTCTCCTATAAAGGTGTTGCCAAAATCGTCTTTTTTCCAGACAGCTTCTACGTTATCAGAACCATAATTGTGATGGTTGTAGGAACCGCTGACAACGATACCCAGGCGATTTTCCAGAAACCTGTTTCCATAGACCAATCCGGCATTATAAAGAGGTTTTTCACGTATGGGCGCATATCCACCTGAAAAAGTAGCAGATATCCGCTGGCCGTTTGGTGTAGCTCTGGTGATCAGGTTTACAGATCCGCCGATGGCATCGGCATCCATATCAGGAGTTAGCGTTTTGTTGACTTCGATGGTTTGAATCATGTCTGAAGGTATCAAGTCCATCTGTACACGTCTGTTGTCGCCTTCGGCAGATGGAATCCTATCGCCGTTAAGTGTTACAGAACTTAACTCAGGTGCCAGTCCGCGGATGATGATGTTACGGGCTTCGCCCTGGTCATTTTGCATGGTCACCCCGGGGATACGTTTTAATGCATCGCCGATGTTGGCATCCGGAAAGCGGCCTACCTGATCTGCAGATACGATGTTTGAAATGTTCAATTTGCTTTTTTGCACGTTCAGTGCCTTGGCTTGTCCACGGAGGCGATCGCCCATGATGACGACCTCTTTACCGATGATGGTAGCCTCATTCATGATTACGTCCGTAGATACAGCCTTGTTTTTGATCACGGTAATAGGGCTACTGTAACTGTTGTAGCCGATGTAACTCACCGTGAGTGTGTACTGACCAACCGGAACGTTCAGAAACTGGAACTTGCCGTATGTGTCTGAAATGGTGTGCAGATTGCCCGGTTCCAGTCGCAGTACTGCGCCGGGTAGTGAGAGATTTTGCATGTCTGTAACCTTGCCGGTAAGCAGGCCTTTCTGCGCAAAGGCTATGGCATTACAGCAGGTCATGATGATGGCGAAAAATAGAATTTTCTTCATGTGAGTTAGTGATTTTTGTTTGTTGCCGCAAGGTGTCACTGTTGCCGGAGGGATACAAATTTCTGTTGTTATTAAAAGTATACAAGTCGACTTTTAGCGTATATAGAAAGTTAACTTATAATCTTAAGTGCTTGTTTATTAGTATCTTGTGTTGATTTAAATATCCGTTATCTAATTGTTAACGAAAGGTTTACTTAATGTTGGCCGCTCATATTGATTGTAAAAAGGCTACAAGATTTTCTCCTTGGTCGAGGTTGAGCTTTTTGCGGAGGCGATACCTGGCTATGCGCAGACTGTCTTGTGATATGGCCAACATGGAGGCCGTGTCCCCAGAATCCATGTTCATCTTCAGCAATGAAATCAACTTTAGGTCTGTGCTGGTGAGTCCAGGGAAACGACGGTTGAGCTTATCAAAAAAGGAATGATGTATTTTCTCAAACAATTGCCTGAACTCCAGCCAGTAACTGTCATTGTTGAAATTGAGGTTGATCTGCTGGATCACTTGTCGGAGTTGCTTTTTCTGGTCACGCTTTTCATCTTTAATAATCTCTTCCAATTGGTGTTTAAGATTTTCCAGCAATTGGTTTTTTTGGATAACGTGAAGCACCTGAGTACTGAGTTCCTTGGAGCGGGCCTCTATATCAAATTTTAGTTGTGTTTCTTCCATCTTTTGGTTTCGAAGGTCGGCTTCCATAAGCTGGCGCTGTGTTTCGAGGTTTTCGAGTTTGATGCGCTGGCGGCTGAGGATCAGCAATACGGAAAATACCAATAACAGGGTGACCACTATAGCGGCAATGATGATGATGCTATTGATTTTTCTGGCATTTTGCAGTTCCCTGATTTCATTGTTCTTTCTTTCTACATCGTTCAGTGCTTGTATAAAGGCCATTTGTTTGTTGCCTTCCATAGAATAAATCTGTAGCAGACAGGCGCGGGATTCCTCTGAATAGGTATATGCCAGATCATTTTTTCTCATCAGGTGATAGGTCTTGGCAATGTCGCGGTAGGCGGAGTTGGTCTGGTACATTTCATCCTGTTTTTTTGCCTGGGCTAGAACCTCGAAATATTGCTGAAGCGCTTTTTCATATCTATTGGTCTTGCGGTAGATGTCGCCAATGTTGTTGCCCACTTCCAGAGAAGCAATATCTTCCCCGGTTTCCCGATACAACTGGAGTGCCGATTGGAAATAGGACATAGACTGCTCGTACCTTGCAAGGTCTTCATATATGCTGCCCAGATTTTCATAGGCCTTCGCCATTCCGGCTTTGTCGGCAATAGCCGAATAAAGCTTAAGTGCACGCTGCTGATAGTCGAAAGCTGCTTTGTATTGTTGCTTCTTTTCAAGAAGATGACCCATTTTTGCCAGGGTGGTCGCGATTCCCTGCTGGTCTTTAAGTTTTCGAAATATGACCATTGCTTCCTTGTAGCACTTGCCAGACTGAACAGTATCTCTGTTGTAATAATGCAGGGTGCCTAATTCTAAATAATTGTAAGCCAGTAATTTGTTGTCTTTGGTTTTCTCAAATAATTTTGCCGCGTCGATGTAATATTCTAGCGCGCGCTTATAATGGCCCAGGTGGTAACAAAGCTCAGCCATCTTTCTTAGACTTAGTGCCTGTGCGGCTAAGTCGCCATTGGCAGCATGCACTGCACTTTCTTTTTTAAGTTGCAGGAACAGCAAATCTGGTTTGCTGAATTTTTTCATTTCCTTACCGCCGGATACGAAGTCGTCTTTGATTTCTTGAGCCATCACAACAGGCCCCGAAACGAGAAATAGCCAGAGGAGGATAGTTAAAGAAATAGGGGTACTACATTTCATATGATTACAAAGAAATGATCCGGATGTTAATTAAACGTTAATTTAAGTAGGTAATACAGAGGATGTAAGCTATTTAAGCCTACACTTTTTCGATTGAAAAGCACCTTAATGTGTAACACAGATGCTGTAAAGGCACTATATTTGGTCCGACGAGAAAATAAATAACGATGCAAAAGAAAAATCTGACACTATCCATGTTAATTTTCGGTGGGGTGTTTGCTGTCCAGGCGCAACAAGGAGATCAAAAGGACACTGTTAAAAAACTTAATGAAGTAATTGTAAAGGAAAACAGGCTGCAATTGCCCTTTTCGAAGCAAAACAGGAATATTTGGATCATAGACCGGGAAAAGATCAAGAGTTTGCCAGCCAGATCTGTAAGTGAGTTATTAAGCTATATTTCTGGAGTGGATGTTCGTCAGCGTGGCCCGGGTGGTTTGCAGGCCGATATCAGCATAGATGGCGGGACGTTTGACCAGTCGCTCGTGCTGATCAACGGGATTAAAGTTTCCGATCCGCAGACAGGACATAACATGATGAACCTGCCGATTGCTATAGATGACATTGATCATATAGAAGTTTTACGTGGCTCTGCATCAAGGGTATATGGTATCAATGCACTTACAGGCGCCATCAACATCGTGACCAAAACTGCGCAGCAAACAGGTGTTTCAGCACATGTATTTGCGGGAAGTAGTTTTAAGGATAATGTTTCTGGTGATACTTATTACAACTACGGCGTTCGTGCAGGTGGCACTTTGGTATTGAATGGCTCGAGTCATTCTTTATCTGCCGGACAGGAAGCCGGTAATGGGTATCGTTACAATACCGCCTTTAACAATCAAAAAGTATATTACCAGGGAAAATACGTAGTTGGAAAGACAGACGTGATTGATGTACTGGGAGGATATACTCACAATAATTTCGGAGCCAATGGTTTCTATTCATCTCCGGGTGATAAGGAATCTGAAGAGACAGTAAAAACTGTGCTGGCCTCCATTTCTTATACTACCAAGCTGGCTGAAAACTGGACAATAGTCCCTAGGATCAGCTACAGGAATAATGTAGATGACTACCTGTACATCAAACAGACTCCTGATAAATTTCATAATCATCACCAGACAAATGTATTTGATGCGGAGCTTAGTAATACGATCCAGACCAGTATTGGTGCTTTTGGACTGGGACTGGAAGCCCGTACAGAGCGCATAAACAGTACCAATCTGGGTAAGCGAAACCGTAACAATGCAGGGGTTTTTGCAGAGTTTAAGTTTGAGCCTATCGCTCGTTTACTGGTAAACGTCGGCGCTTATACGAATTACAATTCTGACTATGGCTGGCAGGCTTTTCCGGGTATGGATGCTGGTTATAACTTTTATGGCAACTGGAGGGTATTTGCAAATGTAGGTACAGGACAGCGACTGCCTACTTATACTGATTTATATTACAAAGGACCAACGAACATTGGCAACGATCAGCTGAAGCCGGAAAAATCGAAATATGCGGAAGGTGGATTGAAGTATAATGATGAGCATCTGGCACTCAACGCAAGTTATTTTGTAAGAAGGATAGACAATTTCATCGACTGGGTAAAGGAGATACAAACCAATCCGTGGCAGCCGCAGAATTTCAGTCAGGTAAATACTAAAGGGTTTACTTTGAGCGGTGATTATATGTTAAAAATCGATGGTGCTGCTTTGAGTGGTTTAAGATTGGGTGCTTCTTACACGAACCTGGATCCGAGTTTTAAAAAGACCCTGCCTACAGCTGTTTTTTCGCGCTATGCGCTGGAAAGTTTAAGGAACCAGTTGAGCACTACTGTAAGTGCTGATTTATACAAATTGGTATCACTTACCGTAACTACCCGCTATAGTGAGCGGATTAATTATAAGGACTATATGACCATGGATGCCAGACTGGCTTTTAATCAGCGACAGTATAGTATTTATGCAGAAGGATCGAACCTGTTTGATGTTCAATATATTGAAGCTGGAGCAGTGCCTATGCCGGGTTCTTGGTTTACCCTTGGTGTGAAGGCGAGGATTGTGAAATAGGCAATGTAAGGCTGATCGTGCAACGTTCGTCTTCGCAATTTTCAAACTCGAACCGTACATTGTCGCCATACAGTTGTTTGTAGTTTTTTCCGTAGTCGTTGAGGTCGTTGACCAGGGCCTCATCGGCATTTGTGCTATAGTGCATTTCAAGCAGTAAATGGTCGTCTTCAATCAGCATGATCAATTCCAACACGACCTCTTTCTTCGCTTTTGTCTTGCAGAAAGGTTCAATGATGTTGATGAGCGATAGGGGAGCAATCGTTTTATGTTCAGTATTGCCCTGAATGTTCATCTGGACGGTCAGGTTATTATCTGAGTGATTCAGGTCGATGAAATGGATAAAGCTTTGTAGTGCCTGGATCTCCTCTGCTAAGGGCGCATCTTGTTGTCTTCCACGGTAAAGCCTGTAACGCAGCAGGTCAGAGAAGGTAAGGATCGCATCCGGAGTGGTACTTTCCTGTTGAGTAGCAGATTGTTTGAGTTGGGTCAGCGATCGCATCAGGAAATCCGGACTAATATTGGTTTTTAGTAAGTCGAGTTTTACCTTTTCTATTTCTTTCTTTTCTTTTTCTAGTTCCAGAAGTGTGTGGTTTTCCTCATTTTTCTCCATAAACAAGAGCATGATTACAAAGACCACAAAGTTGAGCAGGTAGCCACCAAGGTTGGCGACGTATTTTTCCAGGAATCCGTCATCCTTGCTCAGGAAGGGGTTTTCAAAACTATCCTTTACAATGGCGTCGTGATAGAATACATCGATTGCTGTAATGCTGAGGTAGAAAAAGATGACCAGCGACCAAAACAGGATGTTCTTATTCCTTTTGAAAAAATAGGGTATGAGGTATAGGCAATAAATGTAATAGAAGGCTGCAATTAGTAGATTATCAAGAAAAAAGCTGTGCAGGATAATTGTGGGTGTAATTGGTTCTTTTACGGTAAGGATCGTACCGACAATCAAAACCCAGATCCAGTAGATGACATGTGCCACCCAGCGATACCTTGCGAAGTATACCCAGCGGTTCTTTTTATTGATCTCTATTTGTACAATATCTGTCATTCATTTAAAAATTAATCAGCAGATCTATTTCAAAACGATCCTTTAAATTGTTGATACTCAACTGATGTTTGCCGGGGTATAGAATTTCTAAGCGTCTCTTTACATTTTTAAGTCCTATGCCACCTTTGTATTCGGTAATGGCCTGTCCGCTAGGCCGGAAAGGCTTGCTGTTCTGTAATTTGAAATGTATAAACCTGGGATGTATGTTGACATCCATATTGATCCACGACTTTCCAAAACTTGATTTGGTTCCATGCTTAAAAGCATTTTCCAGGAAGTTGATGAGTAATAAAGGGGCGATCTTTTTATTCGTAGTATCACCTGTAATCTGAACGGTTACTTTACATTCTTCTTCCCTGTGCCTCAGTTTTTCGAGTGCTATGTAGCTGTTGGTAAATGTAAATTCATTGTCTAGCGGTACCAGATCGGCTTTACATTCATACAGCATGTAGTAAAGCAGCGACTCCAGTCGTTCTATAACAATCTGTGTTTCGTTTGATTTTTTTAAGCTTAATGCATAGATGTTATTGAGGGTATTGAAGAGGAAATGGGGGTTGACCTGGGATTTGAGGAAACTGCTTTCGAGTGCGATCTTTTGTGTTTTGAACCTCGCCAACCGCTGGATTTCTTTCTGCTGATCATGGATGTCCACAAAATAATAGAATGAGACGAAGAAGAAAAAGACCAGTGTGTAGCGCGGCAGACTGGTAGAGATGATAGAGAGGAAATTTGCACCGTTAGCCGCCGGTTGAGCGCTTAAACCCAGGTATAGTAATTTGATCAGGACTGCCTGCAATAAAAATACAAATATCAGCAGCGCAAACATTAATACCCAAAAAAGAGGCTTACTTCGCCTGTAAACAGGCATCACGACAAACTGGAAGCCATAGCATGCCAATAGCGAAGTAATCAGTTTAAAAGTAAATGAAAGATAAGGAATGAAATCTGCCGCTGTTCCCGTAGGCTTAAACATGCCTTGATTGAACATTTGCAATAGCGAAACGCCTGAAATAGAACACCAAAACAAGAGATGCAGGAACCACTTATAGTTACTAAAGTTTTTCGAGATTTGTTGTTTCAGAGATAGATTTGCCATTAGCGTTGTTAACGGCAAATTTATCAATTTCTACAATAGTTTTGTCACAGACATCCAGATAATGCGGATGCTGGATATGATGACAATAATTGACACTCCAATAAACATTTTTTTAATAGGTAGTTTTCCGACCAAACGGGCTGCGATTGGAGCTGCAATGACTCCTCCTACGATAAGTCCTAATATCGACTGCCAGTGGCTTACACCAAGAATGAAGAAGAAGGTGACCGCACTGGCCATAGTCACGAAAAACTCAGTTAAGCTGACCGAGCCAATTACATATTTTGGTGTACGCCCTTTAGAGATTAATGTTGATGTAACCAATGGTCCCCATCCGCCACCGCCAAAAGAATCCAGAAAACCTCCTGCACCCGCAAGCCATCCTGCACGTTTTACCTTCTGAGGTTTTTGCTTTTCTTTAAAGGCATTGGTCAGAATCCTGATGCCAAGGAGTAATGTATAAACAGATATTACCGGTCTGATGTATGTGGAGAATGCCTCGCCAGCATAGCCCAATAAAATAGCGCCTGCTATAGCACCCAGAACACCTGGAACGAGCAATGTTTTAAATAGCTTTTTGTTGACGTTGCCAAAACGATAATGACTGAAACCGGAAGCACCGCTTGAAAACATCTCTGCAGTATGGATACTTCCTGAAATGACTGCGGGGTTTAGTCCGCCGGACAAAAGCAGGGTAGTAGATACCACACCATAGCCCATGCCCAGTGCGCCATCAACAAGCTGTGCAAAAAAGCCAACCAGGAGCATCCATAGGAATTTTTCATCTATTTGGGCGTAGGTATCTTGTGCAAAAGCGACTACAGAATCATAGCTGATATAAGCATAAAGAGCATAGCCCACAAATAATGCAGCAAGAATAATGAGGCATAGATAGGCAATCCTTTTCCATTTTCTCTCCTGTGTTTTACCGTGGTTTAGTGTAGTTCTCGCTTGATTGTCCTGTGTGTTCATTATTGATTCCTATCCGACAATATAAAATCCATCGAATTAGTCGACAATATTAAGGCAACTTTTTGAATAAACAAAATTTTAAATCAAAAAATCTATCGATCTAGTAGTATTAATTAAAAACAATAGTCTTTGGTGCTACTTGGTTAACAGTCTGGTCTTGTTTTGGAACCTGAAGAACAGTAGGATAGAAGCGGTAAGTAGTCCAAAAGTAAGTCCGTACCAAATCCCGTTTACACCAAACCCGAGGGTAATACCGAGTAAATAGCCAAGTGGTATCCCGACAACCCAGTAGGCGATGAAGGTGATGATTGTAGGGATGTTTACATCGCCAATGCCTCTGAGTACACCTAATCCGACTACCTGGGTACCGTCAAACAATTGAAAGAAGCCGGCAATGATCAGCAATTGCGCGGCGATGTTGATTACTGCGATGTCTTCGGTATAGATATAAGGCAATATCGTATTTGCCAGGATGAAAAACAGGGCTGTAGTACTCATAAACACAAGTATCACATGATAGCTGGCTATTGCCGAACGCCTAAGGTCGGTAAAGTTGCTTTTGCCAAAGTTATTTCCGGTTTTGATCGTTGCAGCGGAGGCTATTCCACTGGCCATCATATAGGTTACTGCTGCGAGGTTTATTGCAACCTGGTGAGCAGCTTGTTCTACAGCGCCTATGGTTCCGATCAGGATGGCCGCTCCGCTAAAAGCACTGATTTCAAATGAGTATTGTAAAGCCACAGGCGCTCCGATTTTTGCGATCTTAAATGCCCTTACTTTATCGATAAACCCAATTCTGAATTTCTCGATGTAAATTTTAAAGTGTTTGGAGCGCATCACATAAACAGACATCGCGACAGCCATTAATGTACGGTCTATCAGCGTGCTTAAACCAACACCCTTGACACCCATTGGGGCGATACCGAACATTCCCTTCACAAATATAATTCCCAGGATAATGTTGATGACATTTCCCCAGATGGAAACAAACATGGCCTGCTTGGTAAAGCCCAATCCTTCCGCAAATTGTTTAAAAGTCTGGAAGATCATCAAGGGGATGATAGATATCCCTAAATAACCAAGGTATGGTTTTGCATAGGCAACAACTTCCGGTGACTGGCCAATATGATCTATGATCAATAAGGTGCCGAGATGCACAAACCCATATAAAAGGAGTGATATTAGGAAATTGATAATGAGGCTATTGGATAATAATTTGCCGCATTCATCATAGTTTTTACGGCCATTTTCCTGTGCGATCAGGGGAGTGAGGCCATAGGCGATTCCCATCCCTAACACAAGGATCAGCATAAAGAGACTGTTGACTAACGATACTGCCGCCAATTGGATCGTGCCTGCGAAATGCCCTACAATCACACTATCTGCAAGATGTACAAGAGTATGGCCTATTTGAGAAACAACAATAGGCATAGCAAGGCGTAGGTTATCCGCATAATACGGTTTGTACTTGTTATAAAGGCTCGTTAACATTCCGGCAAAAGTCGGGTTTTTTGTGTTGAATTGAAGATTTTGTGAATTTATATTACATTAAACTGTTGTAAAGTATTCCTCTTTTTCAGAAATATGTGGTCTGATTACACCGCTTATAATGAGACTGACCAGAATCTTTTGAGCTTGTTTATAAGAGCTTCTCGTTAGTTTGCTAAATTCCTTTAGCGTAATTCTTCCTTGCTTGCCGAGATATTCAAAGAGTTTTTTTTCCTGATCGGTATAAGTGATCAGTTGTCCAGTCTTATCGTTGCCTTTTTTGATGACATCCATCAGGATTTTACTCGCCAGTATACTTTTGTCTTTTACCCTGTAATACACCCACCATTTCTTATTTTCATCAAGAGCGTAATGCGGCTTTGTGTCGCTGGGAGCGATGCTTACTACTAGTACCAGCTTATCGTCGACGTAAATTTCTTCAAATTCAGGTTCTATAGCAGGTTTACAGAACTGGTGTGCAGATTTGATGATCATGTAACGTTCTTCATCCTCAGACTTCACTCCCTTAATAGAGCCGTCGTCTGCTACTCCGATTAATAATTGTCCGCCTTTATTATTGGCAAAAGCTACTAAGCTTTTAGCTATTTTTTCGTTGCTGGTGATGGTTTTCTTAAAATCCAGTGTGGTACCTTCGCCCTGTAAAATTAGTCTCCTGATATTCATTTTGCGGATTTTAAAGCGTTAATAAGCGATGCGTGATTCTTCTCCCTGGTGCAGATTTCTTACATAAACTTCATTCATTACCGTAGCACACAATTCGCCTGTGCTATTTGTAATTTCCATAGGGTAAGCTTTTACAAACTTCCCTGTAGTGTTTAACGCTTCAACTGCTTCGTTTAGCATATCGTCGGTAATTAATACCGTAAAATAGAGGTTACTTCGGCCTGGTTTTAAGTATTGGATTGAAGCGCTTTTAAGCCATACACGTACTTTAAAACCTTGCCTTTGCAGCAACTGATCAAATAATATGGCATAAAATGGATCTGTTGCAGCGTAAATTGTTCCACCAAATATGGAACCGTTGTAGTTTTTGTTGAACAGGCTTTTGGCGATTTTAACGTCGACACCCCTGAACCCCTTATGGAATCTTTTTATCCAAATGCGCTGAAATAATAGAGGGGGATATAAACACAAGCCCCACTTGAGGGTTTTCTCTGATACAACCATGATGCTTAAATATCAGAAAGTTTATTGAACTATGAAATTTTAAATATGAACATAAAGTAATTTTTCATTAAATTAGGATATGTATATATATGACACACTTACGGCTGCAGTCGCGGGTCTTGAAGAACGCGGCTATGAATATGATTTCATCTTAACTGAGGATTTTATTGAGTGTAAGGCTATTGACATTCAACTGATGCCTGAGGAATTTGAAATCGATGAATTTTACAGGTTTGAGGGAATGAATGATCCGGACGACAGTGCCGTCATTTATGCGATATCTTCTCCGGTTGGTAATCTGAAAGGCGTGCTTATAGATGCTTATGGAGCATATGCGGAGAATATTTCAGCAGAGCTTTTAGATAAACTGAAAATGCATCATTAAGTGTAAATTATTTTTTTTAAAACTTTCAGTCGGGCTTTTTGTTGAATAATTGAAGCTATGAAAAATCATAATCAATTAAAACACAGCCCTATGAAAAAAATAATTTTAAGTCTTGCTTTTGCAGGTTCATTAATTATAACCACATCAGCATGCAATTCAACAAAAAATGTATCAGATACTACGGATAGCACGACTGTAGATACTACGATGACACCAATAGATACCACTAAAGTGGTGGACACAACTAAAGTTATGCCACCGGATACAACAGTGAAACCAATGTAATAGTAAATAAGGTTAAATGAACGCGCACGTACAGGATTGTACGATGCGCGTTTTTTATTGAATATTTTTTCGCGTCAATAAAATTGTTTGTACTTTCATCAACCAAACAAATATTTTATGACCGAAGCTGAGAAAAAAAGAAATGTGTTCTTTTTGATTCTTGTGGCCGCACTAGGCTATTTTGTAGATATTTACGATCTGCTGCTATTTCTTATTATTAAAAATAAAAGTCTTTCAGGACTGGGAGTTCCGGCTGATAAGATAACCGAAACCGGTCTTAGCCTGATGAACTGGCAGATGGCCGGTTTGTTAATCGGAGGTATCTTCTGGGGGATTCTAGGCGATAAAAAAGGGCGCCTTTCTGTATTGTTTGGCTCAATTATCATGTACTCAATTGCCAATATAGCCAATGGATTTGTAACGAGTATCCCTATGTATGCAGCACTGCGGTTTATTGCTGGTATTGGACTGGCAGGCGAGCTCGGCGCTGGTATCACTTTGGTAAGTGAAAGTATGAGTAAGGAAAAAAGGGGCTACGGTACTATGCTGGTAGCGGGAATTGGATTAATGGGTGCTGTAGCGGCGTATATAGTTGGTGATCTATTTGAATGGCGTACTGCATTTTTTGTGGGCGGAGGTTTGGGTATACTTTTACTACTGTTGCGTTTCGGTGTTTTTGAATCTGGATTATTTGAAAATATGTCAAAAAAGAATGTAGTGAAGGGAAATTTTCTAATGCTGTTTTCTAACAGAAAACGTTTCTTTAAATATTTGAACTGTATTTTAATTGCTGTTCCCCTATGGTTTGTAGTAGGGATACTTGTGGGGATAGCCCCTGAATTTGGTAAAGCATTACATGCTGTAGATGTTTTGGACAATGGTAAAGGAGTGATGTTTACTTATATCGGGATTTCTTTGGGCGACTTCTTAAGCGGGGCATTGAGTCAGGTATTTAAAACCAGAAAAAAGATTGTCTTTATATTTATTACGCTTACATTTTGTGCCATGCTCGTTTATTTGTTAAACACCGGCTGGACAGCAAATGGATTTTACACCTTATGTGTGTTTTTTGGATTATTTACAGGGTATTGGGTTGTGTTTGTTACCATATCTGCCGAACAGTTTGGTACAAATTTGAGGGCAACTGTAACTACAAGCGTACCGAATATGGTAAGGGGATCTTTAATATTGGTAACTATTTTATTCCAGTTTTTACTGGCCAAAATGGGTATTATTAATGCTGCTTTATGCATCGCGGTACTGACTGTAGGAATGGCTTATATCGCTTTGTACAACCTGGACGAAACTTACGGCCGCGATTTGAATTTTATAGAGGAATAGTGTCAAAAAAATGTACTATCTGCAATTTTAAGCCTAATGCCTTTTTATTAAGGTTAACTTTGGGGATAGTTTTAATGAAATGGTGTTTAAAGATCGAGTAGTAGCGGCATACCAGCAAATTCAGGATGAAATTTGTAAGAGTCTGGAACTTGCAGACGGCAAAGCCAAATTTGAAGAAGAATTGTGGAAAAGAGATGGCGGAGGTGGCGGTCGTACCCGCATCATGCAACATGGAAATGTGATAGAAAAGGGCGGCGTGAATTTTTCTGCCGTTCATGGAAAACTTCCTGATGCTGTAAAGAAGGCGTTTAACGTGGAGAGCGACGATTTTTTTGCCACCGGTGTGTCCATAGTAATGCATCCCAATAATCCTTTTGTACCGATCATTCATATGAATATCCGGTATTTCGAAATGGATGAACAAACCCGTTGGTTTGGTGGGGGTATAGATCTAACACCTCATTATGTAATTGATACAGATGCAAGGTATTTTCATCACCTGCTGAAGCAAACCTGCGATTCTTTTGACGCATCGTTTTATGCTAAATTTAAGACACACGCTGATGATTATTTTTACATTAAACACAGGGAAGAAACCCGTGGTGTCGGCGGTATCTTTTATGATAGATTGAAACCTGAAAACACTGGACTTTCGTTCGATCAGCTATTGGATTTTTCAATTGCAGTGGGTAATACATTCATTCCTGCCTACACGGAACTTATTGATAGAAACAGAGATACAGAATATAGCGAACACCAACAGGAGTGGCAATATCTGCGCAGAAGCAGATATGCTGAATTCAATTTAGTGTATGATGCAGGTACTAAATTTGGTTTAGAAACGAACGGAAGAATCGAGTCAATTCTGATGAGTTTGCCACCGATGGCAAAATGGGTTTATAATCATAAGCCTATTGAAGGTAGTGCCGAAGCATTTACGTTAAGCAAGTTAAAAAAGGGGATTGAATGGGCTTAAGAGGCTAAAAGTCACCCTGAATTTATAGGTTAAAATTTTTCCACAATGCGCCTTAATGGCGCATTTTTTATTAGATTCGCAAGGTTATAAGAATACCACATTTAAATCGTTCTTAAGGAACATTAATATTTATGGCAGAAGATTTAGAAAATCAAGAAAACGACAAAATAATTAGAATCGATATTGACGAGCAAATGAGATCCGCTTACATCGATTATTCGATGTCGGTTATCGTATCAAGGGCTTTGCCTGATGTACGGGATGGATTAAAACCGGTACACCGCCGTGTTTTATACGGGATGCTCGACCTGGGATTAGCAAATAATAAACCATATAAAAAATCTGCACGTATTGTTGGAGAGGTGCTTGGTAAGTATCACCCGCACGGGGATGCATCTGTGTATAATACCATGGTAAGGATGGCCCAGGAATGGAGTCTTCGCTACCTAATGGTAGAGGGACAAGGAAACTTTGGCTCTATCGATGGGGATTCTCCAGCAGCAATGCGTTATACCGAAGCACGCTTTCAAAAGATAGCCGAAGACATGCTTGCCGACATCAATAAAGATACAGTTGATTTTCAGTTGAACTTTGATGATTCCTTACAGGAGCCCACGGTGCTTCCATCTAAAGTACCAAACTTGCTGATCAATGGGTCATCTGGTATTGCCGTAGGTATGGCTACAAATATGCCACCGCATAACATTACAGAAGTGATTAATGCGACTATCGCTTACATTGACAACAACGAAGTAACTATTCCTGAGTTGATGAAACACATAAAAGCACCTGATTTTCCAACAGGAGCTATCATTTATGGCTATACAGGTGTTCAGGAAGCTTTTGAAACTGGTAGGGGACGTATTGTAATGCGTGCCAAAGCTGAAATTGAGGCTACAAAAGATCGTGAAACTATTATTGTTACTGAAATACCTTACCAGGTAAACAAAGCAATGATGATTGAGCGTACTGCTGAGTTAGTTGGCGAGAAAAAAATAGAAGGTATCTCCAACATTAAGGATGAGTCCAATAAAGATGGTATCCGTATTGTTTATGAAATCAAACGTGACGCGAATGCTTCGATTGTATTAAATAACCTGTTTAAGCAAACTGCACTGCAGACTTCTTTTAGTGTAAATAACATTGCACTAGTAAACGGCAGGCCGCAGATGTTGAATTTGAAGGATTTGATCCGCTATTTTGTAGAGCACAGACATGAGGTTGTCATCCGCAGAACTAAATTTGAACTTGCAGAAGCCCAAAAGCGTGCGCATATATTAGAAGGCTTACTGATTGCGCTTGATCATCTTGATGAAGTAATTAAATTAATCCGTAATTCTGATACTCCTGAAGAAGCGAGAACTGGTTTGATGGAGAAATTTGGCTTGTCCGATATCCAGGCAAGAGCTATCCTTGATATGACGCTCCGCAGGTTGACAGGTCTGGAACGTGATAAGATCAAAGATGAGTACAATGAATTGATGAAAACCATCGAATACTTACAGTCTATTCTGGATGATGAAGGCAAACGTATGCAGATCATCAAAGACGAATTGACTGAGATGAGAGAGAAATACGGTGATGAGCGCAGAACTCAAATCGTACACTCAGCAGAGGACATGAGTATGGAAGACTTTATCGAAGATGAAGAAGTGGTAATCACCATTTCTCACGAAGGATATATCAAACGTACTCCGGCTACAGAATACCGTACGCAAGGCAGAGGTGGTAAAGGATCTAAAGGAAGTGATTCGAGAAATGAAGATTTCATTGAGCACTTATTGATTGCCTCAAATCATAATTATATGTTGTTCTTTACAGAAGCAGGACGTTGTTTCTGGTTGAGGGTTTACGAAATTCCTGAAGGAAGCCGCTTGAGTAAAGGAAGAGCAATTCAGAATATCATCAATATTCCTAAAGAGGAAAAGATAAAAGCCTTTATTAAGGTTAAAAATCTTAAAGATCAGGAATACCTGGAAAATAATTACATTATCATGTGTACCAAAAAGGGAACAATTAAAAAAACTTCTTTGGAGGCATATTCAAGACCAAGAGTAAATGGTATTAACGCAATCAACATCAACGAGGGCGATCAGTTGCTTGAAGCAAGTTTAACAACGGGTTCAAGCGAAATCGTGATGGCATTGCGCTCAGGAAGAGCTATTCGCTTCAATGAAGAGAAGGTTAGACCTATGGGAAGAACTGCTACCGGTGTACGTGGTGTAACCCTTGCGCATGACAAAGATGAAGTAGTTGGCATGATTGCTGTGGATGATCCGGGAGCAACTGTACTGGTAGTTTCAGAAAAAGGTTACGGAAAACGTACTGACATTGAAGATTACCGCGTTACTAACAGAGGAGGAAAAGGTGTAAAGACAATTAACATCACTGAAAAAACCGGAAACCTCGTCGCTATTAAAAATGTTACTGATGCAGATGATTTGATGATCATCAACAAATCGGGTATCGTCATTAGGATCGTTGTTAGCGAACTTAGAGTAATGGGAAGAGCAACTCAGGGTGTTCGTCTGATTAATTTGAAGGGTAATGATGAAATTGCTTCTGTGGCCAGAATAGAACATGAGGAGGAAGAAGTTGAAGGAGATGAGGTTGTTGAAAGCCATGTAGTAGCTGATGGAGAGGAACTGGAAGTTGATACTACAGAAGAAACTGACGAAACCGGCGCAGATGACGAGGAGGAAGAAGGAACTGAAGAAGAAAAATAATTGTTAATCTATAATAAATAAAATGAAGAAGATACTTTTAAGTGTATTATTTGTAGGTGTTGCTTCACTTGCAAATGCTCAAAAGAGTGAGGTCACGGCAGCTAAGAACGCCTGGGGACTATTAGGCATAAGTAAAGCCAAAACATTAGCTGAAAACTTAAAAGAGCTAAATGATGGTTTAGCTCATACCGATAAAGCCATCGCAAATGAGAAATCTAAAGTTATGGCAGAGGCTTGGTCATACAGGGCATTGTTCTCTTCAAGGATATCTTTGGTAGATTCATTAGATGTTAAAAATTCAATAGCGAATCAGAAGATTGCAGAAGAAGCTATAGCACAAGCTAAAACTTTAGATACCAAGGGGGCTGAGAAAACAAATATTCAGGATGCGGAACTTAATGTCGATAACGCAGTTAGAAATAGAGGTATTTTTGCCTATCAGAGGAAAGATTTTGCTACAGCTTTTGACGCTTTTAAGGAAATAACCAAGAAAAATCCTAATGATACGTCAATGTATGTAAATACTGGGGTAGTAGCAAAAGAAATTAAAAACTACCCTGAGGTAGTTAGTAACTTCAAAAAAGCTATTGATCTTGGTTATAAAGATGCTTCAATTCTATATTCAGAAATCGTCAGTATTACATTCGATAAAATGAAAGATAGTGTTGCGGGCTTGACGTTATTGCAGGAAGCAGGTGCTAAGTTCCCTGAGAATCCTTACTTCATAGGTCTTGAAACGGATATTTATATTAAGAGAGGAGATATTCAGAAATCTCAGGAAATGCTGACTAAACTTATTCAAAAAGATCCTAAAAATGCAACTTATCAGTACCTGATGGGTGATACTTATTATAAACAAGCTCTAGCTGTTCAGAATCAAAGAAATGCTTTAGATGCTAAGAAAACCAAGGAGTTTAATGAGTTAGGTGTTAAGATGACTAAGTTTATTGATCAGTCAATCCCATATTATAAAGCGGCTCTTGATATTGATCCTAAGAACGTTAGTGCTCTGGAAAATCTGAAAATCATCTATGGTTTCAAAGAAGATAAAGTAAACTTTGAAGCGACAAAGAAAAAGCTGGAAGAAATCCAGAAATAAACAACAAATTCATTGAATTGGAAAAGAGGGATATTTTATCCCTCTTTTTTTTAAGTTTGTATACTATGATCAAGATATCTTTTTTCGGTTGTGCATTTTTAGTATTAATAAGCTGCAATATGGCTTTCTCTCAAAAAAGCCAGTTGCAAATCGCACGGAATAGCATAGGTAAATTACAATTTGCAATTACCAACAAGCAGGACACTAAAAAACAATTGTCGATACTAGGAGAGGGGCTTAAAGCTATTGAAACTGCTCAAAATGATAAGAAGACCAAGAAATGGCCTGAGACTTGGGCTATAAAAGCATATTTGAGTTCCTACATTTCAATCATAGATACAGACGAAGGAAATTCAGATAAATATTATGGACTAGCTGTAGCCGCTATTGATTCTGCAAGAAGAATAGATAAATTCCAGGCAAATACACGTTTAATATATGCATCTGTATATAACATTAATATCAAGAAGCAGGATAAAGCAAACTCTGCCTTTAAAAATAACGATTTTACAACTGCCTTTAATTCACTTAAAGAAGTGAGTGACTTTTTTCCAAAAGATACAACTTTGGCTGTCAATACGGCTATTGCCGCACAGAATATCAGGAATTTTGATAAAGCTCTTGAGTACTTTAAACGAGCTAAAGAGGCAGGAATAAAGAACCCGGTTGTTTTTCAGAATCTTGCCAATATTTATACTTCTAAATTCGACCATGATCTTGCAATAAAAACAATAGAGGATGGACTGAAGCTCAACGGAGAAGATATAAATCTAACAAATGACTATATCAATCTATTATTGGATAATGAAAGATATACTGATGCTATCCATGTTATAGAATCTACACTTAAAGTCGATAAAAACAATAAGTTGCTTTATTTCCTATACGGATATCTTTATCAGAATAGCGGAAACTATAATACCGCAGCATTATCATATAGTAAAGCTTTAAATATCGATGAAAACTATTTTGATGCAATTTATCAGTTGGGTTTGGCTTATGTGGACTCAGCAAATGAAGCTTTAAAATCTGGTAAAGACGGTAGTCAGAAATTCTCATCATTTATAAACAGAGCTGAAATTGCATTATTGCAAGCTCATGAAATTAACCAAAATGATAAGTCAACTGTTCAGTTGCTTATCGACATTTATACCAGGAAGAATAAACTGGATAAAGTTCAGGAATTGAAATCTAAACTAGAAGAATTTTAGGGAGGAAGCTATACGCTGCAGATAAATAGAAGTAAAATATATTACTTAACATAATATTAATTATGTGACTTATTAGTTTGTTAGGTATTTGTACTTTCTTTTATAGAAACTGTTGATATCGTCTTTTTGTTTGATTATTTTGCAATAATCTCAGCTATTGGTTTAATTTTTGAATCCTAGCAAAATCTGATAAAATAATAACGCTAATTATATGATGATCAATCGCCCGATAAGAAGCATTCATGATTTTCTGCTCAGCACATATTTCGCTGACGGGTTGCGGATTACTTTGGGTGTGCTTTGTCCTTCTCTAATCCTGGCGCAATTTGGTATGCTCCAGTACGGTATGACATTGTCACTAGGCGCATTATGTGTAAGTGTTGTTGACACTCCGGGTCCTATAGTTCATCGTCGAAATGCGATGTTGATCACAATGAGCCTCATTACATTAATTTCAGTCGTTGTCGGCCTGACCAACAGTAACGTCTATTTTACCGGAATTCTGCTTGTCGTATGTAGCTTTATATTCTCCATGTTTTTCCTGTACGGTCTTAGAGCAGCATCTATTGGCACGGCAACATTACTGATTATGGTCTTGAGTATAGATGATATAAGACCCTGGAATGAGGTTTTGTTTTATTCATTACTTATTTTTATTGGAAGTGTCTGGTATACTTTGCTGAGTTATTTTTTCTATAGAATCAGACCATATCGACTTGTTCAGCAGATATTGAGCGATTCTATACATGAAGTGAGCGATTTTCTAAGGGCAAAAGCCAAATTTTATCATCAGAATATTAATTACGATGATAATTATGCGGAATTATTGCAATTGCAGGTGTTGGTTCACGAAAAACAGGATGCTGTTAGGGAGGTATTATTCAGGACCAGGGAGATTGTAAGAGAATCTACTCCTGAAGGGAGATTTCTTTTGCTAGTGTTTGTTGATATGGTTGATTTATTTGAACAAGTAATGTCTACCTATTACAATTACAAACAGCTACATGAGCAGTTTGATGCTTCAGGTATTTTGTCTCATTATGAATCTGTTATCATAAAAATTGCTGATGAGTTAGAGGATATTGCATTCTCACTAAAAACCGGAGGCACCCCTAGCCTACCAACTTCTTTGATAGATGATGTGGCGAAATTGAAGCAAGAAATCACTGATCTGGAGAAAAACAATACAGATGGAAAATACAATACTCTGGGGATTATTGCTTTAAAAAATATTGAGGTAAATATTGAAAATATTCTTTCACGGGTTAAAACTATAAATGGGTATTTCAATAAGAACGAGAAGAAAAACCTGAAGCCGAGAAAAATAGATGTTGAGAAATTTGTTACCAGACAAAACATAGATCTTAAACTTCTTTCTGAAAATTTAACGTTTAGTTCGGCCACATTCAGACATTCATTAAGGGTTGCAATTGTAATGTTGATTGGTTTTGTTGTAGCAAAAACGTTGAACTTTTCTCATAGTTATTGGATTCTTTTAACAATTCTTGTGATATCAAAACCAGGTTTTAGTCTGGCAAAGCAAAGAAATTATGAGCGTCTGATTGGTACTGTTATTGGTGCTTTTATAGGTATGGGTATACTCGTATATATTCATGACAAGAACGTATTGTTCATAATTTTGCTGATTTGTATGGTTGGCAGCTACAGCTTTCAACGTAAAAACTATGTCGTAAGTGTTCTTTTTATGACCCCGTACATTTTAGTGCTATTTGACTTTTTGGGCATGGGTGGTTTATCAGTTGCAAGAGAAAGAATTTATGATACGTTAATTGGTTCTGGTATTGCGCTATTAGCTAGTTATTCATTGTTTCCTAACTGGGAACACGAAAAGCTGAAAGAAGCTATGCTGGATACACTAAAAGCAAATATGAATTACTTCGAACAGGTAACATTTCTTTATGTTGAACCTGTTACTGATTTCACTAATTATAAAGTTGCCAGAAAGGAAGTTTACGTAACAACAGCCAACCTTGCTTCTCTTTTTCAGCGAATGTTCTCTGAACCTAAGAGTAAGCAAATACTAATGACTGAACTTCATCAGTTTACTGCGCTCAATCATTTATTGTCCTCTTATATTGCCACACTTTCGCTTTATAATAAAGAACATGAGTTTGTATTCTCAAATTTTGACGAATTAAAGCCTTTAGTTCAGAATACAATCTATTTGCTAAATCTATCCGGAGACATGCTTAAAAGTAATACCGGTTTAATTAGCAATGTGCCACTCATACGTCGCAATATAAATAGCACCAGCAATATTCAATCTGATGAAATTATCATTGGCGAGCAGTTTGATCTCATTCAAAAAGTGGCATACGATATCTATAAATTGTCTGAAAAGATCAAAATATAAAAACTTTAGTCCCTGATGTATTGTTCTAATTTAATATTATAATACATCATTATGGAAAAACTATATACAGCCTCAGTGATCGCTACCGGCGGTCGCGATGGTCATATCAAGTCGAACGACGGAATACTGGATATTAATTTAAGAAAGCCAAAAGAAATGGGTGGTCAGGGCGGCGCTACTAACCCTGAACAACTATTCGCAGCTGCGTGGGGTGCTTGTTACCTTGGAGCGTTGGGATCGGTAGCCCAACATGATGGTGTAGATGTTGCGGAAGCGACTGTTGAAGTGCATGTATCTTTCAATAAAGATGGAAATGCTTTTGCTTTATCTGCTGATCTGGATGTTCACATACCAGGTATAACAACTGAAGAAGCTCAACATCTAGCCGATAAGGCAAACCGGGCATGCCCATATTCTAAAGCTACAAAGGGAAATATAGAAACCCGCGTGATAGCAATTTAAACCAATGTTAAAGGCCCCCGATGAATTAATATTCATCGGGGGCCTTTTTTTATAAGTTATACTGCGGCCTCTTCCTTGTGAGAAAGTGTGTTAGACGGTCTGCCATTTTTGAAAGCATCACGGGTTTTTAATCCTAGTAATTCAAACATTGCCATGTCGTCAATAAAGGCAGGATTTGGCGTAGTCAACAATTTATCTCCTGCAAAAATAGAGCTTGCTCCGGCCATAAAGCAAAATGCCTGTTCAAGTGTACTCATTTCATTTCTTCCGGCAGATAAGCGAACCACAGAATTTGGCATTACAATACGAGCAGTAGCAATCATCCTGACCATATCCCAAATCGGTACACGGGGCTGATCTTCCAAGGGTGTACCTTTTACGGGAACCAGCGCATTCACCGGAACAGATTCAGGGTGAACGGCCATATTTGCCAGCGTCTGCAACATAGACACCCTGTCTTCAACTGTTTCACCTAAACCAATAATTCCGCCGCTGCACACAGTAAGCTTTGCTTTACGCACATTTTTTATTGTATTTAGACGGTCATCATAAGTACGTGTAGAGATGATCCTTTTGTAATCATCTTCTGAAGTATCAATATTATGGTTATAAGCATATAAGCCAGCATCAGCTAGTCTTTGTGCCTGATTTTCAGTCAGCATACCTAATGTACAGCAAACCTCCATATCCATGTCGTTAACGGCTTTTACCATTTCAATGACACGATCAAAATCTCGATTGTCGCGCACTTCGCGCCATGCAGCACCCATACATAAACGTGAAGCGCCTCCCTCCTTTGCCTTTACTGCCGCGCTTACTACCTGGCCAACCTGCATTAATGGCTGTACTTCAAGGTCAGTATGATAACGAGCAGCCTGAGGGCAATAAGAACAATCTTCTGCACAACCTCCTGTTTTTATAGATATTAGTGAACTAACCTGTACCTCGTTATAGTCTTTGTTTTCGCGGTGAATGGTTGCGGCTTCATAAACCAGGTCCAAAAATGGTCTATTATATATTTCTGATATTTCCTCTTTAGTCCAGTTGTGTTTAGTTTGTTGCATATGTATTTAATAAGTTATAATAAAAGTTTGCTCGCTAAGCCTAGTAAGAGCAAAAATCCAAAAACATCTGTAAATGTTGTAATAATAATTGAAGAAGCAATGGCCGGGTCAATTCCGACACGTTTTAAGATCAATGGAATACCAGCTCCGGTTACCCCTGCAATCAATAAATTACCCGTCATAGCGAGAAAGATCACTACTCCTAACAAGGGGTTGCTGTCAAAAAATAATGCAAATAAGAATACGATTAAGCCCGTAACAGCACCGTTAATTAACCCCACTGTAAATTCCTTTAATACAGTACGGTAAGCTTGATTGTCAGTAAGGTCATAAAGAGATATCCTTCTTACAGTTACCGCCAGTGCCTGAGTTGCTGCGTTACCGCCCATTCCTGCAATTATCGTCATATAGGCAGAAAGAACAGCAATTTTTTCGATTGTGGGTTCAAAATGACGCACAACACCAGAAGCCAAAAAAGCAGTGCCCAGGTTCAAGACCAGCCATGGTAAGCGGGATTTGACAGCTTCAACCCAGTTGCCGCTCAGTTCCTCATCTTCCGATACCCCGGAAATCTTCAGGATGTCCTCAGTATTTTCATCTTCAAGAACGTCAATAACATCATCAAAAGTAACCCGTCCGAGTAATTTCATGTCGTTGTCGAGTACCGGGATACTGGTAATATTATATTGAGAAATGAGTTTGGCAACTTCCTCCTGATCCGTATCCGGATGTACCCAGGCCACCTCGGCCTTCACAAGCTCTGTTATCTTTACGTTTCCTTTAGCTTTAATGATATCTTTTAAGGATACAATACCCTGAAAAACATTCTCATCATTAATAACGTACACGGTATAGAATTCCTCTATTTCCTCGCTCTGCCTGATGATCTCATCAATTGCATCCTTTTTTGTAAGGTCCAGATTGATTCTGATGAATTCCGTATTCATCAAACCGCCCGCAGTTTCTTCGTGGTAGCTCAGTAGATTACGAATACTTGAAGCATCATCTTCACTCAGGTCTTCAAGAATTTCCTTTTGCTCGTGCTCTTCTAGTTGCGAGATGATGTCGGTGGCATCATCATAATCCAGCTCCTCTACAATTTCTGTACGCTTGTCCGGGTGCATCTGAAGTAATAACTCCTCAGGGTGCGACTCTTCATGCATCTCTGAAATTACTTCAGATGCTACCTCAACTGGCAATAAATTGATGATTCGCTGTCTATCTTCTTTCGTCAGACTTTCAAATAAAATAGCTATTTCCGAGGCATGGTATTCCTCAAGAATAACTTTTAGTTGTTCATCATCACCTGTTAGGGCTAACTTGATCTTAGATACATCAGACTTGTCGAGTTCGAAGGACTGCATTCGACGCTAAAGGTAATAATAATCAGTCCTATTTAAACCATCCTTTGCGCCAGAAATATATGATTTGCAGTACGGCGATTAATCCCATTACAATCATCGTATATAAATACCCGTTTTCCTGGTATAACTCAGGCATATTTTTAGGCAAAACTTTCCCTGTAGCCGGATCTTCTATTGCGAAATTCATTCCATAAATACCGGCGATAAATGTCAGGGGAATAAATATAGATGATATAATCGTCAGCACCTTCATGATTTCGTTCATCCTGTTGCTGATGAATGACAGGTACATATCTATATTGCTCACAGAGAGCTCTTTTAAGGAATCCACCATGTCAATAATCTGGATACAATGGTCATAGGCATCCTTGATGTACATTTTTGTCTGATCTGTGATCAGCGGACTGTCGCTTCTCAAAATATCATTCAGTTTATCCCTTTCAGGCCAGATCACCTTTCTTACCCCTATCAGGTTTCTTTTTATAACCTGAGTATCAAACATCACAGTTTTATCGGGGCTGTCAAACAAGCGGTCCTCTATCGCATCCAGATCTTCACCCCACTGGCCCAATATCTCAAAATATCTGTCGATGATGATGTCCATCAATGCGTACATCAGGTAACTGCTACCTGCAATCCGGATGTTCCCCTTCCCTGCTTTAAGCCGGTTTCTTATCGGCTCCAGGCAATCTTCATAGTTTTCCTGGAAAGTAAATAAAGCATTGTCCATCAATATAAAAGAAACCTGGATATTGTCCATGTTTTTTGCCTCATCAAAATACAGCATGCGACTGGTGGCAAAGACATAACCATCATACTCTTCCATTTTTGGTCGCTGATAAGTTCTCGTGATGTCTTCTAATATCAGCTTATTGACATTAAAATCAATGGCGAGCGTCTCAAAAAGTTGTCGTGAATCAAACCCCTTCACCTCAATCCAATAGGTAAATCGTTTATCAGCGATGATATTTTTTACTGCTTCTATATTATGAAGTTCAGAAACCTCATAGAATTCAGAATTGTATTTATAAATTTTAATGACGGGCTCTAAGGCATCTTTGGCTATATATATAACACCCGGACTGGAGCCAGCCTCGGGTAAAGAATAATGTTTGTGTTTCCGTTTATACTTTGAATGCTTTGCCATAGAATCAAATAAATGCTTTGGATTGTGGACCCTGATTGAATAACAAATCCACTATACTTAGGTTTGGTATAAAGCCATGTCTGTCGTCGAACACCTGAAAATAAGGTTTGAAGCCAGTGTCCGACACCGTATTTTTAAAATGAAGTTTGCTTCTGAAATCCAGTTCTACAGGTATATCCTTATCATATTCAGCAGTGAACTGCAAAGAAGTTTCCTTTTTTAATTGTTTTAACATCCACTGTAACAGCTGGGTATTATACTCAAAAAGATAATCGAACTTCGTATTGTAGAAATGAGCGAGCTCGTCTTCATAATACTCAAAATAAGCCGAATTGCGGTAACAGCTTTCCAGGCTCTTCCAATGGAGCCGTTGCCAGTTATAATCATTACTGATCTTTACATCTTTTACCTTCGTGTGGACCTTAGAACCCTTAATTACCGGTACTATAAGGTCTAAAATTCCATTTGGCGAATATATTCTTGCCCTATTCCGGTAAGTTTGTTTCGGAAAATGTTCGTCCTTCTCGATGATAAAATTACCCTCAAAGTCTTTTAAACCAGAAAAATAGCTGATTGGTGGAAGATAAAAAAGTGGGAATATAGCTGAACTTTGCATCTGATAATTTATGTTTGCATTCTCAATTCGCCAAAATAATGATAAAAAAAAGCTTTTCTTATATAGGAATATTTTTTTTAAACTTTTTGTCTTTACTGCCCCTCTCCCTGCTGTACTTTTTCGCAACAGTAAGTTATTATATTGTTTACTATATTTTTCGCTACCGCCGACAAGCAGTACGTGAAAACCTCTGTAATTCATTCCCGCAAAAGCCACTTCAAGAAATCATTCGAATCGAGAAGCAGTTTTACAGATATTTAACAGACCTTGTATATGAGGTCATAAAGATGCCTCACATACCTAAGTCCGAACTGGAAAAGCGTGTAAAAATCAACAACCTGGATATGGTCGAAAAGTATTACGCTGAAGGACAAAATGTACTCGCGTGCAGTGCCCACTATTGTAATTGGGAATTGGGGACGCTTGCCCTCGGAGTCAAGCTCTCTGCCACACCATATGTCATTTACAAACCTGTTAATAACGAAGTATACAATAATTGGTTTTATAACCTGCGTACCCGGTTTGGAAATGCATTTATTCCTATGAAACAAACGCTCCGGGCACTTGTAGCTACTAAAAATGATGCTACAATGTTCTGCTTTGCCGGAGATCAGACACCAATACGCAGTGAAGCTAGGTATTGGATTAAATTTCTAAACCAACCAACAGCGGTATTAACGGGCTTAGAAAAGATTGCATTGCAAACAAACCGTCCGGTGATTTATTTCAATATGAAATATATAAAAAGAGGGTACTATGAGCTGGATTGTGAGCTGATCACAGAAAATCCTAAAGAGACAAAGGGACATCAGATTACCGACATGACATTTGCCCTCCTTGAAAAAATAATTAACGACAATCCACCCTACTGGCTGTGGAGCCACAGAAGATGGAAGCATAAACCCAATATAGAAGAATGGAACCAAGCGTAGCAGTAGTGATTTTGAATTGGAACGGACAAGCATTACTTGAAAAATTCCTTCCAAGTGTAGTGAAATCTACATATGGTAACCTGCAGTTGATTGTTGGCGATAATTCCTCCACAGATAGTTCAGTTGCTTTTGTCAGGGAAAACTACCCCAATATCAGAATAATAGAAAATGATCATAATTATGGTTTTGCTGAAGGATATCGCAAACTGTTAGACCAGGTAGATGCCGATTATTACGTGCTGTTGAATTCTGATGTGGAAGTTCCGGAAAACTGGATACAGCCTATTATAGATCAGATGCAGGCCGACCCAATGATTGCAGTAGCACAGCCTAAGATCAAATGGCAAAAAGATAAAACCCAGTTTGAATACGCGGGCGCTGCCGGTGGGTATCTGGATCTTCATGGCTTCCCTTTTTGTAAAGGAAGATTATTCGATACGGTGGAACCCGATCACCAGCAGTACAACCAAGCCGGAGAGATTTTCTGGGCCAGCGGTGCTGCCCTGTTTATCAAAAGCAAACAATGGAAAGAGGTTGGCGGTCTCGACCCTGATTTTTTCGCGCATATGGAGGAAATTGACCTTTGCTGGCGTTTAAAGAATCTGGGGTATAAAATTGTTTACTGTCCTGATGCCGAAGTCTACCACGTTGGCGGTGGTACATTGAATGCAAACAACCCTTACAAAACCTACCTGAACTTCAGAAATAACCTGATCATTTTACAAAAAAACTTGCCGCTTGCGGATGCTTACTCCAGGGTATTTATCAGGATGTGTCTTGATTTCATCGCCTGGATCCATTTTCTGGTACAGGGAAAGACAGATTTTGCCTTTGCAGTAAATAAGGCACACTGGCACTTCCTGAAAAGCCTGTCAACTAACGCAAAGAAAAGAACTGCAAAGCAGACCAGCTTTACACAGCATACCGGTCAATACCCTTCAAGCATTGTTTATGCATACTTCATCAAAAAGATCAGAACCTTTAGTCAGTTGAAATTCTAATTTTTCTTTTCCGGAACAAATAATATCGGCACTGTTCTGTTTGCCACACTTACAATTGCTTTGTAAATGTAATCACATACCAGTTTTTCACCCGCAACATTGATCAGGTCGATGCTATCCTCTGGAGTATGGTATTGAGGGTGACCACCTGTATGAAATCCAAGTACGGAAATATTCTTTTTGTAAAACGAAACGTGATCTGACCCGCCTACATCATAAGCAATTACAATCGGGTTTATACCCACAACGGGCCCCAGGCTCTTCATCAGTTCCATGCCACCATCAAATGATGCCGCACCGCCCATGTACAAATGCTTTTCCGCGTTCATGCGGCCCACCATATCCATATTCAGCATCAGTTTAATAGATACCAAAGGGATAACAGGATGTTCTGTGAAGTATCTGGAACCAAGCAGGCCTTGCTCTTCTGCACCAAAAGCAATCAGCAGCACACTGCGTTTCAATTCCTTGTTCGCAGCCAGCATTTCGCCTATCTCCATTAACGCAGCCGTTCCACTCGCATTGTCGTCGGCACCCAGGTGAATACCTACAGTGTCCGGCTTTTTAGAAGACGCCCCTCCCATTCCAAGATGATCATAATGGGCCCCCAGTACAATGAATTCGTTTTTCAAAACGGGGTCAGTACCTTCTATATATCCGATCACGTTCTGAGTTTTCGCATAAGGTGTATCCGTCACTCCTCTCTTAACCCTTATTTTGGTAATAAAGTTTTGTAAAAAACTTTTGCCATAGGGTTTTATACCTGATTTCTTAAAGTTTTTAATTAAGTAGTCTACAGTCTTTTTATTCTCTTTAGTGCCGGGGAATCTGCCTTTCATTGAAGGTGAAGCCAGGAAATGAATGTGATCTTTGATCTCTTTTTCGGTGACTTCAGTCTGGGCAATAGCACCAAAGCCAATAGCACTTAATGCAAGTGCCAGCATATATTTTTTGATCATACCTGCTGTTTTAACAAACTTTCTATGGCCAGTCGGTATCCATCCATTCCAAATCCCGTAAGCACTCCCTTGCAGTTCTTACCCGTTAGCGATACATGCCTGTATTCTTCACGTGCATAGATATTGGAAATATGAACTTCAATAACGGGTGTTTTAATGGCAGCAATCGCATCTGCAATCGCCACAGAAGTATGTGTATACCCACCTGCGTTAATTACAATGCCATCATAAGTAAAACCCACTTCATGCAATTTATTGATCAGCTCACCTTCCACATTGCTCTGGAAATAGTCGATTTCCAGGATGCTGTACATCGCTCTTAGTTCCTTGATATATTCATCAAAACCCTGATTTCCGTAAATTCCAGGTTCACGTACACCTAAAAGGTTTAAATTTGGGCCATTAATAATTTGTATCTTCATCAGTTCAAACTTAAAGTTAAAAACTTACAGTAGAAAATTTTTGTGTGATTAATCAACCCTACATCAGATCATTTAAAACTTACCTGAAACTGGAGCGCTCGCTCTCCGGTAATTCTGTTGATGCTTATTTGAATGACATTGCCAAACTCTTTCAATATTTTGATTCAATCGATAAACAGCCTGATGTTAAGGAGATTGATAGCAGTCATTTAAAGTCATTTATTTCCTGGATCAATGAACTTGGGATGCTACCCAGTACCCAGGCCAGGGTCATCTCCGGACTAAAGTCTTTCTTTGGGTTCCTTCTCCTGGAAAACCTGATTACAACAGATCCTACTGAGCTTCTCGAGGCGCCAAGGCTTGCCAGAAAATTACCTGATACCCTAAACATACACGAAATCAATAGGCTGATTGATGCCATAGATGCTTCTAAACCGGACGGCGTACGTAGTAAAGCAATTATAGAAGTTTTATATAGTTGTGGTTTGAGGGTATCTGAACTCGTGGGGCTTCGGCTGTCTAACATCTTCGAAGAAGCTGGCTTTATCAAAGTCGTGGGAAAAGGCAATAGAGAAAGAATAGTGCCGATTGGAGGCAGTGCGCTCAAGTATATGAACATCTACATCAGCGAAACCAGGGTGCATATCCCCATAAAAAAAGGATTTGAAGATTACATCTTTCTAAACCGTTCAGGTAGTTCACTGTCCCGCATATCAGTATTTACCATGATCAAGTCACTTGCGGAGAAAGTAGGCCTCAAGAAAGACATTAGTCCGCATACCTTCCGTCATTCCTTTGCTACGCATTTAATAGAAGGTGGTGCCGATTTGCGCGCAGTACAGGAAATGCTGGGCCATTCAAGTATTACAACCACAGAGATCTATACACATCTGGACAGGGATTATCTCAGGGGCATCATTACAGACTTCCATCCACGGAGCTAGCGGACCAATCTGCATCGAACCATCCTGTCCTTTCCCTGCATGTCTTTTTTCAGCACGATATCTGAAAAAGCTTGATTTCTGAGCATCTCCACCGTTTCTTTGCCCAGGTGTTCATTGATCTCAAAGTAAAGCAAGCCACCGTCTTTTAATGATTGCATCGCAAAATCTGCTATTGCCTCATAAAACACCAGGGGTTTTTCATTAGATACGAACAGCGCCAGATGTGGTTCATGTGCAAACACATTCTGGTGCATTTCCTCTTGTTCATCTAATGTAATGTAAGGCGGATTACTTACGATAACATCAAATTTTTCTCTGCTGCAATAAGTTCTAATGTCTGCTTCAGTGAAAATCACATCAGAGTTATTTAATGAAGCATTAGATACCGCTATCTTAAGTGATTCTTTAGATACATCCAGCCCAAAAACCACATTTCCCGGCAGCTTTTTCTCCAGTGTAATCGCTATACAACCGCTTCCGGTGCCTATATCTATAAATTTTAAGCCCTCTTTTAGTTTATAATCTTCAATGATCCATTCCACCAATTCTTCCGTTTCCGGTCTCGGGATCAAAACAGATGGGGAAACATTAAAAGGAAGTCCGTAGAACTCAGTTTCACCCAGCACATATTGCATAGGTACTCCTGTCCGGAGTTCATCCATTGCCTTAATATAGGCATCGTAAACTGGTTTAGTTAGCTCATCTTCCTTCTTAAAAGTCACTTCTGCCCTGTTCAGTCCTGAGATATGGCCAGCTACAATATTAAAAATAGAAGTGATTTCAGTCTCTTCGTATAGGTCCTGTAATTGTACAGTAAAAAGTTGCAATACCTGCTTTAAATTCATCCTATACAAAAGTAACTAAATCGAACAATATACCTTACTTTTGCCACAATGACCGACGAATTATATATGCAGCGATGCCTCGAACTGGCACAACTGGGGATGGGCAGTGTAAGTCCAAATCCTATGGTGGGCTGCGTCATTGTCTGCGGTAATAAGATCATAGGTGAAGGTTATCATGAAAAATACGGCCAGGCACATGCCGAAGTAAATGCCGTAAATCAGGTGCTTCAAACTTATGGTGAGCAGGCAGAAACGCTCCTTGCAGCTGCTACAGCATATGTAAGTCTTGAGCCTTGCGCTCATTTCGGAAAAACACCTCCCTGCGCAGATCTGCTGATCAGACATCAGTTAAAAAAGGTGGTAATCGGCAACAGGGATCCTTTTCCTGATGTCAACGGTAAAGGAATAGAACGCCTGAAAAACGCCGGCATCGACGTAGTATCCGGAGTTCTGGAAGAGGAATGTACGGCGGTCAACAAACGTTTCTTTACCCGTATTGGCCAGCAGAGACCCTATATCATCCTAAAATGGGCCACTACTGCCAATGGTTACTTTGCACCTAAAAATGCGGTACAGCAATGGATCAGCGGGCCTTTGGCCAAGGTGCTCGTTCACAAATGGAGAACAGAAGAAGATGCAATTTTAGTTGGTAGCCAGACCGCTGTCGCCGATAACCCTCAACTCAGTTCTCGGGAATGGCCGGGAAAGAATCCTTTAAGAATTCTCATAGACCGCAAACTTAAAGTCCTTCAGTCCAATCACATTTATAATGATAATGCCAAAACCGTCATCTTCAATGAAGTAAAAACAGAGGTTGCAGGCAATATTCATTACATTCAGATGGAAGATATGCAATATTACCTTCCTCAGAAAATAGCTTTTCAGCTTTACCTCATGGATATACAGTCTGTTATTATTGAGGGCGGTGCAAATATCCTCAACCAGTTTATACAGGGCAACATATGGGATGAAGCCCGCGTTTTCACCTCGGGTACCTCATGGCAGGAAGGCATTTCTTCTCCCCAGGTCAATGGAGTCATCACCGCGCAATACCAAATAGATCAGGATCAGTTAACAATCTATCAAAACCAACCAAATCAATGATTTACCTCATTATCAGCATATTTTGTAGTGTTACAGTAGCCGTACTTTTAAAACTTGCCAAAAGGTATAAAATTAGCATCCCACAAGCTGTAACCTGGAACTACCTTTTCGCCATCGGACTTAGTCTTTTCTTTTTTAAACCCGACTTATCGAAGATCATAACCGCCTCACCTGATAAGATTTATCTTGCTTTAGGTGTATTGTTACCTGTTGTCTTTTGGTGCCTCGCAGCCTCTGTAAAGAACATAGGAATCGTAAAAACAGACATCGCGCAGCGTCTGTCACTCTTCATTCCCATTTTAGCCGCATATTTTCTTTTCAACGATCAGTTTAAGACGGTGAAGCTCATTGGCCTTGCAGTTGGCTTTACAGCGATCTTTTTTACCCTATACAAAAAGAGCGGTAGCAAGACCAAAGGATCAGACTGGATCTACCCTGTTATGGTGTTTATCGGTTTTGGTGTAATCGATATCTTATTCAAGAAAGTTGCACAAATCAATAGCATACCTTATACGAGCTCACTCACCATTATTTTTACGCTGGCTTTCATCATTTCTATCGTTACATTGTTGTACCTGGCCTTCATTAAAAAGCAGAAACTTCAGCTCATCAACTTCATCTGCGGCTGCATCCTGGGCTTTTTCAATTTCTTCAACATCTTGTTCTATTTAAAAGCTCACCAAGCCATGTCAAACGATCCTTCTACTGTTTTTGCGGGGATGAATATGGGCGTAATCATCGTTGGTAGCCTTGTTGGAATATTGATCTTTAAAGAAAAGCTAAACAAACTAAACTACCTGGGACTTGCGCTTGCTCTGGCTGCCATCATTTTAATTACCATATCACAGATCTATGCTGTTTGATGATACTTATAAAACTATAAATGCTCCATCTGAAGGTATATTTCGTGACAAAGGCAGCAAGTTTATAGCCTACGCCTATCCCATTACCACTGATGAAGAAATAAAGTCTATCCTTCAGAACCTACGTGCCGAACATGCTAAGGCAAGACATTTCTGCTGGGCTTTACGTCTCAGTCCCGACCGCAGTTTATTTCGCATACAGGATGACGGTGAACCATCAGGCACGGCGGGCCGACCAATACTCAATGCCATGCTCTCCGCAGATGTCACCAATCTACTGATCGTCGTTGTCAGGTATTTTGGAGGAACTTTACTAGGTGTCCCTGGACTGATCAATGCCTACAAAACTGCAGCGGTAGATGCAATAACAGCCGCCCAAATCATCGAGAAGACCGTAAACGATATCTATGAAGTTCAGTTTGATTACCTCGTGATGAATGACGTCATGAAACTGGTCAAGGATGAACAACTCAATGTACTCTCCCAGAATTTCGACAATTCTTGCAGCCTTAAATTTGAAGTCAGAAAGGCAAATTTGAATGCTGTGATCGGCAGATTTGATAAGATTGAAGGTGCAAAGCTAAAGTACCTGTATACCGCATAAAAGTATTTTCGAGCCATTGCGCTCCGCCCAATTATTCCTTAACTTTAAGCATGCAACAGAAATTATCAGAAGCCGACCTGATCATCAATCCTGATGGCAGTATTTACCACCTCAATATCAAACCTGAGGATCTTGCTCAGACCATCATCACAGTTGGTGATCCAGATCGTATATCTGAAGTATCTAAACATTTTGACCGCATAGAACTTAAGAAAGGCAAACGGGAATTCATCACCCATACAGGATATATTGGTCAGAAGCGAATTACCTGTATCTCGACAGGCATCGGTACTGATAACATCGATATCGTATTCAACGAATTGGATGCGCTGGTCAATATTGATTTCAATACCCGCCTGGTTAAATCCCAACTCACTTCATTAGACATCATACGCATCGGCACTTCCGGTGCCATTCAGCCCGACATACCAATGGGTACCATACTGGCCTCTTCTTTTGGCCTTGGCCTGGATGCACTCATGCAATATTATATTCATGAGCTTTCGGGTGATGAACACAGCATATTAGATAGTTTTAGGTCTGATTTTTCGCATATCAAAGGCATCACGCCCTATCTGACCGCTGCCGATCCCACATTGCTGAATACCGTGGGAAAAGATATGGAACAAGGCATCACCGTTACTGCGCCGGGGTTTTATGCGCCACAGGGCCGACAAGTACGCGCCAGAAATGCTGTGCCAAATCTGATTAACTTGTTGAACAGATTTAAATATCAAAACCACCGAATCACCAATTTGGAAATGGAAACAGCCGGCATCTACGCAATGGCGAAGGTCCTGGGACATAAAGCACTCTCGGTAAATGCTATTTTGGCAAGTCGCGTCAATTTTCAGTTCAGCAGCGAACCTGGCAAAGTAGTTGATAAGGCTATAAAGATGGTTTTAGAAAAATTAGTTTGATATC
Source organism: Pedobacter frigoris (assembly GCF_005116445.1). Taxonomy (GTDB): domain Bacteria; phylum Bacteroidota; class Bacteroidia; order Sphingobacteriales; family Sphingobacteriaceae; genus Pedobacter; species Pedobacter frigoris. The sequence continues at coordinate 1,192,018 of NZ_SWBQ01000001.1, forward strand.
CTTTTTGGGTCATTTTAACTATATTTCGATGAAATTATCAAACAAAGAACAGCACTATGATGTTCATTTAACAGATTAAACAAGAAGCAATATGTTTAGGAAAGTAAAAGATAAATTAAAAATATCACTCATCAGTTCACTATTAAAAGACTATGAGACAGAAGAATTAGAGTCGGGAAAAAGATTAGTTTCAGTAATTGCAGGAGTTTATATCCTTCAGAAAGGAATCAGAAAGATCCGCAAACATCCCATTACAGCGTTTGAAGAAGTGGCTTTAGGAAGTATCCTGTTGTACAGCGCAGCAAGTGGCCTCAATAAAAAGATCATCAAAAAGCCTGTAGAACCTGCCGACATAAGAAGAAACCAGATTCAGGGCAATGATCCAAGATCTGCTGTGCCTGCGTTCGTTTAGGCACCAGCTATGCGCCCTGCTTTCCTTAAAATTCAGTGTCCGGGAAGGGACATAGGAACTATTTGTGCTTATTCAGCGCAAATAGTTCCTATGTCCCAGAGCAGATCACTTAATTTTACCTGTCATGACAAAAGTCAATTTCCCGCCATTCGTAATATCAGCATGCTTTATTTTAAACCCGTTTAAAGGCTTTCCATTCAGTAAAACCTTCGACACATATACGTTCTTGTCACTTTGGTTCAGCGCTTCTACGGTAAATGTCTTTCCATTTTCAAGAGAAAGTACTGCATTTTTAACTGCCGGACTTCCAAGTGCATACTCATCAGAACCAGGCGCTACCGGATAAAAGCCCAAAGAAGAAAATAGATACCAGGCACTCATTTGTCCGCAATCGTCGTTACCACCCAAACCATCAGGAGTCGATTTATACTGCATTTTTAAGATCATCCTGATTTTCTCCTGTGTTTTCCATGGCTGACCAACCCAGTTATACAAATACGCAACATGATGTGCTGGCTCATTTCCATGTACATAACCACCTATAATCCCCTCACGCGTAATATCTTCCGTGTCAGCAAAAAACTCATCCGGCAGGTGCATGGAAAATAGAGAATCTAGTCTCGAAGCCACACGCTTAGCCCCGCCCATCTCTGCAATCATCTCTGAAGGATCCTGAGGGACGAAGAAACTATAGTTCCAGGTGTTCCCCTCTATAAAACCCTGTCCATGCGTACTCAGTGCGTCAAATTCCTTTTTAAAAGAACCATCTGCCAGCTTAGGCCGCATAAAACCAATAGATTTATCAAATACATTCTTCCAGTTGCCCGCACGCTTGGTAAACTGAGCATACACACCATCCCTCCCCAGTTTTTTTGCGATCTGTGCAATGCACCAGTCGTCATAAGCATATTCCAAAGTATTCGAAACCGACGTTCCGCTGCGTTCAGCAGGAATATAACCCCGATCTATATAATCACCTATCCCCTCATAATTGCGGTGATTAGCGGTCATGATACAGGCGTCCAGCGCCTTTTGGGCATCACCATTATATACCCCTTTGATAATGGCGTCGGCCAGTACCGACACACTATGGTAGCCGCTCATGCACCAGTTGTCATTTGCATAGTGCGACCAGATCGGCAGCATTTTCAATGCGCTCTGGTCATAATGCGCCATCATAGACTTCACCATATCATTATTACGCGAAGGCTGCATGATGTTAAAAAAGGGATGTAAAGCCCTGTAAGTATCCCATAACGAAAAGGTGGTGTAGTTTGTAAAACCATCTGCCTTATGCACGCCCTGGTCCAAACCTTTGTATTCCCCATTTACATCACTATAGTTCGTCGGATTGATGAAAGTGTGGTATAGTGCCGTATAAAAATTGACCTTATCATCTTCAGCTGCATCAATTTTTATTTTATTCAGCTCCTTATTCCAGTCGGCCTGCGCCTGTGTTTTAAATTTATTGAAGTCCCATCCCTGTGCTTCAGTTCTCATATTCATCAGCGCATTTTCCTGGCTCACCGGCGATAAAGCAAACTTGATCTGGACCTTTTCCTGCTCTTGTGTTGCAAAGTCAAAGTACATCCGGATGCATTTACCTGCTATTTCAGGAAAGTTTTTGGTCTGGTCAAACTTCCTCCAAAAACCCTTGTATGCCTGTGTCTTATCAAAATTCTTCTGACCATAAGCTTTAAATGGCTTAGAGAATGTCATTGCGAAATACACGGTACGTGTGCGAGCCCATCCATTCGTTTGCCTATACCCGGTGATTAAGGTGTCATTCACTACCCTCACATACGTCCACACGGTTTTATCATCGTAATTATAAATGCCCGACATCAGGTCTAGGATAATATGAGAATCATCTGATTTAGGAAAAGTATACTGATGTATCCCGACCCTGTTTGTCGCCGTCATTTCCGCGGTAATGTGATCATCATCCAGTTTTACCTTATAATACCCTGCTTCGGCTGTTTCGTTTGCATGAGAGAAAGCCGAACGGAATCCCGATTTAGGCTCATCAGCAATTCCGGGATTTAGCTGAAGCTTGCCTTGAGTAGGCATGATCAGGAAATCGCCAAGATCAGAATGCCCTGTACCGCTAAAATGCGTATGACTGAAACCAACGATAGTCTTATCCTCATACTTATACCCTGCGCAGTACTTATACACTTCACCATTGTACTTACCATTCAGTTCATAAGACAAAGTATCAGTATCAGGACTCAACTGCACCGCACCAAAAGGCACCGTCGCTCCCGGATAAGTATGTCCCATTTTTTGCGTACCAATAATTGGCCTCACATATTTCACCAGATTCTGCTGGGCACTGGCCATTACCGGCGACAATAATAAACAGTACAATAATACCTTCTTCATTATATGGTTGTTTGATAAGGCTAATATAAAAATTTATTTAACAAAAACCTGCTTAAATCATTTGCTAATACGTTTGTGTTGTATTCTCAATCACCAATAACAACAGCTCTGGAAACCCCCAGTTATATACTCTTCAATACCCATTCCATCCCCACCTTCCTCACCTCCCTGCTGTCCTAAAAATTCAGTGTCTGGGATGGGACATAGGAACTATTTGCGCTTCTTCAGCGCAACTGGTTCCAGTCCCGGAGCAGATCACTTAATTTCCTAACTTCAAACAAATCCCTTACCTTTGCACGCTATAATATTAATCACCGGACCTTGAACCCGGGGCAGCATTAAAACACATGAGTAAAAGAGGAAGAATATTAGTTGCCATGAGTGGCGGCGTCGACAGTTCAGTAGCAGCAGTAATGCTACACGAACAAGGGTACGAAGTGATAGGCCTGACCATGAAAACATGGGACTACGCCACTTCAGGAAGCAGCAGTAAAGAAACAGGTTGCTGCAGTTTGGATAGCATCAACGACGCGCGTACCCTGGCCGTAAACTACGGATTCCCCCACTATATATTAGACATCAGAGACGAGTTTGGAGATTTTGTGATCGACAACTTTGTAGACGAATACCTTGCCGGACGCACGCCTAACCCATGCGTATTGTGCAATACCCACATCAAATGGGAAGCCTTATTGAAACGGGCAAATAAACTCGATTGCGAATTTATCGCAACCGGTCACTATGCCAATATCCGTCAGCAAGACAGTGGCCGATACGTAATCTCAAAAGGTAAAGATGAAAATAAGGACCAGTCATACGTGCTTTGGGGTGTATCACAGGAAAACCTGGCGAGAACTCAATTCCCTTTAGGTTCTTTTGCAAAATCAGAGATCAGGCAGATGGCTTTAGATATGGGTCAGGAAGAACTGGCTAAAAAGAGCGAGAGTTATGAGATCTGTTTTGTGCCCGACAATGATTACCGCGCCTTCCTGAAACACAAAGTAGAAGATCTGGAAGACCGCGTTGCCGGTGGTAATTTCATCACCAAGGACGGGATGGTCGTAGGTCAGCATAAAGGATATCCTTTTTATACCATCGGACAGCGTAAAGGACTGGGTATTGCATTTGGCGAACCGATGTTTGTGACCCAGATCATGCCGGAGAGCAATACTGTAGTGTTAGGCAGAGCCGAAGATCTGGAAAAACGCGAAGCTTTGGTGCGCAATGTAAATCTGGTAAAATACGGATCAATCACAGAACCACTGGATAATGTGGTGACTAAGATCAGGTATAAAGATGCGGGTATGTTGAGTACTATCGTACAGGAAAAAGACAAAATGCGTGTGGTGTTTGACCACAATGTATCTGCAATTGCACCGGGACAATCAGCTGTTTTCTATGAAGGAAATGACCTGCTTGGCGGCGGCTTTTTAGTATAAAGCCTAATCAGCTAAATTTCATTAGATATCAAATAAGGCGAGCCTGTTTTTACAAGCTTGCCTTTATTTTTTTCAAAATAATAATCTATTCTGCCCAGGTTTATTCCTGCAAAGCCAACCTGGTTGATGGTGGTGATCTCGCCATCCAGGTTCTTTACATCCTCAGGCTGCTCCATAAAAGTGTGTGTATGTCCGCCAATGATCAGATCAATGTTGCGGGTGTTTTTAGCCAATACCTGATCAGAAACTTTAGCAGTAGCATATTTGTAACCCAGGTGCGACAAACAAATCACCAGGTCGCATTTCAATTCGTTCTTCAGCAGCACTGCCATTTCATTGGCCTTCTTCACAGGATCCAGATATATAGTTTCACCATAATTCCTGTCGTCCACCAATCCTTTCAGCTCCAGCCCGATCCCGAATACTCCGATCTTCAGTCCGCTTTTCTTAAATATTTTATAAGGCTGTGTCGAACGGTGCAGCAGAGTATTTGAAAAATCGTAATTACTGCATAAAATAGGGAAATCAGCATGCGGCAGCTGCTTGTGGAATCCCTCCAGGCCATTGTCGAAATCATGATTGCCCATGGTAGCAGCATCGTATCTCATGGCCGACATCATTTTCATCTCCACTTCGCCACCATACAGGTTGAAGTATGGCGTTCCCTGGAAAATATCGCCCGCATCCAATAGTAATACATGCTGCTCCTTAATGCGGATTTGTCCCACCAATGCTGCGCGTCTTGCTGTGCCGCCCAGTCCCTGGTATTTAGATCCATCAAGCGGAAAAGGTTCTATCCGGCTGTGCACATCATTGGTATGCAGGATAGTTAGTTTTACCAGATCGGTTCGTTCTAATGCCAGCGCATCCATTGAATCCAGTGCCAGTGCGAATGTAGCAGTCGCAAGAGCTCCAGTTTTTATGAAATTCCTGCGGCTAAGCTTTAGTAATTCTTCCATCTAATTCTGCATTAAGCGTTTTTCCCCTGGCTTCAGATTCTTTGATGTGATTCAACAATGCGTCACGTATTTTAAGACCCAAAACTTTCTTTTCAGTGATGCCTTTAAAAACAGGTACATTATCACCACCCCCGCCAATATAATCCGAGGTAAGAATGCGGTAGGTTTTATTCGGATCCAGCGGCTTACCGTTGATCAGAACATCAACAGCCAGCTTATTACTGATCTTCATTTTTAATCGCGACACCGGCTGTCCATTCGTGCTTGCTATAAAATTCAGGATGCTTTGAACCTCAGTTCCCTTCACATTGAATACAACCAGTTCATTTTCAAAAGGCATCAGTTCAAATACATTGGATACCGTGACATTTCCTTTCGGCAAATCAACCCTTAAGCCCCCTTTAGTAGAAGGCAAAGCAAAGTCAATATCAGCATCCAGTTTTAGTGCTTGCTGCAGTACAGCATCCGAAAAGAAATTACTCAAAAGACTTTCAGGCAGGGTGTCGCTGCTTTTCTTTGACATTAAAACTGCCGAGCGCCCGATCACCTGACTCATTTCAGCATCCAATTTAGCTTTGTAAGGGAGGTATTTTTTGATGATATTGCTGTCTGCCGACAAATCCTGATTGATACTATAATCTGAACGGCTGCTTTTTACGACTTTATAACCTGAAGAACAGGAAGCTATAATGCACGCCAATAATAAGATTGCATAAATTCGAAAAGATCTGCAACAGCGCATTTTTTATTTTAAGTTCTTTACGATATCATCACTCAAAGGAGTAGTTTTTGAACGGAAACGGTGAACCAGCTGACCTTTTTCATTGATCAGGAATTTCTCGAAGTTCCAATTGATATCACCTTTAAAATCAGGGTTTTCTGCTGTAGTTAAGTACTTGAACAATGGTGTGATGTCCGCACCTTTTACACTGCTTTTTTCAGCAAGAAGGAAAGTCACGTTGAACTTGCCGGTGCAGAATTCTTTGATTTCGCTATTTGTAGCCAATTCTTGTCCTCCAAAGTTTCCCGTCGGAAAACCTATTAAAACCAGATTCTTACCGTATTGCTTGTGTAGCTTCTCCAGTTCATCATATTGAGGTGTATAACCACATTTGGAAGCTGTATTTACGATCATGATTTTCTTGCCTTTAAATTTTGAGAGTTTAATTTCTTTACCGTCGATGGTCTTGAAAGAGAAGTCATAGACACTTTTTGCCGGAGGGTTTAAAAACAAGCTAAGAATAAGCAATAATGTAGTCATAATAATCAGTGTTAGGAGGAACCATATGGTCCATAAATGGATATACGAAGTTAAGCACAAAAAGATTGCTTTTATATAATCATTAAGTAAAAAGATTGACCGCATAAAAGAGCAGGTGTGCTGTAATTCTCTCCTGCTTTTGTCTTGCTTTTCTCTTGCTCCTCTCTTGCTATTCTCTTGCTCAACCAGGAAAATAGCCGATTTTAGGCAAAAGTCTTTCTGGTCAAAAAATGAATCGAATACTTTGTCACTTGCTCAGATATTGAGTATATTAGCATTAACTTATTATTAACAAATTAAAGAAACTGACATGGCACGTTTAAAGCTTGGCCCGTGGGGCGGCATTGTCGGCGCATTAGGTAATCACGTAGGTTACATCCGTAAAGGAATCGCCGTTTTGAGGATGAAGTCCCATCCCACGAATAAAAAAAGGACTGATAAACAAAAGGCAACGACGCAGCGTTTTCAGCTGATCATTAAATTCATTGCCAGCATGAATAATTTTACCAATGTAGGTTTTGATGTAGCTGCGCGAAAGGTATCGCCTACCGCACAAAACCTCGCTGTATCTTACAACACCAAGAATGCGATTACCGGTGAATATCCGAATCAGGAAATCGATTATCCAAAAGTAAGGGTGTGTGAGGGAACTCTGCCATTGGCGACAGGTATAGCGGTGACCGCCGAAGATATGGGCGAGACTGTTAAACTAGCGTTTAGCTGGCAAACCGAAACCGATCTGCCGGCTGCGAGTCACCGGGATCAGATCATGATGCTGGCTTACTTACCTGAAATAAAAGAATCCGTCTATCTTGATAGTGGCGCCCGTAGGAATGAGGGTCAGGATTTCTTAATGATTTCGAAGAATTATGGAGCTAAGCGCTATCCGATAGTTGTGACCTATGCAGAGACTTACATTGCTTTCGTAGCAAACGACAGGAATAATATTTCTGACAGTTTATATTGCGGACGTATTGAATTCTAAGTACTGCAATTGAGCCTTTTAGAAAATAAATTATTAGAAAATTTAGATCGGATTTTGATTATAGCCTTATTTATAGCTTTATTTGCAGAAAAACCTCCTGAATGGCTAAGAATTTATTAATAGTTGAGTCACCTGCGAAAGCTAAAACCATAGAAGGATATTTAGGCAAAGATTTCCTTGTTAAATCAAGTTACGGACACATCCGTGATCTGGTTAAAGGAGATATGGGCATAGATATCACTAATAATTTTGCCCAAACCTATGAAGTACCCGCTGATAAGAAGCAGGTAGTAGCAGAGCTTAAGAAGTTAGCAAAGGAAGCCGAGATGGTATGGTTAGCGTCCGATGAGGACCGCGAGGGAGAAGCGATTTCATGGCATTTGTATGAAACGCTTGGACTTAAGGAAAATAAGACAAAAAGGATTGTTTTTCATGAAATTACCAAGCCGGCCATATTAAAGGCAATAGATACACCACGTACTATAGATTATAACCTGGTGCATGCCCAGCAGGCACGCAGAGTGCTCGACAGGCTCGTAGGTTTTGAACTTTCTCCGGTATTGTGGAAGAAGATCAAACCTTCTTTGTCGGCCGGTCGTGTACAGTCAGTAGCAGTACGCCTGATCGTGGATCGCGAACGTGAAGTCAATAAATTCAATGCCGCTGCGGCATATAAGATAACGGCACAGTTTCTTACCGGTAAAGGTAAAGAACTGGTGAAAGCTGAACTGCCACAACGTTTTGAGAAAGAAGCAGATGCTGAGGCTTTCCTGAATGACTGTGTGAATGCTGGATTTTCTGTGGATAGCTTGGAAACCAAACCTGCGAAACGTAATCCGGCAGCGCCGTTTACTACTTCTACCTTGCAGCAGGAAGCCTCCCGTAAACTGGGTTATTCAGTTTCCAGGACCATGCAGATCGCTCAGCGACTGTATGAAAGCGGACGAATTACTTATATGAGAACGGATTCGGTAAATTTATCGGAGACTGCATTGCAGGCTGCGGCTGCCGAAATCAAATCTGCTTACGGCGATAAATACCATCATTTAAGAGTATATAAAACGAAATCTGCAGGTGCACAAGAGGCTCACGAAGCCATCCGCCCTACTTACTTCAATCACCATACTGTTCCAGGAGATAGTTCTGAACAACGCTTATATGAGCTGATCTGGAAACGTGCCATAGCTTCGCAAATGAGCGAGGCTTTGTTTGAAAAAACAACTGCTCAGATCGCGATCAGTACACGTAAGGAAAATCTGATTGCTGAAGGTGAAGTGATGAAATTTGATGGTTTCCTGAAAGTATACCTGGAATCGTCTGATGAAGACGATGCTGATGATGCTGAAAATGCAGGATTACTGCCTCCATTGGTACGTGGCCAGGAACTGACATTGAGAGAGATGAATGCAACGGAGCGTTTTTCAAGACCTCCGGCAAGATATACTGAGGCCAGTCTCGTTAAAAAACTGGAAGAACTGGGTATTGGCCGACCATCTACTTATGCGCCTACCATTTCTACGATCCAGAATCGTGGTTATGTGGTAAAGGAAGACAGAGATGGCCGTCAGCGTAGCTTTGGTTCGATCGTATTAGCTGCCGGTAAGGTGGTAAAACAGACCAAATCTGAGATTACAGGAGCGGAAAAAGGAAAGCTATTCCCTACTGATATAGGTGAAGTAGTAAACGATTTTCTGGTAGAACACTTTAAAGGTATTGTGGATTTCAACTTTACAGCCAATGTAGAGAAGGAATTTGATGAGATCGCACAGGGACTTCAGGAATGGACGAAGATGCTTCACTCCTTCTATACGCCTTTTCATATTGAGGTAGAAACTACATTGGAGACGGCAGACCGTGCCAATGGCGAGCGTTTGCTGGGTATCGATCCTGCGACTGGTAAGAACGTTTATACTAAGGTTGGACGATTTGGACCGCTGGTACAAATTGGTGAGAACGACGATGAGGAAAAGCCACGCTATGCAAGTCTGGCTAAATCGCAATCGGTCGGTACTGTAACTTTAGAACAGGCGCTGGAGCAGTTTAAACTGCCTTTTTCTTTAGAGGATTATCAGGGTAAAGAGGTTGCTGTGGGTGTTGGCCGTTTCGGACCTTATGTGAAATGGGGCGATGCTTACATTTCGGTTCCGAAGAATGAAGATCCCCTGACGATAGATCAGGCAAGGGCTATAGAGATTATTGGCGAGAAGATCACTGCTGATGCACCTGTTGCGCATTATGAAGGATTACCAGTAACTAAGGGTACCGGACGTTTTGGGCCGTTCATCAAATGGAACGATTTGTTCATCAATGTGCCTAAGGCTTATAATTTCGAGTATCTGCGTGAGCAGGATATTGAGGAACTGATCCTTAAAAAACTGGATAAGGAAGCAAACAGGTTTATTCAGCAATGGGAATCGGAGAAAATTGCAATTGAAAATGGCAGATGGGGACCGTTTATCCGTTTTGGTAAAGAAATGCTGAAACTACGTAAAAACCCTGCTACCAACGACAAATATACACCTGAGGAATTGGCTTCAATTGCTTTGGAGGATGTGAAGAAATTAATCGTAGAACAGGTTCCAGGTGCATTCGAGCCAAAGGCTAAGAAAGCTGCTGCTAAGAAGACTGGTGCGGCGACAAAGAAGGCTCCTGCGAGAAAGAAAGCAGTAGCAAAGAAGTAAGCTGATTCCGTCATCTCGAGGTACGAGAGATCTCTTGAACTGTATATAAACAAGAGATCTCTCGTACCTCGAGATGACGGGTGTACCTGATATAGGAGCATAAGAGATACAAAACCTATGAAGAAAGACCTTCCGGAAAATATTGTTGAGGATGTAGCTATGGCAGTAGTGCTGATTAGCGAAACTCCTGAAGTAAAGAACTGGACTGTTTACCTGGTGAATTTAAAAAATGAACCCATTACCAATGTTTTGATCAGCTCTAAAGGCTACGGTGAAAAGGATGGGAAGATGGTAAAGACTTCTGTGCTGAGACATTTCCTTGAAGATCTGAAACCCAGGTCATTTAAAGGTGTTGAAGCCATTGATCCGGAAGTATTCGGACTGACTAACGAATATTGGCTGAGTTATTACATCGACGGAGTTATATTCGATAAGAAATTTATCTTTTTGCCGGAAAGCATTGTAGACGAAAATCTAATACATATACCCCTGGTCGATATGCCAGGGGTAATGATTAAATAAGTTGGTGCTGACGATGTGCATAATAGATCAATTTGCAGCATCAACCTTAGTTTCAATGATGTCCTGGATGCTTACAGGCAAGCCGGATAACAGGTTGTAACCCGTAGCCGCTTCAATAGACCTCACACTTACACGGTATTTCTTCCAGTCTGAATCAATGGTATTCACATTAGGTGTGTTTACAGCGATGACACGTGTTGTGGCTGAAACCCTGCTGACATCATCGTTACCCGTAGGTATGATCACTGCAATCTTCCACACGTTGGCAGGTACTGTTACTTTTCCATTAGCAATAGTAGATGCACTTCCTTTGCTGCCTACCCCACCGGTTCCGTAACTGCCCATAATGATGTAAACCTCGTTGCCCTCCAGTACTTTGGTACGCAGATAACCTTCCAGGTTGTTCCAGGTTTGCTGGTTGTTTTGCGGCGCCTGCGGAATCATATTGGTCATCAGGAATGTGGCACTGTTGGCATTGGTAGAACTGGTTCTGTCGGCCGAAGGAACATTATGTCCCCTATCAAACCCAGAGCCTGAATAACTATTGCTCTGTACCACAAAAACACTTTGTGGAAGACCATTGAAACCTGCGAAATTATCAAGTCTGTCTGTAGCGCCGGTAAAATTACTCGCATCCAAGTGCCAGCTTACCCAGTTTGGTGTACCGCGTGTACTGCTGTAAGATTGTACATAGTAGCTTTGATCAATTAAAAGATTATCCAGACTTACTGAATTGGCATTGGATGGATTTCCGAATAAGGCGTTACTATTATCGCCCGCTACTGGTTGTGCATCGGTGCCGGCGATTACACCTCGTGTGCCTGTGGGCGGACTTCCAGGATCCGGATCAGTAGGGTCTGGATCTGGTGTCGGGGTTAATATTCCAGGGTCACCTGTACCCTTGAAGGTGATGTCGTCCAGGTTGATGCGGGTTGTCCCCTCCTTTTGGATCTGGAAGCGAACTTTAGTTGTCGCAGTGATAGCAAAGGAATCCAGTTTTAGGGCAGTATTATCTTCTGATATATCTGCGCCCAATTGCGTAAAACTAGTCCCGCCATCCGTAGAAATCATCAATTTCCATGTAGAAGCACCATCACTTCCATATTTACCATGTTTGATGTACAATTTGGATATACCACTGACATCAAAATTCATCGTTAATTTTCCAGTACGCAGTCGGATACTTTTTAATCCGTTCTTCAGATCTGCGGTAAGGTTTCCAACCAATGCATCATCTAAGGTCCAGCTGCCCGTAGGCATTTTTACCACTGCACTTGCATAGGCACCTTTGGCCGGAGTGTTTTCGAAATCCTCTGTAATGTTGTAGACCGCCGGAAGTGCGACCGGTTCTTTGACAGTAGGTTTTAGTTCCTGGGTAGTTTTCTTGGAGCAGCCTGCGAGGACAAGCGCAAGGCTCCCGCAGATCAGTAGTTTTTTAATCATAAGATGTAAGTCAATAAGCAGGAGTAAAATTGAAATATTTATATTATTAAAATGTTAGAATACTGATATATCTTCTAACATTTTATAAACAAGTATAATATTGTGAGAATAGAATCAATTTATTTCTTAATTTTCATTCATCTACTATCTCAATTAATTTGTATGAAATTCAATCTTCCCCTGTTCATTCAGAAAAACAAAAAGGGCATCATCATTGGAACTGTTGCCTTTGTGCTCTTCGCCATTGGCTCATTCTTTTTCTTCAAAAAAGACAAGCCCAATGATTACAATCAGAAATATGCAAAGTACATAGAGGCCTATACCTCCGGTACAATTTCCAAAAAGAGCTTTATCAGGCTGCATCTGGCCAGTCAGGTAAAAACGATGAACGATGTAGGCGTGGCAGATTCAAGAGATCTGTTTAGCTTCTCTCCTTCCGTAAAAGGCAAAACGTTCTGGATTGATGCCCAAACGGTTGAGTTCAGGCCTGATGAGCCGCTTGAACCCGGCGAAGATTATCAGGCGACATTTGACCTTGCTAAGGTTACCGAAACCGAAGAAGGACTGCAAGATTTTGAGTTTGAGTTCAGGGTGATCAAACCTGGCATGAGTCTGAGTCAGGAAGGTTTGGTATCCCAGAACAATACTTCTATGGATTACATGAAGCTAAAAGGAGAAATCATTACTTCTGATCAGGAGGAAGCCAAAGCTATAGAAAAATCTCTGGAACTTGATTTTGAGCAGCCGCTGAAGGTAAAATGGCAGCATAATCCAGAAAAGAACAGCTATGCTTTTACAATAGACAGCATTAAAAAAGGAAAATCGGACAAGGTGCTGAAGCTGAACTGGTCGGGCAGCCCGATTGACGCCGATGCAAAGGGTACTGTTGTAGTTTCAGTTCCGGCTCTTGGCGTATTTAAGATTCTGGATATGAAAGCCGTACAGGACCTGGAAGATTACGCTTTGGTGCAGTTTTCAGAACCTGTGAGTGTGGCCCAGGACTTAGCAGGTTTAATTTCACTTGCCGGACAAACGGATCTGAGGTTTACCATAGATGGTAGCCAGGTAAAGGTTTATACAGCTGCGGCGCTGGAAGGTAACTATACCTTTACAGTAAATGAAGGCATAGAAAACATTGCCGGCAGGAAACTCACTACAGGTAAATCTGCGAATATTGTTTTCGAGAATAAACTTCCTGCAGTCGTGATAGCCGGAAGTGGCACGATACTGCCCAATTCAGGTAAATTGGTATTGCCTTTTGAGGCAGTAAACCTGAAAGCGGTTGATGTGACAGTGATTAAGATCTATGAAAACAATATCCCTCAGTTTTTTCAGACCAATGGTTATAAAGACGGTGGTGAACTCAGACGTGTAGGTAAGCCGATCGTGCAAAAGGTCATTCGTCTGGATGAAGACAAAGCACTCGACCTGCACAAGAAAAACCGCTTTACCCTGGATCTGGACAAATTGATCAAGACAGAGCCCGGGGCCATGTACAGAATTACAATAGGCTTCAGACAGGAATATAATGTATTTAAATGTGCGGAGATCACCGCATCGGGTAATAGTGATTCGGAAGATGAATATGGTTATGAAGGATATGGCGAAAAAATAGACGAGGATGATGATTTCTGGGAAAGGTACAACAGCTACTACCCTAACAATTATCGCTGGGAAGACCGGGCAAATCCTTGTACCCCATCCTATTATACGAATGATAAATGGGCCAGCAGAAACATCATGGCCTCGAATATTGGGCTGATCGCTAAACGTGGTAACGACAACAGCATGCTGGTTATCGCGACTGATTTGCTTACAGCGAAGCCAATGAGTGGTGTGGAACTGGAGTTCCTTGACTACCAGCGTCAGGTAATCCATACGGCAAAAACTGATGGTGACGGAATGGTTACTTTTGACCTGAAACGTAAGCCTTTCTTACTGATCGCCAAAAATGGTACGGAAAGAGGCTACCTCAAAATGGACGATGGAGGTTCACTTCCTCTGAGCCGGTTTGATGTAGGTGGCGATGTGGTACAGAATGGTTTGAAAGGATTTATATATGGTGAGCGTGGTGTTTGGCGTCCTGGAGATTCGGTATTCGTTTCCTTTATCCTGGAAGACAGACTGAAAAAACTGCCAGGCGGGTATCCGGTTACTTTTGAGCTGTATAATCCACAGGGACAGTTATTTAAGCGGATCATTAATGGTAAACCTTTAAATGGTTTCTATGCGTTTAAAACAGCTACAGAAAGTACCTCACCTACTGGTAACTGGATGGCTAAAGTAAAGGCCGGTGGTGCTACTTTTACCAAGACGATAAAAATTGAAACGGTGATGCCGAACCGATTGAAGATCAACTTCAATATTGGTAATGCGACTTACCTGGGTATTGGCGGCGCATCTTATGCTACGTTATCGGCAAACTGGTTATTTGGTGCTCCAGGTAAAAACCTGAAAGCTAAAGTGGACGTGAACCTGAATACCATGAAAACCACATTTAAGGGTTTTGATGCGTATACATTTGATAATCCAACGGTAACTTTCCAATCACAGGTAAAAACAATTTTTGAAGGGACTTTAAATGACAATGGTGTAGCCCAGGTAAATACCAGTCTGAATGAGAACAATACTGCTCCCGGTATGCTAAAGGCCAATTTTACCACTAAAGTATTTGAAGCGGGCGGTAATTTCAGTATAGATAATTTCAGTATTCCTTACCATGTTTACAACAACTATTATGGGATAAAAACTCCTGATGGTGACAAAATGAGCGGAATGCTGCTGACCGGTCGGGACCATAAGATTGAGATCGTGAATGTAGACAGAAATGGTAAACTGGTGAATGGTGGTAAGACTGTTGATGTGGAACTTTATAAAGTGCAATGGCGCTGGTGGTGGGAACAGGACAATGAAAATTCCTTTGCGAATTTCACCCAGAACTCTTATAATAAGCTGGTTAAGAAAGAGAATATAACACTTTCTAATGGTAAAGGCAGTTGGAATGTCAGGATTGATGAACCGGAATGGGGACGCTACCTGATTTTAGTGAGGGATGCAAACGGCGGACATGTAACCGGTAAATCGATATATATCGACTGGCCGGGATGGGCTCAGCGTGAGCAGGGCAGCAATCCGACTGAGGCCTCTATGCTTTCATTTACCGCCAATAAAACCAAGTTCAGCGTTGGTGAAGAGGTCGTATTGACTATTCCGTCCGGCGAAGGCGGCAGGGCACTGATTTCAATTGAGAATGGCAGCAGGGTTTTGAAAACCTTCTGGACAGACACCAAAGCGGGACAAACCCAGTTTAAGTTTAAAGCGGAAAAAGAAATGGCGCCAAACGTGTTTGCAAATGTGACCTTACTGCAGCCACATGTACAGACGGTGAATGACTTGCCGATCAGGATGTATGGTGCTATTCCTCTATTGAT
Source organism: Pedobacter frigoris (assembly GCF_005116445.1). Taxonomy (GTDB): domain Bacteria; phylum Bacteroidota; class Bacteroidia; order Sphingobacteriales; family Sphingobacteriaceae; genus Pedobacter; species Pedobacter frigoris. The sequence goes on from NZ_SWBQ01000001.1 coordinate 1,207,536, forward strand.
CGAAGATCCGCAAACGATTTTGAAACCAGTGATTAAAATGGCAGACAAGTTAAAGCCAGAGACTGAAAGTACGATTACGGTATCGGAAGCGTCGGGCAAGGCCATGACTTACACGATTGCTATAGTAGATGAAGGATTGCTGGATCTGACCAGGTTTAAAACTCCTGATCCTCATGCTGTTTTCTATGCGAGAGAAGGTTTGGGTGTGAAGACCTGGGACTTATTTGATTATGTATTGGGTGCATGGGGTGGCAACCTGGAGCGCATCCTGAGCATTGGTGGTGATGGTTCTGTGAACAGGAACCTGAATCCGGCTAAGGCAAACAGGTTTGTGCCGGTTGTGAAATACATGGGGCCATATACCTTGAAAGGCGGTTCTGCGACACACAAATTTAAACTGCCTCAATACATCGGAGCAGTAAGGGCGATGGTGGTTGCCGGGCAAGACGGGGCTTATGGCTTTGCAGAGAAATCTGTGCAGGTGAAGAAACCATTGATGTTGTTGGCCACCCTGCCACGGGTAATTGGTCCGGGTGAAACCTTTACCCTACCTGCCACAGTATTTGCTACAGAACCTAATTTGAAAAATGTTTCGGTACAATTACAGGCACAGAATTTACAGGTTGTGGGTGGTAATACGCAGCAAATGAGGTTTAATAAACCAGGTGAACAACTTGCTTATTTTGAAATCAAAGCGCCTGAGATGATTGGTATCGCAAAAGTGAAACTGATCGCTCAGAGTGGAGCAGAAAAAGCTGTTTATGACGTGGAAATGGACATTAGAAATCCAAATCCATATGTAACCAATGTAGTCTCTGCAGTGATACAGCCGGGTACAAACTGGTCTGTGAATTATGCACCGATTGGAATGGCGGGCACCAATTCAGGTACTGTGGAATTGTCTTCGATCCCTCCTATCAATCTTAAAAAACGCCTGAGTTACCTGATGCAATATCCGCATGGCTGTGTGGAGCAGACAACTTCTGGTGTGTTCCCGCAATTGTATTTGGATAAACTGACTGTCCTGAATGAGCAGCAGAAAGCAAATACAGAGAAGAATATTAAAGCAGGGATTACGCGTTTGCGAGGTTTCCAGACACCTGACGGAGGTTTAGGTTATTGGCCGGGTGCTGGCAGTTCAGATGAATGGGGCAGCAATTATGCAGGTCATTTTTTAATTGAAGCTCAAAATGCGGGTTATACACTTCCGGTTGGCATGCTGGACGAACTGGTGCGCTATTTAAAAAGCAAGGCGAATAACTGGTCGCCAAACAGCAATAACTTTTATGGTGGCGACCTGCTGCAATCTTATCGTCTGTATATTCTTGCGTTGGCAAAAAGACCTGAAATTGCGGCAATGAACAGATTAAGAGGCTTTGAATATTTATCGGTGACGGCAAAATGGCGTTTGGCTGCTGCTTATAAACTTGCCGGACAGGCAGATGCCGCAAATGGTCTCATCAGGGGATTGTCTACAGAGATCAAACCTTATAATCAACTGGGTGGCACGTATGGATCCGAAGTGAGAGATGAAGCAATGATCTTAGAGACATTAACGCTGCTTGGAAGAAAAGGTGATGCCGCCAATCTATTGCAGCCATTGGCAGCTAAATTAGGACAGGATACCTGGTACAGTACGCAGACTACAGCTTATAGTTTACTGGCCATTGCTAAATTCTGCGCACAGAATAGTGCTTCTAATAACATCAAGTATAATTATACGATAGATGGTAAGAAGGGTAATGTAAATACAGGACAGTATATCATGAGCACACCGCTTTCGTTTAAAGGTGGAGTTTCGGTATCGAATACGGGAAGCCGTGTGTTGTTTGCCCGTTTGATTCTGCAAGGTCAGCCTGCTGCCGGGCAGAACAATTTCCTGCCTAATGATCCGGCGGTAATGGATTTGAATGTGAGTTATAAATTGCTGAACGGAAAGGCTATAGATCCGGTTAGCTTGAGACAAGGTACCGATTTCTATGCTGAGGTAACGATTAAGAATCCGGGCAGAATGGGATATTATGAGCAAATGGCATTAACACAGATCTTCCCTTCAGGCTGGGAGATCATCAATACCAGGGTGAACGATAATGAAAGCATTATCGCTTCATCTCCATATACTTACAGGGACATCAGGGACGACCGGGTATTTACTTATTTCAATCTGAGAGAGAATGAAACAGTAGTATATAAGGTATTGCTGAATGCATCTTACATAGGCAGGTATTACCTGTCGGCAGTACAATGCGAAGCGATGTACAACAACACGATCAGCGCAACTGAGAATGGTAAATGGGTTCAGGTGATTAAATAGTTAGTTTTATAACCTTGGCCATACATTGATCAGTAAATACTTAATGAACCCAATAAAGAAACGTAAAACAGTAGCAAATTTTTCCATAACAATTGATTTATTACAGATCAGTTGTTATGGAAAAATGTTACCTGGTGAACATCACGTCATCCCGAATTTCGAGGGATCTCTTGGTTATAATATAGTTCAAGAGATCTCTCCCGTCGTCGAGATGACGAATTACGATGGCAACAGACGAACTAGAATAGTGTAAAAGAGGAATGTTAAAGAGACAAAAAATTATTCTTGTTACGGATATGGTATGCCTTGTGGCGGTGCTGATATTCCTATTTTCGCTGCCTTCAAAGCTTTTTAAATTCCCTACTTCTTATGTAGTGGAGGCTTCAAACGGGGAATTGCTGAGTGCGGCAATTGCAAAAGACGGACAGTGGCGGTTTCCTGCAGCGGATACTGTGCCTGACAAATTTGCGAAATGTATTGTTGCTTTTGAAGATAAACGGTTTTATGGACATCCTGGGGTAGATATACTGGCCTTGTCCAGGGCCATGAGGCTGAATGTAAAAGCCCGACGGGTGGTAAGTGGCGGGAGTACGATAACCATGCAGGTAGTGCGTTTATACAGACGTGAAAGCAGAACAATGATTCAAAAACTGATTGAGGTGCTTTTGGCGTTCAGACTGGAGTTTTCAAACTCCAAGCAGGATATTTTAAAACTTTACGCTGCAAATGCGCCATTTGGAAGCAATGTGGTGGGACTTGATGCAGCAGCATGGCGCTATTTTGGGAGAAGTGCGAAAAGCTTGTCTTGGGGTGAGATGGCTACACTCGCTGTATTGCCAAATAGTCCTTCGCTGGTGCATCCGGGTAAGAACTCGCCCAAGCTGATTAAAAAGCGGAATGACCTGCTGGACAAGATGGCCCGTCTTGGAATCATCGATGTACAGACTGCGCAACTTTCTAAACTGGAGCCGATACCCGGGAAGCCACTTGAGCTTCCGCAATATGCTCCTCACCTGCTCAATAGGTTTAAAAGTGAATATACTTCATTGAGTAAAAGTACTGATGCTGTTAAATCGACAAGGATCACGTCAACGTTGAACTATGACCTTCAGTTGCGGGTAAATAGCTTATTGAAACGGTACAATAACCGATATCGGGCAAATGACATCAATAACATTGCTGCAATGGTACTGGATGTGCGGAATGGCAGCGTAATCAGCTACGTGGGTAACATTTATCAGCCTGAGGTAGCGGAGTTGGAAAGTCATGTGGACATGATCAAAGCGGCACGCAGTCCCGGTAGTACACTTAAACCATTGTTGTATGGCAGCATGCTGAATGATGGCTTTATATTGCCAAGAACACTCGTTGCAGATGTTCCCACACAAATCGGAGGATATTCGCCACAAAACTATGACCTGGGTTATGACGGTGCCATTCCCGCTGATAAGGCGTTGAGCAGGTCATTGAATATCCCTGCGGTGAAAATGCTTCAGAATTATAAGTACCAGCGCTTCTATGATAAACTGAAGCGCATGGGGCTTAGTACTTTAAATAAACCAGCAGATCATTATGGACTGTCATTGATACTTGGGGGCAGTGAGGTCACCATGTGGGATCTGGCTAAGACCTATATGGGCATGGCCAGAACACTGAACCACTTTAATGACTATAAAGGGAAATACAATCCGCATGATTATGATGTGCCTGTTTACATCGCCGGAAAAAGAGATGATCGTTTTGACGACTTTGAAACGGAAGTTGCTTCTGTATTGGATTATGGTTCCATATGGAATACTTTTAACGCCATGGAGGAGCTGATGAGGCCAGGTGAAGAAGGATTGTGGGAGCAGTTTTCTTCCTCGCAAAGACTGGCATGGAAAACAGGGACCAGTTTTGGGTTCAGGGATGCCTGGGCTATCGGACTGAATCCGGACTATGTGGTTTGTGTATGGGTTGGAAATGCAGATGGTGAAGGCCGGCCGGGCCTAACGGGCATTGACGCTGCAGCCCCTGTTCTGTTTGATATTTTTAAGCTACTGCCTTCAGGTAAGTGGTTTAAAAAACCAGCCAATCAGCTGAAGAATATTGTGGTATGTCGTAAAAGCGGTTATAAGGCAGGTGAATATTGTACAGATAAGGTATTGGAGCAGGTTTCTCCGGCCGGAGAAAAAACAACCTTATGTCCATACCATAAGATGGTACACCTGGACAGGACGACGACCTACCGGGTGACCGATGCCTGCGAAGCTCCCTCGATGATGGTACATAAAGCCTGGTTTGTACTGCCTCCGGCGATGGAATATTATTATAAGATCAAGAACAGCGACTATAAAGACCTCCCTCCATTTAAAGCCGGCTGTGATGATGGTGGAGGAAATTACGTGATGGATATGATCTATCCGAAGAACAATGCCAGTGTCTATATACCCATAGAATTTGATGGGACACGCGGTAAAGTGGTATTAAATGCTACACACCGCAATCAGGGTATGATGATCTACTGGCATATTGATAATGAATATATAGCCACCACAAAAGATTACCATCAGTTGGCCGTTAGTCCGGCGCCAGGTAAACACACGCTGACTCTGGTGGATGAAAACGGCGAACGGCTGGTACAGGTATTTACTGTATTGGAAAAAGAAAAAGATTAATCCCTGTGGATCAGCTGACGCTCTATCCCTCCGATGGTGATCAGGTATTGAGCAATCATATAAGTTCCCATGATCAGTACACCCGCATGTGGCAGTTCGGTTACAAACTTGTTGTAAGCGAGAATAGAATCTGATAAAAGGAAAAATATAGCTCCGGTAAAGATCAGTTGGAAACTCTCCTTATTTACACGCATGTTCCTGAATGCTGCCATCATCATCATCAAACTAATAATGATTGTATATGCCAGTACCGGAACCCTCATGATGCCCAGGTACGGGCGGAGGAAGAAATAAAAGCTGATGCTGAAAATGAAACATAATGCAATGGCGATCCTCGCTCCCTTTTTATCAAGTTCAGGCGCAGAACGGAAATCGAGATAGAATGCGCTGGTATAACAAATGTGGCAGGTCAGGAATGCAATGAGTCCATACATGAAAAAAGAAGTATTCAGGTTGTTGAACATGAGGAATACATCTCCGGCGAGTGCGAAGAATAGTCCGGCAAACAGGCGTTTGTGAAAACGCCCTTTGAGACCACCGGTGCTCAGACAGAACATGATCAGTAAAGAGATTACAATCAGCGGCTTGACGATGAGTCTCAATGTATGCAATTGATTGAATTCTGCTACCAGCTGCAGGATAAATATGGTGGCGAACAGGAGGTTAAACTTCGGGTATTTCTTCAGCATTAGTATTGATTTTTTGAAGGTTATAGAACCAGATAATAGAAATGATCTGTATGCCTGAGAATATGACCTGGTATCCTATCGGGAATTCCAGGAGCAAAACTATTAAAATACCGAGGATAAGTCGGGAATATTCAAAATAAATCAGCCATTTCTTTCCTTCCAGCAATGCACCGCAGGTCAGTAAAGTAAGTATGACGAAAATGGTACCGATGACTACAGGAAGTATCGGTAACGTTTGATGGAGAAACAAAATGGACGATCCGGCAATTAAGCCTACAACAAAGTGTAGCAACACATAACCTGAAAGCTTATTGTGGTATTCAGGATTGTATTTACTGTAATTGAGCGGATCTATTTCAGGAGCAGGCTTGAAACCACCCATGTGTGCAGGAAACCATCCGGGAGGTTTGAGAAATACCCTGATCTTATCCCTCCATGACGGACTTTGTTTAGCAGTACGCCACAGTTCATCCCAATAGTGAAGATTGGCCCAAACAGGGTTCCAACTTGCTAAAGGTGTAGTAATCCCGTAGTACACATCCTCCTCTTCCTTTTGGAATGTACCAAACATCATATCCCAGATGATCAATGTACCTGCATGATTTTTATCGATGTATTTTGGATTAGAGCCGTGATGGACACGGTGGTGCGAAGGCGTGTTTAGAATGTATTCCAGAGGGCCGAGGCTTTTAATGGCCCTAGTATGGATCCAAAACTGATATAAGGTATTAAAAGCGCTGAGCGTAAGGAACATCACCGGATCGAAACCTACAAAGGCAAGCGGCAGGTAAAATACCCAGGAAAACCAGCTTTGGAACCAGGACTGCCTCAGTGCTACGGTAAGGTTATATTCTTCGGACTGGTGGTGCACGATATGCGCGGCCCATAATGCATTGACCTGATGGCTCATTCTATGAAACCAATAATAAAAGAAATCAACGCCGATAAATAGAATGATCCAGGTCCATATGTTATTTGGAATGTCAAATAGGCGCCAGTTTTCGAATATGTATTTGTAGCCAAAGAAGAGCGCCGTTTTCATAAAGATACCGATAATCTGTTGGCCTATGCCCTGGCTCAGATTCGAGATAGAATCGTTGAGCCGGTAATAATTGAGTTTTTTGTAGAAGGTATATGCAATTTCAATACCTATCAGGATAAAGAAAATAGGGACCGACAATGCAATATAATCTACATTCATGACTACAATTTAATAAAAAAAAGCAGCAATAATGACATAGTCATCACTGCTGCTCTAATATATTAAAAAATAGAATCAGTAAACTGAAATAGAAAAAAGCTAGTTAGTAGCTTTTTTCTGTGCGGTTGTTACGTTTGAAACCACCACCACCGTTTCCGCCAGTGTTTGGTTTTTCCTGCGCTTCAGCCACTTTAATACGGTTACCGTTGTAATCGCCACCGTTCATGCGTTTGATCGCTTCTTTTGCCTCTTCATCTACCGGCATTTCCACGAAACCAAAACCACGACTTTGACCAGTTTCACGATCCTTGATAATCCTAAGTGATTTTACTTGACCGAAATCACCAAATACGGCTGTTAATTCATCTTCCCCTACTTCTAACGGAAGGCCTGTAATAAATATCTTCATTAATGTCTAAAAATTTGTACAAAAGTAAGCATTTTTTGCTTAAATTCCAATGTAAGTGTCAGTTATAAGTATAATTGTTTATTATAGGTTGTAACACACAAAAGAATATTTTGTTTGAAGCAGGTATTAAATCCCAATATTTAGGTCAATTTATCCTTTAACAGACCCACAGTGCGCTGCCAGGCAAGCTTGGCTGCTGCTTCGTTGTATCTTGTCGGCGAAGTGTCATTATTGAAGGCATGATTTACCCCTTCATAAATATAGAGCTTATAATCTATTTTATTCTCCTTCAAGGCCGCTTCATATGCAGGGATGCCCGCGTTAACCCGCTCGTCCAAGCCTCCGTAATGAAGCATGATGCTGGCTTTAATTTTAGGAACATCTTCACTTTTGGGCTGAGTACCGTAATAAGCCACGGCAGCCAGTAGTTTTGGATCTGCGACAGCCAGTTTATTGGACATTGCCCCTCCCCAGCAAAAACCCATACATCCTGTTTTGCCATTGCCATCTTTTCGGCTCCTCAAATACTCCAGTCCCTTCAGGTAATTTTGAAGGTTCTTCTCCGGATCCAGTTTACCGATGAGCTCCCTGCCTTTGTCTTCATCAGCAGGTGTACCACCGAAAGGAGACAGTGCGTCTATTCCCATTGCGATGAAACCTTCAGCAGCCAGTCTTTTGGTTACCGTGATGATGTGTGGATTTAATCCCCTGTTTTCGTGAATCACTACCACACAGCCCAGGTTCTTTTTATCCTTAGGTTTAGCAAGTACGGCTTTCACATCGCCCTCTGCTCCCGGGTAAGTGATGTCTTCAACGCTAAGCTCATCTTCATTTAATGTTGCGGCAGCGGCATAGTTGTTTTCCAGGAGAGGTAATACTGTTAAAGCCAATGCTGTGCTGCCCGTAATGATGGCTAGCTTTTTCATGAATTCCTTCCTGCTCAGACCGGTGTGTGTGTATTCGTCGTACAGGTTAATGATTTTCTGATCCATATCGGTAATGATTAAGTTTACTGAGGACTAACAAGATAGCGCTTATTTGGTTTGTTTGTACAAACCTAACTGAGAAATTGTTGGATTCAGTCTTGAAGATTCTATGTTGAGCCTTACTTTTTTTGCGGTTACGGCATCAAATTTTATGAGACGCTTGTAACCAATAGTTGTTCCTTTGGTCGCTGTCTTCCATGAATTGCCATCCCAGTATTCCAGACTAAACCTTTCTACACGCTGTCCTATTGTAATGTTTTCCTGGAGAGAGATGACATCGAATGTTGATGTAGTTTTTAACTCCAGTTCAATAACTGCAGTGCTGTCTTTTCCTTTTGTAGTCCAGTAGGTCTTGTATTGATCATCGAGCATTGCTTTTGTATTGATACCATTTACCGATTTGACTGCCGCACCTTTTAAAAGGTTTGTTTTGAAGGTTTGTTCGCGGAGACGCGTCCAGCCCCTAAGACTGGCTACATCGCTTTCACTGATCAGTCCATCTGTGTCCGGAGGAATATTTAACAACAATACGCCGTTTTTCCCCACAGAATGATAATATATGTCCAGCAGCTTTTCAGGAGTCTTTACTTTACTGTCTTCAGCTTTGTGGTAAAACCACCCTGGTCTAATAGAAACGTCTGTTTCTGCAGGATACCAAACCAGTCCTTTTGCATTCTTGAGTTTATCTCTTCCGCCTATATCCGAGCCTTGCAGGAATCCTGAAGGTTTGATGTTCATCTCTGTCTGAGAATTCGCTGATACGGCATTTTGATCCAGGTTATTTGCCGGCAACACGCTCCACTCGCTTTCTCTTCCGTAGCCTGTTTCGGTACCAACCCACCTTACATCTGGCCCCATAACAGCGATGGTAGCTGTAGGCTGTAATTTTCGGATGTGAGTGTACCAGCGGTTGAAGTCGTAAACCTGCTTTTTACCATTTGGTCCTTCACCGTTTGCGCCATCAAACCACACCTCATCCACCCTTCCGTATTGTGTAAGTAGTTCTGTAAGTTGTGTAATAAAGAAATCGTTGTAAGCATCCGTTCCATAGGACTGTGCGTTCATATCCCACGGAGAAAGATAAATACCAAACCCGATCTTGTATTTCTTACAGGCTTCTGCAACTTCTTTCACTACATCACCATTTCCATTTTTCCATGGGCTGCTCTTTACAGAATGATTTGTTGATTTAGTTGGCCATAAGCAAAAACCATCATGATGCTTGGCCGTTAGTATGATCTGTTTGAATCCTGCTTCTTTCGTAACCCTCACCCATTGATCCGCATCCAGTTTCGTTGGATTAAAGATTTTGGGATCTTCTTTTCCCGTTCCCCATTCCCTGTTGGAAAATGTATTGACGCCAAAATGAAAGAATGCGGTTAGTTCAAGTTGCTGCCATCTGAGTTGCCTCGGACTAGGTGTAATGCTGGCTGCTTTGCTAATGATTTGATCTTGTGTTTCACCTGGTTTTATGATGGTGAAATTCTGTTGCGCATTTGCAATTCCGCTTAAGAATAAGGCAGGTAGTATTAATTTATATATTTTCATTTTGTGTGATATGTTTTGATTTAAGCCGATTTCAAGTAACGGATTTTGTAAGGATGTTTATTGAACCATTCTATCTAAAGATTAAACTATTTTGGCTTTATTTGATCATCTGATCTGTTGTTAAAACAGAAAAATGAGGTGTCCTTGCGGGCACACTCATTTTAACGGAGCATTAAACCAGTGTTTTTACCAAAGCGGGTTTTGGATTAGCTTTTTACTTTTTTGTATTTCTGTCAGTGGTATCGGAAACAGATACATGGACTTGCTGAATACCCTTGTCTCGTAAGTTGTTCTTTTGAAGAAGTCTGCTTCAGTATTGGCAGCCATGTTCATTCCATAGAATGATCCCGCCTGGCCACCATCACCAACAGCGTTTCCGGCAATCATCCATCTGCGCACGTCGAAGTAGCGTTGGCCTTCCATGCAAAGTTCCACACGCATTTCTCTTCTGATGGCTTCCCTTTGGAGGTCTTTATTGCCTATGATACCCGGTTTGATCACGGAAAGTTTAGGTATACCTGCTCTTTCACGTATTTTATCTACGTATTCGATGATTTTAGGGTCGTTTGGACGGACTTCATTTAACGCTTCGGCATACAAGAGGTAGAATTCTGCGAGACGGAATATAATTGAGGGGTGATAATCAGTTTTGGGATTAGAGCCTGTGTTGTGTACTATGCGGCTGATGCGTTTGTACATCAGATAGCCAGACCATGGATAATCAGCTGCAGAATTGTCGTTACCGTTTCCTTTGTTGAATTTAACCACCCCATTTGTAACGTGCCACTTTCTGCCATGATAGAAAACCGATTGATAAAATCTAGGTTCTCTTTTTACCCACATCCTGTAGGTACCTGCTTCAGTCCTGTTGCTCGGATCTTCTCCTGCTATAGAAAATCCGGTTTCGCTATAAGCTGGGGATTCTTCAATAGGAAGGCCATCGTTCATGAAGAAATCATCAACCAATTCCTGGGTTACTGCAATACATGCAAAGCCCTGCCCCTGATTTCTCGGGGTTGCACGACGTTGAGTTCCATCACCACCAACATTTCCCCAGAGTTCATTTGGATTAGCCCATATGATTTCATTGTTGTACTTCATGAACATTTCATACAAGGTTTTATCTACATCATATACTCCATTGGTATTGGCACGGTAGAGCTCATACTTTCCATTGGAGAACTCGATAAATTCTTCCAGTGCAGTCAGTGCCTTTTGCCATTTGGTATCGTCTTTCACAGGGAACAGCTTTTTGCCGCTTGGATTAGTGAGCACCAAAGCTTCTGGAAATTCTCCATTAAATAAAGGACTTGCAGCATATACCAATAGCTTAGCTTTAATTGCCAATGCTACACCTTTGGTAGGAAGAGCGAGGAAGTTTTGATCAGTAATCTGGATGTCCAATTGATTAGCTACAGCCGTAAGTTCGTCACTGATGAATTTCACTACTTCGTCGACACTGTTCCTTTCAAAATCCAATTCCGAAGAGCCTGGGTCAACAGATTTATCAAGGATTGGAACGGGACCGTATAGTTCAAACAACAGATAATAGTAATAAGCCCTTAGAAAACGTGCTTGTGCTTTCATCTTCGTGAGTTCTGCTTCTTCAATAAAATCTGTTCCTCCTGTGTTGGGTATAACTACAGCTTTCTCCAAAAATATATTTGCCTGGCGGATCAATTGAAAGAGGTTCCAGCGAGAGAAGGGTGCGCTTCCTGCGTTGTAGCCTGTTGAAGTGGTGCTTCTTAAAGTACCCTGAGCATTTTTTAACTCATCAGTAAAAGCGGGCCATGGGTTGTCAAGACCTGTTACACCCCCACTTCCTGTATTTAGTATTATGCCAGAAGAATTTACAATCCCTGTAAATATGTTTCTATGCCACTGTCTGGAATAAGTTGCATTAGAAAATATCTCTTCCATTGTCAACTGGCTGGCCAATTCGCTGGATACATCCAGGAAATTTTTCTTGCATGCACTGATGTTTAACAATACGAAAGTTAATGCAGCTATTGATATGTATTTCTTAATCATTATTAATTGCTTTAAATGGTTATAAATTGAACTCGAGGCCAAAAGTGTAGGTGCGCGGCAATGGGTAGTTCATACCTTCATTGGCGTTTCCGATTTCCGGATCCCACATTTTTATGCTGTCCCAGACATAAATATTATTGCCCATCAAATAAACACGACCTGTTTCCAGTCCGATTTTCTTTAGCCAGTTTTTAGGAAAGCGATATCCTATTTCGGCATTTTTTAACCTGATAAAACTTGCATCCCTAAGCCACCATGTACTTTGTGCTGTATTATTGCCAAAAGACACAGAATGCAATCTTGGATAAAGCACATCCTGACTCGGATTTTGTTCTGTCCAGCGGTTTAGACCTTCTTTTCGTACCGATGATTCATCAAATCCGTAAGTAAAAGGGAAAAAGCTTTGCGGTGCATTTCCACCGAATACAGTAGAGGTATTTCCTGCGCCCTGAAAGAATAAACTGGCATAAAAACCTTTGTAATCTACATTCATACCGAAACCATAAATGAGTTCAGGTACGGCTGGATTGCCATATTCCCTGGTCTGGTCAAATTGATTGATCAATTTGTCGCCGTTCAGATCTTTGTACTTAATGTCTCCGGGACGAACACCGGCGCTTAGTGACGAAACGGGTAGTCCTGCTTTCAGAACATAGTTTCTTGTGCCGTCAGGATTGGTGGTGAGGGTAAAATCATCATTGGCATACAAACCATCAGCTACATAAAGATTTGGGCTGTTTAGTCTTGTTCCGGTGATGTTCATCCATGGATATAACTGAGGGACTTCGTCATATTCAAGAATTTTGTTTCTGGCAAAAGTGAGATTTCCTCTATAGGTTAGTTTGGCCTGACCGATGTTTTGAGTGACATTAAGACTTGCATCGATACCATGGTTGGATACTTTTCCGAAGTTCTGCCATGGATTGGCCCTGAATCCCGTTACACCAGATACAGTTCTGCGTTGTAGTAAGATATTCTTACGGAAATTATCAAAATAATCTACTTGCATACTTACAGCTCCTTTAAATAGTTCTACATCTACCCCGTAATTCTTTTTGTCTTCGATTTCCCAGCTAAGGAATGGTGAATCAAATAGACCTTCAATCACACCTGCCAAACTGTTTAGTCCGCCTGTACCTCCAATTCCCAATGGATACCCACCTGCGGCTTTATTGAATGTGGCACGGTACAAGAACCTGCTACCACCTACGTTATCATTTCCAGTACGTCCTATTGATGCTCTAAACTTCAGCGAAGAAATGATCTCTTTAAGTTTTTCAGGATAGAACTTTTCATTACTTGGATACCATGCCACACCTACTGCAGGGAATATTCCGAAGCGGTATCCATCGGCAAAGTTTTCACTTCCTGTAATACCAAAATTGGCTTCAATTGAGTATCTGCTGGCATAATTGTAAGTCGCTCGACCAACATAGGCCTGTTTTCTAAAAGCCAGAGCTTCAGTCTGGGTTTGTGTTTCCTTTTGGTAAGTCAGCAACATACCAGTTACTGAATGGTTATTGCCGAATACACGGTTGTAATTTAAGGAACTTTCCAGGTAAATGTTTCTCTGACCACTGCTGCCTTCCGCAGGCTCACCAAAATCCGGACTTCCCGCTACCCCATTTCTGGTATATAGCAGTTTGCCGTTGGCATCCCTCGAGGTTGATATATACTGAAATGGAGTACGTGTGCGCGACATGGTATAGGTAGATGCAGCGTCGTAACTTACTACGGCCTTAACCGTTAAGCCTTGTGTTAAGAAGTCCAGTTTTTGTTCTATGTCCAATCTAGACTGTACATTGCTCCTCCATTCTTTAGCATAGCCAGATTCCATGAGCTGATTGTAAGGGTTGATCCTGTTGTTACTGGCTCTGGGGTGACCTGCAATAGTACCATCAGAAAAAACCATAGGAAAAAGGTATGGAGGTGCCGTGGTCATGTTGGAAAAGATAGTCCCTGTGCCAACACCAGGATAATTGGTCTTAAGATAAGCACCACTTAAATCTACTCTCAAAATGGTGGTTTTAGTGACATTTAAATCAATGTTACTTCTTAGATTGTAACGCTGAAGACCGATATTGTTGTTGTACTGGGCCAGTGGGTTATTTTTAAAGATACCACTTTCCTTAAAGTAGGCGCCCGAAACAAAATACTTTGCGATATCACCTCCCCCTCTGAAATTTAAGGTATGACGTGTATTATAGGTGTGGTCACGAAGCAGGTCGAGCCATTTTACATCCGGATATAAATCTCGATCTGTACCTGACGCGTATTTGCCGATTAATTCGTCGCTAAAAATAGGCGACTTGTCTTCGTTTTTGAGAGATTCGTTGTAAAGACTCATGTAATCAACGGAGCCTAGAAATTCAGGAAGTCTTGTTGGTTCCAGGTTACTGTATTCGCCCCTGTAGGAGATCTTGGTTTTTTGGGCAATCCCCCTTTTCGAAGTGATGATGATTACCCCATTTGCACCCTCAGCTCCGTAAACAGCTGTCGCTGCTGCGTCTTTTAATAAGGTAAAAGTTTCAATCTCATCCGGTTCAATATCATTCATTGATCTGGGGATACCATCGACCAGAATTAAAGGACTGGTGCCTCCGCTAAATGAACTGATGCCGCGTATGAAAAATTCGGAGTTGTCATAGCCGGGTTCACCAGATCGCTGGATGGCAATTAACCCGGCAATCTGACCTGCCAGGTTGTTCGACAAACTTCTGGTCGGAAATCGCAATTGAGTTCCTTTAACAGTAGATAATGAACTAACTACGCTTTCCTTTTTCTGTTTTCCGAAGCCGATAACCACAACTTCATTCAGGTCTGATTTATCAGCTTTCAGCACTACATCAATAACGCCACGTCCACTTACAGGGATTTCCTGCTTAATATAGCCTATGGAACTGAATACGAGTACTGAACCATCAGGTACAGTAAGAAAATACTTGCCGTTTAAATCTGTAGTCGTACCTATTGAAGGCTTGTCTTTAACAAAAATGGTTACCCCCGGCATAGGAAGCATATCCGTAGAATCCTTTACCGATCCTCGGACATCCGTTTCTACTATTTTAAGTTTTTTAATAGTTTCATCTGCACTTACGATCGTGATGGTTTCACCGCGAATTTTAAAGTCCAGACTGGCTTTGCCCAACACTTTGTTTAAAATGGTTTTAATGTCCACATTCTGGAGATGGACTGTAACCGGAACTGACTTATTGATGATCTCTTCATTATAAAGGAAGCGATAACCTGTTTGTTTATTCAATTCAGAAAATACCTGCTTAAGGTTGGCATTTTTTACGGATAATGATACTTGTTGAGCTTTACCGCTCGCATATACACCCACCTGAAGAACAATTATCATTAAAAGGGTAAGTTTCATAATTCTAAAAATTATTAAAATACCGGGGGAGAGCACCCCATTGTCAAGTTTTTGTCCGTGACAAAAGAAATTCATACTTTCGTTGGTTTAAGGTTGAAAAAATACGTTGCTGATTTAAAATGTAATTTGTAGGCCTTGAATATTTACCGGGAGTGGTGGTACACTCTCGGTATTAATTTCGTAAACAGGCACAAATAGGTTTAGTAGATTTGTTTTAGGTCATAAATTCTCGTTTAGGTCTATTATTTGGTTAGTTTACGGTTAGGTTCCTGCCATCTATTTCAAATGACAGGTTACTCACATCTTTTAGCATCTGAAGTACTTCGCTCAATTTTACTTTTCTGCTTATACTGCCTCCAATATGAATCGATGGCATTTTCGTTTTATAGGTTATCTTTAAGTCGTACCAGCGGGCTATTTCTTCCAAAACAGGTTGAATGGCATCATTACTGAAATAGAAATATCCTTTTCTCCAGGCTGTGGCTTTATCTATATCACCTCTTGAAATTTCTAATCCGGAAGATTGAACTATTCCTTGCTGTCCCGGCTTTAAGAAACCGTTCTTTTGGCTGTTTTTGATTTTAACGGAGCCCTCTATTAAAGTAGTTTTAGCAATATTTCCGTAGCATGAGGTATTGAATGTTGTTCCTAAAACCTCTATTTCCGAGCCATTTAATGCAATTTTAAATGGGTGTTCAGCATCTTTAGCAACCTCAAAATACCCCTCTCCCCTTAATTCTATTCTTCGCTCATTGTCACTGAATTTTAACGGGAAACGTAATTCAGACATCGCATTTAACCATACCCTGGTGCCATCTGGAAGCTGGAGGTTATAAATACCTGCGCGGGGAACGATTAAAGTATTGTATAAGTCTTCGTGTTTATCGTTTTCATTGATATTGGTATACACCAATTCGCCGGAACTGCCGACCAGTTTTGTTCCATTTTTCTCAATCAGCGAGATTTTGTTGGCGTCGAGAGTCACCTTTCTTCCATCAGATAAGATGAGCTGCGCTTTATTGTTTCCTGGCAATACATCATTCTTATAATGATAGACATGATCTGCTACTATCCCCTGATCGTTCCTGTTGAGCATAAACCATAAAGCAACAGAACAGGTTAAAACAACTAATGCTGCAACATATTTGATGAGATTTGGCCATTTAGTCTTCTTTTGTTTTTTGTTATGGCGCTGAGTAGTTTTTTGCCATGCAGTTTCAATGTCAAGACTATTGATGTAATTTAAACGCTCCTGAGCGGGAGCAGTATGCTTATAATAATCCAATATTGCTTTCTTTTCGGGATCATTGGCAACTAAATCCATGAACCTGATTTCATCCTCTTCAGAGAGTTTGTTTAGCAGGTAACCAGAAATTAACTGTGCCCATTCAAAAGATTCGTTTTGCATGCAAGGTTCGGTATTGGTTTATATAACAAAGGAACCTGAAAGCCGGAAATGGGTGGAAGATATTATAAAAATATTTCTATATTACTGACATTAAGGTTATTAAAGTTGTAAATGCAGTATCACTAAGCTTTAATCTGAGCAATTGTAAGGCTCTTTGTTTCTGACTTTTTACGGTATTGAGGCTTATATTTAATAATTCTGCGATTTTACGGTTTTGCAGCCCCTCCAGATATCCGTATTTAAGTACCAGAGCACAGCCCTCTGGCAGTGCATTTATTGCTTCATGAATTTCGGAAAGAACTTCTGCATGAATAATTCCATTGAGCGTTTGTGGGTCATCAAGTATATCAAGCGGAAATTTTTTATGATAACCATCTACGACCTTTAGATGTCTTATTTTATTGAGACAGGCGTTTTTGACCGATGAATAAAGAAATGATTTAACTGCGTCCGGATGAGGCGAAATCCTTTCATGCTCCTCCAGATATACGATGAACACATCTTGTACAATATCTTCAGCGGCATCCTGGTCCTTTAATAGATAACAGGCAAAATCACATAATCTCGAATAGTATTTTTTGAATACTTTTTCGGGTAATGTATGGAAATCATCACAGTTATGTATTGTAAACATGGTACCTGTCTATATTTAGCTTTATCAAAGGAAGCGAATTATAAAATTATTTATTTAATGATTTTATCAAATCATTAAGTGATTTTGGCATTCAAGGTCTGCTTTTCATAGCTATAGAGCATTTATTGTCATGGGAATGTTTTTTATTCTTTTTGTGAAAACATTTGCACAATGTTTGCTGTTATAGTTGCAGTTTGTTTGGTTTAGGTTGGTCTGTGGTGGGCCGACCATCATTATAACAGGGATACACCCAAGAGGTCTATCCCTGTTTCTTTTTAAAATATTTTCAATTTCTAAAAACCATTTGCATAGTTAGTTCGTTTATATAAATGAGAGCGTTAATTTAGCGGGGGTAGACTGAAAGGTTTACCTCCGTTTCTTTTTTTATGGAGTAATATTGTTTGGTAAATAAATTTTCGTGACTTTTATACCCTATAAGTCAGACTTTCTAGGCTTCGAAAAATCAGACACGTAGAATATTGTTGAATTTAGGACTGAAAATTATAAGTAAATTGTAATTTTTATTTTAAAAATTAATATATTCAAACTTGGTAGACTTCAAGTTTTGTTTTCTGTGTTTATGATCTTAGATTTGGGGAGTTTTATTTATTGGCATAAATGTTGACTTTTAGAGTTAACACTGTCATCTAAACATATAGTACTTAGCTAGCATGCGCAAAAAATTACACGATAGGATAGCAGCGTTTAAAGACGCTACAGCAATTAAAGAGAAAGGGTTATATCCTTATTTTCGGGCAATAGAATCAGGACAGGACACTGAAGTAATAATAGATGGCAAAAAGGTGCTGATGTTTGGTTCTAATTCCTATCTGGGTCTCACTAATCATCCAAAAATCAAAGAAGCAGCAAAACAGGCTGTGGATAAATACGGTACCGGTTGTGCGGGTTCAAGATTTTTGAATGGTACACTTGACATACATATAGAACTGGAACGCAGACTTGCTGCATATGTTGGCAAAGAAGCTGCAGTTCTTTTCAGTACTGGTTTCCAGGTAAATCTTGGTGTGATTTCCTGTTTGCTGGATAGAAATGATTATTTAATTCTTGATGAGTATGATCATGCTTCTATTATAGATGGAAGCAGACTATCATTTTCAAGGTCTATAAAATACGCCCATAATGATATGGATGATTTGCGTAAGAAATTGAGCAGATTACCTGAAGAGTCGGCAAAGCTGATTGTAGCAGATGGTATTTTCAGTATGGAAGGAGATTTGGTAAATCTTCCTGAAATCGTGAAAATAGCTGATGAATTTGGTGCTAATATCATGATGGATGATGCACATAGTTTGGGTGTTATCGGATTGAATGGTGCTGGTACGGCTTCTCACTTTGGTTTGACTGATAAGGTTGACCTGATCATGGGTACCTTTAGTAAGTCCTTAGCTTCTTTGGGAGGCTTTATAGCCGGTACAGAAGAAACCATTGAGTTTGTAAAACACAGGGCACGTTCATTGATGTTTAGTGCAAGTATGCCACCATCAGCAGTAGCCAGTGTAATAGCTGCACTTGATATTATTGAATCTGAACCTGAGCGTATAGATCAATTGTGGGCTAACACGAATCATGCTAAGAAATTGCTGCTTGAAGCCGGCTTTGATATAGGCCATACAGACAGTCCTATTATTCCTGTTTACATCAGGGACAATGACAAGACCTTTATGATCACCAATATTTTGAGTAAGAATGGGATTTTTGTAAATCCGGTGGTCTCCCCTGCTGTTCCTTCAGATGCTTCGTTAATCAGATTCTCATTGATGGCGACTCACACTTTTGCTCAAATTGAGGAGGCTGTTGAAAAAATTGCAGCTGCTGCGAAACAAGTAGAAGTAAAAAAAGCTCAGGTAACTATATGAAGAATATAGTTGCCGTAAGTAGTAAAAATGAGTTAGCCACTTTTATAGATTTCCCGCACGAGTTGTATAAAAATGATTCTAATTATGTGCCTGAACTTTTCATTGCACAACGTGATCTTTTGACAACTCATCCATTTCACAAACACTCTTCATTGCAGTGTTTTTTGCTTTATGATGGAAACCAGGTAATTGGTAGGATTACCGCGATTTTGAACAACAGTCATAATGCCATGAATAATGCGAGTGACGGATTCTTCGGTTTCTTTGATTGCATCAATGATCAGGAATCTGCTAACCTTTTACTCAATACTGCAGCAGACTGGCTGAAAGACAAGGGGGTAAAAAATAAGATTATGGGTCCGGTAAACTTTTCTACCAATGAATCATGTGGTTTATTGATAGAGGGTTTTGATTCCCCTCCTGTTGTAATGATGCCTTATAATGCGAGTTATTATCCTTCGCTTTTAGAAGGCTGGGGCCTGACAAAACAAGTCGACCTGATTGCATGGCGATTTACAGGAGATAATTATGATGATCGTTCTGTAAAGCTAATGGATAGATTGCAGGATCGTCTGAAGCGTAATGACATTACGATTCGTAAAGTCAACATGAAGAATTTTAAACAGGAAGCAGCGAGTTTACGCGAGGTTTATAATAAAGCATGGGATAAGAATACGGGTTTCGTCCCCTTAAATGATGAAGAATTTGATTACCAGGCTAAAGATTTAAAGCTGGTGCTTGATCCTGATTTCTGTCTTGTTGCGGAACATGAAGGCAAGCTAGTTGGTTTCGGTGCTGCGATTCCGGATATGAATCAAATTCAGATCAAGATAAAAAAAGGAAGACTGCTACCGACTGGTATATTCAAACTTTTGTTTGGTAAGAAAAAGGTAACCGGGATCAGGATTCTGCTTCTGGGTGTTGTTGACGGATATCGGAAAATGGGAATTGAAGCCTGCATTTATGGCGGTATTATTAAAGCTTATCGTGCAAAGGGTTTAAAATATGCAGAAGCCAGCTGGACTTTAGAGCATAATGATCTTGTTAACAATGCTATTATTGCCATCAAAGGTGATCCGTACAAGAAATACAGAATCTACGAAAAAACTATATGAGTAAAAAGGTGCTCATCACTGGCGCTACTGGCTTTGTAGGTTATCATCTGATCGAAAAGGCACTGGCTGCAGGATTGGAAGTATTTGCGGCGGTGCGTAAAAGCAGTGATGTATCACATTTAAAAGAATTTAATATTTCTTATGTAGATCTTGATTATAGCTCAGTTGAGACTTTAAAAACCCAACTCGAAGCAAATCAATATAACTATATCATTCATGCGGCTGGCATCACTAAGGCAAAGACAGCAGAGGAATACAATAAAGTTAATGCCGGATACACTAAAAATCTAGCCTTAGCAGCTGTCGAGGCAACTATTCAGCTCGATAAATTTGTATTTGTAAGCAGTCTGGCGGCTCTGGGGCCCCTAAAGGATTTGAATGGGGTTATCGAGGATGATTCTGAGGGTCATCCTGTAACCAGTTATGGCTTGAGTAAACTTTTGGCTGAGCAATATTTAAAAGAGATTGAAGGTTTACCTTTAGTTGTGATCCGCCCTACTGCTGTTTATGGTCCCCGTGAGAAGGATATCTTTATCTTGTTCAAAAGCATCAATCAGGGACTGGAACCCTACATTGGAAGCTTTAAGCAGCAATTGACATTCATTTACGTTAAGGATCTTGCAGATGTGATTATTTCTGCTCTGAACAGTAAAGTTACGGGGCGATATTATAATGTTACTGACGGTCACGTATATGACCGATATTCATTGGGTAAGTTTGCCAGGAAAGCATTGAATAAAAAAACATTAAAATTTCACCTGCCTATTTTCATAGTCTCTGCAATGGCATCGATAATGGATGTAATATATACCAATAGTAGAGAAACCCCAACATTGAACCGGGAAAAAATGGCAGAGCTCACCGCTGTAAATTGGGCATGTAATATTGAACACGCCATAAGAGATTTGGACTACCGTCCGGCCTTTGATCTCGAAAGTGGTCTTAATGATACCATGGTATGGTATAAGGCCGTTAAATGGCTATAAGTATTAAGGATTTTCCATCTGTTTGATGATCTTATTTACCTCAGTTTCTGTACTCCTCAACTTATGCTGACAGAATTCTATCAGTTCAGAAGCGCGTTTTACTTTTTCAGCCAGAACATCAACAGAAACAGACTCCGTTTCTATTTCGTAAGCAATTTCTGTTAGTTCTTTATAAGCGCTTTCATAAGTTAAATTCTGATCCATTATATGCTTTTTTATCTGTTACTACTGTGTTTATTTCCGTATTTGTAAATTGCACTGAAAGTTTTGTCCCTGTTTCAATGTCATTTGCATTGCTTACGATTTTACCGTCTACCTTAATGATGGCAAATCCTTTATTTAAGATGTTTTGCGGACTCATGAGCTTAATCATCGAGATGAAATGTCCAAGGTATCCCATTTTATTTGCAAAATATATTCGGCTATAAGATTGGATATTATTACCCAGGTTGCTCAGGTCTTTTTTCCTGTTAGAGATGATGATCTTGGGATTGGTGAGAATGGCCGCTGAAAGGCTTATGATATTTTTATGGTATTTGTACAGAAGCTCTTTAGTTGTGTTGACAGTAAGGTGATTGATGTGCGCTAACCTGTCTTTCTGCAAATTGATCATCTGAAAAACTTTGATCACCACTACCTTTTGGATATTTAATATTTGCTCTTCAAATGCCCTATTGTGTGCAATGATGAGCTCTGCAGCCTTTGTTGGCGTTTTGGTGGAGGTGTGAGCCATTAAATCGGCTATGGTTTCGTTTTTCTGGTGGCCAATCCCGGTAATTACAGGAATAGGAAATCTGGCAATCGCCCTGCTCAGTTCATAGTTATCAAAGATCAAAAAATCCATCTGTGATCCACCGCCCCTAATGATTACCAATGCATCATAGTTCTTTTTGGCTTGAAAAACTTCAATGATTTTCGCAAGAATCTGTTTGGCATTTACTTCGCCCTGAACTAAGGTAAAATAATTGTCGACATCAAATTTATAATTAAAGGCATTATTGTCTAAAGTGTGTTTAAAGTCCAGATAGCCAGCGGAAGTATCAGAGGAAATAATTGCTATACTTTGTATGACTTTATTTAAATGAAGTAAACTATTTCGTGTGATATATTGTTCGCCTTGTTTTTGTACAAAATCGGTATTCTCACGAAGAAGACGTTCTAAAGTATCTTTTCGCTGCTGTTCAAATAAACCAAGCGTAAAGCTTGTATCTATATCAATCAGATTAAGCTGAAGTCCAAATGAGGGATTGTATTGTACTGATACCTGGATTAGTACATTGATATCATTTTTAAATTTCTGCCCGGTTGCCTGCTCGAAATTAGTGATATTGACAGCAGCAGCACCCCATGCCCTTCCAGCTATTTTAGCCAGTATTTTTGATGACGACTTATCTTTCTCTACGAGTTCAAAATAGTGGTAATTACTTTGAGGTTTGTAAGTATAGTTGGTAATATCTGCAATTACCCAAAACGTATTTTGTCCGAATACCTCATCAATAGTTTGCCTGATCCTGCCAGTAAGTTCTGATAGCGATATAGAAGGCCTATTAGATAGATGTGAGGGAACTGCCATTTTGATCTATATTGAGTGTGTGTGGTGCGCCACATTTGAGTGCAAAGTTATTGATTTGATGTCCTACAGGGAAATCAAAACAAACAGGATAATCATATTCTTTTATCTTTTCCAATATAATTTCCTGAAGTGTTTTACTGAATTCCTCTCCTTCTGGATCAGGTTTTAATCTAAATCCACCTATGATCAGCCCTTTCAATTTATCGAACTTTCCGCTTCTCTTCAGATTCCACAACATCCTATCCAGACTATAGAGCTGTTCTTCTGTATCTTCCAGGAAAAGAATCTTTCCATCTGTGACGATATCTGAGCAAGTGCCCGCTGCTGTTTCAATCAGGCTGAGGTTGCCGCCTACCAATGTCCCTTCTACCCTGCCATTGCGGTTATTGCTATTGTAAGGAGCTGTGTATCTGACCGGTTCACCATTTATCACCTGTTTGATAGACAAAATGGTTTCTATTTGTATGGGAAGCGCTTCTGGCCAGACTTTTGGAAAACTATTGCACATTTTAGAATGTATGGATGCAATTCCAAAATTGGTATAAATGTGATTGTGTAAGAGTGTAATGTCACTAAAACCTATTATCCATTTAGGATTTCTTTTAAATTTTGTGAAGTCCAGCTGATCTATAATTCTCACGATTCCGTAACCTCCCCGGGCGCACATAATGGCTTTTATATTGGGGTCATCTAACATGAGTTGAAGGTCTTCTGTCCTTTCAGCATCATTACCTCCGAGAATAAAGTCGCGTTTTCCAATTGTTGCACCAATTTTCGTATTGAAGCCCCAGCTTTGGATAAGTTGTACGGCCGGCTGGACGTTTTCCAAGTCTATAAAACTTGCAGGACTCGTAATCCCAATTGTATCTCCTTTTTTAAGGTAAGGTGGTATCCGGGATGTCTTTTCGGAAAAGTCTGATACTACAGATGTAGCCTTGCTTACCGTAGTGGTTGCACCCGCTGTGATGAGGAATGATAAAAAGTGCTTACGATTCATTAAAACCAAGTTTTTTTCCGTGTACAAGTATAAGGCTTATCCAACAGTTTTGATATAAAATAACGCAATCGTTTTCGTAGTTTTTCTCTCTGAAAAGGCATGTTTCTGAGTAGATTATATTTAAGATAAGGTATATTTAACTAAACTTTGACCTAAAAAGTCCATTACATAAAACCAAATATGAAAAACAAACTTATGCTTACGGTATGTTGCTTAGTTAGTTTGCATGTACATGCACAAAGTGAAGATGTATCCTTCGTAAGTAACAGTAAAAAAGAGCGTGTTGAGGTGATGATCGGAGGTAAGCATTTCACCAATTTTATCTATCCCAAGGATCTGGAAAAACCAGTGCTCTACCCTATCATATCAGCAGGCGGACAATTGGTAACCAGAGGATTTCCTTTAGAAAAACGTGATGGAGAACGTATAGATCATCCTCATCATATGGGACTGTGGCTGAATTATGAGAGTGTAAATGGTCTGGATTTTTGGAATAATTCATATAATATCCCTGTTGATAGGAAATCAAAATACGGGTGGATCAGGAATGTCAGGATTGAACGTACAGAAAGCGGAAAAAACAAAGGCATACTTAGCTATTCTGCAAACTGGGAGAACCAGGCTGCGAAGGTATTGCTGAGAGAGCAAACTACTTTTGTTTTTTCAGGAACATCAGATTCCCGTACGATAGACAGAACTACAATACTCACTGCCGCAGAGGATTCTGTATTTTTTAAAGATGTAAAAGATGGTATGCTGGGCATTAGGCTGACTAAAGAGCTTGAATTTGCCTCTGATAAAGTTGAGGAATTTACAGACAGCCAGGGGAACGTCACTAAAGTATCTGCATCAGGAAATGGTGCTAATGGCAATTATTTAACGAGTAAAGGTATAACCGGTGCGGGTGCCTGGGGAACGAGAGGCAACTGGTGTATGCTCTACGCAAATAAGGAAGGTAAGCCTCTTGCTGTTAGTATTATCGATCATCCAAAAAATCCGGGATACCCGACCTACTGGCATGCCCGTGATTACGGCTTGTTTGCAGCAAATCCTCTGGGACAGCAGGTTTTTAGCAATGGAAAAGAAACGCTTAACCTGAAATTGAAACCTGGTCAATCTATTACTTTCAAATATAGGATTATCATCAACTCAGGTATTATCTTAACCGCGGATGCTCTGGATCAGCAGGCAAAAGATTTTAGTAAAAAATAAAACACTTAAATACAATTATATACAAATGAAAAAAACAAGATTATTAGTTTTAGCGGCTTTAATGTTTGGGGCCACTCCCATGACATTACACGCTCAAACTGGAAAATGGCAGAATCTTTTTAATGGCAAAGATCTGCAAGGATGGAAGCAACTTAATGGTAAAGCAAAATATGAAGTAGTAAATGGTGAGATTGTAGGCACTACTATGTCTAACACTCCAAATTCATTTTTAACAACTGAAAAGAATTATGGTGATTTTATTCTGGAGGTTGATTTGTTTGTTGACAATTCTATGAATTCGGGCATACAAATCAGAAGTGAAAGTAAAGCGGACTACCTGAATGGGCGCGTACATGGCTATCAGGTTGAAATAGATCCTTCTGACAGGAAATGGAGCGGTGGACTTTACGACGAGGCCCGCAGAGGCTGGTTATATCCTTTGGATATCAATCCAAAAGGACAGGCTGCCTTTAAGAATAACCAATGGAATAAATATCGCGTGGAATGCATTGGAAGCTCTATCCGTGTATGGGTAAATGGAATTCCTACATCGAATATAGTTGACAACATGACTCCTTCTGGTTTCATTGCATTACAGGTTCATGGAATTGGAAGCAAAGATCAGCCGGGCAAGCAGATTAAATGGAAGAACATCAGGATACAAACTGAAAATCTAAAGCCTACAAAAAATGACAATATTTATGTTGTAAATAACATTCCAAATCAAGTGTCTTCCCAGGAGAAAGCGGAAGGTTATTCATTGTTATGGGACGGAAAGACAAGCAATGGCTGGATCGGTGCTTATAAAACCAAGTTCCCGGAAAAAGGCTGGAATATCAGTAACGGAGAGTTGAGTATGCAAAAAACTGATGGTGCAGAATCGACTAATGGTGGAGATATTGTAACTGTGAAGGAATACAGTGCTTTTGAACTAAAGTTTGATTTTAAACTAACAGAAGGTGCGAATAGCGGAGTGAAGTACTTTGTAACTTTATCTGAAGGAAATAAAGGCTCGGCAATTGGCCCTGAATACCAGATACTGGATGATGCCAGACATCCTGATGCTAAATTGGGAAAGAATGGCAACCGTACTTTGGGTTCTCTGTATGATTTGATTACAAGCAAAAAAAATGCAAATGCGCAAAGAGGGATTGGTGAATGGAACAAAGGATTGATCAGGGTATTTCCTAATAACAAAATTGAGTATTGGTTAAACGGTTTTAAAATCGTTGAGTTTACCAGGGGATCAGCAGAGTTTAAAGAACTTGTTGCCGGCAGCAAATATAAAGACTGGAAAGATTTTGGAATGGCTCCTAAAGGACACATCCTATTACAGGATCACGGAGATCAGGTATTTTTCAGAAGCATAAAAATAAAAACACTTTAAACCGATATAGATTATGCTAGAATCAAGAAGAAAGTTTATTAAACAAGCTGGTATTGCTGCGGCAGGCACTTACCTTGGAACCATGGGTATGAGTGCAAAAAGCTATGGAAATATCATCGGCGCCAATGACCGTGTAAGAGTCGGCGTGGTTGGTTTTTCAGATAGGTTTAAAGACTCTCTTTTGCCTAGCTTTCTAAATCACCATAAAGAACTCAATTTTGATATTGTTGCGGTTTCTGACCTGTGGAACTACCGCAGAGGTTTGGGCGTGGACCATCTTAAAAGTAAGTTTGGACATGATATCACCCCTTGCCGCAATAACGATGAGTTGTATGGATTAAAAGATATAGATGCGGTGATTATTAGTACTGCGGATTTTCAGCATGCCACACATGCTATTGAAGCGGTGACGAATAAATGTGATGTATACTGTGAGAAGCCTTTCGCGGAGACTATGTCTGATGCCAGGGCCGCACTTAAAGCAATCAAAGCTTCTAAACAAATTATACAGGTAGGTTCGCAGCGCAGAAGCGGTACTAATTATAAGGCAGCCTCTCAATTCATCAAAGACGGTAAATTTGGAGATATCACGATGGTGGAGCTAAGCTGGAATGTAAATCAGCCGGGCAGATGGCGCAGACCAGACCTTGTAGCTAAATTGAAACAAGAAGATACCGACTGGAAGCGTTTCCTGATCAACAGACCGTTTGAGGAATGGGATCCACGTAAATATTTAGAGTACCGCTTGTTCTGGCCATACTCATCAGGAATGCCTGGCCAGTGGATGTCACATCAGATTGATACCGTACATTGGTTTACCGGCCTTAAACATCCAAGAAGTGTGGTAGCAAATGGAGGTATTTATCAATGGAAAGATGGTCGTAGAAACTGGGATACGACGACCGCTGTGTTTGACTATGGGAAAGAAAATGATCCTAACAATGGCTTCCAGGTAGTATTTACATCGAGAATGCACAACGGCGATGAAAACCCGGCTGAAATCTATTATTCAAATGGTGGAGAACTGAACCTTATTACTAATACAGTTTCGTCAAAAGGCGGATTAAAAGCCAATGCCGCCTCAGCTATGCACATGCAGCCTAATTTGCTTCCGGAATTAAAACTGACTGATATTGCTGAAAAAGTTGCTACCTCAGCAAATACAGGGGGAGACAAACTGACTTCAGCACATATGCGTAATTGGATGGAATGCATCAGAAGCCGCAAAGAAACCAATGCACCTGTAGAAGCCGGTTATTACCATTCAATAGCTAATATCATGACAAATGCTGCTGCAAGAACAGGTGAAAAAGCTACGTTTGATGAGGCAAAACAAGAAGTGTTGGTTGGGGGTAAAGTGTTTAAATATTAGAAAACAAGACCAATAAAAAAGGCGATCCTGATATTGATCAGGATCGCCTTTTTTATTGGTCTTGACTTGATCTACCAGAATGCAGTATAAAGTGCTACAAGCATTGCTATGATAATTAATGATCCCACTGCAAAAGAAGTATTCACTCTAAACATTTTAGGGTCTACCTCAAGTCCATTCGGAATGACGCCTTTCCTGTTTTCATAAATACTGATGAAGTACATACCGATAATACAAACAGCGAATACAATAAGCATCCTGTCCATAAACGGAATTTCAAACACGCCATTTGCGTTTGCAACAGCCCATCCGTACTCGTTTAAGAAAGAAAGATCCATCCAACCCGGTAAGAATTTCAGAACTACCGAAACTACAAAGCCACCTATTGTAGCAAATAATGCTGCATTTGAAGTCGTCTTTTTCCAGAAAAAACCTAAGATAAACATCGCAAATATACCAGGAGATACAAAACCTGTATATTCCTGAATATACTGGAACCCTTGTTTTCCTTCACCCATTAAAGCATCGCCTACGATTAATGACAATACAACGGCGATAAGCATAGAAACTACTACTACAATTTTACCAACGTTTACCTGATTTTTCTCGCTGGCTTCTTTGTTGAATGCTTTTTTATAGATATCCAGGGTAAATATTGTTGCAATACTGTTGGCTTTACCAGCAAGAGAAGCCACGATAGCTGCTGTAAGTGCGGCAAAAGAAAGCCCTTTAAGTCCTAATGGTAACAGACCTAGCAATGCCGGATAGGCTTTATTAGGATCCTGTACTCCAGATGAAGTCAACAAGTCACTTCCGCTAATTCCGGGAACTTTTTCTTTAATGATATAGTAAACGGCGATACCAGGGATAACTACGATCACCGGCATTAGCATTTTTAGAAAAGCCGCAAATAAAAGTCCTGATCTTGCTACTGGCAAAGAAGCACCGAGGGCTCTTTGTGTGATGTACTGATTACATCCCCAATAACTCAAATTAGCTATCCACATACCCCCTATCAGCACACTTAATCCAGGAAGATCCATATAATTAGGATTGTCTTTTTTAAAGATTAAGTGGAAGTGTTCAGAAGCTCCATCCGTCAGAATTCCAAAGCCTTTAACAATACCTTGTTGTCCGGAGATCAAATTTAAAGCAATATAAGAGGCAACGAGACCACCCAGCACCAAAAAGAATACCTGAATGACATCTGTGTAGCCAATTACTTTCATGCCTCCTAGTGTGATGAAAATAGCAAATATCGCTAGTCCGAGAATACACATCGTGATATCCAGTCCTGAGATCCCGCTAATTGCCAATGCTCCCAGATAAAGGATAGACATTAAGTTGACCACTATATAAAGCGCTAACCAGAATACCGCCATGATCATAGCGACCGTGGAATTGTACCGCTGATTTAAGAACTGCGGCATAGTGAAGATCTTATTCTTCAGGTATACAGGCATGAAGAATACAGCAACGATAATTAAAGTTGCCGATGCCATCCATTCGTATGCTGAAATCGCCAGCCCGAGCTTAAAGCCAGAACCGCTCATGCCAATCATCTGTTCTGCTGATATGTTAGAAGCAATGAGTGAAGCACCTATTGCCCACCACGTTAAAGAACCTTCTGCTAAAAAATAATCTTTTGAATCGCTGGTCGCGGATTTCTTCTTGTAGTAAATCCAAAATCCATAGGATGATACGATTATAAAGTACACAAAGAATACAATGTAATCGTAAAAGTGGAGTGTGCTCATTAGTTTATATTGGTTTATTTGAATTAGCTAAAATAAAAAATTATTTGGCATAACATTCAGGAACTGATTGAAATGCCAAATAATTTTATAATTGTATAATAAACACTAAGGGTGTCTATTTATTAAGCGAGTTGATCCACGCTGCAATCTTTAATCCATCTGCTTTGGTAACCTGAGGCATAGGTGGCATTTCAGTTGCATAACCCGGCCAGTTTTCCGGTTTAGGATTGTGGATCAGCTGAACGATTTTTTCGTTAGAATACTTACGTTTAGCTATATCCTGGAACGCCGGACCAATTTGTTTTTTGGTTGGATTGTGACAAGCAAGACAAGTGTAACTAGTTAATAGGCCTTTTACCTGGTTGTAAGTTGGAGCCGCTGCAGCTGCTTTTGTGGCACTTGCAGCTTTCTCTTTATTAACAGCAGATTTTATTGCAGCATCTGTTTTTGCCTTAGTTACCTGACCTTTTTGTGCAGCAGGGGTTACTTTAGCTACGGCAGCATTTGCTGAATTTTTTGTACTAACTTCCGTCATTGATAATTTATTGCCAGAAGGAATGTTGTTTAATGTATAATAAGCAACCGGGTGAATCAATGAATAGAAATTATTTTTCTCGCGCAGACCATCCACTGTAATGGTATGGATATAATATTGGCGAAGATTATCAACTATAATTCTGGCTCTTAATCCATCAGCAGAGACTTTAACACCTTTTACCTTTAAAGTTTCTTTGTTTACAGGTGGCGATCCATAAACCGGATGGTATTTATAGATAAAGCTTTCTACATTGTAAGAAGCAAGATCTTCAGCTGATTTTTGATCAACAGACTGTGTAAATTCAATTTCGAAACCATCAGGCATAGCCCTTACAGCCTTCATCTCAAATGGAGTTTTGGTGTTGTTGTAAACTAATCGCTCCAGCCCTTCATTAGCATCACCGGCAGATCCCCAACCTCTATTGGTTTCACCAACGAATAAAGAACCGTCAGTACCCCATGCCATTCTCAATACTCCCGAGCGGAATCCGCTTCTGAATAAAAATGCAGCACCTTGCTCTTCGCCATTAACTTTTTCTAGAAACACCCTTGAGATGATACTCATTCCCTGATCACCCACAAGAAGCTGACCTTCAAACGGGCCAAAAGTTCCTTCAGGAATTTTAACTGGTTCAGAAGTAGATATGCCCAGGATGCCATAAGGAAGCCATACTGCTGGTAACCTTAACTCCGGAAATGCCTTTTTCATTTCAAATAAAGTTTTGAACTCCTCGTTAACTCTATTCTCAGGTTTGATATACCTTCCTTTGTCGTTCTTTATCCTCCTTTCATCAATTTGTGAGTAGAAGAAGTCTGACGACAATTTAGTCGGAGAATCTGATCTGCCTGTCCATTTCAAACTGGCAGGGTGTCCCATAAAGCTACCTTTATTTACTTTCCAGATACCGCCAGAACCTACCCAGTCGCCTTGGTTTTCCGTGTAGAATAACTGCCCGTCAATCACATTTAAACCAGCAGGAGAACGTACTCCCGGCGCCCATGGTGTCATTTTACCATCTTCAGTGATGTTCATGATCCATCCGCGCATTGGTACACGGCTTTCTGCACGCCACCATTCCTCATCACCAAAAGCTACGTTTGCACTTACGAAGAACGTTCCATCAGGTGCTATTTTAGGGCCAAAACTATACTCATGATAGTGACCACTTAAAGGCCATGCATAAATGGTTTCATAGACGTCAGCTTTGCCGTCCATGTTTTTGTCGATGAGCTTAGTTAATTCACCACGCTGGGCGACATAAATAGCGCCATCTTTATAGGCGATACCCAGTATTTCGTGTAGCCCGGTCGCAAACTTGCGAAAATACGGCCTATTACTCGTAGGGTTTTCTACTACATATACTTCGCCCCTTCTTGTAGATATCCCAAGATCTCCATTTGGCAAAGTAATAAGTCCGCCTACTTCAAGTATCGGTCCTTCAGGTATTCTAACTTTATTAATTTTGTAAAAATCCTCTTCCTTAGGTGTTTCCTGAGCAAACACCGCTGTACTAAAGCTTAAAGCCAGCATTGCCAGCATTTTAAAAGTATGTTTCATCTTTATCTCCTAATCCCGATTAAAATAAAATTGAATAATTTAATTTACCGCGCAGAAGAATTACTAATTGTTTTCTTCCATTTGCATCCCTGATTACAGGTTTGTCTTTGGCGTCATCAAATTTTAGATATGATTGGCCATCTACAAGGTATAATCCCTTTCCGATTTCTTCTACACTCCCGGCATCAACCAACAAAGCATAAATATTATCTACAGGTTTATCAATGGATATTTCCCTGTTCAGTCCTTCACCATTTGCTAAAACTCTGATTGCATCGTCAATTTTAGCACCATATACGTTATAGGTGAAAGTTGGACGGTCTTCAGTATCCAAAATATATCCTTTGGTCTTAAATCCTGTACTTGTGGTATCTGTTGGCCATGTCCCTTGAGCATCAGCTAATTTTGCCAGTGTAGGCGCAGGTTTTTTGATAAATGTAGTTACAGTACCACGTGGTTTAGAAGAACCATTACCCCTATCATGCCACATTGGAGTAGCATCGATAAAATCGCCTCTCCAGGCATGGAAAAGAAGTCCGTTATCAAGATCGTAACTATAGTGAACTTGCTGAGGGCTACCAATAGAAATGGCATGTACCACTCTTGGTCCACCGTTAATATCTATAAAACTACGGATCATGGTGTTGACAGGTGCTTCTATAAGAATAGGATCTGCATCACTACCACCTCTTTGCTTTCCATTGAGCAAGTCATTGTTAACCTTAGAAGTTTTGATGTTTTTAAAAGCAACAGCGCCATGGTCACCCTGTAAACGTAAAGCACCGAAGGCTTTTTCTTTACTGTTTGCTCCTCTGGTAGGACCAAATAATTCGATGTTGTCGTGGATTAAAACGCCATTTAGTTCAACAGATACAAATCTTGCATTAGCAGTTTTGTTTCCCGATGCGTCAAATCTTGGTGCAAGGAACACAATTTTGATGTGTTGCCATAATCCAGGTGCTTTTGAAACATTCTGACGAGGTGCATAACCGCCAAAACCCTTTTGTCCGTCAGGTTTTGAGTCATCCCATCTTTCATAGATACCACCATTAATAGATGATAATGGTTTTGTTGCGGTCCATGAATCTTCTAGTTGTAATTCATAGATACCTTGCAAATAGATACCTGAATTGGCGCCCTTAGCCATCAGATAATCCAGTTCCAGAACAACGTCTCCGTGCTCACCAATGGTAAGTAAATCAGAGCCATGGTCTTTTTTTGTAGGAATGTTTACAAGGATTCCTGTTCCTTTGGTTAGGTTTAGCGCATTTTGTTCTGCTAAGTTTGCGGTTACCCCACCGGCTAAAGTCCAGGTTTGTCCGGGACTTTTGAACGAAGATAGATCGTTCAGGCTGATTTCCGATTGGTCGGTCAGTTGCTGAGCAGACACAAACGCAGTTCCTAACAACCAGACAAAAGCCGTTGTTCCTAACCTTAAATAATTAAGCTTCATATTGTGTTATTTGGTTTAAAAAGATTTAAATGTAATGATTTCATATTTGATTAAACGGGACTGCAAAATAATGATTTTGTTACAAAAAACAAGAATGCTTTATAATCAATAAATAAGCCTTATTTTATTTGCTAAAACTATTTTTCACCTTATTGTTAAAATTACACAAAACTTCTGTTTTAGCAGATTCTTCCCAACATTTAATCTGGGCTAATGAAACACTTTAATCAGACAGATTGTTAAGGATTTGGTTAGTGCAAATTTATGTGTTATGAAATCAGAAAAGCCGAAGCAAATCAGACCTAAACAAAGGCAAAACAAACAGCCGGGGATAGAAAGTAAAATGCTTCCTCATCCGGAATACCTGCCGAAAAAACCAGGCCTGAAATTAAAAGATAAAGTAGCCCTCATAACCGGAGGCGATAGCGGGATTGGCCGGGCGGTAGCAATAGCCTTTGCCCAGGAAGGTGCTCATGTATTGATCAGTTATCTAAATGAGCACAAAGATGCGAAAGAGACAGTAGCTGCTGTTGAATCCTTTGGCAGGAAGGCAATTGCTGTTGCCGGAGATATATCAGAAGAAAAACACTGTCGAGACCTTGTGAACGAGGCGCTTAAGACGTTTGGGAGGCTGGATATTGTAGTGAATAATGCTGCTGTGCAATATCCCCAAAAGAGCCTCACAGATATAAAAGCTTCGCAGCTTGAAAAAACATTTCGGACGAATATATTCTCCCATTTCTTCATCACCCAGGAAGCACTTAAATACCTAAAAAAAGGGAGCAGTATCATCTGCACCACCTCTGTAACTGCTTACAGAGGAAGTGATCATTTAATAGATTATTCTGCGACCAAGGGCGCAATAGTTGCCTTTATAAGATCCTTATCAGCATCTCTGGCAGATAAAGGGATAAGAGTAAACGGAGTTGCCCCAGGTCCTATCTGGACACCATTGATTCCAGCCACCTTTCCTGCCGACCATGTTGCAGAATTCGGCTCCGATGTACCTCTAAAAAGAGCTGGACAGCCAAACGAGGTGGCGCCTGCTTATGTTTTTCTGGCTTCGGATGATGCAAGTTATATAACCGGTCAGATCCTGCATCCCAACGGTGGGGAGATAATTAATGGCTAATTGCGTTTGATTTCATTTTTTCTGAATACCACTGCAACTTCATCAAGTTCTTTGGCAGTCATCTTTGATGATTTCTTAAGGGTGCTGATAAAATAAGCTACTTCTTTTTCCGCTGCAGGGCATCCAACATTTTCGCCTTTGGAAGTTAACGCAGCTCCTTCTGGTCTCATTTGCGAATCAGCAAGGAGATTTTGATCTTGGTCAAATACCAGCCAGGTTGGCAAGCCCTGATCTGCATTATTGTATTTTTTTAGCAATTCGGCAGCACCTGGGTTTTCAAGACTTTTCTTAGCCAGATCGTGTTCATAAACAACTATGTCAGCTATAACATAATTTCTATCAAAAAAAGGTTTAATTGCAGGGTCTTTTAAACTGGCGTCCATTTTATGGCACCATCCACACCATGATGCATGGAACATGAGTAAAACATTCTTTTTTTCGGCTTTAGCTTTTTTAACTGCAGCACTTAATACTTCATTTGCAGGTGTTGGAGTTGTCTGTGCGATGGCTGTATTGAGTATAAATACAGAAGCCATTCCGGATAAAAATATTTTTAATTTCATATGCTTAAATCAATTAGTTGAGTAAATATATGTTATCAACCCTATCTAAATAACTCTGATGAAAAAATACATCAATAAAAATCAATCCATATGTAGTTTAGTAAAAGTGGATATTACATATTTGAACAATATGCTCTATATTTATATTTGAAACCAACACACAAACCATAACATTAATGAAAGCTTCTTTACCATTGATACTTTCGGGTATTGCATTTACCATGATACTGCCTTTTACAGGCGGCAAAAATGGAACACCACTAATTAACCGAACTACCAGAAATCTAAAAGAAAAAATAACACTAAAAATAGATACACCTGATCAGGATAGATTTGTGAAAGTTCCCTTAGTTCAGGGACAGTTTTTTGAGCCAACTGAGATGTCCATCCTACCCAACCTGGATATTTTGATATCACAGCGCAGGGGAGAAATTATGATTTATAAAAACAAGACTAAGAAACTCACTGAAGCAGGCAAACTGGATGTTTATTTTAAGACCAACGTACCGGATGTTAATGCTGAAGAGGGATTACTTGGAATGGCTGCAGATCCAAACTTTGCAGTTAACCAGTACATATATCTATTCTATAGTCCAATTAAAACCTCTGTAAACCGTTTGTCCCGTTTTAAACTCATTAATGATAAAATCAGTCTAGCGAGCGAAAAAGTAGTTCTTGAGTTTTATTCTCAGAGAGAGATTTGCTGTCATACAGGTGGCTCCATTGCCTTTGGACCAGATGGTTTACTTTACGTATCTACAGGTGATAACTCCACTCCTTTTGATGTGCCAAAACAACAATATGTCAATAAAGGATACGCTCCTCTGGATAACAGGCCAGGTTTACAGCAGTACGATGCAAGAAGATCCTCAGGTAATACAAACGATTTGAGGGGTAAAATATTGAGAATTAAGGTAAATGCAGATGCAACATACAGTATTCCTGAAGGAAACTTATTTCCAAAAGATGATCCCAAAAGTAAGCCTGAGATTTATGTAATGGGCAATAGGAATCCTTATAGAATCTCAGTGGATCAAAAAACAGGATTCCTTTATTGGGGAGAAGTTGGGCCAGATGCAAATAATGATGATGAATCCAGAGGACCAAAAGGATATGACGAAATTAATCAGGCCCGTAAGGCAGGTAACTTTGGCTGGCCGCTATTTGTAGGAAACAATTATCCTTATAAGGCCTATGATTATACTACCGGAACCAGCGGAGCGGCATTTGACCCAGCTGCAGGTATTAACAACTCACCTAACAACACAGGCCGGACTCAACTTCCACCTGCGCAATCTGCTTACATCTGGTATCCATACGGAACTTCAAAAGAATTTCCGGAAGTTGGCTCCGGTGGCCGTACAGCTATGGCTGGCCCTGTCTATTGGCCTAAACCCGGCGCAGCCGCTTATCCATCTTACTATAATGGCAAGTTGATTATTTATGAGTGGATGCGAGGTTGGGTGAAAGCGGTTACGATGGCGCCAAATGGCGACTATATAAGTATGGAGCCCTTCCTGGAAAACATTTCACTGGCAGCACCGGTTGACATGGAGTTAGGACCCGATGGAAAATTATATATCCTGGAGTATGGCAAGGGCTGGTTTTCAAAAAATGCTGACGCAGGAATGGTGAGAATAGACTATTTAGCTGGCAATAGACCTCCGGCTATTAAGCAACTTGTAATAGAAAAAACAAGTGGCCTTCTTCCTTATAAACTGACCGCTAAAGTTGAAGCCAGTGATCCCGATGATGGTGATGTACTAACCTATATCTGGAATCTTGGGAAAGGCGTTAAAAAGACAACTAACAGACCTGAGTTGGAACATACATTCACTAAAGCCGGTGAGTATGCCGTTAGTGTTGAGGTAGTTGATAACCTGAAGGCCTCATCCAAAAGTACAGTTATTCCTGTATTTGCAGGAAATGAACATCCGAAAGTAGACATCCTGTTATCGGGTAATAAAACATTCTATTTCCCGGGTAAGCCAGTAAGCTATCAGGTTCTCGTATCAGATAAAGGTGCTACGGTGAATAAAAGCAGACTTTATGTATCCAACACCTACACAGAGGGATTTGACATGGCGGGTGCTCAGTTAGGACATCAGCAAGTTGCCCAAACACTTGTAGGTAAATCAATTATGATGAAATCGGATTGCAGCAATTGTCATAAAATATCTACAAAGTCAATTGGCCCCGCATTTACACAAGTATCAACCAAATATCAAAAAAATACAAAAGCAGTAGCTTATCTCACAAATAAAGTGATCAAAGGAAGCAGCGGCGTATGGGGTGAAGTTCCTATGCCTGGACATGCTACTATGAAAGAATCTGATGTGAAACAAATTGCTGAATGGATCATGTCACTAAGCGCAAAAGCAAGCAGTAAACCTTCACTTCCTGCTGCAGGTAATATCATCCCTCCCGCTTCGATTAATAAGAACAAACCGGTATTGGCAATCAAGGCTACTTATTCAGATTTAGGAGCACCAGGGTTAAAACCACTTACATCCAGTAACGTGGTCAATCTGAAAAGCAATGTCATAGAAGCCAATGATATCAAAAATGTTTCTCAATTTGGAAAAAGAGACTATAATGGTGGACAGGCCTTAATTTTCCCTCAGAACGACGGACAAATTGTATTGAAAAATATTGATTTAAGTTCGGTAAATGCATTCCAGTTTGGAATTGTCAAAATGGGAGGAGATGTGAACTATACCATTGAAATCAGGCTTGATGATAAAGATGGCAAAATACTTGCAAGCTCAACATCAAACAACATGACTATACCTATTGAGCTCGTTACTGATAAAAAAATGCACGTTGTGTACTTTTTAGTTAAGAATTCAGGAGAAAAAATAAAAGACAGACCACTACTGTCGAACATTACTGCCCTCAGTAAATAAAAAAGTAAAGGCGTCCAAATGGGCGCCTTTACTTTTTTAGCTTTGTATCTTTCCGTGTATCAGTTTCTGTATAGCATCCTGAAAAGATCCGGCCTGAACCACTTCACCGGAGTTTACAAAGAAGATCTCATCGGCATTCTCTATGGTATTTAATCGATGTGCGATGATGACCAATGTAGTTTTCGATGGAAGTTTTTCCAATATTTGGCTTAGGAGCTGTTCAGTTACCGTATCTATATTAGCTGTTGCCTCATCAAGGATAAGCAAGTCTGGCTTTCTCAAAAATGCCCTCATAAATGCAATAAGCTGCCTTTGTCCCAGGCTCATACTTTCACCACCAGAAGTTACATTAGTATCAAGACCTTCATCGAACACATTAAGCAACTGACCCAGTCCCGCATTATTTATTACCGATAAAAACGCTGCATCGGAATCTTTTGCATATTCCTCATTACCGTATAGTATGTTTTCCTTTACAGTTCCGGTAAACAATATTGGTTCCTGAAGGATAAACCCTATTCTGCGTGCACGTTCTTTTGCATCGTAGCTCCTGATATCTCTTCCTTTCAACAATACCTTACCTTGTAAAGGATCATATAGCCTCGCCATGATAGATGCAGTAGTTGTTTTTCCACCTCCGGTGGGACCAACAAAAGCATATGTTTTGCCTTTATCTAATCGGAAATTTACATGGTGAAGAATCTCTTTACCCTCCGGGTAGCCAAAATGAACATTCTGAAACTCAATAACTCCACGGTCGTCTGATGACATGATTTCTTCACTTTTTAGTACCTGCAAGTCATTGTCCATGGTTAATATTTTGGAAATCCGGTCCCAGGATGCCAACGCCGTTTGAAAACTAGCCCATAATGATGCGAGCTGTCTTATTGGATTGTAAAAGTTATTAGCGTAAGCAATATAACTGATTAGAAAACCAATACTTAAACCGCCATTCTTAATTAAATATATTCCATAAATCAACACCAACAACTGAGCGATGTTCGAGAACAAACTAAAGACAGGCATAAACACAGTATTGGCTATGCCGGAACCGATCGCTGTGGTGTAGTTTTGCTGATTGGCTTTATCAAATCGTTCCCTGAAATAATCACGGCGATTAAAGGCTACGACTACCTTAAAGTTGCTTAGACTTTCTTGTATTTCAGCACTCATCAGACCTACGTTTTTAGAATTCGCAGCATTCTTTTTTCTTACCCATGGCGAAAGCCTATTGACAAATAGCCATATGCATAACGCTGGTAGAATGGCAACCAAGCCCAGCTTAAAATTGATGATCAGCATGAACGACCCTGCCGCTATGAGCATAAATATACTGCTCAGAAACTGTAGTAAAGCCTGGGAGAAGAATTGATTCAAACGGTCGGTATCCGTGTTTACCCTGGAGATTAGGTCTCCGGCCTTATTTTGATTAAAAAATGTAACCGGCAACTCCTGTATTTTGTTAAATACGATGTTTCTTAAGTTAAACACGATCCGTTGCGCAGCCCCGCCCATTAAACGAGTCTGGATGTAGCTGGCTCCAAAGACAAAACAATACATACATAACAGTATACCCGAAAACATCATTAAGCCGTTGTATTCTTTCGTCTGTATATAATGATCTATTGTATAGCCAATTATTAAAGGTCCTGCTAAATTTATACTGGTATTAATGAGCATGATGGTCAGCGCTACCACAAGATTCTTTTTTTCAGCAGCGCCTGCACTCAGCAGATTCTTTAATTCCTGATAAACCGGCTTTTTTACCTTATCCTCATTTTCTATGTTCAGGTTATAATTCATAGTTGCTGGTGCTTTGTTGTGAATTATAGATTTGGACATATTCAGGACTTCTGAGCATTAGTTCTTTATGTTTTCCACTATCCAGTATTTCTCCCTGCATCATCAGTATAATCTTATCGTAGTTTTCTACTGCAGCTACCTTTTGAGTTACAGAAATGAGCGTAATAGACGGATAATTGCGCTGGATATTTTCAAGTATTCTTTGTTCTGTTTGCTGATCTACCCTTGCTGTAAAATCGTCGAGCAATAAGATATTTGGGCGAATGGCTAGCGCCCTTGCAAGCATGATGCGCTGTTTTTGTCCGCCGGACAAACTAAGTCCCCGCTCAGAAATCAAGGTATCCACCCCATTTGGTAAAGAATCTATAAGACCCTTGAGTTCTGCCGTTTCAATTGCCAGCTGAAGCTGCTCTTCCGTAATCTGTTCACTGAACGCAATATTATCTCTGATACTCATATTGAACAAGACGCTGTCCTGAAATACTATGGCCAACTGACGGTAAAAAGTATTGCTTTCAATATCAGAAATTAAAAAATCATTAAATTTAATTAGTCCATCATCCGGTTTTACCATTCCAGCCATTAGCTGCAGCAGTTGGGTTTTACCCGCTACGGTAGGTCCTACTATGGCGACTTTGGAGCCTGGTTGTATTTCAAAACTAATGTCCTTTAACACTTTCTTGCCAGCGTAACTCAGGTTAACCTGTTCTACACTTATTGCGCCAGTCAGATCAGCTTCAATCTTGCCGCCGTCCAGCAGATCTTCAGCATCTAAAACCTTGCTTATTCTTCCATAAGATACTGTAGCCTGAACGATTACATTACTCATAAATCCTATTACAATAATCGGAAATATCAACATGGCCAGATAGCTGTTAAATGCTGCGAGGTCACCAATCGACATCCGGGTTGTGATGACTAAATGGCCGCCATAAATGAGGATCACTAAAGCTGCGATATTGGCTGTAAACGTGATGATCGGAATTAACCAGGCAAAAAGCCTCAATATTGCGAGGCCCAGGTTTTTACCTTTTACACTGGCTTCTAAAAATTTATCATACTCCAAAGCCTGAGAATTTACTACACGAACTAAAAATGCACCCAGAATACTTTCATTGATTACCTTATTTAACCTGTCAATGACTTCCCTGCTCTTTTTATAAAGCATCTTTACCCTTTTTAGAACTAAATAAAAAGTAATGCCTATTGTAGAAACAATGCAGATTACAATCAGTCCCAACTCCCAGTCTATACTGAACAATAAGATTGTAGAACCAATGATGATGACCAGGGATGAGATCATCGATACTATTGCCTGAGACACAAACTGTTTAATGGCATCAACATCTGAGGTCAGATTGGTCAGCAGTTTTGCTGGATTTTGCTGTTCTATAAATGAAAAATTCTGAATAGAAATCTTATGAGAAAGACTTGTTCTTAAATCTCTAGCCACCTTTTCAGAGGCATAGATCTGGAGAATACTCTGCAGATACCCGAATATAAATACCAATGCAGTGATGCTGGAAAATTGGACCATCGCATTATTCATAGAGAAATCCGGATTCTTAAGCCCATCAATTACGCT
This sequence comes from Pedobacter frigoris, assembly GCF_005116445.1. Classification (GTDB taxonomy): domain Bacteria; phylum Bacteroidota; class Bacteroidia; order Sphingobacteriales; family Sphingobacteriaceae; genus Pedobacter; species Pedobacter frigoris. The sequence goes on from NZ_SWBQ01000001.1 coordinate 1,248,605, forward strand.
CCCGATAATTTTGGGTAATAATAAACTTAATACATTACCTGCGAGCGCTAAAAACAGCAATGTAATGATCAATCCTGAATATGGTTTCAGTAATTTTAACACTGGGCTAAGATATGTAAAATCCTTAAATCAATAAGACTGCCCCTTTTTACTTTGAGATTCAAATGACTCAATTGACTCAAATGCTCCATTATGCAATGAAGGGGCATGCCATGTAACACTTTAGTTAAATTATGTTAATAAGCACCGCTGATTTTGGTTGTTTCGAAATTATAACATCTATTTGTAATTCGTCTTATTAATAATTAATTCAGTTATGACTAAGTCATTATACGCTCATCAGGATACTACACTCTCCGACTTGCCCGGGGAAAAATGGGTAGATGTTCCTGATCTTACAGACTGTTATCGCGTTTCCAATTTAGGCAGGGTACGCAGGCTTCAGGGCCAGGGAAAAGACAAAAGAGGTTATATGCGTTTCAGAAAGGAAATGATCATTAGCCCTGTCAAGAGATCAAGCTGGAATGCTTTTCTTAAAGAGGAAAGAATATATCTCGGTGTTTCATTAGTAAAAGAGAAAAAGATTCACAATTGGGGCTTAGCCAGATTGGTATGCTATTGTTTTGTACAGGAATTTGACCTGAAAGACAAAAACAACTACGTGCTTTACAAAGATGGAGATCCCGTGAATGTGGCTGCAGACAACCTATATGTCGGCACACCAAAAGATAAAAATCTTTTGATGCAGGCTCACGGGCGAAAATCTGACATATCCAGAAGCCTTAGTCCTGAGGAAATAAAACTCAGACAATTAAAGATAAATGCTATTAAGAAGCAAAATGGTACTTATAAGATTAGCCGATATTCCGTTACAGGCAAATTATTGGAGACTTATCAAAATGCTATAGTTGCAAGTGCGGCTGTTAAAATTTTTAGCGGACAAATATCTGCTGCTGCAAGAGAAGGTCATCATACGCTGACCGCAGGCGGGTACATCTGGAGGCGTGGTTCCGCACCTGAGATAGACGTGGCTCCCCTTCTAGAAAAGAAGTCGTTCGGGATGTCTCCGTTACTTTCTCAAAAGAAGCGTGTCGGTCAGTATGATTACAGCGGAAAGCTTGTAAATGCATACAGTACCGTGAGGGAAGCAGCCAGAGCTGTTGGAATTACTTTTGGATCTATTCATAAGGTAATCAGCGGGAAAAGAACCACCGCAGGTGGCTTTATATGGAGGCTAAGTATAAAAAATACCATTTCTGTAAAACATCTTAAACCTAAAAAGGCACAAAAGGTGTCGAGATACGATTTGGACGGCAAATGGATACAGACATACAACAATGTTCCGGAAGCCGCGAAGATTACAAAGATATTTGATAGCGAGATATATAAGGTACTAAACGACAAGGCATTAACGGCAGGGAATTTTATCTGGAGATATGGGGAATCATTGAGAATACCAATGAGTACTTTAAGAAATCATCCAAGGTTTAAGAAATCAGTGCTGGAAAAATACCTTAAAAGTAAAAGACAGATTAATCTTGAAGCAATGATGCAGGAAATATAATGTAAATTACTTTTTCCTGCCTCCTATGTTTACTACTGCACCAATGGTGAATAATGAATTGTTTGCATTCATATATTTTCGGCTATTTAGTCCAAAAGTGCCACTGGTTGTATATTGTAACTGAATATTTTCACCTACGCGCATCCTGGTAAAAAAGATGGGTTCCAGGAAAACATTACCTTCTCTGATCTGGCCGACATTATTACGCATGAAAGTTTTCATTTCTACAGAACTTATGCGTAGCGCTGTGCCGTAATTGATAGGGAAATCTGTACCGAAAAGTCTAAGGTTACTGTTTTTTTTAGAACTGTAGTTTACCTGAAAAAACGTCTTATTATAGGTAGCCTCTTCAAAATCTGTGCTCGTGAGCACATCATTGTCATCATAATTTCGGTAGGTCCTATTGGTCTTTCCATTACCATAACCTGCATAGATTTCGATGATCCTGTTGTCATCCGGACCAAAAGTATCAAAATAGCCACCACCAACTTCTACTACTTTATGTTTGTAATCTTTTTTCTCTCTTTCTGAATTTATATATGAACCACCAAATAAGACACCTATATGGTTGCCGGCGGCGTATGCTCCATTTAAACTGAAGTTTCCTCTTAATGAGCCATGTAAACCACCACTAAATTCCCCCTTTTGACTTAACATCGGCGTATTTGGTACGTTTGGCATATAAATAGAAGAACAAGAACTAAGGAATATTAAAGATAGATAAAGAAAAAAAGTATGGTTCTTAAACATAAATCAACTGGTTGGTACGTAATATTTGCTGATCCCCAACAAATTTAACGCCAAGGTACGACAGTAAACATCCATTTTTCAGGATTTTTCCAATCTATGCCTCTAAAACTTGCGATCGGGAGTTTAACTAGTATTTTATTCCAGCCTTTTTTCAGTTGAATTTTAGTTGGTTCCCTAAATTCATATCCTTCATCAACTAAAGGCTTTTCAAGATCGCCTTCCATTCCTGCTTGTTTCCATGCAGGGGGCGGGATCAACTCGTTATTTACATAAACAGCACTCTTTCGGTTATCCCAGGTGCCAGACTTCGGCGAGCTGGATGCATATGATCTGGAGATATTATTGAAACCTATCCAAAAATCCTGTATTTTGTTTTCATCACTCCAGATTTGCGTAACTGCATACCATGTCGTATTTTCTTTAGGAGTTTCCAATAACCCCTTTACTTGTGGAGCCCACCAGTGTCTCAAAACTACAGTTCCTCCAATAGCAGTTAAAGTTGGTTTCATTTTATTGGCATCAAAGCCGGGGAATTCCGGATCAAGTCGCTTATCCAGATCCCCACCATTTTCATATGGGCCATAAAGTTTCCACGTGGTAGAACACTGTTTTACGTAGGGAAAGGGAATATTACCGAAATGCAGTTTTTTATGCACCAGGAGTCTGTTCTCAAATTCTGAAAAGGTGATAGCCTCTGCACTTCCTTTTAAGCCGATATTGGCCTGCCATCCTTCTAAGCCTCCGCCTTTCCAACTGCGTTCAGCAAAAGCGAGCATAGCAGGATACACCGGGTTTTGAGTAAATACATCCTGAGGTATATTTACTCTTCGGTCTGGCCACATACAGATAATCCCACCTAAAGCAACACTATTACCTTTGTCCAGATTAGCTATTTTGCGATGAAATATGGTCGCAACAGATTCCAGCGGATCCATGTGATTCAAATACAAATGACGGGAATCGATGTATTTGATATTGGGGTTTGTACTTACTTTTGTGGCACCTTCCATCCACAACTGCCTGATCGTACTCTCTGTAAAATTACCCCCAGGCTCCCACCCTATAACCTTTTTTCCTAATTGCTCTATCAATGCAGTTACTTCAGGAAGGAAATTCTTATTGGTGATTTTAACTTCATCAGCTCCAATATGAAGATATTCCACGTCATAGGTAGCACAAAACTCTTTGATTATCTTTTTTACGATTAATAAGCCGCTATCGCTTTGCATATCCATCTTCATCGCTCTTTTAAAGGCAGCACTATGCCCCGGCATGTCTATTTCCGGGATTAAAGTGATCTGCCTTGCCTTACAATAGGCAATCAATTCCTTCAGGTCATTTTGCGTATAAAATTGTCCCTTATTACGAATCATCGTTTCCGGATTTGTAAGCTGAGGATAAAGTTTACTTTCCAGTCGCCATGCTATATCTTCTGTAAAGTGGAAATGAAAGATATTGAGTTTGTAACTTGCCATCACATCAATCTGCTGCTTTAACAAATCCATAGGCATAAAATTGCGACCGGCATCAATCATATATCCACGCCATGCGAAAGCCGGAGCGTCTTCAATATGACATTCGCCGATCTTATTTGCATTTCCAACCAGTTGTTTTAATGTTTGTATTCCATAGAACATTCCAGCATCGCCTGAAGCTTTTACCTGAATGGCTTTTGGACCGACATCGAGGCGGTAAGCTTCTTGACTGGCAATAGAGCTCGTTTCAAGTATGATTGCCGGCAGTTTATCTTTATTTTCGCTGACTATTGGAATTTTGACTCCCTTGCTCCTTAAGTATTCCTGGAGTACGATTGCGTTACCTCTCAGTTTAGCATCAGTAATTACGATCTTCTTATAACTTTTTAAATTAAATTGCGCTTTCCCCCATTCGATTTTATTTGGGAGCGGGATTAAAGCAGGCCTGCTGGTTTTAGAAACCTGAGCAGAAACATTTAAAGAAAACAGCAATATCCAAAAGTATCTAAGCATAATTATTCATTTCTAGTTAACAGTCAATTGCATAAATTTTACTTATTAATTTCTTTAAGTAACTGCAGGCAATACCATTCTTGTCTGGGCAGGTGAAAAGGCCCTTTAAATAAATTGCCTTTCGCCGTTTGTGCTATACTCCCATCTCTGTGCAAATAGCCAAACCATTCTCCGTTATCCTTATCATAAAAATGTTTATAAGCGTAATCATGAACCAGTTTATGCCACTCTGCATATTTTTGGTCACCTGTAATGCTATAAGCTAATAAGGTAGCGATTATAACCTCATTGTGCGGCCACCAGAATTTCATATCCTGCCAGTATTCCTGTACGGGTTTATCGTATACATCCCTGAAATACATAATCCCGCCATGTTCCCTGTCCCAGCCTCTTTCCCACATGTAATCCAGCATTTTACAACCTAATGCAATCAATTTGGGATCATTATTTCTATATTTTGCTTCATGCAGGATAAACCATGCACCTTCGATAGCATGACCAGGGTTTAGCGTACGTCCATCTATATGGTCTATGATGCTTCCATCTGGTGCCACCTGCTCCATCACACACTTGATGTCGTCTTTTACAAAATAAGTTTCTATTTCATTGATCCATTTATCTATCCATTCATCACAACGCGGGTCACCTATATTTTCCCGAAGTTGCTGGGCCGTATTCATCATGATCATCGGCACGCCAATTCCCTTTGACGGTCTGGTATCTGCATATTTAGGGGGAAACAGCCCTGGTGTAGTGGCATATTCAATACATTTTCCAAAGAGATACCTCGCCTTTTCGGCAGCCGCTTCGTCTCCGCTAGCCTTTGCATAAGCTGCGTTTGCGATAACCGCAAAAGTTTCAGAAAAAAAGTAGCGACGCTTGCGTATCGGTTTACCATCCCTTGTCACATGAAAGAACATCTGTCCATCTGTATCAAAACAATGATTATTAAGAAAATCTATGCCTGATTTTGCACCATCCAACCATTTCTGTTTTCTCTCTATTGTATTGTACAGGGTAGACAAAAGCCATGCTGCCCTTCCCTGAATCCAAACGGCCTTATCATCATCGATCAAACTACCGTCCTGATCGCGCATCAAAAGATAACCGCCAAATTCCTGATCTACGGACCTCGGAAACCAGAATGGTACAGTGTCATTTAAGAGTTGATGTTCATAAAATTCCTGGAGTTCTTGTAAGTCTTTAGATGTATAACCCATTTTTAATTAGTTATTTAATGATATTTAATTAATTTTTTAAATCAATTGAAAAAGTAGAAGCCGGAAGACCGGTTTCATCGACAAGATTGGCTTTGGTAAATGGTTGCCATGCATACAATACCTTTTTGATCCTCTCACCTGCAGGGATATCAATTATCACTGATTTTCTTTTGATGATGCCTTTTACCGAAATATGGTATCCCTTGTCATTTACAAGCTCGAAACCGATAAGTGGCTGATGGTTAACTGTTTTTAACACATTGACTTCAGTAAAAGAAACGGTGATCTTGTCCTGAATTTGCTTTGCTTCAAAAGCTGCCGGACCACGGGCACTGATTTTTTTATTGTAAGTATTCTTTAAAGCAAGTAAAGCCAGACGCTCCCCGATTTCCTTTTTCCTTACTGGATGTACATTCAATGAGTCGCCGAGATCCGAGCTTACCGCCATTCCACTATTTTTAATGCTGTATTGGAGTTCCCGTTGCAGGTTTCTAAAAGCAGGCCATGAAGCGCGGTCTATACCAGATAGCTGCACATAATAAAATGGAAAGTCATATCCCCATTTTTTACGCCAACTGTCAACTAATACAGGAAACGTATGACTGTATTGTTCAAGGTTTTGCGCATTACTTTCACCCTGATACCAGATCACTCCTTTAATGGGATATTCTATCAGCTTGGAGACTCCGGCTTCATAATTATATGCGGGCTCGTAAGGGTGTCGTTGTTTAGACTTAAGCGCATTCTTTAAGTTTACATCTGCACGCTCCCTTGCCCATTGCTGAATAAAATCCGACTTCCGCCAGTTTGTGAGCACATCTACGAGTTGTTCATCATATTCCATTGTAAAACGGTCTATCCAGGATTCAATAATGCTTCCCCCAACCGCCAGCTGTATCAATCCAATGGGTATGTTTTCTTCCTGAACCAGTTTCTTTCCGAAATAGTAACCCACAGCAGAAAAATCAGAAAGATTCTTCGCATCACTAATGCCCCATTTACCTGAAAAATACTGTAGCTGATTTACTTTTTCTAATGTTAATAAATCCCAGGCTGTATTGTTGGTTTCAACTAAGGCATCAAATTTCAACACCCTCAGTGTTGGATTTTCTTTAATATCCCTGAGTTCAACTTTGCCAGTTGCAGCAGCATTTAAAGGAAAAGCCATATTGGACTGTCCGGAACACAGCCAGACATCTCCCACCAGAATGTCTTTTAAAGTTGTTTTTGAACCTTGACAATTGATATCAATTTCAAACGGACCACCTGCCTTCATCTCCGGAAATTCTACCCTCCATTTACCATATTGATCTGCTGCGGTTTCCTTTCTATTTCCATTAAAGTTCACAACAATCTTTGCGAAAGCATTTGCCATACCATAAACAGGGATCAGCTTATCTCTCTGCAACACCATATGCTCCGAAAATACTGAAGAGAGTTTTAGCCCTCCGTAATTTCCAGTCAAGTGATTATATACAGCTTGTGCTATAATTTTGGCACCCTCCTTATCGGGATGCAGGTTGTCGGGAAATAGATCAGGTCGACTGTACAAAGGCGTATTTAAATCAATCAGTCCGGTCTTATTAGCAGACGCAATCTGAGGAATCAAACCCTGTATCTGCCAATACCAGTCACGTGTACCTGATTTAAATCTTGGATGCTCATTAAAGATTGGTGTCAAACGACAGATGTATATTTTGACCGCAGGATTTTGCTTTCTGAGGGTAGCTATCAGCCATGCATAATCTGGTGCAAAATCATCCCTGAAATCGGGCCAGTCGCGTGGATCAGTATCATTCAAACCAAGATGTACTATAGCTATATCCGGATAAAAATCCATAGCAGCGCTAAATGCTTTGGTCTTGTAGTAAGGGTTATGACCTTTTTTCAGTAAAGTGGCACCGCTTAGCCCAAAATTACCAACTTCATAACCTGCTCCCAGCAGATTTTGCAGGACAGCCGGATAAGCTTCCCTGGACGGATCTTTCAAAAGATAACCATAGGTTACAGAATTACCTATACATGCAACCTTTAACGGCTTATTTTGAGCCATGAGGTTTAATTGCAGCAACGAAAGACAAAAGACTAAAAATGACCTAATCATCATAGATGGCGTCGATTATTTAATAATGTCGCTTACAGGAATCTTCACAAATAGCAGACTTCTGATGCCTTCATATAAAATCCCGATATGATTGTCATCTACTTTACTCAACGCTGAATATCCATAAGATTTCCGCTCGTCGATCAATAACTGATTGGCTGGCAACCAGGTTTCTCCCATATCCAGACTCGCTTTGATGGTAAAATCCTGTCTTGACTTCGGGTTGTTTTGGTTGCTAAAAAACAGCACGTCTTTCATTTCACCTTTTATATTTACACGAGCTTTGATAAAACCGGCCATACATACCGGATCTGTCAACGTGTTGTAAGACGTTGCATGTGTACTCCAGCTTTGTCCCATATTTGTTGTTGTTGACACACTTCTGAACTTACCTCTGTTATCTCTCATGTTCAGCATAAGCGTTCCCGGTGTAGTTTCTACCAACTGACTTTCAGTAGTATTAGATTTGGCCCCTATCCCGCTTTTCCAGGTCTTGCCATGATCCTCACTGTAGATCAATGTAGAATGCGGCATTTTCTGTGCATCCCAGTATTGTGCAGGAAAAACAAGCTTACCATCAGCCATTGCAATACCATTGCCCGGGCCCGGGAAAAACAATCTCCATTCCGGATTTTTCACCTGTTTGGTGATGCTATAAGGCTTTGCCCAGGTCAGTCCATCGTCTGTACTAAATGTTAATGCAAACTGACCCGTTTCTTCGGGTGTTAAACCAGGACCAGAACCAGCTATAGAGCGATTTCCTTTACTCCATAATGCAGTCACCCAAATGGTCTTAGTCGCTGGGTCGAATAAAATAGCAGGATCGCCCACACCACTATTGTCATTTGGCCCTTCCATATCCATGATATTTTTCATTCCTTCCCAGGTTTCCCCTTGATCAGTACTTCTGCTCATACCCACATCTATATTTGCAGGAAGATCGCCGCTATGGTCATACCTGATGTCATAAACAGAGATGAGTGTGCCCTTATCTGTAGTAATCATTCCTGGAATCCTATAGGTATGCACATTCTCATCTTTCGCCTTGCGGATGGCAATACCGAGATACCTTTTACCGGATTTTGCCTGTTCTATTTTATAGCCCAATCCTGTGGCATCTTTTAGGAGATGGGCCTTGATATCAAACGCCTTTTCTGTATTTGCACTTTCTTTCAAACGGACACTCAACCACAAATGGTGAATTCCGGGAGTTAATTTTTTGCTGAAGGAAATGGTAAATGTCCTGGCTCCGGATGTAATGCTGCCTAACAACTGATCAGTAGTGAATTCAGCTTTATCGTTGCTGCCGTAAACCTCAAGTTCAGCAATATCCTGAACATTACCAGATATAGTTCCGCTGAGTTGCTGATATGTAATTTCCTGATTTCCTGCAGGTATGTTTACCTTGATGTGCAGGAAAGGATTAGTTTCCATTCTTTTAAAAATGGGGTTTATGGTAGGGACAGCAGTGATTTTTATCGCATTGCTGCCAGCGTTATTATAAATTTTTTGTGTACAGGAATAGAAAAATACCGGTGCCAGTATCATCAATAGTCCCGAAAATTTGTTAACCTTTTTCATGTTGTGCGTGTTTATGTTAAAGTATCAATTAAGCCGCGTCCACGAAATCATTCGCCTTTGGACGAAGAAAATAAAGCTGAATGACCAAGGCGACCAAAACTATTCCCGACAGCATCGCGAAGTCATTTCCCAGCTTTCCGGCATCCGAAGATTTACCAAGCCAATCAGTAATGAAAGCACCAAAAAATACACCGGTCATATTCATTAAGCCATAAGCAGTGGCCCGATATTTAGCAGATACAAACTGGCAAAGAATAGGCATATTATTCGCATCAAACATTCCGTATCCAAGGCCAAAACATAACGCTGCTCCTACTACATGGAATAAAGAATGTCCAAAACCGAGCAGCAACAACGACGGGATGGTTAGGCCTAAGCCTATTGCACTTGTGTAAATCCTTCCCTTGATGTTTTTTTGAACCCACCTGTCCGATAAGATTCCGCCGAATATTACCCCTATAAATGAAGAAGCGGCTATAGTGATGGTAGATAACGGCCCGGCTGTTGCCATTGGAATATCTAAATTCTCCGCGAAAAGTGTAGGTAGCCAATTTTTGGCGGCCCAGCCTGGAAGACTGGGGATCGCAAAATAGAAGAGGATAATCCAGAAAGAAATATTAGTAAACAACAGCGCCAAACCCTTTAAAACAGATGGCTTTTTAGTTAGCTGGATCTGATCAGAAGAAGCATCTTTATCTACTACTTTGCTTTCGCGAAGGAAAAACACCAATACCAGAGCATATGCAATACCTATGATTCCGAACGAATGAAAAGTAGCCTGCCAGCTAAATTTATCAGCTATAGTTGCTCCAAAACCACCCAAAGCCTGCCCCATATACAGGCCCGTCATGTGTATTCCTATTGCCAGAGATCTTGTTTTTGGAGAATGGAAATCAGCAATCAGAGACAAACCTGCCGGGATGTACAAAGCCTCGCTTACGCCCATGAGCGCCCTAAGCCAGTAAATTTGATTAAATGTCTCCGCATACCCCATCAAATAAGTGACTGCAGACCATACAAATAGACTGCCGACAATGAGCCATTTCCTATTGAACTTATCCGCTATGATGCCGGACACCGGACTCATAAAACCATAGATCCAGAGGAATATAGCCATCAGATACCCGAAATTTGTGGCCGACTGCAGTTCAGCAATATCCATTTGCATGGCAGGTTTCATGGTCGACAACATTTGTCGGTCCATATAATTTAGTAACGCCACTACCCACAGCAACCCTACAACAACCCAGGCATATCTTTTAGTATTCTCCATAATCTAGCTATTTAATGCTTCCAAGCATTATGTTTGGCGTGCGTACGCCAGGTTTAATTTCGCCGTTCGACAAGACGATTTTATTTCCCCACATTCTTGCAGTAGTCGTTACCTGCGCAGGAAACGGCAATTCACCTATTTTAGTCCATTTATTTGTATCTGTATTATACAGCAGCATTCCTTTATAAAACCCTTTATGATGAATGCTCAATTCATTCTTTTCAGCCGTAAGCTTTAGTTTTTCTGCTTCGTTTGTGGATTTAGCAATCTGTGAAATGTATGTTTCAATCTTATGAAATGTTTCTCCATTATCACCCCCCAAAAGCAAGATCTGATTTTTACCAATCGGTACGCCTGCACCAGCAGAATAATTGCTAGTTTGCTTACCGTCGGAAATATCAGCACAAGTCGCCCATGTTTTATTGAGCGGATTATACATATAAACCGTGTTGTGCAGTTCGCTAATCCCAGAGGTGTTTTTTGTGCGTCCACCAATCACGTAAATTTTCAGTGTACCAGACTGTTTTTGAGTAATTACCACCGCATTGGCTAATGCAATAGGTAAGTTAGACAGGCGCTTCCATTCAGGGGCTTTTTCATCCAGATTCAGACTTAGAAAAGCATTTGAAGAGGTGCTTTTTTCATCTCCGCCAACCGCATATACTGTATTACCAATATGCGTTAAAGCCATATTGGTAACAGCTAAAGGCAGGTCTGGTAAATTCTTTATTTCGACCTTATTTGATGCAGCGTTCCAGTTCAGCAAATACGCTTTACGAGAAAGCCCCTTTTCATTTTCTCCACCTGCATATACCAGTCCACGTTCAGTTACCGTATTTCCGCAATAGGCAATCGGTTCAGGAAGTGTTGATTTAGTGGTATTCCAGGAATAATGATTTCCTGTTTTTTGTAGAATGTGTATTTCTTTAGAATAGTATTTTTCGCCACCTTCCCAGGGCATTTTATCAGGAAAATTAGCTCCACCAGCAACGATCAGTACATCTTTGTGTACGGCATTAATCGGTCCGGCAAAACCTATAGAAGCACTGCCATCTGGCTTTTGCAATTTAGCCGCGACAGTCCACTCTACTTGTTTTATAGCAGTTTTCTGCGCAGAAATATCGGTAGATATCAGCATAAATGAAACGGATAGGGATAATAAGATTTTATACATAGCATTTCATTAAACTAATGAGGTTGCCTTCGATTTAAAATTGTGAAAACCTACCCCATCAACATCCTTTTTAAACTGTTCAAATTGTGAAGCATCCATATTTTTCACAGGCAATCTAAATTCACCGCAATTGATGTCGATCAATTTCATATATGCCTTTCCGGTAGCAATACCACCATATTTACCCAGGAGCCTGATCATGTCAATAGATTGCTGCTGAAGCTGTTGTGCTTTTTTTAAATCATTTGCTTCAAAAGCATCGATCATGTCGTAATATAGCGGAGCAGCGTAGTTAAATGTACTCCCTACCGCACCTTTGGTACCCAGTACCAATGCCGAAAGCATGTTCTCATCACGCCCCCAAAGCATATCGTACTTCCCGTCTTTGAAGTGCATACAAGATAAGAAATCCATGAAGTCTTCGTGTGTATATTTTACTCCCGCAAAATTAGGGATCTTACCATCTACCGCATTTAGTAGGTCATACATCGCAAATCCAACTCCCGTAAGTACCGGAATATGATAATAATAGAAAGGCATATCAGGCACTACAGCTGCGATTTCAGCGCAAGCCGTAGCCAGCATATCTACATTGGCAGGTTTAAAATAAAATGGAGCAGTAAAAGAGATCGCATATAAACCTATTTGCTTTGCATAGCGCGCCAAATCCTTGCAATCTGTAATACTCGTACCACCTAAGAAGAGCATGACTTTAAAATCCTTGTCATCTTTGGTGCAGTCTGCCCAGGCAGAGGCCACTTGTTTCTTCTCCTCAGTCGACATAGAAACACCTTCACCAGTAGAGCCGCAAATGAAAGCGCCGGTTACTTTATTGTCTTTTAAAAAGTGGTAATATTTTGGAATAATAGAAGTATTTATGTTTCCATTCTCGTCCATTGGAGTGAAAGGTGCTGCAATTAAGCCCTTTAAAGGTTCGATAATCATTTATGGTAAAGTTTAATAATCAAAAATATAGTAATAATTTAATTGTCTGACATAATAAGTGTAATAATTATAATGCTGTCCGAAAAGATTAGCTTATTCTTTTCGGACAGCTCTATTTCATTATGCCTTAGTACTACCTAAGTCCCGGCATATCCTGGATTCTGGTCACCTTTCAGCGTTTCATCCTGGTTCATAGTGCTTATATCTATTGGCCATAGGATCTTATGGTTCTGTCCGGCGGTATTATCCAGTACACCTACTAAAGGCAAATCTTTTCTAAATACCAGTGGATTTCCGGAAGCATCCTGCATACGTCTCAGGTCATACCAGCGCTTACCTTCTCCCACAAACTCCTTACTTCTCTCATAGAAGATGGCGATTTCATTCTGTTCAAAACTGCCGTTTACGAACAACGGAGCCAAAGCTGGCGCAAAAGCACGGTTACGCACCGCCATAATTTCAGTTGTAGGATCTACACCTTGCTTGTTCTTCACCTCTGCCAACAATAAATAAGCTTCAGCTACACGATAAACAGGAAAATCATCAGAGAAATTACGGGCGCCCTCTACCACAGTTCCTGGAAACTTGCGCAAATTGGTAGCCCTGATCGCTCCTTTATTGAAATTCAAAAACGTAGCGTTTCCTCTCTTATCATTCGCTCCAAATTGATCATAAAGCTCAACTTTATACTCATAACGGATGATGGTACCACCACCGTTTACCTGCAATGGATCAGCAGGGATGGCCACACCTTTGTCATCCACATAACCACTCAGGGGGTCTGTAATCGCATAGATGAATTGACTATAGTTGTTTGTAGACTCGCCAAACTGATTCCTTAATGCCAATACGATTTCACTACTTCCTTTACTCGCTGCTATGCTGGCAGATTTAAATACCGCGCTAAAGTCAGTTAATAAAGTATGTTTAGAGATCACATCTTCCAAAGCAGCCCTGGCAGTGGTGAGGTCAGCAGTAGTCGTAGTCGGTGCAGCACCATCAATTTTTACCTTTGCAGACCATAAATACACCTCTCCTTTCAGCATTTGCGTTGCAGAAAATGACCATTGTGCTTTCTGAAACTTAACTGTGTAGTTGGTTCCGAAGTTAGTTACAGACTTATCAATATCACTTTTAATAAAATCAAGCGTCTCTTTTTCAGTCTTTGTGCGTGGCAGATACATCTGCTGTGCTGAAGTAGGTTTGGTCAAAAGTATAGTCGGTTCTATAGCCAAAGGCACCCTTCCAAACGTACGGTATAGATGGAAATAATAATAAGCTCTCAATCCATATGCCTGTCCCAGGTAGTAAGATTTATCTGCTGCAGTTAAGTAATCTGCTTTTTCAACCTGATAGATGAAATTATTCACCTGAAATATCGCTGGATAAAATCCAGACCATCCGCTAATGCCCGGACTAGATTCCCTGATGTCCTGATTGATCACACTTGCAGAATTCAGTGAAGCAGTACCTGTAAAACTGGTTCCGGTTTTCAACGTTCCTCCACGCAATTCACCAAGCGTGTAAAAGGTAAACTGAAACCCTCTCAATTGCGCATGCAATCCGATCATGGCACCATCTACCTGTGCCGTATTTTTCCAGAAACTTTCACTTGCGAAATAATCCTCCGGAGCCAGCTGTAATTTATTGCACGATGTAAAAGTCGTACTCAATGCTATGGCAATAACGCCTATTAATATCTTCTTCATTGTCGTTTTTCTAAAAAATAAATTGAACACCAAAAATTATTGTCCTTGGCAAGGGATAACCGCCACTTCCTGCGCCACCAGTACCGATACTGCTGCTCTCAGGAGAATACAGTGTAGATTTACTGAAGTAAACCAGATTCTGTCCACTCACTGAGAAGTTAATTCCTTCACTTTTTAAAGCTGTAGTCCATTTAGCAGGCAGCTTATAGGTCAGGTTGATCTCCCTTAAAGCCAGATAATCTGCTTTGTTGTAGAACATGCTTGATTCCCTAAACGTATTGTTTTTGTACAGCTGATCAGCCCAATAGTAAGTAGGATATTTAGCATTAACGTTTTCAGGAGTCCAGGTATTGAATACCTCAGACGTGGTGTTGAAAGTACCCTGAGCATTACTCAAGAACCATGTTCTTGGACCATCATAAGCCACAAAACCCAATGCATAGTCAAATCTTGCACTCAATGTAATCCCTTTCCAGCTTGCATTAGCACCAAAACCACCAGTCCAGCGAGGAAGCGTCCGGCCCTGATACACGCGATCAAAACTATTGATCACACCATCACCATTCACATCTCTCCATTTCACATCACCCAGGGCAATTGGGAAATGCAGGTTTTTATCAGCAGTGCTCATGGCATTGTATACATCAGGGTGTACCAATACCCGCGCACCGATTAAATCCCTTAGCTTTAAGGCATAAGAATCCAGGTCTGCCTGTGTTCTGATGATGCCCTCAGCCTGGTAAGCATAAGCAATATTCGGATCCTGTCCCTCTTGGAGGCCACCAACCCAGATCAGCTCTTTACTATTTGGGTCATATACCTGAAAGCCGCCTTGTCTGTTATTCGGCAATCCATTGCTAGGTAATTTCAAAATCTTGTTGGCATTGTAAGCCATATTCGCATTGAAATTTACATTCCAGTCGTTGTTGCGAAGTATATTGTAACTCAAATCTACCTCCACACCCTGGTTCTGCATATCACCGTTATTTGTGGTGATAGATGTAGCTCCAGCCGTAGCAGGGAAAGTTAAATCCGCAATTTTATCACTTGTAGTACGGTGATAATAAGCGATAGAGAAATCTATTTTGTTTAACAAGCGTGCTTCTAAGCCTACTTCTTTGGTAATCAGACTCTCCCATCTCAAATCAGGATTAGGTAAAGCACCAAGACTCAACAAATAACCAACACTACTGTTGTATTTATTAGAACCGTAAGATCCCTGCAACGTATAAGCACCAATACCGCCTACGTTACCATTGGCACCATAACTGGCCCTGAGTTTTAAACTGTTTACCACATTTGTCATCGGCTGAAAGAAATCTTCCTTGGCAATATTCCATCCCAAAGAGATCCCCGGGAAACTTCCCCAGCGATTGTTGATCAATCTTGAGTAGCCATCGCGTCTGATGGTAGCAGTTAACAAATACTTTTCATCATAATCATAGTTTGCGCGACCGAAGAAAGACAAAATACGCTGGTTAGTATGATAAGTGTCGATACTTCTTCTGTCTTTTTCAGAGCTTGTATACTGTAGATCTGTAAAATCGTCAGTCGGGGCCCCACTGCCAGAAGCAGATAAACCCTGAGCATAAGTATCATAATATTCCGTACCACCCATTACATCCAGATGATGCTTCGAAGCTATAGTTGTATTGTAGTTTAATACTGCATTGTAGGTTTGACTCAATTCCTTGTCAAAAGAAGCTGATGAAGACCGTGCCCTGCTGTAATTGTTTGGGCTAGACAAATAATCCTTATCAAACGATTCGTAATTGCCCTGGTTATAGAAATAATTACCACTAACCCTCATCGATAAGTTAGATAGAAAATCTATTTTAAAAGCCTGCGATAAAGTAAACTTATCAGTATTGTTTTTTCTGATGAATTTATCATCATTTACAGCCGGATTTCCGTCTCTAAAATCTCTACCTACCAGCAGCTCCCCTTTTTCATTCATGCCACGCATGGTCGGAGGCGCACCTAAAGACCTGGTCAGGTAGTTACCTTCACTATTGGTCACCGCATCTCTCCATTTCGCATTGGCAAAGTTTAGCCCCGAAATAGAAGTCAGCCATGGCTTTACCTTGTATTCACCGTTCAACACAAAAGTCAGGCGCTTATAATAAGTGTTGATTGGCATACCCTTTTCATCATAATGACCTAAACCCGCATAATATTTCCCCTTCTCATTGCCACCAGTCATCGATACATTGTAATCCTGGGTCAAACTATAGTCCCTCAAAGCATAATCGCTGTAATTAAAATTCTTATAAATGATTTCTTTATTCGTACCATTTACATCATATGCTCCGGCGGCGTTGGTTTTCAAAGGATCCATCATTACCTGCCATCCTTTAGCCAGTAATTCCTCGTTGATGCTATTTCTAAACATCGGACTCCAAACTGCAGCAGCATTCAGGTTTCCGTCCAATATATTACCAGCACCATCCTTATAAAGGTTTCCAGTACCAAAAGGCCCGGTGGTGTTCAACTGCGTTAAGCGGTTAGGCTCATATTTCCCAGAGGTTTCAATAGCTTTCCTCGACCAATAGATGTAATCTTCGGCATTCAGAAATTCGAAAGGAATATTCAGTTTGTTGATACCTACTTTAGATTTAATAGAAATATTTGAAACCCCTTCTTTACCTTTTTTGGTAGTGATCAAAACCACACCGTTACTCGCTCTGGCGCCATATATGGCCGTTGCTGATGCATCTTTCAGTACCTCAATAGATTCAATATCATCCTGATTGATGTCGCTAAATCCAGACCTCAACAAACCGTCTACGATAACCAATGGCGAACCACCACCGGTATATCCGGTACCACCACGTAATACGATGGTTGGCGTAGCGCCCGGGCGACCAGAAGTCTGCTGCACCCTTAATCCTGGGATAGTACCAGCAAGAGCTGATGCAGGGTTAGAACGTACACCTGTTTCCAGCACTTTATTGTCCAGTTTAGAAACAGAACCCGTGATCTTTGATTTTTTCATGGTACCATAACCGACCACCACTACCTCATCTAACCCCTGGGTATCTTCTTCCAGTTTTACATTGATGGTAGTCTGATTACCAACAGTAACTTCCTGAGGCAAATAGCCGGTATAGGTAATTACTAAAACATCTCCCTTATTTGCAGAGATATTAAATATACCATTGGAATTGGTAGAAGCCCCATTCTTAGTCCCTTTTACCACTACACTGGCATTCGGAACACCGAGGCCACTTTCGTCGGTGACCTTTCCGGATAGTTGAATGTTCTGGCCCATAGCTGTAAGCATGGTTAAGCTTACAATAAATGTCAGCAGGACTTTGCTAACATAGTTTTGGTAAAGTCTTTTCATCTCTTATTGGTTAGAATTACAATATTATGTTATACATAATATACTAAGTTGAGTTTTATAATTCTAATTTCCAAAGATTTCAAGGTTAATTTTTTCTAACAATTTATGCGGATTCATTAAAAACTGCTTTCCCATATCTAAAAATGCAATTTAATATGTATTACATAATTTAAAAAGAAATCACATATCTTAAGTGTTATTGGTCAGAAGATTATGAAATGGCAAGTGAATGTTCCAGAACGGAAAATTCCAATTAGCAATTAAATCAGGATCTAAATATTGATTATTTAGTATTGCTCAATACCACATGTTTGATATTTTTCCTGTCGAAGGTATAAGTGATGTGTACCTTACCATCTTTAGTTTGGATGATTGCGGGGTAACTATACTCCTTTTTAGCATCACCATTTTCCAGGATAGCAATATCCGTCCATGTTTTTCCATCTCTGGACATGGCCACATTTAATTTGAATCGGCCATTAAACCAATCTTTGCCGGGTACATCGGGATTGTAAACGATCAACTGTGTGCCGTTTTTTAGAGTCAGCGCATCAGTTCCGGAGTTTGGGTTCAGCAGCGAAGTCTTACTGAGCGCACTCCAGGACTTACCATTGTCGGCCGACCAAGATTCTACTACCGTCCTCTGTTTGCTGCGGCAAAGCATCTGCAGCCGCTTTCCTCCCTCATAAAAAAGAATGCTGGGCTGTATCACATCCAGTGCAGACCCATGATCTACCGGGATCAGTTCCCAGTTTGTGCCATCATCCGTAGACCGCTCTATGTGTGCCTGCCATTTCTCATTGGTTTCTGTACTAGATGGAGATAAAATACTACCATCCTTAAGCTGCACAGGTTTGTTTTTTATCGGCCCTAGGATGCCATCTGGCAATCGACTAGTGGCAGACCAGCTCCTGCCATTGTCATCAGAAGTTTTCATCATACCCCACCACTCTCTTGGATTGGGCCCTGCTTTATAGAATAGAAACAACTTTCCGGAATTTGATTTGAACAATACCGGGTTCCACAATGGAACAGCCACAGTATCTTTCATTTCACCTTCAGCCGCCACCCAGGGAGCCAGCCATTTACCCTTTTCCAGTCTGGACATCCAGATTTTCACATCCTTACTACCTTCATAACTACCACCAAACCAAGCTACCATTATTACACCTGGTGTTGTTTCTACCAATGTAGAAGCGTGACATTGTTTAAAAGGAGCATCTTTGAAGATCAGTTCTTCGCGCTCTTTTTTCCAGTCAGGCTTTGGTATTCTGGTAAACTCAATCGAATTTGATTTTATGAAAAACACCCCGTTGTTACCATTTAGCGGGAAGAAATAGTCATGTCCCATGGGCATTGCTGCACTTAGCACAAATAAACCAACGGCGGTAGCTTCCGCACCTTTTACAGTAAAATTTATATTAGGTTTATCAAGGGCACTTATCTTTTTCTGCTTGTCCTTATTTATGACGGTCAAATTAAATCCAAATGCATTGTGCTTGATAGCATACTCATTCTTTTGCAGCACCACGGTATCCTTGCTATCATAAAAGGCAAATTTTTTCTGTTCATTCCCTTGCCCGTATACTCTGATATTCAAGCTAATGATACTTACTATTAACAAAAAAAAAGCTTTCTGAGACGTCATAAAATTAGATTCTTGCGTTCAAAGTAGCCATTCAAAAATACAACTCCAAAAAATATTTACCGTAAAGATTGATCTGCCTGCGGAGTTTGCAGGTGATCAGGTTCAATGCTGGATCTGTATGGCTTCTGCCAATGGTGATCTCGTGAGTGACAGTCAGTTTGTAGGTGCGCTGACGGTAGTAGCGTGATGCATAAAAAGGTGCAGTAATCCTTTCTGGAAACTGCACCTTTTTAATTTTTAAATCAATTGAAAAACATAAAAGTCATATGGGAATTCTAACTAAGGGAATATTTGGCGGATTTGTAAACAAAACCGGCCCTCTGGTGGGACGCAATGTGAAAGGACAAAACTTGATCACTGGTTTGCATCATAAAAGCAACAAGAAAATTAGCATAGCCCAGCATAACCAGAATTTGAAGTTTACGTTGGTAATAGAATTTCTAAAGCCAATCAAGGGTCTTATTGCCTCTGGTTTTAAGTATGTAGCTAAAGAAGGTATAGCTTTTAATGAGGTAGTCTCTTACAATTTCAAATGGGCAGTAACTGGTAGCGATGGTACTTATCTAATAGACTATTCTGCAATGTTGTATAGCAAAGGAGGTCTTGAAGGTTCGCTAAATCCAAATGTAACATTGACTGATATTGATAAATTGCTGTTTACATGGCAATTGACCAATCATTGTGATTACAATGATGAAGCTACTTTTTTGGTTTATAGTGAAGATAATAAATTGTTTTCCTCTGCTGTAAATGCAGTAAAACGAAGCAAATGTGAGTTTTTAATGGAACTGCCCCGAGGTTTTTACCCGGTAAATTGCATTGTTATATGAGTTTCCAGTCTAGTAAAACCAAAAAAGTCGGTAATAGTGTATATCTAGGTGATTTAATAGCTTAAAATTATGGGAAAATTAAGCAGTGGTTTATTTGGTTCGTATACTGGAAGGATTGGTAATCTTTCTTTTACCAGAGGAATGAACAAAATGTAGTGCGCACCATAGGGAGGAATAAAGTCCCTCCAAGTACTGCTTAGCTGATTAACAGCCAACAAATGGCGGTCGCAACTGCTTTCGTACAATCGGTATTGGGCTTCATTAATATTGGTTTTAAAGTGGTTGCTGGTTATGAAAAGCGTTATCCCTTTAATATGGCAGTTTCTTATCATAAAATGCATGCTTTAATGGGCGACTATCCAAACGTGGAAATTGACTATAGCAAAGTCATGCTTTCACAAGGCAATTTACTCCCGGCGCAACAGTCACTCGTATCTTTGATACCTGAGAGATTGCGGTTTAGCTGGTTTACTGATCCATTACATTGGGACCAGAGTGACCTGGATCAGGTGATGCTCATGGCTTATTTTTCTGCTTCCAAACACGCAATATATATGCTCGCTGGTGCCGTGAGGTCTGCCGGATCTGATATTCTGAAGATTCCTTTGGAAATGCAGGAGGGTTTTGTGGAAACTTATATTTCCTTTATCACCGAAGACCGAACCGCAGTTGCAAATAGTGTATATACTGGCAGGGTTTATTTATAAACCCTTACCCAGTCTACTTCCATTTTGAAAGGTAAATCTGTATCTATGATTTTCCCAGGCCACCCCGCACCGCCAGATTGGTTTAATATTAGGTAAAAGGGTTTGTCGAAAGGCCATTCTTTGGAGGTCGTATTTGTAGGTTTTGTATAGGTATATTGTAATGTTCCGTTCGTATAAAACTGTATCTCGTTCTGATTCCAGATAATGCTGTAGGTATTGAAGTCATTTTCGTTGTAAGGGACACTTTTTGTAGCGGTGCTACCGCCATCTGCACCAGTTACCTGTGCGTTATGAATGGTATGATGAATTACACTTTCAGTATTTACATGTTCCATAATATCGATCTCGCCGCTTTTTGGCCAGCCTCCATAGGTGTTTGATTCCGGCATCATCCAGATGGCAGGCCAGGAACCTTTGCCTTTGTTGAATTTTGCCCTTACCTCTACTTTTCCATAAGTGATACTAAATTTTCCGGAGGTTTGGATTCCGCCTGAATGGTATGGAATATCGTCTCCTGAAATGACTTTGTTGTCCATTCTTAAAACCAGGTTCTTCCCATCTTGAGAAACATAATCGGAACTGGCTGTTAGGAATTTGGCCCATGCAGGCTGCCATCTTTTACAGTAACTCCATTTGCTGGTATCAAAATCTCCAGTTTTATTAAATTCATCAGAGAAAACAAGTTTCCATGATTTGGAGGATACCTTTGGGGTTTGTTTTTCTGTTCTTTGTTTGTTTGCGGTTTGTGAGAACAAGGGTGTTGAAAGGGATAAAATAAGAAATGTAAAAAGAATGATTCTGGTGTTTAATAAGTTCATGTGATGGATTAATCTTTATAAAATAGCTTTAAATAGTTCAGTTTTCTTAAACAACAGACAATGAAGTCTTAAATCAGTTCATTATCTGTTGAGTCTAAGGAATTTAATTATTATTGTTTTTCCAGATAGAAATCATCACCATATACGGTTCCGGAAGCAGCCTTGTAAAAGTATACTGTTGCGGATGTGTTGGTGGCGCCAGTAGTGAAGTTTACCCCTCCCAAGCTATAATATGTGGTATTTATAGAATACCCTACCTGAGTACCGCCATAGGATTTGACTCCGATGGAAACACTTTCACCGGCAGCCGATACTTTGGCATAACCGGCAAACCGATAAGCGGTATTGGGTGTCAGGCCAGTAATCACCTGCTCTACCGAACTTTGAGCGCCAGTTTGTTTTATTGATTTGGTACCTGATCTGGCATTGCCGGTTACAATCGAAACTGTGCTTCCCCATGATGTCCAGGGGCTGAGTGAAGCACCTTCAAAACCTCCATTTTCTACCTGTGACAGCTTATACACCCGTACGTAATCTACCTGCATGCTGAACGGAAGGTTGGAATTGGTGATTGGACCAGGCCATCCGGCACCGCCGGCCTGGTTAAGAATCAGATAGAAAGGGGCATCAAAAGGCCATTGCTGCCAGTTGGCACCAACCGCTTTAGAATAGGTGTATTGCAATATATTATTAACAAAGAATTTGATACTGACAGGACTCCATTCTATAGCATAGGTATTGTAATCGGCCTGGGTATAGCTGGCGCTGTGCGTTGCGGTACTACCTCCGTTTGCATTGGTTACCGAAGCATTGTGAATCGTCTGATGCATCACTGTTTCGTTATTTACGTGTTCCATGATGTCAATTTCTCCACTATTTGGCCAGCCGCCGTATTGGACGGGGCTATCAGGCATCATCCAAATGGCTGGCCACGAGCCTTGTCCAAGTGTGAATTTGGCCCTGACTTCTATTTTGCCATATTTTACATTGAATTTTCCATTAGACTGTACGCCACCGGAATGGTAAGGCACAGCATCTCCGGCGATCGTCGCGTTGTCCATCCTTAGGACAAGGTTGGTTCCGTTTTGTGATGCATAGGTGGGCGTAGCGGTCATGTACTTATTCCAGGCTACAGTTCCGCGTGGACTATATTGCCAGTTATTGGCATTAAAACTACCGGAAGTGTTGAATTCATCAGCCCAGATCAGCTGATAAACAGGTGTGCTCAACAATGCAACATTGTTGGTGGCTGATATGGTTTCCGGTTTATCTCTTTCCGTTAATTGTTGCTCTGGTTGTAGGCCCTGTTTAGTACAGGAAGTGATAACTAAAGTGGTGAACAATAACATGATCACATTTTTACAATTTAAGGGGTTCTTTTTCATTAGATTTATATTTTAGTTAAAAATTGATTGCGATACCAAAAAGGTCGTTTCCGCACATCAACACTAGACCTACCTTGTTTCATTATGTTATACATAATGAAACAAGGTAGCTACTGTAATTCTATAATCCAAGAAAAATATTTTTTATATTCTACTAAATCCTTTTATCTTTAAAGAAATAGCCCTCTGGTAGAATTATATGTTTCAACACATAACATATTCACTATCAAAGGCTAGGAAGTCTAAGGATTCAATGCGATGTCAGCTAATCTTCTGAGACTGCACTCCCTCCTGGTTCAAGTTGATGGGTAGCATCAATTTTTACAGGCATTGGGGCATTTGTTTTCTTTAGCCAGTTTAAAAGTCCTTGTAACATCTCGTCTCTTTTAGCTGGATTGATGTTTGCCTGATTTTTTCGTTCGCCCTCATCATCTTTCAGGTTGTATAATTCAATGGCATTATTGGTAGTGATTTTGTTTTTTCCGCCGTCTAAGAGCCATTCTTCATGATAAAGCAGGATTTTCCAATCGCCTTTGCGCATAGCGGTAACGGGTCTTGTCCTGAATATACTATCTCTTCCTCTGATTACAGGGTTATCTAAATACCCGGGGAAATGCCAAAAGATTTCTTTCCTCTGGGTGTTTTCTTTATCGCCATAAAAGATAGGCAATAGATTTTCACCGTCCAGGTTTATGTTTTTATTGCCCGCCAGGGCTAAAAATGTTGGGTACAGATCCAGGTTTATGATGGGTGTATTATTGGTTGTCGAGGGTTTGATGTATCCTGGCCAGCTGGCAATAAGCGGTTCGCGGATGCCTCCTTCATAATAGGATCCTTTATTGCCACGCAAAGGTTCCTGAGATGAGGCCTGGGTCGCTCCGTTATCGCTTGTAAAAATGATTAAGGTATTTTTATCCATACCAGAATCTTTCAAAAACTTCATCAATAGCCCTATACTAGCATCAAAATCATAGATGCACGCTGCATACATCGCATCTTTATTATTTAAACCCTTTGCTTTGAATTTGGCCAAAGTGGCGGGCAGTGCCTCTTGCGTGCTATGGATGGCATGGTGCGCCAGGTAAGCGAAAAAAGGTTTTTTATCATTTGCATTGATAAAATCGATAGTGGCATTGGTCAGGGAGAAAACACCTTTGGGATCATCGATACCTTCTATTTTTTTATTTGGGTTATTGGCTCTTTCGTCAGAGTATACGTCAAATCCCTGGTCTTTAGGTGTTGATCCTAGTTTATTACCCAAATGCCATTTACCAAAAATACAAGTCGAGTAGCCTTGTTTTTTTAAAGCTTCTGCTATGGTTACAAAAGCTGGTTTAAGGCCGGTTGTATTTTTAACAGGCACCATTCTCATGAGGTTTTTAGGGCCTCTGGTGGTACTGCCTACAGCATAGACACCATGACGTGGCCCGTAGGAGCCGCTGAGTAAACAGGCCCTGCTTGGTGCGCAATTTCCAGCTCCTGCATAGGCATTGTTAAACACCATTCCGCTTTTGGCAAGGGCATCAATATTTGGAGTTTCAAATTTATCACTGCCGGTAAAACCGCAGTCTTTGTAGCCCATGTCATCTGCAAAAATGAGGAGTATGTTGGGTTTTTGCTGGGCTGCTGCGATTGCAGGCAGTCCCAACAAAATCAAACAAATAGTTCTTATGCTGTAGCTTCTTAAATTCATTTCGTCAATTTGATTACTGTTATGTAAGCTCAATTTATCACTTAATGATTAGATCCGCAACTATTGGCAAATGATCAGAACTCAGCTCGCCGGTCATTACATAAAACTTTTCAACCTTCCATTTTTCTTCAGACCTATAAAAAATATAATCAATCTGCTTAGTTGGGTCTTATTGCCAGGGTTCCTGCTGCGAGCCCCAGCGATTTGATTAAATCTCTTCTTCATTTGTGTGTTTATGTTTACCTAACCTAGTTTTCTGTCTGATATAAAGGGTACAATGGGATAAATGTAACTTTCCATTTTTACGCCTAGTTTTTCTGGGGATGAGCCGACAAAAACAGACTTTTTGCCCCTTATTTTAATTTTTCCGTTATGTTCTATCTCGATCATCGCCCATATCGGATCTTTGTACGGTACGGTGTATTTTATGTTTGGCTTGGCCTTAACTACTTCTGCAGAATACCTGATCTCTTTATAATCATCGCCCAGCCAGCTGTAAGATGCGCTATTGATCTGCACATAATGAATGTCATTGATGTGGTTATAGTAATCCTGGTGGTGGTGACCGCTGAGCACGAGAATTACTTTTTGTCTGCCAGCTTTTTGATTGGCTTGTTCAAAGGTGTAGCGCAATAAAGTGCCGTTTTCTAAACCACCGGAATCATTATCGATCCCCTGATGGCAAAAAATAATAGTCAGCAAAGTAGTAGCATCCAGATCTTTCTTTAACCAATTTAATTGTGTTTGAGAAATATATCTTGCATATCCTTTCGGACGGTCCGGACTTTCATTGTGTTCATTTCCATCGAGTTTAGTATTAATAAACAAATAAGTTATTTGAGATTACTATTTGCTTTCTATAATGAATCTTCTATAAAGTCATATATCACACCTGTTGGTATAGCTAAAATACTTGTTCTGCTAAACCTGGCGATGTTAATTCCGTAAAACCTGCCATAGGTATCAAATACTGGTCCTCCACACTCTAATGCAGAAATTGCAGCATCATGTGTAAATACGCTCTTAAAATCATCGAGCCTGATACTTTTGCCCCCTTCAATTTTATCAGCCGGATGATTGCCTCTTACCGGCACAACAGTGAGTGCTACGGGAAGACTATACGGCACACCTTTGCGTATACCCTGAATAGAAATTGTATCACCCGGGGCATATTTCATGATCTCAGCACCATATTGTGGCGGCTGACTAATCGGAGTACCATTAATACCAGTGATCTGATCTTGTATTTCTAATTTCTCTGCAGCCGGACTACCTGGCGTAATCCGTGTTAAGATAATTTGTTGATTGATGAAATTCGCATTTGCACCAAAATAACCAGAACTAAATTTCCGAGGCAACGAGAAGAATTGACTACCAAGTACGCTCACCCTGCTATTTTGGCCAGGTAGAGCCGAAAGCAGAAACTTTCCAAGTTCATTGAATTGAATAGCCAATGTATCCTTTAGCATCCCCGCTGTAATACCTGTTTTGAGTTTCTTGGGTAATTGAAGTAATACAAGGTCGTTGCTTTTATCACGGGCAACGATATCGGCCTTTATAAACTTTCCTGAACCGAGATCGATCATAGGGTTGTTGCCAATCAATGTACTTTTACTAATAACAAAACTACCACTTTTGGTACCGCTTTTTAAAGGCAATTTATCTAGCATGAATAAGGTGCCTGAGGCTTGTTGTTCTTTGCCATTAAGTATACTTTTAACAACTAAACTTGTTCCTTTGAATTTGGATTCCAGACTCAAAAATTGATCACCTATTTTTTCTAATGCGGGTATGCTTATGATATTGCTAGCTAGAGGATCTGATAAAACATCGTCTTCTTCGGTTGGTAGTTTCTCGTAGTCTATTGGTTTATTTAGAGCAGTCCAATATTTTCTATACAGATCGACGGGTACTTCAAAGTTAACATCTTCAGGTTTATCTATTCGGCTATGAAGCGCTATAACGCGTCCCATATAGTCAAATAAAGGACCTCCGGAATCGCCGGGTTCCATTTTGCAGGTAGACTGCACGAAACCCCACTGGGTCATGGGCACAGAAATCCGACCAAATCTTACACTTGGCTTAGGCTGGCTTAATGTTTCCGGATAAGCGATACTGAGGCATGGTTGATTTTTCCTGAGACTCGATGACCAACCCATTTCTGCGAAAGACCATTTCCCATCGCCAATGATCTTCATCATGGCTACATCCGGCAGGTTCTGTCTCTCTTTGAAGCCTATTCTCCCTAAAGCAATAGCCATTCGCTCCTGACCGTCGGGGAAAAATACTTTATAAGTATTGCCAGGTATTGTAGCATGAGCTGCCGTAAGAATATGCCCCTCGGCAGTTACCACTACCCCACTAAACTGAGCGCTATTTTGCTGCTTCTTTACAGTGTCATATCCCCACATTCTTACGCTGGCAGAATAGGCTTTAGACAAAGCCCCGGAAGTAATCTTTTCCAGGGCTTTATGATCAAATGACTGACCGTAGGTCTTCGCACTAAAGGCGAATGAAGCAGAAAAAATGAATAGAATTAAACACTTTTTCATGAATGGTTGTCTTTAGAATTTAATTGAATTTAGATTCTTGTCCACTAATAATCCATCAACGGCCTTTAGTTCAAATTTAACTTTACGCTTGGCTTTTAATTTCAATATGAACAAATCAGAAGTACCTGTTAGTGCTTCCTTTTTTCCCAGGTTTACAAAAGTTGGATATAAAGATTTAACACCATTGGTATGCAACCTGTCATAAGTCAGGTTGTCCAGACTTTTCATATTTAAAGCTTGTACGCCTACAAATTCGTAATCCTGTGGATTGTATGGCAATGCAAAACTTAATGCGTTTACCGACATAAGATCAACGCCTTTTACCATAACTTCAATAATCTCATCTTTGTTATAGTTTTGTTTTGCAGTACTGATTTGAAGTTTGCCTGCCAGCTTATCAACTTTACGGTTATCAACACCACCCTCAAGTTGGGTAGCCATTACCGAAATATCATAAGCATCAATCAGGTTATTTTTATTGATGTCACCATTACTGATATAACCATCAAAATCTCCATCTCCTTTTCTCAATCCAGTATAATTAGTATAAGAAGTCAGGTCATTCTTGTCAATCAAACGGTCGTTATTGATGTCACCAGGAAGGTAACTTTCAGTACCCGGAACTTTGAACACATATAGCTCACGACCAGATCCATAATCGCCAACACCTGCAGTAACATTGATTTTGATGTAACGGGCGGATGGATGACCTGCAAAAGTGAAGATCTTCACTGCGTCTGTATTTTCCCAGTTAATCGGACCAGCTTCCGTCCAGTTTTCTTTATTGTTGCTATAGGACACTGTACCCTTCAATAAGATACCATTGCCTCTTCCTGAACGTGGCAGGTAATGGAATTTATCTAATTGATTAATGGTTTTCAGGTCTATGATCATATCAAATGGAACTGCTTTGGCACTATATTTAGTGTGCCATGTAGTGCTCTCATCAAAATCAAATAACTTATTAGTTCCTGCTCCACCTTGATTATCAACACTGGTTTCGGCTACAATACCCTGTATTGCAAATTCTAACGGATTAGATTTAGTAGTAGCTTTAATTTCTGTCCAGTCGGAATAGCCATCTTTGTTTGCAGCGCGTAGCTTAAATGTATATGGCGTGATCGCCGTTAATCCTTCGAATAACAATGTGGTATCTTTGATGGTAGTATAGTTCATCTCATTGAAGTCAATTTCATAGTAATCGGCATTGCTAACCTTTGTCCATGTTGGTTTTAATGTATATGCCTCAGTATTTTTGTCTGTAATGCGGGCATTTAATGGCGCAGCAAGCGGACCGGTTGATATGCGTTTCCTATCTGCAGGATCAAACTTAAAACCTTCAATAGTAGCAGTTACAGGATTTATCGTAATGTCTGTAGCACCTACTTTAACCAATACCTGAGGGTTTTTAGCAATGATTACCTTTTCAAATTCACTTCCTTTGGTAGAGAACCTGTTTAGATTTGGAGTGGCGTCATAGAAATATACGTTGTCTTTGCTAGCGAACTCTTCTTTTGATTTTGCTTCAACCAGTTTTACTTTGCTTTTTCCAATCTTAGCACTTATCTTTTTTGGTTTTGCTGTTACGTTAACGATAAATTCAGTTGCTTTTTCTTTTACAAAGCCATCAAAATTACCCTCAGCCGGACGAATAGTCACGATGGCACGGTTCTTTTTGTCGACCTCAAGTTCAACTAAGTTAAACACGCCTTTGCCTAATTTATACTGCTCAGTCATTCCGTCATCATCGTATTCTTTGAACGATGTTTTTCCCGCCGGATAAAGTTCGTAGCTGCGGATTCCTTTGTTGATCTCAGTTACGTTATTATTGGGATTGGTCATCGGGATGATGGCTCCGCTTTTAACGAACACAGGCAGTTTCCATAATGGAGCATCAAAGTTATTTACAATATTATTTCCAACGTATTTCTCACCGGTAAAATAATCATACCAGATACCTTCAGGAAGGTAGATTCCATTGCGGATGTCATTTCCTGTCTCATCTGACTGTGTAGCCTGGTAGATAGGCGCCACTAAGAAATTAGGACCGTATAAGAACTGATATTGGGTTGCGGTTCCCTGCGTATATGCATTTGGATACTCCAGGAACATCGCTCTGATCATTGGTAAGCCTGTAACCGCTTCTCTTGCGATGCTATAAGCATATGGCATCAACTCTGATTTCAATTTCAGGTAATTTCTGTTGATTGAAGTAATCGGCTCGCCTAATGCCTGAGGATATTTTTCATTAGAACCCCATCCATCCATATTTAGCTGCATCGGGGTAAAGGTTTTCCATTGGAAATCCCTGGTATTAATGATGGTATTTTTGCCACCAAATATACCGTCCATATCAGAAGTTATATTTGGTTGTCCGGATAATCCTGAACCTAAGTAAGTAGGGATATGGAAACGGATGTATTCCCAAACACCACCGGTCTGGTCACCAGACCAAATACCCGCGTAACGTTGTGTGCCTGCCCAGCCATCTAGAGATATAATGAAAGGTCTGGCGTCATTTCCATATTTAGGTATAATCTGACCTACATCGCTCACACCATTTAGTCCGAACGAGTAACCTGCCCCTACCCATGCTACGTCAGTTTTCAGTACACGTACTCCTGCATCTTTAACTTCTTTTATGATATCACGTTGTAATAAGGCGCTTACTTCTGGTTTAGGATGAAGGTCAGACTGTGTCCATAATCCTATTTGAACACCATTTTTACGTGCATAATCACCTAAGTTTTTCAGGTTTTGGATATTTCCATCCAAAGATTCTGTCTGTCCGTAACCAGCACCATATCCATCATTTGGAAGTATCCATCCGAATGGCATATCGGCATTTTTATACCTGTCTATAACGGCACGTGCAGAGAACTGGTAATTGTTCTTTTCACCATTAAGGGATTCTTTTTTGCCTCCGTTGTCTTTTTGACTTTCCTTATAGCGTTTGCCATCTTCAAATAAAATCCCTTTTTCATCTTCTTTCCAAAAATCCCTATTATAAGCGTTCAAATGGCCTTGGTAGAAACCAAATTTAGGCAACAACACGGGATTACCTGTCAGTTGATAAAAATCGTTCAACAACGCAGAAGCACCATCACCAGCCATAAAGAATACATCCAGATATTCAGTTTCGTGTGATAGTTTTACTGTTCCTTTTTCTTTAGCTCCGAAATCATATTTACCTTTTTTGAAGGTATACCACATGAAACCGTAGCCATTGGACGACCAGTAATAAGGGGCCGGAGAAGCTACTCCACCGTCTGTCCAGCTGTTTTGATTTTCTATGGAAATTGACTTTCCTTTATGTGAGAAACGCCCGTTTTGGACACCGCCACCGTAAAAATATTCCTGAGGGTTTTCTTTTAGTGTTAATGTTACTAATCCTTTTTCAAAACTAACCGGTGCTGCTTCTTCTAATATAACAGCTTTAGTTGCTTGATTAATGATCTTTAACAGAGTAGTATTCTTATCTATCTGAACAGTGATGTTATCTGTAGAGATTGTAACGATGTTATTTTCATCCTTTACATTTAGGTTTGAGACTGCCTTTCTTGGGTTTTCAACAAGTATTTTAGCTTCCGGCTTTGCTTCCGGATCACGCATGGTGCCACCGGCATTGTCCTGAAATAATCTGAAAATGTTATTACCGTAAAAATCTAACGTCAGCTTCTGATTATTTGAAAGTAATACCTCAACGACAGTTGAGCTGATTTTCTTTGCACTGATCACTTTCTGATTTTGCTGCGTGACAACTTGTGCTGTATGTGTTTTTAGTGTTGCGAATGCCGGAACATTGGGAATAATCAGCGGAAGTGCTAATGCCAGCAGAATTGCATTTTTTGGGTTGGGTTTCCAGTGTTTGTGTGTCATAATTCTTTTAGTAAAGTTTCTCGGAAACCCTCCATAGACAGACACCAAATCGCATTCAGACACAGGTCATTCAGGAAGTTTTCGTTGAAGCGGCCAATATAGAAATTATATGCGGCTTTTATTCCCGCGGAATTGTATTATTCTCGTAGGAATCTATACTAAACCTATATAGATTAAATGGCATTTAAAGTATTTTAATGATCATAAAATTTGTTTTTTATTTTTACCTTCATCAAAATTTTTAAATATGGAACATCAACAATCAGCACACGGACTCCAAATTACGCTTGTTTTACTAGGATTAGTAGTTATTATCCTTGCTACTGCATTTTATTTGTCATTCATCAGAAAAAACAAAACTCCACATTCAGGACATCACTAAGATCCTGAATGTGAATTAAATCAGTGCATTTAACTGCCTGTTTTTCATCTTAAGTCCCATCCCTTTTTTAACAAAGGCATCGAAATCTTTTTGTTGTCGGATTGCTTTTACGGCTTCATATCCAGATGCGGTACTTCTTATTTTATTGAGTAGATAAGTATCATCTTTTGCCAAATCATCCGCAGATAGTTCATTTTTCCCCAATCCCTTTTTAATTAATTCAGTTAATTTCATGTTGGCATAGACATGCAATGGGTGATTAAATACTTCCTCGATCAGGCTTTTATATAGGTTATTGATCCATTCTGCTTTTTCTTTCGTGTTAACCGTAATGACGCTAGTGTCTATGCTGAGGTGCTTCATAAAATCTCTGGCTGCTGAGTGAGTAATCAGACCTGCATGATAAGAATCTCTTAAGGTGTAGTCTATACGGTCTGCACACAGACCAGGCAGGTCCTGTTCAAGTATTGGAAAATTTCCATTTAAGATTTGATCGACATGATATCCATGCCAACCTAGTATTTCAGGTATATCTGAATTCTTTAGCATCTGTTCAAATACTTGTTCGTGGTAATTTTCTTCCGTATTACCAAAGACATAATCGCCTACATGCGAGAAAGCTGTATGAGAAACATCATGCAATAAGCCTGCTATTTGCTCCAATTCTGAACCTCCCAATTTTCTGATCAGAAGCATCACTCCCACTGAATGTTCAAGTCTTGTATGGGTGATATTAGGATTGACCAGAAAAATAGCACCACTCTGATGTATTCGTCCAAGCCTTTTAACTGCATTAGAGTTCAACAGATCGTCAAATATGCCGGGAAGTTCTGTTTTACCGTGAAAAATATCATTTACCAATATCATACATAACTATTTTATCATGCAATAATACTAAATTTATTAGTTTTATTTTAGTAATTTAGGGCATTGTTTTTAGTCAAATCGGAGTTTGTACTAAATTAAATAGCTAATGTGTTATTATAAAGGAAGTAGAATTCTTTAAAGATGATTGTTTTCCAGCGTTTCAATTTGTTTTCCAATTACATCTACCAGTTCCTGACTGATGTGATCTTTAGACTTCCATTTAAGGGTAGTGCTCCCTATTATTGGATAGATATGTCCGGTACGCTCTCCATTAATGTAAATCACATAATCTCCGGGTTTGGTTACTTCAACACGAATGGCCTGAGGTTCACCGTTAATTTCTATTGTGAATTCGTGCGGATTAAGATCCTTATTCTGTGTATTTTCCATGGTGCTGTGGTTTATTTTCTAGAAAACACCAGGCAGTTAACATTGTTTCATTTAAATAAGTATTTGATTAAATTTATCAATGATGAGGAAGATAATCCATATTGATATGGATGCATTTTATGCGTCAGTGGAGCAAAGAGATTTTCCTGAGTATAGAGGTAAGGCTATTGCCGTAGGCGGATCTCCTAATGGCCGTGGGGTAGTCGCAACCGCAAGTTATGAAGCACGTAAATTTGGAGTTAAATCTGCAATGCCTTCCAGACAAGCGCTGCAGCTTTGTGCTGAACTAATTTTTGTAAGACCTAGATTTGATGCTTACAAAGCTGTTTCTACACATATTAGAGAAATATTCAGCAGATATACGGATATCATTGAGCCACTATCTCTTGACGAAGCTTACCTTGACGTAACAGAAGATAAACTAGGTATTGGTTCGGCATTGGAGATTGCTAAGCAAATTAAACAAGCCATAAAAGATGAACTGAACCTTACCGCTTCTGCAGGAGTGTCATCAAGCAAATTTGTGGCAAAAATTGCATCTGACATGAACAAGCCTGACGGGTTGACATTTATAGGTCCTTCTAAAATAGAAGGTTTTATGGAAATGTTACCTGTGGAGCGGTTTTTCGGCGTTGGTAAAGTAACTGCAAAGAAAATGAAAAGCATGGGCTTAAATACGGGAGCTGATCTTAAAAAGCTATCGGAAGATGATCTAGTTCGGTATTTTGGAAAGAGCGGCAAATTCTATTTCAAAATTGTAAGAGGCATTGATGAACGGACGGTCAAATCCGAAAGGACAATTAAATCCCTTGCTGCCGAAGACACATTTGAACATGATCTGATTACGCCTGAAGAGATGCATACGGAGCTCAGTAAATTAGCAGACAAGGTCTCTTTGAGGCTTGCTAAGAATGAGCTTAAAGGACGAACAATAACACTCAAATTGAAATATAGTGACTTTAAACAAATCACTCGCAACCAATCATTTCCCAATCCTATAGGAGATTATCAGGAGATTTTTAATACCGTAATATCGCTACTTGAAAACGTTGATCTTCAGAATAAAAAAGTAAGATTGCTTGGGATTTCTATGTCGAATTTCGGTGAACTTGTCATGTATTCCAAATCAGGAAACTCCTACCAATTGGAATTATTTGAGTAAATCATCATCGTTTTACTATGTGTGACACGAATTTCATTTTGCAGAAACAATTGCATTATATATCTGTAATAGTATTGATTGCATTAATTACTTATATAAATGATTACGCTATGTGGTTTAAATCCACTAAACTATTAAAATTATGAAAAAATTAACTTTGACTTTCGCATTGGGTATCGCGGTGATGTTTGGAGCAAACGCACAGATACAAAAAGGGCACGTAATGATGGGTGCTAACATTAGTAGAATAAACTTTGGTCTGGATAAACCCAATGTCTTTGATCTCGAAATCAATCCGAAAGCAGCATGGTTTGTTCAGGATGGTCTGGCGCTTGGGGGTGATGTGTTGTTTGGATTGAGTACTCAAAAAGGTGGCGGCACTGATATCAACTATGGAATAGGTGCTTTGGGTAGATATTATGGAGCTACAGGTGCTAATGAAGTAGTGAATAATTCTCGTTTCTTTGGTGAAGCTACCGTAGGGATTAATGGTGTGAACCCAGCCCAAGGTGGGTCTACCAATGGGCTTGGAATCAGTTTTGGGCCTGGTTTTACTTATTTCGTTACTCCTTCTATTGGACTGGAAGGTTTACTTAAGTATAACGGTGTGGTTGGTTTTGGTAGCAGTGCTTATGCACATAAGTTAAGTTTAGGTGTCGGTTTTCAAATCTATCTGCCTGGTAAAAGTACCGCAAGAAAAGTAGAGCGCGATATGAACTAAACTGCTGACTTTCCCATCAAAGTGTAGAGAAAGTCAACAATTTTAATAATATACATTCTCAATAAACATCTATATATCAATAAGATAATGCTTATTAATTTTTTAGGCATGATTATGTAACATACTTATACAAGTAAGAGTCAATCATTACTTTATTTAAAAAAGACCCTAATATCCCTATTTATTAACATCCACAGAAGGCCGGAATATCCGGCCTTCTTGGTTACTGCGTATTTTCTCAGTTGATCTAATATTGCTCAATGGTTAATTTTGAGCAATATAAAATAGTGCTTATGATCATGAACATTAAAAAGGGACAAAAATCTACAACAATAAGATTTTTGCTGGGTATTTTAAAACTGCTTGCTTTCGTATTGTTTGTATTCTGTTTTTATCAGGCTTGTAAAATTACTTCAATCTAGCTGCTATCGCGCTACTCTTAAGAAATCCCAAGGCATTTTAGAACTGGTACGCTTTTGCTCTTCTATCAGAAATTTAGCAATCTGGCTGAGCGTATCTTCATTCTCACTTACCGTCCTGTCACCTAAGGCGACAAGTTTCTCTATGTTTGACGGGCTTGCTGCGTCCAAACCTTCTTTAATACTTTCGAGACTTCTTGGTTCTATTCTAATATAATTCTTTTCCTTGCCAGCTGAATGAAAAAGCTGCTGAAGAAAGAAATCACTTGTTTCCGCTACGCCACTCATCATGATATCAACCAACGCCGGAACTATCGCCATGGCACTGCTTTTTTTAAAATGGTCGTAATCGTAAGATTTCCTGGAGCGACCTGTCCCTAATGAAAATAAGTAAATATCATTTATTCTGGTCTGATTAAAAGCTTTAGTCACTTCAATTAAACCACTTAATGCGGGATTAGTTGCAAATACACCACCATCTAATAATGGATACCTGACATTAGCCAGGGAATGAATTTCTGCAACACTAAAATACGTAGGCGCTGCTGAAGTTGCCCGACACACATCACGAAGATAGAAATCCCTGCTATCACCTCTTGAAATGGCATTTTGTTGCCTAAAGAAATGTGTCTTTCGTAGTTCAATATTATAGGAACTAATGATACATGGTTTGATGAGCTGGCTTAGTTTTGTCTCATTAAAATAGTTGTGCAATACGTTTTCAAAAATTGCGCTATTGTAACGCTCCCCAGCGAGACCGAATTTAGCCCGTAAGCGTTTAAAAAAGCTCATTTTGAATATCTCGTTACCATGTTCCAAATAGAGATCCAGCGCTGCTTTAGCCGAGAATCTGGGTCTTGTCGGATGATCTTCAGAAGGACATAATAAAAGACATGTCAATATTCCTCCCGTACTAGTACCTGCGAAGAAGTCAAAGTAATCTACAATAGCTGCATTAGGGTTTTTACTTTCACGTTTTAATTTATCTTCAAGTGCAACCAAAAGCATTCCTGGAATAATTCCTCTTATGCCTCCGCCATCAATAGAAAGGATCTTCTTCATCATATATTGGGATTAAAGTAAATATATGTTACTTATTTTTTATACCCAAACAAGTAACGTGATTTGCAACTGCGTATTTACTCAGTTGATGAGAAAATGACCGTATGTTATCTTTGTTTTAAGAATTCTACTTCTATCAATAATTAAATGATGCGCTTCTCTTTAGTACTTTGTTTGCGAAATTATTTTCAATGATAGAATTAAAATATTATCACGCTCTATAAATATCAGATAATCATCTCCTATGAAAAACAAAAGCCAGAACGAATCCTGGCTTTTGTTTTTATTTAACATAAGGTCTGACTACTGATAAGTTGAATATTC
The DNA here is from genome assembly GCF_005116445.1 of Pedobacter frigoris. Classification (GTDB taxonomy): domain Bacteria; phylum Bacteroidota; class Bacteroidia; order Sphingobacteriales; family Sphingobacteriaceae; genus Pedobacter; species Pedobacter frigoris. Next base: position 1,285,098 of record NZ_SWBQ01000001.1, read on the forward strand.
CTGTTTTTTAATCTAATCCTTTGTTTATTTTGGTAAAGCCTCGACTGTAACGTGCATCCAATGTAAGGCTTCCTATATCAACACCTGCATTGATCACACCACCAGCTGTAAATTTCTTATAATCAAACTGTAATGGGCCTTCTGCTTTGTTTAAGGTATAGCTTAGATCTGGCCCGGCAGAAATTCTAAAATTGAGCGCTTCGGTGTTAATCAGTTTGTAACCAGCCATCAAGGGAATGTTTGCTTGCTTAAATTTAGGTTTGTAGTTATTTCCAGCATACGTATATTCGCTTTTGAAGGCCGTGTAATTTAGCTCAGGTTGAAAATAGAAATCATTACCTACTTTTGCAAATACCCCCAAATTATAACCTGCTTTTCCTTTTCTGTCTTTCACTTCTTTAAAGCTGGTCGGTAATGTGGCGTAATTGACTCCTGCTTTTAAGCCGAGGTTAAAACTTGATTGTGCATTTGCAGCGCCGATCGATAGTAAGATCAATACAGCCATTAGATAGAATTTGTTTGTTTTCATACTTTGTTTTTTAAAGTTATTATTCATTTGTATTTTGTGATTTGATAGTATGACAACGAGTTTTTATTTTACCCCTACGTATGAATAAAAAAACTTTTAAATGTGTTTAACAATAAGCACATTTGAGGAAAACAATTATCATGAGCATATATTACAGCAACAAAGCTACAAACGAAGAGATTAAAGCCAGATTTGACCAGGATGTAGAAAGATTTTCAAACCTTGATACAGGCCAATTAACGACCCTGGATGCGCCTCTGACAATGGAGCTTTGCACTGATGCAGCTAAATTCATAGCTCCGGACGCAAAGGAGCTATTGGATATTGGTTGTGGTGCTGGAAATTATACTTTAAAAATGCTGAGTAAGATCCATAATCTAAACTGCACTTTAAATGATCTGAGTTTGCCTATGCTTGAAAGAGCCAAGGAGCGTGTTTCGAAAGAAACAACGGGAAAGGTAACTACAATCCAGCTTGATATGCGTGAGCTTGACCTTGGAGATGAGCAGTACGATATCGTTCTTGCTGCTGCTACACTTCACCATTTAAGAACTGATGAAGACTGGGAGCATGTTTTTACTAAGATATACAAAGCGCTAAAACCGGGTGGCTGTTTTTGGATTTCAGACCTGATTATACATGACACTGAACCACTCAACAACTTATTCCAAAAACATTACGGCGATTACCTGGAGACGTTAGGCGGACCGGAATACAGGCAAAAAGTATTTGATTACATTGCTTATGAAGATACCCCAAGGTCTATAAAATATCAGCTGAATCTAATGCAGCGAATTGGTTTTAAGGACACCGAGGTCCTACATAAAAACTTATGCTTCGCAGCATTTGGAGGGGTTAAATAACCCTTCTTAGATTTACAGGAAGTCTTCTCTGTGTGGTGTAAAGGAATCTATGAGCATGCCTGCTTCCAGACATACGCACCCGTGAATTACATTTGGCGGGACGTAGTAGCCGTCACCTTTATTTATAATTCTCTTTTCGTTACCTATGGTCATTTCAAACGATCCGCTGTCGACATAGGTTACCTGGGTATGGTGGTGCTGATGCAACTCTCCTACTGCCCCGATTTCAAATTTAGCTTTGACAAGCATAATCCTATCATCATATCCAAATATCTGTCTTTTAATTCCATTTCCAAGATCTTCCCATTGGATTTCATTTTCTATCTGAAATAAGTCACTTTGTAGCATATATTTTATGTTCTAATTCGTATTTATAAGTTTGTTCCCATTCTGATCTTAACATGCTTAGTACTATAGTATCTCTCCTACTCCCATCCAAACGAATCACATGACTTCTTAGAATACCTTCTTCAGTACAACCCAGGCTTTTCATTGCTGCTATGCTTTTTTTATTTGCGGTGTCTGCTGCAAATTCTACTCTTTCAAAGTCTTGTTGGAAGGCAAAGTCAAATAACAGGTATTTACAGTGTTTATTTAAGCCTGTTCCCTGATGCTCCTCTGCATACCACGTATACCCGAGACTTAGGTTGTGCTGGTTTAATTTGATGTCATAAAAACGTGTTGAACCAGCATATTGATTTGTACGTTTATCGAACATTATAAAAGGATACTCCTTCCCGTCTGCACGTGCCTGAAGTGCTTTTTCAATATATACTTTTAAGTCCTCAGGTGTATCGGCCTTTAAAGTAGAATATTTCCAAACTGCTGGTTGGCTGGTAACATACACAAGGTATTCCAAATCCTCCATTTGCAAAGGGCGCACCAATGCGATATCATCTTCAAGGATATACTCTTTTGAGAAATCAAATTCAATCATGGGCTTGAATGTATATATCAACAAAGATAAACACATTGAAGTATCTGGAGCTAGAAAATTTTATTGATAAATAACTTTACTGCGCCCTGATAATATGGAACGACAAATTCGTTTTGCACCAAAATATTAAAAGTCATATTAGTGTGACACAATCAACTAACTATCAAACATATACATTTTGTTTAGCTTTTTTTTGTTAAAGTCTAAATACTGCTTCTCAATATAACGTACTTAATTAACTAATTATTTATTTGTAGAAAACGAGTTTATATGACGAAGTGCTTTTTGGGTGGGGTGGTTTTAATTGCAGTAAATGTTGCTTTAACTATTGTCAGCTGGACATCAACAGCGTCATTTAATACAACTTTCTCCGAATTGCCGGAGGATAGTTTATATACAAATCACATAACGGATCTGTACAAATCAGCAAACTTAGAAGAAAGTGGCTTAAATCCAGCTGTATTTGAAAAAGCGCCTTTGGATTATAGATCTAGATAAGAAAAAAGTATTGTTGAATACAGGTAGCTCATGGTCAGCGAAGTGGCTCGGATAAAGCCAGCCACTTTTCAAATAGCAACAACTCTTTTCAAAGCAGCATCGGTTTTTACTTAACAGGAGAAGTATATTATGGTCAGCATGGACGTTCACTTCGTTTAGACGGAATGGATGAAGGTTATAATTCTATTGCCAGAAAAAGGTCCATTGTGGTACATGGTGCTGACTATGTAAGTCAGGAAACAATCAATGCTTTAGGTTGGTTAGGCCGTAGCCAAGGTTGCCCAGCTCTGGCGCCAGAAGTGGCAAATACTGTTATTAATACTATTGAAGGTGAGACCGTACTTTTATAAATGTGAGTAATCAGTCATATACCTCGAAATATTTAGATGGACATCTAGCTGCGGTTTATGCCACTGGAAGGTTTAATCATATAGACAAAATTGATTCCAATCAAACGGATAGTTTATTGAGCATATAAGACTGCCTCATAAATAAAAAAGCCTTCAAAAATTTTGAAGGCTTTTTTATTTATTACTAAATGTTTATTTCTTATTCTTAAATGCATCAAGTCCGCTTTGTAAATAAGCCGCATATTCTTTTGCATCCATTATAGCTCCCTGAGGAGCTACCATTGGAGTAAGGTCATCGGCAGTCGCCAAAACGTATAAAGGCTGAGCATTAGACCCATACCTGGTCGCCTGAAGGTCCAGATTCCAGTAGCCCAAATCATCCGTGTTGCGCTTTAATATAGCGGAATAATGGATTTTTTCTTTAGGCATTTTAATATTACGATCATCTGCATAAAGCTGTATTAATACGTATTCATCGCGAATAAGATTTCCAACCTCCGGTTTCACCCAGACGTTGTCTTCCATTCTTCGGCAATTAACACAAGTATGTCCTGTAAAGTCTAACAGAACAGGCTTATTTACCTTTTTCGCATAAGCAAGACCTTCATCCAGATCAAAAAATGCATGGAATCCTACGGGAGGTTTCAGGTGCTCACCATGCTTCACTTTCGCAGGAAAATCTACAGATGATGTGTTTGATGAAGAAGATGTGCTACCGGGAGTTAAGATAAAATCTTGTGTATTCATTGGCGGTGCTAATCCACTTAATATGCTAACAGGCGCCCCCCATAACCCTGGTACAATATACATTGCAAATGAGAAAGATAAAATCGCTATAAATAACCTTGGTGTCGAGACATAAGGCAAATCACTGTCGTGAGCAAACTTAATTCCTCCTAACAAGTAAATACCCATCAAAACAAAGATTACGATCCATAATACCAGGAAAATCTCCCTGTCGAACCATTCCCAATGCCACGCCAAATCGGCCGAAGAAAGAAACTTCAACGCCAATGCAAGTTCCAGGAAGCCCAAACATACCTTCACACTGTTTAACCAACCGCCTGATTTAGGCATGCTGCTAAGAAAGCCCGGGAAAATAGCAGACAAGGTAAATGGTAATGCCAGAGCTAATGAAAATCCAAACATACCGATAGCAGGTCCCAGAAGTTCACCCTTAGAGCTCGCATCTACGAGCAAGGTACCAATAATAGGTCCAGTACAAGAAAATGAAACTAAAGCCAGAGACGCGGCCATAAAGAAAATACCGAGTAAACCTTTGCTGTTGTCGGCCTTATTATCAATTTTATTTACAAATGCACTTGGAAGTGTAATTTCGAAAGCCCCAAAAAAGGAAATTGCAAAGACTACCAGTAAGATGAAGAACAAAAAGTTGAATGTTCCACTAGCGCTTAATGCATTCAAACCTGCAGACCCAAAAATAACCGTAATTAGCAACCCGAATGCTACATAAATCACAATAATCGACAATCCATAAATTAAGGCCTGGCCTATACCTTTTCCCTTACTTCCAGCCCGTTTTGTAAAATAACTAATGGTAAGTGGAACCATAGGAAATATACAAGGCATTAAGAACGCAAGAAAGCCTCCAACTAAACCAGCTATAAAAGTTTGCCAAAGAGTCTTTTCTTTATCTGCTTTAGCACTTCCTGACGCAACGGCAACCTTAGCTGAATCTACCTTCGCGGTAGAATCTTTAGTTATTGTCGATGAAGTTGCAACGCTAGCTGAATCTGGAGCGGATGCAGTGTCTGCACCTATTTCTGTGAATTCCATGTCATCAAAAGTAGTGTCAGCTTGTTGCGCTGACACTAGAGTTGACGATCCAAGGAAAAATATTATCCCCAAAACAAGCACCTTAATGCTTGTTTTAATATTTATAAATGTCATTTATTTATTATTTTACAGCAATAGAAAAATCGACAGTTTCTGGTGGAAGGCATTGTGAATCATCACAAACCATATATTCTACAGTGCCTTTGACAACTGCATTTGCTCCTGTTAATTTGATTTTCTGTGTAAATGTTACTGATTTTTCAAAGTAACTTACGTTCATATCAAACGTCTTCTCAAATTTAACAACTGGTTTTGGTTCAGCTGTTTTACCGTTAAGCTTATAGGTTTTAGCGGGTGCAAAGGTAAATGTAGTTTTTATAGGGCCCCCATCAGCCATATTTTGTGAATATAAATGCCATCCGTCTTCAATAGTAGCTCTGATAGCAACTACAGCTTCTGTTTTAGAAATTTTCTTTGCAGAGTAAGCCCACTTCACTGGTTTCAAAATCTGACTGCTTGCCGAAAGGCTAAAAAACAGTCCTACTGCTAATAATAATAGGTTTTTCATGTTTATTGTTTTTTTATGTGTTGACAAACTTATAAAATAATTGGTTATAAAAATGGCTATTTTAAACGACAAATAGGTTTGTACCCGGTAAATTTAGTATCAGTCGATATAAACGATTCCTTTATTGACTCTTCTTTGACCAAATCTGTACTCAGATATTTTTTATTACTATCGCATAATAATGTTACCACTATAGGTTCGACTCCCATTTTCTCTTTTAGTTTAATGGCACCAATTACATTCGCACCAGAAGATATACCAACTGCCAAGCCAAGTTCCTTTGCTAGTTTCTGTGCCATAATAATTGCATCACCATCATTCGCTTGAATTATTTCATCCAATTCATCCAATTTAACTATCTCAGGGATAAATTCATCCGAAATGCCTTGTATGCGGTGACTACCAACTTTATATCCGGTAGTTAGTGTTGGACTTTCTGCAGGCTCTAAGGGATGAATAGTAATGGCGGGATTATGAGCTTTTAATCTTTTACCGACACCCATTACCGTACCACCTGTGCCAACACCTGCCACAAATGCGTCAGGTGTCAAACCATTTAGCTTTAACTGTTCCCATATTTCCATACCAGTAGTTTTTTCATGAGCTTCTTCGTTATACTGATTTTCAAATTGCCTTGGAAGAAAAACACCACCTTTTGCAGCCAATTCTTCACACATTTTGATACTTCCTAAAAATCCACCTTCTTCTTTACTCACCAAAACCACCTCAGCTCCCATACTTCTGATGATATCAATACGCTCTTTGCTTAGCCAGTTGGGCATAATGATCTTTACATTATGACCAAGAGCTTTTCCAATAGCAGCAAATGCTATTCCTGTATTACCACTTGTTGCCTCAACTATAGTATCTCCTGGTTTTATAGCACACGAATTATACGCCTCATATATAATGTTTAAGGCCATCCTGTCTTTTATGCTACCGGTTAAATTATAATGTTCACATTTAACATATATTTTCCCAGGTTTCCCATTATACTCATAATGCAATTCAAGCATTGGAGTGTTACCTACCAAATGCCATAGATGTTCGAACTTACTTGCTAAATCGTCAGATAAACAATTAAACGACATTGTTTCATTCATTATCATAATTCTGTTTGCATTTTCATAAATAAATCTATTTTGCGATTCACTAATAATCGATAAAACTCTATATTTTAAATTAAACTAACAATACCACCCTTTAAAATCCATAAATTATTCGGATTTTAGCATTTAAATAGAGTATTTTTTCAGTTTAGATTATTAAATAATGGTTATATTAGTTTTTTTTTCACCTCCATCTTTTAATGTATTACAATACTGATAATGAGCACTTAAATATCTGAATTAGAAATTAATAGATAAGTTATGCAAAATGAATTAGACCCAGTAGATGTTGAAATTCTAAAGCTTCTACAAATTGATGCTACCCTTACGAATAAGGAACTTGCCTTTAAGTTGAGTAAATCAATCGCAACTATCCATGAAAGGATAAGAAGGTTAAAAGAACAGGGTTATATTAAACGTATTGTGGCAATTCTCGACAGGAAGAAAATCAATAAAAATCTTATTGCATTTTCACAAGTCCTTTTAAAAGAACATACAGCCAGTACATTGTACGCTTTTGAGAATGATGTCGCAAAATTTAGTGAAGTTATGGAGTGTTTTCAAATGACGGGAGCATTTGACTTTATCCTCCGTATAGCTACAAGCGATATGGACTCCTATCATTTATTCCTCCGTAATAAGTTGGCAACACTGCCTAACATAAGCACTGTTCAAAGTTTCTTTGTATTGTCCGAAACAAAAAGCGAGACCGCTTATCCTTTGTAATATAAAGAAGGATGACCATTAATAGTCATCCTTCTTTATATTTACATATTATTAAATACCTCCACCTAGTGAACGATAAAGTTCCACTGAGGCACTTAGTCTGGCCGTCTTAATAGCTGCCAGCTCTAATTCGCTCTGTAGTGAATTGCTTTGTGCAGTTATTACTTCAAGATAGCTCGCCATCCCATTCTTAAATAACAGATTTGCATTCTTTACAGCTTGTTGTAAAGTGATAACTCGCTTTTGTGATATATCATACTGAACTTTTAGTTTTTCAAGCTTTACCAGTTCATCTGATACTTCTCCAACAGCATTGAGCACTGATTGTCTAAACTCAATTACAGTCCTCTCTCTATCTATTTTTGCAATTTCATATTGGGTCTTTAACTCTTTTCTTTGGAAAACAGGCTGACTAATCCCTCCGGCTACCATTCCAAACAATGACGCCGGCACATTAAACCAGTTACTGGCTTTGAACGAATTAAGTCCTCCGCTTGCTGTAATACTTAACGAAGGATACATATTTGCTTTACTAATTCCGACTTTGGCATTGGCAATATTTAATGACAACTCTGCACTCCTTACATCCGGTCTTCTGCTTACCATAGCAGATGGCAGACCGGCTGAGAGGTAATTCGGTACTTTTGTTGACTCAAGGCTGGACAAACGTATTACAGACCCGGGCAAATGGCCAATAAGAATTTTCAGGGCATTCTCTTGTATTGCTATATTTTGTTCCAATTGGGGAATAAGTTGTGCGGCGACCAATTGTTGTGCTTCTGCTTGCTGTATTGCTAATGAAGTAACCTGACCTGCATCAAATTGTATATGAATCATCCTTAATGTACTATCATTCAAAGCCAGATTTTTTTTGGCTATAGACAATTGTGCATCCATCATCAGCAATTGATAATAGCCTTGCGCAACATTGGCAATTAACCTGGTCTGCACTGCTTTTTTTGCCTCTACAGTTTGAAGATAACCAGCTAATGCAGCCTCTTTTTGGTTTCTGATCTTACCCCATATATCTGCCTCCCAGCTTAAGCCTACATTAGCGTTGAAGTCTTCTACATGTTTTGTACTCAGAAACTGACTTGAAGTCAAACTATTTAAGCTGTTATTGGATGGTCGGTTTGAATTTGCTGCAATCTGGAGGTTAACAATCGGCAGGTTTCCTAATTTGGATTGCCTGAATAATAAATCTGATGCCTCAATGTTTTTCAAGGCCAGTTGTAGGTCATAGTTTCTGGCAATTGCTGTATCTATGAGTTTCTTTACTTCTGGATCAGCTATAAAATCCTTAACGGGTATTGAGGCTATACTGACCGTGTCAGTTATCCTTGCAAGCCCTCTGTACGCAACCGGAGTAGCATCAACAGGTTTTATAATATCTTTTGACATTCTACACCCTGCAAATATTAAGGTGATCAGTAGAAATTTATATAAATGATTATGCGATTTCATGAATAAGTTCTTTAACGTGATTTTCATTGTGAGCAATGGGGGTTTTTGTTTTGGGGCTAATCCGCTCCTGTAGATATTGAAAAACAACAAATAATACTGGGATAATAAATAGTCCGATAACTACTCCAGACAACATCCCTCCTGCTGCACCAATACTAATAGAATGATTACCTTGAGCTGAAGGACCTGTTGCAATACTCATTGGGAACAGGCCGACCACAAATGCCAGTGAAGTCATAATGATTGGACGAAGTCTTAGTTTGGCGGCTTCAAGAGCTGCTGCAACCAATGGTTGACCAGCTCTTCTTCTCTGTGCTGCAAATTCTACGATCAAAATCGCATTTTTCGCAAGTAAACCAATAAGCATTATTAGTGCAACTTGTACATAGATATTATTTTCTATACCAGTAAGACCAATAGCGACAAAGACTCCAAAAATGCCTGTTGGAATAGACAGAATTACCGCAAGAGGAAGTATGTAGCTTTCATATTGTGCTGCGAGTAAGAAATAGATAAATACCAAACACAACATAAATATAATGGTTGACTGCCCGCCTGAAGATATTTCTTCCCTTGTTTGTCCTGAAAATTCATAAGCATAGCCAGAAGGCAATTGCTGCGATGCTACTTCTTGTATAGCTTTAATAGCATCACCAGAACTAAAGCCCGGCTTAGGTATTGCATTTACCTGGATAGAATTAAATAAGTTGTAACGTGAAGCTGTTTCTGAGCCATATATCCTGTTCAATTTAACCAAAGTATTGACGGGCACCATTTCACCAGAGCTATTTTTTACGTATACCTTATCTATTGATGTAGGGTCTGCCCTATCGGCTACATCCGCCTGAACGATTACTCTGTAATATTTACCAAAACGATTGAAGTCTGAAGCTTGTGCGCTACCAAAATAGGTTTGCATCGTTTGCAGAATGTCTTTTACACTTACACCAAGCTGATCTGCCTTTTCATCATTTATTTCGAGCTGTAATTGAGGATAATCAGCTTTAAACGTAGTAAACGCTACAGCAATTTCTTTCCGTTTCATCAACTCTCCTATAAACCCATTAGCTACACTGCTAAACTTATCCAATTTTCCGCCAGTTTTATCTTGTAAAACCAGATCTAATGCCTCTACATTACTGAAACCAGGTACAGTTGGAAAGCTAAAAACAAAGAAACTACCACCCGTAATACTGCCAAGTTTAGCCCGTACAAGATCCATGATGGCATTAATATCCTTAACTTTACCACGTTCATCGGTTGGTTTAAGCAACACAAAGCATACTGCGGATGAAGGACTCGTTGAATTTGTCAATAAGTTAAATCCGGAAATCGCAGTTACAAATCTTGAAGCATCAAGTTCGTGCAATGCATTTTCAGCCTGAGTCATCACCTTTGACGTGCCTTCCAGGGATGTGCCTGAAGGTGTATTCACAGCGATAGCAATGAAGCCCTGATCTTCTGTAGGGATAAATCCAGATGGTGTTGTTTTCACCATCCATATGGTCACCAGCGTGACTATAACAAGACCTCCCATACTAATCCATTTATTACGGATTAAAAATTTCAACCCACCTACGTACCTGTTGGTTATGGCTGCGAAACTGCTATTAAAACCAGCAAAGAATTTCTGACTGAATCCTTTCCTCACTGGTGCATCTGCAGTTCCACCTAACTTATGACCATCTTTCAGAAATAATGCGGCGAGTGCCGGACTTAATGTCAATGCGTTTACAGCGGATATTACAATTGCAATTGCCATAGTAAATGCAAATTGCCTGTAAAACACACCTGTAGATCCCTCCATGAAACCTACGGGCAAGAATACTGCTGCCATCACCAAAGTTATAGAAATAATTGCCCCGGTAATTTCGTGCATGGCCTCAGTGGTAGCTGCTTTTGGAGAGAGCTTTTTATGTTCGATCTTTGCATGTACTGCTTCAACCACTACAATTGCGTCATCTACTACAATACCGATCGCAAGGACCAGAGCAAATAAAGTCAGTAGGTTAATAGAGAAACCAAATAATTGCATGAAGAAGAATGTTCCCAATATTGCGACCGGAACGGCAATAGCGGGAATCAATGTAGAACGAAAATCCTGAAGGAAAATAAATACTACGATAAATACAAGGATGAATGCCTCTATCAGTGTATGCTTTACCTGATCTATTGACTGGTCAAGAGCAACTTTTGTACTGTAGAATATATTATGCTTTATACCATTAGGAAAATCTTTAGCATATTTTTCCATCAGCTTGTTAATGGCAATCTGAATCTCGTTTGAATTGGATCCAGCTAACTGTATCACACCGATAACTACTCCTTTTTTACCGTTAAGGCGTGTAAGACTGGAATAAGAATAAGCTCCAAATTCTATTCTTGCCACGTCCTTAAGGCGAAGTATTGTTCCATCTGTATTGGCACGAATAGCTATGTTTTCATATTCTTCTGGTTTGTTTAGTTTACCTTTGTATTTGATTACATATTCAAATACTTCATTGCTTTTTTCGCCAAAGCGTCCGGGAGCTGCTTCAAGACTTTTATCTTGTATAGCCCTCATGACATCATTAGGTGTCACACGATAGGTAGCCATTTGAGTTGGATTTAGCCAAACTCTCATTGAATAGTCTTTTACCCCACCAAATATACTTGCTGCACCAACTCCAGGGATACGTTTTATCTCAGGAATAATATTGATCTGGGCATAGTTAGCTACAAAGGTTTGATCATATTTACTTTCGTCCTCAGTAAACATACCAATTGCCATAATGAAACTATTCTGTTGCTTTGCCGTTATTACACCCTGCTGTACAACTTCCGCAGGAAGCTGACTGGTCGCCTGAGCTACACGATTTTGAACATTTACAGCAGCTTGATCTGGATCTGTGCCTAATTTAAAATAAACTGTAATGGCCAATGAGCCATCATTACTAGCTGTGGAACTCATGTAGCTCATGTTTTCCACTCCATTAATCGATTCTTCAATTGAAGGTGCCACAGAGCGTAAAACAGTCTCCGCATTGGCACCTGGATAAACGGCTGTAACCAGTACCGACGGTGGTGCGATATCGGGAAACTGCTGCAGGGGTAATTTAGTTAGACCAAGTATCCCCAGGATCACCAGAAGAATGGAAATCACTGTAGCTAATACCGGCCTTTGTATGAAAATTTTAAACATCGTTGCGAATTTTATTTATTTATTAATTGTGCCACTTTTTGTGTTGTTTTTTCAGGCTTGATCTCCTGACCTTCCTGCAGACGGTCGATACCACTCAGTACTATCTGATCACCATTCTTTATACCTTCTCGTACCAGATAATTGTTTCCGCTTTTTGCAACAATTGTAATTGGCAACTTTTTGACTTTATTGCTGTCTGCCACAGCGAATACAAAGACTTTGTCCTGCATCTCGACAGTAGCTGATTGTGGGATTAAAAAGGCATCATTATGTGTTTCTCCGATACGGATTTTTCCGGTATTACCCGATCTTAGAATGCCTTGTCCGTTTGGAAATGTCGCTCTTAGTGATATAGAACCAGTTTGTTTATCAAACTGTCCATCAACCATATCAATTTTACCTTGTTGAGTATAGATTGTCTGGTCAGAAAGTATGAGAGATACCACAGGAATTTTATTTGCTTTTTCTGTAATGGTTTTACCCTGGTATCGTGAGTTAAAAGTAATAAAGTCATCTTCTCCCAATGAAAAGTAAACATGAACTTCATGTGCATCAGATAGTAAGGTAAGTGGATTTGGATCAGAAGGACTTACAAGGCTTCCTTGTTTTTTGGGAAGTCTCCCAACATAACCGCTTACAGGCGCTTTAATAAGTGTATAACCTAAATTAATTTCCGCAATTCCCACGCCCGCCCTAGCTTGTTCTACATTTGCTAAAGCGGATTCATAACTAGCTTTTGCACTTTTTAGCTGAAAATCTGATACTACTTTATTGGCTACAAGCGGGGTTAGTTTTTCCACTTCCAGTTGTGCATTAAGAAGAGAAGCCTTTGCTGACAAAAGAGATGCTTTTGCATTGTTCAGCGCTTGTTTAAACGGGAGCTCATTAATTTTAAATAAAGGTTGCCCTTTTTGTACAAGAGCACCTTCATTTATGAAAATTTTATCCAAAGCACCGGAAATCTGGGGACGTATTTCCAGATCTACTGTACCTTCTATTGATGCTGGATATTCGGTAAAAGTAGTTTCGGATGATTTAGTGACTTCCGCAACAGGCAAGGCCTGTATTACGGCTGGCGGGGGTGTTTCGGTCTGTCCAGAACACCCATATAAAAATATTGCTAAAACAAGTATTGATGTTTTCATAACGTTATTAGATTGTTTAACAGTGTTAAGTAATTGTAAATAGTTTGGCGGATTTTTCATATTATATATTTATTAAAAAGATGGAGCTGATAACGACATTAAAGTCATTTAACAGTGTTAAGTATTAATTCAAAAAAAAAGGCTCATAGAACCTATATCTATTAGTTAGTCGTTTATGTATTTAATGATACCCTTTATTGCATCTTTCAGAATACGTTGATTCATTTCTTCATTTCTCCCTTTATTCACCAGATTGATTGAAATCAATCCATGTATGATAGACCAGAAAGTATAAAATTTTCGACAAACCAAGTCTTCTGGAGGATTATCAACTGTCATGATCTTTTCAATTACTTCATATATAAGATCATCGGCCAGTTCTGCTTCAGGCATAGACTTTTTAAGCTCACAGCAATTCATATCTACCCCATACATCAACCTATAAAGTTCTTTATACTTGAAAGCAAAATTCCAATAAGCTATCCACATCGCTTCAAGTTGATCTGCCGGAGATTCGTATAATTGTTTAGCTGCTCTCACCTCACCTGCAAGAATAATGTACCCTCTTCTCGTCAGTTCAAGTAAAATACCCTCTTTATTAGCAAAATACTCATAGATAATAGGTGCTGTATATTCAATTTTATCAGCTATTTTCCTCATGCTGAGAGACTGCCATCCTTCATCTTTTACAATGTCCAAAGCAGCATCTAAAATATTTAGCCTGGTTTCATCTTTTAGTCTTGCTATTCTCTCTTTACTTCCCATAATACAATTATGACGAGGGTGTAAATAATTTAACACCGTTAAGCAAATGTATAAACAGTTTTAGAATTGCGTATCATCTATTTGTCAAATGAATTTAAAACAATTGAATAAGTCCGTTAATATTACTTTGTTTAAATTGTAAAATTGCCTCAAAACGGTTCGCATCATTATTTTTTTCCTTTGCAAAGATTGTAAGTGATTTTAGAGCTCCTATCTTTTTTAAAGACAGAGAACTACTTTTACCGGAAAAAAAACCAAAGTTCATTTCAAGTCCAAAAAAATATGGAGTTTCCTCTCTTTCCGTAGAAGAAATTACTTCTTTACTTGTGCTCAACTTGAACTCATCAGTTTCTGCAAACCTATATATATCATACAAAGGAAACAGCGTTTTATTAAACGTTCCATTATCGCCTATGATATGCTCGCGATTCAAATGTTTCGCTAAAGGCGGAGCATCAGAACTTAGAGAAAATACCACGTTAGGAACAAAAACTTCTTTTGTGGTTGCGTTCTCTACTTTTTCAAAATCTTCATTATAATCGTAAGTAATTACCGTGTCCAGTTGTTTAATGTGTCCGTCAACTTCTAAATCTGCATATCCAATTTTATATTTAATTAAACTATCCATGTTCAATTTCGCGTTCTTAAATTGAATCTTATCAAAAGGTAATCTGGACAGATCAATGTTTAACCACATTTTCAATGGCGCGGATCTGCTAAATTTTCTACGAGATAAAGAACCATGATTTGACTTTAAATACTTGGAACTAAAATCTCCATCGAAGGTAATTTTACCGTCATCAAAATTACCGATTCCCTCATATTGAGCACAGGTATAAGCAACATCAGCTTTACTTACTCTAAGTCCGGATAATCTTCTGTCATCAAATTGAAGGATATGCTCTCCCTTTAACATTTGGATCAGTACCTGGACAACTGCTTCCTTCTTAAATGAATATGCTATAGCAACTCGTTGATCATTATATGCTACCGTTATTTTGTTATCTGATGATGTAGCAAAATTGAATCCTGGCTCCTGCCCCGCTATAGCATTAACCTTTAACTTGTTTTTTAAAAAGAATTTAAGATTCTCGAGGTTTGCAACCGGCATCAAACAGAAAAATGTATCAAATGATTTATCCGATATATTATAGATAAACACATTAGCTGGAATCTTTAGTCCGGTGTTGAGATCAAGGTATTTATTGTGATTTTTATAATATGCTGAATTACTTAGATAATCGTTAAACAGTTTCGTATAGATCTGGTCTGCGTTGATTCGAAAAATCAATGCAGCGTTTTTATGGACTCCCAGTTTATAAGAGATATATTGACGATATTTCAAATATCCAAACACTGATACCAGTAGCACTATGATCACTACTGCTAGTATCAGTGTTATTCTTATAAATTTATTTTTGTACATCTTCAATAATAGAGAACAGATACCTCAGAGAATTTTGATGGTTTGTTGGAACATTCATACTAATTTCACCTGATAAGGTATTGCCTTTAATAGGATGTGATTTCAAATAGATATCTCCGATCGAAGTTAATATTCCATTTACCTTTTGTATTTCTTTGGAACTTCCCATTTCTCCTGCAGGAATTTTTCCAGCCATCTTTTTTGCATTAAAGTAAGCAGAATAATTAGCGCCAATCATCAGTTTTTTGTGTTTACTGCTGATGTTCCCTACAAAAGTATCTCCCGTAATACTTTTAAATTCCGTCTCATCAGTTCCCAAAAATAAAATCCCATTTTTGACAGCGACAAAAAGTGTCAGTGGTGTTTTAGGTATCGCAAGTTCAAAATAACCAGACTTTTGCTGTATCATTTGTTTTTTAGTGCCGTAAGCGATTAATTTATCTAACAGCCTTGTATCTTCTGTAGACAACATAAACAGAAAATCAGGAAGTGTTTCTTTTTTAGTTTTGGCTACTTCTTTGGTTTCAAAATTATCTTCGTTATAATCATAAGACTTGAAAGTAACTTCCTTCTGAGACAGCCCATTAAATATAAATATCCCATCACCTTTTACAACTTTACTAATAGCTTCTTCATCAAGCAGCAACGAAAAAAGATCTGTAGCCATCCCTATCTCATCTGCATAGAACGAGCCATAAATATTGGAAATCAATTTAGGGTATTCCTGAAGATAAGCCTTGGTATCCATCGCATAAGCCATATAGCCTATCATTTTATCTTCATTCATGTACTTTAAGAAGTTTTTATTCACCCTACGTTTATAAACCTTTTTAAAAACATCGGCATAAGCGTCGTTAAAAGTAATGGAAGTGCTAAGCTTTATAGCTTGCTTTTCCAGATAAAGTTTCGCATTGACCGCACCATAACCATTCAGAAAATTAATCCCCTTAAAACTATACATATCAGGCATATAGCTATTCATCAACTTATCTGCACCAGAAAGCCAAATACTTGCTTCTGCATTGTTATCCAAACTTGCTATGTAATCCTTATTACTTAGTATAGAACCAGTAGTTTTCCCCGAGAATATATCTCCAAGCATATGGTCCACCCATACAGCAACTATCGCTTTTTGCTTCTGGATATTTTTATGGCTTTCATTAATATAACTGTCACCTGCCAGATCTATTTCCACAGTATCTGCTTCTTCTACTTCCTCTTCAACCGTAACGGTATCTATGGCAGTGTCTATGTAGGTTGTATCAGAAACAACCGTAACTGCACTTGAATCGACTTCCAGATTTAAAGACGTCAAACCAAATCTTTCCATTACATCTTGACGGGAAAAGTAACTTTGTTTTGCACCGCCTATTGCAAAAAGAAACATCTCATTGTTCCAATATGCTATTTCTGTAGAGTCAGCATTGTAAAATGTCCTAAGTCCATTTTTGGAATCAAATTTTTTATGGTCTCCGGCATACAATGCATCAATTTGTTTGGCATTTTTTATGGGAGCGAGAAAGCAATTATAAGTCACACTATCATTACTTCGATTATAGTAATAAAAGTTAGCGGATAGATTAAAACCTAAATCCTCTAAATTATTTAAAGAAGGATCTATTTTATTTAGCGTTGACAATACCTTTTTGCCAATAAAAGTAGTATTGAACTCTTTCAGAGACATCAGCTCCGTTAGATTCTTACCCTTTATGGTAGCTACAGCAAGGGCATCAGCAGGAATTTTAGAAGATAAATCCTGGGCAAAGCCCGTTAGTCCAGTCGTTGTCAGTAGTAATGCATAAAAGCATTTGTACAGATTTTTCATGATATTGAGTTGTTAATTTAAAAAGGTAAACCTCTATTTCGCCAGTACAATCTTGTTTGAGATATCGGTTTTCCCATTAATCAAACCGAGCATCCCTGCATTAATCATCACAGCTTTTTTAGTTTTAGATAGTTTAGCCAAGGGATTGTTACTATTTGTTATCAATTCTTCAAAGCGGTAAATACTGGTATAAGTTGCTTCTTTAAAGATATTTTTTACCTCGGTTTTAAGTTTATTGTACTGAACCACAGCTTCTTTAGAATGTCGATAACTGCGTTGAAAGGTCATAGTCCTAGCATTGTATGAATAAGATGAATTGCTTATTGCATTGATTTTCAATTTCTTAAGAATTTTACTGGTTAGGTTATTAATATTTGTAATATTTTTAAAATCAAAGCTCAGACTAACAATGTAATTTTCAAAATCAACTTTCTTTTCTACCTTACTGATACCTGGTGAGTTTCTCAAATACTCAACAGCCTCATTCATTTCTATTTGAATGGTCTGACGGTCGGGAACTTTGTATCCTTGTATACTATCCATTAACATGATAGAAGCTACCTTCGACTTACTCGCACTCATATTTAAGGTAAGACTTACCCTGCCTGAACCTGATTTAGTGAGGTTGATTTCTTCAATGATTTGAAAACATGAAGATAGAAATGGCAAAATAAATATTAAAAGAAACAGTTTGTATTTTTTTTGGAGCATTGATATTAAAGTCTTTTTAAAAGAGGATGGCCAAATATATGATTAACTTTACTTTATTCAGTTTATAAATTGCAATTTAGCCCCTGCACACAAGGTAAAACAGTATGAACAACAGCGTCACTTTAAAAGACATTGCCAAAGCGCTCAATTTATCTATTTCTACGATCTCTAAATCATTAAACGACAGCCATGAAATCAGTACAGACACTAAAAAGTTGGTATTGGATTATGCGCAAAAGCATCATTATTTACCAAATCGTATGGCCAAGGGACTTAAGGAAGGTAAAAGCAGATCGATAGGTGTGGTTGTTTGCTCGCTGGAAAATAACTTTGCTGCACAGATGCTGGATGGTATTGACAGTGCAAGTACCGATAAATCTTACCAGATCATCATCATGCAAAGCAAAGAGTCGCAAAAACAGGAAAGGGCATGTATAGAATTGCTATATGCAGGTGGTGTGGATGGAATACTCATTTCTCCGGCATGTGAAACCGTCGACTTCAGTTACCTGCAGTCCTTGCAGGACTCTGGACTACCTGTTGTACTATTTGACAGACTAAGTGACGAAATAGAAACACACAAAGTTGGTGCTGATAATTTTAAAGGTGCTTACGACGCTACTGTACACCTCATTAAGAACGGTTATAAAAGTATAGCTCACTTGAATACCAACACCATTCTAAATATTGCCACAGAACGTCTTAATGGATATAAGCAGGCACTGGAAGAATATAAATTACCATATAGAGCAGACTTTCTTCGGTCTTGCGATTATACCGATACTAAAAAATTAAATGCCGACCTCGAAGAGTCTATCAAATACTATATGTCACTTAAGAAACGTCCGGATGCTATATTGACCAGTACCGACCAAATCAGTACCCGATGCCTTGCCCTGCTAAATAAGCTGGGATATAAAATACCAGAAGATATAGCCCTGATTGGTTTCACCAATACGGATCTTGCCGATGCTTTTAATCCTCCTTTAACTACTGTCCATCAACCTGCTTTTGAAATCGGTCAATTGGCTGCCTCAAAACTAATATCACTGATTGAAAAGAAAAGCCAGGAACCGGAATACGAAACCATACTTTTAGACACCACAATTCAGGTGAGGGCTTCTACAAGAGCAAGGAAATAAATTCGAAAACGATTGCGTGCATATATCTGCTTTAGCAGATGGATTTAATCAGTTAAACCTGTATTATTGCATATTGATATTCATTTAAATATGCAGAAACAAGAGAATATACTGGTGTTTGGCGAACTTTTACTCAGGTTCAGTTCTGCCGAAGAACAGTTCATTTCTAAAAACCATACAGTATCGCTATTTCCAGGTGGCTCGGAAGCTAATGTAACAGCCTCTCTTTCTCAGTGGAATATTCCCTGTTCTTATCTTACTGCCGCTCCAGAAAATGCTTTAGCAGCCAATGCACTGCAAACGTTATCAGATTTAGGGGCAGATACGTCAAAAACCTTGTTTCAAGGGAACAGACTAGGCCTATACTTTCTACTTTCCGCTAATGGATTAACTAGTGGAGAAGTAGTATACGACCGAAAATTTTCATCGTTCAGTACGCTTGTTCCACAGAGTATTGATTGGGATTGCTTAATGGAAGGACATACCTGGTTTCATTTTACAGCCCTTACCCCTGCTCTTAATGAGACAATGGCTAGTATTTGCAAGGAGGCACTTATTGCAGCCAAAAAGAAAGGATTAAAAATTTCCGTAGACCTGAATTACAGAAACCGTTTATGGGATTACGGCAAACAGCCGATTGAAATAATGCCTGAACTTGTTCAATACTGTGATGTCATCATGGGTAATATATGGGCTGCAAACAAAATGTTGGGCACGGCAGTTGACTCCAGTCTGGATAGAAATACAAGCACTGAAAAATATTTTGAACATGCCAAAGCATCAGCGAGCGAGGTCTTTGAAAAATTCCCACAATGTTCCCATTTAGCCAATACTTTTAGATTTATGGATCACGCTAAGCATAACCTGTTCTATGGTACCTACCATACCAGAACCGAACATTTCATATCCGATGTAAGGGAAACATATGAAGTAGTAGACCGGATTGGAAGCGGTGATGCTTTCATGGCAGGATTGATTTATGCGCTGATCCATACAAATGATGGACAAGAAATTATCAATAAAGCAACTAATGCCGGATATCAAAAACTCTTTGTAAAAGGAGATTTTGGAAATGGCTCAATTTAACAGCAAACAATGAAAAACAATACACTATCGCACATCGAACAATACCCGGTCATCCCCGTTTATTATCACGAAAATCCAGAAACATGCAAAGCAGTAGTTAAAGCTTGTTACGATGGCGGAATCAGGGCATTTGAATTTACCAACAGAGGAGAGCATGCACCCGATAACTTTAAAGCGCTACTTGAATATAGAAATGAACATTTTAAGGATCTTCAACTAGGGATCGGTACGATAAAAACCCTTCAGCAAGCGCAAGCATACCTGGATCTTGGAGCAGATTTCCTGGTTAGTCCAATTGTAAAAGAAGATATTGCCAGACTGGCATCATCTAACAATACATTATGGATTCCCGGCTGTATGACGCCGACTGAAATTAACTTCGCAGAAGAGTTGGGTGCTTCATTAGTAAAGCTTTTTCCTGGAGACACATTAGGTCCGGGATTTCTAAAAGCAATTAAACCACTTTTCCCGAAATTAAAATTTATGCCAACCGGTGGGGTTGATGTAAACAAAGAGAATATTGACCAATGGTTGAGTGCGGGAGTTACAGCTCTTGGTTTCGGATCAAAACTTTTCCTTAAACCTGATGGAGTTTCAGGATACGAATGGCTAACGGAAAATTGCAGGTC
The DNA here is from genome assembly GCF_005116445.1 of Pedobacter frigoris. GTDB lineage: Bacteria > Bacteroidota > Bacteroidia > Sphingobacteriales > Sphingobacteriaceae > Pedobacter > Pedobacter frigoris. Next base: position 1,305,849 of record NZ_SWBQ01000001.1, read on the forward strand.
ACTTATTAAATTAGTAGACAGGCGTAATTAATCCTGTCTACTAATTCATTATTTTTTATTACGCTGATCTTCTTTATCATACAGTTCAATAAGCTTAGTTTGCAACTTAATAACGGTATTTTCTAAATCACTAACTTTTTCCTTTAATTGATCAATTAGTTGCGTTTGCTCATTAACTCCTTCTTCACCAACATCCAGTAATTCCCTTAAAGTTAAATTGTGAACTTCGGCAATCTGATTAATCCTGCTGAAATTTGGATCTGTAATGCTCGTTTCTAATTTTGAATATGCCGGAATTGAAATCTCCAATAAATCAGCCATCGCTTTTTGATTTACTCCACGTTTCTGGCGTAAAATCCTAAATTTCTCCCCTAGTGTTTTCATAACCAATAGTATTTAATATATCCTCCCTATTTTGATTGAAATAAATTTAAGAATTATTAAATAAAATATTGTATTATTAGTATACTTTTTTGAAATAATTTATAAACTCAATTCTAAAAATAGAAAAGGTTTGTATTATCTCTTATTCTGTCTGAAGATAAAAGCAGCTAATATCAATGAAACTGCCAATCCGGAATACCCTGGAAATAAAATGAATAAATAAAGTACACCCGCTACTGCTGCTAGTGTAATAATAAACAATATTCCTTTTAAAGGTGAGTCCATTTTAAATGCCGCTATTATAGCAAATAATAAAAATGTAAGGGCTAGTGCTGTTAAAAACATGTACAAAGATGCGTTTTCAATGTTAAGTTAATATTAACAAAATACAATTTGGAAATATTGTAAATTAAAAAGCCCCTCCTTAAGGGAGAGGCTAATATATATCAAAATAAATATTTACTAATAATCATCATTAAGCGCGAATACCGGCTTTCTGTGCATCCACTTTCCACTTGTGAAATCTGGGAAATCTATCGTCTCGTTACCCATTTCTATAGACTGTTCACTCAATGGCGTGATCGCGCTCCAGGCAGCCGCATCATATACATCCATCGGTGTAGGCAGATTACGCTTTACAGATTCAATGAACGCATGAATTACAAAGAAATCCATACCACCATGACCCGCACCTTCAGCCTCGCTGCCGTATTTTTTCCAAAGTGGATGATCATATTTATCCAACCATTCTTTAGCGGCATCCCACTGGTGTGGCTTACTAACACCTTCTACATAGATACTTTTATTGACATCCATCCACAATCCTTTAGTACCCTGAACCCTAAATCCTAATGAATAAGGTCTTGGTAAATTGGTGTCATGCTGTAAAATAATTGTTTCTCCGTTAGCGCAGTCAATCGTAGTAGTCACTATATCTCCAAGACGGAAGTTTACCTTAGCGTTAGGGTGACTTGCACCGCCTTTCTCTACAATATAGTTATGCAAACCTCTTGATTTTGTAGCGAATGAATTTAATTTAAGAAATCTATTTCCCCTGTTGATGTCAATACAGTTAGCTACGGGACCAATTCCGTGAGTTGGATACAAATCACCATTACGATGTACTGAGTGGTTAGTCCTCCATTTAGCCTCAGAAAAACCTTTCTCATTAAATTCAACACCGCCACCATATGGTTTAACACCGTCATTAAACTTAACTTCTCTAAGGTCATGCTGATATCCACCCTGAAGGTGTAGGATTTCACCGAACAGACCTTGTCTAACCATATTCAAAGCAGCTAAAACGTCTCTTCTATAGCAAACATTTTCTAGCATCATCACATGCGCATCATGCTTTTCAGCTGCCTGAACAACGTCCCAGTGATCTTGCAATGTAATACCTAACATCACTTCGGTCGCTACGTATTTGATGCCCGATTCAATGGATTTAATGATCATTTCTTTATGCCATTCCCATGGAGTAGAAATTAATACAGACTGTAAACCTTTAAGCTCAACCATTTTTTTCCAGGCATAATCATCACCGGTGAAAATTTTCGGCATTGGCTTACCACTTTTGGCGATCATAGCTTTGGCGCTGTCCAGCATTCTTGGCTCTACATCACAAATAGCTACCAGTTCTACATCATTTCTTTTCAACAACAGATTTAAGTGGTTTTGTCCACGTAATCCTACACCAATCATTGCAATTTTTACCTTATCAGCAGTTGTACCCGCAAATAATGGATTTTCCGGCAAAATTGTAACGGCGGCAGCAGTTAAACCTGAGTTTCTAACAAATTCTCTTCTGTTCATAATTATTTTAGTACACTTTATATGTTCTGGTTAGTTAAATTATCATCATTTCTTGTTATAAACAACAATAATTTACCACAAGGTATATACTATATGAGTAACTGATTGCACAAAAATCAAAAAAAAACACGCAAACGTTTGATATTTTTTCGCCTCTATCTTTTTATTATATAATTTGAATACATCGTAACTTTCTAATAATGTATACGATAGAAGTGACATAAAAAAAATCCTGATAACCTGGCAACTATAAATTGGTCGATACAATTACAATTATTTAATGCAAACTTTATACTGAAAAATCCGTTACTTTTAAACTCAGATGTATTTGACGTACAAACAAACGTTTGCGCAGTTTTATACGTATATTGATTATTAAACAATAAAAAAATAGAATTTTGTTAAAATTGTAAGGTTATTCAAAGTTTATTATAATATTTGAGCATAATGTCTGACAAACCAACAACAATAAAGGAAATTGCTAAAATACTTAAGATATCAGTTTCAACTGTATCCAGAGCATTAAATGATCATTCAAGTATTGGGTTAACTACAAAAATGAGGGTTAAAAAACTCGCATCAGAGCTCAATTATGAACCTAATCAAAAAGCGATACAGTTTCTCCATGGTAAATCACTTATCATTGGTGTGATCTTACCCGAACTGTCTGAATCCTTTTTCTCCACTGCGATAAGCGGGATCGAGGACATTGCTTATAAAAGAAATTACACAGTCTTGCTGGCACAATCACATGATGATGCAGAGCGAGAAAAGCTTTTGGTAGAAAAAATGAAAACGCAACGTGTAGATGGTCTCCTTGTTTCGGTATCAAAGACCACAAGTACATACGAGCATTTTGAAATATTTAAGAAACTGAATATCCCCGTTGTATTCTTTGATCGAATCCCCCCTATCAAAGACATACATTATGTCGCTTCCAATCTTGAAACCGGCACATACGAAGCTGTTAACTTTCTCTTAAAAAAAGGCCATCGTACCATCGGTATGATCAACGGTCCAAATACTTTGGTAGCAAGCCATGAAAGAAAAGAAGGTTACATCAAAGCAATGATGTCAAACAGGTTAAAATTTGACCCTTCTTTAATTGTAAGTTGTGATCTTTCTGAAGCTGGCACCATAGAAGTAATGGATACCATGCTCAATCACCGAAGAAAACCTACAGCGATAGTAACCTTCAATGACTATGTTGCACTTTTCGCAATCAGATATACACGCTCACTAGATCTGAAGGGTATAGATTTCGTTAGTTATGCAAATCTTCCTATCATAAATTACATGGATTACACCCCAATTGCTTCTGTAGAGCAATTTCCGTATAAACAAGGTAAAAAGGCCGCCGACATTCTTATAGACCTTATAAATAAACCTAAAAATGAATCAGGTGCTGAACAGGCATATTTCAACATCGTTGTTGAATCTGAACTTGTAATCAGTCATTCAAAATAATTTTGCGCAATCGTTTGCACGATGGTTTAAATATGGAATTCATTACGTTTACGTTAGATAAACAAATTTTAGTAAGCGCATGTTCGAAAATATTTTGCCATTGTATGGTTTGAGTTCAGATAAAACTACTGTTAAGCTATTTGGAGACGGCTTAATTAACCATACCTGGAAAGTAAGTACTGATACCCAAAATTATATTTTACAAAAAGTAAATAACGACGTTTTTAAAACACCTACAGATATTGATGAAAATATCTCTCTAATTAAAGAGTATTTGAATATCAAATACCCGAATTACTTATTTGTATCACCTGTAAATACATTGAGTGGAGAGTCTCTGTTAGATACAGACTTCGGCTATTACAGACTATTTCCTTTTGTTGAGGGTTCTACCTCTCACAATTCACTTACCAATAAGTCAGAGGCCTACGAGGCTGCAAAGCAATTTGGAAAATTCTCTAAAATTCTTGCAGAATTTGATGCTGAGCAGCTAAATATCACCATACCCAATTTCCACAATCTCAAATTAAGGTTTGAGCAATTTGTAGAAGCCTGCAAAAATGCTTCGGCAGATCGATTGGAACTTGCTAAAGAGAGCATTGAATTTATCAATGAAAACAAAAGTATCGTTGATACTTATTGTAAAATTGTAGAAAATAAAGAGATTCCTCTGAGAGTAATTCATCACGATACAAAAATAAACAATGTGCTTTTTGATGAGAAGAATAACGGTTTATGCGTAATAGATCTGGATACTGTTATGCCAGGTTATTTCATCAGTGATGTGGGAGATATGATGAGAACATATCTTGCTGTAGCAAGTGAAGAGGAAACCGACCTTTCAAAGATCAGCATCAGAAAAGAATTTTTCCAGGCTATTTATGACGGCTATATGGAAGAAATGAAAGATGTGCTATCGGAAACTGAAAAACAGTACTTTACTTATGCAGGTAAATTCATAATTTATATGCAGGCTATCAGATTCTTAGCCGACTATCTACAAAATGACACTTATTATGGCGCTAAATATGAAGGCCATAATCTTAACAGGGCTAAAAACCAGATCGCCCTGCTAAAAGAATATAAAAAAATGGAAGGAGAGCTATAGCTCTCCTTTTTTCATTTCATTTACAGCATAATCTACCGCTCTGGCAGCAAATGCCATATAGGTTAACGATGGATTTTGTGTTGAAGTGGAAGTCATGCAAGCCCCGTCAGTTATAAAAACATTTTTACATGCATGAAGCTGATGCCATTTATTCAGCATTGATGTCTTAGGGTCATGTCCCATTCTAACACCTCCCATTTCATGGATATCAAGACCCGGAGCCTGTGAAGCATCATTTACCTCAATATTTTTAAAACCTGCCTCTGTAAACATTTCCGACAACTGCTCAATGTAATCTTTCTTCATCTTGGCATCATTGTCATCATAGTCAATCGCAATTTTTAGTTGCGGAATGCCCCATGGATCTTTTTTATCAGCATCAAGACTCACATAATTGCTTTCCTTAGGAATAGTTTCACCCATCATATGCGAACCCACTTTCCAGGGGCCCGGCTTTTTCGTTAATAGCTGTGACTTCAGATCTGCACCAATCCCGGAAGTATCAGTATCAGCAGTTCTATAGGCTCCAAAACCTGCTGCATATCCCCTCTTAAAGTTAGTCTCCTGTTTTAAGAGATTTCTGAATCGCGGAATATACCCGCCACCGCCAGGGTTCCTTCCATCTGTAGTAAATTCTTTCAATCCATTATACTCAGCATTTATACGCGCACTATAATTGTGAAACGCTACATATTTACCGAGTACACCACTGTCATTCCCCAATCCATTTGGAAAACGTGAAGATTTAGAATTCAACAGGATCAGATTGGTATTAATTGCCGCTGCATTTACAAAAATAACTTTGGCAAAATACTCAGTAACTTCCTTAGTGTTTGTATCTATTACCCTCACACCAGTTGCCTTTCCCAATTTATCATCGTAGATGACAGATTCAACTACGGAAAACGGACGAAGAGTCAAATTCCCAGTCTTTGCTGCCCAGGGTAAGGTAGAAGCATTACTACTGAAGTATCCTCCAAACGGGCAGCCCCGTTGACATAAATTCCTGTTCTGACACTTAACCCTACCCTGGTCAAAATGAATCTGCTTAGGCTGCGACAAGTGGGCACATCTGGCACTGATCACATGCCTGTTGCCATATTTATCTTTCAGGGATTTTTTAAAATAATCTTCAACTGCATTCAAAGGAAACCCCGGAAGAAATTCGCCGTCCGGTAATTCCGGCAAGCCATCACTGTTACCTGATATTCCTGCAAATTTCTCTACATAGCTATACCACGGTGCAATATCCTTATACCTGATCGGCCAGTCGACCGCAAAATCATCTCTTAATGGCCCTTCAAAATCCAGGTCACTCCAACGTTGAGTCTGCCTCGCCCACATAATAGATTTACCACCCACCTGGTACCCACGTATCCAGTCAAATGGCTTTTCCTGAACATAAGGATGTTCATTATCTTTAACAAAAAAGTGCATTGCATCTTCTTTAAATGCATAGCATTTGCTTATCACTGGATTTTCCTTTTTTATAGCTAGAGTAACCTCTCCTCTATGCTCAAATTCATAAGGATATTTATTAGTTGTGGGATAATCAACAATATGTTTTACATCCCTTCCTCTTTCCAGAACAAGCGTTTTCAATCCTTTCTCAGTAAACTCCTTAGCTGCCCAGCCACCACTAATTCCTGAACCAATTACAATTGCATCGTAAGTGTTCTTCTTTACTGCATCAATATTAAGATTCGACATGATTTTTTACTTAGATATTTTTAACAGGAAAATAACCATTATATCTTCCAGGTACCAGTTCCCAGATCACCAGATTACTCATCACATACTTGGAATTCATATAACCGCCAATTGTACGGTCTTTCACCATATTAAAGAAGTTATAGGCATCTCCATTTAATTGCTCTTTTTTTGCATTTGCGTCAATGACAAATTGCTTGCGTTCCCCCTCTTCCAATTTACAAACATATTCCAACCCCTTGCTGAATATCTGCTGGTCTTTTTTTTCATAGCAATCATCTACCATCTTCAAAACAAAGAGATGAAGTTTAAGATCTTTTGCACCGGGTGTATCCGTCTTCGGAATAATCATTTCTGTGATTTCTGCCAGAATATTTTCCTGATCTAAATCTATATCCAGGTTCTTTAATTCGATCGAAGCTTTTCCTGATTCTCTTAAACAAGATGGTAATACCATCATTCCCCCAGCTAAGATCAGTACTTGCTTTATAGCTAAACGTCTTTCCATTATTTAATGTTGCATTGTAAATATATTGATTTTATTCACCAAAATATTTAATTACTATTTCTTACCAAACGTTATTCCCTTCCAGTTATCCGTACGAAACGGTGAAGCAGGCAATCCAGCACCATTAACTAAATTACAATCAGGATTATCTGCCCAAGCATACCTCAGCGCTACCGGTTCGCTTATTTCTGCAGCACTCACCACAACCTGATTGCCCTTAATTACGGCAGTTGCATTTCTAAATTTCTGGTCTTTTCCTGCAATGGTAAATCCCTTAACCGGTGAGCCATCTCTCGTCTTTAAACCCTCATTGACATGATCAAAGCTGATGACAATTTCTTTTCCAGTCTTTACGAAGCTCTTATAGATTGGCCCTGAATAGGCAATCGAAGCTTGTCCATAGGCTTTTGCCAGTGCAGCCAGCGCCAATCTCTTTCCGACATCCAATTTATTTTTAGGGTGGATATCACCTGCTTCCCCTATATCGATGGCCAATGCCATTCCAGTATTGGGAACCTTAAGTGTCTGTAGCTGCGCATCTCTCAATTCAGCCCATTCCGAATCGCCAGGAGCATTTTTTCTCTGCATAAAATTAGCAAGCTGAACATATAAAAAGTAAAGATCTGGGTTATTGAACTGTGTTCTCCAATCCTTAATCAATGCTGGAAAAATGGTGCGATATTGATCTGCCCGGCTTGCGTTGCTTTCCCCCTGATACCAGATAACCCCTTTAAGTTTAACTTTTGTTAAAGGATTTATCATCGCATTGTACAACACAGTAGGTCTATTTGGACCGTTTTGTAACTGAGGAGTAGGTAATTCAGCGAAATTAACTGCTGTTCTGTACTTCCATGTCCCTCCTAATTGTATAATTGAATCTGATGAATTTACAAGCTTTAGACCACCGGCATTTCCATGAACACCGCCATTTCCTCCGGTATCAAATGCTCTTATAGTAATTACATTTTCTCCGTTTTTAATCAACTTAGCCGGTATCTTGTAGGTTCTATTGGTATTCCAACCCTCTGTTCGCCCTACTTCCACACCATTAAACCATACAATATCATTGTCATCAATCTGCTCGAGATGAATAACAACATCATTAGGAGAAAAATCTGAACCAATGTTTATTTTCTTTCGCATCCACACCACTCCATCAAACGAAGGTAATACAGACAACTCCCAAAAGCCGGGAAGTTCTATATTCTTCCAGTTTACATCGTTAAAATCGCTGGCTGCCCAAACCGCTTTATTATCGTAAAAGCCTGCATCTGCACTTTGAACTTTCGTAAACCAATCCTTTTGAGCTTGTGTATAATCCGAAAGTATCTGGTCAGGTGTGCGGTTATCGCTTTGCATCTGCTTTACCACCTGCTGAAATTCGGAGAATTTCTTAAGGGTATTTCCACTGGTCCATGCTTCTGATATGGTACCTCCCCAACTACTTTCGATCAGACCTATCGGAACATTTAATTTCTGATTCAAGTCACGTCCAAAAAAATAGCCTACAGCTGAAAAATCACGTATACTTTGAGGACTGCATACTGCCCAGCCTCCGCCATCAAGCTTTGGCTCAGTCATTGGTACATTACTCGCTGCCATACTCAACCTCAACACCCTGATATTTGGAAAATTTGCAGCATTAATCTCCTGTTCTGCCTGGTTGCCTATCTCTCGCATCGCAAACTGCATATTAGATTGTCCCGAACAGATCCAAACCTCTCCGATAAGTACATTTTTTAAGGTGAGAACCTCACCATCATCAAATGAAATGCTATATGGACCGCCATAAGACGGGGTATTGACCGTGCCTTCAAAATTACCTTCATTGCCTGTTTGCAGACTGTATTTCTGGTTATCCCAGGATGTTGTAATCGTGAGCTTTGTATTTGGTGCAGCTTTCCCCCAAAGATTAACTTTCTCTTTCTGCTGTAACACCATATTGTCAGTAAGGATACTTGGTAATGTTACTTTTGCATTTGCAGCAAAACCCGCTGAGATCAGCAGGATTACTAAATAAACATATCTTTTCATTTCAATCTTATTGAAGTTTATCTTAATTATATACCCATCTCCGGTCTGGCCTATGAAATATTCATCAGTATCAACGCTCTTTTAGTTCACCACCGTAACTTCAAATATAGCGCTGGTCAAAGCCGTCTGTGTAGACACACTTAGTCCTATCTTCTTTAAATAATCTCCGGAATAGGTCTTATCGTTGTCCTGAGATGATGACTTAGCACCATTGTACATGTTTGTCTCAACAACTTTGTATTGCTTCTGTGCATCTAATCCCTGCAATTTAACCTTGTTAAAATCCTCACCATAGCGCACATGTAGATTATAAGCAAATAACAGTGCTTTAGACTTAGCATGATCTACATACATTAATACTGCTCTATTTTGTTCATAAGGAGACACCAGGCGATACATCTCTCCCTTCGTAATCAATTCCTCCAAACGTTTATAATTTTTCACAGCCTCTGTAAAAAAATTCCGTTCTTCCTCTTTCAAATGGTTCAAGTCAATGTCAAAACCTAATTTCCCCATCATTGCGACGTCCGTTCTAAATTTTATGGATTGTTTACCCCATGATGTCACATGGCTGGTCAACGCAAGTGAAGGAAAGAAATTAGAGTATCCCCATTGGATATAAACTCTTTCAAAACCATCTGTATCATCACTCGGCCAAAACTCATTAAAGTACTTTAAAGCTCCATAATCCGTCCTGCCACCACCGCCAGAACAAAGCATCATTGGCAATGAAGGATATTTCTTTCTGATACGTTCCAGCACTTTATATAAGCTTTTGGTGTATTCAATATACATTGCAGACTGATTATCCTTTAAATACGGCGAATAAGCATTCGTCATCATTCGATTACAATCCCATTTGATATAAGCGATACCAGGACTTTTAGTCAACATGCCGTCAACTAGGTCATAAACAAAATCCTGAACTTTAGGATTGATTAAATCCAGAACAAGCTGGTTTCTGTAATAATTCTCATCTTTATTTGGGAGTTTTAATATCCAATCGGGATGTTTCTCATAAAGTTCGCTTTTCGGATTTACCATTTCCGGCTCCAGCCAGATGCCGAATTTTACGCCCTTACTTTCAGCATCCTTGACAAGGGAACTAATTCCATCAGGTAATTTTAGCTTATTTTCCTGCCAGTCTCCCAACCCGGCGTTGTCATTATTTCTTGGATATTTATTGCCAAACCATCCATCATCTAACAGAAAAAGATCCACCCCCAGTTTCTTTGCATCGTCAAACAGGTTTCCCAGCTTTTGCTGATTAAAATCAAAGTAGGTAGCCTCCCAGTTGTTCAATAGAGTCAGTCTTGGCTTATTGCCATCCAATATCCCATAATTTCTGCCCCAGGAATGGAAATTACGACTTGCCTGTCCCTTACCCTTGTTGCTGTAAGTAAAAATAAATTCAGGGGTGGTAAATGACTTTTCTGGCTCCAGTTTATATTCCGACGCAAATGGATTCATCCCGGAAATTATCCTTAATGAATTACGTTCATCCAGCTCAAACAGGAACTTAAAATTTCCTGTCCAGGCAAGTGTCCCCGCTATGAGTTCTCCTGTATTTTCATCAGCAAGCTTATTCAATGATAAAAAGAAAAATGGCGACTGGTACATATTCGCACGTGTACCCAATTTGCTATCTATAATTTTGATTCCACTTGTCAACTGGCTTTCCTGCATTTTAGCCTCTTCTGCCCAGTCTCCATGAAATTGAGTAAGCCAATATTTGTCGGCATCGAAATGAAGCATGGAAGACGCAAAATTGTATAACACTACCGGCTTCTTCTCGTTGTGCTTAATCTCAGTCCAGGTCTTTATGACATCATCCTCATAAAAAGACTGCACATGAAGTACAATAGATATTGGATATTTAGGGTCTTTTAGAGTGATGTTTGTAGTAGTAGTCTTACTATCCCCTTTATCTGATGTCAGTTCGCTGAACCTCAAATCTATGGATGGGTTTCCGTCGGCGTGCAGCACCTTTATGGCCGGTTCAAATAAGTTGCTTGTTCCTGCTCCAACATAAGCCTCATGTCTTGAAGGTCTAAGCAGTGCTGTATCTCCTGAATTTGCTAACTTTTCACCAAGATAAGTCTGGTACAGTTTGCCATCTTTGCCAACAGAAAAAATAAGATTCACATTTTTTGTTCCGATAACAACGTGTTGCCTGACCTGTCCATGGGCGTTTAAATAAATGCCTACCGAAAACAGCAGCATCAAAAAGATAAATAGATTTTTGTTCATTGGGTGATTAATTTGAGCCTGCACTACGCTGTATTAAAAATATAAAATAAAAGGATAAACCACGAAATGAACACCAGTTAGGCCTAATTGGTGCCATTGACCAAAAAATGAACAATCCTGCAGGCATTGCCCTTACTCTTGCTATTTTTCTGATTGCTGATGCTTAGAGTCAGCTCATGTTTACCATTTTTAAGATCACCATCAAAAAGTATCATACCATGGGAGATGTAATGAAGGGCTCTATTGAGTAAATAAATCCACTTGTTTTTCCGGACCATTGTCTATCCTATAGTTTACAATCCCTGCATCGGGCCCAGATAAAATGGCCATGCCAACAGCAGTACCTTTAAATTTTAGCTTCAATACCGCACCTAGAGAAACTGAACTCAATACTGGTACATTTACAAAACCCGCCCTGGTATCAATATGATCTTGCGGATTCCAGTTGTTATCCATTTTCCATCCTTCATTATATTCGGCAAGCTTTATATCAAAATAATCTCCCTCACTAAAATTTTTCGGGCTTAGCGGCTTAGGAAGCTTCGAATGTCGTTTTACCATTACCAGCCTCCTAAATACCTTTTCACTTTCTGCAAACAGTTCTTTTATTGCACTAAAATACAGTTCCTGCCCGAATGGTGACGGGTGCAAATCCTTAAAATCTTTAATCCAGTCAAACTCAGCATTTTTCAGTTTATCCCGCACAGCTTTGGCAAGATTAATAGAGGGCAAACGGTAATGCGCGGCCACCAGCTCATGGTTTGCTACAGATGTAGGTATCTTACCCTCATCATAGGTCCTGGTCTTGCCGGGATCAGCAAATGACATCATGATGATATCTACAGATGGGTTGCTTTTTCTGGCATGTCTGATGATACCTTCCAAAGCTTTAACCTGAACCACACTGTCCGTGCCGTTTGTCTCATCGTTAACAGCCGCTTCTAAAAACAGGAGGTCTATTTTTCCTGAATCAAGAACATCATTTTTCAGTCTGAAAGCATAAGGCAAGCTGCCCAATGATGGTATCCCGGCAGTTATAAACCGGAAATTCGTTTCCGGATAGTGATCTTTTAAATAGTTACAGACTTTGTTTCTCCATCCCTCATTATAAGTTATTGATCCACCTAGAAAAGCTACCGTTGCTTTCTTCTTAATAGTAAATGTATAATAAGAATGGTTTATGCCACCTCTTACATTCACATAATTGTGAAATGGTATAATTTTTACCTGAGCATCGGCATTAAAAGCGATGCTCAGGCTCAAACAAAACAGCAATCTTAATAATTTCATTGTTCAATCTTCAAAGTCCAGGCATATTTACCCGGTAATTCCAGGGGCAAGTTAACTACAGTAGCTCCGTTGTCTTTTTTCCAGGTTAGGGATATAGTTGAACCAAGCAGGTATATTTTTGATCCAGCCTTTGGAGATATGCTTGTAAGTCTAATCTCATTATTTTCTGATTTATTAAAAATCGCATAAACAAGCTTTCCATCCTTACTTTGTGTAAATTTTATGTTTTCTCCCTCTTTATAATTAGCCAAGGCTTTTGTCGCATAGATAGCTTGTTTGTTGATCTTTAGCCAATTACCCATTTCAGTCAGGCGTTCTACACTCGGTTCAGGAATTAATCCCTCTGCAGTCGGACCTACATTCAACAAATAATTTCCCCCTTTAGCAGTCACATCAATCAGGTTGTCTATCAGAACCTGAGCTGATTTCCAATCGTTATCATTTTTTACAAAGCCCCAGTTCTTATTCAGGGTCATGCAGCTTTCCCAATAATCCTGAGATGTCGTTTTAAGAATTTCTTGTTCGGGAGTACCAAAATCGCCGGCAGCATTTTCATATTTACTCATCCCCTGCATTCCGCCCCTTCCTTTGCCTACTCGGTTATTGATAACCAACGATGGTTTTAAATTCCTCAGATAGTTGTACAAATCTTTGCCTTGCTCCTCCGTCCATTCAGGTATCCATTCACCGTCAAACCATAAAATTGAGGGATTGTATTTCTTGATCAACTCAGCCAATTGCGGCTTTAAATACTCCTCCCGATATTTGGCAAAATCTGGCTTTTCTGTTGACTGATGGCGGTAATCTTTGGATTTGGCATCCGGCTGATGCCAGTCCATTATCGAATGGTACAACCCAAACTGAATTCCTTCCGCTTTACTGGCTTCTGCAAGTTCCTTTAAAATATCTCTTTTAAAGGGCGTGGCATCCATAATGTCATAATTAGTCACTTTACTATCCCATATACTAAAGCCGTCATGGTGCTTAGAAGTAATCACAATATATTTTGCACCTGCGTTTTTAGCTATCCTAACCCATTCTCTTGCATTAAATTTCTGTGGATTGAATTGCTTAGCAAATTTTTCGTACTCAGATACCGGTATTTTATGGGTTTCCATAATCCATTCCGCACCTCCGCCTTTTCCATTATATTCACCCGCCGGTACCGCATACAAACCCCAATGAATAAACATACCAAAGGTAGCGTCATCCCACCATTGCATGCGTTTTGTTTTGTTAGGTTTACTTTCCCGTAAATAGTTCTTTTGGGCAAAAACACCAGTGCTCAAGATGAGCAACCCAGCAAACAATAGATTTATTTTTCTCATACTTTCCAGATTTCATTTGGTTATAACAAAGAAAGTAATAAACAGAATTCTTAATTCTATTTTACTGTCATTTCATTAAGTGATTTTAGCATGAAATAACTCAAGATACTGAGAAGATCATAATGGTAACCGTATGGCTACATGATGGCTTCTGGTAGACAATACAATTGAAGTATGGTTAACCTATCGTTGAACTATGGTTGGACTATTTTTGGATATAGTAAGGATAGTCCAACGATATCTCAAGGATAGTTCAATTCTGTCTTCTATATGTAGGCCTACAGTAGGCAATAAGTTATCAAAGCGAAGCCATACCAAATTAAGACCCTAGGATATTGAGTCCTTATAGATCGGTAATTGGTTTGTATTTTGGTACAAGCAATTTCATGATACCCCAAGCGATCAGGTAGGCAAGGGCACATATCGTAAACATGATTGTATAACCTGTTTCAATATGTCCAAGTGCTTTATATTTATCGAATAATGACCCGCCCAGTTTAGTGATTAAAACACTTCCCAGTCCACCTGCCATTCCACCTATCCCCACCACAGAACCAATGGCTTTCTTAGGAAACATATCCGATACTGTTGTAAATATATTCGCAGACCATGCCTGGTGTGCTGATGCACCAATGCCAATTAAGACAATAGGTATCCAGAAGGTAATATGCCCCAGCGGCTGTGCAGCCAATACGACCAAAGGGAAAATTGCTATGACAAACATAGCTCTCATTCGTCCATCATAGGCTCCGTATCCTTTTTTAATAAAGTACATTGGAAAATACCCACCTCCAATACTACCAAACATTGTCATGCTATAAATAACTATTAGTGGCAACATCACTTGGGTATCGATCATTCCGTACTGATCTTTTAAATAAGCAGGAAGCCAAAACAGGAAGAACCACCATACTCCATCAGTCATAAACTTACCAACTGTAAACGCCCAGGTCTGTTTGTAAGTAAGCAATTTTAGCCATTTAACTTTTTCTGTCGCAGGGATGGTTTCATTTACTTTAGTATTCTGATCAGCATCTTCTTCATTTATATACTGCAATTCTTCGGCTGACATTCTTTTTTGCTCCTCCGGTTTCTCATAGTACTTAAACCAGAATATCAACCATAGAAAACCTACAGCTCCGATTAATAAAAATGCAGCCTCCCAGCCCCATTGCTTTGCAATGAAAGGGACTGTTAAAGGAGCCAGGATCGCTCCAACGTTTGTTCCTGAATTGAATATACCAGTAGCAAATGACCTTTCTTTTTTTGGAAAATATTCTGCAGTCGCCTTTATTGCGGCAGGAAAGTTACCGGATTCTCCAAACCCAAGAACAGCCCTAGAAAGCATAAAACCTGCGATGGATATGGATATAGACGTAATACCAACAAAGCCTAATATAGTAGAAATACTTTGACCTATTGGAATTGCAAACGCATGTATGATTGCACCAATAGACCAGATAATGATGGCCCATGCATAGCCACTCTTAGTACCTAGCTTGTCTATTATTCTTCCTGCAAATAGCATGGAAATGGCATAAGTAAACTGAAATACTGATGCGATATTAGCGTAATCGCTATTACTCCATCCGAAAATCTCTTCTAATCTTGGTTTTAATAAGCTCAATACCTGCCGATCAAGATAGTTTACTGTGGTTGCAAAAAATAGTAAAGCACAGATCGTCCACCTGTAATTGGTTGCCTTTTTCTCGTTCATTGTATTTGGTTTATTTTTGGTTAGGTGTTTTTGTTGTTAACTTATATTCTAAGTAGTGCTTGTTTAATATCGTATTTTAAAATTCCATTATAGTATTCCTCTACGGTCTCGATAAAGTGATCAATGCTCGTTAAATCTGCATCCCATAACAACTTGTCAGACAACACAGTGCTCACATATTGGTTATCCTCAACTTTACTTTTCTCACTGAAATATACAGCCTGATCATCATTTATAGGATACATATCTCCCTTATAATTCCCATAGTACTGATCTCCCGATTTCTCCGCAGTTCTCATAAATACAAGAAATGCAGCAAAGCCAAATGCAATGTGCTTTGGCACTTTGTTATGCTGTTTATAATATTGAAATAACACTGGTAATATCCTGATTTTCACCTTCATTGTGTATTGAAAAGTGATGTTAATCCATAAATGCTCCATGTAAGGATTTGCAAATCTGTCCAGCACCTCATTTGCGAATGCTGTTGCTTCACCATCAGGAATATTGTATGGGATCGCAGGGGCAATCTCGTCGTGCATTACCTTTGTAACATACGCTCTTACAGCGGTGTCTGACATGCCCTTGGCTACTGTATCTATACCGGCTAGATGTGCTATTCCACAAGATAAAGTATGTGTGCCGTTTAACAGTCTGACTTTTAATTCTCTGTAGATCTCAATGTCTGACTTTATGATCACACCTGGGTCTGTGGCTTCCACGTTAATCAATCGGGCTACCCGTTCATTACCTTCAATCGCCCACAAACGATATGGCTCAGCGACCAATAACAGGTTATCCTGATAGCCAAGTTCGTCTTCAAGTTTGGCCAATGCCTGCCCTTCTGGCCTTCCTGGAACAATCCTATCTACCAGTGAATTGCAAAACAAGGCGTGTGTGGCCAACCAATCTTTAAATTCAGTTTCAAGTTCGTTGTAAGTGGCAAGCTCCTGCACAATGGAATGAAGTTTTGTACCATTATCCGGAATCAACTCCGTTGCTATGATTACAATATCAGCATCTGCTGTATCTCCAAGCGATCTATAGCGTGCATAAAGCACAGCCAGCAACTTTGCAGGAAATGATGCCGGCGTTTGGTTTTGAATACTCTCTTTAACGAGTTGAATACCGACCTCAGTTGTATTTGATACAATCAATTTAACTTCCGGATTCTTTCCGATTTCAAGGATTTCATTCCAATCGGTATCTGCGACCAGCACACGGCTGATAGCGGAAGAAATTATATTCTCTTCGATATTTTTTCCATTCTGAATGCCGCGCACGCAAATGGTGTAAAGATTATCCTGTTCATCAAAATCAGAGGTACTTCCTTTACTTGTGGACTTTACTACGGCTACTCTCCCGTTAAACAATCCTTGTCTGTTCCCTTTGTCTATGAAATAGTCTGTGAGCCCTCTTAAGAGCACACCGGTACCAAACTGAAGGACTTTTTCCGGCAAATCAAATACTTGGTTATTAGAAATGATAACGTTTTCATTCTTTATATTCTTTAAAAATAACTTAGATATAATCATATAAAATTATGCTGTATAAAACAATTCTACATAAATTATTGCTAGTAATAATTGGTTATTGTAGAAATTATTTACGCAATCGTTATCGTTGCAGGAGCTAATTTAAAGCTTTAAAATTAATATGCAATTTATCCGAACAAATCACTGCTCAAATACCTGTCGCCACGATCGCAGGCAATAAATACGATCAGTCCCGATTCGAGTTCTTCAGCAAGTTTAATTGCGCAGGCTAAAGCGCCTCCGCTACTCATACCAGCAAAAATGCCTTCTTCCCTGGCCATCCTTCGTGCCATTGCAGTAGCGTCCTTTTGAGATACATCCATCACTCTATCTACCCTGCTCGCATCAAATATTTTTGGAAGATAAGCTTCAGGCCATCTTCTGATACCCGGTATTGATGATTCTTCAGTTGGCTGGCATCCTACAATCTGGATTTCAGGATTTACTTCTTTTAAAAACATAGAGTTGCCCATGATACTGCCTGTTGTACCCATGGCACTTACAAAATGGGTAATCTTATGATCTGTATCTTTCCATATTTCGGGCCCAGTGCTTTTATAGTGAGCCAGGTAATTGTCGGGATTAGCAAATTGATTCAACAAGAAATATCCTGGCTGTACTCCCTTCTCTTCAGCATAATCTCTACAGACCTCTATAGACTCCAGCAGGGTTACTTTAGCGCCAAATGCTTCCATCGTGAGTGTTCGTTCTCTTGTTGAGCTAGCCGGCATCACCAGCTCTATTTCTATTCCGTATATACTCGCAATCATCGCTAAAGCAATACCGGTATTACCGCTGGTAGCTTCTATTAATTTTGTGCCATTCGTTACCTCTCCTCTTTTTATGGCACTACGAATCATATTTAATGCAGCACGGTCTTTTACGCTCCCTCCCGGATTGTTTCCTTCAAGCTTAGCAAAAATCTTTACTGCCGGATTAGGATTTAGTTTCTGAATTTCTGCCAGTGGTGTGTTACCTACTGCATCTACGATATTTCCCATATTAATCTATATGTTTGGTCTCTATAACTTTAATGGCCGACTGATGATAAACAGTGGAGTTGGAAGGCACACTCTTAGTGAGCCAAACGTTACCTCCGATTATACAACCTTTGCCTATTACAGTATCTCCTCCCAAAATTGTTGCACCGGAATAAATAATGACATGATCCTCTATAGTTGGGTGTCTTTTTGTATTGGCCATGTATTTCTCTACGCTTAAAGCCCCTAAAGTTACGCCCTGATACAATTTCACATAGTTTCCGATTATTGTCGTCTCACCAATTACAATGCCGGTTCCATGGTCTATAAACAAATACTCACCTATCATGGCTGCCGGATGAATATCTATTCCTGTAACTGAATGCGCATATTCTGTCAATATTCTTGGGATAATAGGGATTTCAGCCTTTAGTAAGGAGTGAGCAATCCTGTATAATGCTATAGCAAGAAATCCGGGGTAACTTCTGATGATCTCAAATTCACTTTTGGCAGCTGGATCACCATTCAATATTGCGCTGATATCAGTATTCATTTTGCGGTACAATTCAGGCAGCCCGTCAAAAAAGGTTCTGGCAATAACTTCATTGTCATTATGCTCACAAGCCTTGGTAGCATTTAAGATCCTCGTGAGCTCCTTTTCCTGCTTTGCTAGTAATCTTTTGATTTCATTAATCGAATAATCAGGTGAAGTAAAACGTTCAGGATACAATATATTCATCAGACTAATAGCCCATTGTGCTATTTCCTCATTGGATGGTACTGCCTCTATCTGGTTTTGTTTGGTATAGATGTGAAGATAAAACTCCTCGTTCATTTTGTATTATTTTTTAATAAAGCATAAAGAAATGAAAAAAATCCCATTAAAAAGATAGATTAAGGTCATAAAACCAATTGCTGATATAGCTTGTTCAATTTCTCCGCTGGGTTATCACAGAAGCCGGGGTGAACTTTCGATGTCTGCACTACGGTACTACGTGTTGCAGTAAGCCACCTAAAACGTGATGCAATATCCAGCAACCCTATTGGGCCTCCAGCTCGCCCCCCTTCACATATCCTCTCGAAAGCCATTAAATTTGCCGCTATCTCATCAAGATCCAGCTTTTCACAAAATGTTTTTAATTTATTTTCATCCAAATGAAAAACGACCTTTAGGAAGCGCTGCCTGCCGCAGTACAGAATTACACCCACATTGATGAATTCTTCTCTTTCTACGTGTGGCATGACACGCAAAACTGCATACTCAAATAAGTGACGCTCTTGCATGTTGTGCTTCTTTAATAAAAATTTCTGAATTGCTGATTCTGGATTTCAAAAACTCTGAATATATGTTTCTACGTTCTTCAGGTTGATCTTCAGGATAGTCTTTCAACCAATCCTGAGGAATCAAATTGACAATACGGTCAATGACGTCATCAGTGAGTATATTTTTAAATATTGGATCTACTTCATCCAGTTCTGTTGCATATGGCAAAAGCACATGATCTTTTATCATCGCAAATGGCTTCACAGCTGCTTCTTTCCAGTTTTGCATAGAATGATGAAAATATAACGAAGCTCCATGGTCGATAAGCCACAACTCTTTATGCCACATCAGCATATTGGTGTTTCTCGCAGTTCGGTCCATATTGGTTAGCAAGCAATCCAGCCATACAATTCTTGAGGCGAGGTTACTGTCGACCTGAGTTACGGTTGGATCGTAGGTAATAGCCCCTGAAAGGTAATGTAAAGCTAGATTCTGTCCTACACTTGCTTTTAGCAGATCCTGAATTTCTTCATCTGGTTCTGTACGGCCAAAAGCTTCATCCAAATTAGCAAACACAATCTCAGGGATCTTAAATCCAAGTACCCTGGCTATCTCTCCGCCTATGATTTCAGCAATAAGCGCCTTGACGCCCTGACCTGCACCTCTGAACTTTAATACATATAAAAATTCGTCATCTGCCTCTGCTATTGCTGGCATCGAGCCGCCTTCCCGCAAGGGAGTAACATAACGGGTTACATTAACTGTTCTTAATTCAGGTGGACTATAATTCATAGCTCAAAGTTACAATTTCCTTATAAATACCACTCCATTAGAATTGTTGCTGACATCACCGCGAATGATTGCTTTTATTGTAAAAGCAGCACCAGTTTCGTATTCGTTTACTTTAAACTTATAAGTATTATTTTCCTGCTGACCACCGGTAAAACCTTCGTGGATGTCTTCAGCTATTTTAATTCCATTTTTATAAACCTCAACTGACTTGATGTCTAACCTTGAATCACCACCAACATACCAAAATGACAATTGATACTCGCCATTTGCATTTATTTTGCCTGAACCATTCATTTCAAAAGCAGCATACTCTTTACCTTTAATCAATGAAGGTTTCCATTCGGTCACCAGTTGACCATACTTCTGGAATTTCTCATATTTCTCCGGAAAATATAATGGCAGTGAGTACACGTTTCTGTTCACTACAGTAATGGCACTAAAATCAGACAACTTATCTACTTTAACAGGCTGGGTGTATACAGCGGAGTAAACATTCGGTCTGGTTCCATCGGTTGTATATCTGATGGTTGCTCCGTCAACAATGTTTGCAACTTTTAGCACATACTCTTCGCCTTGCTTTTCGTTACTGATCAGTTTGGGCTGTGGCACACGGTAACCATATCCGGCATAATTATATCTATTGTAATGACTCGACATGCGACTTTCAAAGCCATTCCAACTTTGTCTGGCTGCAGGTGTCCAGGTTACCTCGGCTAAAGCGGCCATCCGTGGGAAGGCCAAATATTCAAAGTATTTTTCTGAACGGTTCTCATCAATTAAAGGAAGTTCCTGCAAAACGGTTCCATGAATAAACTGATCTGACCACAGTGTAGCACTTGCACCTAATATCAATGGGCGATACTTTTCATCCAGTCCTTTCAACATAGGATTCAGCTGATATACCTTCTCCAGAGAAATCGGTGGCAACCATGTAGCAGCTTTTATTTCGCCGGGGATATTGCTTTCCGCAACATCAAAATAACAGTGGCCCGTTAGTGACATTACCGAATAATGCCCGGCTTCTGAAGCTTTAAAAGCTTTTTTCTGGTCATGCCAAATCATACCCACCGCTTTATCCTTTAATCCATCTTCGATGATCTCATCCCAGCCGACAATAGTTTTACCGTACTTTTTAACCATATTTTGTACCCTTTGGTTAAAGTAAACCTGCAACTCTTTCTCAGTTTTTAATCCCAGATCAGCTTTTCTCTTCTGGCAATGCGGACAAACTTTCCAACGGTCATATTGCGCTTCATCACCCCCTATATGGATATATTTAGAAGGAAACAATGCAAATGTTTCTGCAAAAACATCATTCAGAAAATCAAAAGTAGATTCCCTTCCTACGCAGTATAATTCCTTGCTGATTGAATGCTGTGTCTGGACAGTATATTGTTCACCCGTGCAACATAGCTCCGGATACGCAGCGATAGATGACAAAGTATGGGCTGGTAATTCAATTTCCGGTATGATGTTTACATTTCTGGCAGCTGCGTATGCAACCATCTCTTTTATATCTTCCTGCGTATAATAGCCGCCAACTCTGTTTGCACCTTCTCCCCGCCACGCCCCTATAGAGGTTAACTTAGGATATTTTTTGATTTCAATCCGCCAGCCAGCGTCATCTACCAGGTGTAAATGAAGTTCATTCAGTTTATACATGGCCATCATATCTATGAATCTCAGCACGTAAT
Organism: Pedobacter frigoris; assembly: GCF_005116445.1. Lineage (GTDB taxonomy): Bacteria > Bacteroidota > Bacteroidia > Sphingobacteriales > Sphingobacteriaceae > Pedobacter > Pedobacter frigoris. The sequence continues at coordinate 1,327,725 of NZ_SWBQ01000001.1, forward strand.
CTTTAGTAAAGAAATACCTGGCTACATCCAGCATCATTCCTCTCCATTCATAGAGTGGCTGGTCTTTAATTTCTGCACCTTTAATTTTCCAAATGCTCTTTTTCTGACGCTCCTTGCTATATATCTGAACAGGCAGCATTTGAAGCAAGGTCTGTGAGGCATAAAAGACACCGGCAGCTGTGGTTCCTGTGATCACAATCTGATCATTCTTTACACTCAAACTATAAGCCTCCTTGTTGTCGGATATTGTCTTGTCTAATTTTAAAACAATTGCATTTTTTGCGGCAACTTTATTTTCAGTGACTGAAAAGTCGTATCCTGTGGCGGGCGATAAGGCTGAAGCCAGCAGTTCTGCCTGTTGCTTCAGTCCCTTTTCATATAAAATCTTCGTTTGAGGTGTAATGGTAAAACTCGCAGCGGTTTCTTTAAGACTGACTGGCAGAGGAATTACATTAATCTGTGCATTTGCTGCAGATAATGATATAAAGAATAAAGCAACTGCAAGTATCAAATTGAGTGTTTTGATCATTTTTAGTTAAAATTGGTTTAACACAATAATAATCAAATATTCACTTCAAAATTATGACCTGAGAAGTAAATAGGTCTGTTTCCTTTAAAATTCGGATTACAAACGTTTGCGCAAAATTGCTATTAGTTGCAATCTTTGAAAGAATCCCGATGTTGACGAAGAATATTGAGATATGCGCTCATGTTAGCTGGTTCTTTTCCGGAGTCAAAAGTTACTCTTTTTGTGGTACCATTGTACGTGATCTCAACCCAGCTAATTCCTCCATCTGTACAACCAGGGCATCCGTACGTATCGTTCAGCTTACTAAATTGAATTAAATTAATGGATGCTTTTAAAGCGTTCCAGTCTTCGGCACTTATTGTTCCCTCGCATACTTTCGCCGTAATTGCGGGGTTATTATCGGTTCTTCTCAAAGTAATATGGTCTTTTTTGACAGTCAGTTTATTGTTGCAATACCCATAACATAGTCCAACATCTAAGCCGTAAGATATGACCAGACTATCATCAGGTGTTTTTTGATCCTTTTTGCAGGCTGTAACAATTAAACTTAGTAAAAGTAATGCAACTGAGAGTTTAAGGAGGTTGGCTTTCATATTAGTTTGTTTTTCAAACTAAACGACGTATCTGGTATAAATGCTACAACTTACGAGTTAAATAGATTTTCGCTCGGTAAGAGCTATAAAATATTTGTAAAGCAATAAGTTAATAAATATTAATCCCATACCATAAAAAACATCTTCTATCGGAATTGTAAGAATCCTAAATCCCAGTATCTCTGCTTCATTGTACCAAACAACAGGATTTTCTAAACCAGTACCTGTAAGTAGACCGTTTACAATTATAAAAGGGAACAATAACACAGTATAAATGATGTAAAACTTAGCCAACCAGCTAATCTTCAGGATGTATTTCGCAATAAGCAATATCGCCGATAAACCGAAAAAAGTAACCGTGGTGTAAATATTATCATGAGACATTAAGCCGCCTAGAATCAGGCAGATGATAAGCATTACCGTAAATATGCTTTCTATCTTTTTGGTTAGTGTGTGTTTGATGAAAATATCCAAACAGTGATAGGTAAAAACACAGGCATAGGGAATGCAGAAAAAAAACAAAATCTCCTCGATTGGCAAATTCAATAGCCTGGAACCAATTAAATATTGTTCATTGAATCCCCACACGCCTATTGAGGTGAAATAGACATCCCATATAATAAAAATGAGCCCGGTTAAAATTACCGCCGGAAAAAAAGCTTTCCAGGTTTTATAAAAATTCAATTTTGGGTGGAAAGAAAATATAAAGGGAACTATGATTGTAAAGAAATCAATTAGCAGATAAGTGTACTTCATACCTTGTTGGTTTTTCTTGTTTCCAGAAAGTATTTTAAAGGCACCCAAAGCATTCCAAAACATTCACCGTGTTCTTTGTTTACGTGCTTATGGTGCATTTTATGAGCTCTCCTAATTGCCCTGAAATACCAATGATCTGCATTTCTAAAAACTTTAAACCGTTGATGAATGAATATGTCGTGGACAAAAAAATATGCTGCACCATATACTGTGATTCCTATACCTATCCAAAATGCAGCATTATTACCATAAAAAGATCCCAAAGCCAGACAGACAATGCCTGGTATTGCAAAAATTAGAAAGAAGAAATCATTTCGTTCCAAAAAACTATCGTGATCCTTATGATGGTGATCTCTATGTAATACCCATAATAAGCCATGCATAATGTATTTATGGGTAAACCAGGCAACTCCTTCCATTGCAATGAAAGTTCCAAGTACAATCAAAAAGTTAATCAATGATACCTCCATAGCATTAAAATATTTGTTCATAATTATCCATCACCCTGGCAAAACAGATCCTTAGCCAGGCAGTGTATTTCTCGGGATAGGTATCTAACTCTTCTGACAAAGCTTCCATTCCCATATATTTATATTCCGCCACTTCTTCGACATTTATCACAGGAAGTTCTTCACTGATTCCAAAAAATACATGATCAAATTCATATTCAGAAATGCCGTCCATTAAATCCGCTCTGTAGGTAAAGCTGAATACATGACGCAATTCAGCGGTCATGCCCATCTCCTCTATAAGCCGTCTGTTTGCAGCGTCAATAGTTGCTTCCCCCGGTCTTGGGTGACTACAGCAACTATTTGTCCACTTCCCTCCTGAGTGATACTTATCGAATGCGCGTTGCTGCAATAACAATTCACCATCGGCATTGAAAATGAAAATAGAAAATGCGCGGTGAAGTTTACCCTCAAGATGGGCTTCCAGTTTAGGCATTGTACCAATTTCCTTATCCTTAACATCTACAAGTATTACGTGTTCAGTCATTTCTATAATTTTTTCTTTTCCTCTTCAGTGCAATATTTAGATGAGGAAAGATATGTTGCAATATTAGTTTTAAGATTTTTGTCTCTTATTTTACTCAAATTATTGAGCAGCATCAGCTTGTCTTCTTTAATTTGATCATTGTATCCCAGAAAGGTTGGTAGATTTGTCTGAATCGAAAACCTAAGAAACCTGATTTCAATATTTGCTGGTTCTCTTTTCACTGCTTCCTCTATAAAGAATTTACCTTTTTTAAATTTCCTTAATTTACTAACCGGATTTACAGTATACTTTGCACCCATCATCTCTGAGACTCCTTTATAACAAACTAATAATGGGCTTGATTTAGTATTTACAGACTCTACTAATTTAACAAATTTCGCCCATGCTGATTTATCCGACTCTGATTCGTAAAACAGGTTTCTCAACTCCGTTACCTTTGGTTCAGACAAACCACTATAACCACTTATTAAACATAATATCAAACAGAATATGATTCTCATAGTGCATTCATTCTAAAGCGAATAATTGAATCACACATCAGACCAAACTTGTGGCTATTTGATATTCTGATTCTTTTAGACATTACTTTTTCTGCAGTTGTATTTTTAATCTTGTTGAACAACTCTTTATAGTAGATATAGGCAAGGTATACGCCGTTTCTTGACGATGATGGCAACTGCTTAATTCCTAAAAGAGCCTCTTTAAATTCGTTTTCAATATCCTGTTCTATTAGTTTTTTTTCCAAATTAGAAAACTTTTCAAGATCTACATTAGGAAAATAAGTGCGGCTCAGGGTACTATAATCGACTTTTACGTCTCTAAGAAAATTTACCTTTTGAAAGGCAGAACCCAACTTCATAGCCGAATCTTTTAATTGTACATAGAGCTTTTCATCACCTTCGGTAAACACCCTGAGACACATCAATCCTACCACCTGAGCTGAACCCAAAATATACTGATCGTATTTTTCAGGAGTATATTTATTTTGTTCTAAATCCATCTTCATACTTTGCAGAAACAAATCTATAAGTTCTTTCTCAATATTATAAACATTTACCACTTGCTGAAAAGAGTTCAATACAGGATTCAAACTAATTCCCTGCTCTATTGATTCAAAGCAATCGTTTTTAAATTTATTTAAAAGAAAGGCCTTATCAAAGTCATGAAAACTATCAACAATTTCATCTGCTAATCTTACAAATCCATAAATCGAATAAATAGGATTGCGTAGTTTCTTATTTAAGAAATATATTCCCAATGAAAAGCTGGTACTGTACCGCTTGGTCGTAATCCTGCTGCAATCTGCAGATAACTTGTCAAATAACTCTTTCATATCTAGGTAGTTTTTAGGTTCTTTATCAATTGTCTGGCCGCTACATTTCCCGAAATAATAGACGGAGGTACTCCAGGGCCGGGAACAGTAAGCTGCCCGGCATAAAACAGATTGCCAATCTTTTTATTTTTAAGTGATGGCTTTAGATTTGCAGTTTGCAGTAATGTATTTGCTAATCCATAAGCATTGCCTTTATAGGAGTTATAATCTGTAATAAAATCGGCTACACAATAGCTCTTTTTATAGTCCAGATCAGATCGGATATCGTTACCGGTATATTGTTCCAGCCTGTTCATGATGAGACCGAAATAGCGCTCGCGCAACTCCACTGTGTCTTCCACATTTACAGCAAGAGGCATCAACACAAATAGGTTTTCATGACCTTCTGGAGCTACGTCTGGATCGGTCTTAGACGGACAGCAAACGTAAAATAATGGTTTGGAAGGCCATTGTGGTTCTTCATATATTTCTATAGCATGTTGATCAAGGTCTTCATCAAAAAATAATGTATGATGGTTCAGACGATCTACTCTTTTCCTGACCCCCAGGTAAAATATCAAACAAGATGGCGCCAATATCCTATTATCCCAATAATGTGCTGTATAGTTGCGATAGTCATCTCCAAGAAGCTTATCCTCTACATGGTGATAATCTGCAGCAGCGATTATCCCGTCATATTTCTTTTCTCTATTTGCAGAGGCCAATCCTATTATTTTCTTCTTTTCGATCTGAAGGCTGACTACAGGTTCATTTAAATAAAATACTGCTCCTTGTTTTTCTGCTACGGTTTTCATAGCAGCTATCACAGCTCCGAAACCACCTTTCGGATACCAGGTCCCCAGCTTCAAACCTGCATAGTTCATCAAACTGTACAATGCCGGTGTGTCCTTGGGCATGGCTCCTAAAAAAAGGACTGGAAATTCCATCAAAGCAATCAGCTTTGGATGGCTAAAGTATTTTCTAATATGTTTACTAAAGGATGTAAAGACCTGTAGTCTAAACATTCCTTTTATCAGCTCTGTATCTACAAATTCAAGTATTGAAAGGCCTGGTTTGTAAACCAATTTATCTATTCCTACTTTGTATTTAAACTCAGCCCCTTTTAGAAATTCAATCAACTGTTTTGAACTCCCCTTTTCAATCGACTCGAAAAGCAAACACAGTTCATTGAAATCAGCAGGAATATCAAGTACATCGTCCTGACCATATACGACAGAGAATCCAGGATTCAAAAGCTCCAGTTCATAAAAATCACTGGCTTTATAGCCAAAGTCATTAAAGAATTTTTCGAATACATCGGGCATCCAATACCAGCTGGGGCCCATATCAAAGGCATACCCATTATCTGTAACCAATTGCCTTGCCCGACCACCTACCGTGGAATTCTTCTCATACACATCAACCTTAAAGCCGCTTTTAGCTAAATAAGCCGCCGCACTAATACCGGCGAATCCAGCCCCTATTACCGCAAAATCAGATTTTTGATCATTGATTTCAATTGACATGTTACGCTGCTTTTATAATTTGTTCAAATTCTTCGATGGATTTAAACCAACCTATATTAGATGCCAGCTCCAACTCACTGATCAACTTATAGTTTCCTGCAATATGTATTCTTGTCATTTTATACAAATTGCTGAGTTCATTTAAATATTCGTTGGCCTCATTTAAAGGCCGGGACCTGACCATAAATAATAATATATGGTCTATTCCATTGTTGTGCATAGCATCCTTTACAGAATCCAGAGGAACCCTTCCCCCCAAAAAGATCACACGCTGACCCTCGGCTTTCAATACGTAACTGGCATAAAGTAGACCAATGTCATGACCTTCATCTTCAGGGAGAAATAAAAGCCAGGAAGAGTTTGCATTAGGCTTTATTGGCAACCCATCTATAGCCTTATATAGCTTCTGCTTGAGGATATTAGATATAAAGTGTTCCTGGGCAGGACAAATGTGATCTCTTCTCCACATCAGCCCCAACCTCACCAACAAAGGATAAATTATATTTTTATAAGTAACTGCCATTCCATGAATACTTAAACACTCTGAAATCAGCATATCAAAATCATATTCATTATAAAGCAATCCGAAGTTGAGTAGCTGAGTGATGTAATATTCAAAATGAGCATCCTTTGAGATTTGCTGATCCATCTCATTACTAAGGAGTTTATCCATTTCCTGGTCAGATAAAGCACACACCTGGGATATCTTTAGACCTGTTTGACTAAGCCCCACGATATTCAATAATCTACGCAATTGGTTATCATCGTAAAACCTGGTGTTCCCCGCAGAACGCATAGGCTCTAAAGCATGGTACCTGCGTTCCCAGATGCGAATGGTATGAGTCTGCACTCCTGAAAGTTGTTCAAGATCGGATATGGAGTACTTCATTATTTGTCTAAATTTATTTTTATAAATCTAAACAAACATATTGATTAATGTTTTATAACTATCTAAAATTTTAAATATTCTTTGTTGAAATTCCGAACATCCTATATAAATAACCTTAAAAATTTTACATAAACAATCTATAAAACAAGCTATTAAACTATTAATCAAACGTTTGCGCTAAGGTTTAAGATTAATTTTAATGACTTTATTTGTTCATTTGATTAATAGTTGATTAACCAATTATAACATCGCATAGCGAAAAAGTTTAACATCAATCTTTAAACGACCTGCAGGTATGAATTAGAAATCAATTGACCTTAACAACCCCTAATCAAATCCCATTATGAACCACAAAATTTTTAACTTTTTAAGTATTGCTGCACTATGTGTAATACTTCTCTTTGGGTGTAAAAACCACAAGCTTGATCCTGAAGGTGCAGGAAAAGGACGACCGGAAGCCATATCCGCATCATCAAACCCAAACCTAAACTCAACAGTTGGTAGCAACACGCAAGATTTCAACGAATTAAAAGACGCAATTGCTGAAAGAAACAGGCTGGCTCTTGGAAATCCCTGGTCAGACTTTGACCCCACCGGATTTTATCTGGCACCAAACACAACTATGCAAATCAGTGTACAACAACTGACAGGAAGCACCCGGCCAAAAATCCTGGTGGGTACTTACTCCAGATACTCGGTTAAAAATAATCCGCAGGAGTTTACCCTTACCACCGGAACCAATAACATTACTGCCGATCAATATGGGGGGCTGGTATGGGTTCGCTTTGGCACTACAGCCACACCCTCAAGCAGTGTGCGTATTACTTTTGTGAGCGGACATGTACGTGCGCCTGTTTTTATCAAAAATCAAACTACGCAAACAGACTGGGCGAACCAATTGTCTACCTATACTGCTTCTCCTGATGTAATATTAATTGGTACCAGAGTATACCAGGTTTATTCGAGAACGAGAGCTTTGAATACGCAAACCCAAGACAATAACTATGTATTAAGCAAAGCAGACCAAACAATGGATGTAGAAGATGCCATTAGCGGAATTGATGGTTCTGCAGCACAGCATCAACCAAATATAAACCAGCGCATTATCATGACTGAAAACGATGGTACAGGATGGATGTTTGCAACTTATTATCGTACCGCTTATGTAACTGCTGCTGCTTCTGCAGCATTCACTTCAACCATTGGTGGTGTAGATGGTTGGGGACCATGGCATGAGCTTGGCCACATGCATCAGCAGCAGGCATGGAAATGGAGTACTCTTGGTGAAGTAACTGTAAATATTTACAGCCTGGCAGTTGAACGCGCTATGGGTGTTACACCTTCAAGACTAAAACGGGACAATGTATGGCCATCTGTATCTACTTATTTAGCTAACAGCAGCCCTACCAAAGATTTCAATGCTACAATATCCAATGGTGAGTGGATAAGACTTTATATGTTCCATCAATTATGGCTGGCCTTTGGAGACAATTTCTACAAACAATTACATAAAGTAACCCGGGTGGAACTTCCTGTTGTAAGTACAGATGCCGAAAAAATGCGCTATTTCATGCTGAAAGCATGTTCAGTATCTGGTAGAAACCTGACTAATTTCTTTAGAAAATGGGGCTTTCTGGTAAATGAAAGTGTCTATACAGAAATTGCGGGGTTAGGGCTGCCGCAGCCTACCGTGGAGCCGAGTACATTAAATGAAGATGTGGGCATCGAGTCGGGATCTAACTATAAAATCATTTCCGGAGTAAATAATACCAGTTTACTTGATGTGACAGGAAGCGGAACAAGTAATGGGACAACAGTAGCACTATATAGCAACAATAGCCCTTCAACTTTAAACCAACAGTGGAAAGTTACTAGTGTAGGCAGTGGTTATTATAAGCTTCAGCCGCTACATACACTTACTAAAGTAATGGATGTTACGGGTGCGGGAACAGCAAACGGTACGCAAATTCAGCTTTACAATGACGACAGTTCAGCCGGACAAAAGTGGGTAATCAGAAGTGTAGGTGGTGGATACTATAGTTTAGTACCTGCATGTGCTCCTGATAAACAACTGGATGTGAATGGTGGATTTACGGCAAATGGTACTAAAATCCAAATCTGGACAACAGGAACCGGAAATTCTCAAAAATTCAAGTTTATAAAGCAATAATTTGAAAGAAGCTGTACAGAAAGATGTAATTCATCACCTGCAGCTATACGATGGAAATCATTTAAACTTCAACAATGTTCCTTTCTGTACAGCTTCTTATCTATTCTAATATATATTCATTTTAATAGCAGATAGCTTAGTACCTTTCTCTAGAAATACAAACCATAAGCTATGTTTCCCAGTTATAGGTACCAAAGCAACAACTGAATTTGAAGCAGAGGCCTTACCTATCAACCGGCCATCAACTGAATCTATATGTACTTCCACATCGCCATCAATACCTTTTCCATCAGTAATGAATTCCATTTTTTTAAGATCAGTTAAGTCCACATTTTTCATTAGAATAGATGCTCCGGAGACTTTAGAAATAACCGCTGTTTTGTTTTTATTGAAATCTACCTCATTAAATCCATCTAACTGACTTACTAAAACATATGGATCCTTCAAAACAACCACATGCTCCGCAAACTGGGCGGGAGCGAGCTTAGTACCCCGATCTTTATATGCCGCCCTAAATATAAACGAGCCTTTATTTGTTTGTCCTGGCTTAACGTTTGTTGTATAGGTTCCATTAACTGGTAGATTCCTATTTACAGGTGCTTTTTCACTCAGACTTAGGATGTATTTAACGATTGAACTCACCTCAGTTACCGGCATGGTAGAATGTGCTGGCATCATTGCGTCTCCCCACACTCCTGCTCCTCCGTTGATCACCTTTTTTACAAGTGTCCCCTCTGCAGTTTTATTTCCTTTGTATTTCAACGCGACCTGCTTAAAAGATGGACCTAATGATTTTGTATCAACTGCATGACAGGCATTACAGTCACTTTTCTTAATCATTGCTTTAGCAGTTGAAAACTGCGCTGTAACATCAAAATTATTTTGCCGCTGAGCGATGACAGTCATGTCGTATCCCTCAGTAAGGTAGTTAATGGAAACGGATACCTGAGCGGGCGATATTCTTTTATTAGTCAGGCTACCATCCTCTTTATCTGTTACATTAACAGCATATTTGATGCTAGTTCCAGGAAAATAAAAACTAGAATTTCCTTTTGTAAAATTCAACCTAACAATTGGAATAGCATTTCCTGCAGCAATATCAACTGATTTGCTATTTTTAGCTCCCTGGTTATCCGTAACAGTAAGCGTAGCTTTATACACTCCTGATGCTGTCAAAGTAATTTCAGGATCTGGCAATTTACTTGATTGCTTTAAAATGCCCCCTTTTGTAATTTTCCATTCGTATTTTAAAGAGTCTCCGTCGGCATCAGCTGTTCCCGAAGAAGACAATTTAATTTTTAGGGGTATTAGTCCAGCCGAAACAGTTGTTGAAACCTGTACTACTGGTTTTCTGTTACCGCCATTATATTCTATTTTGATGAGTTCAGCTTCAGGATTATCCTTAAAATAACCATTCCCATATTCCAGGACATATAAGCTTCCATCTGGACCAAATTTAATATCTATAGGCCCGCGTAGTGTCAGGTTGGGTAGAAAGCGTTCCATGGATTTGAAATTACCATTATCATCAAGTGTTACCAATAATAACCAACCCCTCACCCAGTCCGTAATTAACCATTTCCCCTCAAAATAATGAGGAAAGACTTTAGCTGTCTGTTTAAAATCACTTTTATGAAATATAGGACCTCCTACAGCACTTCTGCCTCCACTGCCCATTTCAGGGAATTCTTCGCTTGCAGCATAGGGATACCAAATCATTGATGCTACGGCCGGAGTCAGCCTATTAAGCCCGGTATTATTGGGCGAGCTATTTACAGGATTCATGGCATCATAAAGCGCGCCCGATTGTTTGGTTGCGAAATTGTAATATCTATATGCCTGATTATTGCCTATAAAATAGGGCCAGCCATAGTTGCCTGCCTTTTTAGCTATGTTGAATTCATCATAAGAGCGTGGTCCACGGCTTTCAGAACTATTGGATCCATCGGGGCCCACCTCTCCCCAGTACAACCAATTGGTCTTACTATCTATGGTCAATCTCCATGGGTTTCTATTTCCCATTGTATAGATCTCTGGCCTTGTTTTTGGAGTTCCTTTTGGAAATAGATTTCCATCCGGAATGGTATAAGTACCATCAGGTTCCGGATGTATTCTGAGAATTTTCCCTCTTAGGTCATTGGTATTTCCAGAAGATTTTTGTGCATCCTTCGGACTCTCACCCGGGCGTTCATCAATTGGTGTAAATCCATCAGACGATCTTGAAAACGTATTATCTCCGGTACTTAGCAAAAGGTTTTTATCTTTATCAAATAGCATTCCACCACCTACATGACAACATTCTTCACGCTGTACTTCAACATCAATAATTTTCTTTTCTGTAGTCATATTTAGCTTCCCTCCTGTCCATGTAAATCTTGACAACCTGTTTACCGATTCATTTTTAGGGGAATAATAAATATAAATCCAGTGGGTTTTATTATAATCCGGGTCGAGGATAACACCTTGTAATCCATCTTCACCTTCTGATCGATCTCCGGTTTTACTTACATACTCCCTGCTAACAAACAGATCAGCTATTATGGTCATTTTATTTGTAGCCGGATCATATAGTTTTAATTTTCCTTTACGTTCAGCATAGAGTACTTTACCATCATTCATGATTTGGAATTGCATAGGCTCTTCGAGCTTTTGTGCAAGTACTACTTTAGTAAAGCGATTATCATCAGGCTTTGTTTTTCCTTGTGTATAAGCATTATTTTGAAGTAAGTTTAATATAGAAAATCCAATCAGGATCAGACGGTAATTTAGCTTCATTTATATATACAGATTACAGTTTGCGCTCAGGTTTTTCAGTTAATAACAAGGTTATCGATTTATAACTGTTGTAGTTAATCCGTTTTAGCAACACCTAATATAGCAGTTTGTGCTAAAATTTCCATTTTGATCTATTTAAAAGTTACAAGACCATATCGTTAGTTAATAAACTCAATAATTGAGTTTTCAGTGCTAATGAAAAACTACTCTGTGTTTAAAATTGTTGTAGCACACAACTGTGATAAAAAACGTTTTGTAAATGGTTCATGAATTTAAATTCGTAGATGTTAGTAATGCAGAAGTATTGATAAGATAATTCAAAATTCATGTCGTTTTAATTCGCATTTGTTATATTAGGTATGGCAATAATACTAATTGGCTTATAGTGTCGGACTAATTAACAAAACGTCCGTTTTATGCTTTTGCTTTTAATAATAATTAACAAATACCAGAAAAATGAAAACAACAAAATTTGTAATGACTGCGGCGCTAGCCGCCACCCTGTTCTTTGCAGGATGTAAACCTAAAGATGCAGACATACAAGCTGCAGTCCAGGCTAAAGAAGCCAGCGGTATCAGTGTTGCTGTAACCAAGGGAGATGTAACGCTTAGTGGCGAAGTTGCTGATGAAGCTGCAAAATTAAAGGCTGAAGAGGTAGCTAAGAATGAAAAAGGTGTTAAATCAGTTATCAATAACATTAAAATAAAAGTTGAGGCACCTGTAGTCATATCAGAAGATGCTACACTTCAAAAAAATGTTGTTGATGCTACAAAGGATTTTCCTACCGTAAAAACTGAAGTTAAGGATGGTGTAGTTACGCTAACCGGAGAAATTCAAAAAGCTTCTTTGATCACTTTAATGCAGCATCTTTCTGCTTTAAAACCTAAAAAAATAGACAATAAATTAACCATAAAATAATCCGGAAATGGCATTACAAGAAAAATATAAACAATTGACAGATGCAGCTTCTACTGCAGGAATAACAAATCTTTCTGTAAGAGAACAAGACGGCATATTATATGTTGATGGAACTGCAGCAGATGGAAATACTAAAGATCAGCTTTGGAATATATACAATCAGATTGACCCTAATTTTGCGTCGGGAGATTTGGTATTAAATGTAAATGTAGCTATAGATGCAATTGTTACTCATGCTAAAGTGATTACAGAAAGTAGTAATTTAAATATACGTAAAGGTCCAGGTACTGATCAGCCAATTGTGGGTAAAGCTGCACATGGCGAAGTTATTACTTTGGTTAACATGAGTAATGATTTATGGTGGTTAGTGCGAACCAATGATGGTGAGGAAGGTTATTGCTACGCACAGTATCTGGAGCCTCAATCATAAATATTTAACATTCTAACTAAGAGAAAGGCTGCTTAATAAGTAGCCTTTCTCATATCAGCTATTTCGGGCCGCGCCACAATTGAGCTAAACTTATCCTTGTTAAGAAAATTTGGCAATCAGTGAGTATAGGAGAAAACAACTATTATCACGAATTATAACCAAAAATCCCTATAATTTTAGGATATAGAATAAAATCCCTATATTTATAATTACATAAATGATGAAGATGAAAAAACAAGCCGTTATAACGGGAGACATCATCAATTTCACAAAGCTACTCGCAATTAAAAGGCAACAGCTAATTGAAGATACAGAAGTCCTATTAAAAACATGGGCTAAAGAAAAAGCTGAGGCAGAAATATTTAGAGGAGATAGCTACCAGGTATTATTTGATGAAATTCTTAAAGCTATAACAAAGAGCATACAGCTTATATGCTGGTTCAAAAAGCATTCAGATGAGAATAATAAAATATATTTGAGTACCCGCATTTCCATAGGTATAGGTGAAATTTCATATTTAGGTAAAAATGTTCTAAACTCAGACGGAGAAGCATTTCATCTATCAGGACGAAACTTTGATATCATGAGAGATAATGAATACCTATCTATACATACAGCAGATGAAAATAAAAATACCGGCATTGAAATAATCCTTGGTTTCATCAACAAATATATAGGCAAATGGACGAAGGGACAAGCAGAAGTAATCTTTCTTATTTTAGAAGGCAAAACTCAGCAGGAAATTGCAGAGACACTTTCTTTATCCCAACCTTCAGTCAATGGCAGATTAAAATCAGCTGGATGGAAGGAAGTTGACGCTACTATCAAATATATCGCGAACTTAATAGAACAGAAATAATGGAAATAAACTTACTATTGAGGTTAGTTATTGCACATCTTTTGACTGATTTTGTGTTACAGCCAAAGAGCTGGGTAACTGACAGGGAACAAAAAAAAGGAAAATCATTTAAACTCTATATACATGTTATTATAACCACCATCGTTGCCTATCTTTTCTCAGGTCTTTATGATAACGTGGTCATTCCCTTAGTAATATTCAGTACTCATCTGCTTATAGATTATATAAAATCAAAAGCAAACAAAGATAAATTCCGCTATTTCATTGCTGATCAACTGGCTCATTTACTGGTTATAATCACCTTATGGTTATCGATTGAAAACATATGGGTAAGTATTCCCCCATTCGCAAATGAACTATTCAGCAATACCAGATTTTGGGTTGTTTCAGCAGGTTATCTATTCGTAAGCTGGCCATTGGGAATTATCATAGGCAAAGCGACACAAAAATGGCGTGATCAGATTAGCCGTGAAAAAGAAAAATTAGCATTAGAAAATAAAAATGAAGAAGTAACTGAAGAAAATCAAACTGCAACTTTACCTGAAATCATTAAAACCACAGAAGAACAAGAACTTGGATTAGCCAGCGCAGGTAAATGGATTGGTATTTGTGAAAGGATACTTATCTTAACTTTTGTCCTGATGGCACAATATACAGCAATTGGTTTTTTAATGACTGCCAAATCAATTTTAAGGTTCAGCGAAAAAGAGGCCAACACTCAATTAAAAACGGAATACGTATTGGTTGGCACCTTGGTTAGTTTTGCTTCTTCAGCAATGATTGGTGTCTTAATCAATTTAATCCTAAAGTAATTTATCGTGTTTTTTATGAAAAAGAATCCGATTATTCTATAAAGTGAGTTTGCCGGTATATTTTTGGCATTTTACCGGTTATCATTTTAAAGCACTTATGGAACGAAGAAAAATTGTAAAACCCTGACTCAAAACACACCTGCTTAACCTCCATTTTATTTTCAAGAATCAGTTTGCAAGCGTAACCTATGCGGATATCAATCAGAAATCTCGAAAATGTTCTCCCTGTTCGGGCTTTAAAATATCTGCAGAAAGAATTCGGAACAAGGTCTGCAACTGCAGCGATTTCCTCCAACTGAATCTTTTTCTTAAAATTATTCAAAGCAAAGTTATAGATATTGTTCATCCTTTCGTTTTCAGATTCCCGAAAGTCATACTTAAAACCCATAGAAGAAAGTAAAACCGGGTGCGACAGACATTAGTACCTGAACCTTTATGAAAACAAATCAATTCAATTTCAGTATGATAATGCCATCTGTTGTTGATATTTGGGATCATATCTTTTCTAATACAGAAAGACTGATCTACATTACTGGGTACTTTCAGATGGAGTGGTTTCATAATGTTGAAACTCCCAGGCAGGTAACTGATTTTAATTTCAGCGACTTTTGACAGGTCATTTTGAATTTGCAGCTTTTCCATAACTATTGATTTAATGAATGCCAGTGGTAACTTTATCCATTTGGCATTACCTTACCAACAAAGTTTCCTGGAACCTTATATGGACGAGGAAACCCTTAGCACTATACTTTCCATCATGGCGGAGCAGTTAAGGGAGCAAACAAGGATCTGCTGATGATTAAGAAATCATTGGATGAAAATAACATCGAAACGATAGATTACTGGACTAAAAAATTATCCTATCACCTGTCATCCCATATATTGCATACCATTTTCTGGACAAACCTGACCAATAAAAAATCAGAACCTAAAGGTGAATAAAGATCTGTTTATTTTAAATCGTAAAATAATATAACAGTTGCTAACGTTGTAAAAAATCAAAAAAAAGATGTAAATTAAGAATAAACCTGAATTAAACTATTTTTTTCAACGCTATCATTAAATGATAGCATCATTTCTTCTTAAATTACTACATACCAAACTTTTTAATAAAGTCTCCAGGTGTGCAATTATTAACCATTTTAAACTGCTTTGCAAAATAACTGACCGACGAAAAGCCTGATAAATAAGCTACTTCGGTCACGTTGCTGTTTGGGTTGAGTAGTAAATTTTGGGCGTGTGCCATTCTTTCATTCAAGATATATTCGCCAGGCGATTTGCTACAATACGCGTCAAACAAACGATACAAAGTACTTTTGCTACAGTTGCCAACGTTCGTTAATATTTCTACGGTGAGCGGACTCGCTAGATTTTCTTTGATGTAATTTTTTATCAAAAAAAGTTGATTGTTATTGTTTAGTACATCCACTTCTTGTGAATGCTCGTTTTGCGCATCTATTAAGCGTACTAAAAAAGATTTTAGCAATAAGTCGTTTAAAGCAAAAAGCTGCTTCTTTTGTGTTGCTAAATTGATCAATTCATTAAAAGCTCGAACCAACGAGGCGTTATTATTAAAATGAAAATTCTTAAAATCGAGCGCCCAAATTGCCTCTTCATTCAGATATTCTTGATTAAGATATTTCAAATTATCTATAATGGTTTGGTGCGGAATTAAAATCGTCGCACATTGCACCGGCGATTTTTCGCTGGCGTCCGGAAAATCAGCAAAAATAGTTTCTCCTTCGGGCAAAATTAGTGATGTACCTGGCAAAAAATCAAACTTGTTGCCCTGTTTGGTGTACACCACTTTTCGACCTCTAATCATTCCGGAGATGGATAATCCTTCGTATTTTATTTCAACTTTTGTAGACGATTGAAAAGTTTCAAAAATATTGATTTCGTAATTTCCACAATCAAACCTTGTTCTATTTTCAAAACCTTTTCGCAAATGTTTCGGCGTTTGGATAGAAAGTAAATCGATGTAATGTATCATAGAAATCAGCTTTTTAATTAAATTAAAGATAAAGAAATCAAATTGAAACAATAGTGATATGTTTAGAAACGATTGTTATACGATGAAAAATTCTTATTCATCAACTTTGTTTTAAACAATTTAAAACGACAGATTATGAGTAACATCACATTAGAGCAAGCACGCAAAGTGATCGACGCTGGGATACAAAAATCCATTGCCTTAGGCGTAAAAATGAATATTACGGTGGTAGACGCCGGAACCAATTTAGTAGCATTCAACAAGATGGACGATGCTTGGTTGGGATCGATTGACATTGCACAAAAGAAAGCCCGCACCGCACGATTTTTCAATATGGATACTGGTGTAATTGGGCAACTATCGCAACCTGGGGCATCATTGTACAACATCGAACATTCTAACGGCGGTTTAATTACATTTCCTGGTGGCGTAGTGCTAAAAGATGCTTCTGGAACGATAATTGGAGCGGTTGGCGTCAGCGGAAGTTCTGTAGAAGACGACCACGAGGTTGCCCTTGCTTGTGCTAGTGCAATCGCCTAATTAAAGTAAATTTTCAAAATATGTTTTTTTCTATAGAAAATTCAGAAGTCGGCACGTTTAACGCGGATCATTTGCAAAATCCTGTGCAGGTTGGTAATCCGATGGCATTGATTTTTTATCGAAATCACGCCCGAACGTTTATTTATCGCAACCTATTCCAATAAACCAGACGGTGTGTTTTTGGATCGACATAGCCAAAAAAGAATACCTAAAAATGCGTGGACTCTCTTCTATTGATGTAGACCGGGCAAAACCTATTGCGAGCAATCCTAGGGCAGCCTCATTTAGAAATGATGTAGTGGGCTGGGCTGCATTAACCAATCAGTTGATGGTTTGGGATTATGTTGTTCAATTTACTAACTATGTAAGCCCCTTTCCAAACCTGGGCACCTTACAGCCGAACCTAAATTATTTTGGCACGAACAAAGTAAGTGGGGCTTTTATTCAGGGAACCGAAAATACAGTAGGTGAATTTTCGGCGCTAAAAGCTTATTTATTGGCAAAACTGAGCTGGGATCCAAAAGCTGATATTACAAAAGCCAAGGCCGAATTTATGCCTTCCTACTATGGAAAGGCAACACCATTTATTAATCAATATATTGCACAAATAGAACAGCAATTGCAAAGGTCGGGGCGTGTTTTAGATATTTATGGCGATCCCGTGACAGAATGGAACACATGGCTAAGGCCCGATCAGATAGATAATTATAGTAATCCCTTGGAAAATGCAGCTGCCTCAGTAGAAACCCAACCCGATTTTTTGAAAAGAGTGCAATTAGAAACTTTGCCCTTAGAGTTTGCCGTATTGCAGCAAGCACGTTTTTACGGAATTGAAAAACATGGTCTTTTCGAAGTAGAAGAAGGAGGTAATTGGACTGTCAGGTCAAATATTGAACAAAAAATTGCCCATTTTATCGAATTGAGTAAAAACTCAAATGTTAAAACTTTACAGGAAGATGGGCTTTCTATTGATAACTATGCTCAGGAATGGAACAAGATTATTAAAATGGGCGCAATATTACATGCCGGAATAAATAGTAAAGTGACTGCGCTTACCCCTTTTGATACCGAATATCCGGCCAAAGGCACACATACGCTTACCGATGGCACTTACGGCTACAATAATTTTCAGTACAACTATTTGGGCTGGTATGGCAATGACATGGAAGTGCTGATAGATTTGAGCCAAAGTAAAATGCTCGATGCCCTATCCATTGGATTTTTAGAAGATCAGCGACATTGGGCCTTTTTGCCAAGCCATATCAGTATAGAACTTTCTGATGATAAGCAGAACTTTATCAAAGCCGGCGAAATGAATATGGATCCGCCTGAAGAAAATTATACAAAAGAAACACATCGGTTAAATATCAAACTAACCACAAAAGACCGGTTCCGGTACATTAGGGTTACTACTATTGGAGCTTTAGATTTGGTTCTAATAAAGGGCTGTATCTTATAAACTTCATTCATCTTGTAGAAAACTTCGTATACGAACCATTAAACCCATCTGTACAATTGTTTTATGCAGTTCGCGATATGTTTTACCTCTATTCTCTTCCTGCAATATAAAGTTGATGAAAGCTTCCAGATTGGTTGAACTTCTGGACTCCCTTTTTACAAGCTGTTCTATTAATACGTATTTTCTAACTGTACTACGGGCCAGCTTTGTAATTCTTACAATTTGCCTTAGCGTAATACCATTGCCATGCAGCTCTTTAACTTTGTCGAATTTATACTGTCTGTGAATACCAATATTAGCGGTTAAAATGTTCGACTCTGTAGTTTCTGGTGTACTTTGAACTGGCTGTTCTGCCTCAACTGGTGTAGAGGCTTCGCTTTTCGGATCATTATAACGCTTAAATATTTCCTTCAGCTCTTTCCTTTTGATTGAAAGGTCCTTTTAGTTGCCTCCCTGTATTTTAGCCTCTTCACGTTTAACAATATTTACACACAACATCCCATCCACATACTTCGCTTCAATACCATTCTCATCGGCAGCTTCAGGCAGCGTGAAAGAACGCACAAAAGAATTGTAGCTGAACTCCCGCTTGTTGTAATTGCGCTCTTGTGCATTATTTTCCGAATTCCGCTCTACAGAAATATTTAGCAGATTCCTTTCTAGTGAAAGCTTAAAGTCGTTCTTCTTCAAACCCGGCGCAGCAAGTTCTACATAATAATGATCTTTACTCTCACTGATATTGACCGCAGGCACACGTGCCATCATGCGATCAGAAAAGAAAGTGTCATTGAAAATAGAATCGAAAACGCCATCAAAGCCATTCATCAGGTCATTTTTCTTCACATTGCCATTTGGATTAAATTTAACCAGTGTCATAGGTCTGTCCTCCTTAAATTGATTTAAATGATTAAAACTTACAATTAATTAAAATCACAACTTAATAACTAAATCTGTTATATATGGAGTCATTTGGTTTCGAAAAACTTCTGGAAATAGTTAGAAGACTGTTCGAAAAAGTGGAGCATATCGAGGAGATGCTACAGGATCTAAAGCCCAAAGACCCACAGGAAAACGAACTTTTAACCATCCAGGAAGCAGCCGAATTTCTTAAGGTAACAGTACCTGCCCTATATACTAAAGTAAGCAGACAAGAGATCCCTGTAAGCAAACCCGGTAAAAGATTATACTTCAATAAGACTGACCTGAAGAAATGGATCACTGCTTCAAGAAAGAAAACAATTATGGAAATCAGAAAAGAAGCTGAAGAGCGTATGAAAATGCTCAATAAGCATAAAAATTTTATTTGATATATAGCACTAAGATCAATGATTCCATTTAGTTTTTACAGCCTATACCGAAGTTTGATGTTTCTTCCGATAGCTTTAAGTAGTCCAGAATTATCATTTATAGTCGCATCAACAACATCCCAATCACCCTTTGGGTTGCAAACAAGTTGATAATCCATGCCATTCAGGTTAATCTGGATTTCACCGGTTTCTTTTGTTATTCCCTTGGTAATAATGATGTAGGTATAATCCTTTTCATCAAAATTGATGCGCATCGGTAAACTCATAATGCAAATATAGCGTAGGAAATGTAAATTTATTGTCCTCCCTTCTAGATCCCACTGAAAAATTTATGGGCGGTCAGAAACTGCTTTTTATTCCGATGTACAATGAAATTAAGAGATCCTGCGATATATTTTCTTCTGGCTCTATACTCATAGCCTCTTCAGGTTTTTTGAAAATAACGTTATTCAAATCCCCAGTTTATCCAGTAACTAACTTAAATGCAGATGACATCATCTCTTGTTCTGCCCTTGGAATTCCCAGTTTCGATGCTATTGATCTCCAGTCCTTAACTGAGAATTCTACTTCCTTAATGATTTGATGCATCCGGTCTTCTTTAAGCTGGAAAAACTGACCAACACTTATTGCCAGCTCAAAATCTAATGCATTGTTGTCCATATCAACATTTAAAGCCAAACCATTTTTATCTGTTGAGGGATTAATATCATAGGCTGGTGATAATCTCCAACCTTTTTCTTCCAATAGAAATCCATGGTTCCTAAAATGATCATCAGTATTGGAAATCGCCATGTGAAACACCATCCGCCTCCACAATTGATGTAAATCAACCACTATGTTTGAACCATAAGTTTGTATGAATTCCGCTATCTCAAGATAACTTGGAGTGGCGTCTCTAATGGTGTCTTCACTGTTCCCGGTCATGGTCATAGCTGATGCGAAATGAATCCTCTGTTCAGCATCCCGATCAAAGCGTCTCGACAAAAATGTATGATAAGGACCTCTTACCTTTTCAAGAGCACAGAAAGGCATGTTAACTCCTGCCTTACAAGCCAATTCATATGCAAGAAACTCCCATGCTGCCTTATCGGTTGTGTCCGACTTTGAAGGAAACTTTGCAATACATAAATGACCATCCAAGTCAATAATATTTGCCTTTGGTCTTGCTCCACCTAACGATGATCCAGGAGCAAAAAGCACTGGAATCCATTGATCGCCATTTTTTCCCTCCTCATCATCTTCATATGCTTTAACACTGGCCTGTAGCTCTCGCAAATGCGTTATTGGTGGGGTTGGATTATCCTTGTTATCATCTAGAAAAGAGCCATTAGGATCCAGTTTGAATCGGAGTGCACCCATTCTTGAAACATCATGGACACCCAACAAAAAATCAATCTCATAAAGTTTTGGTGATGCGACTCCTCTTGCGAGGGCTGTTTGTGCAGCACGGCGAAGCATAAGCTTTCTGCCCCAGGTATCAGGCATTGAATCCATAAAAACACCAAAATTGTCCTTCTTATCTGGATATTGAGTTCCAGAATACAATCCAATTTCGGGATCAAGCAAGAATACCTGATCTGATTTCATCCAATCTTTATCGTATTCAAAACCAAATACCCGGCTTCCTTTACTCTGCTGTGCAGATATTACACCTATGCATTTCGGGGCTTCCATCCCCTTCCAATGGGCATATACCCAAATGTCTGTTTTCGACGCCGCCATTAGGTTAACAGATCTAAATCCTGGAGTTTTCTGCCAAGTTCATCATCCACAGCCAGTTTAAGAAAATCCTCATGTAAATTCAGGGCTTTTAGCACATTGAAATATGCACCCATAGATACACCAGGATCACCTCTCTCTATCTTACGAAGTGTTACCCTTTCAATTGCAGCACGTTCAGCAAGCTGAATGGCAGTCAGTTTCCTACGCATTCTTGCAAGCTTGATGTTCTCACCAAGCTGATCCCAGATTTTTTGATACCTGGGAAAGACAACAACCTTCTTTGACTTCATAATGGATATTATTATATCCAAATATAACAAAATTGGATATAATAATATCCAAAAATATAAATTTCCGTAAGACTACTTTTCATTCCGATGCACAATCAACTTAAATGATTTCGACGGTAAGTATTCTTCCAATTCCACTTCAGCAGTTTCTTCCGGCATTTTCAACATAACCTTATCTGCGGCATTACGTTTAGTCTTGTCTACAATTTTGGCATAGATCTCGGTATTCTTGAAAGCCTTATGACCAAGCATTTTAGAAACGGTGTAAATATCCGTCCCGAGTTCCAGTTGCAGTGTAGCGAAAGTATGGCGAAAACTATGAAATGTTATATTCTTATTGATACCTCCTGCTGCAAGCCAATGTGTAAAGAAAGTCTTCAATCTCGAATACCTTAACCCTTGAAATACAAGGGTGTTCTCAGTATTTTTATTCCCCATAAAAAAGACTGCCTGATCAGATATTGGCATCACCTCTGCAGTTTCTGTTTTTTCCTGTGAGAACTGCAGCTCATATTTCCCAGCAGTTCCGCGTAATTCCGACCACTTCAATGCTGATACATCAGAAAATCTCAATCCGGTTAGTCCACAGAAAAGCGCAGCCCTTCTCATCAAATCTGACTCGGCAGGAGTTTCTGCTAAAAGTCGGAACTCCTCTAGTGTAAGCCTTTCTCTATGGGTATCTTTAGGTGTAATAGGCTTTACAATCGAATGTAGATCCTGTAGTATAATCCCCCTTTTATACGCAATTCTTAAAACATGCCTCAATTTTGCATAATAACAGACAGCCGTATTTCTCGTGATCGGTCTCCCTGTCCTGCTAATACCTGGACCGCTAAGCAAGTAGATTTTGTAATCTTCACACAGATAGTCATTAAGTTCTGGAAACTTGAGATCATGACCTGCAAAAGCGATAAAATATCGCAAACCCATAGCCCAGTCATCTGAAAGCGATTGTTGCTTTTTACGGGTTTCCATCTTGAAGAAATCAATAAAACTTGAATTCCTTATGGCATCGGAGAGAAAGCCAAATCTACGATTTTGTATATCCAATTGTCGCTGCGCACAAACCGTGCGGGCTAGCGTCATCGTTTCCTTATTGTGCTGGCGTTCCCATTGATCGGCAGTTTCATCATAAATATACAATTTAAGTGTTTCAAACTGGTGCAATTTACCTGTAGCAGGGTTTTTAAGGGGTGGTGAATAATCCAGCACAATGCTCTTCCTGCTGTTGGTAATACTTCTCATTTTTACCTTAGCCATAACTTAATCTTTTTGGTTAGAAAATTTATTTAGATCAGACTTTAAAACGTAAGTGTACTTACCATCTCGATATTTAGGGACATTATTCCGCTTTAGCAGTTCCCACAACGCTCTCTCAGAAAAATTAAGCGCCTCTTGAGCCTCCGACATGGAATAGCACAACTTCGGATGTGGATTCTTTTTACGCGCCTTCAACTCAGGTACCTCGAATTCCGGGAGCACCAGCATCTGATCAAGATCAATTCGTTTAATTAATGTTTTACGCGGTGTCAATCTGACGGCTTTTATTCTACCACTTTGAATGATATTGTAAATACTTCTGACTGAAGTATTCAATAATCTGGCAGCCTCCTTAACCGTTAAAAATTCTGCCACTAATGTACTCGCAGTGGTCGCGGCAATAGTCTCCACAACTTGCTTCTCAGAAGCCTCTATTTTCAATTCTCTGGCCTTTCGTTTTCCGTATCTGCTGTTACATATATAGCTGCAAAATCTAGTCACCGTAGTCTTTGCTATGAAAGCGTTTCCACAGAATTCACAAATCCTTTTTACCTTAATGTTCGAACTCATCCTTTTGTTGCTTTAAGTCTAAAGCACAGTCACTTTTTGATCAAATTGCACCGAAAAATACCTGTAGTTATCTCGCTTTTTTAAGTGTCATTAGATGTCGTTAGTCGCCATAATCTACCAGATGATTTTTACACCTGATTTTTAGGAGAAAAAAGCTACAAATGCGCTACAAAAGTCAGAAAAACAAAGCGATATTTCCAAAAATATTGACAAAAGAAGTTCACATAACTTATTAACAATAAGCCACATACTTGTCATTACTTAGCGTAATTATGCAGTAATTATCATCGATTATTTGCCAATACAGAACTTACTAAAGATGTTTTCCAGCAAATCATCGGTTGTAACCTGTCCTGTTATTTCCCCCAGATAATGCAAGGCCTGTTTTATATCCATCGCCAGAAAATCAGAGGTCACCGGATTATCCAATCCGTTAACTACACTATTTAACGCTGCCTGTGTTCTTTGCAATGCTTCAACGTGACGAATATTCGTAACCATAGTGTGGTTATCTGAAAGCTTGTCCCCAACAGCAGTTTCATAAAGCAATTGTTTCAATTCTTCTATCTGTTGGTGTTCTTTCGCTGAAATAGAAATAAACTGAATATCAGCGGGTAACTTAAGCTCTTTTAAACGATCGCTGTAAGATAAATCGATCTTATTTGCCACTGCAATAAAAGACATTCCCGGTCTGTGCAAACTGGTGATATCATCCTGGATTTCCGTGGCCGACATATTCACCACATCAAATAGATAAACCAAAACTGCAGATTGACTAATCTTCTGCATAGTTTTTTCAACACCTATCGCTTCAATAGTATCAGTCGCCTCTCTAATTCCAGCCGTATCTATAAGTCTGAAATTAATTCCATTAATATTCAGTACTTCTTCTATAGTATCGCGTGTGGTACCGGCTATGTCACTTACAATAGCTCTGTCTTCATTTAATAAAGCATTAAGCAATGTAGACTTACCAGCATTTGGTCTTCCTGCGATCACAGTATTTATTCCTTCCTTTATTACATTCCCCAGTTCAAAAGAACGAATCAGCTTGTTTAAAACAATTGTAATTTTACCTATCAGCTCCTGTAATTGATCTCGGTTGGCAAATTCTACATCTTCTTCAGCAAAGTCCAGTTCAAGTTCTATCATGGATGCAAAATGAATCAATTGTTCCCTTAGCACATTAAGTTCTGTGCTAAACCCACCTCTCAGTTGGTTCATGGCTACACTATGTGCAGCCGCAGAATCAGAAGATATCAGATCCGCTACAGCTTCCGCCTGTGACAGATCCAATCCGCCATTTAGAAAAGCACGCAATGTAAACTCGCCTGGCTTGGCCGCAGATGCCCCTTTTTTTATCAGTAAAGTAATGATTTGCTGAATGATGTAATTAGAACCATGACATGAAATTTCGACAACATTTTCCTTAGTATAAGATTTAGGAGCAACAAATAAACTCACAAGCACCTCATCTATAACCATATTACCATCTTTAATTAAACCAAAATGTATGGTATGAGACTCCTGTTGTAGCAAATCTTTTCCATGAAATACTGAATTGGTGATTGAAATGGCATCCTTTCCAGATAGTCGGATTATTCCTATTGCACCTATTCCGGGAGGTGTTGATAAAGCTACTATGGTTTCATTAGTGATCATTCCTGCTTACCAGAATTATCTTCTGGCCTCTTTTTTGATTATAGTTATCTGCAAAACTAGGTAAACATTTCATACCTTGGAGTGTTACTATCCCAATTTACTATCTTTTTACTTTTGAAAAACTAAACATCCTCCCATGACAGACATGCCACTTACCGTAAAGCGATCTATTGAATTACTTGGAATAGTTCTTGTAATTGCAATATTAGTAGTTGCTAACAACATCATCATGCCTGTAATTATGGCATTTTTCATCAGTATTGTGCTCCTTCCTGTTTATCGCTTTCTAATAAAACACAAGTTCCCGGAAGTTGCCGCTATTATACTGCCTATACTCTTGCTGGCGATATTTCTTGGCCTGATCATCTGGTTCTTTTCAGCGCAGGTTGGAATATTAGTAAATGATTTTCCACAGATAAAACACAACGTAAGCGTCCATTTAAATGCGCTTAGTAAATGGATAAGCAGCATCAGCGACTTTTCCACTACAGAACAGGTCAAGTTCATAAATGAAAAAAGCAATGATCTGCTCGGAGTAGCTGGTAAAGCAGCTAGCGGTGCCGCAGTGACACTGAGTTCAATATTTGTATTCGTAGGTCTCTTGCCAATTTACATTTACCTGATGCTCTTCTATAAAGACATCCTGTTAAGATTTATCTTTATGTGGTTCAAACCCGATCACCATCCAAAAGTAAAAGAAGCAATTTATGAAACTGAGGCAATCATTAAAAACTATCTGGTCGGATTACTGATACAAGTAACTTATATGACCATCCTGTTAGGAGGTATATTGTTACTCATAGGAATCAAACACGCATTACTGATAGGTGTAATTTTTGCAATTCTAAACCTAATCCCTTATGTAGGTGCGTTAATTGGAAACCTCATCGGTGTAATGCTTACATTGACTTCGTCAACAGAATTATGGCCTGTCGTTACGGTGCTTGGTGTTATAGCGGTTGTTCAGTTCCTGGACAACAACATATTGATGCCGCGAATTGTAGGATCAAAGGTAAAGATCAATGCGCTTTTCGCTATTCTAGGAGTCATCATTGGAGGCAGTATAGCAGGCGTGTCAGGTATGTTTCTTTCCATGCCTTTAATTGCAGTTTTGAAAGTCATATTCGATAGAACACAAACCTTTAAACAGTGGGGAGTTTTATTGGGCGATGAAAGACCTACGAAAAGTCCAATGACATTTCCTACATTTAGAAAGAAGAAAGCTGTTGCCACTAAAGCGGGTACAGAAAAATAAACCTAAAAAATGAACCAAACCAAAAAAATCCTTTTACTGCTGATAATAGGCAGTTCAATACTATTGTCATGCCGTAAGCAAGATGTAAAAAGTAGTTCAAAAGAACTTCATTTTTTTAAAATTGAAGCTAAAAACAACAGTGGAATCATATCAAAAGATATTGATGCTAAAATTGAAAACAACAATATCAGCATTGAACTTCCAGAAGGTATAGCATTAAATAGTCTAAAAGCTACTTTTGGTCATAATGGCCTGAAGGCATTTGTTAACGGCATTGAACAGCAATCAGCACAAACGTCAAATGATTTCTCAAAGAAAATCACTTATACAATTAAAGCCGAAGATGGATCAGAATCAAGTTATCCAGTTTCAATCGTCACAAAGGCAGATCCAGGTCTTGCTCTAACTTCCTTCTCCTTTTTAAAACTAAACAACACCGATCTAAAACAGGACTATAATCTGGTAATTAATAATACAAACATAAGTTCTGATCTAAAACATTTCCAGAAACAACTCATCGCTACATTTCTTACACCAGCTACTGACGTAACAGTAAACGGAGTCAAGCAACAAAGCGGAGTAACTCTCAATGATTTTTCAACTCCAGTGACCTATGTGCTGACTTCAGCAACCGGTGCGAAAAAACAATATACTGTAACCGTAAAATGGGTATCAGATGTACCACATATTTATATTGTAACCGCAGGAAATGCCCCAATAGTTTCTAAAGACGATTATTTAACCGCTACCATTAAAATTGAGGGAAATACCGCCTTCAAGGATTTCAATGGAACAACGAGAATTAAAGGCCGAGGAAATTCTACATGGAACTACGCTAAAAAACCTTATCGCTTGAAATTAGATTCAAAAGCAGCACTGCTGGGACTTGCAGAAGATAAAGATTGGGTCCTGCTTGCAAATTACATAGACCCTACCTTGATGCTCAATGCTGTTGCAATGAAGACGGGACAATTACTGGATATCCCGTACACAAATCATATCATCCCGGTGGATCTTACTGTAAATGGAACCTATATGGGGAGTTATAGCTTCACTGAACAAGTCACTGTAGCAAAAAACAGGGTAAATATAGAAGATGGTGGTACCCTATTCGAGCTGGATAGTTATTATGATGAGCCCTGGAAATTCAAATCTACCGGTTATAATCTTCCAGTCATGATTAAATATCCAGATCTAACAACTCAAGACCAACTCAATACGATAAAGACGGATTTCCAAGTGATGGAAAATGCAATTTCAGCTACTTCTTTTCCGAACAATAACTATACAGATTACCTGGACATCAATATCCTTGCGGATGTATTAATCGTCTACACGCTTACGGATAATCAGGAAATAAATCATCCAAAAAGCACTTACATGTATAAACCGAAAAATGGAAAATATACCATGGGGCCCTTATGGGATTTCGACTGGGCGTATGGCTACGAAGGCACACACAAACACTTTTCGAAATACAGCGCTCCTTTACTTCCAACAACAAAGACCTCACCGGGAACCTTATTTTTCTCTAGATTATTATCAGACCCTAGGGTGAAAACATTATTTAAACAAAAATGGGCTGCCTTTAAAAATAATAAACTTCCTCAGTTACTCACCTATATTGATGAGTACGCCACAACATTGGAACCTTCAAAAGCAAAGGACTATACAAAATGGAACACAGGAAGTGGCAACTTTAAAATCGATGTCGCCGGTCTAAAAACCTGGATACAAAACAGGGCAACATATATCGATACTTATACCGCAGGTTTCTAAAAAATAACCCCCCCTAAGCCATTAACTTAGGGGGTTTCTTTTACATTCTTTCCGGGACTTCAATTCCCAGTATTGCCATTCCCGATTTTAGTATACCGGCAGCTACGTGACAAATATTCAATCTGTGCTGTTTAGCGCGCTCATCCTCTTCCTTTACAATTGGCGGAACCTCATGATAAAATTTATTAAACATCTTAGCTACCTCATACAGGTAATTCGCTAAAGTCGCTGGGCTATAAACCTTCGCAGCGGCAGTCAGTTCAGCAGGATATTTAGACAATAATATGATCATATCAAGCTCGGTAGTAGTGATGCTCACATCCGAAACCGCAGAGCTATTTTCATATCCAGCTTTACTCAGTAAAGATTTAATTCTTGCATGAGTATATTGTATGAATGGACCAGTGTTGCCCTGAAAGTCAATAGATTCAGAAGGATCAAACAACAATCGTTTCTTAGGTTCAACCTTCAATAAAAAGTATTTAAGGGCCCCCAGACCAATTTGATGATACAAGGAATCCTTCTCTTCTTCACTAAAATTATTTACCTTACCAAGTATTTCTGTTTTTTGCTTTGCAGTGGCTACCATTTCGGCAATCAGATCATCAGCATCAACAACCGTACCCTCTCTTGACTTCATTTTTCCACTAGGCAGATCTACCATTCCATAAGATAAATGATATAATCCTTTAGCCCAGCTCTTACCGAGCTTTTCAAGGATTAGAAACAACACTTTAAAATGATAATCCTGCTCGTTACCGACTACATAGATAGAATCGTCCATATTAAAGTCTTCATGTTTCTTTTCAGCAGTACCGATATCTTGTGTGATGTATACAGAAGTACCATCAGCTCGTAAAACCAACTTTTGATCCAGTCCATCAGCAGTTAGGTCGATCCAGACAGAACCATCGGGCTTTTTAAAGAAAACACCTTTCGACAGGCCTTCTTCTACACTATCTTTACCGAGGAGATATGTATTGCTTTCATAATAATACTTATCAAAATCGACACCCAAATTTTTATAGGTCACAGCGAATCCATCATAAACCCAGCCATTCATCTTCTTCCAAAGCGCAATTACTTCTTCATCTCCTGCCTCCCAGTCTTGAAGCATCTTCTGCGCCTCTTTAATTAAAGGTGCGTTCTTTTTAGCTTCATCCTCACTTTGTCCTTCTGCTTTTAAAGCCTCAATCTCTTTCTTATATTCTTTATCAAAGATCACATAGTATTTACCTACCAGGTGGTCACCTTTAAGTAAAGAACTCTCTGGTGTTTCATCATTACCCCATTTCTGCCAGGCGAGCATTGATTTACAGATGTGGATTCCTCTGTCATTTATCAGGTTTACCTTAAATACATCGTAACCATTGGCTTTAAGCAATTCCGCTACAGAATACCCCAATAAGTTATTTCTAACGTGTCCAAGATGCAGGGGCTTATTCGTATTTGGAGAAGAATACTCTACCATCACCTTTTTACCATTCGGGCTAATTTTGCCAAATGATGAATCAAGTAATACCGTATTGAATAAATTTACCCAATAACCATCTGCGATGCTTAGATTTAAAAAGCCTTTAATGACATTAAAAGAGATTACTTCTTTAACATTTTCAACGAGATATTCACCCAATTCAGTTGCTGTAATTTCAGGTGATTTTTTTGAAAATCTTACTACAGGAAATACTACAATCGTTATTTGCCCTTCAAATTCACTTCTTGTGTCTTGCAGATTCACCTGGTTTTCGGGCAAATCCTGACCGTATAATTGTTTTACTGCAGCAATAGTTGCATTAGTTATATGTTGTTCAATATTCATATTCTTTACTAAAAACTTTTAAACGCAAAAAAATGCAACTTTTATTCATTTCTGAATGCATTGGTTGCCTTAATTAAAATTTCAAAGGCATGTTCTGCCATCTGGTTCTCCCTGTCAAGCGTAGGATTTACTTCAACGATCTCAAAACAGCAAACCTTCTGATTGGTGATTAACCTTGACATTAGATTACCTGCTTCCCGTTCGGTTAGTCCTTGAGCTACAGGCGTACCAGTACCTCTCGATGCAGTTGGATCCAATGAATCTACATCAAAAGATACATATATCAAATCACAATGATCCAGGTATTTGAGCGTTTCAATTACAATCCGCTCTACACCTCTTTTCCGCAATTCAGCAGTTGTAAATATCTTAACTTTATTTCTTTTTAGTAAGGACTCTTCAGGTTTCTCCATATCTCTGGCCGAAATCAATACCAAATCACGATAATTAATCTTTGGAGCTATCTTACCGACATTCTTAAGTTGATACCAGTAATTAATAGTCTCCTGGTCCAGCTTATTCACCCTTGCATCCATATTATCTTCATCCAGAGCCATTGCCAGAGGCATACCATGCATATTACCTGATGGTGTAGTATATGGAGAATGCAAGTCCGCATGCGCATCTATCCAGATTACACCTAATTTGGATTTCGGATAGGCAGCTTTAATTCCAGCTATAGTTCCGGCTGCTGTACTATGATCACCTGCAAGTACTACCGGAAATTCTTGCCTGTCCAGCGTTGCCCTCACTTCATCACTTACCCGCTCCACCATTGTAAGAATACCAGAGATCCGTTTTGCATAAGGACTACCGGTAGTTTCCAGTAAAAGGTGATTCTCATTTGGAACTTCTACAGACTTATGTTTTTTGAAAAAGCGGCTACCGAAATCAAGTGCTGCAATCCTAATGGCATCGACACCTAAGCTCGCTCCGCGCGTACCAGCTCCAATCTCAGATTTTACTTCAATAATTTTTAAAGTCTTAGTCATAAAAAAAATACGGGTGTATTTTATAAAGTGTTTATCTTTGGCAACAAAATTAACTTATTTAATTTGCCAAGCCTCATAAATAATAGTTCAAAAATATAAAAAATGCAGAGTTACTCCGAATTTCTTGATCTAAGTGTTGGTTTCCCTCAGGAAGGTTACAGCGTTATAGACGACGAATTATATTTTCAAGACCTAAATCTGATGGAGATGATTGAAACCTATGGTACGCCATTGCGTTTTACATACCTTCCAATGATTAGTAAAAAGATACAGCAAGCCAAGCTATTGTTTCAAACGGCAATCATTAAGAACAACTATCGTGGAGACTACAAGTATTGTTATTGTACCAAGAGCTCCCACTTCCGTCATATCGTAGAAGAAGCCCTTAAAAACGGGATTCACCTAGAAACTTCTTCAGCGTTTGATATGCCGATGATTGAAGCCCTGGAGAAAAAAGGTGCACTTACTAAAGACATCACAGTAATCTGCAACGGTTTTAAAACTTATCAATACAAACAGTATATCATAGATATGCTTCATGACGGTTATAAAAACATCATTCCTGTATTGGACAACAAGGAAGAATTCAATCTTTTTGACGATGAAGTAGAGATGGATACTCCTTGTAATTTGGGTATTCGTATCGCTGCTGAGGAACAACCAGATTCACAATTCTACACTTCACGTCTGGGCGTACGCATGGAAGATGTGATAGACTTCTACAACAATAAGATTTCTGCAAATCCGAACTTCAGGGTAAAATTATTACACTTCTTTATCAATTCCGGTATCACAGATTCTCCGTATTACTGGAATGAACTTGAAAAATATGTTACCCTGTATTGCAAATTCAAAAAGATCAATCCTGAACTGGACACTTTAGATATTGGCGGCGGTATGCCATTTAAAGACTCTCTGGTATTTGATTTCGATTATGAATACATGGTAAATGAGATCGTAAAAAGGATCAAAGAGATTTGTGCAGAACACGATGTAGTAGAGCCTGATATCATTACTGAATTTGGAAAATATACAGTAGCAGAAGCTTCTGGTATCCTTTACAAAGTATTGGGACGTAAACAGCAGAACGACAGGGAAAAATGGCTGATGCTGGACGGTTCCTTCATCACAAACCTTCCAGATGTCTGGGCGCTAAATCAAAAATATATCCTGCTACCTATTAACAACTGGGACGCAGAATACGAACGTGTAAACTTGGGAGGTATCACTTGTGATGGTCAGGATTATTACAATCAGGAGGCACACATGAACAGTGTATTTATGCCTAAAACACGAAAGGTGCAATACCTGGGATTCTTCAATACAGGAGCTTACCAGGAGGTATTAAGCGGTTATGGGGGTATTCATCACTGCCTGTTACCAAGTCCGAAACATGTGATCATCAGACGTAATCGTGATGAGACTTTCAACTTTGAGGTTTTTGGCGAAGAGCAAAACAGCAAGCAAGTACTTAAGATCCTGGGTTATACCTAGAAATAAAAAAGGGCATATCATCCGATATGCCCTAACCTTAAAAACCAAACTTTAACCTATTATGAAACTTTTATTTCTCTGCTTTGAGATTTAATTGTATCCTTACCGATAGTAATATTTAAAATACCGTTTACATACGCTGCTGTAATACCATCCGGATTAACACTCTCTGGTAACACAAACGACCTCGCAAAAGAGAAGTAATCAAACTCTTTACGTGTGTAATCTTTTTTCTCTTCAGTTTCGCTTACCTTTTTCTCTGCCCAGACAGAAAGCGTATCTTTTTTCAGATTAATCTGAAAATCTTCTTTTGTCAAACCTGGAGCAGCCAATTCAATTTTGTAATCAGCCTCACTCTCTAATATATTTACTCCTGGAACTTTATTAATGGTTAAATTTTTATTTATCGCTTCACTAAACAATGAGTCAAAAACGTTGTTAAAGTATGGTGCAGTGTTCCTGGTTCTGTTGTTAAATTTCACTACCGTCATTGTATATTTCTCCTATTTTTAAATTTTTTAATTGTATACTAAACCTATATTCAACTCTTATACCAACCATATTATTTATGATTTTTAAGACATTTTGGCGCAACAAAACAAAAGAGACAGACAAAAAGACAGACACGATCAATCAATTAGACAGTTTTAAGTATAAAACTACTATAGAAACCAGGTTTGCTGATTTTGATATGATGGGACATGTAAATAATGCCGTCTATTTCACTTTTCTGGAAATTGCCCGTACAAAATATTGGAAACAAGCCATTGGGTGGGACTGGAAAAAAACAGGGGTTGTCATCGCGAATGCTTCATTAGACTACATCACACCGATATTTATCGAGGATAAGATACATATATATGTACGCACGTCTAGAATAGGAAAAAGCAGTTTCGACCTGGAGTATCTATTGGTCAAAACCAAAAATAATGAAGAGATAGTATGCAGCAAAGGCAAAACCACATGTGTTGCCTTTGATTATCAAATAAAGACATCAGCACCTATACCTGCTGATGAACGAAATAAAATGCTTGCTTTTGAGCAGCTGGACAATTACTAGCTTGTTAAACCCCGGATTAGAATATCTTTCCGGGGTTTAATATCCTATTAGGATCAAAAACAGACTTGATCCCACGCATAAGATTAAGATTGATCTCACTATACTTTATCGGCATAAATTCCTTCTGAACCAGCCCAATACCATGTTCACCAGAAATAGTACCTCCCAGTGCTGTTGTAAGTTCAAAAATCTCAACAATGCCGTCCTTTAGCTTATTTTTCCAATCGTCATCACTCATCCCCGCTTTTATAATGTTAATATGGAGATTGCCATCCCCGGCATGGCCATAACAAACACTTTCAAAGCCATAACGCGTACCAATTTCCTTTATGCCATTTATCAACGTCGGAAGTGCCGCCCGCGGCACCACTGTATCTTCTTCCTTATATACTGAGTTAGATTTTACCGATTCAGCCATAGTACGCCGCATACGCCACAAGTCTTCCTTTTGCTGAGCCGTATCTGCAAAGAGCACATCTATACAATCAAATTCTTCCAGTACCAGGTTCGCCTTTTCACAATCTTTAAAAATGGTATCCATATCGTCACCGTCGAATTCTATCAATAGAAATGCATTCACATCATCTTTAAGATCAAATTTAATATCATCAAATTTAATAACCCACTCCACTCCCTTTCTTTCCATGAATTCCAGAGCAGAAGGTATGATTCCCGCCCTGAATATAGCAGAAACTGCTGCGCAAGCCTTTTCATTTTCGGTAAACGAGGCAAGCATAAGTACAGTATGATGGGATTTAGGGATTAATTTGGTCACGATCTTAGTCACAACGCCAAGAGTACCTTCCGAACCTATCATCAACTGCGTAAGGTTATAACCTGAAGCATACTTTACCGTATTTGCACCCGTCCAGATGATCTCACCCGTTGGCAATACCACCTCCAGGTTCAAAATATATTCTCTAATCGTACCATATTTTACAACACGAGGCCCACCTGAACCATGAGCGACGTTTCCACCAATGAAACAAGAACCCTTACTCGAGGGATCCACAGGATATAGTAATCCCTTTTCAGCGACAGCATTAATAAACGCCTCTGTAATAACGCCCGGCTCTACTGTTGCCTGAAGATTTTCCGTATCTATATCAATAATCGCTTTGAATTTCTCCATTGAAAGCAACACTCCTCCATAAATAGGCAGTGCAGCACCACTTAATCCTGTACCTCCTCCGCGTGGAGTTACCGGCACATGAAAAGCATTACACAACCTCAATAAAGCAGAGATAGATGCCGCGTCAACAGGCTTCACCACAACCTCCGGATGATATTTTAAGTCTTCCGTCTCATCATGACAATAAGTATCCAGTGCATCCTTATCTGTAAACACATTTTGCGAACCAACAGCTTTTCTGATCTGCTCCAGCAGATCTTCATTTATTTTAGTGTATTCCATTATATTTTCTAGCAGGGATAATCCCCATGTTTTTAAGCTTTATAGCTTAGTTGTACAAAAGAGTGACCTATCTGGCCCGGCATCGGCGGATTTAGTTTTCTAATACCTACTTCACCAGTCAAAATAAAGGGGTAGTAACCAATGATACGGTCAAGTATATTTCTAACAACCGTTTCAAGCATCTTCTGAGTCCGTTTCATTTCTTCCAGAATGATGGTATTGAGCACCTCATAGTTCACCGTATGATCCAGATTTTCAGTATCATCATTTGGCATAAAGGTAACTACAGCATCTACCATAAAATAGACTCCAGTCAATTGTTCTTCCTGATAGTAACCATGCAGAGCATGGCATTTAACATCTTTAAGGGCTACGGTTTGCAAATAGCTTTTTGTGCTGTTCATTTGGCAAAATTATATTTTTGATTGGTTTTTACCAGCCATTCCCTTAAATTATTACCTTTGAAAGCAACAGCTGATTGCTTAACCAAATATAGTGTAAACAATGAATAAATCCGCCAAGAAAGACCTTTACGAAGCTCCTGATTATTATTTGTTAGACGAACTGCTATCTGAAGAACATAAACTGATCCGTTCAACAACAAGAGACTGGGTCAAAAGGGAAGTAAGTCCAATTATTGAGGATTATGCGCAGCGTGCTGAGTTTCCAAAACACATTATCAAAGGTTTAGGCGAAATTGGCGCCTTTGGTCCCACTATACCAGTTGAATATGGCGGAGCGGGATTAGATTACACTGCATACGGCATATTGATGCAGGAAATAGAACGCGGAGACTCAGGCATCCGCTCTACAGCCTCTGTTCAGGGTTCATTGGTAATGTACCCTATTTATGCTTACGGATCAGAGGAACAGCGCAAAAAATATCTCCCAAAATTAGCCACTGGTGAACTAATGGGTTGTTTTGGTCTTACAGAACCTGATCATGGATCTAATCCAGGTGGAATGGTCACTAATATAAAAGACAATGGAAGCCATTACTTGTTGAATGGCGCGAAGATGTGGATATCCAATGCACCTTTTGCCGATATTGCCGTTGTCTGGGCTAAAGATGAATCAGGTAAAATAAGAGGAATGGTTGTCGAACGTGGCATGGAAGGTTTTACTACACCTGAGACACATGGCAAATGGAGTTTACGGGCTTCTGCTACAGGCGAATTAGTATTTGACAACGTCAAAATACCTAAAGAAAACCTGTTCCCGAATATCTCCGGATTAAAAGGGCCATTGGGATGCCTGAATCAAGCTCGCTATGGAATTGCATGGGGCGCACTAGGTGCTGCCATGGATTGTTATGATACTGCACTCCGTTATTCTAAGGAACGTATCCAATTCGGGAAGCCTATCGGGGGATTTCAATTGCAGCAAAAGAAACTTGCCGAAATGATTACAGAAATCACTAAAGGACAATTATTGGTTTGGCGCCTGGGTATGTTAAAAACCGAAGAAAGAGCCACTGCCGAACAAATATCTATGGCCAAGAGAAACAGCGTGGAAATTGCACTTGATATTGCCAGAAATGCACGGCAGATGCTTGGAGGAATGGGAATTACGGGTGAATATTCGATCATGAGGCACATGATGAATCTGGAATCAGTAGTTACTTATGAAGGAACTCACGATATACATTTACTAATCACCGGCATGGATGTCACCGGCATCAATGCTTTTAAATAAGAATATGAATTTTAAAAAATATATTTATATGCCTGCCCCTCCTGAAGAGGTTTACCTGGCGCTAACCAAAGCGCAAAGTATACAATTATGGACCGGTGCGGAAGTAGAGTTTACTGAAGAACCCGGAACTGAGTTTTCTTTCTGGGACGGCGACATCAGCGGAAAAAACATAGAATTTGAATACGGGAAGAGAATTGTTCAGCAATGGTATTTTGGTGAAGAGAATGAGCCGTCAATAGTTACTATTAAGCTTCACGAAGACAAAAAAGGAACTTCACTGGAATTCGTGCAGACCAATATCCCGCAAGAAGATTATAAAGACTTCACCGAAGGTCTTCAGGAGTATTACCTGGGTGGGCTTGCAGACTTTTTTGAAGAATAAAGATTATTGCCGTAGTCATCCTGAATTTATTTCAGGATGACGACAACACTAAAGAAATCCTGTGTTATTCTCCGCTATACACAGATTGTATATTTTCACGCAGGTTATAGTGAGAGGCCATAACTTCTCCATAAGCACCTGTACTTCTCAAAGCGATCAAATCGCCCCTCAAAGTTTCCGGCAATTCTACTTCTTTCCCAAAACAATCTGTACTTTCACAAATAGGACCTACTACATCATACTTAACTGCAGAAGACAATTTAGCTTTCGATATGTTTTCAATCTGATGATAAGCCTGGTACAATGCAGGCCTCATCAGCTCAGTCATACCTGCATCCAGAATGATAAAGTTTTTCTTCTTGCCATTCTTTACATAAAGGACTTTACTGATTAGTGAAGAAGACTGACCAACTAAAGCCCTCCCCAATTCAAAATGCACTTCCTGATTCGGTCTCACATTCAAAAAATCGTTAAAGATCTTGAAGTAAGAAGTAAAGTCAGGGATTTGCTGATCCGGATTATGATAATCAATCCCCAAACCTCCACCTACATTTAATACCTTAACTGCAAAACCACGCTCTTCAAACCATTCCGCAAATTCATTCACACGAACGCATAAATTTTTATAAACGTCAAGATTGGTAATCTGCGAACCGATGTGAAAGTGAATACCAATAAACTCAAGGCTGGCACATTTTCTCAGTGTATCTGCACAAAGCGGCAAGTCCCATGAATTGATACCAAATTTATTCTCATCCAGTCCTGTTGTGATGTTATGATGCGTATGCGCGTCTACATTCGGATTGATCCGTATAGCCACCCTGGCGGTTTTACCTTTAGCAGCAGCCAGCTCATTAATCACCTCAAGTTCTTGTATAGATTCTAC
This sequence comes from Pedobacter frigoris, assembly GCF_005116445.1. Taxonomy (GTDB): domain Bacteria; phylum Bacteroidota; class Bacteroidia; order Sphingobacteriales; family Sphingobacteriaceae; genus Pedobacter; species Pedobacter frigoris. Next base: position 1,365,869 of record NZ_SWBQ01000001.1, read on the forward strand.
ATTGAAACAAAAAATATCATGATCCAGTGCATTGTTGATTTCCTTGTCAGATTTACCCACACCGGCAAATACCACCTGCGACTTATCAAATCCTATTTCAATCGCCTTACTTACTTCACCTCCGCTCACACAGTCAGCACCAAAACCTGTAGCTTTAATGTGCTGCAGAACCTTTTGATTGAAATTTGCCTTCATGGCATAATGCACATGAAAATTATATAACTTCGCAGCATCTGCACAGTTGCTCAGTGTTTTTTGCAATAATACAAGATCATAGTAATAGAAAGGTGTTTCTAGACTTGTGAAGTGCGATATATCTTTATCAGAAAACATAATGTTTAAGTTTCTTATTGTAATTTTTATTCTTGTACTGGCGCTGATCTATTTTGGTAATTATCTTGATTATAAAAAGCAAAGGATCAATAAGAAAGAGTACGACCGTAGAGTAAGGCTCTTCATCGCACTCATTCTTATCATTATAGCGCTGCTTGTGTGGCTTAAGAAAAGGTAGTTCCTATTCAAACAAGCGGTTATGAAGACTTTTCAGCGCCTCAGTTTTATATTCCGTATTGATTAATAATGAAATGTTGTAATTGCTGCCTCCATAAGAAATCATACGTACAGGAATGTGCTTGATCGCATCCAATACACGAGCTGCATAACCATGTTTATCTGCACTAAAATCACCAACAACACATACAATGGATTGATTGCTGTCAATCTCCACACTTCCGAAATCATGTAATTCCTCAATGATCTTATCCAGATTATCTGTAAAGTCAACTGTCAACGATACAGCTACTTCAGAAGTAGTAATCATATCAATTGGCGTTTTATAACGCTCAAATATTTCAAAAACGCGTCTCAAAAACCCATAGGCCAGCAACATTCTGCTCGACTGGATCTTAATCGCAGTAATACCGTCTTTAGCTGCAATTGATTTGATCTTTCCTTTTTCACTTTCTGTCGAGATCAAAGTACCTGAAGCGTTTGGTTCCATCGTATTCAATAACCTCACAGGTATCTTGTATTTCTGAGCAGGGAAAACCGACTGCGGATGCAGGATCTTTGCTCCGAAATAAGCCAATTCAGCAGCCTCATCAAAAGAAAGCTGAGAAATAGGCTTAGTACCTTTTACGATCCTCGGATCGTTATTGTGCATTCCATCGATGTCAGTCCAGATCTGAACTTCCTCAGCAAGAATTGCTGCTCCAAGCAATGATGCTGTATAATCGCTACCCCCGCGTCTCAGGTTATCTACCTCCCCAAAGCTGTTTCTGCAAATAAAGCCTTGTGTAATGAAAAGCTTATTTTCTTTATTCGCATCAAGTATCGGCTGCAAATGTTTTGTAGTAAAAGGGACATCCGGCTCATTGTCTTCATCAATTTTCATGAAATCCAAAGCTGGTAAAAGCACCGAAGCCACCCCTATCGATTTTAGATAAATGTGATACAGTGTAGTCGACAATAGCTCACCTTGTGCCAATACAATCTTTTCTTCAATAGGCGTAAATAAATCATTAGCCAAAGTAGCAAGGAAATTAAAATGATAATCTACTACCTCCTGCCCTTGTTCACGAAAATCGCCCTCTGGCAAAAGTTCAACTACAAATTCATTATATTTTTGATGCAATGCGTTAATTAAGCTTAACGCAACCTGTTTATCTTCCTTTAAAAGTTTGGCTGAAATTTCTACTAAACTATTGGTAGTACCAGACACTGCTGATAATACTACAATTTGTTCTTCGGCTGGATTGATGATATCCAGTAATTTTTTCATGCGCTCAGGGCTTCCTACGGAAGTTCCTCCAAACTTTAATATTTTCATGTCTTTTATAATTTGTTTTTTCCTGAAACTACAAACAACATGTTTACAGTTTCATTGTTAGTGGTTTAATCTTTAAAGGTTAATAAATATTTCAATCAAATTGGTTATATACTTATATTAGGGCGTGAAATTAAATAAAACGGCGTTAATTATTGTGATATTGACAAAATAAAATGTGGAATATTTTGTTCACTGTTGCACTCCGATAAAAACTACCGCTAAAAATATTTGTTTCCTCTAATAATAATTTAAAACATATACCTGACATATGCAATTAGAAGCAGCTACCTTAAGCACCATAAACAGTTGGCTTAATGGAAATTACGATCAAAAAACCAAAGAAGAAATACAACAACTATTAGACAAAGAAGCTTACACGGAACTTACAGACTCATTTTACAGAAATCTTGAATTTGGTACCGGTGGTCTACGCGGAATAATGGGCGCAGGATCAAACAGAATCAATAAGTATACTATCGGAACGGCTACCCAAGGCCTGAGCAACTACCTGAATAATAAGTATCCCGGTGAAAAAATCAAAGTAGCTATTGCCCATGACAGCAGGAACAACTCTGATTATTTTGCACAAATCACTGCCGATGTTTTCTCTGCAAATGGCATACACGTTTATTTCTTTAAGGAACTGAGACCAACCCCGGAATTATCCTTTGCCATCAGAGAACTAGGCTGTAAAAGCGGAGTTATGCTCACTGCTTCACATAATCCTAAAGAATACAATGGCTATAAAGCTTATGGCTGGGATGGCGGACAGTTCACTGCTCCGGACGATACGTTTGTGATGGATGAGGTGGCTAAAATACAAAGCATCGACGAGGTTAATTTTGACCGTGTAGCTGATAATATTGAATTAATTGGCGAAGAAATTGATCAGCTTTACCTCGATAAAATCACTGAACTATCTGTTTCCCAGGAAGCTATCCAACGCCAAAAAGACCTTAAAATAGTCTATTCTCCCATCCACGGAACAGGGATTACGCTTGTTCCAAAAGCATTGGAACAGTTTGGTTTTACCAACCTGACGCTGGTAGAAGAACAAAGCACTCCTGATGGAAACTTCCCTACTGTAGTATATCCTAACCCTGAAGAAAAAGAAGCACTTACACTCGCTTTAAAAAAGGCACAGGAGATTGATGCCGACCTGGTATTGGCCACAGACCCTGATGCAGACCGCGTGGGTATTGCGGTAAAAAACAGCGACGGTGAGTTTGTATTGTTAAATGGAAACCAAACCGGAAGTTTGCTGATCAATTACCTCTTAAGTGCCTGGGAGGAAAAAGGAAAGCTAACTGGCGACCAATATATCGTCAAAACCATTGTAACCTCTAATTTAATTGAGGCAATAGCCAAATCGAAAGATGTTCCATGCTACAACACACTAACCGGATTCAAATGGATCGGTAAGCTAATGACTGAATTACAAGGTAAGAAAACATTCATTGGCGGTGGCGAAGAAAGCTATGGCTACCTGATTGGTGAACTGGTAAGGGATAAAGACGCTGTGATTTCCTGTGCATTTATAGCCGAAATGACCGCTTTCTATAAAGACAAAGGCAGTAGCTTATACAATGCAATGCTGGATATGTACGTACAGTACGGCCTGTATAAGGAAGAACTGGTTTCTATCACTAAAAAAGGAAAAACCGGAGCTGAAGAGATCAAAGCGATGATGGAGAAATTCAGAAACAACCCTCCTGCAACACTAGGGGGAGCTAAAGTAGATACCCTGAAGGATTATGAATTAGGAATTGAGACCGATCTAAAGACAGGTACAAAAACAGAACTTGAACTACCTAAATCTGATGTGCTGCAATTCATTACTGCTGATGGCAGCATCATTTCAGCAAGACCATCTGGAACAGAGCCTAAAATCAAATTCTATTGCAGCGTTAATGCTACAATACAAGATAAAGCAGCATTTAAAGCGGCTGATGCTCAGCTAAGTGAAAAAGTAAAATCGATCATGAATGATTTAGAGGTCTAACCTCTAAATCATCTTTCGATAAAATGAGGTTGTAAAACAACTTTACTTAAACCTCTTCTATTTAAAGGATTATTGCTATTGGCAAGCTCATGAAGCACAATATCAATGATCCTTTCTGCTATCTCTTCTATCGGCTGGTCCACCACACTTATAGGTGGTGTATGTAATCTAAACACATCATGGTCGTCATATGAAATGATGGTAAAGTCTTCATTGATCTGCTTATTGATTTGTTTCAGCACCCCAAGTCCTTTAATCGCAAGGTAGTTGGTTGAGAAAAGGACCGCATCAATCTCCGGATTAAGCTCAAACATCAATTTCAATTGCGCATCTGTATTGTCATCCGGATTGTTAAACGGAATTTCTGTATACAGAGCAGTATTGAACAACTGACCGTGGTCCTTTAAAGCCTTTTGATACCCCAGAAAGCGGTTATCCATCTGATCTACATGCACATCTACAGTAACAAAAGCAATATTTTTTTTCCCTTTGTTGATCAAATATTCTGTAGCTATATATGTACCGTTGAAGTTATCTACCGCAACGGAGTTAACATCAAGATCAGGCAGGTTTCTGTCAAATATAACCACCGGAATGCCCTCTGCCAGCAAAAGTTTAATATCATCTTCAATACCCGGTACCGGAGCGATAATGTAAGCATCCACTTGCCTGGATTTAAACATTTCTATCAAATCTTTGGCCTTGGCGGGATTGTTCTCTGTACTTGAGTAACTAATCTTATACCCCTTTTTATAAGCTTTATCTTCAATTTTCCTGGCAATGCTGGCAAAGAACGGATTTGATATATCTTCTACAAGAAGGCCTATCGTTTTCGTATTTCCCGTGCGCAAGCTTCTGGCTACCTGATTTGGTTTAAACTCCATTTCCTTAATGATCGCTTCTACCTTTTCAATAACGGCCTTACTGATCCGCATCTGTGCTGCCTTTCCATTCAAAATGAACGATACAGTTGTGATTGATACCTCAGCCTTTTTGGCGATGTCCTTTATGGATAATGCTTTCATCTTGTTTGTCCCTTGCCTTTTACTATCCATTTTTCTGTTACTAATTTTTCAAGAGCAAAGGGTCCGCGTGCGTGGAGCTTTTGAGTTGAAATACCTATTTCAGCACCGAGTCCAAATACCTGTCCATCGGTAAATCTAGTCGATGCATTTAAATAAACTACCGCGGCGTCTACCTGGTTCAGAAAAAGCTCGCTCTTCGTCGCATCTTCTGTGATGATTGCCTCTGAATGTTTTGACGAATACTCCGCAATATGCGCCAATGCCTGATCGATATCATCAACTACCTTTACAGAACATTTAAAATCCAGAAATTCCCTGCCAAAATCTTCTGTAGTGGCCAACTGTAAAAAAGGATAATCTAAACCTTTTAGAATCCCATACGCCGTTTCATCTGCAAATATTTCAACCTGATGTGATGACAATTTAGGAGCTGCCAGGTCAAGGAATTCAGCTGCAATTTGCCTGTCTACAATCACCGTATCCAGGGCATTACATACCGACGGTCGCGAAACTTTAGCATTTACCACCACATCCGCCGCTAAAAGCAAATTAGCTGTTTGCTCTACATAAGTATGGCATACACCTGCTCCGGTTTCAATAACCGGAACCAAAGCATTTTTACGAACGAATTCAATCAGTTCATTAGAACCTCTTGGTATAATTACGTCTATGTATTTTTCCGCCTTAAGTATATCGGCTATGTATTTTCTATCTGCCGGAAGCTGCTGCACGATATTCACGTCCAGATTAAATTCCTGAAGAACCTGCTGAATCAATGATACAATGAAAAGGTTGGTAAAGTAAGCATCCTGTCCACCCCTCAACAGACAAACATTTCCAGATCTGATACACAAAGCAGCAACATCTATGGTTACATTGGGTCTCGACTCATAAATAACAGCAACCACACCCAGCGGAACGGTCTTCTTCTGTATGAACAAACCATTCTCCAGCGTATTTTCTGAGATCAGCTGCTGTGTAGGGTCGGGTAAACCGGCTACATCCACCAGACTTTTAGACAATTCAGCTATACGAGTCTCATTCAAGACCAGTCGATCACGCTTAGGGTCAGATGCGGGCATTCTCTCCAGATCTTTTAAATTTTGAGCGATGATCTCTGCCGACTGATCAGCCAGCACATCAGCAAATTTGATCAGAAAGCGCTGTTTTTCTTCATCCGTTAGCGAGGCGATAGATTTTTGCGCCTGCCTGGCATTGATTAACTGTTCTTGAATCGGTTCCATTCTATATTATAAGACCACAATATCACTGGCATTCGCTATTTCCAGGTTGTGTTGTTTTAAATTCTCTGTGATTGTATATGATGAGACCTTCGCACGCGCGACGGCGACAATATGATCCTGCTCGTCTATGATCTCAAATATCTCACCGCCTGCAAAATCGGCCACTATGGTCTTGATCCCAACAGCCAGCAGACTTTTCCTCTTTCTAAGTGCAGAACATGCTCCTTCATCTGCCATAACCCTGCCTGTCACCAAACTCCCGCTTGCCAGCCATTTATTTCTTGCAGAAATAGAGCAGTCCTTTGGTGTACATGCTGTTCCGGTTTCTCCTTTTACAGCTTTCAAAATCCCGTCAGGAGTCCTTACACCAAAAATGGCTACTCTGATTCCCATTGTAGAGGCCAAATGTGCAAAAGTCAATTTAGAACTCATGCCGCCCAATCCTACCTCAGACGTACTTTTATTGGCCAGTGAAAATACATCATTATTGATAGAATCGATTTTATCAATGACGATTCCATCTTTATCTAATACGCCAGGTACGGAAGTACCTAACAAAATCATTGAAGCACCAAATCCCACTCCAAGGAGTGTTGCCAGCTCATCATTATCAGAAAACTTCAATTCCAGGTTACTTACTACATCATTTTCATTGGCAATGGGAATCACCCCATTTTTCCATAGTTCCTCATAAGTCTCCTTCAATTGCAGAAACTGGGCACGGTTTGAGAAATGCTGACGCTCGCAAAGGCTCTGTGCGATAGAAATCCCATAAGACTGAAAATATTTGGAATAAGTACCCAGCAGCAACGGATTACCGATGGAAGCTGCTGCCTTCCGTTCACTGATTTTACCTTTATAATTTTTAATGAACCTTTTACCTGCCGCCACTGCTCCCGAAGAAACGAGTATAATATGATAATTTGTCGCAAGCTCAGCAACCTGACGTGTGATATCTGATATTATAGCTTCATCAATTTCTCCTGCTCTGGTGGTAATAGAGGCCGAACCTAATTTTAAAACAAGTATAGACTTGGTCATTTATGTTGATATTCTAGAATCTTACATGAAAAACCGAAAATAGTTAAATTACAGCGTTTCTAATAACTATAAGATAAAAAAATCCCCTCGTCTAAAAAGATACTGTCGTCATGCTGAATTTATTTCAGCATCCCTGAATAGAGAAGCAGCTTCGCACCTGCTTCGAGGTCAGAATGACGACAGTACCTAATTTCCATGTGACTAACCCAAAGAGGCTTCCAGGGTAATGTCAACATTATAGGCCTTACTTACCGGGCAATTAGCTTTCGATCCTGCAGCAATCTCCTGAAATTGATCATTGCTGATGCCAGGTATATCTGCTTTCAATACCAAATGTGAACTGGTGATCGCTCCATTATCCAACGATACTGTCGCCTTTGTCTCTAAAGAAGTTGGATTAAAACCGGCCTCTGTCAAGTCCAGGCTCAATTTCATAGTAAAACATCCGGCATGGGCGGCTGCCATTAGTTCCTCAGGATTGGTACCAATTCCTTCAGCAAACCTGCTGTTAAAAGAATATTGAGTTTGGTCAAGCACTTTACTATCAGTGCTGATATGACCTTTACCTTCTTTAATTGTGCCATTCCAAACGGCTGTTGCATTACGTTTCATGTAAATATTGAATTAGGGTTATTTAGTTTTATCTCTGTTTTTATTCAGCTTTATTTTAATCTTGCCGTCTTCTCCATCTGTGGCCAGTAAGTGCAATACGATCCCCTTCATTCTCCTTTCCTTCCGCTCCTGCTTATCCGTAATCTCCTCATCCTTTTTAGGATTGCGAAGAGGGACATCCAATGCGATATTTGTACCCTTATTCAGAGAATATATCCCTGCGATGTCCATGTTCAACAAACTTGAATTGATCTGCATCGGATTGATGGTAATATTCTGTCCGCGTACATCAAATTTACCATTTAAATTGGTAAAAGTAATGTTGTCCAGATCCCTGAAAGGAAAGGCAAATTTACCGACACTTTTTACCGGCTCAAAATTCAATAATGCTCCTTTTTTAAGGTCGAACACGATGCTTCCATACAAAGAATTCGGCATCAGGTTTCCCCTATCACTAATCTGTCCGGTCATATTCACTTTAGAAAACAGGTAACCTCTCAGGTTCTTGGAAGTCAGCGACTTCATACCGAAGTTATCAAAAGAATAGAAAAAGTTCTTGATGTCCACATTACTGATATTGGTGTTCAGTACAAACTTATTGACGCTCCCTTTCTGAGTCACACTACCATTCAGCTTTAGTCCACCTCCCGCATGTTTTACACTCACATTCCTGATGGCGATACTATTTTCCGACAGCAGCAGATCGGCATTTGCATTGGTTGCCAGAAACTTATTATAATAAACCTTGTCTACCTGAATGTTCATATTCACCTGACTTTTTTCAAATACCTCATTAAGGTTATCTGAAAAATTACTTTTAGGAGTACGTTTCTTTGCCTTAGGTTTCCTGGTACCGAGGAAGCCAAGAAACTCAGCAAGGTGCAACTCCGGACTTTTAATCTGCCAGTTCAGTAAGATCTTTTCAGGTGCAGTATAGTATAAATTCAGGAAGTTGCGGATACTGCCATCCATAAATACGATACTCTTCCCGCTCTGCAAGCGTATGTTTTTAATAAAAAGATCATGATCTGTGAAATTAAGTGAGATGGCTGTATTTTTAAAGTTAACTCTTCTCGGTACATAACTCACATCCGCATTCTTTATATCTACCAGTCCGGTTACAAATGGTTTAGTCAGTTGAAAATTGACAATATCAGCTTTGTAAGCCAGTTTCACATTTGCAGTACCCTTACCAAACTTCAGCATATTGTCACCAATCACATTATTCAACTTGGCGATATCAAACTGAGACTTAAATACACCCGTTGCAATTGGCTTGTCCAGGTTATTAATGGAAGCAGTATCAATTGAAAAGGGCATTTCCTCGTAGCTCCCTTTAAAATTAAACAACTTAATGGCTGAATTCTCATCCGTCAGCCCCTTACCATTGATGAAATTATTAGTAAATATCCCGGTGAAATTACAATCTTTCACTACGCCTCCCGGTGTGGTAAGCACGTTATTTGCCACCAGCGCTTTTACATTAATAGCAGGCTCGCCACCTGGCCCCATATTTCCCGCAATCGTACAATTGACATGAATGGGCTTATCCAGGTTAAACATGTTGAGCTTGGAACTGATATTTGGAGCCAACAATGCCGATGCATTGCGCCATTGGATATCCTTAGCTTCTATGTCTATTTTAAAATCAGTGTTCTCTTTTGAAGTATCGAACTTTGCTTCTATGATGAAAGGATCTGAGCCGATATTAAGTGTATTAGGCGCTACGATTAACACCCCGGATTCTTCATTATAAGTGATATTGAACGGTCCTTCAAGCAACTTATCTTTAATAAAAGACCCTCTTCTGGTATTAAATGCTAAGCTTTTTGCAATGGTTTTGAGTTTAATCTCAGCCTCCCATCCCGACCAGGAATAATACACATCGCCCTTAAGGTCATCTACCACAAACTCAAACAGCTTGTGACCTTTCTGATTGTCCATCACAAAGTTCACATTGTTCAACGTAAACTTGCCAAATTCTGCAGCCGCATCTTCGTCTGTAGGCTTTGGTTTCGATTTATCCTTCTTTTTAAAAACAGAAGCATTGCTATAACCTAAGCTATCAGTATATAAATAGACAGATGCATTGTTGATACCGATCTTTTTAATTTCTATGGTACCTGTAAACAGCGCCAATGTGTTAACAGCTACCTCCAGGTCTTTTGCCTCCAGCAGGGTATGTTTGTGGTTTTTCCAGAGACTGTCTTTAAGCACCACATTCTTTAGCGTAAGCGACACTCCGGGAAATCCCTTTAAAAACGTTGGATCCATGGTCTCAATATATATCGAGCCGTTCAGGCTTTTATTTAACTGAGCAGTGACGGAGGCTAGTAAGCTTTTTTTATTGGCATTCACATATAAAGCGGCCGCAATATACAGCACTAATACTAGTCCAATCAGGACACCGAGTACTTTGAGGGTTATTTTAGACCATTTTGGCATCTTCTATTTGATTAGTTACTTATTGTTTTATCAATTTTCGCACCATTAAATTCGTATTTATCAGATGCACATAGTAATTACAATATACTAAAATATAAGTTCTCCTAAATACATACTGTCGCCGCTCTGCTTTCCATCTGCGGAATTGAAATTCATATAACAATGCAGCGTGTCGCCAAAAAACTCGGCCGGCAATGTCAACGGGTACGAAAGTGCATATCTGTTTGTTGCGTTTATCAGGATCAGCGCTTTGTTCTTCGAAGCGTTATACATCAGGAAGCTCGCCTGATCGGCAAACTGACAGGACGCCGTCTGTTTTTGCGCCAGCCAGCTAAACAAGACCGTGTGTACATCTGCATCCGGAGCTACAGTCGCACCCTCAGGAGTATCTACGTGTCCGCGGCTGTAAACCATTTCTGGAAAATTGAGCTGCCATTCCTCTCCCTGCTTTACAAATGCATGATCCACATTGTAGGAATAGGCCACATTTACCGGCGTTTTTATTTTTGCATAATGTTTAAAGCCAACATTCACCAGTTTATCAATGTCGCTCAGAAAACTGTTGAGCATGCCAAACTTCCGCCTTTCCTCCAGTTGCTTTTCTGTAGGCGGTTTCGTACTTGGGTTTTGCAGTCCTGTAAGTACGTTTTGACCCCGGTGCTGGCGACCAATCACTGCACCTGTTTTATTTTTGACAGGGCCAAGAAGCCCTTTTCTTAGTATACCCATAACATTATTGATTAAAACTCCCTGTGTAAATACTATTTGCCGTTTGTTTCCTGTCAGCAGCTACAAACGACATGTATGTTTCCATAGACGTACCCCTTAGACTAGAGGGAATTTCCAATACATCGCTGCCGGAAAGCCTGTTGTTCCCGAAAAGCGTATATATTACCTTACCCTTTAGCGGAAAGTAAGCCAGCATCATCACCTGATCAGTCGATTCTGACCATGGCATCTGCGGATCCGCTTCCCAGGTGTACTGCAATCCATCTGCTGTTTCAGTAACCTGCCAGTTTTCCGGCTGTTTTAAACTTCCTGCACTCAGGACTACCTTTTCAAAATCGATTGCAAGATCAGGGTAAGTACCCTTGATGATATATTTACGGTTGTATTTTACTGCGACATTAAAGGGATTAGCAGTAGTTCCCTCCGCTTCAGCGGCAAAACCGATCTGGGTAAATTCCTTGACAGATGCTAAAAATTCACTACATATTTTAGTGCTCAGCCGGGTAGTCAATTGTCCAACTGTAGGCGGTTTATCCGTAAAACCGATTTGCCGCGATACCGGCTGCCCGTTTAGCATGTAATACACGATATTACCTATCCGTCCGCGGTGACTCCCATGGGGTCCATTGTTTGCTATTGCCATAATTACTATTTATAAATGGTTAAGAGAATAACAAGCCAAACATAGAAAAGGTTTTAAATAGTTACATAATACCTTCATATTACTAACAGTATGACAACATAGTTTATATATCATTAAAATATCATTTAACTATTGTTGAACTATCCTTGCTATATCCTAATATAGTCCAACCATAGTTCAATGATATGGTAAAGATACCTTAGTTATGTTGTCTATATGTAGGTACTATGTAATCAATATGAAAGTAGTACAAGTGCGGCAACACCTTCATATATTTTAGGGCAATAAAAAAGAGGACACCTTTATCAGATGTCCTCTTTCAATATATAAGAAACTAATTTAAACCATTTCCGGCACTTCCAGCTTTAATATTTCTGAAGTATGATTTCTGACCTGATCTGTAAGTTCAGGATTTCCGCTCAAATACTGTCCGTAAGAAGGAATCATTTCTTTTAATTTCTCTTGCCATTTATCTGTTTTGATCTGACCGCTAAAGCAACGCTCCATTAAAGTAAGCATAATGGAAACCGCTGTCGATGCGCCTGGAGATGCACCCAATAAAGCAGCAATAGACCCATCAGCAGCAGTCACCACTTCAGTACCAAACTCTAATATACCACCATGTTTTTCATCCTTTTTAATGACCTGAACACGTTGCCCGGCAGTCTCCAATTCCCAGTCTTCCATTTTAGCACCTGGTAAATATTCCCTCAATGCCTCTATCCTATCCTGAGGGGATTGTCTTACCTGGTCAATCAAATATTTGGTAAGCTGTAAATTATCCAATCCCGCAGAGATCATAGGTCTGATGTTATTCACTTTAATTGATAGAGGAAGATCAAGCAATGAACCATGTTTCAGGAACCTTGTAGAGAAACCAGCATACGGACCAAAGAGCAAAGCTTTTTTTCCGTCAATCATTCGTGTATCCAGGTGAGGTACAGACATTGGAGGAGCTCCAACTGAAGCTTTACCATATACCTTTGCATTATGGCGCTCTATCACCTCTGGATTTACACATTTCAACCATTGGCCGCTAACCGGAAAACCTCCGAAGCCATTTCCTTCGGGTATATTAGCCTTTTCAAGAAGAGGCAATGATCCTCCACCGGCACCTATGAAAACAAATTTTGACTTAACTATTCTCTTCTTGCCGGTCGATTCATTTTTAACCTTTACTTCCCAAAGTCCATCCTTTTGTTTCAATTTGCGGACTTCATGATGGAAATGAAGCGATACATTTTCAAGTTTTTGAAGATGATTAAACATCATTCTTGTCAATGACCCAAAATTAACATCCGTACCCAGGGTCATTCTGGTAGCGGCGACTTTCTCATCAGGGTTTCTCCTCTCCATCACCAGCGGCATCCATTCGGCCAGTTGGTTCGGATCCTCAGAATAATTCATTCCTTTGAAAAGGTTACTTTCCTGAAGCTTGGTAAATCTTTGATGCAGGAAGTCTACATTTTCTTCACCCCATACAAAGCTGATATGTGGTATTCCTTTGATGAATTCTTCAGGATTTCCGACGATGCCTTTTTCTACCAGGAAAGTCCAGAATTGTTTAGAAACCTCAAAAGACTCTGCGATAGAAACTGCTTTTTTAGTCTCTACAGAACCGTCAGTTAGTTGCGGCGTGTAATTCAATTCGCAGAATGCCGAGTGGCCTGTCCCTGCATTGTTCCAGGCATCAGAACTTTCTGCTGCCGCCACATCCAGGCGTTCAAAAATCTCTATGCTCAGATCGGGTTGTAATTCTTTTAGCAATACTCCTAAAGTTGCGCTCATAATACCTGCGCCAATCAATATTACATCTACCTCTTTACTTGAATTACTCTTCTTTCCGGTCATTTTTGAAATTTTTTGCAAAAATACAAATCCCTAATCAAATTTTATACCCAAACTGCATCTTCTATTTAATTATATTGCGAATAATTAACATATTAATGCAATATTTATTTATAATCTAATATTTATGGGCTTATCGGTATACCCTCAAGTTGAAACATTAAGAAAACTAAGACTTTATGTGTTTAATGCGGTCAATGAATCCAGTGCAGCGCAATTGAATAAAGTTCCTTCAGGCTTTAACAACAATATCATCTGGAATGTGGCGCATCTGGTCACCGCACAGGAAGGGGTTTGCTATTTAAGGGCTAAATTACCGGCACCAACAGGTATGAATTTTTTCAATAGTTATAAACCTGGCAGCAGGCCTGAAAAAGACCTTTCTGCAGAAGATATCGATCATATTAAGGAACTATTGGCGGGATCATTAGACCGGCTCGAATCGGATCTGCAGCAGCATATTTTTACTGAATATGTGCCTTGGGTAACCAGGTATGGTGTTGAAATCAACAATATTGAGGAAGCGCTGAATTTTCTTCCCTTCCACGAAGGGATGCATATGGGATACATCGCTGCGCTGCAACGTCTGGTTTAGAATTTTCTTAGTCTAAGGAAGAAAACTATTGTTCGCTTTGTATCTGCGGAGATATTTTCTTAAAATATAAATGAATCAAAACCAGACACATACCAACCATAATCGAAAGATCTGCTGCATTAAATATTCCAGTTTGAAATATGACAATATCAATGTGGAGAAAATCGGTGACTGATCCATGAATGATCCGGTCATACAGATTTCCAATACCCCCGCCTATAATGAAGCAAATACCGGTGACGAACAGCCTGTCCAAATTGGTTTTGGTCATTAAAAAATAAAAGCCATAAGCCAACACCAGCAAAGGCATCAAAGAAAGTAAAATGAATTTGATGGCATAGGGCAATGAATCTCCTGAACTTAAAAATGCTCCGTAATTCTCAACTTTTGTGAGTGTTAGGTGATTGTCAATTACAGGAATACGCTCATGGTAACTGACTCGTTCTCTTACGATCGTCTTGGTCACCTGATCGCAGCCCGCGTTAAACATGATCAGTACTAAAATCAGCACCCTATTCAATATATGATTTGATCTCATTTGACTTTTTATGATATAAAGATAAAGTGCTGATTATATAGTAAAAGCGATTGGTTACTTAAACTGGCCTTCTTGCTTCAAAAGCTCAAAATACTTGGTTAAATCAACACCCATAGACTCTTCAAATGAAGCTTTCAGGTCCTCAGGTTGTGGGTGTTTGTTTTTCCACTTGCTGAAATACAGTTTAAAAGCTTTATCTATCTTTTCCCTTCCTGCCTGGCTTTCCAGAATGTAAAGCCACAATGCTGTTTTCACATACGATATGATTCCATATTCGTCGGATGACGCAAACTTATCTGCAGGAATCTCTATGGCGGACTTCATAGGGATGTTGCCCATCGCATTGTACAAACTATTTAAAAAATCTTTTTCAGGCAAGGCCTTAATTTCAGCTGGAATGTGATCACCGAATATCGAATTTGCCCGGTATTTACCTGCCTCGTACCTGAATTGGAAGTAAGTATTCAAGCCTTCATCAAGCCAGGTGTGCATGCGCTCATTACTGCCCAACATACTCATAAACCAGTTGTGACCTACCTCGTGGGCGATAACGGCATCAAGAGACTCTTTCTTGGCATCCGGACTTGTAATCAACGTAATGGTCGGGTATTCCATACCACCGCTGGAGTTATTTTCCGGACCTTCTACAACCTGTACCACAGGATATTCATAATCGCCAATCCAGCCGCTGTACTTTTTTACCGCGTCTTTTGTATAGTCAATGCTGTTTACCCACAGGCTTCCTTTTTTATTGTGATAATAAGTGAATGCGTCGATTACCTTTCCCGATTCCAGTTTCACAGTATCGTACTGAATTACAAAATCTTTATCTGCAAACCAGGCAAAATCCGGCACATTGGAAATCTTGTAAGTAAGTTTCTTGGTTCCAGTTTTAGCTTTCGGCACGTAAACCGCCGGTTTTCCGTCTCTATTAGCTACGTTTTTGGCTCCCAAACTCTTATAGGTAGCAAGTTCATCTGCATTTTGCAATACCCCCGTAGCTCCTACTACATAGTTATTAGGCACTGTTATATCGACCTTAAATGAAGCGTAGTCGCTGTAGAATTCTCCCATATCCAGATATGGGAATTCGTGCCATCCGCTTTTGTCGAAAACCGCTGGTTTAGGGTACCACTGACACACCATAAATTCTCCGTCTGCAAATCCTGATCTGGAGAAGTAAGAAGGCAGCTTCACCTTAAAATCGGTAGTTATTCTCACTGAATCTCCAGGCTTTAAAGGCGAATTCAGTTTTACTTTAATGATGTCTATATATTGAGGGTTTGAATGCGGTTCAGTTGCAGCAACAGTTCCGTTTACTTTAAAATTTAGCCCTTCGATGCTTCCAAAGCTGTAATTCTTCAATTTTTTAACCCTGGATGTATCATTCTTTATCTGCTGGAAAAGCGCTGTTGATTCCTGTTTGTATGCATTTGGCCAGATGTGAAACCAGATAAAATCAAGGGTGCTTGGAGAGTTATTTTTGTAAACTATCGTTTCAAATCCTTTTAAGGATTTTTCCTGATCATTCAGGATAACGTCAATGTCATAACTGACGCTCTGCTGCCAGTAATTTTCTTGTGCAAAAACAGCTGTGCTAAAGCATAAAAATAAAATCGCAAGGTATTTCTTCATAATTCTAGTAAAAGTGTCAATAATACAAACTACTGTAATAGAAAACAAACGAACTAAATGCAGTTATCATATATGTTTATATTTTTCACCTGCAAACCAAACAGTTTTGCTTTTGTTGTATGATGTAAATCACTAATTATAAACGACATGAAGAAAGTTTCAATTTTAACACTAATTTTTATTTCGGCTATTCTTGCTTCCTGTACAGGCAATAATGACAAAGAAATAGCACATTCAAAACTGGCAACCACCGCAGATGGAAAGGATATTGGCTCTGCCAAATTCTTTCTTTTAGGTGATGGCAAGATAAAAATGGACCTTGAAATCAGTTATCCTGAAAGAGCTGACAGTACTGTTGCCGTGCATTTCCATGAACATGGAGATTGTGGAAATATGGGAGAAAATACGCATGGCCACTGGAATCCTACTAAAGAAGCTCATGGAAAATGGGGATCTGCAGCTTATCACTCCGGTGATATAGGAAACATCCAGTTAGACGCTAAAGGACATGGAACGATAACAGTAACTACGGATAGGTGGAGTGTGCAGAAAAATGATATGAAAAATATCATTGGACGAGGAATTATTGTACATGGCGGAACTGATGATTATACTACCCAGCCTACCGGAAATTCCGGACCCAGAGTTGGTTGCGGGGTAATCGTGAAAAATTAAAACATATCTTAATGCGGCTTGTTCATTTAATACATCAAAAACCTATAGAAAAATGGAAAACAGTAAAGTAAACACGGAAATCCTCAATGACCTTATCGAAATTAATAACGACAGGGTTGCAGGATATGAAAAGGCGATCGAAGAACTACATGTAGAAGACAGCGATTTGAAGTCACTGTTTGTAGAAATGATCAGACAGAGTCACAGGCATAAATCAGCATTAACAGCAGAAGTACAGGTTCTTGGAGAAGAAGCTGAAACAGGAACTACGACATCTGGGAAAATTTATCGGGCTTGGATGGATGTAAAAGCAATTTTTACAGGTCATGATAGAGAGACAGTATTAAACAACTGCGAATTTGGTGAAGACGCAGCTCAAAAAGCATATAAGATGGCTTTAGATACAGAAGGATTATCAGCTAATCTGAGGTCGCTAATTACAGAACAAAAAACTGAACTGAGAGTATCTCACGATCAGATTAAAGCACTGCGTGATGCAGTAGCGAAGTAAAGTGACATGAGGCTGCCTCAAAAAATAGAGACAGCCTCATGTATTTGAGCTCTCAAATTCGTAAACTCCTTTGATATAATTATTCAAATACCTTCCTTTTGATCTTGCAGCTCGCAGCGTAAGGTAAATGCCTTGCGGAACTTCCTTATAATAGTATACCCTGCCCGACTGAAATACTACACTCAGTATCCTATTTTCGGGATCATATTCAACACGGTCGATTACTGTTGATGGCATGATTGTAATTTTAATAGATAACACAGGAAATCAACAACTGGTTTAATTATATTTATAATTAGCATTTGGCGCACAAATTAATTGCAACCAAATGGGTTTTAAATTGTTATTATATCAGAATTAATCATAAGAAAATGAAACGATTATCAGCAATAGGGATTATTCTAGTCGCGCTATGCATCTTATTGGATTCATGCGGCAGTACTAAATTGCTGTCCTCATGGACAGCCAAAGATGTAACCATATCACAGAGCAGTAAAGTGCTAGTTATCGCCCTAATGGGCAATAAAGATAGGAAATTAAGAGAAAATGTTGAAAATTCTATAGTCGAGAACTTAAAGACCCACGGCGTGTCTGCCGGTTCGGCACTTGCAGAATATGGTCCGAAAGATTTTGAGGGTTTAGACGAGAAAGTTGCAGTTCAGAAAATAAAAGCTAAAGGATATGATGGGGCTTTTACCATCGCCCTACTCGATAAAACTAAAAGCAAAAATTATGTACCCGGAGGATTTGGTATCATGCCATATCCATATGGATTTTGGGGTTATTACAGACCTATGTATGCTAGAGTATATGAGCCAGGCTATTATCAGGTAACGAATAAGTTTATATTGGAAGCCAATTTCTTCAATCTGGTTGGAGATAAATTGGTCTACTCTGCACAGACAAAAACCATCGATCCCGATAGTCCGCAATCCCTTGCATCTGAATTCAGTAAGACATTATTTGATGACATGGTAAAAAAAGGGGTTGTAAAGTAGTGAGGAGGAAAATTCCATGAAAACATTTCCAGTTAATTTTAAAATAGGGAATATAGATTTGGATGCTATCGTAACCTCTTCTGAGGATGATCATAAATTTAAAGTAGAGATGGTCACCGGAGAGCCTGATCCGATTATACTCAGACGTCAGACAGCCGGATCATGGAATGTAGAGAACAGTGGAGGCAGGAGAATGTCTCCTTCCTGCTTTGAGGACATAGGAAAAGCTATAGATGATTACCTCAATCGTTAAAATAAGCAGAGTCAGTTAATATGACTCTGCCGAAAATTCTTTAGTATACATTTTGAGGTTCTTTTTGAGCAGACCCCTTGCCATATGAATTCTTGTTTTTACGGTGCCGATGGGAATATTTAGTTCCTCCGCAATCTCATGGTACTTAAATCCTTCGAAATATTTTATGAACGGAGTCAGGTATTCGGGCTGAAGTTTATTCATGGCGTTATTAATATCTTCCATCATAAACTTGTTCTCACCAGAATTGCGTGTGGCTCCGTTGATAAACTGAGCTGTAGGGATTTCTTCATGAGTCGACATCAAGGATCTCGTTTTGATTGTTCTCCTATACCCGTTGATAAATGTATTTTTCATGATGGTATACAACCATCCCTTGAAATTTGTCCCTTCTTTAAATTTCTGTGAATAGCGCATTGCCTTTAGCATGGTATCCTGAACTAAATCATTTGCATCCTCATAATCATGAGTAAACTTAAAAGCGAATGACTCCAGAGCATTTTGATTTGTAATTAGGTGGCGATTAAAATCAATTGTGTTCATAGTTAAGATGTTTTAGGATTTGAGTTAATTTCAATTCATATTTGAGTGATTTTAGGAATAACGAATCCTCAAAACCCATACCAAATCCCCTATAAACTACTAACAATCAACAGAATTTATAAAAAAAACGCCTTATTTATTGTATTTTTAGCTAATTGATGGAAATGAAATCCCTTTGATTTTCCTGAAAAGCTCGACTGCGTAAATATCTGTCATTCCAGAGACGAAATCCAATACACACTGTATCCTGGTGTAGACATCTTTATCATTGGTTAGAAATTGTTTTGGAATCAGTTCAACAAGTTTCTTATGGTATTTAGAGTCATTGTGCAGATAAGCTGGAATAAATTCTTCCAACAATCCACCCATGACCTTATAACCGGCAACCTCTATTTGTACTACCGACGAGTAATTGTAAATCTTTTGTATAGATATCCGCTCGATCTCTTTCATTACAGATAAAAATGGCTCATCAATCTGATCCATTAAACTTTTGTTAAAATTCCCGCTTAGTATGGACTCCTGCTCGTTATAAAATACATTAGAACACTGCCCTATTAAAGTGCTGATTGATTTGGCACGCATTAAAGTAATCTTTGCATCATCATCTTCTATGTCTGATAGCCTTGCCATCATGTTATCGTCATTACACAGCGGAAGCAAAAGAGTTTCTACTTCTTTGTACGTGAGGATTTTTAGCCGGTGTGCATCTTCCAGATCAATAATGTTGTAGCAGATATCGTCAGCAGCTTCTACAAGATACACCAGTGGGTGTCTTTTATAAGTGAGGGGTGAATCCTGTACTTTAATCAAGCCCATTTCTGAAGCAATCTTTACAAATCCGCTTTCTTCGGACTGGAAAAATCCGTACTTTTTAGTGAAAATATTTTGTTTATTATGTCCTGCCTGTGAAGAACATGGATATTTTGCGATTGCTGCTAGAGTAGCATAGGTAAGTGCAAAGCCTCCTGTCCCCTTACCGGCAAAGGGATGAGTAAGAATTCTTAAAGCATTTGCATTTCCTTCAAAATGAATCAGGTCTTCCCATTGAGCATCACTAACCTGTTTTTGATAAGCCTTTCCATCTCCGTTTGTGAAATAATAGGAAATGGCAGACTCGCCGGAATGTCCAAAAGCAGGATTCCCGAGGTCATGTGCCAGGCAGGCAGAGGCTACGATATTGCCAATTTCACACAGCAGTGGACAGCTTTCATCTATGTCAGCATCTAATGCCCTCATCTTATTATAGAAAATGGCACCTAATGAACGGCCTACACTTGCGACTTCTAAACTATGGGTTAACCTATTGTGAACGAACACACTTCCAGGAAGTGGAAATACCTGTGTTTTATTCTGCAGCCTTCTAAAAGGTGAAGAAAAAATAATTCTATCGTAATCGCGCTGAAATTCAGACCTGGCTTCTTTTTGATTTCCTATAAACCGATCTTCGTTTCCCCAACGTTTGGACGACAATAGTTTTTCCCAATTCATCATATTTACTTATAAAATAAGCACGAAAATAGGGTTTAAAAATCAAATTTTACCCTGGCACGAATTCCCCAATTGGTTACCAGTGGGTTATCCAGATACGTGAAGCGCTTAACCACATCTACGCGTAAGATCTTAAAGATGTTCCCCACACCGACGCTTCCCTCCAGATAAGGTTCTTTATTTAAAGCATTGGTTATTGAAACGCCATCCTGGTTTTTTACAAAACGCATGGCAGACTGATTGACTATCGGGTTGTTTTCATCACGTAATCCTCCGTAAAGTGCCTTAAACGACAATACTTCTCTTAATTTTAGTTCTTTTAACAATGGTACTTTATTAAAGAAAAACCCATTGAAATTATGATCAATATTGATACTGGCATAATGATCACTTACGAACTCCAGGAAGTTCATCAGGTTATAAGAATTTAGCTGGTAGGCATAGGTCTGATTGGCTCTATGTATCGACAAAAGTGGAAAAGGGACTTTGCCTATAATATATGCTCCGTCTAGTGTCAGGTCGGTATATCCTAATTGAGAAAGGTATAAACGTTTGTCTATGCTTCCCATAAAGTTATGATAGTTATATCCACCACCCAGCAAACCTTTAATACCCGCCGTATACCTCAGGTTAAAAGTCGGATATTTATCTACTATAGGTGTGCGATATACTTTTCCCTGGTAAAACTTCTCATGTGGTGCATACCTAAGCGCCAGTGTAACTTCAGAAGTGTTGATATTGTTAATTCTGTCTGTAAAGCTATTCTCAGAGTTCGAGAAATATAAAGAACCTGCGGGACTCTGGTTCCATTTACGTAAGCCCAGGCTATAGGAGAAATGATTTTCAAATTCACGGACATAATCTACCCTGTAAAAATCGTTATAGAGCATCATGTTATTTTCACCTCTTTTGAAGGAAAGCAGAAAGTTATCTTCCTGAACAAATTGTAATTCCTGACCCGGGATTTTTGTATCTCTTTGAAAACTTGCACTGACGTAGTTCTGTGGAAATGCATAGATGGATTTGTTATTCAACGAATACGTACCTTTTACAAAATACTTCCATTTCTGATCTTCAAATCCATAAGCAGCATAGGTTTCAAAAAAGTACCTCTTGCTCAGAGCCGTAGTTGTACGCCCGCCTATACGCGCTCTAAAGCCCTCAACACCATTGAAACTATAAAAAGTATTAACCGGTCCCATTTCAAATGGCCCAAAATCTTTATATCCGGCAAAAAACAACGTCACAATATCCATTGTTCTTTTGAAAGATGGTATGGTTTGCAATGTATCCAGGTTACTGTAGATCTTTGCATTTGCCGCGCTCAATGCCACAGGTCTGTTCATCGTCCAGAATTGTTCCGATTGTTTACTGGCATCCGGGACTACAACAAGTAGTGGTGCTTTATCAATAGTATCAGGCAGTGGTGTATTTATCTTGTAATCTTTAAAAGAAACGAGCCGCTCACCAGTAAATCCAGCCCCACTTTTCTTACTCAATCCAAAATCCACTAGCAGATTACTTTTGCTCAGATGATAGCGTTTATCTGCATTTTGTTCAAAATCCAGATCTGCTTCGAGCGCCCTGACGAAATTCAGATTGATGTTTTTATTTACTGTTAAAAAAGCTTTTTGAATGGCATAATTCCCATCCATCGTCACGTACAGTTTACCCTGAAATAATAGATCAGTGGTATTACGGGGCATAAACGAAAGTTCGATCAGATTCGGCTGCTGTGTCTTGATCGTATCCGAAATGTAGAATCTGTAAAAGGTTGGAGCGCCATCAGCTATAGGGCTCAACAGCTGGTTACTGACTACCGAAATATTGTTATCGTAGATATCTATATCCTGGTACATCCTGTCAAAATAGGTACTCAATCCCTGGTTATCAATAAAACGTTCATCAAAATTGACACGCTTATTGGCCAAAACAACTGTTTTAGTTTTCTCCGGATTTTTAATGTAGTAATTATCTGAAAGCTTCTCTTCCTGAAATACCGGTAAAAGATTTCTTCCACCTATTTTTGTTGAATCCTGCTGCTGAAAAAGAAATTGGTAGTTTTTAAAAACACGTTTACTCTTGAACTTATCCGAAAGGTTACTCATTGAAAAAAGCATACGCTCATATTTCTGATAGGAAACATAATCATATTGCTCTATCCTGTTTTTGGATTTATTTTCAATAACCTTACGGATCAGTTCAACTGCGGGGTTTTCCTTATTACGGTATTTCGGTTTCTTGCCTGCCCTAATTACAACTTCATTCATCTGGGTAAACTCGGATTGAAGCTGTACATTAATCACCTGAGAAACTCCGGGCTTAATATTCTTAATCTGAGTCTTATACCCTACATAGCTAAACTTAAGTGTTGTTTGCCCATTACTGATAGCGACTGTATATTTACCGTCCGCATCGGTTTGACCGCCTTTGGTGGTACCCCCTATCAAAAAGGAAACATATGGCAACCCTCCTTTTGAAGCAGCGTCTGTCACGACACCATTAACAACTATTTGCTGAGCATTTGCTTTATTTGCCCCAAACGACATTAAAACAAATATAAGCAAGATACTATAACCTATTTTCTCTGCAGAACTAAACAATTTACCCACGTGTCGATTAATATTAATTCAATGTTATAAAGCTTAAAAGAATAAGCCTGGCAAAGTTAATACTCAACATTTGAATTTTATAGTAAAAAAGTCAGGATATAGCTTTCCGACAGATGTTATGACATCTATATGAATATTGACTTCTTTCCATGGCAATTATTACGCCTGAAACAATCTGAAAAGCCGATTCCTGTTATCCGTTTATTTTTACTTAACAACTGACTTTTGATATGTCTATATGAGATTATAGCTACAATTGTTGTTTTTTTGTTAAATTTTCAAAAAAGAAGTTAGTGTATCTTGTACACTATACAATAATCATTAAATTTGTGCCGTTAATATTACCAAATACTAGTAGTCAATTCTTGGCAGAATATTTGGTAATAAAGAGTAACCCGTTCATACAGGTTTATATTTGGTTAGAAAAGGGATGTGTCCGGATGGAACAGCCCTTTCTTTTTTTAATGCCGTTTTAATCGGGCCTCATAAAACGAAGTGAAAATGCGGTGCTCGTACCTAATATAGCCCCTGCCGCTACATCCGTAGGGTAATGAACTCCCAAATACAGTCGTGAATAACTAACCGAACCTGCCCACAGGTAAGCTGGTGCAATTACATACCATTTTGGATAAGCCTGAGACAAAGCTGTTGCAGTAGTAAAGGATGTGGACGTATGCCCGGATGGAAATGAGTAATGTTTAGGCTGATATACTGCATTGATCTTTACATTGGCTAAAAAAGGTCTGGGTCTTTTTACGATTTTTTTGACCAGCATGGTCACCAATGCATTTACTGCAGAGCTGCTGGCCACATACAATGCATTCTGCCGCATCTCCTTATTGTCCCCGATTACCCCTGCAGCCAGCAAACCCGCCGGCACACCAATATTCACCCAGTCATTGTGATTGGATAGAAAAAGAAAAAAACCTGTTTTCTCCGGAGTTCTTTTCTTCGATAAATCAATAAGTATCTGATCGTCAAATCGCTGCAATGCATGCTGTGAATAGCTATTGGTTGGCAACAGTGCAAACAGACTGAACTGCATCATCAATAAAAATCTTAGTCTTTTCATAAGCCTGCTAAATATATCAAATGCTTAACGTTAATTTGGGAATCAAGTATTATTTTTTGAAAAACAGCGCTTGTTATAAGAAATTAAGAGCTGTTCTTTATTTATAAAATCGCAATTTAGAGCTAAATTATTTATGATGGAATCAGATGATATAAAAATATCCCGTAAGAAACCAATATTTCCGGTATCCTCTGCCTTACAGAAATATTTAAAGACCTACCAAAGGGATTCTAAGCTTCCGATCACTTATAATGATCTGCTGATGTTTACAGAATCTTATCCTATAATGGATAAGCATGGAAAAGACTCCCTTTGGGAAGCTCCTATATATGCTGCCGGGCAATTAGAAGAATTGCATAACGGACTCAAGATCATCTATGCAAACCTGAAAGCTTCGGGCAACTTACGTATCGTTCAGCATAAATACATTGACAGGATTGAGTACTGCACATTTGGCAATACCAATCCTTTTCGCATTCGGATAGTCAACAGATTAAATGATGTTTACGATTATTTCTATGTCAAGAAGGCTGATGCCTCCCGGATTTACGGCTTAGAGCTTGAAGAAATCTTATCTCCAAACCAGGTCAATTACCTTGTTGACAGAGAGACGTTAATTGAAGAACATATCGCTGGAATCCCCGGTGATGTTTTTTCGAAAACCTACCTGCATAACCCCGAATACAACCCAACCAGGATCGCCAAAGAATTTGTTAAGTTTAATGAAAGGTGTCTGGTGATGCTGCTTGGTGACATGAGAGCCTACAATTTTGTAGTACAGATTACCCCTGACTTTGATGACATACAATTCAGGATTCGGGCAATTGATTTTGATCAGCAGTTCTATGAAGGCAACATAAAAATATACCTCCCTCAATTCTTTAAGGAAAATTTCCCATATGTAAAGATGTGCATGGATCAGCTGACCGACAAGACTTATCTTCAATATCAGCAGGAAGAGAAATCTTCATTATTGCATAGGGTACGGAGTGAACGTCATCGACTTACCGACCTGCGGGATGTTTCTAACCAGGATGTACTCACTACTCCGGAAAATATTGAAAATCTAAAACAGGGTATGAAAGCGTACTTTAATGATGAAATGTACCTTAATTGTAAGACGATGACAGACATTATTGAACTGAATATCAAAAATATAATCAGGCAGGTCAAATTGTAATTTTTCTGGAATTAAAGCGGCAGTGTAAACCAAAACGTACTCCCCTTGCCCTCTTCACTATCCACTCCAATCTTTCCATCATGACGTTCAATGATATCTGCACTAATGTAGAGACCTAAGCCAAGTCCGGAAACCTGAAACCCTGATACATCTGCTCTAAAATACCGATCAAACAAATGTGGAAGTTTATCTTTTGGGATACCCGGTCCGTTATCCTTTACAGAAACCTTCGCTGTGTCTCCGACCTTTTCTACTATCAAGTATATTTCTCTTGAATTTGGTGCGTATTTCACTGCGTTATTCACAAAATTAACCACCACCTGATCTATACGCTGTTCATCAGCAAAGACTTCCATGTTGCGGTCTCCTTTAAAAACAAGCTCATGCCCCCCTCCTGCGCGAACGTGGCTACAACAATCGTCAATCATCTCAGACAACCGAAAACTCTTTTTATTGAGCCCTACCTGTCCCTGATTCATACGACTCACATTAAGCAGATCTTCAACCAGCTCGCTGATCTTGCTCATGCTTTTTGTGGCCTGACCAATGAGCTTGGTGGTCATCGGTGTAGTTCCTTTATCTTTCATCCGGTCCAGTAATTGCAAAGAAGCTTTTAAGCTTGTGATCGGAGTTTTCAGTTCGTGACTTGCAATTGAAATAAAATCGTCTTTCTGTTGCTGCAAACGCTTAAATTCAGTGATATCCAGTACCGTACCCAATATGCGCTTACGTTGTCCCTGTTCGTCAAAATAAACATTGCCCTGCACACGTATCCAGTGTAGCGAATTATCTGGGTGAATGAGTCGTGCCTCGTAAAACAATTTACCTGTCTTGGCGGCTATTTTATGTCCCTCGGCACTCAAATGACGATCCCCTTCATGATATCTGGAAAGCAATTCATCTCTGGTTACACAATGATCAAATCCGAAAATCTGATTAAAGCGGTCCGATGACAATAGAACATCATTTACATAATCATAATCAAATGTCCCCATTTCGGCGGCCTCCACAGCGAGCCTGATACGTTCTTCTATATCTTCGATATTTCTACGTGCCGCTACCTTATCTGTCACGTCTATGCCTACGACCATTATCACCGTTACTGTGTCATTAATATCCTTTACAGGCTCGTACACAAAATCAATAAATAACATTTCCGGAATGCCATTTCTGACTAGCATAACCTCATGCTCATCGGCCACAAACGCAATTCCGGTGCGGATGACCTCATACATTACTGGGGCATAACTTTCGGAAGCCTCTGGAACAGCATCCCATATGGTATGATTTTCAAGCTCATCACGCCTTCTGCCCACAAGTTCCAGATAATCGTCATTTATGTCCAAGATCATCAGATCTTCAGCCCTTATCACACATATGGCAAAAGGGGCCTGCCTGATTAAACTCTTAAACCTTTGTTCACTGAGCTGCAATTCTTCATTTGAACTTGATAAATCCTCGTTTGTAGTCCTGAGTTCGTCATTGACTGTTGCCATTTGTTCATTGATGACGGCAAGGTCTTCATATAGCCTTTCCATTTCCATTTCCTGACGTTTACGCTCAGTAATATCTATACAGGAGCTAATGTATCCGGCAAAGCGGCCATCATTGTGAAATCTGGGTGGTCCTTTGGAGAGCAACCAGCGGTAATCTCCATTTTTACTTAAAATTCTAAACTCTCCTTCAAAGGGAATTCTCTGCCGAAAAGCCCCTATATAATTCTCCAGCCAACTCTCTTTTTCTTCAGGATGAATAAGGTCGGCCCATCCAAACTCCAATAGCTCTTCCATTGGCCTCCCTGTTAATTCAACCCAGGCATGATTAAAATAAACAGCATGGCTGGTTTCATCCGCCACCGCAATCATAATATCAGTTGCCTCAGCCATCGTCCGGAACCGCTCTTCGCTCTCTTCTATCCTCTTCATGGCAATGAAATCCGCCGTTTTTGCAATTACCAGATGCCTGTTTGTTTCCTTCAGCTCTTTTAAGGAATTTACCTTTTCAGTGGTCTCCGTACAAACAACAAGCACTCCGCCTATTTCTCCTCGCTCATCTCGTATAGGGCTATACGAAAAGTCAAAATAACAATCCTCCAAATAACCGTTGCGATCCATAGGAACCAGGAAATCAGGAAAACTTACCGGGTGGCCCGCCATTACATCCTCAAACATGGGACCTATGGTGGTGTCCCAAATCTCCTTATAGGTCTCAGACGCGCTTAAACCCATAGCCTGCGGATGTTTAGTCTTTCCTAAAATCGGACGAAATGCATCATTATACAATTGAATATATTGCTTTCCCCAGCAAATTAAAATGGGAGAAAGCGTACATAGCATGGTTCCCGTAAACATTTTAAGACTGGGAGGCCAGGAATCGGGGCTTCCCAGCGGAGTAACTGACCAATCGATATTTCTTATCAATTCACCAGATTCGCCACCACCACACATAAAAGCCGGGAATACTTCGTTTTGGTCGTTTAATGACATCACAAATAAATATGTTTAAAGATGACAAAAAAATATTAACAGAAAACGAATAACCTCCAGAAACATCATCTTTAATTTCATCTAAATGGCAGCACCATATGTTTCAGTTCATGAATGGTTTATTAAAGAAATTGTAAGTAACTTAGTATCAACTAAATTACAACCAAATATTCACCACTAAAACAAACGTTATGAACAAAATCTTAATTTCCGGCATTGTCGGCGGAGTAGTCTTCTTCTTACTGGGTTGGCTGGTCTATGGTATCATCATGATGGATTTTATGTCTGCAAATGCCGGACCTGCAGCATCAATGCAAAAACAAGTACCGGACATGTTCCATCTTGTAATAGCAAATCTGGCCTGGGGATTTCTGTACGCTATTGTTCTTGGAAAATGGAGCTCCGGACTTAGTATTGCTCAGGGTGCGATGCGCGGAGCGTTACTAGCGCTTATGGTTGCCTTATTCATCGACTTAACTTTGTATGCAACTACCACCATGTTTACCATGGAGTGCATTTTAGCAGATATTGTAGCGATGACTGTAATTGGTGCAATCGGAGGCGCAGCAGTAACATGGGTATTGAGAATGAAAAAAAGCGAGGCTTAATAAAGCAAAAAGGGACCAACAACAGCAGCTGTGTTTGTCCCTTTTTTGTGTGCCCGAAGAGAGACTCGAACTCTCAAGGATCTTACTCCAACGGCTTCTGAGACCGCAACGTTTACCAATTTCGCCATCCGGGCAATGGATTTTTATTCGGAATGCAAACATAAAAAATTTTAATGAGCTATGTTCTATTAATTGTTAATTTTGAGTTGAAAAGATAAAATCATGAATAGAAGGATTTACATTGCTCTCTTTGCTGTACTACTCTCTTTTGGCTCTTTACAAGCACAGATTCTTAGAGTTGCCACTTACAACATTCGTCTGGATGCCGGCAGCGATGTGAAACAGGGTGACGGATGGAAACAGCGATACCTACCCCTCACTCAATTGATTAAATTTCATGATTTTGACATTTTCGGTTCACAGGAAGTACTTCACAACCAGCTTGAGGACATGCTTACACAATTGCCTGAGTACACTTATACGGGTATTGGAAGAGAAGATGGGGCACAAAAGGGCGAGTACTCACCTATATTCTATAAAAAGGATAAATTCACTTTGCTAAAAACCGGCACTTTCTGGCTTTCTGAAAACACTACAGAACCCAATAAGGGCTGGGACGCCGTATTGCCAAGAATTTGTACATGGGGCTTGTTCCAGGAGAAGAAATCAAAAAAGAAATTCATGTTTTTCAATACCCATTTCGATCATATTGGTATTAAAGCGCGACAAGAAAGCGCAAAACTCATCATGAGTAAAATCAATGAAATAGGTGGCACTAAGGTTCCGGCTATCCTGGCAGGAGATTTTAACGTAGATCAAAATAGCGATAGCTATGCCGTAATTAACAATTCAGGATTACTAAAAGATGCCTTTCAATTGGCAAAATCACCATACATTATGAATGGTACGTTCAACAACTTTAAAGCGAATTCAATCACCAACAGCCGAATCGACCATATCTTCCTAACGAAACAATTCAAAGTAAACAGGTATGGGGTGCTGACAGACACTTACCGTGTACTTGATAATAGTCAGGAGGCATTTAATCCGGCTACTGCTCCGGGAGAAATAAAACTGCAAAATTCACCTGCAAGAACGCCTTCTGATCATTACCCGGTATTCATTATCGTAGAGTTCCAATAAAGAGCCTTTTCTTATTCTATTTTAATCGTGACCGCAGCGGCAAAAATCCTCCTGGGATCTCCAAATAAAGCCATGCTCTCTACCATAGTACCTATGTTTGGGAGCAATTTTTTATTATAGACGACCTTATCGTTGTAAAAAACCTGAACAGGCTTCTCAAAGTTAATTCTATCGACATAGACCTTAACGCTTCCTTTTACCTCAGATTTTACATTGGATGAATGTACCTGATAAACATTACCCTGTTTGACTACATGAAACCTGCGTTCTCCACTTTGTGATAGACCATCCAAACGCAAATAACCAAAACCCTTACGATAAGCACATGGGACATTAGGTTCGCCCCCATAAATACTATCACACTGAGCATAGTAAACCATACTCAAAGTATCCGGATAGGCTTTTCTTGTAAACTGTTTTAACCACGGCGCGGTTCTAAAATAATCAATGCCATGTCCACGACCTTTTTGTATTTCTACAGTATGAATAAATTGTCCGGGATTTTTTGATGCAGCACTATCCAGACGCATTTTCCAGTCCTTTGCATTAGTTGCCCTGCCATAAGCATTGTCATTCTCTCCTACTTCAATTCGAAAGGCTGTATTTCTTAAATTTTCTACGGGTTCCTGGTTTACCCATACCGGGCCAGCCATAGGCCCTGCTGCTGCGAAATAATCAGCAAGAAAAATACCCATTCTAAAGCTGCCATAGCCTCCTTCAGAAATACCCATTATGTAGGCCTTATCTGGATTTACATCACCTGACAAAACACTGAGTTGCCAGACTCTAATCCATGCGGCTATCGGCGCCCTATGATACCACCTTCCTCTCCTGTCATCAGGCATTCTTGGTACGAAGTATAAACTGGGGCCATCTGCATATCTTGCACCCAACGTCTTTGCTGCTTTCCATTCAGAATTATTCATTGCTGATGTCCATGGACCGGGTTCTTTTGGATAACATCCGCCGCCATGCAGATTGATAAATAGCGGATAGCCATCTGCAGGCCGATTTCCCTTTTTTAAGATGGCAAACAACATTTTCTTCTGATCGGGAAGATTCCACACCAGAGAATCTTGTTTAGTATCTTCCGCTACTGTTTTCCAGGTATCCAGTCGTTGCTGATTGGCCTGCTTCCATAGCGTCCAGATTGTTTCCCTAAATTTGGGAATATCATTTTCTGCTATTGATTTTTTATAATATTCTTGCTGAGGATTCGGTAGTTTATCCTGTTCCAGTGTGGAAGAAAGATATTTCACAAGCTCTTCCGGATCAGTGATATACGAAGTATTTTTTGAAGTGTTACAAGATATAGAAATGACCAGTGGCAGGAGCAGAAATAACCTTGACTTCATCATAAGAGATTAAGGCTTAATTCCAGTTTTTAGTCCTTCGATACCCGTGACTACTTCTTCCTGATCTTTCTTACCTTTTTTCTTTTTCTTCTTATTATCACCATTCAGTCGTTCTTCCTGTAGCTTCTCAAATTCAGGAAGTTGCTCTCCTTTTAAAATGGTCTTAATATTATCGTTGGTTTGGTTTTGTAACCGGTAAAATTTAGTTACATCATCTTCCTTTGAAGTCCCCGCCTGCTGTTTTTTTACCAGGTCCATCTGGAATTTGTACAACTCGTATTTGTAATTGTAGACCACACTTTTCTGTGTGGAACTTAGTTTCAAACGCTCTGCCATCTCATCTACATCCTTTACAGTAAGCTCTTGCGCAGTAGGCATTTTTTGCTGAGCATTCGTAATGGCACTGACCCCAAATAATAAAAATGCGATTAAAATATATGTCTTTTTCATGATTGAATATACTAATAGCGCAATTTAGATATTATCCATCTATCACACAACTATTAAGTGATCTGAATAAAAGCCGTGTAAAAACCCGCAAAAAATATTATATTGATGAGATTGAGAACTTACTATTTATTTATATGCAGAAAATATCACTTCCCCTTTGGACTATTGCCGCTCCCATTCTTGCCTGGATTGCTTATTTTGGACTCTCTCTTAATTTTGGAGATTATTACAAATTTATACTGGGTGCAGGTCTGATAGGAAGTGTATTAGCAGCTGTACATCATGCTGAAACAGTGGCACACCGTGTAGGGGAACCCTTTGGTACGCTTATTCTTGCATTGGCCATCACTATTATAGAAGTCGCATTAATTGTTTCTATTATGCTATCCGGAGGTCCGGAAACTGCAGTGCTTGCCCGAGATACAGTATTTGCCGCTGTGATGATCATTTTGACCGGAATCACCGGCATATGCCTCTTTGTTGGCGGCATAAAATTCAGAGAACAAACTTTTCGACTTAAAGGTGTAAGCGCCGCACTCATTACCCTGACTGCAATCCTTATACTTACATTGGTACTTCCAAACTATACAACAAGTGAAGCCGGTCCTTCTTACAGCAATGTTCAGCTTGGTTTTGTAGCTGTTATTTCACTAGTGCTTTATGGAACATTTGTGTTGGTACAGACCTTCAGACACAGAGATTATTTCCTTCCCAAAGAAACTGATGGCAATGAAGAAGTCCATGCAAATCCACCAAGCAAACAAACGGCCATCGTAAGTATGGTTATACTTTTGCTCTGCTTAGCTATCGTTGTAATTCTGGCAAAATCACTGGCCGAAGATATTGAAATTGCGGTACTCAATGCCGGAGCTCCGGAATCTCTGGTAGGCGTAATCATTGCCGCAGTAGTACTACTTCCAGAAGGTATGGCTGCCTATCGGGCAGCGCGTAAAAACCGCTTACAGACCAGTCTTAATCTTGCTTTAGGTTCTGCGCTGGCGAGCATCGGACTAACCATTCCTGCTGTAGCCGCAGTATCTATGATCACAGGCCTTACCATTACATTGGGAATCGACACCAAGTCAACGGTACTTCTCCTGCTGTCATTATTTACAGTAACCCTATCACTGGCTAACGGCAAAACCAATATCCTGCAGGGAATTGTATTGCTCGTCATATTTGCTGTATATCTGTTCACGATTATCGCTCCCTAGCGACTATTAAAGTACGAGGTCGCAAACTGATTCTCTGCGACCTTGTGCTTTAATGATGATAACTTACTTTAACAACTCGTCAATCGCTTTTACAGCTGCTGATTCTGATGGCATTGGCGCATTCATATCCACGATTTTGAAGTCTTTATCTATTAACAAAGTTCTTGGAATACCAACGATGTTGTAGGCATCTAACTTTGATCTGTTGATCAGCCATTGGTAGCCATCT
Organism: Pedobacter frigoris; assembly: GCF_005116445.1. Taxonomy (GTDB): domain Bacteria; phylum Bacteroidota; class Bacteroidia; order Sphingobacteriales; family Sphingobacteriaceae; genus Pedobacter; species Pedobacter frigoris. The sequence goes on from NZ_SWBQ01000001.1 coordinate 1,398,874, forward strand.
GCACTACGGGCGCTGACACTCTTCTTCCAAAGTTCTTCCCCGTCATCAATAGAAAGGGAAACAAAAGCAACATTTGGATTGTCCTTATATTTCTCCTTCAGTTTCTCATAATGCGGCATCTCCTGCATGCAGGGTCCACACCAGGTTGCCCATAAATCAACATAAAGCACCTTACCCTTTAAACTGCTTAGATTTACTTTTTTACCATCCATATCAAGGGCTGTAAAATCTACCGCCTGATCTCCCTCACCAAAAGCCATCAGTTGTTTCAGCATTTTCGAAACTGCCGTTTTATAGGCTGGGGTGCTGATAGTTGCTATTTTCGGATTAAATAAGTTAAGCTGTTGCTTGTTGCTTATTTTCTGCATCTCCCTTACTAATGTGCTGCTGGTATACCAATCTTTAATAGCTTGTATATCGGCTGGTTTGCCCCCCTCCTCAATTACCTGTTCGGCAACATCACGATAAACCACCAATTTCATTAAAGAAGGATCTGTAAAGTTCTTATTGAGCGCTTTAACTTTTGGCAAAATTACCTTTTTATAGTCTTCAGATGAGAGCGGCGTTCCATCAGCCTTCAACTGCTTCTTCATACGTCCATAAGACTCACTGCTGTACATACTGTTGATCAGATCTGCTTTAATGCGCCCAGCCTCCAGTCTTTTGAATTCAGGACTTACTCCTGTCACCAAAGCCAGTTCTTTAGATCTTGCTGCCGCCATTGCCTCAACTGCATTCAGTGTTTCCTCTGGAGTTTCCTTAATTTGCTTCCCGGCTTCGATAAAAGACCCACCTTTTGGGAAAGGAGTATCTTTCATATAAACATTTGCCTCAGCACCAACGCCTTTAAAGGTAGCTACCTTGGGATTGCCCTTATCGATGAATACTTCCAGATTATCACCCGGAGTTAAGTAGAGAGCGTTTCGTCCCAGACGATAATAGTTAGGTCCTCCGGCTTTAAACTTCATGGTAAAGTTGCCATTTGCATCCGGTACGAACACCCGCTCAGCCGAAGGCGGCAGCAGATATTGAAATTCGGACATGTCTTCAACCTCAACCTGGTTACTAAAGCCTTTCAACTGACCTTTAAGCGTAATAAATCCGGTCCCTTTTTGAGCATATACTTGTGTGAATGCAAAGAAGCACAGACACAATAGAGTTAATCTTTTAATTAAGTTCATATTTATGAAGTTCTATTAGACATTAACATATTGATCATCAATTCCAACTCATCTTCGTTATCGCCGTCTGTTCTGAAGTTAGAAAAAATAAGACGCCCTTCCTGATCAATTAAAAAGTTCATAGGTGCAGCATTTCGATTGTCCAGGTTACCTTTCTCCCTGCCTTTCACATCTTCCAAAGGGGTAAAACTGTATCCGCTGGTCTTCATAAAAGGAATCACATAATCGTTTTGTTCCGATACAATATTGATCCCCAGATATTCCAGGTTCTTTCCTTTAAATTTCTTCACTACATTTTCAAAATGAGGGAATTCACCGCGGCATGGACCACAACCCGGGAACCAATAAGTCAGCAGTACTACTTTACCTTTGTAATCAGACAGCGAAGCACTCTCCCGCTTAAAGTATTGCTTTAGTGTAAAGGGTGTAGCTATTTTAGCTACAGCATTCAATCTCTTCCATATATCTGCATCAACCTGACTGTCTCCTTTACCTAACTTAGTACCATAACTCGCGATCACTGATTTAACTTTAACAGAAGGCGCCTTACCAAATGCAACAATCAAACTATCATAAGCAGCACTGGTGTTTCCTGCAATATCATCTGCCTTAGCTTTCAACAAAACAACTTCCTTATTGAAACCAAAGTATCTCGGTAATTTGATTTTATTTAACAATGCTTTTGCCTCTGTGGCCTTCTTGGCGGCAATGAGCTTTTTAGCAGCGGCAACATTTTGTGCCTGCAATCCTAAATTAGACCATTCTTTTTGCTTATCTGCGTCTTTAGCCATTTCTTTGGCTAACGCTAATGCCTTAGCAGGGTTTTCCGAAAGCAATATATCATAATAGGAAGACATTCCACTGGAAGACCAATTAAATTTTAGTGGCGAGTAACTTTTACGGAGCAGTTCAAAATATTTCATTTTATCTGCTACTTTTTTAGACCGCGCACCCAACCAATACAAAGCCTGTGCACCTCTTTCATGTGCGGGAAACTTCTTCGCAACCGCGAGACTAAGCTCCCTGTATTTGCTTTCATCTGCACCACTAAATGAAGAAGCGTAGTAGAAATTATAATTTGGATTTGAAGGATCAGAGGCTACTGCCTTAGCAAGATAATCTCTCCCTCCTGCAAAATCTCCCCAGCGTTCTGCATCAATCCATAGCCCGCCCCAAGCTTCTGTAAACTTAGGATCAAGTGTCACTGTTTTTAATAAATATGGCTTAGCCTTCGGACTTTCCTGATCTTCATACGCCTTTCCAAGCGAATAAGGAAACATCGCAGATTTTGGAAATTTCACCATCCATACTTCATATTGCTTTTCCAGCTCGGGATTATCAGTCCCCATGGCTTTGATAAAAGCGGTATGTACTTTTGGGCTATCCGGACTAGCCTCTACCGCCGCACTTAATTTAGCCAATTCGGCTTTATCTGTAATAATTTCATTTTTATTTGGTCTCTGACCAAATGCTGCAGGCATCGCAGCAGTTAAAAAAATGGCAATTAAAGCCATTTTACCTAATTTCATACGTTTCAAAATCATAATTACTATAGTATTTAATAACGTCTTGATTTTCAATTAATTTCTACCTTATATTTGTCATCGATCACCGGCGGAAAACAGATCTGTGAATCACAACACTGATAACTTACTGAACAAACTGCTTCTCCTTTTCCATTGCCGCTAACCTCCTGCACAAACATAATCTCGTTCTCATAGACGGTAGTACCCTTGTCATTGAAATAATTAAAACTTGGCATACGTAACCCGCCAACTTTTTTATAGCCGGCGGGCAAATCTATTTTAACCTCAGTAACAATGTAAGGATCTTCTTTAGCTACATTCGCATACATATGGTAACCAGGATGTACCTTAAACTTAATCACAATCTCTTTTTTGTGATTACCTAAGTCTACCAGCCCTGTTGCTACGGCAACCGCATTTTCATGACTGGTCTTTCCGGTTTGGATTTTATTGTACGATACCTTTTGTATGCCGGGCTTTTTATATTCATTTCCGGGAATAGTTTTATCATACGTGTCAATCAAAAAATAATAGCCACCGGTTTCCGTAAAGAACATCTTAGATTCATGTTTATCAAACCAAGCGCGCCATTGACCTGGAGTATCAAAATTTACCATGGTATACCGGTTTAAAATCCTTTTACCTTTGGCTACATCATTTCCGCTTTCGAGCATACCTATGGCCTTATCCAGTATTTTTTTGTCATAATACGGAATACCCAAACTCTTTACATCTTCGTCAATGTTGAGCTTATACATCTCATCTTCCGAATAGAAGTAGTCCTTATTTTCATCAAAATATCTGGCGTATGCGGCTTCATCTGTACCAAATTTATCGAAGAGGTCACCGTACCTTCCCTTTAGAAAGCTCTCATAAGACTGTGGAGGACTAGCCTTATAATTTAAAGCCATTTGCGCAGCCTGATCCAAGTTTTCCCCATTTGCTTTCTTCACTTCCGCTTTTGCTTTCTCGGCAAGCATCTGCTTTGCAAATTTTTCTTCTGAAGCTAGTCTCGCATTATATGCCGTTTTGGTGGCAAGGTATTTTCTTTCTTTAAGGTACTCCCTGGTCGCCCGGCGGTCTAAATATTTACGGGCGATGACTCCCTTTCCATTGAATTTAGAAATATAGGCAATCGAATTAGCCAATACCGTTTTAGCTTCCTCTGTCATGAATTCAGGAGAGGCCGCAAAACCCCAGTGAAAGAAATTTCCATGACGCCCCAGTGCGACAGCATCCAGCGTTTTCTGACAAACGCCACTGGAGATAAACTCCGCATCTGGCGAATCTTCAAATCCCCATGGACGGGCAACCATGCCTATCCTAAAGTTTTTATCAGTTATATACCCCTTGGTCTGTACTTTCCACATGGGAAGCGTCTCCGGCGTTTTCTTTCCTAAAAAGTACTCATAGTGAAACGCATCCTCAGGAGTGGATTTTGTAATCATGGTCATCTTAACAGGAAAGGGACCTTTAAAAATCTGATGATCTTTACGCATGTTATGCGCATCGGCATCAAGACAAAGGCAATACCAATCCAGCTTAAGTCCAATACTCCTACCCATCTTCTCACCCAGTTCACCAATAAAAAGCATCGGTTTGTTAAAGTCTTCAGTAAGATAACCTGCAGGAATTATTTTCGTTAACTTACCAGAAGCATCAGTTATATTCTGCCTTTGACTGATTGGCTTGGGTGTACCATCCATAACAGTAACATCGTACTGGTCTGACAGAGATTGTGTATAAGCAGATGCGTCAATAACCTTAACTTCAGCAAAATAGCGTTTCAGCATCGTTTCAAATGAAGCCATGCGTTGAGTTACATCCTTCTTCATTTCATCAGGCTTGCCCGTAAAGTGCACAGATTCCCAATTTGCAGAGCCACCTACATACAATACCCTGAACTTCTTCAAAGGAGCTTGCTTTTGAGCATATACCTGAATGCTCAAAGCGAAAACGGCGAGTATTACAATAAATCGTTTCATATTAAATTATTTTAATAAGTGTTCTGTGGGATTTGTCCATTGCTGGCACTCACATCTAAACCATTAATAGGTACCGCGTATCGCCTGCTACCTACCGACAGTGTATACGTTTTTGGCGTAGTTACATCAACAGTATTTCCATTCATCTGAAAAAAGTCGCGCGTAATAGTTACATCATCTGCAGGATAGTTGTTGACACTAAATCTCTTGATATCGATCCAACGCATAGCAAACGGGAATTCTCTCCGTCTTTCGGCCAACACATTGGCGATAGCCTGATCCGTATTTGCGGCAGTTAAATCCGTCGGCGTAGTAAATCGTTTTGCCCTTAATTCGTTAACGGCGATCATTGCTTCTGCAGGTTTATTGGTACGGGCCAGCGCTTCCGCCTTGTTCAGTAACATTTCAGCACGCGAAAGTCCGGAAACGATACGTCGGCCATCATCAAACTGTACATACCTGAAAGCTTGAGGTGTTACAATACTAAATCTTCTACCCCCATTTTCAATCACAAACCACTTGTACCGCAAATCATTTTGACCCTCGTATAGAGCTCTTAACGAAGCACTTGGCATGTAAAATTGATTCGCCGTGTATGCAAACCTCGGATAATACAACTCTGGCCAGGGAATATATTGAACAGCTGTCCAATTGTAGGTTTCTGGGACCTCTAAAGATGCCGTAGGATTTGTATAAGCTATTGGCGGCGCAGCAACAATAGTCTTATAGTCCTTTAGAACCACACTGGTTGAGGCCAGCGCTTTGTTTGCATAATCCAGTGCATTAGGATAGTCGCCAATACACAGGTAATAGCGGCTCAACATGGCATCCACCGTTCTTTTGGTTACGCGCCATCTCTTTGTAGGATCAACGTCAACAGTACTGATGTTCATAGCTTCGTTCAATTCAGACAGAATAAACTGGTAGGTCTCGTCCAGGGTAGCACGCTTTAACGATTCCTCCATGTTAGATGTCTTTTTCAATGTCAAACCTGGACTGGCCAAATTTGCCGGGCTGTATGGAAGGCAGTAATAGTTAGCCAACACCCAATAGGAATACGCACGATAAAAGTGGGCATCTGCTTTTAAGGCTGCCTTCTCGGCCGCTGTTCCTATTGCTTCATCAAGATTGTCAAGTACGGTATTCGCAACAAATATTTTCCGATATTCTCCCGTCCATAATGGATCGCCCGAAAGTCCAATAATTTGATCGATATCAAACGTGTAATACAAGAGCCTGTCGCCACCTAATCGCGAGACATTAGCAACAAATACATCGGCCGGTATTTCTGTGTCATCTGTTGAAAATGCCACAGTAGAATTGTTCTCTTCATAGAACCCATTACCGGCTGCTGCATTAGGATTATCCATCAGCGCGCGCATTTGATCTACAGTTTGTATAGTAGTTTGTCTTGCCGGCTCCTTTTCAAGGAATTTAGTGCAGCCAACACCCGTCAGCAGTAACATAATGCCTAGTGTTGTGATATATGATGATTTCATAGCTTAAAATTTAAAATTGAAGATTTAAACCTAACGTATAGTTCCTAACTGGCCGATAAGTTCCCGGCAACCATTCAGGATGATAATTTTCACTGTTGTTGGTGTAAAGCAGCCCTAAATTTCTGGCCTGTGCAAATAACCTGATGTTGCTAAGACTTACTTTATTGGCTATTGATTTCGGAAGCGAGTATTCTAAATTGATCTCTTTAAGTTCGATGAAGGAAGAACTTTCTACCAGACCATCTAAGTTAGGCGTATACCTGTCCCACAAATAAAAATTCAGTTCATCTAACTTAGGAAACTGCGGAATACTTGGATCACCTGCAAACACATCTGTCACGAAGCGATCTACGGTAGTCTTACTGCTACCTACAACAGTAGAATAGCTAAAGATAGGCCTGCGGAACTTGCCGCCCATTGTTCCTGTAACCACTGTCATAAGGTTAAAATTCTTATACCTGAAATTGTTGATCCAGCCTAACGTGTGTGGAGGAATACTGGTGCCTTCGTATTGTAAAAATGTCCGGCCTAAACCGGTGTTATGCAGTGCAACAGAATTCATGCTAGACGCGGTTTGATTCGGTCCTTCCACATGTGGTACTCCATCAATCATTCCAAGATATTTATAAGAGTACACAGAGCCTACAGGCCGTCCTTCAACATATTGTCCGGCAAGCATATCAAAAGCTAGCAATGCTGGAAAGAACAGTTTTGTGATCTTGTTTTGGTTATAAGAATAGGTAATGTTTGTATTGTATGTAAAATCAGGATTGATATTTACCAAAGTTCCCAGTTCAATTTCAATACCTCTGTTAGAGATACCGGCGTTATTCACGCGCGCACTTGTTGCTCCAGTAACTGCCGGCAATGAAATATTTCCTACAATATCCCTTCCGTCCTTGTTATAAACCTCCACCTTGCCGGATAATCTTCTGTTAAACATTGAAAAATCTACGGCCAGATTGGTAGAATAAGTACGTTCCCAACGTAAAAATGCATTACCCGGGGTACCTAGCGTACCAGTTATTGTATTTGTTATGGTGCTTGGTGAGGTACTTATGCTAATCAGTGTTTTGGTAGAAACAGTTTGATTAGCATATCCGGTGCTTCCGTATGTGAAGCGAACATTTAAACGGTCCAGCCAGGTTAGCGGCTTCATAAACTCTTCACTACCAATATTCCACATCGCACCAATGTGCCATAAAGGTGTCCATCTCAACTTTGGATCATCAGTAACGAAGTTTGATGCATCACTCCTTGCGCTGCCTGACAACGTATATTTACCGTCAAAACTGTAAGAAAAATTTCCGTAGAAACCTGCGAGACGATTAGATCCCCAGGAGAGGACGGTATTACCACCAGCAATGGTTGCCGCCGCTGTGGTTGAGGTAAAAGTTCGCAATTGGTCCACCGCACTACCATACCCATATGGTGGCGTAGTCACCTGGTTTTTTTCAGGAAAATATCCATAAGCTGTAGGATTGGTTATTCCGGTAGTGAGCTCGTCTACAACCTCTGTACCTGCTACTGCAGTAATCTGATGCCGCCCGGCTATTACTTTATCATAGTTGAATTGAGCTCGTAAACTTAAGCCTTCGTATTCTCCCTGACTTGAGCGCAAGATGCCGCCTTTAGGGATGAATGTCCTGCCAACTACCTTGGTTGCATCGTTATACTCCACATAAGTATTTACCTGATTTCTTACCTCAAATGTCTCTTCGTTATAACCTGAACTTGAGGTTGTCTTACGCCTTTCGTATTGAACTTTACCGTCAAAGCTCAACCCGCTTAGAATTCTTACATTGATTCCACCCTGAAAACGTGCACTGATGTTGTCGTTTATTAATTCCCTGCCACGAACTTCTCTTAACAAGTTATAACTCCAATCCTGATAAGGAAAACTACCTAAAGGCAGCTTACTCATCTCCAGGCGATTATAATTTCGCAGATTTACGCCATAACTTCCGTCGTCGTTCAATAACAATTCATAAGGTGACAATCCTTCTAATTCGCCAACACTGGAACCGCTCGCATCATTTTTTCTGTAAGAAACGTTTACTCCAAAGTTCAAACTCATGAAGCGTGTGGCATTAAAGCTGTTATTGACATTTAAGACAAACCTGTCGTAACCTCTATATTTAAAACCTTCCTGGTTATTTTCGTACAACAAAGACGCCGCTGTTTGCAGTTTATCACCACCGCCTAAGAAATTGATATTGGCCTGGTTTACCAATGCACGCTGCATCAGATGTTCTTTCAACTGCGATCGATTGTCAATTGCACTCAGCCGGGCCAGTTCTGCATTCATTTGTGCTTCTGTGATACTTCCGTTTTTAAACGCAAACATCTGTTCCTGAGCTAAAGTAAGCGATTTACCAATCTCCATGAATCCTCCAGCATATTGTGAAAGGAACAAATTTCTGTCAAAAGCAAGCTTTTCATATTTAATATGATCTGCAGAGTTGGCCTGCCTCATCACCTGATCAAGATTTATCATATCTGAGACTCGCGTAAATGCCTGGACATCTACTTGAGATTTGCCCCCTTTAGCCTTTTTGGTTTGGATAACGATTACGCCATTTGCACCCCTCGATCCCCAAATAGACAATGCAGCAGCATCTTTTAATACAGTAATTGATTCCACATCATTCTGATTGATGTTATTGAAATCAAAACCAGCGATGGCAAAGCCATCGACCACTACCAGGGGCTGTGTTACATTAAGCGGTTGGGCTGCATTGGTACTCATCGTCCCAGCACCTCTTAATAAAAAAGAAACACTACCATCCTGATTCTCCCTGGCCTGCAAACCCGCAACTGTACCCTGAAGCGCTGTAGAAATATTAGAAACCGGCCTCTTGGATAAGATCTCCTGTCCAACGACATCGTATGATCCAGTTGCACGTTCTTTGGAAAGCGTTTGGTAACCAGTACTTACTACGCTCACAGACTCTAACAATGCAGGATTTAATTCCAGAACAACAGTTATATTTTCTGAATCCTCGACTGTAACTTCTTTGGTTTTATATCCAACAAATGAAACAACTAGTACTTGTCCTTTATTGACGTTGTTCAGTTGAAATTCTCCCTTAGCATCCGTAATTATCCCCCTACCACCACCTTTTACCTGGACGGTTGCGCCTGAGAGCAAAATACCATTCGCATCAGTTACTTTTCCTTTTATATTTATAAGGTTTAAAAATTCAGTGACACTTTCAAAGGTGGGTGTCCCCCTTTTCCTTACTACTATGGTGTTCTGATCTATAAAGTAAGTCAATGGCTGCGTTGAGAAGACCTCGTCAAGTACCTTTTTCAGGTCCTGATTGTTCACATTGATATCTATACGTTTTGCTCTCCGTAGTTCAGCTGTTTCATATAAGAAGTCATATCCACTCTGGATTTTAATTTCTTTAAAAAGCTGTTGTAATGTGATGTTCTTTTCGGACAAACTGATTTTTTGAGCAAAACCAGACGCGCTTACCTGCAACAGTGTTAGCATCAATATTATACAGGTTAGGTTTATTCGCATGATCGTTTTTTTGGAAAGCATCAGCCGTTTGCAATAAGCAAATCGCTCACGCTTCAATTGAATGTAAAATTTCATACATTTGAATGTTTGTGGTTAGTTGATTCGGTTGTGTGACTACAATTTTTGATGATAACCATAGACGTGCCGGGAGTGGGTCCAATCACTTCCGGTTGTTTATTTTTATCATATGCGATTTTGGTGTAAAGTTTATGGCATAACGATAATTCTCCTTCCTTCAATTTTAAAGTGAATATTTCCTGTTAATTCGAATTTCCTAAGTACTTCAGATATATTTTTAAACCTGGATACTACACCATCAAACTGTTTGTTTTTATCCCCTCCTTCATAAACGACCTCCACATCATACCAACGGGAAATTTTTCGCATAATGCTTGATAGTTCCTCACTTTTAAAAATAAAATACCCGTTTTTCCATGCTACAGCTTCTTCTGTATCAACTTCCGAAACTGTAAATTTACTTCCTTTCAGCATCGCAAGATTTCCTGGCTTCAAAACAATCTCGTTGTTCAGTGACTTCTGATGATTTATTGCGGTAACCTTAACCGCCCCTTCCAGCAATGTCGTTTTACTATCTGTTTCATCGTCATAACTACTGATATTAAAATGGGTTCCCAGAACCTCTACTTCCTGTTTACCGGTTATTACTACAATAAAAGGCTTCCGCTTATTCCCTTCCTCGGTTACCTTCGCTACTTCGAAATATCCTTCCCCTTTTAATTCCACCCTTCTTACGGATGTATTTTCAAATGATTGAGGAAATTTCAACGAAGAAGCAGCATTCAACCATACCTTAGTACCGTCAGAAAGTACAATTCTGTAAGTTCCCCCTTTAGGAGTAGTTGCACTGACAATCTGATTATTTCTTCCGATGATAGACGATGTATTTAACATGCTGCCGTCATCGTAAGTCGCACTTGCACCATTAAATACTATCCCTGTTTTCGTATCACTGAGCTTGATAGTTTTTCCATTAGCTAATCGTAAAACAGCCTGATGCTTTCCTGGTTCTACGTCATTTGAATAAGCAATTTCAGCCGGCGTACTGTCCTTTTGTTCTTTATTGAAAAAATACTGCCCTAAACTCAGCCCCACAAAAACCAGTAAAGACGCAGCAATTCCTGCAGTCCATAATTTTCTGGAATTTCGTTGCTGACTTGATTTGATATGTTTAAATACGTCAGACCTGATCTGAGTTTCAGCATTCCTGATCTCATCAAGAGAAATGTTAGCTGGTTTATCCAATTGCTGCAAATACCAGGAATCTAACAATGCCTGCTCTTCCTCAGTGCATTGTCCTACCCTGTATTTTTCCAGTAAATGTTTGATCTCTGTCTGGCTCATTATTCAAAATATAATTGAAGTATAATAGCAAGACGGTAAGCAAAGGCTTAGGGCCCAGAAGAAAAATAAAATTTATATAAAAGGCAGTAAATAGGAAATCATTCCAAGTTTGGTTCTCAAAATTTTCAATGCATTATTGACCTGGTTCTTCACCGTTTTCTCGGAAACCTCCAGCTGCCGGGCAATCTCCTTATGGCTTAGGTGATGTTTACGGCTCAGTTCAAAAATCTCCCGCATTTTATCTGGCAGAAACGATATTTCCCTTTCTATAATAATCTGTAACTGCCTGGTACGCAACAAATCATCTGTACCCTCCTCCTCCATAGATTTAAATTGCTTCATCGATTCCATATACCTGAATTCAACCTTTTTATGGGACAGTTTATCAAAAATCCGATTGCGAATAATGGTATAAAGAAATCCAGCAAAATTACTTCTCACAAAAATCTTTGTGCGGTTTTCCCAGAGGGAGATAAATATCTCTTGTACTACGTCTCTCGCTTCCTCTCTATCTTCAATTAGCTTGCAGGCATTGATGTAAAGTAGTCGATTGTACCTGTCAAATAATTCCGCAAAGGCTTCCTGATCACCCGCTTTTAAAAGCGTTAGTAATTCCGGATCGGTATTTTTGGAATATGCTGACATGTAATTATTATCGTTGATAAAGTTAACAAATTGTAGTGTTATTTATTCAGCATTAAGCACATAAAATCATCAGGGCTACATCAAAAAATGTCAACGTATAACAGCAAAGCTTTTAAAAAGGCCTAAAGTTCGGGCGGCTGGTAAGTGGTGAAAATGACCAGGGAATAGAAGAAAATATAATCAACAGCGCTACAGTGAACCAAATGGCCATTGTTTTATACTTTAGCCTATCATCAGTCATTTTATTTATTTTGCCTGAGCCTACACTGATCACACCTACTGCAATGACCATCATGGTAATGTGCTCCATTCCAAAGAACCTGATTTCCCTCATGTGGATCCCTGTCTTGAAATTATTCAGAAAGTAGCTCACCAAAGGGCTCAAAAAATATAAGCCTAGTCCTATACAAAATTGAATTTGTAGCACGTTGACAGTCATGATCCTCAGAAAGTTAGCAAATCTTGAAAAGCGTTGCTTTGTTAGCCAGCCGCGGTATGCACAGATAATAGATGCAACCAGGCAGATCAGCACTAGCCAGCGAAGAAGGGAATGAAGAGGTAATAGTGTCAGGTACATAAAACGAATATAATTAATTTCACCATTGTAGCATTTATCAATTATTGCTCGTTTAAACAGAAAAACACAATCTTCTATGAAAACACTCTGGTTCGCCCTCATCATTGCCCTCACAACTGGATTTGTATCCTGCAAAAAAGACAGAAATACTACAGCAGAAATTTATGGTACCTGGAAACTTACTGAAACCTGGAATGATCCCGGTGACGGCAGCGGCAAATACATTAAAGCAACAGGCAAAACAAAGTACATCACTTTTGAAAGGTCAGGAGAGCTCAGCGGAGACGCTATTGATCAGCCATTCAGGTTTAAAATCCTGGACAGTGAACGGGTGGAAATTTTTACAACAACTTATAAAATGCCCGTCACCTACAGATATAAACTGACACGAGGTACTTTAGAATTGAATCCGCCTTGTATAGAAGGTTGCGGATTAAAGTTCATAAGGAAGTAAGCTAATCCCTCATTAATGATGCTCCGCAATATTTACAAAACTCTGCATCCAGATCATGTCCTTCCCTGCTGCAGGTTGGACATGACTCTGGTAATTCCTTTTTCTGACGCGCCAGCATAGCCAGGTCATGGGTCAATATTCCCGTCGGAACGGCTATAATAGAATAACCGATTAACATCACTACAGAGGCTACAAATTTGCCCATTGGTGTAATCGGTGAAATATCTCCGTAACCAACAGTCGTAATGGTTACGATCGCCCAATAGATACTTTCCGGGATATTGGAAAACCCATTTTCCCGCTTTTCTACCAGGTACATGATCGACCCCAGGATCACAGTAAGCATCAGCACAGTTAGTAAAAATATGCTGATCTTTCTGACACTTCCCTTTAGGGCGCTGGTCAGGAAATTGATCTCCGTCAGAAAATGTCCCAGCTTAAAAATCCTGAATATACGTAGTAATCTGAGTGCACGAAACACCAACAAGGATTGGGCTCCAATAAAAAAGAAACTTAAGTAAGATGGAATGAGCGCAATCATATCTATAATCCCCAATAGACTAAAGACGTACCTGAACGGTTTTTTAATACAGATCAGCCTCAACACATACTCAATTGTAAAGAGTCCCGTAAATATCCATTCCAGATTGTAAAACAGATTACCATATTTCAGGTGCAAGCTTTGAACGCTATCCAGCATGACTACTGCGATACTTGTAAAGATAGCGATCAGCAAGGCTACATCAAATACTTTACCTGCCGGAGTATTGGATTCGTAAATTACCTCATGCAAGCGAAACTGCCAGCCTTTTGATGCGGATGTTTTCATTTACCTATAACATAAAAACCTTCAGGATGTTCTCCACAACAATAAAGAATATCCCAACTACTCAATTACTTTTCCTGGGGAACAAATAACAGTACAAAAAAAGAGGTGATCTTCAAAAACCCGGAGAAAACCTGTGAGATGTGAAATGGACTGGCATTGCTAAATGCTTCTTTTGATGTAATCAACGGAAATATACTAAGAATCGTTACCATCAATATTACCCATTTGATCCAGGACTTTCCCAGGATGGTAAAGTAGCCGAATGTCATAAATAATAATGAAACCTCAACTGTAGTCGTGATATCAAAATTAGGGTTATTATTGTATTGGATAAACCCTCCTGTCAGATCAATTAATACTGATGCGAAAATAATATATGCCGCGAGTTTAAAATTCCTGTGTACCGTATCTTCCATCTTTAAAAAATGCTAAGGTACATTTAATGCCTCATAACTCTATAGAAATCCACAGATACTACTTTAACCGTATCAATACACCCTTTCTTTTCATCACATTCTTATAATCCCACTGTATTGCCCCCGACTTTTCCAGCCACCTCCCCAGATCCTCTACATCAATTTGGTTTACCGAAGTATATGAAATAGAAGCATCTTTAAATTTACCTGTTCCTATTTTCAGCTGCTCTTCTTCAAAACTGGCACCGCTCCAAAACATCAAACGTATACCATCTTTAAGCTTGCTGTAGCCCACGATGGGATTCCCTTCTAAAAACCAAACCGGATGACGATGCCAGATCTTATTTTCCGCATCGGGCAGAGACTTATCTATTTCCCCTGCCAGTAAATTACAAATCTCTTTATCTTCTGCGGATTGCAAATCATTATAGGTCTGAATTTCAGTATTCATTTCTTTGCGGATTTTTATATACAATAATAACATTCTTTCTGCGATCTTTTACCTGATTCAAAATAGAACCTGCAAGATTCAAATCCGCGTATACAACCAATGAATGAAAGCCTTTACTTTGATGTAAATAATTTCAGACAAACAGATGCGCAGCACGATCCTATTTATTCTTTTCTATTTTCCCCTTATCTTTTGCTACGCCCAAAAGCTGGAGATGAACCTGAACAGCATCCACCCTGTCATTCAGCACGATCAGCATGGCGATTCAATCCGTAAATATTTCTCGCATACATTCTATAGCAATCACACCAAATTTTCCTTGCAGAACAACCTCATGATTTCGGCATTTTTTTCCAATAAACTGGCGGTAAATTACGAACACGTGCTGGAAAAAATACCGCAATTAAAAGCCTATTCTCACAGGAAATTAAAAGCATATGTTCGGGGACTCGATAGTTATGCAGGAGCTTTTACAGTCCCCATATTCGATTCAACAGGAATAATAGTGACGGTAAATGGGATCAACGCTCAAAATGCAAACAAGTATCAGTTTAGAGTACTTGAGAACAACAAAAAGGTCGTTTTGCCCTGGACTACGCCTAAATTATTCGCCGACGCTTACATCATGACTAAAATTGCAGACTCTACCAAAGTAGATGATGTCACCGCTTACCTCGGGCAGTTTAAAGGAGATTATGGTAAAGCACTCACCTTCGAGGTTCGGAAAATAGACAATCCCGACAGTATTGCCATTTCTTTATCTGCATACTGGGCGAAATGGCGACCAAGGGTGGTTGGCGTGTTTACATTTTCTCAGCTTCCTGAGTTTCTAAGCATTTTCAAAGAACAATGGAAAGATCCGAGGCTGAATCCAGAGCGCGTAGACTGGAGCAAAAACACGACTTTTCTGAAATTAAAAAAGGACTTCCGCTCCAATGAAAACAACTTGATCTTCTATCTGGATGACATCATCAAGTCTAAAAACATCATCGAGTACAATCTCGTGAAAGGAACGGACAGCACAGGCTGGACTGCTAATGATTTTGATTTCAACCTGGTTTGGTTAAAAAACCTTTCGCCTGGCAAATATGAATTGCTGATCCGCTACAGTGTGCAGCGGATACACGTATGCAAATACACATTCACCATTCATCCTGCCTGGTACCAAACCCTATGGGCAAAAATAGGCCTGTGTGTACTTGGTTTACTGGCTATTGGGTTCATCATACTCTTGAGACGCTCCGGACAACAAGCAGAGAAGCTGAAAGCTCAGGACACCTTAAAGCAGGTCGTCCAAACCGAACTCAAATCCATTCGCTCACAATTCAATCCGCATTTTGTGTTCAATGCGCTCAGTTCTATTCAGGGCCTGATCACCAAAAACGATTCAGAAAATGCATCCAGATATCTGATCGAATTTAGCAACCTGATGCGCGAATCACTAAAAGCAACCAACAACGAATTTGTAAGCATCTCCAGTGAAGTAAAGATCCTGGAAAACTATTTGAACCTGGAGAAGTTGCGCTTCGGATTCAATTACCAGATAGAAATAGGCATACAGATAGACACCAATGCTATAGAAATACCAAGTCTCTTTTTACAGCCCCTGGTAGAGAACGCGGTAAAACACGGCATATCTTCCCTACAGGAACATGGAATGCTCAGTGTATCATTTGATAAAATAGACAATGACATGTCCATTCAGGTCAGGGACAATGGCCAGGGATTCGATCAAAACAATAAGTCCGGCGGATTTGGATTACAGCTGACCAAAGAAAGGATCAAACTGTTAAACCAGACACTCAATGGGCAGCATATTGAATTTTCTATAAACCGCATACAAAACGAAACACAAGTTACCATCTATTTCAAAAACTGGTTAATATGATAAGAGCCGTAATCATCGACGACGAGAAAAACAACATTGAAACCTTGCTGAGCTTACTGCAAAAACACGAATTGCCTGTTGCCATCGTAGGTGCTGCAACTAATGCCGACGACGCCATAACCACCATCGTCGCCACCAATCCGGACTTACTATTCCTTGACATACAAATGCCTGGCAAGAATGGGTTTGATGTGCTCAAAGCGTTGCCACACTATCAGTTCGAGGTGATTTTTGTTACAGCCTTCGACCAGTATGGTATTCAGGCTGTGAAATTCTCCGCTATAGACTACCTCCTCAAGCCGGTCAACCCTGAAGAATTAAAAACATCAATTCTGAAAGTTGAAGCAAAGCTAAACCAACGCAAACAAAACGTTCAGCTGGAAAATCTGATGGACCTCATCAAAAATAAGGACGCCAAAAAAGACCATAAGCTAGCCCTGGCCTCCACCAAAGAAATCAGGTTTGTAAATACTGATGAGATCATCCGTTGTGAATCTTCAAATGCCTACACGCAATTCTTCCTCACAGATGGCAAAAACATCATGGTATCAAAACCTATCTTTGAATATGAAGAGATGCTGACCAGTTACGACTTTATTCGATGCCACCAGTCCCATTTGGTCAATTCCAAATTCATAAAAAGCCTGGTGAAAGAAGACAGCGGCTACCTGTTGCTGAACGATGACACCCGCATCCCTATTTCCAGGGGCAAAAAAGAAAACGTATTAAAAGCACTAAACACTATAAAAAAATAAAACCAAATCAAATGAAACGGATCTTATATTTCCTGCTACTATTCAGCTGCACACAGGTGTATGCACAAAAACTTGCTCCTCTCCGTATTGAGGATAAAAAAATGAGCACCTATCTTGCCAACCGCAAACCGGCAACATTAACTATCCAGATTAAAAATCTCCCTGACAGCATCAAAAAAGTAAATATAGGGCTTATCCTGGTTCAGATGGGAATAGGTATTCAAATTAAAAAATTTGCCGCTACAGATGCTGCAGGACTTGCAACAATAGTACTTGATCAGAATTTACCATATCAGCAAATCTGGCTAAACGTCGGCAAGTATCTATACGCCGGAATATATGTCAACTCAGGCCTGACCGTAGTCCTTGATGCAAAAAAACTACAAGCCAAAAGCGCATACATGATCGGCGACGGCGTTGAATACCTGGGCATCGACGGACAGCTGAACACCGTGATGAATAAAAACGTGATCTTTAAAAAAGAGGAAAAGGAAAACCTGGGTAAAAAACTCGATAACCTGCGCAAATCAAGGGAAAATCTCACTGTAGAATCTTTCTTATCTGATGCTGACTCAATTAAAAATGCCCTGTTAAAGATCGATGAGGAGTTCAGCACTCAATACCCTGATTTTAAATGGGCGATCAATGACGAGACATTGTCCGGATACTATTCAAACTTATGTGTGATGTATTGGGGCCGCGGCCTGATGCCTGCTAAACTCTTTGATGAGATCAGCAATCACAAACCGTATTTCAGCAGCAATGATGGTGCTTCCTTCTATAATTACCTGGAGAGATATTCCATGAACGGCGAATACAAGCAAAAAATTAAAGGAGTAGCGGGTACGCTTGCAGTGATAGACAGCCTGTATACACAAGAAAAATCAGATATCATAAAACTATTTCTTTTAGATACTTACAAAGAGCGTGCTGCTACTGCCTATCCATTAATCATCAAAAGCATGAAAACCAGCTGGTGCAAAAAGATTGCTGCAAAAGAATTGGCAAAAGCTAATATTAATCAGAAAAAGGTAGACAGCTTGTTTGCTTTATCAAAACAACTAAATAAAACAGACATTGGAAAACCGTTGGTGACACTGCCTTTTGAAGCTGATCTTTACCATGTAGATGAGCAAACAAAAGCAGAAGACTTCCTGTTGAATCTGAAGTCGAAATTTGCAAAAAAAGCCTTAATCATAGACATATGGGCTACCTGGTGCGGTCCATGTATTGCAGATATGCCTTCGAGTAAAATCTTACACGAGAAAAATAAAGATCTGCCTATAGCGTACGTATATCTTTGTACCACCGACGGTTCTAACATGGACTTGTGGAAAAAGAAACTCACAGAGATGCAGATTCCAGGTACCCACGTCTTTATCAATGAAAAAGTACTGGCTAAATTAAGAACAATGCTCAATGCAGATGGTGGATTCCCTACCTACGTATCTATTGACATCAATGGTAAAGTAGATTCTAAAAACATCAGCCATATGGGAAGTCTCAACCGGGAAAGTCTGAAAAAAATAGCAGGACTTTAAACAAAGATATAACACGCTCTTACATTACACACAATAAGAACGATACCGGGTGCAGGGCTAACTGCCTGCACCCGGCATATCGGCTTCCATGTCTAAACAGCCATAACTTAAGAAGTTCACAGAGCAGAATATCGTATAGTATGGGCTGGTATACGGCAGCAAAAAAAATGGACGGATATTTACGTTGGGCCTACAACAGCTGGACTAAATCACCACTAACAGACACGCGGTTTACTGCATGGCCAGCCTGCGATACTTACCTGGTTTATCCTGGAGCCTTAAGCTCAGTAGGATTTGAAAAACTGATTGAAGGCGCGCAGGATTTTGAGAAGATCAAATACCTGCAGTCATCATACGAAAAGAACAAGCAGACCAAACAATTAGCAGAACTGAATCAGGCTTTAAAGAAATTTGAGATCAAATCATTAGCTACCACTACTGCTGATGATGTTTTGAAAAGCGTAAAGCATCTGCTTAATCAATAAATAACGAAATCTATTTTATAATAAAAAGCCACTGTGACGTACAACATAGCGGCTTTATTATTCAGCTGTTATATTTTCAAATGAGTAACCAGATCATTAAAATAATTTACTGACCAGATATCCAATACAAAACGGTCTGCTATAAATCTGCTGATATCTGCTTTAATACGGTCGAAATTTACAGTTTCAATCTTGGCACGAAGTAACTCTCTAAACTCTTTTTCAGTCATATCATCTTCAGTCCAATTACCACTGTCCCGTGCTCTTAATGCGAAATGTTTCAAATTTAACCGCACGCCTTTCTTAATATACCATTCCATATCATACCAATCCCTCCCTTTTACATTATTGCCCCATTTCCTAAACAGTAAAGCATGCATTTTACCAGCATAAAGATCAGATAATGAAAAACATTTAACATAAAAAGAAAACGGTTTTAAAAGTAGCTTTTCTTCTGTTTCGAACCCAAGAGGCGGCAGCTTGTCTACCTCAAGTTTGATCTTGATATTCGCTCGCTGATCAACTCCGCTTTGAGGAATAATTCCTTCTAATACCAATTCCTTCCAGATCGTCTCAGACTTTAAAAAAGCAGAATCAATATTATTTTCTTTGGTCTTTTTTTTCTCGGTAACCGAAACAGTCATACCCTGAGATGCGAACTCTGTGGTAACCGCCTCCAGATATTTATCCAGAGAAAAATCCATATTCTTATTTAATAAAGAAAAGTCCAAATCTTCTGAAAAACGATCCAGGCCATAAAATATACGTAAAGCTGTTCCGCCATAAAATGCAGCTTTTTCAAAAAAACCTGCCCGTTGTAAACCAGCGAGCGCAATTTCCTGCATAATTTCACGCAAGGCCTGCCCTGCCTCATCTTTATTAGCAGGATGATAAGATTCCAGCCATTCTTTTATCATAAAGTCTTTATCATTTTAAGTATATGAATTAAGCTATCTCTTTTCGGCGCATCATCCATCCATGTACTCATTTGTTCAACATCCAATTCTTTTAACCTATCTGCATCAATCCTAAGGTCTTCCAACAGATAACTCTCAGCAGCTTTTGCACTTCTCAATACTACTCCAGAGGTTGTTACAATCTTATCTAACAAAGATTTTTCTGGTGATGCCATCATTGCCCACTGCTCATCACCCAGCTGAATCTGCTGAATGCCAAATGTGTAATATGGAAGTCCCAAACGCTCGTAAGAAAACAACCCCATAGGAGTTGGAAAATTGCGTGAAGCTTTAATAGTAACAGATGTTATTTCAAAAACCCTTTCCGGTATCAAGCCATGAAAAGATAAAGCTGTATCCGAAGAGACATAACTTGGTCCTAACAAATGATTAGCCACCAAAAAAGGTTCCGGCCGGATCTGATCACTTAATTGCGTTCCGACTACATACATACCCCTCTTTAAAGGTGACAAAATTCCTTCTTTAAGTAAGTCGTGAATTTTATCATTAGGTCTTTTGTAATCCTTTAGCAATGCAATTAACAACTGATGTGTGATCGGTTGTTTGCCGTAACTACGAATCAACTGCATTAAATCCATACACAAATGTAAAAAAATAAATAGATAATCGGAAAAAAACCGATTATCTATTTAAATAAATACATTAATCTTAAACTATTTAAAAAAAACAAGTCATAGTTAAACTTCGTCTTTTTTACTAAATTGGATTTCATGAACTGGGTAGACGTCATTTTAATTTTGATCTTGCTGCTGTCAATCCTGAACAGTGTCCGCAGTGGTTTCATTCTTGCCACTTTAGAATTGCTTTGCTGGATGGGCAGTCTCGCACTCAGCTTTCTGCTATATGGCCCCCTCAGCAGTTTCATAGATAAATACATCATATCTGCCAGTCCATGGACGGCTCCACTGTCATTTATCGTCATTCTAATCGGCATCAGAATCTTGTTCGAGGTATTATCCAGGAAAATTTTATCTAATGTGTCCCAGGAAGACCACGAAAGCACGGCCAACAAACTCTATGGAATCCTACCGGGGCTGGTAAACGGTTTCATATGGGTAGCGCTATTGTCGACACTACTGCTGTTGACGCCTATCACCAACAGCACAGAAGCAGCTAAGGACAGTAAAATCAGTGGATGGTCAATTCGCAAGGTAAACTGGATGCGTGATCAGCTTTCGCCTGTTTTTAGTACCTTATTTAACCAAGTCGGCTCGAAATCTGAGGCAGTGGTTGGGGCATCAGAATCCATAAAATTGCCATACAAAGTAGAACACCCGAAAGTACGGGCAGATCTGGAAGCAGAAATGATGGTATTGGTAAATGAAGAAAGGAAAAAACGTCGGCTCAAACCTTTAAAAGCTGATCCTGAAATTGCCGTTCCAGCAAGAAAACACTCGGCAGACATGTTCGCACGGGGTTACTTCTCACACATTACACCGGAGGGACTCGATCCATTTCAACGAATTCAAGCTGAAAAAATCATTTTCGTAACTGCAGGAGAGAATCTTGCACTGGCACAAACATTAGCCATCGCACATCAGGGTTTGATGAATTCACCAGGTCACCGGAAAAATATCCTGAGGTCTGGTTTCGGCCGCTTGGGTATTGGCATTCTCGATGGAGGAGTCTATGGATTGATGATTACGCAGAACTTCAGAAATTGATAATAATTCTTTAACATCAGGCCTATTGAATCCCCATCAAAAAGAAATAACTTAGCTACAAACAATCTCAAAGAATCAGACAATGGAATTCAATCCCACCAACAAAGTAGTCAAACTGAGTCTTCAGGGCATGAACATGGAGGAACAAGGGAAACCTGAAGAGGCGATCAAACTTTTCCTGCAAGCCTGGGATGAAGCGACAGACAATTTAGAAAAATTTATTGCAGCCCATTATATCGCCAGTCATCAAAAAAGTGTACCCGACAAATTAAAATGGCTGGAAACCGCTTTGGAGTTTGCAATAAAAGTAAACAACGACGCTGTTAAAAGCGCCTTCCCTGCCCTGTATTCAAATATTGCTAAATGTCATGAGGAACTGGGCCACGCTGAAAAAGCTAAAAAGAATCATGAATTGGCAACTTCATTTAAAGATAATCCGTCTGACAAAGGGCCTTTTTATCATGGCACTGAAGCGGATTTGCAGGTCGGAGATCTGTTGACACCAGGGGGCAGTTCTAATTACCAGTCCGAACTCAAAATGAATCACATTTATTTCACAGCCCTGGTTAATGGGGCCGGACTTGCCGCTGCGCTGGCAAAAAACGAGGCACCTGAACGTGTCTACATCGTAGAACCGACGGGAATTTTTGAAAACGACCCAAATGTTACAGACAAAAAATTCCCCGGCAATCCCACACGTTCTTATCGCTCACAATCACCATTAAAAATTACCGGTGAAGTGGCAGATTGGGAGAGGATACCGCCCGCAGAACTCCAAAAATGGCGCGAGAAACTTGCTAATAACAAAGGCGAGATCATCAATTAACCACCCATTTACACCACCATCCATATACATGTAGGTTAACTGCCCATAAATCCCAGATCAGTTTATTTTTTTTAAAAATTTATTTCTATCTCAATTTATTCATAGCTTTGATAGTATCATATGATAGTATCATGTGATACTATCATATGAGTTACAATAAACCCCCATATCAAATTACGTCTGAGGTTTTATCCTTATTAACAAAGGTATCTGAACAAATCGGGGCAGTGAATGCCCTCCATTTAAACAGGCCACAAACCGAATTACGAAAAGCAAACCGGATAAAAACAATACAATCTACCTTAGCAATTGAAGGAAATACCATATCGCAAGAGCAGATTACGGCATTGCTAAACAACAAACGGATTTTAGCGCTCCAAAAGGATATTCTGGAAGTGCAAAACGCAATAGAGACTTACGATAACCTGCATACATTCAAGCCATTTCAACTAAAATCAGTTCTAAATGCCCACAAAACCTTAATGAATGGCCTGATTAAGGATGCCGGTGCTTTAAGATCGGGAAATGTTGGGATTGTAAAAGGATCGCAGATTACACACGTAGCTCCTTCCGGTAATATGGTTCCACACTTGCTCAAGGAATTACTGGAATACGTAAAAATAGACAAGGACCCCATCTTAATCAAAACCTGCGTGTTTCATTACGAATTTGAGTTCATACATCCTTTTGCTGATGGAAATGGCAGAATGGGCAGGCTTTGGCAAACCATTTTGCTGATGAAAACTTATCCGGTTTTTGAATACCTGCCCATCGAAAGTATTATTAAGGCCGACCAGACCAAGTACTATGAAGCATTAAACAAATCTGACAACCTGGGACAAAGCACTCCGTTTATCATATTTATGCTCGGATGCATCGCTAAAGCGCTTGATGAACTGATCGAAAGGCCTTCCGCCGCACCAGATCAGGGAAGCCGGATTTTATTATTTAAAGAGGTAGTCGGGAAGGAGCACTTTACACGAAAAAACTACCTTCAGCATTTCAAAGGGCTCTCCACAGCAACGGCCAGCCGAGATTTAAAAGTGGCTACTGAAACAGGTGTCCTTCAAAAAACCGGCGACAAAAACTCCAGCACTTACCATTTTTCCTGAACCAATTCGGAGACCGGGTAACAGCCCTTATTGCTACTCTTTATTCCTTACTCAAGCAACTTCTATAAAATGTACCTACTGCGCAGCAGGAATTAGCCATCAAATAACCAATCAGTTTGTTTGCGCGTATTACGATGTTTACTATTTTTAAGAAAACTTTAGACTATGAGCACAGCAATCCCTCCTATTAACCCCGACTGCGAAATTGTAACCACAAGAACAACAAATACTTCACAGGCGCTCGCTTTCAAAGCCTGGGCAGATCCGGATCACCTTAAAAACTGGTGGGGACCGGTGGGCTTTACCAATACATTTCATGAATTCGACTTCAGACCAGGTGGAAAATGGCGTTTTACCATGCATGGACCTGAGAAAGGGAATTATCAAAATGAATGCGAGTTTACCGTTATCGAAGAGCCTTCGGTTATCATATGGAAACACATCTCACAACCGCTGTTTGACGTCATAGCAACGTTCGAGAAAGTAAGTGACGGAGAAACTAAAGTTATCTTCAGGCAGGTTTTTGCAACCGAAAAGGAATGCAATAAAATACGGCCATACGTAGAAGACAAGAACGAGGAGAATATGGATAAGCTGGAACAGGAATTGGCTAAAATGAGTTAGAACAATCCGCAGACACTAAAGTCCCTCAATCTCTTCTAACGACAACTTTGTGTATCTCATGATTTTCTCAACAGGCTCGTGATCTGCCAGCATCTCCAGGGCCATATCAACGGCCTTTTTTCGCTCACCCTTTTGTTCAGCCTGTGCGACAGCAAAGTCCATTACATTCTTATTGTCCCACTTATGTTTCAAACTCGTATTGTACATGTCTCGCTCCTCCTTTGTTAAATTGGCATATCTTGCCAGATTAAATAATTGATCAAATTCCGGACCGTTCAGATATTCCGGACGCTCCTTAAACTCACTTAAGTGTTTTAGCGAATAAAGCCATCTGTCAAGTTCGGTATGCAGCTCAATTGGCTCCTTAACAAAGTTAATCATCTCAATGAACATAAAGCTCAATTTTTCACAGAATATTTTACCAGTGTACCTGTTAGCCAGACAAATATCCTGCAGATACTCGACTTTTGGGCTATCCGGAAGGTTAAAATCTTCCAGAAAAGCAACGAGGTATACTTCTGTCAATTTATAGCCCCATTCCCTTCTGTTTCCTTTTGTTACCTGCTCACTAATGGCCCGCGATGTGTAGAACAGAGCCCTATCTTTAAAATTCTGCTGATAACCGCGTTGAATTTCGATAATGAATTTGGTTCCATCAGCATCTGTACAAATCACATCGAACACCGCTCCTCCCTCGGTTGTAATTTCTCCAGGATATTCGTTCTTACCATAATTAATTGCCGTGATGTATTTACGACCTCTAAATAAATGGTTTAAAAGCCCAATCAAAATAGGTTTACTTTCTTCAGTAGCGAATAGTCTTTTGAATGAAAAATCGACAAAAGCATCAATAAAAGTAGTATATTCGGGTTGTTTAATCATAAATAATTAGAGTTTTCCAAATATAAAAAGCGGGATGCCGATTAGCCGGTTATTCTACGCTTAAGTTATTGAATACAGTAATTTAGCAGATATAGATGGGCAGATAAACAAAATTTCGGAACAATTGTTTAATTATCATGGCAACTACAAAAGAACTTATAGAACAAATCAACCTTCTGTTTACTGAAAACAGAATGGAGGACTTTATGGATTACTTTGCAGAGGATGTCGTTTGGGACATGTATTCCGCTGCTAAAGGACATACCAGATTCAATGGGATAGAAGACTTCAGCAAGATGGATGTGAGCAATATGCCCGAGCACAGCAACTTTCAGTTCAGCACCATCGTGATCGAAGGAGATATGGCATCAGTACAAGGATCAGCTACAAATAAGAAGAAAGACGGCATCGAATACGAAAGCAACTTCTGTGACATTTATCATTTCAAAGATGATAAGATCGTTAAAATGAGTTCATATGTGATCGACAGTCCACATTAAGGAGTCCAGTCTTCCTGAATAAAATACGCCAAGGGCACACCAACCTTTAAAACAGCAATCCCGCTGCAATGCGGTCGACAGCCTGTGCCATACGCTCAACCTGCTGCTCCGTATTTTGCCCTTGTTCAATCCAGGAGATGTATTTGTCCCGTTCTTCAGCTTTCCAGCTTTTAAAATACTTTAAAGCTGAGGGATCATCCTCCAGGCAAAGTAGGAATTCTGCTCTTATATCCAATTCTTCAGTTTGCGAGAATAATTGCAATCTAATTTGGTTACCAGCCTCCTTACCTATCACTTTCCTGATTTCAGCTTTTACAGGTAAGAAACGCTTTCCATTACCCAAAGACATCAGGCCAATTTCAGAGACTTCATGCTCATCAAACAAGGCACGAACCTTATCCCAACCCAACAGCTTGCCCGAAGGGGTCTT
The DNA here is from genome assembly GCF_005116445.1 of Pedobacter frigoris. GTDB lineage: Bacteria > Bacteroidota > Bacteroidia > Sphingobacteriales > Sphingobacteriaceae > Pedobacter > Pedobacter frigoris. The sequence goes on from NZ_SWBQ01000001.1 coordinate 1,425,012, forward strand.
AAGTTGAGGTAGCACCACATAGGTCCAGCCCCCTTTTCCAGGGAACCTTTCCAGCATCAGTATTTCGTCTAACAATAAGGTATTCATAGTACCACTAAGATATGGGATTTCGTCGAGGGTCGATGGAATTAAAAAATCACATTCAGCACTTTCTTTTTGTAGTTCAGATGAGAATTAATTTGTTTAGGATCGGTTACAACAATCTGCGCCTTCTCATTGAAAATTGATAATTTTCCGCTCACACTTATTTTTTTGTGCAGGTACAATTTCAAAATATCATCACTAAAGTTTTTATAATCTTTTTTAGCAATAAACACAGAAATAATCTGACCTGGATACTTACCTCCTACATTCAGTAAAGTATGGTTTTCAAATGCTCTGCCATCATACACAGAATCAACTATAACAACTTCCTTTCCTACAGCTTTTGGAATATCTTTTAGATCCCAATGACCAATTATTTGATCAACAGCAACGCCTTCCTGAGCACTAAGCGAAAAGGAAGCAAAGACAAAGGAGCAGACTAATAGTAATGTTTTCATATATGCAATATGCGTAATTTCTACCGGAAGATAAAGGCGTCATAAAATTGATTTTTGCTGTTCACAATCATATATTAGCAAAAACAAATCAATTAACGCTACATCAACTCCTGCAATAAACCATGAATTTTCTAAAAAACATATTCAATAAATCAGACGCTCCTATTCAGTCCAATAAAGATTTCTGGAACTGGTTTATCAAAAATGAAAAAAGTTTCTTTGAGACCGTCAAAGCACATGCTGATATCGAAAAAGAATTCTTTGATAAAATATCGCCTAAACTTGCTCAACTGAAGGATGGCTTTTTCTTCCTTACAGGGATGCTGGACGACAATACGGCCGAACTGGTACTTACGGCCGACGGGACCGTTAAGAACTTTGTTTTCGTAGAGCAATTGGTAAACGACGCACCTGAAATCAAAGGTTGGAAGTTCACAGCGCTTAAACCGCCGATAGAGATCGACAAGTTTGCGATCAACATGTATGATTATCATTTTAAGACGGAAAACATGCACTTCTACGCGAATGATAATCCCTATCAACCCGACGAAATTGACATCACCGTTGTTCATGACGATCTCAATCAGGATAATGAAAAGGAAATTTCAAACGGTGTTTTTATCTTTCTTGACAACTATCTGGGCGAGTTGAATTTTGCCACGATGATAGATAATATTGTCATCATAGGAAAAGACAAGGTTGAAAAGGAACTTGTCCCGATATCCAAATTGAAGGCATTTTTAACCTGGAGGGAGAAAGAGTTTATTGAGAAATATGAAGGTATGCGGCACAATACGGATAATGATGAATACGGCAGCTTTGAGGCTGAAACAGAAGATGGACAGCCTTTTCTTGCTATGCTCAATATGGGATTACTCAGTTGGGATGCCAAAGCTTCACACCCCTGGATGATGGCCATTGAAATCAAATATGATGGACGTCAGAACTCAGGGCTACCAGATCAGCAAACCTTTCAGCTGCTCAATGAAATGGAAGATGAACTCATGGCTCGCCTTAGCCCTGCAGATGGTTACCTGAATGTGGGCAGAGAAACCGGTGATGGTCTTCGCGTAATTTATTTTGCCTGCAAAGAATTCAGAAAGCCATCTAAAGCGGTACATGATATTGAAAAAGCATATGCGGGTAGACTCAATATCAGTTATGAAATCTATAAGGATAAATACTGGAGATCGCTTGCCAGGTACGAGAGCTGAGCCGAATAATATGGCAAATCCTGCGGCACCAATCTAAAGCGTTTCATTCGGTGTTTATTAAATAAGGCTTAAATAATTGTGAAGTTACGACAACTAAAGTACGAAACTATTTAGGTTTAATTGAAATGCCATTCTCTTCACGAATAAGCTGAAAAAGATGATCAGGGCGAACTATTACATAATCTTCATTAAGTGAGCTAGCTACATTTTTAAAACTTGTGGGCGATATATTAGTCCAGGGCTGCGCTTGTATAATGATGAAACGCGGCGAAGTTCTATTCCAACGAGACGCAGCTTTGGCGATATGATCTTTCATCGCCTGTTCATTTGTACAATAATTACACGCAAGTGCCATTCCAGGTAAACTGTTGTTATAGATAGTGAGCCCACCCCCTGTGTTTTGGGCAGTTACACCGAGCAACGATTTTGCCTGACTTGCAAACATTTTCCCAACATTAGGATTGATACCTCCGTTGATTGTGTTCCAGATGGTGACTACACGTAAGCCCGCACGATTATTATAATCCTCGGTTTTAGAAACAAACTGTTTTAGTAAATTTTCATCAGACCAGGCATTGGGATAAGTGTAACCATAGCCGGAGGGTCCGGAAATCAGATTGTCATTGATGGTAGAGGTTTGCCAATAGTAATTAAGTGCGGCAGGCATGGCATCTAGCATAGCAGGTGACACGGTCCATCCTATTGGAACAGCACCCCGGTCTGGATTATTCCAAAGCTTACGCATCAGATGTTCAGTGTATTGTAGATTGTCTCCATCGCTCAATACAAATGCAACATAAATCTTGTTTTTAAGCACTGGTTTTGGTGGAATCGGTTTTACATTTACTGTTCTGGAAGTACCACTATGTAACGTGAGGTTAGTACACCAATCACTGGCGATCGTTGCAATACCATACTTCGAAGCCCGCTCCACCCCTGGCGCTTCTTCTGGCCACCAGCCCATAAAGTTTGAACCCGGCGACATAGAAGATAGAAATTTGTTGAGCAACTCACTTTCACCAGCGACTTTGGGATCTAGCCATATTACCCCAGCCCCCAATGCCACGGCATACTCACGAAGGGCCGCTTTATGCGCATTAGGGTTTAGTCCGATTAACAAACGGTGATCAAGCTGTGGCCAATAGGTATCATACAGTGATTGATAAACTTCCAGCTTACTGCTAAACTTTCCTTGCAAATCAAGTAAGACAGGTAAATTATAAGGAGGAGCAGTCAATTTGGATAACAATAATGGCGAGGCAATCAGTGCACCTTTGCTATTTGCTAGTACTGTGGCCAGGTTAATGGTATGTATTTGATTGGGATCATAAACGATCAGGCCTGAAATTTCATTCCGGTATTTTTTAATCAGGTCCCATTTGTCTGCCGGTTCAGACCATTTCAAGCCCAGGGACTGCAGCCAGGTATGCGGCCCTTCAGCAAAAGCATCGCCCTCATAGGAGAAAATACGTGGTTTAGTCCTGTTTACGATGCCCTTTAGCGAAGCAAACAGGTACATTTCTGCTGCAGCATAAGGAGATTTTTGCCGGAGTATAATTAAATCCTGGACCTGAGCGGGCGCAGGGAAAGATGGAAGCAGCTGACTATTCGGCCATTTAATCTGGCCCATGGATGGCATGGCAAACAAAAGGAACAAAAGAAGGCATACAGTTTTAACTCTAAGCATTTTTACCGGTATTATCATCTGTTGGACAGATAGTCTTTTCATAACCATGATTTGATAACAATTAGCTGAACGAATATACGGGATTGCTGGATAGATATTGTCGTTTCCCGAAAACTACCTGTTTATCTTATTCATTGCTGCCCACAAATCCTTATCCAGGCCATACACATCTGGTCTATATTCAATTTTATTATTCATTTCCCAAGCTGTAAAATAAGTGATCAACAATGGGACAGATTTTTTTGGAGTATATACGGAGGGCGTTAATTGAGAGTCCTTTGAGGTCAATTTATGAGACCGTTTCATGTGGTATCCAGCAAGATTGTTTTTATTTATCGGAACTAATCCAATGTCAGATCTTAATTTATCGCATTTATCTTTGTCGCCGACAAGAAGTTCAGCAAATTTTAGTGGTTGCTCTAATCTTATACAACCGTGACTTATCGCCCGGTTAGATTGTTTAAAAGCTTTTTTATTATTGGTATCGTGTAAAAAAATGCTGCTATTATTTTCAAACGCAAACTTAAATTTACCTAAGGAATTTTTAATTCCTGGTCTTTGTACGAATAGAAAAGGTAATTTTTCCACATCATATCTTGACCATCGAATACCAGCAGGATTATTAACAAGCTTATTTTTATGATATACATTGATGTCATTTCTCCTTAAGTAGCTACTATTTCGGCGCGCCATCGGATAAATCTCCTTTTTAACAATACTTTCAGGAATATTCCATACAGGATTAACATAGAGCAAGGTTATAGAACTGAAAAGAATTGGCGTTTCATGATTATTAGGTTTATCATCATAATCGCCCGTCTTTTTAAAAACGTCCATTTTCTTCTCGTAATCATCGTCAGCTTTACTTCCAACGCAAACCTTCATCGTCGTTAACGTATCACGCTGTTTAAAATAAATCAGGGTAAAATCGGGGATATTTACTTGCACATAATCCTCCCCGGTTTGGGGTAAAATCCAGCGCAAGCGTTCCATATTTACCGCTAAAGTCCGGCGAACAGAGTCGTTTTCGGCCTTAATAAAAGCCGACTGGAGCGCCATATACTGTAAAGATTTTCCCTGAACGCTGACTAAGGTGTCTGACATACTACCTGAATTCAGTAATCTTATTGTAGATTGAACATCAGGCCGCTTAACATTGATAAAATATCTCGAAAATACCTTTTGGGGATTCACTACCCCAAATTTGAGATAATTGATATACTTAATATAAGCATTGGCAGATAGAAGCTCAAGTTTTGCCAAGGCAGAATAGCTTTGAGATACATTGTTGAATTCGTTATTCCCTTTAAAATATCCCAATAAACTTCTGAATTCTGTTGTTGAAAACCTCTCTGGATCAAAGCCATGCACCGTACTGTTCTGTAAAAAATTTAGCAGAACATCTAAATTTTTGGACTTATAAAATCTGATAACTAAAGTGGGACAATATCCATTTTTGGTATAAAAAGTCTTTATTGATTGGAAATCAGAGAGTTTAGTTGACAAGCTATCTAATGTTTTTGTAAAAACAGAATCAAAAGCCAAAGTATCAAATTCATCATAAATCTCGTTTTCAAAACTTTCAGCCAACAGTTCTCCAACAGATGGTTCTTTTTTAAATGAACTAATTACATAAACTAAAATAATAATCCCAAACCCAAGCGTAAATATCCTTGCCATAAATTAACTAAAAATAATTTTAAAAACAACAGATAGGGATGTATCCTTGTAATAAGAACAAATTTCTGGCGATAAGGCAAATATGGTGCCACCATCGTAGTATCAATCGCCCCCTTCTTTTGCCCATCGTAACTGTGGCAAGCGATTACGCAGAGTGATTGGAACTAAAGATGATAACAACGTGGTATCAGCAAGTTTTAAAAGCCTGGAGACTTTAGATTTTAAGCAGACTGGTCATTTTTCAGTGTTTTAAAGACTTGAAACAATGCACGTGGTACATGGAAACAGCATTTCCATTTACCCCCTTTTAAGGGTAACAATACCTCGCCCCTTCTATTCAGATATGCAAACCACTCTCCATGCTCAGGATCACGAAAATTAGACCAGCTATAGTCGTGAAGCCTCTCAAACCAATCTTTACATTCGGCTCTTCCGGTAAGTGTATATCCTTTGGCCATGCATACCAGAGCTTCCAGGTGTACCCACCAAAGCTTTTGATCCCATTCCAACTGCTGAACGGGTTTATTCATGATATCCAGAAAATAGAAAATCCCTCCAAATTCTTTATCCCAGCCATATTCAAGAGTGTGAAGAGCGATTTCGGTAGCCTTTTCTATTAATTGCTGATCTTTCAGACGAACACCAAGATCCATCATAAACCACATCGCTTCAATGGCATGTCCCGGATTGATCAGTCTCCCTTCAAAAGAATCAGAAAAAGAACCATCAAGGTTCACATTCTCCAAAATCAGTCCCGTATCTTCCTGATAAAAAACATTCATCACCTCATGAATCACTGTCCTAAGCAAATCATCAACTGTCTTCTTATCAAGCACATGTTCCATTTCCAGAGATAAATTACTCAGGATCATCGGTAAAGCAAAGTTTTTAAGGTTACGTGTTTTCGGATAAGCCTTATTATAAGTGCCTTTTGGATTCGTCTGGCGCTTTAAGATATTATAGAAAGTATCCTTTGCGATCTCGGCGTATTTCTCTTGTGGATCAGCTTTATAAAGGGCAGCAAAAGACATAGCAGCGAAGCAGTCAGAAAAAATATTGTAAGGTTGCACCAGCGGTTCTCCGGATTGCGCTAATGAAAAGTACCAGTTTCCTTTACCATCACGACCATGTTTTTCTATAAAATCAGCCCCGTGCTTTGCCATTTCTAACCACTCTGGCCTTGCTTCCAATTCATTGTATAAGGTCGCAAAAGTCCAGACTTCTCTGGCCTGCAGCCACATAAATTTATCTGTATCAAACACATTTCCAAACCGGTCAAGGCAATTAAAATATCCTCCTGACACCTCATCCTTAGAATATTTCATCCAAAAAGGAATTACATGATCTATTAATTCCTGCTCGTAAATTTCACTGTAGTTGTACTTCATTACGTATCTTAAATTGTTAATCTTAGTTATTTTTACATCGATTTAATAAGAGATATCCAGACGAAATATTAATGTATCCAATGTCGTTCAATATCCTCCAGAGATTTACCGGTGGTTTCTGGTATCCACTTCCATACGATGAATAAGTAGGGTATGCACATCAGGGCGAAGAAGAAAAAAGTTCCCGCCGGACCGAGGTTCTCCAATAGCCAGGGTGTCAATTGCCCTATTAAATAAGTCCCTATCCAAAGTGAAAGACCAGTCAGCGACATTGCCACTGCACGGATCTTATTTGGATACATTTCGGATAGCAATACCCAGATTACTGCAGAAATAGATATTGCACAACAGAATACATAGGCCAGAAAACAAATCAGAATAATGATGTTTGGAAACGAATTTCCGGACACGAAGTAAAACGCGATCAGGAGTAGAAAAATCACCATACCGGACACACCGAGATAAACTAATTTTTTACGCCCCACTCTGTCGATGATAAACACAGCTAATATGGTTGTCAATACATTTACCAATCCTACTATTACCTGGTAAAGCAGGGAATCATCACCAGAAAGCCCGATTTTCTCAAAAATAGTAGGCCCATAATACAGTACCGCATTTACACCCATAAATTGTCCGAGAATTGCAATAGCTGCACCTATGAGAACAGCTTTTCGAACATTGGACTGTTTTAGCAAGGACCAATCCAGCTTTCCGGTACCCGTCAGCACAGATCTAATTTTATCAAGTTCGTTCTGAGCCGCATTTTGTGATAGATAAACTCGTCTCAACACTAATTCAGCCTGTTTTTCCTTATTTTTCAAAAGCAGCCATCGGGGGCTTTCCGGTATAAAAAAAAGAATAAAGAAAAAAAGAACAGCTGGTATTCCGGAAACACCCAACATACCTCTCCAGACTTCATCACAAAAGATCAGTTTCATCCAGGAATACTCCAGATGCTGTGCATTTGTCAAAGAATATTTAAGCAACGCATAATTAACTAAGTATGCCCCCAAAAAGCCAATTGTCACCGCCAGCTGATATAAAGAAACCAAACGACCACGGTACTCCGCAACCGAAAGCTCAGAAATATACATTGGTGAAATAATAGACACTACACCGATCCCTACTCCTCCGATCATTCTTGCAATGACAAGCTGCTCAAGTTGAAGAGAAAAGGCACAGAAAACAGCGGATATGAAGAAAAGGACCGCGGCAATGAACAGTGTTTTTTTTCGGCCGTATTTATCGCCTAAAAATCCCCCAATGGATACGCCCAGAATAGACCCGATCAAAGCACACCCTACATACCAGCCCTGCTCTACAGTACTGAGTCCAAACTGACTGCTGACCTGCGCAATGGTGCCTGATATCACCGCCGTGTCATAGCCGAAAAGAAAACCTCCTACCGCCGCTACGGAGGACAAAAATTTTATATATCTGATATTTATTTTTTCATTCATGAGTTATTCTAATTAAATTTTACAGACCGAAATAATCCTTATATCGGTTATACAGGTGACCAGCCTGCGGATAAGCAGATTGAGGGCTCATAAAGTGGGAAAATTCAAAGGTAATTGCCTTATCATAGTTTGCCCGTTTGGCTGCCTCAAGCTTCATCCTCAATTTATCAAACTTGATAGGCAAGAATTTGATAGGCATATCGCGGTCAAAGGATTCCGCATTCGTCCAACATTCGATTCCATTCTTATCTGCTAGTTTTTTATTCACTTCAAAGAATGCGTCCAACTCATTGTAATCAATTTGGCCGTCCTGAAAAGCACAGGCATCCACGGCTCCCTTAATGCCATCAAATATTTCACCCCATTCCTTCTCATGCTGCTCAACTGACACTGAATCTGCTTTGGAAAGCTTACCTGAGCTTGCCATAACTGCCTTCTTGCCGTCAATCCATGGAGAAATAAAGGTAGGCAGGCCACCAGATACATCTTTACATTGCTTTCCCATTGCCCGAAAGGAATCAATAGCCCCTTTTGTAGCCCGACTGATCTCGCCGCTCAAGTACCAGCCCTGAAAACTTTTGTGGTGCTGACCGTATTTTTCCCACACTTCATCAATGACGAACTTATTGTCTTCAATTTCACTCGACATATCACCCGTATCCCAATAGTGCCCTGAATCGTATAAGCCAAAATAAAACTTCATGCCGTGTTTATCGGACAACCTTAAATACATATCCAACAAATCAACCGAAGGCTTATAGCAGCCCTTTTTCATCAAATATTCAGAAGGATACGTAATAAATTTTCGGTAACCCGAACGGATCAAGAAAACGGAGTTGATACCGATTGCTTTCATATGTCGAAAATCCTGGTCCCACTCCTTTTCTCCCCAATTCTGGTGTGGGATATCGTGCGATATTTCATCTAGAAAAGTTCCTGTAATCTGAAGTCCACTTGCCGGAGGTAATACCCCATTTACCGCTGAATCCCGATCATTACCTAACCCCATTAAGGGAATACTGGCGGCAGCGGCTCCTATTCCCATTTTTTTTAAAAAATCTCTTCTATTATTTTCCATAATGTGTTTTTATATTTTATTCAATAATATTTGCCCTGATGGTTTATCTCCTTTGCAAAAGGGTTCAGAAAATCTATGAGTAGTAATGCCAGTTTTCTTTTTGATATTGGTTCATCGCTATACTCCAATCCAACCGGCGTCACTTTATGATCTGATATGCTGGTGATCATCGAAAACGCCTCACGCATGGTCAGCAATCGCTGCTGCACAACAACTTCGGCCCTGCTGTCAAAGGAATGTAAGCCTTCGGTAAATTCCGCAACTGTAATATTGCTGTCTGGGTAAAACCATGTCCGATTGGCCCATTTCCAGGACTCTCCCTTTGTTTTGAGAATGCCCGTTGCCGTTATTTTCTGTATACTTTCAAAATCCGGATCCAATACCGGCACATCATACAAAGGCATGATATAGGCTTTGTTTTTTAACAGGCTCGACTGAACCATTCGGATAGAGACCTCACGGGGCTCCTTATTTTCCTTAACGGCCAGCGCAGCCAATGTACCTGCAGCCTGTCCCGTTAACAATACCACAGGTTGCAATCTTGTCGATCCGTTTATCAGATTGGAAACAGAAATGGCCTTATCCGATACGATCAGGCCGTCTATCGTTTCGGGAATAAGCGCCCCCAATGGAATATTAAAGGACGGAACCGGATCGAACCCTACTTTCGGTGCAGCTGGATTTTTATCGTGATGATGGTCTACAGGATAGTCACCTACGGATATACCGGTTTTGTATAAATATTCTTCCTGTTGATACGGGTTTTCGACATCATTGTAAGTGAGATAGGAAATGCCCCTGAGGCGCCGGCCTTCTCTATGATACGGTTTATAGGCCAGCAAATCTGCAGTATCAAATTCGTCATCGGCCAGGCCCAGATGCTTAAAACCCAGTTCATCCTGTATATAATAAACAAATCTTAGGGTTTGCTCTTTCGCTTTTTTCAACGCTTTATTCCGCTTACTGCGGGACATTTCTACCACTTGTAAATAAATGTCGTTACCATATTTCGGCCAGTTTATCATGTACTTATTTTTCGGCATTCGGCCGTATTGCAACATATAATCACAATCGATTTTTATTTTATCTACTGTTTCAGAACAACATCCATGAAATTCGGCTGCCTTATAGTCCCTGGGTTTTGGGATGGTCCTGTCAGCACCGGATCCATAATCTTTTAAAATAGCAACCCATGTAAGGTCCTGAACGATGTCATTTGCCTGATCAGGTGCACCTTTTTCATGCGTCTGGTCACGTGCATCCATTCCCAATCGGTAGGCTGCCCCGGCCATTTTTAAACTTTCCCCGATATCAGTAGCATCAATGGTTATTTTAGCACGGACGATCAGTTGCTCTTTCCGTTCATTTCTGAAAATGGCACCAGATATTTTTTTCCCTTCTTTTAATATGCTGTAGAGATGATACCCATAAACGACAGTCAAATCTCTTTCAGCTGCAGCCATCGCTTTAAATACACTGTCTGCCACATGAGGCTCAAACAATGTATTGCTCACCCATCCTGTCCGTACACGTGCCTCCCCTCCATAATGCATGACAATCTTCTCTCTAAACTCTTTCCATAAACCCGATGGCAGATTTTCATTGCCGTCTACCGCCCCTACTCCTTGCGCGCTGAACATACCTCCAAGCCAGGGACTTTCTTCTACAATCAGCGTTTTCGCACCTGCCCTTGCTGATGCAATTCCTGCGGAGGTGCCGCTGGTTGTACCGCCAATCACCAATACTTCTACAATACGCTCTTTCGGTTTTTTTGCTGCAACTGCAGAGGGGTCTAACAAGGCTAGAAGGAAAAGTGGAACACAAGAAAAAATACTACACCTACTCATAGATATATGGTTTTAACACACTTGTCCAAACCAGATATCCTTTTTCGTTTAAATGAATACCATCAACACTAAGGCCTTTTATAAGCGCTTTACCTTCCAACATATGCGAATGGATATCGATATATCTTACATGGTGTTCCACAGCAAATGCCCTGATCAGATCATTGAACGCATTGATTTTGTTGTTCTTGTCAACTAAAAATTTATTATCCGATTTTATGGTTTCGTTTACAGGCAGTAAACTACCCAAATAAATCTTGCACTTTGGTTGCCGCTGTTTAATGATTTCAAATATCTTGGTATAGCCCTGCTCAAACTGTTCTTTGGTGATGTCGTAAAATAGTATATCATTAATCCCCGCCGTTATAAAAATTTTTGAGGGTTTGTTTTTTAAAATATCGGGTAACCGATCGATTATGCCAGCAATAATATCCCCTCCGATCCCCCTGTTTAACACATCTTTTCCCGGAAAATATTCAGACCACAGTCCCTGCTCAGTCAAACTATTGCCCAGCATCACAATGGCTTTATTAACTTTAGGAATACTTTCCTGTAGTGCCCTCTTCTTATTGTAGTAATCATTTCTAAAATTTGGCTGCTGTGCAAGTGCATGTATGCTAAGTCCAAGAAGCATAGCTATTAATAATTTTTTCATGTTCGTATAAATCTTTAACGTTCACCAGGATGTTGCCTTTGGGTAATATCACCGAAAACTGATTTGTTTCTTATTAACATTTTGCGGTATAGTTGTATAAACATTGTTAAAACGATCAACAACCTCGATTTTAAACTGGGCATGCTTATTTAAGGGAACCGCATAGAACATGTGTTCGCTGGGGCCTGCACCGATATACTTGTATCTAAAATTTTGTTGGTTCTTTTTAACATACTGAACGATGTCAGGATCCCAGCCCTTCGATTGCTTCATCTCACCCATTTTTTTGCCGTCTTCATACCAATAAACCTTCCAGGCAGAGTCATAATTCCATACATTGACAACAAGTGCCTCGGGGTTTTGCGTGTCTGCACCTGGCAAATACGCTGCACACTGTATGTTTTTATCTTTTCCCGCTGCTTTAAAATACCAGCTCAGTTTCTCTCCATCAACTTCATAAACCGTGTAGCCCAGCGGCGTTCCATCGCTGTTGTAAGGAGCTTGCCAAAATATGCCGCAAAGTGCGCCATGAACATGTTCAAAGAGGTTATCCTTCAAGACATAGTTCTCCTGGTAATGCTCATGACCTGAAAAAATATGGGCTTGGTAAGGCATTAAGATTTTATAAAGTGCCTGACGGTTTTGAATGACCTTTTTAATATCCTCAGCACCAAAATCGCCTTTGCGTGCCGATACGGAATAGCTGGGGATATGAACACTGACGATCACCGTACTGCCCTGCGGTATACTTGCGAGATCCTGTTCCAGCCACTGTAGTTGCCGTTCTTCAAGATAACCGATATACCCATACGATTTACCCGTGCTAAACACATCGTCCAATACCACATAGTGCACTTTTCCCAGATTGAAGGAGTAATAAGATGGCCCAAAGATCTTTTTATAACTTTGTTTTGCCAGTAAGTTTGATCTTGCACCTAAATCCATATCATGGTTTCCCGCCACATAGAAAAAGGGAATTTCCGTTTCACTAAAACGTTGCTTAATGGCCTGTAAGGTCGGAGAAGCCTGGTTCATTCCTTCAATAATGTCTCCGCACATGATGCCATAGACTGGCATACCGGAAAACTCCTCCCTTACATGCTTCTTCATGTCGGCTAAAAGGCTTTCCAATTTCGGAACATCCTCGTCAAATCCTACCTGGGGGTCGGCGCAGACAATCAGCTGGTACCTTTCCTGATTTTCCTGATTACGCTCGAGCTCAAAATCGATACGTTTTTTTTTGGCTGACTGATCGTTTACACGTTCAAAATAATGGGGAATACCTTCTGATACCGGTGCCCTGTAACCCGATGGTAAGCTGATGAATATAAAATCGGGCGCTTCCAGACTAACCAGTCGATAGCCTCCCCTTTTATCCGTATGCGTAACCTTCAGTCCATCACTAACCGCCACGCCAGGTATCCCCCGACCGCCGGCAGATACATTTCCAAAAAACACCCTTCCGGCCGTATGCTGTGAAAAAAGCAATGTGGGCATTAACAAAATAATCAGCAATAAAAGTCTGCCCGGTTTCAGCGTTTTCATATGATAGGTCCTATTTATTTTTTGTAAACCCGGTCAATCCCAGCTTTAATAGCACCCCATTGATTGTTATTGATGACATGCGATATTTCGAAAGCCATCACCCCCTCCGTATTTTTAAGAGACAGATAAACTGCATCTGACACTTTACTTGCAGTGGTTCCGTAAGCATAAGATGCGAACGAGCCATATACCTTACAGTCTCCCTTGGTAAATTTATCGTAGGTAGTAACAAAATTTTCTACCGACCATACCGAGCCTGGATTCTCTGATATAAATATGTTGTCTGTATATGCGCCTAAAGAAAATACATCCAGCTGATCAGCAAAGCCGGTTTTGCTATAGGTATCTGTGTAAATAGCGCTTGGTGTCGGTTTGTAGTTTTTACTGGCCCAATTCTGTCCTACGCCATAACGGGAAGCCCAGTCTGCGGAAGCCCAAAGGTGAAGTTCCAGTTTCGGATTGATAGATTTTACTTTAGTACGGATATTGGTGATAAGATTTGTTACCGCCATCGAGCGAAACTCTATCCAGTCCTTATAAATAGGACCAATCCCACCGGTTGCGGTTATGATGTCATTATTGCTGTTCACCGTTTTTCCGCTGTAAGCCTTAAAAGCAGCAATCGTCGCATCTCCAAATCCATAATTTGCACTCCACCAGCGGCAATAGTCCAGGGCGATTCCTTTAAGCTTCGGATATTTGGTTGCCACTTCAGCAATGACAGATGTCACAAAAGTCTGTACTTCGGGCAGACAAGGATTGAGCATGGCACCATCTGCAGTCAGATCATTACGTATGTCCGTTAACACTGTTGGCTTGGAAGCATCAAGCATCCCAAGCTGGGTCTTCCCATTCCAGGTTTGACTATCATAAACCAGACCTTCTTTTGTTTTGGTATATCCATAGCCCATTACCGATAAGCTGGCAATAACACTCATATTCAACCTTTCGGCTTCCTGGATCCAGAACGCCAGGTAATCCCAATCCCTATTCACAGTAACATTACCCCATTTGGTAAGTTTAGGAAGGATATCGCTGTTGTACAGGGCATAACCTATGCCCGGTTTCACGTCTACATACACCTCTGTAAAACCCGTTGCCTTCATTTTTTCCATGTAGGCCGTGATGTTGGCCTTATCGGCAAACAGACTAAAATTCGCATGCGCATCTATCCACATCTGAATTGGTTTAGCAGCTATACTGGCCCTGTCAATATCCAATGGGATCTCCTGTTCTATATATTCCGGATCAGGTTTATTCTTGCTACAAGATGTTAGTGAAATAAAAATACTCACTAAAAGAAAATACTTTTTCATATGTATATAATTTGTCTTTTAAAGATTATAAAGCTTGCAAAGCTTATGGATTATATTTTTTCGTGTGATTCGGCCCTGTCTATGCCTTTTTTAATACTGTCCCACAGATTGAAATTGATAACTTGTACAATATCGAAGACCATCAGCCCGGCACTTTTTTCCAGCGTTAGATAAACTGCATCTGCCATATTTTCCTTATGGTTTAACGCATACAGCGAGCCGAATACCTTCGTGTCTTTGCCAATCACTTTATTGGCCCGGTCAAGGGCATATTCGATCGATTCATTATTGTCCATTCCATACAGATCGTTTAAATAAGCCCCCACCATAAAGGCGTCAAGCTCATCGGCGAAGCCTGCATTTTTGTAGTTCTCAGTAGCCCATTCCGGATAAGATTTAGCAGCATCAAAATATCCCTTGCTTGCCCAGTTCTGTCCGTTTATATAAGTACCGTTGATCCAGGAAGCGGCCCAATAGGTTAGCTTCATATCTGGTTTCCTGGATTTAATCACCTGTTTGAGCTCCCGGACAATATCCCGAACGGTCATTGCCCGGAATTCCCACCACTCTTTGTAATATTTTCCAGGGACGCGCTCTTTCTTGCTGTTATAACTAAAGATATCCTCAGGGAATCTTTCTACCTTCTTGTGAATATATTTTTCGAAAGCAACGCGGGAAGAATCTGAAAAATCGAAGCGGACATCTGCGAAACGGCAATAGTCAAGCGCAAAACCGTCGAAATCATAATTCGTTACGATCTCATGGACGTAAGACTTTACCAGAGTTCTGACAGAGGAAAGATTGGGATTAAGGAAAACCCCTAAGTAATCCATCTCCTTCATGTTTTTTAAACCTTCCGGTGTATTTCCAATGGAAATTTTATCGTCCCAATACTTACTCCTGTAGGCCGGACCGCTTTTCGTGTGCAAAAGCCCAACGGGCATAATACTTGCCGATACGGTGATTTTTAATGCTCTCTTGTGTGCCTCTTCGATAAAAAACTGCAGGTAATCCCAATCCCGTTTGTATTCATAGCCATCTCCAAAACCGGTTAAAGGCTCGAGAATTTCACTTTTATAAAGGACATCGCCCTGCACTGGTCTAACATCGACAACAATTTCATTGAATCCAGCCCCTTTAGCCTTATCAAGATAATAGCAAATGCTGTCTTTAGAAGAAAACCGCTTAAAGTTAGCTTCCGAATCAAACCATAATATTTTTGGCTTTTCTTTGCTGCTGACTGTCGTGTTTTTTAAACCCGTGCAGGCCGTAAACAGGATTGGAATCAATAAATATATAAGGTATCTTGAAAAATACATAGCAGTAATAGATTGGTGCTGGTTATTCGAAACAGGTTAATTTATAAGTCTTCAATCCGTAGCGTCCAAACCATATAGCAACATGGGCCTCTTTGGCTACTTCATCATAATACCAATCACCCCAGGCTCCATAGCTCCATGCCCTGTTCATTGAGAATGCAATATTCAGGTTTTCATGCGCCAAGGTCTGCAAATCGCCGTTAAGCACCGCAGCTGCGTGCCAGAACGAAGTACCACTGGTAACCAGCGCATAATTTTTACCATTGACTACCATCCCCGAAACAAAGGGAGATTTGCCTCCGGTACGTGCAGTCGAGAATCCCGTACCTACCCACCAGGTCTGCAGAATATTCTGCCATAGGCCCGGCATTACGCTCGTAGTCGAACCACCAAAGGTATTTTGGTAAACCTTAATGCTATTGGCCGCATTGGCGGTACCCTGGGTATCACCCACAATATAACTCGGCTCATCTGAAGCATTCGAGGGCGATATCATCTGAAAACCGGTACAATCCGTGCTGGAGTACCCCGTTTCGATCGTGGAATAATTTGAAGCGAGTTTTCCGCCCGTCACTTTAATGCGGTAATGAGGGCCTTTAGCCGTACGTGGCGCCATGGCAGTTATCCAGGCGTTACCCGCAATATCACCGGCAACCTGAAAGTTACTGGAACCATCTGTCGTTGGGGCCGCATTTACAGCAATTTTTCCGATCGATTTTGGTGCGTCTGTAGGTTTCCCCCAATAGAAAAATTCTGTTTCTCCATTTTTAACGACCGCCCCTACACACTTGCCTTTGTAATCTGAAGAGATCATCATCAGCTCCCCGATAGCAATCGGTCCTAAATTGAATGTCCCTGCCGGTTGCAGTGTCGTTTTATCAATTACCTTAATTCCATGAGGCGAATTCACATCGCTGGTTACGTATACCCTTGAAAGCAGCACAATATTATCCCCGCAATAGGCATGGTACACATTCAAGTCACCATACAATTTTGAATCTGCCAGGTTAAAATTGTTATACACACCCGGATAACCTAATTCTACAAAATTTTTGCTCGTGCCGATTTCCGCATAGCTGAAACCCTTACCATCCGCTAAATGGTCTGAAGCGCCCCAGGATACCGTGTACTCTTTTTTAGTGACCTTATCCTCCGCTGTCACCGTATATTTTACCCCACCTGCCTGGGCGAAGTTCTGGGGTAAACCCGGATCTGGAGAAACGGTAGCCCCCTTTGAGAGATAGAATGTAGGCACTGCCGACTTCAGTACTTCCGTAGCATTGACATAAGGTGACACCTTAATTGTAATGGTATTATCTTTATTGATTGTTGCCTTAAAAAACGCTTTGTCCTTACCAACAACTGAAAATGATGTAATGATAGAGGGTTCGCTTACGGGTTTCTCTTTCTTACAGGCACCCAGACAGAATACAATCACCAATGCAAGTATGGTGTGTAACCTAAAATTTATAGTCTTCATAACTTAATGCTTTAAAATTTTAAACATACTATTCAAAATAACCTCTTATGCGGTATTGGCGTTTCGTTCTCTCCCCGGAAGTGACGGTAATGATTATCCCGTCGCCGGAGATGTTATGCCTCCCAGATAGCGAAGGCGTAATGAGCTCATCATAGGTAACAGTTGCCTTCAGATAAATACTGGTCAGGTCAATATCCTTTGCCAATGTTGCCGAAATCGGGAAAAGGATCAATCCATAACCTCCCTCCAGCTCCCCCTGTGTGGCACTGGCTTCCATCAGCTTCCCCTCTTTATTGAATTCATAGATCTCTCCCCGAAACTCTCCGCCTGAGTGAGAGGCCTTACAGGTCATCTGGGTAATCATATTGGATTTATGGACGAAAATAAATTCCTCATTTTCCTTTGCGCAGCTTGCCAGCAATAATGTAATCAGAAGCCCGAGCAGGTATGGCTTGATTGTATATAATAATTTCATATTCAAAATTTAAGTTTACGATTACCAGGGTAAGTTATTGTTAACTAACTTGTTGTTTGCTGTTTCCGAGGTAGGTAAAGAGAGGTAATAATACTTCTCAGGGAATATCCGGGTCGAACCTCCATCTACTGCTACTGTCTCATAAGTCAGCGAACCGTTGCCGGCTTTTGTGATCCTTGTTCCGTGAGCATTTTTACCGTCGATAACCGTCACAGCCCTTTTCCAACGGCGCAAATCCCAAAAACGGAAACCTTCGCCAGCCAGTTCAACCGCACGCTCTTTACGGAGATATTCCATAAATATTTCCTTTGTAGGGGTATTGGCTATTGTTTTAGAGGGTAGGTTAACGCGGTTACGCACCTCGTTAAGTGCAGCTAGCGCCTGCGTTTGGAACGCATTGAAGTCAAGCTCTGCATACGCTTCTGCTTTATTCAGCAACACCTCTGCATAGCGCAATACCGCGTCGTGCTGGTGACTGCCATTGGTCACGAAGTTGGCATTTCCTTCCTGAAGATATTTGCGCAGGTAATAACCTGTACAAGTACGCCCACCTGTAGATCCTGCCTGGGTAAAGGCCTGGAAACCATCCGTACCTCCTACGAACGTTTCTATCGTTCGGTTTTCCCATTTCGCACCATTGTACAACACGGTGGCCTGGAACCTGGGCTCCCTGTCGGTATAAGGATTGGTGTGGTTGGCGGCATACGTACTCCAGGAGAAGTCGCTTCCATCTTTGAATTCGTATAGATCGGCTAATTCTGCAGTAGGCACATGTTCTGCATACACATCGGTTGTATACACCGCTCTATCACCAAAAGGACGGTTGTATCGATCATAACTATGGGTTACACTGCCGCTGAGAAAACTCAATTGAAACAAAATCTCCACTGAATTGTCCTGTCCCCCATCCACTTTAAAAACTTTAGCATAATCAGGAGCCAGGCTAGCACCAAGCTGTTTTACTTTCTCCGCTGCGTCGATGGCCATCTGCCACTTTTTCGCATACAATGCCATACGCGAGAGCAAGCCATAGGCGGTTCTTTGGGTAGCCCTGCCTTGAGAGGAGCCTGACCATGATGGAGGCAGGTGTTCGGCACTCCATAGCAGCTCGTTCAAAACAAAATCCCAGCTTTCTTCTTCCGTGGCACGTGCACGATGTATATCAGCACTTACTGCTCCATCATCAACCCCACCATTTGCCCCTGAGACGTCAGTACGCAGGATAACACCACCATAAACACGTATTAGCCTATAGTAAGAAAATGCCCGGCAAAGGCGAGCCTCAGCACGACGGATGTTGCACCATTCTTCCCCAAATTTAGGGATACCATATCGTTTAATATCATCCAGTAAAACGTTGGCCCGGCGAATTCGCTCGGTGTACACCTCAGACCAGCTATCGAGTGGCCCCGCACTTCCCCTAACAAAGCTGCTTGCCTGTAATAAGGCCTTATTATAACCATGATTATACTGGTCCCAGGAAGTCGACTTCATCAGGTCAGAATAACTGTCAAAATATTGTCCACGGCTGTTTGCTACCTGCGATACATCCGTAAAAGTCTTGTAAGCAGCAGTCACATACATATCTGCTGAGGTCTGGGAGCTCCATACCGCAAGATCAGAGAGATTCTGCGTATTTTCTATGTCCAGCGCCTGTTTACATCCCTGCAGTGAACTTAGCGTTACCGCAAGCATAAATATCATTAAAATCCTATTTTTCATCTTTTATCTCCTTAAAATGTTACGTTTAGACCAAAACTGTATGTCTTCTGCTGGGGATAGTAACCGTTACTTACCGAAGGACTCTCGGGATCAACATATTTGAAATGACTAAATGTCAACAGGTTAGTCCCAGATACAAAAATATTAACCCTGCTAAAAGGCATCTTTCGAAGAAGGTTTTCCGGCACATCATATCCGATGTTCAGATTCTTTAAGCGCAGATACTCTCCATTTACTACCCACCAGGTAGATTGCCAGGCGTTATTGCCGTTACTTACGGTAGATAACCTCGGGTACTGCGCATTTGTATGGTCAGGTGTCCAGGCTTGTTCAATCAGATAGGAAGGAGAATTGCCATTGCCACCAAAGGGAGAAGTATATAGCGTAGAGGATGTTACTCCCGTATCGAATACACCAGCCAATTCATAATCCACATTAGAGGCTCCCTGCCATAATGCAGATACATAAAAATTCTTATACGAGAGATCCAGGTTCAGCGCGAAGTTAATTTCAGGTATCTGCCCATATCCCGTTTTCACATAATCAAACTCAGAGCTAATGATACCATCTCCATTTACATCCCTATATTTCAGATCTCCCAGCCTCAGGAATCCTGAAGGTGCTGCCGGATAATTGTCAATTTCTGATTGCGATTGGAAGAGACCCAGTGCCTCATAACCGTAGCGTGCGCCCATTGACTCACCAATAGCAGCCCGGTAATTGGGTCTGTTGTCTACAATAATCCGCGACAATACCTTGTTCCGTGCAAAGGCAAATGATCCTTTTACCGCGTAGTTCCAATCCTGTCCAATCCGGTTTGCATGCTTCAGAATCACCTCAAAACCTTTATTCTCTACCTTTCCTGAGTTCTTAAAACTTGGATAATATCCACCCAAAGAACTCGGATAGTTGCCTCCCTGAGACTCCAGGATGTCCTTTGTCAACTTATAAAACACATCAGCTTCGATGCCCAATTTCCCATTCCATAGATCTATATCAAGACCTATGTTATAATTATCGGTTGTGGACCACCTCAGATTGCGGTATAGATAAGGACTGATCGAATAAAATTGAGATACTGCCTCACCGCCCAGCACCATACTATTGCTTGCAAGAGCAAATAAAGAGTTATGCTGGAAAGGGCTCACGGCATCATTTCCAGACCTGCCAGCGCTTGCGCGCAATTTTAAAAGGTTTATAGCGGAAGAACTTTTCGCAAAGAAATCCTCGTTTGATACCACCCATCCTAAGGAAGCAGAGGGAAAGAATCCCCATTGATTGCCCGGTGCAAAAATATAGGAACCATCATAGCGGAAAGCAGCCTCTGCCAGATATTTATTATCATAACCATAATTCAGACGACCAACATAAGAAGCCTGCCCGCCAGAGAAAACATGCGATCCGGATACCGGTGTGGTCCCAAACGTGGATCCCAGCGACAGGTCCACAGGATCATCAGTCACATATCCACGTTTAGATCCTGTCATCGTTTCAGAGTAACTTTTCTTGGTTTCGAACAAGAACATCGCCCCTACATAATGCTTGCCGAAATCCCGGGAATAATCAACCTGTGGACGCCATAGATAAGAATCACCCCAGGAGGCTGATTTGGAAAAGGCATTATCCTGAGAAAAACCACTTGCACCTACGATCCCTTCGTCCAGGTTATTGTTAAGACTGTACAGTTCATAGTATTTACTGTAATTGGCATCCGTTGTATTGCTATAATTATATGCCCCGAACATCGATACTTTAAGGTTCTTCAGCACAGGTGACAGATCTGAAAAGTCGTACTCCAACTGGAAGTTGGTATCCATTGTCCATCTGGTCTGATTGATAAATCCAGATTCCGTTAATGCTGCATACCCATTAACGTTATAAGCTGAACCCTGCCAGGCTGTAGGCAGTCCATTATATTCACTTTTGATAATAGGTATAGTGGATACTGCCTGCCGGATAGGATCAAACTCAGTCTGGTTTCCAATGGGTACACCCGGCCATTTTCTATCCGAGCGTAATCCTGCCAAACCAGCGGTTAATCTTAAATTCCTGGCCACCTCAACATCAAGGTTGGTACGCACATTATATCGTTTAAAGCCTGTGTTGATCAATGTACCTTCCTGGTTCATCACGCCCAGACTGGCAAAATATTTTGATTTTTCCGTACCACCAGAAGCAGAAACATTATGTTGTTGGGCAACTCCGGTGCGGAAGATCTTGTTTAGCCAATCGGTCTCTCCATAGATGCTATTAGCATCATTACTAAGCACCTTATTTTGTATAGCCGCATTCCACATGGGTGTAAGTCCATCCAATTCCCTGGCTTTATTGTTCCAGTACATGTAGTCCGTTGCATTCAGATAATCCGGCATGGCCGTATTCTGTGTCAATACGCCCGCGCCATTATAGAATATTTTTGCAGCACCTGCTTCTCCTTTTTTGGTAGTTATCAAAATCACCCCGTTTGCACCCTGAACACCATATATAGCAGCTGCAGCATCTTTCAGTACAGAGACCGATTCCACATCATTTGGATTGACGTTATCAATAGGACGCGGTACGCCATCCACCAGGATCATGGGACCATTATTACCTGCAAAGGAATTGAGTCCGCGCACATACAAAGCAGTTCCGTCAGCTCCAGGCTTTCCAGAGCTTTGGATGCTGGTTAACCCCGGCAGTTTCCCCGTAAGCATATTCGATAAATTCTGCATCGGTGCCCGGGTAAGTTCTTTCGCTGAAACCTGCGAAACAGCAGCTGTCAGATGGGCGCGCTTTTGCCTGGCATAACCTACCACAACAAGCTCATTCATCATCTCTACACTTGGCTTAAGCGTGATGCGGATAAACTCGCTTCCATCTACCTTATGCACCTGGGTGACGTAGCCCACAAAAGAAAACTGCAGTTCTGCTCCTTTTTCCACATCCTTTAACAGAAAATTGCCATTCGCATCTGTTATCACAACCTTCGCAGTCCCTTTCAGCTTTACAGTCACCCCCGGAAGAGGCTGATTCTCCAAGTCTACCACCCTACCGGAAGCATCAATACCCCGAATGATGGCCACCTGGCTTTCCGGCAAACCGGCCGGCTTCTCCTTGACAATAATTGACTTATTCTCAATTACATAAGTAAAAGGCTGGTTATTAAAGCATAGCTTCAATACTTCTTCCAGGTCTTTTTCTTTTGCATTTAAATTAATAGGCTTTGCATCCTTTATCACTGGGTTGGTATATAAAAAATTATACCCTGTCTGCTTATTGATCTCCACGAAAACATCAACAATAGAAGCATTGGTTTTAGTGATGGTAACTTTTTGGCCATAACCGGTGACTGCAATGGCCTGCATCATGGTCGCCATTAGGATAATTATGATCATTCTCATAATTAGAAATATTTTAGGTGGTATCCACAGCCGTGAAATACCTTGGTTAAAAGTAAATTTATACATACTTTTGGTTACTTTGGGTTAATACATGAAAGGTTCGAAACAACTATTTTTCCCGGACTGATGAAGATCAGGTCCCGGGGGGTTAACTCAAATTCTGCCGGATAGTGCTTCGACTCACTATTCGGTTTCTTTTTTAGTTACCCATTGATGATTAATACCGCTGTCGTATAGTTCTGTTCATATTAGCTAATTAGTGGTGGATATTTGGGTTATTTGGTTCTTTTTTTGATTAATATCTGTCTTCCCTCTACTTTAAAGTCGCAAGATGTGGTGGTTGCCAAAAGTCCCAGGACTTGAGAAAGCACTACCTTTCTGGAGATTAACCCTCCCATTTTAATTTCCCCGGCATTGTCCTGGAATACAACTTCCAAATCATACCAACGTGCTATTTTCTTCATCACCCCCTCCAGGCTTTCATCTACAAAATAAAAATTACCATTTTTCCAGGCGATTGCCATCTCAAGATCTTTAAATTCCGTCACTTTTATTTCCAGATCATTTTCACGATCTACAGAAGCCTGCTGACCAGGCTTTAGAACAACTACCTTGCTATTGCGAGCAGTGACCTGCACAGCGCCTTCCAGGAGTGTAGTTTGTGTTAGGCGCTCACCCGGATAGCTGTTCACGTTAAAATGTGTACCCAGTACTTTTATTTCCTGTTCAGCCGATTTTACAATGAAGGGATGAGTTTTATCCTTTAATATTTCAAAATAGGCTTCCCCTCTCAAGCGGACTTCCCGCCTGGCATTCCCTGCAAAAGAAACTGGATAAATCAACTTTGATCCTGCATTAAGCCAAACGCTAGAACCATCAGGTAAACGTACCTGACATTGGCCTCCGTTTGGCGTTTCAATAGTATTCATCAAATCAGTATGACGTTTAGTATCATTACTGATCGAATATACAACCTGACCATCTGCGGTCTTACTAATTTCCACACCTGCTTCTTTAGCTAATTTGCCATTACCAACATCGTTCAAAGAAATTTTCTGACCATTACCAAGTGTTAAATAAGCTTTGTTACCGCCTGGTTGAATATCGGCTTCAGTGTGTCCAAATCTGCTATAATAGAAAAGACCGGCGCCGATAACCAAAAGCACCGCTGCCGCTACCCCAGCCAGGCGAGGCCAAGTGTTAAGTTTTCGCTGTACTGGTTCTACTGAAAGCGTATGACCGATGTTACTATCTATATTGGCTTTAATGCTTAACTTTAATTTCAGCTTCTCTTCTTCACTTAACATCTCCATCACATCAGCATCAGCCAGAAAGAAGTTATAATAAGCAAAGAGAAAATTCTCCTCCTCGGCAGTTGCTTTGCCGTTAAGATATTTGCTGAGTATCTCTATGTATTGTTCTTTGTTCATCTTTCTTATAGGTGGCTATTAACTACATGAGTATTGAAAAAGGAAAAGTCCCATAAGAAATGAAAATATATTTTTGAGCTGAGCTGTCAGCAGAATCTGACTACTTCTGGATCATCAAAAAAGCAATAGTGACTAATGAAGCCCGAAGCATGTTTACCGCCCTGATTAACTGATTCTGAACGGTTTTCCTGGAAATGTTTAACTGCGCTGCAATTTCGGTGGTAGAAAGGTCTTGTTCATAGCGCATTCTATAAATATTTTGCTGTGCGGCAGGCATTGCTTGAATAAGCGAATTATAGGTTTTGAAGAATTCCTTTTGCAAAAGCTCAGCATCTGCTTCAGAGTAAAAAGCCTTGCTTTTCAACACCAGGTCACTGATAGGAAGAAATCTTTCCTCTTTTTTTAGGGCTTTAAATACGTTGTTCCGAACGGAAGAAAACAGGTAGGCTGGTAAGTTGTCTATGAAATTGCCTTCCTTGTGTGTCCAGAGATAAATGAACACATCTTGCGTAATATCTTTGGCAAGATCCGGATCATGAAGTTTTTTAAACGCTTGGTTATATACTTTATCCCAGTGTCTTTCGTATAATTCATCAAACGCAGATCTATCACCCTTACGTAGGTTGATCAATAATTCCTGGTCCGTGAATGTGGAGTTCAACGTCATTTGGCTAACTTCCTATAATTATTTACTAAATCTGACGTCAATGGTAGGTATTATATTTGGAATATAGGTTAAATACAGGTTATCATAATCTCAACCTAAAATAAAGCTATATAAAGTTGAGCTAAAAACAAAAACTTTATTTTACTATTGTCAGCATTCACAATCCTGTAAATGGACCAACGAATTACCCTCAGCTTGCTTCAATCCCACTTTTATACTGAAATAGTAGGAGCAGACTAGGAAGAGAGTAGGAAAAGACTAGGAAGAGAGCAGCAGTAGTCATAAGCTAAACCTAAGCTGTGACTAGCCTGAGCAGCCATGCAAACAACCGGGTCAGTGTTTACACTAGTCCTGGATTTACTTTGGCTCATAAGAACAAGCATTCTAAATCAAAATTCCATATCTTGGAGCGTTAAATACAAAACCAATTATGAAAAAATTAATGTTCTCTGCGATGATCGTTGTCGCTACATCCTTTGCTGCATCTGCACAAGATAGTACTTCCTATGGCACTACACTCAACAAATTATTGGAGGTTTCTGGTTCTACAAAGACATTTATTGGAGTGATCCCTCAGATGATTTCAATGTTAAAGACCCAGGTGTCCAATTCCGCTATTCCTGAAGAATTTTGGACTGAAATGCAAACTGAGATTTCTAAGTTTGGTGGTAAAGATCTGGGTGCTTTGCTGGTACCTGTGTATCAGAAATACATGACCGAGACAGACCTGAAAAGCATCATCGCCTTTTATGAATCTCCCGCTGGACGCAAGTTTGCAGAAAAAACTCCTCTTATTACACAGGAGTCTATGGCTATAGGTCAGGAATGGGGAAAGAAGATTGGCGAAAAAGTCATTAGTAAGCTGATGGAAAAGGGATATATGAAAGAATAAGGGATTAAGACGTTATCAAGCTTTATAAAACCATAAAACCTCTCTGGACAACTCATGGCTACCAAAGTAGATTAATATGTGTAACAGCCGGGATTTGCGCGAGACATTAGTCCCTGTCGAATCCCGGCTGGTTCCCGTCTGATTCCCGTTTTGCACCAAGCTGGAAAAAACGGGGACCGAGTGACGGTTAAGTGACTTCCAAGCAGCATCCTTCAGTAATCCTTGTCCCTAAGGATCATAAAATACTCCTTATCCCTCTTTTCCATTTTAACCTCGTACTCAGGAAACTCATCATTTAAGCTCTTTTGCATCAATACATAAAAATCGTCTCGATTCATACTCCCAACCACCTTCTGGATCATCTTTTAACATAAGTTGCACAGGTATATTGTAATTTCCTTTAAAATATCTCTCTGGTCTGTCTCAAGTTAAATTCATCCAATAATTGAATTTTTATAACAAATACCAACTCAGGATAGACAGTTTAAAATTTATTGCTAATTATGTCAATATTTTGATTTTATAAACATATTTTTGAATATGGCTCTTGATAATTTTAGAATTCTTGTTGAAAATGAAATCTCAGCATGGGACGATAAAACTGGCGTACGATACCATTTCCCAAGAAATAGATATTTGAACAGACTCCGCCCTGGTATGAAAATCATCTATTATAAAGGCCGGGTAGGAAACCAACAGCCTCAATATTTCGGCTACGGTGAGATAACAAAAATCTATCCTGTTTCAGATAGCTTAGATGACTACTACGCTGACATTACCAATTACATCCAATTCAATCAACCAGTCAATTTTAAACTAAATGGTGAATACTTAGAGGACATTCAGACTTCAAATCATTTCAGACAGAATTCCGTTAGGGCTATTAGTGAAGACCGATTCTATAAAATACTGGAATTAGGCGAGTTAAGTTTAGTAAGAACTGAGAATGATGAACAGCCAGTTATGGTGACTGAGCTACCTCCTATTGCCGACGTTAATATTAGTCCCGCCACTGCTTCATTGATAAAACCTGTAATATCAAAAGGAAAAGGTAAGGGCTCCACTCCCAAGTATTACAATTCAAAAAAATCTACACTCCATGGTAATCAAGGCGAACTCCTTGTTATGAAATACCTTCGGGAAATTCTGACCGAAGTAGAATCTAGTACTTTAAGACACCATGCTATAGAAAATGAAAAAGATGGCTATGATATCTCATACAAAGGCCTGGATGGTCAGGAAGTATATATTGAGGTAAAAGCGACAAGCGCACCCTCCTTTCCCAGTTTTATAATCACCATTAACGAACTGACTGCAGCGGAGCGGCATGGTGCTGCTTATCAGATTTATTTGGTGAATAAGGTTACATCGAAAGATGTTAAAATTGAGGTCGTTGAGGGAATAGTTGGATTGTTGGAAAAGGGGGAATTTGTGAAAAGTCCGGTGGCCTTTAAGATAGAAAAGTCTGTAACTCTTAGTCAATAACAAATCAATATGAAAAGGGCTGGAAATAAAATTTCCTTGGGCACTATAATACTATGTATCATAAGCATAATTGGCTTGATTTATCTGTATAAGGTTTGGATTTACGATAAGAGAAAAAGAACGAAAATCAGAAAGATGCTTGGCGAAATAGAATTCGGAATTGAGGAATTCTCCGAGCTTACAAACTTAGATTATTATTTCTCTAACTTTTCAATGCAGGCCTTCGATATAAAATTTTCGACTCTTCGCAAAACAATACCTTCAGGATTTAAGTCCATTGGACTCGAACCCCAGGAATCAGAAAAAGTATCAACATTCGTCAATATAATTGACAATCTCCCCGCCCACCGCGCGGAATACAACGAGCGCTTTGTTCCCCATGAGATTAAAAAGTATACTGAGTTTTTCTCTTGCCTTGAAGAGTATCCACTCTCTGTGGATCAGATGCGAGCAGTAGTTACGGACGAGGACAATAACCTGGTCATCGCCGGCGCAGGAACAGGAAAAACGACCACCATCAGTGCAAAGGTTGCCTACATCTTAGAAAAAGGACTGGCCGGTCCAGAAGAGATGCTTATCATTTCCTTTACCCAAAATGCAGTAAAGGAGATGTACAATAGAACAATTGAGTTCTGCGCATGGCATCCGGATGTAGAAAAAATCACGGTTCGTACCTTTAATGGATTTGGTAATATGGTCTGCAGATCCTGCACGGATTATCCTATTAAATTAGCTTTCGACGATGAGTATGCTTGCAAGGCATTCCTTCAGGATAGCTTTGATGATCTCTTCCTCAATGATAAGGACTTCTCAAAAAAAGCCACAAACTTTATTACCTTATTTGATAGACCATTTGTAGATGAAAGTGAGTTCAAAACCAGAAATGAGTATCTCAAACATGAACGAGCACATAAATACGTCTCGCTCAATGGTATAAAAGTTAAAAGCCATCAGGAACTACAGATTGCGAACTTCCTATTACTTAATGGAATTTCCTTTATCTATGAGCAGAATTTTCCCTTGATGAGGGAGGATCTTAATCCACAATACCAGAGCTACGCACCGGACTTTTACCTACCTGATTATGAAATATACCATGAGCATTACGGAATCGATGAGAATGGCGATGTACCAGATTGGTTTGGATACAAACCACCTTTTCAGAACGCGAGGGATCAATATCATAATGGCATACAGTGGAAAGAAAGCATTCATGCAAAGTACGAGACCAGACTCATCAAGACTTACTCCTTTCAGGCAAAAAGAGGGAGACTGTTGTTATATTTGAAGCAGCAGCTTGAAAATCTTGGAGTTGAGTTTAAGCCGATGAAAGCAGAGGATATACTCCCTGCCATTAAAGAAACTGAGCACTACGAGAACTTTATAGGATTGGTTTATACATTTCTACAGTTGATGAAGTCAAATAATGCCAGTCCGGAGAACTTTAAACAGTTTAGTGGCGATCAGAGGCTTCGAGTATTTTTGGATGTATTTACGCCCCTATATCAAAGGTATGAGCAGAAGCTCATAGCCAATCACAGCATTGATTTCAGTGATATGATCAATTCTGCCGCCCATCGAATTAGTTCGAGTGAATATGATAAAAAATACAAATATATACTAGTAGATGAGTTTCAGGATATGTCACTGGGGAGATACGGATTGCTCAAAGCATTAAAAAAAGCTAACCCGTCAGCTAAACTTTATGCAGTTGGAGATGATTGGCAATCCATATTTCGTTTTACTGGAAGTGATATTTCCATAATTACTGAATTCTCATCACATTTCGGTGTGAGCGCAAATTCCGAGGTACTCAAAACATACCGGTTCAATCGCGAAATACTCGAGTTAAGCAGCGGGTTTATTCAGAAAAACCCAGCCCAGCTTACGAAATCTCTTTCTTCAGAAATGGAGGCCTTACATCCTTCATTCGAACTCTGCCCGATTTCCGTCTACGGATCAGCAGCCAGTCAGGCATTATTTAAATGGGACATGCTGAATGAAATAATTTCCAGAATCAGCCTCCAAAAACAATCAGCAAAAATATTCATTATAGGTAGGTACAAGCACAATATGCCACCTGACCTAAATGAACTTCAGAAAAAATACACCAGCCACACTATCTCCTATTTCACGGCGCATAGCGCTAAGGGATTAACCTGTGACTATGCAATCCTTATGGACTTGGATTCTGGTGTTTACGGTTTTCCTTCTGAGATGGCTGATGATCCGATTTTAAGTTATCTGCTTCACGAAGGCGATGATTTTGAAAATGCAGAAGAGCGAAGATTGTTCTATGTAGCCTTGACCAGAGCACGACATAAAGTATTTTTATTGTACAACCAATTTTCACCGAGCAAGTTTATAGATCAGCTCATTGCAGACAGAGTAGTATCTCATTCCGGCAGAAGTAATCAATTATGTCCCGAATGCAGTGGAATCCTTATGGAAAGAAAAGGGAAAGAAGAAAAATTTATCGGCTGCAGCAACTATCCTTCTTGTAGATATACAACTCCAATCGCAGGGTAAGTTTTTATACATCCTTCATCCGCAACTTAACGGATTTACGCTCACTTAGATACCCATGTGCTCAAGACGAAATTTAAAGATAACATTGGCCCGCTAATTACTATCGCTAGCAACAAAGGATTCGAGTATCTAAACGCCCCGCGTCATCTCAACTCGCATTTTGATTTTCAGATACTTGGGTGAGTTCCCTATTTACCTATCATCAACAGCTCATTAACTAAATTAAAGAGGAAATATCCAAATGTCAAAAGACCGAGGATAAGGAATATGACATAAAATTTTTGAGGATTTTTACTGAGTATAATAAACTCCGCTGGATTTTCCGGAAGATAAAGTAATTCTACAATCTCGCCTTGTTTAAATAGCGAAGGTGAACTACCAAATGAATTTTGATGCGAAACATAAAACCCATCAGTCAACTTAAATTTAACTATTGGGTGATAGCAAAGCGGACGAGTATGTCCGCCTATAACCAAATCAGTCACAACACCCTCAGTTTTTACAGCTTGTTTCCTATAGAGCTTAGTTTTGACTGACTGTGCCAAATAAAATACCAAAAAAATCACTCCGGTTAAACCGATTATCAAATTCTGCAATTCCATAGCTTTAATTCAATGTATTACAATAAATTGTAGTTATCGGCTATAAAATATTTATATAGTTTTCGTAGCCTTAATTTGATTCTAATATAGAAATTTGTTGTTAAATCAATTTGTGTTCCTAACCAAACCCCTGCATAGTTGCATACGCCATTACTCGTTTATACCTAAAAGTACCCGACTCATATTTCTCCAGCCAAGCCCCACTCGTGTCCAAAAATGGGCTCTGACTTTTAGAAGCTGCATTTTTCTTAACCTTGTTATAGACCGACCTAAAATAATAATGGTTGAAGATTCGATTGTATTCGGTAAAATAGATATCTGCAACGCGCATATTCCCACGGATGACGAGCATGTTTTCATCGTTACTATTCGTAGATGCCGTACTAAAATTTGCAGAGCCAGTAACTACCAGCGGATCACTACTCAAAGGATCAACCAGCAAAAACTTAGAGTGAATGTAAGAAACATGTTTGTTCACCCCCAATTTCTGCGGAGAGATCTCCTTTGCCCACTGATAAAGGGAGTCCTTTAGATAGTTTCCAAAGGCCTGATAAACATTCTGTCTGTATCCGATCTTCACAAATGTTGATTTGTTCTTTTCTGTCGGAGCATCCTCTTTTTCCAACAAGAAAAAAGTAACCGCCGAAGTAGCATCGTTGTCCAATACGGCTTCTTTGAACAACTTATTGATACCAAAGGCAAGCGTAATGCAGGAAACACTTCGCGCACTATCTAGCATTTTCACATAACTTTCCAACACATCTGGTCCACGGCGTGGACTAAATACTGTGGTTATGCCCTCCGCAATATCCTCCAGACGGGTGTATCTGAAATTTGGCTGAAGATCCTCCACCGCAAGCTTTAACTCTTTGTTTTTGGCCATGCCGGTGTTCTTATCGTCTCCTGCTTGCGCACCTGGATCGGCAGACAGTATATTCCAATAGGCTAAGAACTTTTCCGCAACAGCTTCATTCCTGACCCAGTGGCCAACGTTTGTCTGCCCGTGAATCCCACCATCGGAAATATTTGTAGATCCGGTCCATACCTCCTTGGCAACTGCTCCAATGGGCTTGTAGACCATAAACTTGTTGTGCTGGATATTACTTTTGTTGGCCTTGCGTTCAATAATCGCCGACATAGGAATTCCCGCAGCCTCTATAAAACGGATATTGTCTCTCCAGGGGAAAGCCTCTACGTCTTTCTGTTTTTTAGTATCATAACTCGAATTATCTTTAGCATCAATGATGATCTTGACCTTAACTCTTCTATCCAGTGCCAATTTTAGCTTATCCAGAAGC
This sequence comes from Pedobacter frigoris, assembly GCF_005116445.1. Classification (GTDB taxonomy): domain Bacteria; phylum Bacteroidota; class Bacteroidia; order Sphingobacteriales; family Sphingobacteriaceae; genus Pedobacter; species Pedobacter frigoris. Next base: position 1,456,709 of record NZ_SWBQ01000001.1, read on the forward strand.
GGGCGATACCTGAATTCGTAAAAGCAGCAATAAAGCTTATCCCCTTCTACACATCTATCTACAAAGGCAAACATCGCCTCATCCAATTCTCTGCTGAGCCAGTCGAGGGCTTCCTGCTTTTTAACCGGGTCCTGAATATCTTTTGGCCCTAGGTTATTGAACCTTATTCGGTATGCCTGACTACTGGCCACTCCCCTGTTAAAAAAGACGTCGTGTTCCTGATCGCTGAAAAGTGGCTCGGTGCTGATCTCCAGTGCAATAGGATCGGCAGATCTGTCCAGCGCATTTGGTGTTCCCTTAATCGGATGAAACCAATAGGTATACCTGGAATTGTCCTTACAGGTAAAATCGTCCCATACAAAACTCTGTACCGGGTGATCCTCAGTACTCACCACCGTATCTTCATTGGGATCTGGAATAATTTCTTTGAATACTTTGTACCCTTTGATATACCGCCTGTTGCCCGACTGCTGATCTAGCCGCTCGACGGCAAAACCAAGCAGTCCGGCAGTATCTGCCTGTCTGAAATCAATAGCAAAAGAAATGGTGTTGACGCCGGATATCGCGTATACAGTGTATCCGGAAACGAGATCTGATTTAGCCCTCATGAGATGTAATTTAGATTAACGTTAACTATTTGTAATAAAGATAGTTAAACAAATTAAAATCTCAGTTAAAATCTTATTAAGATTATCATCTATGACGCAGTCAGCTAAAGCTTTTGCAAAGCTTCTCTCACCATGTCTTTGTTGGTTTTAGAAATGGGTATCTTTTCTCCGGACATCAAAAGTAGAATACCACCGTCTTCTCTTAACCAGCTTTTTAGGCGTCCACCCTATTTGCCCATCATCAAAAGCTCATAAGCTAAACTAAAGAGGAAATATCCAAATGTCAAAAGACCGAGGATAAGGAATATGACATAAAATATTATCTAGCAGTAATGCGATAATTAAAAATTATACATCGTTTTTTGTTATCAGAAGGGTTTGCTAAATCCTCCAACACGAACTATTAATACAATAAAATGAATAACTTTATATATTGAATTAACCGGCTCTCTATCAAATATGAATTGGACATTATCAAATCACTGCCTGGCATTTTTATTATTATTGTCAAGTTTCTCTTTGGCTCAAAGCAAAAAATTGCCGAAGAATGTGAAGCAAGCGGTAGCATATCTGGAGCTGGAATGCCCTGACAGTTTAAAAGCGCTCATTAAACAAACCGAACCAAATGAGCTAAAAAAGTTAGTGTACCCGACGGGGAAAAGCTTTAAAGTGCTGTTTGATTGGCTATATGGAGATGACGAAAGCCCGAAATTGATTAACTATATAGAAAGTAGAGGCATTAATAATTATCAGAAAGAGCTAATATTAACAGCATTCAGGAACCACATACTTTCAAATCATATAACTGAAAAAGAAGTATTTATTAGTTATAAACAGCAGGAAAGAAAGCTCGAGGCTGAAAATGCAATTAGATATAGTACCGATAGTTTAAACGGTGTGTATATCCCAAAAGACTTGGAGGAATGCTTTTTACAAATCAATTCGTTTTGGCCTGACAGCACCAGAAACAACGTTAGACAATGGGCTGAAGATATCTTTGGAGCAAGGGCACATTTGGGTTTTGGGATGTGGGTGAGAAACAATTGGGGTCTTTGGGGAGGTTCCCGTCTTAGTGCCTATTTCAACAATTTAGGCATTGATCATCCTGATGAAATGTCGGGGGTAATCTTGACTTCGTATCATCGAAAGCTCAATAACAAAAGCATTGACTTACAACAGCAATTGGAAGCTATCCGGGAATCCCATAAAAACGCCGATAGTATTGCTTTGAAACAAAAGAAAGAGCGGTATGAGTCTTATAAACTTGGAGATACCCTATTATTTCGTTATAAACACGGATTCGTAAGTGAAAAACAGGAAGATTTATATGACGACGACGATTGTATAGCAAAGGGAATAGTTACCGCAAAAAATGAAAAGGATTTTCTAATTAAAGTAAAAGTAATTAAGAGCTGTGATCCAAAAGGAATTATCTATTATGATAATGAAAACCTCATGATATTCAACCAGAAAACAAAAGTGATGGAAAAACCAAAAAAAAGATTGATTCTGCGTATTAAACTTGGAAAAGAATATTGGAGTAGTTATTTAGATTGGGATAACCTGTAATTTCTTAATATGAACTTATTTATACGATGATACGTCTACTCAGCATCCTAGCATTACTTCTGATTTCTTGTTCTCCAAAGGAGACTAAATTACTCGACTTCGGAGATTTTACAATTGAAGTTCCAAATCATTGGCAGCAAGTTAAATTGAGGGGAATTGATAGCTACGTAGGAAGAATTAAAATTAATGACCATGAAAGTGCAGAATTTGATCTTGGAGCATATTCTAATAATTTGGATGGCGATGACCAAACCTACGAATATCTGACCATTGACAATAAGAAAGCTAAAATAGTCAGACCGAAAATTTCAGGGAAGGGAATGACTGGTGTGTACATTGAGAGCCTCGGTGACTCCTACGGTGATAGAGACAGATTTCAACTTAATGGCCAGAATCTCACATCAGCCAATGAACAGCTTTTAATTAAAGCCCTGAAGACTTTAAAATTTAATCGCAAGTAAGAACAACTGAACTAGATATAAATCAAACTCAATTGCAAAGACGACAAGTTAAAGACTATTGACCCAGACGATTGTCCAACACTCAGGACGGAATAGAATCACCCTTCGGCGTTTTTCGCTTTAGCACCAGCGCTGTAATTATAGATACCAATAGTCCAACCGGCAATATTTCCATGTAGGTGGCTCCTGCTACGCCAATCCAACTGCTATACCACTCTCTAAACATATCAATTTGTTGGCGGACAGCTGTTACCTGCTCAGCACTCATTTGACTTGTTTTTGCAGAGCTCAACTGGTAGGCGGCTAATTTATCAATGAAATCAGGGAAGAAATTATAATACGCTATCATCCAGCCGGCAACATACAGCGTTGAGGCAATGAGCGCCATGTATAAGGACATCAAAAAAGCCTTGCCAAACGTGATTACACCACCGTTAAATTTGTCTCTGTAGTTCTTCACGCCTACAAATATGAGCGAAAAAGACAGCAGCATGGCTGCGTAGCCAAGCAGCATGCTCCCTTCAAAGGAATCTTTATTATAACAATACGCGATAGAGGCAACCATAAAGGTAGCCACACAGATACCTGATATTAGTCCGTAAACAAGTACATTTCTTTTCATGTCGATTTGAATTAAAGTTTAGGCTTCAAAGTTGAGCTTTCCACTTATTTTTTGCCTCATACTTTAGTATGATTTTAATAAAAATAGGCTTTCTAATACTAAAAGGTGAGAAACACTACGGTATAATTTTCAACTTTCTGGCCTTTTCAACAGCCTGGGTACGGCGTTGTACTTCCAGTTTTTCAAAGAGTTTTGACGAATGCGTTTTGATGGTGTTCAACGATAAAAACAAGCGTTCGGCAATTTGCTGATTACTTAGTCCATCTGCTATAGATTGCAATACTTCCATTTCTCTGCTAGTCAGTCCCAGGCGGGTAAGCTCTACTTCATTCAATATAAAATCGCCGGCTTCAACTACTACCTCCTTCTCTACTATTATCGTATTGGTTTTGGGTCGAGTGAGTTTGTTTGACAGCCAGATACCCAGTGCAGTAAATAATACAGCAACGGCCCCGGCATACAGTTCAAAAGTATGGTCGATTATAATCAGACGCCACTCCAGCCATTTCATGATCAACAACAACACAGCCAGCGATGCTCCGTATAATAGTATAGACCGGTTGCGTATAATGAATTTCAAGAGTTTTAATTTATATGAAGATCAAAAATAAGATAAATAACAATCGTAGTAAAGTGATTATTTCCTATCGAGAAGATATATTAATCCATTTTCCTTTATATCCTTATTACTATCAGAAGAGTCATATTCGCGCTTAAACTTCAACTGTGTAGTAGATAAGCCTTCAGATAATTTGAGATTTTTTACTGAACTTCTAAACAAATCATATTGGAGTGGCACCTCAGCCCATTCCAGAGTATACCAATATGAATCAATGATTTTATTGTCATTATTGGTTTTAATTATCAATATGTCATGGAACTCCTTAACCAATAGCGGACCACCGTAGTTGTATGCATCTCCTTTAAAAGTTGCAATGAATTGGTAGTAATTAAACTTGCCCGGCACTGCATCAAATATTGGCATTAGATTTTTTAGAGTACGTTCGTTTTCAATATTATCATCTATACTACCAAGTTTCGAATTATTGAAATCAGCATTTTTCACATGCTTTTTGAGAAAAAATTTAAATGGTTCACCCAGACCTGTTGCTGAATCTTGCTTGTCAGTTTGAAATACAACTTGCATATCCGGTGACTGGCAAGAAATCTGTAAGGCAAGAATTAGGAAAAAGAATAAAGTTAATAATTTTCTCATTTTTGTATCGGTCAGTCTAAAATCATAAGATAATGTAATCATCTAAGAGCCACTTTCAAAATGATTGAGAAATATGGCTACGCTGATCACTTTTGCTTAGATCCTGTATAATTAATAAGGGTTCGTTACCTTTTATTCAATTTATTAACCGCATCTTCCAACCAACGTTGTATGGTGGGCAGCCCCCCGCGTTCCCTTCCGAATAAAAATGATTCAGCGGTTTCAAGAGCATAGTATTTACGATAATAAGTGTCGGGATTTATTATGATTGCATCCGTGGGTATTAATCGAATAGCCGCTTCGTCACATGAAGAGTAAATCAACTGACCCTGCTCCATGTACCCGAACAAATTGATGCCCCCACTCATTTTTTTCTGTTCCAATGTTCCAATACCGAGATCCAAAACAACCGGATTTTTACCTAATTTCTCGATCTGATCATAGCCTCCCGTGGTAAAACCGGGCATCCACGCAACGTAACTTTTGCCATTAATAAAGCTTAAATAGCCGATCAAAGTGTTATTCCTCAACATCAGATATTTCAACGCACCGGTCGCGAGGTTATAATATTTGGCAACATTCTCTCCATCTTGATAGAAGACAACATTGGGCGTCAGGTAATATACGGGTATATGCATAAAGGTGATCGCATTAAGATCAGCCTCATCAGCAATATTTTGTATAGCCATGTGTCTTCTTTTGCTACTATCTGTTTCAATAGCGCGTAGAAGTCCCTGTTTGACTTCCGGCAATTTTTGACGACCGTCCGCCATGTGCTCCAGATAAATGGGATGCGAATGGTTGCCTGGATCTACAATCTGCTGAACCAAGCGTGGCCTTAATACCTGTACTACCGATTCATCCCTTGTGTAATTACTACGGAAGCTTTTAGGTACCGACAGCTCTGCTTTTCTCCTGATAACCGTGTCCATGGCATTTCCTTTCCCCTTTATCCTTATTACCTGCTCTTTCGGCTGGGAGTCCGTTCTGGTTTGGGCATAGCCATTCACTGTTGGCGCGACTATCGATATCGCAGTGAGGCAAATGATAACAAAATTATGCAAAGATTTCATGGAGCGTGATGACAGATTATTTCGAGAGTTTATTCATTCTCTCTTCTATCAACGTAACCATTTCGTCGAATTCCTTTTCGTTGAATCCAATCGACTGATAAATGATCTTACCATTTTCGTCAGCAATAACATTGCGGGGAATGGACTGTGTAGCAAATAGTTTAAAGATGTTGCGTTTCAAATCCGGAAGCATTGGAAAAGTGAATCCTTTTTTCAGTTTGAAAGGATCAAGAATATCCCAGCCCTCTTCACGGCCAAAAATCAGGAACGCAAACTTAGGATTGCTTTTATATTTATTCCAGATCTTTTCCTGTACCAGGGGCAATTCAGCATTGCAGGGTCCGCACCAGGTGGCGAAAAAGTTAATTAATACCAGTTTGCCTTTATAGTCTGCAATGCTCACCGTTTTGCCTTTCTCAATTTCAAAAGAGAAATCAGGTAGTTTATCCCCTACTTTTGTGAGCGTAGTAGAGTCAGTCTGCGCTAGAACTGCAATCGGAAGTAAGGCAATAAGCACTAATAGTTTTAATGTTTTCATAACTAAAGATAAAGATTTTTTTTACATCTGGTTTCGTAAAGCAACTACACCATTTTTTCATATATTACATTTAAACACCTTATACTCAAACATTATGATCAAAAAATTAATACTCTCATTCACACTGATCACAGCAGCACTTAGTTCGGAAGCACAATCCAATACTGAGCAGCTTTATTAATTTGTTGTGCTATTCTCTTTTCAGTACTAATCTTTTTATCCGATAAAAACGTTCGCCATAGTCGAACCGAATTTCACCGTCATAGTTTTCGCCAAATCGCTTCTCAGTCCAATTGTTCCGAACAAGCATTTCTTTTTCTTGATCTGAAAATTCAATTTCACTTTCGTCTCTTGACTTTGAAAATTTAAAATAAATTGAAATATAGCCTCCTTTAGCCTTCATCTCAATCAGATCAAAATTATTTGAAATCCTTTTTAACGGGTCATTTTTATGTAGCTCAAAAAGGCTAAACTCTCGACCATTGGTTTGCCTCAAATGATCACGAATTAATGTTGAAAGTATGAATACGTCTTTATTGTTGTTTGCAATTGGATTTATTGTCAACAATCTCGAAGGAGTAGAACACCCAAGTAGAAAGATTGTCAGTATGATTAGGCTTCTGTGCATTGTAGCTTAATAGTATGTTAAATCTTCATAAATTTTATTTTTCTGCTTTGTTTAGCTCTCTTTTTTCTGCGTATTCCTTTACCACTTTATTTCTTTGGACCAGCAGCGTGCTCATATACTTTTCAAGAAATAGCTGATCAGCCAATTTACCGAAAACCCCTAATGGTGAAATGTATGTGAACACGTCAATCATTAAAGTACCATCTCCCCTTGCTTCAAAAACATGCTCATGTCTGAATGACTTAAAAGCTCCTGAGACCATTTCATCGACAAAATAATCAGGAGCATTCATCGCGGTGATTTTCGAAGTCAGCTTTTGGACAATCCCGAAATGCCGTGCTTCCCAGGTGACCCATTCGTTCAACTCAATCAATCCGGAAGTTTTACCCGCTACAGCTTTCTCATTGGTATGAGCTGTCGAGACCTGGTGAAGATCGATACTTCTTGCGAGATCAAACACCGTTTGTTTTGGTGCATCAATGAAGGTTTCTAATCGAATAACAGGCATATACAAATAAAGGAATCATTTCTGATAAATTAGGATATTAAAGAAGCTTATATGCCAATGCGATCGTTATTTTTTTTATAACTTCGTTCTGTATAATAATTCATCTAATGCTCTATTTTAAAACGATGCCATTCCCAGATTCTCTGACTCAACCTCAGATGGAAAAATTATGAACATTCGTGTCATTGCAACTCTCTTTTTATTTTTATTGTATACACCTACATTTTCGCAAAATAAAATGAGGGTTTTGGATGAACTTATTAATAATGAAGACTCTGGCTGGCCAATCGTGCAGGATTGGATTAAATCTGCAAAGAATAAAGTTGAAGTCTTAGCGGTTGATACTTCAAAAGCCAATAAAGCCTTATTGCACACGCAAGTAACAACACGATCTATCATGGGCGCAATCGTTTATCATTCAGGCGGTCTATTGATTGACAATGGCTGGATAAGGATTTTAGGATCTGGTCATGAGAAATTACCGAGATCATTACCTTCCTGGAATGAGGGTAAGTTAAAAAACTCCTTATTGATCGCTGATGATGTCATTGGCGGCTTTTTTATATTAAATGGTGGCGGACTAGGGTCAGATTTAGGAAAGATCTATTATTTAGCTCCTGATAACCTTACTTATGAAGCGCTTGACCGTGGCTATTCTGAATTCCTGGAATTTTGTCTAAATGGTGATCTTGAAAAATTTTATGATGGATTAAGATGGAAAAACTGGAGGGCAGATGTGTCGAAAATAAACGGAGATCAGGTATTTAATTTTTATCCTTTTCTTTGGACCAAGGAAGGAAAAGATATAAATAAGTCCTCAAAGAAAGTAATTTCAGTCGAGGAGCAGTATCTGTTCAATATGGATGCTAAGAAGCAACTTGACACTGACTGAATCATTAAGGTTAGGGAACACTAAATAAATGTTAGCAGTTATTCTTCGTTCAACAAGCAGCTTATGTAAAGTCAAAGCTTCGGCATTCCCTTCGTATACCATGTTGGATATCCCTTCCTCCATAAAGAACCACCTTCTTTTTTTCTGATCAAACGCTTATCGTTCGCTATTGCATATAATTTATTCTTTTGAAAAAAGAGTTTCTTCGGAAAGTGATCTTCTTCCTGCGTTGACCAACGCTTCGGTTCGATAAAATGATAAGCTGAAATAGGCAGATATGTGTGTCCAGATTCCCCATATTCTGAAAGAAAGGTATGGTTCACTTTGATCCGATTATCTGAATAAGTAACCGTATCATATATCGGAACTACCTTAAAATAAATGGTGTCATTGTTTATGCGCCACTTTCCACTTGACCACCTATGCGTTAAGCACACTCCCCAGCGAAAGGTAAAGGTGGAATCGGCGTTGAGTTCAAGGGAACTATTGGATAAACGATACTCCCCAACAGGTGTGCTTTGAGCGGATAACTTCAACGGAGTTACACTTGCTAAGACCAGTAAAGTAAACAATATCGAGCGCTTGATATATTGCATATCTAAATATAGAAATCTTAATAAACTTTTTATATAAAAAAGATTAATTAACCCTAAAGCGGTTAATAAACAGTAGTTTACAAGAGGAGAAAACTCTATCGGTAACGATTTAGTAATGGTGCTTATTGCACTTGCTTTCATTTGATTACCTTGTAAATCATTAGTGCAAATTTAATAAATAAAAGGGTGAAGTCTTAATATACTTTACCCTTTTTTTCGTTCTTATATTTTCAATTTAGATGCTCCCGTTAAAAAAATCTTTCCCAATATGGGGGGAACTGTGGTTTTTGTTTCAATTTAATTTCCAAAATTTGTCGTACCAACTATAAAGGTAACTCCGAAGCAATTAGTAATAACCTCTAAAAGATTGAGCTATGGAAATTGTGTTGAGTAAAATATTATTGCAAATTCGCCATCAGGAAGACAAGCTTTCTTCTCAAATGATGCGAACATCCGAAGAAGCATATCAAATGACTTTGTTCCTAAAGGAAATGTTGTGTTCCATAAAAACAAAAATTTCACAAACTGGATTTACAGATGGACAGCAAGAGATTTACTTTTTCAAGAATATTAAACCGCAAATCTTAGGGAAACTCATTTACTATAACAAAGTCTTCCGTATTGAAACTACTTGCCCAGTGAGCAAAGGTAAAATACATCAAAGTTACTTCGAGAACTTATTAAAAACCCTCAAATCGGAATATAAAGAAAGCATTTGTAATGAGGATTTTTACAGGTATTACCGTGCAGACAGAACAGACCGTGACCATACTTATTTCAGGCTCGGACAAATCAATTATCACGATGGATTAACAAGTGGCGTATTTGAAATCGACATTAGTTTTTCAACATATTATGATAATAAAATAGCCCACATTGTAGCGAATGAACTACTTTACTCTTATATTCTTACCAAAATCAATCCCGAAGAAAATCCTGATAATATATTACTAAATGGAGAAGCGAAAAAAGATATTTCTTGGACAAATTCTCAAAATGCACTTATTGAACTGATATATGCTTTGTATGCTTCAAATTCTATTTCACACGGAAAAATAGGCATCCGAAAATTAGCATTGATTTTTCAGGTGTTATTCCGAACTCCTTTAAATGATATACACCACTCTTTCCATCGGATGAAAACAAGGGCTGGCTCCCGAACTGCATTTTTAGACCAACTCAAATTATCTCTCGAAGAATATATGGATAAAGACCTTTAACCACTTCAGGACAATAATTTCAAAGCAGTACCCAAAATGTACTGCTTTTTCTTTGCCCATATCTGCCAATTGGCAAAACTCCATTATAAAAGATCCCAAATCTTGAAAACCCTTATTAATCAAAGGTTTTAATTGATTTTAAAAATTTTCAAAAAACAGAAAAACCAATTGGCAAGGCTTGGCAGACAAACACTGCCACCCTTTGCAACTTTGCATAGTGAACATTAAAAACCTGTGCAATGAAAATAATAACCATTGAAGAAGAAGCGTGGCAACAGCTAAACAGCCGTATCAATGCCATTGCCGATTATCTTAAAAGATTGGAAGATAAAAGCTATGATGACCTGTGGCTCAACAACCACGAGGTATGCCAATACCTGCACATCAGCGAAAAGACTTTATGGCGAATGCGTACCAAAGGCGAGATTGCTTATTCAAAAATCTACGGTCAATATTTCTACACCATTGGGGCAATTAAGGATATGCTGAACGCCAATGCAATACTAAGCAGCAATGAATTTGTACAGGAACTTATGGCAAAAGGTAAAAGTTATATCGAAAAAGGCAGAAAGCTAAAGACAGATAAAAAATAGGTATGAACCCTTAAAAATATCCTTATGAATATTGACAGAATGGAATTTCTGGCTTGGATGGAACGCTTAATAGGTCGCCTTGATATGCTGGGAGATAATATAGATGAGTTGCAAAAGAAACGCAACAGTCTAGATGGCGAGGAATTGTTGGATAATCAGGATTTGCTTCAAATGCTCAAAATCAGCAACCGTTCACTTCAACGGTATCGTTCCATTGGGAAACTGCCCTATTATACGATTAGCGGAAAATTGTATTACAAACTATCTGATGTGCATCAATTTATACGTGAAAGCTTTAATCCGCCAATAACTAAACTGAACGCCAACGAGTGACAAACACTGCCTTTGAGTACCACTTCGGGCAATGCGATAAATGCTTGTTTTACTTTCGATAGCGAATTTTAAATTTTTCAGATTATGAGCGAAGAAACAGCAAATAAGCAGGAAATACCCGAACAATTATCGGACATATTATTAGTGTTGGATAAAGAAAAAATGAAAATCCAAGCTGTAAAGAATATTGACGAAAACGGGAAAATGGAAACTGTTGAACCTACGAAGAAAAATCAAAACCAATTTATGCGTGTGGACAAGAGTGGCGATTTATTTTCCAACTTTTTCTCCAATTTTTTCAGCCAACTGAAGAACCCAACCAATTTTTCATTCTTCAAAGTACCTGCTCCTCTTGCTGTTGAAAAAGCAGAGCAAATGCAAATGCAGGTTGATAAACCAACTCCAGAAGGCGAAAAAATAATGAAAGAACACGAAATAAAAACAGAAAATCAAAATAAAATGGAAAAAGCACAAACAACACCAGAAGCCAGCGAATATCGCTACAAGCCGGAACAGATTGATTGGGACACGATGAACAATCTCGGATTAAGTAAGGAATACCTCGAAAAAAGAAACCTCCTTGAACCGCTATTGAAAGGCTACAAAACCAATGAATTGATAGCTGTAAGTGTTAATTTCGGCACTGCCATTCTGCGTACAGATGTCCGATTGTCGTTACAAACTACTGAAGACGGCCGTGTCGTTCCGGCATTGAATGGTATCCGTAAAGAACCCAACCTCAACTTTGAATTTTTCGGACACAAATTTACAGACGAAGACAAGAAAAACCTGCTCAAAAAAGGAAATATGGGACGTGTGGTTGATTTGAAAAATTCTAAAACTGGCGAAATGATGCCTTCAATCATCAGCGTGGACAGATTGACCAATGAGTTGGTTGCCTTACGAACAGAATTCATAAAAATTCCTGATGAAATTAAGGGTGTGAAACTCGATGATGCCCAAAAGCAAACTTTAATGGAAGGCAAACCACTTTCTTTAGAAGGTATGATTTCCACTAAGGGAACGGAGTTTTCGGCAACGGTTCAGTTCAATGCAGACAAACGTTATGTTGAATTTCTGTTTGACAGAAGTAATACCAACCAGCAAAAGCAGAACAACGGACAGAATAATCAGCAAAACCAAGCGCAGGAAGCTCCAAAAACATTCAGAGGAAAGGAACTGACCGATGAACAACATAAGGATTTCAAAAACGGTCAAACGATCTATATTGACGGATTGATGGATAAAAAAGGGCAACCGTATCAAGGTTATATCACTTTCAACCAAGAAAATGCAAAAACCAATTTTGAATTTCCCAATCAATACAAGGAAAGGATAAAACCTACCGAAGCCCATAAAACACAAACCGCCGTTAATTCTGAGGGAAAAACCAACGAAGCCACAAAAAAAATAAACGAGCCTTTGAAATCGGGGCAACAAACACCAAAAAACAAGCAACAGCAGGAACAACAAGAAAAACCCAAAAATCCTGCCAAATCCAAAGGCGTAAAAAGATAATCAAGTATGAAAACAATCATTGCAGAAAAACCAAGCGTAGCAAGGGAAATAGCCAGCTTGTTGGGAGCATACGATAAAAAAGACGGCTACCTTACAGGAAATGGCTATTCTGTTACGTGGGCATTCGGTCATTTAATAGGATTGGGAATGCCGGAAGATTACGGTATTTCGGGATTTGACAAAACAGCATTACCAATATTGCCAAACCCTTTTTTACTGACCGTCAGGAAAGTCAAAAAGGACAAAGGTTACTCAGTCGATACTGGTGCTTTAAAGCAATTAAAGGTTATTGAACAACTTTTTAATAAGAGCGATAGCATTATTGTAGCTACCGATGCGGGACGTGAAGGCGAATTGATATTTCGATACATTTACGAATACCTGAAATGCAACAAACCCTTTGAACGCCTTTGGATAAGTTCATTAACCGAAAAAGCCATCAAACAAGGATTTGAAAATCTTAAAAGCGGAAAAGAATTTGACGGATTATTTCAATCTGCACAAGGCAGAAGCCGTGCAGATTGGCTTGTGGGCATCAATGCTACACAGGCATTGAGCATTGCCGCAGGAAATGGTATTTACTCGCTCGGAAGAGTGCAAACGCCAACATTAGCTTTGATTTGCAAACGCTATTTGGAAAACAAAAATTTCTCTATAAAAAAATATTGGCAGATACAGCTATTGCACAACAAAGCATCAATAGATTTTAAAAGCATTTCCAAAACAAAATGGGAAGACCCAAAACTTGCCTATGATACCCTGAAAGCCATTCAACGAAGCGGAACAGCAACAATTGTATCAGTTGAAATCAAAAATGTAACAGAACAACCGCCTTTGCTGTTTGACCTTACTGGCTTACAAAAAGAAGCGAACAAAAAACTGAATTTGTCTGCCGAAGAAACCCTCAATATTGCCCAAAGCCTTTACGAAAAGAAGTTTATAACTTATCCACGAACTGGGAGCAAATACATTCCTGAAGATATGTGGGCAGAAATCCCCAATCTTGTGAGAGCTTTACAGGACAGAGAAAACTGCAAACAAGCCCTATCAAAAATAAAATGGGGACGTTTCAATAAACGAATTGTGAACGATTTGCGTGTTACCGACCATCACGGATTATTGGTTACAGATAAAATCCCATCCGCATTATCTGCTAAAGAAAATGCCGTTTATGATATGATTGCCTTTCGCTTACTTGAAGCACTTTCGCAAGCTTGTATCAAAGAGGTAACTGATGTTTGCACACAAGCATTATATTATGATTTTACGGCAAAAGGCTGTAAAATTTTGGAAGCTGGTTGGCGTTCTATTAAAGGTAATTTCTCTGATGATGACACCGAAGTTTTACAGGATTTGCCCGAACTAAACAAGGGCGATGAACTCAAAATAAAAGAAGCCACCGTTCTCGAAAAGAAAACCAAACCACCTGTGCTTTATACCGAAGCAGGACTTTTATCGGCTATGGAAAGTGCCGGAAAGGAAATCGAAAATGAAGACGAACGGAAAGCTATACAAAATATCGGCATCGGTACACCCGCAACAAGAGCAGCCATAATAGAAACTTTGTTTACCCGAAATTATATCCAAAGGGAAAAGAAATCTTTAATACCAACTGAAAAGGGATTACACGTTTATGAATTGGTTAAAAACCAGAAAATTGCAGACGTAGCGATGACAGCCGAATGGGAATTGGCTTTGCAAAAAATCGAAAACAATGAAGCAGATGCAGAAGCATTTCAAAAAGAGATGGAAAACTACGCTTCATCAATTACCAATGAATTACTACAAACTTCCATTGCCCAAAACAATCTGCCAAAGCTGGTTTGTCCGAAATGTAAAACCCAACAACTCATTATCCGTGATAAAATTGTCAAATGTCCTGATGAGGTTTGCAATTGGGTACAGTTCCGCAATGTGTGTGGCGTACAAATCGGAATAACCGATATTGAAAGCCTTGTGAGCAAAGGAAAAACTTCACTTATCAAAGGAATGAAGAGCAAAGCAGGTAAGAAATTCGATGCTTATATCGTGTTGAATGAGGATTATAAAACCTCATTTGAGTTTGAAAAAAACAAAAGCTACAAAAAGTAATGGAAAATAAACCCATCATTAACAGCAAGGAAATTGAAAATCGAATTTATAGCATTAGAGGGCAACAAGTGATGCTTGATAGTGACCTCGCAGGAATTTATCAGGTAGAAACCAAAGTTTTCAATCAAGCGGTAAAACGAAATGCAGAGCGTTTTCCCGAAAATTTCCGTTTTCAATTGACACAAGATGAATTTGATATCATCAACTTGAGGTCACAATTTGTGACCTCAAGTTTAAATTATGGTGGAAGACGTTATTCACCCTACGTTTTCGGCGAACAAGGTATCGCAATGCTTTCTGCCATATTGCGGAGCGATGTAGCTATAAAGGTCAGCATTGAGATTATGAATGCCTTTGTAGAAATGCGTAGAATAATTATCAGCAACGCTTCTTTATTTCATCGTTTGGATAAAATTGAAATTAAACAATTGGAAGCCGACCAAAAATTTGAAGAGATTTTTAAGGCTTTGGAAAGCGATAAGCTCCACAGCGAAAAAGGTATTTTTTACAATGGACAAGTTTTTGATGCCTACACTTTTGTTTCTGATATTATCCGAAATGCTAAAACCTCTATTATTTTGTTGGATAATTATGTTGACGATACGGTTCTTACTTTGTTG
Organism: Pedobacter frigoris; assembly: GCF_005116445.1. Lineage (GTDB taxonomy): Bacteria > Bacteroidota > Bacteroidia > Sphingobacteriales > Sphingobacteriaceae > Pedobacter > Pedobacter frigoris. Next base: position 1,471,795 of record NZ_SWBQ01000001.1, read on the forward strand.
GGCAAACGGAATAATGATGTAACCGCAACCATTTACACCAAAACTATCAGCAATCAGTTAAGGCTGGATTTACAACGATACAACAGCCAATATTCTGCCATTGAAATCGAGATTTTCTCGGATGCTCACGACCGCTTTTTGATTATTGACGATACGGAACTTTACCATATTGGAGCATCCCTCAAAGACCTGGGCAAAAAATGGTTTGCCTTTTCGAGAATGGATATGGAGGTTGGAAGGATGTTACAAATTTTGAACGATATATAAACTCTCTAAATGATGCTTTTCTAAATTTCAACCTCTTCTGTATATCATTTAGTTTTCAGTTTTGTTATTCCTGTTTTATAAAGATTAATTGCTTTTTGTAGAATAGCTTCTATTGTCTGTATTGGTAAATCTTCGTTTGGGTCAAACAACATAATTTTCATTCTGCTTCTGTCTTCCTGAATTAAAAACGGTTCGCCAAACCGTTTTCTTTCCACAATTCCGATGTAAGGTTGTTTATGTTTTTTGTGAACCCACAAATAGCAAAACATTTTTCCTTTGTAGCAAAAAAATGGCATTCTATATTTCCACGTTGCAGAAATATCGTTGTCTTGATTTAAAATAATAGTACGAAGAGCCAACAAACAACTTCTTGTCGGCTCTTCGTGTTGTCCATAATAGTTTTCTAATGCGTTCATTTTACAGATACAAAAGTCTCTACCTCTGCATTGTCTCCATCATAATATTTTTTTCCGTGAATGGTAAAATCTGCTTGGTAGGCACGTTTTAAGTTTAACTCCTTATTACCCCATATTTCCAGCCAAGTGTTGAAAACTGCTTCCGGCATTTTACCTTTAGAAACAAATTTTTGATATGCTGTAGTTTCAATAGTTATCCCGACAAATCCTTTTGGAATATTTTCTAACGAACTTACTGGTAATCCTACAATTGTAGAATAAGGACCAGTAAAATCACTTTCATAATCAGTATAGACTGCATATATTTCATCACTAATTTTATTAGGGATTTGTTTTTGAATTTCTTCTCTCCAAAATTTGCCCCACAATGCTTCGATGTCTTTGGCAGATTGCCCATTTTCATTTGTTGTTCTTGTAGAAATTCCGATTACGTAAAATTTTTGAATAGTTTGATTGTTCATTGTTTTTAAGGTATTTGTTTGAGATTGAGCTTTAAATGAGAATAAGATTATTGCAAAAAGAATTAAGGTTTTGAATTTTTTCATTATCATTTTGTTTTAAATATGTTGCAAATTTAAAATGCACCTGCGACAACCCTATGTCAAGGGTACCGAACATTTTTTTCTGCAAATATCAAAATACTCCTCAAAGGTTATTTTATGAGGCTCAAACCTGTTGTTTTGTACCAACAAACTTTCAATTCTATCTAAACGAAATGCCCTATAATCATTTCTTAGCCTACAAAGTGCAATAAGCAACCAATTTTCTTGCGAAGTGTAAATCGCAAAAGGTTCCACGGTTCTTTCCGTTGTTTGGTTATTATCTGGCGAATAATATTTTATTTTAACAAGATTAAAATTTGTCAAGGCTAATTGAAGTGTGGACAAATTACTACTTGTGCGTTCGTTTTCGGTATTTTGTCCCGATATAATTCGATTGGAAAGCAAATTAGCTTTGTCTTTTGTATTGTTTCGTAATACAGATTTGATTTTACTGATTGCTTCAGTATAGTCTTTTACTAAAGATGCGTCTTTGTTTTTCAAAACCAATTGCTCGGCTGTAATCAAGGCGTTGGCTTCGCTTTCGGTAAACATTACAGGTGGAATTCTATAACCGTCCATTAAAGTGTAGCCTTTTCCGTCTTCTGTCAGAATGGGAACGCCCGATTGTTCCAATGCTTTAATGTCTCGATAAATTGTCCGTTTACTAATTGAAAATTTTTCAGCTAATTCCGTAGCTGTCAATAGTCGTTTTGTTTGCAATTGTGTCAGAATTGCAGTCAGTCTTGAAAGTCGTTTAGTGTCATTTTCATTCATTTTTCAGCCTATAAAAAAATAATTACAAAAATACAAATTAATTTCTCCAGCATTTTATAAACACAAGCCAAATCCATCCTTTCAAAGCCAAACCCTACCACTTTGAGGATTTCCGAGCGATTTTCTTGAGGTTGGAAGGATGCTTCAAATTTTGAACAAATAATAAACCGCCTGATTTTGGTGGTTTTATTATTTTAAGTTTTAGTAGATGCTTTTCTAAATTCTTTTAATTTCTTATACGCTCTGCCAATACTTCCTTTAGTGTATTTGTACCATTTATGGCTGATGGAAAGCCTGAATAAACTGTCATCAAAAGCATAATCTCTTTGATTTCGGTTTCGGTAAGTCCGATGTTCAGACCTGCGTTGATATGAAATTTCAGTTGTGGTTGTGCAGTTCCTAATGCTGTCAATGCTGAAATTGTTGCAATTTGTCGGTACTTTTCGTTCAAATTATCTCTTGAAAAAATGTCAGCATAACCATACTCAAGCGTGAATTTTACCAATTCGGGTGAAAAATCATTGTAAGCCATTTTTAATCGTTCGACTTGAAGACTATCCAATTTAGACAATTCTTGTTCGCCATATTTTAAACGGTTTGGTTGATTGGTTTTTGTTGCTGTTTTGCCGATTTCGTCTTTAATTCCGTGTTTTTTCCTTTCTGCCAAAACTTCTTTTAAAGCGTTCATTGCATTGATGGAACTTGGAAAACCTGAATAAACGGACATTTGTAAAATCACTTCTTTCACTTCGTTGATACTGCTTCCTGTATTTAACGCTCCATTTATGTGGACTTTCAGCTGTGGCTGTGCGTTTCCCATTGCTGTCAATGCGGCAACAACAGCTATTTCTTTGGATTTCAGGTCAAGCCCGTCTCTTGAATAGATGTCTCCGAAAGCATATTCGATAATGTAAGTTCCTAAATCAGGTGAAATTTCTTTCAGACTTTCGATTACTTTTTCGCCTGCTTCTCCGTCAATTTCTTTGAGCTTTCCCCAACCTGTCTTAAACCTTTCTGATTTCATATTTTCCGAAGACTTTATTTGTCCGTTTACTTTTACAGTCATTAAAAGCAAAAACGAAATGATTATAGTTACTTTCATTTTATCGGACAAAATTAGTCGGAAAACAAGCTATGTTGTTAGGACTTCTATCGGGTTTTTAGGTACTTTTCCCGAAAATTTGCAGGTGAAATATTGGTTTTCTTTTTGAAAATTCTTGAAAAATAAGAGTTGTCTTCAAAGCCGAGTTTAAAAGCTATTTCGCTTGTATTTAATGATGAATAAAGCAAAAGTCTTTTGGCTTCCGTTATTTTCAAATCCAATTGAAGTTGTTTGGCAGTCAATCCTGTTTCACCTTTACACAATTGGTTTAGGGTTTCAGTCGAAATTTTTAGTTTTTCTGCATACTGTTCAATAGTGAAATTTTCATTGGAATTTTCAGTTATCCATTTCTTGAATTGAGTAATCGTATCGCTTAGTTGTTTACGAGGCGTTTCAGATGTTGATAAAAGCAAGATAAGGTAAGGAATAGCGTTCAGTTGGTTGCTATCCAACGACATCCGCTTAAATATTTCTTTGACAAATTGAATATCATCCGTTTTTAAATCAACTAAAGGTAAGGAAAAGTCGATGTTAAGATGCTTGGCAAGATGTTCTTCAATGAGTAAAAAGTATCCACAACTGTCAACCGAATAATTCCAATTGTGAATTTGTTTTGGGTTAATGGTGAAAATTCGGTTTGGTCGGATCTCGTATTCGTCAAAGTCAATTACGTTTATTCCGTTTCCTTGCGTAAACCATACCAACGAGTAAAAACCGTGTCTGTGTGGCCATTCAATGTCAGGGTCAGGAGTATCTTCAAAAACTCCAACATAATATGCTGTCGGTTTAGTAAGTTCAGGAATAATGTCGCTGATTTGATAAATTTTCATTTTTAGAAAGCATCCGTTGCAATAACCAATAGTACAAAATTAAATGCAATTTGTGTCTAATCTATACTGTCGGATTTTCAACTACGAAAATACAAAATTTATACCCTTGTATTTATAATTCCGCCAAATCCCACCTCTCAAGGCCAAACCCTGCCACTTTAGCAACTCCACTTCTTCTGTTCGATACTTTAGCCATTGCAAGTAAAAATTACAAATCAGATGGAATTAGAAATGAATGAAGCAAAAAAATACGACATCATTTATGCAGACCCTCCGTGGCAATACAAAGTTTGGAGCAAGAAAGGAGCCGAGCGTAGTGCGGAAACCCACTATCAGACCCAAAGTGCAGCATATTTAAAAGATATGAATATACCGGCATTATGTAAGCCCGATTGCGTTTTGCTGATGTGGGCTACTTTTCCTTGTCTGGAACAAGCACTAGAACTTGGGAGAACTTGGGGCTTTACCTACAAAGCAGTTGCATTTACGTGGATAAAAACGAATATGAATAACGAGAGAATTTTTGTTGGAATGGGATATTACACCAGAGCAAATGCAGAAATAGTATTGCTGTTTACTAAAGGAAAACCACTTACCCGGCACGCAAAAGATGTTCCACAGGTACTCATATCTCCCCGTGCAAGACATTCAGAGAAACCTGATGAAATCAGGAAACGTATTGTTCGCCTGTTCGGCGATGTAGCCAGACTGGAACTATTTGCAAGGCAAAGTCCAACAGCGTATGATAGCGAAAACACTTTTGAGGGATGGGACGTATTCGGCAATGAGGTGAATAATTCAATAGAAATTCCCAAATAACCCGAAACGCCAAATCCATCCTCTCAAAGCCAAACCCCACCACTTTTTTAAAGGAATTATCAACCTGTTCTAATTTTAGGCTTCAAGTAAAATTATAAACAAAATATAGTATGGAAACACAACAAAAAGACCTATCGTATTTCAGGTTACGACTACAAGAATTATTAAATAACAGCTTTCCCGAAAAAGCAAACGACCAAAAATTTATTGAACAACGTTCTTCTTGGGCTACCAATGCTTACGAAGGTGCTTTTCAATCGAGCAATGACATTGAAAAATGCAATGAAATAGCCAATTACATACTTTTTGAAGGCTTGCATTTTTCCAAATTCGATACCGTTTTTCAAGTGGTTTGCAATGAGTTTGATACCATAATGGCAGATGAGGAACTGCGACCATTCGCTCTGAAAATATTGCCGATTTGTGAGCCGATTTTCGCTGGCTATGAATTAACTGATGACTTCGCTTATAATACTGATTTCGACTTGCTCTATACTGAACTGACCGGAACCATCGCAATATGGATTGAGAAAAATGGGCTTCAGTAAAAAGCAACATCTCCAACAGAACATTGATACCCTACGAATTGCTTTTAAACTTGGTCTAAAGAAAACAGATTGAGCGAACTGAAAACGGAACTGGCTGCTGTTGAAAGGAAAATACAGTTATCCATCACGCCAGAAACTAAAGAAGAACCACTGGAAAAAGCAGAAAAGCAGAAACAAACCCCAAACAATTCGGAGAATATTGTACGGACAAAAGGTATTCATTTACCTTGTGGTATATTATAAGAAAGGTTATTACTTTTCTTCCTTTTCATCCATTTTACTGATTAGTGCATCACGTAGGCAGTCAAGGAATTTCGTTCTGTTCATTTTTCGGCTTTTAAGTCCAAATAAGTGTGATAGAAATTTCCTAAACTAACATTAAAGGCAAGTTCAAGGGCTTTAGCAATAACTTTAATGTCCGCATTTCCATTATCAAAAACACCTTGTGAATGTAATGCATAAACCAGTTCTGTTAATGCAGTCTTGCTTCCCGTCCAATTAAGAGCAGAGTTATCAGATGCCTTTTTTTGATTGTTATTATTTAGTTTGTCTTCGATATAAACTTGTATCAGGTCGTTGGCTATAATTTTTGCGACCTTGTAATCGTGGGAAGTGGAAAAGCGATGATCTGCCTCAAAATA
>NZ_SWBQ01000010.1 GCF_005116445.1 Pedobacter frigoris
TTCATCGTCTTGATATTCCCCATCACGTCATACGTAAGCACCTCTGCCATCGCAACGCCGGTACTGCTGCCGCTCAACAAACGGTTCAATTTATCATACCCATACGTATAAACATTTGTGAAACTTACTCCTGAGCCCCAATCCTGATTTGCAATATTACCATTGTATTGCGGAACAGTGACATCATCATATTTCAGCTTCATACTAAACTGATCTGAACTGCTACCTTTCAGCCAGCCACGCTCATTATAAGCATACGCTGTATTTTGCAAAAAGCTCGATCCCCCATCGGTACTGTGCAGCTCCTTTTTCTGTAATTGACCCAACTCATTATAAGAAAGCTTGCTCAGTACCACTTCAGTAGCCCCATTTATAGATTCCATAGTCGCCAATTTGCGGCCCATATGGTCATAATCAAACCGCGTGGCAATGGTGGTAGTGTTACCCCCTACAACGTGTATCCGCATACTTGCCATTAATTCACCCGCAAAGTTATAGGTATTGTCTACCACATCCGTCCCGCTCAGGTTATTCTGGCTCTTGGTCTGTATTGCTCTTCCTTCTTCATCATAATAGATTGTACTCAAAAGCATCGTACTACTTCCGAGCACATTTACCTTACCACCAGTCGACATGCCTCTTACCGCAGCACTCTGCGCGCCAGAAGGTCCCGAAAAACTATTGCCATAAAAAGCATAATCATCATAGTAGCTTATTGAATGATATGCACTAACTCCGCTGGTTGGAAGCGTCTCATTGGTATATCCTGTACCCGTTCCACTGGCGTTTGCATTGTCTCTCTTTTCCCATAAAACGGATTGGCCATATATGCTGGTTTGCCATGCCGTCCGATCAGAACTACTACCCATCAACCCCGTAATCACAGTTCTGCCAAGCGCATCGTACTTCACGAATGACCATTGGTTGTTCGCCCGCTGGATAGAATCCTGGCTCAGCACCATCTGATTCAGCTTATTGTAAACCATATGCTCCCAACCTTTACCTGGCAATTTCTTTTCGATCAGTCTCTTCCTCCCATCATACCTATACTGGTAACAAAAATCATTCAATGCTGTTGATCCTGGTATTGCCGCAGCATCCGGATCTGCTCCCGGAGGCAATACAAAACTCAGGTTCCCCAGATCATCATATACATAATAAGTAGAAAGCACTTCTATATTTCCTCCTGCATCCTTATTAAACAGTCTTTTCAACATCAGTCGGCCTTCCTTATCCTTGTATTCTTCCAATGTTCCAGCTTTTCCATCTCCGCTAACCCAGTTTTCATCTTTACTGACGGTAAGGGATAATTGATTGACAGCATAATAGCCCGTTCCTGAAAGTGTGCGTTGGTACTCACGACCGGAAACTACAGATGGTATGGCACTATACTGCCTTACCGCAAAACCAGTGGTCGAATAAGATGTAGAAGTATTATTTGCACCGTAAACCAGCTTAGCAGTATGCCCTGCCGACAACTGCCATGACGCTCCAGCGGCACCCTGTTCTACCACGCGGTTTAATGGAGAAGGCTCAAACTTTGTTTCTGCAAAGGCAGCATTGGTTATAGTAGCCACACCAGTAGCTCCATAGCTCAATGGGTTGTTATAAAACGCAGTTTGGTCAGTTATAGCGGCAGTCTTAAAACTACCGTTGCTGGTCAGCAGCGAAGACACATAAGGGAGGTATTTTTTAACCTCCCTGCCAAAAGCATCGTAAACCGCAGGTTGCACCACATCACGAAATGAAGGGCTTCCCTGCACCATAATTTGTTGCATCGTCCTACCCAAACCATCATAATATTGAACAGTCTGGTTTACCTCGCAAACATTCCTGGAATCGTTGATATTGCCTGAGTTTACCCCTGCGACCTTAAAAATTCTTGATCGTACAAAGTTCTGACTGGTTGTGGGCGACCAGGCAAAAGGCGTACAGCTCTGAAAACTAGCCAAAGTATAAATCCTTACGTTACTTCCAGAAGGAATATAAAAACCATCTGCTAGTGTAATGCTTCTGGAGGCAGTGATCTGTGTTTGGTTGCTGTAACTGTTTAAGGTAATATCTTGTGCTATGGCAACCTCGCTCATCAAAAGAGTAAAAGATGCAGCAATAAATATTTTGAATCTTATAGACATATCTTATCAATTATATTATAAAAACTACCTGTATTACTCAATCTAAAACTCCTAGAAACTCTATCTCGAGTCCTGGAGAAACCACCCCAACTCCATTGGTCGTATTGTTAAACCAGGAGGTTGCAGATCCATTTATTTTCATCAAAAGCTCATCACTTCCTGTGCCGCCAATGGTCACCGCAGCACCATAACCTCCATTCGGCAAGTAGAAAGTTTTAGTCCCACTTGCAGGAAATACTTCCCTGGTTCTAATTCCTGTTGATGATATAAATTCAATGGTAAAGGTTACCCCGCTACCACTCATATTTTTCAAAGTAACCTGCTTACAGTTTGTAGTACTTAGACATTGGGCGTTCGCCGCGCCATATGTAGCACCATTTGTGCTGATGTCATTGGTAGCTTGTGAGTTGGCATCGGCCTGACTTATTATAGAAGTATATTTACCCGCAGGGACGATATAACTCACCCTGGTAGCTTTATTAGGGGATGAACATCCCGTCTTATCATAGTTCTGATAAGCTTCTGCACTGTAATAAACAATAGAACACGAGCCGTTTGAGTTTGCGTACGCCTGTTTATTTGCCTGAACTTGTGCATAAGCTAATGCATTGGCAGCAGATTGATTATGAGTCGAAGAATACGTATTTGCCGGCACGGTATAAGTTACAATACTTCCAGTATACCCTGATGAGCAGTTGTTTCTACGTGCTGTATCAGATACCGCTGCGTTCCAATAAATATGTGAAGGAATCGGGTTTTCGTTAAAGTTGTAATCATTTCTTTTAATCACATTCAGATTCTGATCTTTTACTGCGAGTAGCCTACCAACTGCATCATAATCATAATAGGTTGGTTTATTATTGGTGCCTACTTCAGATTTCAACTTCAGATCATTATTATAAGTATAGCCTGCCATCGCTGCATCTTCAGGCAAGATTCGCAACTCATCAATCACGCCAGATCCGCTTAAACTCACAGAAGTAACTCCTGTGATCAAATGCTCAAAACAAGTCCATCCCTGAACCGCATTTTTCTTCCCAGCAGATCCTACTGTTCCTGTCACAGACAAAGGACTTGTACTCTGAATCCAATAACTAAGCTGGTAACTCTTTGCTGAATTCAGCCCGCTTTTTGAAACACTTCCGCTGGTCAGGTTATAAGATTTGCTTCCAGTCAGTCCTCCACTGTTCCGTGTCGAGGAGCCTACAGTCCAGCCTCCATTTCCCGAACTTTCAAAACTGGTAAAAGCAATATCCGCTGGCAATGCATTGGTTGCCTTAGCCAGCAAAGCCATTTCTTTTTGATCCCAGACATACGAATTTACCGCACCATAATCCAGGCTCTGTTTTAGCAGTGTTCCTTTAGCATTATAATCATAATTTATAGCATTTACATAGTTACCGTCTAACTGCAAGATACTTACCGGATAAGTAAGCAAAGGCGATACGCTCACACTTTGCGGCGCATTGGATTCAAATTTACTAACAGAAACAGGGTACAACGCGGTATCAGGAGAAATTCCATAGTTCTTGTAATAATTAACTTCCGATGAACCTAGGTTTGCATTTTTAAACTGGTAAGTAGAGATCAGTGGATTATAATACCTTTTCTTCAACAGCAAGAAACTGTTGTCGCTGGATATCACATCAGCACAATCAAAAGCATACACATATCTTGTGGTTGTCGAATCGGCTTTACTGCCCAAGCTAACAGACTTTGTCATGTTGTTGTGGTAAGGGCTTTCGTAAAAACTCTTCTCTGTTGTGCTCACCAGATCGCCCGAAGCATTCAACTGCTTTACGAATTTGTTTTTGAGATATACGTATTTAGGTATTTCGTAATAATAATTAAGATAATGCATTAAAATAGCAGGCGGCGGCCCACCCGGAGGTGGTACTGTATAAAAATTACAGATATTCCTCACATCTTCGGTCTGATATTTGAAAAATGAGAATTTATCCGCAGATGCTTTTGATGCATATTCATAAGTTTCCTCTAAAAGCTGTTGGCCATTCTTGTCAAATACCTTTTTACTCTTTATCTGTCCGGCCAGCAAATTATTGGACTCATGCTTAGCATACATATCAGGAAAATTTCCGTACCCATCATATACCGGTTTCGAAATTGAGTAATTGGAATAAAAAGTAGAATCCGGGGTATTGTCACTAGTAAAATACTGGTATTCTGTATAGCCGTTGAGATCTGCCCCTACTTTATTGATTTCTGTAACCCGATTGTATTGAATTACCGGTGCGTTAGTGATTTGCGATTCTTTATTAAAGGAACTTACCATATAAGCCCAACCGGCGGTACAATAGCTAAAAGGAAATCGCTGATAGAATGATGGCGGAATATTCAAATAGCCTGAAGAGAAGCCACCATCATAGGTGTAATCATAACTTCTGGACATGACCTGACTGGTTTTGGTATCGGTAGTAATAATTTCTTTGATTCTGATTCCTCCGACCAAACTGTCTAAAGGATTTTGAGTACTGTCAAAATATGGACTATCATATTGTGAGCCATATTTGTTAGGCTCATATTTGAATTCAGCATGGGCTCCTGTCGGATAAGTAATCCCTGTTAAACTCTCCAACATCACATAAGGCCATTGTGGTTTATAGTCAGTATTTCCTGATCCTACCATTGCCGCATCAGGAACGAGTCTATGATTATAATAGCCCCAGTAATCTCTCGCACCACTGATGTAGTGTGTAGTATCAGACCCAATGATACGGGGAGTAAACAAGGTATCACAGTACTTAAAATTATAAGTACCCAGATTAGTTACACGGTCTTCACCATAGATGGTTAAAGCTTCAAGCTTAGATCTTAGAGAAGATTGAAACGAATGATAATTAAATACAATTTTCCGTTTAAGTACATTCTCGTTATCCTTTATGATGATGGAGTCCAGCAGTCCGTAGCTGGTAAAGAACTCTGCATTCTCAAAATCAGAGCTAATCTTTTGTGTGAGAAAGATCTTCTGGCCATCGACTCTTCTTCCATTGCCTACTGAAAGCACCCTGGTTGAAGGAATCTGAGGTACTCCGCCTCTGGAATCAAATTCAAATCCAGAAATGCTGCTTTGTGTATAGGAAAAGACAATTGAATCTTTCGTATTCCTGTCTACTATTTTATCCAATCCCCAGTCCGTGGTAGTAGCGAAACTTTTGATGGCATACCTGCTTTCATCTTGTCCAAACGAAGTCCCTTTGGATCCAAAAATATAGGTTCTCCCATTGTCTGTATCAATTTTCCAGTTCACAAACTTGTTAACCAACATCGAATCTATGTATTGGCTATAAGGAGGCTTGTGAGTATAGGTCTGAGTCTCAATAGTACGATTAGCGCCAATTTTTACCGATTCATTCATCGGGCTCATTTTAAACTTCCGGTCCGGGGTCAGCATAAATTTACCTGTAACATCTGGAGTGCTTAAACTGAAAACATCCGGTTCCATATCTATAAGTCCAGTATGAAGATTTTCGGCAAAGGTATTACCGATCGGATTGGCATTTGAAGTATTTGCCATTGAAAGCAAAGTATTGTAAGGAAGGGACATATGGTTTAATGGACTTAGATCCATATAATACCCCCCTGTTATACCCAAATTATACAATGCTGCGTAGGTTTCATCTCTTTTCTTTGGCTCTGCAGTGTACCCATCAGGAACAATAAATGGAGGTTGTAAATTGATTCTATGAGCTGGATAAAAGTTATTTTTTATCGCTGGAAAAAGATAATTCAACCTCACATTCAAACCCTCATCTGGATTAGACCTCACGGTTCTGGATATGGTGCCACCCGTTTGAAGGTCCCAGCCAAGCCCTACCCATGTAGACCTGTCAGAAGTTTTAATACCACCTCCATGGTACCTCAACACCAGCGGTACGCTAAGCGACTTCCCTTTTACCGTATAAAGCGGTATCGAAATCTCCGGGATACCATTAGCCAGGTTAACAGGCACATCAATAAACTTGTCTGCCATTTCCGCATTTGGAGATTTCGGAACAAAATTCTCATTAACTGTAGATTGCGCGTCTGCGTTTAAGGAAATGCACAGGCATAGCAAGACCACTACTATTTTCAAATAGCTGTTACTCATACGTATTATTTTTTTGTTTTCTGAAAAGAATAAGCTGAACGGATGCTTGAAATCCATCCTATAGGCAAGAAGATGCAAATTTCTGATTTTTGAGAGCATTGAGAATGAGCGTTAAATATGTATGATAAATCTAATCAATTATTATATAAAACAATAGATTATTTAATTTTCCTGGCTGAACTTCCCTCTAACTTCTGCAATCTATCTTTTACCTCCTGATTTTCTTTTTTCATTTCTATCAAATGTAGCGTCAGCTCCTCAATCTTCTGAAGCAACTTTGCATTCATACTCCCTAATTCCACCCCATTAGCCTTCACCTCACTAGCCGAAGGAATTCCCGGTAAATGACCTTTCTCTTTAATATGCTTTTCAGTTTCTTGAAGTGTTGGCAGTTTATACGATGGCGCAAACACATAATCCGGCCAATTAGTATTCTCTACCTTGATCTCACGTGCCCTGATTTTACCATTTACCTCTAGTTTCTCTGTAGGAGTATTGATTCCAATTCCTATCTTCCCATCAACGAGTACATCATTATGACTACTCACAGTAGTGATCATAGAGGTTGTTCCTGTAGGCATTTCACCTTCATTGAAGGTCCATCCTGAATAGTTCGGTTGCGCATGACCTGCTCCCGTCCCGTCCGTCCCCGATACAGAATAATTAGACCAGTAAGAACCATCATTTGCGATTTCAATCCTGATATAAGAAGCGCCATTTTTCACATAAGTCCCCAATCTAACCCTTGATGGCTTTCTATAGCCCAGATCACTTTGCCATTGACTCCAATAGAAACCACCTTGATAATAGTACCAACCCAAAGTAATCCGCATCGCTCTATTAATTACATTGCCCGTGTTACCAGCATTCCCGTACATATATCCTGTAATATGAATCTGTGGTGAAGCACTGTCATTGGCCGGGATACTAGTATTCATATAAAAATATCCAGGAGAATCGCCTAGTGGAGGTATCTTTAACACGTTATTGTACATCCCATTTCCACCAACTGAGCCCGTGGCATGTGCATCACCTATAACTGTGAGTGGGCTCCCCGGACTTAAAGTACCAACGCCCACATTACCTGTAGTAGGGAGCGTATTTGTCTGCGCGTTTGCAAATATTCCACAAAGCACTAAATGAATTAAAACGTAAATTCTCCTCATATTATTTTTTATTTATTGTCATTTCCAATTTCCTTAATCTGTCTTCCTGATCACTATTGATAAGTTTTTGTTCCTGGAGCTGTTTGTTTTTTTCAATCAAATGCAGTGTTAGCTCTTCAATCTTCTGAAGCAACTTTGCATTCATACTCCCTAATTCCACCCCATTAGCCTTCACCTCACTAGCCGAAGGAATTCCCGGTAAATGACCTTTCTCTTTAATATGCTTTTCAGTTTCTTGAAGTGTTGGCAGTTTATAAGATGGGAGGAATACATAATCCGGCCAGTTAGCAGTTTCCACTTTGATTTCCCTGGCTCTGATCTTACCATTTACCTCCAGTTTCTCCGAAGGACTGGCAGTTCCAATCCCAAAAGATCCCGCAGCTGTGATTGTTGCAAATAAATTTAGATTGCTACCACCGCCACTAGTATTCACGCTTTCGGCGCTAGTCGCGTCGCTGGTGCCAAAAAACTTGAACCCACCATAGTTAAATTCAAGATAAGAACTTCGGTCACTCATCGGACGATTGAAAGTCCCGGTAACGCTAGTAAAATCGACATTATAACCAACGCCACCATAATTACCTCCACTATAGCCGATTTTCACTGCCCTATTGTTACCAACATTGTTCCCAGTCCAGGCAATATTACCTCCTACGTTAAACTGCTCTGTTAAGTTAGTGGTTGCTATTCCTACTCTTCCTGAATGGGCAATTCTCATCGCTTCATTATCCAAAGCTGAGATTTCTGTATTCAATCCACTGGACACGGCGGTATGAAATGTTATTCCATTGACATAATTCATCGAAAGGTAAGAACCTAAATCAGAACCATTATTAAATCTAATAACACTATTTGTAGAAGCTCCCGCTTTAACATTATTACCTAAAATTGTTGAAGCTCCACCATTAATCTCAGACAAAGTGGCATAGTTAATTGAATAGCTTTTATTAAAGTTGATTAACTTAACATCTCCATTTACGCTTAATTCATGTGTAGGACTAAGTGTTCCAATTCCCACATTACCAGTGGTTGGTAATGTATTCGTTTGACCAAATGAAGCACCATACGATGCTACCAAACTCATTAAAATGCAAATCTTTTTCATATTACTTTATTTTAGATTTTAGTTCCTTAATTTCCTTTTGTTGTTTAAATAAATTCTCTTTGAATGATGCATTCTCCTTCTTTATTTCGATCAAATGCAGCGTCAACTCTTCAATTTTCTGAAGCAGCTTCGCATTCATATCCCCCAGATCTACACCATTAGCTTTCACTTCTATTGCCGAAGGAATCCCCGGCAAATGTCCTTTCTCTTTAATATGCTTTTCTATTTCCTGAAGTGTTGGAATCTTATAAGATGGCAAAAACACATAATCCGGCCAAGTACCCTGAAGCTTGACCTTTACAGATTCTGCGATCATATTCCCCGCAACAGCTAGCTTATAACCCTTAGTGTCTGTTGTTCCAACACCTAAATTTCCTGCCGGATCAATCCTCACGCTTTCACTAAAGGTTCCTGATTTAAGAGTTGAGAATGCTAGATATCCTGTGCCTTGATCTTGAGCTGCAGTAGTTACACCGAGAGCAATTCTTGCATATACCGGATTATACGCTCCGTTAGTTGTACTAAAATCAATCCCCACATCATTTGAAGTCCCTAATGCACTACGTCTTAGAGTTAATGTATTTGTGGGTTGGTCAGTTCCAATTCCTACATTACCATTATACTGCCACGTCATTGCGTGCTGGTCTGGAATATTATTCTGATTAGCTACCCCATTAATATACAGATCCAATTTAGATCCCCACACTGATGATCCTCCATGCCCGATTCTAAATTCCGCAGCCTCTGGATATGCATAGTTAGCAGTCCCGCTACGTGAAAGTTTAAGTCCTGCTTGAGATGGAACTTCTATACCACCAGGCTTACTATCAGTATTAATATTAATATGTAGCGGTTGCTCTGGAGAGCTTGTCCCAATCCCTACATTCCCACTAGCCGGAAATGTATTGGTCTGCGAAAAAGCGCCTGAGAATACCAATCCCAGCACTAGAGTAGTGAGTTGTTTTTTCATAAAAAAGAAGGTTTAAATCTTGTGGAAATGCAAGCAGTTGCTTGATGAGAACCCACTGCTAGCAGCGGGCATAGAGTTGAGAGCGTAATCATAAAGTAAAATTTTAATTAAAGATAAAGAATTACTTACATCTTAACCAACCGGACAACAAATTATTTCGCCATCCGTTCCCCCAACTTAAGATATTTTCTTAGTTTTATAACACAATAGCCTAAATATGCGGTTCGGGATAATTTTTTTAATCTTCAGTCTACTTTTATATCTTGATGTTTCAGGGCAGGTCTTAACTCCAAGCGCTGACAACAAGAGCCTTGGAAAGCAGATTACTTATTTCGAAGATAAAACTGCAAGCCTGTCACTAGAGGATATCAAAACCGTTGATACCCAGGGAAAGTTCAGCCCCGGGAAAAAGGACATCCTGAATTTTGGCAATACCGCCTCCGCCTTCTGGATAAAATTCAATTATAAAAGAAAAGACAGTTCCAAAGCTTATCTGATCATTGACGTACCCAACATCGAACACATCGACTGCTATGTCAGCCATCACGATCAACTAATAAAACACTTGAAATCAGGGAGCCTGGAACAGAACTACAATGACGTCAGCAATCAAAGCAATTTCGTCTTTACGCTTCCCAACCATGCACAGACAGACATCTATACGGTCTATCTGAAGCTAAAGACCAACAACGTCATGCTTGTTCCTATTAAGCTCGCTACAACCGATGCAGTAGTTAAAGGCAGGGAATGGAAAGACAGGATAGAATACGTTTATATTGGAATCTTAATCGCGCTGCTGCTGTTCAACCTCTTTTTATACATCAGCCTTGGCGACAATACTTATCTCTATTACGTCTGCTATGTACTGACGCTGTCCATATACATGCTGGCCTACCTCAGGGGATATGGGTTCGTGTTCGGCGCAGACATCAGGGTCCTCATCAATTCCTATCCTCATGTTTTCCTCAGCGCTTCAATGCTTACCGCGATGGTCTTTTCCCGAAAGTTCTTACACCTGGACGAGGTAATTCCAGGCATGCTGAAAGCTTATTATTTCCTGATAGCCGGTGCGATTGTATTGTTCTTTTTCAGTGTTTCCGGAAACAAGAGTCTGGCTGCTTCAATTTCGCAAATACTTATTGTTATAATGTCCATCATACTATGGTCAGCTGGTATCATGGCTTATTTCCGGGGGCACACAGCAGCTAAATACTACATCATTGCCTGGTTCTTTATCCTCACCACTGTTGTCATCGTCACACTTTCCCTTGGAAACATCTTGACCACTACCGAATATACCATGCAACTGGTGCCTATAGGTTCCACTTTGGAATTGCTGGTGCTTTCTTTTGCGCTGGGCGACCGCTACAAAGGCATCATTAAGAAAGAGCAGCGCCTGCGGGATGAAAACCTCAGCCTGGTACAGAATCAAAAACAGATCCTGGAGCAACTGGTAGAGCAGCGTACACAAATGCTCAGCGAAAGTATAAAAGCACTCGAATCTTCCAATGCAGTTAAAAATAAGCTGTTCTCCATCATTGCCCACGACCTCAGGAGCCCACTAAACAGCCTGATGAGTATCCTGTCGCTCAATGACATGGATGCGCTCAGCATGGCAGACCTGCAACACATGCTCAAGGAGAATAAGAAGAACATCGAGAACATCTACAACACCCTCAATAACCTCCTCCACTGGGCCAAGACACAAATGGAAGCGATCAAGGCTGAGCCGGTCAACTTTGACCTCAGACAAAGCATAGAGGAACTGATGATGGTTTACACCCCGCTCATCCAAAAGAAGGAAATTGAGGTTATCCTAAATATGAAGGGAAGCTATACCGTTCATGCCGATGAAAACCAGATTAAACTGATTCTCCGCAACCTGATCGACAATGCCATTAAATTCACCCCCAGAAATTCCAGGATAGAGCTGTCCGTCGAACGTATAGACGGGACTATAGCAGTCTGCATCGCCAATACGATCTCAGATCCTTCAAAGATCAATATCTATGACATGATGGTTCCCAGTGCCGTAGAGGCGACCTACGGCACCGAAAACGAAAAAGGGGTAGGATTAGGATTGCATCTTTGCCAGGAATACATCCGCAGTAATGGTGGCGAGTTGACGATAAAGCTGGAAGGCAAGCTGATCTCCTTTTCATTTATCCTCCCAGGGCACCAGGCATAAAAACTTTTTTTCACCTTTAAGATCCGCAGGTCAAACGTTTGCGTTAATTAATTATGGATTTTCAATCAGAATTTTGCTATTTTTAATAACGCGCTCATGAAATATCTAATTTAACAGTTAATAAATTTACATGAAGCCCACTCTCCCCATCGTTAAACCGGAATCTGCCTATACGGAGCTTGTGCTCAATTTTCTTTGTAGCTATCATCCCTTACCCGATGACCTGCGGGATGAGATAACTGCAGAATCATTTCAGACTACCTATCGACAGGGAGAATACCTCCTCAGACAAGGCGAATTCTGTACAGCACTTTATTTCATTTTGAAGGGAATAGTGGTCGGCTATACCATGAATGACGACAAAAGGCTTACCACTTACATCTGCGGTGAGGGCGACAGTGTTTCCTCTATATCCGGAATGTATGGTGAAAAGCCATCTGAGGAAAGTATTCTGGCCATGGAAGACACCGTGGTGATCGGCCTAAGTGTAGAGAAGATCGTCAGTTTGCTGGAAACATCCATTGAGATGAACATCATCATCCGGAAGATCCTGGAGAGTTTTTATAGGTCAGCTCATGAACGCTCTAATATGGTACGAATTGGAACTGCACAGGAAAAGTACGAGTACTACGTTTCCGTATCACCTGAGCACATTGGACGCGTTCCTACCGAATATGTAGCCGATTACCTGGATATCAATCCGAAAACCCTCGACAGGATCTTAAAAGAGCACCAGTCTACAAATGACAAGGAGCTTTTGAAAGAAAGATGCGATCTAATCGAAGATTTTATAGTGAAGCAACAAGGATTCAGGCAAAAGGGATTGACGCTGTCTAAAATGTCCGCAGCGCTTGACATCCCCACACATCAGCTATCTTACCTTATCAATTTCAATTACAAAAAAAGTTTCAATGCATTTGTAAACAGTTATAGGGTCATCTATGTGAGGGATCAACTGCAGCACTATAAGGAATGGCAGCATCTCAAGATCGAAGCGTTAGGTGTAGAGGGAGGTTTCGCATCCAGGAGTGTGTTTTTTGCAGAATTCAAACAACATACAGGTATGAGTCCGGCAGAATATGCCAAGTCCATACAACTTTTTAGTCCAGCATTATAATTCAGGACTAAAAATTCAACATTCTTGTTACAATAGATCGTACATTTACATTACACTCTACCAGGGAATAAATTAATAAAAGGGGGATTAAAATTTTATTTATCATGGATCAAACGATACCAGAGTGGGCAACTATTCAAAAAACATACAGGAAGTGTCCGCATTGTAAAAATGGGCACTTAGATACCAGGATCCGCAGGAGTCAGTTGGTTAAAAACCTGTTTTTCTTTATTGACTTTAAAAGATACGAGTGCAGCAACTGCGGTCATAAAGCTTATATCGTCAGTAAATAGTCATTAGCGCTCTCGCCAATTTTTTGCCAGTCTATTAAAAATCCTGATAGAGATTTCTAAAGGTACTCCTCAGGCCAAACGTAAACAATGCAGCATTGCTATTAGTTAATGAAGCTTCTCTTCTCAATACCCCACCCAGTTCTAAACGCATGTTATATTTCGGATTCAGCAAGTAAGAAACCTTTCCTTCTGCAAAATAAAGATTGGTCTTCATGCCTTGTCCAATGGAGTTCCCATAGTCAGCTTCCCGTGTGTCATAATTTTTAAAGATATTTTTACCATAATTGTCTCCCGCAGGATCTAAGCCGTATCTGGCATATAACAACTGCCCCTGAAAATCAAATCTTTTATAGCTATAGTTCAATATACCCAACAGCTCCCTAAAGTTAGCTCCAAATGGATGAGCCAATGGTTGGTTCATCGCCCCATAGTTTGATACTCTGCTGAAATGCGCATAAGTATAAGGTCTGGCGGTATTAAACTCAGCTAAGTAATTCAGATTTTTCACTTTAAATAAGTCCGATCCTCTGAAGCCTAGCTGGATGGCATATTTGTTAGCCCAATAACCATTGCTTTTGAAGAATTCTTTTGCTGTAAACTCATCAAACATAAACTGCCCATACAAAGCTGTTTTCTCCAGTATTTCATATTTAAGGTTCAGGCCAATTCTCATTTTGTCAGGAGAGGTGGTATTGGCACCTTCCACAGACCTTAAGAAGATAAAAGGATGTACATAGTTAAAATCAAAGCCCCTTCTTCCTTCGGGTTCAGCATCTGCCCAGGTTACCGCCTGGAAAAACCCTACGGAGAAACGATTGCTTACGTTCCAATCTAAATAATGCATTGCTGCCCATTTTCCACGATCACCTAGACGACGATCATTGGTGAGCTTTTCAGCTCCCGGATCAAGCATATAGGCGAATATCGTTTGATACTGGACATTACCCAGACTAGCCCTTACTCTTAAAAATGAATAATTCGCAGCTACATCAGAAAGCAACATTGACCGGTATCCGTCACCTATAAAATTCTTATCATAACCCAAGGCAATGTTTAAATGCTTGTTGGCGGTGTAGGAAAGTAAAGCTGTTACATACGACCAATCTTTTGTCTTATTCGACAACTTACCGGTCATCTGGCTTGGCACCACCTGATTACTGTCTATAAATTCTGTGACATACTTTGCAAAAACCCCCTGATTTTCAAAACCATTGGTATAAAAAGAGAATTTCTCACCAATCTTGCCGCCGATCTGGAAACCACGAGTATTTAACCAGGTAGTCTTACTGTCTTTAAAGTCACGGCCTATCTGAAAGTCCGGGAGAAAATCGGCATAAACGGTATAATCATCTCCTTTTACGTTGAACAAATGTTCATCTGTTAGCTTTCGGCGAACCCATGACCGCTTATTCAACGAATCTACACCAGCATTCACTAAACTATCATACTGTTGTTTTAACAAAGAATCATCAGCATAGAAACCTTTGATTGAAGAATGCAGCCGACTGCTGGCATCGTACGCCGATCTGTTGAGCTTCTGATAAAACTGATAAGAGTATGGGATGTTTACATTGGGAGTTTGCGCTTGAGCATAACTAAATGCCAAAGCCATTACTCCCATCAATAGGGATTTTTTCATTAGGCTAGGTGTTTTCTTCTACTTGTATCTGAGCGTCTAATTCTTCAAATACAGAGTTTTTGCTTTTAAATTCAGGTACAATGACCTTCATTTGTTTTACAACCTGACGGTTGTTATTTAATGTAGCGAAACCGATCAATTGATAGATCTGTGATTCTATATCATTAAATACATATTCCCTTACCTGGCCAATCATGATTTTCTCATGATGAGTCGGCATGGTGCTTTCACTATCATTCAGTAATTCTTCAAAAAGCTTCTCACCAGGCCTTAAACCTGAGTAAGCAATTTTAATGTCCTGATTTGGGATCAATCCTGCCAGACGAATCATTTTCTTTGCCAGTTCAACGATCTTAACAGATTTACCCATGTCAAACACAAAGATCTCACCACCCTTGCCCATGCAGCCGGCCTCTAATACCAATCGGCAAGCTTCTGGGATTGTCATAAAATAACGTGTAATTTCAGGATGTGTTACAGTTACAGGACCACCTTTTTCAATTTGCTGTTTAAAGCGCGGGATTACAGATCCATTAGAGCCTAAAACATTCCCGAATCTGGTCGTGATAAATTTGGTGATCGGCTTTACATTTCCATCATTCAGGTAACTCAGACCATTAGAAAATATCAAATCTGGATTATTAAGAGAATCATTGAGCGATTGCACATAAATCTCCGCGATGCGCTTAGAAGCCCCCATCACATTTGTAGGATTCACGGCTTTATCTGTAGAGATCATTACGAATTTTTGAACACCATATTTAACCGACAAGTCTGCTATAGTTTTAGTACCAAATACATTTGTTTTAATCGCTTCTGCCGCATTATCTTCCATCAAAGGAACATGTTTGTATGCTGCAGCATGGTAAACGTAATGCGGCTTGTAGGTATCAAATAAATGCTGCATACGTTTTTCATCCTTTACATCTCCGATGAAAGCATGAAAATTGGTATTTGCATTAGTTTCCTCTAACTCTAAATAAATATTGTGCAATGCCGTTTCACTTTGATCACAAAGAATAATTAAGCCGGTTTCAAACTTCATCAGCTGCCTTACAACCTCACTTCCAATTGAGCCAGCGGCTCCTGTGATCAAAATTCGTTTATCTTTTAACTGCTTCTGAATACCATCAATATCAATCTGAATAGTTTTTCTATTGAGCAAGTCTTCAATATTGATATTTTGGATCTGTGCAGTAGTTACATCACCTTTTGCCCAAACTTCAGGTGAAGGAATATTTAAAATCTTAACATCATTCTCCAAACAAATGTCGACGATTTGATTTTTTCTTTCCAGCGGAATCGTGTAAGAAGCAAAGATGATCTCATCAACTTCATGTTTAACGATTAAATGCTCCAATTGGCCAGCATCCAAGATTTTAATCCCGTCAATAGTCTTTCCTACTTTACGCAAGTCATCATCCACATAAGCAATGATTGTCTTGTTAACCTTCGCATCATGATCAAAAGTACGTTTAGTGGCTACACCAGCTTCACCTGCTCCATAGATGATAATTCTGATTTTGTCCAGATTAGCATTCTTAATGTACATAAAAAAGTACTTCACAATTACCCGATAGGTGATTAAGAAAAGAAAACTAAATAAGGTATAAACAACAATGGCTACATTACTGATTACATGCTGACCTGTGATGACTATGGCTAATGCATGCGCAAAAAATAGCAATAATGAATTGAGTATTACAGCAAACAAAATCCTAAATGAGTCTTGAGCTGAGGTATACCTAACTATTCCCGCATAGCTTTTTACGCTATAAAATACAGCAGAATTGATCAATATGACCAATACCACAGCTTTATAAAAGGCAAGAAAATCTATATTTCCGATAATAAAATTATGCTGCAATATGACAGCCAACAGCAGAGCAATGATACTTAGACAGGTATCAATTGTAAATATAATCCACCTGGATACAATTTGTAGTTTTGTAAACATAGAGCTCCTTTAGTATATAACTGAGCAAAGCTAACAATAATTAAACCAAAACGGTTAAACTATAGGTGCTGAATTATAACTTAGGACATTTCTTTCCAATGTTTTACGGCCAACACTATTATAATAATAACCCAGATCAATCATTTTCTGAAGGTCATACAAATTACGTCCATCGAAAATAACCTTATTGCTTAGGGTTTCTTCCATTTTATCAAAGTCAGGATTTCTGAATACTGACCATTCTGTCGCGATCAGCAATGCATCAGCATTTTTTAATGCGTCATATTGATTGCTGGCATAGCCGACTTTGTCTCCAAGCTGAGCCTTCACATTCTCCATCCCTTCCGGGTCAAATGCAGTCACAGTAGCCCCATTTTTAATCAGCTCGTCGATAATATATAATGCCGGCGCCTCTCTGATATCATCAGTTTCCGGTTTAAAAGCCAAACCCCAAAGGGCAAAATGTTTGCCTTTTAAGTCACCTTTATAATATTTCAAAAGCTTATCTACAAGTATGGTTTTTTGCCTTTCATTTACTTCCATTACAGCTTTCAGAATCTGAAAATCATAACTGTTCTCATCTGCAGCCTTAGCAAGGGCCTGAACATCTTTAGGGAAGCAGCTTCCTCCATAACCAATACCAGGAAATAAGAAACGCTTTCCTATACGGTCATCAGATCCAATACCTTTACGTACGGCATCCACATCTGCACCAACGATCTCGCATAAATTAGCGACCTCATTCATGAAAGTAATTTTAGTAGCCAGGAATGAATTAGCCGCATATTTCGTCAATTCAGATGAACGCTC
>NZ_SWBQ01000011.1 GCF_005116445.1 Pedobacter frigoris
AACCCGAAATTGCTACCCACCTGCTCTTCCAGTTATCCCCAGCCTCCTCGTCATCCGGCCAGCACACAGCGACAAGAGATCTTGGATAGCGCAAACAAGAGATCTCCCGGTACCATCGAGACGACTAAAGGGTTTCTGCTTCACATCAAAATAACTTCTTCACACTTTATACACACATCATTCACAAATAATACACAAA
The DNA here is from genome assembly GCF_005116445.1 of Pedobacter frigoris. Classification (GTDB taxonomy): domain Bacteria; phylum Bacteroidota; class Bacteroidia; order Sphingobacteriales; family Sphingobacteriaceae; genus Pedobacter; species Pedobacter frigoris. The sequence goes on from NZ_SWBQ01000011.1 coordinate 200, forward strand.
CAGGTACCTTTTTGTGAATAAAGTGTGTACAATGTATGTACCATGTGAGCAGATGCTATAGCCAAAGAGGCTATTGAGTAGCCTCTACTATACTACAAGACCATAAACATAATAAAATCTAAATTAGTGAGAGAAACGGAAGGTCATAATGTCATCCCAGAAAATCAAAAGGTTTTACATGCAGCATGCACACATCAAGAGCTTTTGACCAAATACAGGCCAAAGCACCCTTATCAATTCTAATATTGTCCGGTCGACAACAATACCAATGTACAGGCCTCCACAGGCTCTATCGCATTTTCACGAAGCAGGTTTCCCAGCTCTTCATTCTCTGTCCCGGGGTTAAAAACTACTCGTTTTGGTTTGGTTTCCAATATATAATCATAGTATTGATCCTGTAACTGCGGACCTATATATAAGGTTACGGTATGAATGTCATCGTGTATGTGATCAGGTTTTTCAATCTCTGTCCCCGCGACCTCACCACTTTTTATGCCTACATTAACTATAGTATGGCCTTTGGACTTTAGCATATGAGCGGCCTTGTAGGAATATCTCATTGGATTCGGGCTTGCACCTATTATTAATGTCTTCTTCATTTATATAAATCTTACTTCCAATAAACAACAATCTGAAGGGGATTCTGTTTAACTAAACTTCAAGACTGCATTGGCACAATTCACCCCGTCAATCGCTGCAGAAACAATTCCACCCGCATAACCCGCACCTTCGGCACAAGGGAATAAACCTTTTACCCGCGGATGCTGATAGGTATCTCTATCCCTCGGTATACGCACCGGAGATGAACTTCTACTTTCTACACCCACAAGGATTGCCTCGTTGGTATAATAACCTTTCATCTTTCTGCCAAATACTGGCAGCGCATTCTTCAAGCTCGAAGCCACAAAATCTGGCAAGGTATCTTTCAGCATAACACTTTTTGTCCCCGGCAAATAAGAATTCTTAGGCAAATCCACAGACAACCGGCCTTCCACAAAATCTACCATACGCTGTGCAGGTGCCACAAGATTTCCCCCGCCAAGCCTGAACGCCGTTTTCTCTATTTCTGCCTGAAAATACATCATCCTTAAGGGGTCATCTCCTTTTACATCATCCAGGGTGATCTGTACCACGGTACCTGAATTGGCAAAAGGATTATTTCTTTTTGAAGGCGACCAGCCATTCACCACAATTTCTTCTTTATGGGTTGCGCATGGCGCAATGATACCTCCAGGGCACATGCAGAAAGAAAAGACACCCCTGCTGCCAACTTGTTCTACCAGACTATAATAGGCAGGGGGCAAAAATTCGCTTCTAATGTCGCAATGATACTGAGCGGCATCGATGATTGCCTGAGGATGTTCTATCCGGACACCCAGCGCAAATGGCTTTGCTTCTACCAGAATGTTTCTTTGGTGCAATAGCTCATAAATGTCACGAGCGGAATGCCCTGTAGCCAATATAACTGCCTCGGCAAGTAATTTTTCTTCTCCGTTTACCACTACTCCTTTTATTTTTCCAAAATCAACCAATATATCGGTCACCTTTTGATCAAACCTCACTTGACCACCTGCATTTTCAATGGTTTCCCGAATAGCTGTAATGATATGCGGCAGTTTATTGGTACCGATGTGCGGTCTTGCATCTACCAATATATCATCAGTCGCCCCATGCTGCACAAAAACCTGCAATACCTTATTGATATCTCCCCGCTTATTCGAACGGGTGTATAATTTGCCATCGGAGTAGGTTCCCGCCCCACCTTCGCCATAACAATAGTTAGATTCTGTATTTACGATACCTTCTTTATTTATTGCGGCGAGATCACGTCTACGTTGTTTCACATCCTTTCCGCGTTCGAGTACAATGGGTTTAAAACCATTTTCTATACATTGGAGGGCTGCAAATAATCCTGCCGGACCAGCTCCAACTATAATTACATGTTTGGCATTACTTACGTTTGGATAGTTGACTACAAAAGTATCTGCTGGCATGGTTTCATCTATATAGACCTTAACCTGTAACCGGTAGATTACTTTTCGGGATCTTGCATCAATGGATCTTTTGAGGATTTTATAGTCGGTTATTCTGGACAAGTCAACTTTTAAGGCTGTTGACAGGCTTTTTTTGATGATGTGCCCCTGTTCAACTTGTTCTGGAGCAAGTGTAATCTCTATTTCTTTTTGCATAAACTTGTCAGGTTTTTATCCTGAATTAAGGCAAAGATACAAAAGTCTGAGAAATCCAAATGATGACTGGCAATGGAACATTTGTCAGCCTCCTTACATCTTATGAGTTATTTATGCCTTTTTAGCCAAATCTTGTCAGCTTTTTATATTGAATTGTAACAAAGGCACAGAAGTTGAGTTCTAATGCGTAAATTAACACTTGTATTAAAACAACAAATAAGAACAATATGAAAAAAGTAGTATTAGCTGTAGTAGCAATCTTGGTTTTACTTGTAGCAGTTAGTGGTTGCGGGTACAACAATCTGGTTAAACTGGATGAAGACGTAAAAACTAAATGGGCACAGGTAGAAACTCAATATCAGCGCCGCTCGGATTTGATCCCGAATCTTGTTAGCACAGTTAAAGGGGCTGCGAAATTTGAGCAGGGAACGTTAACTCAGGTGATCGAAGCACGTTCTAAAGCAAGTCAGATTACCATCGACCCAGATAAATTAACGGAAGAAAACATGCAAAAATACCAGGCAGCACAAGGCCAGCTTAGTCAGGCACTTGGTAAATTGATGGTATTGACAGAAAACTATCCTGAATTAAAGGCCACTCAGCAGTTCAGTGAATTATCTGCTCAGCTAGAAGGCACAGAGAACAGAATTACAGTAGCGCGCAAGGATTTTAATGAATCTGTACAGGTTTACAACACAAAAGTAAGGTCATTCCCTAATAATCTTACAGCAGGTCTATTTGGATTCAGCCAGAAAGCGGCATTTAAAGCTGATGCTGGTGCTCAGAATGCACCTAAAGTGGAATTCTAATTGAACTAATCCAATCATGGGTCTATTTACAGAACAAGAACAGGAACAAATCTCGCACGCGATTGCGGAAGCTGAAAAAGCTACTTCAGGTGAGATCAGAATAGCTATAGATAAATATTGCAAAGGTGACGCGCTTGAGAGAGCTACATCTTATTTTGCAAAGTTGGATATGGATAAAACATCCAGGCACAATGGAGTATTGATTTATCTAGCGCATGCAGACCATAAATTTGCAATTATTGGCGATAGCGGCATTAATAAAGTAGTGCCTCCTGATTTTTGGGAGACTACAAAAGTGGCCATGAAAGCGCATTTTGCTTCGGGAAATCTGGCTCAGGGAGTTATAGCAGGTATTGTACTGGCAGGTGAAAAGCTTGCCATGTACTTCCCTTCACAAAATGACGACATCAACGAGCTGCCAAATGATATCATTTTCATGGATCAGGATAAAATCAAATAGATGATGAAGAGAGTACTCACATTATTATTATTCATTGCTACGTGTTTTTCCGCTTTCTCACAAGATTTTCCAGCGAAACCTACCAAGCTTGTAAATGATTATACCAATACGCTTTCGCCTGATCAAATTGCTCAGCTTGAGCAAAAACTAGTGGCATTTGACGACTCAACCTCCACTCAGATTGCAATAGCGATTGTTAAGTCCGTTGGCGATTATGACATCAACGAATACACGCTTCAATTGGGTAGAAATTGGGGAGTAGGACAAGCGGGCAAGAACAATGGTATCATGATCGTTGTTGCACTGGGTGACAGGAAAATTTCTATTCAGACAGGATATGGGCTGGAAGGAGTACTCCCTGACATCTATGCAAAGCGCATTATTGAAAATGATATTAAGCCTTATTTCAAATCCGGTGATTATTTTGGCGGACTGATCTCAGGAACTGATGCCATTATTAAATACACTAAAGGCGAGTATAAAAATGAAAAGCCCAAGGGTAAAAGCCAGGGTGGCGGAACTTCAAGTATTGCCATCATTATTATCATCGTGATAGTGATCATCGTCATACTCAGAAGAGGTGGCGGCGGTGGCGGAGGCCAGGTTATTGGCAGTCGTGGAGTTGCTGATGCACTATTCTGGAGCATGTTACTTGGCGGTGGCCGGGGCTCTGGTGGCGGCGGAGGCGGCTGGGGAGGCGGAGGCAGCGGAGGAGGATTCGGCGGCTTTGGTGGCGGTAGTTTTGGTGGCGGAGGAAGCAGCGGAAGCTGGTAATTTAATTATTGCAAGAAACAGACATGGAAATACTAAAATGGCAAAGGCTGTCCTCAAAATACCTGGTTAGGGAAAAGTGGGCAACTTTGCGTGTAGACACCTGCGATTTACAAAACGGGACGATCAAAGACGATTATTATGTATTGGAGTATCCAAACTGGGTGAACGCCATTGCATTGACTCAGGATCGTAAAGTCATTCTGGTTCGTCAGTACCGTCATGGCGGAGATATCATCTCACTAGAAGTACCAGGCGGTGTGATCGACGGGGATGAATTGCCGGAGACTGCCATCAAAAGAGAATTGCTTGAAGAAACAGGCTATACATTTGAAAGCGCTGAACTCATCGCCACACTCTATCCTAATCCCGCGACAGCAAATAACGTCACTTATACTTATTTGTTACAGGGAGGCATTAAAACAGATGACCAGCATCTGGATGAGCATGAAATCTTAAACGTTGAGGAATATAGTATTCAAGAAGTGAAACAGTTGCTTATAGACAACAAGATTGATCAGGCGCTGCATTCTGCTGCACTATTTTATGGGCTGCTGAAACTGGAAGCACTGAAGTAATAATATAAAGAGAAGAGGCCTGCAGGTATTACCTGCAGGCCTCTTCTCTTTATATACTAAACTAGCTATAAACTAGCTCATCTTTAATTTCTTTTGAATATCGTGCACGTAACCTTTAAATTTCTTATCGGTATCGATCAGATCTTCCACGGTCTGGCATGCATAGATCACAGTAGAGTGGTCTCTTCCACCAAAGAAAGCACCAATTGTTTTTAGAGATGATTTGGTATGACTTTTTGAAAGGTACATAGAAATCTGACGTGCCTGTACGATTTCGCGTTTGCGTGTCTGTGATTTAACCATGTCAACAGGCACTTCAAAATACTCACATACCAGTTTTTGAATGTACTCCATTGATATTTCCTTAGAAGTATTTTTGATGAAGTTCTTCAGCATTTGTTTTGCCAAAGCAAGATCAATGTCCTTTTTATTTAAAGTAGACTGCGCAAGCAACGAAACCATCGCCCCTTCCAATTCACGAACATTGTTATCTATATTATGTGCCACATATTCGACTACCTCCGCAGGCAATTCAATACCGTCAGCATACATCTTCTTTCTGAGGATCGCAATTCTTGTTTCCAGGTCAGGGATCTGAAGGTCAGCTGAAAGGCCCCATTTGAATCTACTCAATAATCTTTCTTCCAAACCTGCAAGATCCTTTGGCGCTTTATCAGAAGACAAGATCACTTGTTTACCTGATTGGTGCAGGTGGTTAAAGATGTGGAAGAATATATCCTGTGTTTTTTCTTTGCCGGCAAAATTATGCACATCATCCATGATGATTACATCCATTGCCTGGTAGAAATTAACGAAATCGTTAATTGTATTATTCTTCAATGAGTCTACAAACTGCTGACAGAATTTTTCACAGGAAACATAGATCACTAGCTTATCCGGCATATTCCTTTTGATCTCATTACCTATCGCCTGGGCCAGGTGGGTTTTACCCAAACCTACACCACCATAAATCATCAGCGGATTGAATGAAGTACCTCCCGGTTTGGCAGCTACAGCATAACCTGCAGAACGAGCCAGACGGTTGCAATCTCCCTCAATGTAATTGTCAAATGTATAATTGGAATTTAACTGCGGATCAACATTAAGCTTTTTTAATCCAGGAATGATAAATGGATTCTTAATGTCTTTATTAATAGAAACCGGAATTGGCATTGACTGGTTCTTTGCCTCTGCGCCATTGCCATTACTTGGCATGTTTGTAGTATATGGATTACCTGTGTTTGAAGACTTGTCTACAACGATATTGTACTCCAGTCGGCCTTCATCGCCGAGCTGCTTCTTTACAGTCTTTCGGAGCAATCCAACATAATGTTCTTCCAACCACTCATAAAAGAATAAACTAGGCACCTGGATGGTTAAAACTTTGCCTTCCAATTTAAGAGCAGATATCGGTTCGAACCAAGTTTTGAAACTCTGGGTCGGAATGTTATCTTTTATGATTTGGAGACAGTTTTTCCATACTTCGGTACAAGTTTTTTCCATTGTTATTCTATAATTTGTTGGTTTACAGTGACGATACGAGCATAAAAAAACTGCTGTTTCGAGAGATCGAATATTCAAAAAATTATCAACAAAAAAAACTTAATTTTCATTTATTTGGTAAGTGCTTAGACAGCAGTAGCATACCCCTGTTAACCTGAATTTTTTGTGTTGATAACTATTTATTAACATCCTTTTTAATATTCTCCAAAAACACTACGAAGTGTATCTGCTATCTCACCCAAAGTAGCATAAACCTCCACTGCAGCTAGAATAAAGGGCATTAAGTTGGCTGTTCCCCCTGCCGCAAGTTTCAGTTCCACCAGTGCTTTTTCGACCGCAACTCCATCTCTATCAGCCTTTAACCTGTTCAGCTTATCGGTTTGTATGGTACGTATGGATTCATCTATGGTGAACACCTCATTGATGCCCTCTTGTTGCTGTGTAAACTTGTTAACACCAACGATGATCCTGCTGGCTTGTTCTACCTCTACCTGGTACTGATAGGAAGCATTGGCAATCTCATTTTGGATGTAGCCGTTTTCAATTGCATTTACCGACCCTCCCATCCCATCTATCTTATCTATATACAACTGTGCCGCTGCTTCAATTTCGTCGGTTAGCGTCTCTACAAAATAAGAACCCGCAAGCGGATCCACTGTATCGGTAACTCCGCTTTCAAAAGCAATCACCTGCTGAGTACGTAAGGCAATTTTAGCAGCCGCTTCTGTTGGCAATGACAGCGCTTCGTCATAACCGTTTGTATGCAGAGACTGTGTACCTCCCAATACTGCAGCCATAGCTTGATTGGTCACACGGATTACATTATTTAAGGGCTGCTGTGCGGTAAGTGTTGAGCCTCCGGTCTGGGTATGAAACCGCAGCATTTGTGCTTTCTGATCGGTAGCGCCCAAGTCCTTTGTGATTTTGGCCCACATTCTTCTGGCAGCCCTGAATTTGGCAATCTCTTCAAAGAAATTGTTATGACAGTTGAAAAAGAAGGAAAGACGTTTGGCAAATACGTTGATGTCTAATCCTTTCTCCAGCGCTGCATTTAAATAGGCTTTACCATTAGCCAGTGTAAAAGCCAGTTCCTGTACGGCTGTTGACCCCGCCTCTCTAATGTGATAGCCGGAAATAGAGATGGTATTCCATTTAGGCACCTCTTTACTGCAGTATTCAAAAATATCTGTGATGATACGCATAGAGGGCTTTGGTGGGTAGATATAAGTTCCCCTCGCCGCATACTCTTTTAATATATCATTCTGAATGGTTCCTGAAATCTGTTTGATATCCGCTCCCTGTTTTTTTGCCAGAGCGATATACATAGCGAGCAGAATAGATGCCGTCGCATTGATCGTCATGGATGTAGTAATCTTCTGCAGTTCTATCCCATCAAAAAGTATTTCAATATCTTTTAATGAATCAATAGCTACCCCAACCTTACCTACTTCTCCTTCAGACATTTCGTGATCAGAGTCGTATCCAATCTGAGTAGGCAAATCAAAAGCCACCGAAAGCCCCATGGTCCCCTGATTCAGAAGGTAGTGATATCTTTTATTGGATTCTTCGGCAGTCGAAAATCCGGCATACTGCCTCATGGTCCACAACCTGCCACGGTACATGTCTTTTTGTATACCTCTTGTAAAAGGAAATTCACCTGGAGTTTCTGTCAATGGCTTGGCGCTGGTATAAATCTCCTTGATCTCTATACCCGAGGTAGTTGTAATCTTCTTTTCGCTCATGACTAAAATAATTGCTGAATGTCCTTTTTTATCAGTCCCTGCGTTAGATCGTAGGGATTATCTGAGATCTCAGCCATGTGCTGCAGTACTTTCTTACTGAGGTCTACTCCCTCTGCTCCTTCCGGTAATGATTTTGCTGCATTGCTCACCATAGCCAGTGTATCATCCTTTAATTTGCAAATAACGGCCCATATAGTGGGGCTTACGTACAATTGCTGGGCTACATTATGCTGAAATTCCGACCTGATCTCATTCAGCACTAAAGACTGTAATGCCGGCAAGGGAATTCCCTGCTGATGTAGCCTGACAAAAAGATTAGCAGGATTGATCCGCTCTATAAAAAGAATTAGCCTTTCATGCGCCTGCAGCCTAAGGGGCAGCATTTGCAAGCGCTCTTCTTTGTGATCTGCCGCAGCAGCAACGGGTGTTTGACCTGGCGCTGGCCTTAACATTCCCCTGATTTCATTTTTAAAAAGATAAAACCCGGCTAAGATGGCAATGATGCCCCCGGTTGCAGACACAGCTACTGCTGTTAAAAAGCCTTCTATATTCATTCAGTTTGTTTATAAACAGTAATAATTAAGTGTTAGTCCAAGCAAAAATGTACAATTTATTTATATTTACCCCACAAAACGATTATTTACCCTAAACGAGGTATAAATCGGGGTAAATTCCTAATTTTAAAGACCATGAGTAATACAGTTGATACCGCATTTGCACCCGTAACCTTTACAGAAGGGGCACTTAAAGAGCTTTTCAAATTAAAAGACCAGCAGGAAATTTCTGACGACTTTGGATTGCGTGTAGGAGTTGAAGGCGGTGGCTGTTCAGGCATGAACTATGTGCTTGGATTTGACCAAAAGAAAGAAGGTGACCAGGAGTTTATTATAAATGGCATTAAAGTTTTCATGCACAAAGCGCACCAGATGTACCTTTTGGGTATGCAGGTAGACTGGCAGGATGGACTTAATTCCAGGGGCTTTACTTTTAGCAATCCAAATGCAGCCAGCACTTGTGGTTGCGGGACAAGCTTTTCAGTTTAACACCAGTTTTTTGTAACATTATAGCAGGTCTCGTTGTCTTAACAACGGGACTTTTTACTTTTATCCTATTAAGACTTATTTTTCTCTATAATGACCTATACCGAAAATGTAAAACTTGCGCTGCAATCCATAAAAAGCAATCGTCTACGTACCATGCTTACCGCATTGATCATCGCAATTGGCTTGTCTGCATTAGTAGGTATTCTGACCAGCCTTGATGCGGTTAAGAAGAGCATGACCGAGACATTCTCTAGTATGGGGGCCAATTCCTTTACGATTAGAAACAGGGGTATGGGCATCCGTGTTGGCGGCGGGGGAAAAAGGCCTAAGCCTTTTAGATCCGTTAAATATGAAGATGCAATTGCCTTTAAGGAGAGACTAAATACGCCTGCATCTGTAGCAATCAGTGTTTTTGCCAGTGGCGGGGCTACGGCCAAGTATTCCGGGGAAAAAACAAACCCCAACATTGGTATCCAGGGTATAGATGAAAACGGTCTCAAATCTCAGGGACTTGACCTGGTCCTTGGTAGAAATTTTAGTCCTTCTGAAATTCAGTCGGCCAATAACATTTGCATCATAGGAAGCGAGATCAAAGATAAACTCTTCAAAAAAGAATCTCCGCTGGACAAGATCATCAACGTTGGCAACAGCCGTTTAAAAGTGATAGGTGTACTGGCTTCAAAAGGACAGAGCATGGGGTTTAGTGGCGACAGGGCTGTTTTCATCCCTTTATTAAAAGCCAAGCTAATCAATTCAAATGGCAACCCATCTTATACCATTACCGTTATGGTTCCAAATAATGACCAGATGGACAATATCATCGGTGAGGCAACCGCAGAATTCCGGAGCATCCGTAAGGTAAAAATCACTGAGCCAAATAATTTTGAGATCACAAAGAGTGATGCCATGGCACAAACGTTGTTTGAAAACCTAAAGTATATAGTCATGGGGGGCATCGCCATTGGTGGTATTACACTAATCGGCGCATCCATCGGGCTAATGAATATCATGCTGGTATCTGTAACCGAGAGAACACGTGAAATTGGTATCAGGAAGGCAATTGGTGCCAATCCCGCTGTCATCAGGAAACAATTCCTGATAGAAGCAGTAATCATTTGCTTGATGGGGGGAGCTTTCGGAATTTTCCTTGGAATAGCTCTGGGCAACCTTATTTCACTCGCCATGGGTGGCTCATTTATTATTCCATGGAACTGGATCTCCGGAGGATTTGGCTTATGTGTGCTGGTTGGAATTACCTCTGGCTATTACCCCGCAAAAAAAGCCTCGAAACTAGATCCTGTGGAAGCATTAAGATATGAATAGAAAAAGGGGAAACTTAAACTTCCCCCTTCTTTATCTTCCCTGGTATTGATTCTCGTAATAAGCCTGGTAGTTTCCTGAAGTCACATTACTCAGCCACTCCTCATTTTCAAGGTACCAGTCAACCGTCTTTTCAAGTCCCTCTTCAAACTGTAAACTTGGCACCCAGTCCAGCTCCTGTTGCAGTTTTGTTGAATCGATCGCATAGCGCAGATCATGACCTGCCCTGTCAGTCACAAAAGTAATCAGCTTAGCAGATTCACCCTGTTCCCTGCCCAGTTTCTTATCCATGATGTTGCAAAGCAAATGAATCAGGTCAATATTCTTCCATTCATTATGCCCACCGATATTGTAGGTCTGTCCACTTTTAGCCTGGTGGAAGATCACATCGATTGCTCTGGCATGATCTTCTACCCATAGCCAGTCCCTTACATTCTCACCTTTACCATAAACCGGGACAGGCTGGTTGTTTTTAATGTTGTTGATCGCCAGTGGAATCAGTTTCTCAGGAAAATGATTAGCGCCATAATTATTAGAACAGTTTGAAATCACGATATCAAGCCCGTAAGTATCGTGATACGCTCTTACAAAATGATCTGAGGAAGCTTTGGACGCAGAATATGGACTATGTGGGTCGTAAGCAGTGCTTTCAATAAACATTCCCGTTTCACCAAGAGCCCCGTAGACCTCATCGGTAGATACATGATAGAATCTTTTCTTTTCATAATCCCCCTTCCAGAATTCCCTGGCCGCATTCAGCAGGTTCACTGTACCAATCACATTGGTCATCACAAAAGCACTCGGGTCAATAATTGACCTGTCTACATGCGACTCTGCTGCCAGATGGATCACTGCATCGAAGTTCTCTTTTTGGAAAAGCAGGTTGATAGCTCCTGAATCTGTGATATCTGTTTTAACAAAGCGGTAGTTTGGCTTGTCCTCAATATCCGTCAGGTTGGCCAGATTCCCCGCATAGGTAAGCTTATCAAGGTTTACAATCTGACAATCAGTATAATTGTTCACAAACCTCCTCACAACGTGCGAACCGATAAAACCAGCACCTCCAGTGATTAATATTTTCTTCATAACTATAATTCTTTAGGCAAGCCCAGCTCTTCGGCTACAGCAGATGTTTTATTGGTATATATTTTAGTTAGCACCTCATTGAGGCTTTCTTTTAGATCAAACTGAATATCTTCATGCAGTTTCATGTATTTGCCCAAAACAGACATAGCTGATTTCACAAAGTAGACATTCAGCTTCTCATTAAATTTATGCATCGGAGAAAAGACACCTTCTTTAAATACGATGGGCAGGTTATTCAATAGATGAATTCGGAGTTCTATTTCTGTCAGCACATCTTTTGTAACTTTAAAATGATGACTGATCATTCCATTTAATCTTCTCATCCTGAGCATTACTTCTTTAGAAGTTGGCTTTTGGACCCACAGTAAATCCTGAATACTTTGGTCGATGATAGAATGCAACTTTTGATGTCTTTGAACAAGATCACCTTCATCTTCAAGTAATTTAAAATGAAGGTGCTCTGTCAGTACTTTATCTTTGGCGATTAATCTGAGCAAAAGTTTATCCTTTTCCTTTTCAGGAAGGGATCTGATCTCCATTTTTAGATCCTTATGCTCACTTAACAGCATAGCTTAAAATGGATTATCTTTTAAGTATTTTTCCCAGTTCCAGGCCGAAAGCATCATTTCTGAAATACCCAGTTCAGCTTTCCATCCAAGGTCTTTTGCAGCTTTAGAAACATCTCCCCAAACTTTTTCTATATCTCCCTCTCTTCTTGCACCAATGGTGTAGTTCAGCTTCTGTCCTGTAGATTGTTCAAATGCGTCAATGATCTGAAGCACCGTAGATCCTTTTCCGGTTCCCAGGTTAAACACTTCATAATTTGATTCCGCTTTACCGCTCTCCAACCTCTTAATCGCTGCAACGTGGGCTTTTGCTAAGTCAACAACATGGATGTAATCTCTGATTGCACTACCGTCCACAGTGTCGTAATCATCACCGTACACTGTAATAGCTCCGCGTTTTCCTATTGCAGACTGAGTAATGAATGGGACAAGATTTTGAGGTACGCCTATAGGCAACTCGCCAATTAAAGCAGTATGATGAGCTCCCACCGGGTTAAAATAACGTAAAGAAGTTACTTTCAGATCAGGTGTTACTGCACAGGTCTCTTCTAATATTTCTTCTGCAATTTGTTTAGTATTACCATAAGGAGATTCTGCTTTTTTGGTAGGTGCAGCTTCTGTTACAGGCAAAATATCCGGCTGGCCATATACCGTACATGATGAAGAGAAAACCAATTTTACATTACTGTTGAATGCAGTAATCAGGTTGATCAATGAATAAAAGTTATTCCTGTAATATTTCAATGGATTTTGCACTGACTCTCCTACAGCTTTAAAAGCTGCAAAATGTATCACTCCAGCTATATCACTGTGTTTTGAAACGAATTCCTTTACCTTCGCCTCATCACAAAGGTCAAGCTCAACAAATTCAGGTCTTATTCCTATAATGGTTTCTAATTGCTGAAGTATTTTTGGATTAGAATTAGATAGGTCATCTACAATCACTACTTCATAACCAGCATTGTGTAATTCAACTACCGTATGTGAACCAATAAAGCCGGTTCCTCCTGTTACTAATATTTTTGGCATTCTTTTTTAACGATTATATGTGGTAAAATCTTTGTGTTCTTTATTAAATAAGGCTTCTTTAGGTAATGATCTAAAGTAATCATAAGTGATTTTCAAGCCATCTGCCCTGTTTACTTTAGGCTCCCAACCCAGGATTTCCCGCGCCTTCGTAATATCCGGCCTGCGTTGTTTAGGATCATCGACAGGCAAATCCCTCAATACGAGTTTCTGACTTGTTCCTGTCAATTTGATAATTTCCTCTCCAAATTGTTTGATGGTGATTTCATCAGGATTTCCAATATTCACCGGTTGCGCATAATCGCTCAATAACAAACGATAGATACCTTCAATCAAATCATCTACATAGCAGAATGACCTGGTTTGCGAACCATCACCGAATACAGTTAAGTCCTCTCCTCTTAAGGCCTGACCAATAAATGCAGGTAAAACACGTCCGTCATTCAGGCGCATTCGCGGTCCGTAAGTGTTAAATATCCGTACAATCCTGGTTTCTACACCATGAAAAGTATGGTAGGCCATCGTCATAGCTTCCTGAAAGCGCTTGGCTTCGTCATAAACTCCACGGGGACCGACAGGATTTACATTACCCCAATATTCTTCGGGCTGAGGGTTTACACTGGGATCTCCATACACTTCAGAAGTAGAAGCGATCAGCATTCTCGCGTTTTTGCTTTTTGCAAGTCCTAATAGATTATGTGTACCAAGAGATCCAACCTTTAAGGTCTGGATTGGAATCTTCAGATAATCAATAGGGCTTGCCGGTGAGGCAAAGTGCAGGATATAATCCAGCTTACCCGAGACATAAACAAACTTTGACACATCATGATGAGCAAATTCAAAGTTTTCCAAACCAAACAAGTGCTCAATATTCTGCAGGTCTCCGGTAATCAGGTTGTCCATACCAATTACATGATAATTTTCCTTTATAAACCTATCACACAGGTGTGACCCTAAAAACCCCGCTGCGCCGGTGATCAATACTCTTTTACGTTCCATTAGATGATAAGCTTACGGCCAACACTATTATAATAATAACCCAAATCGATCATTTTCTGAAGATCGTACAAATTACGACCATCGAAAATCACTTTATTACTCAGGATTTCTTCCATTTTATCAAAATCAGGATTTCTGAATACCGACCACTCTGTAGCGATCAGCAATGCATCAGCATCTTTTAATGCTTCATATTGATTGCTTGCATACCTGATTTTATCTCCAAGCTGAGCCTTCACATTCTCCATGCCTTCCGGATCAAACGCAGTTACAGTAGCTCCCTGTTTGATCAGCTGATCAATAATATACAATGCTGGTGCCTCTCTGATATCATCAGTTTCAGGTTTAAATGCCAAACCCCAAAGGGCAAAATGCTTGCCTTTTAAGTTACCTTTATAATATTTCAAAAGCTTATCTACCAGTATGGTTTTTTGCCTTTCATTTACTTCCATTACAGCTTTCAGAATCTGAAAATCATAACTGTTCTCATCTGCAGCCTTAGCAAGGGCCTGAACATCTTTAGGGAAGCAGCTTCCTCCATAACCAATACCAGGAAATAAGAAACGCTTTCCTATACGGTCATCAGATCCAATACCTTTACGTACGGCATCCACATCTGCACCAACGATCTCGCATAAATTAGCGACCTCATTCATGAAAGTAATTTTAGTAGCCAGGAATGAATTAGCCGCATATTTCGTCAATTCAGATGAACGCTC
>NZ_SWBQ01000012.1 GCF_005116445.1 Pedobacter frigoris
TTCATCGTCTTGATATTCCCCATCACGTCATACGTAAGCACCTCTGCCATCGCAACGCCGGTACTGCTGCCGCTCAACAAACGGTTCAATTTATCATACCCATACGTATAAACATTTGTGAAACTTACTCCTGAGCCCCAATCCTGATTTGCAATATTACCATTGTATTGCGGAACAGTGACATCATCATATTTCAGCTTCATACTAAACTGATCTGAACTGCTACCTTTCAGCCAGCCACGCTCATTATAAGCATACGCTGTATTTTGCAAAAAGCTCGATCCCCCATCGGTACTGTGTAGCTCCTTTTTCTGTAATTGCCCCAACTCATTATAGGAAAGCTTGCTCAATACTACTTCTGTAACCCCATTATAGATTCACAGCAGCCCTCTTCCTCCCCGTATGAACACAATAATAAGTCACCTAAGTTGATCTGGACTTTGATTAGTATCGTTATAAGTGCACATTTTCAGGAGTAATATGATAAAGCATTGTTCTCCCTTTTTTATATATAACGCATTCCACTTTAGGGTTTTTTGAAAGTATTTCTTTTGCAAAAAGCAATGCTGCTTCAGCAGCATCAAAAAGAGTAAATACTTTTTGATGCTCATTGATAGCTAGATTAAACTCCTCATCCAAGATATGGCCCGTATTAACATCTGCTCTTAATAACACCACCTGACTATCATTTAATTCAGGGAAATTTTCCATATTCAACTGTATTAATTTACATTCTTAACTTTTGCTCCACTAACCTTTCCTTTTAGCAACACTTCCGATTCATTAACATAAGCACCGGACTGTTTCAAAACTACGTTTTTCGCACTTGGACTTGCAACTGTATTACTATTCGGAGCATTCACTTCCAGAACTACACCTGAACCATTTGGTCTTAGAGCATAATTTGACGCCACATTAGGATCTGTTGTCCAAGAAGTAAAAGGACTAGCCGTATTGCCTGCATTATGTTCTGCTGCTGTTGCAATTCCACCACGTGGTGCTGCAACACCATCAACTGCATTTAAATAGCCGGGGTGGGATTCATTTACTCCTCTATACAAAGTTGTTGACTCAGTTGCGGCAGTACCTTTTCCACCAGAACCTGCTTTAGCCCCTAAAAGCGCCGTACCGACTTCAAGAACATTTTGAGTTATAATCTCCGCTTTGGTACCTGCATCTCCCTTAGCGAAGGCCACAGCCTGATCAGATTTTGCGATAGCTGGCACCAACAAGGACGCAGCAGGTTTTATATCTCCTCCGATAGCAGCTTTACCCACATTGTACAAGGTAACAGCAGGAGGTGTAAGTATTCCTTGGGCAAAATTTCTAGCCCCTCTAAGTATACCTCCTAATATAGAACCGGGAGGATCTGGCCACATCCCATCCGGATCAATAAACCGGATGGGATTGTCAAAACAGTAACTGTAAGGTGACCATCTTCTTCCCTGCTCTGATTTCGTATCCACTACATTCCACCTTCCAACTATCGGATCATAGAACCTTGCTCCATAATCTAACGCCCTTATGCAACTTTTTTGAGGTTCGCCGGATTCGCTGGCAGCAACTTTTCAGCTTTATAAAGAACGTTCCTTTATGCGTAAAGTTAGTTTTTTGTTTGGGTTTTACAAGAGGGGTAATTTCGTTCTTCGGAGAGTTTCTGCTACTGGTAAGGTTGATCATATGTTACCGCAAAGATAGCCTCAGAAGGAAAAGCAGTAAAGGGACTTTCGCGGCATAAACGCTCTAAGCCTGCCCGCAATGGCCATTTATTCCACGTTCCCTTGACAGCTCTCCCTTCTTCCGCTTTTAGGGGCTTAACAAATGATCACCCCAGACCTCTATTCTCGTTGGTGCATTGCAGGGAGCAAGTTTATGTTTTTGCTATACAAAAACTACTTTAACAGCCCGTTGGTTCGTTCAGCACCCTGCCGACTTCGGAGGCAGGATTTTCTATTAATGTAGACATTAATACATCTTTGCTAAACACCATTGTGTTTGTCTCGGGGATTGGGTAGCGACCTCTTACTGATGGAAAGTGCTTTGGTTTGTGGGATGGATGAGAGCGGCTCTTTCCATCAGTAAGAGGTTCCAAAGGGGTTTGGGGAATGGAAGATTCCCAACTACTAATACTGCGAAGCACCTTGCTGCCGCAGGCTTTTGCTTAGGGAATTCCCTCCGAGATCCCTTTTTCGGCCTTGCGGATAGCGCAAAGACACCAGAGAATTCCCAGAGGATTCTCCCATAGCCCTTAGCGGTAGCTTAAGGGCAGAAAAGTAAGGCTTTGCCTAACTTCCGCTTGCTCCATTGATTTCAATGGACGGCACCCGTTATTTAGTTTTAACGGGATTGATTTTATAACCGATGCTTTTACGTTCCGGCTTAGGCTGGTCTTTTTTCTCCAGCAGTTCATCCAGGTATTGGAATACCACTTCCATATTCTTGTCCTGGTTATCCAGTTTCTTTTTGATTTTCTCTACTTCCAGGCGAAGTTCAGTATGTTCGCTCAACATCTGCCTGATGCGGGTAAAGGTTCTGATAATCTGTATATTTACCTCTATGGCTGTTTCGCTGTTAAGCACGCTTGACAACATCGCCACACCCTGTTCAGTAAAGACATTTGGTGGCTTCCTTAAGCCCATCTTCTCTTTATTGGATATCACATTATGTGATTTCCAATCCGATAGTTCCTCACTGGTCATCTGGAACATAAAGTCGGCAGGAAAGCGCTTTTCATTCCGTTTTATAGCCTGGTTCAGCACACGGGTTTCCACGCCGTACATTTCTGCAAGGTCTCTGTCCAACATCACTTTATGACCCCTAACCAGGTATATTTTATTGATGATGATTTCTTCGGATACGATAATGGTCTTGCTCATGCACAAATATATTTATTATTGCTTATTCAATGGATGGTGTTTGTTTAAAGCTTCTTTTAGCTAACAATTAATACCTATTTTAGCAACTACAAAATCAGCATAACGCAACATATTGATTAAAATAGCTTTTATGGGTATTTTTGGAAGAAAACCAAACGTCATGAGCTTAGGCGATAACATTAAGAAGATCAGGGAGCGGAAAGGATTGCTGCAAAAGCAATTGGCCGCTGAAGTGAACATTCCCTATACCAGCTATAACAAGGTGGAGAACAACACGCGTGACATTGCCATTGATGAACTGGAACGCTTTGCCGGGTACTTCGGCATGACCATTGACCAGGTAGTGCATTTCGACAATCAGCCGGTAGAGGTCACCATTCAGGACAAGCCCAATTTTGAACAGGTCAACCTGATTAATCAGCTCGATGAGGAAGACCGTACCGTGGTCTTTAAGATCATCGACACCATGCTCACCAAAAAGAAGTTCAAGGATTTTTTTAACAACAACATTGCTGCTTTATAGCAGCCTTACATAAACATTATGGCAGAAACAATTCATATCGGCAGAAAGATCAGCCGTATCCGTGAGATCAGGGGAATTAAACAAGATCACCTCGCTATTGAGCTGGGCATTAGCCAGCAGACGATTTCCAAGATCGAGCAAAGCGAAACAGTAGAAGAAGAAACACTTGGCAAGATCGCAAAGGTTTTAGGGGTTACACCCCAGGCCATCAAGAACTTTAGTGAGGATGCCATTATCAACTACTTTCACGATCAGAGTTCGTTTAACTTCCAGTGCACTTTTAACCCGCTGGACAAAGTAATGGAACTTTATGAACGTCTCTTGCAAGCTGAAAGAGAAAAGAACGAACTCCTTAAAGGCAGTAAGTAACCCCCTGCAGCAGAAACCGAGTTGCGAAGGTTTCCTCTCCTTCGCTCCTAAGCGAAGGCAAGCAGGTTTTTGGGTACCCAAAAACACAACTTGTAGATACAAAAACAACAATAGGCTGCATAAACACTTATGCAGCCTACTATCAAGCCAATATCCTTAGCTAAGCTTTATATCTTATGAAGCAGTAATGAGCTCAAACAAGGTCATAAGTCCTAATATTACTAGCGATATAGCGACACCAAATAATCTAATCTGACTACTACCTACCCAATCAGGCCTAGGATTTTTCAAGCTAATGTTTATCAGATAAAAGCCTCCTACAATAAGAAAAACTGCTTTTATAAAGTTAATTTCAGGAGATAAGTGTAAATCAAAGATCAATATTGCGTTTTTTTAACAACATTTCCACCTTCATCGTAAGTGACCCATTCGCCAATTTCTTTACCATCTTTAAAGTAGGAAATAGATTTTATTTTACCACTCTTAAAAAAGGTTTTCCAAGTACCATCAGCTTTCCCTTTATTAAAATATCCTTTCTGGCTAACACTCCCATCTTCATGCCAGACCGTAAATTCTCCGCTATGAACACCATCAGAAGTATAATAATCTAATGCGTTTAACTTGCCATTATCAAAGAATCTCTTAACAGTATCTATAAATTTACCTTTTTTGTATTTGGCGACAGACCGGGTTTGGCCATTCTCAAACCACTCCATTGATAAACCATTTTCTTCTCCTTTTGCATAATTACGTTCTGCCAGTTTCTGTCCATTCTCATGCCAGCTTGTCCAAAGTCCTTCTCTATTTCCATTAATTACCTTCCCTCTTTCGAACTTCTCTCCAGTACGGTAATAAACTGTTTTATATCCATTTTTTTGACAGGAAAAAATAGTTATGCTCACTATAAGCATAACTATTAAAGTCATTTTATTAAAAACTACCATACTGCATTTTTTTTGCACCATTTAGCATCATTTCTTTTACTTGCTTGAATACGTCATTCATCTTTTTAGCATGTTCGCCTAATGTGCTACCTGTAATGCTCTTAACCTGATCAGGGAGACCAATTATATCCAGAGCTTTAGAAAACGCAGATTCTGGCAAATATTTCCCGGTTAACTCATCTTTTGCTATATCAACCCAACCGTTTATCACATTACGCTCACCAGCAGTTTTTAAGTCCTTTATTTCCTTTGATCCAAAGCCCATTTCATTTCCTCTACTGGTCATATCTTTATAAGCCCCACCATCTTTAAGGATAGCATTCCCTAAGTCTCCATAGTTTTCGTAGAAATCCAAAGCAGCTTGTTTATTCCCACCTTTGGTTTCATCACTGATCCTTTTAGTTATATCTGAATGGGTATCATTTGTTTTTAGAATAGTTTCCCCATCCTGATCAACAAAAGTATGGAACTTGTCATTAGTTCTTTCAATCATTTTTAGCTGCTTCGTGTCAGTATTAAATTCCCAGATATCTTGTCCTTTCATCCCATCAGGATCAATAAACCGTATCGGATTATTGAATGCATACGTATATGGCGACCACCGTCTTCCTTCCTCAGCTTTTGGATCTATAGTATTCCACCTCCCAATCACAGGGTCATAGAACCTAGCCCCGTAATCATACTGCTCACCAAGTTCATCCTGAACCTCTTTGCCATTATAAAGATATTTATTATTTACCGAAACTGGAGAACCTGAATTTCTTTTTCCAAAAGCATAGTAGTCATCACTTTGTAGACGCTCCAGTAAGCCGCTCGAAGGATTCTTATGGAAACTATATCTCACATTACCTAAATGGTCTGAAAGATTATATTCATAGCTATAAGTGCCGCTGTTATTCCTGGCAATACCTTCCTCAGTGTGGATAATGTCGATTGTACTTCCATTATATTCTATACCACTTACATATTCCCGCGTTACTCCATTGCTTACTTTCTTCAGCTTATTTCCAGATGCATCATAGGTATAAGCCAAACTTAATCCAGATTTTGTAGCCGTAGCCGGAAGGTTCAGCACATTGTAGGTCAGCACCACACCCGTTCTTCCATCTGTAGTTGCATTTCCATTTCCATTATACACATAGGTACCTGTTGCCAGTGGCCCGCTGGTAATGCTGGTCAACTGGTTACCAGTATAATTATAAGTCCCCGCACCTCCTGCATCCCTGTTCATCGTCTTGATATTCCCCATCACGTCATACGTAAGCACCTCTGCCATCGCAACGCCGGTACTGCTGCCGCTCAACAAACGGTTCAATTTATCATACCCATACGTATAAACATTTGTGAAACTTACTCCTGAGCCCCAATCCTGATTTGCAATATTACCATTGTATTGCGGAACAGTGACATCATCATATTTCAGCTTCATACTAAACTGATCTGAACTGCTACCTTTCAGCCAGCCACGCTCATTATAAGCATACGCTGTATTTTGCAAAAAGCTCGA
>NZ_SWBQ01000013.1 GCF_005116445.1 Pedobacter frigoris
TTCGGAGGAAGAGCGACAGTCGAAAGGCTGGTTTTTGAAAGGTTGTTGAGATAGGAAATGTCTCTTTTGTTTTTGGGTCTGCTTCGGCGGTTGTTGCTTTGAAAAGCATGAAAAACAAAAAGAAAAAAAGTTTTAAAAAAAGCTTGACAATAATAAAAAGATTTCTACCTTTGCAATCCCAAACAGAACGGGAGTTACCAAACGGAGTTTGGTAACGGAATACACAAGATTGAAACAATAAGTTTTTAGAAACTGAATCTGGACGAAACGACCAGGATAAACTGAAGAAGACTGATTGCAACATATAAAGAAGACCCGCGAGGCGATTCGAGAAGTTCATTAAAGAGATGTCATTTATAGCGTAGCGAGGTAAGAAAGTACGGTTTCAAAGTACATGAAAACTGGAGCTATTATTTTAGAGTCAATATCTATCAGACAATACAAATAGAATAAAGACTATTATTAATTAAGTTAAGAATGGTCAGCGTTCAAGCAACACATTTTACAATGGAGAGTTTGATCCTGGCTCAGGATGAACGCTAGCGGCAGGCCTAATACATGCAAGTCGAACGATAGTATCCAGCTTGCTGGATACGAAAGTGGCGCACGGGTGCGTAACGCGTATGCAACCTACCTTATTCAGGGGGATAGCCCGAAGAAATTCGGATTAACACCGCATAAAATCACAGGATAGCATTATCCAATGATCAAATATTTATAGGAATAAGATGGGCATGCGTGTCATTAGCTAGTTGGCGGGGTAACGGCCCACCAAGGCGACGATGACTAGGGGATCTGAGAGGATGGCCCCCCACACTGGTACTGAGACACGGACCAGACTCCTACGGGAGGCAGCAGTAAGGAATATTGGTCAATGGAGGCAACTCTGAACCAGCCATGCCGCGTGCAGGAAGACAGCCCTCTGGGTCGTAAACTGCTTTTATTCGGGAATAAACCTATCTACGTGTAGATAGCTGAATGTACCGAAGGAATAAGGATCGGCTAACTCCGTGCCAGCAGCCGCGGTAATACGGAGGATCCAAGCGTTATCCGGATTTATTGGGTTTAAAGGGTGCGTAGGCGGCCTGTTAAGTCAGGGGTGAAAGACGGTGGCTCAACCATCGCAGTGCCCTTGATACTGATGGGCTTGAATGAACTAGAGGTAGGCGGAATGTGACAAGTAGCGGTGAAATGCATAGATATGTCACAGAACACCGATTGCGAAGGCAGCTTACTATGGTTTTATTGACGCTGAGGCACGAAAGCGTGGGGATCAAACAGGATTAGATACCCTGGTAGTCCACGCCCTAAACGATGAATACTCGCTGTTAGCGATATACAGTTAGCGGCTAAGCGAAAGCGTTAAGTATTCCACCTGGGGAGTACGCCCGCAAGGGTGAAACTCAAAGGAATTGACGGGGGCCCGCACAAGCGGAGGAGCATGTGGTTTAATTCGATGATACGCGAGGAACCTTACCCGGGCTTGAAAGTTAGTGAATGATTTAGAGATAGATCAGTGAGCAATCACACGAAACTAGGTGCTGCATGGCTGTCGTCAGCTCGTGCCGTGAGGTGTTGGGTTAAGTCCCGCAACGAGCGCAACCCCTATGTTTAGTTGCCAGCACGTTAAGGTGGGGACTCTAAACAGACTGCCTGTGCAAACAGAGAGGAAGGAGGGGACGACGTCAAGTCATCATGGCCCTTACGTCCGGGGCTACACACGTGCTACAATGGATGGTACAGAGGGCAGCTAGCTGGTAACAGCATGCGAATCTCAAAAAGCCATTCACAGTTCGGATAGAGGTCTGCAACTCGACCTCTTGAAGTTGGATTCGCTAGTAATCGCGTATCAGCAATGACGCGGTGAATACGTTCCCGGGCCTTGTACACACCGCCCGTCAAGCCATGGAAGTTGGGGGTACCTAAAGTATGTAACCGCAAGGAGCGTCCTAGGGTAAAACCGATAACTGGGGCTAAGTCGTAACAAGGTAGCCGTACCGGAAGGTGCGGCTGGAATACCTCCTTTCTGGAGTAGAATTGACTACTCGCTGCGCAAATGATATAAATGACAAGATCTCAAAAAAGAAAACCCATAGGATGAAGCATTAAGAAGTGCTACCCTAACAGAGGCGAGATTGTGAATAGTATTTACGATTGACGATTTACGAATGACGATTTAGCGGAAACAGGAAAATCAAAGATCGTATATCAACAATCTAAAATCATCTAGTCCCGTAGCTCAGTTTGGTTAGAGCACTACACTGATAATGTAGGGGTCAGCAGTTCAAATCTGCTCGGGACTACATAAGTATTAATCTTAAGGGGGATTAGCTCAGCTGGCTAGAGCGCCTGCCTTGCACGCAGGAGGTCAACGGTTCGACTCCGTTATTCTCCACCATCACCCGCCTTAATACAAAAGGGCATTAAATGACATTATAGAGATATAATGTGGGGATAGAAAAGTTCTTTGACATATTGGAAGAAGTTAAAAAAGAAGAGCAAACAACAATAGAGACGTTGTTTGATTGGAGGGAAGGATATTCGAGCAATTGAGTAAACTGACTGAAGGTTTAACAACAAATCAAAAAAAGCATTTCCATAGGCGCAAAAGGCTATGGAGAGAAGAAAGTAAATAAGAGCACACAGGGGATGCCTTGGCTCTCAGAGGCGATGAAAGACGTGATAAGCTGCGATAAGCTGCGGGGATTAGCAAATATGAATTGATCCGCAGATTTCTGAATGGGGAAACCTGGCTAGTTGAAGACTAGTCGTATATAATACGCAAACCTGCCGAACTGAAACATCTAAGTAAGCAGAGGAAGAGAAAATAATAATGATTTCCTAAGTAGTGGCGAGCGAACGGGAAAGAGCCCAAACCACTTATGTTACGGCATATGTGGGGTTGTAGGACTACGATATGATTATAATGCAATGAAGTGGAACAGGATGGGAAGCCTGGCAAAATAGAGTGAGAGCCTCGTACACGTAAGTACCATTAGTCTAGTAGTATCCTGAGTACCGCGAGGTCGGAGACGCCTTGTGGGAATCTGCCGGCACCATCCGGTAAGGCTAAATACTCCTGAGAGACCGATAGTGAACCAGTACCGTGAGGGAAAGGTGAAAAGAACCCCGAACAGGGGAGTGAAATAGAACCTGAAACTGTGTGCTTACAAGCGGTCGGAGCGTCCAGGTGGCGTGACGGCGTGCCTTTTGCATAATGAGCCTACGAGTTACTCTTCTCTGGCAAGGTTAAGTGTTTAAGACACGGATCCGAAGCGAAAGCGAGTCTGAATAGGGCGTATAGTCAGGGGAGGTAGACGCGAAACCTTGTGATCTACCCATGGACAGGTTGAAGGTGCGGTAACACGTACTGGAGGACCGAACCGATAAACGTTGAAAAGTTTCCGGATGATCTGTGGGTAGGGGTGAAAGGCTAATCAAACTGGGAAATAGCTCGTACTCCCCGAAATGTTTTTAGGAACAGCGTCGTGGTTAAGTTAAATAGAGGTAGAGCTACTGATTGGGTGCGGGGGAGTCAAATCCTACCAAATCCAGACAAACTCCGAATGCTATTTAATATACACGGCAGTGAGGCGCGGGGTGCTAAGGTCACGCGCCGAGAGGGAAAGAACCCAGACCATCAGCTAAGGTCCCCAAGTTACAGTTAAGTTGAACTAACGAGGTCCGATTGCATAGACAGCTAGGATGTTGGCTTGGAAGCAGCCATTCATTTAAAGAGTGCGTAACAGCTCACTAGTCGAGCGATCGGGCATGGATAATAAACGGGCATTAAATTGTACACCGAAGCTATGGGTAATATTAATATTACGGTAGGGGAGCATTCCAGCGGCAGCGAAGGTATGACGTAAGTTGTGCTGGAGCTTCTGGAAAAGCAAATGTAGGCATAAGTAACGATAAGGCGGGCGAGAAACCCGCCCACCGAAAGGATAAGGTTTCCTGATCAACGCTAATCGGATCAGGGTTAGTCGGGGCCTAAGGAGAACCCGAGAGGGATATTCGATGGACAACGGATTAATATTTCCGTACTTTTTATAACTGCGATGTGGGGACGGAGTAGTGACACTGCCGCGATCTGACGGAATAGATCGTTAAAGGCTGTAGGTATTGGACCGGTAGGCAAATCCGCCGGTCTAGCTGAACGCTGATAGTACAACAAACCTTCGGGGGCGTTGATAGCGCAGGTAATCAGACTTCCAAGAAAAACCGCTAAGCTTCAGGTTATAAAAACCCGTACCGCAAACCGACACAGGTATCCGGGAAGAGAATTCTAAGGTGCTCGAGTGAATCATGGCTAAGGAACTCGGCAAAATGGCCCTGTAACTTCGGGAGAAGGGGCGCTGGCAGTAATGTCAGCCGCAGTGAAAAGGCCCAGGCGACTGTTTAACAAAAACACATGGCTTTGCAAAATCGAAAGATGAAGTATAAGGCCTGACACCTGCCCGGTGCTGGAAGGTTAAGAGGGGATGTCATCCGCAAGGAGAAGCATTGAATCGAAGCCCCAGTAAACGGCGGCCGTAACTATAACGGTCCTAAGGTAGCGAAATTCCTTGTCGGGTAAGTTCCGACCTGCACGAATGGTGTAACGATCTGGGCGCTGTCTCAGCCATGAGCTCGGTGAAATTGTGGTCCCGGTGAAGACGCCGGGTACCCGCAACGGGACGGAAAGACCCCATGCACCTTCACTACAATTTAACATTGCCATTGGATACAGGATGTGTAGGATAGGTGGGAGACTATGAAGCGGGCTCGCTAGGGTTCGTGGAGTCAACGTTGAAATACCACCCTTTCTGTATTCGGTGTCTAACTCCACTCAGTGGAGGACATTGTTTGATGGGTAGTTTGACTGGGGTGGTCGCCTCCAAAAAGGTAACGGAGGCTTTCAAAGGTAAGCTCAATACGCTTGGTAACCGTATGAGGAGTGCAATAGCATAAGCTTGCTTGACTGTGAGACAGACAAGTCGATCAGGGTCGAAAGACGGATATAGTGATCCGGTGGTTCTGCATGGAAGGGCCATCGCTCAAAGGATAAAAGGTACGCTGGGGATAACAGGCTGATCTCCCCCAAGAGCTCATATCGACGGGGAGGTTTGGCACCTCGATGTCGGCTCGTCACATCCTGGGGCTGGAGAAGGTCCCAAGGGTTCGGCTGTTCGCCGATTAAAGTGGCACGCGAGCTGGGTTCAGAACGTCGCGAGACAGTTCGGTCCCTATCTGTTGTGGGCGTTGGAATTTTGAGTGGGGCTGACCTTAGTACGAGAGGACCGGGTTGGACTAGCCTCTAGTGAATCTGTTGTTCCGCCAGGGGCATTGCAGAGTAGCTACGCTGGGAATAGATAAGCGCTGAAAGCATCTAAGTGCGAAACTAGCCACGAGATGAGAATTCCATATAGGACCGTAGCAGACTACTACGTTGATAGGTTACAGATGTAAAGGTGGTGACATCAAAGTCGAGTAATACTAATAATCCGAAGCTTTCAAGAGCAGTAAACTGTTGTTTGTTCTTCCTAACTTAACTTCTTTCAATAATATGTCATTGTTATATGTTGAAATATAAAGCCTGTACTGCTGCAAAGCGATACAGAGATATACAACTAAATAACATTAAAAATATTTAGGTGCCTATATCGGTGGTGTCCACCTCTTCCCATTCCGAACAGAGAAGTTAAGCCCACCAGAGCCGATGGTACTGCGGTAACACGTGGGAGAGTAGGTCGGTGCCAAATCTTAAAGAAAGCCTGTAGCTAAAACTACAGGCTTTTCTTGTTTATA
>NZ_SWBQ01000014.1 GCF_005116445.1 Pedobacter frigoris
TATTTTGAGGCAGATCATCGCTTTTCCACTTCCCACGATTACAAGGTCGCAAAAATTATAGCCAACGACCTGATACAAGTTTATATCGAAGACAAACTAAATAATAACAATCAAAAAAAGGCATCTGATAACTCTGCTCTTAATTGGACGGGAAGCAAGACTGCATTAACAGAACTGGTTTATGCATTACATTCACAAGGTGTTTTTGATAATGGAAATGCGGACATTAAAGTTATTGCTAAAGCCCTTGAACTTGCCTTTAATGTTAGTTTAGGAAATTTCTATCACACTTATTTGGAACTTAAAAGCCGAAAAATGAACAGAACGAAATTCCTTGACTGCCTACGTGATGCACTAATCAGGAAAATGGATGAGCAGGACGAAAAGTAGGATTTTGGTGTTCCGATTTCCGCAACATCTTCAGCGGATCTGCAAGACCACAAAAGGATGATGCTTCTAACCTTATTACGTTGATTTTTGTAAATTTGCAAAACACCAATAGAAGTAAAAATAATGCTATGGTCGAAAATGCTTTATTAAAAAACATATCAAAACATATACACTTAACCCAAGAGGAAATTTCAACTTTCGAGCGTTTTTGGACGGAGAAAACATTGGAAAAGGGAGACTACCTCTTACGTAATGGTGTTACCTGTCGTTACGATAGCTATGTCGTTTCAGGAGCATTGAAAGCGTTTTATATCAATGCTGAAAATGGTAATGAAGAAATTTTATTTTTTGCCGTTGATGATTGGTGGGCTTCTGATTTAGGTAGCTTTTCCAAGCAAAAGCCATCCATATACAACATACAAGCCATAGAGAAAACAACCGTTTTACAAATCAGCCATTATTCTTTTCAAAAGCTACTGGCAGAACTTCCCTGTCTGGAGCGGTACTTTCGGATAATATTGGAAAGTTATTTGGGAACATTGCAAAAGAGACTTATCTATAATAACGTTTACGATGCTGAAAGCAGGTATTATGACTTTTTGGAAACCTACCCAAACATAGCATCAAAAGTACCCCAATATTTAGTAGCATCCTATTTGGGGGTGTCAGCAGAATTTATAAGCCGTATTAAGAAAAAAAATAATCCATCTTGACCTACATCAATTTTTCCTAAATCAATTACCGACAATTTTGCTTCATAAAATTTAAGAAGCAAATGAAACATCACCCTATTTTTCAGAAAGCCAGTATATGGCAAAGAGAATTGATTAACCGGACGGCAGTAGCACCCATGTCACGTGTCAGTGCTACGGCAGACGGCTTGGCTACGGATGAAATGATGGAATATTATTCAGCATTTGCCACCGGAGGATTTGCCGTTATCATTACCGAGGGCATCTATACCGATGTGTACGGTAGCCAAAGTTATAACAATCAGCCTGCACTCGTAAACCATGAACAATGTGCCTCATGGGAAAAGGTAACCCACGCTGTCCATAAATCGCCCTCTCTCATATTTGCACAGTTAATGCACGGAGGTGCTTTGTCGCAATTTAGCGAGAACACCTTAGCCCCGTCCGCCATAAAACCTGTCGGCGTAAAGATGGTTTCATACGGTGGCGAGGGAGATTTTCCCCTTCCTAAAGAAATGAACTTGACGGATATTGAAAGAATGCAAAAGGGCTTTATCAATGGAGCAGTAAATGCCCACAAAGCGGGATTTGACGGCGTAGAAATTCACGGTGCTAACGGCTACCTGTTAGACCAGTTCCTCACACCGGAACTGAACCACCGTAATGACAAGTACGGAGGCACAATGCGGAACCGTTTCCGTGTAGTTGCTGAAATTATCGCTGGCATAAAGGCTTCCGTACCGCAGGATTTCGTTGTCGGTTTAAGGGTTTCGGAGGGAAAAGTAAACGACCTTACGTACCGTTGGGCAGACGGTATCGAAACCGCAAAAGAACTGGCAGAAGAAATAAAGGCGAGCCAACCCAATTTTGTACACGTAGCGGTGCAGACGGGCGAATGGGAACGAGATAGCTTTTTTGGAGACGGACTATCATTGGCATCGGTTATCCGGCAGGCAACGGACATACCTGTAATTGCCAACGGAGGCTTTCATAATCTTGATAAGGTGGAAATCGCCCTGAAAGACAGTCATGCAGACCTAATCGCTATCGGCAAGGTAGCTTTGGCAGACCCACATTGGGTAGTAAAAACGATGAACGATTTACCTCTAATTCCTTTTCACCGTGATATGTTATGGCCGGAGGCAACCCTCCGCCATACACGAAAAATCATCAAAGAATTAAATCTTGAAAACAATTAAACAAGGAATAATGAAAATGAGCAAACTATTGATAATCGGCACATTGTTTTCGCTATGTACTATCACAGGAAAAACGTTCGCACAGACGAACACATCTAAAACTTTAAATAAAGAAAAAATGGAAATTTCACAGATTAAAATTACGCCGGACGCTTACGAACCGTTCCATTTGGCACAGGGTCATCGTGTAGGTGATTTATTGTTTATTTCGGGGCAAACAGCTATTCGCGATGATGGGAAGCTGATAGGCATAGGCGACTTTGATGCCCAAGCACAAAAGGCTTTTGAAAATTTGGACAAGGTATTGAAAGCGGGAGGTTCAAGTTTGAAGAATGTCGTTAAGGTCACCATCATGCTCCGGGACATGGGGAACTTCAATAAGATTGTAAAATTGAGAAGCAAATACTTTACTGCCCCTTATCCGGCAGATACTATTTTTGAAGTTTCAACACTGTTTTCACCCGATGCGCTTATTGAAATAGAAGCTGTTGCGGTGGCAGATGAAGTAGCAGATTGGAAAAAATAATTGTAGGATAAAGCTGTAATCAAAAGGAGAAGAAACATGAGTTCTTCTCCTTTTACAAAGACAATTTTGGGAATAGACATAACTATAGCAATTTGTGCTTTTTGCCCCACTTTTCGAGTTCTTTGATAATTGGTTTCAGGTCATACCCAATCGGTGTTAGTTCGTATTCAACACGAGGAGGTACTTCGGCAAATACCGTCCGTTTTACGATATTGTTTTCTTCCAGTTTTCGGAGTTGCAAGGTTAACATTCGCTCGGTGATGTTGGGCAAACATTTTTTCAGTTCTCCAAATCGGTGTTTTCCGTTTATCAGGTAACAGCAAATGGCTAATGCCCATTGCCCACCGATAATGTTAGAAGCATACACTTCCAAACAATAATTTGCTAAAGCCTGTTTGTTTGCAAAGTTGGTAGATGTTTCTTTAATTTTCGCCATTACTTACATTTTTTATAGTACCATACAATTAGTTGCTAATATACAAATTTACTGTTTCATCAATTATTTTTGCACAATAATTTTTAGTTGGAACAACGATATATGAAAACATTAATAGTAGTTATCCATCCCGATATAGAGCTTTCGGTAATTAATAAAAGGTGGATTGAAGAATTAAGCAAGCATCCTGACAAATATGATGTTCATCAATTGCACAAGGTTTATCCCGATGAACAAATTGATGTATTGGCAGAGCACAAATTGATAGAACGATACGACAAAATTGTATTTCAGTTTCCTTTCTATTGGTTCAATTGCCCTCCATTCTTTAAGAAATGGCTGGATGACGTTCTTACTTATGGGTGGGCGTATGGAAGCAAGAGCGGATATAAAGTTGCCGAAAAGAAGATTGCTTTGGCGATGTCTGTCGGGATAGATGAAGACGAGTATAACGCAACGGGAAAATACAAATACACTATGGCTGAACTGACCCGACCTTTTGAACTGACTTTTGAATACGTAAAAGCCGATTACAGACCGCTCTTTGCGTATTACGGCATTGAGTTGAACAGCGAAAAGGAATGGATAGAAAGAAGCGTACCGCTATATATGGATTTTTTAGAAAATCTTTCGTGAGAATTATACCCAAACGTTAAATAACAGTTTAACCATTCATTGAGTTGTTAATCGGCTAAGCTATAAGTGAGAAACTGGATGATGCCTAAATATAACAGATTTAGGCATTTCTATTAGTAACCGGAACATTGAAATTTCAAGATTACTAAATGGATAAATTTTATAAGAAAATACTGTTTGAGCTGGAAACAACAATCAAAGAATTGGAGATTGAAACCGATTGCCCTATCCAAAGTATAGAAGCTGTTATACACGTTATTGTTAATTCTTTGTCAGAATTAAAAGAGTTCCTCTTGAAAAGAGATTTTAAGAATATTGAGGAGGAAATTCTTTTTTTCAAATATCAGAAACCTGTTATCGTTTCAAAGTTGATTTACTATAATACCATTTATAAAATCGAAACAAAAAAACCTTACGGCGCAAAACCTATTAAGAAGTACCTTAACGATGAATTGAGAAAACTCAAAAGGTATTTTGACAACAATCTTGAATTTTATAAATACTACCGAACCAATAACTCTTTTATTGACGAGAAGCTCTTTGTACGTGGCAAGTTCGATATTAAGCTAAGCTTAGACACCTTTTATTTTGAGGCAGATCATCGCTTTTCCACTTCCCACGATTACAAGGTCGCAAAAATTATAGCCAACGACCTGATACAAGTTTATATCGAAGACAAACTAAATAATAACAATCAAAAAAAGGCATCTGATAACTCTGCTCTTAATTGGACGGGAAGCAAGACTGCATTAACAGAACTGGTTTATGCATTACATTCACAAGGTGTTTTTGATAATGGAAATGCGGACATTAAAGTTATTGCTAAAGCCCTTGAACTTGCCTTTAA
>NZ_SWBQ01000015.1 GCF_005116445.1 Pedobacter frigoris
TCGGCAGTATACTGGTAGGCCAATTTATTAGTTGAAGTCCAGGTAATCTCATCCGGCAAATTTGCCGCATTGTAAGCAACAGCAGTAATACCCTTGTTTACATCTGATATCAGCCTGCCATTCCCGTCATACACATATTCAGTGGCCTGCTGCGCCTGGTCGTTGAAGCCCAGTGCCTTCACCCCTGATGAAGCCCCGCTCAGGTCATCGATCTTTACATGCCGACCCCCTTCATAATCATAAACCAAGCTGTCGATCTTTTCCCTCACCCCGCTCAGCAAAGCATATCTATTCAATTTTCTTACATTTGTATATTACAATGAATGTGGCCCCTTCTTTTCAATCCAACGTGGCCGCCTGATGAGGTTTGAAGCGTAGGTCTAGATCGACCGTTTTTGATTTCAAAGTTAATAATCCACTTAATATCCTCCAATCCCTCCCAATTTGAGCCGTAATCCGCACCCTCAAAATAAGACGTTTTAAGCCTCTTTATAAGTCTATCCTTGTTCCTATCGGAAGCAACACTCATCTCTTCTCAGCGCCTCTTAAAGGCATCAATTCACTGTTGGTAACATTACTTACCCAAGAGACAAAAAAGCACTTTAAAGACTAAAACGACCACTTTAATGTGTAATTGAGGGGACAGTTTGTAGGGTAAGAAACGGCCAGTATAGTAGGTATTAACTGCACACTTTTGTTGAAACTCCCACTGACCCTCCAAATTTCAAAATTGTTGACCCTGCAGCAAACCCAGAATTCGTGGCAACCCATGTAGGTCTATTTTTTGAGTCCAATGAAGACCAAGCACCTCCAGTAATTCCAGAAAAGTTCTCCGATATATCTACACCTAACAAACTATTGTGATCCGCATTTCGAACATCTTCTCCTACATAATATCCGGAAAAACCTGTCGCACTAACACCTACATCAGGCCCCAATCTAGCACCGAAACTATACGTGGCATGCACACCTATATCTTTTCCTCTTGTTATGAAAAAAAGCTGTGCATTCCCCCGTATCCAATCCCTAAAACATTTGTAAACCCAACATTTTTAACAGCGCCCCACAAAGCTGGATGTTGTGTCCCCTGACTGGCATCTCTATTATTACGTTAAAATTGATAACTAATTAATAGCTACCTCGCCATCTCCTATCTCTTTGTTAAAGTCATATTCAGACATTACTTTAATGTTTGGAGATGACTTTTTAATTAATGCAATTTCAGACGAAGTAAATATATCATTATGAACTAGGTATTCTAACGATTTGAAGATATGAAATTCACTTATAATAACTGCACGATCTTCAAAGGAGACATCATTCAAAACCAAGTATCTTAGTTTGGGTAAATTTAACGTTTGCAGACTTAAAATTTTAATATCATTCAGAGTCAAATAATCGACGCTTGTAAATTTTAATAGCCAGTCAGGGAGTGTCTTGGGCTCCTTGACATTTTTCTTATTTAATTCAGATTTCAACAGCATTCTAGATAAAGATGAAATTTGATTAGATAAATCAAGTGGGAGTTCGGATAGTTTAAAGTCCGAACTAGCAAATAAAGCAAACGGCTTATTATTAAGACCAATTATTATAGCATCGTTATTAGAGAATAATACAGTAGATTTTCCATCCAAACCTATAACGTTAATATCGATCGAAGAATTTCCGTTACTCATATGCCTATTGTTATCTGTCATATTTTTCTTTTTATTTGAATATTCACCTCTATTGCAAGCCGCAAACATTATGAAGAGTAGAATTATAACTTTTAAAGTTATTCATAAAATATGTCTCCCTTAAATTTATATTTTGCTAAATCTTCATTTGAGAATAAAGCTTGAAATACACATGCGTCTATATTGTCAATTGCTTCAGCACCAGGTACTGATAATGCTTTAACCCTTTTCCTCAAATAATAAAATGGAATGTAAGAGAATTCTGCATATATATATTGTATTATATCTCGAACCAATGGAATGTAATCTTTATCTATAAAACACTGGTCGTAGTTATATTCCCGTGCCTGACATTTTAATAAAAAATCACTGTTTATCTCTATTTTTTCAATATACTTTTTATAGGTTGAAGAATATTTTTTTTAAATTTATCACATTGAGCTTTGTTCTCAAAGTATCTAAAATCCTTATTAATATCTTTCCAATTTCCTAATTCACTACCTTGATTGATACTTACTAATGCGAAAGATGTTGATTGTGAATTAGTAGGTCTTAACCATGCAAAAATAATCTCCTTGGTATCAGGATAGTAAAAGTATAATTTATACCAATGTTCATTTGACTTATCTCGTCCGTCCTTTAGCCCTATATGATCTGGAACAACATATTTAGAATTTTTCTGTTTAAAGAGTTTTACTGCTTTGATTATATTCGCCTCACTGCGATCAATTTCATATATCTTAGCATTTGGATAGCTTCCTGCAGAGAACATGTTTCCAAATTTATAAATAATAATACCTACAATTATAAGTGCAATTACTAAAATAATTTTTTCTGCTTTCTTCATCTTATTTATCTGGCTCATTTGTAACATTCACATTGCTTATTTTATACGATCTCTGTATATAAGTCATCCCTCCTGGAGCACTTAATGCATGAATAGTTTTAGTCAGCGAAAAGAAACCTAAGCCCGTTCCAATAAAATATGCCTTAACTTTATCTTTACTACTAATATCTTGTCTTCCTGCAACTAGTAGTTGCTCCTTAACGAATACCCAATCCGCTCCAATTGCTCTATGATCTGCGATTAACGAAATAAGCCCAACGGCTTTCAAATTATCATATCTTCTATCGTGACCGATACCAGGAGGATCAAAAGGCTTTGTAGGAACATAAGTATATGAATAAGAACCGTCATTATTACGAGGATTATCTCCACCAGCGTAAGTACCTCCTCCGAGATTTTTACCAACAGTTGAATAATCTAATGCTCTTGGATTTTTAACATTATTCCCAAAGTTACCTTTTTTTGAAGTATATAACATATTACTTTTATTATATGCTTCTCGTTTTAACCTTTCATTTTTTGCTTTCTCAGTTTCAAGAGGATCAATAGGTCCCCATCCCGGACCATTCAATTGTTTAGTTATTGCATCTATTCGTTCCTGGATTCTTCCGTTTCTAATCATCTCCCTGTACTGCGTCATTGTTTTGAAATATTCCTCAAGATAAACCTCAACAACATATCCGCCATTACTATCATAATAACCACCATTAGGTCTATCCTCAGGAGCCATCCCCGTTGGATCTGTAAATCCCATCGGATTATTGAACACATAATTATAAGGAGACACCCCATAAAACTGCTCAGCCAAAGGATCCGCCACACTCCATCTCGCTATTGCAGGATCATAAAACCTTGCACCATGATCATATTCTCCCAACTCTTCCTGGAATTCCTTTCCGGTAAACAAATAATTATTCTTATTGCCCGCTGTATAATTGATATCAGTACCCGGCATCACCATACCAAAAGGATAGTAACTATTCTCCTGCACCAATCTTGCAGTACGCTGGGTCACATCTGCAGGATCAGCATCAATGGTAGCTCGAACATTGCCTAAATGATCTGTTAAATTATACTCATAAATAAACTTAGTGCCGTCAAACCAGGCACGGCCCTCGCTGGTCTGGATATATTGCACTTGCAGGGTGTCCACATGCCGGCCAACATATTCAATGCCTTTATTGTAGGCAGTAATCATTGTAACAGGGCCATTTACATACTTCTTCTGCAATTTCTCTCCTTCGGCAGT
>NZ_SWBQ01000016.1 GCF_005116445.1 Pedobacter frigoris
GTAAGCAATGCAGGGCCAAGTAATGCAGGAGTGGTAAACATCAGTGATGTGTTACCTGCGGGATTGACAAATGTAAGCTGGACAGCAGTGGGTACAAACGGCGCTGTGCTCTCGGGCGCTTCCAGCGGTACGGGCAATGTGAGCGTAACGGCCAACATTCCGGCGGGCAGTGCATTGGTACAGATCACGGTGAATGGAACAGTTGATGCGGGCTTTGCCGGCAGCAGCCTGGTGAACACAGCTACGGCAGTTCCTGGAGCTGGGGTGACTGACCCAAGTCCGGCCAGCAGTACGGTGACCACCACTGTGGGCAGAACAGCCAATGTGAGGATCATCAAATCCGGACCTGCCAATATAGGAGCGGGAGGAACGATCACATATGGATTAAGAATCGTAAATGATGGACCAAGTAATGCACCAGGAGTAATTATTCTGGACGCAATTTCTCCAAAAATATTAAATCCGGTATGGACAGCTACTGTTCAGAACGGCGCTACAATAACAGGTGCTGCAAATGGCACAGGTAATGTAAATGTTATAGGCAATATTCCTGCAAATACTGGTGTGGTTAATGTGACCATCACCGGTCAGGTTGATCCGGCAGTTATTGATGGAGATGTCTTTACCAATACAGCTACTGCAAACTTCCCTGCGGGAAGTCCTGTAACAGATCCGGACCTAAGCTCGAACAGCAGTTCTGTAACGACTCAGGTAAATAATGATCCGGTACTTAAGGTATCGAAAAGTGGTCCGGCAACAATTAATATTGGTGATCCGATTACTTATACCATTGAAATCAGAAATGGTGGGGCAGGTAATATTACCGGTGCACAGATCTCAGATCCGGTACCGGCAGATGTAGCAGTGAGCAGCTGGACTGCAGTAGCACTTAATGGAGCTTCCATTGGAGGCGTACTTAATGGCACTGTTAGCGGAACTACCAATTCAATTATAGCAACAGGTGATATTCCTGCAACAGATCCTGCATCAGTAATCAGAATTACTGTTCAGGGGATTGTAACTACCTCAGCTCATCCTACCTTTACCAATACGGTCACAGTAACGGCCAATGGTGTCAGGGAGAGTTCAGTAGTCACTGCGGTGAACCAGAGTACCGATATCCAGGTACAGAAATCGGGTCCGCAAACGGTAGCAGCAGGTTCAGCAATCTCTTACAGCATAAAAGTCAGTAACTCCGGACCTATTGATGTTGCCGGGTTATTGATCAGAGATAATGTCCCTTCAGCAATAGAAGGTTTGAGCTGGACAGCAGTAGCGAGTGGATCTGCAAGTATTACCGCAGGTGCCTTAGGCAGCAGCAGCAATATCCAGACGACTGCAAATATCCCTGTTGGAACAGCCAACTACATCACCATTAATGTAAATGGTGTAGTAAAAGCAAACACTGCAACAGGCAGCATCAGCAATACAGCAGATGTACAGTTACCTGCAGGGGTTACAGATTTCAACACTTCAAATAACGCCAGTACGGTTAAAACAGACATCAGCACGCTGACTGGTTTATCAGTGAGCAAGTCTGGTCCTCAAAATGGGGTATCAGGTTCTGCGATCACCTATACAATCCGTGTCATCAACAACGGACCAAGTAATGCAATACAGGCAGTCATCACAGATGCTGTACCGGCAGGTATTAAGAATGTAAGCTGGACAGCAATGAGCAGCGGTACTGCATCAATCACGGCAGGTTCGGGCGGTACTGGTAATGCAGTATCTGTAAGAGCCGATATTCCCGCTGGTGCTGGTAACGAAGTAAATATTACTGTTCAGGGAACAATCGATGCTGGTTTTGTAGGGCAATTGGTAAACACTGCGATAGTAACGCCATCAGAAGCAGGCAATCCACCGGTAAATTCGGGTGCGGTTACGACTACGGTGGTTAATGAGTCTAACATCAGCATTGTAAAATCAGGACCTGGAAGCGTAGATGCGGGCAGGACGGTTACTTATACCCTTGATGTAAACAATGCCGGTCCGGGTAACGCGGTCAATGCGACCATTACTGACCAGGTGCCGGCAGTACTGACCAACGTAAGCTGGACAGCAACGGCTTCATCGGGAGCGGTGATCAACAGCGGTGCTGCAGGTACAGGTAATGCAGTAAATGTGAAAGCAGACCTTCCGGCAGGACAGGGAAGTGTTAGGGTTCAGATCACTGGTTTGGTTCCTGCAAACACGGTACTGACCAGTCTGAGCAATACTGCTGTAGTTACCCCATCAGAAGCAGGTAACCCACCGGTAACCTCTAATGAGATCACCACTTCGATCGTTAAAAACTCAGCATTGTCAATACTGAAAAATGGTCCTTCCGCTATCAATTCAGGAGAGGTGATCACTTACACACTTGCGATCAGTAATGCTGGTCCATCTCAGGCGACAAATGCAGTACTTAGTGACATTGTTCCGGCAGAAATTAAAAATGTAAGCTGGACAAGTGTGGTAACTGGTGGATCAGTAATTAGTACAGGCGCAAGCGGAACAGGAAATACAGTAGCGCTTACAGCAACAGTTCCTGCAAATGGAACGGTATTGGTTACGGTGAAGGGTACTGTAGATCCGGTATTTGCTGGTAACTTCACCAATAAGGCAACACTTACACCAACAGAGCCGGGTAAACCTGTTCTTAATTCAGAAATAACAACCACAGTAAAAAATATATCTTCACTTGTGATCAGTAAAACAGGATCAGGCACAGCGACAGCTGGTCAGGTAATGAATTACCAGATCAGGGTGTCGAATGGCGGCCCTGGTACTGCACAAAATGCAGTGATCACAGATGCGATCCCTCAGGCATTGACCAATGTCAGCTGGACAGTAGTTAAAACAGGTGCAGTTCAGATTATAGGAAGTGCTACAGGCATAGGAAATGCATTGAGTGTAGCTGCGACTATTCCTGCAGGTACAGCTGATGAGCTTATTATCAATGTTAGCGGTACAATCAACCCGTCGTTTATTGGTAAATTAACAAATACAGCTACAGCTACACCAGCTGAGCCAGGCAACCCGCCAGTGACCACACCTCCGGTAATCACCGACGTGAATAGTCATCCTCAGGTTGTCTTGACCAAGGTTGGACCTGCTACTGCTATTGCAGGTTCAGAGATCAGTTATGTGATCGAGGCGAGCAATACGGGGTTGAGCAATGCTGCAAACCTGGTGATCAGTGATGATGTTCCAGTTCAGCTGAGCAATGTAAGCTGGACTGCAGTGAGTTCCGGTGCTGGCAGTATCAACAGCGGCGCAACAGGCAGTGGCAACACCGTTTTGCTGGATGTGAACCTGCCTGCGGGAGCTGGCAATAAAGTGACCATCACGGTAAAAGGTACGGTTAACCCATCGTTTGCAGGCAAGCTGAGCAACACGGCAAAAGCAAGCCCTTCAGAACCTGGCAACCCGCCAGTGGTGACCCCGCCTGCAGAAACCGATGTGACCCAGAAGCCAGTCATCGTGCTGAGCAAAACCGGTCCTGCCAGTGCTGTTGCGGGTTCAGAGATCAGTTATGTGATCGAGGCGAGCAATACCGGTTTGAGCAATGCGGCTAACCTGGTGATCAGTGATGTTGTCCCTGCTACATTGAGCAATGTGAGCTGGACGGCAAGCGTTTCAGGCAGCAGTGTGATCAACAGCGGAGC
>NZ_SWBQ01000017.1 GCF_005116445.1 Pedobacter frigoris
CCATCGTTTGCAGGCAAGCTGAGCAACACGGCAAAAGCAAGCCCTTCAGAACCTGGCAACCCGCCAGTGGTGACCCCGCCTGCAGAAACCGATGTGACCCAGAAGCCAGTCATCGTGCTGAGCAAAACCGGTCCTGCCAGTGCTGTTGCGGGTTCAGAGATCAGTTATGTGATCGAGGCGAGCAATACCGGTTTGAGCAATGCGGCTAACCTGGTGATCAGTGATGTTGTCCCTGCTACATTGAGCAATGTGAGCTGGACGGCAAGCGTTTCAGGCAGCAGTGTGATCAACAGCGGAGCCAATGGCAGCGGCAATACCATTACCATCAATGGGAATATTCCTGCCGGAGCGGGCAACAAGATCAGCATCACGGTAAAAGGAACGATCAACCCGTCATTTGCGGGCAAGCTGAGCAATATTGCTACCGCTACGCCATCAGAGCCTGGCAACCCAGCAGTGGTGACCCCACCTGCAGAAACCAATGTGACCCAGAAACCGGTGATCGGTATCACCAAGACCGCCCCGTCCACAGCCGTGGCCGGAGCAGAGATGACCTATGTGATCGAAGCGGTGAACACCGGATTGAGCAATGCGACAGGTCTTGTGATTACCGATGCGGTGCCAGCCCAGCTGGGCAATGTAAGCTGGACGAGCAGCATTACTGGCACAGCGGTTGTGACTGCTGGTGCCAGTGGTACTGGCAATACCCTGAGCGTGACGGGCAATATCCCGGCAGGCACAGGCAATAAAATAACCATTACGATCAAAGGCACAGTTGCGCCTTCATTTGTTGGCAAGCTGAGCAATATCGCTACTGCGACTCCATCCGAGCCGGGCAATCCGCCAGTGGTTACCCCACCAGCAGAGACCGAAGTAGGTTCAGTTCCTGGAGTTGTAATCCGTAAAACCGGTCCTGCTACGGCAGTATCGGGTACCGAGATCAGTTATGTGATCGAAGCGGGCAATACCGGACTGAGCAATGCAGTAGGACTGACCATCAGTGATGCAGTCCCTGCCACCCTGAGCAATGTAAGCTGGAGCAGCAGTGCCACCGGCAGTGCAGTAGTAAGCTCAGGCGGTACCGGCACAGGCAATACGATTAGTTTGAAAGGCAATATCCCTGCCGGTGCAGGCAATACGATCCTGGTTACGGTTCGTGGCACGATCAGTGCGGCCTTCAACGGCAACCTGTCCAATACCGCTACCGCTACCCCTGCAGAGCCCGGCACCAGTGCTGTAAGCTCAACAAGTACAGCAGTGGTGAGCAAGACCCCAGTACTGTCCATGCAGAAAACAGGTCCTTCGGCCATTTCCGCAGGACAGGCAATTACTTACAGTTTGATTGTGAGCAATACCGGTACTTCCAATGCCGACAATGCCTCGATCAGTGACATTGTTCCTGTGAATGTGAACAATGTGAGCTGGACGGCAGTAGCCGAAGGCGGTTCATCAGTGCTGACCGGAGCAAGCGGTACAGGGAACAACATTACTGTCACTGGTAATATTCCGGCGGGAGCAGGTAATGTGATCCGTGTAACGGTAAACGGTACAGTGAATGCAGCAGCGACAGGGGATATAGAGAATACGGCAACAGTCACCCCATCCGAAGCGGGTACAGTACCATCGAGTTCCAAAGTAACGACCACGGTAAGTTCGAGTCCTTCTGTTACCCTTGTTAAGAGCGGTCCTTCCGTTATATCAGCAGGACAGCGTGTGACCTATACAGTTACTGCGGGTAATAATGGTCCAAGTAATGCGAATAACCTGAGCATCAGTGATGCAGTTCCTGCAGGGCTGACCGGAGTAAGCTGGACTGCCGTACCGGAAGGTAATGCAGCGGTTACTACAGGTTCAAGCGGTACAGGTAACAGTGTCATGGTTAAAGGTAACATTGCAGCAGGAGCGGGCAACCGTATCGTGATCACGATCAGCGGTGATGTACCATCCTCCGGCTTACCGGGCACCCTGAGCAATACAGCTGTGGCTACCCCATCAGAGCCTGGTATCCCACCGGTAAACTCGAATACGGTTACCACAACCATAGACAATAAAGTAAATATACGAGCAGTAAAATCAGCACCGAGTTCAGTTTCAGCGGGCAGTCAGCTGACCTATAGCCTTCAGGTGTTCAACGACGGTCCTACCGATGCGAAGAACCTTGACATCAGTGATGCGTTGCCTTCAGGACTGATCAATGTGAGCTGGAGTACTTCAGTAAGCGGTTCAGCGGCAGTTGTTGCCAATGGCAGCGGTACGGGAAGTTCGGTGAACCTGAAGGTTAACATTCCTGCTGGCGCGGCCAACAGTGTTACGGTGACCATCAATGGTACTGTAGATGCCGGCTTTAGCGGCAGCAGCCTGAGCAACCAGTTTACGGCAACTCCTACAGAACCTGGTAATCCTGCGGTGGTTTCCAATACGGTGACCACGACGGTAAACAGGACAGCAGACATCCAGGTACAGAAGACAGGGCCTCAAAGCATTGTAGCCGGTCAGCCGATCAGCTATACGATCAGTGTAAGCAATGCAGGGCCAAGTAATGCAGGAGTGGTAAACATCAGTGATGTGTTACCTGCGGGATTGACAAATGTAAGCTGGACAGCAGTGGGTACAAACGGCGCTGTGCTCTCGGGCGCTTCCAGCGGTACGGGCAATGTGAGCGTAACGGCCAACATTCCGGCGGGCAGTGCATTGGTACAGATCACGGTGAATGGAACAGTTGATGCGGGCTTTGCCGGCAGCAGCCTGGTGAACACAGCTACGGCAGTTCCTGGAGCTGGGGTGACTGACCCAAGTCCGGCCAGCAGTACGGTGAC
>NZ_SWBQ01000018.1 GCF_005116445.1 Pedobacter frigoris
ATAGACGGTAAAAACGGTATTGATGGTAAATCAATTACTGGAGGTACTGGTGCTCCAGGGGCTGGAACAGGCRMCAATGGMGATACTTATGTGAACACGACTACWGGTGAKGTTTATACAAACGTAAACGGAACCTGGACTGTAACAGGAAATATCAAAGGTCCGAAAGGAGACAATGGTATAGACGGTAAAAACGGTATTGATGGTAAATCAATTACTGGAGGTACTGGTGCTCCAGGGGCTGGAACAGGCAACAATGGAGATACTTATGTGAACACGACTACTGGTGAGGTTTATACAAACGTAAACGGAACCTGGACTGTAACAGGAAATATCAAAGGTCCGAAAGGAGACAATGGTATAGACGGTAAAAACGGTATTGATGGTAAATCAATTACTGGAGGTACYGGTGCTCCAGGGGCTGGAACAGGCGCCAATGGCGATACTTATGTGAACACGACTACAGGTGATGTTTATACGAATGTAAACGGAACCTGGACTGTAACAGGAAATATCAAAGGTCCGAAAGGAGACAATGGTATAGACGGTAAAAACGGTATTGATGGTAAATCAATTACTGGAGGTATTGGTGCTCCAGGGGCTGGAACAGGCGCCAATGGCGA
Source organism: Pedobacter frigoris (assembly GCF_005116445.1). Classification (GTDB taxonomy): domain Bacteria; phylum Bacteroidota; class Bacteroidia; order Sphingobacteriales; family Sphingobacteriaceae; genus Pedobacter; species Pedobacter frigoris. The sequence continues at coordinate 624 of NZ_SWBQ01000018.1, forward strand.
TACTTATGTGAACACCACTACTGGTGATGTTTATACAAACGTAAACGGTACCTGGACTGTAACAGGAAATATTAAAGGTCCGAAAGGAGACAATGGTATAGACGGTAAAAACGGTATTGATGGTAAATCAATTACGGGTGGTACTGGTGCTCCTGGAGCTGGAACAGGCGCCAATGGCGATACTTATGTGAACACGACTACTGGTGAGGTTTATACGAATGTAAACGGTACCTGGACTGTAACAGGAAATATTAAAGGTCCAAAAGGGGATAACGGTGTTGACGGTAAATCAATTACTGGAGGTACTGGTGCTCCAGGGGCTGGAACAGGCAACAATGGAGATACTTATGTGAACACGACTACAGGTGATGTTTATACAAACGTAAACGGAACCTGGACTGTAACAGGAAATATCAAAGGTCCGAAAGGAGACAATGGTATAGACGGTAAAAACGGTATTGATGGTAAATCAATTACTGGAGGTACCGGTGCTCCAGGGGCTGGAACAGGCGCCAATGGCGATACTTATGTGAACACGACTACAGGTGATGTTTATACAAACGTAAACGGAACCTGGACTGTAACAGGAAATATCAAAGGTCCGAAAGGAGACGATGGTATAGACGGTAAAAACGGTATTGATGGTAAATCAATTACTGGAGGTACTGGTGCTCCAGGGGCTGGAACAGGCGCCAATGGCGATACTTATGTGAACACGACTACAGGTGATGTTTATACAAACGTAAACGGTACCTGGACTGTAACAGGAAATATCAAAGGTCCGAAAGGAGACAATGGTATAGACGGTAAAAACGGTATTGATGGTAAATCAATTACTGGAGGTACTGGTGCTCCAGGGGCTGGAACAGGCGCCAATGGCGATACTTATGTGAACACGACTACAGGTGATGTTTATACAAACGTAAACGGAACCTGGACTGTAACAGGAAATATCAAAGGTCCGAAAGGAGACAATGGTATAGACGGTAAAAACGGTATTGATGGTAAATCAATTACTGGAGGTACTGGTGCTCCAGGGGCTGGAACAGGCAACAATGGAGATACTT
>NZ_SWBQ01000019.1 GCF_005116445.1 Pedobacter frigoris
AGTATGGTTTTTTGCCTTTCATTTACTTCCATTACAGCTTTCAGAATCTGAAAATCATAACTGTTCTCATCTGCAGCCTTAGCAAGGGCCTGAACATCTTTAGGGAAGCAGCTTCCTCCATAACCAATACCAGGAAATAAGAAACGCTTTCCTATACGGTCATCAGATCCAATACCTTTACGTACGGCATCCACATCTGCACCAACGATCTCGCATAAATTAGCGACCTCATTCATGAAAGTAATTTTAGTAGCCAGGAATGAATTAGCCGCATATTTCGTCAATTCAGATGAACGCTCATCCATAAACAAAATCGGATTTCCCTGTCTTACATAAGGACCGTACAATTCTGCCATCAGTTTTTTAGCGCGCTCACTTGTTGTTCCTATGACCACCCTGTCAGGCTTCATAAAATCATCTACGGCAACACCCTCACGTAAAAACTCGGGGTTAGAAACCACATCTATCTCCACTGAAGTGTTTTCTTTAAAAACTGCCTGCACTTTATCAGCAGTACCTACGGGCACGGTAGATTTATTTACAATAACCTTGTAGTCAGTCACCAGTTTAGAAATGTCCTTTGCCGCCCCAAGTATATAAGAAAGGTCTGCTGCTCCGTCTCCTCCGGGAGGAGTTGGCAGGGCCATAAAAATGATCTGGGCATCTTTGATTCCTGCAGCAAGATCTGTTGTGAAAGTCAGCCTGTCCTGTGCAATATTCCTGTGGAATAAAACATCAAGTCCTGGCTCATAAATAGGGATTTCTCCCTCTTGCATTTTCTGAACTTTGGCTGCATTCACATCCACACAAATCACGTTATTGCCTGTTTCAGCCAAACAAGTACCGGTAAC
>NZ_SWBQ01000002.1 GCF_005116445.1 Pedobacter frigoris
GCTCCGCTGTTGATCACACTGCTGCCTGAAACGCTTGCCGTCCAGCTCACATTGCTCAATGTAGCAGGGACAACATCACTGATCACCAGGTTAGCCGCATTGCTCAAACCGGTATTGCTCGCCTCGATCACATAACTGATCTCTGAACCCGCAACAGCACTGGCAGGACCGGTTTTGCTCAGCACGATGACTGGCTTCTGGGTCACATCGGTTTCTGCAGGCGGGGTCACCACTGGCGGGTTGCCAGGTTCTGAAGGGCTTGCTTTTGCCGTGTTGCTCAGCTTGCCTGCAAACGATGGATTAACCGTACCTTTTACCGTGATGGTCACTTTATTGCCAGCTCCCGCAGGCAGGTTCACATCCAGCAAAACGGTGTTGCCACTGCCTGTTGCGCCGCTGTTGATACTGCCAGCACCGGAACTCACTGCAGTCCAGCTTACATTGCTCAGCTGAACTGGAACATCATCACTGATCACCAGGTTCGCAGCATTGCTCAACCCCGTATTGCTCGCCTCGATCACATAACTGATCTCTGAACCTGCAATAGCAGTAGCAGGTCCAACCTTGGTCAAGACAACATTAGATTTTTGATCAACTATAGTCTCCACCGGAGGTGTGGTCACTGGCGGATTGCCTGGCTCAGCTGGTGTAGCCGTAGCAGTGTTATTAATTATTCCTGCAAAAGCCGGATCAATTGTGCCTTTAACTGTAATGATTATTTTATTACCAGGGCAGCTTGCGATATCTGCGGTAATGTTAATTGTATTACCTGTGCCTGTAGCACCTGTTTTCACAACAGCTGAACCGATCACGCTTGTTGTCCAGCTTACATTACTTAAATGTGTTGATACATTATCTGTAATCAGCAAATCTTTGGCATTACTCAAGCAGCCATTAGTTACTTCTATGGTATAAGTGATCTCGGATCCGGCAATTGCTTTCTCAGGACCAGTTTTGGTAATTGCAATAGCAGGATGTAATTCTACCTGGGTCACTACCGGAGATGTTACCACAGGTGGATTGCCTGCTTCAGAAGGTGTGGCTGTAGCGATATTATTTATGTTACCGCCAAATGATGCATTGATTTTTCCAGTGATAAAAATCTGGATTTTATTTGCAGCTCCTGCAGGAATACGTCCTACCAGGCTCACATTGTTACCGGTTCCGGTAGCACCAGAAATAACCACTCCTGTACCTTCTGTATTTGTTGTCCAGCTTACGTTGGTCAATGCCGCTGGTACCACATCTGATATCGCCAGGTTATTCGCATTACTCAAACCAGTGTTACTCACTTCAATCATGTAACTGATTGTTGTGCCTGCGGTTGCTGTTGCAGGACCTGATTTTGTGATCGCGATCACCGGTCTCTGATCAACCTGTGTCTGGACAGCCGGAGAGGTTACCGGCGGATTACCCGGTTCGGATGGGGTCGCTTTCGCAGTATTACTCAACGTTCCCACGAATGAAGGATCTATAGTTCCCGTCACGGTAATCCTGATCTTATTATCAGCTCCCGCCGGGATGTTCCCAACCAGGCTAACACCATTTCCGTTACCGCTGGATGCACCAACTATAGTACTTGTTCCGCTGACAGTAGCCTGCCAGCTTACATTTGTTATGTTAACAGGCACATCATCAGCAATAGCAAGATTAGCTGCATTGCTGAACCCTGTGTTATTTACTTCAATCACATAGCTAATAGTAGCACCCGCAACGGCTGTTGAAGGGCCTGTTTTTGCAACTGTAATCACAGGATGCTGCGTCACAACAGTTTCAACAGGAGGCGTTACCACCTCTACCCCACCAGGTTCTCCAGGTAATACCTTAGCTATATTACTTAGTGTTCCCGCAAACGCAGGGTCAATTGTTCCCTGAACATTAACCACCAATGAATTTGGCAGTCCTGCTGGAATGGTAGCTGTGATGCTCAAACTATTACCAGATCCAGTAGCACCATTTGTCACCAGAACAGCTCCCGAAGCAATAGTACTCCAGGTCACATCTTTCAGACCTGCTGGTATCGCATCCGTGATTACCGCAGCTGTTGCCGTACTTGGACCTGTATTTGAAACATTGATCTGATAGGTAAGTTGCTGACCCGCAGTTGCGGTAGCAGCACCACTCTTGGTGATTTTTAAAGCTGTAAGTTTAGCCACCGTGGTAGTTACCGCAGAGGTTAATGGTGTTTTGCCAGCCTCTGAAGGTGTCAGGGTTGCTGAATTGATCAGATTACCGGTAAATAATGGATCTACCGTACCAGTCACGGTAACGGCAATAGTTCCACCTACTGGTACATTAGCAGACAGATTTACATTATTACCAGTTCCGGTAGCTCCTGTATTTATAACTGCACCTCCGCTTAAAGCAGTTGTCCAGCTTACATTTTTGATATCTGAAGGAACCACATCTGACAATGATGCAGAAGTAGCATTTGACGGCCCTGAATTGCCAATATTTAAAGTATAGGTAATTATTTCTCCCGCATTGGCCGATGCAGGTCCATTTTTACTTAAAGTCAAACCTGAATTCTGAACCACTGTAGTAACTACAGGGTCTGAAGGAACTTCAGGGTTACCTGGTTCTGTCGGAGTTACTTTTGCTGTATTGGTAATATTTCCGGTAGCTGCATTGGCAGGTACACGGGCTGTTATTGTAACCAGGACTTTTCCAGGTCCGGCAGGAAGATCTGCAACAACAGCTACATTATTTGAAGCACCTGTTGCACCCGATTTAATTACAGCTCCCGAAGCCGCAGTGGCTGTCCAGGTAACATCAGTAAGCGGAGCGGGAACCACATCAGATATGGCTGCGTTTAAAGCATTACCCGGGCCTGAATTGGTCACCTCAAGCAGGTATGTAAATGTTTTTCCTGCGTCTGCTGTTGAAGGACCCGATTTTACAATTGAAATTCCAGATTTGTTGGTTACTACTGTAGTCACATTTCCTGATCCCACCGGTGGATTACCAGGCTCTGCAGGTTCTACTGAAGCACTATTCACAAGGTTGCCTGTAAAACCTGCATCGATAGTTCCATTAACAGTTATTGTTACTTCATTGCCAGCTCCGGCAGGGAAATCAGCAACTACATTTATTGTCGAACCACTGCCTGATGCTCCTGAAGTAATATTGGCAAGGCCTGTTTTAGTGGCAATCCAGCTTACATTATTAATTCCAGCGGGTACATTATCTTTGATGACCGCCTGATTTGCATTACTTGGTCCTGCGTTGGCTACTTTAATGGTATACGTAATTCCCGTACCTGACAATGCTTGTGAAGGGCCAGATTTAATCACACTAAATCCAGATTTTGAAACTACTGAGGTAGTCACTGTACTGGTGTTATTAGCCGCATTAAAATCAGTCTCTCCGGCAGGCATAACTACTGATGCAGTATTGACGATGTTGCCGGACGGTGCCGAAGGATTAATTGTTCCGGTAACATTGAAAAGAATATAATTGCCGACACCCGCAGTAATATCTGCAGTAGTCTGAATGGTATTGGTATTTCCGCTCAATGCAGCAACACTTGCAGACCCAAAGGCCTTGGCTGTCCAGCTTACGTTTTGAACCGCAGCAGGTATGATGTCATTGATGGCCAGTCCGACAGTGTTAACAGGACCTGCATTGGAAACTTTGACTGTATAGTTGACTGGTTCGCCGGCCATAATGGTCTGAGGACCTGTTTTTTCAACAATAATGTCTGTTGAGGTATTCACAGCGGTAACTACAGAACTTTCTCTTACTCCATTAGCCACCACGCTTACTGTATTTGTAAATGTTGGATGCGCTGAGGTACTGACCCTACCATTAATGGTAATGGTGATCATCGTCAACGGATCGCCCGCAGGGATATCTCCTGTCAGACTGATCGCACTGCTTGTTCCGCTTGTAGTTCCGTTTAAGGCATTATTTAATACGGCACCGTTTTGTGCAACTGCAGTCCAGCTGATCACTTCGACGTCTGCAGGTACATTATCTGTAATCTGAGCATTTGTGATGTTACCGCTTCCGCCATTTGCTACAACAATTTTGTAAGTAATAGGATCTCCGATATTGATGGTCGCTGGCCCACTTTTCGACACTCTGAGTACAGGGTCATTATTCACTACAGTAGAAACACTGCTGGTGTTTGATGAGGTCTCAGGATCTGTAACAGGACTTCCAACCGGGAAGTTCGCAGTAGCGGTATTCGTAAAGTTAATCATGTTAAGGGTTGCAGGATTAACTGTCCCTGTTACGGTAATATTGATTACGCCTGTTCCCGACGGAATGCTCCCTGTCAGATTTATATTACCTGAACCAGAAGGTGCACTAACCGTCGCTCCGTTTGCAACTGTTGCTGTCCAGGTAGGTGTTAAAATTTGTGAAGGTATTATATCGGCAATGACTACTCCAGGAGCGTTACTTGGTCCATCATTTACTATTCTTAAAGTATAAGAAATGGTTTCACCGGCACCGATATTTGCCGGGCCTGATTTAACAATCCTTACATTGGCTACTCTCGTGGTCTGAGTGGTAACTGTACTTGTGGCTGGTGTAGGATCTGTCACACCCGCTTCCGGTGTTGCTGTAGCGGTATTTATCAATGTCGCCGCAGTATAATCCGGAGATAAGGTACCATTTACCACAATGGTCAAAATACCCGTACCCGCAGGAAGTCCTGCAGACATATTGATGTTACCTGCACCACTTGAAGCTCCCGGCAATGTCGCGCCACCCTGTACTGAGGCAGTCCAGGTTGGGTTAAGAATGCCTGCCGGAATGTTATCTACAACGGTGACATTTTCAGCATCACTTGGGCCATTATTATTGACCTGAATTGTATAAGTTATAGCAGATCCCGCTACAGCAGTAGCCGGGCCTGATTTATTAATTTGTATATCAGCACGTTTACTGATTTGTGTAGTTGTAGTATTGGAATTAACAGGTGGATTACCTGCTTCAGCAGGTGTTGCCACTGCCGTATTTACCAGCTGCGTACCTGCAAACTTAGGATTAACTTTTCCTGTAATGGTTACCGTAACCTTATTGGCTACACCCGCAGGCAGATCGACACTAAGGTTGACAGCATTACCAGTACCGCTTACTCCCGATAACATGGTCGCTCCTCCTTGTACTGCTGTGCTCCAGTTTGCATTTGTGATGCCTGCAGGAATTGCATCAGTAATTACCAATCCCTTGGCATTACTAGGACCATTATTGGTTACAACTAAAGTATAGGTGATATTTTCTCCGGCAAAAAGAGTTGCGGGAGCAGATTTTTGGACTAATATACCGACTTGCTGATCAAGAGTAGTTGTCACAGTATTTGAATTTACCGGAGCGATACCTGGTTCAGACGGTGTGGCAATAGCACTGTTCGAAAACGAACCTGTACCCGACGCCGCCGGCACAGTACCGGTAATGTTGATTACAATTGTATTTGCAGCACCGGCAGGGATATCTCCGCTAACCGTTACAGTATTGCCTGTTCCTGCTGCCCCTGTCAGCACTGCTGCTGTTCCTGTTTTAGTTGCTGACCAGGTTACATTGGTTAGAATCGCAGGAACTGCATCGCTAATTGCTAATGTTTTCGCATCAGAAGGTCCATTATTTGTAGCCGTTAAAGTATAAGTAACAATCTGGCCTGCCGAAATGGAAGCAGGGCCTGTTTTAACCAGACTAATTGCTGGTGTATTTTTAATGGTAGTAGCTACGGTTGATGTGTTTGGAGTGGTACCAGGTTCTGCAGGGGTAACGGTAGCAGAATTGGATAACGTACCTGTCGCTGATGCTAGCACAGTACCTGTAATGGTAACAGTTACTGAATTTCCGACACCCGCAGGGACATTCGCCTTAAGCGAAATAGTATTTCCTGTACCAGTTGCGGCATCGGTAACCAACGCCGAACCCGTAACAACGCTTGTCCAGCTTACATTGCTAATATTTGCGGGAACAGCATCCTGAAGGGTTGCTCCGTCAGCATTTGCAGTACCAGTATTTTTAATGATTAATGTATAAGAAATCTGTTCACCAGCAGATATGCTGCCGGGTCCGCTTTTCTGAACCGTCAATACCGGAGTCTTGCTTACTGTGGTCGTACTGGCTGCAGTTTTAGGAGTAGCCCCTGGTTCAGCAGGAGTAGCTGTTACGGAGTTGGTGAAACTTCCGTTGAATGAAGGATTAACAGTTCCGCTGACGGTTATTGTAATTTTATTTGAGGTACCTGCAGGTAAATCTCCTGTAATATTAATGGCATTGCCAGTTCCGCTTAACGGAGCATTTACAACTGCTGCTCCAGCCACGCTGGCAGTCCAGGTAACATTGGAAATTTGTACCGGCACGTTGTCAGCAATAGCAAGTGCTTTGGCATCAGAAGTACTTAAATTTGTGGCTTCAATGGTATAGCTGATCTGCTGACCGGCTATAAGTGATGCAGGACCTGCTTTTGTGAGTTGTATCACCGGAATTCTGCTCACAGTTGTGGTTGCTGTAGAAGTTACCGGAGTTGTTCCGGCTTCTGAAGGTGTTGCTTTAACTGTATTACTCAATACCCCGCTAAATGAAGGGTCGATTGTACCAGTTACGACAATTGAAATTTTATTGCTGGCCCCGGCCGGAATATTTCCAGTTAACGCAAGTGTATTTCCACCTCCATTAATGCCGGTAGTAACCGCCGCTACTCCTACTACAGAAGTAGACCAGCTTACATTATTGATTCCTGCAGGAACGATATCCTGAATACTGATATCAATTGCATCTGAAGTACTCGCATTTGTAACGTCAATAGTATATGTGATCTGCTGGCCCGAATTGATTGCAGCAGGTGCATTTTTTTGAACAACAAGTACCGGTTTTCTGGCAACCTGTGTGGTTGCGGTTGCAGTTTGCGGCGTTGTTCCAGGTTCAGCCGGAGTAGCTGTTGCTGTATTTTCTAAAGCCCCGCTGAATGATGCACTGACCGTTCCGGTAACTGTAATTGTTATTTTATTGTTAACCCCCGTTGGAAGATCCCCGGTGATGCTGATTGTATTGCCAGTACCATTGGCTGTTCCGGTAACCGCCGCTTGTCCGGCCGCACTGGCTACCCAAATGACATTGCTGATCTGAGCAGGTATATTGTCTGTTATGGTCAGAGCTTTTGCATCTGCAAAGCTTGTATTGGTAGCCTCAATAGTATAAGTGATCGGCTGTCCGGCGGTCAATGTTCCTGGAGCTGTTTTGGCAATTGCAACCACAGGAGTACGCGTCACAGTAGTTTCTACAGTTGAGCTGGAAGGTAAACTTCCTGCCTCCGAAGGTGATGCAGTGGCCGTATTTGTCAAATCCCCACTAAATCCGGCACTTATAGTACCATTGATTGTAACATTAACCACATTTGCAGCTCCGGTTGGAATATTAGCATTCAGGTTAATGGAATTACCAGAACCATTTGAAGCACCATTGATTACTGCGCCACCGGTTACAGTTGCAGACCAGTTTACATTTTTAATCTCAGGTGGAACAAGGTCATTGATAATTGTATTCTTTGCATCACTTAATCCATTATTTGTAATTTTTAACGTATAACTGATAGGTTTACCTGCTTCACCTGAAGAAGGCCCATTTTTTAACATGGCTAAACCGGTTACACTCGAAATGTTGGTAGTAACAGTATTTGAATTGACCTCAGGCACACCTGGCTCCGTTGCTGCTGCTTTTGCAGTATTGTCGAAGCTTCCCGTAGCTGAAGGAAGTACAGTACCGGTAATATCGATAACGATAGTATTTCCAGCTCCTGCTGGTATCGAGCCTGTAAGATTTACATTATTTCCTGTGCCCGTGCCTGCTCCTACAAAAGAAGCTGTTCCGGTTTTAGCCGCAACCCAACTTACATTACTTACCTGGGCTGGAATCGCATCTGTAATTAATGTTCCAATCGCATCACCTGCGCTGGTATTACTTACTGTGATTTTATAGCTGATGGCCTGTCCTGCAATTACGTTAGCCGGACCATTTTTCACTACAGTCAATTGTGGCTTCCTGGTCACAGGTGAGGTAACGGTAGAAGTAGCTCCATCCGGATCGGGCTGGTTTGGTGAGGTAACAGTTGCTGTATTGTTCAAGGTCCCGGCATAATCTGCACGCACCTTACCTGTCGCGGTAATCGTCACTGTATTTCCTGCTCCGGAGGCAATATTAGCAACAACGTTTACATTATTTCCCGATGAGGTATTTTGAACGATTGAAGCAGTTCCCGCTGCATTTGCATTGATAGCTGAAACAAGAATTTCAGCTGGTACCGCATCAGCAATAGCCAATGCGATTGCATTACTTGGACCTGCATTGGTTACTATTATCTGATAAGTGATGTTTTGTCCGGCAACAAAAGGCCCTGGCGTGATCACTGATTTCACCACTTTAATATCAGCAGCACTGATATAGTTAATGGTAACTTCGTCAGTCGATGCTCCACACGGCCCATTGGTAATGGTCCATATTAAAATTGCTGAAGAATTGGCAGCTATCGTAACCGTTGTATTTGGATTGGTCGGGTCAGCTATAACCGCCGTACCACTTCCAGGTTTTACCGTCCAGGTCCCATTTCCTATGGCTGGCGAATTCCCCTGCATCGTAAAAATCCCGGAGTTGTTTTGAGTAATATCAGATCCTGCATTTGCAGTTGTAGGAGTAGCGTAATTTGTTAAAGTCACAAAGTCTACAGAAGGTGCACAAGCACCACTGCTAATTGTCCATGATAAAACAGCAGACTGCCCCTGAGGGACATTTACCGTAGAGGTAGCTGAGCCAGGATTATTAATTGTAGCTAAACCAGAGACCAAAGCCCATGCACCAGTACCAACAGCTGGTGTATTTGCTGCCATCGTAAATAAGTTCTGCACACATTGGTTAATATCAGGTCCTGCTGCTGCGACACTTGGGGTTTTACTGACTGTTATGGTAATTACATTGCTGGTAGAACTACATGTACCCGAACTTACGTTTCGCCTATATTGTGTGGTTACGGTTACAGCAGGAGGATCAAAGTCTTTTCCTGAAGCTCCGGCAACCGTAGTCCAGGTTGTTCCATTGTTAATACTCTGTTCCCAGATGTAGGTATAAGTTCCGCTCCCGCCTAAAGGCGTTGATCCTGTGATGACAGCCGCATCTCCGCTTTCACAGAAAGCTGTAACAGCAGGAGCAGATAGTGAGTTGCCAGTAATTGCGGGATTCACCGTTACCGTAACTGCCGGACTAAATACTGGGCCACAGCCTACTCCAACCGAGCTCACTGCTCTTCTGTAATAAGTAGTCTGAGTTATTGCAGGTGCATCATACGTTGCCGCTGTAGCTCCATTGATGTCTGTGAAATTTGCATTATCTGTGCTGATTTGCCATTGATAAGTATAAGTTGCAGTTCCTCCCGACGGAGCAGTAAGTTGTGTAAACAACACTGGATCTCCGTTCACACAGAAAGTCTGACCGGCACCAATCGTACCGGCGGTCAATACAGGATTAACTGTAAAAGTAACTGTATTACTATTCAGTGGAACAGTACATGAACCTGAACTTACTTTTCGCAGGTAATAAGTAGTTTGTGTAATCACTGGTGGATCATAAGTAGCACCGGTGGCACCATTGACGTCAGTAAAAGTCACGTTATCGGTACTAATTTGCCATTGATAGGTATAATTTGCACCGTCTCCTCCTGTCGGAACTGTTCCGTTAATTACTCCCGGATCACCAGTAACACAAAATACAGTGTTAGCTGGGGCTGTGATGGTATTATTAGCCAAAACAGGTTGGATTGTGACTTTAATTACATTACTGTTTTGACTACCGCAGGCAGATCCTGCAGAGCTTACAACCCTTCTGTAATAAGTAGTTGCTGTAATGGCAGGCGCATCATAAGTTGCGCTCGTAGCACCTCCAATATTATTGAAAGTAATGTTATCAACGCTGCTTTGCCATTGGTAGGTATATGTACCATTAGCCCCCGTAGGAGCTGTAGTTTCTGTAAACGCCGCAGGATCTCCAGTTACACAAAACGTCTGATCAGCACCAACCGTTCCTGGTGTTAGCGCGGGATTAACAGTAACAGTAATGACATTACTAATTACCGGACCACACCCACCTCCTACTGAACTGACCAATCTGCGATAATAGGTTGTCTGAGTAATCACTGCAGGATCATCATAAGTTACTGATGTTCCGTTAAGCGTGATATTAGCGAAACCCGCCGAATTACTTGTAACTGATTTCTGCCATTGATAAGTATAAGTACCTGAACCTCCGGACGGGGCTGTTGTCTGTGTAAATGCAGCTGGATTTCCGCTTACGCAGAATATCTGATCTGCTGCCACAACTCCAGGAGTCAGTGTAGGCAAGACATTTACGACAATACTCGAAAGTGGACTTTCACAACTACCATTGGTCTGACTCACATAATAAGTAGTACTTCCCGCAGTTGTAGTAACCGGAACTGGCGCATTAGGACTTCCAATTCCACCTATAGATCGATACCAAATTAAAGTATTTCCGGCATTAGGGGCAACCACAAGTGCGGTGGCCGTAGCTCCCTGACAATAAACAACAGGGCTGCTTACGGTAGGCGGAGACGGAACGTTATTTAATATGTTAGATGATGTATTGTTGTTTCTATTGGCGATAACCTCAATATCTGCCGAGAGATTATTCTGGTACTGTACTTGCGCAGCATCAACATAAGAATTCACCGCAGCGGGTACCGTTACCTTATACGTAATCGTTGAAGGCAACACTGTCCCAGACGCAAGTGTTCCCGTGCCATTTGCCGTATAAGTATATGTAATTACCCCTGAAGCAGTAGCCGATGTTCTGGTCCAACCTGTATAATCGCTTGCGGCTTGGGTAAATGTATAAGTCGTAGGTAAGGATTTGGTAACTACTATTTTATTAGCTCCTGCGGCATAAGTTGCATTCAACGACCCAACATTAGCAACATTTAATGTAAATGTATTGCCATTAGTTTTATCTAAACAGGAATTATTAACAGACTTATTAACAATTAAATCTACGTTTTCAGCAAACACCGGAGTATTTACCACCGATGTATTATTGTCCAAATCCTGATCCTGAATATCTGTGGGATTGATCTTAGTGGTATTTGTCAGTGTATTACCTACAGGTATACCGGATAGGGTTCCCGTAACTGTAATTTTCCCGACTGTATTAGCCCCCAGATTCAGCTTACCTGTAAACTGGTTGGTAGCTGAAGTAGAAGGAAGTACCGTACCGGCCGCGAAGCCTGAATTCGAGATGCTGTTTATCGTAAACATACTCGGTGTAATCAGCGTACCATTCCCATCAGTAAGTACATCAGAAAAATCGATGTTACTTAATGGCGCATCAGTGTCATTGATAACATCAATGCTGTAGCTAATCTGATTTTGGCTTCCCGTTCCTGGTATAGAGCGCAGAAAATCCTTATTAGCTTGTTTAACTACCCTGACATTTCCAGGAGTAGTTACCAATAAATTTCTAATCTCATGATAATTGATTGCACCGCCACTGGAGGCTGCGAAACCAAGTTTCATATTTGTTGGAGGAATATCCTGAGTAGTATAGCTGATCAGTTGAGTAAAAGCCCCGTTCGGAGTTTTAGTCCACCTTACAACAACATTATATAGACCCGTTCCGGTTGGTTTGATCTCTATTTGCACCCTTCTGTAAAACTGGGCATCAGTCGGACGAGTTTCATTAAATGGGATGGTATTGTAATCGAGCTCATTTCTTAGGCGAATATCACCTGTCGTACCAGTTCTGTCTCCCAGTTTTGCACCAGCTAAAAGCCGGTTGGTTGGTTGTATACCACCCACTACAGCTGTAGTTTTATTAGTTGTGGTTGGTCCTCTTAAAATAACCGCATTAGGCACTTCATTTGCATTATTCGCATCTTTGGGATCGTATCTCCCTATTCTTCCCTCGTTGTTATTTCCATAGTTACCAAATGCATCCAAACCAATTCCAACGTAACCTCCAGCTAAACCGTCAGGAATACCTGCCGTAGTATTAGGAGCATATCCCAGCGACCCCCCATAGCCACCTAAAGCAAAGGTAGCATTGGCATCAAACAAGAATATACCAATACCATCCCCTCCATTATAATCACTGTTAGTATTGGCCGCATTCCGCCACATTTTATACTCAAAATCGATCAACACTCCCAGTGTAGAAGGGAAGGATTTATTGATATAAGCATAGCCCCGCTGACTGGTAGAAGAACTTGTCAACCTCAGCCATCCTGCGTTTACCGGATCTACGTTTCCTGAAGTCAGGTATGCCGTTCCTTGAGCACCTCCGGGTCCGCCTACAATGATGTTGGAAGACACACTTCCCTTGAAATTTTCAGTAATTGTAAACTGAGCTGAGGTTTGCTGAACTACTGCAAATAGCAATAAAAACAAGCAGAATACGTTCCTAACCCGATTTAAAAAATCAATTGAGTTAAAGATATAGAAATTGCGTGCGCGTAGAGATCTTACCATAGGAGCAGATAATAATTTTAGATAGGCGTGAAAAAAGTAGGTCCCTTTATTTAATTAAAGTTATAAACATTTTGATATTTATCAACATTTTTTGTCCGTTTTGACAAATTAAATTTTGAGAACATCGTGACGTTTGCCCTATAATCAAAAAAAGAACCATAAAATATGGTTCTTTTCAAAATCTATTCCACAAAGGGTTTTAATTATTTACTGCTGGTTAAAGTGGTTTACCTTATGATTACACCACAGGCGGGATTTAAGCTTGCCTATTTAATTCCACATTTTGGGAATCAGAGACAACAAACTATTTGATTTCAGCCTTAGGCTCCCTTGGACCGCGTTTATAAATCACAAGACCATTTAAAAAGTTGCGTAATATTTGATCTTTGCATGGTTTATAGTTGGGATGTTCATCATTTCTGAACATATCGCCAAGCTCACTTTTGGTTACCTTAAAGTTAACCAGGGCTAAAATCTTAATGATCTCTTCATTGTTAAGTTCAAGCGCTACACGCAGTTTCTTTAAAATGTCATTGTTACTCATATTACATTGCAATTTCTATTTTTACCTTTTTATTTTTTATACGTTCATTAGTAAGTGCAGAAAGCACTTTTCCCACCATTTTACGCTTTATTGCTACATATGAAGTCTGATCTTTTACTTCAATCAAACCCACATCTTCTTTTTGCAAGCCACCTTTTTTCAACAAGAGCCCCACAATATCGATTTTATTGATTTTATCTTTTTTACCTGCGGCAATATATAAAGTTTGCCATTCGCTATCTTTTGGCAATGCAAATTTACCTTTTAAACTTTCAGTCTCTATATTTTGCTTTAGAAAAGGGTATTTTTCATCTTCAGCTATGACAAGATAAGCCGTCCCTTTCGCGTTCATCCTCGCGGTTCGTCCGTTTCTATGTAAAAACGCATCCTCAGTATAAGGCAACTGATAATGAATGATGCATTCTACCTCAGGTATGTCAAGTCCACGGGCAGCAAGATCTGTCGTAATTAATATTTTAATGCTTCCATTTCTAAACTTCAACAATGCTCGCTCTCTTTCGTCCTGTTCCATTCCCCCGTGAAATATATCATGAGCCAGATCTTTATCAATTAGCAGATCGCTGATTCTATCCACTGTTTCTCTATGGTTACAAAAGATCAGCGTCCGTTGGTCTCCTATTTTGCATATCAGTTGGAACAAAGTATCCAGCTTATCCGCCGCAGTTGTTTCCACCTTTTTAAGTTTAAGATCAGGGGCAACTTTTACATCTTTCAAAAAGTCAATCTCCACGGGCTGATTAACTTTCGTGAAGTCAGGAATCTCTTCCATTGCAGTGGCAGAAGTAAGTATTCTTTGATTAAGAGAAAGCAATTTCCCTATGATATAAGACATATCTTCCTGAAATCCAAACTCCAGTGCCTTATCGAATTCATCAAGAACCAATGTTGTGATTCCTGATTCATCAAAATTTTCATGCCTCAAATGATAAGCAATTCTTCCTGGTGTACCGATAAGTAAAGCAGGTGGTTGCTCAAAATTATTACGTTCCGTCCGCACGGGATGTCCTCCATAGCAACAATTTACTTTAAAGCCGGTACCCATTTGTTTGAATACCTGCTCAATTTGTAAAGCCAGTTCACGTGATGGAACCAGAATTAAAGCTTGAACACCTTTTAAATCTGACTTTAGCTTAGTCAGCACCGGAATTAAAAATGCGAGTGTCTTACCAGACCCCGTAGGTGCCAGTAAAACCAGATCATTACCTTTTTTGGCAGATGCAAGCGCAGCGGTTTGCATGTCATTTAAAGAAGCAATCTTCAGTTTTTCCAGTATCTTATCTACCATCATGGTGTCAAAGATAACTGGATATATTAGAACTTCAGGTATTTCTTACGTAAGTGCTTCATGGAGTTGTATAAGCGTACATCTAAACTCATCAACATATGCCCTCTTTCTGAAATCCAGGTGGTCATTTTATGATTCGCATCCTTTAACGGCGCATAAACCTGCTCTTCCAATACATCATTATACTTGTTTGCAACCCTACTTTGCTGTAACAAATAAAACTCATTGATCAATTCTGCTTTCATAATGATTATATTTAGGTAATAAATACTCGTACTATACATTTAACGAATATTTTAAAGGTTTGTTGACTTCTATTTAAAATTTATTAGCAGGTATCTCGGCACAACTTTCTTTCAGAAACAAACTAAAGTGTTGACAAGCAGCAGATTGTTAGCAATTAAACAATATGAAATTAACCTCATTTTAATTTAATAGCCTTATTTTTAAGAAACCTGAATACGGGTTGTTTTTATCATAACTCAATTAACGTATGACCTGGAAGAAATTTAGCGGCGAAGTGATCCACTCGCCAATTTTAGAAGAAATCGAAAATGCAATCGTCAGAGAAACTGAAAGTGGCTATAAACTCAAAGTCTGCATAGGAACAGACTCACAGGTAAAAGGGGCACTTACAGACTTTGCTACTGTAATTGTTTTACTCCGGGAACATCATGGGGGATTCATGTACATACACCAGGATAAAACTCCTCAAAAGATGAGCATCAAGGAAAGGATGCTGGTAGAAGTTCAGAAATCAATAGAAACAGCGTATGCCATTTGTGATCTGCTGGATTTATATGATGTAGACCTGGAAGTACATGCTGACATCAACACAAACCCAATGTTTAAATCGAATAAGGCATTGAACGAAGCTATGGGTTATATCTTAAGCATGGGCTTTATTTTCAAAGCGAAGCCGGAAGCTTTTGCCAGCTCAACTTGTGCTGATAAAATGGTCCACTAGTTCACCATTTTTTCGTTGAAATCGTCTCTCTTGACTTAGTGGCAGGCTTGATCTCCTGCTTATCGGCCATGCTTTCCTTAAACTGAGCCGTCAGGATTTCTGCCTCCTTACCGGTATTATTGATATACCCCTTCCACTCCGCAGCATTTAACTTCCCCGGCTCATTCTCAAGCGGAGTACCTACCGTCGTAGAAGCAACAAAATTTCCATAACGATCCCTCTGATAAGGTATGAATACAAAGTCCGTCAACCAAAAACGATACTTGTCATCCCGGCATTCTATATAGAAATTATATTTAACTTCTCCCGATGGCCGATTCAGCACCAATGCCGTCTTATTGATAATAAACTTACCTTCAGCCTGCATTATCGTATCGGCAACTTTAGATGTCATTTTAAGCAGTTTAGCCTTTTGCTTAAAAAAGCGATTTGCCCTGGCCGACAAATTAACCTTGGAAACTCCACTCTGCTCTACCACTTCATAGTGAATAAACTTACCTCTTTCATCATAAGACAGCGATTGATCCTGCCCCACACCTGCTAAACTAATCATCAGTAAAAAAAACAGACTGGATATACATTTCATGTTTAAATATATAAAAAAGCCACCGGAAATTGTCCGGTGGCCTAAGATTAACGTAATCGAGACTAAAAAGCGTAAACTGCGGCTAAAGAAAACTGAGCTGCAGACTTAGTTAACGAACCATTACTTTTAACGAACTGATAGTACTGCTCTTCATCATTGTCAAAACGAACCTCCGGAATGAAAGTCAAACCACCAGCTTTAATATTGCCAGATAAAGTCACCGAAGTGATTGCAGCATCAGAAGCGCCGCCAGCACCTTTTATGTTAAAGTATTCACCTCTTAGGCCCAGAGAAACAGCTGGTGTAAAGGCGTATTGAGGATACAACGCTGCACCGGTGTAACCACCATTATCATTCGTCACTGAATAATCTGCAGCATTAAGGCCTAATTTAAATTTCTCCGTCACCTGATAAGCAGTAGTCAGGTCAAATATAGTTCCGGTACCACCGGCTCCAGCTGAATAACCGGATAAAACGTTTAAGTAAGCAGTCCAGCCTTCAATTGGATTAACCGTCAATTGCCCGCCAACATGTGACACCCCATTGAAGTCCTGATATACATTCCAATCATTAAATAATCCTACCATCAGGCTTACTTTATCCGAGAATACATAAGAACCCTTAATACCGGCATTCTGGAATGGTCCTGCACCAAAAAGATACGAAGTGGAATAATTGAAATTTGCGACAGGAGAGATCACTTCATAACCGACAAATGTTCCCATGTAACCAGCTGTAAGACTGAATTTATCAGTAAAAGCATAATTCACGTAAAGATTCTGAATATGAAAGGAATTGCCATCAGGACCATTCCCTATCGATTCATACTGGCCTCTCGGGCCGAAAGAAAGCTCGCCAACAAACGATGCTTTGCCAGTACTTTTCTTCAATGCAAGATCAATCATTCCTATCGAAACTGAATTCTGCTCTGAAGCAAAGTACGTTTTGATATTGGGTGTTTTTGCAAAGTCATACTTGAAATAAGTGTCTACAGACCCAGAAAGCTGTAGTGGCGTAGCTTCCTGGGCGTAAGTTGCAGATGCAAATGATAAAGTCGCTATGGTCAGTAGTGATTTTAGTTTCATAATTTGTTTAGGTTTGAGGTTGAAATTTAGATGGTTTATGTTTTTATAGAGCTGGTTCGTTCTCTAGTTCTTCGCCGGTTGAAGCAACAATCAATGTGCCCTGGAAATATTTTTCATTGTGCTGACTTGCATCCAGACCTTCCGCTTCTTCTTCTTCTGACACCCTGATTGGCTGCACAAGATTGATCAGTTTGAAGATCACAAACGACATTACAAAACTGAATACTACTGTAATTAAAACACCTTTTAACTGAGTCAGAAAGAAAGCAGGATTACCATACAATAGACCGTCTACACCAGCACCATTCACTGTTTTAGTAGCAAATATCCCGGTAAGCAACATACCTACGATACCACCAACACCATGGCAAGGGAAAACATCCAATGTATCATCAAGGCTGGTTTTTTGTTTCCATGAAACTGCAAGATTAGAGATTACAGCGGCGATTACTCCGATAAATATAGCTGAAGGGATACTTACGAAACCCGCTCCTGGCGTGATAGCAACAAGACCAACTACCGCACCAATACAGAATCCCAATACAGAAGGTTTTTTACCTCTTGATACATCAAAGAACATCCAGGACAATCCTGCCGCTCCTGCTGCAATATTTGTAGTAAGAAATGCTGAAACCGCCAGACTGTTTGCACCTAATGCAGAGCCTGCATTAAAACCAAACCATCCAAACCAAAGTAATCCTGTACCTATTAATACGTATGGGATGTTAGCAGGAGGAACTTCTTGATGTTCCTGATGACTTTTTCTTCTTTTCAATACCAATGCACCGGCAAGAGCTGCCATACCAGCAGAAATATGCACTACCGTACCACCTGCGAAGTCAAGGACACCCATTTTAAAAAGCAATCCTTCAGGATGCCATGTCCAGTGTGCCAATGGAGAATATACCAATAGAGAGAATAATACAATAAAAAGGATATAAGATGTGAAACGGATACGCTCTGCAACAGCACCAACAACCAGTCCTGGTGTAATAATCGCAAACATCAATTGAAAAACTGCAAACAAAGAAAGCGGAATAGTTGCTGCAAGACTCCATGAAGGACTTGAATTTACACCCTGAAAAAAGAAAAAGGTCTGAGGGCTACCTATCAATCCGCCGATTGAATCTCCAAATGCAAGACTAAAGCTTACAACCACCCATAACACAGAGATTACCCCTGCTGCTACGACACTTTTGATCATGGTCGACAATACATTTTTACGATGAACCATCCCGCCATAAAAGAAAGCAAGACCTGGAGTCATCAAAAACACAAGCGCTGCAGCTATCAACACAAAAGCGATGTCCGGTCCGCTGTATTTACCCTCATCAAAATTAGGAAGTAAGGGAATAAACAGGGCAAGAATCGCAATTATCAATAAAACTGCAAATGGACCCCACTGTTTGAATAAAACTTTTGCCATAATTGTTAGATTTTACTAGTTATAATTATAATTTGTTTGATTTATTTTGATAAAAGTATGATTTATTTCTATCATTTTACATTTTTAACAAAAAATACCCCTATAAAAGACAATATAAAAGCGACAAAACAACAGAAAAGCTAACAATATTTAAATTTTAACCCCAATATTTTAAATATATTCAATATTAAAACACAAATACCATGTAATTTTTAATGAAAAAATAAAAATCATACCTATTTTATAATTAAAAAGTCAAAAATATCGGACAAAATCAAAAAGACGAGCGTAAAATCATTCTAAAAACAATTTTACCACAATGATTGTATCTTAAATACAATTATGAAATCATATCACCTTACTTTCACACAGTCGCTTCCAATTTCCATAAATGAAGCATGGGAATTTTTCTCTTCCCCGATGAACCTGGTCAAAATAACCCCTGCCGACATGTTATTTCGGGTCACTTCCGACCCAAACCACATCAAACACATGTACCCGGGAATGCTCATTACTTATAAGGTATCCCCAATGCTTGGAGTTAACCTAAACTGGATGACAGAGATCACGCAAATGGAGGACAAAAAATACTTTATTGACGAACAAAGATTTGGGCCGTATAAGTTCTGGCACCACCAGCATCACTTTAAAGCAATACCGGGCGGCACGGAAATGAGAGACATACTCACCTATGGACTACCAATGGGTATTTTTGGAAGAATGGCAAATGAAATATTCGTTGGCAGAAAACTGCAGCAAATATTTGAATACAGGAAACAGAAGACTACTGAGTTGTTCGGAGATTACACGCCAACGGTTCTATAAGCAGAACCCTGAACGACACCCCTACGTTCAATCTCCTTATCTATATAAGTCTGAATAGCAGACTTATTCAAACCCCAGTTTGGAGCAATCAGCAAATCCCAATCTGAAATACCAAACAAACGCTGAATAACGATATCCGGTCTCAATAGAGGAATCAATTTACACAACAAATCGGTGTATTCCTCTAGGGAGAACAACTTAAAGGGGTTCTTTTTATATTTCACACCCATAATGGATCCCTCTACAATATGAAGGTGATGGAACTTGACAAATTTAATCTGAGGAAAACGGTTGATTTCATGGATATACCCCATCATCATTTCTTCTGTTTCCCAGGGAAAGCCAAAAATAGTATGCACACACAGGTCTAGCTTTGAATTATCCAGCAATTTTACAGCCTCCACAAATTCACCATGACTACAACCCCTGTTGATCTGATCAAGGGTCTCATCGTAAATAGATTCCATCCCCATTTCCAAATCTACATCGAATCGATCTGCATAACTTTCCAGTAAAGCCACCTTTTCCGCATCGATACAATCTGGCCTGGTACCCACAGAAAAACCTACCACGTCTTCTGTATTGATAGACAAAGCTTCGTCGTACATCATCTTCAAATAATGAACCGGCGCATAGGTATTGGTATTCGGCTGAAAATAGACTATAAATTTATCGGCTTTATAAAAGCCCTTTCCTCTTTCCATCCCCTGCTCCAATTGTTCGCGGATGGTAGGTAGTTTACGGGAAAGCTCTGGGGTAAAAGAGTCTACATTACAATAGGTACAGCCGCCGTAGCCTTTGCTCCCATCACGGTTTGGACAAGTAAATCCTCCATCCACAATTACTTTAAATACACGCTGACCTTTATATTTCTCCTTAAGGTGAGTGCCGTAATTATTATATCCTTTAATGCCTTGATCCAGTAGAGTTCCCAATTTCTTTTTCTTGCAAAAATACAGCTTTTTAATTTATTATTTTATTTATCGACACTCATGGCCTCAATTTCAGTCATGTACTTTGTCAGGGCCGACATATATGTAAGGTCTGCATGTTCAGGTTTAGCGATAAAACTTTTGAAATCGTTCAGATCATTTACTGTAAAGCCCATCCTCACAAACAATTCCTGATCTGCATCCCAGGTTTTAAGATCTATACGTTTCTGCCCTATCTTTTTGTACAGAGAAAGACCGTACTCAAAATCCCTGTATCTGCTGGATTTCCTGAATTCTGTAAAAAAGTCTACTATGGTACGGTAAGTTGCCGGCTTTCCTGCGTTGACCTGCTCCAGCATCAGCACGCCTAAAATGGGGCCTTTCAAAAATGTGCTATCAGTACTGTTAAAATTACCGCAACGCTTTAATATTTCAATATCCCGGATCAACGACCGGTCCTTTTCCCCACTTTTATTCCTGACAAAATAAGGCTCCGTATCTAGCACTTTATCACAATCCGACTTCTGTTGCGCAGATAAAGAACTGCAGAGAGACGAGAATATTAAAAAAAGAAATATAGTCTTTTGTATTAACATGGGCGCTGTATTCATCAATCTTCTCTACGTTGATTGATCACATAAGGAGAGAATTTCCATCTAATATAACCCAATTTCCCACATTGTTCTGCCACGATATTTTCCACTTCTTCAGGCACATCATTTACAATTTTCCAGCGTAAGCTGTATTTACTGTTATAGCTGATGTAGATTACCACGTCTTCAAACAAAGGTTCTATAGCCTGCAAGTCTTTAAGATGCATCATTTCTAATTCTTTCGCTAAGCGCTGAAGTCTCTCATTCATAACCTTGGTCAACGGAGGCGCTGGTTTTGTATACGGCTCAATAATCGGGAGTACAGTTACTGTCATGTCTAATCCTAAATACTACAAATATTAGCAAAAGTAAATAATATTAAGGTAATAAATGACAGGATTAAGTCAATTAACTGAATTCTCCTGTCCTTAAGCAACAATTTTATAATGTCCGATAGGTAAGCGAGAAAAAATACTACCTTTATTTCACGATAAAACAACGTCATGGAGACTGTAGACCAACCTAAAAACTCTTACCATCAGTGTCTCTCCGGAGGTGGAAAGATGGGCGAACTTACCCGCTCATTTGATTGGTCATCTACAGTACTTGGTTCTCCTGAAAACTGGTCGCAAAGTTTGCTTACCACAATCAGTATTATTCTCAATTCCAGATTCCCCATGTTTCTATGGTGGGGACCGGAACTGATCCAGTTTTATAACGATGCCTACAGACCCAGCTTGGGAAATGAAGGTAAACACCCCGGTGCTTTGGGGCAAAGGGGTGAAGAATGCTGGCCCGAGATCTGGCCTGTGATTAAGCCGCTTATCGACCAGGTTATGGCCGGAGGAGAATCTACCTGGAGTGAAGATCAGCTGATCCCTATTTACAGAAACGGCAATTTGGAAAATGTTTACTGGACTTTCAGTTATAGCAGGGTAAACGACGAATACGGCAAACCCGGAGGCGTTCTGGTAATTTGCAACGAGACCACCAAACAAATCAATTCTTTTCATGAACTGGAGCTTGCAAAGGATGAGCTGGAATTCGCCATTACATCGGCCGAACTGGGCACCTGGGATTTAAATCCTGCTACAGGAAAATTCATAGGCAATGAACGATTGAAATCTTGGTTTGGCTTGCCGCCAGAATCAAATATAGAATTGTCGAGGGCTATCGCCGTTATTGCAGAACAGGATAGGGAACGTGTCTCAAAGGCCATAGAGGCCGCTATAGCTATTGAAAACGGTGGCGGCTATGACATTGAGTATACCATCATCAATCCACTGGATCCGATGCCCCGACACGTAAGGGCCAAAGGAAAAGCCATGTTCAATGAAAAAAACGAAGTATTTAGATTCAGCGGTGTGATGCTGGACGTCACAGAACAAAAGAATGATGAAATGCGCAAGAATGATTTCATCGGAATGGTTTCTCACGAATTAAAAACACCACTGACTTCGCTGACCGGCTACATCCAGATGCTCATGATCAAGACCCGGAAAATAGAGGACGACTTCATGAGCCCTGCCCTGGTAAAGATGAATGCCCAGATCAGAAGAATGACCGGTCTGATCAATGGTTTTCTAAATATTTCACGTTTAGAGTCTGGAAAAATACAGATCAACAAACAATCTTTTTGCTTAAATGAACTGATTCAACAGATCATAGAAGAAGCAGAAATGACCACATCGGGTCATGAGATCACTTTTGAATGTCCAAGCTCCTTAACACTGTTTGCAGACAGAGATAAAATTGCGGCAGTCATCTCCAATCTGCTGAACAATGCCATTAAATATTCACCAAAAGGCAGAAAAATAGATATTAAATGCAGAGAAGAAGATGAAAAGCTCCATTTCAGCATACGTGATGAAGGAATGGGCATCAAGCCCCATGACCTTCAAAGATTGTTCGACCGCTTTTACAGGATAGAGACCAAGCATACGGAAAACATATCCGGATTTGGCATAGGTCTCTACCTGAGTGCCGAAATCATCGCGCACCATAAAGGACGTATTTGGGTAGAAAGTCAAAGTGGTGTAGGTTCAACCTTCTTCTTTGACCTTCCTCTGGCTTAGTCGTACCGCATTGCCGGATAGTCTAACAGTCTGCGCCATAATGCAAGCTGACCGATCATACTCGCCTCGCGATATATGGTAAAAGATGTCATTTCATAAAGACTGAGCTTCATAAAGCCCATATCAATAATGCTGTCCAGCTTTTGATCATCAACTGAGATGAGCGCCTGACGGGCAAGAGGTGTTACCTTTTCCCAATCCTGCAGGTATTCAGCGATTGTCGGGTACTTAGCATCTTCCTGAAGTCCCTTATTGTCTTTAAAGAGTTCATCTCCAGTCTGTTTCAATTTCGGATGTGTATCCTGGATCATGTAATAACGTTGTCCGACCAAGGCCCCCGTCAGCCAAGCCATATGGTTGGCCTTTGTATTTAATCGCTTGTACATATCTTCTTCAGAAATGCCTTCAATTGCTCTTGCGAAAAAAGTAGTATGCATATCAAACAGAGGCAATAAACCCTCAATCCTTGTACTTGCTGTTTTTGTTCCCATAAGGTAATCAATTAGTATTTAATAAAATTAACTAATGTATCTCACAATAAGCGGTGATAACCGGACAATTAAAGGGGGCATTTGCGACAATTAAAAAAGAAGTCCATCAAAAACATTTTAAACAATAATTTGTAGTTTTAAAATATCATATATGATTTAATTCTTATGAAACGCCTTTATACCTTCCTCATCTTAGCCTTTATTTCCTTGAATATCCTTGCTCAAACAGGAAATAACACAAAACCAGACATTATCCAAAAGACAAATGGAGAAGAAATGACCGGAAAAGTTATTAAAATCACAGATTGCGAGGTTACGTTTGTTTACACCGGCGAAACTGCCGAGTACGTGATCAAAAAATCAGAGATCGCCACCAAGATTGTTCTGCAAACATCCCAGCCCAGGTACGTCAACAAGAAGCCGTGGCCATGACCGCCTCCCCTGCCGACAACCACAACAAAATCCCCATACTTCCATTTACCTATCT
Source organism: Pedobacter frigoris (assembly GCF_005116445.1). Classification (GTDB taxonomy): domain Bacteria; phylum Bacteroidota; class Bacteroidia; order Sphingobacteriales; family Sphingobacteriaceae; genus Pedobacter; species Pedobacter frigoris. The sequence continues at coordinate 23,803 of NZ_SWBQ01000002.1, forward strand.
GCTGGAAAACCAACCCGGAGCTGATGCGATCGGTTATAAAGCGCAGGATGATACCTATGCATTTCTTTCTAAACATTCCGCAGGATATACGATCATAGATACCAGGACTACCAATGCTGCCCTGGCAAAAGGCGGTGTCACCAAAGGCAAAATGATGAACTTCACCATGAAAGAGATCTGCGCCATACTAGGTGTAGAATATGTGATTGATGGCACCGTAACACAAAATAAGGGCTACCAAACCAGTTACACCAGCGGCAGTTCAAATACAAAAGTTAAAACCGACAACGACAAAAACATCAAAGGTGTTTCTTCTTACGGATCAAGCACCAGCAATGCTGCACAAAACTACGAAGTATCGGTAAGTCTGCACATTTACATGGATACCAATGCCAGTATTTATAACCAAAGTCATAAAGCATTTTTTGCCAATACAGACGGCTCATTCTCCAGTCCGCTGGAGTACTTGATGGTGCCCATTATACAGAAAATAGTTTTAGGAGGGGGCTAATACGTCAATGTAATCCCTCCTCCATAACCCATATCACTATCGTAATGGGTTGAAAATGAAAAGTACTTCGTGACAATATAGCGTAGTCCTCCCATATATTCTTTATCGGAATTCCCCATGATGTTCAGGCGAAGCCTGCTGCTCAAAGGAATGTCCTCACGCATCAGCTGAAACCTCAGTTTTCCTTTGCTATCCACCCTGGCCTCTGCTGTAACTAACATCGGCAAAGTATACTGGAGTCCTATCACCGCAGCCTTCCTGTTCATCTGGTTGCTCATCTGCCCAAACATATTTTTTTCCTCCATGTTGCCCATACGGTTATAATGGTAGTCAAAACCTACAAAAGGCATCAGCCACTGCATCTTTCCCATATACCGTCCAAAATAGGCCTCTACCTCATTGCCGTGTTCGGCCTTTAAGCCCAACCTGAATTCAGTAGAAAAACGGTAACGCGTGTTCCCTATCATCAGATCTCCGTCACTACCATTACTTTCCAGACCAATATTTCCCATCAAATGAAATTCCCGGTCATCCGCATTCAGTTTTCTTCGGGCATATGCAGGATCCGGCAGTTCCAGATTGGGAGGCGAATTCTCGTAGCTAAATACCCTGCCCATACCACTCATCATGTGATACAAAATATGGCAGTGAAAAAACCAATCTCCACCAGATTCAGTAGCGGCAAATTCAATCGTATCACGCTCCATGGGCATAATATCCAGCACATTCTTCATAGGCGCATACTCACCCTGTGCATTTACCACCCTAAAATCATGGCCATGCAGGTGCATAGGATGACGCATCATGCTGTTATTATACAAGATGATCCGTACATTCTCTCCCTTTTTAATCAGGATCTTATCTGTTTCCGAAACCGTTTTGTTGTCCAGTGTCCAGACATAACGGTTCATATTTCCGGTCAGGTCAAACTTCAGTTCTTTCCAGGGGCCTTTGAGCAATGTTGTTTTTTGAGTAGCGCGGAGCATATCATAATTAAGCGTCACGATGTCCTTGCTGCCCTTTTCTTCGCCGTTCATCTCAGGATACATCACTGTATTCATATCCATGATCTGGTTCTGCATTTTCATACCTTCCATCTGCACCATATCTCCCTGCATGTCCATCATGTCGTTCATCATTTTCATACCCGCAAAGTACTTTAGTTTGGGCAGGGGTTTTGCCGACACCTTCTCACCCTTCCCCAGCCATAGAGAAGCAGATTTGGTACGGTCTTCAGGCGTCACCAGAAACTCATAGCTTTTATTTTCCGGCACGGTTACCACCACATCATAGGTCTCCGACACCGCAATGATCAGCCTGTCTACGTCGACCGGCTCCACATCATTCCCATCCGTGGCTACTACCGTAATCTTACCCCCTGCATAGGTCAGCCAGAAATAATCTGAGGCACCTGCATTTGCAATCCTGAGCCTTACCTTCTCCCCAGCTTTAAACTGAGGCTGCTCATTTTGATTTTTACCGTTGATCAGGAAAGTATCGTAGTAGACATCACTCACATCCATGGCATTCATGCGCTTCCACTCATTGTTGAGCTTGGTTTTAAAATTCCCGGTTTTAACAGCCTCCCAATAACTCTGCGTTGCGCCTTTTTGAATGGCAAACCAATCGGTGGCACTATGCAGACTACGGTGTACCTCCATGGGTTTCATGTCTGTCCACTCGCTGATCACAATCGGTAAAGTCGGTATGTCCGATTCCTTTCTCTTGTTGATAATAAAAGCTCCGTACATTCCGATCTGTTCCTGCAGACCACTATGACTATGGTACCAATGCGTACCATGCTGAATAATCGGGAAGCGGTAGACATAAGTACTATGTGGTTTTATAGGCATCTGGGTAAGAAAAGGAACACCGTCCATATTGTTCGGCAAAAACAAACCATGCCAATGGAGGGATGTTTCCTCATCCAGGTTATTGTGTACATGGATCTCTGCCGTGTCGCCTTCCGTAAAAGTCAGTGTAGGCATTGGGATCTGCCCATTTACGGCAATCGCACGTTTTGATTTCTTACCAAAAGTCACCGTTGTATCCGCTACATACAGGTCATAACGTACCGTGCGGGCCACAGCAGTGACACCTTTATTTTGTGCAAAGGCAAGCCCCCACATACCCATGACGAATATATATAGAACAACTTTTTTCATAAGATGCGGGTTACTTTATGGTTTCCGTTATCTTTCCGCAGGTGAGCATACTGCTGCCATAGTAAGGATTTTTAATGGCCTTTTCAGTACTCAGCCAGCTGCTTTTCTTCATCGGGCAGTATTGTAGGTAAATCGGCTCCGCAGATAGCTTAGCCGCCTTAGCCAACGCAATCATACCGGTAGAAAGTCCGGCAAAATGTTCACGCTGCCCATTCAGATCTTTGCCTTTGGCAATCTTAGTGGCATGCTCCACAAGATCCGCTTTACCGGCTTTGCTTACTATTTTATCATCAGCATTGCCGACTGCTTTAATGAGTTCGGCGGCCTTGCTTGCTGCAAGAACAGCATCTCCTGCTACAAGTGCGTCTTTAAGCTGGTAATATGAAGGAAGGATAGCAACTGTTTTTTCAGAAGTATTGTTTTGTTGTGCAAATCCGGTTTGTACAAATGCTGTTGCAATAAAGGCAAACAATAAAAATATCTTTTTCATAGTCACAAAGTTCGGCACTTATGAACTAAAGAATTTATATAATTCAGTGAAAGATTTATATGATGTCGCTGAATTCAACATAAATGAGAATCATGTATGTTTAAAACTGGCCGCTTTCATTCGAATACTTTTAAGCTAAATTATCAGCCATTGAATAATTTATTCCTTTTATTGGCCTTCCCCTTTCGGATCAATACCGCATGATAAAGACTCGGCACGTCATTCTCCCATTTGCTTATAATGAAAAGAATAGCGATGATCTCCATTCGGGTAATCATTCCCATATAAAAGCAAGTGATGAACAACCAGCTGGAATCACAGGTACTGATGATCTGTATCAAAGTTGCGAGGATAGTCAACGTCCAGACTTTCGAAAGAATGGCGTGCGTGGCCACCTCCTTTTTAAATTTCAGATAACTCACGATGTAAGTCAGCGCCTCTGCTCCCAGCAACATACCTAGCAAAACCGCATTTTCCTTGAAGAATTGGCTACAGGTTACATACGCCCCGACTAAAGCGCTTAACCAAAAAACCTGATCTATGAAGGAATCCAAACGGCGAAGTTTAACCGTCGAGATATTTAGCATTCTGGCAATAATGCCATCAAAAACATCGGTCAGCAGTCCAATTATCAGTAATGTATTAATTATTAGCCTGAAATGATCCGGTTGAGTAAAACTCAGCAACAATATTACTACACTGAACAATAAACGGCTATAAATTAACGAAATTGGAATGTGTATGTAATACTTTCTCATTTTTCTGAATACCAGCGATATCTAAAACAATTATAAACAATATATTGTAACAATCATTCCTTTACATCTTCTAATCATAACAACCCTACATTTAAAAATACAATGAAAAACATTAACGCATTCCTTATAGCGCTCCTACTTAGCACCTTATTCTTTTCGTCAAATACCCAGGCACAACAGATCAATACCGCCAAACTGGACAGCTTTTTCAATGTGCTGGTTAATAATAATCGCGTGATGGGAAGCTTCGTCATTGCTAAAGACGGCAAAATTATCTACCACAAAACAACTGGTTATAGTCAGGTTGAGGAAGACAAAAAGATACCCGCCACTGCTGAGACACAATACCGCATTGGGTCTATTACCAAGACCTTTACCGCGACAATGATCTTCCAGCTTATTGACGAAAAGAAACTATCCCTGGACATCAAATTGTCCAAATTCTTTCCGGAGATGCCTAATGCCGATCGCATCACCATTGCGAACCTACTCAACCATAGTAGCGGACTGGCTGATCACGTCAATGAGAATGGAGAGTGGATTACAAACCCTCACACAAAGGCAGAATTACTGGATAAAATAGCTAAAGTCAAGCCTCACTTCGAACCCGGTGCGAAGATCCGATATTCCAATGGCGGCTACCTGCTGCTCGGATATATCATCGAAAAGGTCACCGGAAAAACTTATGCCGCCGCTTTGAAACAAAGGATTACAAATAAGATCGGTACTAAAAGCATCATCGCCGGCACCATCAACAACAGTCAGAAACTGGAAGCCAGACCTTACAAATTCACCGGGCAATGGACGGCTGTAAAGGATATTTATTTTCCAAATGTAGTTGCCGTGGGCGATATCCTGTCTACGCCACAAGACCTTATTGTATTTATAAACGCGCTGACTTCAGGTAAACTGGTGAGTGCAGAAAGCTTTAAAAAAATGAAAAGCTTCGAAGGGTCGGAAAAAGACTTTAATCCGACAGGAATGGGACTTTTTAGGATCCCTTTTTACGAAAAGACTTTTATCGGACACAATGGAGGCACCTATGGAAGCATTAGCAACATGTATGCGAACACGGACGATGGAATGTCCCTTGCGTTTACGACCAATGGCATGACGAACTTTTCCATGAACGACATTACACTCGCTATGCTGAATGCTTATTACGACAAACCTTACAAAATTCCTGTCTTCAAAACTGTCGATCTAAAAACCGAGGATCTGAATGCATTATTAGGCAACTATACCAGCAAAGACTTGCCTTTAAAGATTAGCATCACAAAATCGGGATCAACATTAATGGCACAGGCGACTGGTCAGACTCCTTTCCCCCTTGATGCAGTTAGCAAAGATGAATTCAAACAGGAGCAATACGACGTCTTACTAAAATTTGATAGAGAGAAGCACGAAATGACCTTAATCCAGGGAGGAAAAAACTTTCACTATGTGATTGAGAAATAAAGACTGCGCTACTTCCTTAAAACCTTCTCTATCAGCTCATTTAACGAAATATTTACGCAAACGTTTGTTTTATCTCGCGTTATGTATGACAATATTAATTTATGCCCCCTGATTTAAAAATAAATGTATTTTTAATAAGATAAAAGGATAACACAGGACTTTATAGTTTTAATAGATTTGATAATCAAGTAAATTTTTGAGCAAATTCACTTGATTATCAAGCTTTTTCGCTGAAATATTTCCAGATATTTCATTTTTTATCGCCTAATTGGTAGCAAACAACCGTTTGCGCAGTAATACATTGTTAATCATGTACATACAACTTATAATTTAGATTGTGTTGTACAAATCAACATTAACAAAATAATATTAACCCTAAACCCAATTAAACATGATTAAAAATCACTTTACCCTGTTTAGACTTACAATTGCATCTTGTATGGTCTTGGCCATGGGTTGCAAAAGAAACAATTTAGAGCAGGCGGAGTCAAAAAGCTACAAAGCTGAAGCCTTGGCTCATTCTGTAGAAGGTAATCCGGCCTATGCCTCTACCCTGGGTACAAATGTGCAGGAGTTTAACGAACTGCCCAACATCCAGGCGGAATTCAACAGACTGAAAGTCAGAGTACCATGGACGGACTACGAAGCTACAGGAATCTATGTAGCACCCAACACTACGTTTACTCTTACTGTACAGCAACTTACGGGAACACGTTTACCTACATTACTTGTAGGTACAAAACTTCGTGCCTCGGATCCGGGAAATCCAACGGAGGTGCAACTTACAGCAGGATCAAACAGCATTTCCAGTGGACAATATGGAGGTTTACTTTGGGTCAGGTACAACACTACACAAACACCAAACGGCAAAGTAAGGATCACGTTCAATAGCGGTCACCAAAGAGCCGCCGTATTTTTTAAAAACGTGACCACACAAGCAGTATGGACCAATCAATTGTCAACTTACACAGCCCCTGATGTATTGCTTGTTGGGAATAGAGTGATACAGATCATTAGCAGAAGTACCGCCCAGACTTATCAAGCACAAAACAACAATTTTGTAATCTCAACAGCTGATAACATTTGGGATTGGGAGACTCAAATCTCAGGTTTGGACGGAAGTGCACCGCAACACCAGCTGCCGGTACACAACCGCATGCTGATGGTACAAACGTTATTTCAGGCGCATTGGTACGGGGTTGCGGTAAATCACGCCACGGCTTATTACCCGGGCGCTACCTCTGAAGTATTCACACCGCTTATCGCTCAAACACAAGGCTGGGGGGTATGGCACGAGTTTGGTCACCAGATGCAACAACCGTCATGGTATTGGGGTGAGTTGACTGAGGTAGCTGTCAACATTTATTCTCTAAAAGCAGAACGCGAACTGGGCATTTCTCCATCGCGCTTAAAAAGAGATAATATCTGGCCTCAGGTACTAACTTATTTGGCCAGTACAGCACCTGCCAAAAACTTCAATTCTACGACAGACAAAGGAAACTGGGCCTTTACCATGCTCGCCATGTTCCACCAGCTGTATTTGGCTTATGGAGATGATTTTTATATTAAACTGCATAAAAAGACCAGGGTAGATAACCCAAGCAACACCACAGAATTCCAGAAGATGCGTTATTTTATGCTTTCATCATGTCAGGTAACCGGACGTAACCTTACCAATTTCTTCCGCAACTGGGCGTTTAAGACAGCCACGGTAAATGGCAGCGCAGTTTCCCTGGAAAGTGTATACACAGAAATTGCCAATCTAGGTCTTCCTCAACCAAGTGTAGAGCCTAGTACTTTAACTGAAGACAATGTATTGCCAATTCAAAATGGAGGGATCTATAAAATCGCCACCGCAATCAACAACACCAGTTTAATCGATTGCAACAGCTCAGCTCCGGTAAATGCCACTCCAATTACGTTATGGACTGATAACGGTGGCGGGAATAACCAAAAATGGTTAGCAAGAAGTGCTGGAAGTGGTTATTTTATATTTAAGTCTTTAGCAGATACCACCAAAGTAATGGAAGTAAAAAATGGAACGTCTACCGCCGGAACAGTCATTCAAATGTACACGGCGAATGGCACAAATGCGCAGAAATGGAAACCGACCACAACTGACAACATTAACTACACCTTATCGCCGGGAAATGCACCTACTTTAGTTCTTGATGTGAATAATTCGAGTACCGCAAATGGTACTATCTTGAAAATCTGGACTTCTAATGGAGGTACTGCACAGAAATTCAAATTTGTGAAGCTCAATTAAGCTAAAATCTTTGATCAGCAAACCGCAGGCGCGATATCATTTTCGTGCTTGCGGTTTATGATTTCCTACTTTCTTAAAATCTTTTCCATTGCCTTACCTTTTGCCAGTTCATCTATCAGCTTATCCAGATAACGGATCTGCTGCATAAGGGGGTCTTCGATTTCCTCTACACGATATCCACAGATGAGCCCGGTAATTTTGGATACATTAGGATTGATCTGCGGTGCCCCAGCAAAGAAGGTTTCAAAGTCTGTCCTGTTTTCGATCAGTTGCTGCAATGATGGTTCATTATAACCCGTAAGCCAGAAAATCACTTCATGCAACTCTGCAATTGTGCGACCTTTTTTCTCCACTTTCACCACGTAATGCGGATAAACGCTGGCAAAAGACATCTTAAATACTTTGGTATTTTTCATTTCTACTGTAACTAAACATTCTCTTATTGGCAATAACTCATCCTCTCTTTTGATTACTTTCTGCTATCTTAAATCTAAGAAAAATTCCTACAGCACGTATTCTCCGTTAATCGGTTTAATGGCTTCCGGGATGTCCTCTGCGCCAATCATTTCCAATAGATTTATTTCGATGGTGCGGGTAATCTGGTTGAGCGGTACACCTGCAGAATTATTGGTAAAAGGATCGACAAGGCTCATACCGTTGATCTGGGTAGAGACAAATACAAAACTGATGATCCAGCCCAGAAAAATCGAAAATATCCCCGCGCTGTCACTGATCACTAGTGTAAACGTGACCACGAACAACCAGATAAACACTTTAGTAAGATAGGAATAAGTAGTAGGAAATATGGTGTTTCGGATTCGCTCACTCATACCCATAGAATCACAAAAGCGCGTCAACATCTCATTAATTTCAATGAACCTGAACCCATCGATATGTCCTTCTGCCGAGAGTTGCTGCAGTTCACGTGCCTGTATCATCAGGATAGCATTGTGTTTGTTACTTGCAGCAGCGATTTCCTGTTCGTCTTCATCGTTCAGGTACCGGTGTGTCGTATCATTAACGGTTCCCCTCAGATAAGACTTCAGGGCATATAAAAAACCTATATGACGATAGATCATCCTGTGACAGATCTCCCTTTCGCCCCCGGTGTAGTTGATCAGCGCTCTAGCAAATGAACGCGAATCGTTGACCAGCGAACCCCACACCTTACGCGCCTCCCACCATCGGTCATATGCCTGGTTGTTGTTGAACCCGACAAAAAAGGCGATTGCAGTACCCAGCAACGTAGGTATAATCGCAGGGATAGTGAAGTGATTGGCGATTAAATATTCCCTGATCATATAAGCCCCAGTGCAGGAAGCCAACATGATCAGATCTACCCTCCAGGTATTACGGATGATCCTGCTTAAGCGAATATTTGAATTGATCAACATAGTATTATTTTTATGCTCGATTAAGCAATCCAAATGCCAGAGACGAATTCTTTATATGGATGTCCACAACCAAGTTGCGAGTTGGTATAAACCATAAAACAGTAAAGCCAGCACTATGACCAGCACAATAATGACCACGACAATGATATTTTTTCCGCTTCCCTGATGCTTACCCTCCAGATAGTGTGCTTTCATCAATGCAATATTCCGAGAATTGGCTTTAAAAAAGAAGTCGAATATTTGACCAACGATAGGAATCGCGCCTATAGTTGCATCCAGCAAGATGTTTAGCGACATCAATACCACAAGCTTGTTGCTAGCCCCCTTTTTGGCCATAGCAAGTAGCATTCCCGCAGAAATCACCAGTCCGGCCATATCACCAGCAATCGGAATCAAATTGAGTATAGGATCTAGTCCAAAACGAAATTTTGTGCCTGGGAACCTAAACTGCTCATCCATTAAATAGGAAATCTTGCTCAGAAAAGGGAACTTGTTATTGCTGTTGTTCATTTTAATACATCTTTAACGACAACAGTCATGGTTCGTTATTGTTTCATTCCCTATACTAAACCTCCAGTTTCCTCGCAAACCAACTATCGTCTTTTGAACGTTGATAGGTGCGCCAGCTTTTAGAAGAGAACCTAAATGGCAGTGCCCCCTTTAATGCATTGATATAGTTAAGCTCACCCTCGTTTAATTCCTCAAATGGCAATGCGAACCAGACTGAAACAGTTTTACTTGAATTGGATAAACGTACGTATACTTCAGACTGGGGCTTTCTAATCTCCACAACAGGCAGTTCCTTTTGACCTGGCAATACCTCACCAGTTTCAGGATTTACAAAGTAGAACCGCCACAGGATAGCAATCAATAAATTATCATCCGCTGTAATCAAACTGATTTTTCGCTCCAGCGACCGGGATGATACATTCCATGAAACCAAATTCTTGCGAATCGCCATATAACTCCAGAAATGGAAACGAGGAAATCCAAAACGCAGGCTGTTTTTTAGTAACTGTCCCAATTTAAACTGAGTCATCGAAATACTGACATATGAAGTTTTACTATCAGTATACAAAGCTATAAATTGGGTTATTGAATCAAATATCTCATCGTTACTATGCTTATTTAATTGATGTCCACCCCCTGACTTTAAAGGGAGACCATCGTAAACGATAAAAGACTTCAACACACTCATGATGATGCTGTATCTGCGTAAACATCCAATTTATTCATGCTATAAAATATCTCTGAAAGTAATGAAATTACCAGAACAACAATAGAAAAAATCAATACTTTCATCCTATAAATCTATCATCATGTTTGTCTCCATAATAAAAAAGCTTCTTTTGCGCGACTTAGCCAAACTTCGTAGTGAAATCGAACTATACCGTGATGAGCAAAAGCTCTGGCGTACAGAAGGCGAAATCGCCAATTCAGCTGGCAATCTTTGTCTACATCTTATAGGGAACCTGAATACCTATATTGGAGCAGAATTAGGTAATACAGGATATGTCCGCGACAGACCATTGGAGTTTTCACTACGTAACGTGCCACGTACAGAACTTCTAAAAAGTATAGATGATACTATTGATATGGTAGCTTCAACACTTAACCAGTTAAATGATGATCGCCTAGCGGAAGAATACCCGCAGCTCATCGCCGAAGAAAAGCTGACTACAGGTTATTTCTTAACTCACCTGTCTACTCACCTTGCGTATCATCTTGGACAGATCAACTACCATCGCAGGCTTTTAGACAAAAATTAGTAAAATAAAAAAAGATGCTATTAAAACTTTGTCAATACAACAACTGGGCAAATTCCCTATTGGTGAATGCCCTTACTGAGGCTGTAGAAACACATGCCACTTCAATTCCGGACTATTGCATCACGTTGCTGAGTCACATCGCCAATGCGCAACAAATCTGGTCCAGCCGCATCCGCGGTACCGCACAAACGGTAAGCGTATGGCAGCTGCATGACCTAAACACATGTAAAAGCATGCTTCTAGAGAGCGGAAATGAGCTGAACGAGGTCGTAGAAAACGATCATGATAAAGACCGTATTATCATCTACAAAACCTCTACAGGTGCTGTTTTTGAAACCTCTGTTGAAGATATACTACTGCATGTTTTCAATCATGGCACTTACCACCGCGCGCAGATTGCCAGGCAAATGAAGGAAAGTGGTTTAGAGCCTGTCAATACAGATTATATCCAGTACGTAAGGATGTAGATTATTTTCACAGTTTACCTACCAAATAGGTAACCAACCCTGTGAACAAAATAGTTCCACACAGGATCATTATCAAATAATAATATGATTTTCTATGAGCCCAGTTGAAATCGAATCCAATTCCAAATCTTTTCTCAACAAAGACTGCAGGATCATCGGGGTTGTAATAAAATAAGCCAAGCTTCCAGTATTTTCGATCAGTTATTTTCATGTTTCAATTTAAGAAATTAAAATAAACTTTTAATGGTTTGGGAGTAGCAACATACATCACCATAAATAAAGCAAGTATTGTAACAAAATTCCCTCTTTTAGTCTAATCAAAAACAAAACTAGAAAAACATGGGACTATTTTCAGCCCTTATGGGCAATGCAGGAGCAGTCAGTAAAGACGACCTTTTGAAAAATTACGGAACACTACTGATTGAAAATGAAGAAATAGAATTGGGGTTCAAATTGATCAGAGATACCTTCATCTTCACCAGTAAGCGTTTAATCATTGTCGACGTACAAGGGCTTACAGGCAGCAAAACCGAATACGTTTCTATCGCCTACAAGTCAATATCCAGGTTTAGTATTGAAACTGCCGGAACGTTCGACCTGGACGCAGAATTGAAGATTTGGATCTCAAGCGAGCCGGTACCAAGTGTCAGGAAGAAATTCAACAAGTCTGTCAATGTATTTGATGTGCAGAAAGTGCTGGCTTATCATGTGCTTGGCTAGAAATCCAAAATCACAACAAGTACACCCCACTCCATAAATTATTATTTTTTAACAAATATTTATTGTAAATCAATAAATATTTGTTGTTATTTGCTTTACAAAAAATATAGCGACTAACCACTTTATAATTTTTTAACCAAATTATTTACAGATGAAAATAATAATCCCCTCTCAAAAAACCATCAACATTACCATTGGTGGTTTGGCCATACTTTTTATTGGCTTTGTAATATTACTGTTCCAGACTAGTCGCAGTACCAGTACTACAGGAACCACTATTATTTCAACTCATGATCTTACAGATCAACTGCCCCCTATTGATCCCGAAATTCCCCGTACGCTACCGTATGACCAGTATAAACAAAAAACTGACAGTATCCGCTTTAAACGGAAACTCCTAAATGGCACATTTGGAAATAGTGTTAGCTTACCTGGTATTGGAGCGAAAAAAGCATCTTCAGAAAATTTCGTTTTCGATCCAAATGAAAACCCTAAAAAAAGAATCTATATGATCATGCTTCAATGGTGGACATTGGACACGGGAACATGGGAAAATCCCATAAAATATTATGTGAAGGACGACAAAGCCTACTTAAGGAAAACGAAATGCCAATCCATAAAATCTAAGACAGCGAATTTAACTGCTTACAAGTGTAAAGAAATTGATGTACCCATTCCATTTCGTTACAATCCTGATAACAAAAGCATCATGATACCGGTAAGCAAAACTACTGTTGACGTCATGTTTATCATGTTTCCGATCTCTCTTGCAATTACTTTTATAGGGGTTATTTACTTCTTATTCGGCGGTTTCATTCAGTTTCTTTTCGAAATTGCGAGAGGCAATCCTTTTTCTGAAACCAATGTCAAAAGACTGAAGCGCATGGCCACTATTCTATTTGCCATTCCCATATTTTTATTTTCATTCAACTCGCTGCTATACCTGATTTTCCAACGCTATTTCACTCCTGATGTCAAGATGAGTGCTGATATATGGGCTTTTCTGTGGAAACCTGCAATATTAGGTCTTATCTTTACGGCATTGTATTTCGCATTCAGACAAGGAAAAAGACTAAAAGACGAACAAGACCTAACGGTTTAAGCTATGGCAATAATTATAAACATTGATGTGATGCTCGCTAAGCGAAAAATGTCTTTATCCGAATTGAGCGAAAAAGTAGGAATTACCATTTCAAACCTTTCGATTCTTAAAACAGGCAAAGCCAAAGCCATTCGGATAGAGACGCTTAATTCGATCTGTAGAGTGCTGGAATGTCAGCCCGGAGATATCCTGGAGTATTCAGAGATAAAGAAATAATAATAAATATTACTTTTATCTTCGGAGGAATATATCAAGAGATCATGACTAACGGATTTAAAATAATAGGAATTGCGACGAGAACTACCAATAAGGACAATCAGGCTCAGACCGATCTGGGCAAGCTTTGGGGAGACTTCTTTGCTAAAGATTTAATGAATAGCATTACTAACAAATGCTCGAACGAGATCTTAGCGATTTATACGGATTATAAGAGCGACTTCACAGAAGAATACACCACAATTATCGGGATGCCTGTTGCTACGCTTGATGAGGTTCCTGCAGGTTTGGTAGGCCGTGAGTTTCCAGCGGAGAATTTCCAAAAGTTCATTGCCAGGGGCGATATGCCGCAGGCTGTTGTGGACGTTTGGATGGATGTATGGAACAGGGATGCGGAACTGAACAGGAATTATACTTATGATTATGAGCTTTATGGCGCCAAATCACAAAATGGCGCGGAGTCAGAAGTAGAGATTTTTATCTCTGTAAAGTAGCGGCTATGAGAAAGCTTATTTATGGGATCAACATTAGTTTGGACGGTTGCTGTGATCATACCAAGTTTAGCGGTGGAGATGATATTCACGACTATTTTCTCGCGTTGATGAAGAATACTGACACAGTGATTTACGGCCGAAAGACCTACGAGCTCATGGTTCCCTTTTGGCCGGAAGTAGCCCGCACGCAATCTATGGATAGTGCGACAAACGCTTTCGCTACAGTATTTGCAAGTCTTAAGCGCGTAGTGGTTTCACGAACCTTAACAGATACAGATGATCCACAAGAAACCATCATTCGGGATAACCTAAAAGAGGGAATCCTCAGGCTAAAACAGCAACCTGGCAAAGACATCTCTACGGGTGGTGTCGAATTGCCAGCAGAATTGATTAAACTGGGTCTGGTGGATGAATTCCACATAGTGGTTCATCCGGTTATTGTTGGCGAAGGGCGGCGACTGTTTACCGAAATGTTTTTGCCAGAAAACGTGGGTTTAAAGCTGACTAGTTCCGAAACGCTGAGTTCCGGGTGTATCGCGTTGCGGTATAGCAGCGGGAATATGAATGATGATATTTGATGTTTACTAAAAACGTAATAATAGGATTACTCATCCTTATCGTAATAGTTTTGATCCTTACTACACTTGTTGACCGGGTCATTCGGCAGTCCAATAAAGCACCGAGTTTCGTAAATCGGAAATTCAAGTATACCGCGCTTGAGCTTGTTTGGTATTGCATGTATTTGCTGATCTATTGTGTTCTGGGTATAGGCCTTATTTATATTTGTTTGGTCACCAAAAACCTCATTGTTATCATATTTTCACTGTTGGGCGGCTTTTTAATGAGCGCAAATTTTCTGTTATTTGTCAATCATGTTCTTCATGAAGTGCTTCAAAATGTATATATAGATCACGAACGTCGCTTACTCGTATCAAAACGATTGGGAAAATCAATTGAAATAGAAATGGACAACCCGTCGACGCAAAAGATACATTATGTGCCGCTATGGAGAACGGGGTATGGCCCTAGAAACTTCAAGTTATTCGGGGCGTTATTCAGCAAGACTATAATACGAAATGGCGGCACACAGATTCAATTATCGAGCATGAGAAATAAACGTTTACATTTATCTGAATACATCAGCGAAGGAAACACAAAGGTGATAAAACAACAAATCAATTTTATATTATAAGTCACCTATCTAGCAATAAATAGTTCAAACATGTGAGGGCTTTGATCTGTTGAACTAGAACAAAAATCTACAACCATGGAAAACACACACGATAAGAATAAAGATCTGAAAGAAGACAATACTCACCCTGCACCAAATGCCGATCCGGGTGCTGAAATTGAAACAGTAATCCCGAATGCAGAAAAGACTGAGCCTTCCACTGAAAACAACCCTGAAGCAGCCAAACCTGCTGCCGGATCTGATCAGAAAACCGCTGACATGGCTGATCATACTGACGATACCGATCGCCAAGATCAGCCCGAAATAACAGAGGAAGAAAAGGATAAACCGGAAATAACTGAAAAAGATGAACCTGAAACATCCGACGATAAAAGCGGAGAAAGCACAACGGACGAGCACGGAGTAGAAACCATAAGTCCTTAATTTTAGTCAGGGAATCTTGTCATTCTGTGTTATCATTCGCTACTAGTTTTATGTTTTGGAAATATCTACATTAAATGGAAACATAAAAAACACTACACCAAACATGTAAAAAACAGGCTGGAAAACGCATCTAATGGCTTTGTGCAAATTGAGATTGGCGATGAGCGTATCAGGGTAATAGATGATGCTTCCGACAGTTCTGTAAAGCTAAGTGAAGTGAAATCCGTAGATGAGATTCGGGATATTTACTTTCTAAAACTGAGCCCCGGACAAGTGCTTGTTATTCCTAAAACCATTCCTGAATTAAATAAGGAGATAGAGACTATAATTCAGAAATTCAATATAAAGCATGTTCAGGATCTTGGTTGGAAGTGGTAAAATGGCATATACAATTGTAATCACTTTAAATAACGTTTGAAGATATAGACGATAAAAACGGATTGGTTATGCAAATTCATAGAAAAATTGGCAGTGTCTTAGGAGCTGCTGGAGTCATTATGTTCTTCATAGGCATATATGGATTTACCACCTATATACCAAACCGCTTTTTATCCAAGCTGGCGATGGCTAGTTTTATGCTCTGGTTTCCAACACTCATAATAGGGATCATTCTGATTTCCATCAAAACCAAACGATAGTCACTTACTTCCCAATATTTATGAGTGATCTTGACATCAGCTTGGTAAGAGTAAAATCGACATCGCCTTCCTCAATTGCAAGTTCCGATATTTGTTGTAAAATGGCTCTCATCACTTAGACCTAACTGTAAACTTCCTAACGATGAAGACTATGATGGCCCCACCACCTATTAAGACTCCATAGGTTAAAGTCCAGGTAATCAACTTCGCTAATAAAGACGCGAGCTTAACCGCAGAAGGGTGATCTACGCCTTGACTCAATTCCGTACCTGACGCATTTATAACAAACGAATTGAAGAATTTATTACTGGCAATTTCAGCCGCTGCTTTATTCTCAGAAAAAGTAAAAAAGTGTATTGCAATTAACGCATTATTTATAAATATGATTCTTTGAAATCTTAGATAAGGAACATTTGGATTTTGAGTAGAAGTATAGACAAAATCGATGCCTTTTAAGCCCTGGGTGTCAAATGCTTTTTTACTTATTAACTTACCATTAGTAACTCTTAAAATACCTTTAATAACGCCCTCGTAATATTCAGAAAGCTTAGCAGCATCTAACACATCGTCCTCCTCTTTGCCCTCTCTTATAGCTACCAGATAAACTGCTAAAGAGTCGACATATTTATAGCAATTTTGTCCTAAGGTATCTATGTGAACAGGTTGCCCTGGAAAGACTACCGATGAATAATCAGTTACCTTTTGCTTATAGCCAGTTTGAGCTGACGCAAGATGGCCCATTAGAAGTAGAATGACGGAGAGTGTAAATTTCATGAATTAAAGATAAGATTAAATGAGGAAGAAGAACGTTTAATCGGTCGCTATAAGCTTTGCAGGCTTGGAAATTATTTTGATTGAACTGCTAAGATTATACTATAAGGATGGGTAATGGCCTAGTAATCCAGTTGGAAGGGCTCTGAACTGAGAAGGTCTTTAAATAAAAAACCCGAGGCTTGCTCGGGTTTTAAATGTTCTTTTTTTTAAGTGCAGGACTAATGCTTTGTATAGCCGGGCACTGTAGCACAAAGGTAGTGTTAATGTTGATAATTGCAAAACATATTAACATTAGAAACTTATTGTGATTACAATTTATAACCAATTTTTGTTTCAATCACATGCTTAATCGGATCATTATCATGGTGCTGACGAAGCAATTCGTCCAGCTTATCTTTTAAGTCATTTTCTTTATTTTTGGATATTTGAGCGAGTAAATAACGTATTGCTTTTATCGAAGCATCTAAAGAGTGACGATTGCTAAAAAGATAATTGTTACCAGGTATCTTATTTATGCCTAAGGGCTGAGACAAATCAAATAAAACCCCGCCATGTGAACACATATTACGAACATAAACCACGGATTGAATAAAATTATCAAAAACCTTTAAAGACCTTAGGTTATATGATAAAGCTATTTTTTGTTTTAATGGTTCATCTTTCAAACATCTAAATAATTTAAGACTGGCGCCGAACGTCATGAATTCAATAGTTTTCCAAGCAGGTGCATACTTATCATTTATGTATTTTTTATGATGCTTATCTATTGGTTTGTTATTTCTTTTGAAATCGTCTGTGTAGAATTTATGGAAATTTGTTATGTAACCTGCAGCTACTACTTTGCTGTCTACGAACCAGGTAGGTGAGTTCGGGTGCTCATTTGAAACAAGATAAACTATTTGGGTACGAAAATGCACCTCTATGCGATAAATATATTTTAGAAGTAGTTCTCTTAAATCAACATCCAAATAATATAAAGAAACTACATCTTCGAATTTTGTTCCCTCCTTTAAATTGTGCTTATCATCACATTCAAAGCAGTTCCAATAAAAGCCGAGCCTGTAATAACCGATATCAAGTAGTATTTCTTTGGCTTTGAGTTCGTCCGCTATCACCATACCACGACTTTTCAGTATCTGGATCTGTTCATCAACAGTTGTTGCTTTACTAGCCATGGGCGTTTTATTTATTTTGGATGCAAGTATATTAAGCAATCCGCTCACATCCAAATAATATATGCCAATATTCCGGAAAGTCTGATAGTGATGATTTGATGGCGAACGCTAAACTGATCAAACCGGCATCCAAAGTTAAAACAAAATCCCATCCTAAATGGCCAGTGCTCAACTAAAGCTTGTCTAGCCGGGCACTAGATCGCACCCTTTCCAACCAATCATTACACCTCCTGAGCAACATACACTGATCCGTAGTATTCACACAAGCATGCACCCTATACCTGAGGTTCCTATCCGCATCCAGCAAGACTTCAAACAGCTTCCTATCCTCATCCCTACTCGTTGGAAATACCTCATCTATCAAAGGATCTATCATCCTGCACAGCGCAAAAAGGTGTTTCAAACTCAGCTGATTGGGTCGATATGAAATATTGTCCTCAATATACACCAGGCAGATCTGTACCATTGCCTGGCTCAGCATAGACGACATCACGATGCCATTTTCCTCTTCCGTCACATCAGCCGCTGCTTCTACCAAGGCTACTGCCCTATTGTACCTGTTGTACCAAAGCTGTGTTTTGTGCAACAACACCTGTTTATCGTCCAATTCCGGAATAGCAAACCCGACTGATTCCGCCCCATAAATCAATTCCCCCTTGCGCAGCAGTTCATGGAAAAAGAGCTGATTATCCCGCAAAGCATCCTGTGCATCTTTTGCACTGTGCATCAGCAAGGTCACCCCTTTGATGATGCCCTGCACATTAAATACC
Source organism: Pedobacter frigoris (assembly GCF_005116445.1). GTDB lineage: Bacteria > Bacteroidota > Bacteroidia > Sphingobacteriales > Sphingobacteriaceae > Pedobacter > Pedobacter frigoris. The sequence goes on from NZ_SWBQ01000002.1 coordinate 42,588, forward strand.
TCCGATGTACAAGGAGCATCGCAGATCACCAGCAGATAGTAATGCACCTCTACCGGCTCTTTCTCAGCAGAGGAGAACATACCCAATCTCACATCCGCTTTCGCATACCTCGCCAGTTTATAGATCTGCACTACCGGAACTAGGTCGCAGATTTTAGCGATGATCAGATCCAGCGGTTGTTCCTCTTTAAAATCCGATACCATTTGCTCATACATTCTCCACACCAGGTTTTTCACCAAATCCGCTTTGGCGGATAGCCTTTGCAATTGCTCCTGGCTGATTTCATAATCCAGCTCATAACGGACCGAGCGATAGGCCCCATCCAAAAGTGTAAGCAAAGCCATCTCGGCCTCATCCTCCTCATTAAAAACAACACCCAATTCTCTGAGGTAGCCCTTCATGAGGCTCTGATGATGACGGATGGAATGTACGGCTTTATCCTTGCCGATCACCAGCAACTCTACTGTCCGGTAACTGAGCTCTACAACCTGATGAAGCATAAAAGCTGCTAAATCATACTTGGCCTGATCAAAATAGAACTGAAAACCCTCACCAAAACCTATTATTTTCTTCCATTCCTTTTCAAAATTGCGCTTCGCTTTTTTCAGTACCGCTTTGGCGGTCATATCGGCAGACAGCAACTCAACAATCCCTTCCGACTGGTACAGTAAATTCTCTTCCTTGCAAATCGTATAAAAAATCATGCTGCCATAGTGCAATGCGCGTTTGATCTCCTGTACGGTGAATACAGAGAAGCTGTATTCAGGATAATCGGCCATGATCATACCGATCAATAACTTAGCCTCCGCGGTGTGGATTTTACTAACCCTGGGAAGCACGAAGGTCAGTTCCTTGACCTGGCTTTCTTGAGCATTGTAATGATGACTGATATAGATGCGCTCTACAGGCATCAGTTGGGTTATTCTCTTGATGAAATCATGCTTGTTCAGCACGCCGGAGATTTGAAGGTTGTTTTGATTTGCCATAAGCTCATTTTTAATGGTTAAAAAATGAGTCCCGGAGGGATTTAGAAGGAGGCTATGCTTCTTAAATTCTGTCTAATCAAGACAGTACCAGAAAAAACGAAGATGCAAATAGCGGGGGCTCTAAATACCGGACTATCAGGCTTCTCACGGCCTTGGGAACGGGTTTACAATAGAGCCCACAACACTATTTGCACCTGCGAAAGTACAACAAATATTGTCATGGGCATTAACCTACTGTCTCTTCCCTATAGTTGTGAGAATTTGATAGTCGAGACTCTTGAATTAATACCTCATTTAAGAAGTAGTGATATTTCGTTGTATTTCTTTATTTCATTGGCTATTGATCTAGATAATCGTTACAATTTTGTTTTTCATATTGATACGGCAAACTTATGTAAGATAACTGAAACAACCAAATATTTCTCTTTAATTAATATTCTGTATTATTATCTAAAATATCGGTTGACTTTCCAGTATTTTGAGAGTGTGTTGATTTTCCTTTGCCAACTATGGCAGGATATCACTGCAATCCGGGGATTATAACATATCTAGTTTTTGCAAGAGTTAGTACTTTTCGAAGTTTGAAATTAACAGTAATTCGCAATCAGGTTAGTTTGATTTATATTCGTGCAGGCCAAATTAACCACCATGAAAAAAATCTATTTTGCTTTCGCGCTAATCGCATCGCTATCTAGCTGTTCTGCACCAATAGTTAAACCTCGTTACATTAAGGATGTATACATTTTTGATTATTCAAAATATGCTGACAAAGGTTTTTTCTTTTCGGAATCCAACTCAGTAAATTTCAACTATATTCCAATCGGATCAATTAATGCATATAACGAGTCCGGATATGAGGTTGTTTCTTCTGTTAAAGAACGTGAGCGCAATGATGATGTATTGATGGCAGAACACAGTTTCCACACTTCAACGACGCGTTATGGTGATAAATTGATTTTGGCAGATAGATCAGACCTTATTGATGAGGTCTATAAACAGGCTCTCAAAAAAGGTGCGAATGGCATAATCAATTTAAAGTTTGTATTTACCACAAAAAACGTGACAATTAGCGGCATGGCCATAAAAAAATAATTTATTAGTTAGCTTGGATAAGTATATCGTATAATGCCGTCAAATTAAAACGCATTCGAAAATACCCACAACCTTAAATGAAGTCAATTCATCTGCGGTCAGCTCAATAACTTTATAATTGGCGGAATGCGAAAGCGGTTTAAGACTAATAGCCTTATGGCTCCATTCATCATCGCTAGAGTTCTTGAAACTGTGGTATTCCTTTACAGTGTACCCCGAACCAAAGTCTGCATCATGAACGTCAGTACTTTGCACCAAAACAATTTTCCCTTCCCTACTTCCCCCTGGATCTTCTCTGAATAAGCAATAAGAACCGTTTGGTATTTTCTTATTCATAGATTCCCCTACCACTTTACACACAAAATAGCCCCGCTTTACTGCAACGTTCATTGGTAGCTCGATCCACTGCAAATCGGAGTGCTTCTGAATCTCACCAAATTCGCCTGCTGCTACAGTAATGTCAATCAGAGGTACAGAATTAATATAAGGTTTTATTTCATCTGATTTTAGAACCCTAAAAGGTAGTTTTGGTTCGTAGGAAACAATATGAGTTTTTAAATAATCCCGCAGATCTTCATTGCAAGCATAAATAAAAGTACCGCGAATACCACGATACATAATTGTCTTATATATATTTATGATGTAAGATTTTAAATCATCCGATCTTGTGCCTGCTTTACCAAACCTATCAAAATAAAGTTTCGGATTTATCTCTATCCTATTTTCGACTTTATTGAATGTGATTTCACGTCCAAAAATAACCCCGGTGTAATTAAGATCGTATCCCTGAGTTGTGTGGATACACCCAATTTCTTTGAAAGCGTTAGGGGAATTGATCCAATCCTCTTGAGTCTGATTCCATTGAAATTCTAAATCTTCAATCCTAATATCGATTGCTTTTTCATTACCTTTCTCCGTTGACAACCATGGCCAAGAGTAACCGGCAACCAACCTGCTAAGTCCATGCTTTTCTTCTTTCTTACCCAGTTCAGCATATAGATCATTAAGAGAATCAAACACGAAAAGTTCATAATCTGATGACTCGAACTTATCAGATTTACTGCGCTGTACGTGCAACAACTGGTCTATAAACTCAATATAATTTCTGCCTCCTTTAACTCTCATCTGGGACTTAAGTTCCAAACGAAGCGTATTACTATCTTCAATTAATAATTTGAAGTTCTCTGCCCTCACGTCTGAAGGCTTAACCGACTGCCCAGCATCATAAAAAAAGATCTGATTTTTACTATTGGCTATTACCCAGTCGAGTTCCGTACCAGTATCATCTAAACCTAATTTTTGATTGTTTTTCCTGAATGCACCCATCCAGCTGATATTCTTAAACTGGCGTAGCCGGTGTGCCTCATCTACGATCAAAAGATCATATTTTTCCTTTTTAAACGTCCCGGAAGGGTTAATTATCATCGATGATTTCAACCCCGGTACTTTACTAAAAACATCTTCCAAAGTTTCCCGCAGTGAGGTCATAGCAATTACCAATCCTATTTTGGCATTGGGATATTTGCTTTGGAAAGCTTGTATGTAACGTATTTCCTTTAGTTCGTCTTCATTGTAATCGTCGTAGTCATCATTCTGAATCTTGGAACACAACAATTTGATTAAATACGTTGCAAGGACCGTTTTGCCAGTGCCCGCACCTCCTTGAACAAAAATGCGTTGTGATTGCTTGGTTGTAAGCCCATCTAGAATTTCGATGACCGAATTGTATTGATCTTCGTTAAGGGCTTTATAAGGTGAGAACTTAAATAATTCAGAGTTCTCAATTTCATGTAGCGATTTAGAAACAACCTTTTTTGCCATCAACTTTGTCCAAATCTCCTTGAATAAGTTTCTGTAAAGGTCTTGTTGATAATAGTTATGGTTAATCAGTCCAAAATTGCCGTTCTGAAGCTCGTATGTTCCTTCTGCAGTGATGTATTGGATCAGGTTAGATTCTATATCAAGAGTGGCAGACTTGTTGAACTTGTCACTACCTATAATGGATATCTTATTGAATACAGTATTCTTATTAGGATTCGCCAAATGGTTTCTTACCCTGCTACCAGCATTCGTAGACTCTCCCACATATGCAATCCTCTTTTGGTCATTTTGTAGAAAGTAAAGTAACGGCCATTGATTCTTTACCCAGGTATTTTGTTCAATTTTATCTAGTGAGAGCCTATTAAAATCATATTGCTCGGAAACTTCAACTGAGAGGTCAAATGATAAACTCATAAATCAGTATACTTCGTTGCAGTACCCTTGGCTTTATCTACTGGATATTTCTCTGCGTTTTTCTTAATTTTTGCTAGTACTATTTCATTAATATCCAGATCATACTTTTCTGCAAGTAGTATAGCATAGGCAAATACATCGGCTAATTCTTCCTTAATCTTTTCCTTATTGGCATCTTCAGCTTTTTTCCAAAGAAAAAGTTCATTCAGCTCTGCTACCTCAATAGAAAGCGCAAGCGCAAGATCTTTAGGATTGTGAAATTGCTCCCAATCGCGTTCGTTGCGAAAGTTAATCAAAGCTTTTTTTAAATCTTTCCAGTCATTCATATTTTTCAAAACTTGAGTAAAATAAGAAAAAAAGGAACTAAATAGAAGCTCCAAATTCTTATTTCAGCTCCAGTATAAATTTTCCCTCGGAAGTATTGAACTTTTCGACTACATATTTTTCAAAATCATCTGGCAATTTCCCATAACCAGTTGTCAAGATTACTTGAAAGTCTCTAGGTTCGTCATTTGGATTATCTTTTGAGAGTGCTATAGCTGTTTCCAGTAACTCTAAATTTAGCTTTAAATTATCTATGTCAATCCCTGATCCCTCTGGAGTATCAATAAGTAAAAATCTAGGGTGCTTAACTGAATCAAACTTTAAAGATAGGCTTAGAATAGTTAAATAATACATTAATCTCCGAGGCACATCGAAACTTTTAGCTTTATAGGCGCTATCATTTATTACCGGCATATAGTCTTCGTCAATATATGCGCTCTCACTTTTATACGACGATTCACTAAGTAACTGGCCATATATTCGATTGAATTCTATTATTGTATTAACATTGTTTTCTTCGAATTTCGCTTTAGCAGTTATAAAATTCCTGTAAGCATTGGAATGAGCTATCTTCTTACTGTTATAAGAATCCTCAAGTGCTCTAGCTTCCTTACTGATGTCCAGTACGCCATTTAATCCGTGAACTTGATCTCGCAGCTCAATGATCTTACGATTTAGACTTTCAATCATTGTAGTATTACCCGCAAATTCTGCAGTACGAACTATAGCTTCCAACTTCTCCTTGACCGCAATAGATTTAGCTGTTTCTAATTCAAGCAGCTTTTTTAGCTCTGAGATTTCTTCTTCATAGGATTCCTCAGCAAATTTCACAGCATTAATACTTTTCTGTTTATGCTGCAAAATGTCTTTGTACTCGCTGGCATTATAAACAAATTTTTCATAATCGTCATCGCTATATTTGCTTCCGCAAATACAATATCCTTCAGGACGATTGCCTTTATCTGTCATGCAGAATGGACAAATTTCCATGGAGAATAAATCCAGTTTTTCATGTGTAAATATTATTTTCTGAATTTGTCCTATTTCTGAAACCTGGTTTTCGTATAGTTTAGCAACCTTATTTAGTTCTTCCTCATAGTTTTTGATGTTGATCGTAACTCTAGAAATTTTGAGTTCCAATTCGACAATTTCGTTCTGCAGACCAGCAAGTTCACCCAATCTATCATCAACTGTAGTATTTGATTTCAAATAGATTTCCCTTGATTGTTCTAATTTGGTTATCTGAGTTTGCAAGTCTGTTATCTCTAGTTGGAGGACGTTTTTATCTTTGATCTCTGCTCCATATCTTTCATTAAAACTCTCCAATAATCCCTTTGCAACATCACGTGCCCTAATGGCGGCTTTTAAAACATCAGCAGCTTTAAAATATTCAGCAGAGGAAATACCCAGCAAAATCTCAAAGATCGCTTTTCTAATTATCCCCGAATCAGAAATAAAATTATCAGCTTTGGGCGCTTTATAGATTTTTTTAGCCTCAGTGTCTTGATCATAATTCAACAATCTAAATAGATCAATAAAATTAAAAATCCAAGTCATTGTTCCCAAATTCAACTCAAACTGAGGAATATTCAGCTTTTCCAAGAGCCAGTCAGAAAAAATAACCGGGGCAGTATCTTTGTCTCTTGTCAAAGGCAAAACTTTGATTTCGTTATTCTCAGTGTAAAATATCTGATTAAAACCAATAAATCTTTTAAGAGTATATTCGTCGTCATTGATTAGAATAGTGAGCTCAACATAATTGTTGGTGTCTTCTAGTATCTCTATATACTTATCCCCCTTACCATCATTAACAAAAGGTCTTATGGTTCCTCCGAGTGCGAACTCAATAAAATAAGAAAATGTACTTTTGCCCGATCCGTTATCTCCGACTACTACATTTATTCCATTAGAAAGGATCGGTGATTCGTACCGATACAAATCACCATTATATTTGACCTGCTTGACGACTAAATTTCCCATGTTAAAATGTTATTTTCTTTAAATATCTTATCTGTTAGATCCTTCATATTTCCAGCTTTCAATGACCATACTTGAGTTTTCAATTGGTTAATATTTTCAATCTCCTTCTTAAATACCTCTTTATCAAAAAAGTCCTTCGGAATATTTTGTTTGTTTATCCAAACGTCAATACTTCTATAAGTTGTGTTTAAATCTAACCCAATATATCCTTTGTTCTTGAGGATGACCAACAAATGATGGAGCAATTTTTTCTTAATTTGAGCGCGCGAATAAATAATACCGAGGTCTCTTTGATCGTACCTTTTTACGTCTCCCCCTTCGTTAATAAAATCTACCAGATAGGCAATCTTTCTAAAATCCCGAAATTTCTTGCTTGAATTGGAACACCCTAGTGTATCCAACAGAATAAGAAGATTATATGCTAAATAATTATAGTCCTCCTTCTGAATAAACATCAGCCGCTTTTTTGCACTTGCTTTATTCTTCATAGATTCCAGCTTTATCAAAGGATAAAAAACAATCATTAATTAGGTCAAGCACAACTCGTCTCAACAAATCATCATCTAATTTTGGGTATTTATAGAGCACGGATTTTGTAGCTATAATTGAGGATGCTTTTTGAGTATATCTTGTGATCAAGTCATTTATTTCCTCAACTGTAACATTCTCAGCCTGCCTATGTTCTACAAAATTCATCAAATCTTCCTGGCAAGCCTCAAAAACTCTAAATTTAACAGCACTCATTTCTCGTTGAGAATATCGTTCCAACTCAACTTTTCCTGTAGAAAGATCCCTAGCATACTTAGCTAGCCTGTAGATAGGAATTTCCGGACAAACTCCTATAATTTTTTCATTTAAATCTCTGGCATCTGAAATATTAACTTTTTCAAATTCTTCTTCAGCAGTTTTATCAAAGTCTGACGGCACTCCAATATCTACCAATTCTCTTCCTAATAAGGTATGAAAAGCAGAAATTGGACAACATTTAATATCGTTATTTAACGCTTCCTCACCCTTAACGCTTTTTAACAAACCTAAAACGTATAATTTGTCGTCTGCCATAATGAAGGCTCCGCTTCCTGACAGTCCTTTTGCATCAGCACTTCCTTCTTTAAAATACTCGCCGGGATTTAAAGTGATCTTAAACTCGTTGTTTGATGATTTTTCTAAGACTCTCGAACCAAAAGTGCGTCCTGTTTCTGGATCAACGTTCTGGTAGCCTCGAAAGCTGACACTTTCATTTGTGTTAAAAACACCTGCAAGGTGATATTCGGGAAAAATTGAATCTTCATCAGTGTAACCTATCCTAATGACTGCCCAGTCTTCTCCCTTATGACATTCTACAACTTCAATAACACTACAGGGGTGGAATTCTGAATTGAAAGTTTCTTGCCGCTCAATGGCTATAGAAGTTATTGGTAAGTCAATGAATTCGTCGTTCTCACCATAGACACAGTGATATGCCGTAACGACATAGAATAATGATCCGCTTTTCAGCATAAATCCACTACCCTGATTTACCGGTAATCCTTCATTGAAAATGGTAACTCTCACGCTTATTTGATTTAATACATCACTCATCTGCAACAGAATATAAATTTACATTTGATATCAATTCCCATTTTCCCTCAATGAAATCATCATTGCAAACCAATTGACCACTTTTTTTCTCTACAGAATCAAGTGGGTAATTTAAATAGATAAAGCGTTTGGTGGGATAGTCATTTTTCACACGTTCAGGGTGATGAATGATTCTGGCAATAACTTCCCTGTCAGGAAAATGATGTTTTCCTGATCCGCCGTTGGTGGAGATAATGAATCTGTCACAGTCAATTAAATCTAAAAGATCATTACTGGTATTGTTAATACTGCCATGATGAGAAATTTTGACATAGTCAACTTTGAGCTTATTATTAGCGGAATAGCCAAGTCTTTGAAGTTCTGCGATAACAATCTCAGGTCTAGAATCTGCTAGAAGTAGCAATTTAAGATCGAATGTATTGAGAATCATTGCAATTGATGAGCTATTAAAGATATCTGAAAGTACTGTTTTATCAGGCTTGAACCTTTCCAAAGCAAGTATATTCAACTTGCCACGTACAATCTGAGACTGAACTATCTTTGACATGGGCACATCATTTACAGGTAAAAAAAATTGAACTTTCAATTCTTCCCAATCCTTATATAGCCTGTCTAAAATTGCTTGAGTTGGCGACAAAATTACGGCAGAGATCCCATCTGCTAGTACTTTTGTATTTTCGGCAGTGATTCCTTCAGTGATCTTTGCGGGATTAACTTTTTTCTCGATTAATAGTTCCTCAAAATTCTTTGCCTGGCCATAACTGATGTTTTCTCCGGAAATAATGAATTTTATGTTCTTAGAATTGAACCAGTAGTGTAACACCTGACTAGCATCAAAATGGTTGCTCTTAATAAACTTTATTAATCCTTTAATATGATCAGAATCAATGTGGGTTAAAATCATCAGATTAATTTTAAGCACTGCTTTTAGCTCACGTTTCAAGACAGTGTCGAAAGTTTTAGATGTACCTCCATCAATTAGTATATTAAAAGCTTGCCCATGAGCATCATAGGTATTGATTAGAATTGAATCTCCGTGAAATGCTTTCAGCACTTTAAAGTGCGTCTTCGGGTGAATTATATTATGCTGTGGCAAGTGAGTTATAATAGAATAAGATATTTAATTTCAAGTTTTTGATAAAGATCATAAGACCTATTTCGTTGTTTGTTAGTTTTCGCATTATAAATATGTATCAGCTAAGCATATAACTGCTATCGTCTGGAACATAATTTCATTCTTTAATTACTTTGTCACATCATCAATTGGCTTCTTCTCCATTTTTATACACAGCCTCCGTGTCCTGAACCATCCCCTTCGGATTTCCGCCATACTCATTATCCCCGATCTCCCCATCTGCAAACAGCATCCAAATCCCATAAAACGGAATGATCTGCCACCAGCCGCTATTGCCCCTGTCATGACAACGCTTCGCTCCCTGAGCCAGCATGAACCAGGCTAAAGGAATCCAAAGCAACAACATGAAAATATTAGTAAAAGGACCACGAGGATCGCCGAATGCCATTAGCAGACCTACTACTCCAAAAAGCAACAGCATATAAACTACGTTACTCAGCCCATATTCGAGCCTGCGAATTCGCCCCTCAAAAGAGAAAGGGTTTTTAAACATACAGAGGTTATTTAGATGGTTATTAGTTTGTTTATTTACTAGGGGCGATTACAAACAAAACGAACAACTTACCTCAAACAAGAAGATTTATTTTAACTATTTTGAAAATATTTTTATTTACTCCGCAATTACGGCATGGTCAGTGTCCTAAACAGAGAGAACTGACAACTGCGGATTCTGGATCATGTCCGCAATGACGACCGACTTAACAAACTGCTGAATTGATCTATTACATCAAACACTTGCTATAACAAATAATTAAACATACGTTTAATAAAAAATGACCTAAAATTTTAATCTCAATTGTGAAAAATCTTCTACCTATTTTGTTCTTATTTTGTGTCATCACAAGTAAGGCGCAAGTGGTTCCTAATCAGGCTATTGTAGCAATAAAAAACGAGATGATTGATGCTAAGCGTGGTTTTGCGAAAACGCTCATAGATACTATTCTCGTGAGGAACAATTTTACTTTGGAGCCAGTTAAGGTATTTTATTCATCAGATGAAATTATTTTGAGTACTACAAGTACTAAGTCTTCTCGTAGAGAGATTTCATCTGGCTCAAGATTGCGGTGGTATTGTTTTACCAATTTACAAGAGATGGTAGGAATGACTTTCGATATTAACGAGAAACCCTCTGCAAAAACAATTCAACCCTATCAATTTAACCAAGAAACGCCTAAAAAAGGTCACACTTTTATTAATGAACCGTTTCTTACCAAAGATTTATCTCTAACTGATTATGTGAAAGAAAAAGACACGGTAATTAATGGTCAAAAATGCATTATGATAAAACGAACTAAAGTGATACAGAATGTATATAAAGGTATCAAGATGGAAAAGATCGTACAATTCCGTTTAGCCATTAACCCGAAGCTCACATCTTATGCTTTCCCTTTTGTAAGTGAAAAAATCACACAACACTTTGGTGGTGGGGCTATCGTGTATATAGATGGTATAACAGACAGTGGTGTCAGAGGGACTATACGTTATTCTTATTCTGAGTTCTCTCCCGCTGACACGAAATTGTTCAACCATTATCAGCAACTGTATGAGTCGAATATAACGCTACTCGATAAATTTAAGAAAAAGCAATAACCCCTACCCTTTCCTCATCAAACTCTCTTTCTTCAGTTTAGAATAGTATTGTTCCGTCATGTCCAGGTAGCCAGCCAACTCCTTGAAGGTAAAAGCCTCTTCTATCTCTCTCCCAAAAAACGCAAGCATAGCATCCCTTCTTTCCAATTTATCCATCCGCAACAGCTGTGAGCGGTCTTGGGCAAAGCTCTTATTTTCTGCCACCACATTTATAGCCAGTATCGCCGCTTCGGGTGCCCTCGTGGCCAGCGCCTCAAAATCTTTCGTGCTAAATGGGATGAACACCGATTCCCTCTTCACCGCATAGTGCAGGTCAGAAGCCGCACCATTGAAAAAACCATGTTCATCCAACATGATGGTTCCCTTAGGATAGATGCCAATGATCACATTCGATTTTGTTCCGTTCTCATCCGCCACAATCTCATAACAGTAGCCAAAACCCTCATCTATCCAATAGGCGACTTTAGAAACGCCTTCTTCCTTCTGACATTCAAAATCGGTTTTCTGTTTACTTTCCCCCAGCATGGGGAATATGGTGATCAGGAATTGTTCACTGAGTTTGGCCCTTTGGGACAGATAAATGATGAGCCTGCCTACCGGCCTGCTTTCATCCAGGTGTTGGTGGTCCATAAGATGACGTTAACCTATAGTTTACATTTGGTTAACTAAATATATTTATATTTTTCTGATATCCAGCAATCCATCTATCAATTGACACTGCATTCCATATTTGAATACCCATAGAAAGGCCATACAAAGGCCATAGAAATGCCTTATTTGGTGGGGGCTTGGAGCGGTCTTGGGGCGGTGTTGATGGGGGGTTGGCCGGTCTGAGACCGGAGCAACCCCGCTCCAAGGCCCCACCAACACCCCTGCAGGTATGGGATTTCACTGGGTTTAGACTGGTTGTAAATTGGCCTTTCTAATAGTAGGGGAATTGCCGGGACATGTCCGGGAAGATCTATCATCCCAAAACGTATGCTAATTTACAACAAATCGTTAATCATCTTTTTCACTTTATCATTTCCAGGAAAGCCTGTAAATTTATTGATGAGCACACCTTCTTTGTTATATAACAAATAGGAAGGAATACCATTAAACCCAAAATTGTCCATCATATGGTCCCACTGAGTATTTTTCAGATAATAATGCTCACTTCCTATTCCTTTAATTTTTTCTTCCCATAGTTTTTTAGGTGAAGACCCATTTGTTAAATACACAAACACAACATCCTTATCGTGAAACTCATTCTTTGTACTTCTGAATTCCTTCATTGCCTCTAAACAAGGAGCGCACCATGTTGCCCAAAGGTCAATAAGAACAACCTTGTCTTTATATTTGGACACGATTGTTGCCATAACTTTATCGTCCGATACTGATGGGATATCATTTACAACAACAGGTGTTTTAAACTTGTCTAGTTCAACAACCTTTTGGTTTTTCCTAAATAAAATCTTTGCAATCTCTCCGTCTTTAAAATAACTCCTGATGTTTTCTTTTTGCTTTTCGCTAAACGATCTTAATTCTTCACTTAGTTGCCTGCCATAAGCATTGGCAACTAAAATATCATAATATTGACCATCATCAAATCCGACTAAATCGGATAAGATAGCTTTCGCATTTTTTAACCAGGAGGGGATATCGCTTTCTCCCACCTCAGGAAGCCCTATTATTTCATTCCGAAGAACTTCTTTTTGAAATCCCTGGAACGTGAAACAGTTCAGATATTGTATATCGTTGAGCCTAAGATCTTTCAAAAAACGATAATAGGGTCTATCAATCTTTTGGATTTCAGGTTTTTTGCTCGTATCACGAGTTATATTGCGATAATTAAGCATCATCAATTGTTCGTAACTAAAGGCATTTATTTTATACATCCATAAACGCAGATCATTAGTCAGTACTTCTTTTAATTCTTCTGACAATAAAGTATCATTTTGTACAATCGCTAATCTTTTCGATATACTAGTTTTAACATTGTTTAGAAAATAATCTGGGCTCTTATCATACAAAGATTGAGACGGGCTATTTGATTTATATTGATTCATTTTATCTGCCACTTCAAAACCCCTAGTTACATCATTCTGATTAATAGCTGGCGTGATGTCAATATTTTCAATAGCATTATCCGAATTATAAGCAATATCAAGGTTAGTGACACTACCACTTTTTAATGTAACAAAAAGGAGTTTCCTTACATTTAAATCAGTGTATAATCCAACCAGAGAAACATCTGTTTCCACCTCAACATCTATACTGAACTTTCCTGATTGATCAACAAGCACGTTGTATTGAGCATTTTCTCCAGAAATTGGTTGTAGCACTATTACAGTTACAACTGTGCTATCTTTATTTGTGGTATTTGTCTTTATTATTCTTCCCGTTATTTTAGCTGTACCTGCAACGATAGCAGGTTTGCTTAGTCCCCCATCATCAGATGGTTTACCTGACAACAAGAACAAAAAGCAGCATATGCAAAGAAAATTTAATCCTTTCAATTTTGTCATAGGTATTTGATTTTATAATAGCAATTTACACTTTCAACTTTAGGGAATAACTTTTTCAAGTATTTTCTCAATTTCATTGCCATATAGATTTTTAGCAATAATAATTCCTTCAGGATTTATAAGATAATTTTGCGGGACTGACTGAACCTGATATAACCCTCGTGATACACTGTTTTCCCAACCCTTCAAATCAGTTACATGATGCCATGTAAGTCCATCTGCTTTTATTGCTGCTACCCACTGATTTTTATCCGTATCAAGTGATACACTTAAAATTTCAAAACCTTTACCATTAAATTTATTGAAAGCCCTAACCAGATTTGGATTTTCTTTTCTACATGGTATGCACCAAGAAGCCCAAAAGTCGAGTAGAACGTATTTCCCCTTTAAATTTGAAAGTTTAAAAAGATTACCCCCGGGATCATTTTGGCTGAATTCCAATGCAGGTTTACCAATCATAAACTTAGATATCCTCATTTTAAGACTCACGTACCAGGAATTATCCCGAAACCGATTTGGTATCATTTTCTCCAATCTGATAACCTCCGATTCAGGAATTCTATCCATATGGGAAAATAGCAGATAGCTACCGAATGGCTGTTTGATATTAGCCTCTATATTTTTCAGAAGTTGGAGGCTATCATTTTTGATCTTTGCACTTTCCCTGGCAAAAACCAGTTGAAAACCATCATCAAATACTTTGTACTTCTTTAGCAGCGTATCTTGAAATTCAATTTTTGTGTCTTTCGGAAGTAACCTGATTATTTGATTATAGAGCTTACCAGCATGACTAATAGTGAAACCATATAACTCAAATCCTGACCTGTCAGATTGAAAAAAGAACTTCCCATCCTTAATTGCTGTAACTTGTTCAGGCAAACCTTTAGCATATGGAGGTAATATGATATTCATTTTTATCATATGACCATCCATTTTTCTGTCAATAGTACCACTGATCTGAAATTTCTTTTGTGCAAATAGTACAGTGGGTATTAATACTAGTAAAAAGCAGATTAATTTATTTTTCATATTTCACAATTATCAAGATAGGCCATCAAATTTTTAAGTCCTATAGCACCAACAGCACGAAATACAACTTTTCCATTATGATCAATCAAGATGCTTGTTGGGAACTCTTGCACCTTATAATTATCAGAAATTTTACCTTGATTTATTTCTCTGTCATCCAATAATTGCGTCCATGTCATCTCATATTGTGATATCAAATTTTTCACTTTCCCCAGGTCGCTTCTCTTATCGAATGCTATACTAACAATCTTTATTTTTTTACCATATTTCCCAAAAGCCAGTTTTAGCTCGGGAATTGCCTCAATACACGGCCGGCACCATGAACCCCAAAAATCTATTAGAATATAGGTGCCTAATTGCTTTTTTAATGAAAAATCTCTGGAAGTGATAACATCTTGGCCGGTTATCTCTGGAGCCAAACTGTTTAATTCAGCACCTGCAAATTCCTGTTTGCCAATTAGTGACAATACCAGGCGCTTATCGTCAACTTTTAAGATTTTGTAGCGACCGTAACTGATGTCAATCGTATCGGCAGGCTTATAACTATAGGAAGTTATTGATTTGGTTTTTGCGTCTTTAGTCTCTATAGTTAATCTAAAGCTGTCTTTCCTTTTGTCATTATAGTCGGCTATTGTGATATCATATGCCTTCTGGTTTAGTATATATCGCCCAACAAGATTCTTCGAAATCTTGAATATACTTACGTCCAGTTCTCTAATATCTTTTTCAATTTTATAAGACTCCTCATCATAAAGATAATTATACGGATCTATTGATAAATCAACTTTAAGTTTTCTAATGGCTTTGCCATCATAATAATCAACCCATGCTGCAATATTTTGCGTTTTCTTTTCTTGAGATTTTAAGTTGAATACATATTCTTTATCATCTCCGAAATCATGGTTGTTATTGGCATCAACCATAACATGTTTTATTCCCAATTCATCTATAGCCGTGGCAATGTAAATTCTGTTTCCTGGAAGACTTTGCTTAAAAACATAACTAGTATCCAAAATATTTTTGTGCACAAAGTCCTTGTAAAATTTCTCTGTCCACGTTCCATCAAGAACTTTTTCATAGAGGTTCTGCATTGCATCATAAGGCAAACTGCGTAAACTAAAATAAGGCTGGTTTTTGTAAGGAAAGTTCTTACACAATGTCACATTTTCCTCTTTTTTTATAGACAATACCTCTGAATATATGCCATTCTGATGAAGAGAAATTTCTAATTCTTGTCCACTCGCAGTATGTACAAAGAGGACAAGAATAAATATGAGCATATAATGGCGATTCATCTTGCAATAAAAGATCATGGTTAAGCAGCGTCAAAAGTCAAACTGTATCAATGACATACAATTCATCAGGAGAGATTAACCAAATATTATCAATTTCTAACTAACAACCAAACGTTGTAAGCAATATTTGAAAGAAAATTTAGAATGTTTAAGTCCTATCTTTTTCATCATCTCTTAGCTCAAAAAACAATAGTCATCAATACCTCGATCAATTAATTCTACTTACATTTGAATATGGCGCTAACTCTGATATACCCACTCTTCCTTGGAAAGCTTAAGTCCTATCAGAATCTATCTCTCATAATTTCATTTATACTTTTACTGGCATCGCTTATTTTAAATTGGTTTGACAACGAGGTTTCAAACGTAGAAGTATATTTATTCTCTCTCTGCGTCGCATTTATCACCATACTAATTTTGCTTAGCCTCCCTTTTTTGTTCTTCAAAAAATTAGATATAGCGACAATAAAAAACGGCTTGATTTCTATAAACAAGGATGGCATGTCAACCGAATACAACCTGCAAGAAGTAAGCTTTATCCTCAACATTGATAGTAAATTACTAGAACCCAAAGAGCATTCTGTTTCTGAAATGCATAAAAGATTATCAGATTGGGGCAATTATATAATCATACCATCTGGAGAATCTTCTGATGATAGATACATACAGTTTATCCCTAACGAGGATTTTCTAAGAATACTTTCCGAACTGAAGGTTCAACCTTCCAGAAGCCGATCCATCTTAATGAGCTGCTAAATAACTTCATTTGGATGGTATGGGGTGCTTCATGATTACCAAGACCCCAAGAATATTAGTTGAATTCTTGATTACTTGCCTCTTTTTCCTTTGTTTCATTGGCAATTGGATCCCAGTCGTCATGGTACTCAATTCCCTTAGGGTTTGGCCCATATTCATTGCTCCCCGGATCGCCTTCTCCAAATAGCATGATCCAGCCATAAAACGGTATAATTTGCCATAGGCCTGTAGCACCTCTGTCGTGGCAACGCTTTGCACCCTGTGCGAGCAGAAACTGAATACTCGGAACGTAAATCAGAACGACAACAACCATAACTGCGTTTGAAGACTGTGCTGCAGACAAGCTTCCGGCAACGAGCATCGCCGTAAAGCCGATGATCACACTTAGCCCATATTCGAGTCTTCTGATTCTACCCTTAAAGGAGAAAGGATTTTTAAACATACAATCGTTTTTAATTATTTATCAGTTTCACTTTCCCATTCATGCTCAATGTTTGTCATCAGCAGTGCATTATCAAAAGTAACCGAATATTTTGGAAAAAACTCCTCGTTTTCAAAAAAGCTGGAACTCACTTTCGTTACTTCAAGCGGCCTTACCTCCCATTTATATGCTTTCAGTCTAAGCCCTTCAAATTTCGTTTTATTTGGCGAATATCCAAGATCGCCGGCTTCAAAAAAGGCCGATGCACTATCTAACGTTCCAAAGATTGACTGATCATTGAAGGAAGTGGTTTCAGTAGCATCTATTGAGATACTGGTATCATCCGAACTCTTAAAATCGATATGATAATGCCCATCTTTTTCTGCCACATTAAATTTCGCCTGGTAGTGTTTTCCTGGGAATAGCCGACCACCAACAAGAGCATTAAAGCCCAAAGAAGTGTCCCTGCGCGGGATATAAACTCCCGATTTTGTCTCGCCGTTTTCATCCCATTCCACAGCTATCCTGTGTGCACCATTTTCTGAGTTCACTCCTATGAAGTTGGGAAACCCTTTGGGCTTTACGTGTTTCAGTCTGATCAGGCAAATCCCAACGATTGCTTTCTCCTTATAGAGTTTCGGCCTAAAGGGAAATGGAATTATCTTCGCCACCACCTCTGGATCTGCCCTGAAGTTGATCAGTATTCTCCTATCTATGTATCCGTGTATGGTGGGGATTTTCATTGTCGAGTTATTTGTTTGTTATAATTTACCTAATCTTCTCGTAATGACGGTTATGAATTTCGTCTAATAGAATCTTAGGATCGCCCCAGCTAAATCTTTCAATTGAAGTGTTAAAATAGACCTTACCCGCATAATCGTCATGATAACTCAACTCTATATCAGTACCCCCGAGATCATATGAGATATGATACGTACCCGAACCATAGTACCCACTTTTAAAACGACCATCCTTATAAAGGAATAATGTATCCCAAGAGTAAGGAATCTCCATTAAAAAAGGCTCTCCATAAAAATTCTTAACCAGATAAGTACCAGTGATTTGTTTTGATATAAAGAAATTGTTGTAGCAATAGTTGATACAAAACAATAAGATCAGCAACCTTATCACATGTTTAGTTTTGAAGTTCATGAGTAATTATATTTTGAGGATAGTAACCAAGACTAAACTTACCCTTCTGAGTTTTCTTTAATATGCTCCAGTACCCTCATATGGATTTTGTGTATTATATATTTGCTCCACAGACTCCAATAAAGTTCCGGTTTGATATTATGAAAATACCATGTTGTACCTTCCAATAATGTATTCCCATTGGCAAGTTTGGTTAACTTAAACTGACCACGCTTGGATACAAAATAGTCATGCAGGTGAGGCGCATCGATATCATAAAAACTAAGCTCCTTCATAGGTGCAGGCTGTTCCTGCACATTAAATTTAAGAAGTCTCGGCTCATCCCAAACAGTAATGGGCTCTACGAAACTACCAGTCGTAAAGTTACAATGCCTGACCGCCCCAACACCCCTACCTTCAATTACAGCGTTAATGGGGTAAGCAATACCTGTTTTAAATATAAATTCTGTTGGTGCTTTCAATTCAGGGAATTCAACCACATTTTTCCAGACTTCTTCCGGACTGGCTTTTATAACAATAGAAGTGGTTACTGGTCGCACAACGGGCGGGATTGTTGTTTCTACAAAAGCAGTCAATGGCGTAACTAAGAATAAAAACAAAATCACAGCCTGACCATGTACTATTTTTTTTCTCGATATCCCATATCCAATATAACTGCCGGTCCATAAAAACAACAATAAAATCGGAGAAGCCATGCCGATGCAGATCAATCCTTCAATCGCAAATACAAGCAGTAGTAACAGAGAAACCAGTAAAGTTAAAAAGGCGGCTTTATGTTTATACGCTACTTCTCTTCCAAAAGTATAAAGCCAGGTAGCACTAATGCCCATCAGCAGAGGTATCAAAACGAACAAATACATGCCATAAGATCCAATACCGTAAATCCCAAGTAAAGTGAGCAAGCCGCAAATTATAGTGGATCCAAGAACTGACAAATATAATCTGGTTTTAGGGTTTTGCGGAAAGTAAGAGAGCAGGTTCATGCGGATTTGAATTATGGAAGTAAATATAGGGAATTATTGATTTCGTTATCTTTATAAGCTATTTATATCCAAGTATGAAAACGACTCTTTCATTCGTAATCTTCTTCATGGCCATCTTCTTTACCGAAGCCTATTCCCAACGCCATGAGGCTGGTTTTAGAATATCCATTCGCACTATGAAAAGAAACTAGACCAAAGCTATAAGCAATGGAAACCAATTGCGGTCGTAGATTCCGCGCCATTTCGTCCACCATACGTTATGGAACTTTGTTTCAGAAAGTATAGATTGTCAAAACCTATTTATCTGGTATAATCAATATCAATACTTGGAAGGTGAAAACCCGCAATTAAGCCTCCAGATTTACTTTTATCCTTTGAAATAATCCCCAAAAACATTTGTAACTTATATTTCCCGGGGTTTAATTTGACTATGGGTTTAAGATATTGATCTTTTGAATCTTCAGTATTTTCAACCTTTTTTACATCTTTAATAATTAAATCAACTCTGGAAGTGCCACCGCCGGGAACCTCAAAATATTGTCTCATTTTTATATCTATTTTTTCTTCTTTCCCATTAGTATATAATTTACTGGGGAAAACAGATTCTGACCGGAATTTCCAGCTACCGTCCCTCTCGTTAGCAGAGGAACGTTGATAAACACTTTTTACAGTGATATCAAATCCAAATTCATTAAATAAGGAAACAAATAATTGACTGGCAGTATTATTAATAAAAAGGGTTTTATCCGAATTGTTTTTCACGACAACTGAAAAATGGATCCCATCCTCAGCAGATTGCTTGGCATTGACGATGGCACTAACCGATACCAGGTTTTTGTCGGTAGCAAACATGTCATCCATAACATTAAATTTTATCTCGCTACCTGACTGTGCTGTCACAGCACCACCGCATAACAACAAGCAAAAAAATATCGAAGAGATACAAGCTAATATTTTTTTTATTTTGAGTGATATTTTTTCCATCATCTTCCTTTATGGTCTGCTTTTCAAAGTACTAACGGTGTTATCAAGCCATCGGTTAATGGTCGAACGACTGCCACTTCCGGAGAAAAACGCCTCAGCGGTTTTCAAGGTATATTCTTTATAGAAACGTGGGTCAGGCGCTACATGAGCATCGGTACCCACTTTTTTGACGATCCCTTCACTATAGTAGGAAAACACCAAATGCCCCTGGTCGACGTATCCGAACACGTTGGGATGCCCTCCTGCTCCGGCATTTTTTGAGTCTACGGCATAAATATCTTGTGTAAATGCAATGGGTGTCTTGCCTAGTTTTGTGATCTGGTTATAGCTCTCTACTGAAAGTCGGAGTGCGGGAATAAAGTTGCTCTTAAATCCGCTTTTGTTCTCATAAAAATCAAGATAGCCCAACAAGCGGTTGTTCCTCAAGGCGAGGTATTTAAGTCCGAGCCCAGCAAGGTTATAGTATTTTGCGATATTCTCTCCATTTTTAAAAAAGACAATGTTAGGGGTAATGTAATACATCGGAACATGCACAAAGGTGATTGAATTGAGATCGCCCTCACTGTTGATATCGAGCTTGGCCATTCTTGCTCTGTCATCACTGTTGCCCTTCATACGCTTCAGGAGTTCGGCCTTCGCCAGTGGCAGTTTTTCCCTGGCATCCCTGGCACGTTCCAGATAAAAGGGATGCGAACGGTTTGTGGGGTCCACAATCTCCGAGACCAGGTAGGGGCTTAAAGCCTGCACAACTGATTCGTCTCTCTTGTAATTGTTAGGGAAGTTTGTGTCAAACGAAAGCTTGGTTTTTCTCGTAATGACCGTATCAAGGGCACCGCCCCGGCCTTTTATGGTATCGATGCGAACGTTGTTCTGGCTTGTCTTTCCAGTTTGACCATAACTATGAGCAGTTAACAATAGAAATACGGCAATGAGCGCTATCTTTTTCATCTATAATCAATATCAATCATCGGAGATAAATAGACTCCTCCGTATGCCCCTAAGCTATTTTGCTGGGCCGAAGCTATGATCAGATACAATTTTAATTTATAGTTTCCAGGAGCCAATTTTATGGTAGGTCCAAGAAGTTTATTTTGTACATCTTGGGGTGTTTCAACTTGTTTTACATCTTTTATTCTCAAATTGACTTTACAATTACCACCAGCAGGAATTTCAATATATTGCTGATTTTTGAGATTGCTTTTTTCTTCTTTCCCATTGATATAAAACTTATCTGGAACAACTGATTCTGAGCGGAATCTCCATTTGCGATCATCTGGATGTCTATTGATTGGTGCTAAAGCATTATTAGGCACCGCAATATCAAATCCTAATTTATTATATAATGCAACTGTTAAAACATCAGCAATATTTTTAATGGAGATAGCGTTGCTCGAATTGTTTTCTACAATCAGTGTAAAATGAATACCCTTGCCTGATATAGGCTGCTTGGCATTGATAGCACCATTAACTGTTATCAAATTTTTGTCAGTAGCAGAAGGCTCTTTTAATAAATTAAATTTCACCTTACTGCCGGTTTGCGCAATGATTGTCAAGGTACTAATTGTATTGTCAAGCCACCGGCTAAGGGTGGAACGACTGCCACTCCCAGAGAAAAAGGCCTCAGCGGTTTGAAGAGTATATTCTTTATGGAAACGCGGGTCAGGAGCTACATATGCATCGGTAGCCACTTTTTTAACAACCCCTTCACTATAGTAGGAAAAAATCAAATGCTCCTGGTCAACGTATCCGAACATATGGACATGCCCACCCCCTCCCACATTTTTCGGATCCTTGGAAATACTTTGATTCAATGCAATTGGTGTCTCGCCCATTTTTATGATCTGGTTATAGCTCTCCACTGAAGGTTGAAGTGCCGGAATAAACTCGCTTTTAAAGCTGCTTCTTTTCTCATAAAAATCGAGATAGCCCAACAAGCGGTTGTTCTTGAAGGCGAGGTATTTCAGCCCACCCCTTCCAAGGTTATAATATTTTGCGATATTCTCTCCATTTTTAAAAAAAACGATGTTAGGGGTAATGTAATACATCGGAACATGCACAAAGTTGATCGAATTGAGATCAGCTTCACTTGTGATATTAAACTTGGCCATTTTTTGCCTATAGTCAGGACTGGCTTTCATAAGCTCCAGGAGTTCAGACTTCGCCAGTGGCAACTTTTCTTTGGCATTCTTAAGGCGTTCTAGATAAAAGGGATGCGAATGGTTTGTGGGGTCCACAATATCCGAAACCAAATAGGGCCTCAATGCCTTTAAAACTGATTTATCTTTCTTGTAATTGTTAGGAAAGATCTTGTTAAACGAAAGCTCAGTTTTTCTAGTAATGACCGTATCAAGAGCACCGCCCCAACCTTTTATGGTATCCATGCGAATACTCTGCTGATCGGCTTTTTCGGTTTGACCATAGCTATAAGCAGTTAACAACAGGAATGCCGCAAAAAGTATTGTATTTTTCATATTATGAACCTGTACAGTCCGCGTTTAACCTCCTTACTTTGTATAATCAATATCTATCATTGGAGATAAATAGATTGCACTGCGCCCCGCTAATTTATTTTGTTGGGCTGGAACTATTGATAGGTATAATTTTAATTTATAGTTTCCAGGAGCCAATTTTATGGTTGGTTTAAGAAGTTTATTTTGTACATCTTGGGGTGTTTCAACTTGTTTTACATCTTTTATTCTCAAATTGACTTTACAATTACCACCAGCAGGAATTTCAATATATTGCTGATTTTTGAGATTGCTTTTTTCTTCTTTACCATTGATATAAAACTTATCCGGAACAACTGATTCTGAGCGGAATCTCCATTTGCGATCACTTGGACGTCTATTTATGGGAGCTAAAGATTGATTCGTAATCGCAATATCAAGTCCTAATTTATTATATAACGTAACCGTTAAAACGTCAGCAATATTTTTAATGGAGATGGCATTACCCGAATTATTTTTTACTATCAATGCAAAATGTATACCATTCCCTGATACCGACTGTGCAGCATTAATAACAGCACTAACTGTCACTAAATTTTTGTCACCAGCCAACTGCTCATTTAACAATTTAAATTTAATCTCGCTGCCTGTTTGTGCATTAATTGTACTGCTGTTTAATAATAACCCAAGGCAAACTAAATAGATGTAGGCTGATATTTTTTTCATTTTAAATGTTTTTTGAAGTTAAAAATTAATAAGGACAGCTAGTGCATGCTGGCCACGCAGGAGTATAGGTACTTGCATTATTGCATATAACGATTCCAACAGGATCTACAATATTATGTTCAGCAGTCAAACACGAACCAAGATGATCAGCTTCTACTGTACCCCAGTATTCGTCACGCCAAATTGTTTCGGCGTCATTCTTAACAGCTTGAAATGCGGCTAAACTCATAAGCTGTGCTATTGCCTGAGCTTTAGTTTGCCCAATTGCGGGCACTGTTAGTGTTTTAACATTAGCCTGAATAGTCGATAAGACATAATTTAAAGATGGCAATATTCGCGTTACATGTACATTTTCGTGTGCCCGTACAGCTGAGACCATGTACCAGAGCCCGGCAGCATTGCCCAACGCCTTTAAATCAGTTACTTGGGCACAATAATTATACGAATTAGTACCTCCTACTTCACTGCACCCCGCTACAAGACGGGCTTGTACAGAATAATTGCCTTTTGCACTTTTCAATACTGCTTTCCAGACACAATCAGATAGACTTGCACCAATTTCAAGATCTATGCTTTCATCTAAAGCTAAGCCCCAATCACCTCCAAGCATAGTTATAGCCGCAGCGGATGGAGACACTTCTGCAATAGATGCTGTAGGTGTTAACGTAGGGGAATCTGAGAACTCAGAACAATCCGATATACCAGTTGATCCTCCAATGCATCCGCAACATGTGTTATATGCATTTCCTCCGGTAACACCCGCACAATCTCCTACTTGGTTATTAACTGGTCCATCGGGATATTCAGGGTCATCATCCGTGATCTCTGACGGATGAAAGGAGTAGGTATACGGAACAATTTGATAAGTACTGGATGCAGTTATAATCATCATAAATAATTCAGGATAAATCGCGCCTGAAGAGACATTCTCAGGAAAATCACAAAGGCAAGCTACTGGATCAAATAAAGTGCCTAATGGACACTCATATATCACTGCCGCCAAATAATTTGATCCATAAGTCATCTGAATAAGTTCCATAACTCCACTTTCAGTTATCATTTTTTTATTAAACACTGATGAGAGAATCTTGTCTCCATTTCCTCCTATAGACAGCACATCTCTCTTGAAAACACTAGCCTTTAGTTTTGTTTTTAATTGTCCGGCTAAAGTATAGCGCATGGGATAATATTTCCCGCCAATACTCATAAATTGCATAATGCTGACTTCAGTTTGCCCCCTGACATTTTTAATATAAAGTTCAAAAACGTCTTTAGTTTTTGCGGGGGCAGTTTGTTTGCTGTCTTTTGGTTTTAGTTTGCTTAAATCAAAATAAATGGGTACACGTATGTGATTAGCGCTATCAACAATAGCTTTTTCCCAATTCATCTCGAAGCCCATTGTTTTAACAAATGAGTCAGAACCTTGTTCTTGCAAAATGGATTCCACATGCGCTTTTGCCTTTAAAATGGCTTCATTAAGAACTACCTGAGGCTGATCTTTAATTTCCAGGCCACGCTTGCAGGAGTTCACGAGCAATGTCGTGCCAAGCAGTAATACGACACATAAAAGTGCCTTCATGTTTATTTTGTTCATGTATTTAATTTGTTTCATCTCGGAAATATCTCCTTCGCAGCTAAGAATAGGAAATCAGGGCGCATAATGGCAATGCCAATTCGCAATGGATTTGAAAGTAGGTAAATACTTAAGATTTGCATATTGAGAGCCATGTGAGAAAGCGTTTATCTGGTTATATAAAGTAAAGACGGCAAAGGGCGGGTGTATGGGGTAGATAAATCTCAAAGGATATTGTCAACCACCGATTGCCTTAATAATCCGTAACGGTTTTAGAATGGGTTACATGATCGGTGAGGGGTAGGTTAATGTTATGTCCACCGCTTACGGTATTGGTATAGGTTCGTACTATTCTCGGATATTTTGTAGTAAAACCCAGGTCTTTGTCACTTGACCCTGGTACCAGACTTTCGTTGGAGCTACAATAAGTGATTGGAGGATGAGTATGGAAATTGCCGACAGTGAAACTGGTACCATAAAATGGATCAATTGTAACGGGGAGTGTTATGTTATTGAGCACCACACCAAATGTAACTGTACCACAGGGAGCGCTGTCGCTAACTATTGATCCATCAAGTTCAACATTCCGTGTAGATGCCCTATAATAGACAGCGAACCCATACTCAAATTTTGTACCCTGATTAGCGATTGTACTTGCCACAGTTTGAGACCAGGCAGATGACATTTGGGAGGCGAATTCAGCCAGAAACTCCGTACTTGTGTACCGCGAATAGGTACTGACCTCATTTGAATAGACCGTCGATTCCACACCATTACAGGTATAGACGATTTTCAAACGGTATCGAAGCTCACCTAATACATTGATTTCAGCATCGTTGAGTGCGTAGGTATTACCTTGGTCGGTCTGCGTGTCGAATTTGATGGATAGTTCCGACCAGGTACCCTGATAGTACACTTGAAAGCCCTTATCAATTATGGTAGCTGAACCGCTAGTGGTAATAGAAGCGCTCAGGTTAATGTTTGTACCTGGCCGCACCATTGGGGCAATTGAAGATAGCATTGCACTTACTGTACACATCTGGTCACAGTTTTGAATTCCTGTCGTACCTCCGATGCAGCCACAACTAGCCATATAAGCAGTTCCTCCGGTGACACCTGCACAATCTACATTACTACCGGTATTACCACCACCACCAATTGGTCCTTCGGGATATTCAGGGTCATTCTGGATCTCCGATGGATGGAAAGAAAAGTTATACGGAACAATTTGGAAATTACTTGATGCATCTATAATGATCATATATATTTCCGGATAAAGGGCACCCGAAGTCACATTTTCAGGCCAATCGCAGGCGCAAATTAATGGATTAAACAAAGTGCCCATTGGACACTCATATATCACCGCAGCCACATAACCAGATCCATAAGCATATTGAAGAAGCTGCATAAACCCACTCTCAGTTATCATTTTTTTATTGAAGGCTGATGAGAGAATCTTACCTCCATTTCCTCCTATAGCTAGTATATCTTTCTTGAAAATACTAGCCTTTAGTTTTGTTTTTGATTCTCCGGTTAAAGTAAAGCGTAAAGGATAATATTTTCCACCGATATTCATAAATTGCATAATGCTGACTTCAGTTTGCCCTTTATCATTTTTAATATAAAGTTCAAAAACGTCTTTGGTTTTCGCAGGAACCTTTTGTTTGCTGTCTAGTGGTTTTAGTTTGTTTAAATCAAAATAAATGGGCACACGTATGTTTTTAGTGCTATCAATAACCGCTTTTTCCCAATTCATTTCGAAGCCCATTTTTTTGACGAATGAATCAGAGCCCTGTTCTTGTAAAATGGATTCTACATGAGCTTTTGCCTTTAAAATGGCTTCATTAAGAACTACTTGTGGCTGATCTTTAATTTCCAGGCCACGCTTGCAGGAGTTCACGAGCAATACCACGCTAAGCAGTAATACGACAAATAAAAGTGCCTTGATGTTTATTTTCTTCATACATTTAATTGGTTTCACATCGGAGTGCCCGCTTCGCACGGTACTCCTGTTTGTGTTTGTTTATTGAGCGTCTCTTCCCATCTTCCACCACCTCCTTCATACTCCTTACTAACCATCTTTCCTTTTACGGCCTTTTTTTCAAACTATTAATTTTGGTATTTAACCATTGCTGAATGGCGGGGGCACCTTGCTCATCAGATAAAAAAGATCCGGCGGTTTGAAGTACATAATCTTTACGAAAAACTCTTTTTTTAAGAATTGACTCATTTTTTTGTAGAGTTCCTTCCTCGTACATAGAGAAGATTAGATGCCCTTGGTCCACGTAGCCGAACATATTGATCCCTCCAATTATTTTTTTCGGATCTGATGTAGAAATGGATTGAGATAGCATAATCGGACTTTTACCTAACCTTTTTATCTGATAATAGCTCTCTGTCAGAAGCTTAGGTATTTCCCTAAATACACTTTTGCTATTGTAAAAGTCCAGATAACCAATGAGGCTATTGTTCTTTAACATCAGGTATTTCAACCCTCCGGTTCCAAGGTTGTAATATTTTGCGACGTTCTCGCTATTTTGAAAAAATACAATATTAGGTGTAATGTAATACATGGGAATATGCACAAAGGTGATCGAATTGAGATCGGCCTCACTAGCAATATTATATTTGTTCATGTATTCCTTATAGCTGCTACTTGTTTTTATATGCTGAAGAAGTGCAGCTTTGGCCTCTGGCAATTTTTCCCGGGCATCCCTAACATGATTCGAGTAAATTGGGTGGGAATGGTTTCTGGGATCCACAATCTCTGAAACCAGGTATGGTCTTAAAGTCTGTACAACCGATTCCTTCTTTTTGTAACTGTTGGGAAAATTCTTGTTAAACGAGAGCTCGGTTTTTCTCGTAACGACCGTATCGAGGGCATTGCCCCGGCCTTTAATGGTAGTAGTCTGGACTTTGCCCTTTTGGCCATAGCTGTAGGCGTTTAGCAACAACAGAATTGCAGTAATGAGTGAGATTTTTTTCATCTTAATAATCGGTAACGGTTTTAGAATGGGTTAAATGATCGGTGAGGGACAGGTTAATGTTATGCCCACCGCTTACGGTATTGGTATAGGTTCGTACTATTCTCGGATAATTTGTGGTAAAACCCAGGTCTACATTACTTGGTCCGGGTGCCAGACTCTCGTTGGAGCTACAAAAAGTGAGCGGGGGATGAGTATGGAAATTGCCGACAGTAAAATTGGCACCGTAAAATGGATCAATTGTACCGGAGAGTGTTCTTTCAGAGAGCGTCACACCAAATGTAGCTACGCCACAAGCAGCGCTTGCACTAACTGTCGCTCCATCAAGTTCAACATTCCGTGTAGCTGCCCTGTAATAGACAGCGAACCCATGCTCGAATTTTGTACCCTGACTAGCGGTTGTACTTGCCACAGTTTGAGACCAGGCAGATGACATTTGAGAGGCGAATTCAGACAGGAACTCCGTACTTGTATACCGTGAATACGTATTGACTTCATTTGAATAGGTTGTCGATTCCACGCCATTACAGGTATATATTATTTTCAACCGGTATTTAAGCGCGCCCAATACATTGATTTCAGCATTATTGATTGCGTAGGTATTACCTTGGTCGAACTCCGTGTCGAATTTAATTGATCCTTCCAACCAGGTATCCTGATAGTATACTTCAAAGGCCTTATCAGTTATAGAAACTGCACCGCTAGTGGTAATGGTTGCGTTCAGGTTAATGTTTGTACCCGGCCTCACCGTTGAGGCAATTGAAGACAGCATTGCGCTTACTGTACACATTTGGTCACAGTTTTGAATTCCTGTTGTACCGCCAATACAGCCACAATCAGCCATATGAGCAGTTCCTCCGGTGACACCTGCACAATCTACGTTCCCGCCTGTATTACCACCACCACCAATTGGTCCTTCAGGATATTCAGGATCAGGGGTAATAGACGAAGGATGAAAAGAGAATGGATATGGTAAATATTGATAATTACTGGCTGCATCTATAATTATCATAAATATCTCCGGGTAAAACCCTCCCGAATCAACATTCTCAGGCCAATCACACATGCAAGTTGTTGGGTTAAACCAAGTACCCATTTGACACTCTCTTATCACCACCGCCAAATAATTTGATCCATAACTCATTTGAATAAGTTCCATAAACCCACTTTCAGTTATCATTTTTTTATTAAACGCTGATGAGAGAATCTTGCCCCCATTTCCTCCTATAGACAGTACATCTTTCTTGAAAACACTAGCCTTTAGCTTTGTTTTTAATTCTCCGGTTAAGGTTAAACGTAAGGGATAATATTTTCCGCCAACATTCATAAATTGCATGATGCTGACTTCAGTTTGCCCACTTACATTTTTAATATAAAGTTCAAAAACGGCTTTGATTTCCGCAGGAGCCTTTTGTTTGCCGTCTTTGGGTTTTAGTTTACTTAAATCAAAATAAATGGGTACACGTATGTTATCAGCACTATCAATAATTGCTTTTTCCCAATTCATTTCGAAGCGCATTTTTTTGACGAATGAGTCAGAGCCTTGTTCTTCCAAAATGGACTCTACATGGGCTTTTGCTTTTAAAATGGTTTCATTGACAACTACTTCGGGCTGATTTTGAATTTCCAGGCCACGCTTGCAGGAGTTACCTAGCAATATTATGCCAAGCAGTAATACGACACATAGAGGCGTCTTCGTGTTTATTATGTTCATGTATTTAATTTGTTTCATCTCGGAATGGCTGCTTCGCAGATAAGAATAGAAATCAGGGCGTTTAATGGCAATGCCAATTCGCAATGGATTTGAAAGTATATAAATACTTAAGATTTGCTTATTGAGATCCATGAGAGAGCGTTTATATTTGGTTATATAAAGTAAGACGGCAAACGGTGGGGGTATGGGGTAGATAAAATTTTGAGGATTGTGTAAATGATTTTCCCAATAGTATTACCTAGTCAAACATCAGTTAACTTATTAAAAATTGCTTGGCTTATAAAATTAATATAATTTTGGTTCAGCTAAATATCGCTCAAAATGAAACAACTACACTCAATCACTTTCGCTTTTTTGATTTTCCTTAGTTTAATTGCTATTCGGACTTCCGCGCAGACGGATTATGTCATCAGCAATGACGGAACCAAGACCATGGGAGAAGTAAAAAAATACAATGTAAAAAGCTTAAAATTTGTTCCCGCTGGTCAAAAGAAGGCCGTAAAGTATAACCCTGAACAGGTTAACGAGTTTTATAAAGCCGGAGATGGGACTTTCCGTTCAATAGCTTTGAATACGAACAACCGCCCATTTTTACATGTACTGGAAGACGGGAAGATCAAACTGTACGAGTATCTGGTTAATGGCCAGACCGGTCCGACGTTCAATGGTACCGGCGGTTTTATGAGCCCTGGCTACAGCTACAGCAAGCAACGTTGGTACGCTCAGAAAAATGGTGGTGATCTGGTCGAAGTTAAATCTAATGGCATATGGGGTAGCAGGAAGGATAGAAAAAATGCTTTTTCAGACCTGATCAGCGATAATGAGCATGTACTACAACGCTATAAAAACGAAGATAAATTTACTTTTGATTTCGTAAGGTCACTGGTAGTAGAGTATAACGGTAAATGATGAAAGTATGCAAATACATAAAAATCTTCATCAACGTCCATGCTGTCAGCTTCGGAATATTATACCATTGATCTACTGAAAGAGATACCCAAATACGTTTCTTCCCATCAGTGTAAACCTGATAAAACCATTCCTGACACGGTGTTTAGTACCATTGTTATCGAATAGGTTCAATTCAAATTTCGCTTCCACATAATAAGAATCCTTGTCAATTTGCTCAGTCTTTATAATCTCAAAAACAGAGTCATCCTGAGGATAATTCGTCAATGGCTCTTCAAAAGCGGACTCAGGTTTACTGGTTCTGCCATAAGCAGCAAAAGAAATGGCTACACCATTTTTGGAGTTTGTACTTTCATAGTCGGTGGCGAAAGTAAGCTTGCCTTTGTTCAGCAAATTCCTGACATCCTTCGGAAAATAAAAACTTCCATATTTATTCATATCCTTTTTATGGAAGCCCTGACTAAATGAAATAACTAGAAGTTCATTCCCTATTCTATAGTTTGTGTTTGCACAGGTAAAGTAAATCGAGTCTGTAGGTGCATACCATCCTCTTTTAGTCATTCCGTATTCAGTGTAAATGGTCATCCCGGCTTTTGGCGCGTCGAGATATTTCATTCTGTATCCGCTGTTTCCTATTTGATTCATTCCTCCTAAACCAGGTTCGCCGGAAAATGACTTTCCTCCGATCTCGAAATAGACACTATCATATTTCATCTTAACTTCTGGCTCGATTGCCACCGGAACATCTACTGGTGTACCTTTCTCACAACTGGAGACAAATAGTGTGGAGATGGCAACGAAGGCCAGGCACAGCATCCGCAGATGCTGTTTTGATAAAGCGTTTTTCATAAGTTTTGTATTTGTGTGTGCAGCAAATGTACTTAAAAACCCAATCCAATTTTAAAAAAGTAATTTAGACTACAGCCTCAATAGATTCGGCTACATCCAACTGACAAATGATGCGGAACTTTGTTTCATCAAAACTGTTAATATAATCAACAATAAAACATGGAAACAAAAAACAAGATAGCCCTGATTACTGGTGGTAGCCGCGGACTGGGCAGAAATATGGCATTAGCCATCGCTAAAAAAGGTATAGACGTGGTGATCACTTACAATTCCAATAAGGAAGCGGCGGATCAAGTAATTGATCAGATTCAATTGATGGGACAAAATGCTACCGCTTTTCAGCTGGACACGAGCGATATCACTGGCTTTGATACATTTGTGGACAGCCTGACGAAGCACCTTACAGCGGAAACTGGAAGCCCTAACATCGATTTTCTGGTGAACAACGCTGGCACAGCACTTTATTCCCCAATCACTGAAACTACGGAGGTGCAGATGGATGCCATATTTAATATCCATTACAAAGGCGTGTTTTTCCTGACCCAAAAACTGCTGCCCTACCTGAACAATGGTGGTGGCATCGTCAACATCTCTTCTGGCCTTACCCGAATCTCAATGCCTGGCTCATCGGTATATGGTTCATTGAAAGCAGCAGTAGAAACATTGACGCGTTACCAGGCTAAGGAATTGGGCGAGCGCAAAATCAGAGTAAACGTAGTAGCTCCGGGCGCCATAGAAACGGATTTCGGTGGAGGTCGCGTAAGGGACAACCAAGACATCAACAACCAAATTGCAGGGATTACCGCACTTGGACGCACTGGTTTACCTGATGATATTGGTGGCGTGGTGGCATTCCTGTGCTCAGAGGATGCTTACTGGATCAACGCCCAAAGGATTGAGGTATCGGGCGGACAGGCCATCT
This sequence comes from Pedobacter frigoris, assembly GCF_005116445.1. Lineage (GTDB taxonomy): Bacteria > Bacteroidota > Bacteroidia > Sphingobacteriales > Sphingobacteriaceae > Pedobacter > Pedobacter frigoris. Next base: position 74,762 of record NZ_SWBQ01000002.1, read on the forward strand.
AACTATTGCTTATATTTACCTTATGAAGCCCCACAGACTCAAAACCATCAGTGAATTTCACAGCATCTTTCAGTTGCCAAAACCTGAGCATCCGCTCATCAGTCTGGTAGATTATGCCGAACTGGTGGCTGCGAAGAAGCATAGTGAAGTCAATACCATCGTGGCCGATTATTATTCGATTTCGGTAAAGCGCGATCTGCGGGAAAAGATGCGCTATGGGCAGCAGAGCTATGATTTTGATGATGGCGTGATGTATTTTATGGCACCGGGCCAAGTTTTACAAACTACTCCGGTGGTAGATGATATGGAGCCTAAACCATCCGGATGGATCTTGCTGATTCATCCGGACTTTCTCTGGAACACGCCTTTGGCCGCAGCCATCAGGCGCTATGAGTTTTTCAATTATTCGGTAAATGAAGCCTTGTTTCTTTCGGAAAAAGAGGAACTGGTGTTGCATAACCTGATCCAAAATATCCGCCAGGAATACCAGGCCAATATAGACCGCTTCAGCCAGAGCATCATCATTTCGCAGATCGAAACGCTACTGAACTATTCGGAACGGTTTTACCAGCGACAGTTCATCACCCGGAAAATAGCGAACCACCAAGTGCTGGATCGCGTAGATAAATTGCTGACGGATTATTTTGCGAATGATGCTCTTAGTCAAAAAGGACTACCTTCTGTTCAGTATGTTGCCGATGCTTTAAATATATCTGCCAGCTACTTGAGCGGACTGCTGAAGGTATTGACCGGTCAGAGTACCCAGCAGCACATTCATGACAAACTGATTGAAAAGGCAAAAGAAAAACTTTCTACAACCGATCTTTCGGTGAGTGAGATCGCTTATGGATTGGGCTTCGAACACCCTCAGTCGTTTAGTAAATTGTTTAAGACTAAGACCAGGTTGTCGCCTTTGGAGTTCAGAGCTTCGTTCGCCTAGACTGGGCTACCATCTGCCATGCCTTTCTTTAAATGTTGTTCGCAGATAACCGGCAGTCCCCAAAACAGGGAGAAAGACAACTATAAAAATCCAGACGACCTTACTCATCAATGTCAGGGACTTGTTTTTAAGAACCTGAACAAGTCCATAAATCATATAGCCAAGTAAAAACAGAATGAGGATAGTGTAAATCATTTTTTGCTGGCGCTTACCAAAGTCAAACTTCGCTTAAACTTATCTAAAAATTGTTTGCTTTATAAAATTAATATAATTTTGGTTCAGCTAAATATCGCTCAAAATGAAACAACTACACTCAATCACTTTCGCTTTTTTGATTTTCCTTAGTTTAATTGCTATTCGGACTTCCGCGCAGACGGATTATGTCATCAGCAATGACGGAACCAAGACCATGGGAGAAGTAAAAAAATACAATGTAAAAAGCTTAAAATTTGTTCCCGCTGGTCAAAAGAAGGCCGTAAAGTACAACCCCGAACAGGTTAACGAGTTTTATAAAGCCGGAGATGGGACTTTCCGTTCAATAGCTTTGAATACGAACAACCGCCCATTTTTACATGTACTGGAAGACGGGAAGATCAAACTGTACGAGTATCTCGTTAATGGCCAGACCGGTCCGACGTTCAATGGTACCGGCGGTTTTATGAGCCCTGGCTACAGCTACAGCAAGCAACGTTGGTACGCTCAAAAAAATGCCGGTGACCTGGTTGAAGTAAAATCCAATGGTATATGGGGTAGCAGGAAGGATAGAAAAAATGCATTTTCAGACCTGATCAGCGATAATGAGCATGTACTACAACGCTATAAAAACGAAGATAAATTTACCTTTGATTTTGTAAGGTCACTGGTAGTAGAGTATAACGGTAAATAATGGGCCCGAGAAGGTAATCAGCCCGTCGCTTATTGCAAACGAGCTTTGAAGAATGCTGAAGTTTCATTGATGACCAGGTCCCAGTTGCCCGCTTTGGAAAATCCATGATCGGCACCGGCAACTTCTACCCTCTTGTTCGTCACGCCCTTTTCAGTCAGTATCTGGGTAAACTTGTCGTATTCCGTTTTGCTTCCATCTGGAAGATCACCAACGTTGTTAAATTCAGGGCGAATATTGATAGTCGCCAATGCCTTGCCCTGGATAGCCAGCCACATCGGACTGGCAGCCATATAGGCCAATATATTCGCTTGCACAGGCTCTGCACCCACCGCACGATAGATCACCTCGACAATCCGTGGATCAAGTAATGCTACTTCTGATTCATCCTGAAAAGCAAAATTAGTAGCCCCAGCCCAGTTGGCCGCGACTTTGACCCTACCAACGGTATTTTTATCTCCATATGCGTAAAGCAAAGCTAAGGTTGCACCTGCGCTATGCCCCGCTATAGCCCATTTATCACTGCTCATCCTCCATTCACTGCTTTTAGCCGCAGCGAGGTTAACGGCCGCTTGAATATCGTTCAACTGATCTGCAATTTTTACAGGACTGGGTTTATGTACAATAGGGTTACTCAGCACGCCATCTATATTCACCAATCGGTAGTTCACATTCAGTACCACAAAACCTTGGGCAGACAATTGTTGGGCCCGTGCAGAAACATCGGCTTTATCGCCAGCTACAAATCCACCACCATGCAGCATCACTACCACTGGCGTTTGTTCATTACGACCTTCCGGCAGGTAGGCATCCATTTTTTGAGCTGGGTCTGCACCAAAGCTGATATTGGTGATCACCTGTGCTTCGGTGGTCAGTTTCTTGTCTTTCTTGCAGGAAGTCAGTACCAAAAAGGCACATAAAGTAAAATAAACAGTTAAGCTTTTCATAGGGATATTTTTATTAACTAAAACAAAAACCGTTCCGCTATCATCGTCAAGGCTAATAGCGAATTTACTCCTCCTGATGGTAATACACCTTGTAATAATTCATTCGCTTGCCATCATCAAAGCCATTCTCGATCAGTTCTTTATCGCCATGAATGTAAATATGGAAGTTCTTATCCAGCTTGAGTACGCTCTTGTAAGCCTTGGCTTGTTTCTTCACTGCCTTCTCTGAAATATCGAAACTATCAGGTATCGGTGTGTCCAAACCTTCATCAAAAGCCTGCTTGTAGGTTTTAAAGGCTGCGATCCCCTCGTCATTGGCTATGACCTGCTGTGAGAACTCTTCCATATCAAAACTTTCCTTTTCCTTGAAATAATGGAAAGATTTATTCAGCAAATCGATCTGATCAGCCCTGGTGATGTCAAACTCCTGCGGAATCTGTTCTGTAATGAAATTCTTGGCCATCAATAGCAGATCAGTGGTATTGTTCACGAAGTCTGCCTTTTGCCTGTTGCCGATAAACTTGTTTTGCCAATAGTCGGTTTCGGCAGTACTATTATCTATGACTAGCAAGTTATAAGGTTCTTCAGTAAACAGAATCAATACAGCCTTTTCCGGCTTCTTAGCGCCGATGCCCTTGCGCAGCGAATGAGTAAGGCTGCTGGAGGTCAGATCGGTCTCTACAAAAGACTGCTTGTCTTCAAACTTAAAGATGCCCAGACCTTCATAAAAGTTTTCATTTAGCTTGATGTCATCAAAGCGCGCAACAAACACGTCACCATCCTTGATGTTGGCATTGTCGCTCACCGACATCAGGTGATCAAAGATTTTCTTGGAAAGCTCTATGAAGTTGCCGTTCTCACGGATTTGCTTCGACAAGCTAAACAGTACATTGAAATTGAGGTCTATGGTATGGTGAAATTCCTGTGAAGAAACGTTATTGGTGAACGGCTTCAGGAACATATTTTTCAGTACATCCGACAGGGTTTCATCGATCAGGTCGAAAACTTCTTCTCCCGCACGGGCCTGACTTTCCACATAGCTCACCCTATGCATCATCACCTTCTTTAAAAAAACATCAGTTATCTCTATCATTCTTTGTCTATTGTGTTCAATGGTTGCTATAGCGGATTCAAAAGATCCTTCGCTGCGCTATGGATGACAAAGCGACAACAACGGCGACAAAAATAGCAAATAAGATCTTAGTAGTTTACTTGAATTAAAACTCCCTATCCGGTTTCAAAAAATGATAACTTTTACCCTTAGGATTTGGTCCATACTGATTGTCTCCGATCTCACCATCAGCAAAAAGCATCCATAAACCATAAAACGGGATGATCTGAAACCAACCGCTATTGCCCCTGTCGTGGCATCGTTTGGCTCTTTGAGTAATTATGAATACAACTAGCGGGACATAAGTAATAAACACAATTGAAGCATGAATTGCATTGTCGGGTATTCTTAAAGCCGGAAAATCTATTGGGATTATCGTATGTTTAATAGGAACAACCATATGTTCTATGATACCCAACGATACCAATATGAAATTTACTATAGCGCTATAGCCATAGTATATCACCCAGCTGAACCAATACTCCAGCCTGCGAATGCGGCCATGAAATGAAAAAGGATTTTTAAACATCAAGAGGTTAATTATATCATTCAAAGGTATCAATTCCATTTAATAACATGATGGTATTTTAGGCAAAACGCCTCGGATATTCTTATATTTACTGCATGGAGCCAATACAAAAAGCATCAGAATTAGCAGACACCTTAGCCAGCTTGCGTCCTTTAGATAAGGAACAGGAGGCCATTATTATGCAGAAATTTCGCTTGGATTGGAACTATAATTCTAATAATCTGGAAGGTAACTCCCTCACTTTCGGAGAAACAAAGGCCTTAATTCTTTTTGGCATTACTGCGCAAGGCAAACCATTAAAAGATCATTTCGAAATTACTGGTCACGATGAAGCAATTAAATGGGTAACTGAATTGGTTTCTGGTGATCAGGATCTGACAGAGTATTTCATCAGACAGCTTCATCAATTGCTTTTAAAGGAAAGCTATGAAGTAAAAGCAATCACTCCTGACGGACAACCCACCAAACGCAGAATAAATGTAGGGCAATATAAGACTGCCCCCAACCATGTACAAACCAAAACAGGAGAGATTTTCAGATTTGCCACCCCTGAAGAAACTCCGGCAAAGATGCATGACCTGATTGAGTGGTACCGTACAAAAAGTGAAGAACCTAATGTCAACGCAATTATTTTGGCCGCCGAATTTCACTATCGCTTTATCCGTATCCATCCTTTTGATGATGGCAATGGGAGAACAGCCAGAATTCTAATGAACTTTATATTAATGAAGTTTGGCTATCCGCCGGTAATCACCAAGACCGATGATAAGGAAAATTATTTTGGAGCTTTAAGACAAGCAGATGCAAGTATTATCCAGCCTTTTATTGATTACATCGCAGTAAATTTGATTCGTTCACTAGAAATCATGATTGCAGGCGCCAAAGGCGAATCTATTGAAGAGCCGGATGATGTGGATAAAGAAATAGCCCTTCTGGAACAGAGATTGAAAACCCATGGCGAGAAACTCGAAGTTACTAAAACAAAAACTACACTAGTAGAAATATCCAAAACCTCCATTGAACCATTGTGGAACGGTTTTCTTGCCACATGCGCAAAATTTGATAAATTTTACTTGAGCAGTAGATTGTATGTTGAAACCGATGGTTTTACATGGACAAACAAAGATTTATTTCCCCCTCTATCTGCCGTGTTTACAGACAACACGAGTTATATTAATTTCCTTTACGCATATGAGGAACTCAACCGTCCATCGTTGAGGGAATTTAACTATCAATGCGTCATTAATATTTATTTTGATCTGACCAAAGGATATAAATTAGAATTTGGAAATGAAAGTATCACAAAAGGATACAATACTCAATTGACAGTTGGAGAAATTGAGTATATATCAAGAGCACTAGCTAAGGCTCATACAGCATTCATCGATGAGAAACTAAAGTAAAGACCCCTACGAATAACCTATGTCGCAAAATAATCACCCCAGCAATCCCACAGTAAGCCAGGCAAAAATCAGGATAAACAGCAGTTTAAATTTATACCTCGTTCTTGTGTTCATGTCACTAATCTAACAAAAAACGGAGTCATCTCAAATCACCGTCAACTGATCATCTCTGGAAACTGTTACGCGGAGATAAACTTTAAAATTGCGTGCTCCAGTCCTCTCAACTCAGCCAGTCCTTTTAGTCTTCCAATAGCAGAATAACCCGGATATGTCTTTTTATGCAGATCATCCAGCATCTGGTGACCGTGATCGGGACGCATTGGTATAGATACATTTAACCGCTGCTGAAGCTTTGCGATTTCCTTCACCACGCCGAACATATCGGCATCGCCTTCCAGATGGTTGGCTTCATAGAAATCGCCTTCATCATTGCGCTGGGTGCTGCGCAGGTGGAGAAAGAAAATATGCGCACCCAACCTGCCGATCATCCCCTTAAGGTCATTGTCTGCACGTGCGCCAAATGAGCCCGTACAGAAGCAGAGCCCATTGTTCGGCGAAGGAACAGCATCCAGCATTTCTCTTACATCGGCCTCGGTACACATGATCCTTGGTAACGACAATATAGAGAATGGAGGATCGTCTGGATGGATTGCCATCTGAAGGCCTTCTTGTTCTGCTACAGGAATTATGGCCTCCAAAAAAGCATAGAGGTGAGCTTTCAGTTTATTTGTATCTATATGCGCATAGGTCTTTAAAGCCTTCAAAATATCTTCGGCCCTGAACGGCTCCCCCGTTCCCGGCAGACTCAGCAATGCATTTCCGTAGAGGGTGTCTTTTTCAACCTGACTTAGTCCGATAAAGTATTTCCCTGCTTTGAGCAGATCTTTCTGATCGTAGTCTCTTTCTGCATCCGGACGTTTCAGCAAAAAAACATCAAATGCAATGAAAGCAGCTTTTTCAAAATACAGTGCTTTACTGCCGTCTTCAAGCTCATAGGAAACATTGGTACGCATCCAATCCAATATGGGCATGAAATTATAGGTGATAACCTTCAGGCCGCATTTGGCTACATTGCGCATGCTGAGCTTATAGTTTTCAATATACAGTTCGTAGTCGCCAGTCCTTTTCTTGATGTCTTCATGTACAGGTAGGCTTTCTATCACCGTCCAGGTTAAGCCCACACTTTCAATTTCAGCCTTGCGCTTTTTTATTTCAGCAAGTGGCCAAACTGCACCAACGGGAATGTGGTGCAGGGCAGTAACAACACCGGACGCTCCGCTTTGGCGGATATCCTGAAGGCTAACCGGGTCACTGGGGCCGAACCACCGCATTGTTTGTTCCATTTTTTGCATAACGCTCAATTGTTAAAAGCCGATTGAATTACCGCCATCGACCGGCATCACGATTCCAGTAATGTATTTCGACTGATCTGAGGCCAGGAAATAAGCTGCCGCTCCGATATCAGAGGGCATGCCCAATGCACCCATCGGAGTCCGGGACAATACCTTGTTTTTTCTTTCCGGATCGTTGTCCAGCGCTTTAGCCGACATGTCTGTCGCGATAAACCCAGGTGCAATGCAATTCACACGGATGCCAGACGGAGAGAGTTCCACAGCCAGCGCCCTCGTCATCCCTTCAATGCCCGATTTAGCCGCTGTATAAGCGATCACCTTCGGAATGCCATATTGTGAGGCCATCGAACTGATGTTGATGATACTGCCGGATTTTTCGGCAAGCATGATTTTGGAAACTTCTCGTGTGAGGGAAAATACAGATACAAGATTTGTGAGGATGATCTCATTAAAATCTTCATCCGTTACTTCTATGAATGGTTTTTTGGAGTTAATCCCCGCATTATTTACCAGGATGTCTATTTTGCCGTAACGGGCACTGATGTCGTGGATCAGCTCAGGGATCTTGTCCAGGAGGCGGACATCAAAAGCAACGTAGGTGGCTAGTTCACCCAGCTGTTCACATGCGGTCTTCAGTTTTTGTTCATTTCTACCTATAAGTATGGTAAAAATGTCGTTTTTTACAAAACATTGGGCGATCGCAAATCCAAGGCCTGAGCCGCCACCGGTTACTATTGCAATCTTTCTTTCTTTAACAGCTTTCATTAAGGCATTCGGTTGAAGGTTTATCGTTATTATAACAACCGAATGTAGCTATAAATATTATAAAATTACAATCGGTTGCATAAAGATGAGTCCCTTACAATGAGTTCGGACCGGAGTACTATTGAATTTGTAGAGTTTATGTTCTGCTGTCCATTTAAATGTGAGATCAATTTACGGGCGGCTATTTGCCCCATTTCTACACCCGGATAGCTGATGGTAGATAGAGCAGGCCTGATTATCTTTGAAATAGGGTCGTTATTGAATCCGATAAAAGCAATATCCTCAGGAATTTTTATTCCTGAATCCATGAGTTTCATCATACAATTTGCCGCACAGTTGTCATTGTCTACAAACACGCCGTCGGGTAAAGGGCTCATTTTCAGAATCTGCTCAGCACAGTCTATCCCTGCCTGTTCATCTAACATGGTTACGAACGTCTGGTCCTTATTCAATTCAATACCTGCTTCGGCGAGTGCTGACTCATATCCCTTCTGACGTTCTGAATAAACATTTCTTTCCTGGTTTCCTGTAATGTGGATGATGTTTTTACATCCCTGGTCCAGCAAATGCCTCGTGGCCAGATAGCCCGATTTCTGATTGTCGATGATAATCCCCGGACACATGGGATGGTCTAAGGTACGGTCGAAAAACAACACAGGAACTCCTTTTTGCAATAGCATTTCAAATTGGGATACTCCGTTTGTATTGTATGCCACAGACACCATTAAACCGTCAACGCGGTTATTGAACATGGTTTTTATGTTTACAGCTTCTTTATCGGCCGACTCCAGCGACTGACTGATAATCAGGTTGTAATTTGCTTCATTGGCTACTTTTTCCATTCCCGCAAGCACATCAGACATAAAACTGCTGTTCATTCTCGGAATGATCACACCTATGGTATTGGTGCGTTTGCTCCTGAGGTTGCTGGCAAAAGTATTGAAACGATAGCCCATTTCAACAGCGACATCTGTGATCCTTTTCTTAGTCTTCTTGCTGATGGCAGGGTTATCTTTTAACCCCCGGCTAACTGTAGTAGCAGAAAGATCAAGCCTTTTGGCAATGTCATAAATGGTTACTTCTTTTTCTGAATACATCAATATTTGAGATCTGATCCTTTAAATCATTTATACCTAAATACAATACTACGATTTATTATTTATGCTATCGGTTGCATTCTTAAATATTATTTATAGCTTTAACCATAGAAATACTAAAACAACCAAATGAAAATGCAAATCTTAACACTTAAATTAAAAGCTTTTATCTTACTTTTTGTAGTGGGGATACTATTTATCCACCCTGCCCGGGCTGTTGAAAATCTTCCGGCTTTAAAAAAGGTTAAAGTATTGGTCTATACCAAAAACGGAAAAGGCTTCGTACATGACAATATTCCTTATGCTGTAAAGTGTATTGAAAAACTAGGAAAAGAGAATGGGTTTGAAACGGTAGTTTCTGATGATCCTGCTGTTTTTACTGAAGCCAATTTACAACAGTATACCTGTTTGATATTCCCAAGCACCAACAATGATGTTTTCGATACGGATGCGCAGAGACTGGCGTTCAGAAGATACATTGAAGCTGGAGGCGGACTTGTCGGCCTGCATTCGGTCACCGGTACGGAAAGAAACTGGACCTGGTTTAAACAAATGCTGGGCGGTACTTTTTCCTGGCATGCGGTAAATCAGAAATTTTCTGTTAAAGTGATAGATCCCTCCCACCCATCTGTAAAAGGACTACCTATGGTTTGGGAAAGAAAGGATGAGTGTTATTTTGCTAAAGAGTTATACCCTGGAATTAAAGTGGTGATGGCACATGACGTGACTTCGCTGGATTCCTCAGTACCAGCAACAGCAAACATGATCAATAAATTCTCCGCTCCTTTCTCAACGCTATACCCTGCAGTATGGTATCAGAAATTTGATGGCGGCAATGTCTGGATTACCGCGCTGGGCCATGACAAAGAGAACTATGAAGATCCTGTCTTTGTGAAACATGTGCTTCAGGGCATCAATTTCGTTGTAGGGCAATACAAAAAACTAGATTACAGTAAAGCATATGCGGATTCCAGAGACACCCCTCTGCGCTATTAATCAACCCTAACCAATTATAATATATACTGATCGTTATGAATGAAAATGAAAAACTTCCTTATAGCAGAAGGGATTTTGTGAAAACTGCCGTTAAAGGAGCTGTGCTTACGTCTGTTGCAGTAAGTGGCTTCCCGACTATAGTTCCCGCTTCTGTATTTGGTAAAAATGCACCTAGTAATAAAATCAATATAGGACAGATCGGTTGTGGCAGGATTGCTGTAACGCATGATCTGATAGAAACTTTTAAACACGAAAGCGCACGCATTGTGGCAATCGCAGATTTGGATAGCAACAGGTTGCAGGGCGGTAAAAAGCTGGTGGAAGGCTGGTATACCAAAAAGACCGGCAACTCCAATTACATCGACATTAAAACTTATGACAACTACCAGGAACTGCTGGCCAATAAAGATATTGATGCGGTGATGATCAGTACCCCCGATCACTGGCACGCCCAGCCTGCTATAGAGGCTGCCCTGGCCGGGAAACACATTTATCTTCAGAAACCCACTTCTTTGACAATAGAGGAAGGCAGGACGATGAGCGATATGGTCAAAAAATCAGGGGTTATTTTTCAGCTGGGCAGTCAGCAACGCTCAGTAAATCCATGGCCACAGTTTAAAAGGGCTTGTGAACTGGTTAGGAACGGCAGAATCGGGAAACTGAAAAGCGTACAGATCGGTCTTCCTTCTGATCCGGCTGGTGGTATCGCAACGGAAATGCCGATCCCGGCTAATTTCAATTATGACATGTGGCTGGGCTCTACTCCTTATATCTATTATACTCAGGACAGGGTTCACTCAGCGGATGTGGAGTCGCGCGGCGGATGGCTGAGGTGTGAACAGTTTGGCGCAGGCATGATTACCGGCTGGGGTGTGCATCACATCGATATTGCGCATTGGGGAATGAATACAGAATATACCGGGCCGATAGAGATTGAGGCTAAAGCGGAATTCCCTAAAAATGGCTTATGGAATGTACATGGCAGTTATGAGGTTCATGCAAAATATGCAAACGGAGTGGACATGTTCATAAACAGCAAAAACCCCAACGGGATAAAATTTGAAGGGACTGACGGCTGGATCTTTGTAACCCGCGGCAGTGTTGGGGTGACCAAGACTGACCCTGGTGCTGGTGGACCACCAAGTAAGGCTTTTTATGCGAGCGACCCTGGCCTACTCACTTCTAAGATAGAACCTAATGAGGTCCATTTGTATGAAAGTCCGGAACAACACGCAAACTGGCTGGATTGCATACAAAGCGGAAAACCGACCATTAGCCCGGTAGAAGTAGCACACCGCTCCTGCAGTGCCTGCCTCGTGGCTCATGCTGCCATGAAATCTCCAAAGAAATTGTATTGGGATCCTAAGAAAGAAGTATTTAAAAACGATATTGAGGCCAATAAATTATTATCGAGACCTCAGCGTTATCCTTATGGCACGAATTACATTGTTAATAAGAAGGGCTGATGATGAAGAATAAGCTAATGGCAATTACTTTAACGGCACTGTTTGGCTGTGGCCAGCCTGAAAATAAAAATATAGATACTGTTAGATTTATCACACTGGACCCGGGGCACTTTCATGCTGCCCTGGTACAAAAATCGATGTATCCTGGTGTAGATTCGACAGTTCAAGTGTATGCGCCGGAAGGCAATGATGTACAATTACATCTGGCAAAAATTGGCACGTATAATCAGCGCACAGATCAACCGACCCAATGGAAGGAAGAGCTTTATCTGGGAAATGATTATTTTGAAAAGATGCTTTCTGAAAAGAAAGGAAATGTAGTTGTTCTGGCCGGCAACAATCAGAAAAAAACGGAATATATCGGGAGAACTATTGAGGCCGGGTTAAATGTACTCGCCGATAAGCCTATGGCAATTGACAAGGCGAGTTTTGATGTGCTGCAGGCTGCGTTTAAAACTGCCGCAGACAAGGACTTGTTATTGTATGATATCATGACCGAACGTTATGAGATCAGCACCATGCTGCAAAAGGAATTCTCTATGCTGCCCGAGGTGTTCGGCCAGCTCGAAAAAGGCAGTCCGGATAATCCCGCTGTGACCAAAGAAAGCGTGCATCATTTTTATAAATATGTGTCAGGGAAAGCCCTGGTAAGACCGGCATGGTTTATGGATGTAGCACAGGAAGGTGAGGGTATTGTAGATGTCACTACGCATCTGGTAGACCTGGTTCAATGGGAATGTTTTCCCGGACAAATCATTGATTATAAAAAAGACATTGAGCTGTTGTCTGCAACAAGATCGGCTACCGAGCTGACCTTAAGCGAGTTTAATACAGTGACCCAATCCAATGGCTTTCCCGCTTACCTGAAGAAGGATGTAGTACATGACAGCCTGCTTAAAGTGTTTTCAAACGGAGAAATCAACTATAAATTAAAGGGTATTCATGCTAAAGTTTCGGTGAAATGGAATTATAAAGCCCCGGAAGGTACCGGTGACACGCATTATTCTATTATGCGCGGAACAAGGGCCAACCTGATCATCAGACAGGGAGCGGAACAGCAATTTAAGCCTGAATTATACATCGAGCCGGTCAAATCAGGAGATACTGCTTTTGAAGCAGCACTGTCCGCCGGTTTAAAGAAACTGCAGGTTAAATTCCCTGGCATCGATATAAAGAAGACACACAAAGGATGGCAGATCGTAATTCCTGACAAGTATAAAGAGGGTCATGAAATGCACTTTGCAAGGGTTACAGAAAAGTTCCTGGACTACCTGAAAAACAAAAACATGCCTTCATGGGAAGTACCAAATATGATTGCCAAATATTACCTGACCACCGCAGCTTTGGAGCTTGCAAGGAAATCTAAGGAGAAGTAACGGTTACTTCTCCTGTAAATCTACTACTTTTTCGTTCACCTGATTGCCACTAAATTCTGCTCCTGTTACGCGTTCAAAAAGGGTACGTTTCTTGTTCCAGTGAAATGCCGGGTATTCAGTGTTTGTTTTAATCGTATTGACTTTGAATACCAGCCCGTTCACAGATTTTGCATATAGGATGGGCTGATCAAAGGTCTCAAACTGGTTGTTATAAATCTTTATGCCGGAGTGGAAGTACTTCTTTTGTCCTTTAAGTATTCATTGATTTTAGTCTTCAAGAATGCTACACATGTTATTTTACTGCGTAGCTTTCCGCTGCGCTACAGGTCAGGATGCCGGATTAGAAAGGCCGCTTTGCTTATAGCGGCCGTCATCTCGAACGAATGTGAGAGATCTTTCGAACTATGCGTAACTCGGGCAAGAGATCTCTCCTATCGTCGAGATGACGGAAGGAGTAAAACACTCCATTTCGGTTACTTAAACAACCCTTTCAATTCTTCTTCCGTCAACTGCAGCTCTGGCTCAAATGACTTCTCCGAAGCATATTTCATCAGGCTATAACGCAATTGTCTCGCGGTGGTCCGCTTCTCCAAGTCGGTATGGATATCCATCGAACAAATGATCAGCTTTCCTTTACCTAGTTTTGCTTCAATCACAGTCCCCATCTTTCTGTTCTTAAAGAAATTGTCTATCACCCTTACCAGTGGATTTATTCCCTTGGAAATACTGTCCAGCATCAGGGATTTTGAGTGTGTCACCAAATCCCACCATTGCCAATTCGTATAGTTTTCCGTAGGGAAATTCGCAAAAGCAGCACTTTTATCATTGATGAGCAGTCCCATACTACCTGGCTGGCTCGGGAAATGTACCGGACTCCAAAACACTGGTGCAAAGCGGCCTGCTACGCCCTTGATAGCCGATGTATCAGGGTTCAGCAATACCGTCTCCCCTTGCTGCAGCTTGTCGATCGCTTCTTTTATAGAAGTAGTAAATGATACGTTCTGGATGTTAGATGGCTGCTTTGCAGGATATACCCAAAAGTTCCATTGATTTTTATAGTCCGTGTTTTTTATGCTGACACTTACTGTTAAAGCCTCGGCCTTTACTATGCCAGATAAATCAAGGTCTATTTGTCCAACTACATTTTCATTTCCTACCGGAATTTCTTTGGTACGCCATTCACCTTTGGCAACTACCTTCTTTCCGGCATCAGTTACTTCCCATAGGACGGTAGATGGCTGAATCGCTTTGTTCAGAAAGTTTGCGATCTCTGCTGTGGCAGTAAATCTTTCATCATTGGTATAATCCGCTTTTTTAAACCTCAGCAAGGGAACTACAGGTCCGCAAAAGCTGGAGAATTCTTTAGCACTGATGATGCCTTTACTTTCCCAGAATGCATCAAGTAAACCAACGAGTGCTGTACTCTGTCCCGGGAAATCATGAAGGTCGAGTAACTGGAAGCCACTGAAGCCCGGAGTTTTCAATGCCCGTTCAATTTCCTCTTTATACAGGTTGGCAGAGAGCTTACCACTGGCCAGAAGATAAGATTTGGCCAGGGGTAGCAGTCCTTTTTTTGAGAGGTCATTTCTTACCGCCATAAAATTTAAAGGAGTCAAAACGCCTGTATACTTTTTGATCTCATCTATGTTAGGATAGACGGAATATTGTCCTATTTCGTGGGTAACGATAGGCACAGGCAGACTATCGATTGACTTGGTATAATCTGTATTAAACGCCGGGGCTTTATCATTAAAAATACCCTGACCGCGTACCCAACCTTTTACCGTCCACTGCGTGATGTAGAAATCATCCTGTGGTTGTGGCCAGCTTTTCTGACCAAACGAAAAGGACGTGGTGGCATATAGCCTTCTTTTGTCTCCGGATTTTAGTTTTTTTACGAGCTCATTTAGCCACACGAAGTTCCCTTCCAGTTCATTTCCCATACTGAAAAAGCAGAAAGACGGATGGTTGCCATAGTTCTTCAGGATCAGGTCTGCCTCGCTGTTCAGAAAATCATGTTGTGCTTTATCTTTACCTATTGTAGTCCAAAGCGGCAGTTCCACCTGCAAATACATGCCCATTGAATCTGCTACTGCAAAGGCAGCCTCCGGAGGGCACCAGCTATGAAAACGAAGGTGGTTAAGTCCGTACTGCTTAGCGGTGGTCATCACTTTAAGCCATCCTGCTTTATCCATTGGTGGGTGACCGGTAAGCGGGAAAATATTACATTCCAGCGTGCCTCTCAGAAAAATACGCTTTCCATTCAATTGCAGCTGGCTATTTTGATTGGTTACTTTTCGCATGCCAAACTGCGATTTGTATTCATCAACTACTTTTCCATTTTTAGTTAATCTTGTCGTTGAAGTATATAAAGCCGGATTAAACTCATCACAAAGCACAGGATTTGCAATAGGGAAGTCTAGGGTTGCAACGCTATTGGAAAGCTGAACTGACTTTTGAGCAATAGTCTTTCCTTTAAAACTGATGCTGGTCTGCAGGCGGTATCCTTTTTGATCATTAGCAGGAAGCTTTACACTGATGTTAAAACCTGCTTTTGAATTGTCTACATCGGGAGTAATACTTACCTGTTCGATAGTAGCCTGACGTGCAACGAGCTGCATCTTTCCGATCACCCCATTCCAGATGATTTGCGTGCCGTCGGTATAAGCGTGCGTGGCATCTCCGATTTGAAATTGCTGCCTGTTGTCGATACGCAGTGTAATCGTATGTTTACCTGGTGCCAGTTGAGGCAATCGAAAGGTCTGCGGCGCACTAAGGCTTACCGCATCCCCAACTTTGCGGTCATCTACCCATACCGAAGTTTTCCAGATCACCCTTTCTAAGTAAAGTTCAAGGTTTTTATTACTGAATCCGGCCGGGATGGTGATTTCTCTTTTGTAGGATGCAACCCCCACGTAACGATTTTTTCTCCACAATCCGATCATAATTTCTTTGCTCATTTGCTCCGGAGACACCTTGGGCGCCTCGCCTATAGCTGCATCATCCAATGTTCCGGGTAACTGAATGGTTTTATTGAAAGTCCGGGCATTGGTATCCAGTGAATAAGTCCATGTACCTGCTAATGAAATGCGATCCTGGGCATTTGAGGAACTGATAAAAGCAACATTGAAAACGAGAAAGAAAAAGAGGATACGGGCCATGTGTTAAAATTGTATGAGGTGCTAAAGCTTGTGCTTCAAATTTAGCATCCATATTGGTTTATTGGTTCATTTGATTCGAGAATCTAAATAACCCATAAACCAGTTTTTATACAATGGACATTTTAATGTATCAAATGGACAATAATCTTGAAAGGCAATAGCTTAACTATTCGTAAACTTTTATAGGAATATATGCCACTGGCAATCCTGCCAATCTGTAAACATATGAAACAGCAATCCCAGAGCAATGATCCTTGTCTTAGGAAAAAACAGCAGCATAAAATAAACAGCAATGGCATAATAAGAATGCAGCGGATGATAACCTATGCTGCATCTTGTGGAATCGAATATGGGTGTAGCCAATAAGTGGTCTGCATCTACCAGCATGGTTGCAAGCATAATGAGCCATGCCCGCTTCCATTGATCTCTAAAAAACAGGAATGCAATAACCCCTGGTGCCAATAAGTGTAAACTGTAATGCACCAGGGGTCTTGAGAAATTCACAAGCTCAATGGCAGATAACATTAAATGGGTTTCAATGTAATCCGGCTGATCTCTGGCATGGACTTGCCTGTAACCTGACTTGCCTTCAATTCTAACCTCAATGAGGCTGTCCCTAAAGCTTGTTGGGAAATTTCGAAGACACCTGCTTCTATTTCTTTGAAACCTTCATTTCCGGCTTCAATAACGCAGTTCAATATATTGTTTTCCAGGTTAAGGCTAAATGTTCCCGCAGCATTGGTTGCTGAAGCATAGTTAACCAACACCTTATATTTACCCGGTTTCTGGATCTTTAAATCCCAAAAAGCATAATCACTTTTAGCGGTCCAGAAAGCAATTGTATTTGGCCTGTTCGGGTCGTGCGTAGATGCGCCTTTCAGTTTAATACCACCCGTTCCGTTCAGTTTCGCATTATTGGCTGTTAGTACAATGCTACCATCTTTAAGTGAATTCACCTTATCGGCAAATACAGCGGGAGCACCTTTGATCTCGGCGACCACAACCATTGGCTTAGGTCCTGAGAAATCACTAGGTAATTGGATGGTCTTGCCATTGGCCGTAGTTTTAACAGTCAGCAATTTACCCTTAGCTCCTAAAATATAAGCTTTGTTAATGGCGCTCGATAAAGGCACCTCCAAAGTTCCGTTTGCTGGTGTATTGAAAATCTCAAGATATAATTTACCTGGCTTTTGTGTACAGTAACCCCAGTCTGTCGATTGAAAAGGACTGGCAGTAGTTCCATAAATGGCTTCACTGTTCACCTTCATCCAGGCACCCATTTCCTTCATGATTTTCACGGCTGGTGCAGGGATCTGTCCTTCGCCATCCGGACCAATATTTAACAAAAGGTTTCCGCCTTTGCTTACTGTTTCCAGGAAAACGTTCATCATCTTGTCATAGGATTTCCAGTTCTGATCATGATCACTATAGCCGTAACTTTCGTTCATCGTATGGTTAACTTCCCAGTCCATGCCAGGTAAACCCGCAGGCGGAACATATTTTTCAGGTGTACCGATATCTCCGTTCTTGTTTTCCAGGCCATCCCAAAAACGGTTATTCACTATGATTCCCGGCTGCCATTTGACCAGGTCAGTCAGGATTCTTTTGGTCCCCCAGCTTTCACCCTGCAGGTTCTTTGAACTATAATCCAGCCAGAGCACATCCATTTTACCATAGTTATTAGCCAGTTCCTTAACCTGGTCATACAGGTAATTTTTAAAAGCCTCATAGCTCGGCTTGCTTCCTGCTGCACGCGGATTAATTTTAAAGGCAGTGTAAGAATCAGGGTGCTGCCAATCGATCAGGGAATAATAAGCCCCGGTTTTGAGGCCGGCCTTCTTAAAGGCAGCTACAGTCTCTCCATATAAGTCCCTTCCTTTAGGAGAAACATTCGTCCCGCCTGTTAAGGTATTGTTAAGAGAATATGGAGTTTTACTGTTAAAAATGGTAAACCCTTCATGGTGTCTGGAGGTAATGACCATATATTTCATACCCGCTTCTTTTGCAAGAGAAGCCCATTCTTCGGGTTTAAATTTGGCGGCGGTAAACTTTGGTTTTAGGGTTTCACTGTATTCTTTACTTGGCACGCTGGCCCAGGTTTGAATCCATTCTGCATAATGCTGAGGATAGACTTTACCATTCCAGGAGCCCCCTGCGGCACTGTATAGTCCCCAATGGATAAAAAGGCCAAAACGTGCTTCTCTAAACCATTTCAATCGCTGGTCTTTTGTTTCTGCCCACCCGGGCACTCCTTCATAAGGCTGTGGTTCCTGAGCAAAACTGCGAGCCACCACGCTCAGTATCAGAATAAATAATAAAGTGTGTTTTTTCATTGTTAAAGTTCTAACCTAAATTTTTACAGGCTGAATATAATAAATTAATCTCTGAACCGGAGTACCCTTGTTGCTCCAGTTTGTATCAGTATGTAGTCAGCTCTATCCTGACTCGAACTCTGTTTATGTTTGCTACGGGTTTGGAGCGGATTTGGTACGGGTTTCAAGCGGGTTTGGTACGGCTAAAACCCGTAGCAAACCCGTTTAGCATCCGTACCAAATCTGCTTGAAATCAGCGTCAGATATAAACACAATATAACCGGACCCTAAACTGATATCAATTACGCACTAAATAAATTACTGATGATGTTTATGACCGCTATATGGCAGAATATTTGCTATAAAGCAAAGTATGCAAACCATCAATTAAAATCTTTTGTTAACAATTACACACCTTTATTACTATATTCAGTTATCATAACAACACAATAAGTATAAATGACTACAAAACCTTCTTTTTGGCAACGAATAGGCGTTCAGGATTGGTTCTTATCCAATAATGGAACTGCCGCATCAGCCAGTTTAAAGCACCTTACACCTAATGTTGTTTACAAATACATCATTGAAAAGTTCGAACAGTCTATGTCCGAACTGTCCTTTGCCGAGCGCATTGTATTTTATCATGAATACATCATCTGCCTCAATGTGGATGACTACCGTGAGTTTATGGATAATAAGAAAGGGATACTTGGACTAATAGCCCAGGAATCAGTAAAGAGCTTTTATGAGATCCTGAACCAAAAAGTAGCGCAGGGAAAAAAAGCAGAACCATCGAGCAATAAATGGGTGTTCAGGTTTGTTTCTCATCCTGATTATAAACCGGGAGATATTGGTTTCATTGGTAAGCTGCTGCCAGACAGTAACCAGAAAGAGGAAAATCTGCGTGTAACCTTCATTCCCAGACAAACGGGAATGGCACAGACCTTCGACATCAACAATGATGTGCTGAAGGATTTTATTTTTTACAGTGAAGGTTATTATGAAATACCTTATGTGGATAACCTGAAATATGAGCAGAAGACTAAATCTGCTGAAAATGCGCTGATCGCAAGGTTTGAAACCACCATACCCGACAGGGCCTATGCCGGACAGAAGCTCGAGTTTCTGATGAAAGTAGCCGACATTACCGTGTCTGGAAATGAGGAAACCAGGGAGGGGAACGGTATTTTTAAAATCCCTTCTGAATGGGTGAATACGCCTCACCTTAAGATCAGGTACAACGATGCTGAAGACAAGTTCTTCCTGGCATCCTTTGGAGAAAAGACCATTGTGAATGAAAACCTCATTGAGAGAAGTGACATTGCAGGTCCGAAATGGACTGAAGTGCCGCTGAATTCCAGGATCATACTGAACGGGATTATCGGTGTTAACATATTTAAATCCTGATTTATGTCGCATGTACTCGCAATTGCGTTATTGATCATATGTGTGTTCCTGCTGATCGCACATTTTAGAGACATTAAAAACTCGCCTAAATAGAATGGAGAAAAATTATTTTGGATTGACCGATACCGGCAAGGTAAGGGACAACAATGAGGATACTTTCATTGCTGAACGGACCATCGGTATAGATTACATCATCTCCTGCGTCATAGATGGCGTAGGTGGATATGCCGGTGGTGAAATCGCTTCTGCCATCGCAAGGCAATGCATACTTAAGCGTCTGAAAACTCCTTCCGGGGATCTGACAACGCTGATGAGGGAGGCTATTGTTGCGGCCGACGCGCAGATCATGGCGGAAAAGCAAAAGGTAAAAGAGCATGAAAGTATGGCTTGCGTACTTACCCTTGCTGTGGTAGACCTGAAAAGAAATCAATTCCATTATGCCCATGTGGGCGATACCCGCTTGTACCTGCTCAGGGACAATTCACTCGTGAAGATCTCCAAAGACCAGAGTTTTGTCGGTTTTATGGAGGATAGTGGCCGACTTACTGAAGAACAGGCCATGAAGCATCCCAAGCGTAATGAGATCAATAAAGCACTGGGCTTTGGCTCAGGAATAGCAGTGCAGGAAGATTATATTGAAATGGGACAATCCCCTTTTCTGCCAGGCGACTTGCTACTGCTTTGCAGTGACGGGTTGTCTGACATGGTAAACCGTCAGGAAATTACTCAAATCCTGGTCAGGAATACTGAGTTAAAAACGAAGGCAGAGGAACTGATCGTTACTGCCAATAAAAATGGCGGACTGGACAACATCACGGTAGTGCTGGTGAAAAACGACAACGAGTCGCTGGTTCATGAGGCCACAAAGCCCATTGCCAAACCTGAAAGGAAACCGCAGCCAAATAAACCGGTGCTGCGCGAAGTTGTGGAGGCAGTTCCTGTTTCTGCTGTTGCACAGCAAGCTCAGGATATCAAACAGGAACAAAAAAGTAATAAGGGCATCATTACCCTGCTTTCCGTATTGTGCCTGGTGTTCCTGCTGTTATCGGTATACCTCCTTTGGCAAACCAGTCAGCAATTGAACAACGTCAAACAACACAGGCTTACTGCCACTAAGAATATACGCAATCCACAGGAAGTAAAACTACAGGACACCATCAATAATGTGAAAGGCAATGTACTTATTCTGAGTGATTCCTTATTCAAATCGCCGATCATCCTGACTGAAGCTTTACTAATCAACAGGGACACATTATTCATCAAGGCCAAGGGTAATATCGCGATCCAAAGTGATTCAGCCTTTAAGGGAAGCGCCATTGTGGTAAAGCCTGCGGGTAAATACATTTACCTGGAAAACCTGACTTTCGACCATTTCAATACTGCCATTTCATCTCAGAACAATGCCCTGGTGCTAAAAAATATCAGGTTTGTCAATTGTCAGAGCGGAATTACCGCGGCCTACCAGTTTGCGGAAGGAAAGTTTGTAAACGGTCAAATTACCCGAAGTACTTTTAAAACAGATTCCCTAGCCAAACCATAGATGACTAAAATGCGCTTTTTTATTTTACTGATTACTGTTGTGCTGGGTGCTTTATTCTACACCCTCTTCGATCAGCTGCAGAAGGGTTTTTCGGATGTAGAGACGAGACTGGAAAACGGCACGATGGTGAACCTGAATGAGAAGAACCCGGGCAGTCTTATTAAGACATTGCTGATCAAAGGTTATTATTTTGAGGATAAAAAAGACATTGCACTCATTGAAAAAGCAGTGACAGAGGGCGCTAAATCCTTTACTTCAATCGATAATATTGGGGAGCTGAATAAGCGCCGTTTTTTTGTTGAGGCAGATTATGCCTTCAGCAATGGTGGCCAGAATTTTAAAAAGCGCGTAAGTGATTCCCGGGCTTTACTGGGTTATACCGGGGATGATTCCCTGAGGTTCAAACAGGAAAGGAAGAACCCTCCTGCACTGGATGCTGCGACCGACCTGAAAATGGGCAGCCATAGCATCAGCGGAAAGATCATCAACAGCAAGGAGCAACCGGTGTCGGGCGTACTGGTGAAACTGCAGATGATCCTGCCCCAAGACAGTGCTTATGCGGAAGATGAAGATGCTTATATGGAAGGCGACAGCCGGATCAAAAAAAGAAATTTAACAGCCTATGTGCGAACAGGAACAGACGGAGCATATGCTTTCCAAAACCTGCCGGACGACAAGGCTTTTTCGGTATTGCCCTTACAACCGGGATTCCAGTTTGGCAGGTCGCAGGGTGTACAGGAACTGAGCAGCGATGCCAATTTTACGTTTAAGCAAAGTCCACATACCATCAGGTTATTTTCTGCACGGGATTTTAAGATTCTTAAAAAGGAAAAATCACTGATTGTACGTACTCCTGAAGAATACAACAAATGGTTTGGCATTATTGTGCTCAGCTTTTTTGCGGGCTTCTTCCTGCTTCAGCTGTTGATGAACTTTAAATTTCCTCAGGCCGACCAGCTGATCCTTCCGGTGGTGATGCTCATGACGGGATTGTCGTTCATCACCTTACTGAGTTTACAGGATCCATTGAGGGATCGTTTCCTCGCCCGCGATTCGCTGGTCTTTTTTGGAATGGGGATTTTGGGAATCGCCATCATGCTGTTCATCAATTTCCGGAAGCTGACTGTAGATTCACGTTTCTACCGGATGTTTGTGCTGAGGCCGCAAGTCAACGCCAAAGCAAATGGCTGGCAATGGGCAGCACTGGCGCTAGGCTTACTGGCATTGACGATTGTTTTCGGTAGCGGACCAGAGGGCAGCGGTGTTAAAGTGAACCTCTTCGGCGTACAGCCGAGTGAGATTGTTAAATATGGTATTATTTTATTTCTGGCAGGCTTCTTTGCTACCAATGAGCGCTTCATCACAGAATACAGAAGCTGGCAGAAACGCTGGTATTTCTTTTCATTTGCATTGATCGCCATGGGCATTGCGATCCTGATGTACCTGATGCTCGGCGATCTGGGTCCGGCAATGGTGGTGTGTTTTACTTTCATCATCCTGTTTTCGTTTTCGCGCGGGGATTTTATGATGATGCTGATCGCCATCCTGACCTATACCTTAACCGTATGGTTCCTGAACATCTGGATTGCCTCTTTGATTACGGTTGTGCTGGTGACCTTGATCATGTTTTTTAATAAAAAACAGACCAGTGAATCGGCCATTATGGTGATCATGATCATCGCAGGATTTTTGCTGATAGACCAGATTCCCTACCTGGACAAGCTGATCCCCGGACCGGTGAACAGGCTGACGGAACGGAAGTCGATCTGGCAGGATCCCTGGAACAATGAAGTTTACGGAGGAGACCAGGTAGCCAATGGCATCTGGGCCATGTCTAGCGGCGGCATCAGCGGACAAGGTGTGGGTGAAGGTTTTGCCAAGACCATCCCTGAGGCGCATACCGACATGATCCTCCCTGCGATAGGCGAGGAATTTGGCTGGGCCGGTATTGTAGGCATTTTTATACTGTTCCTGGTCTTCCTGAACCGCGCGATTGTTATAGGCCGGCAATCGGGCACGCCATTCTTATTTTACCTCTGTGCCGGTATAGGGATCAGTATGTTTGTGCAGTTCCTGCTCATTGCAGGAGGCTCAACTGGTGCATTGCCATTATCGGGGGTAGCTTTACCTTTTATCAGCTATGGGGGATCTTCGCTCGTAGCGAATATGCTGGCCGCAGGCATCCTGATGTCCGTATCACTGGTGAGGGGCTCCAAACTGCAAATGGAATTCATCACCAAACAGCAGGATAAAAACCTGGTGCCGGCATTGTTGTCGGCCAGTGTAGCAGTAGTTTTGTTGACGGTGACGGTATCAAAATACATTGCCAATAATAAAAAATGGGTGGTACAGCCTTCCCTTGTGGCCGACCGCAGTGGTGTGAGGATGTTCAGCTATAACCCACGTATTGCCATATTGATGAATAAGCTGGAGGCCGGACAACTTTACGACCGGAAAGGCCGCCTCCTGGCGACCAGTAATCCGGATTTTGTAAGAAAACAAAAGAACACGTTACGGGCCTCCGGAGTAGATTACAACCTGGATTCAGCCGTACATAAACGTGTAGACAGGTATTATCCTTTTGAAGAGCAGGCTTTTTTCTGGACTGGAGATGCCAATACAGGGGTATTCAACGGAAGTACAAACGGTTACTTTGCGGAATATGAACACGCGGCTGAACTTAGGGGTTTCCACACACCAACGACTTCATTCAACACCAAAGCAAGTAAATACCAGGAAGACCGTTTCCTGCCACGCGGTGTGAAAGAAATGACGGTAAGCAAAAGGGATTATTCTGCCCTTGCACCTTTGCTCCTTTCAGGCATCAACAGCAGTGATGTACAGGCTTTTAAGAAGCGCAACAGGGACGTAAAACTGACGATAGATGCAAGGTTACAGTCGACCATACAACATACGATGATGCAGGATGACTCCTTGAAGAAAAGCCGGGTATCGGTGGTGATCATGGAAGACAATACTGGAGATGTATTGACTTCCGCTGTTTATCCGCTTCCGCCGGTAAAGGACTGGGAACAACTGACCATGACCGCTGCTGAACAAAATAAACTTTCGGGCTGGATGACCACCAGTGACCTTGGCTTTACCTACGCTACACAACCGGGATCAACAGCGAAACTGGCGACGACGATGGCTTCCTTTAATAAACTGGGACTGGCCGCAGCAAAGCAAACCTACCCGGTATACATGAACGAAAGGATCAGGACAAAGGGCATTGAGCCGGATGAAACAGGTATCATTACACTGGAAAAAGCAGTAGTGAAATCCAATAACGTCTATTTCATTAAACTGGCCAACCAGCAGCACCTGCAAGAGGAAATGGCCGATGTCTATTTGAAAACAGGTATGTTTTTAAGGGGTGTTGGCGGCTATTATTATGACCATCCTCAAAACAATGAGAAACAAGAAGAGAAATGGAAGGAGCTCTGGCGGCGGACGGAGTTTAAGACTAAGCCTGCATATGATCCAGCCAGGATCAGGCGTACACGTGCGAAGGGCATTTCAGGCATGTCGTGGGGACAAGGCGAGCTGATTGCCAGTCCTGCTTCCGTAGCCAGGATGGTTTCTGGGATTGCAAACAAAGGAACAATCATCAACAACCGTTATGTATTGAAGATCAGTGATTCTGCGACTGCTGTAAATCCAGGCATCAAGTTGGCAAATGATCCGCATTATGCAGCACTCATGACAGATTACATGCTAAAGCAAAGTGCCGGAAAAACCTGGACATTGGGGATTACCGTAGCGGGAAAAACAGGAACGCCGGAAAGGATCTGGAAGGGTGAACGTATAAATGATGGCTGGTATACTTTTTTTGTGCCGAAGCAAAGTGGGCCGGGGCACGTAGTGGTTTGTATCCGTATTGAAAAAACCAAGGGATCAAGTAAGGCGGTTTTATTGGCCGGACAACATGTGGTACCTGCCCTCTTAAAACTAGGGTATATTAAAGATTTTAAAACTGTGCTTGCAAAAGCCACTAAAACTGAAGAATGATGTTTAATTTATTTAATAAAAACACCCCCGAAAAACCTCAGGATGTAAAAGCCATCAGGGAAGCCCTGATTGTTTTCATCAAGCAGGAAATGCAGAAAATGGAAGGTGGTGAAGGAAAACACATTAAAGGATTTCAACTCTTCATCGCTTGTCCGCCGGTAGAACGCTACATGTATGAATCAGCAGTCTTCATGGAAGAGGAAGGCAGGTTTAAAAATGAACTGCAGCGCATCGCGGATGATTTTGCCATTGACCTGCCGGAGAACTGGAAAATGGAGATCTTATTTGCGGATGAGTTGCCTCCGGAAGCGATTAAAGTACCTCAGCTGGATGCTGCGCTTTACATCAAAACACCCGAGCATGCGGTAGTTCAGAAATCAGGGACTGCTTACATCAGGGTATTGAACGGGGAAGCTGAACAGCCGGAATATACACTTTCATCCTCGTCGGGAAGGGTGAATATAGGCAGAGAACGGCACGCCAAAGACGGTGAAGGTTTCATCAGGGAAAACAACATCG
Source organism: Pedobacter frigoris (assembly GCF_005116445.1). Lineage (GTDB taxonomy): Bacteria > Bacteroidota > Bacteroidia > Sphingobacteriales > Sphingobacteriaceae > Pedobacter > Pedobacter frigoris. The sequence continues at coordinate 100,577 of NZ_SWBQ01000002.1, forward strand.
CTTTTCCCAGTGAAAGTACTAATGAGGGTAATAAATACATCAGCAGGCAACATGCGCATATAGAGTGGAACAATGACGCCGGTTCTTTTATGCTCTTTGCAGATGACGGAGGTGTGCCCCCACGCAACAAGGTGAAGATCAGGTCTGTGGGCGACCATAACCCGGTGAAGCTTACCTTTACCGAACTGGGCCATGCCCTGCAGGAAGGTGATCAGATCATCCTGGGAGAATCAGCTGTACTGGTGTTCAGCTATACCAAAGATCAACACTAAATTTGCATTTCATTGAAAATTGAATTATAATAAACGACAATGGCTAAAGTATTTACAATAACAGAAGGACTGGAGAACATGGGTGCGCTGAGCACCGGCGGGCAAGGCTCTGTTTATAAGGGCAAAAGGATGGGCGCCATTCTTTCTGCCGTAAAGCTCTTGCCTACGCCCATACATGCTGAAAATGCGGAGGACAAGAATTTCCGGGACTTTCAGAACGAGGTAGAAAAGCTCAAGAAAGTGAATGAGCAACCTTGTCCGAACGTGGTGAAAATCCTGAATTCAGGCTTGACGGAAAGTGGCTCTCTTCCATTTATTGAAATGGAATACATAGAAGGACCTGACCTGGAAGATTTATTGAAACCACCGCATCCACCGGTATTTACCATACGTGAAGCCATTAAATTGGCGGATCACCTTGCGAATGCCCTATCTCATTGCCATAAAGTGGGTGTGAAACATGGTGACATCAAAAGCAATAACGTAAAGTACAATAAAGATACAGGAAATTATGTGCTGCTAGACTTTGGTCTGGCAGTGATGTCGGATGAACAGCGCAGATCCAGTTTACGCCATGCCGGTGCAGTAGAGTTTATGGCGCCGGAGCAGCACAATGGGGAGATGATTTTCCAATCGGACATTTACAGCTATGGCATCATTCTTTATGAACTGCTGGCAGGTTCTGTGCCTTTCCCTTTGATCAATAAAACGGAGACCTCACGTAATATGGTGATGTTGTCTCATATTGAAAAGCAATTGCCCGATGTGATAGAACTCCGCAGCAACCACCTTCCGGTAAACTGGGATGAGGACAAAAGGACACGGGAGATGAAAGTCCCTACCTGGCTCCTGCTCATCCTTTCTAAATGCCTGGAGAAAAATCCGGAACATAGGTTTGCCAATGGGATGGAACTGTACGAAGCGATCTGCAGCAACAATGAAGGGATGCTGAGCAATGAGGAGGTAGCCCTTGCTGTGAATGATCTGCAAAATGAAAATGAGAAGCTGCGCAACCAGCTGAACAATTATAAACGGCTGGCAAAACCGAAGATTTTGGCAGTAGCAGGAGTTCTACTATTCGCTATACTGGCATTATTTGCCATTAATTCTACATTTGATAAGAAAGGCGAGACAGGAAGCGTTAAGGATAGCATTGCCGATAGCATAAGGGCCGATAGCCTCAAAACCGTAGCACAACCTATACAGCCTCAAAACAATCCGGATAATAGCGAAACCGACCAGGGTAAAAAGGACAAAGAGAAAAAAAAAAACAAAAAAACAAAAGACGGATTAGTTGATGATGTACCGTATTTTTAAACAATAATTTTAACAACACATTATGAGCAAAGTATTTACCATAACAGAAGGATTAGAAAACATGGGTGCATTGCGTACCGGTGGACAAGGCTCTGTTTACAAAGGTAAGCGAATGGGGGCAATCATCACGGCGGTTAAAATTCTGCCTACTCCAATTCACACAGAAAATACGGAGGATAGAAGCTTCAGGAATTTCAAGAATGAGGTGGAGAAATTGAAAAAGGTAAATGAAATACCTAATCCTAATGTAGTTAAAATACTCAATTCCGGACTTACTGAAAGTGGTTCATTTCCCTTCATTGAAATGCAGTACATTGAAGGCCCTGACCTGGAAGAGTTGCTGAAAGAACCTCATGCACCTATTTTCACGATCCGGGAAACCATTAAGCTGGCAGATCAACTGGCCAATGCCCTGGCACATTGCCATAGGGTTGGTGTGAAGCATGGTGACATCAAAAGCAACAATGTAAAGTTCAATACCGATACGGGAAACTATATTCTGCTGGATTTTGGTCTGGCCATCATGTCTGACGAGCAGCGACGTAGCAGTGTGAGACATGCCGGAGCAGTTGAATTTATGGCTCCCGAGCAACACGATGGAGAGATGTTTTTCCAGACTGACGTGTACAGCTATGGTGTAATCCTTTATGAATTGCTCGCCGGAATAGTACCTTTTCCACTCAACAATAAGGGTGAAACCTCGAGAAATCAAGTGATGCTCGCACACATGGAAAAACCAGTGCCCGATCTGCTGGTACAGCGCAGGAACCATTTGCCTGAAAACTGGCCGGATACCATTAAAGCCAGGGAGATGAATGTGCCCTCATGGTTATTACGCATCATTGAAAAATGTCTGGAGAAAGACCCTGAAAAACGCTTTGCAAACGGACAAGAACTGCAGGAAGCATTTACGCACCATAGTACGGAACAGATACAGGCTGTTCCTGTAGCCGCAGCTGTGCAGCAAGTGGTACCTGAGCCTCAGGCGAACCCCGACACCATAGCCGTTGCAAAACCCTTGTTCTACGTAATGGTGCTTTGCCTGGTAGCGCTGGCGATGTTTGCAGTTTACTCGGCATTCCTGAACAATGCCGACCGGAAGCAGATCGTTTATGCAGATACACCAGCGGTAAGCCATCAGGATACTACTGCTGTTGTGGAAAATAATATCCCATTAGACACTACTACAATAAAACCCATCATCGTAGATACCGCAGTACAGCAAACAAATGTGGACAGTCTGCAGAAAGAATTTGAGCGCCAGATCGGCACAGCAGATAAGCCGGTGATACCTGTGCAGAAGCCAACCGCCGATCCGGTTGTGTTCAGTGATGGAAAAAAATACCAGCTTCCGAAGGGGACATTGAACTTCTATGAAATCCCCGATGCCTCTGCCCCTAAAAAATCTATTTTTGGCCTATGGACAAATGCCAAGTTTAAGCAGGTAGATGAGCAGAATGGTTTTATATACGTGACGCATACCAATAATGATGGGGAAATAACCAAAGGATGGTTAAAAATAGCAGACCTGAAAGAAGTCCAGTAAAACCTGTTGAATGTAATGAAAATTGCTCTTGATCGTCGTTTCCCTTTACTGAACACGGGTCGTGAAAAGACCTTGTTTATTCTGATGTGTGCGATTTTCAGCTTTTTCTTCATCTACACATTCGTACCATTTAATTTCAACACCTGGTATGATATGGACAGAATGTCGCTATTAAATATCATTATAGCATTTTCTCTTTCTGCAGGATTAACACTTGTGTTTACACAATTTTGTCTCCGAAAGTGGTTTCACCTGAACGTATTTAGCTGTGGCCAGTATTTCTTGTGGTTCATAGGTGAAATTATGTTTCTTTCTGTGATCACAACTTTTATCGACTGGCTCCTCAATAATCATCCTGCCATTTCTGTAGATTATTACCTGCTGACCTTCAAGTACACATTACTGATTGCCATCATTCCTTATGTGCTTGGTTTACTGATCTTATTTGCTGCACAACAGTACCAACTGGCGAGCAGCCTTTCGATGAAGATCAAAGCAAACGTTTCTTCCCTTGAGGCATTACCTATCGAAGATGAAAAAGGGAAACTGATCCTCAGCCTTCAGCCACAGAACATTCTTTTTTTCAAATCAGAAGACAATTACGTAGATGTTTATTACCTCATCGGCAATACGGTAAAAAGAGAGCTGATACGGACTACACTCAAGAAGATAGAAGAAAAATGTCAACATCATGATTTGATCCGAATACACCGATCATATACCATTAATGCAAGGAACATCTCCACTTCAAAAAAGACAGTAAAAGGATATATCCTGCAATTCGACCATATCCCTGAATTGGAAATTCCTGTCTCTGCTTCTCATCAAAAACAGTTTGAGCAATACCTGAGCAACCAAGCTCAGTCCATTCACCCCATTATAGACTAGTTTCGTCCCAAACACCCTTTTTTCAATGGATGCCAGGCTTTTTGCAATCTATATTGCATTAACCAAATAAAACCATACATGAAAAAACTGCTACTCTTATTTATATTAAATTGTTGCATCTGGACGGCGTTAGATGCACAAGTGATCAGAGGCATTATTAAAAATAGTGCGACACGGGAGCCGGCACATGCGGTGTCTGTTCGCCTTAAAAATTCCTCCGAAGGAACTTACTCCGATGACAGGGGTCGTTTCCAACTGAGCACTAAAAGGAAATTGCCGATTACACTTTTGATTTCTTCTATAGGTTACGAGCCGAAAGAAGTAGAAGTATTACAGTTCAATACACCAATTGAAATCAGTCTCGACCCAGGTGCTATACTTGGACAAGAAGTGGTAGTTTCTGCCAGCAGGGTGGTACAAAAGAAATTATCGTCGCCAGTTACCATAGAACAGATCAGCAGTAAAGAAATCAGCAATTCGCCGCAGCTCAATTATATGGACATGATCCAGGGTTTGCGGGGTGTGGATGTGACGGTTTCGAGTATTGGCTTTACCAGTATCTCTACCAGAGGATTCAATACCAGTGGGAATACCAACTTTACGCAGATTGTTGATGGAATGGACAACCAGGCTCCGGGATTGAACTTCCCCCTAGGATCAGCTATCAGTCTGACGCAACTTGATGTAGACAACATCGAAGTGCTCTCAGGCGCTTCCTCAGCGTTGTATGGTTCGAGGGGACTGAATGGGACTATGGTGATGACCGGAAAAGATCCTTTTAAATATCAGGGGCTGAGTGTACTGGTGACACAGGGTGTAAACCATGTGAACAATAAGAACAATGGTGATCCGGTAGCTCCTTCCCCATATTACGACTGGGCAATCCGGTATGCAAAAAAGGTAAATGACAGACTGGCTTTTAAGGTCAACTCCCAATATACCCAAGCTAAAGATTGGGTAGCCAATGACTCTACCAACAAAAGCGGACCAGGCTCCAGGTTTACAGATCCCAATTACAATGGAGTGAATTTTTATGGCGGTGCTACTTCTACTGACATCAATCCATTCCTGGAAGGCGCTTTGGCAGGAGAACCGGCGCTGGCTCCAATAATAGAACCCCTGCTGGCCAAGCCAAACTATGTAGCCAGGACAGGTTACCCTGAGTTCGGTTATCTGGACAATAAAGCCCGCCTGTTTAAAATCAACGCAGAGCTGAGGTATAAACTCAATGCTAAAGTAGAAGCGATCATGTCGGGCACCTATGGAACCGGTAACATCGTATACACGAATGACACCAGGTACCAGTTGAAGGATTTCAAGGTTGGCCAGTACAGGTTGGAACTGAAAAGCGACAACTGGTTTGTGCGCACCTACACGACACAAGAAAATTCAGGCAGGACTGTAATTGCCGGACCAACAGCACAGTACATCAACGAATCCTGGAAAACGAGCTATGATGGAGGTACCGGTGGCTGGTATCCTGAATATACAGCGGGCTTACTCAATGCACTGGCAAATGGCTCGAGTTTAACAGATGCACACCTCGCTGCAAGGGCATTCGCAGATCAGGGACGTGCAGAATTGGGGAGTCCGAGGTTTAACCAGCTTAAAGACAGCATTACCAATACACCCATCTCTGAAGGCGGAACACTATTCCTTGACCGCAGTAAGCTATACAACGCTGAGGCCCAATATAACTTTAGTGACATGGTGAAATTCATGAGTGTCATTGCAGGAGTAAACTGGAGACTGTATAGTCTGAACAGTAAAAACACACTGTTTCCGGACAAAGACAAACCGATCAACGTAAAAGAGTACAGTGCATATGTACAACTGGGCAAACGACTCGCAGCGGATAAACTGAATCTGAACGCCTCATTCAGGTATGATAAGAATACTTTGTTCTCCTCGCCTAAAGTTACTTCCCGGGCGTCGGCTGTATACGAACCGGTGAAAGAGAATTTCATCAGGTTTTCTTACCAGAACGCTTACAGTTTCCCATCCAATATACAAGCTTTGCAGAATACCATGAGTGGCTACAACAGCTTCTCATCAGGAGGCTCTTCGCTCCTGCTGAACGACAACTACCAATTTGATAAATATCCTCCCTATACACTGGAAAGTGTGTCAGCCTACCAGCAATCGAATGATCCGACAAAGCTGACGCGCTTTGAATACAATGACATTAAACCGCAGTCGGTCAATGCCTTTGAACTGGGCTATGCTGCACTGATCGGAAAAAGGGTATTATTTGATGTACTTGGCTATTATTCAACCTGGAAAAACTTCATCGGTTATGCAAATGTGGCGAATACTCCCGGCACCAATGATGTAACCGCTTTTAAAGACCATAGTACTTACATTCAATACAACATTGCGTTTAACGGCGGACAAATGGTAAACACCTATGGCTATGCAGCCAGTGTGAGCGTGGATTTATCCCATAACTTCTTGGCTAAGGTCAACTATTTTTCAGACCACATTAAAAACAAGAACAACAGTCAGATCAATAACTTTAATACCCCGAAATACCATATCAATATGGAATTTGGTAACAGCGGCTTTGGTAAAAAACAAGAATGGTCTTTTGGTACTACATTGAGGTATAAACCAGGCTATTACTATGTGGTATCCGGCGGACTGGCCGCAGGAAGGGTACCTACATCAGCAGTAATTGATGCACAGCTGAGCTACAAGCTGATTAAAGCCCGTTCAGGAATCAGGCTGGGTGCAACCAACATCACGAACAAATACTACTCTACCGGCGTTGCCAATCCTAATATCGGAGCAGTTTACTACGTAACCTATGCTTACAACATTCTTTAAATACAAAACACACACAATGAAAAACCTGTTATACACCGCTCTTATTCTGATCGCAAGCATGTCATTGTCCTGTACCCAAAAGGAACAGGGCAATAACGATGCTTTCAAAACTAAACTTAGCTTCAATCCGGGTGAGGAAACTAAGATAGCCGAAGCATTCCTGTCGATGAAGGACAGCACACTCATTTTGCTGAAGGCAGGCACCTATAAATTTGACAACCTGAGCATTGCCCAGGTAAAGCACATTAAAATTCAGGGTGAAGGGCATGACAAGACCATACTGGATTTTACGTCGCAAAGCCAGGGTGGTGAAGGCATTCGGGTGACAGATGTAATAGGCTTTACTATTGATGCCATGACCATCAAAGACTCCAAGGGTGACCTGCTTAAAATAAACAAGAGCAGGGATGTGACGGTGACCAACCTGCATGCAGTATGGAGCAAGGCTGATTCAACCAGCGGGGGCTATGCCATTTACCCGGTGATGTGCAAAAATGTACTGATAGAGAACTGCTATACAGAAGGATCTTCGGATGCCGGCATTTATGTAGGCCAGACGGATAGTGCCATTGTGAGGAAATGTAAAGCGGCAAAGAATGTAGCAGGGTGTGAAATTGAGAACACTTCGAATGCACAGGTATACGATAATGAGTTTTATAACAACACTGCAGGCTTCCTGATTTTTGATCTGCCGGACTTATCGAAGAGAGGCGGACATGTAAAAGTGTACAACAACTATATCCACGACAACAACTTCAGGAATTTTGCGAAGGCCGGAAGTTTTGGTACCACATGGGGTGTAGGAAATGCTTCACCGGGTAGCGGGGTGATCATTCTGGCAGCTTCAGATATTGACATCCACGACAACCGCATCATCAACAACAATTCTTCGTCTATCACCATAGCTTCCGGATTTGTAGTAGATGAAAAGGCAGCAGAAAAAATAAACCCCAATTACTTTCCCATTCCCAAAAATGTAAAGATCCACAACAATACCATAGAGATGGGTCCGGCATTTCCTGCACCTGCATATGAACACCGCATGGGAAAATTACTGATTTCTATAGAACAAAGGTTAAATGCTGTAGATCCCTCAAGAAAAAACAAGCGCATTCCATTGATCATGTACGATGGGATTTCGACCAATATCCTGACAAAGGGAACCGGCATCAATCCGGATGGCATCTGCATCAGTCAGAAAGGAGAAAACACCTTTGTAAATGCTGATTTTCTGAACCTCTCTAATCCGGAGCAGTGGAAACCGAATACCAATATTAGCCCATACAACTGCAAGTAATCCATGCGAAAAACATATCTACTAGCCGTTCTGCTTATTTTTACTACCGGGGTTTCTATTTTAAGTCAGCAAGGCTGTACCAGTAAAGAAGCCGGAAACACTTCAGACGGTTCCTTTGAGTTCAAAGGGAAACTTTCGGAATATGGATTTTTTAAAGGCAAGCTTTCATCTCTTGATCCTAAAGATGGGATATTGCCCTATGAACTGAATACCCCCTTATTTACTGATTATGCAGTGAAGGACCGTTTCATTGTATTGCCAAAGGGAAAAACGATGAGATATACCGCTCAGGGAGTGCTGGACTTTCCTAATTCTACCATCATCATTAAGAATTTTGCGTATACCAATGCGCAGCATAAAAAGGTGATGATAGAAACGCGGTTGCTGGTAAAAGACGCTAAGGACAAAAGCTGGAAAGTGATGAACTACCTGTGGAATAAAGAACAGACTGATGCGACCAAACACATTACTGGCGCTAAAATCCCCATTACCCTGCTCGATAATGAAGGTCAGCAACTCACTACCAATTATCAGGTGCCCAACACTAATGATTGCAAACGCTGCCATATTAGAGACGGAGAGCTGATCCCTATCGGTCCGAAAGTCAGGAATCTGAACCTAACTCTGGCTGGCAGCAAACAAAGCCAACTGGAAGAATGGGCAGCAAGAGGTGCTTTGGCAGGAATGCCGACATCGGGAAAAATGGCTCAGCTTCCAAACTGGACTGATGCGAAACACTATACGCTGGATCAGCGTGCAAGGGCGTACCTGGATATCAATTGTGCACACTGTCATACCAAAGGCGGCGATGCTTATAATACCGGCTTGTTTCTGGAATACGAGCAAACAGATCCAAATCATTTGGGAATGCACAAAGCTCCGGTATCAGCGGGAGGCGGTGCCGGCGGACTCGATTATGACGTTATACCTGGGGATGCGCTGCACTCGATCCTGGTTTACAGGATGAACAGTACTGAACCTGGAACGGCAATGCCGGAGCTGGCCCGTACTGTGATCCATAAAGAAGGCGTGCAGCTGATACGCGACTGGGTAAACAGCCTATCAAATAAGCCTTAACTTCTGAGGTGCCAGCCTTTTGGTTTAGTAAAAGCCCGGAGTCCCTGATGTGACAAAGTAGCCCCGATGCCAGAATGTTTACGACCGCTCCATGGAAGTCCGGCACTGACCCGATCGCAGCAGTTCCAGTATCCCGTACCGGAGTCTATCTGAGAAAGGATGTGTCGGGCCCGTTCCATATTCTCAGAATAGACAGCAGAAGTAAGACCATAAGGAGTATCCTGCATGAGCTTCAACGCTTCCTGATCATCCTTTACCTTCATAATGCCTATGATCGGACCAAAGCTTTCTTCCTGCATGACTTTCATGCTGTGGTTTACGTTGGTGAGGACTGTGGGTTCAAAATAATTGCCTTTATGGTCGATGGCTTTCCCTCCCGTCTCTAATGTCGCATCTTTCAGCAGCGCATCTTTGACCTGGTTTTCCAGCAGACTGAGTTGCTCTTTGCGGGTTAAAGCACCGATGTAAACACCATCTTCTGTAGGCGAACCTATTTTCCAGGATTTAACTTCTTTTACAAAAGCATCTACATATGCATCATATACCTTTTCATGAACGTAAATGCGTTCTACAGAGCAGCAGCTTTGTCCGTTGTTGTAAAATGCCCCATCGGCTGTTCCCGCAGCTATGCCTGCAATATCCTTTACATCATCGGTTACGTACAAAGGATCTTTACCACCAAGCTCCAGTTGACATGGCACCATCTTAGGTGCCACGCGTTCGTATATGTATTTCCCGGTCTGGTAGGATCCGGTGAAAAAGTACCCGTCAAAATTCATGTACAACAAGTGTTCGCCAGTCTCTTTAGCACCAATGGCAACCTTAAAGACATCATCAGGCACTCCTGCCTTTTTCAGCAGTTTTTCAATTTCAAGACCGGTAAGTGTGGCATATTCCGAAGGCTTGTACATGACCGCATTACCAGCCAGTAAAGCGGGTATGAAAACATTTACCCCAACCAGGTAAGGATAATTCCAGGCTGATATGTTACATATGACACCCAAAGGCTCATAAGAGATCAGCTCTTTCAGATCAGGGCCATTGACTACCGTTTCATCAGAAAGGTATTGCACAGCGTGATCCAGCATCCAGCGGATCCTCGCCCTTGCGCCATTGATCTCATTTCTGGATTGCTGCAAAGGCTTGCCGACTTCCGAAGTCAACACTGAGGCGAGTTGTTCCTTTTCTTCATCCAGTAATTGATAAAATTTCTCCAAGACTGCAATTCGCTCATCCAGACTTCTGGATGCCCATGCGACCTGTCCGGACTTAAGCAACAGGTATTTATGTGCCAGCGACTTGCTGTCGTCTTCATTGACTGTCGTAATCATTTCTGCTGAAGCAGGGTTTACTATGTTCATCATTTATGGTCTTTGACTTCCTTAATAAATTGTTCTTTGATCTTTTGAGAAAGCGGATTTTGCTCCTTCTCTTTCATACGCTCAGGATGCCATTGCACGCAAAGCATGAAGGCCTTTCCTGTTTTGTCTTTAAATTCTAATCCTTCGATGGTCCGGTCAGGGGTATTTGAATAGGCACTGACCATGAGGTTGTCTCCCAACTGATCAGGCTTTACAGACTGGTGGTGTGCACTGTTTACCGAGCCTTTAGTGAGGCCGGTTATGGTGTGTAGCAAGCTTTGTTTGTCGATAGAGACCTCGTGTACTTTATCCTCTGTCCCTTTCTTGTGCAGTTGATTGGCCGCCTCTCCATTGTCTTCAAGAACAGAACCGCCTTCGAGTATATTTACGTATTGCATGCCCCTGCAAATCCCCAGCAAAGGAATTTTCGCTGTTTGTGCATGAGCATAAATCTTACCCTCAAACTCATCCCTTTCAGGAAGGAATTCATCGGGTTTATGAGGATACTCTTCAGCTCCTCCATATATAGCCGGCACAACATCAATTCCGCCGGTGAGCACAAAACCATCACAAGCTGTAATATCTTCAGTATTGTTTTTCTCAAATGAAAGCTCTACCAATTCAATTTCTTCGCCAAGGTCTTCCGGGGTAAACCAGTTCCAGTAATTATGAAAATTAGCTTCACTAAAGCTGATGCCTATTTTTTTCTTCATCGGTCTCTTAAGATCAAAAATTAAAGTGCCTTTAAATATAGCTGCTTAAAATCTTCCCTGCTCACTGGTTTAGGATTATTTGGATGTGCAAAATCTGCAAAAGCCAGATCTGAAAGCGTCTCTATGTGTGCTTCTTTTACACCTATATCACTTAAATGATGCGAAATATTGACCTGGGTATTCAAATCGAAAAGGTATTTTACCACTGCCTCACCAGTTTCTTCTTTCAGATCAAGCGTCCGGGCAATGCGACGAAACCGGTCTTCAAACCCTGCGATATTGAATTCCATTCCATAAGGCAGGTTTACCGCATTGGCCAGTCCATGATGTGTATCTAATAAAGAAGAAAGCGGATGCGCCAGTGAATGTACCACACCCAATCCTTTTTGGAAAGCAATGGCACCCATCATAGAAGCCATCAGCATTTTGCTTCTGCTTTCTAAATCCGGTTTATTGGTGGCCTGCACCAATGAGTCTTTGATCAGTGATATGCCTTCCAGTGCAATCCCGTCACATAGCGGATGTGGGTTTTTGGCAAGAAATGCCTCCATATTGTGCGTAAGGGCGTCCATACCCGTGGCTGCAGTTATGAATGGAGGAAGATCCATGGTCAGCACCGGATCAGCAAACACGATCTTTGCCATCAGCTTTGGAGAGAAAAGGATTTTCTTCTGGTGGGTTTCATCATCGGCAATGATTGCGCTTCTGCCGACTTCACTCCCCGTACCTGAGGTGGTAGGGATGGTGATGAAATGAGGAACATCATTGGTTACGTGAACATCTCCTCCAATGAGGTCATCGTACTTGAACAGGTCTTCACGGTGGTTGACACGCAATACAATTGCACGGGCGACATCAAGTGCCGCACCCCCGCCGATACCGATGATGCTGTCTCTCGATGTGCCATCCCAAAGATCTGAACCTTTATACACATCGCTTTTAACCGGGTTTTTATGGATGTCGCTGAAAACCTCTACCGATAACTGATGCTGCTCAAGGTCTGCCACAATTGCCTTAAAAAAAGGGAGCGTAGCGATGGTAGGATCAGTGACGATCATAGGCCGATTTAATCCATGCTGCTTTAAATAAGCCGGTAATTCTTTAATTGCTCCCGCTCCAAACCGGATGGTTGTGGGAAAATTATACTGATAAACTTTATCAAATGTCATATCGTTTTATTCGCTTAAATAATTTCAAAGTACCTTTTAAACTCCCAGTCGGTAACCACCTTAGCATATTGCCGCCACTCCCATTCCCTTGTGAGGGTAAAATGCTCGACAAAGGCTTCACCAAACAGTTCTTTGGCTACAGCGGAACTCTTCATGCGCTGGGTCGCTTCATGAAGATTTCCAGGCAACACCCCGTTTGAGGTATCGCGGTAGCCATTGCCTTCAGTAGCGGCCTTTTCCAGCTTCATGTTGTTTCTAATGCCATACAATCCCGCAGCCAGGCAGGCTGATAATGCCAGGTAAGGATTGGTATCGGAGCCGACAACCCTGGTTTCCAGTCTGGTGGCTTTGGGATTGCCAGGCAATGCCCGCAGCGCTACGGTACGGTTATCTATTCCCCAGGTTAATGTAGTTGGTGCCCATGCCCCCTCTACTAAACGTTTATAGCTGTTGATGGTCGGAGCGATCATGGGCAAAATGTGCGGCAAACAATGAAGTTGTCCAGCAATATAGCTTTTCATCAGGCTGCTCATTTGACGATCATCTGCTTCATCATAGAAGAGGTTGTTTTTTGTATCTGCATCCCATAAGCTCTGATGAACATGTCCGCTACAACCTGGCAGATTTTCATTGATCTTGGCCATGAAAGTGGCCATCACTCCATGTTTATAGGCAATTTCCTTTACAGCTGTTTTAAATAATACTGCCTGATCAGCAGCTTGTAAAACAGGCGCGTATTTAATAGCTGCCTCATATACTCCCGGACCGGTTTCCGTATGCAGTCCTTCTATGGGTACCCCGAACTTACAGAGCTGATCAAATAAATCACTCATGTATTCATTTTTCAGGCTGCTGCGTAAAATGGAATATCCGAACATTCCCGGACTCAGGGGAGTTAAGTTCTGAAAGTTTTTCTGATGTGCAGTTTCGGGGGTCTCTACAAAATTGAACCATTCAAATTCCTGTGAAAAGTAAGGAAAGAAGCCAGCCTGTTGCGTGTCTGACAATACTTTCCTGAGCAATTGCCTGGGACAAACTACACCTGCTTTATCCTGCTCATCAATAAAATCTCCAAGAAAGAAAGGGATGTCATTTTCCCAGGGAATTGTGCGAAAGGTTTCCAGATCCAGTTTGACCAAAGCGTCAGGATAGCCTGTATGCCATCCGGTAAACTTCACATTGTCATAGGCTACATCATTCATGTCCCAGCCAAAGGTTACATCACAAAAGCCCAGTCGGCCGGCAGCTACAGAAGAAAACTTCTCAGCTGAAATGTATTTGCCGCGCAGTACGCCGTCGATATCCGTGACCGCCACTTTGACTTTACCTGAAGGGTGGTGCTTTACATATTCTAAAATTTCTTGTGTGGTCATGAATCAGATCTTTTAAAAATTCTATACAACAAAAAGGTGATCAGCAAAATAGAGAAATAGATCAGCCCGAGTTTTAGGTTAAAAATAAGCATTGCAATGATAGATACAGTCGCAATGATCAATGAGATAATGGGAAATGCAGGATAAAAAGGCACACGAAATGGCCTTGGCAAATCCGGCTCCCGCTTTCTCAGTATCATGATCGAGATCATGGAAATGATGTATAATGTGAGTGCACCGAAAACAGATACAATGATGATCTCGGAAGTCTTTCCGGATAAGAGGGCCAGTATACCGATGACCATATTGCCAATCAGTGCATTTGCGGGTGTATGAAAACGCGGGGAAATCTTACCTAAAAACGACGGTACGTTGTGTACACGTCCCATCTCGTAAGTAGAGCGGCCAGCGGCAAGAATCAATCCGTGAAAAGAAGCCACCAATCCGAACAGACCTACGGTAATGAGCAAGTGATACATGAGGTGGCTGTCGCCTGTTATTTTGGCCAGGGCAAGTGGCAGCGGGGAATCTGAGGTTTCACCACCCACGCCATTTTTATAGACGATGGCTTCCCAACCGGCAATCCCCGTCGCTGTAAAAAAGATCAGGATACATAAAATTGCCAGTGTAAATATGGCCCATCCGAAGCCTTTACTGATGTCTCTCTGGGGATTCTTAGTTTCTTCTGCTACATTGGCAATCCCTTCTATTCCCAGAAAGAACCAGATGGCAAAAGGTATAGCACCGAACACGCCAGTCCAGCCATTCGGCCAGGCATTGTGTACCATATTTGACATTTCAAATCTCGGTACTGCAATGCCGGAGAATAGGAGCAATTCGCCGACGGCAAATACCGTAACGATGACTTCAAATGAAGCTGCTGCCTTTACACCGTAGACATTGAGTGCCGTGAATATAAAATAGATCGCTATTGCACTGGTCAGGATAGGCACCTGCGGGAAGAAGGCATTGAAATAGGCGCCAATAGCAAAGGCAATTGCCGGTGGCGCCAGTATGAATTCAACAATTTGGGCAATACCGGCTATAAAACCGATATTTTGCCCCATTGCTTTGTTTGCATAATCAAATACCCCTCCTGCTTTAGGAATGGCGCAGGCAAGCTCTGCATAGCTGAATGTAAATGTGATGTACATCAGCATGATGGTCAACGTCGCGACAGCCATGCCGCCTGTACCCCCTTTTTCCAGTCCGAGATTCCAACCAAAATACATGCCTGAAATAACGTACCCTACTCCAAGCCCCCACAACATAAAGGGAGTTAGTGTTTTCTTTAAACCCTTGTTTTGTGTCATTTGATTAGCGTTGTTACATGATTATAAATATAAGATTAAATACTACTTTAACAACCACATTATCTGGTTAGTATCGTCACTGCCACCATATTGGCTCTTCACTGCCACATCCAGATTTGCGGAGTTATAGCTCAGTTCGTTTGAAGGATAAAGCCATCGCAACGGGAATTTAGCAGAAGGTGTATTTAGATTTGTAGTACTGTTCAATGTAAACACCGGATAACCTGTTCTGCGGTTTTCGAACCACGACTGGTACTTCCCTCCCTGTAAGAAATTGGCCAGGTATTTTTGAGTGATGATCTGCTCAATCTGTTGTTCGTTGGTTCCGGCCAATGCGACCCCAGCTGTTGCCGGGAATGCAAGGATATATGCAGCATCCATTTTCATATTGTGGTGATAATCCGCGAGGTCAGGTGTGTTTACAGCAACCGAATTCATAGAATTGGTAATGCCAGCAGCATAGTAAGTCTGGGCAGGTGTACCGGTAATCCAGCCCCTTAGGGTAGCCTCTGCCAATGCAAACTGCATATCCCAACAACTGAACACACTCACAGGCTCTGCATTTACCAATTGTACATAACGGTTATTCAAATCTGCATAATCTTTACCTACACGTTTAGTCTGCAAAGTAGAGAATGCATCGGAAGGCTCTACTCCAGGATAGGCATTAACATCCGACTGTGACACACCCGCTGTTATTTTCACAGGTGATGGTTTTGCATAATAAAACAACCTTCTATCGTTAGTTGCCTTCATTGGTCCAAGCAGCGTGTTAGTGAGCATTGTATAATTTGACTTCACAAATGAGTTACCTGAACCTGCTGGCACATCAGACCAAGGATAATTCTGACCAGCAGTATTGTTATAGGCAAGTGCAAAATTATCTTTATAGTCTCTCATCAAGGGACGATTAGCAACGATATCTTTAAATCTGTCGGTTACCTTAAGGTCAGCATCCCCTGTCTTTTTATGAAGGTTGATCAGCACATGAAGCTGAAAGCTATTGGCCAGCCTTCTCCAGTTGTCAACTTTTCCTCCATAGATCGGGTCGCCGTCGAAGTTTGTTCCTTCAGAAAACAATTGATTGGCCTGATCCAGTTCGTTCAGAATACCTAAAAACACTGCTTTCTGTGAATCATATTTTGGTTTTAACAGTCCTGACTCCCCCTTTACCGCTTCAGCATAAGGTATATCCCCAACCTGCATAGTAGTCATAAAAAACTGCCATGCACGGATAAAATGCCCAAGAGCCTGGTAAGATTTTTTAAGTCCCTCACTAGTCGCATAGCTTTCCATGGATGAAATATTACGCAATAAGGTAATGCGGTTAAAATCCGTACGACCCAGTCTATTGTATTGAAATCCCTCTTGTCCTTCACCCCAGGTCAGGTATTTGCCTAATAGAAAGGGCTGCATGAAACCTTTTGTAGAACTGATGTCTCCCCTGGTAATACTAAGGATCATACTCGTAGCAAGCATTCCTGAATTTACCTGAGTAGTTTCACTTGGATTGGTATTGATATCTTCAAACTTTTTACAGCCATTGGTCAAAATTACCACTGCTGGGAAGATCAACGTATATTTTAAAAATCTTTTCATCTTGATATAATTATTTATGAACGAAATACCTAGTACTAAAATCCTACCTTAAGGTTAAAACCAATCATACGGGATGAAGGAGAATTCAGGTTTTCTGTATCTATGTCCGGATCTGAAAATTTAAAGTTGGTTAGCAGCAACAAGTTCTGACCAGTAAGTGAGAATGAGGCACTTTTAGCACCGAGTCTGCTGGCTAATTTTGCCGGGAAACTATATCCAAGGGATACTTCACGAAGCTTGATGAAAGTTTCTTTTTGAATCCCCATATCACCACCCCTGAAAGTTTGTGCAAAATCCTGATAGCCTACTTGAACATCGTTAGGAGCATACTGTCTCGTATCACTAGTGATATTGCCATATTTATCGAATTTCACTTCACCTGAAACTACCTTAACCCCTTTACCTACGTAATTATTCAAGCCATTTACCACCTGATCATAACGGTATTGGTTATCAGATTCAGGATTTGTACCAGTATCCCACATTTTATCATACATGTAGTTATACATTAATCCGCCAATGCGTCCATCAATATTTACACCCAGATTCCAGTTTTTATATCTGAAATTGTTGATAAAGCCAATGCTGAAATCAGGTTCGCCATAACCATACTTTTTATTATAATCGCTTTCTACAGGAAAGCCATTATTATAGATTACATTACCACTAGGATCTCTTAGCCAATAAGAACTAAGGTATGTATCTAACCTTTGGCCTTTTTTCACCCAAGGATTGTCTGCTGAACGTTCGGGATCTATCTTAACATAATAGCGATGCTGGTTAGACCAGTTGACAATACTGTTCCATTCAAAATCACTTGTTTTGATTACAGCTGCATCTACTGTGATTTCAACACCTCTTCTGGCATAAGTCTCGTCTATATTCCCAAGGATGGTAGCAAAGCCTGATGATCCGGGAATATCTATATTTACTTGTCTGTTGTAGTAGTACTTATCAAAATAAGCTAGGTCAAGATGCAGGCGTTTGTTGAATAAATAAGCTGCAGCACCTATTTCCCATGTGCGCTGTGTACTTGGAAGCAAACTCTCGCCAATCAGTTTTGAAGGATAGTTAGCAGAGTTCAGGGTATTCCATGCCGAAGTAGTTGTTGAAAATGTTTTGTTGATTGCATAAGGATCAAAAGCATTTTTAAAAAGCGTCCATGAACCACGCAGTTTGAACATATTTACAACAGCAGGCAATTTCACCAATTCGGAAATCACAACACTCGATCCTAATGACGGATAAAAGAATGATCTTGAAGATTCTGGCTGTGCAGAATTCCAGTCATTTCTTCCTGTAGCATCGAAGAAAACCGCATCATTCCAGCTCACAGAGGTCCTTGCATAAAGACTATTGATCTGTTGCGACCAGTTGGTGCCTGGGGTGATGGTAACTGGCTCCACTGAGCCTTTTAAAGAAAAATATCTTGGAGAGATCAGACCGTTTTTGGTAGTAGCCCTGAAACCATCGTCTTTATAATAATAAAGTGTTCCTCCTGCTAATCCCTCAAAAGACCATTTACTTACTTTCTTATTATAAGTAAGGATCAGGTCATCGTTAGTAGAGAACCCAGTCTGGTCATTGGTTTCATACATCCCCCTGGCGTTCCATCCACCTCGTGTAGAGAAGATATTTGCGGTTGGGTTTTGCTTAGTAGTTTTGTTATTGTAATTATCATATCCCAGACGCAACATTAGGTTGAAATCGTTATTGAATTTGTAATTGGCTGTTACATTTCCATTTACTTTATTTCTGATCTCCCCATTTAGTTTTTCATGGGCAATCAAGTAAGGATTATCATACCAGTTGGTGTACATCCAGTTTTGCGTTTTATTGGGCACGATCCAGTAATCTTTGTAATCACGAATGTCGTACTCAGTACCGGTCCACATGACCATTTGGTATAAATATCCCTGGTTATCATAACCGCTTCCCCACATTTGCGGAGTAGCCCCCCTGCTGATACCAAAACGTCCTTCTACTTTGAAATGATCATTTACTTTAATTTCTCCGCCAGAAGTGAGGTTCATCATGTTTAATTTCTGATTTGGAAACTGCCCCTTTTGAAAAATGTGGTTCAGCCCTATTCTAAAACTTCCATTTTCGGTGCTTTGCGCCAGCGCAATATTGTTGTTGGTAACTATACCTGTATTCATAAAGTTTTTCAGGTTGTCTTTTCCTATAGAAACTAATGGCCTTCCATCTTCAAACTGTTTAGTTTCCGGATTCCAGTCTCTTGCAGTATTACCCTCATCCAGTTTTGGTCCCCAAACATAATCGTTATCTATTTGTCCATTCTGACCACGACCGTAAGAACTTTGTACTTCCGGAATTGCCAGATATCCCAACTGGAACATGGTATTGCTGTTAATATCTACAGAAAACCCATTACCTGCCGCACCTTTTTTTGTAGTAATCATCAACACACCACCTTTAGCACGGGAACCATATAAAGCTGAAGCTGTAGAACCTTTTAGCAGATCTATACTTTCAATATCATCAGTAGGAATATCTCTTAGGTTGAGGTTTCCATAAGGAATACCGTCGACAACTAATAAAGCACCCTCACCCCTCAATTCAATAGTCGGTCTTGCATTAAATTCTGTAGAATTTTTAACCACCAATCCGGAAACACGCCCCGTCAGTGAAGTTCCAAGATCTACGCCTTTAACCGTTTGTAGTTCTTTACCGCCAATTTTCTGTACTGCGTATCCCAATGCTTTTTCAGATCTTTTAACCCCCAAAGCAGTTACCACTACTTCAGAAAGATCCTGTAATTCAGCTTCAAGAACAATATCAAGGCTAGTTGTTCCTGCTTTCACCAGGATTTCTTTAGTCATGTACCCCAGGTATTTTATAACCAGTATATCGCCTTCCTTGGCATCGATTGAAAAATCTCCGGAAGCATTGGCAGATGTACCTCTTGTGGTACCTTTAATCATTACCGAAGCACCCGACAAAGGACTGCCATCTCTATCTAAAATTTTTCCTTTAATGTTTATCTGGACGGCAGGGCTACTCATTGTTTTTGCGAGCATAGAAGACTCTTTCTTGATCACAACCGTATTGTTCATGATCTTGTAAGAGAATGGCCTGTTTTTAAAAATCTGATCGAGTGCTGCTTCCAGACTAACGTTGTTTAATTCAATACTGATTCGCCCTTCTTGTTTGATCAGTTTATTATTGTAGAAGAAAGTATAACCACTTTGTTTTTTGATGCTTTCAAAAAGGTTATTCAACGTACTATTCTTCTCTGATAGTGAAATTATCTGTGAGAACCCCTTTGCAGAGACCTGAAGACAACCTATTACAATTAATACTACAGCTAATTTCATCGCCAGTAAATGCTTAGATGAGAACAGCCACCTGAAAACAGGGACTTTCCTACATAGATTTAAATTCATATTTTTGAATGTTTGGTTAATTCATTAATTATTTACAAGGTATTTTTTGAGATCGACCGGAACATTTGTTCCATTCTGATATGATGAATGGTTCTGCCGGATCCTGTTGCAACCAGGGTCCGGTTATTTTTTCATCAGTTTGCGCATTTGAGTATTTATCTTTCCATACTTGCTGATTTTAGGGTTAAAAATTATCTGGTTATTATATTGACTTATTTAATCACTATTAACTTTCTTCCTTCAATTTTAAAACTCACACCTCCAAACTCCAGCATCTTTAATACTTCTGAAAGTTTTACCGCACGTGGAATGTCTCCGATGAATTCATCATCCGGACGCTTAACGTGATAGATCACTTCTACGTCATACCAACGCGACAACTGGCGCATGACCGACTGTAGATCATCATTCTCAAAATGAAAATATCCTTTTTGCCATGCCATTACCTGACCTATATTTGCTTTGCTAATTTGAACATCGGTAGCCGCACGAGTAACAACGGACTGCTCACCAGGCTTCAATACCCTGGAAATGCCAGACTTCGGATACTTTCCGTTCAACAAAGAGACCTTTACCGATCCTTCAAGGAGTGTTGTTTTTGTATTTAGTTCGTCATCGTAAGAGTTGACATTGAAGTGAGTACCCAGCACTTCGATTTCTTGTTTGTCGGTAACCACTACAAAAGGTACTCTCTGTTGAGTGCGCCTTCCGTTTATTGACTTGAATTTTTTGGCTACTTCGAAATAAGCTTCTCCATGAAGTTCGAGCCTTCTTGAATTGACATTTGCAAAATCTGTGGTAAATTTTATAGAAGAAGCGGCGTTTAACCAGACTTTTGTCCCATCCGGCAAATTGACCTGAAAATCGCCACCTCTTGGAGTGGATATGGTATTGTATTTAACTCCTGTTTTATTTTTAGCCGATGATGGCAAAACTTCGTAAACCAATTTCCCGCTGGTACTCTTGGTAATTTTTACACCAGCCTGTTCAGCCAATTTACCAATATCGGCATCTGTAATTGAAATCGTAGACCCATTGGCAAGAGTTAATGTAGCCTTATTGCTCCCTGGTTCTATGTCATTAGTTTTTGATAGCTCTTGATTTACCTGATGGGAAGTAACCTGATTTTTTGCGAGGTAAAAATATAATCCAAAAGAAAGGATGAAGAAAACTGCGGCCGCAGCTGCAATTTTATACCAGATTCGTCTTACTTTATTTGCCGTTTCATAATCCTTTTCATCAGCCTCAGTAATGCCTGCTTCCTGATTCATTGCCGCCAATAGGTATTCGTCGAGTTTGTCATCTTTGACTAACTCCACAAACAATTCCAGCTCTTTATCTGTCAATTGTTTATTTAGGTAACGCTGAACGAGTGTTTGATAAAAATCTTTCTGTTCCATACTAAGGGCCTTATATTACTAAGACAATAATCAGTTGGCCGAGGGTAGCAGAAAAATTATTTTTTTGAAATTATTTTAATAAGATGGCTAACAACACACTTAAAGATACACCCAAATCTTTTTCAACAGCTGCTTTCAAAATCTTCATGGAGCTTACCATGTGATTCTTTACTGCATTCCTGGAGATCCCCAATGCCTCCGCGACTTCATCATAACTTTTGCCCTGCTCACGACACAGCATAAAAATCTCCCTTGTTCTGGGTGCCAATGTGTCCAGTGCCTTTTGCAGATAATCAAGGTATTCTTTACTAAGTAAATCTTCTTCAGTATCTCTTCGCTCTTCAACAAAAGAATTGATGACCTCTGCCATGGCAATATCAGTGCGGAATGCTTTTTTAAGACTATTTAAAGTATGATTTCTGGCGATGATAAAAAGGTAAGCTTTTAATGACTGGACATCATGTAATCTGGCACGAACCTGCCATATTTTAATGAATACCTCCTGCGTCAGATCTTCAGCAATTTCAGCAGAATTCACAAACTTCTTAATATAGTTGAAAATGGATGAGCTATATTTTTGATGAAGTTCGGCAAAAGCACATTCTTTCCCTGCTATTAGATTAGCCTTTAGGTACTGATCGGACGATGATGTGCTATATTTTTCCATTTTTAAAACACCAAACCTAAATTATTAAAATAAAATTAATGTTACATAATTGTTTCCAAATTAAGAAATATGATTGCTAATCAAAGGGTTGTGTATTCCAGAGCTAAAACCTTTAATTAGTACAGGGAGGCTTTTTTTATTTTTTTTTAAATGAACAAAACTTTTTTGCAACATCCTGCGTTATAGTGTTGGTTTGTTTGGTTTAGGTTGATCTGTGGTGGGTCAACCATCTATAAAACAGGGATAGCTGATACAGTTTATCCCTGTTCCTTTTTTAGGGATACTAAAGCTAATTAAAATATGATGTGATGCGGAAATGAGATTCCATGTTGGCTGGAAAGAACTGGAACTAAATTTGGTTATAAAAAGAAAGGGGAATAAGTCAGACGACTTACCCCCCTTTAAATTAACGCTCTCGGGTACAAATGTAATAGATGTTTGACCACCCATTATCAGAGAATTGTCATTTTGAAGATCTGGTAATTGCAAGACTTACTTTCAGCTTATTCCTGCCAATCATACTCCCATTTATGTTGGCTATGGCTCTATCGGCTGCGATCTCGTCTTTTAAACCAACAAATGCATAGCCAAGTTTTAACCCTGTATTGCGGTCAGTCACAAAATATAAATCATCTACGATAACGTATAAACTAAAAAGTTCTAATAATTCAATTTCTCCAAAATGAGAGGGAAAACCTACTACGTGTAATTTTACCATGAGATCCACTGATTAATAAAACATTTCAACTTTTGCTACCTTCTTTAACTTCTTAATGGCCTTCATTCTAAGCTGTCTAACCCTTTCCTTACTCAAGCCTACTTTCTCAGCTACGTCTCCTGTATCCAAGCCATATCCGGCACCAATACCATAACTGAGCTTGACGATTAACCTTTCTCTCTTTTTTAATGTATTTAACAATCTCTCTAATTGAATTGAATCAGATTCATATATTAACTGGGTATCAGATTTTATCTCATTTTTATCTATCAGATCCAGCATACTGCCAATTTTTCCATTAGCTATCTCAAATTCTCTATCTAGTGAGACTGCAAAAGCGGAATGCGCAAAATAATCTGCAATTTTGATCTCGTCAATTGCCATGTAATCGGCTAACTCCCTCGTAGTAGGTTTTCGTTCCAGGCGCTGCTCCAGTTCTCCATCAGCGTGAAACAGTTTTGCTATAGCGACAATTTGATTTCCAGGTAGTCTGACAATCCTTCTCTTTTCACTAATCGCTCGCATAATGGACTGTCTGATCGACCACACTGCAAAACTAATGAACTTAAATCCTCTGGTGGGATCAAAAGATTGTGCTGCCCTGATAAGCCCTTTATTTCCTTCGCTGATCAAATCTTCCAATGCGAGACCATTGTTCTGATATCTTTTAGCAACTGACACCACAAATTTAAGATTAGCAATTACCAGCTTATCTAATGCTGATTTATCTCCATTTTTAATTTTCTGTCCGAGTAGAACCTCTTCGTCGGGAAGAATAAGTTCGTATTTACCTATCTCGGCAAGATACCGATCAAGTATTGCGGTATGAGTCGTAGCCAGTTGATTAATTCTTAGTGCTCTCATTTACGTTATATTTAGCTCCATTTATTTGGTCTGCAAAAATAACAGCTAATGCACAGTTAATCAGTCACTCCAGTTCCAATTACATGAACTCTAGAGACAAATATTATCGAAATAATAATTTTTGAAGAAAACGTATCCTTAAACCGGAAGCAGAATTGAATAATCAGAATACATCAAAACTGTTAAAAAGACAAGGGTTCCGGCATTGCCGGAACCCTTGTCTTTATTTTTCAGGAAAAACTCAGTAATTAAGACTGACTATCTTCTTTTTCTTTGGTGAAATAATAAACCGGAATACCCAACAGCATAATTAAAACTCCCCAGCCACAGGTTTCGAATTTATACCTTAACAAACCGATGCAAAGTGCCGAAGCCAGGATAATGTATAAGGCCGGTAAGATCGGGTAGCCAAATGCTTTGTAAGGGCGTTCTGCATTGGGCATCTTTCTTCTAAGAATAAATATACCATATATAGTAAGGATATAGAAGATCATCACTATGATTACCACAAAATCCAGTAAAGCACCGTATTGACCGGTTAAACATAGTGCAGAAGCCCATATTCCTTGTGCCCATAATGCCCAACCTGGCACGTCAGATGCATTCAGGTTGGCAGCTTTCTTAAAGAAAAGACCATCCTTTGCCATTGTATAATACACCCTTGCCCCGGCCATGATCAATCCGTTATTACATGCGAAAGTAGATATCATGATCATCACCGCAATGATAATTGTACCCGCAGGCCCAAAAATATATTGGGCGGCCACTACTGCAACCCGGTCCGATTTGGCGGTTGTAATCTCGTCAAGCGGCAATACAGATATATACATCAGATTAGCCAGAATATAAATTATACTGACAATAAATGTCCCCAAAAAAAGGCTGAGACCTACATTTCGTTGCGGATTTTTAATTTCTCCAGCAATAAAGGTTACTCCAGCCCAGGCGTCACTGGAAAACAGGGAGCCAACCATTGCTGCAGAAATTCCTGAAAGCAATAAACTTCCACTAATAGGAGACCAAGTCATGGTATCCAGACTAAAAGAACGCGTTTGCCATGCATTTGTCCAATTGGCATTCCATACTTCAGCTTTTGCAGCCAGTGCAAAGCCAAAGATGATTAGACCAAACAAAGAGAGAATTTTAATAATTGTTAAAACAGTCTGCAACATTTTGCTGTCCTTAACTCCCCTGCTATTGATATATGTAAGTAATACTATTGTAACAATAGAGACAAGCTGTGCCGCATTCAATTCAAAAGAACCTGCACGATACAGGATGTTTTCATTGCTGAATGGTTCATATAAGTATGCTGCAAATTTAGAAAATGCAACCCCAACCGCAGCAATAGTACCCGTCTGGATTACTGCAAAGAGGCTCCATCCGTATAAAAATGCGATCAGCTTATTGTATGCTTCTTTAAGATAAACATATTGTCCGCCGGCTTTAGGAAACATCGCACTTAGTTCTCCATAACTTACGGCAGCAATAACAGTAATTACTGCTGTGAGTACCCAGATCAGGATCAGCCATCCTGCTGAACCCACATTACGGGCTATATCTGCACTCACGATAAAGATCCCGGAGCCAATCATAGAGCCTACTACGAGCATTGTACCATCTAACAGGCCCAGCTCTCTTTTAAAAGAGCCGTCTTCTTGAATTTCTTCTTTCATTTTTTCGGTTTGGTTGGTTATTTTTTTGAACCAATAAAGTTTTGGTTCAGGCATGCTAAGATATTTAAAAAAAAACTATATTACATTCCATTAGGACGACAATTTAAATGTTAAGAAATAGCAGGTCAATCAATTCATTAAAAATTTGGTAATTTCATAAACACACTTATTTTTGCATCCCACCCCTTTCTGAACCACATTGCATAAAGCTTTAAAGTAAGGGAATAATAAGACTAACCAAGTATAAACAGAACTTACAAACTAAACGAGAAAAATTAACCTATGGAGTTTTTACAAAACAATTTAATTTATGCTATTCCGGCTTTGGGATTAATTGGCATCATCGTGATGTCAATTAAAAGCGCGTGGGTAAACAAACAGGATGCAGGTGATAAGAACATGCAGGAGCTTGCCGGCTATATTGCCGACGGAGCAATGGCTTTTTTAAAAGCTGAATGGAGAGTACTAAGCATATTCGTGCTTTTTGCTAGTGCTCTATTGGCTTATTCAGGAACAATAACTGAAATCAACGGAAAAGCTATTCACTCCAGTTGGATCATTGCCATTTCTTTTGTAATCGGAGCAGTGTTTTCTGCTACTGCGGGATATATTGGTATGAAATCGGCGACGAAAGCTAATGTACGTACCACTCAAGCAGCAAGAACGAGTTTAAAACAAGCATTAAAGGTTTCTTTTACAGGCGGTACTGTAATGGGTCTGGGCGTGGCAGGACTGGCTGTATTAGGATTGGGAGGACTATTTATTGTCTTCTTAAAATATTTTAATGTAATCGGTGAAAATGGTGTAGACGCCGTTCACATGAAAACTGCCATTGAGGTACTGACAGGCTTTTCATTGGGTGCTGAATCCATTGCTTTGTTTGCCCGTGTAGGTGGTGGTATTTATACCAAAGCTGCCGATGTAGGTGCTGATTTAGTTGGTAAGGTAGAAGCGGGTATCCCTGAGGATGATGTACGTAACCCTGCGACAATTGCAGATAATGTGGGCGACAACGTGGGTGACGTAGCCGGTATGGGTGCCGATTTGTTCGGATCTTACGTGGCGACAATTCTTGCAACAATGGTATTAGGACAGGAAATTACGGTAACTGACAAGTTTGGAGGCATGTCTCCAATTTTGCTACCAATGGTAATTTGCGGACTTGGTATTATTTTCTCCATCATAGGAACCTGGTTTGTGACGATCAAAGATGAACATTCAAATGTTCAGAATGCATTAAACCTTGGAAACTGGTCTTCTATTGTGATTACAGGTATTGCTTCTTATTTCATTGTAATGTGGATGCTTCCTGAAACCTTAAGTCTTCGTGGTTATGAGTTTTCAAACGTGAATGTTTTTTACGCTATTATCGTTGGCCTTGTAGTCGGAACTATCATGAGTATTGTTACGGAGTACTACACAGCTATGGGCAAAGGACCGGTTAATTCGATTATACAACAATCTTCAACCGGACACGCGACGAATATTATCGCCGGATTGTCGGTGGGTATGAAATCCACTGTAATTCCAATCCTGGTTTTAGCCGGAGGTATTATGGCATCTTATTACTTTGCAGGTCTTTATGGTGTAGCGATAGCAGCTGCAGGAATGATGGCGACAACTGCGATGCAGTTAGCGATTGATGCATTTGGACCGATTGCAGATAACGCTGGAGGTATTGCAGAAATGAGCCAGTTGCCACCTGAAGTTCGTGAGCGTACAGATAATTTAGATGCGGTAGGTAACACTACGGCAGCCACAGGAAAAGGATTTGCGATTGCTTCAGCTGCATTGACATCATTAGCATTATTTGCTGCTTTCGTTGGCATCGCAGGCATATCCGCGATAGATATCTATAAGGCCCCTGTTCTTGCAGGTTTATTTGTGGGTGGTATGATCCCATTCGTATTTTCTGCATTGTGCATTCAGGCAGTTGGTAAAGCTGCAATGGATATGGTTCAGGAGGTGCGCAGACAATTCCGGGAAATTCCGGGAATTATGGAATATAAGGCAAAGCCTGAATATGAAAAATGTGTAGCCATTTCAACCAAAGCATCTATTCGCGAAATGATGATGCCAGGGGCAATTGCGCTAATCACGCCGGTTCTCGTAGGTTTTACATTTGGACCTGAGGTTTTAGGAGGTTTATTGGCAGGTGTTACTGTTACCGGGGTATTAATGGGCATCTTCCAAAGTAATGCGGGCGGTGCGTGGGACAATGCAAAGAAATCATTTGAAAAAGGTGTGGAAATAAATGGAGAGATGTATTACAAAAAATCAGAACCTCATAAAGCTTCTGTAACAGGTGACACTGTAGGTGATCCATTTAAAGATACATCTGGTCCTTCAATGAACATTTTGATCAAATTGATGTCCATTGTATCCCTGGTTATTGCACCTTATATCGCAATCGCCACTCCTGATGCAGCAACAATGCAAAAGGGAGTATTGGAGATGCAACAGCAGATGCAGCAACAATTGCAACAGCAGATGAATCAAATGATGCAGCAGCTTCCAGGACAAACTGGTGCTACAGCCACTGACATTACATCTCAGGCTGAGGAAATGCAAAAACAGATGAAAGAGGCTCAACAGCAAATGCAACAACAAATAGAACAAATGCAGAAACAAGCTGATCAAGCAACATCAGAAACTACAATTGACACCGTACCATAACATTATAATTGTTACCAATAAAAGGGATCTTGAAAAAGAATCCCTTTTATTTTTTAATATATTTTATTTAGGTTTGACATTCAAATTACCAAACTAAAACTAAATACTAATCTAAAACTAATACATGAGTTTATTTATCAAAAAGCCTATCAGTATGCTCCTTGGGGAAGCAGGTGAATCAGGTAAAGGACTGAAACGTACATTGACGGCAGGATCCCTGGTAGCATTAGGTATAGGCGCGATCATTGGCGCAGGTCTTTTTGTGCGCACCGCTGCTGCCGCAGCACAAAACGCAGGCCCTTCGGTCACAATTGGATTCATCGTAGCGGCGATAGGATGTGCTCTTGCCGGGTTATGCTATGCGGAATTATCTTCATCAATCCCCATTTCTGGAAGTGCCTATACGTATACCTATGCTACAATGGGTGAATTACTGGCATGGATCATCGGATGGGATTTAATATTGGAATATGCTGTAGGAGCTGCTACAGTAGGTATTGCATGGAGCGAGTATCTAAATAATTTTCTCGTCGAAGTCGTCGGGACGAGTCCCGTCCCTTATGAATGGTGCCACTCGCCATTCCAGACTTCTGTAAACGGCGTAGGCGGGATTATCAACCTACCTGCATTATTCATTGTAACGGTTTTAAGTTTATTGCTCATTAGAGGTACGCAAGAATCTGCTTTGGTAAATAACCTGATCGTGATTGTAAAAGTTGCTATCGTTATATTAATTATAGCGTTAGGATGGGGCTATATCAATTCTTCATATCATACACCATATATCCCGGAACCAACTACCTATACAGACCATCAGGGCATCAGCTATAGTTTTGGAGGAATAATGGGAATCCTTGGAGCTGCTGGAACTGTCTTTTTCGCATTTATCGGCTTTGACGCTGTAAGTACTGCAGCACAAGAGACAAAAAACCCTAAAACAGCTATGCCGATCGGTATCCTGGGTTCACTTGCTGTATGTACAATCCTTTATGTTTTATTTGCACATGTACTGACAGGTTTAGCTCCATTAGAATTCTTTAGAGATCCAACTAAAGGTGGAGAGGCTTCTGTTGTAGCTGCAATTAAAGAAGGCATGCCTGCATCATATAGCTGGCTGAGCAAGTCAGTAACTGTTGCGATTCTTGCAGGATTCTCTTCTGTAATTCTGGTAATGCTTTTAGGCCAAAGTCGTGTATTCTATTCTATGAGTAAGGATGGTCTGCTTCCGAAAGTATTTTCAACATTGCATCCTAAATACAAAACACCTTATAAAGGTAACCTGGTAATTCTTATTTTGGTAGGTATTTTTGCTGCTTTTGTTCCTGGAGACGTAGTAGGCCACATGACGAGTATAGGCACACTGTTTGCCTTTATGCTTGTATGCCTTGCGGTAATCATACTTAGAAAAACCAACCCGGAACTTCCTCGTCAATTTAAAACACCTTGGGTTCCTGCCGTACCTATCTTAGGTATTGTAGCTTGTGGAGCTATGATCTTCGGATTAGGTTTAGAGAACTGGCTTCGTTTAGCTGGATGGTTAGTTCTAGGTTTTATAATTTACTTTGGTTATAGCAAGAAAAATTCCCACTTGAACAATCCTGGAAAGAAAGAATAACCTTATTCGCCCCTAAATCATCTGGATTTAGGGGCGTTATAATTTCAGGCGGCTTTTTTTATTAGATTTAATTCTACCTTTGTCTTATAAAATTAACTGCTATGGAATTTAATTTCAGCCAAATCTTATCTACCTCAATGGTACTTTTTGCTATTATTGACATCTTAGGAGCGATACCGGTTGTCATTGAGCTAAGAAAGAAAGCCGGTCACATTCAATCCGAAAAAGCGACCATCGTAGCTACCGTCTTAATGATCATTTTTCTGTTTGCAGGAGAGACGCTTTTGAAGGTGATTGGATTAGATGTAGAGTCTTTTGCCATAGCAGGTTCATTTGTTATCTTCTTTATTGCGATGGAGATGGTATTGGGACTCACCATCTTTAAAGAAGGTGATGCACCCGAAACAGTTTCTATCGTTCCCCTTGCATTCCCTTTGATTGCAGGAGCGGGTACAATGACTACGTTATTATCTTTAAAAACTGAATACGCTACTCAGAATATCATTGTTGGTATCCTAATCAATATGCTGTTTGTATACTTTGTGCTAAAAAACACCGAGCGTTTGGAAAGGTTATTTGGGAAATCAGGGCTGAATGTACTCCGGAAGGCATTTGGGATTATTCTATTAGCAATTGCTATAAAACTGTTTCGCAATAATACCGGCCTGTAACAACCCTGATTATCTACAGTGAATCTTCTGTATTATTTGAGCCTTGCGTTAGACCTAAGGTCTAACACAACTCTGACGAGAGTCTGACAAGAGTCCAATAACAGTCTAACCTCTTATAAGCCGCCATTCGGTTTAAATTACTGTTTGATCAGGCGAGCAGCAAACATGGTATCTGATTTACTGTGATATCCTTTGATCAGTTCCATTTTTTCGAGCTTCACAGGAAGGTTCTGGAGCATCCATTCTACTACTTCTTCATTTTCCTGCTTAAATACAGAGCAAGTAATATAAACTAACGGTTTTCCTTCCTTAAGGTACCTGACCACATTTTCCGCTATCGTCTTTTGCAGTTTTGAAAAGTAGCTAATCTTGTGTTCATCGAAATAATAAAGCATCTCTGGAGTACGTCCCCAGGTGCCCGATCCCGAACAAGGGGCATCCAGTATGATTCCATCAAATTCGTAATGATGTAAATCCTGCTCATTGTTTTGCAGTAAGTCAAGCACTTTCTTCTGATACTTTTTCAACCCTGCTTCCTGAAAACGTTCATCCAGGTTATTTAAGCTATTTTCACGAATATCACTAACCAGCAATTGTACACTGGGTTCCAGATCGTACAATAACAAAGATTTACCTCCTGAGGCTGCACAGCAATCCCACCAATAGTCCCAGGGTTGAGGCAGAAAGAAAGCGCTGGTTTTTTGCGAAGAAAGATCTTGCACCTGATAGTATTTTTGATCAGGAATTATTTTCTCCAGTTTAGTGCCATTAGGTAAAGCCAAAGTTTGCTCTCCAATAATCTCCGGATTAATTTCCGTCTGCTTTAAGGTCGCTACAAGCTGCTCAAATCTGCTTCTTTGCACGCGGACAAACAAATCCGGCTGCGTAAAAAAAGATTCATAGAAGTCTTCTTTTTCGAGACTATTGCTGAGATTCTCGTGAAAACAAAATACGTCCGCGGGTTTAAAATCAGGATGGTTTTCAATAATCAATGCAATTTTATCTTTCACTGATCGACCTAACTGCTCTTGAAGTTCAGGTAATTTTGAAGCTATGATTAAACTGGGAGTCTGATTGCATAAAAAATCGCCTATTGCTAAACGGAGGATCTGATCAGCCTTTGGCATTGCTTTCCCCAAGCGGAAAAAGCTATAGATATACCGTGTTGCCCATCTGCGATCAGATGAGCCCATCTGTTTGTTTTGCTTGAAATAAGCGAAAAGAAAACGATGCAGCGGTGTAGTACCATCATATTTATCGAAGATCTGTTCAAATGCTCTTATTTGATGTTCTACTCTCATTCAATGATATTTAAAGCAAAATTCTGGTACCTCAGCAGCATCAAACTTGTATTGATATAGCCAAGTTTCTCATCGTAATAAAATGAGAATCTGTTATGCAACCCTTTATACTTTTCTTTGGTTAAATATGCAAGATAATCTATCCCGTGTTCTGCCAGGAGTTTTGAAAAATAAAAACCGATATCAAAACCTTTGAATGCATATTCTCCTGGTTCAAAATTAAACTGCTGCCGATACTTTCTGATAAAATTATTGACAGTACTACTGGTATAGTCAATCTTATAAGATGAAGTTACGGCTGTACGCAATGCCTGCAGCTTGTCTACATTATAGTTTTGTTTTACCCAATCCGGATGCCCAAACAAATCAATAGCAAGACCGGTATTCTTGATTTTAATTAGCTTATCTATCGTAGGCACAACAAATTTCCTATCATCACTACTTACTATAATCACATATTTTTTATTCTTAATCAGTTTTGTCTCCATTGTAAAAACTGAAGCAAACTCCTGAAAAGTAAATTGCTTTTTACTATTTGCAAAATAGGCCCTTATAGGTGCTGCCATTACCCCATCGTCCGGAGTTTTGGGATTTATGAGAACGACTACAGTATTTGCAGGATTATAGGCAGATGTAATATAGTCCCCCAATTTATTAGCATGTAAATCTATGTTATTGACAATAGAAATAAGATTGGGGTTGTTAAATTCATTTGGATGTGTGGCCGCCAATGGGCTTACGACAGGTATGCTTTTAGAGGTAGAATATTTAGCAATGTGTTTTAAACTTTCGGGAAAAACAGGGCCCACAATCAAATTGCTACCAGTTAAATCCCCATCTTTAATTAACTCATCAAGACGAGCATTACTGTTACGTGAGTCAAACACCTTAAGTTTAAAATTAAGGCCGAGTGAAGCTGCAGAATCTACACCGAGTTTAAAGCCCTGATAGAAATCAATGGCCATAGCAGCTTTTTCAATTTCCGACTTAGTCGCAGTTTTTAGTTTAAGGTCGTTTAGCCTGAAAGGGACCAGCAAAGAAATATTAGCCTGCGTAAATTTTAACGCAGGCTTTTCTACTTCTTTCTCTACCTTGGGAACATCGGGCTTTTTAACAACTGTCTTCTGTACCTTTGGTGAACAAGCCGAGATGAACAGTATGATAAAAATAATTAGCCAATATTTATTCCCACTCAATTGTAGCTGGTGGTTTTGAACTAATGTCATATACGACGCGGTTAATTCCTTTTACTTTGTTAATTATTTCATTAGAAATTTTAGCGAGTACTTCATATGGCAAATGACACCAGTCCGCTGTCATCCCATCTACAGATTCAACTGCACGTAAGCAGATTACATTTTCATAGGTTCTCTCATCTCCCATTACACCTACTGAATGAACAGGAAGGAAGATTGCTCCTGCCTGCCACACTTTATCATATAAACCAGCTTCTTTCAGGTTATTGATGTAGATAGCATCTGCTTCTTGTAAGATGGCTACTTTTTCCGCAGTTACATCTCCAAGGATTCTGATGGCTAAGCCTGGACCAGGGAAAGGGTGACGTCCAATGATGAAGTCTTCCAGTCCAAGTGACCTTCCTACTCTTCTTACTTCGTCTTTGAACAAAGTGTTTAATGGCTCTACTACTTTCAGTTTCATGAAATCTGGTAGGCCACCTACGTTGTGGTGAGATTTGATGGTTGCCGAAGGGCCCTTAACCGATACGGATTCAATTACATCAGGATATATGGTACCCTGTGCAAGCCATTTTACATCCTGTACAAGATGTGCTTCATCATCAAATACCTCTATGAATACACGTCCAATTGCCTTACGCTTTAATTCAGGATCTTTTACATCAGCAAGTTGACTTAGGAAACGTTCTTTTGCATCAACACCTTTTATATTCAAGCCAAGGTGTTTGTATTGTTCCAGAACAGCATCATATTCACCTTTACGTAATAATCCATTGTCTACAAAAATACAATGCAAGTTTTTACCGATAGCCTTGTGAAGCAAAATTGCTGCTACACTCGAATCCACACCTCCAGAAAGTGCAAGAACTACTTTATCATTACCCAGTTTCTCCTGAAGCCCGGCAATGGTAGTCTCTACAAATGCATCAGGTGTCCATTCCTGCTTACAACCGCAGATGTCTACTAGGAAGTTTTCCAGCAATTGTTTACCATCAGTACTATGTGTAACTTCCGGGTGGAATTGTATTGCATAAGTTTCAGAATCTTTGACCTGATAAGCCGCAACCTTTACACTATCTGTACTTGCGATCAGCTCAAAGTTTTCAGGCACTTTGGTAATGGTATCACCATGTGACATCCAAACCTGCGAACCTGTACTGATATTTTTAAATAATTTATTATTTGAAGTTACATAATTCAAATTAGCTCTTCCGTACTCACGAGTAGAAGATGGTTGAACTTCTCCACCTGAATGCTGTGCAATGTATTGTGCACCATAGCAAACAGCAAGTACAGGATAGTTGTTATGAAACTTTTTTAAGTCGATCTGTGGCGCGTCTTCCTGACGAACAGAGTAAGGGCTACCTGAAAAAATGATGCCTTTAACGTCAGATGAGATTTCAGGGATATTATTGAAAGGGTGAATTTCGCAATAAACATTTAATTCGCGTACCCTGCGGGCAATTAACTGTGTATATTGGGAACCAAAATCGAGGATTATGATTTTTTCTAGCATGGCCAAAGTTAAGAATATTTAATTACTTCTACACCGAACCGATTTAGAAATTCTACCCCTTCATCACTCGGCAAGCCTTTATACTCAGCATAAGAGTCTTTATAAAAGACCGTTTTTATCCCGGAGGACAAAATAAGCCTTGCGCAGGCAATGCATGGGGAAAGTGTCGTATACAATGTAGAACCACTTATCTTAGAACCATTTTTTACGGCATACAGGATCGCATTCTCTTCTGCATGCAAAGCAAGCGAACAACTGCCTCTCGAATCCCTGGCACAACCAGTATCCGGCCATTCTTCATCACAGTTATGAGTACCTGCGGGAGGCCCATTATAACCTATTGAAATAATCCTTGTATCCTTGGTAAGTACTGCACCTACCTGAGCACGCACACAGTGAGATCTGAAAGCAAGATCGGTAGCCAGATTCATGTAAATTTCTTTAAATGATTTTTTCATTGGGTTCTTTTTTATAAAACGGGGGGAGCAAATATAAAGTAAAAAAAAACTTCCCTCCTTTATAAGAGGAGGGAAGTTTTTCTGGATGTTATTTTCTAATGTCCGCCTGAAAGCTTCTTATCAAAGGAAATTCCTTGCTTTCTTAAAATCCCACTTACTTTCCATGCATAGTATGCCAGGTAAGCAAAACAAAGGATACCTATGATATAACTATACTGAATACCCGTAAATTCGGAAACGTATCCTTGTAACCAGCTGATGATGCCGCCGCCCATAATCATCATGATTAAAAAGCTACTTCCCTGACTGGTATGTTTACCCAAACCGCTAACGGCAAGCGTAAAGATACATGGCCACAATGTACTGCAGAACAACCCAACACTGGTAAAGGCGTAGACGCTTACCATGCCGGTTGTGAACATACCAATAATTAAGGCGGTGATGCCAACAAAAGAGAAGATTAACAACATTCTTGCTGGGTTTCCTTTACTTGCCATATCGGCGATAATCAATACTAAAATAATTAATCCGTAAACATAGAATGGCGCCAGATCATGATTAAACATTGCATTTACACCTAAAAAGATACCAAAAGCTAAATATGGGGCAATGAATCTTAATACTTTTTGTTTGTTTACATTATCGGTAAAAGCTTCAACCGCGCCGGTCCACCTTCCAATCATCATACTTGCCCAATATAGGGAGATGTAAGGTGCAATGTCTTTTATATCAAAGCCAAGATCTTTTTCCATGTAAGCAGGAAGATTACTTGCCGTAGATACTTCAACACCTACATAAACAAAAATGGCAATCATCCCTAATACCAGCTGAGGGTATTTTAAAGCTGAGCCTTTTAAACTGGCGTCGTCGATTTTAGCTTCCACCAATGTTGGCTTATCAGGAAGTGAAGACATTTTTAAAAATATCGCAACTAGGATAAAAGCTGCACCTAAAATCAGATAAGGGATTTTTACACTTTCGATACTCACATCTGCACCGTCCTCCGAAATTGAACCAAAGATTGCAAAACTTACGATCAGCGGTCCAATTGTTGTTCCGAAGTTATTTATTCCTCCTGCTAATGTTAAACGCTGCGATCCTGTTGTAATCGGGCCTAAAGCAATGGCCAATGGATTGGCAACTGTTTGCTGTAGCGAAAACCCGAGTGCTACAATAAATAATCCGGATAACATCAAAGGAAATGAGCCTAAATTTGCCGCTGGATAAAATAATAACGTACCCACTGCGGAGATAACCAAACCTAATGCAAGACTGTTCTTATACCCGATAGTATTTACAACATCCTTCTTTATCAGCATAGATATTCCCATGTAAATCAGAGAGCCTACGGTATAGGCGATGTAGAAAGCCAATGACACCAACTGACTCTGGCTTTGAGACAAATCAAACGCATGCTTAAATACAGGTATTAAAATGTCGTTACTTGCAGCGACAAATCCCCAAAAAAAGAATACCGTGACTAAGGGGATAAACTGCCCCCATTTGGTTTGTGATTGTTGTTCCATATATGTTTAATAAAAATTTGGTTTTCTAAACATAAATAAAAAAAATTGTAAGGTAAAGCATTGATATGCTAAAACGGTTTATTTTTATTAAACCTCAAACTAAATACAAATGAATAGTTAATATTACCCATTATTTATCGAGTGCTTAGTGTAGCATTTCTGAGATAAAACTTCACAAAAAAATAACTGTACTTTATGTTTAAAATTGCATATTAGCATAATATATAAGGTTTAGCCGAATGTTTGAAGCAATATTACAAGGGATAGGTGCGGGTATTTTATTTTCGTTTTTGACGGGTCCCGTGTTTTTTTCCATGATTAAAACAAGCATAGAAAAAGGTTTCAAAGCAGGATTTTCGTTAGCTATCGGCGTCATTTTCAGTGACATCATTTTCATTACACTAACTATATTCGGTTCCCAATTTGTTGATTATAATTCCGAATACAATCAATATGTTGGAATAATCGGAGGTCTGTTTCTTTTTGGGATAGGCCTTTATTATTTATTCAATAAAGTAAAAGTCAACTATGATATTTCCGAAACTGTCAGAATCAAAAAAAGAGGATATATATTAAAGGGTTTTTTAATGTGCCTGCTTTCTCCCTCCACCCTAATGTTCTGGATTATGGTTGGAGGGATCATTTCTGTTCAGCTCCACTATGATATGACAGAAAAGGTTGTATTTTTTGTCATCGCTATGGCTACTCAGCTTTCTGTAGATTGCATCAAAACTTATTATGCAGCCAAACTGCGGTACCGGATTAAAGAGAAAAACATACAGACTCTAAATAAAATAGCAGGAGCAGTAATCATAATATTTGCAATCCGCATATTCATTGAGGTGATTCTAAAATACTATAAATAAAAAGAGGCTGGTCATGATGACCAGCCTCTTTTTATTTTAAAATTTTTATCTATTAATAAGCTCTCTGATTGTTTCCTTCTTTCCAGTTTACAAAAGCCTTATTCACCACTTTATTTCCTCCGGGAGTTGGATAGTTTCCTGAGAAATACCAATCACCTGTATGATTAGGACATGCTACATGAAGATTATCCAAAGTCTGATAAATTACCTCAACTTCAGCATTAATG
The DNA here is from genome assembly GCF_005116445.1 of Pedobacter frigoris. GTDB lineage: Bacteria > Bacteroidota > Bacteroidia > Sphingobacteriales > Sphingobacteriaceae > Pedobacter > Pedobacter frigoris. The sequence goes on from NZ_SWBQ01000002.1 coordinate 138,112, forward strand.
TTTTCAGGAGTGATGATCTTTGTGATCTGCGCTGAAATTTCTTCCTGAGTAAATGGTCGATAAATATCCTTAACGTGGTTTGTAATCTCTTCTTTAGGAAGCAACAGCGAAGCTTTACATTTCTGATATACTTCTTCAATAACACGCTCCATCCCACGGGCTTTCAGCAATTGAATTGCCGCCTCAAAAGCAACGAACTGCCCCATCTTCGACATATCAATACCATAGCAATCCGGATAACGAATCTGAGGTGCAGAAGAAACGATAATGATCTTTTTAGGATGTAATCTGTCAATAATTTTAATGATACTTTGCTTCAACGTTGTACCACGAACAATAGAATCATCAACCGCAACCAAAGTATCTGTATGATTTTTAATTACCCCATAAGTTGTATCATAAACATGGGCTACCATATCTTGCCTATCTGCATCCTGGGTAATGAACGTCCTTAACTTCACATCCTTTATAGCCAGTTTCTCAACCCTTGGACGCATAGAAAGCAATTCATCAAGTTCTGTATCATCCAATACATCTTTACGATGTAATAAGGCTTCTTTTTGAAAATCCCTGATGTAGGCATGTAAACCATCTACCATTCCATAAAATGAAACCTCGGCAGTATTAGGGATAAAAGAGAAAACTGTATTTTTTAAGTCTGCGCTTACAGCATTTAAAATCTGTTTGCATAACAATGCCCCAAGGTGCTTACGCTCTTTATAAATTTCAGCATCACTGCCTCTTGAGAAATAAATTCGTTCAAATGAACATGCTCTTTTTTCCTGAGGTTCTCTAAATATCTCCTGAGTTACTTTGCCGCTCTTCTTAACGATCAACGCATGTCCTGGTTCAATTTCCTTTACGTCCTTGAATGCAATATTGAAGGCTGTTTGTATAGCCGGTCTTTCAGACGCCGCTACAACAATCTCATCATCCTGATAATAGTAAGCAGGACGAATTCCAGAAGGGTCACGTAATACAAATGCGTCTCCGTTACCTACAATACCTGAAATAGCATAACCACCATCCCAGTTTTTTGCTGAACGTTTTAGTATTTTTGCAATATCAAGGTGTTCTGAAATTTTATGTGTGATCTCAACATTGTCGAGGCCTTCTTTTTTGTATTCATCAAACAACTCCTGATTTTCATCATCAAGAAAATGTCCGATTTTTTCAAGTACTGTTACAGTATCCGCTTTTTCTTTTGGATGTTGGCCCAGTTCGTATAACTGCTCCAATAACTCATCAACATTAGTCATGTTGAAATTACCGGCAATAACAAGATTACGGGTCATCCAGTTGTTCTGGCGCAGAAAAGGGTGACAGTTTTCAATGCTGTTCTTTCCATGTGTTCCGTAACGCAAGTGTCCCAGTAAAACTTCACCAATAAAACTCACATTTGATTTTAACCACTCCGCATCCTGCATCAATTCAGGGGTTTCATTCTGGATGTCTACAAATTTGTTTTGTACATATCCGAAAATATCTGCAACTGCGTTCTGAGCCATTGAACGGTACCTGCTGATGTAACGGTTCCCTGGTTTCACATCCAGTTTAATAGTTGCGATACCGGCTCCATCCTGCCCACGGTTGTGCTGCTTTTCCATCAAAAGATAAAGCTTATTTAGTCCGTAAAGTGCAGTCCCGTATTTTTCCTGGTAGTATGAGAGCGGTTTTAAAAGGCGGATAAAGGCTATTCCGCATTCGTGTTTTATCGAGTCACTCATTAGGTGTGTTATTTGAGCCGCAAATTTACCGTTAAAAATAATTAGAACCTAGAAAGAAATAGAATCTTTCATTCAGATTATAATTTAATGTTCAAACATCTAAAAAATTGGTTTGAGATCTATATGTTCGGAGTTTACCTCTGCGCCAAAAAAAATGGATGCATGTTCATCAAACATCTTCTGATCTCCTGAAGTAAAAAACGATTTAAAACCATCTGCACCAATAACGGAGGAGATTTCAGGATGATTCGCAAGGTAGGCTTCAAGACTGTTTGCTACGATTTCTCCCTGCCCCAACAGACTAACACCTTCGGGAAGTATAGCTTTGATTTTAGGAATGAGCAAAGGATAATGGGTACATGCAAGAAGAATACAGTCCATTTCCTTTTTCTTTTGCAATAACTCTTCTACATATTTTTTCACAAAATAGTCGGCTCCAGGATCAAGGTGTTCATTATTTTCAACCAAAGGCACCCACATTGGGCAGCTTTGTTGAAATGCATTAATTTCCGGAAAGAATTTTTTGATCTCAAGAAGATAAGACTCCGAGTTGACTGTCCCCCTCGTCCCCATTACTCCTATGGTTTTGGATTCGGTATACGCACCCACAATTTCTGCGGTCGGTCTAATCACCCCCAGCACTCTGTGATTCGGATATTTAACTGGAAGCACCTTTTGCTGGATGGACCTTAATGCCTTTGCAGAAGCTGTATTACAGGCTAGAATCACAAGCGGACATCCCTGCGCAAATAACCACTCTACACACTCCAGTGTATATTGGTATACTGTTTCAAAAGAATGGTCACCATAAGGCGAACGGGCATTGTCACCAAAATAAATATAGTTATACTGAGGTAATTTCTGGGCTATAGATTTAAATACAGTCAGGCCACCATAACCAGAGTCAAAAATACCAATAGAATGTTTAGTATCCATTTAAAAAAAAGCGGGACCGGATTTTATCATCCGGTCCCGCAATTTAAATATTTTTACCCAAACCTTTCATTCAGGTCTAAGTCTTATTTCTGTAAATTACTTTTTAGGTGCAGGAGCTGGTGCTGCTGCTGTCAAAGGAATACCTAATTTAGTTTTTACTAAATTGGTAATGTCTTCTCCACCATCCCAATATACCAAAGCCTGATTTGCAGTATCAAATACATAAGCAAAACCTTTTTCTTTAGAGACTGCCTTAATCGCAGCATCAGCTCTTACCTGGATCGGGTTAAACAACTCTGCATTTCTCGCTTCCATTTCCTGCTGAGCTTTTGTCCTTGCATCAGTAATCCGTTTTTCAAGATCCTGCAACTCAGCGCCCATTGTCTGTAATTCTTTACCTACAACTTCTTTATTAGCCTCACTCAGGGTTTTTTCTTTGGCCTGTGCAGCTTGATATTTGCCTTGATACTCAGTGATCATTTTCTCAATATCAGCAGTTTTTGTTTTGTTCAAAGCTTCAAGGGTTTCTTTGGCTTTTTTAACTTCAGGCATCGCTTCAATAATCATAGCTGAATTCAAATGTGCCAATTTTTGTTGTGCATTTGCAATGTTAGCAGTAAATAATAATCCTGCTGCTACAAAAAATGCGTTCATTAACTTTCTCATCTTTATTTTTCTTAATAATTGTTTTTTAGTTTATTCTATATTCTTATTGAAGGATTGAACCCGGTTTATATCCCAATCTGGTGATTACATCATTGCTTACATCGTAAGTACTGCTTGCATAAATCATCATTGTAGCTTCGCTGCTTTTGTCAAAAATAAAATCTAGCAGTTTAACTTTCGCAACTTCAGATACAGCCTTTGCAACTTTTGCCTGTATAGGATTCAATAGCTTGGTACGGTTTTGAAAAAGTTCACCTTCCGGACCAAAAATCTTACGTTGAAATTCTTTGGCCTGTTTTTCTTTTTCAATAATCTCATTCTCTCTTCTCTTGCGCATATCTTCAGTAAGCAATACCTGATCTGCCTGATAAGTCTTATACATTTTATCAATTTCTGTAAAGTTATTATCTACCTGTTGCTGCCATTGATGAGACAACACATTCAATTGATTCAATGAGGATTTATATTCTGGCAAATGTTTCAATATATATTCCGTATCTACATAAGCAAACTTTTGTGCAAAGGCACCAAATCCGGCAAATAACAAAAAGCAAATTAAAAAGTACTTCTTCATTTTCTTAAGCATTAATTAGTTAAATCCACCTAGCTGTTGAGCAATGCTGAAATGGAACTGACCTTTATTAGCATCAGGCAAGCCTGGTATTTTATCAAATCCGTAACCATAGTCTATCCCCAACAGTCCGAATATCGGTAAAAATATCTTTGCTCCCAAACCTACTGACCTCCTAACATTAAAAGGATTGAAGTCGCTGAAATTATTCCAGGTATTACCCGCTTCAGCAAATGCAACCACAAAGGCAGTTGCCTGCTGACTTGCAATAACAGGATATCTAAGCTCCATTACATATTTAGTAAATATTGGGCTACCAGAATTCTGAGCGATGGTTGGATTAGCTCCAACGGGAATTACTGTATTGTTAGCATATCCACGCATAGCGATCAATTCCGATCCTTGTAAAAAGTCAAATCCTTGCATACCATCACCACCTAGTTTAAAACGTTCGAAAGCGGACTGTCCAACCTCACGGTTATATAAACCTAAGAAACCGAACTGAGCCTGAGCTTTTACAACCAATTTTCCTGCCAGTTTTTGGAACCACTGTGATTCAAATTTCCATTTATGATATTCCGTGAACTTGTAACGTTGCTTATCGGATGCAGTTGAATAGTTTAATTTGTTCATTAATGAATACGGGGGAGTAGCTTGAATAGTGAATCTGAAATAAGACCCTTCCGTCGGGAAGATCTGATGATTTCTGGAATCCCTGCTCAACTCCTGAGTTAAGTTGAAGTTATACGAGGTACCTGAACTGAATAGGTATCCAGGGTAATTATTCAAAATATACTGCTGTGCATTAATGGAATGACTCAACTGGAAATAGTTATCCGGAAAATTCAATCTTCTACCCAAACTAACAGTAACACCGTTCAAACGTATTTTTTGAAATCTTGAATCCGTTACACTTGCACCATTTGATTGCAGTGAAGTGAATGCACTCACTCCGAAACTGATTGGCTTTTTCCCACCTAACCATGGCTCTGAGAAAGAGAAGCTATAAGACTGGTAATACTTACCATTGGTTTGTCCACGTAGACTCAATTTCTGTCCATCACCTTTAGGCAATGGTTTGTAGGCATCGAGATTAAACAAATTCTTTAACGAGAAGTTGTTAAATGTCAGTCCAAGCGTACCGATGATATTGCCACCACCAAAACCACCTGACAATTCAATCTGATCTGAGGGTTTTTCTTCTACTGTATATTCGATATCTACTGTACCATCCGCAGGGTTTGGTTTTGGAACCGGATTTGTTTTTGATTCATCAAAGTTACCCAATGCACCAATTTCACGAACCGTACGGATCAATGCAGCTTTAGAGAACTTCTCTCCCGGCTTAGTCCTGAGCTCTCTTAGCACTACCCTGTCGTTGGTAATTGTGTTACCCTTAACAGTAATGCGATTGTTTGTATACTGTGGGCCTTCATAAATGCGCATTTCTAACTCAACAGTATCGTTATAGATTTTAGTTTGTACTGGATCTACCTGAAAGGTAAGATATCCATCATCAAGATAAACGCTGGAAACATCATCTCCGTTTGCGCTACCTCTTAATTTCTTTTCTAATTTTTCTTCACTAAATACCTCGCCCTTTTCGATACCCAAAACTCTTTCTAAAGTTTGAGTATCATATTTCGCATTTCCCACCCAGGTAATATTTCCAAAATAGTATTTAGGGCCTTCATAAAGATCTATTTTAATACCAACGGCCTTTTCACTATACTGATAAACGCTATCCTTCAGGATCACCGCATCACGGTATCCATTGTCCTGCATTTTTGCAATTAATTTAAGTTTATCTTCTTCGTATTTTTCCTTGTTAAACTTCCCAGATCCAAACACTTTGTAGAAAGCCTGTTGCTTCGTCTTTTTCAGATACTTTCTCAATTTTGCAGATGAAAAGTCTTTATTACCCGAAAAGTTAATTTCGTGAACTTTAACCTTTCTCCCCTTGTCGATGAACACTTGCAAAATCATACCATTTTCCATATTAGGATCAGGTTTGGTTTTGTAATCTACAGCAGTAAAGAAATAACCTTTGTCCAGTAAAAACTTCTTAATAGTAGTAGTGGTTGAATTGTATAAATTATCATTTATGATCGCTTTACCACTTTTTTCATTAATCTTTTCAAGAATATCCGTTTTTTGTGATTTACTTACTCCATTGATCTCAAAAGAAGCCAAACGAGGACGTTCAACCACATCAATATCAAAGAAAACAGAATCGCCCTCAATTTTTGTGATGTCAAGTTTTATGTCATCAAATAACCCTTGAGCCCATAGAATCTTAATTGCATTAGAAGTCGCTTCTCCCGGCAATGTTATAGTCTGTCCTTTGATGAGTGTTGAAAGCGTTATGATTACGTCTTTTTCCACATATTTCGTTCCGCTTAATGTTGTTCCGCCTATGATATATTCTTTCGGATTGAAATAATCAAGATCCAACCCATTAACTTTCAAGCTAGGCGGCGTAGGATTTGGCTGAGGACGTGTGATCTGTGCCATTGACGGTGACCCGATCAATAACAATAATATGAGTTGATATATTCTTTTCATTTACAATCTAAAAATCGATGCTAAGTTAATTTAAACACATGTTAAAAAGTGTTAAAAGTAAAATTAGTTCAATTGTTCACTAATTTTACCAAAGCGGCGTTCGCGTTTTTGGTAGTCTACAATAGCTTCAAACAAATCTTCTCTTCTGAAGTCGGGCCACAACGTATCTGTAAAATACAGTTCCGTGTATGCCATTTGCCAAAGCAAAAAATTACTTATTCTATGTTCGCCGCTTGTCCTGATCATGAGTTCCGGATCAGGAATATTCAATGTTGTTAACTGAGCCGCGAAATTTTCTTCATTAATCTCATCTATCTGAAGGCTCTGATCCTTTACAAGCTGGGCCAACTTTTTCGCTGCTTGTATCAGCTCCCATTTTGCACTATAACTTAAAGCAAGTGTCAAAGTACAACGTGTATTACCAGCCGTTTTATCCATCGCACTTTTTAAATCTTCAATACATTTTTGTGGAAGAGAGGCGATATCACCAATAGCATTCAGTCTGATGTTATTTTTTGTAAGCGTAGCTGTTTCCTGATTTATGGTAGAGATCAATAATTCCATCAAAGCATTAACCTCTTCAATGGGTCTGTTCCAGTTCTCAGTAGAAAAAGCATAAACTGTAAGGTGCTTTATTCCTATATCAGCACAGCCCTCCACGATGTCCTTCACGGACAACACGCCACTTTCATGACCAAAGTGCCTGAATTTGCCCTGATTTTTTGCCCATCTTCCATTGCCATCCATGATGATTGCAATATGCTCCGGTAAGCGTGTAACGTCAATTTGTTCTTTAAATCCCATTAATTCTGTGCAAATATGCCTAAAATGTATAACATTTTTGGGACACAAAGGTATAAGATATGCCAATACCTACAAACATATATGTATCTCTTTTTCTAAAATCACCTCTCTGTGTGCCAGGAGAGCCATAACCCGCAACCTGAGAAGGATTGGAAAGCGTTTGCCTGATTAATAAATTGTTATCGGCCGGCCAGTTCGAATTATTTGGATCCGGGTATTTTGCGCTCACATCGTCCAGATAATCTGTATATGCGGATCGATATCCAATCTGTGTAAACATACCCCAATTTTCCTTTAATCTGAATTTCATACCAACCCCATAAGGAACAGTCAAAGCATAATTCTTATAGGGCTCCGCTTGCCCTTCTGTTTTATAAAATCTCAATTTATAAGTTTCATCACCCAGTACAGGATCATTTGGATAACTTGCCTTGGGACTAAAAAAAACACCACCTATCCCTGTATAAATATAAGGTGTGAATCCTTTGGCTCCGCCACCTGCAAAATACTCCAGAAAATTAAAATCTACCTGAAGACTCACTTCATTTAATCCCGTATTAAAATTCAATCCCCTATTTCTAAAATCTTCATTGTCTGATTTAAGATCATCGGCCTTTATTTTCCCATAGGTGTAGTGAGCGCCCAGCGCCCAATATGGGTCAAAATTTATTTTCACATAACCACCGGCAGAAAAACCACTTAGCTTTAAGGGTTTAGTCTGATTCAGGTCTCCAAGATAACCTGCCCCACCGCCATGAATACCTAACTCCCATGTCTGAGCCTTTGAAGCCACGCCAAACAGGGAAAGTAGAAAAAGGTAAAATAATGGTCTTTTATATTGCATCCTAGTAATTACGGGTATCAATACCCCAAAGTAATTTATTCCTTAACGTAGTTAAATAGCTTTCATTGTTTAAACGAATGAGATTCACGTGAAAAGCAGCTTTATGCAGTGTCACCTTTACGGACCGGTCTACAGTCTCAGTTCTGGAATCGCAGGAAACCAGGAATTTCGAACTTCTTGCTTCTATCTCGAACGTTAAAGAGACATCATCAGGAATAATCACTGGGCGAACATTCAAATTATGTGGAGCAATTGGGGTAATCACAAAATTCTGGGAACTTGGATAAATGATTGGACCACCGCAACTTAAAGAATAAGCGGTAGATCCTGTAGGAGTCGCAATGATCAATCCATCTGCCCAATATGAGTTCACAAATTCATCATTCATATAAGCATGAATGATCATCATCGCTGAATTATCTCTTCTATGAATCGTAATGTCATTGAGCGCAAAATTCTCATCTCCAAACAATCCTTGTTTAGATTCAACATTTAGCAGACTTCGCTTATCCAAAGAATATTCCTTGTTTTGCAATGCCTGAATTGCAGTTTTGATTTCATCCTTATTGATACTTGCTAAAAAACCAAGTCTTCCGAAATTGATTCCGATAACCGGGATTCCAGAATCGCGTACCAGCGACAATGTATCTAACAAAGTTCCATCTCCTCCAAGGCTGATCAAAACATCTGCTTTTCCCAGTAGTTCTTTATGCCCCGAAAAAACTTCAATATTTATAGGAAGCTTTACCTTATCTTTTATAAAATCAAGGTACTTTTTGTAAACCAAGATTGGCGTCTGGCTCGACTCAAGAACATTAAAAACTTCCTGCACATAGGGCAAAACACTGTTATTGAACTCCCTACCGTAAATTGCAATCTTCATTAAGTTATGTTGGTTTTGTAAGCTATGTTATTTTTCTATTAGATATTACCATTATAGCGTACAAAAATAGGAATTAAACATTTAAGTAATTCATAAATGAATTAAACCTGTCTTCTGTCCCATTATCCGAAATTGTACTGTTAAAGACTGCCTTAACCTGATAATTATAGCGTTCAAAAGAAGATATAATACCCGAGAGATCTGTTTTATTGATCTTTAGTGTCACTTCCAGCTTGGTAGAATCAGGGAAAGATTGCACATAAGACGACAACACCTGCGCATTATCTGCCTCAACTATCTGAGCCATATGTGCCAAAGAATTGTTCCGGTTACTGATTTCAAGTACAATGATCCCTCCGTATTCTTTAACAGCGTAAATGTTAGAAGTATATTCCAGCAGGTTATTAACAGATATCAAACCCAGATAATTCTTCTTATAATCCAGAACGGGAACGACAGAAAGATGCAATTGATTAAAAAGTCTGATGATATCGTAAACATGGGCATCTTCGTAAACAAACGGATTTAAGACCGACAAAGATAAACCCCCTATTGGCTGGCTGGCATCTCTTACTTCTATCAATTCTTCTTCAGCAAGCAGTCCCAAAAACTGCGTTTCATTTACAATGGGCAAATGATACAATTTGAACTCAGTCATCCTTTCCAAAGCCTTCTGAACAGAATCAGACGTTTTTAGAGGGGGGATTGAATTGGATATGAGCTCTGATGCAAACATTATTTAAGTAATACTCTATTTAAAAATTTCTCCAGGTAACCGTTGAAGATTTCAGGCCGCTCCATCATTGGTGCGTGACCACATAAATCTACCCAATTCAACTCTGAATTCGGCAAAAGTTCATGAAATTCTTCGGCTACCTCTGGCGGAGTTACTTTATCCTGCTTTCCCCATATTAAAGAAACGGGAATGGTTATTCTTGAAAGATCTTTGGCCATATTATGTCTGATTGCAGATTTTGCAAGTGCCAGTATCCGTATCACTCTCGACCTTTCATTTACACTCTTATATACCTCATCTACAAGCTCCTTAGTTGCAGTAGCAGGATCATAAAAAGTAAACTCAACTTTCTCACGCACGTAGTCATAACTTTCTCTTCTCGGGAATGATCCTCCAAAGGCATTTTCATATAGACCAGAACTCCCTGTCAGTACAAGCGCCTTCACATTTTCCTGATGTGATGTGGTAAATACAAGTCCGACATGTCCGCCTAAGGAATTTCCGATCAACACCACCTGTCCTAACTTTTTATACTTTATAAATTTGTTGATGTATTTGGATAAACTTCTTACTCCCAATGTCAGGATAGGAAGTTCATAAATTGGCAAAATAGGAACAACAATATGATATTTGTCTTTAAAATAATCTATTACTGGCTCCCAATTGCTCAACTCACCCATTAAACCATGAAGTAATACCAGGGTCTCACCTTTTCCCGCTTCTATATATTTAAACCCGTCTTCTTCTATTACTTCGTATGTCATATAAATAATTATGTATGGTATGCTACTAAGTTAGTAGACTAAAATTAAATTAATGTAATTTAAAATATTATTTTTAGGAAAACCGGTCAAATGATTCTAAATCAGCAGCACAATTTATGCCAATTGTGATTTGACAATTTCCGCAATCAGTTTTCCATCCGCTTTACCTGCCAACTCCTTATTCGCCAAGCCCATTACTTTACCCATGTCTTTTGCTGAACTTGCACCCGAATTCTTAATAATTACTGAAATCAATTGCTCAATTTCGGCTCTGTCAAGTTGTTTAGGCATAAACGCACTGATCACTTCAACTTCCTCCTCTTCTATGTTACTCAAATCTTCCCTTCCCTGTTGTTTGTAAATATCCGCCGATTCTTTACGTTGTTTAATCAATCTCTGTAAGATTTTCAATTCAGCTTCTTCAGTAATTTCTTCTGCAGAACCCTTTTCAGTTTTAGCCAGCAATAAAGCTGCTTTAATTGCTCTTAAACCTCTTAGCCTGGCCTGGTCTTTAGCCAGCATGGCCTGTTTTATTTCCTGATCTATTGTATTTGATATCATATCTTGTCTTATTTCCTATCTATAATTGTACCTGTGGCTTGCGCAGTCGGCATGATCAGCATATCATTTATATTGACATGTGGAGGCCTGCTGACAACAAACCAAATTGCTTCTGCAATATCATTTGCGACAAGCGGTTCCAGTCCATCATAAACCTTTTTTGCCCTTCCCTCATCTCCTTTAAATCGAACTTTGGAAAACTCTGTTTCTACCATCCCTGGGTTTATAGCCGTCACTTTAATACCATGTGGCAGTAAATCGATTCGCATTCCCTTATTTAAAGCGTCAACTGCATGTTTTGTAGCACAGTAAACATTTCCGTTAGGGTAAACTTCCTGCCCTGCTATGGAACCGATATTTATAATATGACCACTCTTTTGGGCAACCATCCAGTTTGAAACTATCCTGGTAGTATACAGCAAACCTTTCACATTTGTATCTATCATGGTATCCCAATCTGCTATATTTCCTTTATCAATGGGATCCAGGCCCTGACTTAAACCAGCGTTATTGATCAGTACGTCTACTTTTTTCCATTGGGCGGGTAACGTTTCCAATCTGTAGGAAAGGTCTTCCTGATCCCTTACATCTGCAACAATACGCTTAATCTCTAAGGAATACTTATCTTCCAGATGCTTTGCCAATTCGATTAGTAACTGCTCACGTCTCGCAAGCAAAATTAAGTTATAACCCTGAGCTGCAAACAAGTGAGCGCAAGCAGCTCCAATACCCGAAGTCGCCCCTGTAATTAATGCAATCTTTGACATCCTTGATTTTATTTATTGAACAAAGCTATAATTTTTTTGAACGCTAAGGCTATTCAAAAAATAAACTGAATGTAACGTGACGCAACATGAGTTTGTCTATAGGTGCCGCATAACGATTAGGCTCATCTTTCAGAACACTATTTAGAGAATAAGACAACTTAAGCTCTGGCGACATTTTAAAATATTCAAAATAGAGATCAAATCCTAAACCAGTTTCATAAGAGATAAAGCTCCGTTTATTGTTTAAAAATTTTTCCGCAGGATCTGTCACCAAATCATTGTTTGTCTTCTTTTTTGAGGATATATCTGTTGAATATTTTGCACCACCCAGGATATAAGCCCTGAAGTTATTTCTTCTGTTCGACTTTATCTTCAATCCCAACGGAAATTCAACAAGTGTCGACTGCACCTTTTTTTCAATATCAAATTTAGAGTCCGTGAACTGATACGACATGATCCGGTCATTAAAAACCAATATCGGTGTAAACCTTACATCTGCATTTTCACTAATCCTCTTATTTACTACAAAACCAATCCCAAATCCTGCAGATGGTTTTGATGAGATCGCAATTAATGGCGAGGTCATGACTGTAGCATCAATGTCAGGATAGGGTGTCCTCCAATCACTCTTCTTTAAGATTTTATATTCGGAAGACAAGTATTGAAAAGTGAAACCAAAGTGTATGTTATCGTCATCTACACCACCTCCCCAATTTTGGGCCCTTAAAGACACCGATACAAATAAGCATAAGAGAAGTAAGGCGGACTTTAATTTCATTTCGTACCTGTATAAATTGCACTTATACCAAACGTCAGTCTCCTGTCTTTAGTATTCTTAAATCCGACCTTGTCCATGAGTGCTAAAAAATCCTCGCCATCAGGAAATGCGGAAACAGATTCAGGAAGATAGGTGTATGCGCGGCTATCCTTCGAAAATATTTTCCCAAGCGTGGGCGTAATGTACTTGAAATAAAAATTATAACCTTGTTTAACCGGAAATTTTCTGGGTTTAGAAAACTCAAGGATCACAATCTTTCCTCCCGGTTTTAAAACACGGTGCATATCCTGCAGGCCTTTTTCCAGATTTTCATAATTCCTTACACCAAATGCAACAGTTATCGCATCAAAATGATCGTTGTCAAAGTGCAGACCCTCCGAATCGCCAACCTGAACAGAGAAAATATGCTGTAAATCCCTGTCATGGATTTTTTTTCTGGCCACATCAAGCATTCCCTCAGAAATATCAACACCAATAATTTTTTCAGGTTGAAGAATTTTTATAGCCTCAAATGCAAAATCACCGGTACCTGTAGCAACATCAAGCATAATTTTGGGCTGAAGTGATTTTAGTTCTCTTATAGCCTTCTTACGCCAGATAATATCAATTCCCAGTGACATGAAATGATTTAAAAAATCATAAGTTTTGGAGATATTATTAAACATACTGGCAACTTGCTCCTTCTTTGTTGCCGTCTCAGATTGATATGGTGTGATGTTTTCGTTCATGGTGAGCAGCAAAGATAAGTATTGTTGAAAACTAATTTTCTACCTTTGTCAAATGATTATAAAATCAGCAACATTTATTTGCAGCAATACAAAGGTTTCAGCATTGCCTGTAGCCAACATGCCGGAATATGCTTTTATTGGCCGTTCAAATGTAGGGAAGTCCTCTTTGATCAACATGTTGGTCAACCAACATGGCTTAGCCAAAACATCCCAAAGACCCGGAAAAACACAATTGATCAACCACTTTTTAATCAATGAGAAATGGTACATCGTAGATTTACCCGGTTATGGATATGCCAAGGTTTCCAAAAGCAGCAGGGAAAAATGGGAGAAATTCATACGCAATTACATCACAAAACGCGAAAGCCTTCAATGTGTATTTGTGCTGATTGACAGCCGCCTGGAACCTCAAAAGATAGACCTGGAATTTTGCTGCTGGATGGGTGAAATACAAATTCCATTTGCGCTTGTATTTACAAAAGCAGACAAGCAATCTACCGTAAAAACCGATCAGAACGTTGCCGCATTCAAAAAAGCGTTGGGGGGCTGGTTTGAAGAAATCCCACCTTATTTTGTTACATCAGCTGAGAAAAATGTTGGGAGAGACAAGGTGCTTGATTTTATAGAAGAAGTTAACCATGATTTTGTTATGCCCGTTTTAACTCCAAAAGACGATCAATAGACACAAGCATGAAGAAGTATTTTTCATTGGTGCTCTTTGCACACTCTGTTTTTGCCTTACCTTTTGCATTAATAGGTTTTTTCCTTGGCATTACTACCACCGAAAATCCGTTCAACTGGATGTTGCTCCTACAGGTATTGCTATGCATGGTCTTTGCCAGAAATGCAGCTATGGCATTCAACAGGTATCTGGATAGAAATATAGATGCTAAAAATCCCCGCACGCAAATGCGGGATATACCCGCAGGAAAAGTATCTGCAAATGAAGCATTGATATTTGTCATCATCAATTGCGTACTCTTCATCACAACCACAGCATTTATCAATTCCCTATGCTTCTATTTATCTCCAGTAGCTTTGTTTGTAGTTTTATTTTATAGCTTCACTAAGAGATTTACGGCATTATGCCACATGGTTCTTGGCCTGGGTTTATCTTTGGCACCCATAGGAGCTTACATTGCGGTAACAGGGCAATTTGACATCGTCCCTGTCCTTTATTCCTTTGCTGTATTGTTCTGGGTGAGTGGTTTTGATATCATTTATGCCTTACAGGACGAAGATTTTGACAAAAATGAGAAGCTTCATTCCATACCTGCAGCTCTGGGCATTAAAAATGCCTTGAAACTCTCCGTAGTGCTTCATGTTTTCTCTGCACTATGTGTGATACTACCTGTGTTTTTCACTTCTTTTAGCTATTTCTATTATGCAGGGATAGCTTTCTTTTGCTTTATGCTCATTTACCAGCACTTGCTGGTTAAGCCTAATGACATCAGCAAGGTGAACCGCGCATTCGCAACCACCAACGGATATGCTTCCGTAGTCTTTGCAGCTTGCTTTTTGATTGATGCTTTTCTGAGAACTAATTTTAATTTTTAAAGACAATGATTAACCTGACCATACCCAAAAAGAAAAGAATTTATATCCCTCAAGACCTTCAAATCAAATGGGATAATCTGGAGCCGATATTAAATGAACTACTGGTTCGCCCTATAGAAAACGTACATGAGCTTGAACAGTGGTTAAAAGACAAAAGTGAACTTGAAGCAGCACTGGAAGAAGATTTTGCATGGCGGTATATCAAGATGAGTTGCGATACGGCTAATGAAAGTCTGGTAAAAGATTTTCAATATTTTGCTACTGAAATAGAACCAAAAATTTCGCCTATTGCCAATCAGTTAAATCAAAAGTTCAACGACAGCCCATTTATTGATGAGCTGGATCATGACAAATACTTTGTTTTCATCAGAGCCATTAGAAAGGCTATTGAGATCTACAGGGAAGAGAATGTTGAATTGCTTACCAAGCTACAGGTAACACAGCAAAAGTACCAGTCTATAACCGGAGCCATGAGTGTGGTCATCAATGATCAGGAATATACGCTGGAACAAGCTGCCAATTTCATAAAAGATCCAAATCGTGAGGTCAGACAGCAGGCATGGGAAACCATCCAGCAGCGCCGGTTGGTAGACAAAGACGAATTAAACATGCTCTTTGATGAATTGGTTGCCATGCGTCACCAGGTTGCATTAAATGCAGGCTTTGAAAATTATAGGGATTATATGTTCCAGGCATTAGGAAGATTCGATTATACACCTCAGGACTGCTACCATTTCCATGAAGCGATTGAAAAACAGATTGTCCCTATTTTAAGAGAACAAGCTGCCAGGCGTGCTGAATCTCTTGGAATAGAGGTATTAAAACCCTGGGATATGGACGTAAGTACTACCGGAAAACCCGCATTAAAGCCATTTAAAGACGGCGCTGACTTAATCGATAAAAGCATAGATTGCTTCAATGCAATCAATCCTCAACTCGGACAGATGCTGGCCACAATGAAAGCCAACAATCTTTTTGATGTAGAAAGCAGGAAGGGCAAGGCACCGGGTGGCTACAACTATCCACTTGCAGAAACAGGGGCTCCCTTCATTTTTATGAACTCAGCAAATTCTTTGAGAGATCTGACTACGATGGTACATGAAGGAGGTCACGCTATACACACCTTTCTTACTGCAAACTTAGAATTAAATGATTTCAAACATTGTCCTTCAGAAGTAGCCGAATTGGCTTCAATGAGTATGGAACTCATTTCTATGGACAATTGGCACATTTTCTTCAGCAATGAGGAGGACCTGATCCGTGCAAAAAAAGAACAATTGGTAGACGTACTTAAAACACTGCCTTGGGTCGCAGTAATTGACCAGTACCAACATTGGATTTACACGAATCCGGGACACAATGCCGCGGACAGAGAGGAGGCTTTCAAACAAATATACGAACGATTTGGGGCTGGATTTACGAACTGGGATGGGTTAGAAAAAGAGTTTGGTAATGTGTGGCAGAAACAGTTGCATCTCTTTGAAGTTCCCTTCTACTATATTGAATATGCCATTGCTCAGCTTGGAGCTATCGCCATATGGAAAAATTACAAAGAGCATCCTGAAAAAGCTTTACAGCAATACCTTGCAGCACTAACTTTAGGTTACAGTAAACCTATTAATGAGATCTACGAAACAGCTGGTATTAAATTCGATTTCAGTCTGAGCTATGTCGAAGAACTTGCTACTTTCGTAAAAGATGAATTACAGAAATTAGGTTAAGTTTACAACTTAATTTTTAAGTTTGAATACTACAACCTTAACCTAACACAATAATGTATGTTTGAAAAGCTTTTCAGAAAAAAGTCCATTACCAAAATATTAGAAGATGCTGAAAAGGGATATGGAGAGCATGGAACATCTTTACATAAAACACTTGGAGTAAGGGATCTTACTGCATTTGGTATTGCAGCCATTATCGGTGCAGGTATTTTCAGCACCATAGGGAAAGCGAGTGCTGACGGAGGTCCTGCTGTTATATTTCTTTTTATTTTCACTGCCATAGCCTGTAGTTTTGCGGCCTTTGCATATGCGGAGTTTGCATCAATGGTTCCGGTATCAGGCAGTGCATATACCTATTCTTATGTAGCTTTCGGCGAATTGGTAGCCTGGATAATAGGCTGGTCCTTGATTATGGAATATGCCATCGGCAATATAACTGTGGCCATATCATGGTCTGATTACTTTACGGGATTACTCTCTTCCATTCAGATCCCGGCACTGAACATAAAGGGCATCTATCTGCCCGATTGGATGACGATGGACTACCTGACGGCTTTCAATGGGCACAAACATGCCGAAGCATTGTTAAATGCAGGAAAAAGCTTTGCAAACTTGGATGAAGCTACGAGAATTGCAAACAATGCCTGGATTACAGCTCCCCGCATAGGTAACTTTCACCTTGTAGCAGATCTTCCTGCGCTTGGAATCATTATTTTTATTACCTGGCTTGTTTACCGGGGAATGAAAGAATCCCGGAATGCCAGTAACGCAATGGTGATCGTAAAGCTTGCTGTTATCCTATTGGTACTGTCCGTAGGGATTTTTTATGTAGATACCAGCAACTGGAATCCTTTTGCGCCCAATGGTGCTTCAGGAGTACTGAAAGGTGTTTCAGCAGTATTTTTTGCCTATATAGGCTTTGATGCCATATCAACCACTGCAGAAGAGTGTAAAAACCCACAACGGGATCTTCCCCGGGGCATGATGTGGGCCATCATCATATGTACTATTCTTTACGTGGCTATTGCACTTGTATTAACCGGAATCGTAAACTACAAGTTTCTTGCAGTTGGTGATCCGCTTGCATTCGTATTTGATCAGATAGATCTAAAATTAATGAGTGGCATTATTGCGGTAAGTGCTGTTTTTGCGATGGCCAGCGTTTTATTGGTATTTCAAATGGGGCAACCCAGGATATGGATGAGTATGAGTAGAGACGGTCTTCTGCCAAAGTCATTCTCCAGAATTCATCCTAAATACAAAACACCTTCCTTTGCCACTGTTGTAGTTGGATTTGTAGTTGCCATCCCTTCCCTTTTCATGAACCTGACGATCGTAACAGATCTATGCTCTATTGGTACCTTGTTTGCGTTTGTACTGGTATGTGCCGGCGTACTTGTTTTGCAAAACAGACCAGATATTAAGAGAGGGAAATTTAAGATCCCTTATGTCAATTCAAAATTCATTGTTCCTGTAATTTTTATCGGATCTGTACTTCTCGCCTTCACCAATTACAAGGCAGAAACTATGGCATTTATATCCAACAAGCCAAGAATATATGAACCTGTCAGCTTTATCACTTCATTAGATAATGCTGAGTTAAACACAATAAAAGAAGAGATAAAAGCTATTAAGGTTAAACAAGGAATATTAAATACCAGCGTTGATGCAGAGGCATACCTAAATAAACTATCTTCGTCGCAATATGAACAGTTCATAATTAATTCATCTGTTGATCATGATAAAAAGTATGAAACAGGCTGGGGTTTATTTAAACATAAAATACCCATGTGGATATTCCTGATGATTTGCGTTGTTATTAGTTACTATTGCATTACCAAGAACCTGTCGCTCATCCCTGTACTTGGTCTGATCAGTTGCCTGTACATGATGTGTGAGCTGGGGATATCAAACTGGGTAGGCTTTGGGATTTGGCTGATCATAGGGCTGGTTGTTTATTTTTTATATGGTTTTAAACACAGCAAACTCAATCTTCAAAGCAATCCTCAATAAGCATAAAAGCCTCTCTCCTGAATAGGAAATGGAGTAGTCAGGCTTGAAAACTCTTTCGTTACTCCTTTCAAAAAGTAACAAAACATGTCTATTGCAATATAACTGTAGAAATAAATACCCAATAAATCATTTTTTTGAGGAATAAACTATTTTTTTAAAAAAATATTCTACAATTTGAGAATTATTCTCTACATTAGATAGTATTAAAACCTAACAGGATTTCCTGTTAAAATTACCCTCCTAATTATCCCTATAAAATTGTTGGTCGGACGACCGCAATAAAGGCTCCGCCCGGAGCCTTTTTTTATGACCTATACCGGCAATCTGTTCAACTCAATATCATCAGGCGTAACAAATATCAACGGCACCTTTTCAACATCAACATAACTGGAATCTAACCCGAAACTGCGTTCTTCAGAGAGACTAAGCCGCTTCAGCACAAAGTAATAATCCATGATTGTTCGCTCATAAAAGCTAAGCTTCGAAAATTTGGACAAGTGCTTCTCTAACAATACAAACCTAAAATCCCCGGCAATCTTATGCTTATTGAGAGAGGTATACTGACTTGTAATGTCTACCTCACCATTCTTAACCAGCTCTTCTATGACTTTTCTGTAAAGCAGGTTCACCCGTTGTTCAACTCTAAACCCGAGTTTAAAATCGATGCGTATCAATTTACCTGGAATAAGAAATTCAACTTTATAATCCCGGGTATATGGTTCGTCTACAACATCAACATGGACCAGCCAATATATATCTGCCCTTTTTGGTTCTTTTTGAATAATCGAATAAATAATTTTTGATTCTATTTCCGTTTTAAAATTCGCACTGGTAAGGTAAACCAGTTGTGAAGAATATTTAGGAACAGATATGTCATTACTCAATTCACTTATAATCGGATAGTAATCTTCAATCTCAACATATTTTACAAAACGATTCTTAATCTTTCTGGCAATATACCAACTCCACATTACAGTAAACAATGCCATCCCTATCATAACAGTTACCCATCCCCCGTGAAAGAACTTCGCCATGTTACCGATTAGAAAAGTCAACTCCAGTACCCCATAGATGATCAGAAAAATCACAATGGCATACAACGGAATCTTTTTACGTTTCATATAGGCCGCAATGAGTATGGTAGTAGCAAGAAAGGTAAGATTAATGGCTAAGCCGTAAGCTCCCTCCATTGCTCCTGAACTTTTAAAAATCAGCACAATACCTAAACATCCTCCCCATAATATCCAATTGATTGAAGGCACATAAATTTGCCCTTTTTGATTACTAGGGTAATTGATCCGGACCTTTGGCCAAAGATTCAATCTCACAGCCTCAGAAATCAATGTAAAAGATCCTGTGATCATAGCCTGACTGGCGATAACCGCTGCGCAGGTAGCAAGCGCCACCATAAACAACAAGTACTGAGAAGGTACAATTTCAAAAAACGGATTCAGTGAGGAATCGTAATTCCCATGTTTAAGCACCCAAACACCCTGTCCCAAATAATTAAGAATCAGCATCGTTTTTACAAAGATCCAACTCACCCTTATATTCTTTCTTCCACAATGCCCCATATCGGAATAGAGTGCCTCAGCTCCCGTTGTACACAGAAATACACCCCCTAATATCAACAATGCCATAGGGTTGTTAATAAGCAGATTGACTGCATAATACGGATTCAAAGCCCGTAGAATACTAAAATCCTGCACCACGAAAAGCAGTCCCAGAACCCCTAATGTACCGAACCAAAGGAACATGACCGGACCAAATAATTTACCCACCAAATCAGTCCCGAACTGCTGAATAATGAATAAAGCTGTAATGATGGCTATAACTATAGGGATCACCTGGACATTAGGAAATTTCAACTGTAATCCCTCGATAGCAGATGTAACAGTGATGCTAGGCGTAATAATCCCGTCTGCCAACAACGCACAGCCACCAATCACTGCTGGTATTACCAGCCATTTTGCATTCTTTCGCACTAGTGAATAAAGCGAAAAAATACCCCCTTCACCCTTATTGTCAGCTCTTAACGTAATCAAAACGTACTTAACTGTTGTCTGCAGGGTTAAAGTCCATATAATACAGGATAATGCACCAAGCACAAGATTTGTATCAATGTTTTGCCCTCCGTTTACAACCGCATTGAAAATAGCTTTAAGCGTATATAACGGTGATGTTCCTATATCTCCATAAACAATACCTAAACTAACCAGTAGTCCTCCGGCGGTGAGGGCGTTTAATTTCTTTTGACTCGTCACTTTTTAATTTAAATTAGGCGATAAAATTACAGTAATTATGCACTATAACAGCAATATCCAAAGGTTTTTTAATCTTTTAGCGCGTTAAAGAACACTACAAATCAGCTTTCACAAACGTCGGAACCTGTTAAATATTGTTAAATATTTATTTAATCAACAAAATCATTGATTTTTTTGTTTTATTATTTATATTTTTGGCAGTATCCAAACATGAGCAAGAACCAAAAAATAGCGTTTCTCCTGAATATCTTTTGCATAATATGCATCAGTGTTTTTGGCAGCGCCAATGTTTTTGCCCAGAAGCCTGATAGTTCTATCAATTCAATCAGATCCAAAAGGATTAACAAAACACCCCAGATCAAAGTCAATATCCCTACCTATAAACCTAAATACAATCTCGGCTTTATTCAGTATAGCGATATTATATCCAGCTCTAAAACAATTGCCCAAACACCGGCTAAACAGGATAAAGTTCTTTCGGTAATAAAAGTTTATCCCAATCCAGTTGACGACCAGATTAATTTATTGCTAAGACTGGATAAAGAGTCAAATCTTTCGGTGAAGATTATGGATCTTCTGGGAAATGAGGTGGTTACCCTTTCAAATGAACGGGTCTCCTCTGGAGAACAAACTAAAAGCTACACCATTCCGAACCGCCTCAATACAGGAATTTACTTCCTTAAAATTGTTGCCGGGAATGAAACCGTAGTAAAACGTATATCCGTTTTATAACCAACCCAATTAGCTTTGTGACGCTAAATCCATTCCGGTTTCAGCAGAATTCCATATTTTCGCAGTATTAGCCTTAAAAATCATAAGATGAAGATAATTGCAATCGGACGTAACTATGCAGCACATGCAAACGAGCTCAATAACCCTGTCCCTGAAAACCCTGTTATATTTCTTAAACCTGATACTGCAGTATTAAAAGATAACAAACCTTTCTATATCCCTGATTTCTCGTCCGACATACACTACGAGCTGGAAGTAGTCTTGAAAATATGCAAAGAAGGGAAACACATCTCAGAGAAATTTGCCTCAAAATATTACGAAGAGATTGGTCTTGGTGTCGACTTCACCGCGCGGGACATCCAGACTAAACACAAAGAGAAAGGCCTGCCCTGGGAGCTGGCAAAAGCATTTGACAACTCCGCTGCCGTTAGTAATTTCATTCCCAAAACTGAAATTGCCGACTTACATGATTTACAGTTTGAGCTAAAAATAAATGGAGAAAGCAGGCAAAATGGAAATACCAGGAATATGCTGTTTTCATTTGACTTCATCATTTCATTTGTATCCAGGTATATCACCTTAAAAAAGGGCGACCTCATCTTCACCGGCACACCTGAAGGAGTCGGAAGAGTTTTGCATGGAGACAAACTTGAAGCCTCAATGGAGAGTATTCAATTACTTAGTTTTGATATAAAATAAATTTAATGATCCGATTTCTTTTAACATTCACTGTTTTACTCATATCCTCATTAACAGCTCAAAGCCAGCAAATATTCAGCAACAGCAAATACCCACTGGTCGATTTTAGAGCTCCCTTAGACTTGGTACCACCTGCACTTGCCGGCTCTTTTGGAGAGTTAAGAGCCAATCACTTCCATTCCGGAATGGACTACAGAACCAATCAACGTGAAGGGTATCCTGTCTATGCTATTGCAGATGGCTACATTTCGAGGTTACGTATTCAGAATAGTGGCTTTGGCCTTGCGCTTTACATCAATCATCCAAATGGATACACTTCTGTATATGGCCATTTACAGCGATTTGGCGCTAAAATAGCCCAGCAGGTTAAGTCAATACAATACCAGAAGAAATCTTACGAAATTGATGAATTTCCGAACTCGCTGTTGATACCAGTCCGCAAAGGAGACGTCATAGCCTACACAGGAAATACCGGCAGTTCTGGCGGCCCCCACCTGCATTTTGAGATCAGGAATACAAAAACTGAAGCCACAATAAATCCTCAGCTTTTCGGCCTGGATATCCCTGACAATGTTCCTCCAGTCATTTATTCAATGTATATATACCGTTTAAATAAAAAAACTTTTAATCAATCCATTCCAAAACAATATTTCCAGGTAACGGGTGCAAATGGGACCTACCGTCTCAACAAAGTAAACACCATCAACCTAAGCGGAGAGGTTGGTTTCGGGATTGTAGCTACTGACAAGCACAATGGCGCATCAGGAACCAACGGGGTGTATTCAATAGAACTTGAATTGGACGACAAGCCGGTATACACTTCCGCACTCGAAAGATTTCAGTTTGAGAACAGCAAGGCTATCAATTCACACATCGATTATCCAACTTACATCACAACCAAAAAAAGCATACAAAAAAGCTTTGTTGATCCGGGTAATCCACTTCAAATCTACAGCAACCTGATAAATAACGGCCGTATTGAATTTACGGATGGAGAACTTCATAAACTTAAGTACACGATCACCGACGGCAAAGGGAATAAAAGCATACTTTCATTTATCGTTCAATCAGACGCAAAAGCCATTATCGATGCACCACAGCCTCCTGCTGGCTCAACCATTTATGCCTACAACAATTTAAATGAGTTTAACACACCTGAAGTAAAAGTAATTCTCCCGAAAGGAACACTGTATAATGAACTCAACTTTCAATATAAGAAACTACCAAAACCTGTTGTAAATGCTTATTCTGACATTCACCAGATCCACAACAACCTGACACCTCTTCATACAGGTTTCGAGATATGGATAAAAGCAGACAGCACCTTAAATAAATATAAAGAAAAGGCCCTGATCGTAAACACAGGAAGAGGATCGCAAGGCGGATATTTTGAAAATGGTTATGTAAAGGCCAAACCCAGAACCTTTGGCAGTTATTTTATTTCCATCGACACCTTACCGCCAACCATAATCCCTGTAAATATCGCCGATGGAAAAAACATGAATGGAATCTCCAAGATGTCATTCAAAATAAGAGACAACCTTTCAGGAATAAAGAGCTTTAACGGCTATATAGACGGCAAATGGATCTTAATGGAATTTGATACAAAAACCGCCTCATTATGGCATACATTTGATGAAAAAACAACTTCAGGAAAACACACCCTCGAAGTCATTGTTGCCGACATGAAAGACAATAACAAAAATTATTCAATTACTTTTTATAAATAACCTCATGAGTGAATTAAAAGAAGGCCAAAAAGCTCCTGATTTTTCGGCGAAAGATCAAAATGGAGATACCATATCCTTAAGCCAGTTTACAGGCAAAAAAGTAGTGCTTTATTTTTATCCAAAAGACGATACTCCCGGATGTACAGCTGAAGCATGTGATTTCAGGGACAATTACCAGGGGCTGACAGCTCAGGGCATTGTTGTCCTCGGAGTAAGTGTAGATGATGAAAAATCACACCAAAAATTTGCTGTAAAGCACAGTCTGCCATTTACTTTGATTGCCGACCCTGATAAAAAAATAGTTGAAGCCTACGGCGTGTGGGGTGAAAAGAACATGTATGGTAAAAAATATATGGGCACCAACAGGACTACTTTTCTCATCGATGAAAATGGAAATATTTCGCACATCATTAAAAAAGTAGACACCAAAAATTCAACTGCACAAGTGCTGGAACTGCTGACCCAAAAATAGCTTAAAACACAAGATCGGCTGCAGGTATTAACAACCTGCAGCTACAATCGTTTAAATCTGCTGCTCCGTCCTTACCAAAAACTGTATCTTTTCATACAGTTCCGCAGCCCTGAATGGCTTGGATATATAGTCATTCATTCCTGTTGACATACATTTTTCATATTCACCTTTGATGGTATAGGCAGTCATGGCAACTATTGGCACAAACCTTTTATAGGAGTCCATTTTACGAATTTGTATGGTGGCTTCATAACCATCCATTTCTGGCATCTGCAAGTCCATTAATATAATATCAAAATCAGCCTTATTGAATTTGTGTAAAGCGATCTTCCCATTCTCAGCAACAGTGGTATCATAACCATGTTTATGCAATAATTTAAGCACCAGCAATTGATTAATCGCGTTGTCCTCGACAATGAGGACCTTTATCCCCTTACCGTCTTTCCTGTCATCTGCATTCTGACGCGAATTTCCTTCTATTCCTTTTTCATCATCAGGTAAATTTTGTGTTGAAAAAGGCAGACTAAAACAAAACTCCGATCCTCGTCCCAAAACGCTCTCCACGGATATTTTACCACCCTGTAAGGTGACCAGTTGCTTTACAATACTTAAGCCTACGCCGGTTCCCCCAAATTTGCGCGACATGCTATTTGTTCCCTGCTCAAAGACATCAAAGATCTTATCAATTTTATCTGATGGTATCCCTATACCTGTATCTTTGATCCTGAACTCCACCACGACCTGATTTGAATCCTCTTCAGTTTTTGCTGCTGAAATTACAATGCCGCCCCGCTCTGTAAACTTGATCGCATTTGAAGTCAGGTTCAACAAGATTTGAGTAAGTTTCACAGAGTCGCCATAGAGCATCTTTGGTATATTTTCATCAATTGAATACGTTAACCCTACTTTTTTAAACCTGGCGTTAGGTTCAGTAAGCATAAAGATAGACTGGATCGTTTCATTCAAATTAAATGGCAGGGCCATAAAATTAATTTCACCGGTTCCTATCCTTGAGAAATCCAGGATATCGTTAAAAGTCATCAGCAAATGATCACCTGATTTTATGATCATTTTAATAGACTCCTGCTGATCCTTATCATTTAGGGATTCCTCTAAATGCCTGGCAAACCCGAGGATTGCATTCATCGGTGTACGGATCTCATGGCTCATGTTGATTAAGAAATGCTGTTTGGCTTTTTCAGATTGCTCAACACGTTCCTTTTCTTTGATCAAATGTTTTTCAGTAAGCTTTAGCTCTCTGATATTATTATCCAATGTATCAGCCATATCATTAAAGGCTGTGGCAAGAATACCTATTTCATCTTTAGAGTAAACCTCTACGCGACTTCTCAGTTCGCCTCTTTTTATTCTTTCTGCTCCTGCGGTAATAGTATTAAGCGCTCTTTTCAGGCCGTAATTAACCGACAAAATGATCAATATGCTGGAAATCGCCGTTGTAATTGATACAGCGAGAAACACTTTCAATACAAGATCTGTTTTAGGTGATACCCATAGCACACAAATTTCTATAGTTACCAATAACGCTGTAAAACCTATTGTAAAATACAGTTTCCTGGAGATAGAAATATCATTCAGTCTCCTGCGTAAGTTGGAAATGAACATAATAATGCGTTAAATTATGCAACCCTATTTTCTTTGCATATTGATAAAAATAGGGTTTTGCTAATAAATCCGCCTGTATTCAAGCTGTTCATTTCGTTCAACTGTAGCCAGCCGAAATACCAAAAAAATCAGGGGGATGATCCTAATAGGATCATCCCCCTGACAGCTATAAATTTAGTTAAGAATTAACCTCTTGATTTAACTTTATGACCGGCTGAAGCAAAATAAACGATATATAAATAAGCCGGGATCATTGCATATAAAAATGCATGTTGGAAGTCTATATGTAATTCATCTTTCATATAACCATACAACAAAGGCCAAACCGCACCTCCTGCAATACCCATAATCATAATTGCCGAGCCGGTTTTTGTAAACCTACCCAGGCCTTTAATGCCTAGCGGGAAAATAGCCGGCCACAATAATGAATTGGCCAGACCTAGCAAAGCAACAAACCAAAAGGAAACTACTCCGGTGGTAAACACAGAAAGCACAGTAAATAAAATACCCACACTAGTACATACCCTAAGCGCTGCTTGCTGGCTGATGAATCTTGGGATCGTAATGATACCGATTAAGTAACCTACCAGCATAAATCCTAAAGTAAATGCAGTAGCATTATCTCTAAATACCTGAGGCACTGCACCCAGTTCCCTTGCATATGTTCCGATGATATCTCCTGCCATTACCTCTACAGCCACACAAAAGAAAATCGCCAGCGATCCTAAAAACAAATGCGGATAACTGAATATAGTTTTAGAACTATTCGAAGCCTTTTCATTAACATCTTCCTCTTCAGTATTTACTTCAGGCAGGCTAACAAACTTAAGCCCTATTGCAAACACTGCCAGCATAATGGCCAATGCGATGTACGGTGCATGAAGCTGATCTAACAATTCATTTAAGATCGTTTGTTTCTCCACTTCAGTTGTAGCTTGTACCAGGCGCGCCTCAGCTGCATTTGCACCTTTTAAAAGCAGGCTACCGAGTACAATCGGTGCAATCATCCCAGCTGCCTTATTACAGAAACCGGCTATTGCTATACGTTGCGCGGCACTGTCAATTGGCCCGATGATACTTAGATAAGGATTCACTGCAGTTTGCAGCAAAGCCATACCAGAACCCTGTACAAAAATTGCTATCAGGAAGAGCACATAACTACTTTTTTCCGCTGCCGGAATAAATATTAAAGATCCTACCCCTAAAACTACTACACTGAGAACTAATCCATTATGGAAGCCGATCTTTTTAAGTATCCAAGAACTAGGAATTGCCAGGAAAAAGTAAGCAATGTAAGAAGCAAAGGTTACCAGAAATGCCTGTAAGTCACTGTCCAGATCAAATGCTTTTTTAGCGAATGGAATTAAAGAGCCATTGGCCCATGTTATAAAGCCTAAGATGAAATAAAACGCACAGCATATCACCATTGTAAATACAGGTGTTCTGTTTTGAGGTTGGATTTGGTTCATTAGTTGGTTTAGATTTAATTTTGTAAGGTGCTCAGTTTTTAAGTTATTAAAAAAACTTCAGGTGCTAAAGTATAAAAATATAAACAAGATCAAATCTACTTTTTCTACGCAAACGTTTGTCTAAAAAACTTCTTATAATATAAATCTATATATGTCCTTTTAAAACCCTTTATACATATAGCTTTTGCGCTTTTTCTATAAAGTAGCTGATCCGTTTAGTAGCCCCCGTTTCTTTCCTCACCACTTCCTCTCCGTTACTTTTAAGCTCTTTTTGCTCGTAAACTTCAAAATGCTTCGACAACTCATTGTCTTTCTTCCATCTAAAAAAATCAAAACTATAAACCCTGCATTCCTTTATAATTTTTTTCAGCTTTTCCTCTGGTATCTTTTCAATAATGCTTTCTGGATGTACTCTGCTGCGGTACAACACTTCATTCTTGATGATATTTCCTACTCCTGCAAAAATATTCTGATCCAGAAGCACATCACAGATCTTCTTAGGGCCCAGACTTTTTACTTTTTGAAGCGCTTTCGATGGATTCCACTGATCGCCCATTACATCTGCCTCCCAATCATAAACCTCATCTAATGGTTGGTCAATACGCCTTACTGTACACACGTAGAAATAGACATCATCATCATTAAAATGCAATGCTATTTTTGGATTTACTTTCTTTGGTTTGTGAAGCTGATAGCTGCCAAACAATCCAAAATGAATCCTGATCGTGAAGTCGTTGAAACAGATAAAGAAATGCTTACCCCAGCTTTTAAAGTTCATTATCTTCTTATGATGGATTGCATCCATGTCCACATCAGCATACCCTGATGCCTCTAAAACAATCTTATGTTTGAGGTAAGAGATCTTTTCTTTTAAAATGACAATCGACGGTCCTTCTGGCATAAGCTGGTTTTCTTATAAAACCAGCTTATGCCAGACAATGTTTTTATCCGGGGCTCAGGTTTTTTAAACGCCACTCAATTCGACAATAATCCTGGCCTCGGAATTTTTAAAGGCTTTTGCCGGAATCCTGAATTCTAATCTTTTCAATCCCTCCACTTTCATATCATACTGCAGCGGCGGCGGATCTTTAGATACTATTTTGGGTTCCACATTTTTCAGGTCTTTAATCATCACCTTAAGTGACTTACCGTTTTGTCTTAGTAATACTCCCCCTTCAATCACCTCAGCATCTGCCTGCGTCATCATTGCCCAGGTGATACTTTGCGTCTGATCAGACAATTTTAGAAGATCTTCAACGATTAAAGTCTTTGCGTCCTTTCTTTTAAAATTCCGCTTCGCAGAACCAAGCTGGCCTTTATAAATAGCGGTCAGGTCAAAACTTGCCTCCGGATTAGTTTTCGAATCTTTAAAATGAACCAGCGGAGCGAAACCACTTGGATTGTGCAACTGCTCATTGATGGTCAAGGTGCTATGTCCAAAGTTATTCTTACTCAATAACGTCCACCTTGGGCTGTTCTGCGCAGAATTCCACAATCCGTTTACTCCGATCACACTTTCCAACTGAAGGTAGTTCTGCATGCCAAGATCGACCGACCACCTCACTCCATTCAGTTCAAATACAAAAGAGCCGGCATCCATATTTCCATGACTCAGGTTCGCCGCTCCTCCTTTTGCGCCCAGGTAAAAACCAGATTTATCGTTACTCCCGGCTCCGAAAATTACCACCGGGTTTACTCCGTCTCCTTTATAGTTTATAGGGAGTTCTTTGCGATTTGTCTCTTTTGCTTTGACCATCCAGACCAGCGCCATTCCATTTAATTTGGATGTATTTTTACCATCGGCAACTGATTTGCCAACCAAATCTTTCAGTTGATTTTTATCAAAATAAACAGCATTACCGGATTTATGTGCAAACCAGGATAACAATTCCTGATTTTCAAGATTGTTATCGCCTCCGCTTCCCGAATCAAAATAGTTGTAGTACAAGCCTGAAGGGCCTGCCAGTTTTTTCACAAACAAGGCACTCTGAATGAATCCGGGTGATTGCGAAATTCCGAAATCAATACCAAAGGCACTTTCCAATGCAGAAATAGTAATCAATGTATATGTGGTGCCATAAGCCCAATAAGACGCGCCCTCTGGATAAGCTCCATCAGGTGCATATGCCTTTAATGCCCTGGGAATATTTTTTAATGCCCTTGATATGATTTGCGCGGATAGTTCAGGTTCCTGATCAGCAACAGCCACAGCTGCCGCTACCATGCCTCCATGGCACACCTGGTTCCAGTTATTGGTGCCTGAAATCCAGCCTTTGGGATTTTCTTTTAAACTCGGTTTCAATGCCTTATCAATCAGCGCTGCTCTGACGATCTCCCTTGTAGACTGCGGTAAATCACCGATTGTCCAGTCTAATCCAATTGAAACAGCATAGGCCATTTCGCCCACGTCCAAAAAATGATTGGGATTCCAGTCCGAATAGTCACATACAT
This sequence comes from Pedobacter frigoris, assembly GCF_005116445.1. Taxonomy (GTDB): domain Bacteria; phylum Bacteroidota; class Bacteroidia; order Sphingobacteriales; family Sphingobacteriaceae; genus Pedobacter; species Pedobacter frigoris. Next base: position 168,173 of record NZ_SWBQ01000002.1, read on the forward strand.
TCAGCAACTCGGCCTCCACACGCTTCAAAAAACGTGGCTCCTTTGAAATGGCGTAAACACTGGATAGTGTTCCTATCCGCTTTACCGCTTCTCTTGAAACGCCGAGCAGACGCCTCCCTTCCAGTTTTCTTTCTAAAACGGGAGTAGTTAAAAGTGCTTCTGCATTTTTGTACAGAAATTGGTAATAGGCTTTCAAGGCATCATCCTTAACTACGGTAGATTTAATTTCATTTAAAGCCTCATTAGTTAATATTAAATGAGGTCCTTTCTTTCTAAGATTTGCTTTGATCCATGCTGCTGTGACTACCGTATCAGCCAAAGAAGCTGACTGATTTTGAAAGGCCAGAGCTGGAGTTACAGCTGTGATTAAAATGACCGTAAATAACACTATAGAGGATTTGATTAACTTCATGATATCGAGAATAATTTGGTTTGACCTATTATGAAAACGTTTCCAAATCTAAATGTAGAAATAATTCTTTATTTCCTTTAAACCTCCATAAATACATTTCATCCAGATATTTACTTTTTTTCGAACTATCTGCATGAATACTTGCATAGTTTATATAAGTTTGTCTTATTAATAAACAAACCCCAATTAATGAAACATACAATTAAAGAATTAGAAGATATCGCTACTCAGGTAAGAAGAGATATCGTTAGAATGGTACATGCCTGCCAATCGGGCCACCCAGGTGGATCATTAGGCTGTGCAGATTACTTTACTGCACTTTATTTTGAGGTAATGAACCACTCTACTGATTTTACTATGGATGGAAAAGGAGAAGACCTGTTTTTCCTTTCAAACGGACACATTTCTCCGGTTTTCTATAGTGTTCTTGCCAGATCTGGTTATTTTGACATTAGTGAACTGGTGACTTTCAGAAAACTGAATTCAAGATTACAAGGACACCCTACTACTCACGAAGGTCTACCTGGCATCAGGATCGCTTCTGGTTCATTAGGACAGGGAATGTCTGTAGCGATTGGCGCTGCGCAAGCAAAAAAACTAAATAAAGATTATTCTATTGTATATTCTTTACATGGTGATGGTGAATTGCAGGAAGGACAAAACTGGGAAGCCATCATGTATGCTCCTTTCAATAAGGTTGACAACCTGATCTGTACCGTGGATTATAATGGTCAGCAGATCGACGGTCCAACTGAAAAAGTTCTTTCTCTTGAAAACCTTCAGGCTAAATTTGAGGCTTTTGGATGGCATGTGATCAATTCTGATGGTAATGATATGGATGCGATCGTAAAAGCTTTGCATTATGCCAAATCATTGACTGGAAAAGGTAAACCAATCCTGAACCTGATGAGTACCCAAATGGGATACGGTGTTGATTTCATGATGGGATCTCACAAATGGCATGGTGTTGCTCCTAACGATGAGCAATTGGCAACTGCTTTAGCTCAATTAACAAGTACCCAGAAAGATTATTAAGATAGAAATCGTGAAAAAATATACATATACAGAAAAAAAAGATACACGCTCTGGTTTCGGAGCTGGATTACTGGAAGCAGGAAAGAAAAATCCCGAGGTAGTGGCACTATGTGCTGACCTTATAGGTTCTTTGAAGATGGATGCATTTATCAAAGAGTTTCCTGAGCGCTTTTTCCAGATTGGTATTGCTGAGGCAAATATGATCGGCATCGCTGCCGGATTAACCATAGGTGGCAAAATTCCTTTTACAGGAACTTTCGCCAATTTCTCTACAGGCCGTGTTTATGACCAGATTCGTCAATCGGTAGCCTATTCTGATAAAAATGTAAAGATCTGTGCTTCACATGCTGGCTTAACACTCGGTGAAGATGGTGCTACTCACCAGATTCTAGAGGATATAGGTTTGATGAAAATGCTTCCTGGAATGACTGTGATCAACACCTGTGACTACAACCAAACCAAAGCGGCGACTATTGCCATTGCAGAGCATCATGGCCCGGTTTACCTGCGTTTCGGTCGCCCTGTAATCCCTGTATTTACTGATCCGGATCAGAAATTTGAAATCGGTAAAGCATGGATGGTAAATGAAGGTACGGACGTGACGATCATCGCCACAGGACATATGGTATGGAAAGCAATCGAAGCCGGGGAAAAACTAGCTGAACTTGGCATAGATGCTGAAATCATTAATATCCACACCATCAAACCTCTGGACGAAGAAGCCATCTTAAAATCAGTTAAGAAAACCGGGTGCGTAGTTACCTGTGAGGAGCACAATAAATATGGCGGACTTGGAGAAAGTGTTGCAAGATTGCTTTCTACTGAATTACCAACTCCTCAGGAGTTTGTAGCAGTGAACGACAGTTTCGGTGAAAGTGGTACTCCTGATCAGTTGATGACTAAGTACGGATTAGACAGTGCTAACATTATCGAAGCTGCTCAAAAAGTACTGAAAAGAGCAGGTAAATAACCAATAGCAGCTAATAAAAAGAAAATAATGAAGCAGGTTGAAGATTCAGAGATATTAGAGAAATTCTCCAATGAAAAAACTCGTAATGAAGCCTTTAACCTGCTTTTAAATAAATATCAGCAAAAAATTTACTGGCACATCCGTCGACTGGTGATCAATCATGATGACACAGATGATCTTGTCCAGGACGTATTCATCAAGGTATGGAAAAACCTTGAAAAATTCCGCAGCGACTCTCAGCTGTACACATGGATTTACAGGATTGCCACCAACGAGTCCATCACCTTCCTCAATAAAAAGAAACAACAGAATAACACTCCAATGGATGAAGTCTCTGGTGAACTGGCTGAAAGCCTGGTTGCCGCATCTTATTTCAACGGAGATAAAATTCAGCTCAAATTACAAAAGGCTTTACTCACTTTACCGGAAAAACAACGCCTGATATTCAATATGAAATACTTTAATGAGCTTAAGTATGAGGAAATTGCTGAAATCACGGGAACGAGTGTAGGAGCCTTAAAGGCATCTTTTCATATCGCCGTTAAAAAAATTGAAGTTTTTATGCTAAATGAAGACATTACCTTTTAAACCTTTTGCCAATTAATACATCAATAGATACATAATGGAACAGAATTTAGAAAATAACGATTGGAAAAAGGAAGCCCCGCTATTGGCGAGCCTGCCTTTAAACAATCCTTTCGTAGTTCCTGAAGGGTATTTTGAGGGGTTAGGTAATGAAATTTCCAACGCTGTATATCTTGAGGGATTGAAAGCAAAAGTAAATGGTAGTGGATTTAGCACTCCGGAAAATTACTTTGATGGGCTTAATGAAAATATTAATGCCGCTATTTTTGCTGAAAAGCTAAAGGCGGCAATTCCGCAAGAAGGTTTTGGAATTCCTGCTAACTATTTTGAGCAAATGCAATCCAGCATCCTTGCCAAAATAATTCAGGATTCTCAGGCAAAAGCTGAGCCAACCATTCTTCGTTTATGGCATTCTAAATTGGTAAAATATGCATCAGCAGCATGTTTTGTTATCATCGCGGGTGTCGGTACAATTTATTTAAACAGTCAACCTGCAGAGCAGAAATCGCTTACCGCTGAGTTGGTTACTGAACAAATGCTGTACGATATTGATGAGGATGTAATTATCGAACATATCGAAGCTACTGAACCTAGACAGGCTCAGGCATCTGCTTCTGATGTTGCGCTTGAGAGTTATATACTTAACAACTATTCACAAAATGAAATTGCTGGTCTATAATTAACGATATAATGAAACACATAATTATCATAACGCTGTTCTTTTCCCTGCCATTCTTTGCTTTGGCGCAAAGGCCCGGAGGAGACAGGGGTGAGGAAATTGAAGCTTATAAGATTGCCTTTTTAACGCAGAAACTTGACTTAAGTCCGGAAGAAGCAAAAATATTCTGGCCAATCTATACCAGCTGGCAAAAACAACAATCCGATCTTCGTAAAGAACGTCAGCAAAAGATGATCAGTTTCAGAAAGATCAGTGAAATAGAAAACCTGTCTGATAGTGAAGTGCAGGCCTTAATTCAGAATGATTTTGCGATGAGGCAGAGAGAATTAAACCTGGATGTCATCTACTATAGAAAGTTAAAGACTAGTCTTCCAATAAAAATTGTCGGCAAATTCTATCGTGCCCAGGAGGCTTTTAAGAGAGAACTCCTGAACAAGTACAGAGGGGGCAGACCGCAGTAAAAAGAATAATTTCGTAAGTTTGTGCCATGCTTACACAACGTCAGTTATTTCTGCAGCACAACGCACAAACCACTTTAGAACCACTTCTTCTCGAATTTATAAAGGCAAGCGGTATGTATCTATATGATACTGAAGGCAAAAAATACATGGATCTGATTGCCGGTATCGGCGTCAGCAATGTAGGCCATTGCCACCCTGCAGTTGTCAATGCTGTAAAACAACAGGCTGAACGTTACATGCACATCATGGTTTACGGGGAATTTGTTCAAAGCCCCCAGGTTAACTTTGCCAAAGCTCTTTCTGATGTGCTTCCTGAAAGCCTGAATTCTACCTATTTTGTTAATTCAGGTGCTGAAGCTGTTGAAGGTGCCATGAAATTAGCCAAACGTTATACCCGCCGAACTGAGATTATTGCCTGTAATCATTCCTATCATGGGAGTACACAAGGAGCTTTGAGTTTAATGGGCAATGAAGAGTTCAAGCAAGCATACAGACCATTATTACCACACATCAAATTCATCAATTACAATGTAACGGCAGACCTGGATCAGATTACTGACAAGACCGCAGCTGTATTCATTGAAACCATACAGGGCGAAGCAGGCATTAGAATTGCCGACAAAGCCTATTTTAAAGCGCTTAGAGAGAAATGCACGGCTACAGGTACATTGTTAGTCTTAGATGAAATTCAATGCGGTTTCGGGCGTACAGGAAAGCTTTTTGGGTTTGAGCATTTTGATATTGTTCCTGATATCTTGCTTTTAGCAAAGGGTATTGGAGGCGGCATGCCTATCGGAGCTTTTGTGAGCTCAAGAGAGATTATGATATCTCTGGCTACAAATCCAATATTAGGCCATATTACTACTTTCGGTGGTCACCCGGTAAGTTGCGCTGCCGGATTAGCTACCCTTCAAACGATTTTGAAAGAAGACATCGTAAGAGATGTAGCCGAAAAAGGAAATCTGTTTAAAAAGTTATTGAAACATCCGGCAATAAAGGAAGTTCGTGGTATAGGTCTAATGATTGCAATAGAATTTGAAGATTTCCAGACTAACAAAAAGATCATAGATGCATGTATAGCAGATGGAATCATCAGCGACTGGTTTCTGCACTGCAGCAATTCCATGCGCATCGCTCCGCCATTGATTATTACCGAAGAAGAGATTGAATGGGCCTGTGAGGTGATTTTGAAGAATGTTAAAGCAATTGCTTAATCACTCATCGTCATTGCGAGGCACGAAGCAATCTCATGATGGGATTGCCGCGTCGCAAAGAGCTCCTCGCAATGACGGGAGCGATGATTGTCTAAATACTAATTAACTCATTTTCTGTCTCTTGATCAGATAAGCTTGTAGTATCGGGAAAAACCCTTTACTGATATCTGCATCGATCATATCGATCTTGTATTGCGTACACTTCAATTGTATAGCCTGCCTGTAAGCATTCATTTTTTCCAGGTATGCTTCCCTGACCTTAGATGCATGGGCCTTCAGCACTGTCCCAGTTTCCATATCCACAAATTCATACGGCCTGTTCTCAAACTCAAAATCTACTTCTTTAGCCTTGTCAGTCACATTAAAAATGATCACTTCATGTTTATTGAACTTCAGGTGCTGTAAGGCAGAAAACAAAGCTTCTGTATGATTTTCATCCTGTATCGTATTCAGCATATCGCTAAAAATAACGACAAGTGAACGTTTATGAATGAACTCTGCAATCTGATGAAGGGCCTGCTCCACATTTGTTTTTACATCCATTTTCTTTGCCCGGAGGATCTGCTCAAGATGTGTAAATAGATATTTCTGATGTGTAGTGGTAGACTTTGCCGGTGTATTTAAAATCAAGTGATCTGTAAACAGACTAAGGCCAAAGGCATCCCTTTGTCGCTTGAGCAAATAAATAAGCGCCGCTACTGCCTCTATCGAGAAATTAAGTTTATTATATCCCTCCATAGGAAAATACATAGATGACGAGACATCTACAATAAACTGACAGCGCAAATTGGTTTCCTCTTCATAACGCTTACTAAATAGCTTATCTGTTCTCGCAAATAATTTCCAGTCTATATTTTTGACACTATCGCCGACATTGTACAATCTGTGTTCTGCAAATTCAACCGAAAAACCATGAAAAGGACTTTTGTGCAGCCCAGTAATAAACCCCTCAACTACCTGCCGGGCAAGCAATTCTAAATTACTGTTGAAGTGTGAGGCTTGTTCATTAAATGGTGACTGCATAATGTAAATATAAAAAAAAGCGTTCATAAATTTATGAACGCTTTTAAAGTATGCTGTGTTGTAAAAATTACAACTGTTTGTCTAATTTCTGTGCCAATACAGATTTTGGAACTGCACCAACTTGTTTGTCTACAACTTCACCATTTTTGAAGTACAATAATGCAGGAATGTTGCGGATACCAAATTGGGTAGAGATTTGAGGATTGTTGTCAACATTTACCTTACCAACAACTGCTTTCCCTTCATATTCTTTTGAGATCTCGTCTACAACTGGTCCTACCATGCGACATGGTCCACACCACTCTGCCCAAAAATCAACCAAAACGGGTTTATCTGATTTTAATACAACTTCCTCGAAGTTTGCATCTGTAATTTCCAAAGCCATAATTTCTATTTTTTATTTTGCAAATATATAATCAATTGTAATGCCATCAATCTACTAATGTCAAAATGACATTAGTTCAACTTAGGATTAACGTTTAAAGTTTCTAATTGTTCTAATAAATCATTGCAGGGGTTGATTTTAACTGACTTGGAAGGCATTTTGATATTTACGTTTTGTTCCCTGTCGTAAATTTCAAAAAGAAGCTGACAATTCTGAATATCTGTTGTTGCCTTATTGTCTTCCAGTATGGCATGAATCTGACTCATAAAATCATCGGTAATCCGCTCTATAGGAACTTGTATGGTAACGCTTTTTGCCAATTTATCACGTAATTCTGAAAGCAGGTTAATTGAAGTAATCTTAAACTCCCAATCTCCCTCTTTTCTAAAACGTTCGCCTACTCTACCCCTGATCTGTAAAAAGTATCCTTCTGTAAGGAATTGCTTAAACTTTATGAAATCATCGCCAAACAAAGCCAGTTCACAACTGTCATCATAATCTTCAAACATCATCGTTCCGAATGGCTTACCTGTCTTTGTCATTCGCTGAGCAGCCATAACTACCAATCCACCTACTACCAGCTCTCTGTTTTTAATACCTTCAAATTCCGCAAGTACTTCCTCATTGGTATCACCACTACGAATCTTATTCACAATGGAAAGGTGTTTCACATTTTGCTGACAAAAACGATCGAGTTCCAGTCGATAGTTATCCAGAGGGTGTCCGCTCAGGAAGATCCCAATGGCATCCTTTTCATATTTCAGACGGTCTATCAAACTCCATTCAGGAGCTACCGGGAGTGATGGCTCAGAGATCAGATCGGCTACTCCGCCACCGAATAAAGAGGACTGAGAGGACGACTCATTATTTTGAAAGTCATTCGCATATTTGATCAGCTTTTCAATGCCGTTCATCCTATCGTTCATCCCTACAAAAAAGTATTGCGCCCTGTGTGAGCCAAAGCCATCAAAAGCCCCGCTATACACAAAACTCTCATACGCCTTCTTGTTTACAGTACGGGTATTCGATCTCCTCGCAAAGTCATACACGTCAGCGTACATACCCTTTGCTACACGTTCTTCTATGATACTTTCTACGGCCTTGTCGCCCACACCTTTAATTCCAGATAATCCAAAACGAACTTCACCCTGTGCATTTACGGAGAACTTAATATCAGACTCGTTAACATCGGGGCCCAGTACCTGCACACCCATCTGCTTACATTCCTCCATAAAGAAAGCCACCTGCTTAATGTCGCTCATATTGTTCGAAAGAACCGCAGCCATATATTCCGCAGGATAATGTGCTTTGAGATAGGCAGTTTGATATGCAATCCAGGCGTAACAGGTAGAGTGTGATTTATTAAAAGCATAGGATGCAAATGCTTCCCAGTCTTTCCAGATCTTCTCCAATGTAGCTGCATCATGGCCTTTTTCAGCGGCCTGAGCTACAAACTTAGGCTTCATCTTATCCAGTACATCCTTCTGCTTCTTACCCATTGCCTTACGCAAAACGTCGGCCTCACCTTTGGTAAAACCAGCCAGTTTTTGCGACAAAAGCATCACCTGCTCCTGGTAAACTGTAATTCCGTAAGTCTCTTTTAAGTATTCTTCACAAGCATCAAGGTCATATTTAATCTCTTCTTCACCATTCTTTCTACGTACAAAGCTTGGAATATACTCCAAAGGCCCCGGTCTGTATAATGCGTTCATCGCGATCAGGTCACCAAAAACTGTAGGCTTTAGCTCTTTCATGTATTTCTGCATACCATTACTCTCGTACTGGAATATACCTATCGTTTCACCTCTTTGGAACAGCTCGTAAGTCTTGACATCGTCTATTGGAAAAATATCAGGATCAAGCGCTATTCCATGTCCCAATTTCACCAGTTTTACAGTATCCTTTATGAGCGTCAGCGTCTTTAAGCCCAAAAAGTCCATCTTCAACAATCCGGCACTTTCAACAACAGAGTTGTCAAATTGAGTAACATACAAATCTGAATCCTTGGCCGTTGCCACAGGTACGAAATTGGTAATGTCATCAGGGGTGATGATTACACCACAGGCGTGAATACCAGTATTTCTTAATGAACCTTCCAGGATTTGAGCCTGCATGATAGTCTCAGCAGTCAGGTTTTTAGCCCCGGCCATGGCTTTTAGTTCCAGAACCTTCTCATATTCATCCGCACGTAAAGCTTCTTTCAGCACCTTTTCCTCCAGATTGAAGATCTTCGCGAGCTTCATGTTTGGGATCAGTTTGGCTACTTTATCCGCCTCAAATAATGGCAGGTCCAACACGCGGGCCGTATCTCTTATCGAAGATTTGGCCGCCATCGTACCATAGGTAATGATCTGAGCTACCTGATTCGAACCGTATTTCTGAATTACGTAATCCATTACACGTCCGCGGCCCTCATCGTCAAAGTCAATATCAATATCGGGCATCGACACACGGTCAGGATTCAGGAAACGCTCAAAAAGGAGATCATACTTAATCGGATCGATGTTCGTAATCCACAAGCAATAGGCAACTACAGAACCCGCCGCAGAACCACGACCCGGTCCCACCGACACATCCAGATTTCTTGCTTCCCGGATAAAATCCTGTACAATCAAAAAGTATCCGGGATAACCCGTTTTTTCGATCGTCTTCAGCTCAAAATCCAGACGCTCAATAATATCCGGGGTCAGTTCCCCATATCGTTTCTTAGCACCCTCATAAGTCAGGTGGCGCAGGTATTTATTTTCTCCGCGTTTACCTCCGTCTTCATCATCCTCTGCTACTAAAAACTGCTCCGGAATATCAAATTTAGGCAAGAGTACCTCACGTGCCAGTTTAAAGATCTCAATCTTGTCTACAATCTCCTGGATATTCAATATGGCTTCAGGAAGATCTGCAAACAGGGCCTTCATTTCATCAGAAGATTTGAAATAATACTCCTGATTAGGCAACCCATATCGATAGCCGCGTCCACTCCCTTTCTGCGTAGCCTGCTTCTCACCATCCTTTACACACAACAAAATGTCGTGTGCATTTGCATCTTTTTTGTTGATATAATAGGTGTTATTGGTCGCCACCAATTTTACTTCATGTTTCTTTGCAAGCGAAATTAAGGATGCATTCACAATATTCTCATCATCCTGATTGTGGCGCATCACCTCCATGTAGAAATCCGAACCAAACTGTTCTTTCCACCACAGTAAAGCATCTTCAGCCTGACGCTCACCGATATTTAACAACTTGCTGGCAATCTCCCCATAAAGATTTCCAGACAACACAATAATGTCTTCCTTATATTTTTCAATAACCGCACGGTCAATTCTGGGCACATAATAAAACCCTTTGGTATAAGCTATTGAAGAAAGTTTTGCCAGATTGTGATAGCCATTCTTATTCTTCGCCAGCAACACGATCTGGTAGCCATTGTCCTTCCTCTTTTTATCTTCATGATCATCACAAACAAAGAACTCACATCCAACAATCGGTTTTATGATGGTTTCAGTAGGCTCTTCTCCTTTTTCTACTGCAGCTGTATTCTTGGCTTCAGCTCCCTTATTATAGTTCAGTACCTGGCTTACAAAATGGAATGCACCCATCATATTCGCATGGTCAGTCATTGCAACAGCAGGCATTTTCTGCGCAGCCGTAGCTTTAATCAGGTCTGGGATATTAATGGTAGATTGTAATACTGAAAATTGTGTATGGTTATGTAAATGGGCAAAAGCAGCATTTTTAAGCTCCTCTTTATTAACCTGTAAAGCTTCTTTCGACGGGCCACCGCTGGTTTTCTTAAGGCGCTTTCTAATGTCATCTGACGCAGCTTTCAGATTGATATGCGTCAATCCAACCTTATTTACTGAACCAGGGTTATATTCCTTAAACCGCTTTAAATAGTCCGGTGTACATTGCAGCTGGTCCTGTCTGAAAACCTCCAATTTAATCAACTGTAAAAAACAGCGCGTAGTAGCCTCCACGTCGGCGGTAGCATTGTGAGCTTCAGAAAAAGGCTCTCCGAATAAGTATTGATGTAACTCAGTTAAGGTTGGAAGTTTAAACCTCCCCCCCCTACCTCCAGGAAGTTTCAGCAGGTCGGCCGTGGTCTCCGTACAGGTATCCAAAACAGGCATTTGTCCAAGTGTACTTTCGACGCCCATCCTATGCAATTCACAGCCCATAATGTTGACATCAAATCCGATATTCTGACCAACAATAAATTTTGATTTTGCCAATGCAGCATTAAATTTCTCTAAAACTTCAGCAAGCCCGACCCCTTGTTCTTCAGCAAGCTCGGTAGATATACCGTGGATCCTTTCCGCATCATAAGGAATATTAAAGCCATCCGGTTTCACCAGGTAGTCCTGGTTTTCAATCAGGTTTCCCAATTCATCGTGAAGCTGCCAGGCAATCTGTATACACCTTGGCCAATTATCCGTGTCGGTAATCGGCGCATTCCAGTTACGTGGTAAACCTGTAGTCTCTGTATCGAAAATTAAGTACATAGCGGTAGTAAAAATTGCTCCTTTCAGAAATCAAAAATGATTGATCAAAAATAAGGAATTTTAACCGCCTAATATCAGACGTTGAAAAAATTAGTTTGGATCAGGCGGGCACAATTTCCAGGAATGGTGTGCTTTTGTGCTCTTGAGATGCCAGTTTAGAAGTATCATAACCTTTTTCATGACAACGCTCAATAATAGCCGCTAAAAGAGTCTCATCGATTTCTGGTTTTCGTGCCATAATGAAAAGATGCTTATGCTTTGGATGACCTACAACCGTATAAGAATAATCGGCCGCCAGTTCAATTACCCAATAATCCATTTTAAAAGGCCATATGACCTGTACCTTCATTTTTGCATTTCCTGTACCTCTTACTACAGCCAGTTTTGAGCGTATATACTTCTGTTTCTCTTCTCCGGGAACTCTATATGTAGTAAATGCGGCATAATATCCATCAGGATGAATGACATACGTCTGTACAGTTTGCTTCCAATCCTTATCCAAAAAACCGGGAATAGAATACAAGGAAAACCACCTCCCCGCATAGGCCATAATATCAACTTTTTGTACCGGTACATTATCCATATTACCCCCGTTATTTATCTCTTTGCAGCAAATGTAAATTCTTTATCATAAAACCAATGGCTTAGAATAAAGTTTTCAAAAGCATTTTTTTAACTAAGCTAAATTTATAACTTCGGCATGAAGAGATTCATTTAGTTACCTAACCAAAGTACATAAGAAAATGGATTTGCACAAAAAATAAATGCAAATTCTGTAACCTTTAAAATTTTAATACTATGAAGATAACGGTTGTAGGTGCAGGAGCAGTAGGCGCCACTTGCGCGGATAATATTGCCAGAAAAGAGTTAGCAGAAGAACTTATTCTATTAGACATCAAAGAAGGATTTGCAGAGGGCAAGTCAATAGACATGATGCAAACAGCCGCTTTATTAGGCTTCGATACGAAAATCAAAGGTGTTACCAATGATTATGCAAGTACCGCAGGATCTGAAGTAGTTGTCATTACCTCCGGACTTCCCCGCAAACCGGGAATGACCCGTGAAGAATTGATCGGCATTAATGCTGGTATTGTAAAGGGTGTTACTGAGAATATCTTAAAACATTCTCCTGATGCGATTATTATTGTGGTATCCAATCCAATGGACACCATGAATTACCTGACATTCAAAACTTCCGGCCTACCTAAAAACCGCATCATCGGAATGGGAGGCGCACTGGATTCCTCAAGGTTCAAATATTACCTGAGTCAGGAACTTGGATGTTCTCCTTCAGATCTTAATGCTGTTGTAATCGGCGGTCATGGAGATACCACTATGATCCCTTTAATCAATCACGCAACCTGGAATAGCATCCCTGTTACCCAATTGTTAAGCAAGGAACAACAGGATAAAGTCGTAGCAGCTACGATGGTTGGCGGAGCCACGCTGACAGGTCTTATAGGAACTTCTGCATGGTATGCACCAGGTGCAGGTACCGCAGCGATGGTGGAAAGTATCGTTCGCGATGAGAAAAAACTAATCTCCTCCGGAGTGTACCTCGAAGGTGAATATGGACAGGAAGACATTTCGCTGGTAGTCCCTGTCATCCTTGGAAAAAATGGAGTTGAAAAGATCCTTGATTTTAAATTGAGTGATGAAGAACAGGCTACATTTAATAAAAGCGCTGATGCGGTAAGAAACATGAACAATGTGCTGACTGAAATGAAATTGATATAGATGAGGACAATTACTGTTCCCCTTATTTTAATAAGCTTACAAGACGACGGTTTCCACTTATTAGTGGAAATTGTTGTTTTCGGGCAGAAATTACTCGCCGTAGTAGATACTGGTGCCTCCAGATCGGTATTTGACCAAACTTTTATCAAAGCACACATTGAAGACCTGGAAACGCCAGAGGAAACACACGCCACCACCTTATTTGCTACCTCCAGCACTTTCCAGGCCATCATACCTAAACTCAAAATAGGCCGACTGAAACTTCATGATTACAATGCTGTAGCCCTGGATCTTGAAACCGTAAACCAGGCCTATCAAGATCTGGGACATCCACAGGTGATCGCCATTATAGGAAGCGACCTTTTGTTAAAATACCAGGCCATCATCAATTACAAGAAAATGAAGCTCTATCTCTACGAGTCTTTTTAATCATAATTTCCATCAGTCGTAAATCCCCCCCTAAATTGTCGTTACCATAGATTCAGTTTTTAAAACCCATCTCTTAATTTACATCAAAAAAAGACCTAAAAATAAAAGATATGGAACCAACAGTAATTACAGTAGAGAACACAATTAACGCCCCTGTGGCAAGAGTATGGGAAGCGTGGACAAATCCCGAACACATCACCAAATGGAGCTTTGCTTCTGATGACTGGCATACCCCTTATGCCTACAATGACATCCGTACAGGAGGAAAATTCAAATCCACAATGGCGGCCAAAGACGGAAGCATGAGCTTTGATTTTGAAGGAATATATTCTAACGTAGAAGAACACAAGCTGATTGAATATGCAATGGCTGATGGCAGAAAAGTAAAAATTTCCTTTACCGATCAGGGCGACTCAACTAAAGTTGTTGAGTCTTTTGATGCAGAAAACACCAACCCAATTGAAATGCAGCAGGGCGGTTGGCAGGCAATCTTAGACAACTTTAAAAAATATACTGAAACTTTGCTTTAATAAGTTGCGATGACTCGTGCATCATAAGCGTATATTAAATTGCCGAATGAGCACCCAATAAAGGTGCTCATTCGGCAATATTTTAGGTATTGAACCTTGTGATAACTATTTAGAGAATATACGTTCCAGTTCTTTTTCTACATCTGATTCCTGACCGCTATACACCAATATCTTCCCCTTGGGGTCTAACAGTACATAAAAAGGAATGAAACGCGTCTGATAAATACCCCCTACACGTGATGGCTTAAACTTTTCCGGAAAATCATCACAAACCTGCGGCCAAGGCATTTGTTCCTGATCCATAGCCTTTCTCCATGCCTCCTGGTTCTGATCGCCAGATAAACTCAGAATCTCAAATCCCTTAGCTTTATACTTCGCATAGACTTCCTTCAAATGCGGGATTGCCTTGCGGCATGGCACACACCAACTTGCCCAAAAGTCAATGAGCACGTACTTGCCCCGCATGGCGGAAAGTGTCAATGGTTTACCATCGGGTTTCAACAAAGTAAAATCAGGCGCCATATAGCCTGGTAAAAGCTTCTTTTTGCTTTCCAGATCTTTAGCCATTGATACGTATTCAGGAGTGGCTTTAGCTGCACCCTTGAATTTGTCCATGATGGCTTCCTGTTGTTCCATCGTGGTCTGGTAATCAAACTTCAAAAATTCACTCAAAAAATAAGGCCCGGAAGGGGAACCGGGATTTTGAGCTGCATATCCTTCAATCCATTTAAGACGCTCAGGTCTTTTTAGTTTACTGATGGAGTCATTCAGACTCTTTGCATCTGTTACACTCCCTAACAGCTCCTCCAGCTTTCTATGCAGTGCTTTGCCACGAAGATCTTTTGCGATGATCTTACCCCTTGGATCTATCAGCAAAGTGCTTGGTATGGCATTGATTCCATAATAGCTTGACACTTCATTTTTAAATCCCTTCAAATCCGAAACTTGTGTCCAGGGCATTTGATCTTCTTCAATAGCCTTTTTCCAGCGCTCCGCTTTGTCGTCCAAAGAAATCCCCAGCACAGTAAAGCCTTTGTCCTTATACTGCCCGTATGCCTTCAACACATTGGGGTTCTCCGCCCTGCAGGGATGACACCAACTGGCCCAAAAATCAACAAGCACATATTTCCCCTTAAAATCTGATAATTTTACAGGCTTACCTTCGGTATCGGGCTGTGTAAAGTCTGGCATCTGCTCCCCTATTGCACTATGCTTCAGAACAGCCAGTCTTTCTTCAATCTTTTTGGCTGCAGGTTTACTTTTTGCCGCTTTACCCAATTTGGAATACAACAGATTCCCATCTTCATAGTTCCCGAGAAAAATCAGCTCGTCATTGACCAGACTGAGACTGAAATCGCTGTTGGGATATTTACTGATGTAAGCCGCTTTTCTTTCCAGCTTTTTTGCCGCTATATCCTTGATCTGCAGTTCCAGCTTTTCCGCTTCATCGTCTGTAGCGTTTTTCAACGCAGCATAAATTTTCGCTTCTTCCACTGTGAGATCCTTAATACTGGCCATCCAGGCCGCAGCTGCTTCTTTATCGGGCTTTACATCCTGGGCAAGGGCCGCCCCCGCCAAACACAAAGTGATGGCTAGTATAGTGATGCTATTTTTAAACATGATCTGGTTCTTTAATTTTTCGAGTAACCTGTATTTTGTTCGCCAAAAATCGGATTGTATAAAAACTCATCTTTCGGTACAGGCAGAATGTATTGTACCTGAGTAGTAATGGTAGGCTTTAAAGACTTTACCGTATCAAAAGGCAACCTCAACATGGCCAGCCATTCCATTCCATCTTCCGCGATTAAGCTTTTTACCGTTTCATTAAATATCTGTACTAGTAAGGTCGCAGGTGTATTTGCGGCTTCCACAGCAAGGTAGCTGGTATTATTAACCAGTGCAGTAATACCTGCTTTCGCCTGGATTTCATGCACTACGGCCTTTGCATCGCCCAAACTTCCACCCGAACGTACTATGGCCTCTGCTTTTAACAGGTAAATCTCAGTCAGACGCAAAGCATAATAACTTTCAGTAAGAGCCGAAGACACTCCACCTTCTTTCATATACTTGGTAAAATAGTAATAACCTGCTTTTGGTCTGGCACTGCCGATGATCCAGCTTTTACGTGGGTCACTGCCAAACAGCGTATTCAGAGGCGCTTTTGCCACATACAAAGATGAGGCTCCCGGAAAATACTGGGCACTTCTGCTGTAGGTTTCTTTTTCCTGATTGGCCTGCGGTTTTACACCCAGAATTACTTCTTTACTAGCCAGGCCATTCTTATGGAATACATCCTCGGCAACAGCCTCCAACTGATAAGGACTACTTTGAATGAGGGTATTTGCCAGAGAGATGATAACCGGATAATCTGCAGCTGCACCACGACACATCAATACCCGCATCTTTAAGGCCATACCCGCCCATTTAGTGACATAATGCGTAGGCGCTGTAGCCGGAGCACTCGCAATGACCTCATCCAAATCGGCCAGGATATAATCATAACTTTGTTGAACAGTACTTCTTTTCTTCGGAATATTACTCAGGGTAGAAAGCTCGTCTCTCAAAAGCGCACCGAGCTCACTGTCGGGCTTGTACCATTCACCATAGAACGTAAGCAGTTTAAAATGGGCGTAGGCTCTTAGAAAACGTGCTTCTGCAATGATTTCTTTTTTTCTGGTGCCGGTAAACTTAGCGTCAGGCAGGGCGTTGACTCCTCTGATGACGCCATTCGTAGCATTCAGCAGCACATAAGTCTCAGCCCAGTAATTGATGGATGCGCGGTCATTACGGTTTTCCTCTTCAGCAAGTATACTGGAATACATACCCATGTATCCGGCAAGCATGGCCGGCTTGAGTTCGTGCTCCTGCCATGCGGTCTTAGTAATTGTAGCATTCGCAAACCGGTAATAAGCGCCATTTAGGGCAATTTGTGCAGTTCCCTGATCCAATATTGTATTGGCATCTACCTTCGCATTTTTTGGCAATACACCCAATTCTTTTTTGCAGGCATAAAGTGTGAGCATAAGCATCACAAAAGTCATATATCTATATAATGTGTTCATCTGTATAAGTGTTAAAATCCAAAACGAAGTCCAAAACTAAACTGTTTTACTGTCGGGTAACCTCCGGAGTCACTGTAACCGCCAATCAAACTATATGGATCATTACTCACCTCAGGATCTGCTCCCGGATAGTTGGTGATCGTGAATAAGTTTGTAGCCGAGATGTAAACAGCGGCCGAGTTCATCTTCAGTTTATTCATCAATGCCGGAGAAAACTGGTAGTTCAGCGTGAGTGATTTCAGTCTGATGAAAGAGGCATCATACACGTTGTTACTCGCCGCATACTGTGGGTTATTGCCTTGTCCAAGAATAAGTCTTGGACGTTCTGTATCCTGATGCTCCGGTGTCCAGCGGTCAAGGATCCTGATGCCCTTGTTGGTTCTGGCACCTACATCAGCATTCTGGATATCTGCCAGGTAGAAGACATCTCCACCATAAGAGAAGGTAGCCAGGGTAATCAGACTAAAGTTTTTGTAGGTAAGCGTGTTGGTATAACCACCATAATATTTTGGCTCTGCCCTGCCTACAATATCATATTTATTAAACCTGGTCGCAGGATCAAGCATATACCTGGCATCGCCAATCCCCAAATAAGGATAAAAACCACTCTGCGCATATAGATTCTTACTTTTATAGTCTGCGACTTCTTCTGCAGTCCTCAACAATCCATCAAACTGGTATCCATACAATAAGCCCAAAGGTTGACCCACCTGCAGCGCGGTATTACCGTAGCGGTATACTTTTGGATTAGAAGGATCGGAGAAATCATTCGACAATGACAGGACTTTAGACCTGTTGCCGGAAATGTTCAAAGTACCAGACCACTGGAAGTTTTTCAAACGAAGGAATTCGCCCTGCAGAGAGAGTTCCAGACCACGGTTCCTGATGTCAGCAATATTGGCGGTCACTCCGGTGAAACCTGAGCTTCTGGCTACTGTTGCCGGAAATAATACGCCCTTTGTGGATTTTTCGTAGTACCCGATCCCACCACTCAGCTTGGATTTGAAGAAGGCAAAGTCGATACCCGCGTCTTTTTGTCGCGTAGTCTCCCACCGGATCTTATCGTTACCCAGTTGGCTAGGCGCCAGACCGTTTAGACCTGCATAAGAAACTGGTGAATACAAAGTATAAAAAAGATTGTCGCCAATATTCTGTGTTCCGGTAGAACCGGCACTCGCCCTCAGCTTGATTTCATCGATCCATTCGACATTTTTCAGAAAGTTTTCCTGTGAAATGCGCCAGGCAATACCGCCTGAAGGGAAATACCCCACACGGTTGCCTTCCGGAAACTTCGACGAGGCATCAGAACGGCCGGTAAATGTGAAAAGGTATTTTTCATACAACGCATAATTGGCCCGCATGTAGAAACTGAGTAATGAATTTTGTGCTGAAGTGCCTGTAGATGGCAGCGTTAATGCGGCCGAAGAAAGGTTGTTCAGGTAATCATCATCAGGGAAGCCCTGTCCTGCTGCCGAGAAGGCACTGCTTCTGGTCAACTGCCACGACGTACCTGCCAATACATTTATCCTGTTATTTTCATTAAATTCTTTGTCCCAGGTAATCTGGTTTTCGTAGAACGTGTTTACAGACTGCGACTGTCCCTGGGTAGCCACTCCGTTTTTCGATCCCGTAGGAAAACCTCCGGCCCCGGAAACCTGCGCGGTACTCGGCACGTAATTAGTCTGACGGTAATTATTAAAATTCACAGAGACGGTCGACCTGAACTTCAGATTTTTCAAAATATCGTATTCTGCAGCCAGAGAGCCAATCAGGCTAACGTTATTGGATTTATTGATACCTTTCAGCAAGAGCAGTGGATTCTGAAAACCTTCGAACCCATAGGTTCCATTTGCACTCGGACTGATGATCTTTATGCTCCCATCCGGATTGTATGCATCTACCGTAGGTGGTGCAAAGAGGGCTTGTGAATACATTCCGTTGGTAATATTGTTGGTGCTGAAACCGTAATCCAGGTTTGTATTGATTCGTAGTCTGGAATTGATCTCATTGTCCAGGCTTACTTTTCCGGCAATTCTATTGTAATCTGTTCCCCTGATGGTACCATTATTTTTATTGTATGCGAGAGAGGTGTAATAGCGCGAACCGGTACCTCCACCCCTTACGGAGATGTCTGCATTTTGGGTGATACCAGTACGCAATACCAGGTCCAGCCAATCGGTATTAGCTGTGCCTAGGAAATCGGGATTAGTAAGGATACTGGTCGCAGTTGCATCAGGTGCGAGCGCAGGCGTAGCCGCAGCTCTTGTATTGTTTAAGTTTTGAGCTCCCTCTTTCATGATCATGATGTACTGATTCCGGTCCAGCAATTTCTCTTTGATAGGGCTGCTCACGCCAGTGTAATAATTGGCTTCAAAAACAGGCTTTTGGTTACGCAGTCCTTTTTTTGTGGTGATGATTACCACACCATTTGCCGCCCGTGACCCATAGATTGCGGTTGCCGAAGCATCCTTAAGGATATCTATGGTTTCAATGTCGTTTATATTCAAGCCACCAAGACTGTTTAAGCCTCTTGCGAAAGAGCCAGATATGGTCTGGCTGGCATTGTCGCCTCCATAGCTCTCTACCGGGCTAACAATCTCTGCCGCACTTTGCAAATATCTGTTTTGGATCTGCATCTGTACTCCATCTATGATATACAAGGGATCATTCCCCCCCAAAAGCGACGTTCCTCCCCTGATTCTGATCTTAGCTACACCACCTGGTGAGCCATCGGCCTGTACGACCTGCACACCCGCAGCTTTACCACTCAATGCCTGGTCGATGGTAGCAAAAGGAACATCTTTCACCTCGGCTATATTGATCGAAGCAACTGAACCAGTCAGATCTTTTCGTTTTACCGTTCCATATCCCACCACAACTACTTGTTCCAGCGCCGCATTTGCAAAAAGCAAGCTCACATTATACACCGATCCGTCGGCTACCGTAACCTGTTTACTTTGATAGCCCACAAAGCTAAATACCAATACATCACCCCGTTCTGCATTGATGCTGTAACTACCGTCTTTCTGACTTTGAGTAACCGCTTTGGTTCTGTTGTTGACAATATTTACATTCGGCAGGCCGATGTTTTTCTCATCAGTGACTTTTCCCGTAATCATTATTACTGCAACCTGCCGCAGCATAGCCGGATCGTCAGGTTCTTTTTGTTTTAAGATTACGTTTTTACCCACGATCTTATACGTTAACGCAAAGTCTTTAAAACACGCACCTAATGCATATTCGATGCTGGCGTCTTTCAGACGTATGCTGATCCGTTTTTGAGGCAGGTCTTTTTCATCATAAAAAAAATGATACCCGGACTGGATATTGATGGTCTCCAACACCTTCTCCAGCCGTACATTTCTTTC
The DNA here is from genome assembly GCF_005116445.1 of Pedobacter frigoris. GTDB lineage: Bacteria > Bacteroidota > Bacteroidia > Sphingobacteriales > Sphingobacteriaceae > Pedobacter > Pedobacter frigoris. Next base: position 188,562 of record NZ_SWBQ01000002.1, read on the forward strand.
ATCCAGATTAATTTTCTGACCATAGCCTTTAGCACTTACCTGTGCAAGTCCTACCAGTAGAATTAGCGTGGTTAATTTCATAACCTTTAATATTTTGTTAAAAAACCGCACCTCCGGTGCAGCAAGAGTAAAAGAATAAAAATTCATTACATTTGTTTAGTTTGGGTTAATACGTTGAATAGCTTAATCAGTTTTTCCGTTTTACGGATGGGTTAATCCAAATTTTAGCGCAGGAGTGGTACCAACACTTCTGCGTTTTTTAATTTAACCCCTGGTGGTTGGTTTCGTAGTTATTTTTCCATGTGCATTTATTTGATTGGTTATTTATTGAGTTACAGTTATAGTTGTTTTCTGATTCTTTTGGCTAATAATAAACTCAAGATCAAGGAACCTCAACAGCTCGAGTATTTGTGAAAGATTGACATTGCGGGTAATTTCGCCGGTAAATACCCTGTTACTGATTTCACCATTGTATTTGACTTCTACATTGTACCACCTGGACAATTGTCTCATCACATCCCGCAGGCTCGCTTTGTGAAACTTAAACAGGCCATTCTTCCAGGCGATAATGCCTCCGATATCGGCATTGTTGATGACCTGAACACGCTGTCCTGGCCGATAGGAAACCAATGTTTGTTGTCCTGGTTTTAATTTGAATACTTCTTGCTGACTGGTTACCCTTACTGCTCCTTCTACTAGAGTTGTATTGACAGATTGCTCATCCAGGTAGGCATTTATGTTGAAATGTGTGCCTAAAACTTCTACCTCCTGATTACCGGTTTGAACAACAAAAGGATGCATTTTATCTTTAGCTACTTCAAAATAACCCTCACCTGTCAATTTCACTTTCCTTTTTCCAGACTCCACAAGACCTGCATTATAAGTTATGCTGGAAGCCGCATTAAGCCAGACTTTTGAGCCGTCGGGTAAAGTAAGCATATACGTTTCTCCTTTTTCGGTACTCATTGTATTTTGGCTAACTGGAGCGGAGCTTTGATCGGTAGACTTATATACAACCTGTCCTTCCGAAGTCTTGGAAATCGAAACTCCCGACTCTACAGCGAGCTGACCATTGGCCGCCTCTGACAAGCGAATTTTTTTACCATTAGCTAAGGTTAGCGTCGCGCCCATCTTTCCGGGAGCTACATCATTTTTATTTACAATTTCAGTATGACGGTTTACAATCGGGCGAGGAGCCTTAAAGAAATAAATTCCCATCATGATCATTACCACGGCTGCAACTGCCACCATAGCCTGCCATAAGATTACTTTCCTGGCCTTGGGCTTTGACAGCACATATTCATCCAGACGACTTTTGATCTTCAGGTGCGCGGCTTCAGTTTCTTCCGCCGATACTTCCTTATAATGTTTTTTAAAGTCGGTTACAAAACCTGCTTCCACCAATAAGCGCTCCTCATTTGTGCAACGTCCTTCGGCGTATTTAATTAGAAGTTCTTCAGCATTTGTCCTTTTCATATTATCCGCAGATCTTAAAAAAACAAGCTTAAATTGACATTAATTAAAGCTCGCTTAATATACCTTTTATAAGTATGTCAGCTAAGTACCGCTCTGGGCCCAAAAGAAAATCAAAAAATTATTTACTCAATAAATAAACCATAATGAAAGCCACCTCAAATTTACCACGAAGAACCTTCAGCGCATGGTTGATGTGATTTTTGACAGTTTTTTCGGATAGGTTGAGCTGCTGGGCTATTTGGTTATGGGATAAACCGGCATTACGGCTGAGTTCAAACACCTTCCGCATCTTTTCCGGCAATTTGGCGACTTCTTTCTCGATTAGTGCCAGTAATTCTTTTTCATTGATGTAACTATCTATATTATAATCGCCCTCATCGATCAGTAACTGGAAAGCCTCGGCATAATCAGTACGCACCCTTTTTTTAGCCACCAGATTGATGAACTTGTACCGAACTGCACTATATAAATAGGAAGAGAGCGAACCTTTAAGTTCGAGCCTGGGCGACTTATCCCAGAGTGAAGTAAAAACATCCTGAACCATATCTTCGGCTTCATCCTTGTCCCGAACCAGGTTTTTAGCATATACGTACATGACCCTGCTGTATCGCTCGAAAATCTCGGTATAGGCCGATCTGTCACCCTGACTAAGCAGGGCAGCAAGCTGCAAATCTGTTGATTCCCTATAACCGGTCATAGCTATACCTCATATTCTTAAATATACGCATTCCCTAACAATACTGATCTCTCCTGGCGCACAGCTCCCTTAAATCAATCGCAAAAGTGTGTATTTTTTTTATAAAGACAATACACAGCTTTTTACCACCTCCTGCGTACCTTGCTCGTACCTAAGTATTACCTCGTTCGCAAAACAGTACCTTATTTGCGAACGAGGTACGCATGAGGTAATATTGAGGTAATATTGAGGTGGCAACAAGGTGGGGTTTTGTAGTGTCCGTACGGCATTTTTAGCAAGGTATATCAGCGCATAAAAAAGGCTTCCGGAATTCCGGAAGCCTTTTTTATTAAAAGACCTGGCAATTAAGCATCGATCTTCGCATATTTCGCATTTCTTTCGATAAAATCCCTGCGTGGAGCAACATCATCACCCATTAGCATAGAGAAAGTATGATCGCATTCTGCTGCATTTTCTATAGTAGCCTGCATCAATGTACGCGTAGCCGGATTCAATGTAGTATCCCAAAGCTGCTCAGCGTTCATCTCTCCAAGACCTTTATAACGCTGAATGTGTACGCTCTCTTCTTTACCGGCGCCTTTTAGGCGTTGTACCGCAGCATCACGCTGTACATCATTCCAGCAATATTCAAACTCTTTACCTTTTTTAACCTGATACAATGGAGGTGCTGCAATGTAAACATAACCAGCCTCTATCAACGCCTTCATATACCTGAAGAAGAATGTAAGGATCAATGTCGTAATGTGAGATCCGTCGATATCAGCATCCGTCATGATTACAATCTTATGGTAACGTAGTTTGACTAAGTTCAAAGCCTTATCATCCTCAGGAGTTCCTATGCTAACACCCAATGCGGTAAACATATTTTTGATCTCATCATTCTCATAGATCTTATGCTCCATCGCTTTCTCTACATTCAGGATTTTACCTTTCAACGGTAAGATTGCCTGAAAGTTACGGTCGCGCCCTTGCTTTGCAGTACCACCCGCAGAGTCTCCCTCCACCAGATAAAGCTCACATTTTTCCGGATCGCTGTCTGAACAATCGGCAAGTTTGCCCGGAAGGCCTGAACCTCCCATAACACTCTTACGCTGTACCATTTCACGTGCCTTACGTGCAGCAGCACGTGCTGTAGCGGCAAGGATTACCTTATTGATGATCAGTTTGGCTTCTCTTGGATTCTCTTCCAGGTAGTTGTTCAACGCCTCACCTACAGCGATATCCACTGCGCCCATCACCTCTGTGTTACCAAGCTTGGTTTTGGTCTGACCTTCGAACTGAGGTTCCTGTACTTTCACAGATATTACCGCAGTCAAACCCTCTCTAAAGTCATCACCGGTTATTTCAAACTTCACGTTCTTAAGCAAGCCCGATTTATCAGCATAAGCCTTAAGCGTTCTCGTTAGACCTCTTCTGAAACCTGCAATGTGTGTTCCACCCTCATGGGTATTGATGTTATTTACATAAGAGTGTACGTTTTCTGCGTAGCTGTCATTGTATTGCAATGCCAATTCCACAGGAACACCATTCTTAATTCCTTCCACATAGATAGGTTCTTCAATCAACGAAGGACGGTTACCATCCAGGAATTGCACAAATTCTTTCAATCCACCTTGTGAATGGAATACCTCACTAAAGAAAGAACCATCTTCCAGCTCTTCACGCTCGTCAGTAAGTGTAAGCTTAATACCCTTGTTTAAGAATGAAAGCTCTCTAAGCCTGCCCGCAAGTGTATCATAACGATACTCTGTAGTTTGCGTAAAAATGGTCGCATCAGGCGTGAAAGTCACGATTGTTCCACGCTTGTCTGTATCACCGATTGATTTTACCTCATATAGCGGTTTACCAATATTATATTCCTGTACCCAGATCTTTCCTTCGCGGTGTACTTCTGCTTTTAAATGTGTGGATAAAGCGTTAACACAACTTACCCCCACACCGTGCAAACCTCCGGAAACTTTATAAGTATCCTTATCAAATTTACCCCCGGCGTGTAAAACCGTCATTACGATTTCAAGTGCTGATTTCTGTTCTTTTGTATTGATACCAGTTGGAATACCACGACCGTTATCTTCAACCCTGATAGAGTTGTCTTTAAGTATATTTACATATATGGTATCAGCATGTCCTGCCAATGCCTCATCAATTGAGTTATCTACAACCTCGTAAACCAAGTGGTGCAAACCTTTAATTCCGGTGTCGCCTATATACATCGAAGGGCGCTTACGCACCGCTTCCAAACCTTCTAATACCTGTATATTATCTGCCGAATAATTTGACTTTGGATCTTTTTCTTCGCTCATATTTTTAAATAAAACATTTAGATTCAAATTTAACCATTTATGGCCAATTAACCGCAAATGTGGATAACTATTAAGCTTGATAAATTACATTTTTTATCTAAGTTTGCTGAAATTACCCCCTATTGGAGATAGACAATAATTATTAAAATTAAATAAGAATGAAATTAACAACAAAATTTACTGGTATTGCTTCTGCAGTAGCGATAGTGTCACTAATGGCGGCTTGCCAAAACAAGGAAACGACTACCAAAACAACTGATAAACCAGCGGTTACAGTGGCCGATAGCGAGAAAATTGTATACGTGAACTCTGATTCTTTACTTACTAAATATCAGTACTTTAAAGACCTGAAAGTAAAACTTGAAGCTAAAGCGAAAGCTGCCCAACAGGACATGGCTGCTAAAGGCCAGGCCTTCCAGCGTGAAGCTGCTCAATATCAGCAACAGCAAAGTACAATGGCTGCTGATCAAAGGGCTGCTACTGAAGAAAGACTGGGACGTAAACAACAGGAATTACAAGCTTATCAGCAAAATGCAGGTGCAGCTCTTCAAAATGAGCAGGCAGCTGAAAATGAAAAACTTTATGATAAAGTAGCTGATTACCTGAAAGAATATGCAAAAAAGAAAGGCTACAAAATGGTACTTAGTTATTCAAAAGGAAACGGAACAATCCTGTTTGCTGATGAAAGCCTGGATGTAACCAGCGAAGTAATCGTTGGCTTGAACGATGCTTACAAACCAGGGAAAAAATAATCTGATAAAATGATCATTAAAATGCCCCGCTTTAAACCGGGGCATTTTTTTTGTGCTGAATTTATGATGGAGCAAAAACAGGTACATGAAGAGTTTATGAGAATGGCCATTCAGCTGTCCGAAACCAATGTTTTGGACAGTCTTGGTGGGCCGTTCGGAGCTATAGTCGTGAAAGACAATCAAGTCATTGCCAAAAGTGCAAATCTGGTAACCACAACCAATGACCCGACTGCTCATGCAGAAGTATCGGCCATCAGATTAGCCTGTCAGGCATTAAATACATTCGACCTTAGCGGATGTATCATCTATACCAGCTGTGAGCCTTGTCCAATGTGCTTAAGCGCCATTTACTGGGCGAAAATCCAAATCATTTATTACGCCAATACCAAGGTTGATGCAGCAAATATCGGCTTTGATGACAACTTCATCTACGAGGAGATCAACAAGCCAATGTCTGAACGCCAGCTTCCAATTAAACAGTTACTCAGAGACGAAGCACAGCAGGCCTTTAAGCTATGGGACCAGTCGGCCATGCGGAATGACTACTGACAACGTACTTCATTTGTAACCTAAAGATAACAATAACGTCTAAAAAGCATGGACAATTATACAGCGCATGTAAAAATAGAACTTGAATTCTGGAAGCGGGAGATGATGAAAAAACCTTCTTTGCTGAACAATGTGACTGATAAGGTTCAGAAAAAGATCAACAGTTACATCCCGGATAAAGTTCACGATGCCATCACTACCGCAATAAAAGCGATGATCCGCGCAGTGTTGTTCGGTTCAGAATACACCACATCTGCTTTGCCGGCGATGGACATGAGCATGATTCATCGTGAAGCACTGGTAAAAGACAAAATTGAAAGCTACAGTAGGACCGGAGCTGCTGAAGGCGGCATCACCGGTGCCGGAGGATTCCTGATGAGTATGGCCGATTTTCCCCTACTCATCGGAATTAAAATGAAAATGCTTTTTGAAATTACGGCACTTTATGGATTTGACGTAAAAGACTTCCGCGAACGGCTCTACATTCTTTACATCTTCCAGCTCTCGTTTTCAAGTCAGCGTGGTGCCACTAAAATATACCTGCATCTGGAAGACTGGAATGAAAAATTACATATCCTGCCTGATAACTCCGACAATTTCGACTGGAAGACTTTTCAGCAGGAATACCGCGATTACATCGATATTGCCAAGCTGGCTCAAATGTTACCAGTAGTCGGTGCGGCTGTAGGCGCTGTGGCCAATTATCAACTCTTAAAAAAACTCGGAAAAACAGCTATGATGGCATACAGAATGAGACTCCTGGAAAAATCCTGATTATTGCTCTTCAAACAGCCCCTCTATCAGATCATCCGTCTCTCTTCTGTCTTTTTTGGTTGGCCTGCCGGCCCCTCTGTCCCTTTTTAGGGCAGGTGCATGGAACATCGATTTAAAAGCATGGGTCTCCTCTACCGGGGTGATGTCCTTGTATTTCGTCACCGCGATCTTAGACTCTACCCTATTGTAAAGCAATTCGACCACCTCTATTACTTTTTTCTCTATCCCTTTGGAAACCTGATAAACATCTCCCGGTTTCACAATTGCTGAAGGCTTGAGGTTTTGTCCTTTAAATTTAATACGACCTGCTTTGCAGGCGTCTGTAGCCAGACTTCTGGTCTTAAATAAGCGTATTGCCCACAAGTATTTATCAATTCGTAATTTTTCCTGTTCACTCATAGCTCTTCAAAAATAGATAATATTGAAGGATTATGATAAAATTCATTTATTTTGGTCAAAAATTTAAAAAAATCATGATAGCAGAATTAAAAAAGTTGGTAGAAGCCGCTTGGGAAGATAGAACTTTATTAGAATACAGCCAGTATTGCGAGGCAATTGAAACTGTAATTATGCAGTTAGACAAGGGCGAACTGCGTGTTGCTGAGCCTGTGCTAAATTCATGGGGAATCAATGAATGGGTGAAAAAAGCAGTAATTCTTTATTTCCCGATCAGAGAGATGAAAGTTACAGAAGTTGGTCCTTTTGTCTTTCATGACAAAATGAAACTTAAAACCAATTATAAAGAATTAGGTGTAAGGGTTGTTCCTGGTGCGAGTGCACGTTATGGCGCTTATTTATCTAAGGGAGTAATCATGATGCCTTCTTATGTAAACATAGGTGCTTATGTAGATGAAGGTACCATGGTAGATACATGGGCAACTGTGGGTTCTTGCGCGCAAATTGGCAAAAATGTTCACTTAAGTGGCGGTGTTGGTATAGGTGGTGTGTTGGAACCGGTTCAGGCTGCTCCTGTGATCATTGAAGACAACTGTTTCTTAGGTTCAAGAGCCATCGTTGTAGAGGGTGTTCGTGTGGAAACTGAAGCGGTATTAGGTGCCAACGTGGTACTTACGGCGTCAACTAAGATCATTGATGTAACCGGACCAACTCCTGTTGAATACAAAGGTATCGTTCCTGCTCGTTCTGTTGTAATCCCTGGTAGTTATGCAAAGCAATTCCCTTCCGGAGAGTACCATGTGCCTTGCGCATTGATCATCGGTCAGCGTAAAGAATCTACAGATAAAAAGACTTCTCTGAACAATGCATTGAGAGAAAACAACGTAGCTGTATAAACATAATGAAGATTGGTTTTGACGGAAAAAGAGCAGCAAACAACTTTACGGGCCTCGGAAATTACAGTCGCTCGTTAATTGCACAACTTGCATCCTTCTTCCCTCAAAACCAATATTTAGTTTATATCCAAAAAATAAAAGACCATCCTCAGGTCGCCGATTTCTTAAAAGACAAACAGATCAAGGTTTGCCTGCCTCAAAAACCGGGTTTGCTTTGGCGGACTTCAGGAATAAAAAAACAGCTCATTAGCGATGAATTAGATCTTTTTCATGGTCTTAGTCATGAGATTCCCTTTGGAATAAATAAAACGGGAATCGCAAGTGTCGTTACCATTCACGACCTGATCTTTTTAAAATTCCCCCGGTATTTCAAAGTCATCGACCGCTTCATTTACAAGTTGAAGGCCAAATATGCCTGCAGGCATGCTGACAGGATCGTCGCCATTAGTGAATGTACAAAAAGAGACATCGTCAGTTTTTTTAATATCAGTCCCAATAAGATTGATGTCGTTTATCAAAGTTGCGACGATAGCTTCAAAGCTGATGCAGACGCTAAATTTAATGAAACCGTTCGCGCCAAATTTTCACTACCTGCAAACTACATTTTAAATGTGGGCACTATCGAAACCCGGAAAAACCTGGTAACACTCATCAAAGCATTAAAGAATGTAGATTCCACCTACAAGTTGGTAGTTGTAGGTAGAAAAACCGGCTATATGGAACTGGTGAATCAGGAAATCGACAAACTGGGATTAAGAGAACGTGTCATATTCCTTCAAAATGTTCCATTCAACGAACTTCCTGCCATCTATCAAATGGCTAAAGTTTTTGCCTACCCGTCTCTATATGAAGGATTTGGAATACCAATTACAGAAGCCATTTTCAGCAAAGTACCGGTAGTTGCGGCAACAGGTTCTTGCCTGGAAGAAGCTGGTGGAAATACGAGTCTCTATGTTTCTCCTTTAGATCATGCTGCATTGGCCTCAGCAATTAATCAAATCATTGCCAGCCCTGAATTACACCAAAAAATGATAACTGAAGGTCTGACCCATGTAAAACGTTTTGACAATGACGTAATCGCCAATGATATGATCAACGTCTACAACACGACATTATCTGCTAAAAACAACTAATGATGTTAAAACAAGAAATAGAAAAAGCACTGACTGTTCTTAAAAACGGAGGCGTCATCCTGTATCCCACAGATACTGTTTGGGGACTGGGTTGTGATGCTACTAATGAAGAGGCAGCAGCTAAAATAGCCAAAATCAAAGGGCGCACTGAAGACAAAAGCTTCATCATTCTTCTGGATACTGACAATAAATTGCAGAGCTATGTAAACGATGTTCCTGATGTAGCTTACGACCTGATAGAATATGCAGAAAACCCATTGACCATTATCTTTTCCAACGCTAAAAATCTGGCAAAAAATGTAATCAATGCAGATGGAAGCGTAGGTATACGTGTGGTAAAACACGACTTCTGCCAGCAGTTGATACAACGCTTCAGGAAGCCGATCACCTCTACCTCCGCTAACATATCCGGGCAACCCACACCAACTATTTTCGATGAAATCAGTGATGAAATCATAGAGGCTGTGGATTTAGTGGTAGACCTGGAACAGGACCTACGTGAACGCAAAAAACCATCTACCATAATGAAATTAGCCCCAGGTGGCCAATTTTCCTTTATTAGAAGGTAAGTTTTAGTACTTTTGCAGTTCAGCAATGGAGAAACATCTACAACATCCTGTTTTCAAGGTTCTTGCCGATACTGCCGCTAAGCATGGCATTGAAGCGTATGTCATAGGCGGATATGTACGTGATATTTTTCTTCATAGACCTTCAAAGGATATTGACATTGTCGTATTGGGCAATGGGATTGAATTTGCAGAACTGGTTGCCGCGCAACTCAAAACAAAAGTTGCAGTTTTTAAGAACTTCGGCACTGCAATGTTAAAATTTCAGGATCTTGAAATCGAATTTGTAGGCGCCAGAAAAGAATCCTACCGCTCTGATTCAAGAAAACCAATTGTAGAAAACGGCACCATCAAAGATGATCAGCTCAGGAGGGATTTTACCATCAATGCCCTGGCAATATCGTTAAACAAGGATTCTTACGGAGCACTCGTTGATCCTTTTAATGGCACTGAGGATCTGCAAAACAAATTGATGAGAACGCCCCTGGATCCTGAGATTACATTTTCAGATGATCCGCTGCGTATGATGCGGGCCATCAGGTTTGCGTCACAACTTGGATTTTCTATAGATGAGCAAGCGTTAAATGCCATCAGTCTGCAAAAAACCAGGATCAGCATTGTATCCAAAGAGCGTATTACTGATGAACTCAATAAAATAATCCTGTCACCCCTCCCCTCAGTTGGTTTCAAATACTTATTTGACACGGGCCTACTACACCTGATATTTCCTCAAATGGCCAATTTGTACGGTGTGGAAGTCATCAATGGGAAAGGACACAAAGATAATTTCTACCATACATTACAAGTCTTGGATAACATATGCGAGGCTACAGGCGATCTTTGGTTAAGGTGGGCCGCAATTCTTCACGACATTGCAAAACCTGCTACAAAGCGATTTGAGGAAGGTCATGGCTGGACATTCCACGGTCACGAAGACAAAGGTGCCCGGATGGTTCCTCAGATTTTTGCTCAGCTGAAATTACCGCTGAACGAGAAAATGAAGTATGTACAAAAACTGGTACAACTGCACCTGCGTCCCATTGTGCTCGCCCAGGAAGTAGTTACCGATTCTGCAGTAAGAAGATTGCTGTTTGATGCCGGTGAAGATATTGAAAGCCTGATGGTACTCTGCAACGCAGATGTCACCACAAAAAATGAATATAAGGTAAAGAAATACCGCAATAACTTTGAACTGGTAAAACAGAAATTAAAGGATGTCGAAGAAAGGGATAAGATCAGAAACTGGCAGCCACCCATCAGTGGAAATGACATCATGACTACCTTTGGTCTGGGTGCAGGAAAGGAAGTCGGACTGATTAAGAACGCAATCCGGGAAGCAATTTTGGAAGGCGAAATCACCAACTCCTACGAAGAAGCTATGGAGTTCATGCTTCGCAAAGCAAAAGAATTAGGCCTCTCTCCTGTAAACAATTAGCAGATTTGCAGGTTACACATGAATACAAATTATAGAAAGTATATTTTATTTTTTAATTTTATAGCTAGAAAATAAGCTCAAATGGCAATTTACAGATTTAGAATAAGTTTTGAAGATTTCGATGAAGTAGTAAGGGAAATCGATATAAAATCAACCCAGACATTTGAAGATTTGCATAAAGCAATACACCGCTCAACTGGGTATTCAGCAGAAAAATCTTCATCTTTTTTTGTGAGCACAGACAATTGGATCAAAGGTGATGAAATCGCTTATTTACCAAATCAGCGCAAAATCGACAGAGGCGTTGCATTAATGGAGAAATCTAAATTGAGCAGCTTTATTGAAGACCCGCATCAAAAATTTTACTATATCTACAACTTTGACAGACCCTTTGATTTCCACGTAGAGCTTATTAAAATCATCCTGGAAACAGATCCGAATATCGAATACCCTTTTTTGGTTAAAAGTACAGGAGAAGCACCAAAAATCATTGACAAGAATAACTTCGGTGCAGTAGCGGTATCATCAAATCCTGTATCTACAGAATTTGATTTTCTCAATGAAATGGATTTCGTACCTGAAGATACAGAAGAGTTGGAAGCAATGGGGGGCAGAGGAATCAATACTGAAGAAAAGTCTGACGATGCAGAAGATGAATCAGAAGAAGCTGATGAATTTTCTGATAATGACACCTACGAAGACGAAGAATATAAAGAAGAAGATTATTAATGCCTGATTATGGCATCAAATAAAACACTAATTGTGGTTGTAGGACCTACAGCCATCGGGAAAACTGCTTTAGCTATTGAGATAGCAAAGCAGTTTTCTACCGAAATCATCTCCGCTGACTCCCGCCAGTTTTTCAAAGAAATGGAAATAGGTACAGCAAAGCCCTCACCGGAGGAGCTGGCCGAAGCACCTCACCATTTCATCAATTCCCATAGTATAGAAACACTCTTTAGCACTGGTGATTTTGAGTTACAGGCACTTGCTTTGATGGATGAACTGTATAAAAAGCATGACCTTTTAGTTATGGTAGGCGGATCCGGCCTATACATAAATGCGGTATGCAATGGCCTGGATGAATTACCTCAGACAGACCCCAACATCAGAAATTCACTGAACGAACTGTTGGCTGAGGAAGGTATTGAACTCATAAAAAAACAATTGCGTGAATACGATCCTGAATACTATGCAAAAGTCGATCAGGCCAATCCCCAGAGAATGATAAGAGGCCTTGAATTCTACCTTTCAACCGGACACAAGCTCTCTTCATTTCTCACCAATAGTAAGAAAAGCAGACCGTTTGACACCATTAAAATCGGATTAAATACAGACCGAAATAAGCTATATGAACGTATTAATCTCAGAGTAGACCATATGATGGAAGCTGGATTATTGGATGAAGTAAGAGGTCTGTCTTCTTTCAGAAGTTACAATGCATTGAATACTGTTGGTTATTCAGAATTATTCGATTACCTGGATGGAGAAAGCACACTTCAGGAAGCTGTCGATAAAATCAAGCAAAACACAAGGAGATTCGCCAAAAGGCAGTTAACCTGGTTTAGAAAAGATGACAGCATCACCTGGTTTGAACCAAACCAAACTAATGCTGTCATCAATCATATCCATAAAATTATAGATTAAGCCTGAGCTGCTGGCCCGCCAAAGTTCATAGGAAAGCCCGGAGGCTCATCCTGGGTCTTTATCCGTCCATTGATCGCCTCATATTTTTCGATATTATCCTGCATTGCTCCAAGCAATCTTTTAGCATGTTCGGGAGTCAGGATGATTCTTGACTTCACCCGTGCTTTAGGAACCCCAGGCATCACCCTGATAAAATCCAATACAAACTCTGTATTAGAGTGTGTGATGATTGCAAGATTTGAAAATATACCTTCTGCTACTTCCTCAGAAAGCTCAATATTTAATTGATTGTCTTGATTTTGTTCTTCCATATAACAAACTTAAAAAAACTGTACAAGCATTTACCATAGATTTAAAATATAATGCATAAAAAAAGTCCCCCGACGATTAAGAAGGGGGACTCTAAAAAATTAACTAAAATTATGCTTCTACTTCTTCTTGTTTCGAAGCTAATAACTTATCGTATTCTTCCTGAGAACCAACAATGATACGCTCATATCCACGTACACCTGTACCTGAAGGAATTAAGTGTCCAACAATTACGTTTTCTTTTAATCCAAGCATATTGTCACGTTTACCAGCAATTGCTGCTTCGTTCAATACTTTTGTTGTCTCCTGGAATGAAGCCGCAGAGATAAATGATTTCGTACCCAATGAAGCACGTGTAATACCTTGCAGAATTGAACTCGCTGTTGCAGGCCTTGCATCACGAACCTCAATTTGTTTCAGATCTTTACGTTTCAATTGAGAATTCTCATCTCTTAATTTACGTAACGAAAGAATTTGACCTGGTTTTACAGCGTTTGAATCACCGGCCTCAACTACAACTTTCTTGTCATAGATCTCATCATTCTCTATCATGAAGTCCCAACGGTCTACAGAATTGTTCTCTAAGAAACTGGTATCTCCCGGATCTTCGATATGTACTTTCTGCATCATCTGGTGTACAATAACCTCGAAATGTTTATCGTTGATTTTTACACCTTGTAAACGGTAAACCTCTTGGATACCATTCACTAAGTATTCTTGTACAGCAGCAGGGCCTTTAATTGCTAATATATCAGCAGGTGAAATAGAACCATCAGACAATGGCATACCAGCTTTTACAAAGTCATTATCCTGTACCAGGATGTGTTTAGACAATGGAACCAGATATTTTTTTACTTCACCGTCTTTAGATTCAATAGTGATCTCGCGGTTACCACGTTTCACACCACCTAAAGTTACCACACCATCGATCTCTGTTACTACAGCAGGATTAGAAGGATTACGCGCCTCAAACAATTCAGTTACACGTGGTAAACCACCCGTAATATCCCTTGTTTTACCAGTTGCACGAGGTATCTTAACTAAGATCTGACCAGTCTGAACCATATCTCCTTCGTCGATCGCGATGTGGGCACCAACAGGGATGTTATATCCTCTGATCAGTTCTCCTTTTTTATCTACAACTTTTACAGAAGGGTTTTTAGTTTTATCACGTGTATCAATAATTACTTTCTCACGGTGACCAGTTTGCTCATCTGATTCCTCACGGAAGGTAACACCCTCAACGATTGCGTCAAATTCGATCTTACCTGCAAATTCCGAGATAATAACAGCATTATATGGATCCCATGAACAAATTCTGTCTCCTTTAGTGATTTTAGCACCATCCTCAACATACAAGAATGAACCGTAAGGAATGTTATTAGTCATGATCACTTTACCAGTACCTGGCTCAACAATCTTGAACTCTCCTGAACGGCCCAATACAATTTGAGTCTCGCCATCTTCAGTCTTGGTAGATACGGTACGAACATTTTCAAATTCGATGATACCATCAAACTTAGCAATGATCTGAGATTCTGCAGCAATGTTAGATGCAGTACCACCCACGTGGAATGTACGAAGTGTCAACTGTGTACCAGGCTCACCGATCGACTGTGCAGCAATTACACCGACAGCTTCTCCTTTTTGAACGCGTTTACCAGTAGCTAAGTTACGTCCGTAGCACAATGCACAAACTCCTCTTTGATTTTCGCAGGTCAATACCGAACGAATCTCTACGCCTTCGACAGGTGATTCCTCAATTGCTTTTGCAATCTCTTCTGTGATATCCTCTCCCGCGCCGACAAGTTGCTTTCCATCCAATGGATTGAACACGTCATGCAGTGAAATACGACCTAAGATTCTGTCATATAATGGTTCAACGATATCCTCATTATCTTTAAGGGCAGTAGTATACATACCTCTCAAAGTACCACAATCTTCAGAGTTTACGATCATATCCTGAGCCACATCATGCAAACGACGTGTCAGGTAACCAGCATCTGCAGTTTTTAACGCCGTATCTGCCAAACCTTTACGCGCACCGTGGGTAGAGATAAAGTATTCTAAAACTGACAATCCTTCTTTAAAGTTAGATAAGATCGGGTTTTCGATAATCTCGCCACCTGAACCCGATTTCTGAGGCTTGGCCATCAATCCCCTCATTCCGCAAAGCTGACGAATCTGCTCTTTAGAACCACGGGCACCTGAATCAAGCATCATATACACAGAGTTGAAACCTTGGTTGTCGCTCGATAACTGGTTCATCACGAATGATGTTAAACGGTTATTGATACGAGTCCAGATATCGATGATCTGATTGTAACGCTCGTTGTTGGTAATGAATCCCATGTTATAGTTATTCCTTACCTCTTCAACCTCAGCAGAAGCCTGTTGTAATAGTGTATGTTTCTCAACAGGAATGTTTACATCTTGTAAATTAAATGATAAACCTCCTCTGAAGGCCATTTGGAATCCTAATTCTTTGATATCATCCAAGAACTTAGAAGCACGTGCCATACCAGTGATCTTTACTACCTCACCAATGATATCTCTAAGAGATTTTTTGGTCAGTAGCTCATTGATATATCCTACTTCCTCCGGAACCATCTGGTTAAATAAAACACGTCCAACAGTAGTCTCTGTTAGCCTATTTACAATATTTCCATTCTCATCTTTCACATTTACCTTTACTTTAATAAATGCGTGAAGATCAATTTGTTTCTCATTGTAAGCAATGATCACCTCTTCAGGAGAATAGAATAACGAATCTTGTCCTTTAACTACACGGGTTTCATCAGTTCTGCGGCCTTTAGTAATGTAATAAAGACCCAAAACCATATCCTGTGAAGGTACAGTAATAGGAGTTCCGTTTGCAGGGTTCAAAATGTTGTGTGCAGCAAGCATCAATACTTGCGCCTCTAATATTGCGGCATGACCCAATGGTAAGTGAACTGCCATCTGGTCACCGTCAAAATCCGCGTTGAATGCTGTACAAACTAATGGGTGCAACTGGATCGCTTTACCTTCAACCAATTTAGGCTGGAAAGACTGGATACCCAATCTGTGCAACGTAGGCGCACGGTTTAGCAATACTGGGTGTCCTTTTAAAACATTCTCAAGAATATCCCAAACTAAAGGGTCTTTCCTGTCTACAATTTTCTTCGCAGATTTTACTGTTTTAACAATACCCCTTTCAATCATCTTACGAATGATGAATGGTTTGAACAACTCAGCTGCCATATCTTTAGGCAAACCGCATTCATGTAATTTTAGGTTTGGCCCTACAACAATTACCGAACGTGCTGAATAATCCACACGTTTACCCAATAAGTTCTGACGGAAACGACCTTGTTTACCTTTCAAAATATCTGAAAGAGATTTCAAAGCACGGTTACCTTCAGTTTTTACTGCATTAACTTTACGTGAATTATCAAATAACGAATCTACAGCTTCCTGTAACATACGTTTCTCATTACGCAAAATTACCTCTGGAGCTTTGATCTCGATCAAACGCTTCAAACGGTTGTTACGGATGATCACACGACGGTAAAGATCATTTAAGTCAGAAGTCGCAAAACGACCACCTTCCAATGGAACCAATGGACGTAATTCTGGTGGAATAACCGGAACGATCTTGATGATCATCCACTCAGGATTATTCTCTATACGTGTTCTTGAACCACGGAAAGCCTCTACAACCTGAAGACGTTTTAAAGCCTCATTTTTACGTTGCTGAGAAGTTTCGTTTGCAGCCTGGTGACGCAGGTTGTATGATAAAGTATCTAAATCAATACGTTTCAACAAATCTTCTAAAGCCTCTGCACCCATTTTGGCTACAAATTTATTAGGGTCTTTATCGTCTAAATATTGGTTCTCTTTAGGTAACTTATCTAAAATATCCAGATACTCTTCTTCTGTTAAGAAGTCCATATACTGAATACCTTCTTCAGCCATTAATCCTGGTTGAATTACTACATAACGTTCGTAGTAAATGATCAGGTCTAAGCGCTTAGTAGGTAAACCTAATAAGTAACCGATTTTATTTGGTAATGAACGGAAATACCAGATGTGCGCAACAGGAACCACCAAATTGATGTGTCCCATACGCTCTCTGCGTACTTTTTTTTCAGTTACCTCAACACCACAACGGTCACAAACAATACCTTTATAACGGATACGCTTGTATTTACCGCAATGACATTCGTAATCTTTTACAGGACCAAAAATACGTTCGCAAAACAAACCATCACGCTCAGGTTTGTAAGTACGGTAATTGATAGTCTCAGGTTTCAACACCTCACCACTTGAGCGCTCTAAAATAGCCTCCGGCGATGCCAAACTAATGGTAATCGAGGTGAAATTGCTTTTTAATTTATTATCCTTTTTGTAAGACATAGCTCTTTTGTTTGAAAGTTGAAAAATTTAAAAAGTTGGAGTGTCCTTCAGACAAGCTTGTAAACACTCCAACGAAATAACTTTCAACATTAGTCTAACGTAATATCTAAACCTAATCCACGTAACTCATGCACCAATACGTTGAATGATTCTGGTACACCAGGTGTAGGAAGATTCTCACCTTTTACAATGGCCTCGTAAGTTTTAGCTCTACCGATAACATCATCCGACTTAACAGTTAATATCTCCTGTAGAATATTGGCAGCACCAAATGCCTCCAATGCCCAAACCTCCATCTCACCAAAACGCTGACCACCAAACTGGGCTTTACCACCCAATGGTTGTTGTGTAATTAATGAGTATGGTCCGATTGAACGGGCGTGCATCTTATCATCAACCATGTGTCCCAATTTCAGCATGTAAATAATACCTACTGTTGTCGGCTGGTCAAATTTCTCACCCGTTAAACCATTATTCAGATAAGTACGGCCCGAAGCTGGTAATCCTGCTTTAGCGATCCAATCCTCAACTTCATTGTGCTTAGCACCATCAAAGATCGGAGTAGCGAATTTCACACCCAGTTCTTTACCGGCCCATGCCAATACAGTTTCGTAGATCTGTCCAAGGTTCATACGTGAAGGTACACCCAGTGGGTTCAACACGATATCAACCGGAGTTCCATCTTCTAAGAATGGCATATCTTCATCACGTACAATACGGGCAACAATACCCTTATTACCGTGACGTCCAGCCATCTTATCACCTACTTTTAATTTACGTTTTTTCGCCACATAAACTTTAGCCATTTGTACAATACCAGATGGCAGTTCATCACCAACACTAATGGCAAATTTATCACGTTTATACGCTCCCAGTTCTTCGTTCACACGGATACCATAGTTGTGTATCAACAGCTTAATCTGATCATTTTTGTCATCATCAGTTGTCCATTTGTATGGGTTGATGTGTGCATATTCCAAATCCGCTAAACTTTTCTGCGTAAACTTAGCTCCTTTAGGGAACAACAATTCCTTGTAAACGTTGTAAACACCTTGTGAGGTTTTACCATTTACAATCTGGAACAATTTATCTACCAGTTCGTTCTTAAGATTTGTAGTAGCGATCTCATATCTCTTATCCAACTTCTCTATCGCAGATTTTTCTTCAGCTTTAGTAGTTTTCTTAGCTCTTGAGAATAATTTAGTATCAATTACAACACCTTTAATAGATGGAGGAGTTTTTAATGATGCATCTTTTACATCACCTGCTTTATCTCCAAATATCGCACGTAGTAATTTCTCTTCCGGTGAAGGATCGGACTCTCCCTTAGGCGTAATTTTACCAATCAGGATATCACCTTCCTTAACCTCAGCTCCAATACGGATGATACCGTTTTCATCTAAATCTTTAGTAGCTTCTTCAGAAACGTTAGGGATATCTGGTGTCAATTCCTCTTCCCCGCGTTTTGTATCACGTACTTCCAATTCAAACTCTTCAATGTGCAAAGAGGTAAAGATATCTTCTCTGACAATACGCTCGTTAATTACGATCGCATCCTCAAAGTTATATCCCTGCCAAGGCATGAAAGCAACCTTTAAGTTTCTTCCCAACGCCAACTCGCCATTTTCTGTAGCATATCCCTCGCAAAGTACCTGTCCTTTTACTACTTTCTGACCTTTCTTAACGATTGGTTTCAAGTTGATACAAGTATTCTGGTTGGTTTTTTTGAACTTAATCAATTTGTATGTTTTGCTATCACCTTCGAAAGAAACCAAACGATCTCCGTCGTTCCTAACATATTTAATGGTAATTTCATTAGCATCCACATATTCAACAACACCGTCACCTTCTGCATTGATCAGTGTTCTTGAGTCACGTGCAACGCGACCTTCCAAACCTGTACCAACTATAGGAGCTTCAGGACGCAACAATGGTACGGCCTGACGTTGCATGTTCGATCCCATCAATGCCCTGTTCGCATCATCATGCTCAAGGAAAGGAATTAATGAAGCTGCAATTGAAGTAATCTGATTCGGAGCCACATCCATTAAGTCCAGTTTCTCTGGCTCAATGATCGGGAAGTCACCCTCATAACGTGCTTTAACACGAGGAGTAGTGAAATTACCTTTATCATCATACTCGGCATTCGCCTGTGCAATTGTTTTACCATCTTCATCCTCAGCAGAAAGATAAATAACAGGCTCGTCTACAGACACAACACCATTATCTACTTTTTTATAAGGAGTTTCAATGAAACCTAAGTTGTTTATTTTAGCATGAACACACAGTGAAGAAATCAAACCAATGTTTGGTCCCTCTGGTGTTTCAATGGTACATAAACGACCGTAGTGAGTGTAGTGAACGTCACGCACCTCGAAACCGGCACGCTCACGTGAAAGACCACCTGGACCTAAAGCTGACAAACGACGTTTGTGTGTAATCTCAGCCAATGGGTTAGTCTGGTCCATGAACTGCGACAGCTGGTTGGTACCAAAAAATGAATTAATAACCGACGATAAAGTACGGGCATTGATCAAATCCGTTGGAGTAAAGACCTCGTTGTCGCGAATGTTCATACGCTCACGGATGGTACGAGCCATACGTGCTAAACCAACACCAAATTGAGCGTACAATTGCTCACCTACTGTACGAACACGACGATTCGACAAGTGATCAATATCATCCACCTCTTCTTTAGAGTTGATCAGTTTGATCAGGTATTTAACAATCGCAATAATATCTGCTTTTGTTAAAACTTTTACATGATCAGGGGTATCCATTTTCAACTTACGGTTGATACGGTATCTACCCACATCACCTAAGTCATAACGTTTATCCGAGAAGAACAAACGCTCAATGATACCTCTTGCAGTTTCCTCATCAGGTGGTTCTGCGTTACGCAAAGCACGATAGATGTTTTCAACAGCCTCTTTCTCAGAGTTAGAAGTATCTTTTTGTAAAGTATTATATATAATGGTATAATCAGCCTGGCTTGCACCATCATCTTTTGATAAGATGATCGTCTTAACACCAGCATCAATGATCATATCAATATGGTCATCTTCTAAAACGGTATCCCTGTCTAAGATTACTTCGTTACGATCTATAGAAACTACCTCACCGGTATCTTCATCAACAAAATCTTCAACCCATTTTCTTAATACCCTTGCAGCAAGTTTACGACCGATATATTTCTTCAATCCTGACTTGCTAACCTTTACCTCATCGGCAAGATCAAACAATTCAAGGATGTCTTTATCAGAATCATAACCGATAGCACGCAATAATGTGGTAACCGGGAATTTTTTCTTACGATCGATATATGCATACATGACATTATTTACGTCAGTTGCAAACTCGATCCAAGATCCTTTGAAAGGAATTACACGGGCAGAATAAAGTTTAGTTCCGTTAGTGTGACGGCTTTGACCGAAGAACACTCCTGGAGACCTGTGCAATTGAGATACAATCACACGCTCTGCACCGTTAATCACAAACGTACCCTTAGGAGTCATATATGGTATGGTTCCCAGGTATACATCTTGAATGATGGTTTCAAAATCTTCGTGTTCTGCATCGTTACAAGAAAGCTTAAGCTTTGCTTTCAACGGAACACTATAAGTTAACCCACGGTCAATACACTCAGGTATATCATAACGTGGTGGGTCAATAAAATAATCAAGGAACTCCAAAACAAAGATGTTTCTGGAATCAGTGATTGGGAAGTTTTCAGCGAACACCTTAAATAATCCCTCAGTATGACGGTTATCCGAAGTTGTTTCTATCTGAAAGAATTCTCTGAATGATTGCAACTGCACATCTAGAAAATCTGGGTAATCTATGATATGCTTACTACGTGCAAAATTTACTCTTTGGTCGACTTTATTTGCCAATGGACTAAAGTTAATTTACTTTAAGAATAAACTATTTGTTTGGTTAGCCGTTAAACAATCTCACCAACCAAACAAGATGAAATGTTTATAAACAGGTATAGACTCCGACTATTCAGTCGGAGTCTACGGTTAAAGTTATATTAAAATTAAGCGATTACTTAATTTCAACTACAGCTCCAGCTTCTTCTAATTGTTTTTTCAAAGCTTCAGCTTCGTCTTTAGCAACACCAGCTTTTAATTCTTTAGGTGCACCGTCAACTAGATCTTTAGCTTCTTTCAAACCTAAACCAGTTAAGTCTTTTACCAATTTAACAACTGCTAATTTCTGACCACCAGCTTCTTTTAAGATTACATCAAAAGTTGATTTCTCTTCAGCTGCAGGAGCAGCATCACCAGCAGGACCTGCAACAGCAACTGCAGCAGCAGCTGGTTCAATACCATACTCGTCTTTTAAGATTTGAGCTAATTCGTTAACTTCTTTAACTGTTAAGTTTACCAATTGCTCAGCAAACGCTTTTAAATCTGCCATTTTTATAGATTTTTAAAAATTTACGTAAAATAATTTATTAATATGAACTTATAAGGTGTTCCTTAACCTTCTCTCTCTTGTAGAGTTTTAACAATTCCTGCAATTTTGCCACCGCTTGACTTAAGTGCCGAAATAACATTTTTAGCTGGTGATTGTAATAATCCAACGATATCTCCAATAAGCTCTTCTCTTGATTTCAAGCTCACTAAAGTATCTAATTGATTATCACCAACAAATACTGTTGAATCGATATAAGCTGCTTTAAGCACTGGTTTATCAGATCCTTTTCTCAAGGCTTTGATCAGCTTAGCTGGACCATTACCTACTGTTGAGAACAATAATGCTGACTGACCTTTAAGCGCAACAAAGATCTCTGATGCATCACCTTCTAATCCTTCGATCGCTTTTCTGATCA
Organism: Pedobacter frigoris; assembly: GCF_005116445.1. GTDB lineage: Bacteria > Bacteroidota > Bacteroidia > Sphingobacteriales > Sphingobacteriaceae > Pedobacter > Pedobacter frigoris. The sequence goes on from NZ_SWBQ01000002.1 coordinate 210,730, forward strand.
AAGTATTTTTAGCTACCTGCATTTCAATCCCGCTTTCAAAACATTTGCGACGGATACCGTTTATTTTCTCAACAGATAAGCTTGATGTGTCGGCAATGTAAAAATTACCGAATTCCTGCATCTTCACTTGAAGAGCCGAAACGACTTCGTGTTTTTCTTCTCTGTTCATAATTAGATCCCCGCTACTGATTTAGTTTCGATTGCAATTCCAGGACTCATTGTAGAAGAAACATGAATGCTCTTAAAATAAGTTCCTTTTGCAGCAGATGGTTTTAGCTTAGAAATTACTTGAAGTACTTCTAATGCATTTTCATATATTTTTTCCGCCGGGAATGATACTTTTCCTACTGAAGCATGAATAATACCTGTTTTGTCAACTTTAAAATCAATTTTACCGCCTTTTACGTCAGTAACTGCTTTACCAACTTCGTTAGTAACAGTTCCTGATTTAGGGTTTGGCATAAGGTTACGTGGACCCAAAACGCGGCCCAGTTTACCTACTTTTGCCATACAAGCAGGAGTAGTGATAATAATGTCAACATCAGTCCATCCACCTTCAATCTTAGCTACATATTCGTCTAAACCTACGAAATCTGCTCCTGCAGCTTTAGCCTCTTCTTCCTTATCAGGAGTACAAAGAACTAAAACACGTACAGTTTTACCTGTACCATGTGGTAAAGTTGCGATACCACGAACCATTTGATTCGCTTTACGCGGATCTACACCCAAAGCAACATCGATATCAACCGATGCATCAAATTTAGTTGTAGTAATCTCTTTAACCAAAGCAGCCGCATCCTTTAAAGAATACGTTTTACCAGATTCTAGTTTAGCATGTGCCTTTTTTTGATTTTTTGTTAATTTAGCCACTGTTGTAAACTGTTTTTTGTTAATTAATTTGTCCAAGGTGCGTCACCGCTAACGGTGATTCCCATACTGCGTGCTGTACCGGCAACCATACTCATTGCCGACTCGATAGTGAAAGCATTTAAATCAGTCATTTTATCTTCAGCAATTGACTTAACCTGATCCCAAGTCACCGAACCAACTTTCTTACGGTTGGGCTCAGCAGAACCACTCGCTAATTTAGTAGCATCCTTTAACTGGATTGCAACCGGAGGAGTTTTGATGATAAATTCGAAAGACTTGTCAGCATAAACAGTAATTACAACTGGTAATACTTTACCGGGCTTATCTTGGGTACGAGCATTGAATTGCTTGCAAAACTCCATTATGTTCACCCCCTTAGCACCCAACGCAGGTCCTACCGGTGGCGATGGATTTGCAGCTCCACCCTTGATCTGTAACTTAACAAGTGCACTGACTTCTTTTGCCATTTTCTGTTTTTGTTAATTTGTAATACTCAATGTTAAAATGTGGAAGCATGTAACATTTAAGATCTTTATCTACTCTTTTTCTACTTGCATATAGTTAAGCTCCAATGGAGTTTTTCTTCCGAAAATCTTAACCATAACCTTCAATTTTTTCTTCTCTTCGTTAACCTCTTCAATAACGCCGGTGAAACCATTAAATGGCCCATCCATAACTTTTATATTCTCGCCTACATAATAAGCTACGTTCATGGTTTCGCTCTGCTGGCTCATCTCATCAACTTTACCTAAAATGCGGTTAACTTCTGCCTGACGCATAGGAACAGGATTTCCACCCTTATCTCCTAAAAAGCCAATCACACTATTAACATTCTTAATAATGTGCTCTAATTCTCCATCTAAAATAGCTTCAATCAAAACATATCCAGGATAAAAATTGCGCTCTTTTGCAATCTTCTTCCCATCCTTCATCTGATAGTATTTCTCCATAGGAATCAATACCTGAGGAACAAGATGAGAAAATCCTAAACGGCTAATTTCAGAATCGATATACTGTTTTACTTTCTTTTCTTTACCGCTAACAGCTCTAACTACATACCATTTCAACTGATCGTTCATTTAAGCTATATTAATTAGAAAGTGATTTATAAAAAGTATCTAAAACAAAAGTAGATCCCTTATCCATTGCAAATATTACACATGCAATAATAAGTGAAGCTACCAAAACCAGCACCGCAGAATTTTGCAATTCTCCCCATGTAGGCCAAGTAACCTTCTGGGTCATTTCTTCATACGATTCTTTAACAAATTGAACTACTTTAGCCATAATTAATTTTTTGCACGGGAACAAGGATTCGAACCCTGATCAAAGGTTTTGGAGACCTCTATTCTACCATTGAACTATTCCCGTGTGTATTGATTACCCTCTGCTAAGAGAATTACAATTAGGTGTTAGAGAACAAAGTACTTAAGCTATCAAAGCCTAAGTACTTTGCTTCTTTTATTTCAAACTGTCCGGTAACCCTTTCGGGAAACCTAAGAACTTATTTTAAAATTTCAGTTACCTGTCCAGCACCTACTGTTCTACCACCCTCACGGATAGCGAAACGTAGACCTTTTTCCATTGCAATTGCGTTGATCAATTTAACAGTGATCGTAACGTTATCACCTGGCATAACCATTTCAGTTCCTTCAGCTAGTGAAATCTCACCAGTTACGTCTGTAGTACGGAAATAGAATTGAGGACGGTATTTGTTAAAGAATGGAGTGTGACGTCCACCTTCTGCTTTTGACAATACATAGATCTCAGCTTTGAAATCAGTGTGAGGATTTACAGAACCTGGTTTGCAAATAACCATACCACGACGGATATCAGTTTTCTCAATACCACGTAACAATAAACCTACGTTATCTCCTGCTTCACCATAATCAAGGATCTTACGGAACATCTCAACACCTGTTACAGTAGATTTCAAGTTCTCAGCACCCATACCCAAGATCTCAACTGGATCTCCAGAGTTGATTACACCACGCTCAATACGTCCGGTTGCAACAGTACCACGACCAGTGATCGAGAATACGTCCTCAACAGGCATCAAGAATGGAAGCTCAGTCAAACGTGGAGGAATTGGAATGTAATTATCAACAGCATCCATTAATTCCATGATTTTACCAACCCATTTAGGATCTCCGTTCAAGCCACCAAGAGCAGAACCTTGAATAACAGGGATATCATCACCAGGGAATTCATAGAATGATAACAATTCACGAACTTCCATCTCTACTAATTCAAGCAATTCCGGATCATCAACCATATCCACTTTATTCATGAATACAACCAATGAAGGAACACCTACCTGACGAGCCAATAGAATGTGCTCACGAGTTTGTGGCATCGGACCATCTGTAGCAGCTACAACGATGATAGCTCCATCCATTTGCGCAGCACCAGTAACCATGTTTTTCACGTAATCCGCGTGACCTGGACAGTCAACGTGTGCATAGTGACGGTTAGCAGTTGAATACTCAACGTGTGCTGTGTTAATAGTGATACCTCTTTCTTTTTCCTCTGGAGCAGAGTCAATTGAATCAAATGAACGCGCCTCAGATAAACCAGCATCAGATAACACTTTAGTGATAGCTGCTGTTAAGGTTGTTTTACCGTGGTCAACGTGACCGATTGTGCCGATGTTTAAGTGCGGCTTGCTGCGGTCAAACTTTTCTTTTGCCATGTTTTTATACTTATTAGTAGGTTAACTTTTTATTTATTTATTGTTTTGATACAATTCAATACAAAAAACCTTGTTCTCTCTGATATATCGCAGATTTAACAAAGCATCTTATTTTTTTGAGCCAAAGATGGGACTTGAACCCACGACCTCTTCCTTACCAAGGAAGTGCTCTACCGCTGAGCTACTTCGGCTTTTAATCTCAGCTTGCAATCATATTTAACCTCATCAGTTAAACTTTTCCTTCAGTGCCGATTGCCCACCTTTTTCCATTTTGAGCGGAAGACGAGGTTCGAACTCGCGACCTATAGCTTGGAAGGCTATCGCTCTACCAACTGAGCTACTTCCGCTTCTTGATTTATGATTTTTAGATTTACAAAATACGATTGAAAAATCTTCAATCTAAAATCGTACATCTACAATCTAAAATCCTTTTTGTGGGGAGAGAAGGATTCGAACCTTCGAAGTCTTGCGACAACAGAGTTACAGTCTGTCCCATTTGGCCACTCTGGTATCTCCCCAAAAAAGAGCCTCCTATCGGAATCGAACCAATGACCTACTGATTACAAGTCAGTTGCTCTACCAGCTGAGCTAAGGAGGCTTATATCGTTCATTACCAATTAAAGTAACGAATTTTTATAATATTAATCTTTCATAGAACTTTCCGTTTTTAGTATTGGACTAACGACCTCTCTGAAACGGAATGCAAATGTACACGAATTTAAATACGATGCAAAATTATTTTAAAAAAAAATTGACGGGATTCTGTCCCGTCAATCTTGATATTTGAAACTCGAAAAATAGTCCCCTAGTAATCAGACACTTCATTAGCATTCAAAAGCGCTTTATGCTCACTAAGTTTTATTCTCGTCTTATCTTTATGTTTAGTAATTTGCTTTCTTAAGGATTCTATCGCCAAATCTGTGGCCTCTTCAAACGATTTACATTGCTCTTTCGCAAACATTGTACCTCCAGGCACAATCAGCTTGATCTCGCTGATCTTGTTAGCCTCATCATCTACATTCTCCAGCTTTAAATAAACTTCCCCGCTTATAATCTGGTCAAAAAACTGATCTAACTTATCTACTTTCTTCTGAATGAAGTCTAACAATTTTTGGTCTGCATTGAAATGGATCGACTGAACTGTAATTTTCATATTTACCTCCTCTTTTTTATGCCTTTGGATGGGCTTGTTTATATATTGTTTTTAGTCTTTCTACTGAATTATGAGTATAAACTTGGGTAGCAGCCAGACTGGCATGCCCCAACAACTCCTTTATCGCATTTAAATCCGCCCCCCTGTTCAACAAACTTGTAGCGTACGAATGACGTAACACGTGCGGACTCTTCTTGTCCTGTGTCGAAATATATGTCAAATAACGCCCCACAATTCTGTGAACTAATTTTGGATACGCATCCGCTCCTTTATCTGTAACGAACAATACATCACTTTTGTTATCAAAATTTTGCAATGATTTTAGCTCAATATAGTTTTTCAGCTGAACCACAAGCTGTTCGCCAACAGGAACAATTCGTTCTTTATTTCTTTTTCCCAGGATCCTGATACTCGATTCATAAAAATTAATATCAGCCTCACGCATACCCAGCAATTCAGCCAGCCTGATTCCCGTTCCAAACAGCGTTTCAATTATCAGCTTATCCCGCACCGATGCAAAACTGTCATTAAAGATCTCCGCCGAATCCAAAAGCTGGTCAAGTTTCTGATCGTCAACAAACACAGGCAATCGCTTTGGTAATTTGGGTGCTTTAATCATCACCATAGGGTTTACATGAACAACACCTACCCGTACCTGATGTTTGTAAAAACTTCGTAACGAAGACAGTTTCCGTCCCACAGTAGACGCCGAACTCCCCTTCTCCATCAACCACACCATAAAATCCCGGACATGCACATACACCACATCAGCGAGTGTCAACTCAAATGTTTGAGACATAAAATCCCTAAACTCAAGAAGGTCTGTTCTGTAAGACTGTACAGTATGCGGAGAATAGCGCTTCTCGTGTTGCAGATATGTTAGAAATTGGTCAACAGCCATAGAAACTATTTGTATTGCTCGATAAAGTGAATATACGAAACATTACATTAACAATTTCTTTTTATTACACAAAAAAAGCGCCACCGATATGATCGATGGCGCTTCAAAATCTATAATGTAGACTATCAGAACTATATAGTTCCTTCTAGTTGCATATTTTGCTTATAAATCGCGTGTTTAACCTGAGTACGACGAGCTACGGATTTCTTTTCGTATGCCTGACGACTGCGTAATTCTCTTAACACACCTGTTTTTTCAAATTTCTTTTTGAAACGTTTAAGGGCTTTATCTAGTGATTCGCCGTCTTTAATATTGATAATGATCATAACGTAAAAATACCTCCTCTCGTTGTTTTTAGGACTGCAAAGATATAGCTTTCATTTGATAATCAAAACAATAAGTTTAAATTAGTTAACAATTAACCCAAATCAAATACATGGCACACTATTTATACTTATTTTTAAGCAACTAATTAAATCATATGAAATCTAAAAAACCGCTATACATTGCCTTGGGAATCTTAATCGCACTACTCAGCGGATTTTTATACTATCGCTATTTCTTTGTATTCGGCGATGGCGTCAAAGCTGGGGAATTAAACTACGTCGTAAGAAAAGGATATCTGTTCAAAACTTATGAAGGCAAACTCATTCAGAGTGGCATACGTTCCAAACAGACTGGCAACATACAGTCCAATGAATTCGAATTTTCTGTAGAAGATAAAGCCATAGCTGAGAAAATGATGATGAACAGCGGAAAAACATTTGAACTTCATTACAAAGAATACATTAGTACGCTCCCATGGAGAGGCTACAGTCCTTTCATCGTCGACAAAATCATATCTATAAAGTAAAAGATCCGATGCCCACAACAGGCATCGGATCTATAGTTTATATTTGGTTAGAATATTCTCGTTTAGTCTGCAGCTCTAATTTAATCTTTTAGAACTTCTCTTGCAATAACAATTTTTTGTATTTCTGATGTACCTTCCCCAATAGTACACAATTTACTGTCCCTATAGAATTTTTCTACCGGAAAATCTTTAGTATAACCATAGCCCCCAAAAATTTGTACCGCATCTGTTGATACCCTCACCGCTACCTCCGAGGCAAAATACTTCGCCATCGCCGATTCTTTCGTCATGGCCTTACCTCTGTTCTTTAGATCTGCAGCCTGTCTGATCAGCAATTCTGATGCTTCAATTTCTGTGGCCATATCTGCCAATTTAAAACTAATCCCCTGGAAACTGGCAATCGGTTGTCCAAACTGGTGACGCTCTTTCGCATAAGCTACGGCTGCCTCGTAAGCACCTTTGGCAATTCCAAGCGACAAAGCCGCAATAGAAATCCGCCCACCATCCAATACTTTCATCGCCTGTTTGAAGCCGTCTCCTTCATTTCCCAAAAGGTTTTCCTTAGGCACCCTGCAATTGTCAAAAATCATCTCAGTGGTTTCTGACGCTCTCATTCCTAATTTATTCTCTTTCTTCCCGGCAGAAAAGCCAGGTGTTCCGCGTTCCACCACAATAGCTGAAATTCCTTTCGAGTCACCTTTCTCTCCCGTTCTTACCATTACCACCGCAACATCTCCCGTCTTACCATGGGTAATCCAGTTCTTCGCTCCGTTGATTACATATTCATCTCCATCCAAAACCGCTGTGGTCATCATCCTCAATGCATCTGACCCGGTGTTTGCCTCAGTAAGGCCCCATGCGCCGATCCACTCTGCCGTAGCCAGTTTTGGAAGCCATTTCTGTTTTTGTTCTTCATTTGCAAAAGCCAGAATATGTCCTGTACATAATGAATTATGCGCCGCCACAGATAGTCCTATTGAGCCACATACCTTAGCTACCTCCACAATTACGTCTACATATTCCTGATAGCCAAAACCAGATCCCCCATAATTTTCCGGTACCAGCACCCCCATAAGCCCAAGCTCACCTAGCTTTTTAAAAACAGCTACCGGAAAATGCTGAGCTTCATCCCATTCCATCACATTCGGTCTTATATTTTTTTCGGCGAAGTCCTTCACCATCTTTCTGATCAGTTCCTGATTTTCCGAGATACTAAAATTATATCCTACAGAATCATCCATTGTTTCCAACATAGTTTTATTGTTTGAATTGAGGCAATTATAAACAATAAAAACAATAGGAACCACACTTAGAAATTCGCTTTTTGGTAGAACGAAATGGTATTTAGTTCATTAACCTTATCCCCTTATTTTAGGCCTGTGAAATACCTACAAAAAGTTTTTTTATTTTTTTTAGCTTTAACGACCAAAACCAAACAATACTTAGTTTTTAATGAAAACCATTACCAGAAGTGAAATTATCCAGCAATTAAAAAAGGATTTAATAGGGAAAGATTCTTACCGCGGTGTCACGCTGACTTATTCCTGGCTGGCCAATCAGTTTGGCCATTTCTCGCTTGGTTTTATTCCTACGGTCGTTATATATCATTTTATCAAAGATAAGCCGGAATTGCAATATCCGGAACTCTGGGCATCATTAGGTGTATGGCTTGCCTGGATGCTCTTCGAGGTTTATAATTTCCTCGGACCACTATTGCTCAAAGTACCTACCAAACTCAAAGCACTCAACAAAGGCGAATACACATTTACCCCATCATGGCTCAACCTGGCTTTTGATACCGCCACCGACATTATCTACTTTGGGATAGGCGCCATGGCTGCAAGTCTAATCTGCAGTTATCACCCCGAGGCTTTACTTGCGCTAATCATGCTCCTTGTCCTCGTCGGTTATCCTGCATATTATTGGTATACCACAAAAATGTATTTACAAAATGCAGAGTATCCCTTTCAGCTCCGCTTAAGCCAATGGAATCAAAACATAAGAGATGAGCATAAAACGGCTGTACTCAATTTCCTTGACAATAAGGAACAAGGCAGGCACATGCTCATATTCGGATCCAGGGGCAGTGGAAAAACAAGTTTGTCTGTAAGTATCGCCACTGAAGCTTCCATCAGAAACAATTGTTGCTGCTACCTCACTGCAGTAAAACTATTGAGCTTGTTTTTCGAAACATCTAACCCTCCGCAATGGAATAGACTTTGGTCATGGCGCAACTGTAATTTGCTGGTTATAGATGATATCAATCCGGGAAGACCGGTAAAAAGTGATATCATCACAACAGAACTATTCTATGAGATATTAAACAATGTAGATTGTGGACAGGATAACATTCAACACCTCAAGGAAAAAAACATCATTTGGGTAATGGGAAGCGATGACCCTACAAACCTACTGGAAGAAAAATGGGAAAATCTGCTCCAACAGATCGGGGTACCTAAATCCAACATCACTACCATCGATCTCGATTGACCCAATCCAAGTACTATGGCAGTATATTGTTGTCATAAGCGAAACTTACCAGATGCGTAAGGCTTTTCACATTAAAGCGTTTATACAGCGGAATGATCCTCTTTTCAATTGCCGAATGAGAAACATTCAGTTCGTGTGCAATCTCTTTAAACGAATACCCTCTGGCCACGAGCGACAATGCTTCCTTTTCTTTATTAGATATAGCCAAATGATAAAATAGAATCTTATTCAGCTCTTCCTCAAACTTTTCCTTTTCCGGGCCATACGCTGCATAACGCATTACTTTACCAAAAATCAAACTACGGTTGATTTGAAAGCGTCCAATAATCGATTCTATCCTGCCATTATCTGAGCTAAAAACCCCAACCCTTACAATCATCGGCACATGCACACCATTTTTATGGATTTTTTTCAATTCAATGGTAAAGCTATAAGATTCGAGATTCTTTGTTTTACCGTGGATAAACTGAAGCGCTTTGTCATTCAGATCATGGGAGAACGGAGCAAATTCAGGTGCCGACATGTTTACAATAGCCAGCATATTAATCTCATCATCCTTATAACCAACCACTTCTTCCCAGCCATGAGCAAATATCATCCTGTTCTCCTTAAACGAATAGATATAGATGGCTTCATCAGGAAACTTGGGAATAGTTTGTCTGAAATACTTAGCCTGCTCACTTTCTAAATCTGCAGGGATATTAGTGATGAAATTCCTGGAATAATCTCCAAAATTCTTCTTCTCGCTCATAGATATACGTCAATTAAACTAAATATTTTCACAGTTGATAACACTCGAAAACACGATAGCTTTACAGCAAATTTAAATTTTTCTAACTTATTCTCAAACTTATTGCAATTGCGTTATTTGCATTGTGTATATATCAGGCATTGACAATTAATGCCCTGATAATCTAGTAGTCTGCCAAAGAAAACACCTGATCTCCATAAGGCACCAGTCTTTGCCTGCCATTCAAAAAATCAAGGGAAATAATAAAAGAGTATGCGGCTACACTTGCACCCAGCTGCATGATCAGTTTAGACGCAGCAACTACCGTACCCCCCGTAGCCAGTAAATCGTCATGAATCAATACCTTTTGCCCTGCGAGCAAAGCATCTTCATGGCACTCTATAGTCGCACTGCCATATTCAAGATCATACGACTGGCTAATGGTTTTATAGGGTAATTTCCCTGCTTTGCGTATAGGTACAAAAGGAATACCTAAGAGTTGCGCCAATGACGGACCAAATAAAAATCCCCGGCTCTCAATACCTGCCACCACATCAATTTCCAAACCCCTAAGCTGTTCTGCCAAAGCAGTGGTAATCTCTTTGCACAAACCCGGGTCTTTCAATATAGGGGTAATGTCCTTAAATATTATCCCCTGTTTTGGGAAATCATGTACATCCCGTACGGCTGCTTTTATTTTTGATGCGATCATAATACCTCTTAAAAAGTAAAATAAGGAGCCAGCCTGGCAATTGTTTCAGGATCTAAAATGGCCACCTTGTTTAAGTCTGCAATATTACTATAATTTCCATGTTGTTTTCTATATTGTATCAGCGCGTTTACTTGTTTATACCTTATATAAGGATGATGCTTAAAATCTTCAAATACTGCTGTGTTGATATTGATCTTTTTCAATTTTAAATCGTCTACTGCTATTTGTTCCCTGATCTCCTCAAACTTCAAAGAATCCAGTCCAAAAACTTCCATCAACTGTTCCTTTTTATAAAAGCCGCCCAATCTTTCCCTGTATCTAATAATCCTTTTTGCAAAGGCCGGTCCCACACCTCTAATTTCTTCCAGCTCAAGGCTATCTGCCCCGTTCACCTCAATAATTTTCAGCATTGGCTTAACATAATTACCTTTTTTATATATTCCTTTTTCAGGATATATTTTTGCTTCAGCAGGTGCTATGCGGACATAAGGTAAAATAAGTTTACAAACCCGATCGCTAATAGTATACATTTTATGCAGGTCGTCCGGCTTTCTGAAACGTCCGCCCTTAGCAAGGTACTTCAATATCGCAGCTGCCTGCCTTTCTGAAAGTCCCAATTGCTGCCACTTTTTAACCCCAATGGTATTGGGATCAAAATAGAATGGAATAATTTTCTTAACGCCTGTTCTCTTTTCAGGTCTATTTTCTTTAAAGCTTCCGCTCCTCTCGCGCTCTTCATCGTTTATTTCCAATCTCCGGATCGCCTCCCGCACATTTACATCCGCAACATCACGTTTTAAATAATTATAGCCGTCAGGAATAAGACCAGCCGTTACAATTAAAACAACGAGCAAGAGCATCCCGTTAAACTCCCCTTTGCTCAAACCAAAATAAGTATTCATCCATTTCTTCATGCCGTGAAGCTCGTTCAGATATTTCAAAATAACCAACTCAATAAGCTATGCCTATCATTTTTAACATTTACAATCTATGTTATAAAAATATAAACCTTACTTTTGAGATTGGATAATTTTTAAAACCCGGCATCTAAATGAAGATCATAACCACCCAGGAGTTCGCAAAAGCTACCAAGATTGATAAGCTTGGCGTACCCGGCCTCGCGGCCTTACTCATGGAGATGATGAAACTCAATGACATCAACAAAGTATTCTCTCAAAATCAGCATTTCAGTGGTTTAGAATTTGTTGATAAAATACTGGAAACCATTGGTGTAAGTATTGATTTTGATGAAGACGATCTCAAAAACATACCAAAAACAGGCGGTTTTATAGCCATAGCCAATCACCCTTACGGTGGTGTTGAAGGACTTGCATTGGTGAAGCTGCTTTGCACAGTACGTCCGGAGGCAAAAGTAATGGTCAACTTCATCCTTAAAAAAATTCCAAATCTAAGTGAATTCTTTGTCGCCGTAAATCCTTTTGAAAATGTACAGCACTCCTCCAGCATCAGCGGACTAAAGTCTACATTCGACCTGTTGCAAAGTGGTATTCCTATAGGAATTTTCCCTGCAGGCGAGGTATCAACTTTCAGTCTCGACAAGCAGGAGATTACCGACAGGCTTTGGCATCCGGTGGTCGGCAAGCTGGTTGCGCGCTCAAAACTCCCGGTAGTGCCTATATACTTTCATGGCAACAATGGGGTACTGTTTAATATACTCAGCTTCATCCACCCTACTTTAAGAACAGCAAAGCTTCCTTCTGAATTCCTGAACAAGCAAGGCCTCAAAATCAAAGTAAGGATTGGAAAACCTATCAATATAGAAGACATTTCTTACCGCAACAACACCAATAAGCTACTTGATTTTCTAAGGGCGCGTACTTATGCCCTGGGAACCGGACTGGATGAAGAAAAGAAACTATTCAACCCGATCAACCTCTTCAAAATAAAGAAAAAACCTGAAGCCATCATTGAAGAAACTGACCGCAATAAGATCGTCGAGGAAGTAGAACAACTGGAAAGCTTTAGGGTCTGGCAGGAGAAAAACTATGAAGTGTACATCACCCCGACTGTAAATATTCCAAATATTTTAAGAGAGATTGGCAGACTAAGGGAAATTACATTCAGAGAGGTTGGTGAGGGTACAAACAAAAAAATAGATCTAGACAACTACGACATATATTACAACCACCTTTTCATCTGGGACAAAGACCTGCAGAACATCGTAGGTGCTTATAGAATCGGCAAAGGCGATGAGATTCTGAATACCATGGGCCGCCGCGGTTTCTACTTATCGGAGCTGTTCAAAATCAAAGAACCTTTCTATCCTATATTGAGAAAAGGAATTGAACTCGGCAGATCCTGGATTCGTAAAGAGTACCAGCAAAAACCATTGCCGCTTTTCCTCCTCTGGAAAGGAATCTTAAAATACTTGCTTGACAATCCGCAATACCGGTACATGTTTGGCCCTGTGAGTATCAGCAATAATTTCTCCAAGTTCTCGAAATCACTGATCGTGAATTACATCACTAAGAATCACTTCGATTACGAACTTGCACACTATGTAAAACCGAAAAACAAGTTCAAAGCAGATCTCTCAGCGATCGATAAAGACCTCCTGATTGAAAGCAGTGAATCTCTAAAAGACCTGGATAGCCTGATCTCTGACATAGAAAACTCACACATCAAAATTCCGGTCTTATTAAGACAATACATGAACCTGAATGCAAAGATCATATGCTTCAACATAGATCCTAAGTTTTCAGATTGTCTGGATGGATTTTTAGTGGTTGATATGCAAAATATTCCGGCCGAAATGCTGGAAAAAATAGGTAAGAATTTCTAAAACAAAAGCCCCGACATCCACCGGGGCTTTTATTATCAACTAAACCTAAACGTATAAATACTAACCAAATATTTATGCGACAAAAGTAAGACGGCCATGTTAAGGCGTTGTTAATTGTTGATTACTATAAAAAAAATCAGGCAAAAAGCTTAATATACATCCAACGTTAATTATATGTATATTTAATGTTAACAAAATGTTAACCAGCTATGAACCGTTTGCTCAAAATATTCGGTACGTTCTCTGCGCTATTCGTGCTGTTGACCATGCATCAAGCTTATGGCCAACGCAACAGTTATAACATTAGTTTTGAGTTTTACAATGACACATTCAACCTGCAGATCGATTCCTCCATTATTGTAGGTACAGATACCACTTTATCGGAGACTTACATCAAATCTTGCTACAACAGAGTAACAGAGGGCAAGTACCTCGCCATACTGGATACATTGCTGGCTTATAAGAAGACCCACCAGCTAAATGACTGGCTCTATTACCAGCTCATCAGAAAAACAGCCCAGGCCATCAGTCCAAAAAAAGAAAACTATGAGCGTTATACTTTTTATAAATGGTTTCTTCTAGGAAAGTCAGGATATGATGCGCGGCTGACGATTTCGGACAACAGGATCATATTCTACGTTTACAACGATGAGGACATTTCCGATATCCCTTTTGCGATGTACCAGCATAAAAAATACATGTGCCTGAACCGCCATGATTATGCCTATGCCGACTTAAATAAAGTCCCGCCCTACAGGATGCTTAGCATTCCGGAAGGAAAACAGGCATTTTCCTATAAGGTAACCCGTATGCCCGAATTTAAGCCTGAGGACTATTATGAAAAGCCAATACAATTTAGCTACAAGCATAAAGTCTACCACTTCAACATCAAGCTCAATTCAGAAGTCGAAAAGATTTTTGCCAATTATCCTGTGGTCGATTTTGAATCCTATTTCAACATCCCTTTGAGCAAAGAAACCTATGGCTCTTTGATACCGATACTCAAGAAAAACCTCAGCGGCATGAAACAGAAAAAAGGCATAGACTATCTGATGCGCTTTACCCGGTATGCTTTTTTATATGAAGATGATGATGAAAACTTTGGCAAGGAAAAACGCCTTTCACCAGAAGAAACACTTTTCTCCAAATCCAGTGACTGCGACGACAGAGCGGCCCTGTTCTTCTACCTGGTCAAAGAGATTTACGATCTCCCGATGATCGCTTTGCTTTATCCTACACACATCACCATGGCTGTACAGTTTGACAAACCTGTTGGCGATCCGATCGTATACAACGGAAAAACCTATTCCATTTGTGAGCCAACTCCACAAAAGGAAAATTTAAACATAGGACAAGCGCCATCGAACCTTAGAAATGTGCCATTTAAGGTAGTGTATGCGTATGAGCCGCCATTTAAATAAAAAAAGGTTGCATTCACATGAATGCAACCTTCTCTTGCTAATGAAAGCGTTATAATTCTTACAAGTTTGCTAACAAATTTACACCATCAATAGTAGCCCATTTACCAGCTGTAAGTGAAGCTCCTGTAGCTGTAGTGGTTGGTCCCCAGTTAGTACCTGGAAGGAAGCTTGCTGCATTTAATGTAAAGGTAACAGCTCCTGAGATGAAAAGAGTAGGTGTATTTGTGATTTTAACATTAGTTAATTTAATCTTACCACCAAGTACCTGGTTATTATATGTATTCAAATCTAAGACCTGAACAGCACCACCTGTAACACTTGTTGGTGTAGTTTGGTTAACATAACCATCAATTACGATATTGCTGAAGTCGCCATTTCCATTGGATTTGAATTGGAATGCATCTAATTGAATTTCAGTCCCACCTGGAGCCTCTGTTGTAGTACCAGTAGCTCTTCTTAAAGTGATATTAGTCACTTTTGGAAAGAATGCATTGTTATTACCTTTAGCTTCTACTTCCATTCCGTAGTTTGCTTTAACAGTTTGATAAGCGAACCAGTTGGTATTGGCTTGACCTTTCCAGCTATCTTGCCAATCGAAAGAATCATCAGAGTTACCATATGAAATTAAATTTTTAGCACTAACAGTACCTCCATAAAATTCAAAACCATCATCATTACCTTTATAAGAAACCAGATTTTCAAGTACAGTTCCTGCACCTACAGCATAAAATGAAAAACCGTTATGCTCTTTATTATTTGTGGTAATTACCTGCCCTGCATATTCTACTCTTACATATTTTAACGAACCGCTGCTATGATTCTCATTATTACCGCCATAACTCTCATTCAAACCATCTTCAGATTTCGCAGATGTAGCGGCACCAGTGGTGATAATTGGTGCGTCGCCATAC
The DNA here is from genome assembly GCF_005116445.1 of Pedobacter frigoris. Classification (GTDB taxonomy): domain Bacteria; phylum Bacteroidota; class Bacteroidia; order Sphingobacteriales; family Sphingobacteriaceae; genus Pedobacter; species Pedobacter frigoris. The sequence continues at coordinate 226,266 of NZ_SWBQ01000002.1, forward strand.
ATGATAATACCGGCCCATGATCCGGCTGTTTTTGATTGTTCAGTCAAAACAATAGGTTCATCAGCAGTACCGTTAGCTATTAGGATTCCATTTTTCAATACAACAAGTCCATCTTCGCCATCTCTTTTATCAGCTGTAATTGTAGAGCCTTTTTCGATAGTTACAGTAACGCCCGCAGCTATTTTAACCATACCCTTCAAAGTATAATTGCCATAAGCAAAAGTCTTGTTTGAGGTAATATCTCCACTAATCTCACCTTCTACCGGGGCTTTTACTATTGGTTCATCATCGTCACTGGAGCATCCTGTAAATACTGATGCAGCGATTGCCATTGCGTAAAATACTTTTTTCATTTCTTAAAAGATTTGTGTTTATCTGTTTATTTTTCTTCGATACAAAAGTATCTGTTGGATATTGCGTGTACGTTAACCCTTCTTTACGATTACATTACCCATTGGTTAAGATAATGTTAACCAATTTACCTTTCTAAAAGGTGTAGCCCAATCCCAATGATACGCCTATACCTCGTTTGTAATCCTTAACTGTCAGATCGTCTTCAAGAATATCAATTTTACTCTTCTCGCCCAGCTCAATCTGATACGTTGGATTTAAGATGTTTTCTACTCCAAGTTTTAGATCCCATTTATTTGCAATCTTATTATTCCAAATAAAGTCCAGCTTACCAAATGGTTTCTCGTAGTAATTATCCAGTCCATTGGTGCCTACTGCATAAATACGCTCACCATAGATATTATAAGCCAATGTCATCGTGCTTTTCCATTTCTTACTAAGTTCAGTATCATACTTGATATCAGCATTTATCAACCATGGTGACGCACCTTGCAATTTCCTCGTACTTTTATCGCCAAGCGTTGCCACTTCGGCACTGTTTTTTACCCTGTCTATAGTAGCTTCTGTAACCATCAGAGAAGTATTAAAGCCAAGCGAAAACTTAGATAATGATTCATGGATTCTACTCATTTGAACGAGCAATTCTAGTTCGGCACCATATAGGACAGCCTTCTTGGAGTTGCCATAGGTAATTATCAAACCACCACTACCGGCTGTTTGTTCAAATAACCTTTCGATAGGATTCTGCAAATATTTGGCGAAACCGGTAACGGCAATCAATTCTTTGTTTGTTGGAAACCATTCATACTTTAAATCCAGATTATAATTTTTGCTATTGATCACATTCGGATTACCGTTTTCAATTGTGGCATCAGGATTAACAAACTCCAATGGGAATGCCTCCATTACCACTGGTTTTGTCAATGTTTTAGAAGCTGATATTCTAAAATTAGCCTGCTCAGTTAAAGCATATTTTAAGTTAGCTGCCGGTAAAATATCAAAATTGTCTTTAGTGATTTTTTGGAATGGGTCATTAAAACTTCCTGAGTTTCTATACCTGGTAATCCTTTGTGATTGTTCAAACCGGGTTCCAACGTTCAAATTCAATTTATCATTAAATCTCAGCGCTAAGTCAAAATAACCTGCATTAACCCCTTCCTGCATTTTTGCTCTATAGGTAGAGTTAGATCTTTCGCTATAGGTAAAGTTGCCTTTGGAAATCTCTGATCTAAATACATCATCCGGCTGATTTGTCGGAAAATTAATACCGTTAGTAGCCAGATCCTGAGATCCTAAAAACCTGAAGCTTGATTCCATTTTAGAAAATGAACCATTATAGCCTAATGATAATTTATGTGCTTTTGTCAAATCTTCATTTCCAAATTTCCAGTTATATTCCAACAAACCTGAGCTATAGAAATCACCATCAAAGTCCATATATTGTCTAACAATACTATTACCTGCATAACTTACGCCGGTAGTGTTCTCATCAATTCTAGCTCCTTTATAGGACTTTCTGTCAGGTAATTGATATTTGGTTTTAGAATAAGAAACCCCAGCCCTGATACTATGTGCATCGTCTGCCGTCAATTTATAATTGGCAAACAGCTGCCCCGTAAATAAATCTGTTTTTTGAAGTTGATTTAACCGGATAAAAGCATTATTAACGGTCGATTGACTGTTAGTATATCCAAGTTGGTCCTGAATCAGGTTTTCTGTGCCTTTCAGATAAAATGCATTCAAATTCAGACTTAAGCGTTTACTCCCATAATTTATGGCACCTAATAATGATGAATTGGTAGAAAATCTGTAAGATGTAGTATACAGGTTATTATCGTAAATACCCTGTGAAGTACTGAAAAATCGATCTACACCTTCTCTCACCTGAAAACCGTTCTCTGTATTGACGGAAACCAGATATTGTAAAAAGCGTTCATTTTCCAGGCTTATTTTATTTGCATGTAAAATGCTGACGTTGCTGTTTAAAGGTGCTTTGTCACTATTTAAATCAAATCCTGAACGTAATAGGGTATTTGCTTCATCTTTCGACATGGTATATGTTGAAGGCACTTTTCCAAACAACTTAGGCATTTCTCGGTTGTTTCCCGTAAAACCAAAATAATCGCCAATGGAAGTAGCGTCTTCCGCTCTCAGAAATTTCTTAAAAGTACTGTTCGAAATAAATCCTGCTCCTATATTAATCTTAGTGATACTTTTATCTGCTTTTGCCGTAACTATATTAAACGTACCTCCCGCAAAATCACCATAAAGACTTGAATTGAATGTCTTATACGTTTCCAGCACACTTACAATGTCTGTCGGGAACTGATCAAGCGGAATTATCTTCTTGAAAGGATTATTAGACGGAACTGCAAGTCCGTTGATTAACAAATTGTTGTATCTGTCTTCCAATCCTCTTACAAATAATCCACGACCGTCAACTTTAGTGATACCGGTGATTTTAGTCAACCCTTCCTCAACATCACTTACTCCTTTTCTTGTTAACTCGAGTGCTCCGATCCCCTGCTTTATCTCGACCGCATTTTTTTGACTGGTCAGGATTGCAGTTTCCGTTTCTTTGTTAACCTGAAAAGTAACCGAAACTTCCTTCAGTTTTTGTGTGCTTGATTCTTCCAATGAAAAATCGACAACAGTCGTTTGATTTGATTTTACTTCTACGTTAGTTACGTTTTTTACTGCGTAACCTATATAAGATGCCTCGATGGTATACTTACCGGCTGCAACCGCACCGATAACATATCTTCCTGCTGTATCAGTGCTGATTCCCTTAGTAGTTCCCGCTATTTTAACTGACACACCGATCATAGTTTCTCCGGTGCTTTTATCAATTACCCTACCTGAAATTTTGCCCGTTTGTGCAAATACTGCTGTGCCAATAACTACAAATAAAATAGTAATTAATGCCTTCTTGAGATTTAGTTGTGATTTCAATTTTGCTGTATATTAATTTTCAGCAAAGCTATTACCACAATGTTAGGTATATGTTAGATATAAATTACCATTACCTTATGGTAATGTTAACTAAATGTTAACGCCTGTTTGGTTCAATATCTTAACCCTATTTTTTTGCAGATAGAGTGCAATAACCAGATTGGACCGATTAACAGGAACTTAACATCATCTAAAAAAGAAGGCTTCTTTCCCTCAATTTTATGACCTATAAACTGACCAATCCAGGCTAGAACAAATATCACCGTAAAAACAAGCCACATTGCCGGACCGCCGTTATTGGCCCATTGTTCTATAGAAACAATCCCGTAACTCATAATGCAGATGAGGATCAGCATCAGGTAAGACAATACCGGGGACAACTTATAATAGTAGTAAACAGAAAAAGCAATTAGAAAAGAAGCCCAGTTCAGGTAGTCTGCATATTTACCCAAAAAGGCTAACCTGGGAAATGGGATAGCCCAAACCAAACCAAGTAAGCTAAAAACGATTAGGGGAACGCAAATCCAATGTATCACCTCATTGGAATGATTCTGATGGCTTTCTGCATATTTATCAAAAAGTACATCTACCTCTTTCTTAGGCTCAGCCTGTACCGCAGTATTTTGCTTCTTCATCTTATTTGGGTTTACTATGTAAAAATAAAAAAAGCGATGGGATTATCCATCGCTTTTATCTAATAATCTATACGTCATCTCGACGGTTAATTACTTACTTCGCAAACGCAACAGACCTTGTTTCACGGATCACCGTTACTTTAATCTGTCCCGGATAAGTCATTTCAGTCTGTATGCGGTTAGAAATATCTGCCGCCAATAACTCAGCCTGCTGATCAGTTACCCTTTCACTTTCTACAACCACCCTTAATTCTCTACCGGCCTGGATCGCAAATGTTTTTTCAACACCCGGGTAAGAAAGTGCAAGTTCCTCCAGCTCTTTCAAACGCTTAATATAACTTTCTACTACCTCACGACGGGCACCCGGACGCGCACCTGATATCGCATCACAAGCCTGAATGATCGGAGAGATCATTGAAGTCATCTCGATCTCGTCGTGGTGAGCTCCAATTGCATTACAGATTTCAGGATGTTCCTTGTATTTTTCAGCCAACTGCATACCCAAAATTGCGTGTGGCAATTCCGGATTATCATCAGGCACTTTACCTATATCATGTAGTAATCCTGCACGTTTAGCCATTTTAGCATTCAATCCCAGCTCAGCTGCCATAGTAGCACAGAAATTCGCTACCTCACGTGAGTGATGCAATAAGTTTTGTCCATAAGATGAACGGTAACGCATACGCCCTACCATCCTGATCAGTTCTGGATGCAAACCGTGGATGCCCAGGTCAATTACAGTACGCTCACCGATCTCTACAATTTCATCTTCAATCTGCTTCTTAGTCTTAGCTACAACTTCTTCAATACGGGCTGGGTGAATCCTTCCATCAGTAACCAAACGGTGTAAAGCCAAACGGGCGATCTCTCTTCTTACAGGATCAAATCCTGATAAAATGATAGCCTCAGGGGTATCATCTACAATGATCTCAATACCCGTAGCTGCTTCCAGCGCACGGATGTTACGACCTTCACGACCAATTACCCGGCCTTTAATCTCATCACTTTCAATATGAAATATTGAAACTGTGTTTTCAATAGCAGCTTCTACAGCAGTACGCTGTATAGTTTGTATTACTACCTTCTTAGCTTCCTTAGTTGCAGTCAACTTAGCCTCATCAACAATGTCCTTCACCTGGATCATGGCCTGTGTACGCGCTTCTTGTTTCATGGTCTCTACCAGTTGACTTTTAGCTTCCTCAGCACTTAAACCGGCAATTGTTTCCAACTGCTTTACGTGTTGATTTTTCAAAAGCTCTACTTCTTCCTGCTTTTTAAGGGCAATCTCAGTTTGCTTTTCAAGGTTCTTTTTGTGGCCATCCAGCTCCTGATCTTTGCGGGTTGCATTTTCCAGTTTCTGATTCAAAGACTGCTCTTTTTGCTTCAAAGAATTTTCTCTTTGATTGATGTTGTTGTTCTTAGCATTTACTTCCTGTTCATGCTCAGATTTCATCTGTAAGAACTTCTCTTTAGCCTCCAGCATTCTGTCCTTTTTCAGGATCTCTGCATTACTCTCTGCATCCTTAAGTATTTTCTTTACCTTATTCTGAACTGCAGCTTCCTGCTTCTTAAGCAAGCTGCGCAGCAGATACCTGCCTATTACAATACCGATTACCAAACCGGCAAGTACATATCCTATTATTCCTAATATTTCCATTCTGTTTTATATAAAAGCTTGCATGAGTTTATCATTTTATAGTGACGATGAATAAGCCCATGCATGCTGCTTCACCATTAAAATCCTTTTTAAAAAAAAACCGCAACTAAATCCTTGAGCCCCTCGTTTTAAAAACCTCAACTAATTATAATTAGGATTTAAGTCATTTTCAGGTGCACGAATGCAGATGAAATACACCCTCTCAATCCTATAAATATTGAAGTGTTAAGTTTTAAAAATAGTGAAACCCAAAAATCTAGCTACGGCTATTATCTTTGTTATCTTTTAACTAATCTATAAAGAACGCTCCTATTTGGAGAAAAACCCGTTTAATAAACTATCCAACTCTTCCACCTTCTCAGCTACGGCACTATCCTGATCCTGAACCTTGTTTTCTACCCTCAGCACTGCCGTTGCGTAATGCAATACTGCCATAGAAAGCAAGTCCTGTTTATCTCTAACCGCATAATTTTCTTGGTAGTCCTTTATGCGCTCATTGATAATCTTGGCTGCCCGCCTTACAATTTCTTCCTCTTCCGTATTTACCTTTAAGGGATAGATACGGTCGGAAATAGTTATTTTTATCGAGATTTCTCCCATTTCTTAGCTTAGTTTCACTGTTCCAATGCTACTTATTTCTTAAGCAGCACAACGCACTTATCTATTTCACGCACAAAATCGTTAATTTTTTGCTTTATATCAAGTGTCTTTTCACTAGTACCGTCAATACTTTTCGCCAACTTTAAAACCCTTAGCTTTTCTTCCAGATCAGTACTCTTGATTTTCGATCCGTCAAGGGCAACTTTTACCGATTGATTCTCAACCTTTAGCAGCTCATTTTCTTCCTGCAAAGCGTTACAAAGCTCTATTAAACGAGCTGTTTTTTGTAGTACTGAATTTAACTGATCGGCAACTGTTGACATGAAAAATATTTTATTTTCTAATTTCTGCTTTCGCTGTCTGCGCTAAGTTATATATAATCTTTTGCATAACGGCATCAATTTGTTTATCTGTTAACGTTTGTTCTTCGTCCTGTAAAGTAAAGTTCAACGCATAAGATTTTTTACCTTCAGGCAATTTATCTCCTACATACACATCAAATACCTGTACATTCTTAACCAGCTTTTTCTCTGTTTTAAATGCAATGGTCTTCAACTCATCGAAAGTAACCGCCGTATCTACCAACATCGAAAGATCTCTTCTCACCGCAGGGTATTTAGGCACCTCTCTATTCACAATCTTGTTTTTTCTCACGATATCCAGGAGCAATGCCCAGTCAAAATCAGCATAATAAACATCCTTATCTATATCCGCCTTTTTCCTGTCTGCCGTAGTCACCGCACCAAAAGATACAATCGCCTTATCTGCCCTGAAGTATTTCAATCCATAAGCAAAATTCTCGTCCTTCAACTCTTCAGATTGATAATTACTGATGCCCAAACGACTTATAACCGCGTCAACCGCCGATTTCAGGTTATAAAAACTTACCTGAGCTGGTTTATGATTCCATTGCTCTGACTGAACTGCTCCTGAAAGCACGATCAGTAAACGCGGACGCTCTACATACTTTCCACCGCTCAGATGGTACGTCTTACCAAACTCATAAAATTTAATATCAGCACTTTTCCTGTTCAGGTTGTAGGCCACACTTTCCAAAGCCGGCATCAGCAATTCCTGACGCATCACATTCAAATCTGAGCTCAACGGGTTCAGGATCTGAACTGCCTCTTCAGGATTTTTTGAATAGGAACCTTTTGTCAATGAGTTACACCAGATCTCCAGGTAGCCATTTGCAGTCAGCATATCAGCTATTACATGCTGCGTCTGCTCCCTGTCTGGTTTATTGCTGTAAGACAATGAAGCATTGATCTTACTTGGTATTTCAATATTATTATAGCCATAAATCCTCAACACCTCTTCAGTCACATCACACTCACGTGTCACATCCACTTTAAAACTCGGCACTTTCAGTTCAAGACCTTCAGCAGTTTCAGTCACCACATCAATTCCCAATGCCACAATGATTGCTTTAATCTCTGCATCCGGAATGTTTGCTCCGATCAGTTTATTGATATTGGAATAGCTTACCGCTACATCAAATGGCTTTACAGGCTCAGGATAGATATCAGATACTGATGATGAGATCACTCCACCAGCTAGTTCCTGAATCAGCATCGCTGCTCTTTTCAAAGCCACAACCGTCATATCCGGATCTGTACCACGCTCAAACCTGAACGATGCATCAGTCTTTAAACCATGTCTCTTAGAAGTTTTACGTACCGATACTGAATTGAAATAAGCGCTTTCCAAAAAGATATTGGTAGTAGTCTCACTTACCCCCGACTGTATACCACCAAAAACACCGGCAATACACATCGGCTCTTCTGCGTTGCAGATCATCAGATCCTCTACTCCAAGCTTGCGTTCTACTCCATCAAGTGTCACGAAAGGTGTACCTTCAGCACATTTCTTAACCAGCACCTTACCCCCTTTAATTTTATCTGCATCAAAGGCATGCAATGGCTGTCCCAAATCATGAAGCACATAATTGGTAATGTCTACAATATTGTTGATCGGTCTGATGCCAATCACTTTCAATTTATCCTGTAACCAGTCTGGTGATGATTTTACAGTAACACCCGTAATGCTCACGCTGCTGTATCGAGGACAAGCCGCCGTATCTTCTACCTTTACCTCAATAACCAGGTTTTCATTCGCTGTTTTAAAAGACGCAATGTCCGGCATTTGCAGATCCGCACGGAAATACGCAGCTAGATCTCTTGCCACACCAAGATGTGACGCAGCATCAGCCCTGTTAGGGGTCAATCCAATCTCAAAAAGATAATCATCTTCCAGGTTAAAATAAGCTTTGGCGGCAGTACCTACAACAGTGTCCTCAGGTAACACCATGATGCCATCATGAGAAACACCTAAACCAATCTCATCCTCAGCACAGATCATTCCTTCTGAAACCTCGCCCCTGATTTTTGATTTATTGATTTTAAATGGCTCACCTTCGTTAGGGTGTACAGCTGTACCTACCGTGGCCACTACAACTTTTTGCCCTTGTGCCACATTTGACGCACCGCATACGATCTGTAAAGCTTCCGCAGCACCGACATCAACGGTAGTTACCCTTAATCTGTCGGCATTTGGGTGCTGTACGCAACTCAAAACATGACCAATTACCAATCCTTCTAAACCACCCGCAACAGCTTGTACTGTTTCCAGGCTTTCTATCTCCAAACCAATATTGGTCAGGACTAAAGAAAGTTCTTGTGGTGTTTTATCTGTTTGTATGAATTGTTTAAGCCAGTTATATGATATCTTCATTTTATTTTTAACGCTCTTAGTAAAACGCAAAGATATTATTTAATTAAATTAATCCTTCATCACCAAAGCTATAAAACATTTTATTGGTCACAATCAGATGATCCAAAACATAAAGATCTAACATTTTACCAGCCTCGACCAGTTTTTTAGTAATAGACAAATCCTGCGAACTGGGCTTTATATTTCCGGAAGGGTGATTATGAGCCAGAATAATACTGGCCGCGCTATGCTCCAGTGCGATTTTGAAAATAATTTTGGGGTCAGAAACAGTGCCTGCGAGTCCACCCTTACTGATCAATTGTTTGCCGATGATAATATTTGCCTGATTCAATAGCAGTATCCAGAATTCCTCATGATTGAGATCCTGAAAAACAGGCAACAATACCAGATAAGCATCTTTTGAATAAGTCACTTTTACTACCTCCGGTGTTTCGGTTTCCTTTCTTCTTCTACCCAGCTCAAGTGCAGCCACTATGGAAAGGGCTTTCGCTTCACCGATCCCTTTAAATTTAGACAGGTCTTTTACAGAGATCTTTCCCAGAGTATCCAAATCATTTTTATAAAACGCAAGTATGCGCTTACTTAAATCAACGGCACTTTCATTTTTATTACCCGATCCGATCAAAATTGCGATCAGTTCAGCATCGGTAAGGTGTCTTCTGCCGTGCAGCAGTAGTTTTTCTCTGGGTCTGTCGGCTTCAGCCCAAAGTTTTATCCCCAGTTTTTCCTGATATAATTCCATATAGCGATACAATATTTTTGAAATAAAAAAAGGGATATGCGTTGCATATCCCTTTTCAATATTGTAAAGCTCAGCTTATTTTAAGCCATTAACAAATTTAGTTAATTTTGATTTATTGTTAGCTGCTTTATTTTTGTGAATAACGCTCTTTTTAGCCAAACGATCTAACATAGAAACTACTCTAGGAAGTAATTCTAAGCCAGTTTTTTTATCTTCTGCAGCACGCAATCTTTTGATAAACGTACGAGTTGTTTTTGCCTGGTACCTGTTACGTAAACGTTTAGTTGCGTTTGCTCTAATTCTTTTTAGTGAAGATTTATGATTTGCCATTTTTTGTTATTAATATTTTTATCTTGGAGCCAAGCCCCCTTTATTCTTTCTATTTTTCGGACTGCAAATATATGACTAATGTTTTTAAATTACAAAACGTTACAGAAAATATTTTTCAATCTTTTCTCTTAAGTCACATCCGGAGCCACAATCCTTCCGAGGTATTGAGTACGAGAAACATCCGAGCGGTCTTCCGCGATCACCGCGATATAGACTTCCATTGACTTCCCTGCCATCGCAACTGGGATTTCCAGTACATCCTGTCCAGCCTTACGTTTTGCACCAGCCACCTTGTAATATGCCGGATATTCAAACATCTCATCAGGAAAATAAGCCATCAGCATTACCTGATCATCACACCTCGGCCATTCCAGATCTTCCTGCGTCAGTTCCCAGCTAAACCAGAGCGACAAACCATCTTCAGGATTGCCTGCCAGCAGTACCGAAGCATCCATCAAGCCCCTTAGCTTGCCTACACTCAGCACTACCTTTTGATAGTCAATCGCAATATCGGGATAATTTCCCTTTAGCGCATACCTTTTATTAGCACCAACTGCCAGATGATACGCAACCTTACTCTTTTGGTTGGCCTCAACACCAAAGCCTGCTTGTATAAAAGTCAGGATAGGTTTAGAAAATCAACCGCTACCCTTATTCCATGCTGACTGCTCAATTGCTTCTCCGTCGCAGGCTTACGACGACCAGCCATCCGCACACATTGTTTACCGTTAGATACATAATAAATCCTATTACCTACCCTACCTCTTATACAATCACCATCTATAATTCCCATAATTTCTAGTTTTAAATTCATCTTACCCAATCCGAATACACATGTATCGTCCTCTTATGCCTTATCTTTCTATAAACACCCTGCCCCTCCCGACCCCCTGCTTCGTTCGTGTTGCCCTCCGCCCCATAAACCCAGTCATTTCTTACATTTTCGACCAACCCACAGTGACCAATGCGACCCAAACCAGCATAATAAAGCCCATAAACAATTCCGGGCAGAGGTTCCTTAACCAACCTTGAAGCCGGAAAAAGCGCGGGACTCCAAGCTGTTCGTGGCTGTGAATATCCCGCTTGTCCGAAGCACCAACTTAAAAACGCCGCGCAGTACGGCGCACCTTTTTTGAAACCCACATAACCAAGATATCCTTCAACACGCTGACCATCGTTTCGATTAGTAGCTTCCCTAACCCCGATTTCTTTTCGGGCGATTTCGATAATTCTTTCATATTCATTTTTCTTGTTATAATCTACAATACTGCTACTATAACCGCTACCGCCGCAAACACAAACAATGCAAACAGCCCAAAACCAACCTTTATTTGCTCCCATCGACTTAATTCGTTAAAACATAAAACCATATCACCAATACCCGGTAGCGCCAATGCCACTAACATCCTATTCAGCAACCACCAGCAAACTACAATGACCACTACAAACGCCACCAGTGCCAAAACCAACATCAAACCAATACTCTTTGCGATCTCAATAGAATTCCCCTGCGGCAACTCAAACACCAGGGGTGCTGTATACCAAACCAGCAACACAATCACCAGCTGCAAAACACACTCAATACTTTTCCTTGTCGGCATCCAAACCGACCTTAAACTCAATACTTTCATAATTTTTTGATTTTAATTTTTGTGAGGACTTCCCCTCCTGTACACTCAATTATGTGGGGCTCTGCTCGACACGTAGCTTAGTTCGCTAGCAGAAAAAAGTCCGGTGTCTCTGACGGGCATTTGTCAGGTTTGCGAAGCTTAGCTGGCGGCAGCCCGGAAGAGATCACCCACTTTTTTCAGAACTAAACGACTGTCAGTTGCCCTACATATTGCGTGTCACTAACCAACTTACCATCAGCACTTACTACATGTACAACATCCCCTGTCCAATCCAGCGGAAGCTGCAACTCATACTCTTCAGCAGAACGAACCGCAGCACCCATCAGCGTCACAAATTCATCTTTAAGCGCTGCGCTAATTGAGCCGCAGTCGGCGGCTTGTTAGATTTGGCCGGACGCATCGAGATAATGTTCTCTCCTTTTACTCTTCTACCTACGTGATTTCCCGTGAGGCCAATCATGTCGTAGTCAATTCCTCCTGTTAACTTTCCCATTGTTTTTACAATTTAAATGTTTATCAATTTGTTAATTATAAAGTCCGGCCGAACTCTTAACCACGCAGTAGCTGCGCAGCAAAACAAATATAAACACCTCAATTGCATCCTCCTACAGCACTAATCACTTTGGAACAATCTGGGACAAAATTGGAATGACTTGGGACTCCCGCGCTAAAATCCAGGCAAAAAAATCCCCGAACAGACAGTTCAGGGATCAAATTTTTTATGATATAATTATTAAAGCTCTCTACTATTTAACCACGCTTCTTGGTCTGCACAGAATGAAGTTCCAATAACTGTGGGGGTAGACCATATTTTTCAATTCTTTTTCTCGCAGACTCCAATTTTTTTACAACAAAAGGATCATTGCTATGATTACCTATGTTGTTATCAATTGTGAAGGTTCCTTGTTTCGTTTTCATACTCTTAGTCAGTTAGTTATAAATATATTACTTTTTACGATGAACGACAAATGCCTCATAATTGACATTCCTTTCAAATATTTTCCATTTGCAAATACATCTGAAAAGCCTGGCGGCATTTTTCTTTCAGGATTGCTTTAAATAAAGTTGTAGAAAATCTCCTTACCAAACTTGGTGTTTCCGACGAAAAAGCAGCGGAAATTTGCTGAAGTGTCCCTTGAATACGTTAGAGAAATCCGTTTGAGTTTAAACAGCAAAAACAAGTAAAACAGACCCTGTCCGCGGGTATTTGGATCTTTGGCCATTTTTAGTCCCGAGTAATTTCATATTAAGGCGTAGTTCAAGAGATCTCTCCTCTAGCCTGTGCTGAAATTTGTTTCGGTGTTGAGATGACATGGTGTGTAAGATGCCGTGCCCCCTTCTCTACTGTATGTAGGGTAAGACAATACCCTCCACTTGCCCGAACACTGCTTCTTTGCCGCTGCTCTAGCGGTCCATTTCCGGTCACGACCGAAATAGCACCGGAAGTGCAGCGCTGTTATACCCCTAGAGCAGCGGGATTGAACAGACCACAAGCTATAATCACCCTCTGCGACTTAGCCTCAATAAAAATCATTTGTAAAACTGCCTGCATTAAAATATCTTTACAGTTGATGAAACCATCTCAGGCGGCTTCATCACAAATGAAATACACACCGGATGAAAAAACGCATTGCAATATTTGCTTCAGGATCGGGATCTAACGCCCAAAAACTGATGGAACATTTTAAACGCAGTACCGAAGTGGAGATCGCACTGGTACTAACAAACAATCCGGATGCATATGTATTACAACGTGCAGACAATTTTGAGATTCCTTCGCACATCTTTGATAAAAAAGAATTCTATCAGACTGATGGTGTAATCGATATACTGAAAAACCTGGAAATAGACCTCATCGTGCTTGCCGGCTTTTTATGGCTCATTCCTAAAAACCTTATCGCTGAATATCCCGGCCGCATAGTAAATATCCACCCCGCCATCCTGCCTAAATACGGCGGCAAAGGTATGTATGGAGATCATGTGCACAATGCTGTAATGGCAGCAAGCGAAACTGAAGGCGGAATCACCATACACTATGTAGATGAAAACTACGATGAGGGTGAGTACATCTACCAGGCAAAATATCGCATTGATAAAGACGACAACCTGGAGATGGTCAAGTTCAAAGGCCAGCAGCTTGAACATCAGCATTACCCGCGCATTGTAGAGACGATCATCAAAAAGATAAAAAAATAATAAGCTTATTGTAGAATAGACCGCGATTATTGAACTATTTCAATATAATCTACCATTTCTATAGATTTTATTTGTTTTGATAAAGAATGTTAATATATTTGCCCCACTATGTTAACCGTAAAGTTCAAAAAACGAATAAAAATGAAAGCAGATTTAAACAACTTCCTGTTGTACTGTTGTTGTTGAACAATCACATTGCAATCAGTTGCCGGCGATAGCGGTAACCTGCACAAATCCAATTAACAAAATTTCTATGCAACCCAGGAAAGGACATAAAAAACCCTAATGGATTTCTTATGGACCTACTACAACAAAACATTTAAGTATTAATTATGAAAAAAGCATTACTTTTTATCTTCACACTTCTGTTTTCGGCAAGCTATGTTTTTGCCCAAAGCACGGTAACGGGTATCATTAAAGGAGCTAACGGTGTTCCTGTACCCAAGGCAACCATATTGATCAGAGGTACTAAAATCACTACGATCGCCGACGATCAGGGTGTATTCAGTATCAGTACAAAACAAGAACCGCCATTTTATCTTCAGGTCAGTTCAGTTGGCTATAAGCCACAGGATTTCCAGGTTTTAAAATTTCAGGAAACTCCTTTGGAATTTACGCTGGTCGAAAATGCAGATCTTGATGAGATCGTCGTAACTTCAAGAAGACGTTCAGAAGTTTTACAGGATGTGCCAATTGCGATTACGGTAATCGGTGGTCAGGCCGCAGAAAATGCTGGTGCCTTTAATGTGAACCGTTTAAAAGAGCTGGTTCCTTCTGTCCAGCTTTATGCGTCAAATGCACGTAATACCACATTAAACATCAGGGGTCTTGGATCAACATTTGGTTTGACCAACGATGGTATTGACCCGGGAGTTGGCTTTTATGTTGATGGTGTTTACCAGGCCCGTCCTGCTGCCACCTCAACAGATTTCCTTGATATCGAGCGGATAGAGGTTTTGCGTGGTCCTCAGGGAACCTTGTTTGGCAAAAATACGACAGCGGGTGCATTTAACATCACTACAACGAAACCGAGCGTGGTACCAACAGCCAAAGCAGAATTTAGTGTCGGCAACTATAATTTTATCCAGGCGAAGGCCTCAGTTTCCGGAGCTATAGCGAAAAATCTTGCTGCAAAGTTATCTTTGTCAGGCACACAAAGAGATGGTACGATCACTAACGTGACGGAAGAACGCAAATACAGCGGTCAAAACAACCTTGGTTTAAAAGGTCAGCTATATTACACTTCTTCAGAAAGATTACAGATATTGCTGAGCGGCGATGCGAGTTTCCAGCACCCTGCCGGCTATCCTTTAGTTGTCGCAGGCATCACTCCGACTGAAAGAAGTGCCTATCGCCAATATGCTAAAATCATCAGTGACCTTGGCTATCAGCAGCCTAAAGTAGATCCTTTTTCGAGACAGATCTATACCAATACACCGTGGAAACAAAATCAATCTATTGGTGGGGTATCTGTAAATATAGATTACAAAATTGGCAATGGAACATTAACCTCTACTACAGCATGGAGATTCTGGAACTGGGATCCTACAAACGACAGGGATTTTACGGAATTTTCTGCCTTGACAAAATCGCAGGGTAACTCCCGTCATGACCAATACTCGCAGGAGGTCAGATACGCTGGTAACATTGCCGAAAAAGTAAGTGGTGTAATTGGAGTATTTGCCCTGGCACAAAATTTAAAAGGCTTGTCTCAGACTGAAGAGGTTGGCAAAGATCAGTGGAGATTCGTTCAAACGTCCGCCTCAGGTACTCAGGCAGGATATTCAACTCCTGGTCTGTTAGATGGTTACGGCATCAAGACCAATTCTACCATTAAGTCGCTAAGTGCTGCAATTTTTGCACAGGCTGACTGGGAATTTGCCGAACACCTGCATATCCTGCCGGGCCTGAGATTCACTTATGATAAAAAAAATGTGGATTATGACAGGACAACGTATGGCGGCCTTCAAACTTCTGATGCTGCCTTATTAGTACTCAAAACTGCTGTTTATGCCAATCAAAAATTCAACACCAGTACAGATAACGAGAATCTGTCAGGTAACGTCACCGTATCATACCGCCCTACTACCAGGTTAAATGTCTACGGTACGTTCTCTACTGCCTACAAACCGGTTGGTGTGAACGTCGGTGGTTTGCCAACAACTGCGACGGGAGAAGCGGATCTTTCTCTTGCTGTAGTAAAACCCGAATATGTTCAGCATTATGAGATAGGTGCCAAAACTAAACCCGTGAAAGGTGCCATTTTAAACATCACGGCTTTTCAAACTGATATCAAAGATTACCAAACCAATGTACAGTCACCACAATTAGGAGTAAACAGGGGTTATCTTGCCAATGCTGAAAAAGTGATCGTAAAAGGACTGGAAATCGATGGAACCTATCAACTGGGAAGATTCCTGAGTTTAAACGCCGCAGTAGCTTATCTTGATGGCAAATATGACAAATTTACTAACGCACCGCTTCCATTGGAAGAAACGGGACATACTGAACTTGTAAACAATGTAGCTACCCAGGTTGCATTTAAAGATGCTTCAGGAGGCAGATTGCCGGGTATCTCGAAATGGAACACTTCTGGTGGTGCGGAGGTGAGTATTCATGGTAAAGTGGGCACAAGAGATGGCAGATTCTTTATCGCTGGTGATATAAGTTACCGCTCAGAGTACTCTTCAAATCCAACACCTTCAAAAGTGCTGAATGTGGAAGGCTATACCTTGCTGAACGCCAGATTTGGATTTAAATCAGACAAGATCTCCATCTTCGGATGGAGCAGAAATATTGGAAATACCAAATATTTCGAACAGCTGCAGGCTGCTGCCGGTAATTCAGGATTGTATGCCGGTGTACTTGGTGATCCAAGAACTTTTGGGGCCACACTCCGTTTTGCTTTCTAATTGAATATTTCAATAGCTATATAAAAAAGAATCCCGGCAGCCATGTCCGGGATTCTTTTTTATGCTCGCTAATCATTCCTCATCATGTCACTACTTTCCCCTACTTAAAATACTAAAAACTACCATTTGCCATTAAAAGAAAAACGGGTATCTTTGCGGCTCAAAATTTTTCTCCAATGAGTCAATCCATAAAGATCAAAAACGCTTTAATTTCAGTTTATTACAAAGATGGTTTAGAACCTCTGGTTCGTTTACTTGCACAGCAAGGTGTACAGTTATTCTCTACAGGAGGCACTGAACAGTTTATTAAAGACCTGAATATACCTGTTACTGCTGTTGAAGACCTTACTGGCTACCCTTCAATTTTAGGCGGAAGGGTTAAAACTTTACATCCCAAAGTATTCGGCGGTATCTTAAACCGCAGAAACTTAACTTCTGACCAGGAGCAAATTGCTCAGTACGAGATCCCGGAAATAGACCTGGTCATCGTAGACTTATACCCTTTTGAAGAAACACTTAAAGCTGGTGGAACTGAAGAAGAAATTATTGAAAAGATCGACATTGGCGGTATTTCCTTAATCAGGGCTGCTGCAAAGAACTTTAATGATGTAGTAATCCTTGCGTCTAAAGATGATTATTCAACTTTACAGGTGCAACTGGAGGCTCAAAACGGAGAGACTACACTTGAACAACGTAAGGCATTCGCTAAAAAAGCCTTTCATACCTCATCTAACTATGATACTGCGATCTTCAATTATTTCAATACTGAAGAGCCGCTTACGGTATTTAAACATAGCATCGCGCAGGCACAAACTTTAAGATATGGTGAAAACCCACATCAGCAAGGTGTATTCTATGGTAATCTTGATGAAATGTTTACCAAATTGAATGGTAAAGAACTTTCATACAACAACCTGGTAGACGTAGATGCTGCTGTTGCGCTGATAGATGAGTTTACAGAGCCTACTTTTGCAATCTTGAAACATACCAATGCTTGCGGACTGGCTTCAAAACCAAGTATCCTTGATGCATGGAACGTTGCATTGGCTTGCGATCCTGTTTCCGCTTTTGGTGGTGTACTGATCGCCAACCGCGAAATTGACTTGACTACTGCTACAGAGATCAATAAGTTATTTTTTGAAGTATTGATCGCTCCTTCATATCAGCCGGAAGCTGTAGAACTTTTCCGCGCTAAAAAGAACAGAGTGATTTTACAGCGTAATGAAGTAGAACTGAGCAAAAAACAATTCAAGACTTTATTGAACGGTGTAATTGAACAGGATAAAGACCTGATTATTGAAGGTCCGGAGCAAATGACCACAGTGACTGAAAAAGCACCTACTGCACAGGAATTGAAAGATTTGTTCTTCGCCAATAAGATCGTTAAACATACCAAATCAAATACCATAGTTTTTGTGAAGGACGACCAGCTTTTATCAAGCGGTGTAGGCCAAACTTCAAGGGTTGATGCCTTAAAACAGGCAATTGTCAAGGCTGATGCTTTTGGCTTCGATCTAAAAGGCTCAGTGATGGCGTCTGATGCATTTTTCCCTTTCCCTGATTGTGTTGAAATTGCTTCTGAAGCCGGAATTACTGCAGTTTTGCAGCCAGGAGGCTCGATAAAAGATGCAGATTCAATCAATAAGGCAAATGAAAAAGGAATTGCTATGGTTACTACAGGTATCAGACATTTTAAACACTAATTTATTTACTACTGAATACAATAAAAAGACGTAGTTTTACATTAGTATAGTACATAGAATTTTTTATACTTAAATTATCACCTATAAATGGGTTTATTTAATTGGTTTACGCAAGAGGTTGCTATCGACTTAGGTACCGCAAACACCTTGATCATACATAACGATAAAGTAGTAGTTGATGAACCTTCAATTGTTGCTTTTGACAGACAAACAAATAAGATTATAGCTATTGGCCGACAGGCCATGCAGATGGAAGGTAAGACGCACGACAATATCCGTACGGTCAGGCCTTTGAAAGACGGTGTTATCGCCGACTTTAATGCTGCTGAAGCCATGATCAAAGGTATGATCCGCATGTTAAACGGCGGTAAAGGCTGGATGTTTCCTTCTTTGAGAATGGTAATCTGTATTCCTTCGGGCATTACAGAGGTAGAGAAACGTGCGGTAAGGGATTCGGCAGAAATTGCCGGTGCGAAGGAAGTATACCTGATCCACGAACCAATGGCTGCAGCTGTGGGTATTGGTATTGATGTGGAAGAACCAATGGGTAATATGATCATTGATATAGGTGGCGGTACAACAGAAATTGCTGTAATCGCATTATCAGGTATTGTATGCGACCAGTCTATCCGCGTAGCGGGTGATAACTTTGACTCTGATATTGTTAATTATATCCGTCGCCAGCACAACATCATGATTGGTGACCGTACAGCTGAGAAAATTAAGATCGAAGTTGGCGCTGCATTGCCTGAGCTTCAGGATCCTCCTGCTGATTTTGCAGTACAGGGAAGGGATTTGATGACAGGTGTGCCTAAGCAGATCACAGTTTCTTACACAGAAATTGCACATTGCCTTGACAAGTCAATTTCAAAGATTGAAGAAGCAATTCTTAAAGCATTGGAGATCACTCCTCCTGAGCTTTCCGCTGATATTTACCAGACTGGTATTTACCTTACCGGTGGTGGCGCATTGCTTCGCGGGTTGGATAAACGTGTGGCGGCAAAAACTAAGTTACCTGTTCACGTTGCAGAAGATCCTCTTCGTGCGGTTGTACGCGGTACAGGTATCGCCTTGAAAAACATAGGTGGTTTTAAATTTTTAATGCAGTAAGGAGATTTACGATATTAGAATTACGATTGAAGATTTATGAATAGCGAACTTCTAAAACAAAGAACAAAAGCATATTCAATATCAATCGCTAAATTTATAATTGATTTACCAGTCAATATTATTAATAGAAATTATTCAAATCAGCTAATTAGGTGTTCAAGCTCTGTAGGTGCAAATTATCGGGCAGCATGCAGAGCAAAATCAACTGCTGATTTTTTAAATAAATTGAAGATTGTTGAAGAGGAATTAGATGAAACTATGTTTTTTCTGGAACTATTGAAGGAATTTAATCCAGCTTTAGTTCCAGAAATTAAAAAAAACTGGGATGAAGGAAATGAGCTGTTATCTATTATTGTTGCCTCAATTATGACAATACGTAACAAAGCACAAATTCTAAAATCATAAATTAAACGGTAGCAATATTCGTAAATCAAAAATCAAAAATCGTAAATCAAAATGCGTAACCTTTGGATCTTCATAAGCAGATATAACGCGTTTTTCTTTTTCATCATTTTCTTTTCCTTAGGTATATTCCTGACGATAAAAAACAACGCTTACCAGCGCAGTGTAACGGTAAACTCTACCAATAAGGTAGTGGGTGATGTTTACAATAACCTCAATGTCTTAAAGAAATACATCAACCTGGGTACGGTGAATGATAGTCTGGCTGCTGAAAATGCCAAACTGAAAACTACCATTCTTGCAATGCAGCATGTCGATACGGCTAAGGATGTCCTTGTAAAAGATACTGCCGGCGTACCTCAATATACTTATTTGTCGGCACGGGTAATTAAGAATTCCATTACCAACCGTAATAACTTCATCACCATCAACAAAGGTAAAGCAGATGGCCTCGCGGAAGGCATGCCGGTGATTTCGCCGGGAAGAGGTGTTGTAGGTTCTATCAAAGATGTTTCAGAGCACCTGGCAACCATTCAATCGCTGTTGCACAAAAACACCTACATCAGCGTAAGTGTAAAGAACACAAAAGCTTTTGGTTCAATGGTCTGGGGAGAAAACAATTTTGATTACAGAAAAGCGCAGATCAAAGAGATTCCTAATCATTTTAAACTGAAACTGAAGGATACCATCATTACTTCGATGTATTCCAAATACCCTTTGGGTACTTTAGTGGGTGTAGTAAGCAATCCGGGCATTTCACAGGGAGAGAATTTTAAAACTGTAGAAGTGACCTTGTTTAACGATTTCAGCTCCTTACAATATGTATATGTGATTAAGAATAAATTTGCAAAAGAACAGGAAGAATTAGAAGCAAAATTGCCGAATGAACAGTAAATTAATATTGGTAAATATAGTACGGTGGTTTGTACTCCTTTTGTTTCAGATCCTCTTGCTGAGGAACCTGAGCTTCTACAACATGGCCACACCTTTTGTATATGTGTTATTCTTGTTGCTGCTTCCTTTTGGTATTCCCAATCTGTTGCTTTACCTGATTGCATTTATTACAGGGCTTACACTGGATGCGTTTTATGATACGTTGGGTGTACATACCGCCGCCTGCGTGATGCTTGCTTTTGTGAGGATCTCATTTATTGCAGTTACGGTAAACCGTGATGGCTTTGATGAGCCGGAGCCTACTCTTGGTAATATGGGATTTAAATGGTTCCTGTTTTATGCGGTCCTGTGTGTATTCTCACATCATATTGTACTGTTCTTTTTAGAGACCTTCAGGCTTACTGAATTTTCTTACACGCTTTTGAGGAGCTTGACGAGCAGCATCTTTACGCTTTTTGTGGTTATACTGATAGAGTTTATATTTTACAACAGAAAGGCGCGCTAATGGACAATTACAATCTGTTTAACCGAAAATACGTGATACAGGGGTTATTCATTGCAATTGGCCTTATTTTACTCGGCACTTTATTTTATATACAGGTTTATAGCGATAAGTATTTCCTCTCTGCTAAAAGTAATGTCTTGCGCCCTATTTATACTTTTCCGGCACGAGGGGTTATCCTGGACCGCAAGGAAAGGATTTTGGTTCAGAATGAGCCTGTTTACGATTTGATGGCCATTCCTAATGATGTTCCGGAATTTGATACAGTTGCGCTTTGTCAGATCATAGGTGTAGACACTGTAAAGTTTAGAAAAAACTTCCGGAAAGCGCGTAAGCTGTCAGCATTCCAGCCCAGTATTATAGAGAAACAACTTTCGGTACAGACTTACCAGTCCTTATCCGAACAACTCTCCAGGTTTCCAGGATTCTTTGTACAAAGCAGAACGATGAGGCAATATCCCGATAGCATTGCCGCCCATTTCCTGGGTTACATCAAAGAAGTAACACCTGACGACATTAAGAATTCCGGAGGTTATTACCGTCCCGGTGACTACAACGGAAAGATAGGTGTTGAAAAATATTATGAAACATTTCTTCGCGGGGAAAGAGGTGTAGTGAATATGCTTTATAATGCGAAGAATGTACCTAAAGGTAGTTACGCTGATGGAAAATTCGACACCGCAGCGGTTTCGGGAGATCAGTTGATTTCCTCCTTAGATGCACAACTACAAAAGCTAGGTGAGCAGCTGATGAGAAACAAAGTTGGTGCAATTGTAGCGATCGAACCGGCTACTGGTGAATTACTGGCGTTTGTTAGCAGCCCTAGTTATGACCCCAATTTATTGGTAGGCCGCCAATCGGGAAACAATTATATGAAGATTGTCGGAGAGCCTAACAAGCCACTTACCATCCGTCCTATTAAAGGACATTATTCGCCGGGTTCCGCATTTAAGCCCCTAGATGCGCTAATTGGTTTGCAGGAAGGTGTTATTGATCCAAATACGACCTTCTACTGCCCCGGATACTTTATGGCAGGCAAGCAAAAGATCAGATGTGAACATCAGGATTTTGATATTGCCTTGAGAAGAGGTCTGGCCAGATCATGCAATACCTATGCCTGCTATGTTTTTCAAAAGCTGATTACTCAGAAAAAATATAAGAATCAGCGGATCGCTTATCAAGCCTGGTATGAAAAAGTTAAAAAGTGGGGATTAGGATCGCCGCTGGATGTTGATTTACCGTTCGAAAGAAGCGGAACGTTATATACCGCTGAACAATATAATAAGCTGTATAAAAACCGCTGGGGGTATACCAACATAATCTCCTTAGGAATTGGCCAGGGCGAAATGGCTGCCACCCCGCTTCAAATGGCCAATATAATGGCAATCATCGCAAACAGGGGATATTATATTAAGCCCCATTTGATCAAGTCAATTGGTAAAAATCATGCCATTAAAAAAGAGTACGTAAAGAAAAACTACGTTGATATTGAGGCAAGGCATTTTGAACCAGTCATCGATGGTATGCAGGACGCAGTAAATGCATCTTGGGGCACTGCGATTGCATCAAGGATCCCAAATATTATCTTGTGTGGTAAAACAGGAACTGTACAGAACTCACGTGGTAAAAATCACTCTGTCTTTATTGGTTTCGCCCCAAGGGACAATCCTAAGATAGCCATTGCAGTAATAGTAGAAAATGCAGGATTTGGAAGTACCTATGCGGCTCCTATGGCAAGTTATATGGTAGAAAAATACCTTAGAGACAGCATTACAGGAAGTAGGGCACAGGAAGTAGAATGGATGAAGAAAAAAGTAATGTTACCAGACCCACCCAAACCCAAAATCAAACCCGGCACAAAGCTTACGGATTCTACAAAAAAAGACACTACAGGTAAAGTTCCGGTTAGTCCCGCCACTCCTGTTAAGCGTGTCATTTCAGATGTAAAGCCAACTAATTTAACAAAGCAAGTAACCAGTACAAAATGAACAATCAGCAAGGAAACCGTTTCTTCTTTAATGTAGATTGGATCACCATTCTGATTTACATGGCACTTTGTACCATTGGCTTTGTGAATATTTACGCTTCTTTATACAATGAGGCAAATACGTCGATGTTCAACTTTTCAACTGATTCAGGAAAACAGCTGATTTTTATACTCGCCGGACTTGTTCTTGGATTTTCCATATTGTTATTTGACGCCAAGTTTTTCAGTGTCTTCTCTCCCATTGTTTATGGCGTAACAATGTTTTTGCTTATTGTGGTGCTTTTTGTCGGGAAAAAAATCGGTGGAAACCAAGCCTGGATACCTCTCCCGGGTGGTTTTAGATTGCAGCCTTCGGAGTTTGCAAAATTTGGAACGGCACTGCTACTTGCTAGATACATCAGTAACTTTAATCCAAAGTTCAGAGATTTTAAATCGATTGCCTTTGCTGCACTCATTATAGGGATCCCACTTCTTTTGATCATGTTACAGCCAGATACAGGTTCTGCATTGGTATTCCTCGCTTTTATGTTTCCGATGTACAGGGAGGGCCTGTCGGGCTATTTTCTGTTGATCTTCCTGGGAATGATAGTATTGTTCGTTGCCGATTTCCTGGTTCCTATGTCTGTCCTCGTTCCGGTGATACTGGCAATTGGCGGGATATTCATTTATCAGAACAGGCGCAAGCAAAAGATCATGTTCTCTGCCATTGCAGTTACAGTAATAGCGATCGCTTATTTGTTTGTGGTGAAACTGGCCTATGATAAAGTATTAAAACCTCATCAAAGGAACCGTATAGAAGTGATGCTGGGATTGAAACTGGATCCAAAAGGTGTAGCCTATAATGTGATCCAGTCTAAGATTGCCATTGGCTCCGGACAGCTTACAGGCCGTGGCTTCCTGCAAAACACACAGGCCAAATATGGTTATGTGCCCGCAAAAAGTACCGACTTTATTTTCTCTACCATTGGTGAAGAATGGGGATTTATAGGTTCATTTACCGTCATCGGGTTGTACCTGTTCTTGTTGATTAGATTGGTCAATCTTGCCGAGCGACAGCGATCTTCTTTTTCACGCGTATACGGCTATTGCGTGGCCTGTATACTATTCTTCCACGTATTCATTAATATTGGCATGGCGATCGGTATTGTGCCCGTTATCGGCATTCCATTGCCATTTATCAGTTATGGAGGATCTTCATTGTGGAGCTTTACCATACTCTTGTTTATATTTCTGAAACTGGATTCTAACCGGATGGGCTTTATTTAAGGAAGCTGAGATTTCACCCCAAATAGCCTGAAATCTCACCCCTTCCAAACGGAGACTGTTGATATATTTGAATACAACCCAAACCACATCAATATGAGAGCCATAAACAAAACACTGATACTAACGGGACTATCTATAGTATTTATTACTTCGATAGCCTGTAAGAAAAGTAAAGCTGTAAAACAAGAACCGATTGAAGAGAAACCAGCAGTTACAGATTACAGGCCTGCCCATATCATTAAAGACTATAATCTCTTTTGGCAGGATGAATTTAATGGCAGTACATTAGACCTCACAAAATGGAAATATAGGGCAGAGGGTTCTGTAAGGCAACACGCAACCGTTTCCAGGAACACCATTTCCCTGGATGGGAAAGGCAATCTGCTCATCAAGGTCACTAAAGACGAATCAGGGAAGTATTATGTAGGCCAGACCACTACTGACGGTCTGTTTTCTACCCGCTATGGGTATTTCGAATGTCGTGCAAAAATGAATAGCAGTATCGGGCCACACGTTGCCTTCTGGCTGCAATCGAATACCATGGGAACCACAACAAATGATCCTGCCAACAATGGTGTAGAGATAGACATCTTTGAATACCACCGTAAAACACCGGATAAAATAAACCATAACCTGCATTGGGATGGCTATGGGACTGCTCATAAAACCAAGGAAACTGTAGTGGCTGCAAAAAATATAGACGACGGACAGTTCCATACGTTTGCATTAGAGTGGACTGAAACGCAATACGTCTTCTATGTAGATGGAATAGAAACATGGCGCACCACTGAGGCGATCTCAAAAATACCGGAATATATTATCTTAAGTACAGAGTTGACCGGCTATGGAGGCACTCCTTCCTTAGGGACTTATCCCGATCAGATCACCTTTGATTATGTACGTGTGTACAAACCGAAATGAGAATTAGCTCTCTGGAAAACGCTGCTTTAATAAATCATAGAACTTATCGACGGTAGCCTGCTTTGCCTCCCAGTTGTTCTTTTGTGCATAGTTATTCTTCAAAAATGTGTCAGCCGTTTTCAGGTCAGGCATTTTATTGATCAGGTCTATCGCCTCAGAATAAGCGAGGTTATAACCATTGAAGAGGTCTTTTATGTAAAGTAGCTTTTCATTCAGATTGATTGCCCCTTTCAAATCTGCAATCGTTGGCTTCATAGCATTTTCATCATTGATACCGGGTGCATGAGAACTGCCATTTTTAGCCGCAAGAAGATCATTTAAGGTAGGTCGTACCGCCGCTACGACCGGCTGAACGATCTTCTCTTCAACTTTATCAATAACGGGAGCCTCAACACGAACCCGAGGCACCTCTTTTTCTTCTACTTTATCAGCTGCAAATGCAGGCTGAGAAGACATTAAAAACGGCTCTGGGGCCATCTCTCCCTCTTCTTCCTCCTCTGCAGGAGCTGCTTCTTTTACGTTCTGCTTATGAGCAATAATTTGCTGCTCCTCGTCACTAAGCGGACGGTTAAATATCTCTACTACTGATTTTTTCTCTTCAAATTCGAACTTATCAGTTTCAGGTTCTTCGTTTAAAATAAATTTAAATGTGGGGGTGGTATTGTCCAGCGGCTGAACATCTTCCTGTTGAAGTTCTTCCCTTTCAATCTGTTCAAATGCAGGAGCCTCGACAGCAGCAATCACCTCTTCAGGTTGCTCTGCCTCCTCCTCTGCAAATTCATCCAGGTTGGTGATCGTCTCTTCTTCAATTCTTAAAGGCTCCTCATAAACCCGGGCTATTTCCTGTTGTACCGGTACGGCTTCAATTTTCGACTCCTCATGAGCAGGCAGTTCCTTTAAAGCCTTGTTGTTGTTTATTTTTCTTACAATCTGGACATGATCAGATAAAAAGTTAGCGTTTGCCAGAAAAAGCTCCAGCTCCAACTCATTAAGCTGTTGTGGATTCTGAGCTAAAAAATCGTACTGATCCTGCAGTTCGTTTAGTATCTGTCCTATCTTTTTAAAAATATCCTCTTGGTTCATCATAGTTTAATAACGGGAAAATTGACTTTTTATGTTGGTAACTTAACACTCAAAAGTACTACAAAATTCTGATATTAGCTCCCTTAAAGTACCACAGTACACATGTTATTCAGCGAACAAAATTACAGAAGAGGAGAATTTTGCGGCAGCATAGAAGTAATTTGCGGCTCTATGTTCTCGGGCAAAACGGAAGAATTACTGAGAAGATTGAGAAGGGCACAGATCGCGAAGCTGAAAGTCGAAATTTTTAAACCCAAAACCGATACCAGGTATGATGAGCATGCCGTAGTATCCCACGACCTGAATTCTATTCAGTCTACCCCGGTGGAAACCTCCTCATCGATTTTACTATTAAATGCTGATACTCAGGTAGTGGGTATAGATGAGGCACAATTTTTTGATGAAGACCTGCCTGAAGTTTGCAATAAACTTGCTCAGAAAGGAATCAGGGTTATTGTAGCCGGTTTGGATATGGATTTTCGAGGTAATCCTTTCGGCCCCATCCCTGCGTTGATGGCCATAGCAGAACTCGTAACCAAAGTAAATGCTGTTTGCGTACGCTGCGGTAGTCCGGCGATGTATTCATTTCGCACAGCTGCCAGCGAGGCCAAAGTATTACTCGGCGAAAAGGATAGCTATGAACCCCGCTGCAGACGTTGCTTTCATTTAAGTGACAGTGCAATAAACTTAAACTAACACCTTAATTAAGGTGCCGGTTGTTTTAAGGTCCATTCACAAGTATCTTCCAGCCATTTTCCTTTCACCTTAGACTTTACCAGGATGGTATTCTTGCCCGGCTTCAGTAATACATTCTCCCACAGTATGGTATTGAGGTCATTTTTCTCTTTTTTACCGTATTCCTTTCCATTCACCCAGAGCTCTGCATTTTGAACGTTGGCAAAAACCTTAACACTTGCGGCAGGCTTTGTCCGCTCTGTATTTCTTCGCTCTGCGATATACAGCATTGGTTCGGGATTCCAGTTTGCTTTATAAAAATAGAAGGCATCCTTTTTAATTGAACGGTCGTAAGTAACCAGACCTTTATCATTGATAGCGTCATGATCACCTTCTGTTCTTATAGATGACCCAAAATCGGCAAGAACCCAAATGAACTTACCCCAGATGAATGGTCTCTTCTTAAATTCTGCCCAATGCTTTTCATGAAATGCGGTCTGCCATTCTTCAGGATGAAACCTTCCTTTTGGAGAAGGCTTTTCCAATCCCTCTGTGTGTTTAAAAGGACTTGCCCCGGCGCCATATTCACTGACCGAAATGGGTTTATCCGGTATAGTTTGATGTACTTCATCTGCCCATGCGCCTACCTCATCGAAGTCTCCACCATACCAGCCAAAGTACTGGTTCCAGCCCATCAGGTCAGTCAGGTCTTTAAACTCATTGGCGCCCAGATTGGAAGCTAATGTAGTGAGGCGACTTGGATCTTCCTTTTTTGCGAGGGCATTGAGCTCCCTGATAAATGGTTGAGGGTCGTCATAGTTTAGTTTCAATTCATTAAACATCCCCCAGAAACAAATAGAAGGATGGTTATAATTTTGCCTGATCAGTTCGATCAGCATGGTTCTGATGTTATTTTCCAGATTTGGATTTTTCATGTATCCCGCTCCCGTATAACCGCCGGGACCTACAAATGGGATCTCTGACCAGAGCACGATACCATTCTGGTCACACAGGTCATAAAAATGCCGGTTTTGAGGATAATGGGTTAAGCGTCCAGCAGTGGCACCCAATTCTTTGATGAGATTCATGTCATTGTCATGATCAGCATTTGTAAGCGCTGAGCCCTTTCCCGACACATCCTCATGCCTTCCGACACCATATAAATCCAGGTATTTGCCGTTTAAGAAGAAGCCTTTGTCGGGATCGACATGAAAATACCGAAGCCCCAAAGGCTGGGAGATCTGGTCGATCACTTTATTATCCTTTAATAAAAGAACCTCAGCGGTATAGAGATAGGGATCAGATTTGGCATTCCACAAATGCGGCTTTATGATCTTAAAAGGCTGTTTGACCTCATTTGTATTGACATCACTGATGATACTCAGCGACGAGGAAACGATTTTTTTATTCTGATCATAGATGGTCGTTTTCAACGACAATCCGTTTCCGTTCTTTAGTGAAAGTTTACTGGAAACTTCTATTTCCGCTGATTGATCCGAGACTGCCTTCTGGCTAACATATACTCCTGAAGATCCGTAATCCAATGGCGTGATGCAATCCTGATCGGTGATGATCAAAGAAGCAGGGCGATGAATACCCCCATAAAGATTAAAATCACCATGCAGAGGGATCACATCCAGGCGGTAGGCATTACTTACCTGCACTGTTATTGAATTGCTTCCGGGTTTTACATAATTGGTGACCTCCAGGCAAAAGCCTGTGTATCCGCCATAGTGCTCCCCCACAAATTTATTGTTCACCAATATGGTGGCTACGCTGTTCACTCCTTCAAAGTAGAGGAAAAGCCGTTTACCTTTCCATTCTGGTTTTACCTCCAGCGTATTTTCATAAATGGCTGATGTCCGGTTATAATCTGCCACACCCTTTAATGTTTCCTGCGCATTCCAGGTGTGTGGCAGATTTACTTTTTCCTTTTTAATATTCTGTTCAAAATTATACGTAAAGTAAAATTGCCAGTCGCTGTTTAAAGAAATGGATTGTCGGCCTGGATCAATCGGTGCTGCTGTTGCTTTTAGACTAAAAGCAAGGCTAAAAATAATAAGGGATCTGGTAATGATACTTTTAATATGCATGGTATAAAATTGTTCTTTCTTGTATTTTAATTATTAAAAGCAGAGGATGTCTTTCAGACATCCTCATACCTTTCTACTAACTAACCATATCTTACCAGCCAGGGTTTTGTACCAGCGCCGGACTTCTTCCTATCTCTAAACTTGTGATTGGGAACAAGTAAAATCTTTTATTGAACAGGTAATTGTACCTGATTACTGTAGAATAGTTAAAGGTTCCATTGGCATTTTTTGTGATGTAAGTGGCCTCCGCAGGGTAATTCAATTCTACCTCTGCTGTTTTCCAGCGGCGTACATCCCACATGCGGTGCTCTTCAAAGGCAAGTTCAATTTTATACTCGTCCTGAATTACTTTTCTCATTTCCTCAGTAGTCATGTTAGGTTTCAGACCATAGCTGTCATCAACACCTGCATCGATGCCAGCCCTGACACGGATTTGCTTTAAAGCATCATAAACATCGGAAACAGGTCCTGAGTATTCATTTTTAGCTTCTGCATATCCAAGCAATATCTCGGCATAGCGCAGCAATGGCCAGCATCTTTCAGTTTGTCCCGTACCATCCTCATTCAGCATTTTGCGGATAAAGTATCCGGTAGCCACCCCACCGGATGCAGGCATGGCATCAGCAGTAGTTGCGCCTACATGTGTCCATATTTTAACTTTTGCATTGCTGGTATTGAACCAGTCGGCGCCATTGTAAATGATACTGTTATAAAATCTTGGATCACGGTTGCTATACGGATTTGCCGGATCATATAGTGAATTAGGGTCATCAATCGGCAGTCCGTTTTTCATGAAATACGACCTTACCATGCGTTCTGTAGGTACAGCACGGTAACCATCACCTAGCGATGGAACACGCAGCCAGCTTTCAAGTGTGGTATTTCTTCCTTCCATTTTCGCAAGAATATACTCCATATTGTACCTGATCTGGAAGGTTCTGTAATAACCGTATCCTTTGCGCGTAGTATTGTCTACGTACAATTGATAAATACCCAGGTTTTTAACAGCTTCCATAGCCTGCAAAGCTTTGTTCCATCTTTCCTTATCATAGGTGGGATAAGAGGTAAGCGCTTTTAGCACAGGGTCTGTCGATGTAGAACCACCGTTGAATAACGGACTTGCAGCGTACAACAACATACGGGCCTTTACTGCCAATGCAGCTCCTTTAGTTGCCTTGCCGTAATCCTCTGCCAGCTGGGTTTCTACCGGCGGCAGATCCTGTGCGGCAGCGTCAAGTTCTGAGGTGATGTAATTCACACATTCCTCAAAAGTATTCCTGGGAATATCAATTTCATCGGCAATATCAAATACCTTATCCCCTATCAAAGGCATTCCTCCATAGGTACGCACCAGCAAAAAGTAGTACCAGGCTCTTAAAAATCTTGCCTGCGCGATCATGTATTTTTTTCTAGGCGCAGAGATTGGACTCTCGTTGATACGGCTCATCAGCAGGTTAGACCTACGGATATTTTGCCACGGCACATTCCAGTTCTCTACTACTCCGGCGACAACTACTTCTGCCGTTAAATTCCCAAGGGCCATCAATGGAGCTGTGTTTTGAGCGCCATTGTAACGCTGAGGGCTTGCCTCATTACCAGTGACCATATGTCCTCCGGCTGCATACCTGGATAAGCCCTGGTATCCATCGCTCATCTGAAAGGTAAAACCGATATCATAATAAATCCTGTGCAAAAAGTTAACTGTATTTGCACTGTCTTGAAATACTGCATCCGCAGTAAGGTCATTAGATACTTTAGGATCTAGATAATCATCCCCTTTTTTACAAGCATATAGCATAACTACTGCTACTGCCAATAATGCTATTTTTTGAATATTTCTTTTCATGACGATCT
Organism: Pedobacter frigoris; assembly: GCF_005116445.1. Lineage (GTDB taxonomy): Bacteria > Bacteroidota > Bacteroidia > Sphingobacteriales > Sphingobacteriaceae > Pedobacter > Pedobacter frigoris. The sequence continues at coordinate 257,495 of NZ_SWBQ01000002.1, forward strand.
GATTAGAATGAAACATTGATACCTAAATTGAATGTGCGTTGCGCAGGATACCCTGTATTTGCGCCACCTACCGATTCCGGATCTATCTGGTATTTTTTATTCACGTTTGTTTTGGTGAACAATAAGTTGCCGTTGGTATATACCCTTACGCCTCTTAAACCAATTGGCTTAACCCAAACATCAGGTAGTTGGTACGAAAGCTCTGCTGTCCTTAACCTCAGATACCAGGCATTGATCAGCCAGAAATCAGAGAAGTTGGTACGTGCATCGTTAATTAATGTACCTCCAAGCGCCGGAAACTGTGCAGTCTCCGCTGTCGCAGGCGTCCATCTTTCTAAGTGCAATGGCTGAAAATTGTTGAATCCTAAACCTTCAGAGTTCAATGCCACACTAAAGTTGTAAGATCCCTGGAAGGCAAGGTTTAAACCTATCCCTTTGTAATTGAACCCAAGGTTCAAACCAAGTACGTTTACAGGCAAACTTGAATTGCCGATAGCCTGTCTGTCGTATGCGTCGATGATTAGGTCGCCATTGATGTCCCTATACTTCAAATCTCCAGCTCTCGGTGAAATTACCGGTTTAGCAACAGTCGGATCAGTAATGTCCACAATTGAATAGAATCCATTGAACAGGTAACCGAAGTTTTGTCCGATAGAATGCCCTGTTTCAGCCAGCCATGGGTAACGCGGTTGCGCCTCATCTTTTTCTATGATGGTGTTTTTTGTGAAACTAAATGTAGCATTGATATTGTAGTTGAAATTCTTAACCGTATTTCTGTAGGTGATCTCTCCGTCCCATCCATTTCTTTTCACAATACCAAGATTTACCGGAGGCAGTGCCACACCGAAGATTCCGGATACACTTGACCTGTTGGTCAGGATATCATAACGTTTGCCATAAAATCGGTCTACGACGAAGTTTAGCTTGTTTTTAAACATGTTTACATCCAGACCTATATTCGTCTGCAAATCCTTTTCCCAGGTTACATTTAGGTTAGCCAGACGTCCTTCAATAACACCATTAGATGTTGTTCCGGGAGTTTGTCCAAACTGTGTTCCTGCTCCTGTAGTATAGGTTTGCTGGTATACGTAGCCGAAGTTTCCTGCTACACCATCATTTCCGGTCAGACCGTGCGATCCCCGCAGTTTAAATACATCAACAAATGGTAATGCTTTATGAAAGAAACTCTCTTCCGCAACGTTCCAGCCCACAGAGGCTGCCGGGAACCAGCCATAACGATTGGCCTTCTCAAAACGGTCTGAGCCGTTGTATCCGCCGACAAACTCAATAAGATACTTTTGCTTATAATTATAACCCACACGCCCTGTATATCTTCTGTATACCCATGGCAGGTTTGTTCCGTCACGCCCAACATCCGATTTCTGATCAATCAATGCTGTAGCATAAACCCTATGGTCACCAAAATTATGATCGTAGTTTAACATAGGTTGCACCTGCAATACTTTTAATGCCAGGTTAATTCCTGAAGACAAAGAAAGCGGCGGCAACCTGTAAAGATTTGCTGTAGTCAACCGATAACTATTGTCTACCGGGTTGTAATAATAAGAAGGGAAACTTCCTCTGCTCAGAGACCTGGTATTGGTTTGGTTACTCGAGTAAGAAACCGTCAGTTTAGCAGAGAATCCTTCTGCAAGGAAATCCAGTTTCTGAGTTGCGCCAAACACGGCATTGAGGTCATTCGCATAAGATCTGCTATATCCCATGGTCGACAATTTACCTACGATATTTGATGAAGAATTGGATAGTTTTCCTTCGCCGAATGTACCGTTTGGATTGTAAATTGGGTAAGCATAAGGTGCCAGGATAAACAATTCCGTCATCAGCAAGCCACTATATATCGACCCTCCATTGATAGGAGAATTGGTTTGTCCGAAACGTCCGCTGACGTCTACCCTGAAAGAAAGGTTTTTATTGGCCTGGATATCAAGATTAGAACGGAAATTATAGCGTGAGTACCAGAAAGCATTGTTAAAGCCCGAATATTCACCAAAGTTTTTAAACATACCATCCTGCGACACGTATCCTCCCGAGATGAAATACTTCACCGTATTGCTACCTCCCGAGATGTCTATGTTCGTACGCATTTGAGGAGCTGATTTTTCAGTCAGTTCACCCCACCAGTCCACATCAGGATGTCCGTAAGGGTCAGCGCCCGATTTAAACAACTCCAGGTCTGCCGGTGTAAAAGTTGTAGTTGCCTGTCCTCCGTTTGTTTCGCTTTCTGTCAGCAACAAAGCCGATTCATAAGAGCGTAAAAACTTAGGCCTGTAAGACCAGCTCTGTGTTGCAAATTCCTGTCTGAGGTTGATTGAAGGTACTCCGCTCTGCCCTCTTTTTGTGGTAATAACCAACACACCATTCGCACCTCTTAAACCATAAATTGCAGTGGATGCAGCATCCTTTAAAATGGAGATACTTTCAATCTCATTGGGATCCAGACGCTGAACATCACTCATATTGTATTCAATATCATCAACAATGATCAGGGCATTGTTGGAGCTTCCCAGCGCTGTGGTTCCTGCAACACTACTACTTGAACCGTTTGCTGCATTGACTCCGACATAAGAAGACACCCCACGAATGAAAAACTGGGATGCATCAAGTCCCGGCTGACCGCTTCTTTGCACTGCAAAAAAACCTGGCAGTCGGCCTACCAATGAATTCTGAACACTGGTGCTTGGATTTTGCTTCAGTTCTTTATTGGTGATGGTACTTACAGAACCCGTATTGGTTAATTTCTTCTGGGTACCATACCCCACCACAATGATCTCTTCAAGACCTTTTGTATCTTCGGCGAGATTGACAAACACCGTTTTCGCATTAGGCGCCACCGTAACTTCCTTAGTCAGGTATCCGATCAGTTTAACCACCAATACATTCCCTCTTCTCAAAGTAATTGAAAACTGGCCCTTATCATCCGTCGTCCCACCATTTTGCAGCAGTCCCTTTTCATATATACTCGCTCCGGGCAGCGGGCCTTTAGCATCTGATACTGTGCCCGTAACTGTACGCGTCTGTGCCTGGACTACGCCAGTATGCATTGTTAAAAATGCGCACAATACACCTACAAAAGCATTAAATAAACATTTCTTCATCATGATCATATTTATATTAAAAATCATCGTCTTAATTAATTTACCAACCGGTATTTTGGATCAGCTTGTCACTCTTGACAACCTCGCTGTAAGGGAGCGGGTACAGATACATCTTCGGCGCTGTAAATACCGCAGTAATTACATTTTCCCTCGTGTAAGTGAGTGCTCCTGTAGTTGCATTCTTTGTAATCCTAATACCAGTAAGCGGTTTATTTAATACCTGTTCAGCAATCTTCCATCTTCTGATGTCCCAGAAGCGTTGTTCTTCGAAAGCCATTTCCACGCGTCGTTCATGACGGATGACCTCTCTCAGCTCATCTTTTGTTTTTGTTCTTGCAATGGCGAATGGACTTAAACCTGCCCTTCTTCTAATAGACTCAACTGCAGCAAACACATCTTCTGCCGGGCCCGAAAACTCATTCTTCGCCTCTGCAAAATTCAGCAGCACTTCCGCATATCTGAAGATTGGAAAATTGTGTGTAACTGTAGCATAAGTACTTCCAGATGGGTTATTGCCCAAAAATTTGCGTGCGTAATAACCGGTACGTGTTTGTCTGGCAACACCTCCTGGTCTGTCCTTACCACCATCAAAAGTTTCTACCGGTCTTCCCAACCAGGTCATCCCATTATGGAATATGGTCAGGTAAAAACGAGGGTCTCTGCCAGCATAAGGATTAGAAGCAATATAACCTGAAGTATTGTCATCAATAGACTTACCATTCGCCATTTCGAAAGCCCTTACCAATTCTTCTGTTGGGCTGGTCTGTCCCTGACTGGTTGTATTATTGGCAATATAGCCTACCGGAGCATTTGCGTACTCTACTGTATTATTGTTGGCCTGCTGTTGTGCAAAAATGATCTCCCTGCTGGTTCTTGAAGTAAATGCATTGATGTATGATGTTTCCAATGCAAACTTACCAGTTGCAATTTTAGTAATGTCTTCCGCAGCGGTGTAAGCAGCCTTCCATTTGTCCAGGTCGTTATTGACATTGAATAACGGACTCGCAGCGTATAACAATGCCTTGGCTTTCAACGCCATTGCTGCACCCTTAGTCGCTCTTCCTAAATTGGTGTTATCTATAGGGTCAGTTCTAAGATCCGGAATAATTGCATCACATTCGGTCACTATATAGTTCACACACTCATCATAAGTATTGCGGGCAATATTCATATCATCAGTATAATTGAAGACCTTATCTCCAATTAAGGGTACGCCGCCGTAACGTTTTATGAGTTCAAAATAAAGCAAAGACCTTAGAAACCTCGCTTCAGCTTTCCAGTAGCCTTTATTAGCTGCATTGGATGCGATTAGGTTGATCTTGTCCATATTTGCCAGTAAGATATTGGCCGACCTGATACCCGCATAGTTTTTTGCATATGCATCGTCAGGGTTATTATTTGAGGTCAGCGTTGATCTTGTAAAACGCTCAACAGTTGTATTTAACGCCGAAGCAATGGCATCATCAGAACCTGCATCCAGGTAATTTGAACTGATCCTGTTATATCCAACAGGAATATTAGCGTAGATGCCATTTAAGTATTGCTCTGTATAAAACCCGATAGAATCAGTTGGGTCAAACACATTGTCTTCTTTTAAATTCTGCAATGGCTCACTCTCGATTACATCCTTTTTGCAGGAAAAGAAAACCAAGGTGCAGGTAAACAGAAATATATAATTTAAGTTTTTCATATCCATTTAATTAAAATTTAACATTTATACCCCCGTTGATCACCCTTTGCATTGGGTACAGCGCGCTGTATCCTTCTGGGTCCTGATAATCAAGCATAGAAGACGTTAGTAAATTTTGTCCGTTTACAAAGAACCTGATCATAGACAGTTTAATTTTTGAAGTAAATGCACGTGGAAGGGTATAACCTATCTCCGCATTTTTTAACCTTAAATAATCGGCTCTTTTGATCCAGAATGATGACAATGCCTGGCTATGTGAAGAGTTGCTGATCGACAAACGCGGATATTCTGCAGTATTTGCTGTTTCGGGAGTCCATCTTTCCATATTGATTGGCCATGCCTGTCCTTTTCCGTTATTTGAGAACGCAAAAGCTGTGTTACCAGAAATATTTGCTCTTCTGTTTGCTGCACCTTGAAGCAGCACAGAAACATCAAAGCCTTTCCAGCTTAACCCTAAGTTTGCGCCATAGAAATACAATGGCTTGTTAGACAACAATGAAGTCTGATCCAGGAAATTGATCACGCCATCCTTGTTTAAATCAACATACTTGATATCCCCTGCTCTGGGCACATAACCTTCTGTACTTGCATTTGCAGCAGCTTCTGCATCGGTATTGTAAAAGCCGTCAGCAAGGTAGCCGAAGGTCTGTCCTACACGCTGACCGGTTCTCCACATCCACTCATAGGGTTGATTGACCTCATCAAAGTAAGTCAATTTGCTATTTTGGGTAGAGAAATTACCTGAAATGAAATAGTTGAATTCATTAACCTTTCCCTGGTAAGTCACATCAAGCTCTAGTCCGTAATAGCGGCGCTTTCCAATGTTTTCATTTGGAAAATCATCCCCTAATAAGGCAGAATTCTTACCTCTTACCTGTGCAAGATCATAGTATTTGTTATTGTAGTAATCAAAAGAGACACTGATCTTATTGTCAACCAATGCTGCATCAAAACCTATGTTGAATTTATTTGCTTTTTCCCAGCTGATGTTAGGATTTGCGAGCGAACCCATAGTGATACCTGAAACAGTAGTGGCACCGCTTCCTATCATATAACCACTTCCGCTTCCATAATATTGATTGTAGACATAATAGCCAACATTGTTATTTCCATTATGACCGTAGGTTCCCCTGATCTTGAAGTTGTTAAGCCAAACCTTAGCATTCTCCATGAATCTTTCTTCTGAAAGCACCCAGCCCAGACCTACTGCAGGAAAGAAGCCGTATCTATTTCCCGGCGCATACATGTTGTGTCCGCTGTAGCTTATAGCCAATTCTGCCAGGTATTTATTTTTGTAAGCATAGTTGGCCCTGGTACCGATCAAGTTGTAGTTATAAGGTAAATTGGAAGCCCCGGAAACCACACTTTGTGTATTGGCAATCATAAACAAATTGAGTTCATGGTCATCCCAGGTTTTGTCATACCCTGCCATAAAATCAAAATAGATGTTTCTCGAAATGGTAGAAACAATGGCGGAAGGATTTCCCAGCTGACCATTGCTCGCGTATTGCTGATAAGTAACCGCACTGGTGGTCGGATTTACGATACGCTGATAAGCAGCATAGGTCTTATTACGATTGGTAATTTCCTGCAATGTGGTATTATAAGTACCACTTGCTTTTACCCACAATCCTTTGGTTACTTCATCAAGGCTTTTCCTTAATGAAACATCAAAAGAAAGATCCCTATTGTATCTTTGAGTGTAACCTGAACGTGTGGAAAGTCCCCAAAGGTTATTCTGATAATCAGCTGAAGTACCCAAACTATCTGCCCTTACAAATTCCGGATAGGCATTATTAGGGGTGTTGTACAATGCAGTAAAAATATTATCTGAACTGGTTCCCGGCTCATTACCGCTTTGTACCCTTGCAAAAATACCCAAACCAAGTGTCAGGGATTTGTTCAGATCAGCCTCCACATTAGATCTTATCGCAGCACGCGTAAAGTTGGTATTTGTATTATACGGATTTACAGCATCTGTCTTAAATAGCCCATCATTTGAGAGGTAGTCTACAGAGGTAAAATATCTTGCTGATCTGGTACCGCCAGAAGCATATAGGTTATATCTTGAATAAGCGGAGTTAGGCTCCAGCAACGTATTGAACCAATTTACATTGGGATGCCCAAGCGGATCAGATCCATTTTTATAAGCCTCAATATCTGCATTCGTATACACTGGGGCGGAGCCGTCATTGACCATTGCTTCATTAAATAAAATAGCCCACTGACTGGCCTCTAAAGGTTTTTGAAACCCAATAGGTGTTTGTACACCAGCCTGAGCTTTCAAAGATACTTCCAGCTTACCTATACTACCTTTGCGGGTTTTTACGGATACAATTCCATTTGCACCACGCTGTCCCAGCAAAGCTGTAGACAATCCGTCTTTCAGCACAGTAATGGATTCAATTTCTTCAGGAGCCATAGAGAGGTAGTCTCTAAATACCCCATCAATCATAATAGACGGTGTTGTACCCCTTAATGTTAGTGTAGAAGCGTCAAAAATCGGATTACCCGTACTACCTAAAATGTACAGTCCAGTAAGCCTGCCCGTCATTGCATTACGAAGGTTATTTACCGGCGCTTTTACCAGGTCTACATTCTCTACCTGCGACACTGACTGCAGATTTTTAGACCTGTCTATTGTTCCATAAAGTAAATCGAAGTGATTTTTGATACTTGTTTTCAATACAATATTGCTGACTGCCTTAGCATCAGCCTGTACTTTAACAGTGGTGTATCCATCCAGAGTTACAACAAGTACTTGTCCGGCTGAAGCTTTAATTTCAAAAGCTCCCAGGCGATCGGTAATCGCTGTAACTTCTGTTCCTTCCAATGTAATCAATACGTCAGACAAAGGGCTCCCCTGGGGATCAGCAACCTTTCCTTTAAATTTTATGTTTTGTGACATTGCTGATAAGGGCAGTATCAAAAACAGAAAAAATAGTTTTAGTAAGTAGTTTTTTCTCATATTGTTTTTAGTTGGTTTATTATCCTCGCAAATTCACAGGCAAAATCCCTCCCTGTTGGATTGCAAATCCATTTTAAATTGTATTATAAGAAGGTTTGGTGTTGTTTAAATCCCTGCTATAATTCCCTGTACATATTCAACTTTTTAAGTAGTGTCCAGGGACACTTTTTCATATCCTTTTCTTTAATTGAAGTTTTACCTTCAGTTACATTCAATAATTTATTGCTCCCTATGATATTTCCATTAAATGTGTTCTTCTTCCAGGTTACAGCACCATATTGTTTTTCTGATTTGGTAAAAACCGCTGTTGCGCCCTGCTCAAACCTAAAAATGTTGTTTTCAAAAACGATATTCTTTGGGATGCCATGCTCTATGTCCACCATCTCCATTTTCACGGAATCCTTTGTATTGTTATAAAACACATTTCCTGAAATCATTGTACTATCCGTTACCAATGCAAAATTGAAAAGCCGCCTTCTGTTGTTCCCATCATTAATGCTTAGGTTATCCCTGATGATGCTGTTTTTCGTCATCTTACTTTTAGCATTGATGGCATCAGAAATCACCAGCATAAAACCGCCTTCGTTATCGTGGCTATAGTTATTTTGTATAATGGTATTGTTGCAGTTGCCATCAATATCAAATGACTGACCATCATTAGACCAGTCGTCATTTTGTGTATAGGCTACTTCATTAAACTGGATCAGCGTATTATCGCTGCTGTGCGGCCATATTCCTACTGCATTATCTTTTGCCCTGGTCCTGATATGAAATAACTTATTGTATTCTACTACCGAACCATCAAAAGCCTTCACGACGATCCCGTCACCACCTATGTCTTCTATTGTACATCCCCTGATCACCAGATTTCTATTTGGGAACCAGTTGTTTCGAAAACCAAAAGTGCCGTTTCCCCTGATGCCATTTCTATCCACACGTACCACTTTACAGTTTTCGATCAGTAAACCGTCGATATTACTTGGCTTGGGGCCCTGGCAGTCCCAATAAATGCCGTGCCCTTCTTTACTGCCTTTTTTATTGTCTCCATTGATATCATGAACATATAAATTAGATAGTCTGATGTTGGCAATAGTGCCGATATCCTCTGAAAGTATGCGTACACCGGTAGGGCCTGTTTTTTGCTCCTTAACCGCTGGATCAAGATTAGATATGTCCAAAAATTCCAGTGCGATATGGCTCATGTTCTTTAACAGTACCGCGTCTGTAAATTTTCCTTCGGCAGCAATTACAGGCAGATTACCTTTTCCATAGACACTGAAAATGATAGGATCTGATTTGGAACCTGAACCTTTGGGGGCTAATTGTCCCTGCCATTTTCCTCCTCTTTTAAAAAGTATCTGATCGCCGGGTTTGAAGGTCTGCGCATTTATCTTATCCAATGTTTTCCAAGCCTGCTTTTGAGTAGCGCCATTATTGCTATCACTCCCATTTACATCGTCTATATAGTATTTACTTAGCAGAGACAGCGTGTGCGCATTAGCGCCTTTAGGTACGATGAAAATAGCGGCCAATAAAATGAAATAGTAAAGTTTAGTCATACAAGTTCTCTAAGTTTATATTACTCCCTGGCAATATCCTGTTTGGTTAAAGTAAAATTCCAAAGAATAAAAAAATACAAGGGGTGAAGGATCTGTTTATATGGGGCGAAAATCCTGTTTTCCTATTAAAAATACGAAATCTAAGCTTTACAACATGTTTAATTATTTTTGAAATCGTAAATTTAGCTTCAACCAAATGCATGATTTAAATCTATGTTATAAACAACGTCAGGAAACAGGTGATGATAAAAAGAACCATCTTGATGCTCTCAATTGTGATGCTGCATTTATGCGTTAAAGGACAGGAACTGATCTTTAACCACCTGATGACGGAAAACGGCTTGTCCCAGAATTCCATATTTGCAATTACCCAGGATAACAGGGGATTCATGTGGTATGGATCGAGGTTTGGACTAAACAGATATGACGGTAACCAGTTCAAACTATATAAAAGCAGTACAACCGATTCAAATACCCTGACAGACGACTATGTAACTGCATTGTTTAGTGATAGCCAGGGCACATTATGGGTGGGCACGGCTAATGGGCTCAACAGGTTCAATTCCCGGAAAAATACTTTCGAAAGAATCTACTTAACTCAGGAAAACGGACCAAACAGATACAACGGGATCAAGAACATTTATCAGGATAAAAAAGGACACTTATGGATTGCAACAAATCATGGACTTTACCTGCTGCTGGATCGCAAGACCAATCATTTTATCTCTGCCGGTCGTTTTGGGCTAATACCCCAGATCGCTAAGGGTGAAGTACTAAGCATATATGAGGATGATGAAGGATATTTATGGATTGGAACAAACAACGGCCTCACACGCTTTTTATTCAACAAAAGGATATATGCGGTAAAAACCTTTAACAGCACAAAAACTCCGGGAAGCATTAGTGATAATGCAGTAACAGGGATTATAGAAGATGATCAGAAAAATCTGTGGATAGGCACTGAAAATGGCGGTCTGAATCTGTTCAATAAAAACACAGAAACATTTATCTCCTTTCTACACGACGAGGGCAACGGCAATAGTATTGTACACAATGCAATCAGAAGGATCATCAAGAATAGTTCAGGAGAACTCTGGATAGGTACACAGGAGGGATTGAGCATCTTAAATCCGCTGACCAGGACATTTAGGACCTACCAGCATCGTAAAGCCAATCTAAAGAGCTTAAATCAAAATTCCATATACAGCATATATGAGGATATGAATGGCTCCGTATGGATAGGCACTTATTATGGCGGCGTGAATGTAACGTACGCCTCCCCCACCAATTTTAAAATTTGGCAGTACAACGAAAAGCTACCCGGAATAAACCATAATGTGGTAAGTTCTATTATAGAAGCTGGAAACAATAACCTTTGGATCGGCACAGAAGGCGGCGGACTAAATTACTACAACTGGGCCACCGGAAGATTTACGGCATATAAACACAGAGCTTCCGATCCGCAAAGCCTTGGATCGGACCTGGTAAAAGTGGTTTATAAAGACAAAACCAGCAATATATGGATTGGAACACATGGCGGCGGACTGAACCTCTTCGATCCTGCAACCAACAAATTTAAACGGTTTCTGACCCACAAGTCTGATTTAAATACCACGCGTTCGGAAATTGTAGCGATACTCGAAGACAGTTACGGCACATTTTGGGTGGGCAGCCAGACCGGTCTGAGGATCTTCAACAAAGAACAATCCAATCTTACCACCTTTAATGTTCCGGCAATACTTAAGCCTTTTGAGGACAAAAACATTAAAGTCCTCTTCGAAGATTCAAAGAAAAACATATGGATTGCCGCCACAACTGGGCTATTTGTATACTCAAGAACTTCCAGTAAGATATTGACCTATAAACTCCCAAAAGGAAGTAATAGTGTGAGCAACAACTCCAATTACGTCAATTGTATTCAGGAAGATTCTAAAGGTAATATCTGGATAGGGCTGTACTATGGTGGGTTAACTTGCTACAATCCAGGAAATAAGAAATTTACCGCTACGTATACAACCAAAGATGGATTGTCCAATAATAACGTCCTGGGAATAATCGAAGATACCAAGCAGCAATTGTGGATCAGTACATCAAACGGGCTCAATAAATTTGATCCTGTTCATAATATATTTCAGAACTACACCACCAGTGATGGACTGGCAGGTGATGAGTTTAATTACAACTCGTTCTTCGCAAATAAAAATGGAGAACTGTTTTTTGGTGGTTACAATGGGCTTACGCACTTCTTCCCAAATCAAATTCAGAAGAACAACTACAAAGGCCGGATTCAATTTACAAGGCTCAGCCTGTCTAGCACTCCAGTCAGAATAAACGGCCCGGACAAATTGCTGAAGCAGGACGTGAGCTTTACCAAAAAACTTCAGTTCAGGCATGACCAAAATATATTTACCATCGAATTTGCGTTGCTGGATTTTGTTAAATCAAACAAAAACAAGTATGCCTATAAGCTCGAAGGCATCAACGATCAGTGGGTAGAAACCAATATCCCTTCCGCAGCATATACGAATCTGCCTTCAGGAACCTACAATTTGCTGGTCAAAGGAGCCAATAACGATGGCGTATGGAGTACTCCGGTTAGCCTTCAAATAGAAATACTACCTCCATTTTACAAAACATGGTGGGCATTTTGTCTCTATACAATCATCCTGGGCATCGTACTCTTCTTTATCACCAGATTTTTCTATTTAAGGCAACTGATCACCAAGGACGAGGAACTTCACCAGATCAAGCTGAACTTCTTCACCAATGTGTCACATGAGATCAGAACCCACCTTACGCTCATCATGGCACCAATAGAAAAACTGATAGACGAGAACCAGAATAATGCGACAATAAGTAAACACCTGACCAATGTAAAACACAATGCCGACCGTTTACTGAGACTTGTTAGTGAACTAATGGATTTTAGGAAAGCTGAAACCAAACATCTGAAGCTCCACATTGCAGAGCATGACCTGATTTCATTCCTAAAAGATATTTACAGCTCATTTGAAGAGCTCTCCAATAAAAAGAAAATTAACCTCTCGATCGTATACGAAGAAGATCCAATCCTCTTATACTTTGATAAAGAGCAACTGGAGAAAGTATTTTTCAACCTGATCTCAAATGCCTTTAAATTTACACCTTCCGGGGGTGGCATCACTATTCAGATACACAAAAAAGACGGAAAGGTCTCCATCAATATTGAGGATACCGGTCGCGGGATTGCCACTGAATACCTTGACCAGCTATTTACCAATTTCTTCCAGGTAGACGACCATAACATCCAAAATACGGGATACGGTATCGGACTTGCACTTTCAAAAAACATTGTGGAATTGCATAAGGGCGACATCAACGTAACCAGTATACCGGCAAAAGACAACAGATCCGGCCACACCAGTTTTACGGTAACGCTATTATCAGGCTTCCAGCATTTTAAGAATACTACCTTTCTGCAACCTGTAGCTGTTCAACACCAGCCCGCAACATCGCCTGTCAATCATTTACCTGAAACCTTTCAACCGAAAGAAACCTCGCAGGAAGCAGACAAAAAGCTAACCATACTGATTGTAGAAGATCATTCAGAGCTGAGACAGCTCATCAAAGAATCACTCGAAGACAGTTATAACATCATCATTGCAAAAAATGGTCTTGAGGGCTGGGAAAAAGCAATCGTGGAGATCCCTGACTTGATCATCAGCGATGTAATGATGCCTAAAATGGATGGTTTTATGCTTTGTAGCCAACTAAAGACAGATGATCGGACCAGCCACATCCCTGTAATACTATTGACCGCTAAAAGCTCCGAAAATGACCAGATCAGCGGACTGTCTGGCGGGGCAGACAATTACCTCACCAAACCATTCAGCAATAAGATACTCCAGCTTCATGTAAGAAACCTTTTAATTGGCCGCGAAACGATGCGTAAAAAATTCAGCAGGTCATTTGTACTGGAACCAGCTCAGGTCGTTGTTGACTCTTTAGATGAGAAGTTTCTTTCCAAGCTGATACAAATCATAGAAGAACATATGGACAATGAGCACTTTGGTGTAGATATGCTTTCAGAAAAAATAGGTATGAGCCAGTCTGTCCTTTATAAAAAGATTAAAGCACTTACGGACATGTCTGTAAATGACTTCTCGAAATCCATACGTTTAAAAAGAGCTGCACAACTGCTCAAACAGAAACAGAACACAGTATATGAGATAGGCTATATGGTTGGATTTGCCGACCGAAAGTATTTTAGCCGGGAATTTAAGAAGCAGTTTGGCCTGACGCCAAGCGAGTATATTGAAAAAGTGGATTAGTTATCCAAAAGGACAGCTTCCGCAGCGTTTTCCTCTAAGGTATTTCTCGCAGCACTCTTCTTTCTTCTTATCCTTTTTGTGCTTCTTTGAATCCTTCTTGTGTTTTTTATCCTTTTTATCTTTCTTTTTCTTTGACATAACCCCTCCTCTGACATCAATATACTAAAAAAGGTACATATTGTTTGCATTTGCACCAATATGTACCTTCAAAAATAACCCTGTAATCTCTTAACAGGCCTTATAGAAACTGATTATCCTTCAGCGTACTCGATACCACCGACGTGTTTATCGATCTGCCATCTTCCTGTTCCTTCTTCTCCGATCACATCAAACAATTCCAGTGCACGACGGGCTTTATATTCTTCTTCTCTTTGTTCTCTGAAGAACCAGTTTAAGAATTCAAGTGTCACATAGTCCTGTTCTTTATGGCAACGTGCAGCGATGTTCTTGATAGACTGTGTTACGCTGATTTCCTGATCCAAAGCTTCTTCAAACACTTCACGGAAAGAATTGTATTCAATTTTAATATTCGTGATATCAGGAGATATTGCTGTTCCTCCCATATCCAATACGTATTTATAGAATTTAAGCTGATGTGCTCTTTCCTCTTCTGCCTGCTTGAAAAAATACTCAGATGAAAAATCGTATCCGTTACGATTGCACCATGAAGCCATTGAAAGATATATTGCTGACGAATGAGCTTCTTTTTTTATTTGCTGATTGATAAGCGCCTCTACATCTGATGAGATTAAACACTTAGTCCGAATGATGTCTTTCATATTTGTATCGATTTATTGATATTATGATAACAAAATTAGTGCTATAAATCAACAACAAAGAATAATAAGGCAATATGGAAAGATTCTAATTCTAAGTTAATCAGGCAACTATCCTGTGTAACCTGTCATAGATGATATGATTTAACTCCAGCATGACAAATGTGCCCTGCAGTAATTCCTTAAGACCTATAATCTGTAGTAAAGAAAGGACATAACAGTGATCACATGCGCAGATGAATATAATCTCTAGATCCGGAGTTTTAGTATTGTCTAAAAGAAGGTTTTCGATGTCTATCTGGTAGACAGCCTTTTTTAGCTTCAATAAGTTACGATAATCAAAACGGGCAAGCTTACCTGCAAAATCAATATACCAGCAATTCTCACTGTCAGATTGATAGATAGCACCTTTTGAGGTACTAAATACTTCTTCGAAATGGATGTTTGTCAGTATAGCTGTTTCTTGCATAATTCGCATTCACTATTTGTTGATTGCAAAGATTGGTATTATTTAGAATTAATCCAAATCATATAGAATTATTTTTTTAAGAGGCTGTCCAAAAAGGTACGCTTGCTATTTGACTATGCGTTACGTCATCTTGAATTTATTTCAGGGTCCCGTTTAAGCGAGGTTTTAATAACATGGCCGGGATCCTGAAATAAAATGCGTAGCATTCTTGAAGACAAAAATCAATTAATACTACTGAAAAATTCAGGATGACGAACGTAACTTTTTGGACAGCCCCTTAAATATAAATCTCAAAGGCATTCCAGTTCTATTACAGGTATCCTTGATATTATTCCAAAATCAATTCAATAACTGGAACTTCCACATTAGGTTTCTGAACAGGAAGGTTCAGTATGACATCCCCTTCTTTCGTCGTTTCAGTAGTATGGCCACCTCCCTTAGTTGGCGAATAAAACTTAATTTCTGATCCGTCATTTAGCAATTGGGCATATTTAAACTTACCCTTATAACCTTCAAGGTGAAGTGATTTGAATGGCCATTGCATTAAATGGATGTATAATCTTTTACGTTCAGGATTGTAAGTTAGGAAACAATTTTGAGGCACTTTAAATGTCTCCGGAGCTTGCGTACAACCATAAATAGCCCTGCTATGCTGCTTCATCCATGCACCCATGCCTTCCAGCCTTTCATTTGCCCTTTCGTCAAATTCACCCCTTGCTGTTGGGCCGACATTCAGTAAAAGATTTCCTCCTTTACTAACAGTTTCAATCAACATTGCGATCAACTGCGGAACACTTTTCCATGAGTTCTCGTCACGGTGATACCCCCATGAACCAGAAAAGGTCTGGCAGGTTTCCCATGGCACTTTTTGTCCGTTGACGGTTACCCATTCGCGCGGCATAAACTGTTCCGGAGTTTTGATGTCCCAGCCCCAATCGGTATCGTTTAAATCCAAACGGTCGTTTACGATGATGTTTGGTTGCAGTTTGCGGATCAACTTCAAAAGACCTTCTGAATCCCATTCATTGTGTCCCTTTCCGTTATAAGAAAAATCGGTAAAAAGTATATCGATCTGTCCGAACTGAGTCAGTAACTCAGTGACCTGGTTTTTCATGTAGGTCTGGTACTTTTTCATATCCCTTGTTTCATTGAGCTTAGCACGCTCTTCCTTATTCGTCGGGACAGGTGGATGACTGCCATCAAAAGTAAAATCAGGGTGGTGCCAGTCGATCAGAGAGTAATAAAAACCTACCTTGATACCTTCTGCCCTAAAAGCTTCTACCATTGGCTTTATCAGATCTTTGCCGATAGGTGTTTTTGTTGCCTTGTAATCCGAATACTTGGTATCCCATAAACTAAATCCTTCATGGTGTTTGGTGGTGATCACAAAGTATTTCATTCCCGCTTTTTTTGCCATGGCAGCCCACTGCTTAGGATTATACAAATCCGGTTCAAAAAGGTTGAAGTACTTCTGGTATTCCTGGTCAGGAATTTTTTCATTAAACTTCACCCATTCATGACGTGCAGGAACTGCATATAAACCCCAATGGATAAACATCCCAAACCGGGCGTCTGTCCACCATTTCATTCTTTTCTCTTTTTGTTCTTTGGTTTCTGTCGCCCATGCCGGTCGGGTTTGTCCGGAAGAGATAAAAGGCTTCAATAATACCAGCAAAGCCAACACGGCTACGAGTTTTAGGATTTTCATCAAAATTAGTTATAAGGTTCTTTATTTGGTGTTTGTTATCCAAAGAAAGGGAATTCCAGATAAAAAAATTTTGCTTAATTGCCTAAATATTAAGTGATTTTGACAATCAGGATTATTAATTTTTCATTTTCGTTAACCGTGCCAGATCCAGGATCTCAATTTGACTACCCTTTTTTTCTATCAGGCCTTCTTCTTTAAAGTCTGTCAGGGTTCTGCTTACGGTTTCTGAAGCCATTCCCGCCATGGCTGCCAGTTCATCCCTTGTTGCTTTAAACTGCAACTCGTCATTCGACAGTTTATTCAATTTGACCAGCACCTGTGCCAGACGCTTGCGAACAGAATGATAAGCCAGTTCCAGTAACTGTTCTTCTTTTTCTCTCACATCATTGGAGAGGATTTTGATAAATTGCCGACTGACATCAGGATATTTATTAAGTAAATCAACAACGGCGTCTTTAGGCAAAAGACATATTGCGGAATCCTCAAGGGCTTCTGCCATTTCAGTAAAATTTTCATTCAGCAGCAGCGCATTTATACCAAAATAATCATTGGGTTTGTATAAGCCGGTCATCAGTTGCCTGCCATCTTCGGAAAATTTTATGGTTTTAATAGTACCTTCCAACAATAAATAGAGGCCTTGCGGCTGATCTCCTTCATAATAAAGAACCTGCTTTTTCTTTACATGCCTGACTTTGCGTCCGGCAATTAAATCATTTAATTCTTTTAGTCCGCTTTCATTTCCTACCGCGAGCCTTTGAAGACTTTTGAGCGACTGATTGGAATACCCTTCTACCCGTTGTTTTTTGATCAGCCTACTTTCAACCGCGTTTAGCAGTTCCAGATCATCAAAAGGCTTAGTGAGATAGTCGTCTGCGCCCATTTCCATTCCTTTTCTAAAATCAATGCGCTCCGCTTTGGCGGTAAGGAAAATAAAGGGAATATCTGCCGTATCCGGATTTTTGCTCAAAAGATACAAAACACCATAACCATCGAGTTCAGGCATCATGATGTCACAAAGTATCAGATCTGGTTTGGTATGGTTTGTAATTTCCACGCCTTTCTTTCCATTATCGGCCTGTAACACTTCATATCCGGCGAGCTCCAGTATTTCTGCTGTACTTTCACGGATGTCGATATTGTCCTCAATAATTAGAATGGTCTCCATATAAAATCTGACTAGGGTGAAAAAGCGTGAATATTATAGTTTGAAAGTTAAATATAATATTGATCACAAATATCAAAAGTTAACAATGAATTAAAGTGACCATGATCACTTTTTATTTTGATCATGGTCAGAACGAATGAACCACCTATTAAAGCGCTAGAGAAAAACCATTATCATTCTGGTTCTATAAAATTCAGATCCCTGTTGTGCGTTTCCGAGACTGTCATGACACAATAAAAACCTACTACAAACAGATCAAGCCAACTATGCCAGCAGCATTCAATTCAAAAACAACGGGTTCAGCACTGTGGGTTAGATGCAGGGTCTTTTTATCAAATCCCTTGATCAGGAAAGATACCGCTCATGTTTATCTCCAAACCAAGGGCTGGTCAGTTATAGGCTCTAACATGTACGACACAACCAGGGTTTATCCGGTTTCAGCTCCATCAAATATTGGTTCGCAGGAAACCCTGTCCGCCTCCGCAGGCGATATGTTCCGTGCGGGTGTGGATACATTAAAGACTTTCTTTGTTGCATATTCGAATGTAAAACCCACCAATATCAGCGCAGACAATTTTGAACTTTCAGTGGAGCTGAAAACCTCCGCAACAGGGCTGGCGTCCGATGCTCACAAGTGGATGTCACACTCTTCGGTGAAGAATACCAACATCATTTCAGTATCATTAAGCCAGAATGTACGGTCTGGACGAGTTACCAGTTCTCGGAAAACGTAAAAGACGGAAGCAAGTATGACCTCAGAGCTTTTGGCCATGATTTTAGTAAAGGCGGCACCTTAAAACTTCATATCAGGAACAAAAAAGTTACACTTTCTATAGACGACAAACAAGCATATAAGACGCACTATAGCAATCCGATAGGTCACGTCATGGGTGTAAAGATATCTTTTGCAGGGATAGGTGAATTCAAAAATTTTCAACTTAAGGACCTGAAAACGGGCGCGCAGTTTTAACGCCACTGGGGTGCCAGTCGTCCTCTTTAAGCACCACCTTGTTAAATAACGTTAATTAAAATGCAACGTTACTTACAAACCCTACATTAGCGGTATCACAAAAACTTGATATGAAATCTCTCCAATTTAACGCAGCGCTTATTGTGCTCTTCTCTTTCCTTTTTCCCTGGAATTTATCGGCACAGGAAGACATAAAACAAATTATCAGCAGTCTTGACAAGGTCATTAAACCCGTAAAAACTTTAAAACCCGACAGCAGCTTCGATGATATCGCTTTTCTAAAAGAAACCATAAAAGACAGGGAAATCATCGCTCTTGGTGAGGCCACCCATGGCACACTTGAAATTTACAATTACAAAGACAGGCTGGTCCGTTTCCTGGTTTCAGAAAGCGGTTACAGGGCGATAGGTTTTGAGGCCGACCATATTGCATTGGAATATATTGATGAATATATAGCAGGAAAAACAGACAGCTTGAAATTTCAATATGGCGCAAACCTGATCAATACCAACCGTCGTATGTTTGAATGGCTCAGGAGCTATAACCTCACAAAAGTTGAGGAAGATAAAGTGCATGTGTATGGCCTGGAGGTCAGGAATTTTGGGAACATTATCAACAGAATATTGCAGGTAATTCCCTCGATTACCGACTCAGACAGACAGTTGCTGGAAAAGATAAAAGGCAAAAGGTATAACGAAATCAAAAAGGACGATATCAATGCACTCAGGGCTTCAATAAATGATATGAAAAAAGTGACAGACAATGGCCTGCATCAGCATTATCTGAATCTTCTTGATCAGTTGATAGATGCATATAAAGAGCAGAAGATTGGAATGAGAGATCAGGTGATGGCCGATAATACCACCTGGATAAAAGATCAGGCAAAAAACAATAAGGTGATCGTATGGGTACACAATGGTCATGTTGCAAAAACGGCGTTATATAAAAACCCTACCATGGGAACCTACCTGGACAAAAAGTACGGTTCAAAATATTTCGTCATTGCTACCGATATCAATTACGGAAAAGTTCATGTAAACATATTTACAGCTAAGAATAAACCATTAGGCGGTTTTCAGCCTCTCTATTACGCTGAGGTCAATTCAGATAAAGCTTATGAATATTATTTTAAGCAATGCCAGTTCAAAAACTTCATTCTTGATGTCGGTTCTGCAAAAAATGATCCTGTGTTAAATTCATTTTTAACCAAACCTAAGGATATGCGGATGATTGGCTCATTGAGTATCCCAGACCGAAAGAACTTATCCATAGCTAAAAACTTCGACATGATCGTATACTTTAACAGCACAAACAGCATGTTTAATTAAGTTATTTCAACAGGCCTTTAACCAAAGTCTTCCATTGAGGATAGGAGAAACCAGCCTTAGCACCCCAGCCCACAAAAGTATTGCGGATATTGTCTATCGTACTTTCCGTATCGGTATTAGGCACCTCATTCCGGCCATGTTCTTCCGCATAGATCGTACGACCGATGCACTTCACCTGGAAAGTAGATGTTGCCTCGTCGGTTAGAAAATGTGCGGTATCTTCACCGCGGGTCAAAGGATTTGCGGACGGTCTTACGGTCATGCTCAATACCTCTGCATCATCCAGCACCTGTGCTTTAATCTCTTCAATAGTTACCCAGTCGTAACCACCGCCGGTTTGAGTACCCGGCCCCGGAATATCAATCCGGATGTGATCACCGCTTGTCGCTTTTCGGTGCACAAGGTTTCCTTCTGCATCTGTAAGAAAAAAGTCTGACATCACTCCGCCAGCAATTTCCGTCCAGCGGTTCACATCAAGCAAGCGTTCCTTTACCGTTTTAAAAAAGTGAACTGCTTCTGCCTCAGAAGCCAGTTCGATCTTTTCTACCGCATTCATTTCTGATCCCGTGTGCTGAGGTGGTACATGTGCCGCTCCAGGTTCAATGTCTTCCTTATTTGTTTGCATGTTTTTTACAGGTTAGGTTTATCTTTTACGAGGTAATAGCGTCAGTAGCAAGACGGTCAGGATCATTAACCGCCGGCATGAGGAAATGTTTTGAAAACGAAATATTTACTATTCTTCAAACCAAAGTGTCGCGATGTTGTTCTTTCGATACATTCACAACTTATGAAAAACGAATTAAGCAATCAAATCATCGACAGCCTGAAAGGCTTAAGCATTAGCCCGAGCGGCAAAGAGAATATAGACCAGGGAGAACGAATTGTTTCGGTGCTGGCCGGAAGCTGGCTACTGTACAAAAGCCTGAAAAGTATCGGCAAACATCCATTTCTAGCACTTCAGGGCGTAGCAGCCGGCGGACTCATGCTCTATCGTGGCGCAACAGGTGTATGCCCGGTTTACCAGCAATTAGGTAAAGATACTACAGATCCCGAGGCCATCAACATTACCGAAGACATCACCGTCAACGTTCCGATAGACAAGGTTTACGCATTCTGGCGGGATCTTTCCAACCTACCAAAATTCATGAAGCACCTGAAAAGTGTCCAGGAACTTAACCGAGACATTTCGGTATGGACGGCCAATACCCCTGGCGGCCTGGTCGACCTGAAATGGAACGCGCAGATCACCCGCGAAGAAGAAGGTAGTTACATTGGCTGGCAGTCGATTGAGGATTCTATGATTGACAATGCCGGCAAAGTGGAATTCAAAGAAACCCTGAGCGGGACTGGTACTGAGCTGCACATCGAGATCGACTATTTCCCTCCTGCCGGTAGTGTTGGAAGAGGCATTACTTCGTTGTTCAACGGTGCGTTTGAACGCATGATCCGTGAAGACATTCAAAACTTCAAGGCACACGCAGAAACTGAGGATTTCAGGGCCTATGCCGGATTAAGCAGTTAAAAGATGAAGGCCAGCACGTAGAACCAGTAGGTATATTATATAATTTAGCCCCGGTTATTTGTATGGTTAAAAATAACCATACAAATAACCCATTTTTCGCACCTCACCTCCCCATTACACTAATACCGTGCCCTCCCCTACATATACACTTGTACTTACCGCATTTCCCACGGCATCCACATACTGCATCCAAATATGCACATAATCCCCCTGATGCTTTTTCGGCATTTTCAGGTTCACTTCCTGAGCCTCACGGACAGTCACATCTTTAAACGTTACAAACGTATTCTTAACCGTAATGTACACAATGAAAGTTGCCCTGTCATCTGACCTTGAAAATGCAGTTTCAGGCCCATTATACCATTTTATATTCAATATACAATCGACTAAACAAAGCAACTCCTTAATCAAGGAAACCAAAACAACAGTTCCGCTTCGGTCATGTGATCACGGAGATTCTGACGCTCCAAGCCTTTCACATCCTTGTGCTTCTTTACGGTCATACCCGTCCATTCCTGATGAATGATATTTGTCAATAAGACAAACTCATCTCCCTTTTGCACACCGTGCTCCTGCCAGTAATCCGTCAATTTGTTACGGGTTTCCTGACCAGACATGCGGTGCTGAATCCACTTTTCGCTTCTACCAGCTTTTTGCCAGTTTTCTCTTGCCCTGTCCAAGCTTTGTTCAGGATCAGATATTTCCTGCATGCGTTCGTAACCAACTTTCGCTAACCACATTTTAAATGGCTCAGCCTTGGGCGATGGTATAGATTGGATTAAACGAAGTAAAGATTGAGTATCAGCGACATCAGTTTCACGCATTTTGCCATCTTCCGCTTTCATTTTCAACTGTACGATTTCTTCGTAAAGTTCACTTCCTTCAGCATGAAGCTTCTTTTTCAAATCACTCCAATACCTTCTGGGCACAGTACTCTCCGTTAAAACCTCAATTACATCGATCACAGAAAAATACCATTTCTGGTCAGTTTCGCTCCATTCAGAGCGGATTCGCTTGCTTTCAAACAGTTTGATATCCATATTATAAAGATTAAGAGCAAAGTTATCCAACTTTTAATCCAGTAAACCACAGATTATCCGGTTAATTACTGATAATCCCCAAGCTATCCTGGGCCCCTAATAACACAACATCCCCCTTTCCTCTCAATTTTTCCCTGTACCAACTATGCCTTTGTAGTATACACCCACTCTTAACTCTTAGTTTAAAAATAAAAAGCCCGGATTTATCCAGGCCTAAACCAACCCAAGCTTGGAACTAAGGTTAAAATTCATAATCTTATCTCACTAACCGAAGATGATAAGTTTCAATCTCCTTAAGTGCTTCCAGAATCCCTGTACGCTGCCTTTGCAACAACTCAATATGATCCGCATGAACCTGATAATCTTCCAATGCTTTATCAAACTTTTCTATAGCAGCCTTTTCACCAGTCTCTATTGCAGCTAAAATTGCCACATCCTCTTTGATGCTCAAAGCTTGTTTGATATCAATCCACGTACGATGTAAAACACCCAGGATACCACCTTCTTCATTATCCGAATTTCCACCATGCTTTGTAATATGATCCTTAAGTTCCATAGCATAACCGGCGCGCTGCGCTGAATATTTTAAAAATAAACCTTTCAGCTCAATGCTATCAGTAGCCTCACTTGCAGATTCATAACCCTCTTTTCCATCATTTACAATATTGACCAACCCTTTCAGGTCGCTAATGATCTCATTATTTGTTTCCATAGGTATATAGATTTTTGTCTATAATGAACAACAAAGGAAAGGGAAAAGTTTATGACAAAATGAAAGTTAACACCAACCAAAAAATTATAAAACAAAACAAAAAGTGCCCTTGTTAAGTTGTAAACAAAAATCACACCTTAAAAAACAAAATTATGGGAAACTTACTTTATACCATCGCAGTCATTCTGGTCATCATCTGGGCCATTAGCTTTTTCGGCGGATTCTATACTGGCGGCATCATTCACGTCCTGATCGTCATTGCCATTATCGCAATCGTTCTTGGCGTAATCCGAAGGGCCGCTTAGTACTCCCTAAAAATTCTCTGCCCATGCCTGTGAATAATCAGGCTGGGTTCAGAGAATTAAAAAGACCAAAAAAAGGAGAATAAACCAGCATGTTAACGAATAAACCGATCACTGTGAAAACTAAAAAAATATTCGAATCAATACTGACACCAGCATCTTCTGGCAGAACAACTGCCATTACACTGCTTATCGGAGGTTTAGCTGTAGGTGCTGCAATAGGTGTTTTGTTCACAACCAAAAAGGGAAAAGAGGTACGACAAAAAATTTGCGACTCTTTCAGTAGTTTATTTGACCATCAGCAAACAAATGAATGTTCAGAACCTGCTTCACATCCAAAAGAAAATCATGCGCGGAAAAGGCCGAAGTCTGACATTAAAAACATCATCCACAATGCACATGCAGCTGCAGCACATACCGAACACAGTCCGGGCTAATAGAGGTAATATTTATGACTCCATCCAGACGAGGATTTTAAGTAAGACTACGACTTGGAGAAAAACAGGATGATTCGACGGCTACTATATCTTCCACAATCAATCCTCTTTATCATTAAAATCTTCCGAAGAACTTCCGGTATGACTCTCATCGTCTCCAGGATTTTCCTCCGGTTTGTCAGAAGAACCTGTAAAAGCATCATCGCTGAGGGAATCATACCCTTGCGTTCCTGTATTGTCTAAACCATCCCTGGGACCTACCGGAGTGGATGGTGTAATTTGTTTCTTAGCCATGTTTATTTTTTAAGGAACTTGGTTCATGCCAGACGTTTTATGCCAGCGTAAGTCCAACACTTTGTTAAACAGAATGTTTCATAAAAGTTATCTTAATATTTTATTAAACAAAAACTTACACCCCAATGTTGAACTGAACATTTACTATTGCGATAAACTAAAGCTTTACCGGACTTCTACTTGAGAACACCTGATGACGATCGAATCCTGTTTAAAGATCTTCAATAACCGTAATTTCAACTTGTCCCAGAATTTGGTATCTATTTCAGCGCACATCACTTCAAACACCAAAAGCTCATCATGCTCAGCTTTCCCCGCATCTGGTTTCCAGAAACCTTTCGCCGGGTTTCTGGAATATTCGGTTAAGCCTCCAAACTTAGCTGTTAGCTCATGTCGAAGTTCAGCATATTTTTTTTCAGGGAACACCTCACCCTTGGCATCACGCAAAGGCAGAAAAATTTCCACCAGCCTGTTCATGGGTAAATCCAGGCGACCTCTTTCAATGAGCTGGAAAGCTTTAGCCGCGCTTAACTTTTCCAGCACACTGAATTTCTTGCCCGCCTGCTCATTGTAACTGGTAAAAAAAGCGATCGCCTGTTCCACGATCGTTTTGGAAAGATCGCGCAGGGAAGTCACATCTGCATAACGCTGGGAAACTTCAGGAACGGCAATTAGCCGGTCGTTGCGCATACGCTCACCATTACGTTCCTGCTGTACAACCTTAAACGCACCTATGATCCTGCAATCCATCACACAACCCGAGAAAGTTGAAACTTCGGAGACTATCAAGACATCAAGCGGATCTCCATCTCCACCGGCTGTTCCGGGAATAAAGCCGAAATCAAACGGAAATACCAGACCCAGTGGCATTACCTTTTTCAGCTTCATCTTTCCCGTCTGCGGATCATAGTCATACTTCTGACCGCTTCCCTTGGGCGTTTCAATGATTACGGTAACTGTATCCATACTATTTCAATGCAGCATTGATCTGGGTTGCCATCTGGTGGTGTTTTTCCAAAACCGGAAGCGTACTGGCAGCAAAATCCTTAATCTCCCCTCTTAAACTACTCGCTGATCTAAACAAGTCAAGAGTTTTGACATGGTCATTCACCATCATATCCATATAATGCTTATCGAACGCTTTTCCGCTTAACTTCTTCATATCATCCATATGCATTTTTACGTCGGCAGGATAGGTCGAGGGCAACAAATGCTCCAGCTTCGCCGCAACCGCTTTCAAATCCGTGCCAGCCTTGGTATGGTCGGCAACCATTTGCGCGGCAAATTTCTTAACCTCTGCATTGGAAGACTTTTCAAGTGCCAGTTTACCCAAATCAACCTCCATCATCCCGCCAACAGCAGCTGTATCCATAAAAGCCGCACCGTCAACATCTACCTTACTCATATGGGTCACATCACTGGGCGCATCTGAACTGTCAGCCCTACGCAAAGAATCGCTACCAACCGGAGCACTATCTAATTGTGCACTGCCACTTCTGTCTGTATGCTGACAGGCCGTAAGCTCCGCAAGAATCATAAGTCCGGCACAAATTTTTAACATACTTTTAGTTTCCATAGTCTTGAGGATTAGATATATAATAGATAAAAGCATTAACCACTGTAGCAGCAAAAAGTTTTAAATCCCTTCCCAAGAAAGTAACGAACAAAAACAAAACAATCCCATGCCACCAATGTTACCATATACATTAGCATTACACTTCAGCTATAGTTCTCAGCAAAAATTATCCTTTTTAAAAAAGTTTAAACAAATTCTTAATGCTGCTGGTTATTTGCTCGCAGTTGATTGTAATGCAGCATTGACATCTAGAGCAATGAAGAATTATTTACTTATAAAAAACTAAAATTATGGCAACTACAACAAAAACCGGCGCTAAGACCGCCACAAAATCAAAAACAGGGAAAATGGAAAATTCAGAATTCCATGAATTCTTTGTGGACGAACTGAAAGATATCTACTGGGCAGAAAAACACCTTTCAAAAGCCCTCCAAAAAATGAAAAAAGCAGCAACCAGTCCGGAACTTGCAGCCGCCTTTGAAAAACATACTAAAGAAACCAATAATCACATCGCAACCCTGGAGCAGGTTTTTCAGCTGCTGGATGAAAAAGCCCAGGCCAAAAAATGCGATGCCATGGAGGGATTGTTAAAAGAAGCTGAAAGTGTCATTGAAGATACCGATGCTGATACCATGATCCGCGACGCAGGACTTATTCTTGCCGCCCAAAAGGTAGAGCACTACGAAATTGCAACCTACGGCACACTAGTCGTGTTTGCCCAAAACATGGGACATAATGATGTAGCTGAACTCTTGCAATTTACCCTGGACAACGAAAAAGCAACGGATGTAGCCCTTACTGAAATCGCGGTCAGCTCAATCAACGAGCAGGCAGCAGCTGAATAACGAATAAGTTCCCCTACCCCTTGGCCGGGCGACAAGGGGTTTTCAACAACAGAAAGTCTTGCATTATGAACAATCGCTGCCTGGGGCGCGAAGAAACTAAGTGGCGGCTGCCTTTCCACCATCATTACAGGAACGTTATTTTGACATGGGATATTTAAAATATGATGCAATTACCGGAGTATTCATCCCCCAGCATTCAAACGAAATTCATCCAGTCGAGCACTTGACATGTGACGATATACCGAAAAACCTGTTGAACGCGGTAGCGGCTCATTTGAACCAACAGCGTTAAGCATACACCTATAACGAAAAACCCGGCCATACTGGACCGGGCTTTTCTCCCTCTCAACAAATCTACCTGTGTGTCCACCCTCAACTCATTTTCACCATTCCATTTCACTCCATCTGTTTAATAAGCGACTGAGAAAGCTAAACAGATTTACAAAAAGCGTATCGTTACAAGTAAATGACAATCCGCTAATAAGCTGATCTTCCAAACCAACTTAAACAATAATCAGCCTGCATTGCGCATGGAATTGAACTTTAATTTGACCAGAAGGATGATCAATCCGTGCAATACGCCTATAAACTGTAGGGAGTTGAAAACAATTTTTTTGATTTACAAGGATTGATTCGTTTAAAACAAAATGATAGCATAACGGTTCACCTATTATATAAGAACATAATGATCATGGTGCCTATTACAATTCAAACAATTTTGGTCTTACCGAATTTCACACTTGCATGAGTACAGTTAAAATATTCAAGAAGTTTAAACAAGAACAAACTTTTATTTGTAATTATCACACAGAAAACTAGAATTAAAGAAAATATCATGGGACAATTAAGTAATCGAACTATCGCTGTTTTATCAGAAAACGGCTTTGAAGAAACCGAATTAACAAGTCCGGTTCAAAGATTAAAAGAAGAAGGAGCAAAGGTGCATATCATCTCTTCAAAATCAGGTAAAATACAAGCTATGAAGGGCGATCATCAGTGGACAATAGAAATAGACGTAGACAAAACCATTACTGAAGCCAATGCTGAGGATTATAATGGGCTCTTAATTCCTGGCGGAGTATTGAATCCCGATTCCTTAAGAAAGAACGAAGATGCAATTGCTTTTGTAAAAGCCTTTTTTGCTTCAGGAAAACCAGTTGCAGCCATTTGTCATGGACCTCAAGTATTAATTACAGCAGAAGTAGTAAAAGATAGAAAGCTAACTTCCACAAAAACGATAAAAATTGACCTGGTTAACGCAGGCGCCGATTGGTATGATCAGGAAGTTGTTGTAGATGAGGGCCTCGTCACCAGTCGGAGTCCGGAAGATCTCCCAGCCTTTAACGATAAAATTGTAGAAGAATTTGCAGAAGGAATTCATGAAGGCCAACATCTTTAATAAATACCATACTCATGACAAATGGCAATGCCAAACTTTACGCCATTCACTTCGAATATTTTCCGGCCAGTACCAAGAATCCAAAAGTCTGTAGGCAGTAATCTAACTTCAAAGCCTTCATCGTTTAAAAATAACTCAAGGACAAATCCAATGTCATAATTGTCTTCAACTACATAAATGCGAGGTTTCGGAGTATTCATAGTTTTCACAAGACCCGGCATTTCTACCGGGTCTTTAAAAACATTCCAATTACTGTTTTCTAATCCTCCTTAGCGTTCTCGCACTGATCTGCAGGTATTCAGCTATTTCGTCATCCATTCTCGCTTTCAGGGGTGGCCACATACAAGGATACAAATTGTAAAATTCCCTTACCCTGTCATCTGCAGCCATATTCAGCAATTTCAGGTGTTGCCCTTCCTTTACCTCATCGTATTGCATCACTACTAGTTGTGCAAATTCCTTCATCCCTTTCCAGGTGTCGTAAATCACTGTCATTTCCTCTATACCGATCTTTGAAACCAAAGTATCATGACCGGCAACGATCGTATACGGCGAGTTCGTCAGCTCCAGGAAACTCAGAAAAGCAACAATCCTGTTTTCCCTGTAGAAACGTTTCACATGCTTCCCTCCGTTTTCATCATGCAGATACACATAAATGTATCCCCTGATAATAAAGTAAGCGAATTTAGGTTTCTCACCCTGTTTCACCAGCACCTCCCCCGAGGCCGGACTATACTCATCCATGTTTTTCAAGAGATAAGGCTCCAGTAATACAGGAAGAGGTTGTTCAGGTTTTATGCTCCTCAGCAAGCGCATTAATCTTTCAAAAGCATTTTTAATAGTTAACATATATGTTTTAAATCGTTAGATGTATAGTTTTAATACGATCCTCCATATATGATTGTCCCCTTTCGTCGTCCTGAACTTGGTTCAGGATCTCTCCATTTTAATTTGTCATTTCATAATTTCTCCATGTTTAAAGTTCAGTTCAGGATTTCTTTTTTATACTCTAAATCCAGAAAGAGTTATTAATTATCAATTTTTTGATTAAGATTAGCCCAGCAACGGCTCCGCTCTCTAAAAGAGCCGCCGCTGGAACTAACCATTGGCGCACGCCCTGAGCGCCATTTTTGTCATCCAGAACGTATGTGAAGGATCTAAACCTTCCCTCCCATTCCTTGATCATCTTTTCTCTCTTCAACAAATGCTCAGTCTGAATCTCCCTTACCCCATCCAACAACGCATTTTCGTCTTTCAGCTTTTCCCTTTCCCACTTCTGAAACTCCAGTTCCAATATTACTGTTTCGTATAAAGCTTTATAATCCTGGCCCATAGCACCTCCTTTGTCATCCAGCATAGCGAAGGATCTAAACCATCAACAAAGGCTGCGACTCATATCAGGCACATCAGCACCTAATAGCATCATTACAAAAATTATTGAATTGAGAAACCTATCAGATTTATGATCTGGCAAATTTGATTAAAGGTTCAAAATTTCCTTTATCAGCATTACGCAAAGCAGCAATATATTTCGTCCGCATATCACTTCCTTGTGTTAAGCCGTGACCTCCCCATGTAAACGCATCAAGTTCAAATATTTTATTCACTACCACATCAGCAATGAGCCTTGAATGCCGTCCATTACCATTTTCAAAGCAATGAATAGATACAATACGATGTTTAAATCGAATCGCAATTTCGTTTGGATGATAAGTCATATGTTCTACCCAATATTTACAATCATCAAGCAACGCACGTAAATCAGCACTTATTAGATAAGACTTTACACCAATATTCTTTTCCGATTTCCGAAATGAACCTGCCCAACGCCAAACACCAGAGAGCATTTTCACATGAAGTGTAAGTATAAACTGCTCGCTCAGAATCTCCAATGCTGTAAACCTTTTCCTCCGTTGTCTTAACCAGAGCATAGCTTCTTCAATATTACGTTGCTCTGCCTCGTCCAATTCTCCTCTTGTTGTAATAAATGGGATTAGGAGACCATCCTTTTCTTCTTCATCAAGTGGAGTTTGCCCATCAATATAATCGATCTCTAGTCCCATAAGCTTTTTGGAATTTCTCTTTTAAGGTCTTGAGTCATCTCTTCAACAGCCTGGGTTAAACGTTCATTGGTGTTAGCCTGATCTTCGAGTGACATCGTAACCGAGGTGCGTTTTACAATTTCAATTGCTATTTTCCGCGCACGATTTTCAATCATAGTTTCCAATGACCCTTCCATTGGAACAAACCCATAAACAAGCTTCATATTAATAGCCTCTCCAGCTTCCCTTAAAGATTTAAGACTTATAGAACCTTCTGATTCCCGTCTTTCTAAATCTTTCACACCTTGTGGAGATATTGACAAATACTGCCCAAATTGCCTTAAGGACATATTCAAAGCCTTACGCACACTGTTAATCCATCCAGATGAAGGAACTGATAATACTGATAATGAGCCGTACAATCGCAGTTTTTTATCCAGCTGTCTGATCATCATTAGTTTACTGTTTTTAAGTTTCATAAACAGATATTTTTAATTTACTAATATAAATCTAAAACTTTAAAAAAAGTGATATATTTAAAGTAATACGCTTATTATATGTAAAAAAATTAAAGCTACAGCATTAATTAAACAGCAAAAACTTCTCAATTCAATATTTTCAAAGAAAAGCTATTCCCCTTGTATTTTTCAATCGCATTTGTAATGAAATGATCGTACCGAAGGTTATTGTTGATGACTTTGAAGGTGTGCTTGTTGCAGTAGCAACATCTGATTAAACGTGGAAAGAAAAGAATAACTCATCTTTCTGGCCCTGAAATCTTGAATGTCTGCAAGACAAGAAAAGCCGGTTATTTAAAAGCTTTAGAGAAACATGGTATTCCTGTTGACGAAAATTTGATCATTCATTACGATTTATCTGTTTCGAATGTGAGTACTTATATCGATTATTTTTTGGCGCTGTCACCCAGACCTGATGCGATTTTTGCTATTAATGACCCCATTCTGCTGGTAATCCCCTTACCGCTAAATACCTGCCCTCACCCTGATCGCGTTCGATCGAAACGCCGGGTATGCGCTGAACGGCCTCGGCTGCATTTCTGTCGGGTAGTTTGCCTATTCCGTCTGCCGCTATAACATTAAGTACATTCACAGCGTTCTTTTGAATATTCAATGCCCTGGCCTCACTTAATCTGTTGCCGCCGTTTGACGAGATCACCACTTCATTTAAAGTATTGGAGACCGGTTTTAGTAAGACATCCGGAACAATAGTGACTTTACCGGGCTCTACCATGATTTTTTCATTTCCCTGCTCGTAACCCAAATATCCCACGGTGATGGAATAGCTACCGGGGGAAATACCGGTGATGGTGAAGTTTCCGTCGAAATCTGTTATGACGTTTTTTTGAGTTCCATTGACTTTTACCGTCGCACTGGGGAGCGGGTATTTTGCGTCAAGCACCTTGCCTTTTACTGACCCTGTTTGAGCGAGAGCAGTTAAGGAAAAAAATAAAAAACTAAGGGTAGCTAAAAAAGTGATTTTTTTCATCACGCTTAAATGATTAGTATATGTAAAATTTATGGCACAAAAACCCATTAATACTTAACATTTGTAAACTTTTTCCGATTAAGGAATTCTTAATAAGGTGTTATAGTTAGGTTAACACGTTAGCGATGAAAGAATCGTCGAATGCAAATCTGCTTCCACACTGCTGGCAGGCTGGTTCGGGTCTGCTTCACAAAACAGGTACCATTTGCGAAGCAACCTGCCACCTGTGTACTATCAGGGCTATAGCAGGTAAACAAGAACAGCCCCGCAGTTTGACTGCAGGGCTGTTCGTCTGCAAAATATTTATTTGCTATAAATAACCTTCATTTTTAAGCAATGTAATGGATTCCATCAAAGCAGCTCCACTGATCTGGGCCCTCAATCCTGCTTTTCCGGTTGTAGGTGCCTGCCACCAGTGATAACCAAACAACACTACAGGACTTTTTGTTGTTCCGTTAGTCCAGAGCAACTGGCCGCTGTTCTTTAAGAAATTGACATACCGCTTTCTGCTGGCTTCGGGCAAATCTTTGTGCCTGATCAATTGGGTAAGGTAACGTACAAAGATCCCTTTGAACAAGTTTACATCATGATCTTCCTGCTCTGCCCAGTCACTCAGCACCTTGTTATTGGCATTGACAAGGGTGCTAGTTGCCCAGTCCGCAGTCTTGATTGCGTCGTTCAGGTATACCTTGTTTCCTGTGATTTTGTAATACTCCAGTGCTGCACCCATATAGGTACCTGCATTGTAGGTCCAGTCACCATTCTTATCGTTGATGTTTTCAAAGACCCTTCCGGATTGCTGCACCACACGGTTTTCCTTGATCCAATTGTAGATTTTAGAAAGCCATTCAAGGTTATTGAAGCCATTGATCTTTTCAGATTCCCCATACTTTTGCCAGCGTTTTGCAGCGATGATTGCCGCAGGACCATTTGACGGAACACCTTTGCTTTTCCCCGCTGTATTATTTTCATGGTTCCATGCGATACCTCCACCGTCAAAGTCATTCCATCCTTCAAGGATCCACTTCCATAATTGGGTAGCTGAAGTCTCATAGCGTGCATCTCCGGTGATTTCCAGCGCGCGGAGATGTGCAACTCCATGCCAGGCCATATCATCATAATAGTTGTTGTAAAAGCTTTTATTGTTCTTCGCTTTTACCCCTTCATAGAAATCATAGATTTTTTGCTTATAGATGTCATTTTTGGTCCGAGCATAAGCATCTAACATCACTTCCAGACCATGAGCTTCCGGCCAATAGTCGTACTGACCTATGGCCCCGAAATTATCATTATTAAAATGATGTTTTGTAGAATTCCAATAGACGTTTACAAAGCTGGTGCTACTGCTATCAGCAGCAGTAGTCCAGTTGATGTTATACTTTGCACGACGGTCAATGAATTCATCGTCTATTTTTCCGCAAGAGCTGATGATCAGCGCAAGTGCGGACATATAAATTAATTTCTTCATAGCTGATTAATAAGTAATAGCGTGATTGTAATCTGTAACGTCCGGACTTAAGGTTAGCGTAATGCTGCACTTCGTAGCACTCCTGTTAGGGAATTTGAACGAGAAGTTCCATCTGTCTTTATCGCTTTCGTTGATGTACACATTAAAGTAAGGTCCGGTACCCGCAGCCGGTGGCTGGTTATCGCGGTTTATGCTGCCCAGTTTCTGTTCTACACCTCCCATGGTAATCCAGAAGAAGTACCTGTCATCTCCAAAGCCTCCTGAAGTAAAGTCTGGCACCAGGTCAGTTAGCTTCCATACGCCTTTGCCCTGGTAGGTCAGTGCATTTCTTTTCTGAGGGGTACACATCCATAAGTCGATTTTATTGACCTCAACTATAGATGCAGATCCGGTAAGGAAGTCGAGCTTAACTCTGTAAATACCATCTTTAGCTACTGTACCACCGTTGGCATTTTCTTTGAAAGTAGTACCCGAAGCATCTACAGAGAACGTTCTGGATGCGCTGGTCTTAGAATCTACGAAACTGTATTTCTTGCCTGCAAGTAATCTCGTGAAGATCTCAAATTCATTACCACCGGTCAGTCCTTTCATGTTCAGGGCCTGAGCCAGATTCGTTCCTCCTTCGGATCCTTCACCTGTAAGGAATACGGATGTAGGTGCATCTATACCGCTCAGCCTGGTGATGGTAAGTGTCCTGATTTGTTTAGACATCACCTTGGTAAGTCCGCGTGATGATTTCACTGTCCACTTAATCGTCCCCTGTGTAGCACTTGGGATACCGGCAAGGGCAGCAATCTGGTTCAACACCTTATGGGTGATCACCGCTCCCCTGCTGATGCCATTATTGTCTGCAGGAGCTACATATATTGGTTTAGAGAAGTCGCCGCTTTCCTTGTCAAAAACCACATCATAATAAACCAGTCCGTTATCCTGGGCAACTGCCTTTTCCCACTCAAAATAAAGGCTTGGATTGCCGGATGCCTGTAAAGTAACGTTTCTTCCATTGTCTGGAGCGTAAAGTGTGGTGACTTCAGTAACGGTTACTTCTTTAAACTTCTCCTCTTTAGCACATCCGCTAAAGGTGAGTAACACAATTAGGGAAAATGCAAGTTTTGATAATATATTCGTTTTCATTGTTTGTCTGATTAATGGTTAATAGCCTGAGTTTTGTGAAAGATTTGGATTGATGTTGCGTTCCGATCTTGGCACCCCCCACAAGTAATCGCGGTTGCGGCTAAAATTGCCTGCAGGATAGGTGATGTAATTAAAGGTGCCTCCATTCTTTTCGAATTTAGCACCACGCGGAGCCTGGGTTAAAACGGTTTCAGAGATTTTCCAGCGACGGATATCAAACACCCTCAAACCTTCCAGAGCCAATTCTACTCTGCGTTCGTCGCGGATCAAGTCACGCAAAAGGTTTTGATCATTAGTTTGTATATCCAGCGCCTCTCCCGTGTTATCAAAACCAGCCCTTCTTCTCAATTCACGAATGGTTTGATTCCAAACCGTAGCATTCATCTGCCCCAGTTCGTTTTTAGCCTCTGCGTACATCAGCAGCACATCTGCATAACGGATCAGGGGAATATTTAGGTTAGATTCCCAAATGCCACCTCCACCGGTGTAGGATGAAGCCGCAGGATCTGCATATTTACGGTAATAGTAACCGGTAGCAGTCTGCGCAGTTCCCGCACCCGTATATTTATCTGATGGTTTTCCGTCGGTACGGTTTGGCCCGTCAGGATTGATCACTACGGTATATTCTACTCCTGCACGGTCTCTCCATTTTGAACCATCGTACACCACTGTAGCGTTTAGGCGAGGATCACGATTTGCATAGGCCGGATCTGCTTCAGTCCATTTTTTACCACTTTTCATCAGGTAGCTATCTACCAGTTGCTGTGTAGGCGCCGCGAGCGACAACCTCGCATTTGCAGACATCGGCGCATAGTCGACCAAAGTGCCCCATGTCCTGACTTCGGGAACGTACTGCAGGCTCAGAATGATCTCTGAATTGTACTCGTTTCTCACCCAAAACAATTCCTCATAATTCGGAAACAACGAATACCTGCCGTAAGTAGCTGAATTGATCAGTTTATCGGTATACTCCGCAACTTTGGTCCAGTTGTTTTCATAAAGGTAAGCACGGGCATTTAAAGCCACGGCTGCACCGCTGGTGATGCGGCCATTGTCTGCCGGAGCATAATCCTCACGCTTTGGCAGGATGGCGGCTACTTCATCGAGTTCCTGATGTATCCAGGAAAGAATCTGTGCCTGGGGAGTCCGGGTAACCACTTTGGACTCTTCGTAGCTGATGTCCTTCGTAAAATGAGGCACATCGCCGTACCAGGTGGTCAACTGAAGAAACAATGAAGCACGGATAAAACGAACTTCTGCCTTTCTTCTTTCGCGGAGTTCAGCGCTCATAGCAGTCACCCTGTCCACATTTTCAAGAAATGTATGGCAGGTTTTAATGCCGCCGTAAGCATCGCCCCAGTCATTCGCAAAACGCGGGTTCGACGCATCAGCCAAACCTGTAGCAATCAATTTCTCATTTGTAGAACCATAGCCGTTATAAACATTATCGCTCAGCAACTCGTTACCAAAATGATCGTCACTGCTAAACATCTGTCTGTAGGCCATATTTGCCACTGAATTGGCTTTATCTTCTGAGGTCCAATAGGTAGGGTCAGTAAACCTGTTTGTAGGTACCACTTCCTGCTTAACGCAACCTGCAGAAAACAATGCCAGCCCAAGAAAGATCAGATGAGTATATGTTATAAATTTCTTTTTCATAATTTCTAGTCTTTAAAACTCAATGTCAAAACCACCGCCTACATACTTCAGCAAAGGATAATTACGCCCGCTGTTTGCACCTGCAGCATTCATACTGGAACCGAATTCTGATGATTCGGGATCGATGAATGAGTGCTTACTGAAAGTAAGCATGTTCTGCCCGTTCAAAAACACGCGGAGTTTTCTCATTCCTATCTTATTTGAAATTCGGTTAGGCAAAGTATAGCCGACCTGGATATTCTTCAGACGGAGGTAAGCGGCATTCAATATGTTGAAATCTGAACCTTTTCCGTAGTTGTTGACCGTTGACGCCACACTTGGAGGTGTAAGTCTCGGCCAGCGTGCATCCGGGTTGGCAGGTGTCCAGTAATCCAGCTGATGTTCGAACATCACAAATGAATAACCTCCGTGGAATGGCTCGATGGTTTCACCCCTCACGGCCATGTCACGTTTACCAACGCCCTGCCAAAGCATATTCATATCAAAACCTTTCCACCTCACATCGTAGTTAAAACCAAAAGTCAGACGAGGGAAGGCATGTCCAAGCACATAACGGTCATTGTCGGTAATGATCCCGTCATTGTCACGGTCTTTGTACCTGACATCACCCGGTTGAGGCAACACGCCAATCGGCAATGCAGCATCCTTGATTTCGTCTTCATTCTGAAACAGGCCATCAGTTTTGTATCCATAATAGGCATACAATGGCAAGCCTACACGCATGATCCTTTCGATCTCATCTGATCTGTCTATTTGTTCGTTGTTTACCAGTTTGGTCACCTTATTCCAGGAATCACCCACGTTCAGACCGAAGTTATGACTGAAATCACCGTGCTTAAGCCCATAGTTCACCGTCAGCTCCCAGCCCTGATTAACCATAGAGCCTATATTTTGCTTAGGCACTCCGCCTCCCAAAGTCAATGGACTCGGCGGAAGCAGCAGGATATCATTGGTGGTTTTATGGAAATAATCGAAAGCAGCAGTCAGGGAACCTTTCAGGAACGTAGCATCTGCACCTATATTAAATGAGTTTGCAGTTTCCCATTGTAATAATGGATTTCCGAGTGTATAGCCGGTTCCGGGAACAGCAGAATTGTTAAAACCATACTGGTTCTGATAAATTGTATAAGTGGTATAGGTCTGATAGTCATCTACGTTCTGATTGCCCAGCTGACCATATGAACCACGAATCTTTACATCTCCCACTTTCTCTTTCCAGAAACTGAAGAAGCTTTCTTCACTTAATCTCCATCCGGCAGAGACAGAAGGGAAAAAGCCCCATCTATTGTCAGCGTCAAATTTTGATGAGCCATCATAACGGAAACTTCCTTCGATAAAATATTTGTCTGCAAAATTGTAGCCTGCCCTGCCGAAGTAAGAGTTTAGGCTTCTCTCTACAGTGCCGCCGATGGTATTATAACTTCCTGCTTCGTCTATTATTGTACCCTCGATAGGAACCCCAAGTATCGGATCTACCAAACTTCTTTTGAGTTCAAATGCGCGTCTGCGGTAAGATTCATTGGAATAACCCGCCAGGAGCGTCACATTGTGAACACCTCCGAAGGTTTTGTTGTAGTCCAGGATAGCCTGCATATTCAGCAAGGTAGATTTTCCCTGATAATCCTCTATGGAATAAGCATTAGAACTGGATGCATTTGTAGGTGTGGTCAAATCTGCTTCATTGTAGGTAGGCCAGTAAAATCTTCTGATCAGGCGATTTTCAGGACGAAGGTCTAAACCCAGCAATCCCTTAGCCTTTAATCCGTCAATGATGTTCAGCTCTGCGTTTAAGCTTCCCTGGAAATGATCGTTATTGGTGTTGGTATAACCGCCGCGTTCCAGATTGGCCAGCGGGTTTCCCTGGGTCAATACATCGTTGACATAATATTTACCATCATCACCTTTTAACCGGTAGGTGTTGTAAACAGGTATACGGGAAGCATCTGCGATCAGGAATCCATTGTCGCCCTGATATGCCTTGCCTTCACTTCTATCGTACCAAAGAATGGTAGACAATTTTAGCCTGCCAATATCTGTAGTCAGGTTTGAACGAAGGTTATAACGTTTTAGTCCAAAGTCCGGACCTTTATAGTTACTCTCCTGATCATAATAACCGAGAGAGACCATATAGGTGCTTTTCTCTGCCCCACCCTGTACACTCACATTGTAGTTTTGCTGGAAAGCATCTTTCAATATCCCTTTCAGAAAATATTCAGAATCTCCGGTTGCGAACTGTTCAATCTGCGCGGCCGAATATATTGGGTTTGCGCCTACATTGAAATAGGAATCATTTCTCAGTAAAGCATTTTGATAGCCTTTTAAAGGTTTTACTAGAACTTCCGGATTTTGAGAACCAAGGATTCCGCTTAGCCTGACTACCGGGTCCATTCCTTTTTTGCCCTTTTTGGTGGTGATGAGCAATACACCGTTTGCAGATCTGGATCCGTAAATGGCCGAACTACCTGCATCCTTTAATACAGAAACACTTTCTATATCGTTCGGATTCAAGTTATTCATATCATTGATACTTTCACTGATCACTCCATCAATCACCAGCAAAGGCGAATTATTGCCCATTGTGCTTACACCGCGAAGGTTAATATTGAGGCTATTGTCATTTGGGTTCATGCTCCGCTGCTGAATCACGATACTTGGTGAAGTACCCTGAAGCGCCTGGGTCACATTGCCCACCGGACGGTTTTCAATCTGGCTGGATTTGATCTGATCGATCGCTCCTACTACACTGGATCTCCTTTGTGTGCCATAACCGATTACAACAACCTGCTCCAATAATTGCGGATCAGGAACCATAGTTACGTCGATCGTAGTGCGTTTGTCGACTTTTATCGTTTGTGACGTATAGCCTGTATAGCTAAAAACAAGTGCACCATCATCCTGAACTTTTACAGCATAGCTTCCGTCTGCACTGCTTACCGCTCCGGTTGGCAAACCCTGCACTTTGATGGTTACGCCCGCCATGCCTGTTTTATTCTCGTCAAACACTTTTCCTGATACAGTGATCAGGTCCCTCGCAGTTTGTTCGGGTTTCATTTTAACGATTACTGTTTTTCTATCGATGACAAAG
The DNA here is from genome assembly GCF_005116445.1 of Pedobacter frigoris. GTDB lineage: Bacteria > Bacteroidota > Bacteroidia > Sphingobacteriales > Sphingobacteriaceae > Pedobacter > Pedobacter frigoris. Next base: position 296,575 of record NZ_SWBQ01000002.1, read on the forward strand.
GTGAGTGGCTGATCATCGAAGATAATTTTAAGTGCCCGTTCCAGTTCCATTCCCTTAAAAGTAGCATCAACACGGTTGGCCTTGCGGATCATCTTTGAATTATACAAAAAATTATACCCGGTCTGTTGCTGGATGTCTTGCAAAACAGCACCCAGCTCGGCATTCTTCTTGTCGATGGTTACGTTCTGGGCATATCCTGTTGCAAATACATGCGTTAGTGATACAGCCAATAAAAAGATAGTTAGTTTCATAACCAGCAGAAATTTTAATGGTACGAAGGATAGCATCCTCCGTTTAAACAGAAAGTAAAAATTCATACATTTGATATTTGGGTTTAATCAATAATTAGGATGTTCGATATTCTATTGTTATAGGGTTGGCCTGGAATTCATCCGGGAGCGTTACGACCGCTTCCGGTTTTTACCAATGCCTCCTCCTGAGTGGCGTTGTCAAGGCATTACGGTAATCCTCCTTCCTGCAACCTTAAAGTGAATTGTACCCGTTTGTTCGAGCATACTCAATACTTCTGATATGTTTTCGTACCTCGATATGGTTCCATTGAAAATTTTATCGGCCAAATTCCTATCCCTGTACACGACTTCTACATCGTACCAGCGCGACAGTTTCCGCATGATCTCTTCTATTCCATCGTCAGTAAAGACAAACTTGCCTTCCTTCCAGGCCATAAACTGAGCTGCGTTCACCTGGTTTACATCGATTGTACCGGTAGATTTATTGACAAGTGCCTGCTGTCCGGGTTTGAGTAATGCTTTCCCTGAGTTATTTGAGATTTCTACGGATCCCTCAAGCAAAGTGGTGCTCGTTGCTGCCTCATCTTCATAAGCCATTACATTGAAATGAGTACCCAACACGCGGACCACTGTTCCGTTTGCTTCTACCTTGAACGGCATCGCTGCATTTTTAGCAACTTCAAAATACGCTTCTCCTGTAACAACCACCCTGCGTTCATCACCGGAAAAAGTAGTTGGAAAATATAATGATGAGGATGCATTGAGCCATACCTTAGTTCCGTCTGATAAGATCACATCGTATTTTCCACCGCGCGGGATACTGATTTTATTGAACTGTTGAGCTTGATTTTTACCGGACTTAAGTCTATTGTAAACCAGCAATCCTGCTTCTTTATTGGACACTAAAGCATCGCCCTGTTGAAGTGCCTTAACGGCATCTTTATCATTCAGATCGACCTGTGAACCATTGGCAAGGGTAAGTATGGCTTTGTTTCCACCGGGGATAATGGCAGGAGCTGCAGTTTTTACCACTGGCTGAGCTGACCTTTCTTGGGTACGCAGGCCTAAGCCGTAGTATAATGCGCTGGAGAAAATGATCAATACTGAGGCGGCGGCATACCAGAATCTGGCAGGTATACGCTTTACGGGAACTGGATTTATTTGAGCCTGAAGACTGTTGTATAGCCTTTCTTTTACCTGCGACTGATTGCCCATTGTAATGCTGTCCCATGGCAAATCCAAAAGTTTGAATTCATCGCGATGGTCCATTAACATCTGTTCTTCTTCTGCACTTGTGTTTCCTGCAAGGTGCTTTTCGAACAGCGTAATATATTCATGTTTCTCCATGAAGCTGCGTTTAGGTTTATTATTGGTTATGTATATAGAGTCTGTTTCGAAGGAGCACACACACTGGATTTGAAAATAAATCTTTAATGCAGGAAACTAGAATATAAATCCTAGCTTTATTTCACCAAGTATGCAATTAGAAGGACTCAATGATGCTGAATTATGGGCTGCTGTCAAGAACAATGACGCCAAGGCCTACAATATGCTCTTCGACAGGCATTGGTCTGCTGTGTTCACCACTTCGCATAAATACATCAAAGACACAGAAGTTTGTTATGAAATCACACATGATATATTTTTAAACATCTGGAATAAAAGAGCTCAGCTAAATATCCTCTCAGTTAAAGCTTATCTGTCGGCTTCCGCCCGTTACCATGTCTACAAAAGAAAGCAGGGAGTCAGATCATTAGACATTCAATACATAGATGACTACGAGCAAGTTCAGCAAAGGTCAGTAAACAATACGGCTGCTGAGCAATTCGACTATACTGAACTGGAGGCCAGAATTGATGCGCAACTGAGCAAATTGCCAAACCGTTCAAGGGAGATTTTCCTGCTGAGCAGAAAAGAAAATCTTTCCAATGATGAGATCGCTGTGAAACTTTCCATTTCGAAAAGGACTGTAGAAAATCAAATTACCAATGTCTTAAAACACTTGCGGTTTGTATTAAAACAATTGAGCATTCTATTGGCATTGCTGAATTTATAAGCAATGCTATCGGGAAGATGAACAATCCTATGTCTGGGCTTAATTGGACTTTTTCAGATATTGATAGATCTCGCTGTTGGTAGACAATATCACCGAGGTCTTTTCGCTAAATGTCTTGTCAAGTGTTTCCATGGATTTTAGAAAACCATAAAGGCTCTTGGATTGCGCAGATTGATTATAAGCAGATGCGTAGATGGATGCAGCACTGGCATCAGCTCTACCTTTTATTTCCTCGGCCCTTTTAAAAGCTGCAGATTGAATGTTCTTTAATTCCCTGTCCTTATCGCCATTTATCTTTGAGGCCTCACCCTGACCTTCTGATCTAAACTTATCTGCAATCCTGAAACGCTCACTTTTCATACGCTCGTAAACCTGGGTCTGTACCTCCTGCACATAATTGATTCTTTTAAACCTGAAGTCCAGAATCTTTATTCCCAATTCAATAGCCTGTTTATTAGCAGACTTAAGGATCATATCCTGCATCTTATCACGTCCTACATAAACCTGAGTCAATGAATCGCCCAGCACTTCCCCTATCGAATCCAATTCAGGCTTTCTGTTACTGCTTCGTACCAGTTCTTCAATATTGTTCTTGGCCACCACATTTCTTGTCTCCCCATCAAGGATATCATCCAGTCTGGATTGAGCTCCGCGTTCGTTTGTAAGCCGTTTAAAAAACTGCAGCGGGTCGGTAATCTGCCACCTGGCATAGGTCTCCACAAAAATGAATTTCTTGTCTTTGGTAGGCAGCTGGTTAGGATCACCTACCCATTCCATAAAGCGCTTTTCAAAAACATTAGCGGTCTGTATAAACGGCAGTTTAAAATTTATTCCTGGTTTAGTGATGGCATTACCAATGGGTCGTCCAAATTGAGTAACCACAACCTGCTCGTACTCCCTGACAGTAAAGGTGCTGGTCAGCAAACACAACAGCGCGAAAAATGCCAATAATCCTAATAGTATCTGTTTTTGGCTCATCTTAGTTCTTTTTAGTGTTATCCTTATTCAATTGCATCTGGAGGAGCGGCAATACGTTCGCTCCATTCTGATCGGTCACAATCACATTGCCCAGTTTAGATAGGATGGTTGTCATATTTTCCAGGTAAATCCGCTTTTTAGTTACTTCAGGCGCCTTTATATATTGATTGTAAAGATCATTAAACCTGGCTGATTCACCCTGTGCATTGTTTACCCGCTCTATCGCATATCCTTCAGCTTTTTGTAGGGTAGCCTTAGCCTCTCCGCTTGCTTTTGGAATTACTTTATTGTATTCAGATTTGGCCTGGTTGATCAGCGTTTCTTTTTCTTGCTGCGCTTCATTTACTGCGTTAAAAGCCGCCTTAACCGGATCCGGCGGGTTTACATCCTGTAACACTACCTGTTCTATTTTAATCCCGATGTTATATTCATTACAGATCTCCTGGATCAGCTGGTGCAACTTTACGGTAATCTCAGTTCTTCCTATCGTCAATACCTCATTTACTGTTCGGTCTCCTACAATCTGCCTGGTGGCTGCCTCTGATATATTTCTTAGCGTGCTTTCGGGATCCCTCACTTTAAATAAATAATTGTACGCATTATTGATCCTGTACTGTACTACCCATTCTACATCGGCGAGGTTCAGGTCCCCCGTTAGCATCAGTGATTCATCCCTTAAGCCATCCTTTGCATATTCAGACTGGTTGTCGACCGCCCCCATCGAGCGAAAGCCAAACTCCAGTTTTTGCTGGCGCTCTACCGGAACTTTATGCACGGTCTCTATAAAAGGCATTTTGAGGTTCAGTCCCGGATCTACAGTCCTGGTATATCTGCCTACCCTGGTGATCACGCCCACTTCTTCAGTACCTATCTGGAAAATAGTTCCCCATAGCAGGATCACCACGAAGAGCGCGATTAAAATAAATCTTAAATTTTCTCTGATCCTGGTCAGGATTGTTGATTTGGCAAATTGGTTTGTAAAGTCTCTTTCCTTAAATTCCATAATGATTAGCTATTAAAAAATCCGGTTCGTTCTCGTAAATCGGCCTGCGCCGCAGAGAAAGATATCGAATTTTTACTCAAAAAACGAATGGAATTGTCGGAAAAGCGAGGTTTTATTTATTGATATTGACTTCTTTATCGGCTAAAGAATTGGTCGCAAAACAAAGAAGCCTTAGACTTCTCTAAGGCTTCTTGCAGTGGTATGGGCCGGGATCGAACCGGCGACACATGGATTTTCAGTCCATTGCTCTACCGACTGAGCTACCGTACCATCTTATTATTAACATGAATTAATCATGTTCCCCTCGGTTGGGAGTGCAAATGTAGTGTCTTTTTTTGAATGTCAAAATCTTTTTTGAAAATATTTAAAAATAAATCTGTTTTATTTAAAAACCTTCTAAATTTTATATTTTATGCATGCATAGTAATTTGTTTTGTTGTATTTGTTTAACTTAGCGCGTACTATATTAGATATTTCAAGAATGGTGTCACAAATCCTATTTATAGCAATTACACTAGCTGCAATAGCTTTTTTTAGTTACAACCTTAAAAAAGTGATTCGCAATATCCGGCTGGGAAGAGCGGCAAACAGAACAGATCAGCCTCAAAAACGGATAATGACCATGCTCAAAGTAGCATTCGGACAAACAAAAATGTTCTTTCGTCCTGTTCCGGCATTTTTACATTTTATCGTTTACGCAGGTTTTGTAATTATAAATCTTGAGGTACTGGAGATCATGATTGATGGGATATTCGGTACACACCGGATTTTTGGAGGTCTGGGAGCCATCTATGATGTATTGATAGGCTCTTTTGAAATCCTTGCTTTAGGCGTTTGGCTGGCCTGTGCGATATTCCTGATCAGAAGAAATATCATCAAACTAAAAAGGTTCAGTGGCGTCGAAATGACACCCTGGCCAAGATCTGATGCCAATTATATCCTGATTACTGAAATACTGCTGATGTCTGCATTTCTGATTATGAATGCTGCAGATGCCAAACTGCAGGCACTCGGATCCGGACATTACACCGCTGCAGGTGCATTCCCTGTAAGCCAGTACCTTCAGGCTATCCTACCAAATACCGAAAGTGCCCTGGTTGCTATTGAAAGAGGATGCTGGTGGTTCCACATCATTGGAATTCTGGGCTTTTTAAATTACCTGCCTTATTCAAAGCACTTCCACATTATGTTTGCCTTTCCAAATACTTACTTCTCCAATCTGGAGCCTAAAGGTGAATTCACCAATATGCAAAGTGTAACCAATGAAGTAAAAGCCATGCTCGACCCTTCTTTTACACCTCCTGAGGCTGAAGCAGGTCGCTTTGGTGCCAAAGATGTGAATGACCTGACATGGGTAAACCTGATGAATGCCTATACTTGCACAGAGTGCGGAAGATGCACTTCAGTGTGCCCTGCCAACATTACCGGAAAGCTGCTTTCACCACGTAAAATCATGATGGACACGAGAGACCGGATGGAAGAGGTGGGTAAAAATATTGATAAAACAGGCAACGGCTTTGACGACGGAAAGTCATTGATAGACACCTACATCAGCAGAGAAGAGATCTGGGCTTGTACAAGCTGTAATGCATGCACAGAGGCATGCCCGATCAATATAGATCCTCTGGCAATCATTACGGAACTGAGAAGATATGCAGTGATGGAGGAATCGCAATCTCCGGCCAGTATCAATGCGATGCTGGGTAATATTGAAAATAATGGTGCACCATGGAAATATTCACCGGCAGACCGGTTAAACTGGGCAAAAGAGAACTAATACAAACAACTATTAAGGCTTAAAGATAGCGTAAAAGATGAGCGAGCAACTAAATTTTGAAGTGCCAACCATGGCGGAACTGATAGCCAAAGGCGAAGAACCAGAAATATTATTCTGGGTTGGGTGCGCCGGAAGCTATGATGAACGAGCGCAAAAAACAACACGCGATATTTGCAAAATACTGCACCATGTGGGAATCAAATATGCTGTCCTTGGCACTGAAGAAAGCTGTACCGGAGATCCGGCAAAACGCGCAGGAAATGAATTTCTTTTCCAGATGCAGGCCATGACCAATATTGAGGTACTAAATGCTTACAACATTAAGAAAATAGTAACAGGCTGCCCACATTGTTTCAATACCATTAAAAACGAGTACCCGGGATTAGGCGGTACTTACGAAGTAATCCACCATACCCAGTTGATACAGCAGCTGATAGATGAAGGAAAGCTTAAAGCAGAGGGCGGAGAAAGCTTTAAAGGTAAAAAGATCACTTACCATGACCCTTGTTATCTTGGACGCGGAAATGGCGTATATGAAGCTCCCCGTAAAGCACTGGAGATCCTCGATGCACAATTGGTAGAAATGAAACGCTGCAAGTCAAATGGTTTGTGCTGTGGCGCCGGTGGTGCACAGATGTTCAAAGAACCTGAAAAAGGCAATAAAGACATCAACATTGAACGAATTGAAGAGGCATTGGAGACACAACCTCATGTAATTGCCGCAGGTTGCCCTTTTTGCATGACCATGCTTCGTGATGGTGTTAAATTGAAAGACCAGGATCAAAATGTACAGGTATTAGATATTGCTGAAATCACAGTAAGGGCGAATGGCTTGTAACAAGTTATATATTGCCTCTTTAAATTCCGGCAGCAACGGAAACTGCTATTACGTAGGTAATGACGATGAGGCAATACTTATAGACGCCGGCATTTCATGCAGGGAAACAGAAAAAAGAATGCTTCGCCTGGGCTTGTCTATGACTAAAGTAAAAGCAATATTTATCTCACACGAACATACTGATCATATCAAAGGTCTTTGTACTTTATCAGCCAAATACAACCTCCCGGTATACATCACTCCGGGAACTTTAGCCGGCTGTAGATTCTTATTACGAAAAGACCTGATCAGAACCCTACACAGCAATTTACCTGTTATGGTGGGAGATCTTGTCGTCACAGGTTTCCCAAAGCTTCATGACGCCGCAGAACCACACAGTTTCATGATTTCATGCGGGGGCACTAACGTTGGTGTGTTTACCGACATCGGCGCTGCATGTGAACAGCTGATTCATCATTTCAAACGATGTCACGCTGCTTTCCTGGAAACCAATTATGATGATGCGCTATTAGCAAAGAGTGCCTATCCTTATTTCCTTAAACGCCGGATCAGCGGGGGTCAGGGACACTTGTCAAACCAGCAGGCGCTAGAGGTATTCACAGCACACAGACCAAGCTTCATGTCGCACCTGCTGTTAGCACACTTATCTAAAGACAACAACTGTCCTGAGCTAGTCCACAAGCTGTTTACTGAACATTCAAACGGTACGGAAATTATAGTCGCTTCACGATACGAAGAAACAGCTGTGTATGCTATTTCTGAACCAGTAGCTGTGCATTCGTTTTAACCAACCGCTCAGAGATAGCTATCAGATCCTGTGGTTCCATATTTTTTAGCGGAATGACCATGTAAGCCGCCATACTATCAATATCACCATTCTTTCTATCATTATAGGTCTGAACAATCACATCCTCTCCTTTTGTATGCAAATACAATCTTCCTTGTTTATCACTGCCCAAATAATCTATGTCTTTAAATTTCTTAAGATTGAAAGAGAAATATTCTACTTTCCCACTTGAGAAATAGCGCTTATACCTGCAAAAACCAGTGTTGGTAACATTAAGTTCATATTTTTTTAGAAGGCTTGCTTCCTGGGTATCGTCATAATGATCAGCAAGCATTTTTTGTATAAAAGCAGTGTCTTCATCCAACGCTATACTTGCTGCAAAGGCCATAAAAACCATGGACAGCAGTAAAAAGAAAAACATTTTTAAGGACAATGTAAACTTCTTCATGACGTTAACTATTTAGCGATGTTAAGTTAAATAATTTTGTATTTTTGAGTATGAGTTTTTCTCCACAATCCAGAGTTTGGGTCTACCAAAGTAACCGTGCGTTTACGGACAACGAAGTGCAGACTTTGCAGCAAAAGCTAAATGATTTTACTGCCCAGTGGAAAGCTCATGGTCATCAGTTGGATGCAAAAGCAGCTATCTTATATAATTTCTTTATTGTATTTACGGTAGATGAGGCTTCTGCCAACGTAACAGGATGTTCTATAGACTCGTCTGTTCGCGTTATTAAAGAAATCGAACAGGAATATCAGATTGATCTGTTCAACAGGTTTAACATGGCTTACAAAGTGGATGATAAGGTAATTGTGGCTAACAAAGAAGACTTTGAAACACTGGTTAACATCAAAGCAGTTGGTCCGCAGACTATTGTATTCAACAACATGGTTCAAACCCTTTCAGAATTCGAGACTAAATGGGAAGTTCCCTTTGAGCAAAGCTGGCATGGCAAAGTCTTCGCACACCTTTTATAATCAAACCCTTAAAAATCTAACGGACCCAGGCGCCGCATATTTCTCATGATCAGATACTGTCTGTGCCTGATGTATTGTGTTGCCTTTTTAGGTGTCCATCTGATTGGATTTGGAAAGCAGGCCGCTATTAATGCTGCCTGAGCTCTGGTCAGACGAGTACATGACTTATTGTAATACTGCTGTGCAGCAGCTTCTGCACCATATATCCCGTCTCCCATCTCAATCACATTCAAGTATACCTCCAGTATACGTTCTTTGCTCCACAGAATCTCTATCAGCAAGGTAAAGTAAGCTTCGAATCCTTTTCTTACCCATGAGCGGCCGGGCCAAAGAAAAACGTTCTTTGCTGTTTGCTGGGAAATGGTGCTTCCACCTTTTATCTTCTTTCCTTTCTGATTAGCCTTAAAAGCCTTTTCTATAGCTTTGAGATCGAAGCCCACATGCTTTAAGAACAACTGATCTTCAGCAGAAACCGCCGCCCGTTTCATGTTATCAGACATATCTTCAAAGTCTACCCATTTCTTTTCCATCCTGGCAGTTTTACCCGCAGCATTGCGCTCCATGTTACGTTGAATCATCAATAGTGTGATTGGAGGATTAACAAACCGATAAACCAAAACCCATAACACGGTAACCAGCAGAAACCAAATGAATATCCTGGTAATTATTGAAGTGATCCGTTTAAAAGTAGTCGATTTTGCTTTGCTTTTAGTCTGTTTGCGAGTTGCCATTGGCCAAAGGTAAGAGTTATCGGAATGATTTTAAACAAAAAAAGCGCCCCGATTATGGAGCGCTTTCCTGTATTTTGTAATTAAGATTACTCAGCTACAACTTCGAAAGGAACTTTAACTTTCACTTCTTTGTGTAAGTTTAAGTTGGCAACATATTCACCAACAAATTTAGGTTCAGTTTCGAAAGTGATACGGCGACGGTCAACATCAAAACCTTGTTGTTTCAATGCATCAGCGATCATAATGGTATTTACTGCACCAAAGATCTTACCTGTTTCACCAGCTTTAGCACCGATTGATAGTTTAACTTCAGTTAAACGCTCAGCGATACCTTCAGCATCTTTCTTAATTTTATCTTGTTTAAAAGCAGCTTGCTTTAAGTTTTCTGCTAATACTTTCTTAGCTGAAGGAGTAGCCAACTGAGCAAATCCCTGAGGGATTAGGTAGTTACGGCCGTATCCTGGCTTTACAGAAACGATATCATCTTTTTCCCCTAGGGATTTGATATCTTGTTTTAAAATAATTTCCATCTCTCAGCTCCTATTTTAATTGGTCAGCAACAAAAGGTAACAAACCGATGTGACGTGCACGTTTTACTGCCTGAGCAACTTTACGTTGGAATTTCAATGAAGTACCGGTTAAACGGCGTGGTAAAAGTTTACCTTGATCATTGATAAATTTCAACAAGAAGTTTGCGTCTTTGTAATCAATATATTTAATACCATTCTTCTTGAAACGGCAATATTTTTTTCTGTTATCGTCCACTTTTGGAGCAGTAACATATTGTATTTGATCTTTAGCCATTATCCTGCAACCTCCTCTTTCTTAGGTTTTTTGTTGAAAGCACCACTGCGTTTTTTCTCATTATACGCAACCGCATGACGGTCTAATCTAATGGTCAAGAAACGTAGAACACGCTCATCACGCTTAAGTTCCAATTCTAATTTACTAATCACTTCACCTGAAGATTTATACTCAGTTAGGTGAAAGAATCCGCTTGCTTTTTTCTCAATCGGATACGCTAATTTTCTCAAACCCCAATTGTCCTCTTGAACAATTTCGGCTCCGCTATCAGTGATGATTTTGCTAAATTTAGCTAATGCTTCTTTAGCAACTTCTTCTGATAACAACGGGGTTAGAACGATAACAGTTTCGTACTGATTCATTGTTATTTATTTGTTTTTAATTAATCCGCTATTATTGCGGGTTGCAAAAGTAATAATAAATTTCTATTAATCAATAGGATAATCAAAAGTTTATGGTTTACCAAAGAGGTAGTTAATCCCTCCTGCAATTCTTTTAGAACCTATATTAAACGCTGCATAGTGACTCACTACATTTCGGGTAGAGTATCCACCATAAATTTCTATCCTTTTATTCAATACAATGCCTGCCTTACCTACGAAAGACACGCTGAATTTCTCAAAATCCAATGGCTCCTCAAGAACAACGAATTCATTTTTAAAAGTATTGTATCTTTTTTGCACATCATTGTCAACAATTGAGTAGTTAAAGGCCATCCCCCCACCAATAAAAACTTTAATTTTGCTTTTGTTATACACATTATAAATCAGTTGAGGAGCCGCAGATATGGTCAATTGATCGAAAGAATGGAATCTTGAAGGGGAAGAAATCTCATTTTGACTCTTGTAAGCTGAGAGCTCTGCTCTATAGATCAGTTTACCAATTGCGGGATTACTAAAAACATCCACTCCAAGATTTATAAAAGGACTGTAAGAAACTTTGGATTTAGCATCCGGACGTGCAAGCAAATGACTGCCTTTATAAATACCATTTAAATAATTTATACCCGCACCTGCAAGAACGCGGGTCTTGGTTCCTTTAACTTTAATGGGTTCAACACCGTTTAATACTGATGTGACCTTGAGCAAATCTGCTGTCCGGTACTTAACATTCATCAGCTTACGTCTGTCAAATTTTGCCGCAAATCCTAGCCTGTAGCTGGCCTGTGAGAGCTGATTTAAATAAGAATCAGCTGTAACCATATTATTGGTATTTTCATCCAGATACAATCTTCTGATCAGCTCGTAAGGTGCTCCATTTAATTCAGCTAGAAAAAACCGCTTCTTTATTTCATCTGTATATTCATATAATCTTACCACTTTTCCAGTCTGAAGCACTTTTAAAAACAGCGTATCCCGCACTGATATAGAATCAGCTTTACCTGAGAGCTTGGAAATTGCCTCTTCATTCATACTAAGCCTTACATCATACCTTTGATAAGTCTCCAATCCATCCAGACCAAAAGCTATACAATTGAGCACATTATAAGTCTGGATCGGTGCATCATTATTCAGTCTGAATCTGATACTTTCAGGATTCGACTTACGCTCACGATAATCTATAAAACCTTTTATAGTATCATTTGAGACTGTGATTACATATCCTTTTTGAAAATTAGATTGCGCCAGGGCAAATACAGGAAAGGCCAGCAAAAGGCCGATGAGAAAACGTTTCATTTTTTTTAGATTAGGCGGCAAATATATACATAGGAGATTTATTTTCCACAAATCCCTGTAGCTACCTAAAAAATTTCTAATTTCGTTGGCGAATGGAAAATTTTATAGTATCGGCCCGTAAGTACCGCCCGGCAACGTTTGAGACCGTTGTTGGACAGCACCACATTACAGGCACACTAAAGAATGCCATCAAAAATAATCAGCTGGCACAGGCATTTCTGTTTTGCGGGCCACGTGGTGTCGGTAAAACTACCTGCGCACGTATCCTTGCCAAAACAATCAACTGTACAAATTTAACAGCAGAGCAGGAAGCCTGCGGCACCTGTGAATCTTGTATCTCTTTCCAAACAGGCCATTCTTTCAACTTTCACGAGCTGGATGCTGCATCCAATAACTCGGTTGATGATATCCGGAGTTTGATTGACCAGGTACGCATTCCGCCACAAGCGGGGAAATATAAGATATATATTATAGATGAGGTGCATATGCTATCTGCAAATGCCTTTAATGCTTTCTTAAAGACACTTGAAGAACCGCCATCTTATGCCATATTTATATTGGCTACCACAGAAAAGCACAAGATTCTGCCAACCATCTTATCACGTTGTCAAATCTTTGATTTCAACCGTATACAGGTAGATGATATTTCAGGGCATCTAAACAAGATCGCACAACGGGAGAACATATCTGTAGAAGCAGACGGTCTGCACATCATTGCTCAAAAAGCGGATGGCGGATTAAGGGATGCCCTTTCCATGTTCGACCAGATTGTAAGTTACACCAATAAAAACCTCACTTACAAATCAGTAATTGACAATCTGAACATCCTGGATTATGATTACTATTTTAAACTTACCCAATACCTGAATACTACTGATGTAAGCAATTCACTGATCCTGTTTGATGAAATATTAAATAATGGATTTGACGGCAATAACTTCATCAATGGACTGGCAAACCACCTCAGAAATCTGCTGGTTGCCAAAGACCCGCAGACCACCAAGTTGCTGGAAGTAAGTGAAACCATCAAACAGAAATACATTACACAAAGTCAGCAAACACCGGTTTCGTTCATCCTGACCGCATTGAATCTGGCCAACCAATGTGACCTGAATTATAAAAACAGCAAAAACCAGCGGCTTCAGGTAGAGCTTTCGCTGATTAAAATGTGCCACATTCCTTCGGTACTTCAACTAGCCCAGCCTAACGGCAATTCCGCAACTGACGAAGATCAGATTAAAAAAAAAACTAATCTAAGTTCTGCGGCTCCATCGAAACCTGCTGTTCAGGAATTTGCAAACAACATTACTTCGGCACCAGTTGATTCAACAGAAACTGTCCAAAAAATCCCTCAACAGGAAAGCAAACCGTTGCCGGTTGTACCGCAGCCACTACATGATCAGCCAAAGAACACACCTCCAATACCACTGACCAACCCTGCGCCTACAGCAAAAATAGCGCTGAACAATAATGCGAATGCAAAAATCAGCACGCTGATCCCATCTCTCACCGACCTGGAAAGACGGGCTGAAGAGGAAGAGAACGACGGCCCTAAATACATTACAGGAGAAGCAAGGGAAGCATTTACTTACGAGCAATTGATGTTTTACTGGAATCAGTATGCAACCAAAGCTAAGGAAGACAATAAAATCAACGTATATACCCTCCTGACCAGTTCAGACCCTGTGCTGGACAGCCCAGAAGAAGTAACGGTTCATGTAGAACATAAAATCCAGGAGGGACAGCTTCAGGATGAAATGATCGATTTTCTAAACTTCCTGAGACCGAGACTAAAGAACTTTCACCTGACCATCAAATCAAAACAGGTAGCGCGTGCAGTAGTAAACCGCCTTTATACTAATGTAGAAAAGTACCAGTACCTGATTGAAAAGAATCCCAAGCTGGAAGAAATGCGAAAAAGGTTTAACCTTGATGTAAACTCCTAAAAGAATTTCTTAGGCCTGTCATTTATTGGGTATCCTTCTTCATCCAAGTCATCCCTGTTGTCTTCATCTGTACGTGCCAGCATTTCATCTTCAGGACTTACTTCAAGAATATCCTCATCTTCTATGCGCATGCCTGAATTTTCGAGGTTCTCATCACGTTGCTTCTCATCATCGTATTCTGAGCCGATATATGGATTTGCTTCATCATAAGAAGAAATACTATCTTCACCATTAGGAGCAGATGTATCGTAAGGCAGCGGATGATCATATTCAGTATCCCCGTTCTTCACATCAAATTCAAAACTGTTTTTGTCTTTATCGTAAGATAAATTATCAAAATCTTTGATCTCTCCCAGATTCATTGGATGAAGCTTATCATTTGCTTTCATTGCTCCATTGGATTTATTTTGATCAGCTGCCATAATGGTAAATTTTATATTAAAGATAACGTAAAAAAAACAAAAATTGTTTTTATAAAAAAGGCCCTTTACAAATGCAAAGGGCCTTTCTATTTATGTGGCTTATGTTATAAACTTGCCAGTGCAGTATTCAATGTTTCACTCGGACGCATTGCTGCAAAAGCTAAATCATCATTAGGATGGTAATAACCACCGACATCTTGCGACTTACCCTGTGCCTCTATCAGCTCTGCTGATATTTTCACTTCGTTTTCAGTCAGTACTTTAGCCAATGCTGCAAACCTTGCCTTTAAGTCAGCATCTTTAGTTTGCTCAGCCAAACCTTGTGCCCAATACAAAGCCAGATAGAAATGAGAACCTCTATTGTCAATCTGACCTACTTTACGGGCAGGTGACTTATCATTGGCCAGGAACTTCTCAGTTGCGGCATCAAGTGTTTCAGCCAAAACCAAAGCCTTTGGATTATTTTGTGTCTGACCTAAATGTTCTAAAGAAACAGCCAAAGCTAAAAACTCTCCAAGTGAATCCCAGCGAAGGTAACCTTCCTGAAGGAACTGCTCTACGTGTTTTGGGGCAGAGCCACCAGCACCGGTTTCAAACAAACCACCGCCATTCATCAACGGAACAATAGACAACATTTTTGCCGATGTACCCAGTTCCAGTATAGGAAATAAATCGGTTAAATAATCACGCAATACATTACCAGTTACTGAAATTGTATCTTCTCCCTTGCGGATCCTTTCCAAAGTAAACTTAGTAGCTTCAATTGGAGATAAAATACGGATATCTAAACCTGCAGTATCATGATCTGTTAGGTACTTATTTACTTTTGAAATGATTTCTCTATCATGCGCCCTTTTC
Source organism: Pedobacter frigoris (assembly GCF_005116445.1). Classification (GTDB taxonomy): domain Bacteria; phylum Bacteroidota; class Bacteroidia; order Sphingobacteriales; family Sphingobacteriaceae; genus Pedobacter; species Pedobacter frigoris. Next base: position 311,680 of record NZ_SWBQ01000002.1, read on the forward strand.
TCATCTAACCAGAAAATAGCAGGTGTTGCAGATAAACGTGCTCTGTTTACAGCAAGCTTAACCCAATCCTGAATTGGCGCATCCTTAGTCTGACACATGCGGAATATATCACCCTTTTCAACTTTTTGATCAAAATATACCTTGCCATCAGCATCAGTGACACGAACTGTCCCTGAATCAGTTGCCTGGAAAGTTTTATCATGCGAACCATATTCTTCTGCTTTTTGCGCCATCAGACCCACATTGGGCACAGAACCCATTGTAGTTACGTCAAAAGCACCATGAGCTTTACAATCGTCAATAGTAGCAGTATAAACTCCGGCATAGCAACGATCTGGAATAATAGCTATCGTATCTTGTTGCTTATTGTCTTTATTCCACATCTGACCCGATGTACGGATCATTGCCGGCATTGACGCATCAACGATCACATCAGAAGGCACATGAAGATTGGTAATCCCTTTGTCTGAGTTAACCATGCCAAGTGCCGGGCCATTAGCAATCGCTTCATCAATTGCAGCTTTCACTTCTGCTTCTTTTGCATTGCCTGCAATTTTAGCATAAACATCGCCTAAGCCATTTCGGGTATCTATATTCAATTCTTTGAACAGATCGCCATATTTAACAAAAACACCAGCAAAATATACCTCTACTATTGCACCAAAAATGATTGGGTCAGAAACCTTCATCATCGTCGCTTTTAAGTGCGCAGAAAGAAGAATTCCGGCAGCCTTTGCTTCTTCAATCGCTTTCGCGACGAAAGATTTTAATGCCGACAGGCTCATCACAGAGCTATCGATCACTTCGCCTCCTTTTAAAGGCGACAGCCCTTTCAGTTCAGTCACAGCGCCGCTTGCATCTACAAACTCTATTTTAAACTGTGCTGCATCTGCTACAGTAACTGACTTCTCCGATCCGTAAAAATCACCCTCAGTCATACTTGACACTTTAGTTTTAGAATCTGCAGACCATGCTCCCATTGAATGCGGATTGGCCTTTGCATAATTCTTGACTGCTTTAGGTGCCCTGCGGTCTGAATTACCTTCGCGTAAAACAGGATTCACTGCCGAACCTAAAACTTTAGCATATTTAGCTTTGATTGCTTTTTCTCCGTCTGTTTGCGCATTATCCGGATAGTTGGGAATAGCAAATCCCTGAGATTGTAATTCAGCAATTGCATCAGTCAGCTGCGGAATAGATGCAGAAATATTAGGCAATTTAATAATATTAGCTTCCGGAGTTGTAGCCAGCTTACCCAGTTCAGTCAATGCATCTCCAATTTTTTGATCTTCCTTTAGAAACTCAGGAAAGTTTGCCAAAATTCTTCCGGCTAAAGAAATATCCCTGGTTTCTACATCAATGCCAGCTGAGGCTGTAAAAGCTTGAACAATTGGTAAGAATGAATAGGTTGCCAACATTGGCGCTTCATCAGTTTTGGTATAGATAATTTTTGATGTGTCTGACATATTTTATAAATACGATTGTGTAAATGAAAAATAAAAACAGCGTGTTTATGACAAAACAGGCTTTAGATTAAAATCGTCTAAAGATATAATAAACCGATGAATTTCATGGCATTGAAATGTTATAAATGAGTTAATCCTGATGTTCTGTAACATCCTTTCCCTTTTTACATCAAATACCCCGACAAACGTTTAACACTATTTAACACAGGGATATTTTAGAAAACAGTAATATTGAGCTTTACTGCAAACACAGTTATTACCAACAAACAACACACACAAACAAAACCAAATGAACAAAATTACCGTCTCTCTGATGCTGCTATTTATAGCAGCAGGAAGCTATGCGCAAAACAAATCGGTCATAAAGGGTATACTGGCCGATTCACTAACAAAAAATCCACTTGAATATGCAACCGTTGCGGTAGTAAATGCAAAAGACACATCGCTCATCTCCTATACACTGAGCGATAAAAAAGGGGGGTTCAACCTTTCCGGGCTGCCAACCGACAGGCCTACTAAACTGATCATCTCCTATGTCGGCTACAAAACGATTCGTCAAAATCTGAATTTGACAAAAGGCGAGACCAAAGACTTTGGCACTATCCTTTTTAGTGGCAATAACCTGAATGAAGTAGTAATTAAAGGTGAGCGCTCACCAATAGTGGTCAAGAAAGACACCATTGAATTCAATACTGAAGCCTTCAAAACCAGGCCTAATGCGGTTGTGGAAGAGCTGCTGAGAAAATTACCGGGAGTACAGGTCAATAACGACGGCTCCATCCTGGTCAATGGAAAAGCGATCAGCAAACTACTTATAGACGGGAAGCAGTTTTTTGGCACTGATCCAAAAGTAGCCACTAAAAACCTGGATGCTGACCTTATTGATAAGATCCAGGTGTATGATGACCGGGAAAATGATCCCGACCATAAAGTCAGCGCTACAAAGGTCGGTAAGATTATTAATCTGAAATTAAAAAGCAAAATTAAGAAAAGCACCCTCGGTAAGCTGTATGGTGGTGGCGGAACCCGGGACAGATATGAAGCCGGAGGAATTTTAAGCAATTTCAGAGATACCCTGCAGGTAAGTATCATTGGCTTGGGAAATAACCTGAACAAAACAGGTTTTTCTCAGGATGAGCTGTACAATATGGGCGGATTCAACAGGTCTGGAGGCTCACAGGTATACGATGGAACTTTTGGTGGCCGTGGATGGGGTGGCGCTATGGAAAAAGTAGCTTCCGGAGGTATAAATATCAACAACGACTATGGTAAGAAGTTAAAAATGAATCTGACTTATTTTTATACCAATACTGAAAAAACTTATAATGGAAGCTCATTTAATGAGCAATCCATCGCCGAAACGAAACTTACCTCCAATTCACTTTATCAAAGTTCGGACATCAGTAATAAACATGCAATTGGAGGACTTATAGAATGGAATCCTGATACACTGAATCGATTCAGATATGAGCCAAAACTAGACCTCAGTGATCAGCGTGACAGAAATACATCATCCGGAAAGAGTTTTAACACCCTTAAACCTTTGCTGAATGAGTCAAGGGGTTCCACAAGCTCTGACAATAATTCTACCGCATTTTCTCATTCATTTTCCTATTACAGGAGGCTTAAAAAAGAAGGAGAATCTTTAAACATTACCCATTCTCTTTCCCTGAACAAAACCAATTCTGACAACTACTCCATAAACGATATTAAATCATTTACGGATGATATCCGATCAGAGGTCCTCGACCGTTATGCAGACAACAATACAAAATCCAACTCAGCTGAATTATCCGTCAATTACGACTATCCTATTATCAAAAAACTAACTGCAGAGTTGAACACAGGCGCGAACTATTCAACTTCAACAGAATCACTTTCTACGTTTGATAAAAATATTCAAACAGGCATCTACGACTCCTTTTTACCCAATCAAAGTAATTTGTTAAAAAGGAATACATGGGTCCAAAACTTCAGACCGCAACTGGCTTATCAATTCAATGATGAATATTCATTGAGAATTGGGGTGAATGCGGAATGGCAAAATGTAATCAACAAATTTAACAGCACAATAAAGGACCAACGCCAAAACTACTTTAACCTGCTTCCAACACTTTCCTTTGATGGACCTAGCTTCTCCATTAGTTATAGAGAAAGCATAGAGCAACCTCAAATTTCTCAAATGCAACCGATAGTTCGTGAATACAGCCAACTTTATAAATCGATTGGAAATCCAGACCTGAAGCCAAAACACACCTACGAATTTTCAGGAAACTTTTACAAGTACAATCATGAAAAACAGCTCAATTACAATGGCTATACAGGCATCAATTTTTCAAACAATACGACTGTAAACAAGAACACAATTGATGTCAATGGTGCTACAACCAGCACTACAATCAATAAAGATGGGGGTATGTATGGTTACTTTGGAGGGAATATAGGCAAGCAGTTTAAAAAATCTCAAAACTGGCAAATCGGACTGAATGCAAACTTAAATGCAAACATCCAGCGTAATCCTTTTTTCTTAAATCAGGATGAAGGCACGCAGTATAATTATAGCTTTGGTATAGGCCAAGGAATCAATTTCAATTACAATTCCCTTTTGAGTATCAATACAAAATACGATTTCAGAAAATCCATTACAGAATATAAAGATGTAGCCTATAAAGCCATCAATACCTATACACATACGCTGGGCACCGAGTTTAGTCTGCGCTGGCCTAAAAGAATCATTTTTGACGCCAAGTACAATTACAACTACAACCCTCAGATTTCGCAGGGCTTTTCAAAAAGCGCTAATATTTTGAATCTTGCCGTAACATTGCAGATGTTAAAGAAAGACAGGGGACAATTAAAATTATCAGTTTATGATTTACTGGATCAAAATATCTCCGTATCAAGGTATGCTTACAACAATGCAGTAAGTATTTCAGAGCAACAAATCTTAAAAAGATATTTCCTGGCCACTTACCAGTATAAAATAAATATATACAAAGGTAAATAACCGGTTACCAAGCCCTATTATTACGGGGTAAGTTCTAGATTTGTTAGAGATGAGATCATTTTTAACCGCCAGCCTTATACTTACCGCGTCAATAAGTCTGGCGCAGACCAAACCTGACAGCACCCGAAAACTGGATGAGGTGGTCATCAAACCTTATTTCAGCAGTCAACCCCTCCTGCGGGCTACCGGCTCTATCGGAGTCCTCAACCAGGAAGCGCTAAACAAACAGCCATCTACTTCCTTTGTCGGCGCCATCAATACAATATCTGGCGTTCGCATGGAGGAACGTTCACCGGGCAGCTATCGGCTTTCCATACGCGGCAGTTTATTAAGATCTCCATTTGGAGTCAGAAATGTAAAAATCTACCTCGATGATTTTCCCCTTACAGATGCCGGAGGCAATACTTACCTTAATGCACTTGATGTAGCCGGCACAGCACAGATACAAATACTTAAGGGGCCGCATGGCAATATTTTCGGAGCTAATTCCGGAGGTGTGGTACTCATCAATCCAAAGGAACCGACAATTGACAGTACCTCTGTAGGATTAAAAACTGAAGCAGGTTCTTTTGGCTCCTTTCGTGAAGATGCCAACCTGCAGCACCAGTCGCGCAATTACGGATTAAGCATCACCCAGGCTTACCAGCAAAGTGATGGCTACCGCGACCACAGTGCCATGGACAGAAAGTACTTCCAGATTCTTCAGAACATAGGTTATGCTTCCAATGCAAGTTTAAAATCTCTAATCTTTTATTCCGATCTCCACTACAACACGCCCGGGGGGTTAACAGCGGCGCAATACGATTTAAATCCCGAAGCATCCCGGCCCGCAGCTGGCACCTCAAAAAGTGCCATTGAACAGCAGGCAGGAATCTACAGCAAAACTTTATATGGAGGGGTTTCTCATGATTGGCAGATCGGTAAACATTTCAGACATGTACTAGCCGCATTCACTTCCTATACCAATTTCAAGAACCCATTCATCAGCAATTATGAGAAGAGAGATGAGTTTACACTGGGATTGAGATCCTACCTGGAATATGTGCAGAAAAGCAGGGCTGCAAACTGGAAGTTCAACCTTGGACTCGAAAGCACGCAAACTTCCACCAATTTTGACAACTACAACAACGACAAAGGGAAATACACTACCAACCAGGCCTCAGACGATTTAACGGCCGCTTCAAACTTTGCCTTTGTTCATCTCAGTGCAGATTTCTTTGATCGGTTACTCATTGAATTATCAGCCAGCGCCAATCTTTATCAATATGGATATCGAAGCATTGCACCTATGGCCATTCCTTACAAGACCAATAAATTTGATTTACAGCTCATGCCAAGAGCAGCAGTTTCCTATTTAATTGGCAAACAGCTTTCCCTTCGTGCTTCATTGAGCAAAGGATACTCTCCGCCTACCTTAAGTGAAGTAAGGGCTTCTGACAATGTCATCAACATAGATCTGAAACCGGAACATGGCTGGAATTATGAGGCTGGCTTTAGAATTCAAAGCCAAAACAACAGGGTATTTTTCGACCTTACAGGCTTTTCTTATCAACTAAAAAATGCCATCGTGCGGCGTCTGAACGAGAATAACACGGAATATTTCATCAACGCCGGAGGAACTAAACAACTGGGAGTGGAAAGCTCCCTGTCTATCTCCCTCATCCCATCTAAGGCTTCTGGAATGCTCAGGGGTTTGCAACTTGGAACCGCCTATACCCTCAGTCATTTCAGGTTTCGAGACTACCTGAACGTTACGGATGATTTTTCCGGCAATGAACTTACAGGTGTACCAAAGACTACCCTGGTGAGTAATATAGATCTTGAATTGCCTAAAAAATTCTATCTGTTCCTGCAGCACAATTATACTTCCAGTATTCCACTCAACGATGCCAATTCCATGTATGCAAAAGCCTATCACGTGCTACAAGCAAAAATAGGACTTAGAGCCTTGAGGATTGGGAAAGCAAATATTGCAGTCTTTGCAGCTGCAGATAATCTCCTGAATCAAAAATACAGCCTTGGAAATGACCTAAACGCCTTTGGTGGAAGGTATTTCAACGCGGCGCCGGTCAGGAATTATTATGCAGGACTGGAGGTTAAACTGTGACTCGTTGTATATACGCAACATCTCTTGGTGACTCGTCCTATTTCTCTCCTGAAATTTATTTACTAACTTGCCTTACAAAACAACACACAATGTATAGATACTTAACCCTTTTCATGCTGGCAGTAGTTTGTCTGTTATCTTTCAGCAACCCGGTTTCTGCAAAAAAGAAACGGATATTGGTATTTTCTAAAACTGCCGGCTTCCATCACTCGTCCATCGATGAAGGGATTGCTGCAATTCAAAAACTAGGATTAGAAAATAATTTTGATGTAGATACCACTAAAAATTCTGAACTGATCACCGCAAAGAATCTTAAAAAATATGCCGCAGTTGTTTTTTTGAGTACTACTGGCGACATCTTTAATAATGAGCAACAAAAAGCCTTTGAAGATTATATACGTGCGGGTGGTGGTTATGCAGGGATTCATGCAGCAACGGACACAGAATACGACTGGACCTGGTATGGAAAGTTAGCTGGCGCATACTTTGCCAGCCACCCTGCTCAACAGATAGCAGAACTTCAGGTGCTAAACAATAAGACCATTGCTACAAAACACCTTCCGGCTATATGGAAAAGAAAAGATGAATGGTACAACTTTAAAGACATTCAGAAAGGGTTAAAAGTATTGATCAACCTGGATGAAAAAAGTTACAAGGGTGGAATCAATGGCACAGAACATCCTGTAGCCTGGTACCGGGATTTTGACGGCGGCCGGTCATTCTACACCGCACTTGGACACGTGGAAGAATCTTATACAGATCCCTTGTTTTTAAAGCACATTCTTGGCGGCATCCAATATGCCATGGGTGTTAAAAAAATGGAATAGTTATTTAATTCTTCTACTCTTAAACAGCGGTTTTGTCGGGTATTTTCTGTGTCTTTGATTGTTAAAGATCACTGCAACTACGAATAAAATCAGCACCCCGGAAAGCACTGGTGATAACACATATAGGTAACCCATAGCCTTGATCTTTGCTCCCCCTGTAACTGCTATTAAAGCTGTAGCACCACCGGGCGGGTGCAAAGTTTTTGTGATTTGCATAGCAACAATCGACAAGGATACAGCCAAAGCGCAGGCAAGCCAAAGTTCGGATGGACAAAGTTTCAGGACTGTAACGCCGATAATAGCTGAAATCACATGCCCGCCTATTAAATTGCGGGGCTGTGCCAGTGGACTATTGGGAATTCCATAGATCAATACTGAAGATGCACCAAAGGAGCCAATTAAAAACAGGTTGTCATTGGCCACCAGGTATTGGCTGTTTAGCAAGCCTATGAGACCAATTCCTACAAAAGAACCTATAAATGTAAGGATATGTTCCTTGGTATCAATCAGGGTTTCACGGTACAATACATACCTGGCCCTGCGGTAGTGTTTTCTAATTCTCTTTCCAGGCATTCGACTCTATTGTTGCCGCAAAAGTAAGGATTAAAAAATATTTCAAGCACCATACAATATTCCAATTGCCTGAGCGTATTATATTACGAGAGCGTTAATTTAGATAAGCGGGAGTGGTCGGTATGATCATTCCCGCTTTTTTTATTTATCCTGAGATATCAAATAACGGCTATTTCGTAATAATGATTTTCCCCTCTTCAATTTTAAAGTGCACTCTACCAGTCAACTCCAGTTGCCTCAAAACCTTGGACACATGATCGAAACGCGATACACTTCCTCCAAAAAGTCTATTTTTATCTATATCCTGATAAACGACTTCTACATCATACCACCTCGAAATTTTTCTCATAATGCTTTCCAACGGTTCATCATCAAATATGAAAAGTCCGTTCTTCCAGGCCATTTCAGCCTCGACATCAGCATTTGCTAAATTAATTGCTCGGGTTGCCTGGACTGTCGATTGCTGCCCTGGCTTGAGTAATGCTGTTTTACCACCTGACACAACCTCTATCTTTCCTTCCAGCAGCGTTGTCTTTGTTTGGGTTTCATCAGTATAGCTGCTGATGTTGAAATGTGTTCCAAGAACCTTTACTTCCTGATCATGGCTTTTAACTATGAAAGGATGATCTTTATCTTTTGCAGCCTCAAAGTAGGCTTCGCCGCTCAATTCTACTTTTCTATTCATCAAATTAGCAAAAGTAGAGGGAAATTTTAGCGTTGAAGCGGCGTTCAGCCATACCCTGGTACCATCCGGCAATACGATCTGATAAGTTCCTCCTTTAGGAGTAGAAATGGTATTATAAACTGGCCTTTTTTGAGACCCGTTGTTACCTGTCACCTCATAAACAACCTGCCCATTCCCTGTTTTACGTATGACGATTCCTGACTCATTGACCAGTTCACCATCAGCAGCTTCATTCAATGTGATTACTTTTCCGTCGGCCAATGTCAAAGTTGCCTTATTTCCTCCAGGTGCAATGTCCTCTTCCTGCAGTTCCACAGTAAAATTTTTAAACTTTACCCCGGGGTAATTGTAGAAGAGTGTAGCCAGACCGGCCACCATTAAAGCAATGCACGCTGCTGTCAGGTAAATAAATGCCCGGGTTTTATAGAAAGGAATTACATTGTGTTGTTTCTCCATTTAAAACTCCTATTATATCAATAATTATCCCCTAATTTAAGAAATCGTCCATTCAATATTATACATAATTTGTGAATTAAGCAGAATAATTGCACAAAGCGATAGGATTGGGACCGCTATTTTGACCCCAGGCTGAAAATCAAAACAATAAGTTTTTCAGTTTGTTACTTTTAATTAAAAACAGAAATATATGAAGCCATCAACCTTATTAATTGCACTTATTGCTTTCTTCATCATATCCTGTAATAATGAGAACAGGAGTCCGGCTGTAAGCGACACTACGGAGATGATAGCTGAAGACACTACTTTCACCGCTACAATTCCTGTAATCAAAAAAAATACAGAGTGCTATCAGTTCGTTAAGAATAAAGATACGGTATCAATGACATTGAACATTGAAGGAGAAGAGCTGACGGGAGACCTCAATTATAAATGGTTTGAAAAGGACAGGAACTCCTGCACTTTTGCCGGGGAACTGAAAGGTGATACCATCATTGCTGAATATCTGTTTGACGCGGAAGGCATGAGGTCGGTAAGGGATGTCGTCTTTATCAGAAAAGATGGAAAGCTCTATGAAGGCTTTGGTCATACAACAGAAAAAGTCGGCAAAGTGGTATTTACGGACAGGTCACAACTTAAATTTGGCGATGCTGTTGTATTATCTAAAGTACCGTGTAACTAGAAATTTTCAAACTTCTCCCAAAAACCATCACCCGGTAATTTCGCAAAAATATTTACCGGTTCTTTCTTTACAGGATGAATGAATTGCAACCTACGTGCATGCAGACAAATGCTGCCTTTTCTACTTCCTCTTGGATAGCCGTATTTGTTATCGCCTACAATAGGGCAACCCATGGTTGACAGTTGTACCCTGATCTGGTGTGAGCGTCCTGTCAGGGGATCAACTTCAATGAGGTAATAACCATCGAGTTCGCCGATTAACTTGTAGCTCAATTCACACCGCTGACTACCCGGTACTTCTGTATTGTAAGGCGTAACTACATTTTTCTGTGGATTCTTTATCAGCCAGTGTATGAGTGTTCCTGATGGTTTAGCCGGTTTGTTTCGCACGACCGCCCAATAGGTCTTTTTTACCTCTCTGTTTTTAAACACTGCATTCATACGTTCCAGTGCCTTGCTGGTTTTAGCGAAAAGAATTACTCCGCTTACGGGCCGGTCGAGACGGTGAACAACACCCAAGAATGCACTGTTCGGTTTATTATATTTAATGGCAAGGTATTTTTTTACCTGTTCGTCCAGAGGTTCGTCTCCTGTTTCATCTATCTGTACAATGTCACCCGCGCGTTTTTTAACCGCAATGAGGTGATTGTCTTCATATAATACGTCTTTATCAGTTACCGGCATTAATACTGTTCCTTTTCGTTAGGGAAATCCTTTGCCTTGACATCTTTAATATAGGATTGAGCAGCATCTAATATACCATCGTATAAATTTACGTACTGACGGAGGAAACGTGGTTTAAAGCCTTTAGTTAGTCCAATCATATCATTTACAACAAGCACCTGTCCGTCACAGTCTTGCCCGGCACCTATGCCTATTACCGGAATGTGCAGGCTTTCGGAAACTTCCTTAGCCAGTTTTGCGGGTATTTTTTCGAGCACAATAGCAAAACAACCTGCTTCCTGTAGTGCAAGCGCATCTGTTTTTAGCTTTTCAGCCTCCACCTCGTCCTTGGCCCTTACGGTATAAGTACCAAACTTATAAATGGATTGAGGTGTAAGTCCTAAATGTCCCATCACTGGTATTCCTGCTGTTATAATACGTAAAACTGATTCTACTACTTCGGTTCCTCCTTCAAGTTTTACACCATGGGCACCTGACTCTTTCATGATGCGAATGGCAGAATTTAGTGCTTCTTTAGAATTGCCCTGATAACTTCCGAAAGGAAGATCTACTACCACAAATGCACGTTTAGCACCCCTTACTACGCTTTGGGCATGATAAATCATCTGATCAAGGGTGATTGGAAGTGTAGTTTCGTGTCCTGCCATTACATTTGAAGCTGAATCGCCAACCAATAATACGTCAAGACCTGCATCATCAAGAATGGTTGCCATGGAATAATCGTAGGCTGTGAGCATCGCGATTTTTTCTCCACGGTGTTTCATTTCCTGAAGTATGTGTGTAGTGATCCTTTTGACTTCTTTATTTACAGACATGGTTTCTAGTTTTGTATGACAAAATTAGTTTTTACATCTGAAACTTGGTGAGTTTTATTGTTTTTGTGACATTAAAGGAATTTTCATCAGGAGGGCTTCATTATAAAAGAAAAGCAAATGAAAAAACCTCTTGATATAAAAGCATCAAAAACGTACCTTTGTACTCCGAAATGAAGGAGTTACTTAACAGCACATTTGTTAATTGCAAAAACAGCGTTAAAGCTGTAACAAAACCCTCATTTTTTCCTTTTTTTACAACAATAATTTCTCATAATCACTTACATGACTAATTACATCAAGTTACCTGCAATCTTGTTACTGGCTGATGGCACCGTTTATTATGGTAAAGCAGCCGGAAAAATTGGCACCACAACCGGCGAGATCTGTTTCAATACAGGAATGACGGGATATCAGGAAATCTTTACTGACCCTTCTTATTTCGGACAGATCATGGTAACTACCAATGCCCACATTGGAAATTATGGTATCCACAGGGAGGAAATCGAATCTGACAGCATTAAAATTGCAGGCTTGGTTTGTAAAAATTACAATATCGGTTTTAGCCGTAAAGAGGCTTCTGAATCTATCCAGGATTATTTCCAGAATGAGAACATTGTAGGTATTTCTGATATTGATACACGTGCACTGGTACGTCACATCAGACATAAAGGTGCGATGAATGCCATCATTTCTTCAGAAATCATTAATCTGGATGAATTGAAACAGAAATTGGCTGAAGTTCCTTCAATGGATGGCTTGGAGCTGTCTTCACAGGTTTCTACTAAAACTCCTTATTTTTATGGTTCTCCTGATGCAACCTATAAAATTGCAGCGCTTGACTTAGGAATCAAGAAAAACATCCTGCGCAACTTTGCAGACAGGGATATATATGTACAGGTTTTCCCGGCCAAGACTTCTTTCGAAGAAATGGACAAATGGGGTGCGGATGGTTATTTTATTTCGAATGGCCCTGGTGACCCTTCGGCAATGCCTTATGCAATTGAAACTGTTAAAAATGTACTGGCTGCCGACAAACCACTATTTGGTATCTGTTTAGGACATCAGTTACTGGCAGAAGCGAATGGTATCGGAACGATGAAAATGTTCAACGGGCACAGGGGTCTAAACCATCCTGTAAAGAACATCATCAAAAATCACTGCGAGGTAACTTCCCAAAATCACGGTTTTGGTGTAATTCCGGAAGAAGTGAGAAGTTCTGACAAAGTAGAGATCACGCACATCAATTTAAATGACCAGTCGATTGAAGGTATCCGCGTAAAAGGAAAGAAAGCATTCTCGGTGCAATATCACCCGGAATCTTCACCTGGCCCGCACGATTCACGTTACCTGTTTGATGATTTCATCAATATGATAAAAGGCGAACTAGCCTGGTAAAACAAAAGGTTTAGTCTTTCAGACTAAACCTTTTTACATTTTATAACATGGATAAAACAAATACCATTATCAGTGTAAAAAACCTGGTAAAAAAATATGACGATTTCACTGCAGTTCAAGGCATCAGCTTTGATGTTTATGAAAATGAAATATTTGGCCTTCTGGGACCAAATGGTGCAGGAAAAACGACTACCCTTGAAATTATAGAAACGCTTCGGGAAAAAACTTCAGGAGAAATTACTGTCGACGGGTTTTCAGTAGATAAAGATTCCATTAAAATCAAAAGGATCATCGGTGTACAACTGCAGGCCGCGGGCTATTATCCAAACCTAAATCTTGTTGAACTCATGGAACTCTTCTCAGGTTTATACGGGGTAGACATCAAACCAATGGACATGCTGGAGAAGGTAAATCTTCAGGACAAGGCAAAGGTAAAATACAAAGCGCTATCCGGCGGACAAAAACAACGCTTTTCGATAGCAACTACATTAATCAATTCTCCTAAAATTATCTTTCTGGATGAGCCTACTACAGGTCTTGATCCTCAGGCCCGCCGTAACCTTTGGGATTTAATCATCGACATCAGAAACAATGGTACTACGGTGGTGATTACTACGCATTACATGGATGAAGCTGAACAGTTATGCGATCGTGTAGCTTTCGTAGAGCGGGGTGAAATCATTGCACTTGACACACCGGATAACCTTATCGATAAACTGGTGAGTACTGGTTTTGAGCGTAAAAAAGAAGTTAAAAAGGCCAACCTGGAAGATGTTTTCATCAACCTTACGGGCAAAGAATGGCGTGAAGGATAATCAACAGCAAAAACATGAGTAAACCATATAACCATACCAAAGCTACGCTGGCACTTGCAAAAGCAAGTTTCCGTTCCATTATGCGCAGCCCTTCAGCCGTTGTTTTCACCCTCGCATTTCCTTTAATATTCATCCTTGTTTTTGGATTTTTAGGTGGTGGCGGTATAAAAGTAGACGTTGCCGTAAGTCCGGGATCTGATTTGGAAAACCCTGTAATCAATGCACTGGAACACCATAGTGTGGTTCACCTGCTTATTGATAAGGACCCTCAGGAAATCAAGAGAGGCCTTGAAAAAGGAACGATTGATGCCGTTATCACTGTGCAAAAAAACAAAGCAGGTATTCCGGCTTATCTGGCAAACGTTCAATACACCTCGGCTTCTATCGACAAAGGGAGCATTTTTAAATCTGTTATGAGTAGTTTGCTCTATACTTTAAATACTCAAAATACGGAACCGGCTATTGCTAAACTACAAGAGAGTACGATTCAAGGCCGGATATACCGGACGATTGATTTTATTCTGCCGGGACAACTGGGGTTTTCTCTTTTGAGCACAGGAGTATTCGGAACTGCCTTTGTATTCTTTGGTCTTCGTCAGAATCTGGTGATCAAACGCTTTTTTGCAACACCTGTCCGGAGATCAAGTATTGTATTTGGTGAAGGATTGGCAAGAATAGGCTTTGCTTTATTGGGTGCCGTGTTCATCATACTCGTAGGCCACTTCTTCTTTCATTTTACACTCATACACGGCATAGTCACAGTATTAAATATGTTGTTGCTTTCGGTCATAGGCCTGATTGTGTTTATGGGGTTTGGATTCGTGGTATCGGGCATTGCCAAAAGTGAAAGTACTATACCTCCTATTTCAAATATTATTACGCTGCCGCAATTTCTGCTTTCAGGTACGTTTTTCTCAATTGATGCTTTTCCGTCATGGCTGCAGCCGATCAGTCGGGCATTACCCCTGACCTACCTAAATGATGCCATGAGAAAAGTGGCATTTGAAGGTGCAGGATTATGGGACGTAAAACAGCAGATCCTCATCATGGTGATCTGGGGGATCGGCATTTATGCAGTAGCAGTCAAAGTCTTTAAATGGGAATAATCTTTCCTTTTATTGGGTAATTTTTCCTATAGTCCTCTTTCTTAAAAGATCAGGGGTAGGGGTACTTTTTTGATAAATTTATTCATATTATCACCAGCTAAAATGATATAAATCAGACCATTAAGATTATCGCATCACCTCAACACAATATCTAGCTCTTCCCTCACTACTAACGGAACATTTGTTGTCTAATTTGATTAAACAAATATCTATAACTCTAAACATTTTAGAAAATGAAAAAATTAGTAGCAGAGTTCATTGGAACTTTTTGGTTAGTTCTTGGCGGTTGCGGCAGTGCCGTACTCGCATGTAATTATCCTGGTGCAGGAATCGGCTTTGCCGGTGTAGCCCTTGCTTTTGGCCTGACGGTAGTGACTATCGCTTATGCGCTTGGGCACATTTCAGGTGCACATTTAAATCCAGCAGTTTCTGTAGGATTGTGGATTGGCGGTAGATTTGAGGGCAAAGACCTGATTCCATACATCATTTCTCAGGTATTGGGTGGCACAGCAGCAGCTGCTGTTCTTTATGTCATCGCTACGGGAAATGGAAGTTCCATCGGAGGATTTGCAACCAATGGTTATGGCGACCTCTCTCCGGGCAAATACAGCATGACCGCAGCATTGGTCACTGAAGTGGTGATGACTTTCATATTCCTACTAATCATTCTTGGTGCTACAGATGACCGTGCCCCAAAAGGCTTTGCCGGCTTGGCGATAGGCTTAGGACTGACACTAATCCACCTAATCAGCATACCTGTCACCAATACATCTGTAAATCCAGCAAGAAGTACCAGTCAGGCAATATTCGTTGGCGGTGAAGCTGTAAACCAACTATGGCTGTTCTGGTTAGCGCCAATTGCAGGTGCGATATTAGCAGGATTAGTTTATAAAGCAATCTTTTCAGCTAAAGCTGAAACCGCATAATCATATTAAAAATTCATTAAACTAAAGGGTCGTAAGTAATTACGGCCTTTTTTGTTTATAATTTAAAATTTATTATAACTTTGGATATTGCCTTAGTAATTGTAATTTATACACTAAGGCTTATTTACTAATAAAAACCAATAAAAATGAGTTTAATAATTGATGTTCGTGCAAGGCAGATCCTTGACTCCCGCGGCAATCCTACTATTGAAGTAGATGTAATTACTGAAAATGGAATTCTTGGCCGTGCTGCTGTGCCATCTGGTGCTTCAACCGGTATGCATGAGGCCGTGGAGCTAAGAGATGGTGATAAAAAAGTTTATATGGGCAAAGGCGTTTTAAAAGCTGTAGCCAATGTAAATGATAAAATCGCTGATGAATTAAAAGGAATTGATGTATTCGAACAAAATGCAATTGATAGCCTAATGATCCAACTTGACGGAACAGAAAATAAAGGTAATTTGGGAGCTAACGCAATCCTTGGTGTTTCTTTAGCTGTAGCTAAAGCAGCTGCTCAGGAAAGCCGTCAGCCGTTATATCGCTACATCGGTGGTGTAAATGCCAATACTTTACCTATCCCGATGATGAACATTGTAAACGGTGGATCTCACTCTGATGCCCCTATTGCATTCCAGGAATTCATGATCATGCCGATTGGTGCTTCTTCTTTCTCTGAAGCATTGAGATGGGGAACTGAAGTATTCCATAACCTGAAAGCTATCCTTCATGATAGAGGTCTTTCTACAGCTGTAGGTGATGAAGGTGGTTTTGCCCCTACTTTCGGTGGTACTGAAGATGCTGTTGAAACTATCCTTCAAGCTATTGAAAAAGCTGGTTACAAACCAGGTGAGCAAATCGCTTTGGCATTTGACTGCGCTGCTTCTGAATTCTACAAAGACGGAAAATACGACTATACGAAATTTGAGGGTGAGAAAGGCGCGATCCGTACAAGTGCAGAACAAGCTGACTACCTGGCTTCATTAACTGAAAAATATCCGATCATCTCCATAGAAGATGGAATGGGTGAAGATGACTGGGATGGTTGGAAATTATTAACTGAAAAAATCGGAGACCGTGTTCAACTGGTTGGTGATGATTTATTCGTTACCAACGTTAAAAGACTTCAAAGAGGAATTGATACAGATACAGCAAATTCAATCCTTGTAAAAGTAAACCAGATCGGTTCATTAACTGAAACCATCAACGCGGTTACTTTAGCTCAAACGAATGGCTATACTTCTGTAATGTCTCACCGTTCTGGTGAAACTGAAGATGTAACTATTGCTGATTTGGCTGTAGCGTTAAACTGCGGACAAATCAAAACCGGTTCAGCTTCACGTTCGGACAGGATTGCAAAATACAACCAGTTATTACGTATTGAAGAAGAACTAGGTGCTGCTGCACGTTTCATCGGTAAAGATTTTAAATACGCAAGGAAATAAGCTGAGCTTAAACTAAATACAAAAAGTCTTGCATGCAATTGCAGGACTTTTTTGTTATATTGCATATACATTACCTAAATCAAATCGCATGACAAAGAATAAAAAGGAAGAAATAAGCAGCATCGTCTCGTTATTGAGCGTATTCCCTCCTTTTGCACTATTGTTCGTTCTGACTGGCTGGCTCAAGGGAAATAAAGTGAGTACGCTGTCTGTGGTTGGTGTAATAGCGGCAATTGCATTCAGTCTAGTTTTTGCTGTACAATTGTACAAACCTTTATAAAAGCTTAAATGATATTTCTATATTTGTTATCATGAATCGTTTACTCGAACTTATAAGCAATAAATACTTCCTTTCTGTAGCCACTTTTGTGGTATGGATGCTATTCTTTGACAAGAACGATGTAATTGCTCAATATGAGTACCGATCAGAAGTCAATAAATTACAGGAGGAAAAGGATTTTTATACTAAGGAGATCGCCACTGTTAAGAAAGACCTCAACGAACTGAACACCAATTTAAATACCGCAGAAAAGTTTGCTCGCGAAAAATACTTCATGAAAAAAGACAATGAAGATGTTTTCGTAATCATCAAAGAAACACCAAAGGATTAAAATCCGAATCTGGGAAGCGTAAGTTTATACCTTACTACCACTATCCTTAAAGCAAAAATAAAAGCCATAACAACGATCTGGGCAACATCATCTTTGAGGTTAAAGTACAATAGCGCATAGTATAGCACACCACCGAGGATACACGCAGTAGCATAAACTTCCCTTTTAAAGATCAGCGGAATCGTATTCAGCAAAGTATCACGTATAATCCCTCCAAAACAACCGGTAATTGTACCCAATGCGATGCAAATACCGGGACTAAGTCCAAAAACAATACCCTTCTGGATCCCTAGCATAGTAAACAGCCCGAGGCCCAGGGAGTCAAATAAAAATAAGGTTACTTTAAACTTTTTGATATGTGTTTTGAAAAAGATGGTAGCTATAGAAGTAAGCAGAATCAGCAAACAATAATTGACATCCCTCATCCAGGCTACCGGCGTATCTCCCAAAAGCAAATCCCGGACAGTACCACCACCAATAGAAGTCACAAAGGCAATGATCAACACTCCAAAAGGATCCAAACGCTTTTGCATCGCCGCAAAAGAGCCAGATATTGCAAAAGCAACAGTCCCCAGGATCTCTATGGCTTCTAACGTACTGATCTGCATAAACTCTTATATTTCGCCATTTCTCTTTCTAAAAAACCATTCTAATGTCAGTAAAACCATGATGAGTACAAACAGCCACTTAAAGTTAATCAGCTCTTCGTACTTTCTGTCTTCATAACTCAACGTTTTAATCTGATCATTACCTTCTATAGCTTTTACTATTTTAAGCAGATCCTGAGGCATGTATAGCTTTCCATTGGTCCCTGCCGACATGGTATTTAGCAACTGGTGATTAGCTGTGGTCTGCTGATATTCTGCCAGCAACGCATTCACATAAAAAATACCTTGCGCGGTATATTTTTTCCCTCCCAAGACCGTACTTGCTACATATGTATAATTGCCGGCTGGCAGTGCCCCCGCATCCAGTTGATAAGCAGATTCGGTCTTTGAAAAAAGAAAATTATAAGCTTTCCCTTCTCCGTTTTTAATCTGTATACTGACATCAGATGTATTAACCGCAACATAGGTGTCATTGTACAATACTGCATTGATTAATACGCTTTCATTTTCATCAAATGTGTTTTTTGCAGTATAAACCTTAAACTTCCTCTTATCGTCCTTTACGGACAAATATTGCACCGAGCTGCTGACCAGCGTGTTAAAAACAGTTGAAATCTGCTCTTCCTGAGCTTCCGAAAGCTTCCAGCGCCATAATCCTTCACCAATCAGATAACCTGTTTTTTTACCATTGTCATTCATGAAGAACAACTGCGGTGATTCTGTCTTAATCTTACCGACACGCTGTTTTAGGGCGACAATAGCATCACCACGTGCGTTCAATTGCCCAAAGGGTGCCTGCAAAGGATCAAATCCCTCTATCAGCTTTACGTTTGCCGGATCAAGGCTAAATGCTGTAAAATTAAGGTTAACTACTGGAAAAGCTTCCTGCAAAGTTTGGTTACTCCCACTAAAATTTACGGAGTTTTGCAATTGATTAAAGACATTTAAATTACTCTGAGCACCTAAAATGTACCATAAGGGGGCGTTGCTTTCTTTGACTTTATTTATAAAGCCCGATGCGTCATTTTGCAAAGAAGGAAGTTGATACATGATGATCAATCCATGGTCATTGGGGTTAATCGCATTCAGATCATCACCCAGGACTACTTTTAAATCATAATGTTTATTCATCATGATGGCCTGCTTTAAAGCGGCAATATCAGGATGTGGGGCAGAAGCCGCAATCAATACCTTTTGCCTGGCATCTATCACATCAATGAAGATGTGTTGTATATTATTTCGATCAGAAATCTCATTGGCAATGGGCTTTACCATGATCGTATATTTTTGAAGTCCGAGTTTGGATGCTTTCAGTTTTATAGGTATGGTTTTAGCAAATGCATCTGATGTGATCTGAAACTTATCAGTGTATACGCTCTTTCCATTCTCCACAACTAAAATTGTGCTTTCCGCACCCTTCGCCTCAAACGCCTGAATCTGTGCCTCAATTGTAAATTCATTATCCAGATAAGCCAGATTATTGTGATTTACATTGGAGAGCATTAGGTCTTTCTTAGGTACCGTGTCTCCAAGTCCGATGGTATAAACAGGTGCCTTTAATTTATTCAGATCATATAAAGGACTTCCTCCACGATTAAAAATACCATCAGAAGCCATGATTATAGCACCGACATTACGATTTACCAGCTCGTCATTCAGCTTGTTTATAAATCCCGCCCCATTGCTTAATTTACCCTCATTTTTAAAATCAAAGCCGCTTTTAACACTATCGCTAAAATTGTATATTTTCACCTCGTATTTATCAGAAAGCCGGCTTGATAAAGACTTAAGATCCCTTTCATACTGCTGCTTATTAAAACCTGCCGCTACAATACTACCTGCTGAAATGGAATTGTCTTGCCCAATGACGATAATGGGTTTTTCAAGCGTATAGGAGATATTGCGTACTAGTGGAAAAAACAACAAAAAGCCAATCAATGTAATCACTATGGCCCTGCACACTGCAAGTCCGTAACGCAGTCTTTTATCCAAATGATCGCTTCTGCGATACAGCAGCCAGGAAAGCCCAATACCCGCAAGCAGACATCCTGTTAATGTGAGTAAAGTGTATAAATTAAATGATTCGCTCATATGTGTTTGGGTAAAGATGCTAAATTTTAAAATAAACTGCGAAGCATTTTTTCTAAGTTTGTTTTAGAAATTAACGTGTATTATGAAATGGTTTTTCACGCTCTTTTTATTGTTTTTTATGACCTCAACAACAATAGCCCAGACAGATTTTAAAGCGCGTCAATTGACATTTGAAAGGGTAAGGACAGCTTATAAAGAAAAATGGTCGGCTTTGAAGGCAGAGCTGGCAACTGCCGGTATAATGGGTGCTTTTAATCTTTACATCGCCGCTTACAAAAATGAATCAAGATTAGAGCTATGGGTTAAAGACACGGACAAAAAGCAATACCAGCTATTTAAGGTATATAGCTTTTGTGCCAGCTCCGGAACACTTGGACCAAAACTAAAAGAGGGTGATCTTCAAACTCCGGAAGGTTTTTATCACATTCATGCATTCAATCCTAAAAGTAATTTCTTCCTGTCACTCAGAGTAAATTATCCCAATGGCGTCGATCGCTTAAGGAGTGGCAAAGAAAAACCGGGAGGAGACATTTACATTCATGGAAGTTGTGTAACCGTAGGCTGCATTCCGCTGACCGACAATAAAATTAAAGAAGTTTATGTGCTTGCTACAGAAGCAAAAAATGCAGGACAACAGCAAATCCCTATCCATATCTTCCCTTTCAAAATGAGTACTGCTAATCTCAATGAACAACTGTTGAGGTTTCCTCAGCAGAAAAATTTATGGGAGACATTGAGAGTCGGATATGATTACTTTGAAAAAAATAAACTAGTCCCAACTGTAACCGAACTCAACGGTAAATATATAATCAAGTAAAAAAGAAGGCTGCCCGAAATGATAGTTTATTCTTCTCGCGCAGCCTTCGCTATTGAAAGTCTGTTTTTTTACAACATTCCGCCGCAAACAGACAATACTTGTCCGGTTACATAAGCACTCATGTCTGAAGCAAGGAACAAACATGCATTTGCTACATCTTCAGTTTCTCCTGCTCTTTTCAAAGGAATGCCTTCTTCCCAACCCTGAACTACCTTAGGATCTAAAACGTCGGTCATCTCCGTACGGATAAAACCGGGAGCGACTACGTTAGTACGGATATTACGTGAGCCCAATTCTTTTGCCAGTGATTTAGAGAAACCAATAATACCAGCTTTTGAAGCAGCGTAGTTTGCCTGACCTGCATTACCTTGCACACCAACTACGGAACTCATGTTGATGATAGAACCCTTACGTGCCTTCATCATTACCTTAGATGCAGCCTTAGATACGTTAAAAACAGATTTAAGGTTCACGTTAATCACCTCATCCCACTGCTCTTCGCTCATACGCATCAGCAAGCCATCTTTAGTGATACCAGCATTGTTGACAACAATGTCCAATGCACCAAAATCAGCAACGATATCATTGATGAGTTGCTCAGCCTCGCCAAACTTAGAGGCATCTGAACGATACCCTTTAACTTTTGTTCCAAAGCTTTGGAGTTCTGTTTCCAGTGCCTGACCTTTCTCTACTGAAGACAAGTAGGTAAAAGCTACATTAGCACCCTGCTCAGCAAATTTTTCCGCTATTTTGCGACCTATTCCTTTAGAAGCACCGGTGATCAGTGCTGTTTTTCCTTCTAATAATTTCATGTATACTATTTTGTTTGGTTATCTATTGGTTTATTTCTGTAACGCAGGTTCCTGCTGACTCAAACAATGGAAACTTCCGAGTCCCCAAATGATATCTGTGGAATCTATACCCACTACTTTTCTATCAGGGAACACTCCCTGAATGATCTTCAATGCTTTCTCATCATTGACATCTCTGAACGTAGGCACTACAACTGCTGCATTTGCAATATAAAAATTAGCGTAAGAGGCTGGTAAACGGGTATCTTCATGGATCACCGGAGACGGCATAGGTAATTCAACTATGTTCAATGGTTTTCCATTTAACAACCGCAAAGTCTTTAGCATTTCCAGGTTTTCCTGTAAAAGCAGATAGTTTTCATCTAAAGGATTACTTTCCACTACTGTCAATACAGTATCTTCATTTACAAAACGTGTGATGTCATC
This sequence comes from Pedobacter frigoris, assembly GCF_005116445.1. Lineage (GTDB taxonomy): Bacteria > Bacteroidota > Bacteroidia > Sphingobacteriales > Sphingobacteriaceae > Pedobacter > Pedobacter frigoris. Next base: position 334,030 of record NZ_SWBQ01000002.1, read on the forward strand.
GATATGCCCATCTGTATCATCTCCAACAATACCATCGCCCAACCAAAGTACCTGCTCCGCACCATAAAACTCCATCAGGTATTGTTCGATCTGCTCTTTATTCAGATGAGGATTCCTGTTTTCATTCAATAAACAAGCAGTAGTCGTCATGATGGCGCCCGCACCGTTAAATTCCACCGATCCTCCTTCCATCACAATATCCGGATGGTAAACGGGCAAGCCGAAGTGTTGCGCTATTTTTGTTGGGATGACATCATCAAGGTCATATGGAGGATATTTATCTCCCCATGCATTATAACCCCAGTCTACCAACGCTTTTTCTCCTGATTCCCTACCCAGTAAAAAAGCCGGACCGTGATCTCTGCACCAAGCATCATTACTTTCATTAAAGTAGAATTCGATCTGATCCAAATCTGCACCTACTTTTTTAAGTTCCTCAATCGCAAAAGCTTTTGTACTTTCATCATTGATGTTGATCCTTACCTTTTCACCCTCTGCTACAATTTTTATAAACTGGCAGTAAGGCTCATATATAGTCTCAAGTTTACCTGGCCATGAAGCCTCTTTATGAGGCCAGCTAAGCCATGTGGCTTCATGCTTCACCCATTCGGCGGGAAAGCTATAGCCCTTCTTTTTAGGGCTGTTATTAAATATTACTTCGTTAAATGAGGACATTCCTAAATCTTAAATACGCTCTTAATCTTCGTCAATATACCTTTTTGTGATGGGCTGATAGGAATCGATCCTGCGATCTCTAAGGAAAGGCCAGTGCTTGCGATAAAAATCAGAGTCGGATAAATTCAGTTCTACCACTTCCGTCTCTTCTTTATCATGGGAGCCAAGGTAAAGGATACGGCCCTGTGCATTGGTAGCAAAACTTCCACCCCAGAATTTCATTGCCCCATCCTGCTCAAAACCTACACGATTTACGCTCACTACCGGAACTCCGTTTGCTACAGCATGTGAACGCTGAATGGTTTGCCATGCATCATATTGATCCTTATTTGTTTCTTCATCCTGGTCTGTTGCCCAGCCAATAGCCGTCGGGTAAAACATAATGTCTGCACCCATTAACGCAGTAATACGTGATGCCTCAGGATACCACTGATCCCAGCAAATCAATATGCCGATTTTAGCAAATCTGGTTTGAAATACTTTATAACCCAAATCGCCTGGTGTAAAGTAAAATTTCTCGTAATAAGCAGGATCATCAGGAATATGCATTTTGCGGTACTTACCCAAATAAGAGCCGTCGGCATCTAAAACGGCAGTAGTATTATGATAAAGTCCTTCCGCACGTTTTTCAAATAATGAAGCAATGATCACTACACCCAATTCTTTTGCAATGACTTGCAAAGCATCCGTTGACGGGCCTGGAATGGATTCAGCGAGATCAAAATTATCATAGTCTTCGACATCACAAAAATACAGAGAAGTAAAAAGCTCCTGCAAGCAAACAATCTGAGCGCCTTTTGCAGCTGCTTCTCTTACTTTTAAAATCGCTTTATCTAAATTCTCCTGTTTATCTTTAGTGCAGCTCATCTGCACCAAGCCAACTTTTACTTTCTTCATCGGTCTTAAAATTTGTGTCCAAAGTTAGCCAAAAAAAATAAAAGATTGGGCTGATAACTAGGAGGCAACGTTATCTCTATACTCCTGTTGCAATTCAAACAGACATTTTGCACACAGGCAACCCTCATAAAGCTCGCTAATGTATTGAACTTCATTTAGATTGAGCTGCACCACACTACACTGGCATTTGGTATATGAGTTGGCCTTACACTCAATAGGTGCACCACAACGCTCGCAGGGTATAATTTCGTGTTTAGCCATTGGCACAAAGATACGTTATACAGCAAAAAAAGCTGCATCATATAAAATGATACAGCTTTTTTTGTACGACAGTCATCCTGAAATAAATTCAGGATGACGTGGTTAGTTAACCTGAACAGCTGATACAGCCTTCTTCCATTGTACAAACCGGGCCTTCGATAATCTCTTCAGCACTTTGGCTTTGAGAAATGTGTTCAGGAATTACCGGCTCCATGTTTTTACCTGCCTGATTCTCTACTGTAAACTTAACAGCCTGTGAAGCAGCTTGTGTACGCAGGTAATACATACCTGTTTTCAAACCTTTTTTCCATGCATAGAAGTGCATTGAAGTTAATTTTGAAGTATTAGGCGCATTGATAAATAAGTTTAATGATTGCGACTGGCAAATATAAGCTCCCCTGTCAGCAGCCATATCTATAATACTACGCATTTTGATCTCCCAAACTGTTTTGTATAATTCTTTGATGTAATCAGGAATCTCAGCGATGTCCTGGATAGAACCATTAGCTAAAATGATCCTGTCTTTCATTGCCGGTGTCCACAAGCCTAAAGCAACAAGGTCTTTCAATAAGTGTTTATTTACTACAATGAACTCACCGCTCAATACCCTTCTTGTGTAGATATTAGAAGTATACGGCTCGAAACATTCATTGTTACCAAGAATCTGTGAAGTAGATGCTGTAGGCATCGGCGCTACCAATAGTGAATTATATACACCATCTTTAACAACTTTCTCACGCAATACTTCCCAATCCCATCTTCCGCTGTCTGGTGTTACATTCCACAGATCGAACTGGAATTTACCTTCAGACAAAGGCGAACCTTTGAAGGTCTGATAAGGACCATTCTGAACTGCAAGATCATGAGATGCTGTCATTGCCGCAAAATAAATAGTTTCGAAAATCTCTTTGTTCAAAATACGGGCACCTTCACTTTCAAAAGGTAAGCGCATTAGAATAAAAGCATCAGCTAAACCTTGTACACCTAAACCAACCGGTCTGTGGCGCATGTTAGAATTTCTCGCTTCTTCTACAGGATAGTAGTTATAATCGATGATCTTGTTCAAGTTTACTGTAGCCTGATAAGTAACATCGTATAATCTCTGGTGATCAAACTCACCGTTGATTACGAATCTAGGTAAAGCCAATGAAGCAAGATTACAAACAGCTACCTCATCTTTAGAAGTATACTCTATGATCTCAGTACAAAGGTTAGAGCTTTTGATTGTACCCAGGTTTTGCTGGTTTGATTTGCTGTTTGCAGCATCTTTATACAATAAATAAGGAGTACCTGTTTCAATTTGTGAATCAAGGATAGCAAACCACAATTCCTGAGCTTTGATGGTTTTACGCGCTCTTCCTTCTTTTTCGTAACGCTCATATAAAGCATCAAATTCTTTACCGAAGCAATCTGCCAATCCTGGTGCTTCATGCGGACAGAATAAACTCCATTCGCCATTTTCTTCTACACGTCTCATGAACAAATCACAAACCCAAAGTGCGTAGAACAAATCACGTGCACGTAATTCTTCTTTACCATGGTTTTTACGCAGATCCAGGAAGCTCAATACGTCAGCATGCCAAGGCTCCAGGTAAATTGCAAAAGCACCTTTACGTTTACCTCCACCCTGATCTACATAACGTGCTGTATCGTTAAATACTTTAAGCATTGGTACGATACCGTTACTTGTACCATTGGTACCACCGATATAAGATCCCGTAGCACGGATATTGTGAATGCTCAAACCAATACCACCGGCACTTTGTGAAATTTTAGCAGTTTGTTTTAACGTATCATAAATTCCCTCAATGCTGTCGTCCTGCATGGTCAATAAAAAGCATGATGACATTTGAGGTTTAGGAGTAGCTGCATTGAATAATGTAGGGGTAGCGTGTGTAAACCAGCGCTCGCTCATTAAGTTGTATGTAGCAATAGCACTATCGATATCAGCTTTGTGAATACCTACAGCTACACGCATAAATAAATGCTGAGGACGCTCTACAATTTGTCCGTCAACTTTCAACAGGTAAGATTTCTCTAAAGTTTTGAACCCGAAATAATCAAAACCAAAATCCCTGTCGTATATAATTGTACTGTCTAATATATCAGCATTCTCCTGGATTACTTCCCAAACATCATCAGCGATCAAAGAAGCCGGTTTACCAGTTTTGTCATCTATATATTTATACAGCATCTCCATCGTCTTAGAAAACGACTTCGTAGTGTTTTTATGTAAGTTAGAAACAGCAATACGTGAAGCCAGCAAAGCATAATCAGGATGCTTAGTGGTTAAAGAGGCTGCGGTTTCAGCAGCAAGATTATCCAGTTCGGAGGTAGTTACGCCATCATATAAACCCTCAATTACCTTCTTGGCAACATCAATAGGATCTACAAGTTCAGCATTAAAACCATAGCACAACTTCTCGATACGAGCCGTTATCTTGTCAAACCGTACCGCCTCTTTGCGGCCATCTCTTTTTATTACAAACATATTTTTCAGGCATTTATGGTGCGTATTGAATTTGTGATGAGCAAGTCCAGCATCGGCACCGAATTTTAACTATTTATCTAATTTCCTTATTGTCTAACCTCAATAAGGTCTAAAAATCATCATCTAATGAGAATGCAGAAGCTTTGTCTTCAGTAGAAGTCAATACGCCGCTTTTCTGATAGTCACCTACCCTTTTCTCAAAGAAGTTTGTTTTTCCCTGCAGAGAAATCATCTCCATAAAGTCAAACGGATTGGTTGCGTTATATATTTTAGTATAACCCAACTCCTGAACCCATCTGTCGGCTACAAACTCAATATACTGAGACATTAATTTTGCATTCATACCGATCAATGCAACAGGAAGTGCATCAGTAATAAACTCTTTCTCTATTTCTACAGCATCTTTAATAATGCCATGTACCTGTTCCTCGGTCAGTTTTGTCTGCAGCATGCTGTACAATAAACAAGCGAATTCACAGTGCATACCCTCGTCTCTTGAAATCAGTTCATTACTAAATGTAAGTCCCGGCATCAGTCCGCGTTTTTTTAGCCAGAAGATAGAGCAGAAACTTCCGCTGAAGAAAATCCCTTCAACAGCTGCAAATGCCACCAGGCGCTCTGCAAAATTACCACCCTCTATCCATCTCAATGCCCATTCTGCTTTCCTCTTTACACACGGTACAGTTTCAACAGCATGGAACAAACGATCCTTTTCATCAGGATCTTTAATATAAGTGTCAATCAATAAAGCATAGGTCTCCGAGTGGATGTTTTCCATCATGATTTGAAAACCATAAAAACAACGTGCCTCAGGAAGCTGTACTTCACTCATGAAATTTACAGCCAGGTTTTCATTTACAATACCATCACTGGCAGCAAAAAAAGCAAGAATATGAGAAATAAAGTGTCTTTCACCGTCATTAAGGTTATCCCAATGTTTTTGGTCATCCGAGAGGTCTATTTCTTCTGCAGTCCAGAAACTAGCCTCACTTTTCTTATACATCTCCCAAATTGCAGGATATTTAATCGGTAAAAGAACAAAGCGGTCTTTGTTTTCCTTTAATAATAACTCTTCTTCTTGCATAAGCCTCTTTTTATTTGTGAATGATTGAATTTTGGAACCTTTGTTAAATCACACAGTCGGGGAAACCATACTTAATTTTAAAAGATTAAAAGACTCGGAATTCTTCGACAACCTTAAACAACTAAATATTAAACCTTTAACTAAAAATCTATGTGTGATTTATTAAAGAATCTTACTTAAACAAATATAAAGCATGAGGGATTTTTTATCGAACAAAGTTGTTAACAAGGTGTGGGATAACTGCTTTAAAAAGATCAGATTTTAGTCATAATCAACCAACAAAAAAGCTAATTATTTCTTTTTTAGGGGATAGGGAAAATTTTTAATTGTTAATAATTTAAAAAAACTGACTTTACTGCTTAAAAAGTTAAGCAGTTATTCAGTTTCAGGAAGGTAACTGATTTCCACTTTAGCCACCCCTTTTCCAAACATACCTATCTGTTTCGCCGCCGCTTCAGAAAGGTCAATTTTAAACTTCTTTGAATGAGGTCCGCGATCGTTGATCTCTACGTCAACAGATTTTCCGTTTTCCGGATTCGTTACTGTCACTATCGTACCGAAAGGCAATGTAAGATGTGCAGCAGTGAGCTTCTTGCCACGGTAGCGTACACCACTGGTGGTTCTGCGACCTTCAAACTTTCTATGATAATACGTCGCGTAAACTGTCTTGGATATGACTTCTGATTCGCCTTCTTCAGTTATTTTTGAATTAACTGATGTGGATTTACTTTCATTAATAGCAATCGTGCCTGCTCCCTGATCTCCCGTAGTCTCCTGTGCAAAACCGACAAAAGACATTAGCATACCACATAACAATAAACAATACTTCATATTTACTTTAGTTGGTGAATCCTGCAAACATAAGTAAACTAAGTTGTTATAAACAAACAATGCCCGACAAGTTATCATCGGGCATTATAGTAATATCATCCTTAAACAAATTATTTCTTATCTGGCACAAAATTCATAGAAATTGAATTCACACAATGCCTGGTATTCTTATTCGTAAAACCTTCACCAGTAAAAACATGTCCGAGATGCGCTTTGCAATTTGCACACACAATCTCTATACGCTGTCCATCTGCATCAGGAATTCTTTCAACTGCCCCTTTTATCTCATCATCAAAACTGGGCCAGCCACAGTGCGACTCAAATTTGGTTTCAGAACGGTATAATGCGGCATCACAACGTCTGCAAGTATAAGTTCCTCTTGTTTTATTGTTCAGCAACTTACCTGTACCCGGATACTCTGTGCCTTTACGTACAATTACATCCTCTTCCTCTTTGGTTAACTTATTCCATTCCATATTGCTCTTCTTTATGACTACATTTTGTTTAACGGTTTCTTTTGGATTGGGTTTCTGTGCACAGGCCACCAAACTTGTGATGACTAACAAACCCATCAACATAAATGTTTTATTGATCAAAGCTCTCATTTTCTGTAAAATTGGTTAATCAATATACGTTTAAAGATCGGTAAGTAGTTTCTGACGGATGCCATAAAATTGTCATCCTAAAAAAAAGCTCCGATGATTAGATCACCAGAGCTTTTTGCATTATGCAAGAAGATCTTATTATTTCTTTAATAGCTCTGCCATAGCAGCACCGATTTCAGCAGGGCTTTCTACAACACGGATTCCGCATTCAGCCATGATTTTCATCTTAGCAGCAGCAGTATCATCAGCACCACCAACGATAGCACCGGCATGACCCATTCTACGTCCCGGAGGAGCAGTTTGTCCGGCGATAAAACCAACAACAGGCTTAGTACCGTTTTCTTTGATCCAATGTGCAGCTTCTGCCTCCATACCGCCACCGATCTCGCCGATCATGATGATACCTTCTGTTTCAGGGTCGTTCATTAACAACTCTACAGCTTCCTTAGTAGTAGTGCCAATGATTGGGTCACCACCAATTCCGATTGCAGTTGTGATACCTAATCCTGCTTTTACTACCTGATCAACAGCTTCGTAAGTTAAAGTACCTGATTTAGACACGACACCTACTGTACCTTTTCTGAAGATAAAACCTGGCATGATACCGATTTTAGCTTCATCAGCAGTAATTACTCCCGGGCAGTTAGGACCGATCAAACGGCAATCTCTGCCGGAAATATATTCTTTAACCTGAATCATATCCTTAGTCGGGATACCTTCAGTAATACAAACAATTACTTTAATTCCAGCCTCAGCAGCTTCCATAATAGCATCTGCTGCGAATGCAGGTGGAACGAATATGATAGATACATTAGCACCGGCTTTATCAACTGCATCTTTAACAGTATTAAATACCGGTTTGTCTAAGTGAGTCTGGCCACCTTTTCCTGGTGTAACACCACCAACAACGTTTGTTCCATACTCAATCATCTGAGAAGCATGATAAGTACCCTCATTTCCTGTAAAGCCCTGAACTATAACTTTTGAATCTTTATTTACTAAAACACTCATGTATCTTTAATTTTTGTGCAAACTTAAGATAAAACTGCGAAGCATTCATGAAAACATCTAAAAATTTATAAATTATTAAAATTTCGCTTGTTGAAGCATTTCCAGCTCATAATTATCTATTTAACGGAGACAACATTTAATTCTATCCCTATTGCATCTGAGATCGCCCCATCTCCCAGGTTTCTAAAAAAACTCCCTGAGTCAAACTTTATGCCCCATTTAGTCCGGTCAATCTTAAATTTTGTACTTGTTTTCATTGAGTTTTTCGTAAAAGAAATGGAGGCAGGAAAGGTAACTGGGTGTGTTATATCTTTAATTGTCAGATCTCCGGTTATCAATCGTTCTCCCGGAGGGGCATCCTTTTCTTTTTTAATCTTGGTAATGGTAAATTTAGCCTTTGGGTATTTGTTTACAGAGAAGAAATCGTCACTTTTTAAATGATTTTCCAATTCAGTACGGCCATTATTAATGCTCAGATTCTGATTTTTAATGCTTTGCATGTCAATCTCAAACTCTCCTTTTATAATCTCATTATTTTCAGTTGCTATTTGTCCTTTAACAAGCTGAATACTTCCGTGGTGCTGATCAAATAAAAACACGTAATATCCTCTCCAGGTCATGGAGCTTAGTTTACTATCTATTTTATAAATGCCCTTGTTATCTTGTTTATGGTCTCCTATTTTAAAACTGTTTAATAAGCAGGCAAAAAAAGCAGGATTGTGAGGGAGCTTACTTGTATTAGCTTCCTGTGTAAAGAATAATTAAAATGTCTCATGTTTTGCTGATATTATGGTGAACTAATATGTGATTAAACTGAAATCGAATTTAATGACTCATGGTCCCCAGCCAGTATAAAGAGTTGTAAAAAGAATGTAAACGACTGTAAAATCCGAACAGATTCATCCTTTCCTCATTTGAAAGCCCTATTTTTAGCTATGCATTTAAAATTTCTTTCGGGACTTGTTATTCTTCTATCAGTTCTTTCAGCGTGTTTAATGGATAGCGGTAATTCAAATGAAGATTATGAATTGGCAAAGGAGGAGATCGTGATCAGGAAAATCGGCCATGAAATACTACTTCACTCCGGTGACAGCACCTCAAGGGTTTTGCCGGTTAAGCGATTAGCTGAAAATGAATACCAGATACAATTTGAAAAGGAGTTTATTTTTGATCCCAACTTCCTGGTTCAAATCGTAAAAAAGGTAGTTTCAGAAAATAAGCTTTCACCGGAATATGTAGTAAGCGTAATGGATTGTTTGAATAAAGAAGTAGTATTCGGCTATACCATATCAGGGAACGGCCAAAAAAATGTGATACCTTGCATAGGCAGAATACAGAAAAAAAAATGCTACTTCATCAATCTTAAGTTCAGAGCTCAGGGAGTGATTTTTAAAACAGAAAGTAAAGTCTTATCCATTTTAGCGGTATTGATAATTTTAGTATTGTCCGTCAAATATTACAGACGGAAATCTTTGGCAGATAATCAAGTAAAACAAATTGACATTCCGGAAGATGGAATCAGAATTGGTAAATATAATTTTTTCTACGAAAAACAATATCTGACCGTTGATCAGGTAAAAACAGACTTGACTATAAAAGAAGCGAAGCTACTCCATATTTTCGCTGCCTCTCCAAACCAGATTATAGATAGAAACAGGTTGCAAAAGGAAGTATGGGAAGACGATGGCGTTATCGTAGGACGGAGTCTGGATATATTCATATCAAAACTGAGAAAAAAACTCGAATACGATCCAACCGTCAGAATTGTTAACATTCATGGTAAGGGATACAAACTCGAAATCAATTCATAAATATTATTTCCGTTTTATCAGCTCCCTATTTTTCAGTTCGTTTTTCAGAGCCAGTTCTACCCGTTGTTCAAAGGGCTTTAAATCAAACACAAATGGTTTTGTAGCCAAAGGGATTTCATTTGCTGTTTTAAGAGTAGGTGTATAGCCACCGGCAACCATATAAAAACGATCAGGATATTTTGGAGAAACACCCTGTTCAAAATCATCCCGTTGTCCTACACGCCCATCGGTATTAGAAAACCTGACTTTGTTGAAGTTAATCCATTGACCGGTTTTGGCATCTTTGCCGTAAGCATTATAATAATAAGCTTCTCTGCGGAACTGTCCATTGGTATAGCCAAAATTCTCTAAGAAAGAGTAAAACCCATCAAACATGCGCTGCTCCTTAGGTGCCCGCCAGCTGGCTACGTAAATCCAATCCTGACCTTCTACTTTATACCACGCCGAAAGTACCACTGAATTGCTATCGGTTTTAGCAATATTCATTAAAAACTTGACAGGTTCGCCGGTTTTCCAATTGGCAGTTTTTACGTAAGATTGACCGCCAGTGCCTTCTCCGCCAAAATTATTAACCGTTGTCAAATCACCTTTATCAACTAAAGAAACATAATCATGTTTGGTTATCGTAGTATCATGCTCAGCATCTTTACTATCCCAAACAGAGAACAATACCCTGCGCTCGGTTGCTGAATTGGTTTGTATGCCCATATACCCACGAAAAAAGCCCAAACTCATATAATAAGTAGCCAATGCATCGCCTCCTTTTGGCACCAAAATTTCCTGGTACATCCAATTGTAGATTTTACTGTTTGGTGCTGTAGAACTAAAAGCTAAATGTACCGATGGTGTAGATTGATAATCGATATGGTTTACATGTGCCCCTGTAGTTGATGATCGAAATATCAAAGACTTAATGGTAATGGATGATTGGGGATCGGAAATTGGTTTTAGCTCATACCTGAAATAGCCTGTTTTTGGAACCTTTATTTTTGATGCAAATAAAGAATCGGCCTTACCGTCACCTTTAAATGTTATTTTTTTACTAAATGGTTTAAAACCGGAATCCTGATAAGTGGCATTGACCTTCAGCTCAAATTCAAGGTTTTTATCTGCAGCAACTACATGATCAAATAACAAATCGTAATCACCCGGTTTCTGATAAACTATCCACACTACACTTTTGGTTTGGTCTCTCCAACTAGATACTACATCCCTGGTTTCAACCCAACCCACCGGCACCCTGACCCCTGGCCTCTGGGAAGTGAAAGGTTCTACATAAGCTTTGTTTGCAGGCACCACAAAGTCCTGACTATTTTGTGCAAATGATAGTTGTCCTAAAAAGGTAAATACGATTAAAATAAAGTTGATTTTCATTTTGTGTTCACTGATATCGGCAAATAAACCATTTAAAAACGGCAATAAACGAAGAAAAGCTTTTTTTAATAGCGTGATTTTGATAAAAAATTTAAATGTTTTCGACTAATTAAAGAAATATTTAAAGATTCAAGTCTTATATGTAGCTTTACTAAGTTATGCAACCACTCAAGATATATTTTAGAATCACACATACAGGAAATGGAAAATACCTCAAAACCAAAAACGAGGTAAGCAACCTGATTGTTGACGTTATTGATAGAAATCCAAGCAAATCTGCCACAGAATTAAGGGAGCTGGTGATCCAGGATTTCAATAGCAATCCTAAGGCACAAAAAGTATTGAGCACCAACGATCGGTTCTTCATCCGAACCATAACAGACGTTGAGGCCATCATCACTTTTCTGCCGCAGGAAAGAAAACCCGAAGAACAATTCTATACCCAATGGAGATACATTCAGAATTCAGAGCCTTACATGCTGGTGCAATACCTTGATGAAAACAAAGTTGTTGTCTACAGTGAGCGAACCAAAGTCATCCATACAGTAAAATTAGACAAAGATATTGTCGTAATAGCTGATGAAAATGCCTGATATATCAGCAGGTGTGCCAGCAATATTTTTCATAATATTTTGTTCATTGCACACACCCCCTCACCCAATCCGCGCAGTACCTGATGCTGCTCTTACGCCTCGTCTTATACTAAATTCTAATCCCACAAGCTTATTCGTACTTCCGTATTTCCCTCTATGAAATACACTTATCCCCCAATACTCGCTCTATGATCCCGGGATCTAAACTTATAAAAAGACTTTACTTTTCCAATTTGATTAATTGAATTACTATACTTAATATAGCAGTTCAATAACTATCTAAAAATGGCCTCACTATTAAAATCCAATTACAATCCTACAAAAATAGCGGCAATAATTCCTTGTTTCAATGAAGCTGAAAATCTAATTCCACTTTATAACGCCATTAAAGAAGAATTGAAATGTTATCAATATGAGATTGTATTCGTTAATGACGGAAGCACTGATAGAACGCTCGATATCTTGAAGTCAATTCATGCGACAGATGATAATGTATCATATATCGATTTGTCAAGAAATTTTGGACATCAGAACGCACTCAAAGCTGGTTTAGATAATACTTTTGCAGATTGCTTAATCACAATAGACGGAGACTTCCAGCATCCTCCAAATGTCATAAGTAAATTAATTGAAAAGTGGAATGAAGGTTTCCACGTTGTTAATACACAACGAATCGATACAAACCATATATCAGTATTCAAGCGTATTACGAGTGTTTTTTTCTACCGAATAATCAATTTTATCTCCAAAGACAAATTAATCAGAAATGGAGCTGATTTCAGATTGTTGGACAAAAAAGTGGTCGATATAGTTCGAAAAATGAATGAAAACGAACCTTTCTTACGTGGAATGATTTCTTGGGCTGGATTTAGTCAAACATGCATAAGTTTTGAGGCAGACAAAAGACTATATGGAAAATCCAAATATTCGCTTAGGAAAATGGTCTCCCTATCATTGAAAGGCATTACTTCATCAACAATTAATCCTCTACGCTTATCTTCAGGGATAGGATTTTTATTCTCGATTATGTCGTTTATTTATGGGTTTTACGCAATCTACCTTCATTTTTTTACTAATCAAACTATTTTGGGTTGGACCTCAATAATAGTTAGTTTCCTATTTATCACTGGCCTTCAATTCATTATGATAGGTATTATAGGTGAGTATGTTGGCAAAAGCTTTATGCAAACTAAGGGTAGACCAGGATATATTATCTCGGAATCTCGCTTTAAAATTCAAGAAACACTTACAATTGGCAATACAATCCAAATTTAGTCTTGCAATCTTTGTTTGTAAACTTAATGAAAACATTTAATTTTAAACAGAAATTAGCTCGCTTACTTGATATACCCTATCCAATATTCAGAAAACATGTTTCATTTGAACTTTATAGATATCTTGCTGTCGGTGGTATTTGTTTTCTGTTGAACATGGGAGTTTTTCATTTCAGTTATTATTACTTTTTTATAAACAATCTAAATCAAAATATTTTTTTCAACAACAATCTGATGTCTCTCCTAACTTCAATGGTTATTACCGTGCCGATCGGATTTTATCTGACAAAGAACTTTGTTTTTAGCAGTAAATTAAAGGAAAATACGCAATTATTTCGTTATTCCGTTTCGATTTTGCTTTCATTATTCCTCTCAAAGAATATACTTGACATATTTATAATCAATCTATGCCTTAATGTAACAGTATCATTTCTGGTTAGTATTTTTGTTACCCAAATTTTCTTATTTTATTTCCAAAAATTAATTTCTTTTAGGTAGTTTCAGATCTTTGTGATAATCTGATATTCAAATCAATAGCATATGATAGAAATTTCCTACATCAACCATGCAAGTGTCCTAATTAGTATTGATAATATAAAATTATTAGTAGATCCGTGGTTTACTGGATTTTGTTTCGATGAGGGTTGGGGACTAAGATATCACAATACTCTTGATATAGAATTAGCTACCATGGCTACCCATTTGTGGATTTCTCATTTTCATTCCGATCATTATCATTTACGTACGTTAAAGCGAATCTTGAACGCCAATCCGGAAATTATTTTAATCGCAAATCAATCATTCAATTTTAGTTTTGATCAAGTGGGCCGCAAAATTGGATTTAAGAATATCATCTGTTTTCATGAAAGAAAAAAAATGAAAATAACAGACCACATATCCTTGGTCAGGTATCCGACTACAGGAATTGATAATATGCTATTAATCGAATCAGATTATGGCAACATTTTGAACTACAATGACTGCAATCTTTCTGGATGGGCGCAAAAACAGTTGGCAAAGAAAATAGGCCCCGTAGATATTTTCATGTCAAACTTTAATCATGCTGGTAAACTTTTAGTTTCACCTCCAATAAACCATCTTGATATCAAAAATAAGCTTAAAAAGAACTTTGTCGATAACTTTAAAAATTTCAACCCACATTACGTCTTTCCGTTTGCTTCATACCATTATTATAGAGCGATGGAAAGTCTCGACCAGAATGAATCGATGCTTGATGTAACTGATTTGATTCCTTTACAATCAAACATCTTAAATGTTAAAGTTGGGGACACTGTAAAATATTCAAAAAGTGCCGTAGAAATTATCTCAGAGACTGGATACGTTAAAAAGAATGAAATAGATTCTTTGAAGAGGAAGACTTCTGTTAATTTAGACATACTTTTACCTTATGCTGAAAAGTATTTAATCAATTTGCGAAAAAATTTCGGCCTGTTTGTTTATACACTTCCAGACTTATTCATAAAAGTTACAGATCTTGATATAATCGTGAAGTTTAGTGCATCAAAAGGGTTGCGTAAAATCAATCATGGAAAACATCACATTGAAGCACACAGTACAGCTTTAGCTAACTGGTTTAATGATGTGTATGGAACAGATAGTTTTGTAGTTGGCGCACATTTTAAAATATCGAGTAATAATAAAATTCCTTTGAAATGGCAGATCATCTTTGGAATTTTAATCGACAATAAACTAAGTATTAAGCATTTATTTAGTATGTTATTTAGCCGTAAAGGCCTTGAATTTTTACTAAATAGGCGTGAAGAAATTGTTGGGATATTACTAGAACGGAAACTTAGCGCAGACTACCATGATTAAGATTCAATAGCATGCTTTGATTGATTGAAACCATTTTATATAAAATAAGTTTGTTCTAAAAATATGGCAATACTGGCATGAAAATATCTTTTTATCAGCGTTTTGATATATACAAGTTAGCAATATTAACTCTTTCTATATTATCGTGTATATTGTATCATAGAAAGGGCCATTATTGGGGCGACGATTTTGCCTTATATATTCACCAAGCAAAAGCATTGATGCTGAACGGAATTAATGAATTGATTGAAACTAACCTGTTTGCAATAAACAACTCTTCATTCCACGATTTTAGTCCAACTCTAGCGCCTTGGGGCCTTCCTTGTCTGCTTACTCCTTTATATCAATTTTTCGGTCTAAACATAGAGGTTTTCAAAACATTAATTGCATTATTTTACATACTATTTATATTTTCGTTTTATAGTTTCTGCAACAAATTTCATACAAAAACAATATCGTTCATTTATACCTTGTTTCTTATAGTTATTCCCGCTCTTGCTTCTCACACATCAGCTGTTCAAACAGAGTTCCCCTATTTATTTTTCTCCATGGTCACGTTGTTAATTATGACAGGATATAAATTAAATAAATACAGGCTTTCTCAATCCGTACTAATTGGAGTGCTTATTTTCATATGTAGCCAAATTAGAACTGAGGGCATTCTGTTACTAGGCAGTTTATTGTTTTTTCAATCATTTGAAATAATTAAAAACTTCAGATCTTTTTTTAAAATAAGAGCGATAATATGGGTGATAACACCACCTTTTATCTTTGTTTTATTGACATTTATTACTGGTCTCTTCCTGCCTGCTGGATTTGTCTCTCACATTAATTTCTATTCAAAAGTATCTATATCTTCTATTATTGGAAACAGCGCCTCTTATATCAATATTGTCTCGTCATTTTTAATACCGAAATATAGTTATGTTTTTTCGTTTACACTCTTTGGTTTTATGCTATATGGATTATTTAAGAATTTTCCTCACAATAAAATATTAGTTATTTACACCACTTTTCTAATCATACTTTACATGATATGGCCATTTTTTGAAATTAGATATGCCTTTTTGATATTACCATTTGCTCTATATTTTATATTGGATGGACTTAAGTCTATATTGAAGCTCTACTTAGCAAAAAAATACAAGACTGTTTTTTTTACGCTAACTATATTGGCAATCATGTTTTCATTAATCAGAAATGGCGAAGAAATAATTGAGGAAAAAAACTTTACGCGAAATGAAATCGAAGGTCCTTACAAAAAAGATGCTGCAAAGATGTTCAATTTTGTTTCTGCAAAAACAGATCCCAAAAGTGTTATAATATTTTTTAGAGCAAGAGCCATGTCTTTATATACTAACAGAAAGTCAGTGATGATTTTTGGTAACGATAAAAATCGAGTATTTGATATTGGAGATTACCTTGTGATAAATAAAAATAATGTAATTTGCCAAATTCAACATTCTGATCCTTTTTTAAATTCAGCATTATTTACCCATCGTTTTAAACAAGTTTATGAAAATGAATCCTATGTTATCTTCAAGAGAAAACTTGGTTAAAAGCACTTTGGTGATAATTCCTTGTTTTAATGAGTCGACCGTCCTCAAAGAAGTTATCTGTGAACTTATATCCAAAGGGTTTGATATCGTAGTTGTAGATGATTGTTCTAATGATGATAGTGCAGAAATTTTAAAATATTTTTCAATACATTATATAAAACATCCAATAAACTTAGGTCAGGGTGCTGCGTTAACAACAGGATTCCAGTATGCACAATCCCTTCCACATCCCTATGTTGTGACTTTTGATGCAGACGGACAACACAACCCTAATGACATTATCAATCTTTTAGATACACTCGCTAATAATGACTACGATATTGTCTTTGGTTCCAGATTCCTAAACGGTACACACAAGATGCCAAAAATGAGAAAGTTAGTATTAAAATTTGGAATCATTGTGAATTATTTATTTACAGGTATTTTATTATCAGACGCGCATAATGGTTTAAGAGCATTTAAAAGAACACAATTACAGTCTCTTAATTTTTCCGAGAATCGTATGGCTCATGCCACCGAACTACTATTTATCGCAAAAAAATATACAATGAAATATGCAGAGTGTCCAACAAATACAAGATATACAGATTACTCTTTAAAGAAGGGTCAAAGAAATATCTCTTCTATTAACCTCTTTTTTGACATCTTTTTATTTAAATTATTTAGAAATGCTGATTAAATATCTCCTTTCTTCTATCATTATATCCATAGGGATATATAGTTGGATGAAACTCCAAAAAACTTTATTAGTCAGAGGTCTGATTTTTACTACCACATTATTATTTGTTGTTTTAGTATTCATTCCACAATATACAACGATTATTGCAAATCATTTTGGGGTTCACCGTGGAGTAGATTTTATCTTTTATCTAGCCTTTCTCTTTGCATACTTTTGTATCATTTTTCTCTACAAAAAAAATAGACGACTCGAACAAAAGCTTGCCCAATTGATAAGAGATATTGCAATCGAACGTGCCGTTAACTCAAATAGTAAGAAATTATAGCTGCTGTACTATTGTTGAAACGATTTGCATGGATAACCTGAAAGTTAGCGTACAGCTGTCAGCGTTTGCAAACAGTGCTTACGGTTTTGACCAAAAATAATTACACAGTCTATCTATAATGTCAATTTGAAGTTGAAGGGCCTAATTACTTTACGATATCGAGATTACAATTAGAATTGTAACCCTCCCGGATTTCGAACCGGTTTGCTAACGAGAATTCAAATTTATGACCTCCCCCCAATTTTCAGACACGCTAAACTCGAAAATCAGGGCTTTAATCGGCTTTTTTTCCGCATCTCCTGAGGCGTTGATCCTACCAAAGAACTATGTGGTCTAAAGGTATTATATTCTATTCTCCATGCTTCAATTTTTGCTATGGCATCTTCCATTGACAAGAACCAGTTGGTATTAAGGCACTCATCTCGAAAGCTTCCATTAAAAGATTCAATATATGCATTATCTGTGGGTTTTCCGGGACGGGAAAAATCTAGGATAACTTGATTCTCATATGCCCATTTATCCAGTGCCTTAGATATGAATTCACTTCCATTATCAACTCTAATTTTTTCTGGAACAGCTTTAAATTCCTCCTTTAATCTTTCAAGTACTGTCACTACCTGCTCCCCTTTGATACCTTGTTCTGGGTAAATATCGAGGCAAAATCTTGTATAATTATCCACTATAGTTAAGGATCTAAATTTCCGTCCGTCGAAGAGTTGATCGGACACGAAATCCATGCTCCAGCATTCATGTAAATGCGAGGGTGGCATCCGCTCTAAACGATGTGCGCCGGCTCGATTTCTTCTCGGCCTTTTACTGCGCAGGTTCAATCCTTCCAGCTTATATAGCCTGTAAACTCTGTTATAGCTATCTTTAAAACCCTCTCGGCGAAGCAATGTAAAGATTCGTTCACTGCAATATCTGACCCTAGTTTCTGCAATTTCCTTCATACGCATTCTGATTACCTGATCATCACGACCTATCTTTTTGTAATACCACATCGAGCGGCAAAACTTGGTGACCTCACAAGCCCTGTGCACAGAAACTTTGTAGTTGACCACTAAAGCTTCGGCCAGCCCCTTCAATTGGGCTGGCCTTAAAGCTTTTTTTTAAGTACATCCTGCAGCATATGTTTGTCCAGGCTTAAATCTGCTACCAGTTGTTTCAGTTTAGTATTTTCATCCTCAAGCTGCCTCAGACGCCTGAGTTCAGTAACTCCCAGACCGCCGAATTTCTTCTTCCAGTTGTAAAAAGTTGCCTGGTGAATTCCCATTTTCCGGCATACCTCTTCAACGGAGGAACCCGTTTCTGCCTGTTGCAGTGCAAATGCAATCTGCGCTTCTGTAAATTTGCTTTTTTTCATAACAATTACTGTATGTTTAAGTTAAGTAATTGCCCGGATTTTTTCGACTTTTCAGCAGTGTGGTTTTTCGGAGAGAGGTCATTTAACAATTGCTTAAATATATTTAGTGGGACTTGGCCTTGTAAAAACTGGTAAAAAATAAACAACTTTAAACGCCTGATAATTTTTTTCAATGCAGAAAACTATATCTACCATTTACCCATCATTCTAATAATCACTTTTTTAAGAGTGGATATTCAGAAAACGTTGAAAACAAATCTTTGAACATTAATATCACCGATTATCAAACAGATACATACTTACTTCGAAGTGGCAAAATTTATGATGCTGTAGCCTATACTCTACTAGAAACAAATATCAAGTAAGAAACCATAACTCACTAATAACTAATTTCACAGGCCATTGCCAAGTCGGTATAGTATGGAGATAAATAATCGAAAGGTTTCCAGTTGCCGCCCAAATCCAATGCCATTACATTTAATTTATTGCCTTTTTTATCATTTACGCCAATAAAAGGTCGAAGACTTTGGCCATTATTATATTTGCCCTGCTCCCAAACAATATAGCTGAAGTTGCCTGGTGTTTGAATCCATTCTACAGCCACCATAAACTTACCTTTCGGTAAAACAATGTTGTGTTTAGCTAAATTGACAGGGATATTTTCCTCCGGAAACCCTGGAGTTATTTTTATTTGGTTTTGGCAAAGCTCTGCAATGGGCATGTTATCGTTATCAAGTTGATAAATACGTAGTCTAAACGCACTAGATTGTATTTGATTCAAGATGTAGCTGCGCATATAACTACTTTTATCTGTACCCGTGATCGGATCAGTGTTTCCACGAAATAAAAGAATGCGCCCATTGTCACGAACTATATCTTTTGGCAGGTCAAACAAGAGTTGGTTTAAAGTAATTTTGTTTAGCGTAGCACCAGGGTATGAGTTATCAAAAATCTGCCCCATTTGTATGTAGCGAAAGGGTCGATCTTTATCGGGAAGACCGAGCCATTGTCCTATGGATTGTTTATCATAGCCATTCAGCAGTTCCTTTTTACCAGCATTAGTTGAGGCATATATAATTGGCTTAGGCCGTGCATTTAATTTCATTTTACCCTCTTTCAACAGATCGGAAATCGTCATTTTATGATTCATATAACCTTGCGCATCTATGAAGAGCGTATCTGCCAAGTTTTCCTGGGTATAATTAATCTCAACTTTGCCATTTTCGATTTCAAAGCATTTTCCAGAATTGAGGGAACACAGCATGCCATAAGCAATATTTTTACCAGACTGTGCATCCTGAACTTCCAGTTTGCTATGCAACCTATTTTGTTGTGCCTGTACTGTCATGCCCAGACAAAGTGAGCAATACCATAGGATTATTTTTTTCATCTTTGATAGTAAGATATCTTTGCGGAAAGCGCCAATTCGTCATCGAATCTATCGGTTGGTTGCCGATCAACTGGCGTCCACCTGTCTTGCAGCCACACATATTTTATTGTAGCATTTTCTTTTTCTGTTTTATATATGGCGATCAATGGTTCGTATCCTAATTGATAGATTAACGCGATAGGAAAACTGTTATTTTTTTCGTCATCTGGCATTGGCCAAGCGACTTGACGGGATAACGTCGCTTTGCCACCAAGCCCTAAACTGTAATTTTTGTTTGGGAGAATATCTAACCATTCAATGGCTATAAAAAACTGACGCTGCCTGGGTCTAATGTTATAGCTTCTTAAATCGACTTCTATATCCGGATCTAAGTTATTGATGTCAAGAGGAATTTTTATTGCATCTGATAATGCCATTGGTGTGCCAACTGAATCTGGATAGATTAAATATAGATTAAATATAGCCCTACGGCCATTTTTATTGTACGCATGTTTTTTGAAATCGTAAAATATAGCTCGTTTTTCCCATGGGGATCTGGATCTGGATGCGGTTCCAACAGTTGTTGGAACTACCATTACAGGAGTTTCTAAAAATCTCCATACATTGACCGATTCCAGTTTAAAGCTATCTACGTTGGCGGTAAATAATTTGGCTATTGGGAATTTTGAGCTAATGAAACGGCGGTCTCTATCCCTTTCTATAGTGTAAGCCACTTCTGAGTAATCGAATTCATTGAGCATTTTAAATCTCTTTTTTCCTCCGTCAATCTGCACTTCTTTCAGGGTTTGCTCATCTTCTTTTAAACTAATAATTTTGTCTTTTGGCAACTTGCTTAACGGGATATTCGCAGTAACGTAACCAATGGCAGTTATAGTCAGGATTCCATCCGTCGCATTTTCACCGACTACAATTTCAAATTCACCCCGCAAATTCGTCTGCGTAACTTTCTCATTCAGCCTAACTGTCGCATAGGGGATTGGCTCTTTATCATTGACCGAAACAATCTTACCCTTTATGGCTTGTGAAAAGGCTGTTAGGTTTAGGGCCAAAAATAAAAGAAGTAGGCATGTTATTTTCATAGAAGTAGATTTTTATAATGATAACAATATTTTAATTGTTATCAAAATTTCATGAATCAAATTAAGAAGGTATTGCTTTTCAAAAAAAGATCTAATAGCTATACCATGTCGGGATTATAATGAAAATAATTATTCAATTTATGTAAATACATTAAAAAATTATTATTATTGTATAAGATCACACCGCAAGTGATTCATTTAACGCAAATGAAATAGTACTCATTCCTAGACGCTCTTAAATTTATGGCTTACGTAGCATTAATTTCTCCTACTATAAGAATAGTTTCCACTATTACCTTTATTATTCAATATCTAAAACAAAAAAATTATCAGGCATTAATATAAAAAATTATGAAAAAAAATACACTTAAAATTACGTTGGCAGTTTTGCTAGCTACTTCGTTCTACTTTGTAGGAACGCCAAGTAATGCTGCTAATGGTACTTTCGCAAATCAAAATTTTAGTGGCGGCACTAGTTTACCACCACTATACACCATTCCCACAGCCAATACTTGTGGCCTCCATACTGAGCCTGAAGAGCAGTATTCTGAATGGGACCACGACCTCATGGTTGACTGCTATTCTTGTGAATATACGGTAGAATCCACTGGATGTGATGATTCACGAGATAATATACTTAACAATGGATATGGGTTCGAGGATATTACTTTTAAAGCAACTCAAACTTGGCAAGCTTCTTACGAAGTATGGTGCAAACCGTCTTCTGATTCTACTAAATATTGCGCCAAAGTATTTGTAATGGGGCAAAGAGAGCCCGGTAGTTGCTCAGATCAATATGATGGGACTTGGCCTTGCTCTACTATGTAAAAAATAAATAATCTTAAACGCCTGATAATTTTTTTTTAAATGCAAAAAAAATATTTTTACCACTTATCCATCATTCTAATAATCACTTTTTTTTATGCCGGATGTTCTGAAAACGTTGAGAACAAATCTTTGAATATTGATATCACCAGTTATCGAACAGATACAAACTTACTTCGAAGCAGCAAAATTTATGATTCTGTAGTCTATATTCCACTGGAAACAAATAGTAGAAATTTAATTGCTAAAATTGATCAATTGGAGATCGAATCGGAAAGATATATTGTCTTAGACAAAGATTCTAAAACAATTAGTATTTACACTAAAACCGGGAAATTTATTAATCTGATAGAAAACGTCAATACGTGGAATTTTTGGATCGACAATCATTTAATCAAATTTTTCAATTCGAAAAAAGCAAATGAAATTCTTGCGTATAATTTAGACGGCGAAGAAGTAAGCAAATCAAAATCAAATCATTACTTCAAAAACATTATAGAATTAGACAGTATTAGTCACGCTGAATACTATGGTTACGACCGGTCTAATTACGCTCCTTACAATTCGCATAATCTCGGAATATTTAAAGGGAAGGAATATAAGTTCTTCCTTAACAACGAAAACATCTTACTTTCTAAAGAAAACGTTATTTCTACCGGTAGATGTTTTTTCAGATCAGATTCTATAACACTGTTTACACCAGAATACTCTACGGAAATATTTTCGATTACTCCGACAAGTTGTACTAAGAAGATTACCATTAAAATTGATAAGGAGGCATCTATTCCATTGTCAGACGCGAATTTTTTAAAGGATCTAAAGTATAATATTAAACACGGCAAATATATTGTTGGCCTGAACAATTGTTTCGAAGCTAATGGGGTTGTTAGCTTTCAGGTGGTATCCACTTTCGGATTTTTCAACTTTATATATAATATTAATCAACAAAAGCTTTTGAAAACAAATGAGATATTTAAATATTCTGTATTTAAACAGGAGAACCCTATTGGCATTGCTACTTTAGGCGTAGACAATGGTTCATTTATAAGTTCAATGCCTGCTTCCTTTTTCGTAAAGATGTTGCGTAAATCAGCATTCAAGGAATCCATAGCGCCTTTCGCTACTCAGTATTGGTCTGAACTGAATAAAGTTACTGTCCATAGCAATCCTGTACTTATCAAAGCATATCCTAAAAAAAACTGGTTGTAATCACTGCACATATAAAATGAAATCTAACACTTTAAAGAGATTTACAGATAGTAAAATAACCAGTTTTGACTTTATCATTTTAACGATTGTATTATCGCTTATTATTTACGGCAATTTAAGATTGCTTGGATTTTCAAAAAATGATGATAGTTGGATGTTGTTAGAGAATCCATTTGTAATAAATGCTAAATTTTCAGCGAAATATTTTATAAGTATTTTTAGCGAATTTTACGGTGGCCAGTATTCTCCTGTTAATACTTTATATTATGTGGTTCTCTATAAAATTTTTGGTCCAAACCCACTATATTTCCATTTAGGATCTTTATTGTTGCATACAATAAACACCTATCTAATATATATATTCATAAATCAGATTCTGATTTTTATACAACATAAAAATCTGCTTATTGCTCCGTTAGTTGCTATTTTATGGTGTATCCATCCATTGAATGTTGAAAGTGTCGTATGGATTTCAGCATCTAAAATTCCGTTATATTCTTTTTTTGGTCTTTTATCTTTAATAAGATATCTCAAATTCCTTGTTAGCAAATCGAAATTAATATTTTTGTTTAGCGTTGTAGCATTTTTAATTTCTTGCTTATGTAAAGAACAAGCAGTTCTGCTATGTATGATGGTGGTGCTTTTACACTATTTATTCGCAAAAGATACCAAATGGTATTTTGTGCTACCCTTTGTTACCATCATGCTGATTTTTACAGTAATTGGATTTTTGACCAGTCAAGATGACGGTCAATTATCTTTGGTTTACGATCACTTATCATTAAGCCATCGAATATTATTATCTATTTATAGTATTTGTTTTTATATTTTCAACTCAATATTACCTTTAAAGTTATCTTACTATTACCCGTTTGAATTCAGCAGCAGCAGTAATCCATCAGTTCAACTTTATGTTTTTCCTATAATCTTATTTTCTCTCGTCTTTTTGATGCTCAGTATCAAAAAGCAGATTAATTGGAAGATAATCTTAGTCGGATCATTAACATTTGGCATAAATTTATTGCTTAGTGTACATCTCATGCCTTTACATAGACAGTCTATGTTGGCGAACAGATATGCTTATATCCCTCTGATAGGAATTTTATTAATTATTATCTATCTAGTGTTTTACGGCCTTGATTCCATAAAACATAAATCAACTCCATATTACACAATTGTTCTCCTGCTAATATATGGGGGTTACTTACTTTACAGTTCCAGTTCTTTAGTTTTTCAATACGCACAATACAATATATAAATGGCCAACTTAAATATTTCAAGGGTGATTTCAGTTTTTGCAGTTATTACTGCCTTATGGGCACTTTTTCTCAGAACACCGGTTGCGAACCCAGCTAAGCATCAACAATTCAATCGATTAGACGCAATAAGGCTTGACAACTACAAAACTTATGTAAAAGACGCTTGGAGCGATGATGGTAAAAAAATTAATATGGGCAGGATTATTTACGATGACCAAGATAATTCTTACAGATTGAGACAATTAGTTCCAAAACCGAAATTGATCCTAAGATATTCATTTGCAGACTGTGAAATGTGCATAGATACGTTAATGACTCATTTAGGAAAAGCAGAGTTCAAAGGTTTACGTGAAAATACACTCATTTTAAATGACTCATTTTCAAAAAGGGATTTTGCTATAAAAATTAAGCATACTAAAAGCCCTGTTAAAATATTTAACATCGGCAGTGAACCTCTGGGTTTTTTAAATGAGAATAAAAATCAACCAATATTATTTACTCTGAACCCTGAAGGTGTGGCGACCCGCTTCTACTTTCCAATGAAAGAGTTAGGTAATGATTTAGATGTATATTTGTCTACAATTCAAGATGTCTTGAACAAATAAGTGAATTTAACTGTGTGAGAAAATCTCTCTTAAATTCGGTTGTTTTAAACAAACGATTGACGCAATTTCTACTTTCAATATCCAGTTTTTAGGAGGGCGGGTCAAAAGTACCTGGAAACAGTAATAGATCAAGACTAGGAAGGGGGCCAATTTCGCTAAGGCTTAAAAATCTGCTATCCTTCCTGCAGATTTGCAAATTACCTTTGGCGCTAATTAGAATCCAAATTACTGAGGGAACAGGACGTTTTGAGTCACATGATCAACTAGGCAATCACCAACAGCTACTCAGTAATTCAGTACAGTACGCCTTTTACTTCCCTTTAGACAAATCTTTGATGTAGATATTTTTGAAATCTACTGGCTGACCTTCACTTTGTAGCGCGATAAAACCACTGCTTAGCAATTTGCCGTCGATCTTAATCTTCGGATCATATCCGTTTGCAGTACCTCCCCCGATCTGTGGTTTTGAATACTCCAAAACAGTATCTCCATTGATGATGTGTTTAATCAGGGAATCTCCCAATACAATCAGTTCCCCGCGTACCCATTGTTCGCCATCATATGTTTTTGATGTTGAATTCAAACAGTGCGATGCAGCGATTTTACCCTGATAAACCACGTTGGTTCCTGGCGAGCACATATTACCTGTAGGCCTTGGCTTGCCATCTCCCAGTCCTGCTAAGAGCTGCATTTCCACTGAGATAGGCCAATCCTGTTCCTTAAGCATACCTCTCGGGTCCTGAGAATGGAACATTACTCCACTATTTAGTAAAGTATAGCTCGGCGCTCCTTTTTGCAGCTTTCCTACAAAGCGATATTCGAATTTAAGGTGATAATAAGAAAATGGTGTTTTGTAATATAAATGGCCAAACTGGTCATTGAAATCACCATAATGATCATACCTGATCTTAATGATGCTATCCTCTACCCTGAAAGTATTTCCAAAATTCACACCTACTTCATGATGATGGATTTTCACAAACCAATCGTTGATGTCTTTACCATTAAACAATGGCTTCCATCCTTTGGTATCATTTTGTGCAGTATTGGTTTGTTTCAATCCGCCACAACCAACAAAAATAAGGCAGGTTAGCAGGGCAGCGTAAATGGCATTTTTCATTTTTCAGTATTTGGGTTTGATTTGAAATGCAAAGTACAGAATTACACCATAACTTATCGCAGTATAATAGATTTATTACTCAGCACTATTTTAGAAGTTAATATCATAACTCCGTTTCGCCTTGGTATCTAACTTTTTCAACTGTCCTGCGTATTTCACCTCGCATGTCCCGCCATTACGTGAGTATACTTTTGCGCTAATCAGCTTTCCAGCTTTCCAGTCCATATCCACTACAAAACCACCTCTGGTAACAAAACCTTTAATTGATCCTGATTGCCATTCTACAGGAAGTGCTGGCAATAGTTCAACATAGCCCTGATGGCTTTGCAAGAGCATCTCGGCAATACCTGCTCCACCGCCAAAGTTTCCATCGATCTGAAAAGGCGGGTGTGCGCCAAATAAGTTGGTGTATACTCCACCTCCACCCATTTTAATGGCGGCATCTTTACCTACAAAACGCATGAGCTTTTTAACCGCATCATAGGCTCGTTCGCCATTCTGCATTCTTGCCCACAGGTTAATCCGCCAAGCAATGGCCCACCCTGTTCCATCGTTCGTTCTGATCTGTAATGACCTCCTTACTGCATCTGCAAGCGCAGGGGTTGCTGAGCTGGTGATACTGGCTCCCGGATATGCAGCAAATAAATGAGATAAATGTCTGTGCCTGGGATCCTGATCTTTCCAGTCGTGGTACCATTCCTGCAGATTCCCATCCTTACCCACCTGATAAGGATATATTTTCTCCAGTGCCTCTTTTACTTTTTTCTGAAAATCCAGATCCAACCCGAGTACAGCTGCAGATTTCAGGTAATCAACAAACAACTCTCTAATCATTCCCAGATCAGCAGTACTTCCATAAAGCGTTTGGCCTCTGTACCCCTTATCAGTGATGTATACGTTTTCCGGAGAGGTAGAAGGCGCGGTAACTAGATTTCCTTTTTGATCAGTTGTGAGGAAATCCAGACAGAACTGAACTGCACCTTTCATTAGCGGATAGGCCTGTTTTTTCAGATATTTCTTATCCAGGTTGAATGCATAATGTTCCCACAGGTGGGTCGACAACCATACACCGCCCATCGGCCAGTTGGCCCAACTGGGATCACCCTCACCCGAATCACCTACAGGATTTGTCATCGCCCAGATGTCGCTATTGTGATTGCACACCCATCCGCCTGCATTAAAATAGTTTTTTGCAGTGATTGCCCCGGTCTTAGACAGGCGTTCAATGAAACTAAACAAGGGCTTGTGCATTTCGCTGAGATTTCCGGTTTCAGCACCCCAGTAGTTCATCTCTGCATTGATGTTCGTAGTATAATTACTACTCCATGGCGGCCTTATAGACTCGTTCCACAAACCCTGTAGATTGGCCGGAATTCCGTCCGGACTGGACGAGCTGATCAATAAATACCGGCTATATTGATAAAACAAGGCAATCAGACTGTTGTCCGTTTTTCCCGTAGCATAACGGTTCAACCGGTCTACGGTTTCCAATTCTTCATTCTGAGTATCTCCAAGTTGAATAGAAACTCTGTCAAAATATTCCCTAAAGTCCTTTATATGCGCATCTTTGAGCTTCTGATAACTCTTTCTGGATGCACGTTTAGAATAGCGATTTGCCAATGCAGTTTCATCTTTACCTTCCCTTGCGGGATGCTTATCAAAACCATTAAAACTAGTGGCCATGGAAAGTACCAGTATGGCTTCTGTAGCATTGCTGATTCGAAGTGTAGTATCTGATGCAGATTGCTGTCCATCTGTTTTCAGCACCCTTAATGCGGAAGTAAATCGCATCGCATTTAGCGTATCATTAACCACTGCATTTGGTATATTACCACGGTAGTTGGGCTCAGTATGAACCGGTGCCCATCCCTTCATGGTCAGCAATTTATTTTTGCCCTGGCTTTTTGCGATCAGCTTGCTGTTGAAATGCGTTGTAAAATTAAGCTTATTCTTACCCGTTGCTGTCAACCTGAAGATCACCACCTGATCCGGGTTTGATACAAAAGTCTCCCGCATGTAAGTCGTTCCATCTATTTGATAAGTAACCTTTGAGATGGCATTCTGTATGTCGAGTTCCCGTTTATAATTGCTCGCTTCTCCCTTATGATCAAAATTGAAAAACAGATATCCTAAAGGCATGTATGCTTCAGAATATGGCCCCTGCATAAAATGCTGTAAACTATCTGCCTTCTTATAGTCTTCAGCAAAAAGTGCATCTCTTATCGGCTGCAGGTATTTGTGTGCATTTGGGTTTATGTTTGCAGCGTCTATAGGTTTACCGGACCATAGCGTAGCCTCGTTCAGCGAAATTCTTTCTTGCGTTATACCACCATAAACCATAGCGCCCAAACAGCCATTACCCAATGGCAATGCCTCTTCAAACTGTCCGGCAGGCTTGGTATACCACAGTTTTAAAGCTTTGTTTTCCTGCGCCAGCGCAGGCAGGAATAATACACAACTCAGGTAGAAGAATAATATTTTTGCTTTCACAATTGTAACCTTTATTTAATTTGATACGGAATATCGGATTTAATATCCGTTTTAGCCATTTTTTTAGCCTCTATTCCAGAGACTGCCACTTTATCAAACAAGTTGCCGTTGATTCTTACCTTTGTACAACCTATCAGATTGATGGCTGGCCTGGTATTTCTGACAGGTAAAAAATTTGTTAACTCTATCTTATTGTTCGTAAAGTAGAGGCCGCTTGTACTCTGCGCAGACAATATCGGACTATCGTAAACTTTGAACGTATTCCCCTCAATCCTGATGTTTTTATGCACCCAATAATTCGGCACGGCTTCATGGTTTTGAGGATTAATGCTGATTATATAGTTATTAGGGGCAGAATTAAAGCCACATTCTATAAATTGATTATTGCGGATAGTGAGGTCATTTACCGGTCCGGATTCATACCAACCTTCAGCATCATTTTCTATTAAAATCGCATGCATTCCGGTACGGTAGTATACGTTATTTTCAATTAATACCTTACGTCGTGTTGTGATCAGCGTACCACGGGATATGGTACCCTCGAATCTTGAATTTCTTATTGTTACCGATGGTGTCCAGGTCACATTTTCCAGCGCGTCACCTGCTTTTAGCTGTTCAGAAAAAGGCTTCTGCAGCTCAACCAGCATTTCCCTTTCTGAAATTAGTTTGGCCGACTTGATCACCCCTTGTTCAAAAATCTGCAAAGATTTACTATGCAGATATGCGACAGTATCTCCAGGTATAAAAGCATCGAAACCATAACTCTGGTGGTGCATAAACCGCAGCTTCAGGGTAGTTGCCGACACAACCTCAGTTACCCTTAAATGTGTACCGTGTACATTTACCGGATCGTCATGCATTCCATTGAACCTACAGTTATTGATGGTAATCTGACCTTTACATCCTGAAAAGTGCATGCCATCTGCCGAAGAAGCTATCACCCTGCCGCTGCCTTTTTCGGGCTCTACATAAACACTGTCATAGTTTAGGTTTTCTGAAAACTGAGAAACAATTCCCAGGCCATGCATCGAATTCATATGAACGTTTTGCAGCCTGACGTTTTTAGAGCGGTAGTTGAATGCTCCAACATAATCCCTGTAGCGGTCCCTGATGGTTAAAACATCTCCGGGCTGCGCCCGGAATTTTGAAAAATCGCCGGAGAATTTCACTTGAAGCGGCCCCAGTATTTCTGCTTTACTTTTCATAAATGGATCCCATGAGCTATAGAACAGCATCCCTTTATCAGGGCGCACCAATATAGCATGATAATTCCTGGTAATCCATTTCTCACCATACCATTCCAGCTGGCCATTGACAATGGCAAACTTAGAATCGGGGTGCACACTGGCAATTACAGATGTTCCGTTTATTTCCTTGATGGTCATCTCCGACATGCCCGGACGCTCATAACTGACCGAGAGATTTCGAATGGTAATGTTGTCACTGCCATCCATCACCCAGGTGATCATCTTACCATGAAATATAAAAACCGAACCATTACCTTCAATAGTTACATTTTTCATGCCCTTCAAAAACAAGCCTACCTTTTGCTTCTTTACAGGAAACTCTTGTTCGGATGATGTGTTTGATATATAATAGTTCGTTTCCGTTGCCTGATCAGGCCAAAAGTCATACCTGCCTTTTGGAAAATTGACTACTGTATTTTCCTGATCTTTTGCTATCTCAAGGGCCTTTTTAACGCCTTCAGTCGCATCAGCAAAACTATTGGGTACTACACCAAATCTGGTTACATCAATGGTCTGGGCATTTAAGTTCAGGCTCCCGCCTAAAAGCAGGATCATTAAAAATCTTTTCATTTAGCTATATTTAGAATAGTTTGGTATTGAGGCACAGCATCTAATCCCTTAAACATAGTGCCTTTTTCGCTTATTTCTTTTACCAGTGATGGTGCCACTCCTGTAATTTTATTGTTCCAATCCTGGAGGTTTAGTGTGATCTCCCCTCCGTTCATAAATCTTTGAACCGCAATTTGCCAGGTGGTTCCATTGTAAAGGTTATCGGTGATATGCTTTCCGCTCTGCAGCAACAAAGCACTTCCGCCCAGATAATCCACATTTAAAATCAGGTTGGCCACATTAGACGGCAAGGTTTTTGGCAATTGGACTACGGCCTTTTGCTTTTCCGGATAGGTAATAGTTAGTTTAGATGTGTACGGCGCTGTTTTCACCGTGTAGCTGTCGAAGATAGCAGTCTTTCCAGCTTGAGGTTTAAGGCCGGCAAAAGCATTCAGAGACCTTGGGTAAATCTGAACATTAAAGTTTTCACTATATATTTGCTGAAGAGTAATTTTACTGTCTTCTATCATCAAATCGGCATCTGAAATGATCAGTGCTTCCTGGCCTTTCAATTTTAAGCGCCATGCATTTTCTGCCTGTTTACGGCTAAGGAATACCAGTGTTATCGTATTTCCTGTTTTATCTTTTACGATGAGTGTTTTATTATCTACAGCTTTCAGCTGCACCATACCAACTGATTTTTCGGTCGCCCATCCTTCAAAACTTGTGGTCGCTATGCTCCCAGCATCAAAGGCCAGTTGTGGACTCACACCCGGCAATTCCTGAAAGAATATCGTTGTGTGCTTACCGTTCATTAGTCTCGCCAATGGCTGTGCGGTCACATATTTAATCAATGCACCACCCGCTTTCAAATTGAAAGGCAAAGTGGCTGTTGTTTGTCCCTTTAACAGCATTGAGGAGAAAGTTATGGTTTCCTGATCAAGCTTCACTTTTACGCTTACATTCTTGTCAGGCATGTTTTCTCCCATCACCGGCAGCCATGGCTTGCCATTTTTTTCAAAGTATTTGTTATTTGCCGAGTAGATAACTCCTGCCGGGTTTTTACCGCTAAAGGGCAATGCACTTTTTTCCTGAGCTGTCTTTGCTCCGGCATCTATTTCATACACCTGAGCATTTACCAGGTATGCAAAACACATGCAAAGCATTGCTAATTTGAATTTTAGTTTAAACATATTTGTGTATTTTTATTTCTTTACTTAACGTTTTTGGCCTACCAAAAAAGGCATCAATACTTTACAAAAAATTAAATATAAGCCCTTTCCAAATTCAGGACAATGAACAAAATCCGTGTTCTAATGGACAATTTTATTAATAATCAGCAGATAACCTTTGGTCGGATCTATTTCAATAGCATCCTTTAAGCCGAGAGTTCTTGCAGATTGAAAGTTCTCAATTGCCGGACAAATCATTATCTCCTGCGGCTCCCATCCTATCTTCTTCCAATCGATGTTTAACTTTACTGCAGTAGCATTTTTATTCCAACTGGCCACAGCAATCAGCAATTTGTCGTCTTTAATATAGGCAGTCGCCAAAACACCCGGATCACTGGTTCGAACCGGTGTTTGCTCTTCCCAATACCCAACCATTTTAGCATCAGCAATTCCAAATGAATCCCATACTTTCCATATTTCACGCGGATCACAGTTCACACCTTCGGTAAACCAGGGATAACGAACCGTCATTCCATAAACCATTCCTCTCCAGGGATTTCCACCTGCATGCAGCATATCGCCCATCAAGCCATAGGGAATTCCGGATACTTCAACAAGCCAGTTTTCTGGAGGCATTTTGTCATATTGAAAACTCTCCCCAAACCATAACTTATTTATGTAAGGAAAGAACTCCATATACTGGGTGGCCGGGCCTCTGGAAAAACCGGTATTAGAGTGAAGATCCAGGATACAACCCGGCTTCACCATATCCATCACCTTCCTCACCCTTTTCAATAGATCACGGTCAAACGAAACATCATCCAGGTATAAACCATCCAGATCAGTATTCCTGATCATCCATCGCAACCCCTCCACATAGTAATTGTACCACCTGGACTCCCCACTCGTTAAGACAGCTGCATCACAAGCCTCCATTCCATTAATTGGGGTGAACCATTGCGCATTATAATTGGAACCCAAATGTTCCCTCAGCCAGGTATATCCACCACCATTTCCATCAGCCAGCACTTCCGTACCTAAACTGCGTAAAGCCCAGAGTTCTGTCGCTTGATTGCTCAACTCGCGGATGGTATAATAGATCTTAGTTTTCACACCTCTTTTATGCCAATCTGATACAAACCGTTTTATACTATCTACACTACCAAAAGGATAATTAATATATGGATTGATTAGATTGGCATGATGTACATTGATAATTTTAACGCCTGACTCTAAAATGCTCAGGGGCGGTTCGGGCTGATTTCCATTATGATAATACCTGTTTACAAACTGACTTTTTGTATCCAATGGTTTTACCGGCGTAATGAGCATAGCAAATTCAAAATCCAAAGTCTCTCCCGCCTTCATTGTTCTGGTGCCGCTATAAGTCTGTGTATTCACCACATTATCTTTCTCTGAAACATTAAATCCGCCAAGGTTATTGTTATACCAAGCTGGAGGTGCGGCCGGATGGTACAGATTTAATAATGGTCCGCTATAGGATGCTCCACGCATTTCGCAAAACAGACCAGCATCCACATCACCTATCCAGTAGGAATCCTGAGGTCCTTTCCACTTCCAGTCGTAATTATCAGGACACTTAGATCCAGGCAATCCCATTCCCATGAAGTACCTGGCCAATTCTTTTTTGACAGGAACTTGAAGCCGTATGTCATCCAGTTTCGTGTCATGCAAAGGAGCCACACTAATTTTATAGCGCAGATAGCCGTCGGCTTCCATACTCGCCCTACATGTGAGTTTTAGCTTGTCGCTGAGCATCGTACTTTCCCAGGTGACTTTCCCTGGTTCCTTCTTTAAGAACCGGAAATCATGGCGGCTAAAAGTAACCGCCTGATTGTCCATTAAAATATTAAATGTCAATGGTCCGGCGAGCAATGAATTTCCGTTCGCCATAATTTCTGATGGAAGTCCATCTTGTTTTAAAGTAACTTGTCCGCTTGAAGTAGAAATTTTTTGACCTGTGACCTCAAGGCTACGATAGGGCTTAACCACATCATCATTAATTCCCAGTTTAGAATTTAACCACCTCAATCTGGAATGTCTCCAGGATTCATCATCCCCACGGTTTGCCAGCACCTCATTCGTCACATTTATCTTTACATTGATGATTTTAGCAGGTGCATTTTCTGGTTTTACTTTGACCTGGAATTCTTTTAAGCCTGGCTTGGCATCCTTTGGAATATCTAGCCCAATCCATAAAGGCTGCACTTTACCCTTCTTTACATTTACGATCTTTGTAAAGAAGTCTCCTTTGCTATCGTAACCTTCTGTATTGAAACAGGTAGCGGAAAAGGGCGACTTAATGTATTCTATTTTAATATTTTCAAGATCCTGTACTAAGGCAAACACCCCCAATTGGAAGACATAATACTCATTCCGTTGGGCAGTGCCCGTGAACAATGCTGAAGAGCCTTTAGTGACCCATTTATAGGGAATATCATCAAACATTTTGATCGGAAATTTCCGGTCTTCGGGAAACACGAGGTATGGTGAAGCAGATTTTTTCACCAGGTTTTCTACTTCCGATTTCTTTGCCACGATTTCCATTGGAAAAAAGCTATCAAAAGCAGTCCGGGATTGAATCTCAATCACTTTGGCCTGCTCAAGCTTTAATTTGCTGGTGGTTAAATTATTTTTTTCAACCCAATCTTCATTTGGTTCCTTTTCTTTTTTCAAGTAATTACCAGAAAATCCACCATTGCCTTTGCGCCCGCTCCAGGCATAGTAGTAAACAAAATATTTTCCTGCACCACCTGTGGGTTGAAAAACAAAATGTCCTTCTTCAGAGTTTATGTGGATCCGGTATATATTGTCTATTTTATTTCCTTTTTCGTCTGTGATGATAATGGCCTTTTGATCGGCATCCCAATCCCTTCTTCGCCATTCTATTTTTACCTCAGCAGCATCAGTATTTTTGCCGACTGAAATTACAGCCCGATGGTTACCTAATACATCCGGCCAGAGTTGTTTTGAAATCGTATAGCTCATTTCCTGGGCATACGCAGAAATGCCAAAGAGAATATATAAAGCAACGGTTGATATAAATTTCATTTGTGTATGTGTGTAATTTGAGAACGGGAATTGTCAAGCAAAAAAGAGGGTGCAGTAACTACGTGCACCCTCACCAATTTAACTAACTAACCTAAGTTCAGTATTTTTCATAACCTTCTATATCCAGGTTATGGATTAAACGCAGTGACATTTATTGTCCAGGTCCGGGTTGCCCCATTTGCTGCGGTTACAATATATTTCAACGGCTTAGTGCCGTCAGTAGGGTCACCCAATTTTGGCGTTCCATCTGTCGGCGCTATGACAGCCGCAGTAGATAGGTTCATATAAAACCACAACTTGTTTTGTGCCACTTTAGCTCTCTCTGCAGTTGTGAACTGGCCAGTAGCAGCTGGAACAGTAATCTGAACATTAATCGTCGAGGTTGTTTTATCTACCTGCTGTGCCAACGTTAATTTTTGATAAATAACAACAGGCTGCCCATTTGTCGAAGTCCCTGCAAATCTATGTTCAACGTTTACCAGCGTAATTTCATTCGCATCAAAGGCCGGATATTCAGGTAAATCCTTTTTTAAACAGGATGAACATAAAACCGAAATCATTAGGCCTAACAAGGCAATTTTATTTATTAAAGTCTTTTTCATATTCTAAAATTTACGTTTTACCATCCTGGGTTTTGAGGTCCAAAAGCTGGATTATTATCCAGATAACTTTGTGCAATCGGGAATAAATAACGTCTGCTTTCATCAAATACCCTAGCGTTATTTACACCTCCAAATCCCCCTGTTACCAGGACAAAAGATTTTCTATCCTTGCTCACATCCATCACACGTATCGATTCAGTTAGTTCAGGGATAGTTTTTCCTGAAGCTAGGCCAGAATTGGCATCACCGCCATACCTACCCCAGCGTAGAAGGCTAAAGTAATAGTCATTTTCCATAACCAGGTCTACGCGGCGTTCACGTTTATAGTCTTTCCAGGCTTCAGCGATCGTCGGCGATATAGCAGCAGGTAAATTTCCATGGACTACACGCGTTTTGTTCAAATTAATCAATGCATTCGCTAGATCACCCTTCAACAAGTATGCTTCAGCCATATTAAGATAAACCCGGCCCAAACGCATAGGAACATAATGGTAATCGGTAGCAACACCAACATAAGGTCTTGGATTTACATTGGTATAAAGTCCCTTTCTCCAGTACATATTACTTAAACTCGCATAATACGCATATCCGTTTGTTTTCATCCAGCGATTTGCATTTCCCCGGATGGTCATGGTCAGGAGCTCCCCATATATTCTATCTGTAGAATCACTCCAAACCGATGCTCTCCATCGGGCATCCCTGTTTTCATTGGCTAAATTCCAGATAGTTTCAGTACTTCCTGATTTTATTTTCCCTGTTTTCATCAAGGCTTCTCCGTTCGCTCTAGGAATCACATCGTGATTGGTTCCTGTGGAAGGAATAGTTACACCCTCATCTACAGCAGCTAGATATTGAGAGGTCTTGTTCCATGGCAGGGCAATCAAAGGGTTGGCTTTGTCTTTTGTAAGGTAGTCATCCACAAAATTCTGCGATGGAAAGTTAGAGCACCATGCCTCAAATACATTCTGGTTATTTAAAAGCGGACTTCCTAAATTTTGAACAACACGTGTATTGTTTAAGTTCGGAACGATTGTCTGCATTGGAGTACCGTCAACGGTTGTGTTGATAGCCAGTCGATAGATTCCAAAGATAATCTCTGGAGAGGTTTTCTTCGTTTCGTTAAACATGCCTCCGTAATCGGCCTCCATGCTATAACCACCCTCAGTAATTACCTTCTGTGCATTGCTGATGACTTTATCCAGAAGAGGGTCGGTCTGACTTATAGCCGCTGCATTAGGATAATTTTTATAAGCAAGTGCCTGCAGGCAAACTTCAGTTAAAAATGCAGCTGCTACATATTTATTAGTTCTACCTGAAATTTTGATAGTTGGCAAATCCACAACAGCATCCTCGAGATCCTTAATGATATAAGCATAAGATTCTGTAGGGTTTGCGGTGGAAGCTAATTTTAACTCATCCTCCGGAGTCAGCACCCGATCTATCCAAACAATCCTGCCAGTACTTCTTGCGATGTTATAGTAAGACATTGCTCTTAAAAATTTACCCTCTGCAATCAATGCTTTTTTATCCGCATCCGATATGCCGGCAGAAGCACCCACTTTTTCGATAATTTGGTTGCATCTTCGTATAGCGGCCCAATTGTTAAACCCATAATCACTTGAACGGGTTACTGCTTCAGTGAAGATTGCGGAAGAATTGTTGTACGTACCATCAAATCCCAGGATATTAGTGGTTCTTGGATCGGTCCCCTCACCCCCGGCATATGAGTTCATGATACTGTAAGTACTGTATATGAAGGTTTCAGCATTAGCTTTTGTACTCCAAACTACATCTTCGCTTATTCTATCAAATGGTTCTGTTTCTAACACTTTTTTACAGGAACTCAGCGCAAATACTGCTGCCAAAATCCCCGAGGTTAGTATAGTATATCTTTTCATTATCTTAGTGTTATTTGATGATTAAAATCCTGCGCTTATGCCAAAAGAGATCGTTCTTTGTACAGGATACCCATAGTTATTAGTCTCAGACTCAGGATCTATAAAATACTTCTGGCTTTTTGCTGATGTCAGCAAATTGGTACCTGATGCAAAGACCCTTAACTGCTGAAAAGCGGATTTCTTCAACAAGCTATGCTTGAAATCGTAGCCCAATTGCAAGTATTTTAATCTCAGGTATTTTGACTGGATTAACCAAAAGTCGCTGATCTGATAATTTTGACTGCCGTTGACACTAGGGGTAGATACTTGTCTTGGAAATAATGCATCTGTGTTGTCAGGCCTCCAGTAGTCCGTTTGAAAATCATAAGTTAACAAAGTTTGTCCGCTTGCACCTTGAACCACATCACCAATATAACGATCCCTGTTTCCTGCTCCCTGAATTACTGTGGTAAAGAAAAATCCTTTATAATCCAAATCCACGGTGATGCCATAATTTGATCTAGGCATTGTATTGGTTCCAATTCTTCTGTTATCACTTCCATTAATTTGTCCGTCCCCATTAGTATCTTGATAGCGTAAGTCACCGGCAGTAACATTATTGGCATTTATAATTCTCGCACCTGAAAGCAACTGGCTATAATCGGTATAGAATCCTGCATTATAATAACCTGTTCTAAGAAAATCATTTGCAACTCCCGAGCCACGGGTAAATGGATTTTGTAAAGTAGCCTGGTCTTCAGTATTACGCTCCGTTAAAGTATTAAACCTGGTAAAGTTCAAGCCCACTTTATAATTTAATTTTCCTACGCTGTTATTCCAACTAAGGTTAAACTCATATCCTTCTTTACGATTCGCACCCTCAGCAAAATTTATAGGAGGCAATCCGATACCTAGAGTTTGCGAGAACTTTGGATCGCCTACCACAAATCCCGTAGTACGCGTGTAATAATACTCAGCACTACCATTTAAATGATTATCTAGGGAAGCAAAGTCGAATCCGAAATTTCGTGATTTGATAGTCTGCCAGGAATAATTCACACTAGGTAATGAACCCGGTTCTGATGTACCCTGTACAGCTTTACCATCGATAACCCAACCAACAGAAGAAATACCATATCCGGGTATATATAAAAATCGTCCAACTCCATCTGAATTTCCGGTAACCCCATAAGAACCCCGAAACTTAAGGTAATCAAAGATGTGTTTGTCTTTAAGCCCTTTCATGAAATTTTCTTCGGAGATAGAATAACCTGCTGAAACAGCATAGAATGTACCCCACTGTTTTCCAGGCACAAACAAATCACTTCCATCTCTGCGTACAGACAATTCAGCTGAATATTTTGACTTATAAGTATAGTTTAACCTTCCGAGATAGGCAGATCTTGCACTTTCGCCTTCGCTGCCACCAACACTTTGGTTTAAAGTCGGTCCTGCTAGCAATTGGTCAAACAGTATTTGGTAAGCAGTACGCTGTCCGCTCAGACTTGAAGAATAAAATTGCTGCTGTTCATACACACCCAAAAAATCAACAGAATGATCACCAAAAGTCTTGTTATAGGTCACATATCCCTGCAACGTAATGCTCTTACCTTCGCCTGAAGAACTGGTTAAGCTCGGTGGATTTGCATAAATGGGTGTGGTACTACCATTAGCATAACTAGGAGCCAGGGCATTCCAGCTTTTCCCTATGCTGTTATACATATTGTAAACGCCATTGAACTTGAATTTCAAACCTTCGAGGAAATGGGCAGCATATTCTACACCAAGATTACCATTAAAAACCCGGCTTAGATTACGGATGTATCCAGATTGTGGATGCAACTCAACAGCAGGATTATCCACTGTATTATTTGAAGGCAGGCCAAACTCATTATAGGCTTGCTGTCTAGGTTGCTTATTTTGAATGTGACTGTATAGATTACCATAACTAACTCCCGGCTGAGAATTGTTTTCAACAAAACCATCCAGATTGGTCGTCACAGTTAAGTTTAGATTATCGAAGTTACTCGTTGTATTTAACCGGTAAGTCGTTCTGCGATTAAAATTCTTATCAGTTCTTAATATTGTACCCTGATCGTAATATGAAACAGAGGCATAGTATTTTGTGACCTTACCACCAGAACTAAGTGATAGGTCGTGTCGCATTTCTGGTGCAAAATCCTTCATGCCCACTTTACGCCAGTCCGTATTTGGATACTTAATCAGATCTGTGCCTAAACGAAACCCTTCAAGATCCTCAGGTTTAGTTGGCGGCTGAATTCCTTCAGCGACGTATACGTCATTGATGGCTTTCAATTGCTCATATGAACTAACTTTTGTAGGGAATAATGTCGGCTGAGAAAATATCTGGTTGTATGAGTAATTGATATTGGTACTTCCTTCGGT
Source organism: Pedobacter frigoris (assembly GCF_005116445.1). Lineage (GTDB taxonomy): Bacteria > Bacteroidota > Bacteroidia > Sphingobacteriales > Sphingobacteriaceae > Pedobacter > Pedobacter frigoris. Next base: position 373,601 of record NZ_SWBQ01000002.1, read on the forward strand.
ACCTTTTTTTGTAGTCACCACAATTACTCCATTTGCTGCTGCAACACCATATAATGCAGTTGCCGCTGCATCCTTCAATACTGAATAGTCTTGTATATCGTTAGGGTTCAAGTTAGAAAAATCATTGGAGGAACGAATGATATTGTCAATCACAAATAAGGGAGTGCCTCCACCACGAATAGAAATAACACTTTTAGTACCTGGAGCTCCACTCGTAGTAGTTACAATTATACCTGCCAATCGGCCCGCTACAGCATCATTAATAGACTGAACTGGCAATGGCGCAACGTTTTTCATATCTAAAGTAGATATTGCACTAGTTGTTTTTCTTTTAGTTGTAGTACCATAAGCCTGCACTACGATTTCATCAAGGTTATTGTTTGATTCCTTAAGTTGAATACGCATTGTGCTTCCAGCAACTGCGGCAACTTCTTGGGTTTCGTAACTCACAAACGAGAATACGAGAATAGCATTATCCGGAACCTTCAGACTGAATTTCCCGGTTCCATCGGTCATTGCGCCAAGGCCTTTTACGCCTTTCACGCTAACACTTACCCCCGGCAATGGCAATCCTGCAGCATCTGTTACAATACCAGTTACAGTAATATCTTTTAATAATTTTCCTTTCGAGGAAATGGTAACCAGGTTATCCCCTTCAATGGCATAAACCAATGAAGTGCCTTCTAAAAGCTGGTCAAGAATATCAGTTATGGGTGCTTTATTTACTTTTACGCTTATCTGTTTATTAAAAGGTCCTTCAGTTGGGCTGTAAACAAAGCGAAATGAGCTTTGTTTTTCTATCAATTTAAGGGCCCTGCTCAGCTCCATGTTCTTCATATCAAAAGACAGCTTCTCTTGCGAAAAAACCTTTGCAGACACATTTAAGCAGGCGATCATCACCATTAAAAATGTTAGTTTCATTGTTAAAATGAGTTTGGAGCGCACTCGATTCCAGGATGGCTCTTTGGTGAAGTAATAATTTATCATACTTTTGTTTTTTTGGTTAGCTTGATTGTGGTATTTACTGTTTGCTACGTGACATACCCGATCACATAAAGAATCAAAAAATCCCGGGGCGGTGTTCCAGCATCGCCCCTTTTTATTTTTTAATCTTTCTATTTGGCTTGGTAGTTATTTAGTAATAATGATTTGTCCTCCTTTCATTTTATATTTAAATGATTTTACTTCCTGAAGGCGTTTAAGAACCTCAAAAATATTTTCTTTGCTGAAAGTGGCCGTATATTGGTAACCGGCAACAGTTTCATCTCCCAATTCTATATCAATACCGTACCACCGCTCAATTATTGGTTGCATTTCCTTCCAGGTGAGTGCATCAAAAACAAGGTTATTTGTTACCCATGCAGTTTCCACGATGTTGGTATCAAGTTTCGTGAGGCGCCCCAACTCTATTTTCGGAAGTTGAGGTGATGCTTTTACACCAGCTATTGATTTTTTCTCATTCTGATAAAACTTCATTTTCTGTCCTGGCCTTAAAGTCAGCGTGTTTTCCTGATCTCCATCAGTACTCTCCACTTTGATTGATCCTTTAACCAGAGAGGCTTCAGAGAATCCTTCCTTTGGATAAGCCTTTAAATTGAATATAGTCCCCAAAACAGTGACTTTAAAATTGTCCGTCAATACCTTGAATGGTTTTTCCTTGTTGTGTGCTACATCAAAATATGCTTCTCCGATTAATTTTACCGATCTGGTTTCTTCATTGAAACCTTCTTCCATTTTGATTTCGCTATCCGAATTAAGATAAACAATCGTTCCATCTGGAAGAACGATTTTCTTTTTACTTCCTAAACCCGTTTCGAATGATTTAGAATAAAGGACAGGCTTTTCGGGCTTATTTACATAATAAAAGAGTCCGGCCATTAGCACTATAAAAAAACAGGCAGCAGCTGCCGCATACCATAAAATATAACGCTTCCGCAATTCTTTCTGAGGCTGCAGCGCTTCATTGATTTTATTAACCTGAACATTCATTGGCGTTATGTTCGCACTCAGAATCTGGTACATGTACCGTGCCTTCTCCACCAGATGAGATTTCGAAGGATTATCAATAACCCATTTTTCCCAAAACTGGATACACCTCTCGTCACTGCCTTCGCAGTATTTCTTGAAGGTGTCATCCATTAAAAAATCCTCTGGTTGTAAATAATCGTTAATCATTCGGCTGCCTTTTATATATCAGTGTCCGAATTGTTTGACTTTTACCGGTGCTTTTTAAAAAAACATTATAAATCGCTAATAATTAGTGAATTAAATATTTTCTAAGCACCTTCAACGCCTCATAAATGGTGTTGTAAGCAGTACGAACGGTCATCTGGCTCAGTCTGGCGACCTCTTCATAGCTCAGTCCTTCAAAAAACCGTAACTGAATAAGTTTCCGCTGCTGAAGACTAAGTTTTTCCAATGCCTGGCTTAATCGTCTCTTCACCAAGTCATCCGACTGGATTTTGACGATGAGCTCCTCATATGGCATTTCAATCAAGTCACCATCTTTTGCAATTGCAGAAATAACCCTGTCTAATTTTTGCTGATGGCTGATCTGCTTTAGAATTTTTCTTTTAAGGATGGTTCTCAAATAAGATTCAACCTGATCCACCCTGGGTAAGAATTCATGCTTTTCCCACAATTCCAGAAAAACCTGATTTAGGGTATCGCTCACAACATCTGGATCTGAACAAACCCTTAGACCAAACACAGAAAGACTTCGATAAAGGCCTTTGTATAGATCCAGAAAAGCTTTCCTATCGCCAGTACACATCGCTTCCCACCACAAGCTATGTATGGTGATGTCATCAACAATAGGAAGATCTTTTTTGTTCATTGGGTGGGCGTCCCGTAATTATTTGGTTACATTAGCAATTATATGAATTATCTGTCAATTAAATATTTATTAATTTAATGTTCTGATAACCTTCAATAAAATTACTGCCATCCTTTAATGCATCATGTACTAAGTAAGGGAAGACTGAAAGTAAAAGTAGATCCAACTCCAAAATCGCTTATTGCAGATATTTCACCTTTGTGCCGCTCAATGATTTCTTTACAAAGGTAAAGGCCGATGCCAAAGCCCGAAATAGAAAACATCTGGCTTCCTTCAACACGGTAATAACGGTCAAAAATATTCGGAAGATCATCGGATTTTATACCCATGCCTCGGTCTTTCACGCTCACATTTACCATTCCTTTGTCTTTAAAGCACGATACCTCAATCGTACTTCCGGCTGTCGAGTATTTAAGGGCATTACTGATCAGGTTGTGGATCACCTGCCCGATCTTATCCCGGTCGGCATTGACCACCATGGGTTCAACAACCGGATTGAAGATCACAATATGGCTCGAAATCGTGGCATTTGTTTCCTCTTCAGCTTCTTCTATAAGCTCAGCAAGATCAAATTCCTGAATCTCCATGTAAATCTTCCCTGATTCAAGCCGGGATACATTTAAGAAGCTATTGATCATAGCCGTCATTTTCCCGACCTGGCTATTTGCTTTTTCCAGCATATCAGTATTGAGATCATTATTTTGCCTGTTTACCTTTATCAGCATTTGTATATAGCCTTTCATCGAAGTCAGGGGCGTTTTTAGTTCGTGACTGGCCATTCCGATAAAGTCATTCTTTCGGATTTCATCGATTTTCTGCTCAGTGATATCCATCACTACGCCGGTAAATGCCGAGAACGCACCGGAGGGATCTGCTTTTAGGTTGCCGATGGCGCGAAGCCACCGCAGACGGTTATCATGCAGACCTATAACCGGATACGTCACATCATAATCGCCGTTGTTGTAAAGTGCATTTTCCAGTTTAGTGGATACAAAATCACGATATTCATCGGTGATCTGTGCAAGCGCCTGTTCTATGGAAAGCTCCTCTTCAGGATAGTATCCGAATAACTCTTTCAACCGGGCATCTGTAATAAATTCCCGCGTTACCGAATGAATGAACCAGGTACCGAAGTTGGCAGCATCAACGGCAAGGCGCAGTGCTATCTCACGTTCTTCAATCTTGTGCCAGGCATCCCTCAGTTGCTGGTTTACGATAGCCAGCTCTTCATTAGTCGCAATAAGCTCTTCATTGGAAGCAGCCTGCTCTTCGTTTGCAGACAATAGCTCCTCATTAATGGCCTGCAATTCTTCACTACTCTGCGCCAGAGTCTGCTCCATTTCCTTGCGGTCAGTAACATCTCTTGTTGTCCCTGCCACCGCTTCCACTTCTCCTGCTTCATTGAATACCGGGATCAGGATATAGTCATAAATCCTATTGCCCAAAACGGCATGAGGAAAGGCGACTTCACCGCGAACAGATTCCTTTGTTGCTACAACATGATCAATTTCGCGTTCGTGCATTGCCGCGTGCCATTCTTCGTAACCATTTTCCCGTAAGCCCTTCCCGATAGCGGTATCCCAGGTCTTACCCCACATGTTCAGCAAGGCACTGTTGGCATAGATAAAGCGATACTGAAGATCCCATACATACATTAGGTCTGGTGTTCCTGAGGCAATTGCTTCATAGACTCTTCGCTGCTGGTCTGCATGTCTCCTGACTTCGCGGAGTTCCTCCTGTATCCGCATCATAGCCTCCTTTTTTCGCTCGGTAACCTGTCTGGTATTTTCCAGCACCCACACAGCAACTTTTTTTACTTTACCTTCCTTATTCTTTACCGGGGCATATACAAAAGTGACAAAGATCATTTCCGGTTTTCCATAACGAATCAGCATGAGCTCTACTTCGTCCGCATAATAGGTCTCACCCGTTGCCACAACTGTAGCCAGGGCCGCCTCGTCATTAGACCGGACTTCTGCAAAAGCGTCCCAGTAGTACTGCCCATAGATGGCGTTGTAAGGTTTGCCGGCAACCTCAAGAAACTTATCATTAACAATTTCTGCTACAAGCGTATCTGCATTTAATATGCAAATACCGATCGGTGCATTAAGTATCGTATAGTTAAAATCTTCTGCATCTGTAAATAGCATAGGCAAACTGATTGATTTACAGAATAACGAATATCTATGGTTTTTGTTTAACAGATAGATATAATATCTCCAAAAGCGTTAAAAATACGCAGGGTATATACCTTACATTTATTCGGAGGCTCAGCAAGCGCCATGCAGGAACCTTCCATGCCCTAAAAAATCACCTTGGACATGAATTATCCTCCCTGCCCCCTATTTTCACCCCCGAAGAATTGAATTGCAGGTCATATAACTTCTTGTAATACCCGTCCAGTTTCAGCAACTGCTGATGGGTACCCATTTCCTTAATCTCGCCTTTATCCAGCACCAATATTTTATCGGCTTTCTGAATGGTCGACAAACGGTGGGCAATGACGATGGAAGTACGTCCTTCCATCAGGTTTTCAATAGCGCGCTGGATCAGCATTTCTGTTTCCGTATCTACAGAGGATGTTGCTTCATCCAGTACCAGAATAGAGGGATTGTAAACCAACGCCCTGATAAAAGAAATGAGTTGCGCTTGTCCGGCAGATAACGTAGCGCCCCTCTCCATTACATTGTACTGATAACCTCCCGGCAATCTTTCAATAAACTCATGAGCTCCAACTTTCTTAGCGGCATCAACCACTTCGTCCATAGTAATCTCAGGATTATTCAATGTAATGTTATTGAATATCGTATCGGAAAAGAGAAATACATCCTGCAAAACTGTTGCGATATTACTCCTCAGGTAATTCAGTTCATAATCCTGTATTTTTATGCCATCCACTTTAATCTCGCCCTTCTGAATCTCATAAAAACGGTTCAGGATATTGATCGTCGATGATTTCCCTGCGCCGGTTGCGCCAACCAATGCAATGGTTTTTCCAGCCTCTACCTCGAAAGAGATGTCCTTCAAAACATAGTTTTCGTCATTATAGGCAAACCATACCTGCTGGAAAGAGATTTGACCTTCCATTTTTACCGGGGTCAGCACACCTTTATTTTCAGTAACCTCATCTGTATCCAGCACTTTAAATACCCTTTCTGCTCCTACCATTCCCATTTGCAGCGTATTGAATTTATCTGCAAGCTCCCTGATCGGCCTGAACAGCATACTGATGAACATAATAAATTCTGTAATGATACCAGGTTGAACAGTTGAATCTTTCAGAATGGTTTTAGCGCCATACCAGATCAGCAAGCCAAGTGACATGGCCGAAATGATCTCAACAACAGGAAAAAATATAGAATAATACCAATTTGAACGGATATTAGCATCACGGTAGCGAGCATTGATATTTACAAACTTTTTATACTCCTGTTTTTCCCTCGCAAAATATTGGATGATAGAAATTCCGGTAATGTGTTCCTGCAAATAGGTATTCAGATTTGAGACTTCGGTACGGATTTCCTGAAAGGCCGACTTAATTGCCTTTTGAAAAACTGAGGTAGCCATGATCAGCAATGGCATGGGGAGCAACACAACGATAGTGAGCGTCCAGTCTCTGTAAATCATGACCCCAATAATTACGATGACCATCAGGATATCACCAATAATCACAATAAGCCCTTCAGAGAAAATCTCAGCAATTGTCTCCAGATCGGATACTGTACGGGTAATCAGCTGGCCAATAGGTGTATTATCGAAGTATTTAAGCCTTAATTTTGTAATGTGATTGAATACGTTGATTCTCAGATCACGGATCGCTGACTGCCCAAGGGTATTGGTGAGCAAGGTATGACTATACTGAAAAACCGTTTGGAGAATCAACAAGACAAACATGAGCACTGTCATATTCAGCAAGCCCTGATAATCTCCTTTAAGAATGTGGTGATCGAGTGTGTATCCAATCAGAATAGGCCGTAGCGGAGCTATTGCTGCCAATAGTATCGTCAATATCACTGACCATATAAAAATGCCCTGATAGGGTTTCACATATTGAAAAACCCGTTTCAATAACCCTACATTAAAAGCATCTCCTGTTATCTTAGACATATTTTATTTTACATATGGATAAACCACATTGACCAGGTATAAACCACAAGCAGGTACCGACTGACCTGCATTGCTACGGTTCTTACTCGCTATGATTTCTTTGAACTGCGCCAGATCTATTTCATTTTTGCCAACCCTTACCAATGTACCCACAATCGCACGCACCATATTTCTTAAAAAACGATCGGCCCTGATGGTAAACAACAGATCTTCTTCTTTAAACTGAAAATGAGCTTCCATTATTTTACAGTTGTTTGTAAAGGTCTGGGTATTTGATTTACTAAAGCAGGAAAAGTCAGTATGATCCAGTAAAACTGTCGCTGCCTCATTCATTGCTTCTATATTTAATTCCCCTTTGAATAACCAGGAGCGCTCAAGCTTAAAAGGATCCTTATGAAAATGGATGTGATAATGATAAGCCCTTTCAGTTGCATCAAACCGGGCATGGGCATCGTTATGTACTTCGAAGACCCGTTTAATGGCGATTTGATATGGCAATAAGGAATTGATACCAGTGATAAACCGTGAGGGATCCGAAGGCCTCAAAGCATTTGGGGTATCAAATTTCAGGTCAAAATGTGCGTAAAACTGAGTAGCATGCACACCGCTGTCTGTACGTCCGCAGCCTAAAGTAGCCAAAGTTTGCCTGAAATAAACAGACAACGCCTTGTCTAGGCATTCCTGTACAGTAATGGCATTGGGCTGTATTTGCCAGCCATGATATGCGGTGCCATTGTATGACAGTTCGATAAAGTAACGTTGTGTATTCAATACTGCAAATTTATCTTTTTATATCGTATATCAGATTGCTTAGTTTAGGCCTTTTAATATCTTTGTTAAAATTATTGAATTGATATGATACAAAGAATACAATCTATATGGCTTCTTCTAGCAGCATTAACCCTGATTTGCCTGTTTTTTACTCCCATAATGAGCAAGAATGTTGACACTACAGAATACAGGCTTTATATAGATGGATACCATCAATCAACCAAGATCGTCGACGGCACGCAGCTTAACGGCACCCAGATAGGAGCTATGACTGTGAACGGTATCGCCATATTGGTTTGTTTGATCAGTATTTTTCAATTCAAAAACCGTCCAATGCAAAAACGTCTCATCATGATCAATATGATCCTGATCATCGTTGCGGCGGCTTTATCGGCTTTAAATGCCTCTTTGCTGCCGGGCGGGATGAATGGGGCTTCTGTTCACATTGGGTCATCTTTATTTGTGCTGGCACTTATATTTTGTATGCTCTCGATCCGGGGAATTAGAAAAGATGAGCAATTATTGAGATCGGCCGACAGGCTCAGATAATTAATTGTCTGATTTTTATTTAGTTACACATCTGTAAAATACCAAATATTAACTGTACCTTTGCGGCTTAATAAATTATTATACATGATAAACCCATTTAGTAAATTGGGGATAAGTGATGACGTTGTTAATGCCGTAAAGGATTTAGGTTTCGAAAATCCAACACCTATTCAGGAACAAAGTATTCCTGTGCTGTTAGAGGGCAATAACGATTTTGTTGGTTTGGCCCAAACAGGAACAGGAAAGACAGCCGCATTCGGTTTACCTCTGTTAGAATTGATCGACTTTAAAAGCAACAAGCCTCAGGCATTAATTTTATGCCCTACAAGAGAGCTTTGCTTACAGATTACAAGCGACATCAAAAATTTCTCAAAAAACATCTCTGGTGCTAATGTCGTTGCCGTTTACGGTGGCGCAAACATTATGCAGCAGCTGCGTGAAATTAGAAACGGTGTACAAATAGTAGTGGCTACACCGGGCCGCATGTTGGACATTATTGGCCGTAAGGCTATAGATTTCACTAACGTGAAGTATGTAGTTTTAGATGAAGCTGACGAAATGCTGAACATGGGCTTCCAGGAAGACATCAACGACATTTTGTCGACGACTCCTGATGACAAAAAAACATGGTTATTCTCCGCTACTATGCCTCCTGAGGTTAGAAGAATAGCTAAAAATTACATGGACTCTCCAGTGGAGCTGACCATGGGAACAAAAAACACTGGTAACGTAAATATTGAGCACGAGTACTACATTGTACGCGCAAGAGATAAATACGCTGCCTTAAAACGCATCGTAGATTTTAACCCTGAAATCTTTGCCGTAGTATTCTGCAAAACCAAACTGGATACGCAGGATGTTGCTGAGCATCTGATTAAAGATGGTTACAATGCTGATGCTTTACACGGAGATCTTTCTCAACAACAACGTGATAAAGTAATGCAACGTTTCCGCGATCGTAACATGCAGTTGTTAATTGCTACTGATGTTGCTGCACGTGGTATCGACGTAAACAACGTTACTCACGTAATCAACTACTCTTTACCAGACGAAATTGAAAGTTATACCCACCGTAGTGGTCGTACCGGCCGTGCTGGTAAAACGGGTATTTCTATCTGTATCGTAAACTCTAAAGAGATTGGCAAAATCCGTCAGATTGAGAGAATCATTGGCAAGCAGTTTACTAAAGCTGATTTGCCTACTGGCTTCGATGTTTGTGAGAAACAATTATTTGCCCTTGTACACAAAGTGCATAATGTAGAGGTTAACGAAGCTCAGATTGAGCAGTATATCCCTCGTATTATGGATGAGTTTGCTGAATTGAGCAAAGAAGAAGTAATCAAACGCTTCTCTTCATTAGAGTTTAACCGCTTCCTGGAGTATTACAAAAATGCTCCTGATCTTAATTCTTCTGCTGATGACAGAGGTGATCGCGGTGAACGTGGCGAAAGAGGAAGAAGCAGTGAAGGTTATACCCGCTTATTCATCAACTTAGGTTCAGTGGATGACTTTACAAGAGGTGACTTGTTATCTTTTGTTTGCAACAACGGTAAAATCAGCGGAAAAAGCATTGGTAAAATTGACTTAAAAGGTGTGTATTCATTCTTTGAAGTTGAAAACGCAAATGTTGATTCTTTGTTCAACAACTTTAAAGGTGTTGAGTTCAACAACCGCGGTGTAAGGATTGAAAAAACTGCAGATGGTGATGGTGGAGGAGAACGTAGAGGTGGCGGCGGTGGTCGTGGCTTTGGCGGTGGCGAAAGAAGAAGCGGTGGCGGAGGCTATGGCAGCGGAAGACGTGAAGGCGGAAGCGGTGATAGAAGAAGCAGCGGTGGAAGCGGCAGACGTGAAGGCGGAAGCGGTGGAAACAGCGGCGGCGGATTCAAAGATTTCTCTGGAAGAAGCCGTGAAGATAGAGGCGGAAGCGGCAGACGTGAAGGCGGAAGCAGTGACAGAAAACGCAGATCTTAACATTCAACCATAAAAAAGCCTCCTGATATATATCGGGAGGCTTTTATTTTGCTTTTTAATTTATTGTTTTGGCTTATCTTTTATTTGCGAAGCTTTAAGATAAACCTTTGCTCCTTTTTTATTGATGTAATATTTCCGGTTCTTCCCGTCGATATACACATTTGAACCATCTGGTGCTACCTTACCTTTAAAAGTCTGGTCTACAACTTTCGCTCCCCCCTTCACGGCAACTTCAGCTGTTTTATTACCTACTTTCGTCGCTGTTTTACCGATTGCCTTACCTGTTTTATCGAGAGACTCTCCTACCGTTTCTTTCTTCTTTTCCTGAGCTCCTGAGATTGACACCACACCCACGTTCAAAGCGAGTGCAAGCATACCAATCAAATATTTTGTTTTCATAGCTTTCATGTTTACACAAAAAACAAATATGAAAGGCTTTTGTTTGGCTTTTAGTTCAGCTGCTCTGTCAGCAACCGCATTTCTATCTGCGGAGAATGCTTTTCATAGAGAATAGCATAAACCGCCCTGCTAATAGGCATATCTACTTTATATTTTTTATTGATGTGGTGCATACAATTTACCGCATAGTACCCCTCAGCAATCATGTTCATTTCAAGCTGGGCAGATTTCACGGTATAACCTTTTCCGATCATGTTTCCAAAAGTACGGTTACGGCTGAACTGAGAATAGGCAGTCACCAATAGGTCTCCAAGGTAAGCTGATTCTTTGATGTCCCTCGAAATAGGATGGACAGCCTCAACAAACCTGTTAATCTCCCTGATTGCGTTTGAAATTAAAACCGCCTGGAAATTATCACCATAGCCTACACCGTGACAGATGCCGCTGGCTACTGCATAAATATTTTTTAAAACCGCAGCATATTCAGTACCGAATATATCATCAGAAATATTGGTTTTAATGTAACGTGTATTCAGCAAGCCGGCAAACCGCTCCGCCAATTTAAGGTCTACGCTTGCTATCGTCAGATAAGACAGTTTCTCTAATGCTACCTCTTCTGCATGACAAGGACCGCTGATGACTACAATATCCTCAAACGGTATATGATACTTCTGGTTCAGGAATTCTCCAATGATCAGGTTCTCATCAGGCACTATTCCTTTGATCGCAGATATGATCTTTTTACCACTCAATTGTTCAGGAGTTACAGAGGCCAGTGTATCTTTTAGAAAAGCGGCAGGAACATTTAAAATGACGTAATCCGCCGCAGCTATAATTGACTCAATGTCATTAGAAATATTCTTTTCAGGAACTCTGATTTCCACAGAACTCAGGTAGCTCGGGTTGTGCTTATACTGTTGCACATGCGCAATTGCTTCAGCACTCCTCATCCACCAAAAAATCTCTTTCTCTGTAAAATTATCTGAAAGCATTTTTATGATCGCAGTAGCCCAACTACCGCCACCAATCATCGCAACTTTAGGTGTCATAGTATCTAAATAAAAACCCAGGTTTAATGTTTTAAACCTGGGCAATTTACTTATTTAAAATGACTGATATCCTTTACTTTTTACTTGGGGGCAGCAAAGAGCTGATCCTTAGTGGTTTTTTCTACCTTCATACCATCTTTCAACCTGTTTTGAATTGCAGAATAAGGACCTGTAACGACTTCCTGTCCGGCCTTTAAGCCAGTCTTGATGATGATGTACTGATCATTCTGAATTCCTGTTGTAACTTCAACCCGTTTGACTGTGCCGTTGTTAAACAGGTAGACATATTGTTTCACAGTTTTATCTGTCAGCTTAGACTTTTGTTTATCTGTATTGTCATCCGCATTTTCAGTACCGGGTTTTGCCTTGGATTTATCTTCTGTAAAAACAGACTGGATAGGTATCGCCATACCTTTCAACGATTCGCTTTCAATGTCCACCGTTGCAGACATCCCTGGCCTGAAGGGAGAAGGCAGATCTTTTGCACCGCCTTTAACATTACTGTAAGACTCTGCAAGGATACGCACCTTCACAATAAAATTAGTCACCTGGTCAACACTGGTAGTAGTACCCACATCTTTGGATGAACTTGCAATTTCAGTTACAATTCCTTTAAACTTTTTATCAGCAAAGGCATCGACCTCGATTGTCGCATTATCGCCAACATTTACGCGATTGATATCATTTTCATTCACATCAACATTTACTTCCATTGATGACAGGTTAGATATGCGCATAATCTCTGTACCGGCCATCTGGGCTGTCCCTAAAATACGATCTCCCAATTCTACTGATAATTTAGAGATCACTCCGTCTACAGGCGCAAATATCGTTGCTTTTGCAAGGTTAGCACTTGCTTCCTGCACATTTGCTCCGGTCTGCTCCAACTGAAACTTAGCTGCTATCACATCTTCTTTGGCCCTTGCCAGATTCGTTTTAGCAGTCAGATAAGCCGCCTTGGCAGCATCAAACTCAGACGCTGAGATCACCTTTTTACCAAAAAGCTCTACATTACGTTTATATGTAGCTTCTGCATTGACAAAATTGCCTTCGTTTTGCTTCAGCATTTGTTGTGAAGCAGATACACCGGCTTTTTGAGAACTAAACGATGCTACCGCACGGTCATAGCCTGACTTCAAAACATCTGGTCTCACTTTGATCAGCAATTGCCCTTTCTTTACCACATCACCTTCCTTAACCAAAAGCTCTGTAACCTCTCCTGACACTTCTGAACTTAATTTTACTTCTGTTTCCGGTTGAATTTTGCCACTCGCCGTAACCGTTTCAATTACCTCCTTTTCGCCGGCTTTCTCAATTGTGACCTTCTCTGTCTTTTCGCCTCCAATTAAGCCGGTGAGTTTTGCGACTACCAGGAGCGCAATCAGCACACCTACAATTATCAATATGGTCTTTAATTTCATCTGTTGTTGTTTAAAAAATTATCTGTTTCCCTAAATAGTAGTCAATCACCTTTGCCTTAAACAGCAAATCGTACTTAGCACGTATCATGTCTATCTCTGCCTTGTTCTTATTGGTTAGCGATGTGCTGTAATCCAGCGAATTAACCAATCCAACATTATATCGCTGCTCAATTACTGAGAACGCTTCCTTTCTCGCGTTAAATGTTTTCGTAGCGGATTCAAATGTGCTTTGAGCAGCTCTAAAGTCAGCCACAGCTTGGTAAATTACCTTATTCAGGTTATTTTTAGCAAGTTGTTCTTCATTTTGATTCTGCATCAGCGTAATTTTAGATCTTCTCACCGTCGTTCTGGTTCTGAAACCATTGAAAATTGGGATTTGCAAACTCACACCTACATACTGGCCAAAATTATCCCGTAGCTGATCATTAAACCGATAAGTTTCTGACAATTCTCTAAACATTGCAGTTAAGACCTTTTCCCCGCTGGCTGTATACCCAATCTCTCTCTCTCCGTCCTGCACTACATCTAATACTGTTTTTCTGCCACTTGAGTAATTCGTATTTAAACCAGCCCCCAAGGAAATACTCGGATAGTACGCTCCTTTTGCTATATCTATTGCTTTTTTAGCGGCTTCAGTGCGGATAGCTGCAAGCTTGATATCTGGAAAAAGCGACAGGGCCTGCTCGTATACTTCTTCAGGATTATATACAGCAGCGGTTCCTGTGAGGCTTGACACATCTGGTGGTTTTACGTCATATTTAGTTGCTGAAGGTATATCCATTAATTGTGCCAATGTGATGTAAGAGATAGTCAATGCATTCAATGCTGTGGTTACATCAAGTTCGGCAGTAGCTACCAATGATTTCGATTCGGCAATGTCAGCTAATGTCTTATTCCCTACATCGAGTAATTCCTGCTGCTGTTTCATTTGTTGCTGAGCTACGGCTAACTGCTGTTTTGCTGCTACGAGAAAATCTTTATTATACAAAATCTGCATATAAGATGTTATCACCTGCAGCACAAGGTCATTTTTCACCTTTTCAGTATAAGTCTTATCAGCATCTAACAGGAGCTTATTTTGCTTAATTTGGTTTAGCTTTTGAAAGCCCTGAAATAAATCTATACTGGTAGATACACCTCCATTAAATGAAGAAAATTGCTGACTGCTAAAGGACTGTGTAGAAGGATCCAGACTGCGTCCGAAGTTTACGTTGTAACTTCCATTTCCATTAAGCGTAGGAAACAAGGATGCTTTAGACTGCTTTAAGCTCTCATCAGTCAGGCTTTCACTCAAACGTGCTTGTTTAATCTGCAGGTTATTATTTAATGTTTCTTCAATCGCCTGTTGTATGGTGATTACCTCCTGAGCGCTGGCCTGTTGTACAAAACCAGTTACGAAAACAAGAGAAAAAATCAAGGTAAGCCTGGATAATGTACTACTAGGGATAGTTCTTTTCATAAATTTAATTTCACAATATTAATATAAACAACTTAATCATTTTTGTAAATTTTAAGGTACAACAAACCTGATTTTTTATCTAAGTTTGAAAATGTACCTTACAAAATCTCCAATTTTATTAAAATGGTATTATCCATCGCTTACCTGGAATAAACCAAGAGACCGTAAAGTTATTTATTTAACCTTTGACGATGGACCTATACCTGATGTTACAGACTTTGCATTAAAAACTTTAAAAAGCTTCAATGCCAAAGCTACCTTTTTTTGCATCGGGGACAACATCCGTAAGCATCCCGATGTTTTTAATCAAATCAAGAACGATGGGCATAGCGTCGGAAATCATACGTTCAACCATTTGAAAGGCTGGAAAACTCCAGACAAAATATACTTAAAAAACTTTCAAATGTGTCAGGAACAAACCGCTACAAACCTCTTTCGCCCGCCCTATGGCCGCATCAAAAAATCCCAGATCAGGTCAATCAGAGCCATATATCCTGATCTGCAAATCATCATGTGGGATGTACTAAGCGGCGACTTCGATATTAACCTCAGTCCGGAAAAATGCTGCAAAAATGTGCTGCAAAATACCAGGAATGGATCGATCATCGTTTTTCACGACAGCCTCAAAGCATTTGACAGGATGCGTTATGCCTTACCCAAAGTCCTGGCACATTTCAGCAATGCAGGTTATAAATTCGAAAAGCTTTAGGCACACCATACACTTCCTATCATCCTCAACTTAACTATGGCATGGCGAACTTTGAGCCAAACAAATGAACAAACATAATTAAATGATTTTCAATAATTTACGATTAACACATAATTACCCCCTGTTCAAAAATGAACAATAGTGGTCATAATCGGCCAGTCGCCAGCCCCGACAATACCCTCTACAACCCGCACTCTACATTATTTAGAATATGTATAAATAATATAATGATCTGACAATGATCCCCTACCCCTGTTTTTTTTTGTAAATTCGCTAAAAATAATAAGAATACTTACCCTTTTAACACATATTATCAATGGCTTTTGATATAGAAATGATCAAAAAGGTGTATGCAAACTTTGGCCCTCGCATAGAGGCAGCCCGTAAATTAGTAGGCAGACCTTTAACACTTTCAGAAAAAATACTTTACACCCACCTTTGGGATGGAAATGCAAGTACAGCTTATTCAAGAGGTACTGATTATGTAGATTTTGCTCCTGACCGTGTGGCCATGCAAGATGCTACTGCACAAATGGCATTATTGCAGTTTATGCAGGCAGGCAGACCAAAGGTTGCAGTTCCTTCATCGGTTCACTGCGATCACCTGATCACAGCAAAAAATGGAGCAGAGATAGATTTACCTGCAGCAAATACAGAAAGTAAAGAAGTTTTCGACTTTCTTGCCTCAGTTTCCGACAAATATGGCATAGGCTTCTGGAAGCCAGGCGCAGGTATCATTCACCAGGTAGTTCTTGAAAATTATGCATTCCCTGGCGGAATGATGATCGGAACCGACTCTCACACGGTTAATGCAGGTGGTTTAGGTATGGTTGCCATTGGTGTTGGTGGTGCTGATGCTTGTGATGTAATGGCCGGATTGCCTTGGGAGCTTAAATTTCCTAAACTGATCGGCATTAAATTAACAGGAAAATTAAATGGCTGGACCTCTCCAAAAGATGTGATCCTTAAAGTAGCAGGTATCCTTACAGTAAAAGGCGGCACGGGTGCTATCGTTGAGTACTTTGGTGACGGTGCTACCGGCATGAGCTGTACAGGTAAAGGTACGATCTGTAACATGGGTGCAGAAATAGGCGCTACTACTTCTACATTTGGTTACGACGAAAGCATGGAACGTTATCTCCGTGCTACAAACAGAGCTGATATAGCTGATGCTGCCAACGAAATTAAAGCACACTTAACTGGTGATGCTGAAGTTTATGCAGAACCTGAAAAATACTTTGATCAATTGATCGAAATCAACTTATCAGAACTTGAACCTTATATAAATGGTCCATTCACTCCGGATCTGGCCACCCCTATTTCTAAAATGAAAGAAGTGGCTGCAGCGAATGGATGGCCTTCAAAAGTAGAATGGGGCCTGATCGGTTCTTGCACCAACTCCTCATACGAAGATTTATCAAGAGCTGCCTCTATTGCTCAGCAAGCAATCGACAAAGACTTAACAATAAAAGCAGAATTCGGCATCAACCCCGGATCTGAACAGGTACGTTATACTGCACATCGTGATGGCTTATTGGGTACTTTTGAAGACCTGAATGCAACAATCTTTACCAACGCTTGCGGTCCGTGTATCGGAATGTGGGACAGGGTTGGTGCTGAAAAACAGGAGAGAAATACAATAGTACACTCATTCAACAGGAACTTTGCTAAACGCGCCGACGGAAATCCAAATACATTTGCATTCGTAACTTCTCCGGAAGTAGTAGCAGCAATTGCTATTGCAGGTGATTTAGGCTTTAACCCGCTTACGGATACCTTGACAAATAACAAAGGCGAGCAGGTAAAATTAGATCCGCCAAAAGGGGATGAACTTCCGGTAAATGGATATGCTGTAGAAGATTCAGGCTATCAGGCACCTGCCGCAGACGGCTCGGGTGTTCAGGTATTGGTTTCGCCTACTTCAAGCAGATTACAGCTACTTGATCCATTTGCAGCGTGGGAAGGCACAGATCTTATGGGTCTAAAATTGCTGATCAAAGCAAAAGGAAAATGCACTACTGATCATATTTCTATGGCCGGTCCATGGTTAAAATTCCGTGGTCACTTAGACAACATTTCCAACAACATGCTGATCGGAGCAGTAAACTTTTACAATGAGAAAACTGACTTCATAAAGAACGCTCTAACGGGCGAATATGGGCCGGTTCCAGCTACTCAACGTGCTTACAAGGCAGCTGGATTAGGTTCTATTGTCATAGGCGATGAAAACTACGGAGAAGGATCAAGCCGCGAGCATGCTGCGATGGAGCCGCGTCATTTAGGCGTACGTGCTGTTCTGGTAAAATCTTTTGCACGTATCCACGAGACCAACCTTAAAAAACAAGGTATGCTTGGATTAACTTTCGTAAATAAAGATGACTACGATAGAATTCTTGAAGACGATGTAATCGACATCATTGGTCTGACTACATTTACACCTAATGTTCCATTAACATTGGTATTACACCATGCAGATGGCACAAAAGAAGAAATCACTGTAAACCATAGCTATAATGACCAGCAGATTGAATGGTTCAGGGCAGGTGGTGCGTTAAACATCATCCGCAGAGAAGCTGCTGCTAAAGCTGCATTATAAATGTGATCATAAAAAAGCAAAGCATAAAAAACTCCCGCCTTAACAGCGGGAGTTTTTTATGCCCTATTTACCATTTCTTTTAAAATTCGTATTCGCAATTGAAGCAATGATGTGTTTTTTTTGCGCTAAATGGATATACCATGAGTAACAGAGAAATGATCATGGTAAATATACCAAAGCGCTTCTTTGTAGCCTGAACATAGCCTACATGGGCTGATCCACAATTGGGACAAATTTCAGTCGACTGAACATCAACAGGAGCTTCCTCTTCCGCATCCGTAACTTCTTTCAGATGAATCTGCACATCTTCATCCTGAAGGATACTCTTCGCTGCTTCTACATCGCGCTCGAATAAATGCAGTTTTACCCCACCCAAGGCCTGATTGTATAAAGGATTAATAGTAATTGTATTTTCATCAGAAAGGAAGCATTGTATTCCGCTATCGATCAGTCTTTCCTTCACTATACTGGCCTCAATTGGGTTATAGTAAGTTTCAAATATTACAATTTTATCCATGCGTTTTGTGTTTCATCTCAATATACAAAAATTATGCTAACTGCTAAGAAAGTTCCTGAACCAATGACCTGAATCTTTAACTGTTCTTTTCTGAGTCTTAAAATCATTATGCACCAAGCCGAAACGTGCATTAAATCCTTCGGCCCATTCAAAATTATCCATTAATGTCCAGGCCATATAACCAGAAATATTCAGTCCCTCATTTTTAGCCCTCAGCAGTGCTGACAGATATAGTTCAAAATAAGCAATGCGATCAGCATCATGAATTCCGGTAGTAGCAATTTTATCATGATAGGCAGCTCCATTCTCTGTAATCATCAATTTCTTAATGTTTGGATAGGCCGCAAACTGCTTGATGATGTTGTAAAAACTATCTGCATTTATCTCCCAGCCCATAGCCGTATGAGGCTTCTTCCGGTTTTTAGCTTTCACCTCCCAAGCCTGCACAACAGGAATGAATGCATTGTATTTAATGGTCAACGGAAAATAATTCTGCAGGCCGATGAAGTCAAAATCAAAAGTAAGTCGTTCCGTATGTCTCCAGGTTGAATGCTGGATTGAGAATTTTTCCATCACTTCCCAGTCGGCGCCTGGATATCCCATGCCTAATGCGGGTTCAATAAAGAGCCTGTTCATTAGACAATCTACCCGTTTGGCCGCAATTAGATCTGGTTCACTTTGCGTGTAGGGAATAATTTCAGAACAAGAAAAACTGGTGCCGATATTGGCCCCCGAAACCTCGGCACGAAGAATCCTGCCTCCGTCTGCCTGCGCTATGGCGGTATGGTGTACGGCAGAAAAAAAGTTGGTCAGACCTGTCTTACCCGGCGCATGAACACCCAGCATATACCCAAGGGAGGTAAAACCAAACGGTTCATTAAGTACAATCCAGTTTTTTACTTTATCGCCGTATTCACGGGCACACAAGCTGACAAATTCATTAAAAGCATGATTTACTGCATATGCTGTCCAGCCCCCCTCTACCTCCAGCGCTTCAGGCAAATCCCAGTGATAAAGAGTAACATAAGGAACAAGCCCATTTAGCAAACAGGCATCAATGACATCATGATAAAACCTGATACCATCCTGATTGATCTGCCCCTGCCCCAAAGGCAAAACGCGGGGCCAGGAAATGGAAAAGCGAAACACATCAAATCCCAGACTTTTAACCAGAGCGATATCCTCCTGATATCTGTGGTAAAAATCGCAGGTTACCTGCAGCAAATGCCCCTTTTTAATTTTACCGGATCTTTTAGAGAAGGTATCCCATATGGACGGGCCTTTGCCATATAGTTCCGCAGCACCTTCTATCTGTGCCGCAGCAACTGCAACACCCCATGAAAAATCATTGCCAAAATCAGATGCTTTTATCATAGCTATTTATTACAAATGGCAATATGGCATAATCATATTAAGTTAACGTTAAGCCGATCTCTTTCAACAATAAAGCCGCATTGAAAGTTTTGCATGGCCCATGTTTCAGCTTGTAATCGAATTTCATTTCACCTTCTGCTATCTGTATGTCGAAATGATAATTTCTAACTTTAGCCTGATGATCTGCTTCCATTTCTGAAAGCTGTAAGTCATGTGTTGCAAATAAAGCCGGAGTACCCTGCTCTATCAACTTTTCAATAAATACCTTTGAGCCCAGGTACTTGTCGCGGCTATTTGTACCCCTCAACATCTCGTCTATCAGTACAAATGAATTTGGAATAGTTCCAATCGCATCAAGAATCATTTTCAATCTGTTCAGTTCAGCCTTAAATGTAGAAGTATGGTCATTTAGAGAATCTTTTATCCGCATATAAGAAAACACCTTAAATATAGAAAGAGACATTTCTTTGGCACACACAGGCGCGCCGGCAAATGCAAGCACCATATTGATACCTACTGTACGCAGAAACGTGCTTTTACCTGCCATGTTAGAGCCCGTCACGATATCAACAGTAGTTTGTGCAGCAAGGTCAAAATCATTTACAATACGTTCCTGTTCGGCTATCAATGGGTGACCAATCTCAAGGGCACGGAATTGAAAGCCTTCGTCAATTTCAGGAAAATTCCAGTCAGGATGGTTATAGGTCAGGGTAGCCAACGAGATCAGTTCTTCAAACTGGCTGATCCTGTATAATCCCTGAATCAGGGAAACCGAAGATCGGTCGTGCCAGTCGGACAAATTAATAGAACATTTAAGATCCCACAAAAAAAACAGATTAAGCACAGCACTAACCAGGATATTTAGCCTGGCATCAAAAGCCTGTATAATCGATGCCAGTTGTTTGATCTGCCTGCTTACCGGAATCCCCGAATTTTCCCCCGCATGAAATAAGCTTTTAATATAAGGGCTTTGCCATGCTACATCCTCAGTCCATTTGATTGTACCGGCAAAAGCATTTAACTGATTTGAACCTCCAGTAAAACCATAATAAACCTTATTGATGTTCGCCAGTTTAAAGAAGGTGAGGGCACCATTAAATACCGCAGCTAACGCAAAGATTTTCCATGCAATGCCCCCGAGTATAATTGCAAGAACCAATAATCCTATGGTGAGAAAAGGCACGACCTTTACATATCCTCTCAGCAATCTGTTTCTTGTAAAAGAAAGCTGGGCAGGCAACTGTTGCTCCAGCTTATGTTTAATTATTTGCAATTGATCCGGTTTATGGTCTTGCAATTCTGCCCTGAAATGAAAAGTGTCTTCTATATGTGCTACCAATTCAGTTATGGCTTGCTGGCGCGACGCAATCTTTAATTTGTCTGACGGCTCCAACAGGCTTGCAGCAAGTATATCCAATCCTGCTGCAGTATTGCAGCGGTTGATATTTGCATACAAGGAGCGTGGCCCCATAATATCAAGATCTGAAGAATATGGATGCTGTTCATCGCCATAATGTACTCCATCGGCATAACCATTCTTTCCTGTCGTCAGCTGGTCAACTTCATTCTGATATACCCATAATAGCCTCAGTGCATAATCCAGCTCCTTCTGCACCTTGATTTGCTCTTTTACGAGTACCATGAACATCAAAAGAGGAACTATTGCAAAGAGTCCTAAAAACCAGAAAAAGCCAATGCTAATGATCGACGCTACGATCAGGATCTCCATGATGAAAAGTCCAAGCCTGGAAAAAGAAATCTGATTTAGTTTTTTCTTAAGACCATCTACCAGCGCCTGCTGAGTATTTATGTGATTTTGATAGTCGGTTAAGATGCTATGTTTTGTTTTTACCATTATCTTTGAATTCCTGAATAATTGACGGATACTTAAACTTTGACCCTTATATGAATAAGATGTTACGGGTAGTTTAGTTGCTAAAGATAAAATAAATGAAGATCACTTTACTTGTAGTAGGTAAAACGGAAGACAAATACCTGATTGAGGGGATTGAGAAATATCTGAATCGTCTGAAGCATTATATTGGCTTCACACTAACAGTGATACCAGACATCAAAAACACCAGGAACCTTACAGAGGCCCAACAAAAGAGTAAAGAAGCTGAATTGATATTGAAACAGGTCAGCAATTCAGATATGGTGATATTGATGGATGAAAAAGGAAAAAAATACAGTTCAGTTTCTTTTGCAAATTACCTGAACAAACAGATGATCGGAAGTGTTCAGCATATGGTGTTCATCATAGGCGGGCCTTACGGATTTGACGAAAGTGTTTACAACCGTTCAAACGGAAGCATATCCTTATCAGATATGACTTTTTCACATCAGATGGTTCGTCTGTTTTTTGTAGAGCAGCTCTATAGAGCATTTAGTATTTTAAAAGGCGAGCCCTATCACCACGAATAATACATTTCATTTTATGGAAATTTTAAATCAACATCATCATTAGTTAAAAGGAGAATTTATTATGCGTTTGCCATCAGATTATAAAAGAGACTATAAATTTAAAAGCGACCCTAAAAAGGATCGCTTAAGTTATACCATCGCAATTGTGATATCGATTATCGTGTTTGCAATCCTATGGTACTTTTTTTAGAAAGTTTGCCATGTTTATCCTATGTCAGACTTTACTTCTTCTACAATGACAAATGAACATAAATTGGCAATACCGGCGATTGTTCCTAAGCAATTATTATAGAAAAGATTGTACTCTGTGGAATTCTTTACCCGCACTTTGAGTATAAAATCATACTTTCCATTTACAACATAACAACTGACTATTTCACTGAATTCACGTATTTCTTCTTTAAACTTAGCCACATGGGCGCTTGTATTACTCACCAGTCTCACGCAAACATTACTTGTAAATCCAAGTCCCAGTAACTCATTGTTTAATATCGCGGCATAATGTTTAATCACATTCAATTCTTCCAGCCGGCTTATTCGCTTGGATACTGCGCTTATTGATAAATGAACTTTTTTTGACAGGTCTTTCATTTTGATTTTGGCATCTGCTTGCATATGCGTCAAAATATTCAGATCTATTTCATCAATTTCTTTAATCATAAGTTGTGGTGGTTTAGTTCAATCAAAACTATGTTGTTTCCGGGCTACGAAAAAGTGACCATAATTACCTTTTTGACTGATCTCGTCTTTTAATTCTGGCCCTTATTTTACTCAGAGTTTGCGGAACTATTAATAAGAAACTGGCCATGTCCTTTACTTTGCAATACCGGGTGCTTTCCTTCCCAAACACCTCAAGGAATTTTTCATATCGAGGTGTAGGTTTAAGGTTAAGTATTTCGTTCTTTTTGTTGCTCCCCGGATTTGAAAGTGAAAGCACTCTGTTGGCAAGCGCCTCTGCTTCTGAAGCAGTTAGTTTTAATGTGCTAAAGTTATCAGCAGTAAAAGCTATGACTACAGCATTTTTCGTAAAATCAGCATAATAATCACAAGGCTTGCCGTTAAAAAAACACTCCGGAATTACCATAATACTACCCGGCATAAAAAATTTAAACGTGACCTCAGTCCTTACACCATCCTTATACACAACTCTGTAAAACCTGCCATAGCCAGAATCTATCCAATAAGCTGTTTTACAGATATCACCTTCGCTGGTAACCTTTACCACTTTGCGTGAAGACTGATGTTTCAACATCGGCAGAATGTTGGAATAAAATTCATCAGTAAGATTCATAAGTTCTCCCAAACTTTCCAGCAGGTTTCCCTCCGGAGTACCCGTCAAATTATTAGCAACAAAAAACTTTTCTTTATATGACATAATTTAATTTTTCGACTAATATATATAAGAACAATGCTGAGAAACCACCTTTTGTAAAGGAATTTTTACCTAAATCTATTTAGCTGGGCCTACTGCATATAAAAATCTTTTGATTTATTTTCGTCCTGCATTCGATATCTCTTTGCATTTACAAAAGTCTTCCTTAAGCCTTTCTTAAGGGTCTCTCAAGGGTTGCTAGGGCCACAGCCTCTCCAATACTTTCGCAACACCTGTATTCCCCCTACGTTTCGATTTTATTTACACAAACGCAGATCGAAAAGACAAAGAACGCAATACAAATCTCTGTAGCCAGAACCATCCCTTTGATTTTTTTTGCAAAAAAAAAGCTCCCGGTTTGCCGGGAGCTTTATAATATTTCGTTTCTAACTTTAAACGCCTTTTTTACTTGTCATGCTTGCTTTCTTAGCAGGCGCTTTGCTCGTCGCTTTAACGTTTGCAGGCTTAGGTGTAGCCTTTGGTTTCTTTTCTGCTTTTTCCTCAACTTTAACTCCGTCTTGATCAATAGCTTCAGGAGCAGCCTCAGTAAATAAAGGAAGTTCTTTCAAAATATGAAACCAGCTTACGATCTTCTTCATATCAGAAGCATAAACTTTTTCCTGATCGTGTGCAGGAGCAACTTCAAGGAAAAATTTCTTTAGTGTTGGCCCGTCAGCTTTGGCATCAGGAACAGCTCCTTTAGCAGCTGTGATATTAGCCAAAACATCTACAAGTTTCAGATCTTCATCTTCACCATAAATAGTGATATCTTCCAGAGAAGCCAGTTTAGTTGTAGTGATATTAGCTACAATTTTTACCTTCTGGGCATCAAGGCTTTCCAAAACATATCCGCCTTTATTTTGTCCTACCAATTTGAATAGGCCCGGTCTTCCGGATACAGCAACGATTCCTCTTAAGTTCATAATTAATCTTCTATTACTTCTATTCCTAAAATCTTGTCCCCTTGTTTAATGCTGTCAACAACATCGACATTTTCAATTACTTTACCGAAACAAGTATGGTTTCTATCTAAATGCGCAGTATTATCTCTGCTATGGCAAATGAAAAACTGTGATCCACCTGTATTTCTTCCGGCATGTGCCATTGATAATACGCCACGATCATGGTATTGGTTCTCTCCTGTTAACTCACAATCAATTTTATAGCCCGGGCCACCAGCACCAGTACCCGTGGGATCACCTCCCTGAACAACAAAGTTAGGGATCACCCTGTGAAATGTAACACCATTATAATATCCTTCGTTGGCTAATTTTTTAAAGTTAGCAACTGTATTTGGGGCATCCTGATCGTAAAACTGAACGGTCATATCGCCTTTATCTGTTTTAATTATTGCTTTGCTCATGTGATATTTTGTAAATGCCAAACTTAGCTAAATTTGTAATGATATGCAATATGCGGCCTTTTTCTTACATTCGTATTTACCGATTTCACTATTTATGATGTTCAAAAGATCCCTTATCCTATTTTTTTTGTTGACCGTTAGCATCATTGCCAGGGCCTCTTCAATTCTTATTTACATGGATGAAGATCAAAAAAATCATTTGAAAGCATACGGTATTGCTTACTGGAGCATTAAACAAAATGCCGACGTCAGCTGGCTGCTGAATTACCGTGGCGGTAGTTTTTTAATTGGTTATAACAAGACCATAGAAGATGAATGCAAAACCAGAGGTGTCTCCTACCAGGTTCTCGCCGACGGCAAGGTAACCGCCATCTTAAACGAGATTAGTGATCCGCAGGTGAATATGGAAATGGTGAAGTTAGAGAAAGCCCCAAAAATTGCCGTGTATTCGCCGAAAAGCAAACTGCCATGGGATGATGCGGTAACTATGGTACTTACTTATGCAGAGATTCCTTACGAAGTAGTCTATGATGATGATGTATTGAGAGACAAGTTATCCGGATACGACTGGCTACACCTGCACCACGAAGATTTTACCGGTCAATACGGACGTTTCTGGAGTGCATATCGAAACCAGACCTGGTACCGTGAGGATGTAAAAAACCAGGAGGCCACGGCAAAAAGAAACGGGTTTAATAAAGTATCTCAAATGAAGCTGGAGGTAGCCAAACGAATACGGGATTTTTGCGCCGGCGGCGGATTTTTATTTGCCATGTGCTCCGGTACAGATAGTTTTGACATCGCATTGAGTGCAGAAGGTGTAGACATCTGCGAAAGCATGTTTGATGGCGACGGGGCCGATGCACAGGCACAGGCAAAGATCAATTTCAACAAAACTTATGCCTTCAAGGACTTCAGGCTCAATGTAAATCCTAATGAATATGAGTTTTCAGACATTGATGTGACCCTAACCCGAAAATTGGAGCAATCAAACGATTACTTTACCTTATTTGATTTTTCCGCTAAATGGGATTTGGTACCAACAATGCTTACACAAAATCATGATAAGGTGATCAAAGGTTTCATGGGCCAAACTACCGCTTTCAGAAAGCGGCTGGTAAAGCCTAGCGTTACCGTACTTGGTGAAAATAAAGGAGCTGAAGAAGTACGCTACTTAAACGGAGTGATCGGCAAAGGCCAGTTTACTTTTTATGGAGGTCATGATCCTGAAGACTATCAGCATCAGGTGGGTGATCCGCCAACAGACCTGAACCTGCACCCAAACTCGCCGGGTTACCGTTTGATTCTAAACAACGTACTATTCCCCGCCGCTAAAAAGAAACCGCAAAAGACTTAAACGCCGTGCTATAATATACTCGTCATCCTTTTGAGATCATTCTCGTGCGACTATTCTAGTGCGATTCTGGTGCGATCTTCATCTCGAACGAGGCACGAGGAGAGATCTCTTGAACTATACCGGTCTAACCAAGAGATTTCTCACGATGTTCGAGATGACGGCAAAGGTGATAAAAATGAAGGAATGAGATGACGGAAGGTTAAAAAATAACCAATTAACGGCAGCACTAATCGTAAAAATTCCAGCTCACACCAAACTTAAACAATAGCCTGTCGGGCATTGGATAATTTTTGACAGTATAATACCCTTTGGAAAGCAATCCCTGATTGACATAATCACATTTTACAAAAAGATTTGCCCTGCGCAAACTGGCCTTTACCCAAACATCAAGAACCGGTTCCGATTTATACTTGATCTTATCGCCGATATAAAACTGTCCGGCAGGTACAGAATAAGAATAAGCATAATACGGCGTATTGTACCTAATGTCAAAACCTACATTGGTTTTTAAAACTTTGAAAAAGGTTTGATCAATATAGAAACTATTGAAAGTATACACTTCAGGTGTCCGCAGGATATTGCTATTGTCGGTCTTCTGATATACGATGTAACTGTCCAGGTTAAACTTGCCAAAAGTTATTTTCTTGCCCAGGGTTATTTTCAGCAAATTGATGGTGGATCCAGCCTGCGCCGGACGGATACTTACCGTATCCGGACCTGTAGTACCAACCTGCTCAAAATACAGGTATTTGTCTATTAAAAAGTATTGAGCCCCTGCATCCAGGTTTAACTTGTCTATAATGTAGTTGAAAGACATATTGATGGTCTTCGTACGATCAAAGCTAAAACCTTTGGCATCTCCGGACCAGCTGTAATGATTACCAACATAATTATTGTAAATCTCTTCGGGCGACTTATTCTGGAAATATGCCCCTAGTACAATGCGACCTATTGATTTACTCAACAGGACATTACTTTTTGCTTCGTAAAGAAAATCACCCGTATTTCTTCCCTGAAAGATTTGCTGTAAATCAACATTCAGGTCTATCCTGTTACTGAACCTGTATCCGGCAGTCCCCAATAAAGTTACGTTCTGAAAGCTTGAAGAATAATCATAAGACCGCATGTTATTCTTATACAACGACATTTGGTTATATTTATAAAAGTCGTGCCTGATCCCGGCATCTAACTTCAGCTCATTTTTAATAAGGGAACTTGATTTAGCCCTGAGAAAAAAGCTATAGATGAACTCATTCTGAACCTGTGTATACCTCGTGCTGTCATTTGTAAACACAGAGTCGATCATACCTTTAGGAAAAATGCTATGGTCATCTGCCTGGTCCTTTCTAAATCCATAGGAATTGGCATTGTACTTAAAGGTATAGCTGATCCTGTTGGTCGGCAATATTTTTTTGGTGATCTCCTGGGCAAGACTGTCTATACGCCCTACGAAATACGTCTGTTTTAACATGAAAGAACTCTGACGATAAATTCTTCTTGAATTTGAAAGTCTTACAGGCTCAGACAAGTGGTCTATTTTTACTCCCGTACCTGTAAAGAGGGTATCATTAGTTGCTGCTCCATTTTCATTAGCCTTTAGGGTATTGAATACCGCGCTGGTCCATAAGTTATAACGCTTGTTGGGCGACTGGTACCAGGAAAATAAAGATCCGTTCAGGTCATCACCACGTTGTCTGTTATAATATCCATTCGCTCCGATACGGTTAAAATTGGCTCCTATATTAAAATTAGGCTTGATATTCTGAGAATGAATTATCCGAAACACCTGCTCTGCTTCACCTGCACTAACATAGTATAAACTGGTAAATGGAGTTCTGGCCTGATAATATTTAATATCGTCGTGGGTAAGCACGTAATAATCCAGTGTATGAAAACCCGCATCAAAGCCTATGGTTTTAACAGGCTCAAACAAAAGTGGCATAGCTGATAATCCAAGGTTTCCTATGCCAACTGTCGGGCGTTTTGGTTGTATCAGTATATTGAAATTATGAAACCCCTGCAATGTGGTATCTAAAGCGAGCGTCTGTATGCTGTCTTTAGTAAGCCGAAGCGTCGTATACCTGATGAACCGGGAAGTGAAAATAATGGAATCTTTAGCGTTTTCTTCCTTTTTCCTCAGGGAGTCCAGTTCCTTATTGTCATTGACGGATGTTTTTAAATCCTGAGCAAATGATTGCCCGCCACCCAGAATGACTAAGCAAAAAACAATGAAAGCAATGTTTTTATACATTATAAAGTTGATATTAACTGGCTCAATATTTTAGTCATCTTTGGTTCCGCCGCTTTAGCTGTCTCCAGTATTTCCTCTAAACTTACTGGCTCCAGAACTTCCGGAAATCCTTCATCCGTGAGTACAGAAATCGCAAATACAGGTATATTCATATGCTTGGCAACTATTACTTCAGGCACAGTACTCATTCCCACTGCATCACCACCTATAATACGAAGGTAGTTGTATTCTGCTTTGGTTTCAAGATTAGGCCCTGTTACGGCTATGTAAACGCCCTGATGACAAGTTATGTTGTCTTCCTTAGCTATGTTTAATGCTTTTTCTACAAGCTTTCTATCATAAGGCTGACTCATATCAGGAAACCGTGGTCCCATATCTGCATCATTATTTCCTCTCAAAGGACTTTCTGGCTGCAAATTGATATGGTCATTGATCACCATCAGATCCCCTTTCTTAAATTCAGGATTTAAAGAGCCCGCAGCGTTCGATACAAACAAATGAGCGATGCCTAATGCTTTCATCACCCTGATCGGAAAGGTAATTTGCTGCATACTATATCCCTCATAATAATGGAGCCTGCCTTGCATTGCGATTACTTTTTTCCCATTTAGCTTTCCAAAGATCAATTTGCCTGAATGAAACTCCAGCGTAGAAATGGGGAAATTAGGGATATTTGAGTACATCAACTGGTACTCTACTTCGATATCTTTTACGAGACCGCCCAAACCTGTTCCCAGAACTATTCCAATTTCAGGTTGAAAATTATCTGTTTTACGCTTTATATATTCAACGGTTTCGTGTAGTGCTTGAAACATAGTCTAAAATCTTTTGATCAAATGTAGCTTTATCTTCTGCTTGTATCTCAACCCTGATTGGTAAATAATACACCGGCAAATTTAAAAGTAATTCTTTTAATGCATCATCTAATAAACGTTGTGCATCTTTTTCTGTTGTGAGGATGATTTTTTTTAATGAAGGGTCTTCCTGATAATCCTTTACCAGCTTTCTGATATTTTGGAGACTAAACTGGTAGTGATCCGGATAGTCGTGATGATGTATAGATCTTGTAAATTCTCTTAGATATGAAAGCAATGGTTTTGGATCGGCTATACCTGTTAAGAGAAATACGGACATATCGGACGTAACCGTCATGGAATCCCTTTTAGTAAATAAAGGAATTAATTGCTGATAATTCAGGAAAGAAAATGAAAGCTTTTGTCTTTCATAATTTGCAAACTTTCTCTTACAGGCCAGTCGTTGCCCTGCGGAAATATCAGCAGGAGCTTTAGTTACAAGTAGTGCCTGCGCCCTTTTGCATCCACCAAAAGATTCTCTCAAATTGCCCGCAGGCAATAAAAACTGTGGACTTCGCAATTTTTGATATTCGAAAAGAAGGATGTTGAACCCTGCATGAACTTTCCGGTGTTGAAAGGCATCATCTAAAATAATCAGGTCATGATGATCTTTTAACTGATTGATCCCTGTCACCCTGTCTTCACATACTGCTACTGTCACTTTGGGAAATTTATTGTAAAACTGCAAAGGTTCATCGCCAATTGTACTGGCAGTTGATGATGCGTCGGCAAGTATAAAGCCGTTTGTTTTTCTTCCGTAGCCACGACTGAGGATCGCGATGCGCTTATCTGGAAATAAATCGACCAGATATTCCGTCACAGGGCTCTTGCCCGAACCTCCTACCACCAGGTTTCCTACGCAAATTACAGGCAGCTCAAATCTTACAGATTTTAACACCCCTGCATCATATAGCTTATTCCTAACCAGAATAATAAGGCCATATAGTACAGAAAACGGAAGTAGGAGTAATCGCAAATATTTTATCATGGATCGGATCAAAAATAAGAATTATTACAGCTCAAAAACTGTTATCTTTGCGGAAATAATATTTTATATCATGCTTAAAGGATTTTTTAACGTACCAGCTCCTGTGAATGAGCCCATTTTGGGTTACGCGCCAGGAAGTAAAGAACGTGAACTTTTGAAGGCTGCTTTAGCCGATGCCCGTTCCAAACAAATTGAAATGCCCATGTATATAGGCGGTAAGGAAGTACATACCGATAACAAAGGAATTACTACTCCTCCGCATGACCATAAACATGTTTTAGGTCAGTACAGCAAGGGTGACAAAACCCATGTACAACAAGCTATTGATGCTGCATTGGCAGCTAAAGCTGATTGGGAAAATTTAGCATGGGAGCATCGTGCTGCTATATTCTTAAAAGCTGCAGACTTAATTGCAGGTCCTTATCGTTACAAATTAAATGCGGCTACAATGCTTGGCCAGTCAAAAAATGCTTACCAGGCTGAGATTGATGCTGCATGTGAGCTGATCGACTTTCTTCGTTTCAATGTAAGCTACATGAGCGAAATATATAAGCAACAACCCCCTGTTTCTCCTAAAGGGTCGTGGAACAGGGTAGAGCAACGTCCGCTTGAGGGTTTTGTGTTTGCTTTAACTCCGTTTAACTTTACTGCTATTGCTGGTAACTTACCCACATCTGCCGCCATGATGGGCAATGTTGTAGTATGGAAACCCGCAAATACACAAATATTTGCTGCAAACGTATTGATGCAGATCTTCAGAGAAGCTGGCCTTCCTGACGGTGTAATTAACCTGGTTTATGTTTCTGGTCCTGATGCAGGTGACGTGATTTTCAGTCACCCTGATTTTGCAGGTATCCACTTTACAGGTTCTACTGGTGTTTTCCAAAATATTTGGAAAACGATTGGTAATAATATCCATAAATTCAAAACTTATCCTCGTATTGTTGGTGAAACCGGTGGTAAGGATTTTATCCTTATACACGGTTCTGCAGAAGCTGAGTCTTCAAGCACAGCTATTATTCGTGGTGCTTTTGAATACCAGGGACAAAAATGTTCTGCTGCGTCACGTGTATATATTGCAAAGAGCGTGTGGCCTAAGGTTAAAGAATATATGCTGCGCGATCTTGCCACCTTTAAAATGGGTGGAACTGAAGACTTCAGCAATTTCATCAATGCGGTGATCGACGAAAACTCTTTTGATAAATTAGCTAAATATATTGATGAAGCTAAAAAAGACAGTTCAGTTGAGGTAATTGCCGGTGGAAATTATGATAAATCTAAAGGATACTTTATCGAACCAACAGTATTGGTAGTTCAGGATCCAATGTACACGACCATGTGCGAAGAGTTATTTGGCCCTGTACTGACCATCTATGTATATGATGATGCAGACTTCGATAAGGTTTTAGACATTGTTGATTCTACTTCAATCTATGCTTTAACGGGCGCAGTTATTGCTCAGGACCGTTATGCAATCGAAAAAGCGACTCAACGTTTGAGAAATGCAGCAGGCAACTTCTACATCAATGATAAATGTACTGGTGCAGTAGTTGGTCAGCAGCCATTTGGCGGCGCCAGAGGTTCCGGTACTAACGACAAAGCAGGTTCAATGATCAATTTATTGCGTTGGGTTTCTCCACGTACGATCAAAGAAACATTTGATCCACCTAAAGATTACCGTTATCCATTTTTAGCAAATGATTAAATAAAACAGGATAAATAATAAACGGTCGCCATACCGGACTTGATCCAACATGCCGCATCCACACAAAAAGAGCCTGATGATCAGGCTCTTTTTACTTTAAAACAGTTATTCTCCTCAACTGCCCTACCCACCTTACCTATTAGGTATCCGAATATTCCCACTCCAATAATCCCTATAATTGCTCACGTATGCAGGCGCTTAAAAGCTTGTTGGCGGTTGATTTGTCAAAGGTTACAGTGATCTAAAAAGAAAATACACTCGTAAATGGTTGATCAAAATGAAAAACACCCTTCCATTTTGAAAGACTTACCTCAGCAAGCCTTTTTGCCTAAAAAATAAAAAAAGTCATTTGTGTTACTCCGACAGTCTTTTATCAGTTTAGCGAACATCAGGCACCTGCTTTGCCGCCTTGTTTGTCTAACTAAAAAAGGAAAGTATGTTTCTCATTATCTTAGGCCCGCTTATTGCCATAATAAGCTTTTTTATTGCAAGGGGCGACAGTCCTTTAACCAGGTACAGTGGCATGATCCGTGTAGCTGGTATTGTTGTGGCCCTCCTGGGTGCCGCGCTCTCCATGTTTAAAGTCATTGACGCCAGTCAGGTCGGCGTGAAGACACTTTATGGTAAAGTAGATGACGATGTCTTGTACAGCGGACTGAATGTGGTGAACCCACTGGTAGAAGTTACTACATTTGATGTTAAGACCCAGAACTACACCATGTCGGCGGTGCACGACGAAGGCAATAAGTCGGGTGATGACGCGATCCGGATCCTTACTTCTGACGGACTGGAAGTAACGATTGATCTTTCGGTCTTGTTCAGTGTCACGCCCAAAGATGCACCCAGGATCTTAAAAGAAATTGGTGACGACTACCTGGACAAGATTGTCCGGCCCATTGCGCGCACAGCAATCCGTGACAATGCCGTTTCTTATGAAGCTGTTGCGTTGTATTCCATAAAAAGGCAGGAATTTCAAAACAAAATATTCGCTGCCATCGACCAGAGTTTCGCTAAAAGGGGGCTAAAACTCGAGCAGCTGCTGGTTAGAAATGTCACGCTTCCCGAATCCGTCCGCAAGGCCATCGAATCCAAGATCAATGCGGAACAAGACGCACAGAAAATGCAGTTTGTCCTGCAAAAAGAAAAGCAGTTGGCCGAACGTAAGCGGATAGAAGCCCAGGGTATAGCCGATTATCAGCGCATCCTTTCGACAGGGCTCACTGATAAGCAATTGCAATATGAGTCAATACTTGCTCAAAAAGACATTGCGCTATCTCCAAATACCAAGATCATCTTAATGGGGAATGG
This sequence comes from Pedobacter frigoris, assembly GCF_005116445.1. GTDB lineage: Bacteria > Bacteroidota > Bacteroidia > Sphingobacteriales > Sphingobacteriaceae > Pedobacter > Pedobacter frigoris. The sequence goes on from NZ_SWBQ01000002.1 coordinate 406,981, forward strand.
AAAAAATCCTATAATTCTAGGCGGAAACTGAAAGTAATCATCATACATGTTAACGGCAAAAAAATAAGGGGCACTTCTTTGAGTGCCCTTGTTAATGTCGCTCAGCTCCCGGCAGCACTTAATTGATGTTTATCCTAGATAATTAATCACTGCAATACTAACCGATAATATTCCGTTTGAATGCACACCCAAGTTCAATAATGGAATCTGTTTTAGCAATCCCGGGAATGTTGTCTATTTTTTCAGACAGCAGTTGTCTCATGTGTTCATGATTTTTGGCAACAATTTTTATATATAAGGTATAAACGCCAGTAATATAATAACACTCTGTTACTTCCGGAATGTTCTTTAAAGTTTCAATGATCTGACTTGAATCATGATCCTTTTCAAGTGCTATGCCAGTAAAAGCTCCCCAATCATAGCCTATTTTTTTTTCATTTATAGCGGGTTTAATTCCTGTTAATATACCATTCTCCATCAATCTTGAAATCCGTTGATGTACCATGGTGTTAGATACGCCTAAAGTCAGGGCAATAGCTGAATACGCCATACGTCCGTCTTTTTCCAGTTGCTTTAAAATCTGTAAATCAAACTCATCTATAGGGTTCATTTTTTCTATTCTGCTATTGGTAATAAAAAGCAAAACCTGCTTCCTTCACCAATTTCGCTCTCTACCCAGATCTTCCCGCCCTCTGCTTCAATAAAATCTTTTGAAATCGCCAGTCCCAGCCCCGATCCGGACTTATTATTGCCATCAGTTGGCACCTGGAAATAGCGGTCGAACAACCGCTTCTGGTATTGTTCATCAATCCCTTTGCCAAAATCCCTGACAGAAAATTCTATATTTCCTCCCTTTTGTATGATCTGGATAACTACTTTGGATTTCTGGGAACTGTACCGCATGGCATTGGACAGGAAATTGACCAGTACCCAGGCCGTTTTCTCGGTATCTACATTTACCTTTGGCAGGTCATTTCTTGAAATCAGCTCCAGTTCTATAGTTTTCTGTTCTGCCTGGAACCTGACCGCGTCCATCGCATAAATGGCAATCTTACGCGGATCGGACTTCACGAAATTCAGTTGCAGGTTGCCGGTTTCTACCTGTGACAGATCCAGCAGCTCACTTGTAATCTTCAGCAAACGGCCGCAATCCTCCTTGATGTGCTGGATCAGTTCTTTCTGTTCTTTATTCATACCGCCTACACGCTCATCATCCAGTAGCTTTAGACTCATTTTTATAGAGGAGATCGGGGTTTTGAGTTCATGTGATACGGTAGCTATAAAATTGGTTTTGGCCTCATCCAGTTCTTTATATTCGGTTACGTTTTTAAGAATGTAGACTTCACCTGCTGTTCTTCTCGACTCTTTGATCACATTGTCATGCTGGTCCTCAAAAACAGGTACCAGGATCTCCCGTCGCTCCAGCTTAAAGTAAGATTCCTTACCATCTGCATAGATCTTCATCGGTTTGGTATTACCTCCTGACTGCATCAGGGTATTGAGCAGGTCATTTTTTTTCATGAGTTCCAGCGCATCTGACCCAATTACCTCTTTCTCGTTCAGATTCAGAAGCTGCCCGGCTACCTGATTCAAAAACAGCACCTCATTTTTCTCGTTCAGACCAATGATCGCATCCTGCATCTGTCCGATAATGGCCTCTATCCTCATCTTTTCAGACTGCAATTTGGCCAGGTTACTGTTCTCCCATTTATTGAGCTGGGCGGTCATGGCATTGAATTCTTCTGCCAGTTCAGAGAACTCGTCATTGCCCTTAAATTCCAGGCGCTGTTTGTAGTTTTTCCTGCTGATGGCTTTGATGGCTTCAGAGAACTCTCTCAAGGGATTGGCTACAAAACCCGGGAAGTTCACACTAAAAGAGAACAGGACGATGAAGCACAGCGACGCGGCAAACATCAGGTAAGTAGCTGCTTTCTCTACGCTTGCCTGGGCAGCATCATTTTTCCTCACTATAGCCTGCATGTTGACTTCATCAATGACCCGGAGCTGCAGGTGCATTTTACGGACTGCCGCCCGCTGGGCTTCCTGGCCTACGCCCGGCAGTGTCAATTCTCCAAAGGCTTTGGCAAATGCAGCAACAGCCTTGGCTTCCCCCTTCTCCGTGATGTTTTTTTGTTCGAGCTGCAGCTGGGCGGCTAATTTATCTTTAACAATCGGGACAAGCGGCAGTTCATTGTCATCCAGTATCGTCCGCATTTCCCGGGCATATTTCAGACTTTCATAGTTGTCCTTCAGAATAACCTTAGAGCTGATGGAGATCTTATTCATGTAATACAGGGATATGCCCCCGAAGAAGATGACTACCACGAATAAGAATCCGAATCCGAGGCGAAGTTTTGTTTTTATCTTCATGATTTTATAAAATTAATTTTTCAGGAAAGAATCACAAGGTCGGTTTCCGTTTCAGCTATGTTTTTTAAAAGTTTGTTAAAGATAGCGGTTCGCATGATCACCTGGAACAGATTCAAATGTGGCTTACCGATACAAATCGTCGTAATTTCTTTTTCAGCCGCAATCCTGGTTATCGTCTCTGTCACATCTTCACTTTTTACTTTAAGTACTTCCGCACCAAGTTCGGTTGCAAGTTTAAAGTTATTGATCAGGTGCCGCTGCAGATCCAGCTTGATCCGGTCTCCTCCCTCATGGCTGCGCTGCACATACAGCACGATCCAGGGGGACCGATAATAAGAGGCCAGTCTTGCTGTTTTACGAATGATGATCTTTGCTGTTTCATGATTGGTGGAAATGCAGGCCAGGAATTTTTCAGGACGAAGCTTGATCTGTTTGGGGACTTCCACATTGATCTTTCTTTCCAGGTGATGCGCCACTTCCTTCAATGCCAATTCCCTCAATTGCAATATCCTTTCCGGCTGGAAAAAATTATCCAGTGCACGCTTGATCTTGGTCTGGTCATAAATCTTTCCCGCCCTCAACCTGTCGATCAGCTCATCGGCAGTTAAATCGATATTGACAATCTCGTCGGCTGTTTCCAGAATCTTGTCTGGTATCCTTTCAGTAATCGGAATACCGGTAATGGTCTCGATCTCCTGATTCATGCTTTCCAGGTGCTGGATATTCACAGCCGAGATCACACTGATTCCAGCATCAAGAATATCTGCAACATCCTGCCATCGTTTTCCGTTTTTACTGCCTTCCACGTTGGTATGGGCCAGTTCATCAACAATCACCACCTCCGGGTGTTTATTGATGACCGCCTGAACATCCATTTCTTCCAGTTCTTTTCCTTTGTAAAACAGCTGCCGCCTGGGAATCAATGGAATACCGTCCAGAAGCGCATGTGTTTCTGCCCGGTTATGGGTTTCTATATAGCCGATCTGTATGTCGATGCCATTTTTCAAGAGTGCATGGGCTTCCTGCAGCATGCGGTAGGTCTTGCCTACACCTGCGCTCATGCCGATATACACCTTAAATTTTCCACGTCTGGATTTTTTGACTAGGTCAAGAAATTTTCTTACAGATCCTGCTTTATCTTCTTCTTCCATGTATTAATTTACCATTTAATAATGATATAATGGTTACTCGTTAAATACCATAACGAACCGATAATCAAGCCGATACCAAAACAAAGTATCAGCTTGCCAAAAGGGTGATTAATAAAATCCCGGAATGTCCATTTTTTCATAGCATATATTTTATTTTTAACAATTACGGAACTCGCCTGGTTTAAAAGGAGTTCCGTAAGTTTAAATCACAATGAGCTAAGCTTAAAACGAGACAGCAATGCTTGCGGTAATTGCTCCATTGTTGTCCACAGCGTTTAAGTTGCGTGTAAATATTTTGTCTTTACTGCTATACATTTTTCCCTCCAGTCTGATCACGGCATTACTAACCGGTGCATAATCCAGATTCAGTGAATAGCCCGTGGTTTTAAAGCCATTAGGTGTTCCGGTGGCGATAAAAACACCATTTTTATCCTGATAGTATTCTGCTCTTCCCGCAATTGCCCACTTACTGTTAATCTTATATTGGGCTATGGCTACAGGAGAAAGCACTTCATTTTTATCGCTGCTTCCTTTTGTTTTCTGCTGTGTTCCGTAATCAAAGCCAAGGGTTAATCCAAACTCATCGGTTACCTGAAATACCCCATAAACATTATGATAGAACCGTGTTACCCGAATAGAGTCAGCACCTTCCGTTCCCAAGTAATTGCTATAGTTGACCGTAATTTTATCCGTTGGTTTCCATGTTAGTTGTACACCACCGGCAGGTTGACTGTTCCCATTCTGACGGGTAATTCTTTGCCAGCCGTTCAAATAAAAAGCTGTGGCAGTAAATCTTCCATCTGCTGTACCGTAGGTGATTTTTGCACCCGATTCATAGTAGGGGGTATTCTCTGATGAGATGTTTCTGGTTAATACCCAGCAATCTTTGGAAATAGCGCTTTCAAAGCCGATATGTGAGGAGAATATCCCTGCATCCAACCACAAATTTGCCGTTTTGGAAAGTTTCACCCCGGCATTTGCTTCATAGATGTTCTTTAATACCCCAGGTTCTGCTGCTAAATTTGCATTGGCATAACTTCCCGCCATTACCGCTACATTTGCCCTAATGGTTCCATTGTCGTAATTCCCCTTAATGAAACCCAGGTTTAAATTTATTTCGTTATGGCGGTTGTGAGAATAGATAAATCCAGGTCTGTTGTTATCTGTTGGTTTATTCAAATCGTAACCGAAATAAGTTTCCAGGTATCCACTTACTTTGATCTTTTGCTGTTGTTCCTGTCCGTAGGCAATGGATCCTGTAGTTAATGCTGCAGCTAATACTAATAGTTTTTTCATTTAATGATTTGTTGAGTGTTGTTTTGTTCTTGAGTGTTGTTTTTTAATATGCTCACGTCATCTCGAGGGAAGCTAAGCGACGGGAGATCTCTTGAACTGTGCATAACCAAGAGATTTCTCCTACAGCCTGTGCTGAACTTGTTTCAGTATCGAGATGACGTCATTGCTTCAATGCGTCCAGTGCAAGGTTCAGCTTCAAGACGTTCACTGAGGTCGGGCCAAACATACCTAGCAAAGGTCCCTGTGTATTTTTAACCACCAGCTCTGCTACCGTTCTTTCATCTAACTGACGCACAGCTGCAATTCTTTTAATCTGGATAATGGCACCTTGCTCAGAAATATTAGGATCTAACCCGCTACCTGAAGCAGTAACCATATCTGCCGGGATATCTGCTTTTTTAATGGTCTGATTGTATTTTAGTAAGGTGTCGATCCTATCAGATACCTGTTGCAGGTAATCAGGATTAGACGGGCCTTTATTTGAACCCCCAGATCCTGCCGCATTGTAACCTACAGCAGATGGCCTGCCCCAGAAATATTCCGGTTTGGTAAAGGACTGACCAAGCAGGGCATAACCCACTACTTTTCCGTTTTTGGTGAGCTTTTCACCACCACCCTTGCCTTTAGAAAACCCTCCGGCAAAAGCAACAACAAGCGGATAGACAACGCAGAGCAGTACCATTAAAACTGCAGTTAGGCGTATAGATTGTAAGATGTACTTTTTCATAATTTCTATATTTTTAAATTGCTTATACAAATAAGCCTACCAGTAAATCGATGAGTTTGATCCCAATGAAAGGTGCAATTACACCGCCCACACCGTAGATTAAAAGATTCCTGCGGAGCAATGCGCTGGCACCGATTGGTTTGTATTCCACACCTTTTAAAGCCAGTGGGATCAGGATCGGGATGATGATCGCATTGAAGATCACAGCCGAGAGAATGGCGCTTTCAGGGCTATGTAATCCCATGATGTTCAGGCTTTGTAATGCCGGAATCGATGCGATGAACAAAGCCGGCACGATAGCAAAATATTTAGCCACATCATTGGCAATCGAGAAGGTGGTCAGCGTACCCCTGGTGATCAAAAGCTGCTTACCGATCTCAACAATCTCGATCAATTTGGTCGGATCGTTATCCAGATCCACCATATTTCCAGCTTCTTTGGCTGCCTGTGTACCGCTGTTCATGGCTACACCCACGTCTGCCTGGGCAAGAGCCGGAGCATCGTTGGTACCGTCACCCATCATGGCAACCAGTTTGCCCAATGCCTGTTCTTCTTTGATATAGTTCATTTTATCCTCTGGCTTGGCCTCGGCAATAAAATCATCAACACCAGCCTTTTCAGCAATGAATTTTGCAGTTAATGGGTTATCACCGGTTACCATCACGGTTTTCACACCCATTTTTCTAAGACGCTCAAAACGTTCGCTGATACCGGGTTTAATGATGTCCTGCAATTCAATCACACCCATTGTTTTTTCATTGACCGCAACCACAAGTGGTGTCCCTCCATTGCTGGAGATTTTCTTAACCTGATCTTCCGTCTCCACAGGAAATGGATTTCCAGCCATCAATACCATATTGCGGATCGAGTCAAATGCACCTTTACGGGTTCTTTTGCCATCTGCGGTATCCAGACCACTTGAACGTGTTTCTGCTGTAAATTTGATAAACGTAGATCCTGCCGGTGCTGAGGTAACTTTAAAGTCCTGCGCGGTGGCCAGTTCGAGAATAGATTTTCCTTCCGGGGTTTCATCAGCAAGTGAGCTCATCACGCAGGCTTCGATAAAGGCTTTCATTTCAATTCCAGGGGCAGGATAGAAACTGGTAGCCTTACGGTTACCGATGGTGATCGTGCCCGTTTTATCCAAAAGCAGCACATCGATATCACCCGCTGTTTCAACCGCTTTACCCGATTTGGTAATGACATTAGCCCTTAACGCCCTGTCCATACCCGCGATACCGATCGCAGATAACAAGCCTCCTATAGTAGTTGGAATCAAACATACAAACAGTGAAATCAGCGCAGCAATCGTGATTGGGGTATTTGCATAATCAGCAAATGGTTTTAATGTCACGCACACAATGATAAACACCAGCGTAAAACTGGCCAACAGGATCGTCAATGCAATCTCATTAGGTGTTTTCTGACGGGATGCCCCCTCAACTAAAGCAATCATTTTATCCAGGAAACTTTCACCAGGCTGGGTGTTTACCTGCACTTTGATCTGATCTGAGAGCACTTTGGTGCCACCGGTCACAGATGATTTATCACCTCCTGACTCACGGATCACTGGAGCTGATTCGCCTGTGATGGCAGATTCATCAATGGTTGCGATGCCTTCAATGATCTCTCCGTCTGTTGGGATGGTATCACCGGCTTCGCAGATAAATACATCACCTTTTTTAAGTAACGAAGAAGAACGGATTTCAGTTTTTCCATTAGCCAAAACTACCTTGGCCGGTGTTTCCTCTCTTGTTTTTCTTAAGGAATCCGCTTGTGCTTTCCCTCTTGCTTCGGCAATCGCCTCCGCGAAATTAGCAAACAATACAGTCAGCAAAAGGATGAGGAAAATAATAAAATTGTATGCAGGAGAGCCCTGTCCGGTATTACTCATAGAGTACACCGTTACATAAGCCATAATCAGGGTTCCGATCTCTACGGTAAACATGACCGGGTTTTTGATCATCACCCTTGGATCAAGCTTGATGAAGGACTGTTTCAGTGCGGTTTGCACCAAAGCAGGTTCAAATAATTTATTTGATGAGGTTTTCATAATCTCGTAATCTATTTAAGCATGGTAAAGTATTCTGCCAGCGGACCCAAAGCCAGGGCAGGGAAATAAGAAAGTGCATTCAGTACGACGATCACTGCAAAGGTCATCAGTGCGAAAGTCATGGTATCTGTTTTGAGCGTTCCTGCAGATTCAGGAATGTATTTTTTAGATCCTAGCAAGCCTGCTATAGCAACAGGGCCGATAATCGGCAGGAAGCGCCCAAGTAGTAAAACAAAACCTGTAGCCACATTCCAGAATACGTTGTTGTCTCCCAGACCTTCAAAACCTGATCCATTGTTCGCATTGGATGAAGTCATCTCATAAAGCATCTCTGAAAAACCATGGAAGCCTGGGTTATTTAACCAATTCTTTGGCTGTACTGCCCATGCAGCCTCACCATGCGTAGTAAATACATAGCCCGCAATAGCTGTTCCGGCTAAGATCAGGAATGGGCTTAAAAGCGTGATCAGGGCAGCGATCTTCACCTCACGTGCCTCAACTTTATGACCCAGAAACTCCGGCGTTCTTCCCACCATCAGTCCGGATATAAATACCGCTATGATCAGGTAAATGAAATAGTTCAGTACTCCGACACCACAACCTCCGTAAAACGAGTTGATCATCATGCCCAGCAGCTGCCATAAGCCTGTGAGCGGCATGGTACTATCGTGCATACTGTTTACCGAACCTGTCGAAATGATAGTCGTAACTGTGCTCCAGTAAGCGGATATGGCAGGGCCAAAACGCACTTCCTTACCTTCCATAGCACCTGTAGTTTGTGAGACACCCATTTTTGCAATTGCGGGGTTTCCTCCAAGTTCGGAACTAACAGTCGGAATCAGCAGCAGCAGCATACCAATGGTCATGACACCAAAAATTACCCAGGCCAGTTTCCTGCGTCTGATGAAAATACCAAATGCAATGACCATGGCAATAGGAATAATTACCTGCGCAACAAGCTCAATGGTATTGGTTAGGTAGTTCGGATTTTCCAGCGGGTGCGAAGAGTTCACTCCAAACCAGCCTCCGCCATTTGTACCTAAGTGTTTGATGGCAATAAAACCGGCTGCAGGACCTCTGGATACATTCACCGTATCGCCCTGAACAGATATAAATTGATCTTTACCTTCATAACTGCTCGGCGTACCATTAAAAGCAAGAATGATTGCCATAACCAATGATAAAGGAAGCAGCAGACGGGTGATAGATTTTACGAAAAATTCCCAGAAGTTGCCCAGTTTAACACTGGTCTTGTCCCGGAATGCTTTAAAGAAGACCACAGCAGCGGCAATTCCTGTAGCTGCACTTACAAATTGCAGGAACATCAACACAAAATGCTGCGTGAGATAAGTCACACCAGATTCTCCTGAGTAATGTTGCAGGTTGCAGTTCACTACGAAACTAATAATGGTGTTAAAGGAAAGATCTGGTGTCATGCCCGGGTTGCCGTCGGGATTTAGCGGCAATTTATCCTGGTACATCAGCACAAAAAAGCCATAAACTAACCAGACCAGATTGATGGTGAGCAGTGCTTTCAGGTGCTGCTTCCAGTTCATCTCTTCTTTAGAGTTAATGCCCGAGAGTTTGTAGATCCCGGATTCAATAGGTTTTAAAAAGTCTGTCCAGACTTTTTCTCCGGCAAATACCTTGGCCAGGTACTTGCCCAGGGGAATAGCGATCACCAGCGTGAGTCCGTAAGTGGCTATGATTCCAAGTAATTCAGTATTCATGAGTGTTTAATTAAAATTTTTCGGGTTTGATCAGCACGTAGATCATGTAAATGAAGACGGCGATGGCGATAACAAATAATGCAGTCATAATTTTTAGATTTTTTCGAACCAGTCAATGGATTTGTAACACACCCAGCTTAAGGTCAGCAGGGCCAGAAATAGTAGGATTGTTAACATGATATTTTTATTTTTGAATACCCTATGCCAATCGGAATGCCATTTATTTAGATGCCAACATAACTAATTGCAAATCAAATAATTGAATCGTTAAAAAATAAAAATAACCGATTTTAAACTATAAATACCCTTCCATTTTGGAAGGGTATTTATCATATCGGTGGTATTCAAAATAAAATCCAGTCGTTAGGCTGCATTTTCCACTTCCATCCGGTCTGCTCTGACCACAAACCTCGAAAATATCTGCTTTTTTATAGTTTTCAAGATCTCTTGCCGGCAATAGCCGTGGTATCTTACCTCGACACTGAACCTGCAACACTCAGCGCAGCATTCCTGATCTAAATCCACACTGATGACGGTCATTTTTACCAGTTCATGCTGGTTGCCGGCAGCTGGAAATACAAAGTCAGAAAACCATAAAATATCTTTTAAGGCCGTGCATATAGCCCTGGTGCCCTCGTCATTCTGGACAAGGCTATAACGGCGGTAAGCGGTGCAGTCCAGAGTCATCACTTGCTGCTGGTCTGCGGAGGGTATCATTTCATTATTCATTTAAATAAAAATTATATCAGGCGGGTTCCAAAGGGAATGCCATGAGCTACCGGCAAGGAGAAAAATGGGGTCTATTGATCTAAGAAATAAAAAAAATATTTTTTCAGATTTTCAGGGAATAAAAAAACCCTTCTCTTATGGAAGGGTTTTTTCGGAATGAGTAAGCGTCATCAGGTGTCAATTTTATATTCATCGATCTTACGATACAATGTAGTCAGTCCAATACCGAGCAGTCTTGAAGTTTCCGTTTTATTACCCCTCGTGTATTTCAGCACCTTAACGATATGCTGCTTTTCCATGTCCTGCATGTTCAGCGGATCAGTACCCCTGGTTTGGGTATGAAATTCAAATGGCAGCAAGTTTGGACCAATGACGTCGCCTTCAGCCAGGATCACAACCCGTTCCATCACGTTTTTGAGCTCACGGATATTTCCTTTCCAGCTATGACTGGTCAATAGTTTTGAAAACTCCTTATCTATGGTAAATTCCGGTCTGTTCACTTTAGCTGTAAATTCAGCCAGGTAATGCATAGCAATCGGCAGGATATCATCTTTGCGGTGAGAAAGCGGGGGCAGTTCAATAGAGAAAATAGAAAGCCGGTAAAAAAGATCCAGCCGAAAATTACCGGCTTCTGCTTCGGTCTTCAGGTCACGGTTAGTAGCGGCAATGATCCTTACATTGACCTGGCTGGTCTGGGTGTCTCCGACCTTGATATAAGTCTGGTTTTCCAACACTCGGAGGAGTTTGGCCTGCAGATCCAGATTCATTTCTCCGATCTCGTCCAGGAATATCGTCCCCTCATTGGCCTCTTCGAGCAGACCCTTTTTATCCTTTACTGCCCCCGTAAAAGCCCCTTCCTTATATCCAAACAGCTCGCTTTCCAGTAGCGCAGGGTTAAAGCCACTGCAATTGACCGCTACAAAAGGCTTTAGCTTTCTCTGGCTTTCGTAGTGGATAGCCTGGGCGAATACCTCCTTACCTGTCCCTGTTTCCCCAAGTAGCAAAACGGTCGTTGTTGTTCCGGCAACCTTCTGGGCTAGAGCTACTGCTTCTTTGATGGCTTTGGACTTACCTAAAATAGAATCAAAATTGTATTTCCTGGTGATCTTATTTTCCAATTCGTAAATACGTGCATTCAGTTTGGCTTTATTCATAGCCTTATAAACCAGCGGGATAATCTTGTCGTTGTCATCTCCCTTGGTAATATAATCAAAGGCCCCATTGCGCATGGCCATTACCCCATCGGATATGGTTCCAAAAGCGGTCAGGTTGATCACTTCAGCACCGGGCCTGATCTTTTTAATTTCTTTGACCAGCTCAACCCCGTTATAATCCGGTAGTTTCACATCACTGATCACTACCAGGATATCTTCAGCCTTTAAGATCTTAATGCCTTCCTTACCTGTATAAGCCTGAAAAACCTTAAAACCCTCCAGCTCGATGATCCGGGCGAGCAGGCTGCATATTTTCTTTTCATCATCAATGATCAGAACAGTGTCTTGCATAACGGGCATTTTATTGGTATTGTGATTCATAAATTTGCAGGTCCAGTGTAGGATTGTTTGCAAGATACGGAAATATAGAATTCAGCAGATCGATATAAATGGTAATGCCGTCACTGATCTCGGTCAGGTGAATGTATTCATCAGCAGTATGGGAGCGCACTGAATCACCCGGGCCCATTTTTACCGAAGGTATATCTAACCAACCCTGGTCTGAACTGGTAGGCGACATGTAAGTCTTTCTGCCAATGGCCAAACCGGCCTTTACAATAGGGTGCATAATGTCAATTGAAGAAGGAGTCAATACATTCGGACGCAAAGTGGTATCGCAGAAAGTATGGTTTTTAATGGTATTGAGGATATCTTTCGAGGTATAGCTGTGATCAAACCTGATGTCAACGGTAAAGCTGCATTCCCCGGGTATAATGTTGTGCTGTAACCCCGCATTGATCTGGGTAACGGTCATTTTCACCGGATCAGGAAGATCGGCCTCTATCGGGAAAGCATAACTTGAAAACCAATGGATATCCCTGATTGCTTTATAGATCGCGTTATCCCCTTCTTCTCTTGCCGCATGACCGGATCGGCCGGTCGATACACAATCCAGAACCATAGATCCTTTTTCTGCTATCGCCATCTGCATACCTGTAGGTTCCCCAACTATTGCAAAAGTGAGTGGCATCAGATCATCTAAAATGCATTTGATGCCTTTCTGTCCGGAGTTCTCTTCTTCGGCTGTCGCAGCAAGGCAAAGGTTAAAAGGAAGGTCAGCTCTTTCATAAAAATAGAGGAAGGCAGAAATGAGTGAGACTAGCGGGCCTCCGGCATCATTGCTGCCCAGACCATAAAGCTTACCGTCTCTGATGACCGGTGTAAAGGGATCGTTCGTATATTGAGAATTTGGTTTTACTGTATCCAGATGTGAATTGAGCAGGATAACGGGTTTCGATAGATCGAAATATTTATTATAGCACCATAAGTTGTTGAATTTGCGTATAGTAGTTACACCGCGTTCATTTAAAAAGGTTTCGACATGATCAGCAGCGAAGCTTTCTTCTCTGCTAAAAGATGGGGTTTTGATTAACTTTTCAAGCAGGGCTACAGCCTGTTCATATAATTTTTTCATATACAAAATGTTTAGGATTAATGATTGATAACGGCATCATGCACATATCTTTGAGACAGGTTCTGTCCGGGCAAGATACTGTGGGTTGCTGAGACCAACGGATCAAAAAGCATGGCGGTACACAGACAGTTGCATTTATTTTTGCGTTCCAGAATGTCATAGTTGGGGCAGCTTTTACAGCCCTCCCAAAACTGTTCGTCGTGGGTAATCTCGGAAAAGGCAACCGGCTGAAAGCCCAGTTGGGAATTCATTTTCATAACTGCTGTTCCTGATGTAATGCTGAAGACCTTGGCCGAAGGGTACATCCTGCGGGAAATTTTGAAGATTCTATCCTTGATAGATTTGGCCACACCGGAATGCCTGTATTCAGGGGCAACAATCAGGCCTGAATTGGAAACGAATTTTCCTTGCTCCCAGGCTTCAAAGTAAGAAAAACCCACCCATTTCCCATTGCTGGTTAATGCAATGACGGCCTTTCCATCCCGCATTTTTTGAGCAACAGATTCAGGTGTCCGTTTGGCAATGCCAGTTCCTCTTGCAATGGCCGAGGCCTCTGTTTCCCTGATGATTTTACCAGCGTATCTGATATCATTTATGGTAGCAATACGCACAAATATCATTTGATTGTTCATTTTTGATTTCTTGATTGAAACGCGTGTTCCAAATGCAGTGCCTCTTTTATCCTAGGAATAAAAAACACGCTTCAATGCTCAAAAAACGCACAATAATTATTTAGAAGAGAAAAATGATAAAACAATGCCCTTTCAAAATGGCAGGGTTATTTTCGTTTCGAGTGAATTCACCTAATGTTAACAAAGCCTATGAGCCTGGAACGAATTGAATAAATCTTGCTTTAAAATGGCAACGACATATGAACCATTACACGGTTTCCTGCATAAGCCCTGCCTCCCTATTAATTATCTATTCGGGTATTGTAATCTCGCTAAGCAATTCTCTTTACCATGTCACCGATCACTTCAATCTACTTTTAAGTATATTTTTTCCTTCTGAATAAGTTCATGCTGCAACCGTTAGGTTTCATTTAGCTTCTCAACAAACGCCCGCAAAAAAGGCTAAGGAGATGAACAAAAGTGCATGTTTCTATATCTTTCATCCTGGAGAGGATAAATTCCAGCTACTCTTTAACCTCAAAGGCGCGGAAATTATGAGATATAACTGCACAAAAAAACTCCCGGTGAATGCCGGGAGTTTTTTTTATTGGTACCTGACAATTAAATTCCTGCTTTCGGATTTTGAATACCGGAGAAAATTCACGGAACTCATAAGTCATTTAAATTGGTAAAATTTATTTAATGAACCTTTTTATTTTGAAAAAAGAAATACTATAGCCAGTTTACAATACCGGTTTCTACATTATAATTGGCTCCTACTATTTTTATCTTTCCATCTTTCTCCATTTGATTTAAAGTGGAGCTCTGATTGCGGATATCTGCTATGGTTTTTTTCACATTTTGTATGTTCAATCTTTCCAACAGATCATTATTTTTAGACGAACGTTCTTCTCCGTCGTTAATAATTTCATCAATAATTGGGTTAAAATGATCTACTAAATGACTAAGATTTTCCATTCCTGTCTCGCGTATTGCAGCAGCATCTAATCCGCCTTTTAAAGCTCCGCATTTTGAGTGTCCTAAAACAACAATTAGCTTAGATCCTGCAACATTACAGCCAAATTCCATAGAACCCAAAATGTCTTGATTTACAAAGTTCCCCGCAATTCTCACACTAAAAATATCTCCTAGTCCTTGGTCAAAGATCAATTCTGCAGACGTACGACTATCTATGCAGCTCAATATTACGGCAAATGGCCATTGTCCTGCCCTGGTATCATTTACTTGTGCAAGCAGATCCCTATTGGCTTTTAAATTTTGTACAAATCTTTCATTACCCTCCCTGAGTATTTCAAATGCTCTTTCAGGGGTAATTGTTGCTTGTGTTTCTAAAGTATGTGCCTTCATTAGTCTTATTCTTAATTATTAATTTCTTCTATGACTTTATTATTTAATTTGGGAACCGTGTAATGTTTTTTGATGTTCTCTAAAGTAACGATAATCCCCTTGGTATAAGCGTTATGCTTATAATTAAAAATGGTTTCCAGTACATCTGGATCTATATACCGTGAATTGGTGCCATCTATAATGACATCGGTTTCTTTCGGGATCTTATTCAATACAACCTGTATGGCTGCCTTATTTAAGAAAGAAACTTCTTCGGCCAGGCGAATCCTCAGGTGTTTTTTATCTCCTTCTTCCTGTATCTTATAGAAATAAGGATTGCGCATATTCGTACGCAGTAAATAAAATACAGAGAGTAACATACCTATTGCCACTCCTTTTAACAGGTCGGTAAGCAATACGGCTACAATAGTCACCACGAAAGGGATAAATTGATCCCAGCCTTTATGAAACATATGTTTAAATAAGTCCACTCTTGCAAGTTTGTAACCTGTCACTAATAATATGGCAGCTAAACATGCCAAAGGTATCATATTTATGAGGCCTGGAATAAAAAGCAGAGATAAAAGTAACCAGGTACCATGAAAAATTGCCGACATCTTCGTTCTTCCTCCAGCATTTACATTGGCGGAGCTTCTTACGATAACCGAGGTCATCGGCAGCCCTCCTAATAAACCGCTAACGATATTTCCGGTACCTTGGGCCATTAGCTCTCTATTGGTAGGTGACACACGTTTAATTGGGTCTATCTTATCTATTGCTTCAATACTTAACAAGGTCTCCAAACTAGCCACAACAGCAATTGTAGCAGCGACTACCCATACTTTACTATTGGTGATCTGGGAAAAATCAGGTGTAACAAACAATCCCGTAAATTCAGCCCAGCTGTTTACCATAGGGATAACCACCATTTGTTCAGGTCTAAGCCCACTACCGGCATTCTGGAATGCTATTGACAATAGTACTCCAAGAACAACCACAATAAGCGGTGCAGGCACTACGGCCAATTTTTTGAACTTTGGCCAAAAAATCAATATCAAGATAGATAGTACACTGATCACTACTGCGGCCAAACTGAAATGATTTAATGCAGAGGCTATTGCAGAGAATGTATTTTCATTATCGCTCTGAAAAAAGCTTTCGTCTCCGAAAAAATCAGAGTCGACCCCTAAAGCATGAGGCAACTGCTTCAGAATAAGTGTTAATCCGATAGCGGCCAACATGCCCTCTATAACACTTGAGGGAAAATAATTTCCTATGGTACCTCCTTTTAATAAACCGAGGATCAATTGCATTACACCTGCCAGTATCACTGCCAGTACAAATACCTGGTAGCCACCCAGCTGGGCGATTGCCCCAATCACAATAGCTGTAAGGCCTGCCGCAGGTCCACTAACGCTCAGTTGTGATCCGCTTAAACTGGCCACAACTATCCCCCCTACAATTCCGGTAACAAGACCCGCGAATAAGGGTGCTCCGGATGCCAATGCGATACCAAGACAAAGTGGTAATGCTACGAGGAACACCACAATGCTTGCCGGTAAATCACGCTTTAAATTCTTTTTTAATATATATTTCTTCACTTCCAATCTTGAAAAGATTGAGTTTCCACTTTGCATAAAACGATGTTTTAATGTTTAACTAATTATAATATTACCCGGCATAGCTTGCGTAAACAAGGGAGCAGGGCCTATGTTAAATTAGCACCGGTTAGGTGGCGGAGTTGGAACGGAAGGGTGAAATGGATCAACATACCGTTTAAAGTGTTCTATGAAGCTGTTTTTTATACCGGATTGATTAAGTACAAACGAAAGATTGTAATCATGATGAAAATCCACTTTATAATCACAAAGTTTTACCTTGGCTTTACCGCCATCTCCATCCGCACTGTGTTCTGCTTCAATCTGCATGATCACAGAATTCATAATTTCCTTATCAATATGACTAAAAAATACCGGCGCACCTGAAATCACCATCTTCGCAGAAAAGATGCCAAGAAAGGCGATGACTAATAATACACGATATTTCCTAAGGAACATTTTTATTTTTTTTTCTTTACCTGTCAAAAATAACTCCAAAGATTCCTTACTAACAAATTAACTTGTAAAAAAAATGTAATTTAGTTGTTGCCGATTCAAATTGAACGGGGATGCCTCGAAAAAAGATAGTGTTTTATAGATAAATGCAGCTTTTACTGTAATTTAGCCAAATCGACTACAACGTTATAATTTTTCATGAAAAAACTATTATTCAGTTTAGCCTTATTATGCCCTATTTTAGCATATTCGCAAAGCAATAACGCCCCTTCGTCTTATGATCTGCATGACATCACAATAACGGGATACCTGCAAACACAATATCAAAAAGCTCAATTATCAGGAATCTATTCTTTCTCAGGAGGTGATTTTGGAAAAAACTCCAGTGAACGATTCATGATCCGAAGGGGAAGATTAAAAATTGACAGGGTGGATAAATACTCCAGTGTTGTATTTCAGATAGATGCTACACAAAATGGAGTTCAGCTCATGGATGCATTTATACAATTCCATAAACCCGGTTCAAAAACATTCCTGTTTACTGCTGGTTTATTCAACCGCCCTTTTGGTTACTCTATAGTATATTCATCCGGCTACAGGGATTTTCCTGAACGGGCAAGGGTTTTTCAAACGTTAATGCCGAGAGAGCGTGATTTGGGTGCAATGATCTCCTTCCGCCCGAAAAAAGATTTTAAGTTCATCACTGCTGAAGTTGCCGTAATAAATGGCAGTGGACACAGTGCAAGGGATTACGATTCTAAAAAGGATATCGTGGGAAACCTGGGCTTTAAATTTGATAGTCTGGCCAATAAAAAATTACATATCGGATTCGGGGGCTCTGTTTATAAGGGATTTGTACGCAGTGACACCGAAACCTATCTCAGCCTTCAAGACAATGCTTATGTAAAAAACACCAGTGCAGGTAATGTAGATTGGTATACAAAACGTGATTATTATGGCGCCAATCTTCAGCTCCAGTACGACAATACTTTTGGGTCTTCTTCTTTAAAAGCAGAATATATAAGCGGGTCACAACCAGGTGTGGGAACATCCTCATCTATTAGTGGCCCCGTGGCCAGTACAAGTTTTTCTGCTCAGCCTGCGACAGACCTATACCTGCGCTCATTTTCGGGATATTATATTTGGTTTACGCAGCAGATTGCAAAGACAAATTTAACTGCTCTGGTTGGTTATGATGTTTACGACCCAAACAAACATATCAATGAAAAAGAAATTGGAGCCGCCAATAGCTTTACTACCGCCGGAGATGTCAAATTTAGTACTTTGGGGTATGGATTAACTTACCTGATAAATCCGCGTTTAAAACTTACTGTATACAATGAACACGTAGTAAATGAACCTACTCAATTGCCACAGTATATTGATGATTTAAAAGATGATGTATTCACTACCAGATTGCAATATCGCTGGTAATAGTTAAGTTTTTAATAGCACGTAGATGAAGAATAAAATAGAAATACTTCAGGATAAAATTAAAAAAGCTCATGCCGGTGGTGGCGAAGCCAGAATTGAAAGTCAGCATAAGAAAGGAAAGTTAACGGCTCGTGAACGCATTCACTTTTTAATGGACGAAAATTCATTCGAAGAAATTGGCATGCTTGTAACACATCGCAGTACGGATTTTGGTATGGAACGTGAGAAATACCTGGGCGATGGGGTGGTAACAGGATACGGAAATGTAAATGGCAGACTGGTGTATGTGTTCTCCCAGGATTTCACGGTTTTTGGTGGCTCACTATCGGAAACTCATGCTGAGAAAATATGTAAGATCATGGAAATGGCCATGAAAAATGGCGCTCCAGTGATCGGATTAAATGATAGTGGAGGTGCCAGAATTCAGGAAGGCGTAGTTTCACTTGGCGGTTATGCAGATATTTTTTACCGAAATGTACAGGCTTCAGGCGTGATTCCTCAGCTCTCTGCAATCATGGGCCCTTGTGCAGGCGGTGCCGTTTATTCTCCCGCCATCACCGACTTTATATTAATGGTGGAAAATACTTCTTATATGTTCGTAACAGGACCAAATGTAGTGAAAACAGTTACTCATGAAGAGGTTACCTCTGAAGAACTTGGAGGCGCAACTACACATGCTACAAAATCGGGTGTGACACATTTTGCCTGCGCAAATGAAATTGATGCCATAAACCATGTAAAAAAGCTTTTGAGCTACATGCCTCAAAATTGTGAGGAAATACCAGCCAACCTGCCTTATACCGTTACGGATGAGACCAGAAATTCATTGGATGTGATCATGCCTGAAAATTCTAATCAGCCTTATGATGTAAGAACCGTCATTAATGAGATTGCTGATGAGGAAAGTTTTCTGGAAGTACATGCAGCTTATGCAGAAAACATTGTAGTTGGTTTTGCCAGACTCGCTGGCAGAAGTATTGGCATCGTAGCCAACCAGCCTGCGTATCTTGCTGGTGTACTTGACAACCATGCTTCTACAAAAGCTGCAAGATTTGTGCGTTTCTGCGATTGTTTTAATATCCCACTGCTTGTTTTTGAAGATGTCCCTGGATTTTTACCCGGAACGGACCAGGAATGGAATGGCATTATAACCAATGGCGCCAAGCTTTTATATGCTTTTAGTGAGGCGACCGTCCCGAGAATTACCGTGATCACCAGGAAAGCTTATGGCGGGGCTTATGACGTAATGAATTCCAAGCATATTGGTGCCGACCTGAATTATGCCTGGCCAACTGCTGAAATTGCAGTAATGGGAGCCAAAGGTGCCGCTGAAATTATATTTAAAAAAGAGATTTCAACCGCTGAAAACCCTGGAGAGAAATGGCTGGAAAAGGAAAAGCTTTATTCGGATATCTTTGCGAACCCTTACAGGGCAGCAGAGAGAGGCTTTGTCGATGAGGTTATAGAACCAGCACAGACGCGGACGAAACTCATCAAAGCATTTAAAATGCTGGAAAATAAAGTAGTAAACCTGCCGCGCAAAAAACACGGAAATATCCCACTATAATGAAATTGAGCCGTACGGACATATTATTGATGGCATTTTGTACCGGCCTGATAGTAGCCAACATCTATTATTGCCAACCTTTGGTAATTCTGGTCGCAAAAGAATTTGGACTGACCGAAAGCACTGCCGGAAAAATAAGTTACCTCACACAAGCAGGGTATGCCTTAGGTTTATTCTTAATCGTCCCTCTGGGGGATATGTTTGAGCGCAAAAAGCAAATCTTATTGATTACAGGCCTGGCAATTGCTGCTTTGCTTCTTGCCGCTTTTTCACACTCCTTTTTTCTTTTAGAGGTAGCCTGTGTCCTCATCGGGGCCAGCTCTATCGTTCCTCAATTAATTTTGCCGATGGCTGCGAATCTGAGTTCTGATGAAGAACGTGGTCAGACTATAGGGATTATTATGAGTGGACTACTGATTGGAATTCTTGCATCCAGAGCAGTAAGCGGCAGTATCGGTTTCATCTGGGGATGGCGCTCGGTATATTTTATGGCAGCTGGAATATGCACACTATTACTGGGCCTGATGGCACGGAGATTCCCCGTAAGCAGACCATCTTTTCAGGGAACATATACCGAACTAATGTGGTCCATGTGGCACTACATTAAAACTCAACCCGTCCTAAGAGAGGCTTCTCTGATCAACTTTCTGGCATTTGCCATCCTAAGTGCATTCTGGACTACTATGGTTTTATTCCTGGCCAACCCGCCTTTCAGTTTTCAGACACTGCAGATCGGACTATTCGGAATAGCTGGTGCTGCAGGTGCACTGGCGGCTCCTTTGGTTGGAAAACTTAGTGGAGGCAAAAATCCGCGTAATAATGTAATTGTAGGATTAAGCCTGCAATTAATCAGCATACTTACATTCTATTTTACCGGCAATCATTTGTATTTGTTTGTAATCGGAATTATATTAATTGATATTGGACAACAGGCCATCCACGTTACCAATCAGACAAGGATATATGCTATCTTACCCGAAGCCCGTAACCGACTGAATACCGTTTTTATGTCTATCAGTTTTGTCGGAGCATCCGTCGGCTCTGCACTCGGTCTCTGGCTTTGGGACAAAGGGCAATGGCCTTTATTCTGCCTCGGAAGTGCAATAGTCATCACCCTGAATATCATTATTTACTATGTTTACAATCATAAACTTCAAAAGTAAATTATGTCGGAGATTCAAATTGAACAAATAAGGGATGACCTGACCTGGCGAATCAGGCATGAGGCGATGTATCCTGATTTACCATTAGAAGCCGTTAAGCTGGAAGATGACAGTGAAGGGACGCACTTTGGGCTATATGCGGGCGACCAGCTTAGTACTGTAGTTTCTATATTCAGTGAAGGGACCACATATCGGTTCAGGAAATTTGCCACTGCAGTTGATGCTCAGGGTAAAGGTTATGGCACTGCGCTATTGAAACACATCATTGAATATGTAACCTTTATGGGAGCCAAAATGCTCTGGTGTAACGCCCGTGTGTCAGCGGCAGGATTTTATGAAAGATTCGGTTTTGTTAAAACCAATAAAATATCCAGAAACTACAATATAGATTTTGTCATTATGGAGTTACAACTTGACAATTAACTTGGCGCTTTTGCCTTAGTTTCTATATTTGTTTAGAATTACAACATTAAACATGACAAAGAAAAAAGATGATAAACAGAAACATGTTTCTGTAGTTAATAAGAAATCGCTTCAGTTTTTTGAAAAATACATCAATAATCCTTCGCCTACAGGATTCGAATATCCTGGTCAGAAACTATGGCTTGATTATTTGAAACCTTATATAGATGAAAGCTTTATAGATAATTATGGCACCGCAGTTGGCGTGATCAACCCAAAAGCAGATTTCAAAGTAGTAATTGAAGCCCATGCTGATGAAATCTCATGGTTTGTAAATTATATTACTGCCGACGGCCTGATCTATGTGATCAGAAACGGTGGATCTGACCACCAGATTGCCCCTTCAAAAAGAGTAAACATACATACTGATAAAGGTATGGTTAAAGCCGTATTTGGATGGCCCGCAATACATACCAGAAGTGGCGGCGAAAAAGAAGAAGCTCCTGCACTTAAGAACATATTCCTCGACTGCGGTTGTACTTCTAAGGAGGAAGTGGAAAAACTCGGCGTACATGTTGGTTGTGTCATCACCTATGAAGATGAATTCATGGTACTCAATGACCGTTACTATGTAGGCCGGGCATTAGACAATAGAGCGGGAGGTTTTATGATAGCTGAAGTTGCCCGCTTATTGCAGGAAAATAAAAAGAAATTGCCTTTTGGTTTGTATATCGTAAATTCCGTACAAGAGGAAATTGGATTGAGAGGTGCAGAAATGATTGCCCACAGAATTAAGCCCAATGTAGCAATTGTTACAGATGTAACGCATGATACTTCTACTCCTATGATCAATAAGATTACACAAGGCGACTTATCATGTGGTAAAGGTCCCGTTGTTTCTTATGCTCCGGCAGTACAAACTAATTTAAATAAACTCCTGATAGAAACTGCTGAAAAGAATGATATCCCTTTTCAACGTCAGGCATCATCGCGCTCAACAGGCACTGATACTGATGCTTTTGCTTACTCTAATGGCGGTGTACCTTCAGCGCTAATTTCTTTGCCATTGCGCTATATGCACACTACAGTAGAAATGATTCATAAAGAAGATGTTGACAATGTGATCAGCCTGATCTATCATTCACTGCTGAATATCAAAAAAGACCACGACTTTAAATATTCAAAATAAAAACCACGTTGATAATCAAGCGTGTTTGGATCTGTTCCAGACACGCTTTTTATTTATATCATCTCTATTTATTACTTTTATAAATCATCTATTTATAAAAACATCTTATTAACAGTAAAACTACCCTTCATTATGAGCGATCAATCAGCGAAATTTATAGAGAAAATTCAGGTATCATATAAACCAACTGGCCCCTGTATTTATTTAGGAGCCGGTATGTTAGACGGCCAGGTATTGGCTGATGCTGAGGTAAATCTTTCCCTCAAAATGATGAACCGCCATGGTTTGATTGCAGGCGCAACAGGCACAGGGAAAACAAGGACTTTACAGCTTCTTGCTGAACAGTTATCTGATGCGGGTGTGCCTGTATTCATGTTGGATGTGAAAGGCGACCTGTCGGGGTTAAATAAACCTGGATCAATCAACCCAAAAATAGAAGAAAGAGCCGCTCAATTAAATAAGCCATTTAGTCCATCAGGTTTTCCTGTAGAGATTTACTCACTTTCAGGTAAACTGGGGGCGCAGATGAGGGCTACGATATTGGAATTCGGGCCAACCCTATTGGCAAAGATCCTCGATCTCAATGATACGCAGACGGGGGTGCTCGCTGTGATCTTCAAATACGCAGATGATAACAAACTACCTGTTATAAACCTTAATGACCTTAAGAAATTGGTATCTTATTTAGCCGATGGCATGGGCGCAGACGAAATTAAGGAGTCTTATGGCAAAATATCGGCGGCTACATCGGGAACAATCCTAAGAAAAATAGTTACTATCGAACAGCAGGGATTAGGCGCCATGTTTGGAGAAACATCATTTGATATTGAGGATCTATTCGGTAAAACTGATGGTAAGGGGGTAATTAGTTTGTTAAACATTTCTGATGTGCAAAATCAGCCTGTGCTTTATTCGACCTACCTCCTGAGTTTACTGGCCGAGATATTTTATAGTATGCCTGAAGTCGGTGACCTGGACAAACCTAAGCTGGTATTTTTCTTTGACGAAGCACATCTACTTTTTAAAAATTCTTCCAAAACATTCCTTGAACAGATTGAAACAATTATAAGACTGATCAGGTCGAAAGGAATAGGTGTTTTTTTCTGTACTCAGGCTCCTACTGATGTGCCGGAAAGCGTACTGTCCCAACTTGGGAACAGGGTACAACATGCATTAAGGGCTTTTACACCCAATGATGTTGATGCACTTAGAAAAACCGTTAATACTTATCCAAAATCAGAATTCTATGAAATTGATAAAATCCTGACCTCATTAGGAACCGGACAGGCATTAATAACGGTGCTAAATGAAAAGGGAATCCCAACGGAGGTATCTGCAACAATGCTGACTCCGCCAAGAGCTATAATGGGACCATTGAGTATCGCTGATTACAACAGTCTGATCCAGGCAAGTTCATTAACTGAAAAATACGAAAAATCTATAGATCCTGAAAGCGCCTACGAAATACTCACCAAAAGAGTAAATGATAAACTTGCTGAAGAACAGGATGAAGCCGTGCAGGAAGAAGTTTCATCTAAAAAAGCGGAAAAAAGCATAGTGGAGCAAGTAATGGGGGCAACCATAACCAGACAGATAGGCAAAGAAATTGTCAGGGGAATCTTCGGAATGTTAACAGGAAAAAAGCCTCGCAGCACGGGAGGAAAAGGTTTTTTCGGATTTTAACTTCCTCAATATCCATATCATACAAAAAAGGATAAATTAAATTTTTCAAAAAACAAAAGCGTTTTTTACCATGAATATAAACCTAATGATTATTTTCGCTGAATGAAACCAACCTTATTAATACTAGCTGCTGGTATGGCAAGTCGCTATGGCAGTATGAAACAAATTGACGGGTTCGGCCCGAATGGAGAAACAATTATTGACTATTCTATATACGATGCGATTAAAGCGGGTTTTGGTAAAGTAGTATTTATTATCAAAGAAGAGTTCTTAGAAGATTTTAAAGCTATTTTTGAAGCCAAACTTAACGGCAAGATTGAAACAGATTACGTATTTCAAAACTTCGACTTAAAGCAATTTGGCATTCAGGAAGAAATCTACCGTGAAAAACCATGGGGAACTGCACATGCTATACTGTCGGGAAGAAATGCAATTAAAGAGCCCTTCTGTGTAATCAATGCTGATGATTATTATGGACTTGACTCATTTCAGAAAATGGTTAAATTCCTGACAACAGAAGCTTCCGATAGTAATTACTCAATTGTTGGATACAAAATGGGTAAAACTTTGTCGGATTTCGGTTCTGTTTCACGTGGCGTTTGCAAAACAAACGACGCTGGTTATCTTGAAGAGATCACAGAAAGAACACAGGTTTATAAAAAAGGAGATGCCATTGTTTATGAAGAAAATGGAGTTGAATACCCCTTGGAATTTGACACCCCTGTTTCTATGAATTTCTGGGGATTCACACCTGCCGTTTTTAAACTTACAGAAGAATTGTTCAGAACTTTTGCAATTGAAAATAAAGATAAACCAAAGGCTGAATTCTTCATTCCGTTGATTGGAGAGAACCTGGTTAAAACCAATACTGCTTCATTTAAAGTTATACCAACAGACAGTCAATGGTTTGGTGTTACTTATAAGGAAGATAAACCTATTGTACAGGAAAGCATCGATAAATTAATTAAAGAAGGCGCTTATCCTGAGAATCTTTGGAATTAAATAGTTCTAATAAAAGAAAAGCCCCTCATCATATGACAAGGGGCTTTTCTTTTATTAAGACGGATAATTATTTTTTATCGTCTTTTACTTCTTCGAAGTCAACGTCAGTAACATTATCTGCGCTGTCAGAAGTTTGCGCACCATCATTTGCATTAGTTCCTTCTGGTTGTGCAGCACCATCCTGACCTGCTTTATACATTTCCTCAGAAGCTGCATTCCATGCATTTTGAAGTTCTTCCTGAGCCGCATCGATATCAGCAAAGTTTCTTGCTGCATGAGCATCTTTCAATTTCTTCAAACCTGCTTCAATAGGAGCCTTTTTATCTTCAGAAATTTTCTCACCAAACTCCTTCAATTGTTTCTCAGTGGAGAAGATCAAAGCGTCTGCACCATTGATTTTTTCTGCTTCTTCTTTTGCAGCTTTATCTGATTCAGCATTTTTTTCTGCTTCTTCTTTCATTCTTTTGATCTCTTCATCAGTTAAACCAGATGAAGCCTCAATACGAATCTTTTGCTCTTTACCAGTCGCTTTATCTTTAGCACTTACATGTAATATACCGTTAGCATCAATATCAAAAGCAACTTCAACTTGAGGAACTCCCCGTGGTGCTGGTGGAATACCATCCAAAATGAAACGACCAATTGTACGGTTTTGAGCAGCCATTGGACGCTCACCTTGCAAAATATGGATTTCTACTGAAGGCTGATTATCAGCTGCTGTTGAGAAAGTCTCTGCTTTTTTAGATGGAATAGTTGTATTGGCTTCAATAAGCTTAGTCATTACACCACCCATAGTTTCAATACCTAAAGAAAGTGGAGTAACGTCCAATAATAATACATCTTTAACTTCTCCTGTTAATACACCACCTTGAATTGCAGCACCGATAGCTACTACCTCATCTGGATTCACACCTTTTGAAGGCTCTTTACCAAAGAAAGCTTTAACTGCATCCTGGATAGCAGGGATACGTGTAGATCCACCAACAAGAATGATCTCATCAATGTCACTTGTTTTTAAACCGGCGTTTTTCAAAGCTGATTTACAAGGGTCAATTGTACGTTTAATTAAGTCACTTGCCAGTTGCTCAAATTTAGCACGGCTTAATGTTCTAACTAAGTGTTTTGGACCTGTTGCATCAGCCGTAATGTACGGAAGATTGATTTCAGTAGAAGTTGTGCTAGAAAGCTCAATTTTTGCCTTCTCAGCAGCTTCTTTTAAACGCTGTAATGCCATAGGATCCTGGTGTAGATCCATGCCATTCTCGATCTTAAATTCAGCCGCTAGCCATTCTATGATAATATGATCAAAATCATCACCACCTAAGTGAGTATCACCATCAGTTGATTTTACCTCAAACACACCATCACCCAATTCTAATACAGAAACATCGTGAGTACCACCACCACAGTCAAACACAACAATTTTCATGTCTTTATGTGCCTTATCCAGACCATAAGCCAAAGCTGCTGCAGTTGGTTCGTTAATGATACGTTTAACTGTTAAACCAGCAATTTCTCCGGCTTCTTTAGTAGCCTGACGTTGTGCATCATTAAAATAAGCAGGCACAGTAATAACTGCTTCTGTTACTTCATGACCCAAAAAGTCTTCTGCAGTTTTTTTCATCTTCTGCAAAATCATTGCTGAAATCTCCTGAGGAGTATATTTACGGTCGTCAATTTCAACACGTGGTGTATTATTGTCGCCCTTAACTACTTTATAAGGTACTCTACCAGCTTCTTTTGAAACCTCAGCAAAGCTGCTTCCCATAAAGCGCTTAATTGAAGAAATTGTTTTCGTTGGGTTAGTAATCGCCTGACGTTTCGCCGGCTCTCCTACTTTACGCTCACCATTCTCTGCAAAAGCAACAATGGATGGCGTAGTACGTTTACCCTCACTGTTGGCTATAACTACAGGTTCGTTACCTTCCATTACGGCTACGCAAGAGTTTGTTGTTCCTAAGTCTATACCAATAATTTTTGACATGCTATTTATCTCTGTTTATGTTATGAAATCTTATTATTTTACAACTGTTTAACAAGCAATGTGCCAATTGGTTTTTGGCAGATAATCCTTCTGATATAGAATAATTAAAGAATTTTATGTCCGAAAGCTGTTACAAAAATGTGACAGTATGACAGAAGCGATGTTTTTAAACGAGCTGATCTAGTCCAAGAAGCCTTTCCAAATGATGATAGCTAATTCCAAAATAAGCCTTTGTTTCTGAAATTTTCTGTAGTATTTCTAACTTCTTGGTTTCTATATTGTAAGATTCCGATTTGGCCGATTTCACACCAACAACCAATACATTCTTTGGAGTATGCGCATCAGAAATGAATTCAAAAACCTTGGTTTTATAACCAAAATATTCTAAGATTAGTGCTCTGATCGCATCTGTGACCATCTCAGCTTGTCTTTCCAAAAATATTCCATACTTCGTCAATACAGAAATTTCATTCTTCACCTTACTCTTTTCCATTTCCCTTCTTATTTGTTTATGGCAGCAGGGGGCAACTACAATAAGTTTGGCATTTGCCTTAATCCCTTTGAATATAGCGTCGTCTGTCGCAGTATCACAAGCGTGCAAGGCAATCAATAAGTCAATACCTGCCACATCATAGTCTTCAATAGTTCCCTGAACAAAGTCCAGCTGTTCAAATCCGGACTGTTTAGCAATCGTATTACACAACTGAACCATATCTTCACGATATTCAACTCCAGTAACTTTAACCTTTTCATTCAATACCTGCTGGAAATAATCATAAAGCAAAAAAGTAAGATAGCCTTTGCCAGACCCCATATCTACTACCTGTTTAACGGAACCTGCAGGTAATTCTTTGACCAGGCTATTTAAAATTTCAATGTATTGATTGATCTGTTTGTATTTGTCCTGAGCATTTTTAAAAACGTTCCCTTCACTATCTGTTAGTTTCAGCTGAACTAGGTAAGGCTTGCCAATCGGCTGAATCAATCTTTTCTTCTCCTTATTATGAGTTAAATCTGGCTTTACAGCTTTGCCAGACGTTTGTTCTCTAATAGAAATCTGCTGCTTATTTCCATGCTCCAGAATAACCTCTTTTTCTGCAGTAAACAGCGTGGCTATTTTAAAATCATTACTGATAAAATGGCTAATTAAAGTAATCCCTTCTGATACCGGAAAGTTCTTTATAATATCCCGCGTCTTATAACGGTAAGTAAACGACAGCATGTCCGTCCTTTTTATCTTTACTCTTCTGATATGAATTTGCTTTAATTCCTTTTCATTTCCCTGGTAATTACCCAATGAAATTTTAACAAAAACATTAGACGAGATACTAGCTGTCAGCTGATCTTTAAATTGTTGTAAATGGTGTTGATTAGACATGAAATTTGATTACAAAACAAAGATACCCATTTAGAAAAGGAATAGTAAATTAGGTTTATGGAATCACTATTTTTTGTCGCTATACTGCCGCCAGTAGCGCTAAGCTCAGAAATCGATGAAATAAGAAAACAATGCTCAATCGAATATCAGGTATACAGCGCGCTTAAACCTCCGGTTCACATTACACTTATCCCACCGTTCAAACTAGATTCAGTATTTGAAGCTAGATTAATCACAGATCTTGAACATTGTAGAAATTTTCAATCATTTGAACAGGAACTTAATGATTTTGATGGCTTTCCTCCAGGAGTAGTATTTATTGTTGCAGATAAGAATCCAGGAATTACGTATCTACATAAAATACTTAGAGTAAAACTGAAAAAATACCTAAAAACAAGCTCAGGATCAATCACCCCGCACATCACGATTGCTTATAGAGATGTCCTGCAGGATGTATATGAAAGAATTATAGAAGTTTATAGTAGAAGATCTTTCCGGGCAAGCTTTAATGTCGATAAATTCGTACTCCTAAAACATAATGGAAAGAAATGGAATTTAGTTAAAGAATTTGAATCCAGACCACAGGAACAGCAATATACAATGAACTTCTAAAACAAAAAACCCAAACCGAAATCGATCTGGGTTTTTATTATGATAATCAGGGAATGAATTATTCGCCTTTATCTTCTTTAGTTTCTTCAGTAACAGGTGCCTCAGGCGCAGTCTCTTCAGTAACTTCTTCTGCTTTCTCAGCCTTAGCAGCTGGAGCGTCAGATTTCTTAACTTTGCTTCTACCACGACGAGTAGTTTTCTTTTCAGCTGTATCTGCTTCTTTTCCGTAAACTTCGTTATAGTCAACCAGTTCGATCAATGCCATCTCAGCATTATCACCCAAACGATTGTTTAACTTAATGATCCTTGTGTAACCCCCTGGACGGTTTGCAACCTTTGCTGCAATATCACGGAACAACTCAGTAACAGTTTCTTTATCTTGTAAATAGCTAAATACAATACGACGAGAGTGAGTAGTATCATTTTTAGATTTAGTGATAATAGGCTCTACATACATACGCAAAGCTTTTGCTTTAGCCAAGGTCGTAGAGATTCTTTTGTGCTTAATCAACGATGAAGCCATGTTAGCTAACATCGCTTTACGATGTGAATCTGTTCTTCCTAAGTGGTTTACTTTTTTACCGTGTCTCATTTTTAAATTTATTCAGTGTATACCGTCTCTATGAACTTAATCCGAGGGAATTACACACTATTAACAATATGTTATTTATTTATTGACTAATTATTCTTCATCAAGTTTGAACTTAGATAAGTTCATTCCGAATGATAAACTTTTAGATTTAACAAGCTCCTGAATTTCAGTCAATGACTTTTTACCAAAGTTTCTGAACTTTAACATGTCAGCAACGTCGTAAGAAACCAGGTCAGCTAACGTACGAATATCTGCTGCTTTTAGACAGTTCAATGCACGTACTGAAAGATCAAGGTCAACTAGTTCAGTTTTAAGTATCTTACGCATATGCAAGATTTCCTCATCAACTTCTTTAGTTTCTTCTTTAGCTTGAGATTCTAGCACCAAATTCTCATCAGAGAATAACATGAAATGCTGAATTAAAATCTTCGCAGCCTCTTTCAATGCCTCTTCAGGATGAATAGATCCATCTGTAGAGATATCTAGTATTAATTTCTCGTAATCCGTTTTTTGCTCAACACGATAGTTTTCAATCGTGTATTTTACGTTTTTCATCGGAGTAAAGATCGAATCAATAGCTATAACACCTACAACCGCATCATTTACTTTATTCTCCTCTGCAGGCACATAACCACGTCCTTTATTGATAGATAATTCCACCTCTAAAGTAACAGACTTCTCCATATTACATATAACGAAATCCGGATTAAGCACCTCAAAGTTATTAGAGAACTTAGTGATGTCACCAGCAACAAATTGCTCTTGTCCATTCACTACGATAAAAACTTTCTCAGAATCACCTGAATCACCAACTTTTTTAAAGCGAACCTGCTTCAAATTAAGTATGATTTCAGTTAGATCTTCTACAACACCTTTCATCGTAGAAAACTCATGCGATACACCAGAAAAACGAATACTTGTAATGGCATAACCTTCTAATGAAGAAAGCAATATTCTTCTTAAGGCATTACCAATTGTTACACCGAAGCCGGGCTCTAAAGGACGAAATTCAAATATACCATCGAAATCAGTCGACTTCTGCATGATTACCTTATCGGGTTTCTGAAATGCTAAAATTGCCATTTATAATGTTTTTAGATCGTTATTAAAATTATGTAACGTAAAAAAATTAGTTGCCAATAAGGCAACTAATTAAATATATTACTTAGAGTATAACTCTACTATAAGGTTTTCTTTGATATTCTCAGGAATCTCATCACGATTAGGGTAAGCCAAGAACTTACCTGTTAATTCACGTGCATCCCAGTCTAACCAATTAAATTTATTGATTACTCTTCCTGCTACTGAATTTGTGATGGCTTCTAATGTTTTAGATTTCTCGCGAACAGCTACAACATCACCAGCTTTCAACTGATAAGAAGGAATATTTACTACTTCACCGTTAACTGTTACGTGTTTATGGCTAACTAACTGACGAGCAGCTGAACGTGTAGTTGCAATACCCAATCTGTAAACTGTGTTATCTAAACGAGCTTCCAATAATTGCAATAAGTTATCTCCAGTAATACCTTCTCTCGAAGATGCTTTGGTAAACAAGTTACGGAACTGACGCTCCAATACTCCGTAAGTATATTTAACTTTTTGTTTTTCCATTAACTGTACTGCGTACTCAGATTGTTTTCCTCTTCTTTTAGACGCACCGTGCTGTCCAGGAGGATAATTTTTTCTGTCTAATACTTTGTCAGGGCCGAAAATTGGCTCTCTGAATTTACGCGCGATTTTGGACTTTGGTCCTGTATATCTTGCCATTGCTTTTTGTTTTAAAGTATCATGCAACCTATAATTGCAGACTCTTAGCTTTAAAAATTAATAAATTAAACTCTTCTCTTCTTAGGAGGACGACATCCATTGTGTGGAAGCGGTGTAATATCTTTGATTGAGGTAACTTCCAAACCTGAAACCTGCAATGTTCTAATTGCTGACTCACGACCTGAACCCGGACCTTTAACAAAAACTTCTACTTTACGCAGACCTAAGTCAAATGCTACTTTACCGCAATCAGATGCGGCTTGTCCTGCAGCGTATGGAGTGTTCTTTTTAGAACCTTTGAATCCCATTTTACCTGCTGAAGACCATGAAATAGTTTGACCGTTGTTATTTGTTAGGGTAACAATGATATTATTAAAAGTAGCATTGATGTGCGCCTGACCAACAGGCTCGATAACAACAATACGCTTTTTGGTAACTTTTTTACTCTTAGCCATAATTATTATTCAGTACTAATTTTATTTAGTAGCTTTTTTCTTGTTCGCAACTGTTTTTCTCTTGCCTTTACGTGTACGAGAATTGTTTTTGGTACGTTGACCACGTACTGGCAAACCTTTTCTGTGACGTAAACCACGGTAACAACCTATGTCCATCAAACGTTTAATGTTCAATTGAACCTCTGAACGTAAAGCACCTTCTACTTTAACGCCGTCATTGATAATTGTACGGATTGCCGATAACTCATCATCAGACCAGTCCTGTACTTTTTTGCTCAAATCGATACCTGCCTCAGTCAATATACGTTGTGCAGTTGATCTACCTATTCCGAAGATATAAGTTAATCCGATTTCGCCTCTTTTGTTTCTTGGTAAATCTATACCTGATATCCTTGCCATATTTGTATTTAGCGATTTTTGATTTACGATCTTGGATTTACGATTTACGACTAAAGAAGCAATGTTCTTAATAATCCAATCTACATTCGTAAATCTAAAATCTAAATTTTAATTAACCTTGACGTTGCTTAAATTTAGGGTTCTTCTTGTTTATAACGTAAAGTTTACCTTTACGACGAATAACCTTACAATCAGCGCTACGTTTTTTAATTGATGACCTAACTTTCATTTTATTTATATCTATAAGTAATCCTGCCCTTTGATAAATCGTAAGGCGACATCTCTAATTTTACTTTATCTCCCGGTAAAATTTTGATGTAATGCATCCTCATTTTTCCCGAAATATGAGCGATTATTTCATGACCATTCTCTAGTTCCACTCGGAACATGGCATTTGATAACGCTTCCTTTATTACACCGTCTTGTTCAATTGAGGCTTGTTTAGCCATATAATATTGATTTTTACTTAATTAGCTGCTATTAAACAGGGTTGCAAAATTAAATAAAAAATTTTAATTATTTACTTTTTTTCTATTAAAACTTCTTCAATTAATGAAAAGGTCGATAAAACATCTGCCTTCCCCTTTTTTACAGCCACTGTATGTTCAAAATGTGCAGAAGGTCTGTTGTCTTTGCTTGTAACTGTCCAGCCGTCTGACCAAAATTTTACAGCTGCAATACCGGCATTAATCATAGGCTCAATAGCAATCACCATACCTTCCTCTAACTTTATCCCGCTACCACGCTTACCATAATTAGGTACTTCAGGTTTCTCATGAAGTTTAACCCCTACGCCATGTCCAACTAACTCCTTAACTACACCAAACCCGTTACGCTCTGCCAAGTCCTGAACAGCAAAACCTATATCACCTATTCTGGATCCAACTACTGCCTTCTCAACTGCCAACCTCAAACATTCTTTGGTTACTTCAACCAATTTCTTCTTCTCTTCATTTACTTCACCTATAGAGAAAGTATAAGCAGAATCTCCAAAATAACTATTCTTAATGACACCACAGTCTACAGAAATTAAATCTCCTTCCTGGATTACATAATCGCTTGGAAAACCATGAACCACCTGTTCATTTGGTGATATACACAAGGAATAAGGAAATCCATTGTAATTTAAAAAGGCCGGGATTGCTCCATGATCTTTGATAAAGGTCTCGGCCAATTCATTCAACTTCTTTGTGGTAACGCCTGGTCCTATAACTTTAGCTACTTCAGCCAAAGTCTTTGAAACCAATAGAGAACTTTCTCTTATTAATTCTATCTCCTCAAGAGACTTGTAATAGATCTTAGACATTAATGCTTATTAAATCACAGCATTACTACCACTGGCAGCTGGAATTCCTGTTCTACCAGTAACCCTTCCAGTTTTCATCAATCCATCATAGTGACGCATCAATAAATAACTTTCAATTTGCTGGAGTGTATCTAAAACCACACCCACCAAAATCAACAATGAAGTTCCACCATAAAAATGGGCAAACTCAGATTTGATTCCGAATTTAACTGCGATTGAGGGAAGTATAGCAATAATAGCTAAAAAGATTGCTCCTGGAAACGTGATCTTAGAAATGACATCATCAATAAAAGAAGAGGTCGACAATCCTGGTTTAATTCCAGGAATAAATCCGCCATTCTTCTTCATATCGTCCGACATCTGAGTTGGATTTACTGTTATTGCAGTATAGAAAAATGTAAATGCAATAATTAAAAATGCAAATGTCAAACTATAAGCCAGGGAAGTGTAATCGCTAAATTGAACCAACCAGGTATTCTGCAATGAAGGGAAAAATTGAGTTAAAGTTGCAGGAATAAACATTAATGCCTGAGCAAAAATGATAGGCATTACACCGGCAGCATTAACTTTCAATGGAATATATTGCCTAACTCCACCAAACTGTCTGTTCCCAACAATTCTTTTTGCATATTGAACCGGAACTTTTCTAACACCTTGAACAATCATTATTGTGAACATAACAACTGCAAATAAAGCTACTATCTCGATTACAAGGGAAATCATTCCACCCTCACCAACAAATCTCGAAGTTACTTCCTGATAAAGTGCCATAGGTAATCTTGCGATGATACCTACCATAATGATCAGGGAAATACCATTACCAATACCTTTATCAGTAATTTTCTCTCCCAACCACATTACAAATAATGTTCCTGCAGCTAATACAAACGTTGCTAAAACGAAAAACAGTGTATGATCAATTACAATTGCCTGCTGCGGTACTTGTGTTTTAACATAACCAACAGCTTGTACTGCAGTAATGGCCACAGTCAGATAACGTGTAATTTGATTCAGCTTCTTTCTACCACTTTCACCCTCCTTTTGCATCTTCTGAAATGAAGGTACTGCAATTCCCAATAGCTGAACTACGATTGATGCAGAAATATAAGGCATAACACCCAATGCCAAAATTGACACTCGGGAAAATGATCCTCCGGCAAACATATCCAACAGACCTAAAAGGCCAGATTTTTCATTATCGCCTAAAAGAGTTGCATCCACACCCGGCAAAACCACATGCGATACAAATCTATATATCAAAAGAATCATGAGCGTAAATACAATACGCTCTCTTAATTCTTGAATTTTCCAAATATTACTTAAAGTAGTAAACAGCTTCTTCATTAATTACAATTTTTCGATTGAGCCTCCAACAGCCTCAATAGCTTTTTGTGCAGTTGCAGAAAAAGCATGTGCTTTAACTTCCAATTTAGATTTAACTTCACCACGACCTAAAACTTTAACAAGATCGTTTTTAGATGCCAAACCATGTTCTTGCAAGGTAGCAAAATCTATACTTGTTAAATTAAATTTTTCAGCCAAACCTTGCAAAACATCAAGGTTTACACCAACATATTCAACGCGGTTAATAGGTTTAAACCCTACTTTAGGTACACGACGTTGTAATGGCATCTGACCACCTTCGAATCCAATTTTAGTTGAATGTCCCGAACGAGATCCAGCACCTTTATGACCACGGGTAGAAGTACCACCACGACCAGAACCGGTACCACGACCAATTCTCTTACTATTTTTAGTAGAACCTGCTGCAGGTTTTAAATTACTTAAGTTCATTTTTTGAAACTTATTGTGTTGCCCTTCGCTTTCACTAATCAGGGTCAACGGTTAAACATATACAAAGGTTGCAAATGTAATTATATAAACTACATTTACAACCTCCAATAATTATAAATTCTCGATAGCAACTAAGTGATTAACTTTTCTTACCATACCTATGATGGCAGCAGTTGCTTCAACCTCTACGCTTTGGTTCATTTTAGTTAAACCTAAAGCTTGCATCGTTCTTTTTTGGCGTTCGCTTCTATCGATAATGCTTTTTACCTGGGTTATTTTGATCTTCGCCATAATATTATCCGTTAAAAACTTTATTTAAATCTACACCACGTTGTTGAGCTACAGTATACGCATCACGCATTTTTGTTAACGCATCAACAGTTGCTTTTACCACGTTGTGAGGATTTGATGAACCTTTAGATTTTGCCAATACATTATGTACACCAGCACTCTCTAATACTGCACGCATCGCACCACCCGCAATAACACCGGTACCTACTGCTGCTGGTTTGATTAATACAAAACCTCCAGAGAATTTACCTATTTGTTCGTGAGGGACAGTACCATTCAACAAAGGAACTTTTACCAAGTTCTTTTTAGCATCATCGATGCCTTTTGCAATGGCTTCTGTAACCTCTTTCGCTTTACCTAATCCGTAACCTACGATCCCGTTCTCATCACCCACAACCACAATGGCTGAAAAGCTGAAAGTACGTCCACCTTTAGTTACTTTGGCTACACGTTGTATGCTAACTAAACGATCTTTCAATTCGATCTCGCTAGTCTTAACTCTTTTTATATTGATAGTTGACATTCTTATCCTATTTTCAGATTAAAATACTAAACCAGCTTCGCGAGCACCTTCTGCCAACGATTTAACACGTCCATGGTATAAGTAGCCATTTCTATCGAAAACAACTTCTTTAACACCAGCTGCGATTGCTTTTTCAGCAACCAATTTACCTACAGCTACCGATTGCTCAGATTTGTTACCAGTACCAGAAAAATCTTTTGATAAAGATGAAGCTGATGCAATTGTACTGCCGGTTACGTCGTTAATGATTTGAGCATAAATTCCTTTATTGCTTCTATAAACCGATAAACGTGGACGGCTTTCAGAACCTGTTAATCTTTTTCTGATTCCTTTTTTTATACGATCTCTACGAGATAATTTTTTCCCTGCCATGATGATTATTTTTTAGAAGCTGATTTACCTGCTTTTCTTCTTAACACTTCGCCAACAAACTTGATACCTTTACCTTTATATGGTTCCGGAGCACGTAATGAGCGTATTTTTGCCGCTACCTGACCAATCAGTTGTTTGTCTATACTTTCCAAGATAATCTTAGGAGTCTGACCTTTTTCTGAAGTTGTTGTTACTTTAATTTCTTCCGGCAATTGGAACACATAATGGTGAGAATAACCTAAAACAAGATCCAAAGTATTTCCTTGGTTAGTCGCACGGTAACCCACACCAACTAATTCTTGTTGTATTTTATAACCTTCTGTTACACCAATAACCATATTATTCAACAAAGAACGATACAAACCATGTAGCGCCTTATGTCTTTTTTGCTCTGATGGACGCTGTACAGTTAGTACGCCATCTTCTTGACTTACAGTGATATCTGAATCTACTGCTTGAGTTAACTCTCCTTTTGGTCCTTTTACACTTACTACGTTATCTTTAGAAACAGTAATTGTTACACCAGCAGGTATAGTAATCGGGGCTTTTCCTATTCTTGACATTTTGCTATCCTCCTTTAATTAATAAACGTGACACAAAACTTCGCCACCGATGTTTAGTTTAGCAGCCTCTTTATCAGTCATAACACCTTTAGATGTAGACAAGATTGCGATACCTAAACCATTTAATACTCTCGGCATATTTTCAACGCCGGCATATTGCCTTAAACCTGGTTTGCTAATACGTACTAATGTGCGGATAGCTGGGATTTTTGTGATCGCATTGTATTTCAACGCAATTTTAATTGTTCCCTGAGCTGTTGTATCCTCAAATTTGTAGTTAGCGATGTAACCTTTGTCAAAAAGTACTTTAGTAATTTCCTTTTTAAGGTTTGATGCAGGAATTTCTACAATTCTGTGATTTGCCTTGATGGCATTTCTTACCCTTGTAAGATAATCTGCTATTGGATCTGTATTCATTTTTTATATAATTGTGATAGTGGTTTCCTTCCTGACCTATTCGGGACGACCTGCCATCGGTTAATTTTTTGTTATTGCTTGAGGCCTCAACCCCAAGCACAAAGAAGCTGTATTACCAGCTTGCTTTTCTTACTCCAGGTATTTTACCTGCTAAAGCCATATCACGGAATAACACCCTTGATATACCGAAAGTACGCATGTAACCACGAGGACGTCCAGTCAATTTGCAACGGTTGTGCAAACGAACAGCAGATGAGTTTTTAGGTAACTTATCTAATCCTTCATAATCACCAGCAGCTTTAAGTTCTGCACGTTTTTCTGCATACTTAGCTACCAATTTTTGGCGCTTAATTTCGCGAGCTTTTACACCTTCTTTTGCCATTATTGTTCTGCTTTTTGATTTTTAAATGGTAATCCAAATTGTTTTAAAAGTTCCAATGCCTCAACATCTGTAGTAGCTGTTGTTACAAAAGTGATATCCATTCCTAAAATCTTACTGATTTTATCGATGTTGATCTCAGGAAAGATGATTTGCTCAGTAATACCTAAAGTATAATTACCTTTTCCATCAAAACCTTTATCATTGATACCTTTGAAATCACGGATACGTGGCAAAGCTACGGAAATTAAACGATCTAAAAACTCATACATGTTGTTATCACGTAAAGTTACTCGTACGCCTACAGGCATACCCTTACGCAATTTAAAGTTTGAGATATCTTTTTTAGACTTTGCACCTACAGCTTGCTGACCGGCAATTGTTGTCATCTCCAAAATAGAGCTGTCCATAACTTTCTTGTCAGTTACAGAATAACGGCCAACACCTTGGTTGATAGCAATTTTCTCCAACTTAGGAACCTGCATAACGCTTTTGTAATTGAACTTATCTTTAAGCGCCGTTACAATTTCCTCTTTATATTTACTTTTTAATCTTGGTACGTAAGCCATTATTTGATCTCCTCTCCTGATTTTTTACTAACCCTAACTAATTTCCCATCAGCATTAAGCTTTCTGCCAACGCGTGTAATGTTTCCTGATTTAGGATCAATTAACGCCACGTTAGAAATATGAAGAGCAGCTTCTTTTTTAATGATACCACCATTTGGTGTAGCAGCATTTGGTTTTGTATGTTTTGATACAAGGTTAACGCCCTCAACTAATATTCTGCTTTTAGTAGCTAATACTGAAAGCACTGTACCTTGTTGACCTTTTGAATCGCCGGCAATAACCTTTACTAAATCTCCTTTACGGATTTTTACTTTTGGTGTAGTTACTTTATTTTTCATTTTATAATACCTCCGGTGCTAATGATACAATTTTCATGAATTGTTTTTCACGCAGTTCTCTCGCTACCGGGCCAAAAATACGTGTACCGCGCGGCTCATCTTGTGCATTTAATAATACTGCTGCATTGTCGTCGAAACGGATGTAAGAACCATCTTTACGTCTGATCTCTTTCTTTGTTCTTACAACAACTGCTTTAGAAACTGTTCCTTTCTTAATGTTTCCAGAAGGTAATGCACTTTTAACGGTAACAACGATTTTGTCACCAATAGAAGCATATCTCTTTCCAGTACCACCAAGTACACGGATAACCAATACTTCTTTTGCGCCGCTATTGTCGGCTACGTTTAATCTTGATTCCTGTTGTACCATGTTATTTAGCCCTTTCTAAAATTTCCACTAATCTCCAGTTCTTGTTTTTACTCAGCGGACGAGTCTCCATGATCAGTACTGTATCACCAATACCGCAATCGTTTTTCTCGTCATGAGCCATAAATTTGGTAGTTTTCTTAACAAACTTACCATAGATCGGGTGTTTCACTTTACGCTCTACCGCTACAACAATAGATTTATCCATCTTGTTGCTTACCACCAACCCGGTTCTTGTTTTTCTTAATTGTCTTTCCATTTCGACTCTAAAGTTATTTAGTTTCAGTAGCAGACTCAGCTTTACGCTTAGTCACTTCAGTGTTTAATCGGGCTATATCTCTTCTTACCTTTTGTATACGGGAAGGATTTTCAATAGCCGATATTGTATGCGCAAATTTCAACTTTACTAAGTTTTCCTTTTCTTCTGCAATCCTGGCTACTAGTTCTTCTTGTGAAAGCCCTGTTATTTCTGAGTTTTTCATTTTATTAATTTTTATGTTGCGGGTCTAGAGGTTGTAATAACAAGTTACTTACAACATTCAACCCAAAACCTTCTATGCTTCTACGTAATCTCTACGTACTACAAATTTTGTTTGGATCGGTAATTTTTGAGCCGCTAGTCTCATCGCTTCTTTAGCAATTTCTAAAGGAACTCCTTCGGCTTCAAAAATAATACGTCCGGGTCTAACTACAGCTACCCAGTATTCTGGAGCACCTTTACCTTTACCCATACGTACCTCAGCCGGCTTCTTAGTCACCGGTTTGTCCGGGAATATTCTAATCCACACCTGGCCTTCACGTTTCATGAAACGAGTTACCGCAATACGGGCTGCCTCTATCTGACGACTGGTAATCCAAGTCGACTCTAAAGATTTAATCCCGAAAGACCCGAATGACAATTCAGCACCACGAGTTGCTAAACCTTTCATTCTGCCCTTTTGCATCTTTCTGAACTTCGTTCTTTTTGGCTGTAACATTTTATTCTAATATTATCGTTAAACGATCTGTTAACTAATTATTTACGAGGACCTCTATTTTGAGTATTTCCACCTCTATTATCTCTTCCTGCGCCAGGACCGCCTTGACCAGGGCCTCTTCCGCCACGATTACCACCACCGCGGTTATCGTTTCTTCTGTCGCCACCGCCACGGTTATCTCTGTCTCTACCTCCGGCAAATGCACCTTCTGGTCTGCCACCTTTACCTGGAGCATTGCTCACGGCACCGATGTTTGGAGAAAGATCACGTTTACCGTAAACCTCACCTTTGCAAATCCAAACCTTCACACCTATTTTACCATAAGTAGTTAAAGCTTCAGCTAGTGCATAGTCAATGTCTGCACGGAAAGTATGCAAAGGAATTCTTCCTTCTTTATACTGTTCGCTACGAGCCATCTCAGCACCACCCAAACGACCAGAAGTCATTATCTTGATACCTTCAGCGCCCATACGCATTGTTGATGCAATAGTAGATTTCATTGCTCTACGGAATGAGATCCTTGCCTCTAATTGTTTTGCAACACCTTCTGCTACTAATTGTGCATCAAGCTCAGGACGTTTAATTTCAAAAATGTTGATCTGAATTTCCTTTTTAGTCAATTTTTTCAACTCTTCTTTGATCTTGTCAACTTCCTGTCCTGCTTTACCGATCACAATACCCGGACGAGCTGTGTGAATTGTAACTGTAATACGTTTTAAAGTACGCTCAATTACCACTTTAGCTACACCGCCTTTTGCGATACGTGCAGAAAGGTATTTTCTTATTTTTTCGTCCTCAACTAATTTATCAGCATAGTTGTTGCCACCGAACCAGTTAGAATCCCAACCCTTGATGATTCCTAACCTGTTTCCTATTGGATGTGCTTTTTGTCCCATTTCTGTTAATTAGTTTGAGTTTCAACGTTTTTACTATCTACTATCAAAGTCACGTGGTTTGAACGTTTACGTATTCTGTAACCGCGTCCTTGAGGTGCTGGTCTTAATCTTTTTAACTGACGACCACCGCCTACCATTATCGTTTTCACGTATAATTGGTTTTCTTCAGGGCGAGAACCTTCATTTTTAGTCTCCCAGTTTTTGATAGCTGATAATAAAAGCTTCTCAACTCTTATTGCTGCATCTTTATTGGTAAACTTTAAAATATGTAAAGCTTTCTCAACACGCTCACCTCTGATAAGATCTACAACCAAACGCATCTTACGTGGTGAGGTTGGACAATTGTTTAATTTCGCTACTGCTTCCATCTCTTAATTATTTTTTCTTTTCAGAGTGACCCCTAAATGTTCTGGTTGGAGCAAACTCTCCCAGCTTGTGACCAACCATGTTTTCTGTTACGTATACCGGTATAAATTTATTACCGTTGTGTACTGCAAATGTATGACCCACAAAATCTGGTGAGATCATTGATCTGCGTGACCAAGTTTTAATTACAGACTTCTTGCCTGAATCATTCATAGATACTACTTTCTTCTCTACGTTATGGTCAATATAAGGTCCTTTTTTAATCGAACGAGCCATTATTTCTTCCTTTTCTCTATGATGAAACGATTTGAGTATTTTTTAAGTGAACGGGTTTTGAAGCCTTTAGCATACATACCGTTTCTTGAACGAGGCTGACCTCCTGATGAGCGACCCTCACCACCACCCATTGGGTGATCCACAGGGTTCATCGCTACCGGACGTGTTCTAGGACGACGACCTAACCAACGGCTACGACCTGCTTTACCTAATACTTCATTTGCATGATCAGAATTTGAAACAGCTCCTATTGTTGCAGAACAAGCCGTCAAGATTAATCTTGTCTCGCCTGAAGGCATTTTTAATGTAGCATATTTACCATCACGAGCAGCTAACTGAGCATAAGCTCCTGCACTACGTGCCAATTGAGCTCCACGACCTGGATGAATCTCCACATTGTGTACAATTGATCCCAATGGGATATTAGCTAACTTCAAAGTATTTCCAACTTCTGGAGTTGCAGTATCACCCGATACTACTTTCTGCCCTACTTGCAATCCTTCCGGTGCAATAATATAACGCTTCTCGCCATCTGCATAATGTAGTAATGCAATGCGTGCAGTACGGTTTGGATCGTATTCAACAGTAGCTACTGTTGCAGGAATATCAAACTTATCACGTTTAAAATCAATTAAACGATAAGATTTCTTGTGACCACCACCCATATAGCGCATAGTCATCTTTCCTGTATTGTTACGTCCTCCCGATTTCTTAGAAGATACAACCAATGATTTTTCGGGCTTGGTTGCTGTAATCTCCGTAAAACTGGCACCAACTCTAAAGCGGGTTCCCGGAGTAACTGGTTTAAATTTTCTTAAGCCCATAGTTATAAATTATTCAATTCTTATTAAATATTCGCGTAATAATCTATTGTTTCACCTGCTTTAAGTGTCACGATAGCTTTTTTGTATTTCGGGCTGCGACCAGTAACTAATCCGCCTTTTGTATTTCTAGACTTAACTTTACCTTCTACAACCATTGTGTTAATAGCCAAAACGTTAACGCCGTACATCTTTTCAATAACTTGCTTAATCTGCAATTTATTAGCTTTGTGATCTACTTTAAAGGTAAAGCGGTTAGACTTCTCTGTTAATGCAGAAGCTTTTTCTGTTAATATCGGTTTTCTTAAAAGTTCCATATTACTTGGCAAATGCCTCCTCCAATGTTTTAAGAGAATCAGCAGTCAACAAAAGCTTACCACAATTTAATACATCATATGTATTCAACTGATCTGCAGTAATTACTTTCGCTTTCTGAATGTTTCTGCTTGATAAATAGATATTGTTATTTTGTGAAGGTAAAACCAACAATGTCTTTTCTCCTGATAAATTCAAAGCGCTAACTAAATTGATATAGTTTTTAGTTTTGATCGAATCAAAAGTGAAGTCTTCTAAAACAACAACATTTTGATCCTGTGCTTTGTAAGATAATGCAGACTTACGAGCCAACACTTTCAATTTCTTATTCAATTTAAAGCTGTAATCACGTGGCTGAGGACCAAACACACGACCACCACCATTGAACAATGGAGATTTAATACTTCCGGCACGAGCACCACCAGTACCTTTTTGTTTATATAATTTACGGGTTGAACCAGCAATTTCATTACGTTGCTTAGACTTGTGCGTTCCTTGACGTTGATTAGCCAAATACTGCTTTACATCTAAATAAATTGCGTGGTCAACAGGCGTTATGCCAAATACCGACTCAGGAAGCTGCACCTTGGCACCTGTCTCTTTTCCTGAAATGTTTAATACTTTAACTTCCATCTGCTTACTTGTCTAAGATTACGTAAGAACCCTTAGCTCCTGGAATGGAACCACTAACTACAACAAGATTTTGATCAGCATAAACTTTCAAAACCTGTAAGTTTTGAATTTTCACTCTGTCTCCACCCATTCTTCCCGCCATACGCATGCCTTTAAATACACGTGAAGGATAAGAAGCAGCACCCAATGAACCCGGCGCACGCATTCTGTTGTGCTGTCCGTGAGTCTGTCCACCAACACCAGCGAAACCATGACGTTTTACAACACCCTGGAAACCTTTACCTTTTGAAGTACCAACAACATCCACAAAATCGCCTTCATTAAAGATGCTAACCGTTACAGTATCACCTAAATTTAATGATTCTTCAAATGGCTCGAATTCAACCAATTTGCGTTTTGGGGTAGTGTTTGCTTTCGCAAAGTGGCCTTTTAAAGGCTGAGTTGTGTTCTTCTCTTTAGCTTCGTCGAAACCTAACTGAACTGAAACGTAACCGTCTTTCTCTGCGGTCTTTACCTGTGTAACTACACAAGGCCCAGCTTCGATCACCGTACAAGGAATATTCTTCCCATCGGCGTCGAAAATGCTGGTCATTCCTACTTTTTTTCCAATAATACCTGACATTTTCTATTTTAATTTAACACCCATCGAAGCAGTAGGGCTTCGTTCAAGGTGGATACACATCCCCGTTAAGGGACGGCAAAAATAGGAAAGAAATCTTAATTTTCAAATAGTTAGCTCATTATTTTTTCAAATAAGTGCAAAATATTTTTTCCGACGGAATTACGATATCAATAAATACTGCCCTAACCGGCCAGCTTATTGCTTAAACTAAATAGAATAACACACAAAACAAATAAACCAATCAAAACATAAAGGTAGTCCCGCTCTATCAGAAAACTAAACACAGAGAAAACAACACGTAAAATCGGTGTAAAAATCAACAATAACGTCCCAAATTGGATAATCGCACTGCCGTCGACACGCTTCAATCCTGAAAAAATTGCATTTATTGACGACAGTCCCGACTTACCTGGGTTAAATTTTTCATAATCCACTATGCCCAAATAATTTGAAAAAAGATATATTAAACCGCCGACAAATACTACACTCATAGAT
This sequence comes from Pedobacter frigoris, assembly GCF_005116445.1. GTDB lineage: Bacteria > Bacteroidota > Bacteroidia > Sphingobacteriales > Sphingobacteriaceae > Pedobacter > Pedobacter frigoris. The sequence continues at coordinate 451,627 of NZ_SWBQ01000002.1, forward strand.
GAAATTACCCCCACACGCAATAGCGTACCAAGTATAACCTGAACATCTTTATCTGCGAAAAAATTCTTGCTGTCTTTAATCATAGTCTCCCTGCTAATCCATTGTAAATCATTTGCAACGCTAAAAATGTAACAACAACTGCAAAAACAACTTTCAATTTATCCGTTTTAGTTCTCACAAGAATCTTTGACCCAATTGTTGCCCCCACCAAGACTCCTATTGTAACCGGCATCGCAATTCCAGGATCAATTTGCCCCCTATGCAAATACACAATCGCACTGGCCGCCGCAGTAACCCCCATCATAAAATTACTGGTGGTCGTAGATACCTTAAATGGTATACGCATGATATTATCCATTGCTATCACTTTAAGTGCGCCTGAGCCTATCCCCAGCAATCCTGATATGATACCAGCAATAAACATCATCAAGAATCCTCCTAACACATTATGCACAGCATATTTCTTCACACCATCTTCGGTCGGATAAGTTCCATTTAGTTTTAAAAAAAGAGCCAGTTTTCCGGAAGTATCGTTATCGGAGCGATCTATTTTTTTTCTGACCATCATCGCCGCTGAGAACAACAAGATCAATCCAAAGATTACGGCGATATAACCAGGATCTATAAACACAGTTACCACCGCTCCTATAATTGCACTGACTGTCGTAGCAATCTCCAGAAACATTCCTATTCGTATATTCGTTATGCCCTCTTTTACATATGCAGCTGCAGAGCCTGAAGATGTCGCAATAACAGAAATTATCGATGCGCCTATTGCATAATGAATATCAACGCCTAACCCTAATGTTAACAGTGGAATAATTATTACTCCACCACCAAGCCCGGTTAAAGACCCAACCAATCCAGCAAGGAAAGCTCCGGCAAGGACTATGATAGTAAATAGTAATACGGACATCGCCTGCAAATATACTATCTACCAACAAAACACAATAAAATTAAATTATGAATGTTAAATTAGACGTAAACTATTCAAACATGAAAAAAATTCTATCCCTATTTATTGCGGTGTTATTAATTGGCCTTTCCGGCAAAGCCCAATTAACAAATGATACCAGTAAAACAGATCCAAGCCTGAGAGGTCAGTACCAATTGATGTTATCCAAATCCAAAACACTAAATGGATATAAGTTGGTAAACCCAAGCAGGCTCTCTACATTTTGGCAAAACGTGAGAGATACAATCGTAACTTCACACAAACAACTTGCACAAGTCCGCAAAAAACTAAATGAGCAGGAGAAAGAAATACAGACGCTGAAGAAAAATATATCAGGAACAGAATCATCATTAGCCAGCACCAATGCCAGACTAAATGAAATCACCTTCCTTGGCATAGCATTTACTAAGTCCAACTACAATATTGTCGTATGGGGTCTAATAATAGCGCTGGGGATTGCCTTAGCAATTGTCATCCTTCGATCCTCAAAACACATCCATGAATCGAAATATAGAAGCAACCTATATGAGGAGATTTCGCAGGAATATCAAAGTTACAAAGTAAAAGCCAACGAAAAAGAAAAGAAACTCGCACGTGAACTACAAGACGAACGCAACAAACTTGAGGAACTAAAAGGCAGATCATAAATCTACACCAACAAAAAGGCCTTCCTGAAATTTCAGGAAGGCCTTTTTGTTATGGTTAACTGTATAAAGTTAAACTTTGATCTCTACTTCAACGCCGCTAGGCAATTCAAGTTTCATCAACGCATCAACTGTTTTAGAGTTAGAGCTATAAATATCTAACAAACGTTTGTATGCGCACAACTGAAACTGCTCACGCGCTTTTTTGTTCACGTGTGGTGAACGCAAAACTGTGAAAATTTTCTTTTCTGTAGGCAACGGAATCGGTCCGCTAACCACTGCACCCGTAGGTTTTACTGTCTTAACGATTTTCTCAGCAGATTTATCTACCAGATTGTAATCGTAAGATTTCAATTTAATTCTGATTCTTTGGCTCATCTTATTTTTATTTAAAGCAGATGGTTAGAGCTATTAATAACCATCTGCGATGTTTCTTTTGTTAATCGGCTGATTTAACTCTGCCTTTTGATTTAGCAATTACTTCGTCCTGCACGTTTCTAGGAGCAGCTTCATAATGGTCAAATTCCATTGTTGAAGTTGCACGACCTGAAGTGATCGTACGTAACTGAGTTACATAACCAAACATTTCAGATAATGGTACAGTTGCTTTAATAACTTGTGCTCCTGCACGAGTATCCATACCTAGAAGCTGACCACGACGACGGTTCATATCACCAATTACATCACCCATATTCTCCTCTGGAGTTAGGATTTCAATTTTCATGATAGGCTCCATCAATACCGGGTTACATTTAGGTAACGCTTCACGATAAGCCATTCTAGCTGCAAGCTCAAATGACAAAGCATCTGAATCGACTGCGTGGAATGAACCATCAATTAAACGAACCTTCATGTCTGGTAGCGGGTAACCAGCCAATACACCGTTAGCCATTGCTGCTGCAAATCCTTTTTCTACCGAAGGAATAAACTCACGAGGAATTGAACCACCTGAAATTTCATTTACAAACTGTAAACCACCTTTTTCGAAATCTGCATCAATTGGAGAGATAACAACCTGGATATCCGCGAATTTACCGCGACCACCTGATTGTTTTTTATATGTCTCACGGTGTTGAGTTGTACCGAAGATTGCTTCTTTGTAAGCTACCTGAGGAGCTCCTTGGTTAACCTCAACCTTAAACTCACGCTTAAGACGGTCAATCAGGATGTCAAGGTGAAGCTCACCCATACCAGAGATAACAGTCTGACCAGTTTCCTCATCAGTTTGTACTCTAAAAGTAGGATCCTCTTCAGCAAGCTTAGATAATCCCATACCCAACTTATCAATATCAGCTTGAGTTTTAGGCTCAATAGCTAAACCGATAACCGGCTCAGGGAAATTCATAGACTCAAGAACGATAGGATTTTTCTCTTCGCAAAGTGTATCTCCTGTTTTGATATCTTTAAAGCCTACAACCGCAGCAATATCACCAGCACCTACATTAGGAATCGGGTTTTGCTTGTTGGCATGCATTTGGAATATACGTGAAATACGCTCTTTATTCTCAGAACGTGCGTTGTAAATGTATGATCCTGCTTCTAAGTTACCTGAGTAAACACGGATGAAACATAAACGGCCAACGAAAGGATCTGTCGCAATTTTAAAAGCTAAAGCCGCAAAAGGTTCTTTTTCATCAGGTTTACGCAACACTTCTTCACCTGTATTAGGATTAGTTCCAACAATACCTTCTGAATCCATTGGTGAAGGCAATAATTCCATCACATAGTCAAGCATAGTTTGTACACCTTTGTTTTTGAAAGATGAACCACAAACCATAGGTACAATTTTCGCGTCCAATACAGCTTTACGTAAAGCATCAAGGATTTCACGCTCTGTAATTGAGTTAGGATCTTCGAAGAATTTCTCCATCAAAGACTCATCATAATCAGCTACAGATTCTAATAATTTCTCTCTCCACTCAGCAACCTCATCAATCATATCCTCAGGGATAGGCACTTCAGTAAAGGTCATACCTTTATCATGCTCATTCCAAACAATACCACGATTGTTGATCAAATCAACAACACCGGTAAAGCTATCTTCAGCACCGATAGGTAATTGCAAGGGAACTGCATTACTACCTAACATACTTTTAACCTGTCCAACAACTTTCAAGAAGTCTGCTCCGGAACGGTCCATTTTATTAACGAAACCAATACGGGCAACATTATAGTTGTTAGCCAAACGCCAGTTAGTTTCAGATTGAGGCTCAACACCATCAACTGCAGAAAACAAAAACACCAATCCATCTAATACACGTAACGAACGGTTTACCTCAACGGTAAAATCCACGTGTCCAGGTGTATCGATAATGTTGATGTGGTAATCCTGACCTCTGTATTTCCAACCTACTGTTGTAGCAGCCGAAGTAATGGTAATACCGCGCTCCTGCTCTTGTGCCATCCAGTCCATTGTTGCGGCACCTTCGTGCACCTCACCAATTTTATGGCTAACACCAGCATAATAAAGGATACGCTCTGTTGTTGTGGTTTTACCCGCATCAATGTGAGCTGCAATCCCGATATTTCTTGTAAATCTTAAATCTCTTGACATTATATAAGTTCAATTATTAGAAACGGAAATGAGAGAACGCTTTGTTAGCTTCAGCCATTTTATGCGTATCTTCTTTCTTTTTAACTGCTGCACCTTCACCTTTAGCTGCCGAAACGATTTCACCTGCTAATTTTTCTTTCATGGTTTTCTCTCCACGTTTACGTGCATAAGAAATTAACCATTTCATACCTAAAGCAATTTTACGATCTGGTCTTACTTCTGTAGGAACCTGGAAGTTAGCTCCACCTACACGGCGTGACTTAACCTCTACAGCAGGCATTACATTAGCTAAAGCACGTTTCCATACTTCTAAGCCGTTCTCACCAGATTTTTTCTCTGCTAATTCAACAGCATTATAAAAAATATCATATGCGATAGATTTTTTACCATCGTACATCATATTGTTCACAAATCTCGTCACCTGAACATCGTTAAATTTTGGATCAGGAAGGATAATTCTCTTTTTTGGTTTTGACTTTCTCATTTTTCTTTCCTCCTAATTATTTCTTTTTACCTTTTGTTGGTGCCGCAGCTACTTGTCCTGGCTTAGGACGTTTAGTACCATATTTTGAACGACGTTGGTTACGACCAGCAACTCCTGAAGTATCTAATGCTCCACGGATGATGTGATAACGTACACCTGGCAAATCTTTAACACGACCACCACGGATCAATACGATAGAGTGTTCCTGTAGGTTGTGACCTTCTCCAGGAATGTAAGCATTAACCTCTTTACCATTGGTTAAACGTACACGTGCAACTTTACGCATTGCTGAGTTTGGTTTTTTAGGGGTAGTAGTATATACACGTGTACATACACCTCTTCGCTGTGGACAGCTGTCCAACGCTGGAGACTTACTCTTGAACTCCAGTGCTACTCTACCTTTTCTAACTAATTGTTGAATGGTTGGCATTGTTCTTTTTTGTTTTTCTTATTTTATGTTTAAAAACTTTACCCCTCAATAAGGGACTGCAAAGGTAAGACAATACATTTTATAAATCAAGGGGTTAACATAAAAAATAGACATAAAAAAATAGGGCGTCCATCCAGAGCGCCCTATTACTTATTAACTTCCCTAAATTTTATCATTCTAATCAAAAAAAAGAACGACAAAGCCTTTATAATAAATTCAATATTAAATCAAAAAAAAATACAGTTTATTTACCCCTTTCGTCATTAACGAATTGTATTAAACTTTTCAAAGTTAAAAACAGAAAGACACAATCTATTGTACTTTAATACCTAAGTATTGCACTTTATGGTTTTAAACGGCAGCCGAATGATAAGAAGTCCTGTAATCAAGAGCCGTTATTCCAGTCATCTTCTTAAAAAAACGACAGAAGTACCCCTGACTATTAAATTCCAGTTCCACCGCAATTTCCTTAACGGTAAGTGTAGTTTCACTCAGCAAGCTTTTACTCTCCAGCAGCAACCGGTCCTGGAGCAACTCATAAACAGTCTTACCCAACAATGGCTTAGTTATGTTGTTAATCCGACGACCAGGCAATCCGATTGCATCGTAGTAATAGTCAGGATCTTTACGCTTCTTATATTCCCTCTCTATTAAAGACTTTAACTTTTTAACAACTGAAAACCTCCTGTCTAAATTACCAGCCGTACCCACAAAAGGATTACATTGTTCCGCACAAAGCAACATACCATTAAGTAAGTTGGTAATCATCATGGCATTAGGATTCACCTGCCTGGCCTCAAGCTGCAGCAAACTAAATAATCCCATAAAAATTTCACATGATAATTCTTTAAGATCAAGATATGGCTGACGGTAAAAATTGTTCAAAAGAGTATCATTCAAATTCCTGAGCGCCTCTTCATTTAACAATATCATCCACCCGTCTTCTGCATATTGCTTAATCTGATGAAGCTGACCAGACCTCACAAAAAACAGTCTGCCCGGGAGCAGATCATAATCAATATGATCAATACTCTGAACACCTTTGCCCTTTGTTGCCCACACTACCACATCAAAAGCATGCCGGTGCGGCTCATAAGAATAATACTGAGAAATGCTATCAAAACGGCAAACATCAATTAACTTCTTTCCAAATAGCTTATGGAAAGGCAATAAAGAATGTATATATTCAGTAGCAGGTTCGTTCATTTGAAAGCACTATATATTAATTTACTATTATCCTATTCTTTTATTAGTCCGACAATGCAGACTATCAATTCTTTTTCATCAATCATGACCACATCAATCGGTCTTGCTTTGGGATGATGTTTTTACAATAAAATTTAGGCTATATAGTATAATCAATAATGATGATCTCAAATCATAAAGCATTGAGATTCATCTAACTGAATTTACTTAAAACAAATTTAAATAATAATAATTACATTAAACAAACTTAATATAAAAAAATAGCGACAATATGTTTTAACTGAAAATGCCTTCTTAATGGAAAGTATTTAAATACAATTTTTCTATTTTTTTCCTCGCCCAATCCGTTTTACGCAAAAACTTTAAACTGGAGTTCATAGTGGGATTGTTGTTAAAACAATCGATTTTGACCAAAAGACCAAGTTCTTCCCATCCATAATGCCATACCAGCTGCTTAAGGATGAACTCAAGCGTCTTACCATGCAGTGGATTGTTTTTTTGCTCCTGTAATGTCATGGTGTAAAAATAATAAGAATAACTAAATTTGACCGCCTTATAAAAATATTAAACATGAATTATAAATTAGGAGACTTTGTACGTTTCGTAGACGAGAACTTAGAAGGTTACATCACCAGAATTATCGACAAAGATACCATCGGCGTAACTGATGCCAATGATTTTGAAATTCCCGTGCTCGCATCCAAAGTAACATTGGTGCACGGAGAAGTACCGGAAGACGAAATTACTGCAAGCAAACAAACCACCATAACTGCCCAAACTCCTTTTGTATCTGACGGCATTTATCTGGCTATTGTTTCTGACCAGCACAGCAATTCTGTTGGTCATTTTTACCTGGTAAATGAAACATCATTTCAACTGCCCGTTAGCTTTAGCACAGAACAGGGAGGGAATTTCAAAGGTGAATTTGTAAATATCATTGCAGCCGGTTCAACGAAAAAGATATATTCAGCGCAGCTTGGCGATATTCATTCATGGCCAAAATTCAGACTCGAAATACTATATCACACCAGCTTAAATATAGCACCTAAGCCGCCTATCGTATTTCATCAGTCTATAAAAGGCAAAGATTTATCCGTTGCAAAACAGGAGATCACATTGTTAAAACAAAAGGGCTGGTTGATTAAACTGGACCAGCCAGAAGCAATAATTGATGCCGATAAACTAAAAGCGAGCTTCTTTAAATAAAAACAGGAGATTGGCTACATGCCAATCCCCTGTTTCTACAGTAATTTCTAATTCTTTTTCCAGCTATTATTTGAACTATTGACATCCGGAAGTACATGCTTTGGATCTAAAACTACCCCTACAACCTCTTCGCTTGTAGCATAACGGACAGTCCAGGAATTATTTCTCATCCAAACATCAACCGGCAGCCTCACCATGTCTTTTTTACCACTTTTCGTCGTAACCTCAAGGATTATTGGCATAGGCATCTGTTCCAAATTAGACACCACAATATTGTAACCTGTAGTCTTCCCGTCTTTCTTCTCTTCTGTTACTTTTGCAATGGCTTGATCCATTTTCCAGTTTTCTAAAAACCAACCTCTCCAGAACCACGAAAGATCTTCACCTGCCCCATTTTCCATAGAGCGGAAAAAATCAAATGGAGTTGGATGTTTAAATGCCCACTGGGCTATATAATTTTTAAATGCGTAATCAAAACGATCGGCTCCCAATACCTCATTCCTCAATATGTCCAATCCCCATCCTGGCTTACTGTATAAGTTTACACCTATATTACGTTCTCTCATCGCATCAGGAGTCAACATCATATATTCCACTTCGGCACTTTGCAGATACTGAGCTATTTGATGCATATCTTCCGCCTCTTTTTTATACTCTCCATTGTTAAATGCATCTGTAGAAATTCCATTGATGAATGTATTAAATCCTTCATCCATCCAGCCATATTTTCTTTCATTACTACCTACAATCATTGGAAACCAGGTATGACCAAATTCATGGTCTATTACACCCCATGCACTTCCATTTTTTGCTTTCCAGCCACAAAACACAATACCCGGATATTCCATCCCACCTACATTACTCGCTACATTTATGGCCATTGGATAAGGGTATTCAAACCACTTATTTGAATAATGTTCAATAGATGCTTTTACATATTCTGCAGCTCTTCCATAGCCATCTCGTCCATTACTCTCCACAGGATGCGCAGCCACAGCGAGCGACTTTTTACCGCTTGGCAAATTAATCCTTGCGGCATCTAAAACAAATGCTTTAGAAGACCCCCAGGCTACATCTCTGGTATTTTTAATTTTAAATTTCCACGTAAGCTTATCTTTAGCAGGGCGAGATTTAGGATCATTAACCTCCGATTCTGATCTTATGGTTACTATTTTATCACTGTTTTTCGCCGCATTCCATCGTTGCAATTGCGTAGCTGTAAACACCTCCTGAGGATTCAAAAGTTCTCCCGAACCCATTACTATATGACTGGCAGGTGCAGTTATCGCAAAGTCAATGTCCCCATATTCGCAATAAAACTCACCCGCTCCCCAATAAGGCAAAGTATTCCAGCCCAAAATATCATCATACACACACATCCTTGGAAACCACTGTGCAATCGAAAAAATCTCACCGTTCTTTGTTGTTAAATGTCCCATTCTGTCCGAACCATTAACAGGTACCGTAAATGAAAAATTCATCTTAACTGTAATCACATCTCCATTTGCCGCCATAGGTTCATCCAATCTGATCTGCATCCTTGTATCCTCTATCAAAGAAGTAAACTTGACTGGTTTTAATTTCTGAACAACCGATAGACCCTCAATTTTATATCCTCCCTCAAGTTTTTCTCCTCTGGCTCCATACCTGCTACCCGCAGGAATCAAAGCATTGCCTCTAGATTCAGGTGAAAATAAATTCTGATCTAATTGCAACCATAAAAACGGGAGTTTATCAGGACTGTTATTTTTATAGGTGATCGTAACTGTACCGCTAACCTTATTGTTGGCATCATCAAGATTAGCAACGATACTATAGTCTACCTTATTTTGCCAATATTTTGGGCCGGGATATCCATTTGCAGAACGAAATTCGTTACCATTCTGAGTATAGAACAATGGTCCGAATGCAGCATGAGCATCATATTTCCCCAGTATGGCCCCGGGTTGTTGAGACATCGCAGTTAAACCAAAGACGCACAAGAGCGTCAATAGCAAGGTTGACTTATTTAACATAGTATAACGTTGGTTTAAAGTTTTACCATAAAGGTATAAAAACCAATGAGCTACTTTGCCATTGTAACGGTATTATTAATTACTTTTTAATTTGGGCACAGCTGGCGGTCGTCGCTGCGCAGGTGGCAGTTTCAACCAGGTATGATAAGCCTTAACCGTATAATACGCATAGTTAAATGGTCGTTCCGTTTGCACAAGACCTACAGACGGCCGATATAATGACATAAAATCTTTCAAATCCTGTCCACTCAGCTTTACCAGCTCAGAAACATATTTTTCTGTGAAAACAGTATTGATCTCTGTCTCATAAAAATCCCGCTCCTCCAATTTCTTAACCTGTTCTTGCTGCCGTTTATATTTCCCGTATCCAAGATTAAACGCCAATCCACCCGCCCTGTCGTTGTTTCCTTTTCCCCTCAGTCCATCGCTTTCAAAACGTTTGAATTCTTTGGCCTCCGGATCTGGCGATAAAATCGAAGAATTAATCTTAGCTCCCCTTATAGAAACTTCTTTTAGATTCGTAGAACTAGCCGGCAAATAAATCGCTCTTGGCGATAAATTAATCAGGTAAACCGTATCGGTATGATATCCAACATAGGAAAATTCGATCAAGTCACCAATCTTTGCCGCAATGTTAAAATTCCCCCCACTCAATGTCTTGGTAGATTGTTTATTGGATAAATTTCTGACCTGAGCTCCTGATATTGGTGATCTCTTATTTTCAAAGTCGTAAACTTTACCGGACACAGAATTTTGTGCCAGCAATATTGACGGAAGTAAGCATAAAACAAGAAGCATCAATTTCTTAATCATACCCCAAAAGTAATGCTGTTTAAACATTAACCTGAGTATTTAACAAACTTTAACAGGAAATGTTCCACCTATTTTACTTCAACAGCCTTTCATAAGCCTCTTCATTAAAGCTGATCAAAACAGCTTTTCCATCCACTTCTACTACCGGACGCTTTATAGCACTGGTATTCATTAGCAATACCTTAATTGCACTGTGTTGATCTATTACCTCCTGCTGCTGTTCCAATGATAATTTTCTCCACGTCGTACCTTTCTTGTTCAGCACGTTTTCCCAGCCAAATGTATCACACCATTCATTCAGCTGCTCAGCGGTAATGCCTTTCTTCTTAAAATCATGAAACTCTGGTTTAAAACCATTTTCAGCAAGCCAGTCCATAGCTTTCTTCACAGTATTACAATTTGGTATCCCATATACAGTCATACCGACAAATTTAAATGATAATTCGTCACATTTTTTAGAGGTTTTATCACATTTTAAAAATTGCACCCCTTAAGCTTTGTACTATTGCCCTACAAATAAAATCAAGACCAAAGAAATGATAAAACTAAAAGAATCCACAAAGATTGAACTCCTGGCATTTACAGGCTGCATTATACTGGCACTGCTCTTTTCAACCGCACAAGCTATAAGTGAACACTATAGCACAGAAAACCACATTTATTACAATAATTTCTGGATCTCACTGTTATTCAGCCACATGATCACATGTATTGCTTATCTTATTTTGTGTCTTTATGTGCAAAATGAAATGGAGCAAGGGGATACTCCTCCATCAAATGCCATCATACTAATCTGCATACTCATAAACGTTTGTTTCATTACAGAAATCATAAACATCTATTTCACCATTCTGCTTTCATTAAGAATGGCAGTGATTTATTTCACAGCCAACAAGCATAACCCAGGTAATAAACTGCATAAAGAAGCCCTGGCGCTTTTTGCTTGCTCCATTTTTATTCACGCAAGTGTGATATTATTAAATGGACATCATTACATTATCGGCTTTTTCCTTGTAATTACACCCATAGCCATCCTGCATTACCTATATGACATGTACATGTATCTGCCTTCTACAAAGCAAAAACGCTTTGCATGGTTAAGATATATAGGTTTTACAATACTCGCTACTATCATTACCTACATACCGGTCTTCGCATTAGTCAGTATTTTTTTTCCCAACAATGATTACAGCAATAGTTACAATGATGACATTATGAAAATACTGTTAATCGTTAACCTACCCGTACAGCTCATTCTCGTTCCACTCTTCACCTGGAATGTTTATAAATCAAGGCTTAGAAAAAACAATGAAGAAATACTAAGTCTAAAAACTGAACTTGGAAAATCAGATGCCAATCTTAACTTCTTAAAGTCACAGATTAACCCGCATTTCCTGTTCAATTCACTAAACACTTTGTATGGTACTGCTCTTCAGGAAAAAGCAGAGCGCACTGGAGAAGGTATACAAAAATTAGGCGATATGATGCGGTTCATGCTCCAGGAAAACATCGAAGATAAAATCCTTTTAAGCCGTGATGTTGATTACCTCAATAATTATATTTCGATTCAAAAATTAAGGACCTCAATCTCACCCGATATAGTGATTGAAACCCAGATTGAAGAGCAGCACAATAACTTGCAGATCACGCCAATGCTGCTCATACCATTTGTTGAGAATGCATTTAAACATGGAATCAGTTTGCAATATCTTTCTCACATCAAAATCACATTGCAAACAGACAAAAACAAACTTTATTTTGATGTACACAACAGTATTCATGTAAAAAAAGACAACGATCCTGAGAGATTACAAAGCGGAATAGGGCTTCAAAACGTAAAGCAACGCCTTGCATTAATTTATCCCAATAAACACGAACTCATCATCAGGGAAAATGCCAAAGAATTTTTTATTCACCTCACATTGCAACTCGAAGGAAATAATTAGCTTTAATGCATGATTGCAATCGCCATAGATGATGAACCGATAGCTTTGGATGTAGTCAAATCACACGCATCCAAAGTTCCTTTTATAGAACTTCAGGCCTCCTTTACAAATGCCTTTTCTGCGGTTAAGTATTTACAGGAAAATAAAGTTGATCTGATTTTTTTAGATATAAAAATGCCAGACATTAACGGTATTGATTTCCTGAATAGCTTAAGTAAGCCCCCGATGGTTATTTTTACCACTGCATATTCTGAACATGCAGTGAAAAGCTTTGAGCTGGATGCGATAGATTACCTTTTAAAGCCTTTCTCTCTTGCTCGATTTTTAAAAGCCTGCAACAAGGCTCAAGAACTATATAACCTTCGTACTAAGATAGAAACTACAGAGAACAACTTCTTTTTCATCAAAGATGGCTATGAACAAATAAAGGTATTTCTTGAGGATATATTGTATATAGAGGCCTCCGGAAATTACACACTAATCCATAGCCTAAATAATAAATTGATCAGTACAAGGGTTCCCTTAAACGAAATGCTGCTACTGCTACCTCCTAAAAAATTCATTAGAACACATCGTGCCTTCATTATTGCCAGGGACAAAATCACAAAATTTGACCGCAGTCAAATCTGGATCAACAGCGAGATTATACCAATAGGACCGACTTATGCGCAGTGCCTCGTGGATTTACATTAAAATTCGGCAAATAGTTCAACAAAAACTTTCAAATAAGATATTATCGTTAATATTGTATTTAGTATTTATAGGCGCTTCATTTATAACTTATATATGTTTAAACTATCCTTTAAGCAGCAGGTATTAACGGGCTTTGGTATATCACTGTTATTTGTCCTGTTATCTGCAATAACGTCACATTTAAGTATAAAAAATTTAAATGAAGATACAAAATGGCAAAGTCATACTTACGATGTCATCAATCTTGTAAAAGATATTGAAACCAATGTCCTAAACTCAGAAACCGGCATCCGCGGGTTTATACTTTCCGGAGAAAGAGCATACCTTACCCCATATAACAAAAGCGCCCCCAAAATTCTTCCCGCAATCCAGGACTTAAAGAATCTGGTATCCGACAATCCGGAACAGTATGTCAGAATTGACTCCCTTAATTCTTATGCTCTGGCTAAAATTGATGAAATGCATGAAGTCTTAAGAATCAATGATAGCCAGGGAAAGGAAGCGGCTTCCACTAGAGTCATGAAGGGTCTTGGACAAACTTACAAAAACCAAATTCTAAAAATTAGCGGAAAAATAATTGAAGTAGAATATCAACTGTTAAAGAAAAGAAAGGAAGCCACTGCAGACAGTAGCAAACAAAGTGAATGGATCGTACTGTTAAGTGCGGCTGTTATATTCGGCCTGATTCTTTTTCTCTTCTCCTATATCCGCAAAACATTCGATCAGCAAAAGGAAACCGAAATACACATCAGAGATTCCAATATACAACTCGAAAAAATATCTGCAGAAAACGAACAGAAAAACTGGTTGCTTTTGGGTGCAACGGCGGTCAATGAGGCCATGCGTGGCGAACAGGAAGTTGAAGAACTGGCCATAAACATAGTAACATCAATATGTAATTATATAGACGCCCCGGTAGGATCCTTATTCCTCGTCAATAACGCTAAAAAAACAATTAAATTCACCGGTGGCTACGCTTTTCAACCCACAAAAGGAAATGCAAAGGAGTATCACTTTGGAGAAGGACTTGTCGGACAGTCAGCTTTCGAAAAACAACCTAAACTTTTTAAAAATATACCTAAGGATTATATCAAAATTCAATCTGGTCTTGGAGACACGCTTCCGCAATGTATATTCTTACTTCCTGTGCTATTCGAAAATGAAACACTGGCAGTCATAGAATTTGGATTAAGTACCGAACCAAATGATTCTGTTTTATTGTTTTTGAACACCATTACGGAAAGTATCGGAGTAGGAATTAATAGCGCGGTAGCCAGAGTAAAACTCAGGTCCCTTTTTGAACAGACGCAGCAACAGGCTGAAGAACTTGAAAGCCAGCAAGAAGAGTTGCGTACTACAAACGAGGAACTCGTTTACAAATCTGAACAGCTTCAGGCATCGGAAGAAGAGTTGCGGGTTCAGCAGGAAGAGCTTAGACAAACCAACGCAGAATTAGAGGAGAAAGCTCAACTGCTTGAAGAACGCAACATCCTCGTAAATCAGGCACGTGAGGCCATGAGCCTTAAAGCAGAGGAACTTGAAATATCCAGCAAGTACAAGTCTGAATTCCTGGCCAACATGAGCCATGAGCTGAGAACCCCATTAAACAGCATCCTTATCCTGGCGAGGATATTAAAAGAAAATCGTCCGGAAAACCTGAACGAGGACCAAATCAAATACGCAGGTGTAATTCATAATGCAGGAACCGACCTCCTCACCCTGATCAATGACATTCTCGACTTATCAAAAATAGAGTCAGGAAAAATAGACTTATCTATTGAACCGCTTAAACCGGTAGTTGTCAAAAACGACATGGAGGCGCTGTTCGCTGAGCTTGCCAGGAGTAAAAAGATCAAGTTCCAAACAATTGTTGAGCAAAATCTACCGGAACTGATCATAACAGATCAGGCCAGATTGGAGCAAATCGTAAAGAATCTCCTCTCTAATGCGTTTAAGTTTACCCCCGAACATGGTAATATTACTTTAAAGATCGCGGGCTCCGGGAAGCAAACAACCTATTTTTCAGAGCAACTAAAAAATACGAAGGAAAACATAATAGCAATATCCGTACAGGACTCAGGTATTGGAATTCCCGCAGACAAGCAAAAGCTTATATTTGAAGCCTTCCAACAGGCTGACGGGTCTACGAGCAGAAAATACGGAGGTACCGGGTTGGGTCTTTCTATTAGCAAAGAGCTCGCATATATACTTGGCGGAGAAATACAAGTGGAAAGCGAAACAAATGTTGGAAGTCTATTCACACTATTTATCCCCGAGCGTCATGTCGTCGCTGAAAATAATTCCCTTCCGGAAATACCGAAGCAGGTTGAAGAATCCATACAAAAAGCCACCCCGCTCGTTAAAGAACTTACACCATTACCTGCAGGCAATTTAAATGGGCAGCCTCAAACTTTGCTGATAGTTGAAGATGACGTTGTATTTGCTGACGTGCTCCATGACTATGCAATAGAAAAAGGCTTTAAACCAATTCTTGCACATAGTGGAGACAAAGGACTTGAGATGGCTGTATCAGAACTGCCAGATGCAATCGTATTAGATATTATGCTGCCGGTAATGGATGGATGGACCATACTTAAAAAACTAAAGTCTGACCCAAGAACGAAACATATCCCTGTACATATGATGTCGGCAGGCAATGAGAAAGAAAGTAAAGCGAAACAGGAAGGCGCAATTGGATTCCTAAAAAAACCGGTAGAGAAGGAGCAGCTTGATGAAGCATTTAAGCTCTTGAGTACTGCCCACGCCAAATATAACTTTAATAAGGTATTGCTCATCGAGGATCAGGAATTACACAGTGCACTGCTCACAGAACAACTTACCGAAAAGGGTGTTGAGGTCAAACAAGCATTTAGTGGTGAGGAGGCGCTCGAACTTCTAAAAGTCAATACATTTGACTGCATCATACTAGACCTTAAACTACCTGACATATCGGGTTTTGATCTTCTGGATGTGATCAAATTACAGCCCGCATTGGTACATGTTCCGGTTATTATCAATACCGCAATGGAGCTCGATGATGAAAAAATGGCTCATATCATGAAATATACTGAGGCCATGGTCTTAAAATCAAATAAATCTAACGACAGATTAATTGACGAGGTAAGCCTGTTCATGAATAAGCTGAAACAAGCTGAAAACCATAGCCCATCCACTTCAGCTTCCAGCAGTAAAAACAAGGGTGTCTCCACAATTGAAAAAGCACTCAAAGATAAAACCGTACTCATCACAGATGATGATATGAGAAATATCTTCGCACTTTCAAGTGCACTGCAGATGTATGATATGAACATTGTAATTGCCAATAATGGACGGGAAGCACTCGAAAAACTGGATGAAACAGAGCAGATAGATCTGGTTTTAATGGATATCATGATGCCAGAAATGGATGGATATGAAGCCATGAAGGCCATCCGCAGTGAAAAGCGATTTTCAAAACTCCCTATCATTGCGCTTACGGCCAAAGCAATGAAAAATGACAGAGAAAAATGTATTGAAGCAGGTGCAAATGACTACATATCTAAGCCTGTTGATATGGACAAACTTTTATCAATGCTTAGAGTCTGGCTAAGTTAATATGAATGATCAAACTACCGATACCATCACATATGATCAATTAACCGATTTAGTTGATCTTATAAAGAACATCCATGGCTTTGATTTTGGAGACTATTCTGCCGCATCTTTAAAACGAAGGGTTACGCGTATCATGCAGCTTCAAAGATTGACTTTGTTCGATCTTAGAACATTGCTGACAAACGACAATGATTACTTTGAATCATTTCTCATTGAAGTTACTGTAAACGTGACTGAAATGTTCAGAGATTCTCAGTTTTTTAAATCAGTTGCCAGCAATGTGATTCCGTATTTAAAATCCTATCAGAGAATAAAGGTGTGGAATGCTGGCTGCTCCACCGGAGAAGAGCTCTACTCATTTGCCATCTTATTTTCAGAAGAAAACCTTTATGAGCGGTGTTTTTTTTACGGAACAGACATCAATATGGATGTGCTGGAATATGCCAGAAATGGCATTTATGACCCGCAAAAAATGAAGCAGTACGCCGAAAACTATACCAAAACAGGCACAAAACATACCTTATCTGATTATTATACAGCGAAATATGATGCGGTAAAGATCAATCATTCGCTGAAAAAGAACGTACTGTTTTCTGTCCACAATCTGGCTTCAGATGGTGTATTCAATGAATTTCAGGTGATTTCTTGCCGCAACGTATTAATATATTTTAATTTAGAACTACAAAAAAGAGTGATAGAGCTATTTTACAATAGTTTAGCTAATTTTGGCTTTTTATGTCTTGGCTCTAAAGAGACACTGAGGAGCACAGAACTTGGACGGTTTAAAACGATCGACAAGAAAAATAACATTTACCAAAAAATAGCTTAGTGCTAAAACTGAAAAACACCACCATGGAAAAAATTAACATATTGATTGTTGATGACCGACCTGAGAATATAATTGCTCTTGAGGCACTGCTGCAAAGGAATGACATTAACCTGATCAGCACTACGAACCCCAATGAAGCATTAAGAATTTCATGGGAAATGGATATTGCCATCGCTCTGGTAGATGTTCAAATGCCAGAAATGGATGGCTTTGAACTTGTCGAGATCCTAAAGAGTAACCCACGCACCAAAGACATACTCATTATATTCGTTACTGCTATATCAAAAGAAACAAAATATGCTGTTAAGGGTCTGAATACAGGTGCTGTCGATTATTTATACAAGCCGCTTGACCCTTTCGTTACTTCTGCTAAAGTTGATTCGTTCATACAGTTTATTCGGAATCAAAGGGAAATAAAACAAAAGAACAAAGAACTTGAGGCCTATCAAAAAGAACTGATAAAAGCAAAGGAGCAGGCAGAGCAAGGCAAGAGGATTAAAGAAAACTTTCTCGCCAACATGAGTCATGAGATTCGTACTCCAATCAATGGGATCATTGGTATTGCACACCTGCTTGAAAGAACACCATTAAATGAGGAACAAAAGGAGATGATTAATCTTCTGGAGATCTCATCCAGCTCTCTCTTAGGCGTAATTAATGATATCCTCGACCTCTCAAAAATAGAAGCTGGTAAATTCAAGATCAACCGAACAGAAACCGATATTGCGAGTATGTGCAGCGGTGTAATTAATTTACTCCGTATCAGAGCTAAGGAAAAGAAGCTGAATCTGACAACGGAACTGGATCCTGAATTGCCAAAACATATACTGGCAGATTCATTGCGGTTAAATCAGATCCTCATGAACCTAATCGGCAATGCAATTAAATTTACAACGGCCGGCAGTGTTACTTTAAAAGTTGAAATCGTCAATAGCAAAGGGAATAATATCCGCATTAAATTTTCTGTCGTTGATACCGGAATAGGAATTGCCTCTGAAAACATCGAAAAGATCTTTGAAACTTTTGAACAGGCAGATGAACAAACCACTGTCAAGTTTGGAGGAACCGGGTTAGGTCTGTCTATTGTTAAAAACCTGGCTAAACTTAAAGGTGGTTTGCTCGAAGTATTTAGTGACGAAAACAAAGGCAGTACTTTTTGCTTCACCAATTGGTATGAGGTTGTACGTGAATCAACCCCTGATCTGAAAAGTGTTAAAGAAGAACTCACTCCGCTTCCAAATGTAAAGGTCCTTGTAGCAGAGGATAACCCAATTAATAAATTTCTGATCGTTAAAATCCTCAAGGATTGGATGATCAATGCAGATGTAGTAGAAAATGGCAAAGATGCAATAGACAAGCTTAAAGAAAACCACTACGACATCGTTTTAATGGATACCTTCATGCCCGTAATGAATGGACTAGATGCAATTAAACTGATTCGTGACGGTTATGCTCCGGGTAAAGAAAATATCCCCATCATTACTTTCTCTGCTGCCGTAATGGACAATGATAAGAAAACTGCAATTGACGCTGGTGCGACTGACGTGATGAGTAAGCCATTCGAACTGGAAGTATTACATCAAAAAATCACGAAATACACTACTTATTAAATGCAGTCATTGTCAGCGCCGGACCAACAGTAACGAAGCTTTTGATCAGTTCCACACTCTTGTCAATCAATGCTGGCAATTCGGGTTGCTCATCTCTATCAAAGGGGGCAAGTACATAATCTGCTTGTCTTCCTTTTGGGAAATTATCACTGACTCCAAATCTCAGTCGCGGATATCCTTGCCCTCCGCACAGTCCTTCAATGCTTTTTAATCCGTTATGCCCCGCGCTGCTACCCTGAAGTTTCAATCTTAGTTTGCCAAGTGGCAATGCCAGGTCATCTACTATTACAAGTATGTTTTCCAAAGGGATCTTCAATTCATGCATCCAGTAATTTACAGCCTTGCCACTCAAATTCATATAAGTAGTTGGCTTGATCACATACAGTTTTTTGCTCTTAAAAGACAGCTCGGAATAGTAGGCCAGCCTCAGATTGGAGTAAGTGCCGCCCAATTGCTTCACCAACTCATCAGCGATGTTAAATCCTATATTATGTCTTGTATTTGCATATTCAGGACCTATATTCCCGAGACCGACTATCAGATATTTCATAATGCGACAAAGATAAGAGTAAAAACAAAAAAAGCAGTCCCATTCAGGACTGCTTTTTTTGTAGCTAATGCAGTAAATTATTTTTTACCAGCTTGTTGTTCAGCTTGTTTCAATGCTCTAGACATTCCTACAGAAACGATTGTATCTTCAGGAGTGTTAGTTATTACATAGTCACCTTTACCAAGGTCACGTACGCGGAACAAGTTACCGACTTCTAATTTAGCGATGCTCACTTCAACTGTCTGAGGCATATCTTTAGGTAATGCTTTAACACGAAGTTTACGTAATTTTTGAACCAGTTTACCACCCATTTTAACACCTGGAGAAGTTCCGGTCAATTTGATAGGGATCTCCATAAGGATTTCTTTCTCATCAAACAACTGTAGAAAATCTACGTGTAACAAAAGGTCAGTAAGTGGGTGAAATTGTAATTCTTTAATGATAGCTTTGATTTTTTTAGTTCCTAAAGTAATCTCAACAAAGTTAGCTTCCGGAGTATAAATAGCATCCTTTAATTCGGTTGTTACTACAGCAAAATGTTGTTGCTCTTTACCACCATACAATACTGCAGGAACTTTGCCTTCATAGCGAAGCTCTTTAGCATCGCGTTTCCCTACGTTCTCTCTAGGAGAACCGCTAATTGCGATTGTTTTCATTTTTCTATTTTTATTTTTGTTAAATTAAACGTTAAAAAGATCGCTGATAGACCCATGCTCATTTACATTGGCAATTGCCTTTGCAAATAAAGGAGCTGTGCTCAGTACCCTTATTTTTGGACTCTGTTGCTTCAAAGGAATTGTATCTGTTACAATCAGCTCTGTAAGCATAGAATTCTCTATAGTCTCATACGCTTTTCCAGATAATACCGGATGCGTACATACCGCTCTAACACTCTTCGCGCCTTTCTCCATAATCAGAGCGGCTGCTTTTGCAAGTGTACCTGCTGTATCACAAATATCATCGATCAGCACAATGTCCATCCCTGTCACGTCACCTATGATCGACATAGATTCGATTTCATTGGCACGTTTACGGCGCTTGTCACAAATAACCACCTCCGCATTAAAGAACTTTGCAAAAGTACGTGCCCTGTAAGATCCACCCATGTCTGGAGAAGCTATCGTAAGATTCTCTAAACCCAGACTCTTGATATAAGGAACAAAAATCACTGAACCATCAAGGTGATCAACCGGAATATCAAAGAAACCCTGGATCTGAGCTGCGTGCAGATCCATCGTCATGATCCTGTGGATCCCTGCAGATTTCAACAAATTGGCAACAAGCTTTGCACCAATTGCCACACGTGGTTTATCTTTCCTGTCTTGTCTGGCCAAACCATAATAAGGAACTACTGCAGTGATGTAATGTGCAGACGCTCTTTTAGCAGCATCTACCATCAACAACAATTCCATTAAATTATCAGAAGGCTGGTAAGTAGACTGAATCAGGAACACATCACATCCCCTCACCGTTTCATCATAAGAAGGCTGGAACTCACCATCACTAAACCTGTTTAGCGTAACGTCACCTAGAGGTTTGCCGTACTGTTCGGCAATCTTGATTGCCAAATCTTTTGTACCCGTTCCGGCAAAAAGTTTAACTGGGTTAAATTGCAATGGCATGATCGATTGGATATCAATGCTGGTTAAAAAAAATCGGATTGCGCTGTTTAATTCACAATCCGAATATTGTTTGTTGCCCGACCAGGATTCGAACCTAGACAAACGGTACCAAAAACCGTTGTACTACCTTTATACTATCGGGCAATCTTCCATTTAAAAGGCTTGCTTTGAAACGGAATGCAAATCTACGCAGATTTTTCATTTCTGCAAGCCCCAAATAAAAAAAATGTGAAATATTTTTTGCCCGCCAGCTTTCAAAAGCAATTATTCCCAGTAAATCAGTACCTTAAATCAAGCATTTTTTTTTCGATTAAACACGCCCATTCCCATATACACCGTGATCTATTACCAACAATCACATGATCCTCCCCTCAGTATAGAGAAAACACGCTGTATAAATGAGTACAAAAACTTACAAAAGGGGCTCTACAAGCTTTAAAATTTGTTAAACTCCTTATTACTTTATACGATTATCAATCTTATTCTTTATTTTCGGCTGCGCTTTAGTAGGCTCACTATTAATAACTACTTAATAAGGAAATGAATTATTCAAAGATTAATAACATCACCGGCTGGATCTGTTTTGGAATTGCCGCTTTAACTTACATTTTAACATTAGAACCTTCAGTAAGTTTCTGGGATTGCGGAGAGTTTATCGCCTCTGCATTAAAAATGCAGGTAGTTCACCAGCCTGGTGCCCCGTTATTCCTGATGATTCAGCGCTTTTTCTCTCTATTTGCTTTTGGTGACGTGACTAAAGTCGCTTACTTTATGAATGTGGGTTCTGGCATTGCCAGCGCTGCAACCATATTGTTCTTATTCTGGACCATTACGGCCCTGGCAAAAAAGGTATTAATCAAACAAGATGAAGAAATCACAAAAGCCAATCTGATCAGCATCATGGGTGCTGGTGCCGTTGGTGCGCTTGCTTATACATTTTCTGACAGCTTCTGGTTCTCAGCTGTTGAGTCAGAGGTATACGCACTTTCTTCGTTATTTACCGCAATTGTTTTCTGGGCCATATTAAAATGGGAAGCTGTGGCTGAAGAGCCCCGCGCCGACCGCTGGTTATTATTCATCGCCTATATCATGGGTCTGTCAATTGGTATCCACTTATTGAACCTATTGACTATCCCGGCAATTGGCTTTGTTTATTATTTTAAAAAGACCAAAAAACCAACTTCATCCGGTGTTATTAAAGCAGGGATAGTAGGTGTACTTATCCTTGCAGTTATTCAATATGGCATCATTCAATACTTGGTATCATTCGGCGCTTATTTCGATCTTTTCTTTGTCAATACCTTAGGAATGGGATTTGGTTCGGGGGTTATTTTCTTTGCCCTCCTGCTGATCGGCGCTTTAGTTTGGGGTATCCGTTACTCCATCAAACACCAGAAAAAAATACTTAACCTGGCGCTATTGTCAACTGTACTGATCATCTTCGGTTATGGTTCTTTTGCTATGATCATTATTCGTGCAAAAGCCGACCCTAACTTAAACAATAGTGATCCGGACAACGCCTTCTCATTCCTTGGTTACCTAAACAGGGAACAATACGGAGACAGACCATTACTATTTGGGCCCAATTATAACTCAGAGCCTGTTAATTATAAAGAAGGAAAGACCTTATATAGAAAAGGTGCCGAAAAATATGAGGTAGCAGGTAAGAAAACTGAGACTGAGTACGACAAAACTACTCCCTTCCCACGTATGTATAGTGACGATCCAAGACACGTAGAATACTACCGTGAAATGATGGGACTGGATGAAACCCATTTCCCTAATCTGGTAGACAACTTTGGATTCTTCTTCAGTTACCAGATCGGACAAATGTACATGAGGTATTTTATGTGGAACTTCGCAGGCCGTCAAAATGACGATCAGGGACAAGGAAGTCTATATGAAGGCCAATGGCTAAGTGGGGTAAAACCTATAGATGCGATTCGCTTAGGCGATCAAAGCCACCTCCCTCCTTCCATAACTGAAAGCAAAGCTTACAATCGCTTCTTCTTCCTTCCGCTGATCATAGGCTTAATTGGAGCTATATGGCACTTTAAACGTGATCAAAAGGATGCTGGTATTGTTGCTTTATTATTCTTCTTTACAGGGATTGCAATCGTGCTCTACCTGAATCAAAAGCCTCTGG
This sequence comes from Pedobacter frigoris, assembly GCF_005116445.1. GTDB lineage: Bacteria > Bacteroidota > Bacteroidia > Sphingobacteriales > Sphingobacteriaceae > Pedobacter > Pedobacter frigoris. Next base: position 474,924 of record NZ_SWBQ01000002.1, read on the forward strand.
AACCCAGAGAGCGGGATTATGCTTATGCAGGTTCCTTCTATGCATTTGCCATATGGATAGGAATTGGTGTACTTGCCATCAGGGAATGGTTATTTAAAAAGATTACTCCGGCAACGGGTGCTGTTTTGGCTACCGTAATCGGACTTTTTGCTGCTCCTGTTATCATGGCCGCTCAGGGATGGGATGATCATGACCGCTCAACCAAAATGGTTGCGCATGATATTGCCGTTGATTACCTGCAGTCATGTGCCCCAAATGCAATCTTATTTACATACGGTGACAACGATACTTACCCACTATGGTACGCGCAGGAAGTAGAAAACATCAGACCGGATATCAGATTGGTAAACCTAAGCTTATTCGATACTGACTGGTACATCAATGGGATGAAGCGCAAACAAAACGAGTCAGATCCATTGCCGCTATCTATGAATGAATCACAATACGTTCAGGGAGTCAGAGATGTGATGTACTTCCAGGATTATAAAATCGCAGGTTCAATAGAACTGAAGAACATCGTCGATCTATTGTTATCAGACAATGACGAAGACAAACTGCCAATGAACGATGGCAAAAAAGTCAACTTTATTCCTACAAAGAACTTCAAACTTACTGTAAACCGCGAAGATGTGATCAAAAACGGTGTTGTAAGCATTGCCGACTCGTCGAAAATTGCACCAGAGCTAGAATGGAAATTCAATAAAAACTATGTGACCAAAGGTACATTGGCTATGCTTGATCTATTGGCCCACAACAATTGGAAGAGACCAATCTATTTTGCAAGTACAGTACCTTCAGAGCAATACAATGGCCTCGACAATTACCTTTACAATGAGGGGCTGGCACTTCGTTTATTACCATTAAAAGCCGACACTACTGTTAGCAGAAGCGAGTTGATAAACACTCCCGTACTATACAATAACCTGATGAACAAGTTCGTATGGGGCAATGTTAAAAATGCAAGCTATCTTGATACACAGTCTGCTGATGACATCTCTATTTTCACGAATGTATTTAATAACGCCATTACCGGCCTGCTTAGAGAAGGAAAAATTGAAGATGCTAAAAAAGTAGCTAACCGTTATTTTGAGACAATGCCTGATCAGTTCTATGGCATGCGCTCTATGATGGGAACTTATTTCATGGCAGAGAACCTGTATGACCTTAATGATATCCCTAAAGCCAATGCTTTGATTGAAAAAGCCGCAGATTATATACAGAAAGAACTTACTTACCTTGGAGACGTATCACAAAGCAAGAATAAGTTTATTGGTAATCAAAACGTTCAGTTGGGCATGTCATTCTTAAATCAAATGTCAAAAACAACGGCTAAATACAAACAGACTAAACTAACTGAAAAGTTAAATAATCAGTTTGCAGCTCTGGAATCAAGGTTCTCAAGATACTTTGCGCCCCAATAAAGGGGGCGCTCCTATGCTGTTCTCCGGCTGCATAATTTGGCTCTGAAGGGAGCCAAAAGACGCTATGCCGGTTCGCAGCATACTCGCGCTTAGTACGCCCAAACTAATAAAAGGGAGAAGGCCTGCGATGATTAATCGCAGGCCTTCTCCCTTTTATTATCTAGTGTAAATTTTACTCTTTATCTAATAACTAATTCGATTGTCTTGCTTAATGTATGAAACGTATTAACCATCAATGAAGGCATCTACTTCCGCATGGCAAACTCGAGTTTCCGGAAGTCGCTGGTTAGCCTAGAAGCGAGTATTCTGTGAACCGGCATAGCGTCTTTTGGCTCCCTTCAGAGCCAAATTATGCAGCCGGAGAATCAGAATGCGAGCTTACTCGTTGACAACCCCCATTGCACAGAACTTCTCAATTCTCGTCGCAATCATTTTCTCTGTTTTCTCTTTTTTAAGCTCTTTAAGATCTTTCAAAATCTGCTCTTTAACAGTTTCCGCCATTAACTCCGGATTCTGATGTGCTCCACCAAGTGGTTCCTTAATAATCCCGTCAATTAGCTTGTTGCTGTACATGTCATCAGAAGTCAACTTCAGACATTCTGCAGCTCTTTCTTTATAATCCCAGCTCCTCCATAAGATAGACGAACAAGACTCAGGAGAAATTACAGAATACCAGGTATGTTCCAACATGTAAACTTTGTCGCCAATACCAATACCCAAAGCACCTCCTGAAGCACCCTCACCTACAACAAAACAAATGATAGGCACTTTCAATACAGACATTTCAAGCAAATTGCGAGCGATAGCTTCACCTTGACCGCGCTCTTCTGCCTCAAGGCCCGGGTAAGCACCCATCGTATCAATAAAAGAGATTACCGGTTTATTGAATTTTTCTGCTAAACGCATTAGACGCAATGCCTTTCTATAGCCTTCAGGATTGGCCATACCAAAATTACGGTATTGACGCTCTTTGGTATTTTTACCTTTCTGATGACCGATAATCATAACCGTCTGCCCATCGATGGTAGCAAAACCGCCTATAATGGCCTTATCGTCTTTAACGGTTCTATCACCGTGCATTTCTATAAAGTCATCGCAAATCAGGCTGATGTAATCCAGCGTCTGAGGTCGTTCAGCATGCCTTGACATCTGAACTTTTTGCCAACCGGTAAGGTTGCTATATAAAGACTGCTGTGTCTGTACCAGCTTTTCTTCCAGTTCTGTTAGGGTAGCAGACATATCTACTTTTGTTTTATCCGCAACCTGTTTCACCTTCTCAATTTGCTGAACAAGTTCAGTCAAAGGCTTTTCAAAATCAAATGATGTTTTTATCTGTTCCATAAGGGGCTGTAAAAATAAGGATTTTATTTTAAATCTCTCACAGGCTGTTTATGTTTCATTGCCCGACTCAAATAATCAACTATTTAACTGTTATTGTACCCTCGCTCTGCAGTGGGTGTTCCCGATATATACTATGCTTTTTTATTGCCAAATTTTTGCTATGATATTGCCTTTCTTTTGCCAATAGCAAAAGGATAGCAAAACAATAGCAAAAGGAAAGCAAAAGAATAGCAAAACAAAAATACTGCACATCATTTGAAAATAACCCGTAGTTAAACCGGTCAACCTGACTTGAGAACACACGAACTTACTCAAGGAGCTCCAAAAATTACGAATACTTTGCAGGTACAAAACCAATCTGGTTACATTCTCGTAATTAGATATTAATATGAAGAATCATAGATCTCATCATAATTGTGTTACATTAGCTAATTATAACAGGGATAAAAAGCATCATTTCATCTATAAAACAACAAATGGCAAAAAAAGTCACATTCATTAATGCCAATAAATCTACTTTTTATGCCACTGTAAGGAAGCGAGTCGACGCTTATTTCATTGAAAACTCCATTTCCGTTAATGCAAATGCAGCCATGTGGGTCAAAGCTGTGTTTTTTTTAACAGGCCTCACTGCCTGTTATCTATTGATACTCCTTGGAAATTTCAACGCATACATCACATTGACGTTGACCGTATTGTTGGGCATGTTTGGCGCGTTTGTAGGATTCAACATTTGTCACGATGCCATTCATAAAGCATTTTCGAAGAATGCCAACGTAAATAAAGCCTTGAGTTTTATATTTAACCTCATAGGGGCCAGCCCATATGTTTGGAATATATGTCATAACATCGTTCACCATACTTATACAAACATTGCGGGGCATGATGAAGACATAGATGTTGCTCCTGGTCTAATTAGATTTTCTGAATCAGAGACTGTCAATAAGTTGCAGCGCTACCAGCATTTTTACGCTTTTGTACTTTATAGCTTTGCGATGTTATCCTGGGTCTTCAGAAAGGATTTCAAGAAATTCTTTCAAAAAAAAATAGGTGAGCATGTCTTAGACCACCCTAGAGCAGAATATTTTAAGCTATTTGTATATAAAGGGATTTATTATTTTCTGTTCATAGTACTTCCTCTAATGGTAATGGATATTACCTGGTGGCAATTTCTCATTGGATTCTTAACGATGCAGCTCGCACAGGGTCTTGTACTTGGTCTTGTATTTCAACTTGCCCATGTTGTTGAAGGCACTTCATTCCCTTCTCCAGATCAAAAAGGGAATATAGAAGAGGCCTGGGCCGAACACCAAATGAGAACCACTGCCAATTTTTCGGTAGACAGTAAGATAGCAGCATTTTTCTGTGGAGGTTTAAACAGACAGATAGAACATCATTTATTCCCAAAGATATGTCACATTCATTATCCTCAAATTGGGAAAATTGTAAAAGAAACTGCACTGGAATTTGGCTTACCTTATATAGAAAGCACAACATTTAGTGCTGCGCTGGTTTCGCACTACAAGACACTTCGCCGCCTGGGAAAAGAAGCTTATGAAGAAAATAGGTATGTAAATAAATCTTCCTGTTTGCTTACGCGCAAGGTTTCTGCAATACACAGTTAGCCACTAGTTAAGGTATCCTCCATCATTTAGTATCTTAGACCATACCTGATAACCTTCTGGCTTAAGGTGTAAACCATCCATGGTCAGTTCCGCTTTTAGGCGCTTATTCTCATCTAAAAAATGAGGATATAAATCTATAACCGTGACTTTTCTGTCTGCCAGTTTCCTGATCTGATCATTTAACCAAAGAATATGTTCGTCTTTACCATAATGATTTTTAAACTTCTCAAATGTGCTGTTGACTGGCAACAAGGTATAAAAATAGATCTTGGTTTTCTTAGCACCTCTTTTCAGCCGATCGATGATCAATTTATAATTCCGAAGGATCAAGCTGTCGGGTATATTTCTTGAAACATCATTAACTCCTATCAGCACAAAAACCTTTGCAGGCTTTCTAGAAATGACCTCGTCCAGACGTTCCAATACGCCAAAAGTAATGTCGCCGGAAATCCCCCTGTTCTTTGCATTTGACAAATTCAGTAATTTAGACCAGTCTGTACCAGCGGTGATGCTGTTACCAAGAAACACAAACTCCTTTTTCGACTTTTCTTCTGCCTGGAATTTCGCTGTTAGTTCTTTGTATTTCGCAGGCCGGTAAGTACTGTCCCACCTTACAGTTTGGGCATTTGCATTACCAAAAGCCAACAACTGAAGCAAGAATAAGAATAAAACGTGCTTGAAAAGTAGTTTCATAGTGTCAAAATTGTTTAGTGAGATAAGGGGGTTAAATTAGCTAAATTTTTCTTTTCTCTATTCCATGTAAATGCCGTAAAGAAAATAGCTAAAAGGCATGAGATCGCAATTGCCATAAAACACGCATCCCAGCCGCTTTTATCTACTATGCTGCCCAATGCTGCATTTGCCAGCAAATCTCCTATAAAGTAACCGAACAAGCCTGTTAGGCCAGCAGCCGTTCCCGCAGCTTTTTTAGGAACAAGGTCTATCGCCTGTACCCCGATTAACATGACAGGTCCGTAAATAAAGAAACCAATTGCCCAAAGGGAAAGATTTTGAATGAGGTGACTTTCGCCGGGATTTTTCCAATAAACCAATACCGCAATTAAAGTCATTGTCATATAAAAAATTGTTACTGGTGCTCTTCTGCCTTTGAAAAACTTATCACTCATCACCCCGCATAGGATGGTTCCTGGTATAGCCGCTAATTCATAACCGCCAGATGACCATGCTGCCTCTGATTGTGTATAACCCTTAGCCTCTTGTAAAAAGGTCGGTGCCCAGTTTATAATACCATTTCTAACCAGGTAGACAAAGGCATTTGCTACTGCGATATACCAAAGGAGCCTGTTGTTCAGCACATATTTTAGGAAAATCTCCTTAGCTGAGAATTCTTTTTCCTGGGTTTTCGCATCGTAGGTCTTGGGATAATCATTGTTATATTCTTCAATCGGCGGTAAACCGACAGACTGAGGCGTATCTCTTACTAAGAATAATGCTATCAAAGCGAACAAAACAGCTACCATTCCCGGAAAATATAACTTGGCATGCCAATCTGCAAAAATCTCAAACCCCCATACGGTTAATATCCCCACCAGAAAGCCCCCAAAGTTATGCGCTAAGTTCCAGATAGACATTGCCGTTCCTCTTTCTCTAATTGAATACCAATGTGCAACGACTCTCCCGCATGCAGGCCAGCCCATTCCCTGCACCCATCCATTAATGAACAATAAAACAAACATGATGGCAATGGACGAAGTGGCAAAAGGGATTAGTCCCATAAAGATCATAGTAAAACCAGAAAGTACCAGGCCGATTGACAAGAAATACCTTGCATTACTCCTGTCTGATATATTACCCATCAAAAACTTACTGAACCCGTAGGCAATGGATAATGCAGATAGTGCAAAGCCCAACTGACCCTTGCTAAACCCCAGCTTTTGAAGCTCAGGTATGGCAAATGAAAAGTTTTTACGGACAAAATAGTAAGCCGCGTAGCCGAGAAAAATACCCAGAAAGACTTTGATCCGCTGTGTTTTGTATTGTTTATCTACTTGCTCTTTCGGCAATAATGGCTGATGTGCCGCAGGTGGCGGAAAAAGATTGAAACCCATATGTTTTGTTCGGTTAGTTTTAAGGTTCAGGTGTTAAAAATTCATCTTATAAATGGTCTTTAAAACAGGTTTGGATAATCTGAGATAATTCCATCGACTTTTAACGACTTTAAATGATTAATGTCTTCTTTTGTATTAACAGTCCAGGGGATTACCTTTACGCCATCCGCATGTGCTTTATTTATTAAATTAGCATCTACCAGCTTCCATTCCGGGCTGTATATAAAAGGCTTATATCCTAAATCTGCAATATTTTCCTCATAACTTTTCTTGTTGGAAATCAGGAAAGAGGTTTTTACTTTAGGATATTTCCGGTTGATGATTTGGATTGTTCTCTTATCAAAAGACTGTATCACTACGTATGGAGTTATTTTCTTTTGCTCGATTACATCCATCAAAAGCTTCACAAATACTTCCGGTGAAGGATTAGCGATACCATCCCCCTTTGCGTCGCATTTGGTTTCTATGTTGTAGAAAAACTGCTTTTTATTTTTCAGCTTAATGTGCTGCTGAACACTATCGATTAAATCGCTCAATAAAGGAATATAGGTTTTAGTCTTTTTCTGCAGGGTAAATGATGAATTGACCTTTGTACCAATGTCAAAAGTTTTAAGCAAATCATAGTTCATTTGAAAGACCGCATATTTTTTAGCGTCACTGGCAGGTATTTCCTTACCTTCCGGAGTCAGCATAAACCCCGGACTCAGGTAATCATCGTGAGTCACTACCACCTGATTATCTTTAGTGATATGCGTATCCATTTCCAACGTAGTGATGCTCGGGTATTTCATGGCATCGATCATAGCTATGATGGTATTCTCAGGCATCAAACCTCTGCCTCCGCGATGCGCTTCGGCACTAAAAGCCGGAAAACTTAATTGCATGTTTTTTTGCTGATAGGTTGATTTGCATCCAGCGATGGATATCAGACCAAAGAACCCTAAAAAAATATAATATTTCATAAGCATATCATTGTTTTTTCAATAGTGCGTTAGTTGTAACAGTTGTCAAACTAAGCCAAATCAATCATTTTTTGAATTAGGACTCTGCTATAAATTTCTGTCCAAAGCGGTCAGTCGCAATCACTTTTACTTTTTGAACAGCAGGGCCAAAATGTGCCATAAACAAATGGTCTGTTCTATGAGGCTCGGCAAAACTGCGGGTTACAGGAAGTTTTTCACCCTTATAAAGTTCCACGGAAAGCGGATCGTAGCCGTCTATTTTTTCTGGTGCACCCATAGGTTTTCCATCCAATTCATATTCCACCTTCCACTCAGGATCCCAGTTCCAGACATTGGCAATCATACGTTTTTGATTGGTCAGTGTTTCGACAAACACGCTAAGCTGGTAATCCTTTTTCTGGCCGGTAGCTTTATAGTACCATTTTAGATCATTGCCGTTAACTTCGTACACACCGTATCCCCTGGGAGTACCATCACTACAGATGGGGCCAGTCCACCATGCTCCACATACTGCGCCATGGTTGTGTTCGTATACCCCGTTTTGGATTTTATTGACATTGTAATGTGTATGGCCGGACATGACGTGAACATGCTGGTAACCTTCCAGTAAGGCGTAAAATGCCTCTCTGTTTTTCACACCGTTGTGTACCGGTATATGAAGACAAATGATCACCAGCTGATCTTTTGCGACGTGCTGCAGATCTTTAGCCATCCATGCAAGTTGTTCCTCACTGATGTATCCATCGTAAGTACGTTCTATGCCCAGGTAGCGAACATCATCCAGCACGATATAATGTGCTTTTCCTCTGTTAAATGAATAATAAGTTGGCCCGTACATTTGTTTAAAGGTCTTGTCGGACGTTTCATCTCCGCCCATGCGGTAATCCATATCGTGATTACCCAATGCCTGGAAAAACGGGATGCCCATTTGAGCTACTGCTCCATTATAATCCGGGAATAAGGCATGATTGTCCCATACCAAATCACCTACACCAATACCATGAATAAGCGCATCGGGGCCCATAGACTTTGTCAATTGCTGAACATCAGGAACAGAAGTATCCATCATCTGCTTTACATCTTTCTTGTTTTTGACCTGCGGATCTGCCCAAATGATGAAGTTATGCTTATTGTCGTCTTTTTTTAGCTTCTTTAGTTTGAAGTTGATTTCATTACGCGCACCCAAACTTTCATATTGTCGGTTCACGCTTTCGGTATCAGTCTTAAAGTCGTAACCAGATGGTGTGCTTAAAAACAGGAATTCAGATTTATCGTTTAAGTTGATGGTATAACGGCCATTGGCATCGGTTTTTACGACTTCAAAACCATCGGATAACACCGCGTTAGCAATGGCTTTGTTTCCATCGCTTACAATTCCGGTAATTGTGCCACCATGTGTGAGTTGATTAAAGGCATTTGATTTCAGGCTGACTACCATTCCAGTGGCAAGTAGTCCTAATCTCTCTAAGAAAATTCTGCGGTTCATATATACTTTTTGGGTACTTAACATCATAATAAAAGCAGTAATCAACCGATTATGGTTGACTACTGCTTAGACTCGTTTAGCTGTTACACGAAGCCTCTCTATTAATTAATAACTTTTGTCGCGTCAGCCATTTTCTCTATTGCCACTAAAGACGAAGGTGTAATTACAAATTGTCCTTTACGTGTAGGCTGACTTACAGGATTGGCCCATTTCTTTGCTGCAGCATCATATACACCTCCCAGATAAACAAAGGAAGTTGCTGTCGGATTTCCTGCCACTACCCTTCCAGTATTATTTCCCTGAAGGTAAAACGGTTGGGAAACAGTGCCATTAAGTCGTTTATAAAAATCGTTATCAGTTATGGCATAGCCTACTCCACTTCCAAACGCATTGCCACCAGTTCCGGCATAAAAAACAACATCCGAAGGAACTGTATTTAAACCAACATTTGTAGTTGCAAAAACTGCAATACCTGCTGCATTACCAGTATTGGCCAATACGTTAGTGGTCTTAGTACCGATGCCATCATCGCCGTCTTCATTAGCATAAAGCTTACTTACCACCCAGTTGGCACTACTGATGTCAGCAGATCCTACGCCGTTAACCAATTTAAAGCCACCCACATAAAAGAATGTACCTTTTCTAACCGTACCCCTAGTAAGATTAAATTTATAAGTTCTTATACCTCCTGTAGCCCAGCCATTTACTGGAAATGGATTTGTAGATCCAGCGTTATTTGTAGTAAATACAGAAAATTGCTTTTGTCTAAAATCTAGATCCTGTGTAGCCATCAACTGTATATACTCGTAGTTGGCATCAGTACCGGTTGGATCCGGAAGGAAACCTGTAATAATTACTGGGTTAGGCCCCAGAGGAATGCTTGCATCAACAGTGATACTAGTTGGGGTAAAATCAGCCTTAACACGAGGGCGTATTTGAGGTCCACCTGTGGCTGACGGAATAATAATCCCCTTTATATTGGCAGAATATGGTAAAAATTCTGTTTTAAAATTGGCCGCATTACTTACGCTCATCTGCATATCACCAGACCCTTCATTGAAGGTCTTTAAACCTTCGATGGTTTCAACACCAATATTTGGATCGAAGTTACAGTTATATATAATACTCAGACAACTTTCATATCTTTCCGGCGATACCTTTAGATCTATGGTAGAAACAGGAACAACTCTTAAAGGAACCCCTGATGTCTTTTTTTCGACATTAGCAGCCGTTAAGCCTGTAATTTGCAAAATACCATTTACTCTTGTTATTGTTCCCCCTTCTATTTTCACGTGCACAGAGTCACCAGGTAAATAACTGGCAGCAGCATCTCCTATATTAATAGCTATACCACGCAGCGAATCTATACCACCGCCCATATTTTTGGCGTTTTGAACGAAAAGTAAGCCTGTTGGCATATTGCCTGCCGAATGATCGGAAATAACTTGTCCTTTGATATAAGCGGCCTCACGCATAGCTTGTTTTGTGAGTGAAACATTGCTACCCCGATATATCCTTCGCAAGTCTAAGTTGGCTATATATTCACTGGCAGTCCCTTTTATAATATTAATATCTGTATCTCTTTTACAAGCGGACAACATTGCGGTAAGCGCCACAACTCCAACTATATATTTTTTAATCTTTTTCATAACAACTTTTAATTAATTCAATGATGTTGAAAATTAAGGCTTTTGCCACCAGACCAATGTGTTGATATCATCTGCACCCTGCATTGCAACGGCATCTTTATAGTTGGCTGGATTGGTAGACTGAGTAATGGTTGGATAAAACAATCTTGCCGGCATTTTCCCTCCATTCACTAAACCATTTCCCTTTGGCAAAATAGGATGTCCTGTACGTCTATGCTCAAACCATTGCTGAAAATCTACTAAAAACAATGCGTAGTATTTTTGCAAGTGTATCATCTCCATCTGACTATTGCTTCCATAGGTTAAATTATCTAATGGCAAAGCTGGATTCCATAGTAAATTATTAGTAGTTAAATAACTTACAAAATTTGTCTGGCTTGTACTGGTGATCAGATTTGGTCTCCAATAGTTAATAGCATCGGCGATGCCCTTATGATAGAAATCACCAGCATTTCCACTAATCCAACCTTTAGCCGCAGCTTCTGCTTTAATAAAACTAAGCTCGGCAACTGTCATAATGATACCTGTATAGGCATCCCTTTGTAAGTTGTAAGTTTTTTTCCTTGGAGCTGTTCCTGTACCATCCACATCTTGATCAGAATTAAAATGAGCTTCTATGTCGCTAATTTCACCTGGAGCATAACCACTGGGAATACCATCTACCCCATCAATACTCCAACGCGAAGTATATGAAGGCGCATCCATATTTGTCACGCAAGGATGGCCCCAGGTAACCAATTTACCTAAAAAGAAATCACACAAGCCTATTAGTCTGAAATCATTAGGACGAACATTAACTATATAAGGCGATGCGTATAATGATGCTGCTGAATTTGAGCCGTTCCATAGTATTCTTCCATTATCACCGTTAGGACTGGTAGTGCTTGCATCATTGTTCTGCATCACAGGATAATTGGCTGGATTGGTGTCAATTATCTCCTTTATTTTAGCTCTGACAGAAGCTGAAACTTCCGCCTTGCCCGCAATACGCATCAACAATCTTAAATACAAAGAATTACCCAATTTACGCCATTTGGCTATGTCACCTTTATACACAGGATCACTATCTGGAACAATAGCGGTTCCTGCTTTAAGCAACTCATTGGCCTCTTCTAACTTTTTGAACAAATCCAGATAAATGTCTTTCTGTCTGTCGAAAGCCGGCTGTATATACTTCTGACTATCTGAAGAAGGCTGAAGGCTTTCTTTACCCCGATTAGCTTCTGTGTAGGGAACATCGCCATAGGTATCAGTTAATAATTGATATATCCAGGCTTGTACAATAAGTGACACCCCTTGATACGATTTATTCAAATTCTCTGGCTTACCGGCGGTAGTATATATATCTTTAATGTCGGTTAGACTTACATACCAGTTATTCCATGTATTATCTGCCTGCGTACGTCTGACGTCGTATCTAAATATCCTACCCTCGGAATCACCCACATTAACAGTAACCTGCATCAGTTCATTGTTAAAGTTACGGTTACGCAACATATTGGTAGACATCAAATTAACCAATGTAGGCGCCAAAAGCCGCTCGGGAGCTACACTCACTTCTCCTATCGGATCAGTATTTACATCTGTAAAATCTTTTGTACATGAAAGTACAGATAAACTTAAGCCAGCTAAAAGTATATATGCAATATTTTTTCTATTCTTTTTCATCTCTTTATGAATTAAATCCCCACAACTAAACGCAACCCAAAGTTTCTGGTCGATGGCAATTGTCCAACTTCAAAACCTTGTTGAATATCTGAACCGGCCAGTGTACCAAACTCCGGATCGAATGCAGGCCAAGGTGACCATATATATAGATTACGGCCATAAGCACTAAGCGTCATTTTGCTAAAACCAATTTTTTGCAAGAACTTCTTGTTGAAAGTATAAGTAATATTAGCTTCTCTAAACTTTAGATAATCTGTACTGTAAATACTTCCTTCTGCCTGATTGTAACCAATAACCTCATAATAATTTTGAACGTTGGTAGCCACCACATCATTATTACGATAAGTACCGAGATAGTTGCCACTGGCATCTTTGTTCTCTATCACACCCTCTCCAACAATACCATTGTATCTGCCAGGTAAAGTGAGCGCAGATTTACCGAAACGTACCAACTGGGTAATAGTCATTGAGTGACCTACAGCTCCTAACTGAGCATCAAATAGCACATTGGTACTAAATTGCTTGTAAGATATACCGGTACCAAAGCTATAGCGGAACAAAGGAATGGTATTGCCCAAATATCTTACATTATCGTTAATCCGAGGTGCCCCTGTAGTTTCGTCGAAAACAATCTGACCATCCGGAGAACGTAAGAAACCATTACCATACAAGTCGCCCATACTACCACCTACGGTTGCAACGATTTGCCCTCCGTTACCAAAACCTCCGGTACGTAGTACTACTGCACTATCAGCAAGCTCCCTTATTTCATTACGGTTGGCTGAAAATGTCCCGTTAACTGTCCAGCTAAAGTTTTTTGTTTTTACAGGCGTGGTGTTCAAAGCGATCTCTATACCTTTATTATCTACCCTACCAACATTATAAACAGCAACATTATAACCTGAAGCTCTATCGATAATACGGTTAAGTATCTGATTTTTCGTATTACCTGAATAAACAGCAACGTCAAGATTTAAGCGGCTTTTAAACATCTTTAAGTCTAAACCTAACTCCACTGTTGTTGTAATCAACGGTTTAAGATTAGGATTAGGCAATACTGTAGGGTTGGTCATCACATTACCTGGATACATATTGTTTCCCGCAATCTGATAATAATAATCAGTACGATAAGGCACTGTACTACCACTACCTACCTGCGCCCATGATGCTCTAAATTTGGCCAAACTAACAGATGCTGGCATTTGCCAATAATCTGAAGCTACGAAAGCCAAACTGGCAGATGGATAGAAAAAGCCTGCGTTATCTGTTCTTAGCACTGTAGCTAATGTACTATTCCAATCCTGACGAGCGGTCAGATCTAAATACAAATAGTTTTTATATGAAAATGATGCTGTAGCATAAAAACTATTAATCCTATAACGGGTGGTATCCGGAACATACACCAAAGGATTTGCATTGTTATCTAAGCTGTAGATCGTAGGTGTAGTTTGATCTGCTTCTCTTCTCAAACCATCGGCACGCACTTCTAATCTATTGTATTCGTTACGCATTTGACTACCGCCAAAACTTGCAGACATATTCAAATCTTTGCTGAGTTTCTTATCGTACTTCAGCATGAAATCGGCGTTGAGCTCGTAAGAACGCACATTGTTTACTCGATAAGCGCCTTGTGCCCAACCTGTGCCGTTAGCTCCGTATGGACGCTTGGTTTCACGGGTATCTTTATTTAAATCGCCAGAGGCGCGAACCATTAAGCTTAAATTATCGGTAAATTTATAAACAGCCTGTATATTACCCAAAAAGCCATTGCGACGCTGTCCGTTCAAATACTGTTCAGAAATACCATAAGGTCCTTCCGGGAAGGAAGTTGTCACATCTGTAAATTCCAGGTGCTCTCTACCTCTTTTCCAGTAATCCCTATACCAATCGGTGTTGACATTAGGTTGTGAAAATGCGAACCAGTACATAATAGATTGATTACCAAAACCGGTGGTCGGCAAGTTATCGGCATTCCTATTGCTATACTGCGCTTTTAGGTTGATGCTTAATCTTTTTGTAATGTTAGTGTTGGCATTCAAGGTAACGTTTGTACGCTCTAAACCTGTATTAGGTACGATCCATTCGTTTTCACCATGACTAGCCGACAAACGCAAACCAACACCCTTATAGGTACCATCTAAAGTTACAGCATTCGACTGCTCAAATCCAGTAACAAAAAAAGCATCAATAGGATCCTCGTAGGCTACCCATGGCGTAAGCGTTGTACTGCGCGTCTGAGTTACAGGATCGTACTGATAAAACTCTAAACCTGCTCCTAATGGAGGTCCATATGCGTGACTTACAGCTCCTGTACCCCATTGGTAGTAATTAGCACCATTAGATCCCTGCCCATATTCAAACTGTCTTTTAGGTTTTCGATTCACTTCTTCCCAGGAACTGTTCGAAGTAAAGGTAATCCCCATGACCTTTCTGTTCTTAGTAGCTGATTTAGTAGTGATGATAATTGCTCCATTAGCACCCCTCTGCCCATACAGTGCGGAAGCTGCTGGCCCCTTTAGTACCGTAACACTTTCGATGTCTTCAGAATTTAAGTCATTTAAACCACTCCCAAAATCCACCGGCATGATATCTCCACCTGTACCGTAAGCACCACCACCAGTAGCAGCAGTTCTTCTAGAGCTACTGCTGGCCACCACCCCATCGATCACGATCAGGGCCTCATTATCACCAGTAAGGTTATTCTCTCCTCTCAAAATAATTTTATTAGAAGCTGCCGGTCCGCTATTACGTACAAGATTTAAACCTGCAACTTTTCCAGAAAGCGCGTCTGTCCAGTTTGACGCAACTGCATTGGTAATTTGACTGCTATCTACTTTGGTCACCGCGTAACCCAAAGATTTTTCTTCCCTTTTAATACCTAAAGCAGTCACAACAACCTCGCTAAGTTGGTTTTCAGAAGCAACCAACCTTATTGCGAGATCCTGATTGTTGTTGATTATGCGTTTAACAACATTATAACCAATCATATTAAAAGAGATTTCTGTACCCTTAACCACCTTAATATTAAAGGCGCCGCTCTCATTCGTTACACCGATAACTTTACGCTGGTTATCCAGGATTGTCGCACCAGGAAGTGCAAGACCATCTTTATCGTCCTTCACCGTTCCTTTTAGTGTTATGATTTCCTGAAAGTACAATGTGTGATTATCCGGATATGGCCTCGCCATTGTTAATCCAGGTAAATGCACAAGTAATATGGCAAGCATACCTATAAGGTATTTCCACGATTTCTTGGGCTGCAGATAATGAGTAAAAGTTCTGTTCATACTACTTATAATATTTGGTTCTTTTGTTTTGCTTTGCAACATTTCGTTTCATTTCGATTCATATTAATTTGCTGCAAATATCCATTTTGCAATTTTAACTCTATGTTAAGTATGCATTAATTTAGGCCGCTTATGCGGTAGCCTTCATCTTACTAGTCTTTTCTTTCGGCGCGTGCAGTAAATATTGTCCTACCAAATTTGAAAACTCATGAATCTGCAATGCAGACCATTGCTCATCTTTACCTAATTCCACTTCCATCATACGGGCAACGGCAGGGGCCAGGGACAAAGCCCCTCTTGCATCCAGAAACAACAACCGCATTCTGCGTGACAACACATCTTCAATCGTACGAGCCATTTCGTTCCTGACCATCCAAATCACCTCAGCTTTCTGATATTTAAAATCAGGATGTAATTTTTCAGCGAGCGCAGGATTTTCATTAATTAATTTATTGATTTCTATAGCATCAGCTCCATACAATCCCAAATCCCCATAGTCCATTTGAGGAGTATAACCATGAATCCTGACATTTTGTGTTGAACATGCTTTAGTTTGGAGCTTGCCTAGTTCTATAGCCTTATTTACCACGTCCATAGCCATTCTTCGATAGGTGGTCCACTTTCCACCGGTAATGGTGATCATACCGGAATCGCTCACAATCAGTTTATGGCTCCTTGAGATCTCTTTTGTGCTATTGGTATCTTTACCTGGGGCGGCCAAAGGCCTAAGTCCTGCAAAAGCAGCAAGAATATCTGCTTTAACTGGTACTCTTGTCAGGTACTTACCTGCAGTATTCAATATGAAATCAATTTCCTCATCGAGAGGTCTGGGCTCCAGACTATGCTCATTTAAAGGTGTATCAGTAGTACCGACCAATACCTTTCCGTGCCATGGTACAGCAAAAAGAACTCTTCCGTCAGAAGTTTTAGGGATCATTAATGCACTCTCTCCCTTTAAAAACGAACGATCAAGAACAACATGCGCACCCTGACTTGGTCTGACCATAGGGTTACCTGTTGGCTTATCCATTTTTAAAATATCATCAACAAACACACCAGTTGCATTAATGACAATTTTCGCATTTAAAGAATAACGCTTATCAGTTTCCTTATCTATGACTTCAACCCCGCTAAGCGAATTTCCATTTTTGATTAAACCGACAACCTTCATGTAGTTTAATATAACGCCACCGTATTCAGCAGAGGTCTGCGCCAGGTTTAAAGCAAGACGCGCATCATCAAATTGACCGTCACTATAGCTAATGCCTCCAATCAATCCATCTGGCTTAAGTCCTGGAATAGCTTCAAGAACTTTCGCTACAGATAAAAATGATGACTTCTTAAAACCGCTGCGCCCCGCAAGCAAATCGTAAAACTTCAACCCGATCCGGTACTTAAATTTAGAAAATACGGAATAACATGGAATAATAAACTCCTGATCCTTTACCAAATGCGGAGCATTTTTTAACAACAATCCCCTTTCATGTAAAGCCTCATATACCAAAGCAATATCCCCCTGTGCCAAATACCTAACCCCCCCATGCACCAGCTTAGTGCTCCTGCTGGAAGTACCTTTTGCAAAATCGGACTGCTCTAATAAGAGTGTTTTATACCCCCTGGTCGCCGCATCCACAGCAGTTCCCAAACCCGTGGCACCACCTCCAATAATAATTACATCCCAATCACTCTTTTCTTCTATGCGCGCTATAAATGCCGATCTGCTAAAAACCATTCGTTTATTTTTCTATTTCCATATTCAAGTTTCAAAAACTTTCATTTTCAAAACAAAAAACAACTAAACGAAACTAAACAAAAATATTTTATAATAAAAACAAAATAACAAATTATTTTTGACCATTATTTTTGTTACACAGTTAACTTTGCAATTGAAAAAATTACCTATATTAATGTCATCAAATATTTAAACTGAATGATTAACATAGCGGAAAGACACCAATATATTCTCAATAAAATCCAAATAAACGGCTCTTTGGATGTCCAAAGTTTATGTAAGGAATTAAATGTTTCTTCAGTAACTATTCGAAAGGATCTGAAACTCCTCGAAGATAAAAACTTATTATTCAGAACTCACGGCGGTGCCACACTCAACAATCCTTATACGGTAGATAAGCCTGTAAATGAAAAAGAGCATTTACAATCAGCGGAAAAGATGCGGATTGGAGCGCTCGGAGCTGAGCTTGTTGAAGACAATGACTCTATAATCATCGCATCAGGCACTACAGTTCTTGCCCTCGCCAGATGTATCAAACCCAAAGGCATGCTTACCGTGATCACTTCAGCCCTTAACGTAGCCCTGGAACTCGTACACAATTCCAACATAGAAGTTATACAGTTAGGTGGCCTGTTGAGAAAAACATCTTCCTCTGTTGCCGGACCATACTCAGACAATGTACTCAAGAATGTCTTCTGCAGTAAACTATTTCTGGGGGTGGATGGAATAGATCTGGAATTTGGCCTGACGACTACCAATGCCTCGGAGGCTTATTTAAATCGCCAGATGATTGACTCTTCACAGAAAATCATTGTTCTTGCTGATTCAACAAAATTCGGCAAACGTGGTTTCGGAAGAATATGCGGTATAGAAGAGGTAGATCACATCATTACGGATAGTGGCATTTCCAATCATACCATAAATGCGCTCAAGGATCTGGGGATTAAAGTATCTATCATTTAGATTTTTCTGATTTAATAATTGTATTTATAAAAATTAATACTTTACTTTGAATAACAAAGTACTTTTATGGAAGACAAAGAAATTTATACCGAGCTTAATTCTATCAGAAACCTGATGGAACGCTCTGCCAAATTTATATCCTTAAGTGGATTATCAGGAATTATGGCGGGAATCTACGCACTTATCGGTGCTGGTTTAGGGTATTACATTGTTTATGGATCCCATGGCGGCCTGCGATATCGTATTTACTATATTTCAGAGCAGGAAATACTTTGGAAACTGTTTTTCATTGCGCTCGGAGTATTAGCATTATCCTTAATTACCGGGATCTGGCTTACGATAAAGAAAGCAAGTAAAAAAAAACAAAATGTATGGAATCCGGCGAGTAAAAACTTACTGTATAACATGGCCGTACCGCTTTTCACAGGTGGGATTTTCATTCTAATTATACTATTCAGAGGCTACTATGGCATCATTGCCCCTGCCTGTCTGATATTCTATGGGTTATCACTGGTTTCAGCCAGCCACTACACTTATAACGATGTTAAATGGCTCGGGATGCTGGAGATCATATTAGGCCTGTTAGCTACCTTGTTGCCTGGTTATGGCATTGTATTCTGGACCATTGGCTTTGGAATACTTCACATTATTTATGGTTCTATTATGCACTTTAAATACGACAGGTGAAATCAGCATTAGAACATTTCGATAAAGCCTTTGAAAATCGTATCCGCTTGCAAATCATGAGCGTGCTGGTTGCCAATGACAGCTACGACTTTAATTCCTTAAAAGATTTATTGTTGGTGACTGATGGCAATCTTGCGTCTCATCTGAAAGCTTTGGAAAAAGAACAGTATATTACTATTTATAAATCTTTTCTCGGGCGCAAGCCCAATACTACTTATTCTGCCTCTGAATTAGGAATAATGGCATTCAAAAAACACCTCCAGGCACTTGAAAATTTAATCAAACAACAAAAACAATAATTTTTTTAACCAGATACTTTGAAAATCAAAGTACTTTTAAAACAACCAACATGGACTCACTGCAAATACCACAACAGAAATCATTCTTAAGTCAGCTGCAAGATTCTGTAGCCGCAAAACTCTTTCTAATTGGAGTACTCACACTATTGCTCCTAATCCCCTCTTCCTGGATTCAGTCGCTCATTTCTGAGCGGGAACAGAGACAGGAAGAGGCAATTAACGAAATCTCAGAAAAATGGGCCGGCTCCCAGTTAATCGAAAGTCCGGTAATGCAACTGCCCTATAAAACCTCGTTAAAAGTCACAGATGCTGCTGGTAAAGTAACTTTCAAAGAAGTTATATCAACAATTTATATCCTCCCCGAAAACCTAAATATTCAAAGTCAGATCAACCCACAAGAGCTAAAGAGAGGAATATTTACTGCCGTGGTATATAACGCACGCATCAAAATAAAGGGAGGTTTTAGCCAACTTGAACTGAAGAAATCGGGAATAAATCCTGATATGATTGATTGGAGTAAAGTGAAAATAACTGCCGGAATAAGCGATTTTAAGGGATTAAAAAGCAATCCTGTGATCAGGCTCGGAGATTCTCTTTATACTGCAGAGCCAGACTTCTCGAAAGAAAACCTGTTTAGCAACAGTCTCGCCATACAAACCAACCTCACATCTACAAAAAATACGTCTTTAGATTTCAATATTGATATGGAATTAGCAGGGAGTGGAGAATTGAACTTTTTACATTTAGGGAAGAACACCACAGTAAATGTTGCAGGAAAATGGGACAATCCAAGCTTTACGGGGAGCTATCTTCCTGAAAAGCGCAATACCGAATCGAAAGATTTTACAGGAGCCTGGAAGATGTCAAATTTCAGTCGTCCTTTTCCACAGCAATGGGAAGCAAGCAACAATGCCTTAACCAATCAGAACAAAGAAAAAGCCACGTTTGGAATTAAATTTCTATTGCCAGTAGATCATTATCAAAAAGCCACACGCTCGGCCAAGTATGCAATATTGATTATACTGCTTAGTTTCATTTCCCTGTTTTTTATTGAATTGCTAAACAAGGTGAGAGTAAATCTCCTACAATATGTACTCATAGGTGCAGCAATGATCATCTATTATAGCTTACTTCTGTCTTTTACAGAACGCGTAGGATTCGCTGTAGCTTACCTGGTAGCATCAGTCTCTACAATTGTCCTGATAAGCACGTTTATAGGTGCTTTTCTCAGCAATAGAAAAGCTGCTGCGGTATTTGCTGTGATTCTCAGCATTTTCTACATTTTCATCTATGTTATCATTCAGCTACAAGACCTTGCATTATTATTTGGAAGTATTGGTCTGTTCATTACAGTTGCTTGTTTGATGTACTTCTCTGTTAAGATCAATCATAACAAACCTCAATCTGCTAACGCTTAACTATGAAAAGGTTGAAAAATTTTTTAATTGCCGATAAGTTCCGCTTCGGCGGGCTGTTGACAATCCTGACATCAATTACTGTCCTGATGTCGTTTGATTACGTCAACATAGAACGCAATGCAATGCCATGCTTTTTCTTCTGTTACGGCATTACGGTCATTTACACTATAACTGTATTTGGAAGAGCTTTCTATATACACCGCTGGCAACTCTCAAAAGCAAAAATAACATACACTACTCTAATGTTAATCCTTTGGTTTATTAGTGCTTTTGCCTTAAACAAAGAGATGAATGTATTTGACAGTTCGGCTATTTGGCTTTCTGTATACATCTGTCTATCTTCAACGGCGGTCATTGCAAGTACCTTACAAGATTGGCTTCCTTCCTATATAAAACCGCTCCTTGCTTTTCTTCTGGCAGCGGCCCTGGTGTTATTTATTTACTATGCAGCATATTTGTTTCCTTTATATGCAATGAGCATATTAGCAGCAATATTTATAGGGTTATCGCTACATACATTTATCCCACTTTTACTCGCAATAGTTACAATTATAGCTCTCCTTCGACTGATTAAAAGCACGCCCAAATTAAAATTCGCAGTACTCGCCGGAATCGTTATTCCGCTAATGATTTGTGCCTGGTTCAATTATCAATGGAGGCAGGTAAATGAAACTACGGGGTTAATAGCAAACCTAAGCACATTAAAGGAAGACAAGTTACCTGTCTGGGTTTCCGTAGCCCAACAGCTTCCGAAAAACTTCGTAACAGAAAAATACCTAAAGGCAGACCTGGTATATACGACACCCAGAGAAAACAACAACTGGTTTTGGGGAGATCCGGGAGGGAACTCTTTTGACGAGCCTAAAAAACACGACCCTTTAGTAATGATTGCTTCACTACTTTTTGGGAAAACTATGCTGGACGACAAAGATAAAATCAGCATCATTAAATCCATGTACAACTCCCGCCATCTGGCACAAAACAGACTATGGTCTGGAGACAACCTGGAGACAATAAACGTAGTGAGTAACATCATGATCTATCCTGAGTACCGCATGGCCTATACCGAAAAAAAGCTGACCATACAAAACACCAATACGCGAAGATGGAGAAATTCAGAGGAGGCGATCTATACTTTTCAACTCCCTGAGGGCGCTGTAGTGAGCTCGTTATCACTTTGGATCAATGGAATAGAAGAGAAAGCACACCTCACCACGAAAAACAAAGCAGATTCAGCATACAAAACAATAGTTGGTGTAGAAAACAGAGATCCTTCTGTGATACATTGGCAGGAAGGAAACACAGTAAGTGTCCGGGTATTCCCATGCACTACAGAAGAGAACAGGAAATTCAAAATAGGCATCACCAGTCCGCTAAAAAAAGAAAATGAAACCCTGACTTATCAAAACGCCGATTTTAGTGGACCAACTTTTAAAAATGCGCTGGAAATCGTTCAGGTCAATTTCTCTAGCCGACCCAAAGAATTGGAAACCGATCTTAAGCCACAAAAAGACGGAAGCTATCTGTTAAGCAGAAACTACAAAGACAACTGGGACTTAACTTTTACCAGTGTCCCTCTGTCTGCCAATACATTTTCCTTTGGCGGTTCCAGCTACAAACTAAGCAGCACCTCAATGATGAACACCTCATTTAGGCCAACAGCCATTTACCTGGATATCAACAGTTCCTGGTCACAAGAGGAAATCAATACCTTATGGAAGGAAATCAAAACATCTAACGTATATGCCTATACAGATAAAATGCTGCGATTAAATAACAAGAATCTGAAAGACACTTATGAGCAATTGCAAAAACTAAATTTCAGCATGTTCCCTTTCTATGAAATAAAAGATCCTGGAAATGCCCTGGTAATCACAAAAGGCACGAAAACATCTCCAAATTTAAATGATCTTTCAGGAAGTGAATTTGCCAAAAGTACTTCCGCCTATTTCGCAAAATCAACTCCGTTCCGCCTTTTTATGCTGAGCGGCGACATCAGTCCCTATCTGAAGACACTGAAGGAATTCCGTACTTTCAGATATCAGGCTGGCGGACTGAACACCCTAACTAAACAATTGAAACAACATAGCTTTTCAGAATCAAAGGAAAATGCCAATACACTAATGATCGGTGAAACAGAGATGCTCATTGAAAAAACTGCAGACAGCAGCGACAATCAAGCACCAGACCACTTACTCAGACTTTTTGCTTATAATGACATTTTGAAACGAGTCGGCCAAACATATTTCGAGAAGGATTACGTCAGCGAAGATCTATTAAAAATTGCAGATCAGGCATTCATTGTATCCCCTGTTTCAAGTCTTATTGTATTGGAAACTCAAAAAGACTACGAGCGTTTTAACATCGAGCGCAGTAAGAACAGTTTACAGAACGCTTCCATGAAGTCTTCAGGTGCGGCACCTGAACCTCATGAATGGTTGCTTATCCTGATTGCATCAGGAGTAATTCTTTATTTCGGATACAAATCATCTTATTTCAGCAAAGTCAGATCAGCATGAAAATAACGTGGTTAATAATATGCCTGTCTTACGTGGTTATAGCCATCAGGCTGTTCAATGGCTATATTCAATGGGACATCAGTTTATACATAGGTTTAGCCATAGTACCCTTTGTATTTAGTATTGAAAAAGGCATATTATCAACCCGTTTTTTAATCCCTACATTGATATGCGCCGTATTTGCCTTATTTATCCCTACGCGATCGACCTTATTTTTCACATTGGTCTTTACCATGTTGTTGCTATTTGAAAGTTTTAAGGGCAGGATCAATATGGCCTTCTTCTTTGTGCTTATACTCATCTCTCCCATCTTTAAGTTCTTTAGTGACACGCTCGGCTTCCCACTTAGGCTATGGTTAAGCACTGTTGTTGCCGAATCCATGGCCTTTGCAGGGATGCATGCCAGGGCAAACGGGAATATGATTTCTATAGACAATTACGATTTTTACATTGACCAGGCCTGCGCCGGTCTCAACATGCTAAATGTATCAATGCTGCTCTGTCTTTTTATCATTTCCTACCATCAAAAAAAAACGAACACACAACTACATTTCTTACAACTAATGGCGCTGTTATTGATCACTTTTAGTTTTAATGTCCTCTCTAATTTCTTTAGGATCATGGCAATTGTGATTTTTAAGATCATGCCCGGCACTGCAATGCATGAGATCATAGGAGTGGTCTGCATGATGATCTATGTCATCCTGCCATTAATATGGTTTATCAGGATCTTTGTTCAGCGACTGGGGAAGTTAAAACCTGTTTACGATAAAGAAAGTCACTACCGGGGAATTAACCCCATTTTAAAGTTCCAATACCTGCAATTATTGCTATTTGCAGTGGTCACCTACCTCTCCATAACAACAAACAATGTAAACCAGTTTAGCCATAACAATAGTAACAGGATCAATCTTAGTGGCTACAAAAAAACCTGTCTGGCCAATAAAGTGCTAAAATTCGAAAACAAAGAGGCACTGATTTACATCAAACCAACTCCATTTTATGCACCGGAGCACAACCCTATGATCTGCTGGAGAGGAAGCGGATATGAATTCCAATTCATCAAAAAAGACCACATAAAAGGAATAGAGATATATACAGGAATCCTTGCAAAAGGGAAAGACCGAATTTATGCATCCTGGTGGTTCGATAATGGAAAGATCAAAACAGTAAGTCAATTCAGCTGGCGATGGAATGGCGTTAAAAGCAACAATTTCTACCTTGTTAATGTTAATGCATCCAGACCGGAAGACCTTAAAAGAATAACCGCAACATTATTACCATCGCCATTCGCCGGCAATCTTTAAAGGAACTTCAAGATTATTCTCTTTTAAAAAATCTCTTAGTACGTGCTCTTCTTGCCTGGAAACAGGCACTTCCGAAACATTTGCCAACCCATAGATCAGCATTGTACTATAACGGACTGTGTTTTTAAGTTGTTGCTCATCTACAAGTTTGAAGACATCTCCATCCGAGTGATAGTAAGGTGCGGAGTTATTAGGCAAACTTCCTCCCGTCCCCCCGCCTATCGGAATTCCCTGCAGCATAAAAGGCTGATGATCGCTATGCAGCCATGCGCCCGTATAGAACAGATTCTCGAATCCGGTATCAATTTTATTAATCTCAGCACCCCATGCTCCAAAAAGAGTTTTCATTTCTTTCCTGCTCGAAGAAAAACCTTTTGGATCATTGGTCATGTCATAATTGAGCATAAACCTGATCTGATCCAATCTATTTAAATGCCTGGCAACATCTACATATGCCTTAGAGCCCAGCAAACCTTGCTCCTCACCCATGAACAATACAAATTCAACCGTGCGTTTAGACGGCAAATTAAGCGCTTTAAAAGTTCTCGCCATATCTATGAGTCCAAAAGCACCAATTCCATTGTCTATTGCGCCGGTTGCCAAGTCCCAGCTATCCAAGTGTGCACCTACAACAATTTTTTCTTCGGGAGCTCCATTTCCTTTCAAGGTAGCGATGACATTCCGGGCCCTAATTTTTCCCGAGAAGTTGGTCATTTTTAAATTCGCAAATTGCTTTCCTGTTTTTAGCTTCTCTTTAAGCCTCATGCCATTTTCCAGCCCAATACATACCGCAGGGATAGAAATCAGCTTTCCAGTTACAGATGCAGTTCCTGTGAGCAATACACCACCTTTTACACCATTAATAATAATGATACCAGAAGCACCGTACTTTACGGCAATAGCCGCTTTTTCTGATCGGTGCAGTGACTGTGTACCTGTCGGAGAGCCCGGAAGAATCCCAAGATACACCAATGCAATATTCCCTTTAATTTTTCCTGAATCAAGCTTGTAATCCGCTTCAAGACCATTGCCCAGGTCTATGATTTCAGCCAGCACATCAGCTTTTACCGGCGAATGGGCAAGTGTGACAGAAGTTATTTTATTCAGATTATCGCGGGTATCCCCTACTTTAGTCTCATTGGTCAATCGGTTCCAGCTCTCGACTTCAAAAGGCTGATATTTCACATCATATCCATAGGATGTCAAAAGCTTAAAAGCATGCTCCTCTGCCTTTCTCCCGTTTTCAGATCCAGTCAGCCGGTGTCCTATCAACTCAATGGCTTCTTTTAAGTTCCCGTAGGCCTTGGAATTGGCATGAACTTCGGCATTTATTTTCTTAAATACCGGACCAAAATCATCTTGCGCCTGAACATGCAGAATTACAATACAATTAATAATTAAAAAGAGGAATCTTTTCATATTGGATTACAGAAAATTGATTTGTTAAAAGGCAGTGCAATCGATATGCACAATAAATATATTACTTTTTACGCTCAGTCGTATACCTCACAAGTTGCTCCAGGCCGGTTCTTGCGTCTCCCGGTTCAAAACTGTGCAGAATATCAAATGCCTCCTGTTGATATTGAAGCATCTTCTGATTGGCATAATGAACACCGTCCTTAGCATTTACGAAGTCTATGATCTCCTGAATTTTCTCGGGGATATCCTGATGGTTCTTTACGAGATTAATGATTCTTTTTTTCTCGGCCTTATCACATCTGTTTAGGGCATAGATTAGAGGAAGGGTCACTTTCTTCTCCTTAATATCAATACCTAGTGGCTTACCCACGTCGTCTGTGCCGAAGTCAAATGTATCGTCTTTAATCTGAAATGCAATGCCAACCTTCTCGCCAAACAGCCTCATCTTTTCGACCGTCTCTTCATCGGCACCGGCTGAGGCTGCACCGCAGGCACAACACGAAGCGATTAGAGAAGCTGTCTTCTGGCGGATCACATCAAAATACAACTCCTCGCTGATATCCATCTTCCTCACCTTCTCAATCTGCAGTAATTCTCCTTCGCTCATTTGCTTTACAGCCTCTGAAACGATTTGCAGTAAGCGAAACTCGCCGTTATTTACTGACAGTAATAATCCTTTTGCCAACAAATAATCTCCTACAAGGACGGCTATTTTATTTTTCCATAATGCATTTATAGAAAAGAACCCCCTGCGTTCGTAGGCATTATCGACTACGTCATCATGAACCAGCGTAGCAGTATGTAACAATTCAACTAATGCAGCTCCCCTATGGGTCGATTCAATAATTCCGCCGCAAAGTTTTGCAGCAAAGAAAACAAACATGGGCCTGATCTGCTTGCCTTTCCTCTTTACAATATAATGTGTAATCCGGTCTAATAAAGGGGCATCACTATGCATAGAGGATTTGAATTTTTCTTCAAATACAGCAATGTCTGCAGCTATCGGTTGTTTTATCTGATTTATTCCCGGCATTCAGGTAAAAAAATGTGTGTGCAAACATAAATTAAATTCCTTTAAAAGCGTACTTTTAGTAAAAAGTTTAAGATGAAAACAGCATTAATTATCCTATCAGTCTTAATTACGATAGCTATTATTGTTTATTTTCTCGGGCCTACGCCTGTTCATCCTCAATATGCCGATGGAACACCGGTTGTCCCTG
Organism: Pedobacter frigoris; assembly: GCF_005116445.1. Taxonomy (GTDB): domain Bacteria; phylum Bacteroidota; class Bacteroidia; order Sphingobacteriales; family Sphingobacteriaceae; genus Pedobacter; species Pedobacter frigoris. The sequence continues at coordinate 501,996 of NZ_SWBQ01000002.1, forward strand.
AGCTTAATCAGCTGGAGAATTATATAAAAGAAATAGAAAGCAAGCATAAAATTAAACCTCAGAATGAGGCAGAAATAGTCTGGGCCGATTCGCTTAAGCGGCAGACAGAATACGCTTTAGTTTACCTGCACGGATATTCCGCGTCTAAAGAAGAGGGAAACCCGGTCCACACACACCTTGCAAAAAGATTAAAAGCAAACTTATATCTTTCCCGATTGGCTGATCATGGGGTAGACACTACATCGGCGATGGAATATTCAACTGCTGACAGGCTATGGGAAAGCGCAAAACACGCAGTAGAAATAGGGCGTAGATTGGGCAAAAAAGTAATTCTGATTGGCACATCAACAGGCGGTACATTAGCACTTAAACTTGCAGCAACATATCCTGACAAAATAAACAGCCTCATACTCATTTCGCCGAATATTGCGATCAATGACAAACTTGCATTCTTACTCAATCAACCCTGGGGGCTGGAAATATCTAGAATGGTTATGGGAGGAGACGACAGAATAGTTGATGGCAAATCTGAAGAATATAAAAAATACTGGTATACCAAGTATAGACTCGAATCTGTAGTACAACTCCAGGAGCTTGTTGCCACCACTATGAATAAACAAACTTTCAGCCAGGTTAAACAACCCACGCTTTTGCTTTACTATTATAAGAATGAACAAGAGCAGGACCCGGTAGTAAGAGTCGACGCAATGATGAAAATGTTTGACGAACTCGGAACCCCTGCAAAACTAAAGTCAAAAGTAGCGATTCCGAATGGCGCAAACCATGTATTGGCTTCTTACATTACATCTAAAGACATCCCAGCGGTAGAAAACGCCATTGACAGGTTCGTTTCCACCACTTTGAAGACTAAGCTCTATTAAACCTTCATGGCTTTAGAAGGACAAGCAAAATCTGTACGTTTTAATCCCGTAGCTTTAATCGCGCCATATCCTCCTGCTATATCTATTACATTATCCACGCCCCTTGCCTTAAGTATTGAAGCGGCAATCATCGAACGATAACCACCTGCGCAATGAATATAATAGGTTTCATTAGGATTTACCTCTCCGGTCCAGTCATTAATGTAATCCAGAGGTCTGGTCGCCGTCATTTCTAAATGTTCGGCCTCATATTCTCCCGGTTTTCTAACATCCAGAACATGGATATCCGGCTGATCAGTCACAATGCCTTCAAATTCAACGGCAGAAATCGACTTAACAGTGTCCACGTCCTTACCCGCAGCTTCCCAGGCAGCAATGCCATCTGCCAAATATCCGATGGTATTGTCATAACCTACACGTGCCAGTCTGGTAATTGCTTCCTCTTCCTTACCTTCTTCTACAATAAGCAGCAAAGGCTGTTTCAAATCAGTGACCAACGACCCAACCCATGGGGCAAACTGACCATTCAGTCCAATATTTACTGAAGAAGGGATAAATCCCTTGGCAAATACCTGAGGATCTCTCGTATCAAGAATCAAAGCTCCTGTCTGGTTTGCAAGCACTTCGAAGTTTTCAGCAGATAAAGGATTAGATCCTTTTTCATAAACATCATCAAAGCTCTCATAACCATGTTTATTCATAGCTGCGTTTTTTGCAAAATACTGAGGAGGGGGCAATATCCCATCCGTTACTTCTTTTACAAACTGATCTTTAGTCGTTGCTTTAAGTGCATAATTCACTTCCTTTTGATGACCTAAAGTATCAAAGGTTTCCTTGCTCATGTTTTTTCCGCAAGCTGAACCCGCACCGTGAGCAGGATATACCAGTACATCATCAGGAAGCGTCAATATTTTTGTTTGCAAAGAATCATATAACGTAGCAGCCATGTCCTCCATGGTCAATGCACCTTTCTGAGCAAGATCCGGCCGTCCTACATCTCCGATAAACAAAGTATCTCCGGTAAAAATACAATAAGGCTTACCGTCTTTATCAGCGAGTAAATAGGTGGTAGATTCAGGCGTATGACCAGGGGTATGCAGCACGGTAATCGTCAAGTCCCCAACCTTAAATTGTTCTCCATCTTTCGAAATATGAGATTTGAAAGTAGTATTTGCAGTTGGCCCATACACAATTGCGGCACCCGATTTCTCTGCAAGATCCACGTGACCCGAAACAAAATCGGCATGAAAATGAGTTTCAAAAATATATTTGATACGGGCATTATCTTTCGACGCTTTTTTAAGATAAGGTTCCACTTCTCTAAGCGGATCGATAATCGCAGCCTCGCCGTTACTTTCAATATAATAGGCAGCTTCTGCCAAACACCCTGTATAAATTTGCTCTATATTCATGATCCAATTCGTTAGTTAAACACAAAAATAATATATAATTACTCAGCAGAAAACCTGCCCTTCAACTTTTACTTTAAACAGTCAATTCTCCCCTCAAAGGTTTTTCAACTAATCTTGCAATTTCAGCTTTATCCAAGCCCTGTCCCATCAGATACATCAACTTGGTGGTGGTGGCTTCAAAAGTCATGTCATAACCACTCAAAACACCCATTTGCTGTAACTTCTTACTGGTTTGATACATACCCAGTTCCACTGACCCCCGCTGGCATTGTGTAATATCTACAATGATCTTTCCATTTTTAATAGCTTCCTCCAAACAATCCGTAAACCATTCAACAGTTGTCGTATTGCCTGAGCCAAATGTCTCCATCACTATTGCATCAACAGAAGAAAGTGTAATGGCCTTTACTGCCTGAGGCGAAATACCCGGATAAAGTTTTAATACACCAATATTCGGATTAAGTTCAAGGTGGACCTTGAAGTTTTCCGAAGGCTGAGGCAAAATGTAGTTGTTAAAAAACGACAAAGTTACTCCGGCTTCCGCCAGAATTGGATAGTTCGGAGAACGGAAAGCTTCAAATTTCTCTGAATTATATTTGATAGAACGATTACCTCTGAACAACTGATAGTCAAAATATATACAAACCTCAGGTATCATGGCCTTACCTTTCTTCTTCGTTGCGGCAATTTCCAGTGCGGTGATCAAGTTCTCCTTAGCATCTGTTCTGATCTCTCCAATTGGCAACTGAGATCCGGTAAGGACTACTGGTTTACTCAGATTTTCCAGCATAAAGCTTAGAGCCGAGGCCGTAAATGCCATTGTATCCGATCCGTGTAAAATCACAAAGCCATCAAAATCATCATACTTATCCCGGATAAGTTTGGCTATATCAGCCCAGATTTCCGGAGTCATATTAGAAGAATCCAGTATCGGATCGAATGAATACACATCCAGATTGTAGTTTAAACGTTCCAACTCAGGAACATTTTGCTGGATCTGCTTAAAATCAAATGGAATAAGTGCCCCAGTTTTAGGATCATTCACCATTCCTATTGTGCCACCAGTATATATAATCAGTATGTTAGTCATTATTAGATGTTAAAGATGAGCTTAGAATTAGCTGTTGTGATGTTAGCGACTTCCTCTACACTTACGTTATAGATTTCAGCCACTTTCTCTGCAATGTGCACCAAATAACTGCTTTCATTTGGCTTACCTCTAAATGGAACCGGGGCTAAATACGGCGAGTCAGTCTCCAATACAATTTTAGAAATCGGGATATTTTTCAGCACTTCATCAAGGCCGGCCTTTTTATACGTTACTACCCCTCCTATGCCCAAATAAAACCCTAGCTCAATGGCCTTATTAGCCTGATCCAGGTTTCCGGTAAAACAATGAAAGATTCCTCTTAGATCCGGGCCTTTTTCAGCTTCCAGAACTTCAAAGATCTCATCGAATGCTTCCCTGCAATGAATGACTATAGGAAGATCGAGATCTTTTGCCCATTTAATTTGCTCTTTAAAGGCTGTCTTTTGAATCTCCAGCGTAGTTTTATCCCAATGCAGATCAATGCCGATTTCACCAATGGCATAAATATTACGGTCGACTATACTCTGACAAATCTCATCCAATACCAGTTCATAATCTTCCTTTACATCACAAGGATGTAGTCCGGCCATGGCAAAACAATTATTGGGATATTTAGAGACCAGGTCTTCAATTCTGGCTATAGAAGCTACGTCTACATTTGGGAGAAACAATCTCTCTACCTGGTTATCAAAACAACGCTGCATCAGCTGAGCGAGTTTTTCCTCATCTGTTTCATAATACAGATGTGTATGGGTATCCGTTAAAAGCATGGGCGAAGTTAATAAAAAAAACCCTGTAAGGCACATACCTTACAGGGTTCTATTCTTGCTATCCGCTTTGCGGAAACTTTATTTTACTGGTGCAGGAGCTACCGGAGCTGCTGCTGGTGCAGTTTTAGGTTTTTTAATATCTACAATTTCTACTTCAAAGCATAAAGGAGAAAAAGGAGCGATACCTGCCTGAGGCTGACCACCTTCACCGTAACCCAATGAAGAAGGAATGATCAAAGTGATTTTTCCACCTTTACCGATCAACTGATAACCTTCGTCAAATCCCGGGATTGCATTACCGATAGTAAATGGACGAGGTGCATATTGAGCCATAGCATTGTGAATTTTAGCATCTTTTGCTACTTTCTCGATAGAAGTATCAAATATTTTCTCAGAACCATCAGCTTTTTTGGTCAACAATTTACCTGTATAATTCAGCATAATCGTATCACCCAAAACAGGTTTTGGACCAGTTCCAGGATTAGTGATTACATATTGTAAACCTGTAGCAGTAGTTTGAGTTTTTAATTTTTTATCCTCGATGAAGTTTTTGATCTTACCAGCTTCAGCACCTTTTTTCTTAGCTACATCAGCCTGATAGTCTTTCTGGAAAAACTCCTGAGCTTTCTTTTGGAAAGCAGAATCTGCTTCACCTGCAGTTTTCTTTAATACTTTTTCTACTTTAACAGTAAATACGATATAAGTATCTTTTGCATTTTGCGGTGGTTTTGGCTGACCGGAATGTTTAGCCATAGTATCCAGGTTCAATTTGAACGTAGCACTATCACCTTCACCGAACAAATAAAGAACATCGTTCATATCACCTGCATAAACTTTTTTGCCTACAGGAAATATTTGAGGCTGCTCCATGTCATAAGTATTGAACATCACTGAATCTCTCTCATTTTTCTGGATGAAATTCAATTTAACGATGTCACCTTCCTTAATTTTTTCTTTACCACCATCATTGTGGATTTGATACATCAGACCTCCAGGTCCTTTTTTGTAGTTGTTACAAGCAGCTAATCCAAGTGTAGCCGCGAAAAGAATTATTATACCTTTCTTCATGTGGTTTATTGTAATAATTGAGTTTTATATTCTGTTAATATCGTTTTAAATTCTTGTATTGTATCTTCTAAGTTTTTATCAGAAAATCCGCCGGCAGCGTTCCTGTGACCACCTCCGTTAAAATATTTCTTACAAATCTCATTAGCAGGGAAATCCCCTGTGGAGCGCAAAGATAATTTAACTTTATCAGTTCTTTCAATAATAAATGCAGCGAGTCTGATTCCGTTTACCGAAAGTGCATAATTCACTATACCTTCCGTATCTCCCGTAACTATATTAAACTCACGCAATTCTTCTTTAGTCACCGAAATTATAGCCGTATTGAATTCTCTCAGTATCTCTAATTTGTTACTGATACAGTGGCCCAGAAAACGCAAACGGTTTTCTGTCGCATTATCGTATACCAATTGGTGAATCCTCCAGTGCTCAGCTCCCAGATCAATAAGATCGGCAGCAATTCTGTACACAGCTGAATCTGCCGACTGAAACCGGAACGAACCGGAGTCCGTCATAATACCTGTATACAAACAAGTTGCAATGTCCTTGTTCATGCGTTTGCCGTCTTGCAGCTCATCTACAATAAACTCATAAACAAGTTGTGCCGCAGCGCATGCATTGATGCTCCAATGACGATAATCATCAAAATCCTCAGGTTCCAGATGATGATCAATCATGATCTTGTAAGCCGCCGATGCCCTTACCAATTCTCCCAATTCGTTTATTCTGCTTAGCGTATTAAAATCCAGACAGAAAATCATTGCCGCCTCTTCAACCAGTCTAGCTGCTTCGGCAGTCTGTTCCGTATAAATGATGACATCAGAATTGTTCGGGAGCCAATGTAAAAAATAAGGATAATCAGTAGGAGTAATCACTTTAACATGATGTCCCATCTGAATCAGATAAGCATATAACCCTAATGATGAACCCATTGCATCACCGTCGGGTTTATGATGTGTAGTAATTACTATTTTTTGCGGCGTAGCCAGCAGTTCCTTTATTTCCGAAATAGACAACATAATATTCCTCGCAAAGCTAACGATTTAATGATAAATTGAAGCCTATTAAATTTCGGCTAAAAATGGCCAGATAATTTATCTAAGTTTCAAACTTTAATATTAACAGTATAAAACGTAATTTTGCAAAAAATTCGAAATAAAAAAATGGCTACAAACAGAACTTTTACCATGATTAAGCCTGATGCGGTTGCAAACGGCCACATTGGTGCAATTATTAATGACATTACTGCAGCAGGTTTCAAAATCATTGCATTAAAATATACTAAGCTGACTCCTGAAACAGCGGGTAAGTTTTACGAAGTACATGCGGCACGTTCGTTCTACAAAGATCTTGTTGGCTTTATGTCTTCAGGCCCTATCGTAGCAGCAATCTTGGAGAAAGACAATGCGATCGAAGATTTCAGAACATTGATCGGTGCTACTAATCCGGCTGAAGCAGCAGAAGGTACTATCCGTAACAAATATGCTAAATCAATCGATGCAAATGCAGTTCACGGTTCTGATTCAGATGAGAACGCTGCAATTGAAGGAGATTTCTTCTTTACAGCAGACGAGCGTTTCTAAGCTGATACCAAAAAATTATAAAAAAGAGGCTGTCTGACATCCTCTTTTTTTATGTTATTTAGTTTGTACCTTTCATCACAAATTTATTCACAAATGAAGAAGATCATCATTACATTTTTACTACCACTATGCACACTGGTGGCATTAGCTCAAACAAAAAAAGCTGTGCCTTCAAAAAAAACCACTACTGTAAAAAAAGCAACAACTGCTGGTAAAACCACCGCCCCAACATTTAAATCTACCTTAGACTCGGCCAGTTATTCCTTTGGAATAGGAATGGGGAGCAGCATGAAAAGTGAGGGATTGATAACCTTAAACTACGAATTGTTAATTAAAGGTTTTCAGGATGCATTAAATGGCAGAAAAACCTTATTGACAGAAGAACAATCGCGTCAGGCAAGCAACAATCTATTTAAATCGATCAGCGCAAAGAAAAATGCCCCAATCATCGCTGAAGGCAAAGCTTTCCTGGAAAACAACAAAAAACAAACGGGCGTACAGATTACCCCTAGCGGACTTCAATACCAGGTACTCACAAGAGGTACAGGTGTTAAGCCTGCGGCTACAGATACGGTACTTGTACATTATAAAGGTACATTGCTGAATGGAAAAGAATTTGACAGTTCTTATTCAAGAAATGAGCCTCTGGCATTGCCATTAAATGGAGTAATCAAGGGATGGACCGAAGGAGTTCAATTGATGCAAACTGGGTCTAAATATAAATTTTTCATCCCATATGACCTTGCTTATGGCGAACGTGCTATGGGACAGGACATACCTGCATACAGCACATTGATATTTGAAATAGAACTGCTTAAAGTTACTCCGCCAAAACAATAATCAGATTGCGATACGGATAAATCAAAAAAACCATTCTCATAGTTTTTTGTTAAACAATAAAACACAAAAGCTTATGACAATTAAAAGATATTTCCCGCTCGCTATTCTTGCCTTCCTAACCACTACGTTATCTAGTTGTGAATTAGTTGAGGGCATTTTTAAAGCTGGTGTTTGGACCGGCGTCATTGTAGTTGTATTAGTGCTTGCACTAATCATCTGGCTAATCAGTAAAGTTTTCTAACGGCGTTTGTCTACAGAAACACAATATCAACAATCACTTCAGCACCGGCACGTTCATTAATTTTTTGAATGATGCCGGTTCTTACCATCATCAGGTCATTCTTAACTACTGACGATTCCAGCCTCACAAATAATTTCTTCTGAGAGATATAAATCTGCGTAGTCCTGTTGGCCACAGCGTTCCCCATCAGCTCAGGCCAATAAGCGATTACAGAAGTTTCATCAAACTTTCCCTTCAGTCTGTAGGTATTGAGCAGCTTTCCGATTCCTTCTTTTAAAGTAATGTCATTAGGTTTACGCATGATTTACTGATCCATTATTTACTTCAAACAAAGTCACCGGGACATTGATCTTATTGAACAATGCCAGCACCCTTTCTCTTCCCGTATCGGTTATAAAAATCTGTCCAAAGTCCTGGTGAGAGACCATCTCCATTAGCTTACGCATCCGGTTATCATCCAGTTTATCAAAAATATCGTCGAGCAACAGCAAAGGTTTAAATCCTTTATGAGTCTGAAGATAAGCATATTGTGCGAGTTTTAGCGCAATTAAAAAAGATTTCTGCTGACCTTGTGAGCCAAACTTCTTTAAAGGCATATCAGCAATGGCAAAGACCAGTTCATCCTTATGAATTCCTGTGGTAGTCCTTTCCAATACCTTATCCTTCTCTATAGACTTGGCCAGTAGCTCCCCGAAGTTCGTTTCTGCAAGCTGGCTTTGGTATTGCAGACTTACACGCTCGTTGTCATCTGTTAAAAACTGGTAATATTTATCAAACAACGGTATAAAATCAATCATAAACTGCTGACGCTTGGCAAATATTTTTAATCCTGACGCTACCAATTGCTCATTATAGATCTCCAGCAAAGTAGGATCGTAGCTTCTTGTCACGGCAATTTGCTTCAACAATGCATTCCGGTTCAGGAGATGACGGTTATACAAGATCAGCTCATCCAGGTAATGTGCATCAGTTTGTGAGATCACATTGTCCATAAATCTCCTGCGTTCTTCACTCCCATCCGTAATGATATTGGTATCATAGGGAGAAATCATCACCAAGGGAAATAAGCCTATATGATCGGCAAGTTTGTCGTACTCCTTTTTATTTCGTTTAAACTGTTTTTTCTGATTGCGCTTTACCCCACAGGTAATTTTTTCGTTCTTTTCCTTCCTGTCAAAGTCTCCCTGAATTAAGAAAAGGTCTTCAGCAGTTTTAATTTGCTGACTATCGATTGGGTTAAAATACCCCTTACATAAGCATAAATAATGAATGGCATCCAGTAAATTAGTTTTACCAGCGCCGTTATTACCTACAAAAGCGTTTACCGTTTTAGAAAAACTAACACTGGCGTCTGCATAGTTTTTAAAGTTAAGAAGGGTAATATTTTTCAACCACATATTGTCCTTTCAAAGTTACCGTTTCCCTTTGTTATATCATAACATCTGTTCAGGGACATGTGATATGGAAAGCCATTCAGCCCCATCATTCCCGACTCAAAAGCCTAAAGTTTAAATTAATAGCGCAAAGCAGTTGATACTTTGATGTAAAAATGTATTTTTGCAATCCTTAATTTTTTTAAATAAAATGTCCACAACAGAAAAAGAAATAAATCCACAAGTGAAAAAGGGTCCTTTTTTACAGGAAAACTCAAAGAGCCTTTTGTTCATCGCAGGAGCAATTGTAGTATTAATTGGAGTTTACCTTTGGTACCAGAACGTATATTTAAAAAACAGAGCAGAAGAAGCTTCAGCTAAAATGTACAAAGCAGAAGGATTTCTAGGTGTAGATTCACTGGCCAACAAAGCAATAAATGGTGAGGGCGGATATCCTGGTTTAGATCAGATTGCAAAAGAGTATGAAAATACAAAATCTGCAAACCTGGCTAACCTTTATCTAGGCGGTATTTATTTACGTAAAGGTGAGTATCAAAAAGCAGTTGAGTCTTTAGGAAAATATTCTGACACTGGTAGTCCGGTAGCAGATCCATTGGCACTTGGTCTTTTGGGTGATGCTTACAGCGAATTAAAAGATTACAAACAAGCAGTTACTTACTATAAAAAAGCGGCTGACAAAGCAAGCAACAAATTTACATCTCCAATGTTCCTTAAAAAACTTGGATTGGTATATGAGCAACTTAAAGAGTACAAAAACGCTGAAGAAGCCTATACAAAAATCAAAACACAGTATCCTGAAAGTCAGGAAGCTGCAATGATTGATGAATATATCGCACGTGCATCAGTACAGGTAAAGTAAGCTTATCACGATATTTTAAAAGGCTAGCTGACCAGCTGGCCTTTTTTTATACCCAATCTTTCTCTAATTTTGCGCTATGGCAACACAATTAAAAAACCTTTCAGACTTTTCTCATACTACAATACCAAACGGCAGTCCTTACAAAATAGCAATTGCTGTAGCAGAGTGGAATGCGGAAATTACGGGAGCACTATACAATGGGGCACTAAAAACACTTACTGATAACGGTGTCGCTGAGGAAAACATCACATCCATTGCAGTTCCCGGCACATTTGAGCTCAGCTCCGCAGCAGATATGCTTTTGCAAAAACACAAAAACCTTGATGCGGTGATTTGCCTTGGCTGTGTAATCCAGGGAGAAACGAGACATTTCGATTTCATTTGTGATGCTGTTGCCAATGGAATCACCCAGGTGAGTGTCAAACACAGTAAGCCGGTAATCTTCGGTGTATTGACCACAAACGATCAGCAACAGGCGATTGACAGAGCAGGAGGCAAACATGGCAACAAAGGCGACGAAGCAGCTATTACAGCACTTAAAATGGCGGAACTTGCCACTACTATCTAATTAACCTGATTCAGTATTTGATACTTAATCCAAAAATTGTAGATTAGTAAAGAATTTAATAATCCAAACCAATGAAGAAAGTAGCGATATTATTGCTTGGTGTGTTTCTTGCCATAACAGTTTTAGAGGCTTGCTCCAGCCGTTTATGCCCTGCCTACAGCTCATATCCTGAAGGCAGAAGAAGAAGATAGATAAACCAGCCTAACCTTTAAGAACGATATCAGATGCAGTGGAAAAATATAACTGATTTAAATCAGATCAGCGAAATCAAAGACAAACAAGGTTACAGTTTAATATTTAAGCATAGCACACGCTGTTCAGTGAGTGCAATGGCCAAACGCCGTTTTGAAATGGACTGGGAAGCAATACCCGCTGATACTTCGCTTTACTTCCTGGATTTAATCAGTTACCGCGACATTTCAGCACAAATTGCTGAGACGTTTGAGGTCCACCATGAATCACCTCAGATTCTTCTGATCAAAGATGGAGATTGCGTACTTGATGCTTCACATAGTGATATCTCAGCCGAAGAAGTTGCTGAGGTGATAGTGGGCTAAGCTAATACAGCTTTAATTCCGACTATTTTTTAATCGCATACCTTAAATTATCAAACAGTCTTTCGATTAACTTTCTGTCATTGGTGATGATCTCGGCGGTGCCTTTACTTTCATATTTAAAATCCAGCACGCTTCCATAATTGGTTTGCATACCCTTTGGAAAATCTACGGTGATCAAATACGTTTCTACGTCACCGTTTTGCGTTTTTTCTGTATTGGTGGTCAGAGATATCGTTTTCACACGGCCTGACACAGATCCATACTCCATATATGGGAAATTATCCAGCTTCACGATTACCTCCTGCCCGATCATAACTTTACCCGCTCCAGCTGCCGGAAGCAACACCTGTCCATAAGGCTGATGATGTATGGGAATTATAGTAAAAACAGGATCACCCGCCTGTACAAATTGATTTTCATTATAAAACTTTAAGTATTGCAGCTTACCGGCAAATGGAGCCCTGAAAACATATTTTTGCTCCCAGTTTTTAATGTTATCGATCAGGTCGTTATAAGCAGAGATGAGCATCAGATGTAGTTCCTTTTCTTTTTCCGGATCTTCGATATGCAATTGTTGTAACTTGTTTTGAGTTTCCTGCAAGACTTGCCGGGCTACAATTATTGCATTAGTTGACGATTGAACCTTATCTCTGGCATTCAGATAACTCATTTCAGTTTGATCAAGTTCAGATTCACTGATTACTTTTCTCTTAAACAGCAGAGAGTCTCTCTTATAAAACTTATAAACGTACCCGAGTGAGCTTTTGGCGATAGACAACTGACTTTTAGCACTATTGATTGTATTTTGTTGCTCAGCTAAAATCGTGTTTAAATTTGCTTTTTGGGTATCGTAGAATTTATCCTCTTTATAATTTAAAAACTGGCGGATGGCATCAATGAAGGTGTAGTATTTGACGTTCAGTTCGCCTAATGAAATGTTTTTCGGAAGGTCACGCTGCATCATATTAACATCATCCGATGAAGGATTATATTTTTTTAGCTGATTAAGAACAGAATCAACAATAAATGGGGTGGTCGAATTCTCCAGGTAAGCAATTATTTGTCCTTCCTTAACCTCTCCTAATGAACGAACGGCGTTAAGCTTCAATTTACCACTAAAGTTTGCCACTAATTTGATTGGTGCACTACTGCCATTTACAACAACCTGTCCTTGTGCGATATCCGGGTAGCGACTGAGCCAGCCAAAAATAGCCATCATGATAAAGATAAACAATACAATACCAGTTACCGCCAATCCAAACCGTGTTGGCATCCGCTCAATAATTGCTGTGACTTCTTCAGAACGCTGTGATTGCAGCGCAGCTTCTAGTTTCGTAAATTCAGTAGCTGAATATTCTGGTTGTTGGTTCATTAATTTATGTTAAAATGATGGTTTATACCTGCATTGTTATTCCGACAAAACTGCTTCTCTGTCAACTGCGGAAGGAACCGCGACTGTACTCGTCAAATCAAGCTGCGACTGGACAAGTTGATAATATCTTCCTTCTACCTGCATCAGCAAATCGTGACTACCTACCTCCACAATAGTCCCGTTCTGCATCACTACAATCTGGTCTGCTTTGCGGATGGTACTCAATCGGTGGGCAACAACAATAACAGTTTTACCTTTAAAAACATCATCCAGTGCAGCGGTTATTTTTTGTTCATTAATGGTATCCAGCGAATTGGTTGCCTCATCAAAAAATAAATAATCAGGATTTTTATAAAGTGCTCTTGCAATCAGGATTCGCTGTTTTTGTCCGCCGCTCAGGCCTCTCCCCTGCTCACCCATTACAGTTTCGTATCCAAGTGGCAAAGCTTCTATTTCCTGCGAAATATTAGCAGTCTGTAAAGCTTTTTTCAACCGGCTGTAATCCACCTTTTCATCATCCAAAACAATGTTGTTCAGTATGGTATCATTAAATATTTTACCATCCTGCATTACTGCCCCACATTTTTCCCGCCATTGTCGCAAACTGATATTATTGATATTCATATCCCCAATTTTAATATCGCCATATGTTGGTTTATATAAGCGCAGCAGTAATTTGAGCAAGGTAGATTTGCCACTACCGCTATCTCCCACAATTGCAGTTACTTTTCCCTGTGGGATCACTAAACGGATTCCCTGCAGAATTGGTTTACCTGCCGGTGTATATTGAAATCCGACGTTATTGATCATCAGACTCTTTTGCTCCGGCAACTCCATATTGTTCTGACCAACATTGTCATGCTCATCTGGCAACTGGTGTATTTCATTCAACCGCAGAAAGCTGAGCTGGGCAAATTGAAAACCAACGATAAACTGGATAAACTGACTTACCGGAGCATTCAGCATCCCAATAATAAACTGTGTAGAAATCATTACACCGAAAGTGATATCGCCGGCAATTACCGCTTTTGCGCAGTAAAACGTAATGAACAGGTTTTTAAACTGATCTATAAACTGCGCACCCAGGTTTTGGGTATTAGTGATGCTCATTACTCTTAAGTTTACCTTATAAAGCTGGGCTTGTATACCCTCCCATTTCCAGCGTTTCTGCTTTTCGTAGTTGTTGATTTTTATATCCTGAATACTCGCAATGGTCTCTACCCAGTAGCTTTGGTTTTTACTGACCAGGTCAAAATACTCCCAGTCCAGTTTTTTGCGAAGTTTCAAAAAACCCATCACCCAGATTACATAAAGTGCACTTCCTGCCAAAAAAATATAAAAAATGATCGGGTTGTAAATGCAAAGAATGATGCTAAACACCACAAACGTCAGCACCGAAAAAATCATCCCTATAGAATTGTTCATCAGAAATGAACGGATCCGCTCATGATCCTGCGCCCGTTGAAGAATATCACCGGATTGCTTATTTTCAAAAAAAGTAATGGGCAGGCGCATCAATTTAATCAGGTAATCTGAAATTAACGCAATGTTGATCCTGGATGTAATGTGCAGTAAAATCCAGTCACGCACCATATTGCTCAGCAACACACTGATAATGATGGCAATATTGGCAATCAGGATAATATTTATGAAATCGATATCGTGTGTTTGGATCCCCACATCTATAATCGCTTTGCTAATAAAGGGCATCATCCCCTGAAGAATAGTAACCAGGAGCATAATGAAAAAGAGGTTCACAAAACTCTTTTTGTAGGGCTTAAAATACCCGATGAAATTTTCAAATGTCTTTAAACGCTCTATTTTTTCTCCTGCTCTGCGTTCATAAAAATCGGCTTGAGGCTCTACAACCATCAAGACCAATTTCTCCTGAACCTCAGGAATCAATGTAGCTGCCCCACTCTTTTTTATAGTTTTTGCAACAAATTCCTTGTCGCTATAACTCACGTAACCTTTTGCAGGATCTGCCACATAAATTTTTCGCTTTTCGGCATTTACTTTATAGACTACCACAAAGTGACTATTGTCCCAATGTATTATGGCCGGCAGCGGTATTTTTAACAGCAGGTCATCTACAGTGCATTTAAGTGACAGCGAACGAAGCCCGATACTTTCTGATGCATGACTGATATCGGCAAAGGAAACTCCTTCTTTGGTAATTCCGCATTGATCACGAAGGTATTGCAAACTATAAAATTTGCCATAATGCTTGGCGATCATTGTCAGACAAGCCGGACCACAGTCCATCATGTCCAGTTGCAGGTTGAGCGGAAATTTAGTAAAGGGCATCAGATTTAGATTTACACGAAGATAGACTGTGAATCAGGGTTTGACTAATTACTTTACACGAAATAAAGCGCAAACGTTTGTTCTAAGCTTTTAGATGATGTCATCTACTTAATTTTATTTCTCAGCGACTTTTTCAAATCCAGAATCAGCTATAAATCAAAGCCATTCACACCACATCAAGTATTTTTCCTGTAGATAATATGATTTAGTAGCCCTTTCTTACAATGCAAACGTTTGCGTCAAACTATTTACACGTTCATAAATTTTAAAATTTACTTTCGAATATATTAATTCAAATTAACGACAATGAAAAGAAACAACCTACCAAAACTATCATTTGAACAAATGGAGCAGGAAATGCTGGTGTTAAGCGTATCAGAAAACAGGAGCATATTTGGCGGCACAGATGGACCTCCAAGAACCGATTGCTTTTTTGCAACATTAGCGGGCATGCTGAACTCCCTGAACTTGCCACTATCGTACAGCTCTGCCAGCTTGCAAAGTCAGTATACTTCTATAATGGGAAGCGCACCAACCACTGGAGTAAACTCTAATAACCAAGCCCTGTTCCTGGGTACTAGCACCTACAACCAATATTGTCCATATAATTTCGGTGGAGCGGTCAGAAGTGACAATTTCGGCAGTAGCCAAATGGGGTCATATCTTTCCAGCACTTTCGCGTCTGGGAACCCGATGATGGTGAGTTATATTAACCCTGATTTAGGTGTTAGTCACGTCTATAAAGTAGAAAGTATTGACAGTAACGGCAAGATGACACTGGTAGACACTAGCGGACAGGGTCTGAGTAAAGTGACCACCAACAAAAATGATTCGGGTATCGCATCCGCGTTTAGTGTCTACAAAAGACCTGGCGTTACATCCGAAAATGCAACCGACCCTGGTGCCATACCAGAGACAACTACGGAATGGGAAGGTTATCCTACCACTTCAGAATACCCTGAGTCTACAACAGAATTTGCTGGAGGTACCACAACAGAATTTTAATAAATAACTCCAATTCCAACCTTCTTAATTTCGACAATGAGCACAATCTTTAAAAAGCTATGGCTTGAACGACTGTTTACTTTTTTCTGCTGTTTACTGCTTACAGATACTGCTTGTGGACAAACAGCCTTGTCTAAAAACTACCCAGAATTAAATTTAGACTTAACAGCACCCAAAAATTACAGCTTACTGAACGGGGATGAACTGAGTAACTTTCTGGAGAGCAAAATAAGACGTCCGTTTGTAGTCGATGTTTTTAGAAAAAATGGAACGGATAGTTACATAACGGTAACAGAAACGCTAAACAACCGTAGCCTTGGCAGTATATATCCGGACCAAACGGATTATTATACCCGCGGTAACAATACATTACTGACCCTTCGGGGGTTACCTTTGGACACAGTAAATAATGTCATTTCTGTACCGAAAAAATATACAATACGGATTAATGCCGATAAGGCATTAATCCGATTGGCAACAGACAGTCTATTAAGGTCACGAGGTAAAGATACCGTCAGGTACAACGGCAAACTCTACTCGCATTTATATGTTACCATTGTTAAGAACGACCTGGGCGCAATCTGGCTTACTTACAATTATGAAGTGGGTAAACTGGAACAAGCGATCAAAGAAGTTTATGACACCTGGGGACTGGTAACATTCAGGCCAGATAATCAGATGAAAAGAGATAAGACGGATTCCACAACTGTCTATTTTGGTAAATTCAAACACCTGAACACCCCTGAAATCCTGAAAAAAGATGCGCTGGCGTTAGAAAAGTTATTCCAGAAAGACCCTTATCGCCTGGAGGATAAAATCATGTATGCCAACATGCAGTTGGCCCTGAGAAATTATGCGGAGTCTATAAAGACAGCAACCGCAGCGATCAATCTTTACATCCAGCTAAAGAAATCTCCTGAGCAACCCATAAAAAACGAAAAAAATACCAATCGACAGATCAGTAGCTTTTATTATATCAGGGGAGTGGCTCTTGAAGGCTTAGCGGATAAAGTAAACGCCCGTATTTCTTATCAGAAAGCAAAAGAAATGGGCTATCAACTTCATCCGGAAGCGATCAAACTTATAGATCAGAACAATTGATTTCCTGATTAATGCTATCAACACTAACGAACCTGATCACCGGAAACGAAGAAACAGAAGATATTGATTTGTATGACGGCAGCGCTGCTGATATTCTTTTTCTGTACTATTTAAACTTGTACCAGGCCAATGATACTGCCATTGACAAAGGTATAGCGCTCAGTTCAAAGGTTTATGGTGCTTACCGTAACAACCAGTACAATACCAATGATTTCAGTGGCATAATCGGGAGTGTAGGTGTGTTCCAAAATCTCGATAAATTCGAGATTGCTGACACTGATGTCTCGGGCGCTTTTAAGCAGTTGGATGAAGATATATTCCAGAAACTGATTTACGGAGAGATAAATGCCTTATCGCTGGAAAATGGGATAACAGGTGTTATACTCTTCATCTTTAATCGCCTGGAAAAATGTGACCCTGAAAACTTAAACCTGGAACAGGCAAGATATTATGAGACCCTGATTTTAGCTATAGATGAACTGGAAAGGCAAATCCGGCTGAATGGAACCCACATCCAGGATTTATCAAAAGCCATGCTCCTGATGGCCAAAATAACAGCAAAGGCTTTTTATCCGGAAATAGTAAACCGCATTTTCGTTTCCATAGAAACGGGTCTGAAACAAACAATCCACAAAAACGAGGCATGGATTCAACCTGTAAAGTTTCAATTGCTGTATCATTTATGGCAAAGCAACCTATTACTTAACCGCACGGCGGAATCTGATTTTTACCTCTCAGAGATATACGAGTTCGAAAACCAAAGAATGCATCCTCATTCCTTTGATCTGGTATCTTTCAATGAGATACAACTGATCCAGCAATTCAACAGGTTGTATTGGGCGACAACAGATAGTTACTTTAATAAGGCAGCAAATGACAGGATCCACACGCTTACAGATAACCTGAGCAGAAACGGGAACCCTCTGCGAAAATCCGGCTTAACAGGAATTTCAGGCCTGGGCTTAACCATTTTGTCTGGTTTTTCAAAGGAATGCCTGACCTGGGATGAGACCATTTTACTGAGCTGATCATTTACCGAGCTAATATTTTATATGAGATGATTTATATTTCAGCACAACCCGACGATTTATATTTTCTATGGCAGATTGAAGTCCAGCTATATAATTTTAAAAGGCTGGGAATCCCTAAAAAGGCGATTCATGTGCTTATCGCGTACAATCCTGAATCTGGACTCAGGGAGGAGTTTAAAACCCTGATTGAGAACAACGATAAAGCATGTTTCTTTGCTTATCCTGACGACAGGATCAAAAAAGTTTACCTGTCATCAGTCAGACCAAACATTCTTAAAAAGCATTTCAAACTCAACCGCTATTTAGAAAATGAAACCATTTTCTATCACGACAGCGACATCATTTTCAGAGCACCCCTAGATACTGATGTATTAACAGCAACTGATACCTGGTACCTATCCGATACCCGAAATTACATTGCACCTTCTTACATCAAAAAATTTGGTGACGATATATTTCATGCAATGTGTGCTATAGTCGGCATTGATCCTCTTTTAATAGAAAACAACGAAGATAATTCGGGGGGTGCACAGTATGTAATAAAAAATATCAATTATGAGTTTTGGGAGCGGGTAGAAACCGATAGTGAGAAAATCTTTATCTGCTTATTTGAGTTCAATCAAGAACTGTTAAAAAAAGAAAAAGATGCAAGATCTATACAAGCCTGGTGCGCTGACATGTGGGCCGTGCTGTGGAATGGCCTGAAACTCGGACATCAGATAGCAATACATCCGGAACTGAATTTTAGCTGGCCTATGCAAGACATTGACTACTGGGACAAGTGTAAAATATTTCATAATGCCGGCGTGAAAAGAAACCAGGAAAAGGATTATTTCTTCAAAAGCCTGTATTCAACACATGTGCCCTATCATGAAAACTTTTCTTTTGTACCGGAAAATAAGTGCTCGGTTAAGTACGTCGAAGAAATCAGCGCTTACGCCAAAACGCTGAAAAGACACGATCTGAATGATGTTACGTTCATCATTCCCATCCGAATGGATTCCGAAGACAGACTGCAGAATTTGGATTTGATTACCCGGTTTTTAAAGAAACATTTCGATACAAAGATACTAATTGTAGAAAAGGATGACATTCCAAGAATTAATCCCCGGGCCCTGCTAAAAGAAGTGAGTTATACTTTCATCGAGGATAGAAACAGGGATTTCCACAGAACGAGAATTTTAAATCAGGCTATAATCAACTGCAAAACACCCATCATTTCGATTTATGATTCGGATGTAATTGCGAATCCTGAAAACATCATGGAAGCGATATCGGCAATACGGAACAGACTGGCTACTCTTTCATATCCTTACGATGGAACTTTCATCAACATGGGCCGGTTTGTTACCAAAAAACTTTCCAGCGAACTGAACTTTGATCTCCTGGGCCATTTTTTTGACAACAACGCCAGGCACATCAGGCATTCCTACGGGGGCTGTTGTTTTATTAATAGAGAAGAATATATGGATTGTGGATTGGAAAATGAATTTTTCTCGTCGTGGGGAAGAGATGATATAGAAAGAGCAAAAAGAGTGCAGATTTTAGGGTACAAGTTGTACCGTACCGAAGGGGCACTTATACATCTGAACCATTATCGAGGTGAAAGTTCCAAGCCACAGGACAATATGGTCAATATACAATTTGACAAGGAGTACCTGAAAATCTGTAATATGAAGAAAAATGATTTGCAAAAATATGTGAAAAGCTGGCCATGGGTAAATAGCGGGATGTCCTAAATATTTTCCGTCATATTCAACCACTCAATTATAAAAAAAAGTGGCAATATCTTAGTAGGTTTGGAACAGCATTGTGCGTCTTTAATCGTAATGAAAAAAATATTCTTGTTTTTAATATCCTTCTCAGCAATCGTTTTTTGTACTTATTTAGCTGTAAGCTGGTATACATATTATAATCATGTTTATAGTAAATGGAATTTTGAATTGCCTTACTTCGATTGAAAGGTGTTGTTCAAAGATGAAAGATATACCTTTGACGGTTTAGGTGATACACTTTGGATAAAAAAAAGTGGCCACTTTTAGGATAACCCCCAGGCTTAAGTGGAAGTCCGGTGCAAATGAGTATTAAAACTCAATCAGGGGCTGAACAGCAATACTTCTGATCTTATAAAATCACACTTTGCGTTTGAGTTTCTAGGAATCAAAGGAAAAACAATAGTAGAGGAGAGTGATTTAGAACAGGCTCTCTTAAATCATTTCCAAGATTTTTTATTAGAAATGGGACGAGGGTTTTGTCTTGAAGCAAGGCAAAAGAGAATATTAATAGGTGATGAATATTTCTTTATTGATATGGTACTATACCATAGAATTCTGAAATGACATGTTCTGATAGAGTTTAAATCTGATAAATTTAATCATGCACACATTTCGCAACTGGACACGTACCTGAACTATTATAAGAAGGAAATCAAAGAAGATTCTGACAATCCGCCAATCGGAATACTAATGGTTGCAGATAAAAATAATCCATTAGTAGAATACGCTTTAGCGGGGTTAGACAATCAGGTTTTTGTGAGCAGTTATTTACTTCAACTACCGAACAAAAAGCAATTACAGGACTTTATAACAGCTGAGATAAAGGTGTTTTAACAGTGCCACTAAAAGATGTAAACTACATTATTTGTAATGGTAGAGGAATCATGATGCAACCTTTCCCCCTGCAGGGCCGTCTTATTTCAAGTTAATTGAGCTGAAATGAATGTGATTAAAGTAGTTGCCATATTGATTGGTATGTGTGCTGTCAATGCTCACGCGCAGCAAAATGGTTCAATGCTCCTGGATGCCTTGAACCACAGAATTTTTGAATTGAAATCATTCGACAGTACTGATACCTCTGAATTTAGTATGTTAAAGAAGGAGATATCGGGATTTAAAGTGATCGGTCTGGGAGAAGCTACTCATGGAACCAGAGAGTTTTATCTGTATAAGGCCAAACTCATCAAATACCTGGTCGAACATCAGGGGCTGAGGGTGCTTGTATTTGAATCGGACATGGTGGGTATGGAAAGCATCAATGACTATGTTTTGAATAAGGCAGGCCTGACTTTAGAAAAGGCCATGAGTAATTATGGACTGTTTGATATCTACAGGACACAGGAGGTGGCAGATTTGATTCAATGGATTAAAGCATTTAATTTAAATCAGCCTGCTGACGATAGAGTAATCATTGCTGGCATGGATGCGAATATGCCACATCACATCGCCTCCAAAATACTGCAAAGTAAGTCTTTGTCTCCTCACCTGGGTCAGAAGCTCAAAGAAGATCTGGCTGACATCAGGTCAATGCCTGAGCGCAGGGATTTTGGACAGGCAAAGAAAAAGTATCTCCTTAGTATTGCAGACAGGCTGGCTGCTATTGTTCAGGATAAACTCACTCCGGATTCGCTGGAGATTTATTCCCACTATATACACCTACTCGTCCAATCGCTGCGCATGATCAATCTGGATGACATCCAATTGAACACTCAGCGTGATGCGCATATGGCAGAGAATGTATTATGGCTTTTAAATAAAACAACCGATAAGCAGACGCTGGCAATATGGGGACACAACGGACACATCTGCACAGACAAATGGCGGGGTTATAAATCAACAGGAATGCATCTCCACAGGAAGTTAAAAAGCCGGTATTACGCCTTGGGTCTTGCAGTTGGAGAAGGTTATGCCAGGTTATGGGATTCCCGTAACGCTATCCCGTTTCATAAAGCACAATTACCGGCTATTCAAAACACTAGCCAGTTTGAGTTTGTACTTAAGCAATTGAAATATTCAAATTCCTTTTTGCCTACAGGCCGTGGAATTGAGGATAAAACGCTGAGGACTTATTTTTCAAAGCCACTTTTAACCAGAGCACTCGGAGCCCAGGTGGTACGTACTGAACAGGATATTTTACTTCCGATCAGAGTCGACAGGGCATATGATGGTGTTGTGTTTTTCAAGCAAACTACGAATGCTGCGGAAATAGTCTTTTAACCCGTTACCTATTTTTAATGCCTGGCATGAGTCTAATTTTCAGCTTAAAGTGCATTCGTTAAAAAATCTATCAGGTTTTGTTGAATAATTCCACCATTGCTATCGCCAATGAGTACGTCATTTAAAGTAACTACATACTTTGGATAATTATCTTCAATCTTCAAAAGATTTCCAAACTCCCTGTTCGCTGTATTTTCATCCATTACTGTGAGGCTCACTTGAACATACACCTTTGCGCCATTTCTCTCTGCAACAAAGTCAACTTCTTTATCATCTAGTTTCCCAACAAAGATCTGGTAGCCCTGCTGTTTTAAATACAAATAAACTGCATTTTCCATCAGTTTATGAATATCTGCACGTTGATTGAACCCGACAATTGCATTGCGTAACCCTAAATCCTCAAAATAGTACTTCTCTCCGATTTCAAATATTTTCAACCCTCCGATTTCCGACCGAACCACCTTATGTACAAAAAAAGTATTGCTCAATGCCTTCAGGTAGTTAATCGTAAGCTGGGTGGAGATATCCACTTTTTGCGACTTCAAGTATTTACTAATATTTGCAGCGGAAAAAAGGCTGCCGGTATTATCAGCAAGATAAGTGACGAGGT
The DNA here is from genome assembly GCF_005116445.1 of Pedobacter frigoris. Lineage (GTDB taxonomy): Bacteria > Bacteroidota > Bacteroidia > Sphingobacteriales > Sphingobacteriaceae > Pedobacter > Pedobacter frigoris. The sequence continues at coordinate 524,674 of NZ_SWBQ01000002.1, forward strand.
TTTCTAAAAAAGAAACATTTCTGATGTTTTCCCGCGCTACCACGTCTTTTAATAAGATTGTAGAATACACATTGCGAAGATATTCATAGGGCAGATCTTCTTGCAATCCAATATTGGACAAGAAAGGCATACCACCATATTTTAGATAAAGCAACAAAGATTCAAATGACTTTTCAATCTGATGAAACTGCAAAAACTCCTGGAAACTCAGACTATGGATATGAAACACAACATATCTGCCAGATAAAAAAGTAGCCAGTTCTCCGGATAGCATATTGGCATTACTTCCCGTACAATAAATATCACATGTTCCCTTGGCCAGCAAGCTGCGTAAGGTCCGTTCAAATTCCTGTACCTCCTGCACCTCATCTATAAAGAAATAGTTATTTTTGCCTGCTATAAACTTGTCTTCAAGATATTCACTTAAGTCTGTATGGGTTTTGATGTGGGTATAGTCGTCTAGTTCCATATTTATATAGACGATATGGGCATTTTTATTGGAACGTTCTATATGTGCGATCAATTGAAGCATTACATAACTTTTCCCCACACGTCGTTGACCTGTAAATACCTTAATTACTTGTTTGTTGATAAAAGGAATTACCTTATCAGTATAGTTTGGTCTTTGAATAAGTTTCATGTATATCGTATACTTTATTCAAAAATACAAAAAGTTTCATGTATACCGTATACTTTTCCTATTGTTGACTAATCAACAAGCAATGGATAGCAACGAAGCCCTAAGCACCACATGATAAGCTTAATAAAGCAAGCCCGCTCAAATCTGCTTTCGTGGTTTTCAGGAATTCGTAGGTTATCCTGTCTGCCACGCAGTCAACAAACCGGATCCGTTTAAACCTGTTATTTTTAAAGAAAGTATTCGTAAGTGTTACATTCTGGAATTTCACCCAGTTAAACACACAGTCTTCAAAATAGCAGTCTTCTAAAGTACCTTCAAAGACTATATCGGCAATCTGTGTATCGATAAAAGAGCTGTTGTTCCACATTGCACCTGCAATTTTGCTATTCTCGAACCCTCCGGATTTAAATGTCATACCGGTAAAATCGGCTCCGGAGAAATCGCAGCCTTCAATATGGCTCTTCAAAAACTCAGCATCTTTCAGCGAACTGTTCTTAAACAGACTACTGCTTAAGTGCGAACGCTGAATCTCGCTGCTGCTAATATCAGAACCTGAGAAGTCACAGCATTTGATATAGCTCTTTAGAAATTTAGCTGTTTTCAATGAACTGTCTTTAAACAGGTTGTTGTCTAAATGGGAACTTTGAACAAGGCTACCACTGATGTCGGAACCGGAGAAATCACAGCTATCAAGATTATTGCTTTTGAGAAGAAGTCCCGATAAATCTGAACCAATAAACTTGCAGCGCTGCATATTGGAGGAGCTGAATTTTTCATGCAGATTTTTCAAACCGGAAAAGTCAGCATCTATCCAGCTGCCATACGACATATCCCAGCTAAGTTTTTTCTCCCGCTTTCCGGATGTCTGTACAACGGCTTCCTGAATCAAGTGCTCAACTGCCCCAACATTCTCAGGCCCGAAATCTCCTGAAAAATAATTAAGATCTACACCGAAAATTTCAGACAAACGCGTGAAAGTAATGATATCGGGCATAGATTCTCCCCGCTCCCACTTCCCTACAGCCTGGGGACTAATAAACAAACGCTCGGCGAGCTGGGCCTGGGAAATATTTATCTTCTTTCGTGCTTCAGCAATCTTATTGCCAATCATCCTGGTATTTAACATAGTTATATTTCTTTGTTTCTACAGGGCAAAGATATTCAGATTCACCTCCATGTCCAGTAAAAATACAACTACTGTTGGTTGTAATTGCGCTACTTATAGTTGTATGTGCAACCAATCTCTCAACTTATCCATTCAACATATCTTTTATACCTGTATAGGAACTATATCTTCGTTTAAGGATTGGGCGACTCTTGTACTATTATTACAACTAACATAATTTTATAACTATTACTGACTCATTAACAAAGCGATGCTCAGCAGCGAAGCCCTCAACAACGTTACTGCCTGGGTAGTTGGTTCTGAACTGTGCCCCTTGAAAGCTTTAGCATTTCCGCAATCTCTTTAGTAGAAAGGTTTTCATGATAATGCATTCTGAAAATCTTTTGCCGTGCAGGGGGCATTGCATTAACCAGGGCATCATAAGTTTTAAAAAACTCCTTCTTCAACAAATCTGAATCTGCATCCGGATAGAAAAGCTGAACCTCAACCAGCAAATCATCTATCGGTATGAAACGCCCTTCTTTCTTTAAGGCCCTAAACACATTGTTTCTCACAGCAGAAAATAAATACGCCGGAAGGTTATCTATATAATTGGCCCCACGGTGATTCCACAGTAAATAAAAACATCCTGTGTAATGTCCTTTGACAGATCAGGGTCATGCAGCTTTTTGAAAGTCTGATTGTACACCACCTGCCGATGGCGCTCATACAACTCATCAAAAGCACGCCTGTCCTCGTATCTGAGCATAGACAATAGTTCCTGATCGGTATATGCGCTATAAGCAGCCATGATATTTTGGTTATCCCCTTATACTAATTTAACAAAAAGTTTTCATTAAGTGTTTAATCATCATTTTTGTAATGAAGCCTGCTTCGGGTTGAAAGCCCTCGCAGGTTGCAATATTATTTAACTTATTCGGGTATAACCAACTACAACGAAAAATAAATTTTAGTTTTTCTTGCTAAAGGGATTAAAAGGGATTTCAACTATAGTCTTAACGTGGCCGTCATCCTGACTTCGAAGAAGCCATTCAAAATTCCGCTCAAAAAAACTAAAAATAGACCTTACATATCACGAGTAGAAGTAAAGTACGGATTTCAATAAAATTTACATAGATCTTCCGCAAGGTCTGCTTCGGGCTTGCTCTGGGCTTCCTTGGGATAAAAGGTACCTTAACCCATGAAAACCCAAAGCAATCCTTGCCAAATCCCGAATCAGCCCAAGACCTGGTATTTAATTCTTCCTGGCAATTAAAAGAACCTGTCTTTTTAATATCCGAATGGAAATTGGTTATATTAGGATATGAATATTAGAATTTCTGCTCTTCTGATTATCTGCTGTAGCTTTCTGCTATTTGATGTAACAGCACAGGTAACACCTGCCGATATCCATAAATCTACCATGGTTTATGGCACTAAAGATTCCCTTGAATTGAAACTGGATTTATTTACCAATGCCAAACCGGTCACAAAACAGCCTTGCGTAATCTTCATGTTTGGCGGAGGCTTCATGCATGGGGAGCGGGATAACAAATTATACAGCGCCTACTTCCAAAAGCTTGCACAAAACAACTTTAAGGTCATATCTATCGATTACAGATTAGGCCTAAAAGGTCAGAAATGGCCTACTGTATTTAATACCCAGGTATTGAAAAAGGCAATTGCTATGGCTGTATCAGATTTGTATGATGCGACAGCTTACCTTATTGCCAATGCAGAAAAGCTGGATATTGACACCTCAATGATCATCGTTTCAGGCTCCAGTGCAGGTGCAGTTGCCACTTTACAGGCCGACTGGGAAAAAAGAAATAGCATGGCCTCCACTCACGTCCTTCCCGCTCAATTCCAATATAAAGGTGTCATCGCATTTGCTGGTGCAATACTAAGCTATATTGGCAAGCCCGTTTATCAAATCCCGCCTGCACCAACTATGATGTTCCATGGCACTGCAGACAAAATCGTAGTTTACAATAAAGTTAAACTCTTCAACCGCGGGATGTTTGGCTCCGCCTACCTGGCGGAGCTGTTTAAAAAGAAAAATTATCCGTATTATTTCCAAAGTGCAAAAGGACGCGGACACGAGATAGCGGGTACACCGATGTCAAAAAACCTGGATGACATCATGTGGTTTATCCATACATACATCCAACAAAAAAAGCATTACCAAATGGAAGTCAGCTTTAAGGACCTTTATAATCTTCCTAATAATTAAAGGATACAGTTTTCTTGATGTCCGGATGTAAGCTGTACATCACCGGGCAAGTATTTGCTGATCTTTCTATGACCTTTCTATCTTTTTCTGAATAATCATTTGCCGGGAATTGAAAATTAACTACAATCTCCGACACTCTTCTTGGATTTTCGGCCATGATCTTGGTGATCTCACAGGTAGTGCCATCGATATTAAAACCATGTTCGTTTGCTGCGATGCCAATAATGGTCAGCATACAGTTGCCCAAAGATGTCGCCAGCAGATCGGTCGGTGAAAAAGCCTCTCCCTTTCCTTTATTGTCTACAGGGGCATCTGTGATGATTTCATTTCCTGAACGTTCGTGTACCGAGGTTGTTCTTAAACCTCCGTTGTAAGTTATTTTTGAAGTAGCCATATGTAAAAATTATCCTGTAAAATTAAACATTTTAAACATCAACAGCTTGCTTTTATGATCTTACTATGATTGTAAACTCATCATGGTTTTATTACAATTGAATCCTATTGCTTAACTTTGCATCATGATCGCACTTCCGGTTGTTTCAGAGAACCCAGTACAACGTAAACCAGATTGGCTTAGAGTTAAGCTTCCTGTAGGTAAAGAATATGCACAGGTACGCAGCCTGGTAGATACGCATAAGCTTCATACCATCTGCGAAAGCGGCAATTGTCCGAATATGGGTGAGTGCTGGGGAGCTGGTACTGCTACCTTCATGATCCTGGGAAATATCTGTACACGTTCTTGCTCTTTCTGTGCTGTAGCAACGGGAAGGCCACTTGCGGTAGATACTGATGAACCGAATCGTGTAGCCAACTCAGTAAAACTGATGCAGGTGAAACATTGTGTGATTACCTCGGTGGACCGTGATGACCTTAAAGACGGAGGCTCTATCATCTGGGCTGAAACTTTACAGGCGATCCGCAGGGAAAGCCCGCAAACTACGCTGGAAACGTTGATACCCGATTTTAAAGGTCAGTGGGATAACCTTTACCGCGTGCTGGAAGAAAGACCTGAAGTAGTGTCGCACAACATGGAGACGGTAAAGCGCCTGACCAGACAAGTGCGCATACAAGCCAAGTACGACAGAAGTCTTGAAGCATTGAAACGCATCTCTGAATTTGGATTGAGAACTAAAACAGGTATTATGCTTGGTTTAGGCGAAACGGAAGAAGATGTTTTGGAAGCAATGGACGAGCTGGTAGCAAATGGCGTTCACATCTTGACGTTAGGTCAGTATCTGCAGCCTACCCGAAATCACCACCCTGTTATAGACTGGATTCACCCAGATCAGTTTGCAAAATATAAAGAATCAGGAATGGCAAAAGGATTAAAATATGTAGAAAGCGGGCCACTGGTAAGGTCATCTTATCATGCAGAAAAGCACCTTTTTGATTTTTAATATTGGAATAACCTGGTTATTGTACGCCGTCATCCTGAATTTATTTCAGGATCCCGGAATAGAAAGACCGCTTTGCAGGTGCGGGATCCTGAAATAAATTCAGGATGACGCCCGATTGAACGAACCTCTTAGCTTGATTACTATCTTAAAACAAGAAAACAATCTTCACATTACAATATAAAAACAATTCCCTCTTTTTTCTTGTTGTTGTTTCTGTATATTAGCAAATCATTGGCACCAACTAAAAAAATATCACTCTCGGAAGAAGAGCTAGTAAGTAAACTGAAATCTCAGGATACTATAGCGATACAGGCTCTGTACGACATGTATTCCGGAGCGCTGTTAGGTGTAATCTCGAGGATAATTCAACAAACAGAAGTAGCCGAAGATCTTTTACAGGAAACTTTCATTAAAATATGGAATTCTGCCGGAAGCTATGACAGCAGCAAAGGTCGCCTGTTTACCTGGATGATGAACATTGCCCGCAACCTGTCAATTGACAAACTGCGCTCAAAAGACTTTAAAAACTCCAGCAAAAACCAAGACATTGAAAATAACGTAGATTTCATTGATACGCAAAAAGAGATTACCTTTAATGCGGATCTTTTGGGATTAAAGGATATGGTTACTGCCCTGAAACCAGAATATAATGACGTATTAAACATGGTGTATTTTAAGGGGTATACACACGTAGAAACAGCAGAAGAATTAAACCTGCCATTAGGTACCGTAAAAACACGTATCAGAATGGCGATAATGGAATTAAGAAAGTATTTTAATTAAAGTGGAAGAAGCAAAAGCATATATTGAATCCGGCATACTTGAACTTTACGTTCTCGGTCAGCTAAATGACCAGGAGCAACGTGAGGTTGAAGCAATGGCAGCCAAACATCCTGAGGTAAAACAGGAGATTGAGGCCATTGAAATTGCTATGGAACAATATGCGGTAGCGCAGGCTATTGAGCCTTCAAAAGGTTTGGATCTCAAAATATTTGAGAAAATCGATCTTCAGCAAAATCAGCAGTCAATAACAGATATTCCTGTTAATCAGAACGCAGAACTTCCAATCCAAAAGCCACAAGAAAGAACCGAAGCTCAGATTGTGCCTCTAAATACTGGCACTGATTCAAAAATCAGAACTTTACGTGTGGCCCTGGCCGCTTGTATCGCACTGTTAATTGTTTCGGTAATCGCACTTTTTTCTGCCCATAATGAGCTTGGCGATGCGAGAAATCAGATTGCCAGTTTAAGCGCAGACAAGCAACAGTTTACAAGTACTGTAAACTTCATGAAGCAAAACAACTCGGACCTTCAAAAGATCATAGCTATGGGCAATGACCCGGACTGGAAAACAGTGAAACTGGCCGGTACTCCTATGGATCCTGCTGCTAAGATGACGGTATACTGGCATGTGAGCGGAAAACATGTGATGATGGACAACTCCAAAATGGATCTTCCTGTAAATGATAAAGACCATCAATACCAATTGTGGGCCTTAGTGAATGGCAAACCTGTCGACCTGGGTGTATTTGATGTGAAACCTGATACATCATCGATTCTGGTAAACATGAAAGAAATTGCTTCTGCTCAGACATTTGCGGTTACGCTTGAAAAACGTGGCGGAAGTCCGAGCCCTACTATGAATCAGATGATTGTAGCTGGTAACGTGATCTAGGAATTTGCTCGGCAAGCTGAGACGCTGTAATGTTAAACCTATCCTTCGCCAATTCATCTCCTGCCATCCCATGAATATAACATCCTAAGATTGCTGCATCAGTGGAACTATATCCTTGTGCTATATAAGCTGTAATCAGGCCTGTCAATACATCGCCCATACCGCCTTGTGCCATAGCAGGATTACCTGTCGGATTGATAAAGACCTCTCCTCTTTGACTAACAATAAATGTATATTGGTTTTTCAATACAATGACAACGCCCAATTCTACAGCCTTACGAATAGCTGTTTGCAGTCTGTTCCACCAATTTTCATGAGCACCAAATAACCGGTCAAATTCTTTTACATGTGGGGTAAGAATAGCATGCTTTTCGATCTTGTTCAATAGATCTGGCCGGCCCGCCAATATGTTTAATGCATCTGCATCAGCTACAAACTCCCTCTTCAGGCTAAACAATTGCTCTAAAATCTGCTCTGCTTTAGCACCCTTCCCTATTCCAGGCCCAACGGCAATGGCAGTATATTTATCCAGCGCTTTCTCTTTAAGCAGCGCTTTACGCTTGGTATACATGACCTCCGGCAAAGCCGTATTCAAAGCAACCAATCCGCTTTCCGGGATCGTAAGCGTGGTGAGTCCGGCACCGCCAACCAAAGCTCCTTTAGCAGCCAACAGCGCAGCGCCCATGGTTTGTGTAGTCCCGGCTATAATTAAAGCATGACCATAAGTGCCCTTATGAGAAAATTCCTTCCTCGGTTTAATGATGTTCTTAACGTCTGCCTCAGTTACTAAACGGTAACGTGTCGCATTCTCTTCCTTCGAAGGTTGTTTACCAAGACCTGTAGCTACAAGCTGCACTTTACTTTCGGCATCTGTATCAGGTAGAAAAGTACTTAAAAAGACCGCCATAATTTATGTTTTAGATGCTATACGCCCATTTCTTTTTTCAGGAATTTTCCGGTAAGACTGATTGGGTTCTGGATTAATCCTTCTGGCGTGCCTTCAAAGATGATCCGGCCACCGCCAGCTCCGCCTTCTTCTCCCAGATCAATCACCCAGTCTGCTACTTTGACTACATCGAGGTTATGTTCTATCACCAATACGGTATTTCCCTTATCTACCAGTTCGTTCAACACGCCCAGCAGTACACTAATGTCCTCAAAATGCAAACCTGTTGTGGGCTCGTCCAGTATATAAAATGTTCTTCCTGTATCCTTTTTAGAGAGTTCTGTAGCCAGTTTCACCCGCTGTGCCTCTCCTCCTGATAATGTTGTAGAGGACTGACCCAGTGTAATGTAACCTAAACCTACGTCTTTAAGCGTCTTGATCTTGCGGTAAATTGCAGGCATGTTTTCAAAGAAATTGCAGGCATCTTCGATACTCATATCCAGGACATCACTGATAGATTTTCCTTTATAACGAACCTCCAGCGTTTCCCGGTTATAGCGCTTGCCTCCGCATTCTTCGCATGGCACCTGCACATCCGGCAAAAAGTTCATCTCGATGACCTTCATTCCGCCACCCTGACAAGTTTCACAGCGTCCACCCTTTACATTAAAAGAGAAACGACCTGGCTTATATCCCCTGATCTTGGCTTCGGGCAATTGCACATATAAATTTCTGATGTCAGAAAATACGCCTGTATAAGTAGATGGGTTAGACCTTGGTGTACGCCCGATAGGCGCCTGGTCTATCTCTATCACCTTATCAATTTCTTTTAATCCATTGATCTTTTCGTGAGGCAAAGGATGTTTTTTAGCCCTGAAGAAATGATGGTTTAGTACAGGATATAATGTTTCGGTAATCAAGCTCGATTTACCACTGCCGGAGACTCCTGTTACTGCGATGAACTTCCCTAAAGGAAAATCGACAGACACATCTTTAAGGTTATGTCCGCTGGCTTTAATGATGGAAAGTTTATGTCCGTTTCCTTTTCTGCGGTTTTTAGGGATTTCAATTCCCTTCTTACCATTCAGATAAGCTGCAGTCAAGGTATTTGATTTCAAAATTTGTGCGGGCGTACCTTCAGCAACGATTTGTCCGCCATGCACTCCAGCTGCAGGACCAACATCGATCACATGGTCTGCTTCCATGATCATATCTTTATCATGCTCTACTACCAGCACCGTATTTCCAAGGTCGCGCAGGTTTTTTAGTGCGTGAATTAGTCGTTCGTTGTCACGCTGGTGCAAACCGATACTTGGCTCATCTAGGATATACATCACGTTCATCAGCTGTGAGCCAATTTGAGTAGCCAGCCTGATCCGCTGCGCCTCACCCCCAGATAAAGTACGCGCCGTACGATCCAGGGAAAGATAATTCAGGCCCACATCACTCAGGAAACCGAGTCTTGCCTTGATCTCCTTAAGGATCTCTTTGGCTATGGTATTTTGTCTCTCGCTCAGCCTGCTTTCTACATCAACATACCAGTTCTTCAGGCTGTTGATGTCCATCTCTGCCAGTTCAAAGATGTTCTTTCCATCAATCTTAAAATTCAGGCTTTCTTTCTTAAGCCTTGCACCGTTACAAACAGGACAGGTTTTCAGCTTGCGGAAGTTCTCCATGTCATCCACTGCACCTTCTCCCTTGCGCTCCTGTTGCTCTTCCAACAGCTTGATGATCCCGTCAAAGGTGATCTGGTAATTCTGTACGTTCCATTTGTTATACTCCACAGCAACACTCAATAATTCATGAGTACCGTTTAGCAGGATGTTGATGGTTTCTTCGCTCAATTTCTCCAGCGGAGTGGAAAGTGAGAAGTTATATTTCTTTGCCAGCGCTTTTAATACCTGGAACATCCAGATTTCGCGATATTCTCCCAAAGGAGCGAGTCCGCCGTTGATGATGCTCAGTTTAGGATTGGGCATCACAGATTCCTTATCGACCACAAAAATGTAACCCAGTCCGTCGCAGTTTTCACAAGCACCGTATGGTGAGTTGAAAGAAAAGCTGTTTGGCTGTGGTTCGTCATATGAAATACCCGTTGTAGGGCACATCAGAAAACGGCTAAAATGTGATACGTTATTCTCCTTATCACTGATCTTGATAATGCCTTTTCCCAGTCGCATGGCGATTTGCAATGAATCCTGCAGGCGTTTGGTGTCTTTTCTGTCGATGATCAGCCTATCCACCACGATCTCAATGTCATGGATCTTATACCTGTCGACCTGCATCTTGGGCGTGATGTCCTGAATATCTCCATCAATGCGGACTTTCACGTAACCCTGCTTGCGAATCTGTTCGAACAACTCGCGGTAATGACCTTTACGCCCTTTTACTACCGGCGCAAGGATATTGACAGCGATATTATTGTATTTATTGAAGATGTTGTTCAAGATCTGATCTTCGCTCATGCGCTCCATCTTTTCCCCTGTATTGTAAGAGAAAGCATCGGCGGCACGCGCGTAAAGCAGACGCATGAAATCATAGATCTCAGTAATGGTCCCTACAGTAGAGCGCGGATTTTTACTGGTGGTCTTTTGCTCAATGGCAATAACCGGGCTCAATCCCGATACTTTGTCTACATCCGGTCTTTCCATTCCCCCCATAAACTGTCGGGAATAAGCACTGAAGGTTTCCATGTAACGGCGCTGTCCCTCGGCATAAATGGTATCAAATGCCAGTGAAGACTTGCCGCTGCCACTTAAACCGGTAATCACTACCAATTTATTTCTTGGAAAGGAAACATCTATATTTTTAAGGTTATGTACCCGGGCTCCATATACTTCTACATCTTTTTGCTCGCCGAGATCAACGGTATTTTTGCTCATATTCTATATAAAAACGAATTTACAAAGGTAGCCCATTATAAGGAAAAAAACTCCTATTTTACTGAATAACAGAACAGAATTTACACGCATATGTTTGGCATTACCAAACTATCGTAGTGTCATTTTCTGTAGGATGACCAGTACACACCAATACCCGTCCTGCTGCAATTTCATCGTCCATTAAAACTTCATTATAATCCATACGCACACCCCCTTTTCTACAGGTAGCGGCACAGGTACTGCAAATACCTGCATGGCAACTATAAGGCAGGTCTATTTTATTTGCCAGCGCCACATCCAGTATAGTCCTGTTATAAGGCACACTGATATGATGCTCTTTGCCCCTATAATTCAGTACTACGGAATAAGTATTGGTATCTTTCACTTCCTTTTCGGTCATGTCATCTTCGTCCACTTCGTCTTCCGGAAGCACAAAGGTCTCTCTTTTAATCTGGCTGATGTCAAAACCCATTTCCAGCAATTTAATACGGCAGGTAACCATATAATCTATTGGTCCGCAAGTATAAAATAACGCATCCGAGCCGTCAAAGCTCATGTCTTCCTTCACGATCTTCTCTATCAGGAATACATTCAACCTCGCCATCAGCAGGTTTTTAGATTGACTGGACACGTAGATGATCTTGAATCTTTCAGGGTATTGTTCCTGCAAGTCATTCAATTGATCGTAAAAAAGGGTTTCATCTACTATGCGGCTACTGTAAATGAGTACAAGTCTGGAGCTTTCCTCTTTAAGTAAAGCAGTCTTTATAATAGAAAAAAGAGGGGTAATCCCCACGCCTGCACCAAAAAGGAAAACTGTTCTTTCGAGCTGTTCTTCCGGTTGATAAACAAACTGCCCATTGGGCGCCAGGGCGTACAATGTATCGCCAACAGTGGTTTTATGGTGCAGCAACCGTGAAATCTCACCATTCTCTACACGTTTTATTGCAATAGCTAAGGGTTCGTCTACATCCGGCGAACTGCAGAGTGAATAAGACCTTCGAAGTTCCCGTCCATTGATATTAAACACCAGGGTAAGGAATTGTCCGGCAAGATATTGTGGTTTCTCTCCGTTCAATACCTCAAAGGTCAGCACTAGGGTTTCACCCGCACTGTATGTCATGTGTTCTATCCGCAGTTCCATTAATGCCATGGCCAGTAAATTAGCAAAATTCGCACAAAACAAAAAGCCGTTCTGATAAATCAAAACGGCTTTCCCCATTTGTGTGTGCAGTCTTTTCTCTTATTTATTCGGCCGCGTTAGCAGCTTTTTCAGCATTATACGCCAATAGTGCTCTTGGAGCCCTGTAGCCATAACGAATAGGATCTTCCACGATCTCTTTCATGGAAATCAATTTATAAACGTAACTAGCAGTTTCCCTGTTCAGTGTCATTTTAAAATAATTGTCCTGATTTTGTCTGTTAATCTGTTTCTTCATGTGGTTATCACCAACATTGTAAGCAGCCGCAACCAATGTCCAGCTATCGAAAATGCTGTAAAGTTCTTTGATGTATTTAGCTGCTGCAATGGTCGACTTCCGTAAATTTTTACGCTCATCAACTTTCGAGTTTACTTTTAATCCGTAAGTACGCGCTGTTCCGGGCATAAACTGCCAGAAACCCGAAGCACCTTTCGGCGAAGTTCCGCCCTGCAAACCTGATTCTACTAATGGAACATATTTAAAATCCTCTGGAATTCCGTAAGCGGCAAGGATTGGTTCTATCACAGGAAACCATTCTGCTGCTTTTGTATGCAGGCGATTGGTCTGTATTTTACTGTAATTGAACGCGGCGAGTATCTTTTTCATCTTACGTTCCACTCTGGCATCGCCCAGTGGTAAGGTCTCTTCCGCGAAATTAAGCTTTGCCATTAGAGATACCGGCTTAGCTTTTGTTGTTGTTTTTAATGTATCTGTTGTTGTTAATTTTTCTTCTTTTGAAAGACTTTTTGCTGCTTGGGGCATGTTGTAAGCAAACACTTTTGCCATAACCAGTAATGCAATTATTACCGTACATGTTATTATGTGTTTCTTTATCATTTTCCTCCTTTTTTTGGTTAACAATATAAAACAGTTGCAAACATACAACATATTAACCTAATTATCAAGCAATTACAAATAAACCTTCTAAAATCAACGTTTAAATAGCCTTAAAGCAAGATTCTAATAGTGTTAAAAATCCCTTAAAATTCGTTCTTTTCTACTGATCATGTTACGGGTTTCCGTTCATCGCCACTTGAATCTGAGGCTCTACTGAGTCATACAGCAAAAATTGTGAAACTCCTCAATTTTGACTAACTTTGCTGCCCGCATAATTTTGCGGTTAATAGCGTATCATGACAAAAGACAATAGCAGGAACAGTCGGGATGACAAGTCCAAACCGGGAAACCGAAGCACAACTGGCAGAAGACCAAGTGGAACAGATAGTTCATACAAGGGCAAAAGCAAGTTTGACGATAAAGAAGGAAAAGATAAAAAATTTGGTGGTTCAAAGGATTTCAAACCAAGGGCACCGAGAGATGGAGATAGTAAAGAGTTCACGCCAAGAGGAAAAAGAGAGGGAGATTCGAGAGATTTTAAACCAAGAGGCGACAACGACAATAAAGACTTTAAATCAAGGGGCCCAAGAAGCACCGGAGATTTCAACCCAAGAGGTCCAAGAAGTAACGACGGCGATTACAAACCAAGAAGTACCGGCTCAGGCGATTATAAACCGAGAGCTCCGAGAGCGGACGGTGATTTTAAACCAAGATCGGGCGGCGACTTTAAGCCAAGATCTGGTGGTGATTTTAAGCCAAGAACATCCAGAGATGGGGATAGCAGGGATTTCAAACCAAGGGCGTATAAAGAAGGAAGCTCAAGAGAAACCCCTCCTGGAGAAAAACGCAGTTACATAAAGAAGGATAATTTCAATACTAAAGGAGATCAGCCTTTTAGGAAATTCGAAGATAAAAAAGGTGGTGTATCCAGAAGTACGGACAGCAGGCCATTCAGAAAAAGAGACGGAGATTCACAACCTAATTTTCAGGACAGAGGCGAGCGCATTGACAATGGCCCTAACCTGCGCAGCAGAAAAAATGCGGTAGCAAAAGACGATGGACTGATCCGCCTGAACCGTTACATTGCCAATTCAGGAATTTGTTCACGCCGTAAAGCGGATGAACTGATCGCTGCAGGAGTAGTTTCTGTAAACGGCGAGGTAGTTTCTGAACTGGGACAAAAAGTTGATCCTTCGAAAGATGAGATCCGCTACAATGGTGAATTGCTGAAACGTGAGAAAAGAGTTTACGTTTTATTGAACAAACCAAAAGATTACATCACTACTACTGACGATCCTCAGGAACGCAGAACGGTAATGCAACTGGTAGAAAAAGCAAGCAGAGAACGTATTTATCCGGTTGGAAGACTAGACAGGAACACCACAGGTTTATTGTTAATGACCAATGATGGCGACCTGGCTGATAAGCTTTCTCACCCTAAAAATGGCATCACTAAAATATACCATGTAGAATTGAGCAGAAGTTTGAGTCAGGGCGACCTGAACAAAATTCAGTTTGGATTGGAGCTGGAAGACGGTATCATTAAACCGGATTCTGTATCTTACGTAACAGGAGGCTCGAAACGTGAAGTTGGCATCCAGATACACAGTGGTAAAAACAGGATTGTCCGCAGGATATTTGAACACCTGGGATATGATGTGGTAAAACTTGACCGTGTGGTATACGGGAACCTGACCAAGAAAGACCTTCCACGTGGAAGATGGCGCTTCCTTGAAGAACATGAATTGATTCAGATCAAGCATCTTATTAAATAATTAAACATGAAAAGAACCTTTCTTTTACCCTTAATATTGTTGGCTATGCAAAGTTGCGCGCAGAAAACCGATCTGAACTTAATTGTTGGGACTTATACAAAACCGGGTGGAAGTGAAGGTATCTATGTTTATAATTTCAATACCGCTACAGGAGATTTCAACCAAAAAGGACTAGCTAAGGGTGTAGAGAACCCTAGCTATCTTGCTGTTAGCGCAGACAATAAATTTGTTTACAGCGTAAATGAAAGCAGCAAGGCAAGCAGCGTAAGTGCATTTGCTTTTGATGGTGTAAAGGGCGGCTTGAAGTTTCTGAATAAGCAGCCAAGCGGACAGGATCCTTGTTACATCATTTCTGATGGTAAACATGTAATTTCTGCTAATTATTCGGGAGGAAATACCTCTGTGTATGGCATACAGCCGGATGGTTCTTTGTCTGCCTTAAAGCAGACAATACAGCATAGCGGAAAAAGCGTAAATAAAGACAGGCAAAACAGTCCGCATGTACACATGGTGCAGTTTACACCTGATCATAAATTTGTAGTGGTTAATGACCTGGGTACAGACAAAGTTTACCTCTACAAATACAATGCAGGCGCTGTTGCTGATGTGTTGACGCCTCAGGACAGTGTTGCTACTGAGGCTGGCTCAGGGCCCAGACACATCATTTTCAGCAATGATGGCAGGTATGCTTACCTGATTAATGAAATGTTTGCCTCGATCACGGTCTTCAGTTACAATGACGGCTCATTAGAGCAGATGCAGGAAACTAAAATTACTGCTGATGGATTTAACGGAGAAAATGGCGCTGCCGATATTCACATTTCACCTGATGGGAAATTTTTATATGCCAGCAACAGAGGAAGCGAAAACAAGATCACCATATTCGCTATCGAAAAGGGTGGCTTGCTGAGCAGAAGAGGTATGGTAAGTACAAGAGGTAAAGGCCCAAGGAACTTCATCATTGACCCTACAGGAAAATATTTACTGGTAGGTCATCAGTACGATAACAATATTGTAATTTTTGAACGTGATGCTTCCAGCGGAGCACTGAAAGATACTGGCAAACGGATCAATGTAGGATCTCCGGTATGTCTGGTGTTTGCGCCGGTTAAGTAAGGCGTTTACAGAAACTCATATGAGGTATTACACGTCATCTCGAACATCGTGAGAGATCTCTCTCTGCGTTCGAGATGACGAATACCTAAGAATGATTCAATTTCAACTGTGCCTCTATCACCTGGTTGTAATAACTAATGTATTCCGGCAGGATCTTTTTCAGGTCAAAATCTTTAGCCCTTGTTAGTGCATTTTCTTTAAACTGCTGCAATACAGCATCATCTTTCAGGATGGATATCGCCTTAGCTGCCATGTCATCCACATCACCGACATTACTCATATAGCCGCAAAAACCATCGATGTTCAGTTCTGGTAAGCCACCGGCATTGGAAGTAATTGCAGGAACTTTACAAGCCATAGCCTCAAGTGCCGCCAATCCGAAGCTCTCAGATTCTGAGGGCATCAGGAAAAGATCTGACACAGAAAGAATCTCTTCTACCGCATCCTGCTTGCCTAAAAACCTGACATGCTCACAAATATTGAGGCTTCTGCACAGCTGTTCGTCATAAGCCCTTTCAGGCCCATCTCCTACCATCAGCAGTTTTGAGGGTATAACCTCCTGGATCTTTTGAAACATCCTGATCACATCAGCAGTACGTTTTACTTTTCTAAAGTTGGACGTATGGATGAGTATGCGCTCATTGTTTGGGGCAATTGCCTTTTTAAAATGATCTTTTGGTTTTAAACTGAACCTGGTAAAATCTATGAAATTGGGAATTACTTTTATTTCATTGGTGATCTCAAAATGATTTTCAGTATCGTCTTTAAGGCTTTGAGATACCGTTGTTACGCCATCTGATTTATTGATAGAAAAGGTAACCACTGGTTTATAGGTTGGGTCTTTGCCCACCAAAGTAATGTCTGTACCATGCAGTGTAGTTACAAACGGAATATTGATTCCATAAGTTTCCAGAATCTGCTTGGCCATAAATGCGGCAGAAGCATGCGGAATTGCATAGTGCACATGCAGGATATCCAACTGTTCAAAACGGACTACGTCTACTAATTTGCTAGCCAAAGCGGACTCATATGGAGCATAATCAAACAAGGGATAGTCCCTTACCGACACCTCATGATAGAATAAATTGGCTGAGAAAAAATCCAGACGTGCCGGTTGGCTGTATGTGATGAAGTGTACCTGATGCCCCTCATCAGCTAATGCTTTACCTAGTTCGGTGGCTACAACACCACTTCCACCAAAGGTTGGGTAACAAACAATACCTATTTTCATCGAGAATAATTGCTTTTAGATTCGAATACAAATTACTGCACTTAAACCGAGCTTTGTGTTAAACTATTGCAATTATTTAGCTAACTCTTCATTTCGGCCTGTATCACGAGATACATCTCATTTGGCCTTTGTGTGCCGATGTAATATTCAAAGCCGTCCATATCTGTAAGTACCACCACATCCTTTCCGGAGGAATAAAAACGGATGCTTCCTTTTCGGTGCAGATTGTAGACAGGGTTATTGAAAAAATAATTGCTGTAGGTATCTTTTCTTACGTTTTTGATGGTATTCAGATCGATCTCTACACGTTTGGCCGACCATAGACCATCTATGATGATGCGTTTATTGTCAATGATGGTTTTATACTGGATCAAAAAGAGCAAAGCTATGGAAACCGCAATGATGCTGAAACCTACAACCAGAAATAAGTCCTGTGTATTGTCACGGTCGCGCTCGTAGACATAAGCGGCAAAACAGAATGCTGCCATTACCAGCCTGATACATATGCGGATATAATCCCGGCCAATGTATTGTTTCTCAAAAAAAGCGTAGCGGTTTCCCATTTGTGTAAATTTCCAATAAAGTTACTCGTTTTTTCAATAGTACCTATTTCTTTTTATCGGTTATGAAGCTGGGATGAACCGACGGTCTTTAGCGCAACTCGAAGATGGCTACTTTTTTAGTCTGTCCGGTGACTTTATAGCGATTGTCCTGCCTTAAACCTACTACCCAGATGATATCGCCATTGCCATTGATGAGTATAGGAACCTGATCTTTTTCAATAAGCGGCACCTTTTCATCGATAAAAAAGTCACTCAGCTTTTTCATTGTTTTCATTCCGATAGGCACAAACTTATCGCCCTCCTGCCTGCTCCTGATCACCAATGGATAGATCAGCAGGTCGCTGTCTACAAACGCTTTCGTCTTCTCTTTTTCAAAATACGGAGTGCCGGAATAAGACATCAGTATTTTTTGGCGGCCAACTTCTACCAGTTCTTCATTGCCATGGATGAAAACATTTTGCGGAGTTGTTGTATTTGACTCACTTAGGATCAATATTTTGCGATCCAGTGTTATGCGATGTGTAGGGCTATAAAAAGAAGTCCCGCTCTGCCTGTCAAGTGATTGAAAGATTTCCAGCGTAACAGATTCTGAAAACCCATAGGGTCTGAGCAATTCAAAAAGCAATAACCTTTGCGGCTTTAAAGACCTGACCTTAGCTATAGAAATATGAATCTCCTGATGGTGCTTGATGAGCAGCTCATCGCGCAAACCTGCTACGACTTGCTGGATGACCATTTCTGTATCGGCGAACCGTTGAATGTTCTGTTCAAATGTCTGCTCCAGATTGGGATTGATTTCTTTGAGCTGGGGAATTACCTTAAGCCTGATCTTGTTCCTGGCATAATTGGTAGTCAGGTTGCTGCTATCCTCTACAAAATCTATGTTTTCTGAGATGATCAGCCGATCGATATCTTGTCGGGAAAGAAACAGTAGGGGGCGGACCAGCTGATCTCGTTTTGGCAAGATGCCGTGCAGTCCGGCAATGCCTGTTCCCCTGGTCAGGTTGAGCAGCACTGTTTCTATGGCATCGTCCTGGTGCTGTGCCAATGCAATTGCAGTATAGCCATTTTCACGTCTGATCTCTTCGAACCACTCATAGCGCAGCATACGCGCAGCCATTTGAGTAGATACCTTTTGTTGCGCAGCATAATCTTTGGTCTTAAAATGCGTTACATGAAACGGAACTCCGAGGGTTGCTGCAAGGAGGTGAACAAAGCTTTCATCGCGCTGAGACTCGTCGGCCCTCAGACCAAAATTACAATGTGCAATGCCAAACTGATATCCGCAATTTTTAAACAAATGGGCCATCAATACAGAATCCTTACCCCCGCTCACGGCAAGCAGAATTTTTTCATCCTCTGCAAAGAGCAGGTGTTGCTGAATAAAGCGTTTAAAGTCTGTAAGGGGTAACATCTTTCAAAAATAACAACTAACTTTGTAAAGTGCAGAAAATACACCTTTTGTTTATTTTATTTATATTCCCAATCTCTCTGTTTGCTCAGCAGAGAACGAAAATCATTTTGCAGAGCAATGAGGCGGGTAGAATGGACGCCAAGACAAACGCAACTCACCTTAAAAAGCCTGTATTCCTACATGAAGGTGCCACCCTCAGCTGCGACAGTGCAATACTCTATTCAGAACGTAATGTTTTTGAAGCTTTCAGTAATGTGCACATCAATCAAGGAGATACGATAAACATTTTTTCAGACCATCTGATCTATGATGGCAATACAAAAATAGCCCTTCTAACCAGAAACGTCAGAATGCTGGACAACCTAAATGTGCTGACAACGGATAATTTCACCTACAATACCGGAACTCAAAATGGCACGTATGTGAATGGAGGGAAAATTGTCAGTAAGGATGTAACTGTAACAAGTAAAAACGGCCACTATCTGGGTACGTATAAAGACACTTATTTTCGCTACGACGTGGTTACAGTAACTCCGGAAGTGCGCATCACTTCGGATACCATGAGGTACAACACAATTAGTAAGATCACCTACTTCTATGGTCCGACAAACATCAAGGGTAAGGGCGACAACCTGTATACGGAGAATGGAGCTTACAATACCCAAAACGAACAAGCTTTCTTCGGTAAAAAGAACTTATATACCAATGGTTCCAAATCGTTAAAAGGGGATAGTCTTTACTATAATGGCGTGCAGGGGGTTGGTAGAGCAGTGAAGAATATTGTCTTCAAGGATACATCGGATAAGACCATCATGTATGGGCAGCTCGGTTACTACTATAAGGCTGACGAGCGTGCCCTGGTCACGAAAAATGCATATGTAGGGCTCGGCACTGCTGATTCGGTTAAGGTAGGCAAGAAAATGCAGCCCGACAGCATTTGGCTGGGTGCTGATACATTGGAAACTCAAATGGCTTTACAAAAAAAGCTGATACTAATTGAATCGCCTGTCCTTAAAAAGGATAATGAGCTTGGAGAGGAAGAAAAAACAGAGGAAAAAGGTGATGCACCGAAAACCGCCGGACAGTCTGCGGCGAAACCTGCAAACAAAGCTTTACCTCCTACGAAAACTGCGCCAGTCAAAAAACTCAGCAAAAAAGAACAGAAGGCACTCGATAAAGCAATCAGGGAAGGAAAGGTTAAACTCCCCGATCTAAAGGCAGACAGCTTGATTAGCGACAGCATCAAGTTGAAAGTGCCGGACAGCATTTCCACAGATTCGCTTAAAATAAAAAGGGCGGCGGACAGCTTGAAAAAAATGGCAGACAGCCTGCTTAAGAAACCCGTAGTGGCAGGTAAAAAAACTGATAGCTTGACGAAAAAAACAGGTGTGACGGCAGACAAGGCGAAAGCAGTACTGAAGGGAACGACTCCAGCGAAAGGGGCATTGAAAGGAGTTGTCGCGAAGGCAGGAACTGCTAAAGCAGCATTGGCTAAGGACACTGCAGCATTCAATCCGCTGGACACGGTAAGGACCAGGATCATCAAAGCTTATCACAATGTGAGGGTTTATAAATCAAATATGCAGGCTGTTGCTGATTCTCTTTTTTATACAAATGCAGATTCTACCCTTCGCTGGTATGGCAAGCCCATCCTCTGGTCGCAGAATTCCCAGCAAACAGGAGACACCATTTATCTACGTCTGAAAAACAAGAAATTAAATACCTTACAGGCTGTACAGAATAGCTTTATGGTAAATGTTAACACCGACTCCGCGAAATTCAACCAGGTTAAAGGAAAACTCATTACTGCGTTCTTTACCAATGGTGAAATCAGTAACGTGTTTGTAGATGGAAATGCGGAAAGCGTTTATTATGCTACTGACAAAGACAGCGCATATACTGATATGAACCAGACGGTGAGCAGCAGGATTAAAATTCTTTTTAAGAACAAAAAGATCACTAAGCTACTGGCGATCAGGGATCCTGAGGCCCTTAGAATTCCCATAAAAGAATTGAAAGAAGATGTTTTGCTGACAGGATTTATATGGAAGCCTGAATTGAAGCCGCTTTCAAAGAAGGACATCATCACCGGAAAGCTAAAACCAAAGGCCCCTGCTAAAAAACCTGTTGTAGCTTCCAAAGCCAATACCACAGCAAAAAAGGGAGCGATAATTAAAAAGCCTGATGCTAAGGCAGATATGCTGAAAGGTACTATCAAACAAGCCGATTCTTTATTGAACAAGGTTGACCCTGCTATTAAAAAGGAGGTTATTAAAGCCGCGGATTCAATTCAGCGTATTAAACCGGACAGTCTGATTAAAAAACTGGAATCTAGCCCTTTAAAAAAGCTATAAGCTTTTGCATTGCGAGGGCTCGGTGACTGATCTGATTTTTCTTTGCCATAGTCATTTCAGCAAAGGTATAGTCATAACCAAGAGGTTCAAATATAGGATCGTAACCAAATCCCTGACTTCCTGCCGGAGTTTCTCTGATGTTGCCATAGATCACACCCTCGAAGAGGAATACTTCGTTGTTCCGGATCAATGATATCACCGTCCTGAAGTTGGCTTTGCGGTTGGCAATTCCTTCCATTTTTTGCAATACCAGTTTTAGATTTGCTCCGTCATCCTTAATACCGGAGTAACGGGCGGAGAAAATTCCGGGTTCGTTATTCAACGCCTCAATCTCGAGTCCGCTATCGTCTGCAAAACAGTCCAGTTGATAATGGTCTACCACATACCTGCTTTTTAAAGTTGCATTTTCTGCAAAGGTAGCCCCAGTCTCAGGAATATCAGTAGTACAGCCAATATCGCTTAAGTTTAAGACTTTATATTGTCCATCTAAAAGTGAACCGACTTCTTCAGTTTTGTGTCGGTTATTGGTCGCAAATACAAGTTCCGGCATCATAATCCAAGTTGTTTAAGACTTCCCCAAAGCGTTTTCTTCGCATGCTGATCCTCATGAAGTCTTTTCAGTTCTGCAGAGAATATCATCATGACCCCTTCTTCTCTGATGACTGTGTTTTCAGGATGGGCAGGAAGTTTTAATTGTAATGGCGATACCCCAAAGGCAAAGATGATGGTGCTTGAAAAATGATCCATCAGGTGGCGGTAGGTTGCTGTCTGGTAATTGTGGTAGTTCAATAAAGCAAAATCATTTGCACTTAGGTTTACTGATTTTACAATCTTCCTCAATAATTCCCTTCCGTTTTCATCACTAACCTCATGATCCGCATCATTCACCAGGATTAAAATATTGCGCTGATTTTTCCCCAGGTATTTAAATTCGATCTTTTCAACTATCGCCTGTATGCGCTCCGCTGCCGGTTCGGCTATCATTACGGGCACCTGTGTTACCACCTCTGCATTGGCAGACACTGCCTTCTCATTTTCAACGATACGAACCTGTTGACTCAATGAACTTTGAGGTTCATTTACGAGGTAAACATCATCTGTAAAAAACAATCTCAGGCCGTCTCCGCTGGTGGTAAGTTGGTTAACCATTAATGATAATTTTGTTGGAAATCTTTTTTCTGTTAAAATTAGTTAAATATCTCATTATAGTGCCTTTATTTATTACTTTTATGCCTTAAAAATTAATACGAAAGATCTTTTGTGAGAAAAGTTTGCTGCGTCATTATTCTATCCTTTTGCATTGCAGGCGCATTTGCTCAAAATGTGGCTGTTATCAACGGGAGACCAATAAGTAATAAAGAATTCATGTGGTTTTATAAAAAAAACCACTCCGGCAATGCAAGCGCTACTTACCAAGACCTGGAGGCGTACCTCAACCTGTACATCAACTTCAAATTAAAGGTACTGGATGCAAGGGAAACAGGACTTGATAAGGATACTGCCTACACAAAAGAAATTGAGAATTATGAGTCGGCTTTACGTACTCAAAAAAGGATATCAAAATCAAATGCCGAGTATTCGTTTATTCTGAATGAATATAGAGAAGCTGTTCTGATGTTCAATATCTCAGAGAAAAAAATATGGGAGCGGGCACAGAATGATGAGAACCAGTTGCGTAATTTTTATGAGAATCATAAAAATCAATACCAGCAAAGCTCTTTTGATGAAGCGAGGGGACAAGTGATCGCTGATTATCAGCAAAAAATGGAGGATGAATGGGTAATCGGTTTAAGGAAGCGTTATGCTATAAAGGTCAACCAGGATGAAGTGAGAAAACTGGCTAAATTATAAATGCTGGTCAATAGGATAGATAATATTAAATTTGCAAAAAAAGAATACAATTGAACAATCATAGAATGAGGAAATTTTTAGTAATCGCAAGTGGATTTTTCTGCTTGTTTTTAAATGCACAAGCTCAGGGTCCCAAAAAGAATATAGATAAAGTTGTAGCGGTATTGGGCAATAACATCATACTGTTATCTGACCTGAATCAGCAGTACGCACAGTATTTGAATGGTGGAAATCCTGATGACCCTAAGGTAAAATGTTTTATCCTGCAGCAAATGCTTACCCAAAAGCTACTTAAACAACAGGCAGAAATTGACTCAGTAATGGTTGATGAATCTCAGGTTGATGATGAGGTAGACAGAAGGATGCGTTCGATGATTTCAAAGGCAGGCGGACAAGAAAGGCTTGAAACATTCCTTAATCGGTCTGTATTGCAATACAAAGATGAGATCAGACCTGATCTTAGGGAACAGTTGATTTCCAATAAAATGCAGCAGAAGATAACTGAGAACGTAAATGTTACGCCTCTGGAAGTGAAACGTTATTTTGAAAGCTATAAAAAAGACAGTCTTCCGGATATCCCTACTGAATTTGAAATTGGAGAGATCGTTCTTCATCCAAAACTGACTAAAGCTGAAAAACAAAAGTTCTACGATAAGATAGACGCATTGAGATTGAGGGTTAAAAGTGGTGAAGACTTTGCTTTCTTAGCTAAATCTTACTCTGAAGATGGCGGTTCTGCTCCAGATGGTGGAGATCTAGGTTTCTTCGATCGGCAGAGAATGGTAAAAGAATTTACTGCACAGGCTTTCAAATTAAAACCGGGTGAGCTTTCTCCGGTATTTGAATCAGAGCATGGATTCCATATTTTACAGGTAATTGAACGTCGCGGAGAGCAGGTTAATGCCCGTCATATTTTGGTTAAACCCCAAACTACCCCGACAAGTTTGGAGCGCATTAAGCTTCAAGCTGATACGATCTACAGAAACCTGATCACCAAAAAAATTCCTTTCTCTGCAGCTGCATCTCTTTATTCAGATAATAAAGAATCTCAGTACAATGGTGGTATGTTGCTTTATGCTGATGATGTTAGTCAGAGAACAACCTTCATTCCTGCTGACAAACTTGATCCTAAAGTGTTTCTTGTTGTAGATACCATGAAAGTTGGTGGCATCTCTTCACCAGTTGCTTTTTCCGATCCTGATGGGAAAGAAGGTTATAAAATTCTTTATCTGAAATCGAAGATACCTCCTCACAAAGGAAACCTTGATCAGGATTATGCTAAATTTAAAGAGCGTGCACAACAAGATAAAATCAACCTTAAATTGAGTGAGTGGTTTGAGAAAAGAAGAGAGAATACCTACATCAGAATTGATGGAGATTATGACGACTGCGATGAATTAAAGATCTGGTCTAAAAATTCAAAAAAATAAACCTTATGCAGTTTGACAATGATATAAAAGCTGTAGACGCGCTACACCAGGCATACAATAACATCAAATCGGAAATAGGTAAGGTTGTTATAGGACAGGAAGAAGTCGTTAAATCGGTTCTGATCTCCATATTTAGCAATGGTCATTGCCTGTTGGTTGGAGTGCCCGGACTAGCAAAAACATTATTGGTTCAAACTGTTGCAGATGTACTGGACCTGAATTTCAACAGGATCCAGTTTACACCGGATTTGATGCCCAGTGATATCATTGGTGCAGAGATTCTGGGAGAAGACAGAAATTTTAAATTCATCAACGGCCCGGTTTTCTCCAACATTGTTCTTGCTGATGAGATCAATAGAACACCCCCGAAGACTCAGGCGGCATTGCTAGAGGCGATGCAGGAAAAGGCAGTTACAGCCGCAGGACAAAGACATGTGCTGCCCAATCCTTTCTTTGTACTGGCAACACAAAATCCAATTGAACAGGAAGGCACTTATCCCCTTCCGGAAGCTCAACTGGACAGGTTTATGTTCAACATTCATCTCGGCTATCCGACATTCAATGATGAGCTCACCATTGTAAAAAATACAACCAGCAATAGTGATGTTCAGTTGAAGAAAATAATTGATGCGAAGCAGATCCAATACTTTCAAAAGCTGGTCAGAAATATTCCTGTTGCAGATAATGTAGTAGAATATGCGGTAAAGCTTGTCAGCAAAACACGTCCTCACACACCAATGGCGACAGAAGATGTCAATAAATACATCAGTTGGGGTGCAGGTCCAAGGGCCTCACAATTCCTTGTTATAGGGGCTAAATGCCATGCAGCAATTTCAGGTAAATATTCACCGGATATTGAAGATGTTCAGGCTGTAGCTGAAGCGATACTGAGACACCGTATCGTGAGAAACTATCGTGCTGAAGCCGAAGGTCTGTCTATTGAGCAGATCATTAAAAACTTATTTTAGGCTTTCAGAGACCTTTTTATATAGATTAGGATAATCTGTTATTACACCATCGACACCTAGTTCGATCAGGTATTTCATGTCTTTCTCTGTATTCACCGTCCAAGGAATGATTTTAACGCCTGCATCATGACAGCGCCGAATCAATCCCTTGCCTACCAATACGGAATAAGGGCTGTAGACAGTAGGCATAAAACCCAGTTCACCAACATTCACTTCAAAATCGATCTTTTCGTCTATCAGTAAAGCCGTTTTCATTTTCGGGTAATGCTCATGCAGATACTGTAGTGTACGCATATCAAATGATTGTATCGTCACACGTTTAGCTATCTTTTTATTGTTCACGATCTCCATGATGAGTTCTACAAATTCCGCGGGTTCCGGCTGAAACTCGTTATCTCCTTTAGGGATTGCTTTTGTCTCAATACTAAAATTTGGTTTTGGCAGCTTGTTCTTCTTCACATAATCTTCAATGGCATCAATCGTTTCTTCAAGCAAGGGCTTACCGATCACCATCTTCTCCTGATAAGGAAAACGGCTATGGACTTTACTTCCAACATCGAATTTCTGAACTTCAGCATAATCCATCTTATAAATATTATATTTCTTCTGATCTTTCAGTGTGATTGCTTTACCATCCGGCATTAAGCTTATCTCATGATTAAAATAAGGTTCCTGAGACAATACGACCTTTTTATCTTTAGAAATCACGGCATTCATATTCAGCGTATTTACGCCCAGATCTAATGCGCGCAACATACCGGGAATGGTGTTTTCAGGCATGATTCCCCTGGCACCACGATTGCCCTGTAAATCAAATTTTTGAGCTGAGGCCTTAGTGAAGGCAAACAGAACAGCAATAAGTAACAAATGTCTTTTCATCAGTAAATATTTATTTATCAGCACCACCATGAAAGCTACTGCCAATAGTATAAAAAAAGGGTTTCTTAAATTACTCCTTTAAGAAACCCCTGTATTATAAGTAATATAATATATTAACGATCAGCCGGAGTAAATACTATAGAGATTAAATTCCAGTTGTGATCAGCCTGGCGCTCATAAACAAATACATAATTAAAGCTCTCTCTTAGGTCAGCTTTGTAATCAACCGCAGCAACACCATAAGAATAAGCAAAATCACCGCCATCTGCTTTATCTATCTTAGTCGTTTTTAAAGCTACTTTGCTAATCATGCTATTGAAGAAAGCCAAAGCCTTGTCTTTTCCTAATATTGGCTCATATCCTGGGAAAAGCACTCTTACATCTGGATTAACAAAGCCTGCAAAAGCTGAAATTCCATAAGACTTAAGCGTTGCGTTTAACGTTTTCTCCGTAGTAGCAATGATGTTTGCCCCCGCTTCTCTTTGCTTATCATTTAAGAATTTTGGTTTATAGAATTCCTTTGGTTCTATAAATTCATTTGTTGGTTTATTTAAAGGCTTATTGTGTTCAGTACCTAAATCAAGCACCAATTGCCATTTACCATCGTTTACTTTCCACAGAGAGAAATATTCACCATAGGCTGTTTCAGTTCCTTTATAAATATATGGTCCCGTGGTAAATCCCCAGTCGCCACTTTTGGATACCCTTGCATAGGCAGGAGTCCAGCTGAGGTCTTTGGTATCACCCTGAGTTGCATAATAAGTTTTCGCATTCACCGGATTAGGTCTGAACACCAATCCATTATCTGCTGAATAGGTTGTAAAAGCTACTTTAGCGCCATTTTTAGCGAGGATTTCCGCGAATTCTTTTTCTGCTTTTAAAAGAGATTTGGTAGTACCATCAGATTTTTGAGCATATGCCCCAATGGTAATTGACGCAGCAACAATTGTATAAAGAAATTTATTCATCATAGTATTTAAATAGTTAGAGCGAATATAAGATTTGCTATGTTTTATTGTTTAAAAAGTAATTAACAATTGCACAATACTAGATCTTGTTCCAGGTTGTACCTTCTTTACTATCTTTTAACTGGATTCCCATACTTTGCAATCCCAGCCTTATTTTATCAGAGGTCGCATAGTCCTTATTTTCTTTAGCCGAAGTACGGATATCGATAACCAGGTCTAGAACTGAGTTCAATTCAGTATTTGAAGTATCTTCATCTTTCAATCCAAAAATATCAAATACGAAATCATTCATTAGCTTTTTCAGATGACTCAGCTCCACAGCAGATATTTTACCTTTTCCGTCGTGAACAGTATTGATAATTCTCACTGCCTCAAATAGTTCGGCGATTACTACAGGGCTGTTAAAATCATCATTCATTGCTTTTAAGCAATTGGCAATGATAGGCTGTACTTCAAAATCACTGCTTTCAGATGCAACCAATTTATCAAGCAGGCTAACTGCGTTCATCAATCTTCTAAAGCCTTTTTCTGATGCATCAAGCGCTTCATTAGAAAAATCAAGTGTACTGCGGTAATGTGCCTGAAGCATAAAGAATTTAACGGTCATCGGGCTAAATCCTCTTTCCAATAATGGATGGTCGCCGGTAAAAAGTTCACCCGGCAAAAAACCATTACCTGCAGTCTTGGACATTCTTGTTCCGTTTACAGTGAGCATATTGGTATGCATCCAATACTTAGCCGGCTGTTTATGACTGCAAGCTTCAGACTGGGCGATTTCGTTGGTATGGTGAGTAGCAGCAAGATCCATCCCTCCACCATGAATATCGAATTCTTCACCAAGGTATTTTGCACTCATTGCAGAACATTCGATATGCCAACCTGGAAATCCAACACCCCAGGGTGATGGCCAGCGCATTAGCGTTTCAGGCTTTGCTTTTATCCACAATGCAAAATCAAGCCTTCCATGCTTTTCATCCTGTCCATCCAGCTCGCGCGTATTGGCCAGCATGTCTTCCAGGTTTCTGTTGGTCAGGATCGTATAGTTGTATTCCTTACTGTATTTTTCTACATTAAAATAAACAGCTCCATTTGCTTCATAAGCATAACCATTTTTTATGATTTCCTGAATCATCTCAATTTGCTCAATAATATGGCCAGTGGCTGTAGGTTCGATACTTGGAGGCAGGGTATTGAACATTCTCAATACATCATGAAAGCCCAAAGTATACTTCTGAACTATTTCCATAGGTTCCAGCTGTTCAAGCTTTGCCCTTTTTGCAAATTTATCATCTCCTTCGTCACGATCTCCCTCTAGGTGTCCTGCATCAGTTATATTCCTTACATAGCGAACCTTGTAACCACTATATTTCAGGTATCTGAAAATTAAATCAAAGGATATGAAAGTACGACAATTACCCAGATGAACATCACTGTAAACGGTAGGACCGCAAACATACATCCCTACGTTAGGGGCGCTTAACGGTCTAAAAGGTTCTTTTTTACGTGTTAGGGTATTGTATAGCTGTAAGGCTGTATTCATCTTGCAAAGGTAAAAAATTTAGGGATTTAACGTCAAATCGCTGCGAACAGGAAAATGATCTGACAATTTAGCTTCTATAATGTGATAGTTGTGAACTTTTATGTCTTTTGTAGTGGCAATATAGTCAATCTGAAAATTCGGGAACTTCCCATTATACGTTCTCCCTAGCCCGGTGCCCTGTTCCTTAAAGGTATTATTCAGCGATTTGGTCAATTGGGTTACAGCATAAGAAGCTGGAGTATCATTAAAATCTCCTGCAATCAGGTAAGGCGTTTGACAAGTCGCCAGATGCTGCTTCATGATGTCTACCTGTGCGCTGCGCTTTAAAAAAGCACTTCTCAACATACTGATGATTCTTTTTGACGGCATCAGTTCGGCATCCATCTTTTTAGTGACCTTATCTATATAGTTGTAGTCCTGCTTGTCAAAAGAAATGGATTGAAGATGAATGTTATACACTCTCAATTTTTGTTTATTGATTAGCAGATCAACATATATACTTGCATTTCCCCCAAAATTCTCTCCAAACACGATAATGCCCTTATCCTTTATTGGATATCTTGAAAATATAGCCAGTCCGGTAGCTTCATAACTGTTTTCTGCCGATGGTACAAAGTAATAATAAGGTGTTTTTAGAATCCGCTTTAAGCTATCGGTGATGTCAAAAGAACCCTTTCTTCTGGTAAAATACTCCTGAAAACAGATGATATCCGGATTTTCATTCCGAATTACCTCCAGCATCTGTTGTTTTACCGGCTCTATATTTTCAAGTCCGTAAGGTTTAAAACTATGGACGTTATAGGTCATCATACGGATATGATCCGGCTTGTCTTTTGCTCCTTTTCCGGCATTGCCGAATAAGCCAAGAGTAGCCGTTAATGCATTCCAACCGATCAAGATCAGCACAGTAGTGCCTATGGCAAAATTCCAGCGCTTTCTAAGGCACCACCACAATATCATCAGTACATTAAATAGCAGCAAGAATGGGTAAGCAAGCCCGAAGAATGGAAGGTATTTATAATCACGTGGGTCAAACCTCCCGGCCATGAAGCCTAATACAAAAGCAATTGCCAAAATTATGGCGACTAAGCGTACCAGTTTATCAAGAAATGAGGGCTTGGATCTCTTCATAATTAATGTTTACTTGCCTTAAACAGTGTTTCCTTTTCTTCCCTGGTCAGTTTATCGTACCCTGTTTTAGAAATCTTGTCTAAGATTGTATCTATTTCTTTTTGATCTACGGTAATCTCTTTTTTCTTTACAGAAGAAGGGGCTGTCGAGTCCTTCTTTACAACCCTCAGTTTTGGTTTTTTCTTGAAGACATTGCTCAGGTCATTTCCGCTTTGCAATAATTTGATGAAAGTAAAACCCATAATCATACCACCGATGTGTGCAAAACTACCACCCGCATCTGAAGTTCCTATACCAATAAGGTTTAAAACTACATATGCAATAGCAAGAAATTTCAATTTCAAATCTCCCAAAAACATAAGCCTGATGCTGTAATCTGGCACAAGAGTGGCTGTTGCGACCACAATAGCCATTACACTTGCAGATGCTCCAATAACGGTTGCGACTGATGCAGATGAAGCAAAAACAGGGAATATATTATTGGCAATAAGGTACACTAATGCACCGGCAACGCCTCCCGATAGGTACACAAAATGAAATTGTCTGGGCTTTAAAAAGTCTAAAAATATTCTTCCCATCCAAAACAGCCACAGCATATTGAACAACAAATGAAGGAACCCTCCATGAAAGAACTGATAGGTTAATATCGTGTAAAACCTGACAGGCAGTTTAACCAGTGATGCCGGAAATCCGAAATACTCCCTGACCCAGTCCCCACCAGCTATGCTCCCATTTCCTGACAGGAAAAAAGGAATGTTGATCAGCGCAAACACCACAAAAATGATGACGTTTATCCCAATGTATAAATAGGATGGATCTCCGGATTGAAATATTTTATGTTTCAGTTCTTTTAAAGGGCTGTTATTCATAATATTTATAAAATCTATTATTGTCCTTATCCTTCCAAAGCTTCACCAGAATGAAGCCAATTAATGCTCCCCCAAGGTGTGCAAAGTGAGCCACTGAATCTCCCGGCACTTTGGCGACACCAGATGTAAGCTCCAATATCACATAACCAATTACAAAATACTTTGCTTTAACTGGTACCGGAAAAAATAGCATCATGAGTTCAGTATTGGGATACAACATACCAAAAGCTACCAAAATACCAAATATTGCACCTGAAGCACCCACCATAGAACCACCGTAAATACCCAATAAAGTATCTCCTTCACTTCCGGTCAGATTTGGAATATGAACGTTTGCACTAATCCCATTTCCGCTTCTAACCAAGTCTGTAATTGGATTGTTTAGTGCAGATCCGGTGATGTGATAAACCTCGTAAGCCTGAACACCCATTTGTAAAGCTACGGCGCCAAGAGCGGTGATCAAATAGTAGTTTAGAAAACGTTTTGCTCCCCAGCGTTTCTCCAGCATACCGCCGAACATAAACAAAGCAAACATATTAGAGAATAGATGGAAAAAATCCGCATGCATGAACATGTATGTCAGCAACTGCCAAACCCTAAACAATTCAGAGTCTATATAATAGACACCAAGTAAACTTCTAAGATCTGCTATACCTACATTCTGGAGCACAAGCGTAGCTACAAAAAAAAGCACGTTGATGATCAACAGGTTTTTTACTGCTGGTGGTATGTCAATATTATTCATTCTTTTCTATTTATCAAATTTCTTATCCAATTCTGTCAACCCTATCGTTTGTATTACCGGTCTGCCGCTAATGCTAAAGTTAGGAGTTTTACAGGCAAAAAGCTGTTCAATCAGGGTATTCATTTCTGCCTGTCCCAATACCGTACCACTTTTAATGGCACTGTTGCGTGCCATGCTTCTGGCCAGTGAATCACGCTTATCCAGTCTTAGCTCCTGTTGAGAATTCTTAAAGCCCTCTATCAGGTGTTCAAACAACTGTGTTTCATTAATATTATTACTTCCCAGATCTACAGGAATCCCTTCTATCACTAACGTATTTTTACCGAATTCTCTTACTTCAAAACCCAAACTTTTTATATCATCTAACAGGCTTTTTGCAAGCTCGTAGTCATTTGGGCTCAAAGTAACTGTCTGCGGGAACAAACTTTGCTGCGAAGCTCCCTTCCTGTCTTCCAGATGCAGGATAAATCTTTCGTACAAGATCCGTTCATGGGCTGCCTGCTGGTCAATCAACATCAACCCTGATTTGATCTGTGAAATGATATACCTGTTGTGCAATTGCATCAGTTGCTTCTGTACCGGAGCAAATTGGCCATCTGTATTTGTTTCAGGCAAATCAAGAGACGATTGTTCTGCCGGACTTTCTTTCGCAATCTCGTAAAGAGAACCCCAGTTCTTTGTACTTGGGGACATTCCTCCTCCGCCGCCACCATAATTTTTAGAGAAACTTGCATAAGCAGCGTCTCTGGTAGAAGCAGATTTTTCATCCGCAAAGGGATTAAAATCAGGATTGAAGCTAATACTTGGGGGCACAATCTCCTCAGGTGCTTTATGAGTGATCATATTGCTAAATCCAGTTTCCTGATCAAAATCTATTGTCGGACTAATATTGAATCTTCCCAGTGACCGTTTAACTGCGGAATGCAGTATGGCATAAATAGATTTCTCATCCAGGTACTTGATCTCTGTTTTAGTAGGATGAACATTCACATCTATCTTTGCCGGATCAATTTCGATGAACAGCACATATAAAGGAAAATTATCGTCTGCCAGCAACTCTTCGTAAGCCCTGTTTACGGCATGGTTTAGGTAAGCATCTTTAATGTAACGGTTGTTTACAAAAAAGAACTGTTCGCCCCTTGTTTTCTTGGCAAACTCAGGTTTGCCTATAAAACCTTTTAAGTTGATAATAGTGGTTTCTTCTTCAACCGGGATCAGGCGTTCATTGTAGTTATTGCCAAATAAATGAACGATACGCTGCTTCAATGGCGAAGATGGCAGCCTGTAAATTTCTGCTCCGTCATGGTGCAAGCTAAATGCAATACCAGGATGAGCCATTGCAACTCTCTGAAATTCGTCGATAATGTGACGCGTTTCTGCCGGATTACTTTTCAGAAAATTTCTTCTCGCCGGTGTATTGTAAAACAGATTTTTAATAGAAATGCTTGTACCTTCTGAGGTAGCTACGGGCTCCTGTTTGATAAAAGTCGCGCCTTCGATCTCGATGAGTGTACCTACTTCATCTTCGTGTCTGCGGGTCTTCATTTCTACCTGGGCTATCGCGGCAATAGAAGCCATTGCTTCTCCCCTGAACCCCATGGTCCTTATCGCGAATAGGTCTTCTGCCTTGCGGACTTTTGATGTGGCGTGGCGTTCAAAACACATTCGCGCATCAGTAACACTCATCCCGCAGCCATTGTCTATCACTTGAATCAATGCCTTACCGGCATCTTTGATAATCAGTTGAATTTTATTCGCACCTGCATCTATGGCGTTTTCCAAAAGTTCTTTTACTGCCGATGCGGGGCGTTGCACCACCTCTCCTGCCGCAATTTGATTGGCAACACTATCGGGTAAAAGTTGTATAATATCTGACATCTATATTCCTTGGTAAAGGCTGCTAATTTAGGCAAAATAAGCCTCAATAAGGACTATCTTTTTATATCTTTAAAAATCCATAGATCAAAAACCCTAATTTTACGTTGTTCTAACAAGCCCAATACAGAGATAGAGATTATATGAAGAAAAACAACCTTGCAAGCATCATTACCATTAGTTTTATTGCCGTATTTACATGGAGTGCCTGCGCACAGGAACACAAGCAAAATGAACAAATCCTTACTGTTGTCAATAACATTACCAGCAATACTGTACTTTTAAATAATCATGAGCAAATAGTCCCTCTAAAGAATCTCGATAAAAAAAATATAGCTTCAGTAAGTCTGGGCTTCAGTAACCAAACTGTATTCGACAGCCTGCTCAATAAATACACTAAGATCACCTCTTTCTCTTCGGTTGATTATCAAAACTCAACAACACTGAACGATCTTGAGGATGACCTTAAATATTTTAATACTGTTGTAGTGAGCATCCCTTCAGCCGCTGCGAATGATGTGAGAAATACCAATTTCATTTTAAATATCGCCCGCAATAAAGAGGTAATTGTGGCTGTTTTTGGAGATGGCAGAACTTTAGGCTCCTTGGATGCAATCAAGACCCCAATTGTATGGACAGATCAGAATACACCAATGGCCGCTACAGTCATTCCACAGATCATATTCGGAGGCATCGGGATCAGCAAAAAGCTGGCTAACAATTTATCGCCAAAATACACCGCAGGTTCTGGCTTCAGCACTACGGCTTCACGTCTAAAATACACATTACCTGAAGACGCGGATGTAAACGCCGACAATCTGAAGGGCATAGACAATATTGCGAATGAAGCAATTAAAGCACAGGCAACTCCTGGAATTGTGGTACTGGTGGCGAAAGACGGAAAAGTGATTTTCAATAAAGCATATGGAAATCATACCTATGTAAATGGCATCCCTGATAAGCTGACTGATATATTTGATCTGGCTTCGGTGACAAAAACGACGGCCACTACTCCAGTAGTCATGCGCTTGGTTGAGCAGAACAAATTAAATCTGGACACCAGCATCGGAGCTTATATACCTAAAGCACGCAACTCTCCTATGAATGAAATTAAAGTGCGTGAGGTTATGCTTCATCAGGCAGGATTTATACCTTTCATACCTTTCCATGATTATGTAAAACCGGGAGATTATAGCAGAGACTCCAGTGCAGTGTACCCGACAAAGGTTGCCGACAATTACTACATTAGGAAAAACTTCTTTAAGGATGTCATGTGGCCAAAAATGCTGAACTCCCCTATCAAAACCAGGGGGAAATATGTATATAGCGACATTAGCATGTACGTCATGAAAGACATCGTGGAACGCATCAGTGGGATTCCTCTAAATCAATATGCTGCTGATAATTTTTACAAACCCCTGGGCATGCAAACTGCAGGCTTTCTTCCGAGAAACCGGTTCAGTAAGGATCAGATTGTACCCACAGAACAGGATACTTATTTCAGAAAGACATTACTTGAGGGCTATGTTCATGATCAGGGGGCTGCACTTGCAGGTGGCATATCCGGGCATGCCGGGCTATTTGGAAGTGCTAACGACGTAGCGATCATTTACCAAATGCTCCTCAATAAAGGAACCTATGGCGGACAGCAGTATTTTAAACCTGAAACCGTACAGTCATTTACTTCTAAACAATCCAATGTGAGCAGAAGAGGACTTGGCTTTGACAGGTGGGATCCGGACTTAACCAAGAAGTATCCATCTGAACTGGCCTCAGCTCAAACATATGGACATACAGGTTATACCGGAACCTGTGTTTGGGTTGATCCATCCAGAGGATTGGTATATGTCTTCTTATCGAACCGGGTTCATCCAACTGTTAGTGAAAAACTAGGCAATATGAAGATCAGGGGAAGAATACAGGATGTGATTAATAAGGCTATTGATAGCGGAATAAAATAACAAAGAGGCTGCCCTGCTTTCGCCATGCGTTCGTATCAACTGGGGTGTTGCTTCGCTCCTTCTGGGGTATTGCTGGGATCACGAGCCCAGCAATACCCCAGCGGCACCGCAGAAGAAGCCCAGTTGTAGCGCAGCAAAAGCGAGCGCATACCTAAAGGAAGGCATACGCATTTTTCCTTTACATTTTTTTAAGTCCGATCTCCCTCAATCTTTCATCAAGATATTCACCAGCTGTCATATCAGTATACAATTTTGGATTTTCAGAATCAATACATGACCCTAAACATGTCAAGTCCATATCACTCCGTGGATGTAAAAAGAATGGAACAGAAAAGCGTGAAGTTTTCATCAGTTCACGCGGAGGGTTTACAACTCTATGGGTGGTTGATTTCAATTTATTATTAGTTAGCCTTTGCAACATATCACCAACATTTACTACAATATCAGTATGTCCCGCTTTGATTGGCAACCATTCATTACTTCGGGTAAGCACCTCCAGTCCATCAGCACTTGCACCAATCAGCAAAGTAATTAGGTTAATGTCTTCATGAGCTCCGGCTCGCACGGCATCATCAGGTAGGGAATCAGGATCCTGAATAGGAAAATAATGAATACCTCTTAATATAGAATTTCCGTTGTGTACGTGCTGATCAAAATAATCAACCGGAAGATCAAGATAAGAAGCAATTGCCCTCAGTAGATGCTTACCGTTAGCTTCCAGACGTTGATAAATCTCTCTGGTTACTTCATTAAACTCAGGGATTTCCTCTAAAAACTCATTGTCAGGATATTGGCTTTTAATTGGATCACCATCCATCACCTCCTGTCCTATTTGCCAGAATTCCTTTAAATCAGCTGTTTTTGCTCCCTTTGCAGTCTCCTTACCCGGACTTGTGTATCCCCTTTGTCCGGCGAGTTCAACCTTCTCATATTTTTTCTTTTGATCCGGAGATAAATTAAATACTGCTTGTATATTCTTATAAAGCTTATCGATCAGTTCCTGACTTACACCATGATTGGTTATGGTCACAAAACCAGAATCATTGAATGCACGCCCAAGTTCTTCAGAGAACTTTTTACGTTGTTCATCATCTCCATTGATGTATGAACCCAAATCTAAACTAGGGATATATGGTGTCGCCATTTGATGTATTTTTATGATTAATAACTAGATAAATTTAAGAAACTATTGTTAATAAACATTAAATATAAAAGCTTATGTTGTTTAACAAATTGCAAATAACTAATTTAAGTTATTCACAAATACCAGAGGTTAAATTTGGATTATCAGTCAATTGTAAAGTTAGGGAATCATCTAATTTTCAACCAAACTATATCTCTGAGCGTTACGTAATTTTACGAGACAAATGATTCTCCATTTGCATAAACAATAGAAATCATGAAATATATTTCAATTATGGCCCTTATATTATTATCGCTCAACAGTGCTGATGCACAATCAAAAAAACTGGAAAAAGCAACTTTTGGCATGGGCTGTTTCTGGTGCTCTGAAGCACTTTTTGAAAGACTGGATGGTGTCACAAAAGTAAGATCAGGATATGAGGGCGGACACGTAGACAACCCTTCTTATGAAGATGTCTGTACAGGCACAACTGGTCATGCCGAAGTTATTGAAGTTACTTATGACCCTTCGAAAATAAAGTATGAGGAGTTACTTGAGGTATTTTGGAAAAGCCATGACCCAACCACACTTAACCGTCAGGGTGCAGATGTAGGCACACAATACCGCTCGGTGGTCTTTTACAATACTGATCAGCAAAAGCAACTTGCAGAAGCCTACAAAAAAGAGTTAAATGATACCAGAGCTTTTGACAAACCTGTAGTCACACAAATTGATAAGTCGTCGACTTTTTATGTTGCCGATAATTACCACCAGGATTATTTCAACAACAATGGCAACCAACCATACTGCCGTCTGGTAATTCTACCCAAAATGGAAAAACTGGAAAAGGTATTTAAAGCAAAACTGAAACACTAAAATCAGGCACTATTTGTGTGGGCATTCGATACCTAAAAATATAACGATGAAAAAACAAATTTTGGCGCTCGCACTCGTATCTGTAGCTTTGTGGAGTTGTAATGTAGATACAAAAACAGTCACAGTAAGCATAGATACAGTATCACCTATTGAATCAGATACAATTCAGGAGGACTCGACGCTAATCGCAGATGACCACAATGCTCAAAATTCTCTCGACTGGGCCGGCTCTTACAAGGGAACGACCCCGTGTGCAGATTGTGAGGGGATAGAAACTGAAATCACATTAAATAATGATGCTACCTATATCATAAAAGCAAAGTACCTTGGAAAAGACACCAAAGTATTTCAGGAAAACGGAAGTTTTAGCTGGGACAAAACTGGCTCTGTAATTGTTTTAAATGATGTTAAGGACCGCCATTCAAAATTTTTTGTAGGTGAGAATACCTTAACTCAGCTTGATATAGATGGTAAGAAAATCACCGGGGCATTATCGGATAAATACGTCCTTAAGAAGTAATAAGAAAAGAAAAAAATAAAAAGGGGGCAATTGCCCCCTTTTTATTTAAATGCCAATCTTAATCCCCACATTCAGCCCAAGGCCACCGATATTAATATACGACCTTAAATCATCAGACGGCTTGGAAGCATCATAATTTGCCTGCCCCTTCACATTCATTGAACTGGTTATTGTTTTATGATAGTTCACCTCCTTATCGCCTGTCGGCTGATCAGCCAGTGTAAGTGTTTTAGATCCTGCCGGTGTATTTGTGGCATTGACCACTACAGTCGCTGTTCCATCGTATTTCCTTAACTCTTTGTCTTTTCCGCCAACAGAGATGTTTCTATATTCCAATTCAGAGAACAAGCTTACAACATTACCGATTTTATAATCAAATCCTAATGCACTCTGAAAACCAACAGTAGCCTTCGGATTGATGCGTTCTTCTCTGGACAGCACCAATGTAGTTCTGGTTCCCGGAGGAGAAACTGTACCCTGTGAGGCGGAAATCTGACCAGTTTGATCATTAATAGCGGTATTTATTTCCAGGTAGCCCCCAACTGGAACAATCACACCAATCTTACTGTAAGGTTGAAATTTACCACTGCCTGGCAAACGAAATACCAATGCCGGCGCAACATCAAAAGCCTTAACCTGGCCAACGGCATGTAAACTCAATGCGGTCGTCCCATTATTTATAACTGTTTGTTTTAGCATATCCTGCTTTTCACTGGAAAAATAGTTCAGTCCGACCTCTAAACCTATCACATTATTGAACTGGTAGCCTCCAACTAAACCAGCCCGGAAACCTTGACCAAATGATCCGGTCAACGCAGTCTCAGAAGTAGAGGTTGTAGCCGAGGCGCCGGTTCCGGTTATGGTTGTCGTCTTATCCCTGGCAAGTTGTCCATTTATAGCTGGGAACTCGACAGGGGTCACTTTCATAAAATAACTTCCGGTAGGTTTAATGTAGAAGCCTTTTTCTTGCGCTAAGGTGGTCAAAGAAGCAGCGGCTAATAAAGCTGTAGATAGAATTAATTTGTTTTTCATAGTCATTTATATTTAGCGACACACATTGTATGCATGCATAATAATTAACGCTGAACCCGATAAAATAGTTTGTCATATTTCGTGATCATTTTATGTAGCAACATTTGTAAAAAAATGTTAAAGATGCGTTACAATTGACCGACTCCATCCATAAATGAATATATTAGCGATATGAGATTTTCAAACTTCATCATAGCTTTTATATTGCTTTCAATTACTATTCAGATCTCTGCTTTTGGACAGCAGCCAGACAGCGTAATTCTTAATAACATTCTTGATAAGAGCAAAAAACTGGCGGAAGAACATCCAATAGAGAAGGTTTATTTGCATTTTGACAAACCTTATTACAGTGTAGCAGATACAATTTGGTTTAAGGCTTACCTTACAATGGAGCAAAATCTGCCCTCTCTGCTGAGTAAAATTGTATATGTAGATGTGCTGAATAGTAAAGACTCTTTGGTACAAAGCATCAAAATCCCAGTTGTAAAAGGAATGGCAACAGGAAATATTCCTTTGAATCAAGGGACCTATCTACAAGGCAATTATTACATCAAAGCGTATACGCTTTGGATGATAAATTTCGGCGAAGCTTACTATTTTAGCAAGACCATACCAATTGGAGAGGCAATAGATAAACAATTGACTACTCACTTTAGCTTCAAGACAAGCCAAACGGATAAAAACCAGACAATAGACGCCGTGGTTCAGTTCAGAAACAGGGACAATATGGTTCAGACCAATAAAACGGTCAACTGGAGGATGCTTTCCAATTATGATGTAGTTACCCGGGGGAAAGGGACAACTGACCAGAATGGATTCCTGAGGATAAAAATTGATTCGAAAAAAAGCGAAGCAATCACAAATGGAGAATTGATTACCGAATTGGCAATAGCGGAGAATGATGTTGTAAGTTCATCATTTAAGATAAAACCTCCGCAAGGAACTCATGACATGCAGTTCTTCCCCGAAGGCGGTGAAATCATTAGTGGTGTTGCCTCCAGAATTGGTTTTAAGGCAGTTAATCCCTCCGGATTAGGAATAGATTTAAAGGGCACCATTGTTGACAACAGTGGAGCTGTTCTCAATACTTTTGAATCCTCTCATTTGGGTATGGGTTCATTTTATTTAACCGCGGATGAAGCTAAAAGCTACAAAGCAAATATCATTTTTAAGGACGGCTCTACAAAGAGCTTTGATTTACCAAAGGCATTACCGTCAGGCGTCACTTTACAAATCAGCAATACTGACCCCACAGCGATTAATCTGAAAATGATTGCCAATGATCTTTATTTTTCGGCTAATAAAAACAAGACTTTGTTTATTATAGGTTCGAATGGAGGTGTTATTTATTATGCAGCTAAAACCAAATTGAGCACGCAACTGACTACGACCAAAATCCCAAGAGATAAATTTCCGACAGGGATTACCCAGATAACCTTGTTTTCTGAAACCGGCGACCCTATTAGTGAACGACTCACTTTTAATCCTTCAGCAAATAATGTAAGCGTTACACTGAAGACTGACCTTCCTACATATAAACCGAAGCAAAAAGCAAAATTAACCGTCACCGCAAAAACTGCAACGACACCTGTAGAAGGCGATTATTCCATTTCAGTTACGGATGCTCAAAAAGTACCTGTTGATGAAGATAATGAAATCACCATCTTAAGTTCACTTTTATTAACCTCCGAGCTAAAAGGATATATCGAAAAACCCAATTATTATTTTAACAAACCAAGTGAAAAAAAGACAGCTGACCTGGATGTATTGATGCTAACCCAGGGTTTTCGTCGCTTTAATTACAAGGACATTATGGCGGGAAAGTTTCCGGTAATTTCTATTTTACCTGAGCAGGACATGAGTCTTAGCGGAACTTTAAGAGA
This sequence comes from Pedobacter frigoris, assembly GCF_005116445.1. Lineage (GTDB taxonomy): Bacteria > Bacteroidota > Bacteroidia > Sphingobacteriales > Sphingobacteriaceae > Pedobacter > Pedobacter frigoris. Next base: position 565,635 of record NZ_SWBQ01000002.1, read on the forward strand.
TCGTACGGGTATGCCCGTAAGAAAGGGAGCATTAAGGCTAACTGTAACCGGCTCAAGGTATGCAGCGGAGACATTGACAAGCCCAAGCGGAAAGTTTGTTTTTCCTAATCTGACTATTCCTGATTCATCAGAAGTTGTAATTAATGCAAAATATAGCGCAAACGGATCTAATCTGATGATCGTAATGGATCCCCAAAATGCAGCTCCGCTAACTAAAGGCGTATCCACTCCTGACGAAATCGTTAATATCGACAGTGCACTGGCGCCATACCTTAATAACAGCAAAAAGCAATATAATTTCCTGCGGACCCTAAAGGAAGTCAAAATTGAGACAAAGGTAAAAAGACCGAGTCATGCCGACCATTCGTCACTGGCAGGATTGAGTTCTATTTCTGGGACGCTCATTGAAGGAGAAAGATTTAAGGGCTGTAATTCAATGGCACTTTGCCTGCAAACAATGGCAATGGGATTGACTTATTTTGAGAACAATTTTTATGTAAGTAGGGACTATCAGGCAGGCAGCCGTGTGCCTGTTCAGATTTTCTTAAACGGAACTCCTATAGATTACTTCGGACTTACGAGCGTTCAACCAACGGAGGTAGAATCTGTAGAAGTATTTCCGAAAGACGAACTGGGTACTGTAAACAGGATGTACAATACCAATGGGGTGTTGGTGATCAACACTAAAAAGCCTGTCAAAGGAACAAAAATCAGCCTTGAAGAATTAAAAAAGATGATGCCTGAAGCAAACATCTTGAAGATAAGACCCAAAGGCTTCAGCAAGCAAAGAGAATTTTATCTGCCCAAATATGTAAATCCTGCCAACACTTATAACTTTAATGACCTGCGTACTACCATCTATTGGAATCCTAATGTTGCCACTACGGCTACAGGGCCGCTTACATTGGAATATTATAATGCCGATGGAAATGGTGCTTATCGTGCGGTAATTGAAGGTATAGATAAAAATGGAAATGTTTCCAGGTATGTATATCGATATACGGTTAAATAATCAAAGATTAAAAATAAAAAGAGGGGCTTAAATGCCCCTCTTTTTATTCAGGTTCTTTTTCCTCGTATTCATATTTACATTTAAAGCCGGCATCCGTCATCACCCACTCTGTAAATCCACTGTTTGGATCGTGATCACAATCCCAATAGCGATAGCCTGTTAGGTATCGTCCAAATTCCTTACTGATTTTAACATTGGTACCAACCGGTATTTTTATAGTTAGTTCAACTTCCTGCCCACGCCAACTGGCATTTTTAGGGAACCAGAGAACAGGACTAAAATTGAGTACCGCACCCTGCTGGAGAAAACCGTAGTGGATTTGTTGTGCGCTCTTTAAAGCAACTTCAAAAGTTTTACCCCTGGATTTAAAATTCTGAGTAAGTGTGGTCTTTCCATCCTCGCTTTTTTCTATGTTCAACCTGATATTCCTTGGCTTATCAAATTCATTGTCAAGATCTTCAAGAATTGCTCTTCCTTTATAATTTTGCGCATCAATATTGTACTGAAGACTATCTTCTTTGGTAAAAAATCGTGTCCGATCTATTTGGAGGGTATATTCCTTAAATGGTTGTAATGGAGCGACCTGAGAAAACTCGGCGCCTTCTTTAAATTCCGAGGAAATTTTGGCAACATAAAAGATCCCTGTTACTACACCGACAATCCATATGATCAATAAGCCAAAGGACAGCGTTTTGTTAATTGGCTTCCCGTTAAAAGCCACCCTTATAGAGAATAAAACCAAGGCTAAAACAGGAACACTGAAAGTGATGAATGCTGCAAAAGTCAGACTTGACAAATACTCTTCGTTTACAATACTAACTGGGAAATAATGTACCATATCAGAATCCCAGAAGCCTAGAAAAGCAGCAAGGGCAACAATCATGAAAAGCAGAAACATTGAACCAAAAAATACAATAATTGCAGCAATAATCTTAAAAATAACCTTTCCTGTACTTTCAATAAAATTGCCGATTACATGAAAAAATTCTCCGATAAAACCTCGCGACTGGCTTACCAATTGGTGCCGGCTGTTTGCAAACCCTTTAAGGTTTGTTTCCTCTCCCATCATTTCCATTTTCTCAGCTCTTGTTTGGGCCCTTGGCACCATAATCCACAACACCGCATAGGCAATGAAGCCTGAACCCGCTAAAAAAATGCTGAGGAATGCAAAAAGCCTGATCCAGATGACATCTACATTCAAATAGTGGCTCAATCCGATACAAACACCCGCTACTACACCTCGGTCAGTATCCCTGTATAATTTTTTTACAGAATTGAAGGCTGGTAGTTCCTGATGAACTGAGTCTTGATTTTCTTCTTCAGAAGTTTCGAAATCTTTAACCGATCCCATCTGACTAATGATATATCTTACATCCTCAATGTTAACGACCTGTTTTTGCTGTTCCTCAAGTTTCTCGGCAAACATTTCAGCAATGCGATTTTCTATGTCAGTAACGATTTCAAAATCATCGGCACTTTTTGCAAAATGCTGTTTTACTTCATTCAAATAAACTGTAAGCATTTCATAGGCATCCTCCTCGATATAAATGATAGAGTTGCCAATATTTATGTTGAGTGTCTTTTTCATTTGATTATGAATTTTTTGGGTTAGTATTGTCGGCTACTTTCTTTGAGGTATTGATCGCATAGGAAAGTTCCTGCCAGGTTGTATCAAGCTGAGTTAATATGGATTTGCCCTCTAGAGTGAGTATATAATACTTCCTGGGAGGGCCAGAAGTAGATTCTACCCAATTGTAACTCAGTAATCCATTATTCTTTAAGCGGGTTAACAGAGGGTATAATGTCCCCTCCACGACAAGTAACCTGGCCGATTTAAGTTCGGAGATAATATCTGAGGCATATATCTCACCTCTTGATATAATCAGAAGCACACAATATTCTAGTATGCCCTTCCGCATTTGGGTTTGCGTATTTTCTGCTATCATAATACAAAGTTATATGTTTTATATAGTAATATGCAATACATAGTACTATATAAAAACAAAAAACATACATATTGGCCTGAATATCAATACAATAATTTTAAACCGCTGTCTGTAAAAACATACATGACCGGTTAAAATCAAATTACTTTGATTGAATTGGATCAAAATGTATACAGCTGTGTGAAGAGAAATCAACAGAAAGTGAAAGTTATTCACATTTTAACATTTCGGCTTCCATTTGGCTTATTGTTTGTATTAATCTAATTGCACCTACAAAATACATCTACCTATGTTAATCAAATCACTTACAGTCCTCCAGGCGTTTGCAAGGCAAAAAGAAGAGGTAAAGCAAAAAGAGGTTACCAGGACACAATGGATCAATGCGGACAGAGTAGTAATGGTTGTAATTTTTTTAAGCGTGATTATAGGTGCAATCGTATTTTCTTAGCCTTAGAGCAGGAGAGTATCGATTCTATGTGCTTGCACCCTTTCTTGTAGCGCAGACCAAGTATAAATGGTAAAATGACCATCCTGCGAGGCAACCAATGCGGTGGCGTCGCGCTGATCATGAATGAACTGGGCGGCAGACAGGTGTCTTGTTCCTCCTACTTTCGCAGGATGCATCACTATCGCTTCGCCTCCTTCAATAGGTTCTGAAAATGAAAGTTCATCAATGTTATCCTTACCCTTCGCTCTTCCTATTTTTGCGCCAAAAGCAAGCAATTCGTATTGACTACTGATTATAGTAGCTCCATCAACCGCAGTTAACCCTGCCAAATGCTCAACTTCTCTTTTCAATGCAGTTTGCCAGAAGATCTGGCTTGCTTCTTTCCTGTCCTGCTGTAATAATTTAGACAACCCTGTGAAAGAGGGCTGTATAGAATACTGGATTGGCTTTATAATGGACTGTAACCAATTACTAGTCTCATTAGGAACGACAAGCAGCGTCCCGCCTCTTCCATGCGCCCTCATAGACACAGCTATTTGAATGAGCACATTGACAGAATCATTCCAATAGGACAATGCTGTGAGATCCAGTAGGGACAAAAGTATAGGTGGACAGTCAGGCAAGTTAGTACTGTGTCCGTCAACCATTTTCACCTGGTCACCTTTAAGAACCGCTATGTTTGTAAATTTTCCAAAGCCATAAATTCTCCGGTGTTTAATCACCAGAAGCGCAGGCTCAGATACATCCAGTACAAAACAAAAATTAGGGATACTTACAGTAGTTCCCCAGATGTAGAGTCCGCCATCTTCTTCCCATATCCCCAAATGTATTCCTGCACGTTCTATGCCAGGAGCAAGCTTAGTTAATGTACCAGGGTTCAAAGGAAACCTTTGCTTGAAAAGCAGCGGATTACCGGCTTGTTCGGGAGGAAGAAATGCAAGTGATATTTTTGGTGAATGTCCTTCTTCTTTTCTCAAGCTAGCCCAAAAGGTGGCATCAATAATAGCTTCTACTATATGTGCAGAAGGCAAGGGGGCCAGATCATCTTCACCTTTATCACGGGCAGCAGCAAGGTGAGCAGCAAATATTGCCTCAACTTTTGGTGCAATGAGCCGTGCTGCCTGATAGGTAGATGGATAGATCATGCCATAAAGTTAATGTATTGAATTTATTTTATGGTATACCTAACGCCAAAAAATCCCCTGATTCTCTGGTTGGGGCCATAAACATAACTTGGATCAAATGTTAGTCCGTAAGGATTGTTATTTGTGACCATTACCTGACCATTTTGATCCAGTTGAACATTCTTATCAAAAGGATCATTAGCTCTGGCGATAATAAAAGGATTCCCCTTATTTGGCGTCCAGTTTAGCAGGTTTTTAATCCCGCCGTATAATTCAAATTTATTGAATCCTGAATAGGTGAATTGAATATTCTGAATACTCCATACGGGCGAAAATTCTTTACGCGGATCCAACTTACTTAAAAGAGGAAGCCTCATACGACTATAAATATTGCCGGTATAATCGATGGCAAGCTTCAAAGGCTTCAGTTTATAAGATATTGCCCAGTTGCCCGAGAATTTTTCTGTAAGTATCTGCTGCATTTTACTCCCGTTTTCGTAGGTAGCAACGTCCTGATAAGTAGCACCTGCAATGACTTTCAGACCATTTTTAAAAGTAAGGTCGAAGTTGGCACTTAGTCCTTTACTGACTGCATAACCATTTAGGTTATCATAAATAATTTTATTAGGGTCTGTATCAAAATCCCCTATAATACGATTATTAAAATAGGTGTAAAAGGCAGAGCTTTCAATACCTAAAAATGTTCCGTTATCGGTGTAAATTTTCTTCAGGTAATTTAGGTTTACATTATAAGTTTTTTCCGGCTTTAGCTCGTTAGGGATTTCAACCGTCCGGGCACCCGTAAGCGCCGCATGATCTTCCGTAAAAATATTAACCACCCTAAATCCTGTCCCCGCATTTAAACGAAGGATGTTATTATCATTAAGGCTCCACTTATAAGCGAATCTTGGAGTAAAAATATGGCCATGTACGGAATTGTAATCATATCTAAATCCTGCAAGGAACTTATGCCGGTCTGCCAATGTAATTTCATCCTGAACGAAGATTCCTGGAAGCCAGGTATTTCGGGCGATACCCTGATTATGCACAGCGGTCGCAAGCGTATTGTCATCATAGAAGGTATACCTGAGTGCTGCTCCAACTAATAAATCATGACTACCAAGTTTTTTGTCCCAGGTCATTTGTGTAAAGCCGATCTTCTGCTCAGCTACATAGGACGTAGTGCCATACCGGCTATCCTGACTATGATCGTTATAAGAAAACGCAAGAAATAGCTTTTCCTCAACCGGCAACTGATAATTTCCAATCAATTCCCATCTGCTGGTATAGATGCTTTCTCCGTATACCTGGTCTCCTCCCCTATAAGACTTATTCCACTGCATCTCACCCCCCCATCGATCTTCATACAGATACCTGGCGCCAAGCGTAAAAACTCTTTTACTCTTCCGTTCTATATTCCACTTTTGAAATACCGAAATGCGATCCTGTAAAGTTACATCTGTAAAATTATCATGATTATGATCCACGGGACTTCCATATTTAAAATAGTTAATCCCTGTAGTTGCCGTAACTTTCTTACCTATGTTGAATTTCAGGCCTAAGTCGGCATTATACTCTCCATATGTAGTAGAGAAAAGATCAGCTGAAATTAATGGTGCATTTTGAGGCTTTTTCGTAATGATATTAATCAACCCTCCTACAGCTTCACTTCCGTACAACGAAGATGCCGGCCCCTTAACAATTTCCATTTGTTCCACCAGTGAATTGGGGATTCCAGATAGTCCGTATACTGTAGATAAACTACTTACTATGGGCATTCCGTCAATTAGAATCATGGTATATGGGCCTTCCAAACCATTAATATGTATATCTCCGGTGTTGCAAATATTGCAATTTAACTGGGGTCTCACGCCATTCACATTCTGAAGGGCCTCAAAGATATTGGGTGTAGGGTTCTTCTTAAAATAGGCGGCGGTATAAACTTCGACCGGCACCGGGCTCTCAAGCCGCTTGACCTCTTTTAAAGTACCGGTAATCACTACTTCGTCCAAATCATTCTGAAGGTTACTGAGGTCAAAATCGAGTTGGTTTTGACCTTCAGTTATTGTGGTAGCCTTAACCAGCCTTCTGAAACCTACTGCTGTTACCAGCACCTTATAAGATCCGGGCTTCATTCTTTCAAAAGTATAATTACCAACTGTATCCGTTTTGCCGGCAATACCAGTATTCTGTAACGTAACACTTACCGACGACAAGGGGATACCTTCAGACACAATTGTTCCCTTAAGTGACGAAGTCTGCGCATTTACTGAAATGCATAAAAACAGGAGGGTAACGGCTAATATAGTTTTGAGTATTTTCATTTATCTAATTCTAAAAACAACACCACAAAACTATGAAAGTTAGACTAACCTAACAAATATAATTTGACATTTATTATTAGCTATTTGTTTTAGATAAAAGCTATTTTTGTATTATGCTATCTTATACAGAAGAGAACTACCTAAAAGCATTATTGAAACTAAGCTTTCAAAATGAAGAAAGACCTGAGGCAGGAACCAATGAAATGGCTGCTTACCTGGGGGTAAAGCCGGCAACCGCTACCGACATGCTGAAAAAGCTAAAGGAGAAGGATTTAGTGACCTACAAAAAATATGGCAAAATTTTACTTACTGAAAGTGGTAAGAAAAATGGGATTGCTATCTTAAGAAAGCATCGTTTATGGGAAACCTTCCTTTATGAAAAGCTTGACTTTAGCTGGGATGAGGTACATGAAGTCGCAGAACAGCTGGAGCATATCCAATCGGCAAAACTCGTAGATAAGCTCGAAGAATTTCTGGGTTTTCCGGAATTTGATCCTCACGGAGACCCTATTCCTAAAGCTAATGGAGAAATACCAGCTACAGCCAAAACTTTGCTTTCTGAAATGAAAGCAGGACAAACTTGTAAAGTGGCCGCGGTAAAAGATACCTCCACTCTATTTCTTCAGTATCTTGAAAAATTGCACATTACCATAGGCACTACTTTGAAGGTCATCGAAGTAATAGCGTTCGACGGCTCATTGAGCATCCAGATAGAAAACGAGGAGCCTAGGAGCATATCTATGAAGTTTGCAGAGAGTTTATTTGTACAAAGCTAATTTAAGTTTGCAGTATGTCTACAGAAATAAAATGTCCTAATTGCGCGCATACCTTCCCTATCGAAGAGGTGATGGCCGAGGAATATAAAAAAGACCTCAGGGAAAAGATGGTATCTTTTACAAAACAGAAGGAAGAAGAATTCGCAAAGAAACAACAGGAGTTTCTGGTGCAGCAAAAACAACAGGAGGCTACTTTTGAACAACAGCAGAAACAGCAGGCACTCGCCTACGAGCAGAAGCTGGCAGAAGAAAAAAAACAGCTTCAAAGTACATTAGAGGAAAGCCTGCGCAAAAGCATCTCTATAGATTTCGAAAATAAGCTGCAGATGCTGGACAATGCGCAAAAAGAAAATGAAGAGAAACTAAGACTTGCACGGGCCAAAGAATTGGACTTTCTGAAAAAAGAGCAGGCTATGAAGGACAAGGAAGCAGAACTGGAATTGCAGCTTCAAAGAAAACTTCAGGAGCAACGTGCTGAAATGACCGAACAGATCAGAAAGCAAGAGGCCGAAAAAAATAATATAAAAGACACTGAACATCAACTCCGTGTCAAAGAGCTGGAAAAACAACTCGACGACCAGAAAAAACTGGCCGAAGAGATGAAAAGAAAAGCCGAACAAGGCTCTATGCAATTGCAGGGAGAAGTTCAGGAGCTCATATTAGAAGAATTACTCCGCAATGCTTTTCCTTTCGATCTGATCACAGAAGTAGGTAAGGGAGTGCGGGGGGCAGATTGTGTCCACCACATCAGAAACCAGTTTGGCCAGGACTGCGGTAAAATCATCTATGAGAGTAAGCGCACAAAAGATTTTTCTATGGAATGGATAGAAAAATTGAAAAAGGACATGCGCAGTATGGGCGTTGACGTAGCGGTAATTGTGACGCAGTGTTACCCAAAAGGGATGGATTGCTTTGGAGAAAGAGACGGGGTATGGATCTGCTCATTTGATGAAGTAAAAGCCGTTTCCTACATCTTACGTGACGGTATTGTGAAATTGTTTAGTGCATCTAAATCCCAGGAAAATCGCGGAGATAAAATGCACATGCTTTATGATTATTTAACGAGCAATGAATTTTCCGAACAGTGGAAAGCGATAAGGGAAGGCTTCATGAGCATGAAACTTTCCATTCAGCGGGAACGTGATGCCATGGAAAAATTATGGAAAGCAAGGGAAAAACAACTGGAAAAAGTAATGTTAAATGCTGCCCATATTCGCGGGTCTATTGAAGGAATTGCCGGAACAGATAGCATTCAGTTGAGCCTGACTGACGATGACGATCCACTGCTCTTAGACTAAACAAGCGCTTATGATCCAGCACCTTGCTTATTTTTCAACGTTCCATCTTTTTGCCGCCCATTCCCGCTGCTTTTCAGTCGACAAGAAAGTCCAGGCAACAAACCGGCTGATCTTTTGACCCTGAGCCATCTCTATTTGTTTTACTTCGTAGGGATCAACTCTTTTAAGCGCATTAAAAATAAAAGGCAGGTTGCTGCTCTTGGAAACAAGCGTCGTAAACCAGAAGCATTGATCTTTGATCCTGTTGCTTTCCTCAATCATATTACGGATAAAGCCAACCTCGCCTCCCTCATACCAAAGCTCCTTATTTTGTCCGCCAAAATTTAAGGTAACAGTCTTTCCTTTTTGCTTTCCAAGATTTTGAAGTTTACGCTGTGTCCCTGCACGTGCCTCTTCTGCCGATGCATGAAATGGTGGATTACATAGCGTAAAATCATAAATTTCCCCTGACTTAACAATACCATTAAATATATGACCAGGATTGGTCTGGTGACGGCATGTCACTGCATTTGTGAGTTGCGGGTTTGCTGATAGAATTGCCTTTATCGCTTTAACCGCACCCATGTCTACCTCAGAACCAAGGAAACTCCAGCCATATTCCTGATGACCAATGATCGGATACACACAATTTGCACCCATGCCGATATCAAGTCCTTTTATTGATTTCCCTTTGGGAACAATCCCAGCATTACTTTGGGCCAATAAATCTGCAATGTAATGGATGTAATCTGCCCTACCGGGAATTGGCGGACATAAATACCCATCAGGGATGTCCCAATTAGAGATCTCATAAAAATACTTAAGCAGTGCTTTATTCAGTGTCTTAACCGCAGCAGGATCAGAAAAATCAACAGATTGGTCTCCATAAGCATTCACTTTTAGAAAATCTCTTAACTGTGGCAGCATTTTCATCAGTTCAGGAAAATCATATCTTGAACGGTGCTTGTTTCTTGGATGCAGGGCAGTTTTTTCGTACATAATGAAAAAGACCACTCTTTTGAAGTGGTCTTTAGTGGGAGATACTGGGTTCGAACCAGTGACCCCCTGCTTGTAAGGCAGGTGCTCTGAACCAGCTGAGCTAATCTCCCTTCGGTTATACTCTTTTAATTTAAAACAGCAGAGTAAGCTGTTTTTTGGTGGGAGATACTGGGTTCGAACCAGTGACCCCCTGCTTGTAAGGCAGGTGCTCTGAACCAGCTGAGCTAATCTCCCCTTGGTTCTACTCGTTATATTTGACTGAGTCGGTCATGTCCCCTTACATTGGGGAGTGCAAATATACACCTCTAAATTAAAACTCCAAAAACTTTTATAAGATTTTAGGAAAGTACATCTTCAAGAACCTGATGCGATTTTATTTCACCAAACGAAGCCGTATGTAAGGCATAGTAAATCAGTATTTTATCTAAAATGATTCGCCTGGTGTTGTTATCAATTTTAATTTCATTAATTTTTTCAAAAGGAGTTGCAAATAAGGAAATGAAAAGCATTGCTTCCGTTTTTTCCAGAAAATGCGGATGAACAGGAGTATTTGATTTGAATTCCCCCTCCTGCAAATCAAAGTAACTCTGGTCGCTTTTGGTTTGAGTACTAGGCGCAAAACCCAGAAATCTGGACAACTTCAATAAGAAGGACAGGTGGAAATTTACGTTTGCGGCCTTGTGCGCATCTAACCAGCAGACTGCATTAAAGATAAAGTGAAAAAGGTTATCATCTGTAGTTTGCTGCCTGATGCTTTTATACAACACTTCATTTAAAAAAATAACCATCGTGCTTTTTATGATATCATAAGGTATGGTACTGAATACCGGCGAAGGTCTCAGTTCAGATACACGTTGTATGTTGCTATTTGTTTTGTGGTAGACAATCATATCTACCAAATGAAGCGGCTGCAGCATGTTCATACTGATCTTAGCTCTTGGCTTTTTAACCCCGTTGATCATGTAAGACTGGATACCGAATTTCTCGGTAAAAATCTGCACCACCACACTGCTTTCGCTATATAAAGTAGTTTTCAGTACTATTCCCCTGGTCTTATGCAGCATACTCAGGCGAGTTTGGGAATAAATATCATCAGAGCAACGGCAACAGCAAATACCGCAGCGATGAGTACTGCTCCTGCTGATACATCTTTAATGATTTTTGCCTTTTCATTATAGCTGGGCGAGACAAGGTCTACCAGCACCTCAATCGCGGTATTCAGCAGTTCTGATATTAGTACAGTTGAAATCGCCGCTATGACCCAAAGCCATTCAGCGGTCGAAAGCTTTAAAATCCAGCCCGCAATCCCGGCAACCAAAACAGCTACCGTATGGAACTTGAAGTTAAACTGTGTTTTAAATGCATAATGCAGCCCTGAAAACGCATACTTAAAGCTATTGAAGAATTTTTGCATGATCGTATTTTTGCCATTACAAAGTACGACATGCTTTCTTATATATCCAATGGTTAATATCGACTGTTGCTGATTTGTTAATTTCATGCACTTTAATTTTGATAACAGGCCAAAAAACTTAAACTTGCTCCTAAGGGAGATTAACTCAGCTAGGTCATAACATCCCGATTTCACATCGGGAGGGACAAGGTTCGAAACCCAGTATCTCCCACTAAAAGCCTTTCAGAAACCTAAGAGGCTTTTTTATTGCACAAAACTTCTTCTTTACTTGTCCGCCATTAGTCTTTGGATAAGAAAAACTATTGCATTAGATTTATAGCAGGTCAGCACGACCATACCAGCTAATTTTATTTACAATGACCAGCACCCAAACACCTGAAACTGCATCTTATAAACCAGTAAGCTTTTCACAAACAACCATTACAGAACTGATGATCCCTTCCTACTCCAATTTTGGAGGAAAGATACATGGAGGAATCTTATTATCATTAATGGACAAAGTTGCCTATGTATGTGCAGCAAAGCATGCCGGCAATTACTGTGTTACAGCGTCCATAGATGCTGTTAATTTCCTGGAACCGGTAGAGGTTGGGGAACTGGTTTCACTAATGGCTTCCATCAACTATGTAGGAAATACCTCATTGGTTGTGGGGATCAGAGTGATTTCTGAAAATGTAAAGACCAACAAGGTTAAACATACCAATACCAGCTATTTCACTATGGTTGCGAAAGATGAACAGAACAAAACGGTAAAAGTACCTGGCCTGATACTGGAAACCAACGATCAGATCAGACGCTTTATCGAAGCAAAATCCCGAAAAGAAATTAAAGAAAACTACCGCAAAGAAGTGGAACAAATCAATGTCCCTATAAACAACGAGCTTTGTATGCAGGAGCTTTCAGGAGAGCGCTGTATCATCTCTGCTTAAGTTCTGAATAAAAGTTCTAGCTTTGTCAGAATTTTGACTCACATATTATTCGTATAACTACAACACAAACAATTTATGATTATTAGTCCTAGAACACGTGGTTTTATATGCCTTACATCACACCCTGAAGGATGTGCACAAAATGTACTGACACAGATCAACTACGTAAAATCCCAGGGATTGACAGATGGCCCCAAAAAGGTATTGGTAATCGGCGCATCCACAGGATTTGGCTTAGCTTCAAGAATTACAAGCGCATTTGGATCAAATGCATCAACCATAGGAGTATACTTTGAAAAACCATCTGCACCGGGCAAGCCAGCTTCTCCGGGATGGTATAACACTGCAGCATTTGAAACTTTTGCAAATGAAGCAGGTTTATATGCCAAAAGTATTAACGGTGACGCTTTTTCTAATGAGATCAAGCAAAAGACAATCGACCTGATCAAGGCAGACCTTGGACAAGTAGATCTTGTTATTTATAGTCTCGCATCTCCAAGAAGAACACATCCCGCAACAGGTGAAACTTTTAATTCAGTTTTAAAACCTATTGAAGGCAGTTTCAGTGATAAAACAGTTGATTTTCATACAGGCATTGTCTCTACAGTTTCAATAGACCCTGCAAATGAAGAAGAAATTGCTAATACTGTCGCAGTAATGGGTGGTGAAGATTGGGAGATGTGGATAACGGCTCTAAAAGAGGCGAACTTGCTAGCTCCCGGAGCTACGACAGTAGCTTATTCCTATATCGGACCAGCGCTTACAGAGCCGGTATACCGCAAAGGAACCATAGGTCGTGCAAAAGACCATCTTGAAGCCACTGCTCTCGATATAACTGATCAGTTGAAAGACATCAATGGAAAAGCTTATGTTTCAGTAAATAAAGCATTGGTAACTCAGGCCAGCTCTGCTATTCCCGTGATCCCACTTTACATCTCATTACTTTACAAAGTGATGAAAGCAAAAGGAATTCATGAAGGATGTATCGAACAGATCAGCCGCTTATTTAAAGATAATTTGTACGCTAAAAATGGCGTTCCTGTTGATGAAAAAGGAAGAATCAGAATTGACGATTGGGAAATGAGGGAAGATGTACAAAATGAAGTGACTGCACTTTGGGCAGAAGCGACAACAGAAACCTTACCGGCAATCGGAGATTTAGAAGGCTACAAAACAGACTTCTTTAACTTATTCGGCTTTGAAGTACCTAAAGTTGATTATAACGCAGACGTAAACGAAGTAGTTGAAGTCCCGGGACTTCAGGCCTAATCGACTCTATATAAAAAGGGGCATGACTTTTTAAGTCACGCCCCTTTTTATTAAACCACCTTAGCTTTGTGGCACCAGTTTATAAACTCTGCCCGGCGATTCTACAGCGATGTAAATATATCCATCAGGAGCCATGCGTACATCTCTCACCCTGCCAATGTTCTTAAACAAAATCTCTTCTTTCACTACCTTATTGCCTTTAAGCACAGAGCGCTGCAGGAATTGAAAACGAAGGGAGCCTGAAAGCAAGTTACCTTCCCAGCCTTTATACCTGTTACCCGTCACAAACGCAAGTCCACTCGGACCAATAGAAGGTATCCAATAATGTAAAGGCTGAACCATCCCCTCTTTTGCCGTAAGGTTACTGATTGGTTTTCCATTGTAATTGATCCCGTAAGTAATTATCGGCCAGCCGTAGTTCTTACCAGGTTCTTCAATATTTATTTCATCCCCACCCCTCGGGCCGTGTTCATTAGTCCAGATCTTTCCGGTTACCGGATGAATGGTCATACCCTGAGGATTTCTGTGTCCGTAAGAAAAAATAGAGGCTTCTGCTCCCGGGGTATTTACAAACGGATTATCCGCAGGAATGCTTCCATCCTTTTTTATCCTATGCACCTTACCAAGGTCATTACCTTTGATCTGCTGAGGATTCTCTTTTTCGTTCCCACGCTCACCAACTGAGAAATACAGGTAACCATCCTTACCAAACTGCATTCTGGAGCCATAATGGTGTTGGGTTCTTGAGTAAGGTTCCGCTACAAAAATGTCCTTTTGCTCTGTTAATGCATTTCCGGTAAGTTTCGCTTTCATGATCGCGGTTGTGGCCAAGGTAGCGCCACCCTCATTTTTAAACTTAGAATAAGAAAGGTATATCATATTGCTTGATGCAAAATCCGGATCAAGTATTACATCCATTAAACCTCCTTGTCCACGGGCCAATACCTGAGGGGCACCACTTATTGCCTGAAGGGACTTATTCTTTACTCTGTATAATTTCCCGCTCCTATCGGTAGCGAGGATTTCATTACCAGGCAAAAATGCAATACCCCAAGGAACATCCAACCCTTCGGCAACAAGTTCCAGTTTGATGGTCATTGCCTCGGCTTTAAAAATGTCAGACTTAGGCCTGTCGTTCGAGGTATATTTCCCGACATTTTTTATTCCAGTAAGGATGTAATCAGCAAGTGCATTAATTTCCTGATCAGTCATGCTTTCCCCAAAAGAAGGCATACCCTCGTCGGCATACCCGCTTTTAATGGCTTTAAATAAATCTTCTTTTTTATTCCCATGCTTCCAGTTCCTGTCAACGAACATATCCATCTTCTCTCCATGGCAACCCGCACAGTATGTCTTATAATTCGTAGCAGCATCTTTAACCAAAGGCTGCTTTTTTCCAACATTGAAGCTCATACAAACAGCAATAATTGCGGTCAGCATAACCAAAATTCCTAAATTTTTACGCATAAATATCATTTGTAGAATGAAAATACGGTTTATCAGTTACAAAAACTCTTTTCACAAGTAATATAATTGATATCAATTCTAATGTTGCTCATACTGAATTCTATAATTCAATTTTTACATTGAAGGTTTGCTAAATCGAGTTAATTATCTGTTTATTTGTATTTAGTAATTCAACACACACAAATTGAAATTTTCATGATTATTCTACTTAGCATATTAAACGCTATTTTTTGCATCGCATTCGTTGTATTTGCTTATCTGAACTTAAATGACATTGACCCCTGGCTTTGGGTGCCTATTTATATGGTAGCTGCCATTTGTTGTGGATTTGCCATTTTTAATCAATTTTACCCTAATATCTACTTAGGAGCCATATCTTTCTACCTTATTTATGCGAGTATATTATTCTTCGCAAAAGATGGGGTGCGGGATTGGATTTCAAAATACAGAAGACCTAGTCTTGTAGAAAGTATGCAGGCGACTAAACCATACATTGAAAAAACCAGGGAGTTTTTCGGTTTGCTGATCATCAGTGCCGCACTTGCCATCAATTATTTTGTGGCTATCAATTTGTAAAACATGTCTTTAACAGATAAACAGGCAATAAGAGACCTGGATCATATTTCCCTTCAAATCATCAGCCGCCAGCTTTCTGCCGAATCGCTGACCTGGCTCAAGGCTAAGGCTGAAATGGTAAAAAGTGAGGGAAAATCCTTCCAGCTCAATATGGCATTTGCCCACCTGCCCAGGTTTTCTTCAAAAGCTGACATAAATATCGAACCGGAAGAAAATAAAGCCGTTGCACAATTGCTTCACGGATTTAAGATCACAGACTGGACGCTCGACAGACTTTGCCGGGTATGGCTCCTCATGCAGGTACCTGCGGATGATCAGGATGTTTATTTCAAAAAAATAAATGGCCTTTTTACCGCATCGGAGATGAATGAGCAGGTAGCCCTTTATTCTGCACTCCCTTTATTTCATTATCCCGAAATATGGGTCTCAAGATGTGAAGAAGGCATCAGAAGTAATATCGGCACTGTACTGGAAGCCATCATGTATCACAATCCTTACCCCGCCGCATTTTTAGCTGAGGGTGCATGGAACCAACTGGTATTGAAAGCATTTTTCACAGAAAAAGACGTTAATCTTATCGTTGGGTTGTACGAAAGGTTAAATAAAGCATTAGCCAACACGCTTGAGGATTACGTTCAGGAACGCCTTGCTGCGCACAGAACGATACTGCCGGAGATTTACAAACTTATTGAACAAACAAAAGAGAAAATATAAAGAACGAATTATGTGCTGTAATGATAATTTTCAGGAAAGAAATGAAGGAGAAAAAATTCAAACTATCCTTGATCTGAATGACATTAGCGGAATGAAGTTTTTCGATCCGCATGTCCACATGACCTCACGTACTACGGATGATTATCAGGCAATGGCCGATGCAGGTATCGTAGCGCTCATTGAGCCCGCATTCTGGCTTGGACAGCCGCGTACAGGGGTAGACAGCTTTACAGATTATTATAGCAGTTTAATCGGCTGGGAAAGATTCAGGTCTTCACAATTCGGAATCAAGCATTACTGCACTATAGGATTAAATTCCCGTGAAGCTAACAATGAAAAATTAGCGGAGCAGGTGATGGAAATCCTTCCTCAATTCATTTTCAAAGAAGGCGTGGTAGGTATAGGCGAAATTGGATTCGATGACCAGACTGCCGCAGAAGAAAAATATTACCGCTTACAATTAGATCTGGCTCTTGAGGCGGGATTGCCGGTGCAGATTCACACTCCTCACAGAGATAAGAAAAAAGGCACCCAGCGCAGCATGGATATTGCCATTGAGCAAGGGCTTGCTCCGCACATGGTGATCGTTGACCACAACAATGAAGAAACCGTAAAGGAAGTTTTAGACCGTGGCTTTTGGGCAGCATTTACCATTTATCCCTTCACCAAAATGGGCAATGAACGTATGGTCGAGGTGGTGAAACAATATGGTTCGGAAAGGGTCATGATCAACTCAGCCGCAGACTGGGGCATTAGTGATCCATTGGCAGTTCCGAAAACGGCTGCACTCATGAAAAAATCAGGCATCAGTTTAAAGGATATTGAGTTGGTTACTTACCGCAATGCGATTACCGCCTTTGCGCAAAGCGGCCAGATTGATGAGCATGATTTCGTTACAGTAAAGAACATCGACCAAAGTCAGAAATTTGAAAGCAATTCCATATTGCGGGGCGGACAACAGCCGAGAATAAACAAAAACTCGATCATTATTTCCTAGCCGTGAAGAAATTAATCGGATACCTGAGGCTGATGAGGCCAGCCAATGTAGTAACCTCAGTAGCAGATGTACTGGCAGGAATGGCTATTGCAGGATATTTTTTTGGGCCAGAAGCTTATTTTTCTGCGACAGAATATGTGCAGGTTTCAGAAAACTACCTATTACCTGTTCTCCTGCTCTGCATTTCCACAATAGGACTGTATAGTGGAGGAATTATCCTGAATGACGTTTTTGATGCAAAGCTCGATGAAAAAGAGCGGCCGGAACGTCCAATACCAAGTGGATTAATCTCGAAAAAAGCAGCCACAATCTTTGGCGGGGTCTTCTTCTTTATAGGAATTTTTACAGCGGGGCTATATAGTAAAGAATCACAGTACTTGGCCGGCGCCATCATGATCTCCTGTTTGGTGTACGACAAATTCCTAAAACACAGTCCAATATTCGGCCCCTTAAATATGGGTTTATGCCGGGGTTTAAATCTGCTGTTAGGAATAAGTATCATAGCACCTGCTATTCAGCAATGGTGGTTCCTCGCATTTGTTCCGATCATTTATATCGCATCCATTACCATGATCAGCAGAGGCGAAGTTCATGGTGGGAGCAAGAAAATGCTCTATTTCGGAGGAGTGTTATATGCTGTGGTAATTTCCTGCATTCTTGGTTTTGCTTACACAAAGCAGAATTTCCTGCCAACTTTAATATTTGTATTGCCATTTGCTTTCATGATTTTTATGCCGCTGCTAAAAGCTTTAAAAAATCCAATTGGCCCCAATATTGGCAAGGCCGTAAAAGCAGGAGTAATAGCCCTGATCCTGATGAATGCAGCCTGGGCAAGTGCCTTTGGCGTATGGCACATTGCTGCTTTCATTGTTATTTTATTACCAGTATCAATATTACTGGGTAAGGCTTTTGCTGTTACCTAGTCAACAATTTTAGTCTATGAGTCATTTAGAACAATCGTTCAGTGTAAAATTTGAATATAAAATATTTTTCACCAGTTCACTTTTCGATACCGGCAATCCTATCTTCAGCGATTTCTTTAAAGGGAGACCATCGGAGTCAGTCCGCAAAATATTTTTTGTAGTAGACCAGGGAGTTGCTGATACCCATCCCGATCTTTTAAAGGATATCAAAGCCTACTTTACTGCGCATCAGGATGTGCAGCTGATAGAACATGTATTAATTGTACCGGGAGGTGAGGCATCAAAAAATGACCCTATCTTATTCGAGCAGATTGTGGAGGCAGTAAATACCTATGGCATCGACCGTCACTCTTATATCGTTGCCATAGGCGGAGGCGCTGTACTTGATCTGGTGGGCTATGCTGCAGCAGTTTCCCATCGAGGAATCAAACACATCCGGATCCCCACAACTGTATTGTCTCAAAACGATTCCGGGATAGGTGTCAAAAATGGCATCAATTATAAGGGCAAAAAGAATTTTCTGGGCACATTTGCACCCCCTGCATCTGTATTTAACGACGATGAATTTCTGACCACGCTGACGGACAGAGACTATCGCTCCGGAATCTCTGAAGCCATAAAAGTTGCCCTGATCAAAGATCCCGAATTCTTTTACTGGATTGAAAAACATACGCAACAACTTGCTCAGCGAGACACAGACACCATGAATTACCTGATCAAACATTGCGCACAGCTGCATTTAAATCACATTGGTGGTGATGATCCTTTTGAAACAGGGTCAGCCAGACCTCTCGACTTCGGACACTGGAGCGCGCATAAATTAGAACAACTCAGTAATTTTGAAGTATTGCACGGTGAGGCTGTGGCCATGGGCATCGCTTTAGACAGTGCCTACTCCTTCTTAAAAGGCATGCTTACAGAAGAAAAGTTATTGAAGATATTAAATGTCCTCGCTGCCTTGTCTTTCAATATCTCAGACCCTATTATACAGATAAATGATCAGCAGTCGCCGATACTATTGGGCTTATCAGAATTCCAGGAGCATCTGGGCGGCTTACTAACCATCACATTGCTCACTGATATCGGCACGGGAAAAGAAGTGCATGAAATGGATCATGAACTGCTCATCAAGGCAAGTGCATACGTAACTGCATTTACACAACATTACACTAGTCAAAATACCATCAAGCACTAATTATGAAGGTAAACACAGGTCACTTAACTTATTGCACGAATATTCACGCCGGCAAAAACTGGGATGAAGACTTTAATG
Source organism: Pedobacter frigoris (assembly GCF_005116445.1). Lineage (GTDB taxonomy): Bacteria > Bacteroidota > Bacteroidia > Sphingobacteriales > Sphingobacteriaceae > Pedobacter > Pedobacter frigoris. The sequence continues at coordinate 585,103 of NZ_SWBQ01000002.1, forward strand.
CCTTAAAACAGAATTTTCCGATAGTCAAGCAAAACGTAGCTCCTACTGCAGCTTTGGGCTTGGGCTTAAGGTTATCCAACACAGCCAGCCTTCAATTACAAAATGCTGCTGAACTTGAGCTTTTTAAACAATGGCTTCAGGAAAATGACGCCTACGTTTTTACCATGAATGGATTCCCATATGGAGATTTCCATCACACGATAGTCAAGGCAGATGTGCATGCCCCTGACTGGACTACAGACGACCGTAAGGATTACACCGTCAGGTTATTCCATATCCTCAAATCTCTTGTACCAGAAGGAATGGATGGAGGAATATCTACCTCTCCTTTAAGTTACCGGCATTGGTTCAAAGCACCTGAAGCATTAAAAGAGGCAACAGAAAAAGCTACTTTGAATATCATTGAAGTCATCAAGGTGCTTGCTTCAATCAACAACGAGCAAGGCTTGTTGCTGCATTTAGACATAGAACCTGAACCGGATGGCATACTGGAAACGGGAAGGGAATTTATAGACTGGTTTGAGCAGTACCTCTTACCTATTGGAATCCCGGAAATTAAAAACCTCTTCAATACCACGGATCAGGAAGCGGAAGCCATCATCAAACAACATCTTTGCCTTTGCTATGATGTTTGCCATTTTGCCATTGGCTATGAAGACCACGGGGCGGTATTAGCAGAATTGGAACGAAAGAATATCCGTGTAGGCAAAATCCAGATCAGTGCAGCCTTAAAAGCAAGCCTCGATGGATCAGGCGAAGAAAAGCAGCAGATCAAACAAAGCTTTACCACATTCAACGAGCCGACCTACCTTCACCAGGTAGTAGCCCTTCAAAATGACGGCGGTGTAAAACGTTATCAGGACCTTCCGGAAGCATTGGATGATTTTGAAAATGAAGCGGCAAAAGAATGGAGGGCGCATTTTCATGTTCCCATTTCTGTGCATGACATAGGTCTTTTGCAATCCACACAAAGCGACATCAGTAAGGTTCTTGAGCTTCAAAAAGCCAGACCTTTTACCAATCACCTTGAAGTGGAGACCTATACATGGGAAGTTTTACCTGAACATTTGAAATTACCGATAGCCCAGTCCATCAGCAATGAGCTCAATTGGGTGATAGATACATTAGCATAAAACCAAGTTAAGATGAAGAAGACTGTAGTCATAGACGTTGTGGGCTTATCGGCCAACCTGATTGGCAAGCACACCCCATTTCTTGAACAATACATCAAAGACAAAAACCTGGGCAAAATAACCCCTATGCTGCCTGCGGTAACTACAGCCGTTCAATCTACGTACTTAACCGGAAAATGGCCGTCTGAACATGGCATCGTTGGCAACGGATGGTATGACCACACCGATGCTGAGATCAAATTCTGGAAACAATCCAATAAACTGGTACAGGCAGAGAAAATCTGGGATAAGGCAAAAAAGGCAGACCCGGCTTTCACCTGTTCCAATATGTTCTGGTGGTACAACATGTACTCCAATGCAGATTATTCCGCTACCCCACGTCCAAATTACCTCGCCGATGGTAGGAAAATGCCTGATTTCTATTCGCATCCCGCCGAATTACGCGACACACTAAAGGAAAAACTGGGCGAATTTCCGCTGTTTCAGTTCTGGGGACCTGGCGCCAATATTAAATCTACGCGCTGGATTGCTGACGCAACCATGGCCACAGATGAGCTGCACAACCCAACTCTAACGTTAGTTTACCTCCCTCACCTGGATTATTGCCTGCAAAAATTCGGAAATGACTTCTCCAAGATCAGCAAAGAGCTTGGAGAAATTGATGAAGTTGTAAAAGATCTCGTCAAATTCTATGAAAAGAAAGATGCCAACATCATCATCCTTTCTGAATATGGGATTGCCCCGGTCAGCAAGCCCATACACCTGAACCGTATCTTCCGGGAAAAAGGATTGCTCCAAATCCGCGTAGAGCGGGGACTGGAATTGCTGGATGCAGGTGCTTCAAAAGCATTTGTCGTGGCTGATCATCAGATTGCCCACATTTACATCAACGATCCTTCGGTAACTGGTCAGGTAAAAAACATTCTTGAAAATACCCGGGGCATTGCGCTTATCCTCGACGAAGAAGGAAAGAAAAAACACCATATCGACCACGAAAGAGCAGGTGATTTCGTAATATCTGCCGCTCCGGAATACTGGTTTACCTATTATTTCTGGCTGGATGCTGCAAAAGCACCGGATTATGCAAGGTGTGTAGACATTCACAAGAAGCCAGGTTATGATCCTGTTGAGATGTTCATGTCGTCCAAACCACGTGCAGCCTATAAGCTACTCAGAAAAAAGGCAGGGTTCAGGTATATTATGGATGTAATTCCTTTGGATGCAACCTTAATCAAAGGTTCACACGGCAATATTGACACTCCAGATGAATTTCACCCGTTACTGATCACAGATACGGGATTAAACACTAAAAACATAGCAGCCAATCAGGTATTTGATGTCATATGGAAAGCTTTGAATAGTTAAAATTATCCCTTTATATTTCCTTCAATTTTGCCTAAGTTTGGTTTACACACCAATAAACCAATATGGACTCGAGAAGAGAATTTCTTAAAAAAGCAGCCCTGTTATCAGGTGCAGCTACGCTCCCAAATGTGATCCCCATGTCTATTCAAAAGGCAATGGCCATCAGTGCAGACCCGGGATCTACATTCTATGATGCAGAGCATGTAGTTTTTCTGATGCAGGAAAACCGTTCATTTGACCACATGTTCGGGAAGCTAAAAGGCGTAAGAGGATTCAACGACCCGCGTGCTTTTACCCTGCCGGACCAAAACAAAGTATGGCTACAGAAAGATAACGCAGGAAAAACTTATGCCCCATTCCATGTAGACATCAACAAAACCAAAATCACCTGGCAGGGCGGCCTTCCACATTCCTGGTCTGACCAGGTAGCCGCCCGCAACAACGGAAAATATGACAAATGGGTACCTGTTAAGTCATTGATGTGCCTTGGTTATTACGACAGGACTGACGTTCCGTTTTATTACGCGATGGCTGATACCTTTACCATCTGCGACCATAATTTCTGTTCTTCTTTAACGGGAACTACACCAAACCGTTTGTTCTTCTGGACAGGTAACATCAGACCGGAACTCAATGGCACTTCAGTAGCCGCCGTTAGTAACTCACAGGCGGAATCGAGAGGAGATACCTATGTAGACTGGGAAACTTTTCCGGAGATACTGGAAGACAATGGCATCGACTGGAAAATCTACCAAAATGAAATATGGTCGGCAGATCTTCCCGGAGATACGGTGGATGACTGGTTGGGTAATTACGGAGACAATGCCATTGAGTATGTAAAACGATACAATGTAAAACTCTCTGCCTATTTCCGTAAGAATGGCGATATCACCGGAAAAACCAAGTTCACCGCAGCTCAAGTAACAGAAAAATACAACAAACTATCACAAAGGGAGAAAAACCTTATCGATAAAGCTTTCGCAAGTAACATCAACGCTCCGTTCAATTATCTCGAACTGGCACCATTTACGTTTACTGATGATCAGGGTAAAGAGCAGACTTTAAATATCCCTAAAAACGATATATTCCACCAATTCAGATCGGATGTAGACAACGGAAAATTACCAACCGTATCCTGGCTGGTTGCACCTCAAAGATTTTCTGACCACACCAGTTCGCCACTCTACGGAACCTGGTATGTATCAGAAGCCATAGAAATCCTTACTAAGAACCCCGAAGTATGGAAGAAAACAATTTTTGTACTTACTTACGATGAGAACGATGGCTATTTTGACCATATCCCTCCTTATGTAGTACCTAAACCGAATGATTCGGAAGCAGGCAAGGTTTCTAAAAACATTGATGTAGCCTCAGATTACGAGAATAAAAAAGGCAGTCCTATTGGCTTAGGATACCGTGTACCCATGCTTGTGGCCTCTCCCTGGAGTAAAGGAGGATATGTAAACTCACAGGTTTTTGACCATACTTCCTGCCTGATGTTCCTTGAAAATTTCCTAAGCAAAAAAACAGGGAAGAAAATCAGGAGCAGCCAGATCAGCAGCTGGAGAAGAGCGATTTGCGGAGACCTTACTTCAGTGTTCAGACCCGCAGCCGATATTCCAGCCGTAGTTCCTCCCCTTTTGAAGAAAGAAACAACCATAGTTAACATTCAGAACGCCAAAAATAAGCCCGCACAATTAAAACCTGATACATTATCACAGTCGGAGATCGATAAGATCAACAAGCAAGGAAATATGGCGGTACAGGAAAAAGGCACGAGCAAGGCCTGTCCATTACCATATCAGCTCTTTGCTGAGGGTAGTCTATCGTCAGACAAGAGCAGCATTGAACTTTATTTTGAATCCGGAAAAGGAAATTTCGGACAACACACCGTTCCATCTGGTGCGCCATTTAATGTATACACCAAGGCCCTTTACAAAGGCGCTGCAGGGAAAACATGGGCATATGCAGTGAGTGCTGGCGACAAAATCGCCGACCAGTTAAAGATCGTTGATTTTGCAAATGAAAAATACAATGTCTGCATCACCGGGCCAAACGGCTTCTACCGTGAATTTAACGGCAGTAAAAATGATCCTGCTCTTTATGTAAACTGTCTATATGAGTCAAAGGGATTTTTAAGCAAAAAACCGAGTGGAAATCTGGTCATTGCACTTGAAAACAAAGGAGATAAAGACCTCGAGATTTTGATTACAGACAATGCCTACAAAAGCACTGAACAGCTCACAATTGCATTAAAAGCAAGAAGTAAAACGAGCCTGTCGATTGACCTTCAAAAGAATTCCGGATGGTACGATCTGACGGTGACCATTAAAGGAGATGCTTCTTTTAACAAGCAGTATGCAGGTCATGCCGAAAATGGCCATGATTCTATTACCGATCCTTACATGGGTGGGATAGTATAAATATATTAAAGTGGCGATTCTTCAGTCGCCACTTTCTTCTCATTTTCTAATAGCTCTTCTTCTTGTTTTTCCGGATCCAATTCCACCTCTCCCTGTTTATTCTGCTTCGCAAAAATTATAGGAAAAAGAAACATCAGTGCTCCTGTAATGAATAAAATTCCGGCCAACGACAGCAAATAATTGCTGGACTCGATCTTATTTACACTCATCACCTTATAACCAATCAAAGCCAAAATACCTAGTATAAAGGCGATTACTGCTTTTTGAAGTTTTAAAATCTTAATCATAACAAGAGGCTTTTAGATTGACTGATTTAGAGCTACCTACAAAAATCAAACCATTAAAAATTTTGCATTTGTTACTTCATATACTTCCAGAATCTAAGTTTGCCTTCTGCTATCCACTCCAATGCTTCATCTATTCTTTTCTGTCTGGTAGCCTCTGTTTTAGCCTCGTTGATCCAGGCAATATATTCTTTACGGAAAGAGTCTGATTTGGCCTGTGGATTTTGCTCCAGTTTCGCCAAAAAATAATCAGGCGTTTCTAAAACCTTAGGCCTCTCAGATTTTGGAGCTACCACTTTAATGCCTTTTTCGTTGAGTTCCATTGCCTCCGCAATGAAGCTAATAAATTCCTCATCCGGAGGAAGAGCTACTTTTTTTGCCAGTCCAAGCTTTTGCATGTAGGCATAGAATTTATTCCAGATGTCAATCGATTTCCCGTTACCGAACAATTCTGCAACATTACAATAAACCACATGAAACCCCCGCTCCGACAAAGCAATGTCGGCCTTAGGTTCATGTCCCCAGAACCTTGCCAGCCACACCCAGGGTAAACCAGCTACTGCTTTCCTTGGTTTTACAACCTTGCAGTTCCTGTTATTGAACGTAAAATCAGCACATTCAAATCCATAAAATGAGCTTAGTTTTTTACCTTCCTTTATCGCCTTAAATGAATCATAGGCCTTCTTTTCATCAAGCTTGAGCACTTCAAACAGTCGTCTGGCAATTATTGTGGCACCTTGAGCTGAAGGATGATTTTGTCGGGCAACAATTCAGCTTTATCTGTAAACAAAGAATACAGATCTATTACCTCTGCACCCATATCGTAAGCTACTTTTCTTACCCTCGGTATGATTTGGCTTTTGATGACCGGATCATAAATTGAGGGACTGTCTTTTAAAAACGAAGGGACTGGCAATAACAAAACAATTCTTGGACTAGCACCTCCGGCCTGAAAAGAATTAATCAGCTCTTTATAGTCGTTTTCAAATTCAGCATAAAAAGCGCGGTTCACGAGCTTACTATCATTTGTACCCAACTTGATAAACACCACATCTGGTTTGCTCTCCAAAGCCTTTTTATACGCAGGCGTATTCCAATAAGGGATATTGCCTTTTTTAAGTAGCGTAGTTCCGCTTACACCAAAGTTCATCACCTGGTAATTTGTACCGAGCATAGCTTGCAGTTGCGCAGGATAGGCATTTTTTTCTCTGTCGACGATTCCTGAACCATAGGTGATGCTATTGCCTACACAGGCAATTTTGATGACTGACTGTGCGAATCCAGTATTGAAGCACAGATTTAAGGCAAATAGAAGCCCTGTAAGCCTTTTAAATTTATTTAGATTTTGCATTTTACTTAAGAGTCTTTATTTATGAATACTTAAACCTCATCTGGCATTACCACTCCTTCAGTTTCATTCCATAGTGTTCTTCTTCTGAAGACGTAATTTTCTCACTGAAGCTAAAGACAAAATACTGATAATTAAAAAGATTGATCTGGCATCGGTACTGGCTTACCTGTTTTTTTGTAAACAGGCATTTGTGCCGGCTTGTCTCCAGGGATATTCTCCGGTCATCAGGGCATATCTTGAGGGTGTACAGGTAGCCGAGGTACAATGACCGTTGGTAAACCGAAGTCCGTCTTTTGCAAGCTGATCCGTATTTGGCGTACTAATTTTTGTGACCCCGTAACAGCATAGGTCACCATACCCCAGATCATCTACATAGATCATGATCACATTTGGTTTTTGGCGATCAGGAGCTACCTTACTGTACTTTTTTTTGCGCGAAAACGGGCAAAGCAAAAGTGATAAAGGCAAGTCCGGAAACAATTCTACTTAAGTTCATTCTGATTGGTTAGTTTTGAGGTGGAAAGTTAAATGGCATCCATTTATCGTATTTAGACAGCTCTTTTTCTACATCATCACTGATTGGAATCCCCCATGTCTCCCAGAAAGGCGCCAGGTTTCTTTGTACAATATTTGAATAGGTTTTTAACCACAGGTCTCTTTTCTGCTGGTCGTTTAACCTGCCGATGGTAGGGCCAAGTTTCTGGTATGCCTTAAAGAATGATTTAAAGCTCTCCCATCCGAAACCTTCCTGCATCTGACGGAACATAATTAAACCCAGGAAAGCATCCTTTTGCCACTTCTCATAAGCAGGACCGGCTGCAAAATAGGCTTTCATAGATTTTTGTGTATTGGCATTTGAGATGGCTGAGTGGGCATTGTCACGGCCACCTACCAGGCGGTCGAACATATACAGCGAGAAGAAGTTGTTACTCACTTCTGTAGTGCCCCCAAATACCCAGTCCAGGTTTTGCATGTTATGACCAATTTCATGGAAAAAGCCCCAGTTGGCGCCGCCGCCGCTTGGCTGCATCAGTAAAGATGGGTCGGCCATGATCTCATTACTCAACATTTTTCTTGAAGGGGAGTGATGGATCATGATCGGATAACCGCTGTGCATGTATCCCCCGCCGATATGCTCATCGACAACCATACGCTGCGCTCTGTAAAACGGCATTTTTATTTGAGCAAGCTCCATTTCACCTTCAACGATCATGTCCCAGAGCTTGATTACTTCTGCCGGATTTTTTACAGTTTGCAGTACAGAATCGGGCAAAGTTAAGATCACATTGTCGCTGGCAATTTCTCCCCATGGCGCTTTGTTGTTCTTCAACTGGGTGCTCCATTCCTCATTAGTGGTTTTGCCCGCGACATACAGCGGTGCCTGAATGGCGCGTGAAATAGAAAGTTCTACTACCCTGCCGTCTTTTTTCGGAGAAATGGCGATGTAAACTAAACCACCAAAAGGTGAAGCTATTTTATTAGCGCCATTCTTTAATTTCTGTGTTTTGGTAATGATAGGCATCCGGCGCCAATCTTCTTTTCCGGCAACCCACCAGTTTAGGCGGTCGGACTGTGAGCCAATCTGCACTGTTAAATCATCGGCGGTTACATTTTTAGGTACGTTGATCTCAATATATTGTCCGGCGACGGCATACAAACCTGTACTGTACAGCACATCATTCCAGGGATTTGAATAACCCAGCGTGTTTACGATACTAACGAGGCTGTCTGCAATTTTTTTATGTGTAATGCTTACCGTTTGCTTCGTGAATTTATACCCTTCTTTAGCACTTCCCGGAAAAAAGGCCGATGAAGGATGTGCTTTTATATTTTGGTAATCAGCGCTTTTCAACACATCATCACTCCATTTCGCAACGGCTTTTCTAAATTCAAGATCGTTTTTGGACAGGGTGTGTTTAGGAGAAATGACTACTGTTGCAGGATCTTTGGCTGCATCCTGGGCATAAAGGGAAGGCGTACCTGCGGAAGTAAGGAGTGCCAAAGCAAATAACTTCTTCATGGAAATTTTAGTATTTCTGTTGGTCAGCATTTTGTGTGGTTTTTGGTTTAAGTATTGAAGTTACGAATGCTACAAAAGAACTGTATAACCTATTATTACGCAACCGTTTGATAAGCTTGTAAAATTTATGTGGTAATTGGCTTCAAGTATCAATTCCATCTGCTATCGCCTGATTAATTCACATGAAGTTTGGTTTCAATTTCTCAATCTAATATCTTAACTTTGCAACCTTAATTTTTTTGAGATACTTGATTGATGTATAGGGAATTTAAACAGTTAGAACTAGCGAAAATAGGGAAAGAAATACTAGAGTTTTGGAAAGCAGAAAACATCTTTGAAAAAAGTGTTTCTACCCGCTCAGAATCGAACCCATTTACTTTTTTCGAAGGTCCGCCTTCAGCAAACGGGATGCCTGGTATTCACCACGTAATGGCCCGCGCTATTAAAGATATTTTTTGCCGCTATAAAACAATTAAAGGCTTTCAGGTAAAACGCAAAGCTGGCTGGGATACCCATGGCCTTCCAGTAGAGCTGGGAACTGAAAAAGAATTAGGTATCACGAAGGAAGATATAGGCAAAACCATTTCCATAGAAGAATACAACGAGGCCTGCAAAAGAACGGTTATGCGCTACACCGATGTGTGGAACGACCTGACTGAAAAAATGGGATATTGGGTAGATATGGACGATCCGTACATCACCTACAAATCTAAATACATGGAGTCTGTATGGTGGTTATTGAAACAGATCTATGATAAAGGCCTGCTTTACAAGGGTTACACCATTCAGCCTTACTCTCCAAAAGCCGGAACAGGATTAAGTTCACACGAAGTAAATCAGCCTGGCGCATACCGCGATGTGTCGGACACAACGATCATAGCTCAGTTTAAGGCACTTGCTGAAACATTACCTGCATTCTTACAGGGTTTCGGGGATATTCATTTCATGGCCTGGACGACCACTCCCTGGACACTATCCTCGAACACGGCTTTAACCGTTGGCCCTAAGATCGAATATGTACTGGTAAAAACTTTTAATCAATACACGTTCCTGCCTGTAAATGTGATTCTTGCAAAGAATCTGGTAGGCAAACAGTTCAGCAAAGGATTCTTTGAAAGCACCGCCGCTGAAGATTTTGAGAATTTTAATGCAGGAGATAAAAAGATCCCTTATCAGATCTTAGCTTCTTTTAAAGGCGCTGAGCTGGTTGGGATTAAATACGAACAACTTTTACAATATACATTACCATACCAGAACTCTGAAAATGCTTTTCGTGTGATCTCAGGCGATTTTGTGACCACAGAAGACGGAACCGGTATCGTGCATACGGCACCAACTTTTGGCGCTGATGATGCTAAAGTAGCTAAAGAGGCAAGCCCGGAAGTTCCTCCTATGCTTGTTCTGGATGAAAACGGTACAGCTGTACCGCTGGTAGACCTCCAGGGAAAATTCACTTCACACATGGGTGCTTTTGCCGGAAAATATGTAAAAAATGAGTATTACAATGAAGGCGAAGCTCCTGAGAAATCAGTAGATGTAGAAATAGCCATCATTTTAAAAGAAGAAAATAAAGCTTTTAAAGTAGAAAAGTATGTCCACAGTTATCCGCATAGCTGGAGAACTGATGAGCCTCTTTTATATTACCCGCTGGATTCATGGTTTATTAAAGTGACCGACATCAAAGACAGGATGTTTGATCTGAATGAAACCATCAACTGGAAACCAAAATCAACAGGAGAAGGGCGCTTTGGAAACTGGCTGAAAAATGCGAATGACTGGAATCTTTCGCGTTCAAGGTACTGGGGAATCCCTCTGCCAATTTGGAGAACAGATGACAAAAGAGAAGAAGTGATCATTGGTTCTGTTGAAGAACTGTACCATGCCATAGAAAAATCAATTGAGGCCGGACACATGAAGGAGAATCCTTTCAAAGGATTTGAGATCGGGAACATGTCGGAAGAGAATTACGACCTGGTAGACCTGCATAAAAATGTAGTGGACGAGATTGTATTGCTTTCGCCATCCGGGAAACCGATGAGACGTGAAAGCGACCTGATCGATGTTTGGTTTGACTCAGGAGCCATGCCTTATGCACAATGGCATTATCCTTTTGAAAATAAAGACAAAATAGACGGAGGCAAAGACTTCCCAGCTGATTTTATCGCTGAAGGCGTAGACCAGACGCGTGGATGGTTCTATACTTTGCACGCTATAGGGTCACTCGTTTTTGACAAGGTTGCCTATAAAAATGTGGTTTCCAATGGCCTGGTACTCGACAAAAACGGACAGAAAATGTCTAAACGTCTGGGCAATGCAGCAGATCCTTTTAAAACCCTAGAGGAATATGGGCCGGATGCAACGCGCTGGTACATGATCTCTAATGCCAATCCATGGGATAACCTAAAATTCGATATTGAAGGAATCGCAGAAGTACGCCGCAAGTTCTTTGGCACGCTTTACAATACTTACGCATTCTTTGCTTTGTATGCGAACATCGACAAGTTTGAAATAGACCACAATAACCTTACACCTGTTGCTGAGCGCAGCGAGCTGGACAGATGGATCTTATCGCTTCTGCAGAACCTGATAGCGGAGGTTGATGAAAGCTATGCGGCATATGAGCCGACAAAAGCTGCCAGGGCAATCCAGTCGTTCGTGGATGAACACCTGAGCAACTGGTACATCCGTTTATCTCGCCGCCGTTTCTGGAAAGGTGAGATGACTGCGGATAAAAAGGCTGCTTATGAAACGCTTTACGCGTGTTTAACTAGTTTGTCTCAACTGATGTCGCCTATTGCTCCGTTCTTTGCAGACTGGTTATTCCAAAATCTTACTGCCGGTGATGCTGCCAATAAGATTGAATCCGTGCATTTGACAATCCTTGAACCGGCCGACGCTTCTCTGATTGACAACGAGCTGAACGAGCGCATGAGACTTGCTCAGGACATTTCATCAATGGTATTGTCGCTGCGTAAAAAAACAAGTATCAACGTGCGTCAGCCGCTTGCAAAAATCCTGATCCCTGTTCTGGACAACAAATTTGCTGAGCGTGTGGACCTTGTAAAAGAATTGATATTATCTGAAACCAACATCAAGGATATTGAGTACATTACAGATACTGCAGGCTTTATCACAAAAAAGATAAAACCTAACTTCAAGGCCTTAGGTCCAAAAGTAGGGAAAGACATGAAACAGATTGCCGAAATCATCAGCAACTTAAATCAGGAACAACTGAGCCAATTTGAAGCAGCAGGGAAATATGAAATTAGTGGCACCAATTATGTTATTGAGTTGAGCGATGTAGAAATCATAGCTGAGGACATACCAGGATGGCAGGTCACGAACATGGGCAATTTAACAGTTGCACTTGATGTAACCATCACAGATGAGCTGAAGCAGGAAGGACTATCGAGGGAACTGATCAACAGAATTCAGAATTTAAGAAAAGAACTGAATTTTGAAGTTACTGATAGGATTACCGTGACTTTACAAAACCATAATTTAATAGCGGGTGCTGTAGCACAAAATAAAACCTACATTTGCTCCGAAATTTTGGCAGATAACATTGAGTTAACAGAAACTTTAGATAATGGAAACAAAATAGTAATCGATGATGTTGAACTACAAATCTCGATTGCACAACAATAATTATTATGGAAAAAGAAAAAACAAGGTACTCTGACAGCGAACTTCAGGAATTTAAAGAATTGATCCAGGAAAAACTACGTATGGCCAGAGAAGAGTTTCTTGATTTAACAAACTCGTTGAGCAGTCCGAATTCTAACGGAACTGAAGATACTTCCGGAACATATAAAACGCTTGAAGATGGTTCTGCTACGCTTGAAAAAGAGCAATTAAACCAATTGGCGGCACGCCAGAAGAAGTTTATTGAAAACTTAGAAGCAGCATTGGTACGTATTGAAAACAAAACCTACGGCATTTGCAGAGAAACAGGTAAACTGATTCAAAAAGAACGTTTACGTGCGGTGCCTCACGCTACTTTGAGTATGGAAGCTAAACTGAAGCAGTCGTAATGAAAGGCTATACTAAACCTTTATTAATTATTTTCTTAGTATTGCTTGCCGATCAGGTATTAAAGACCTGGATCAAAACCAATATGTTTTTAGGCCAGGAGTTTAAAATGATTGGAAATTGGTTCATCATCCATTTTACAGAGAATAATGGAATGGCCTTCGGTTTAGAGTTTGGAGGAGAGTTCGGGAAACTGGCTTTATCTCTTTTCAGAATTGTGGCTGTAGGCGGGATTGGCTACGGATTGCATTACCTCATTAAGCATAAGTACCACAGAGGACTGATATTAAATGTTGCGTTGATTTTTGCTGGTGCATTGGGCAATATCATAGATTCTGTACTGTATGGAGTAATTTATGGTTACGCTGGCCTGTTTCACGGACGGGTTGTGGACATGTTTTATTTTCCGATTTTACAGGGTAATTTCCCTTCCTGGGTACCGATGTGGGGAGGAGAAGACTATATTTTCTTCAGACCAGTATTTAATATTGCAGATGCGGCGATTTCTGTGGGTGTAATCATCATCCTGATCTTCCAGAAGACATATTTCAAAGAAGAAGTAAAAGAAGAAATTGGACCTAATAATGAGATAGTTGAGGATTAATTTATCATAAGCTTGTGGAATTGGTATGATAATTACATCTGAATATCAAATACACAAATGAAAAACATTACATTATGAAAAAGTTATTAACTCTTGCCTTCGCTACATTATTAAGTATAAGTGCATTGGCCCAACAAGTAGATTTAAGAAAGAAGATCAGTGTCAGCGGTTCTGCAGAGACCGAAATCACTCCGGATATCATCTACATCAGCATCTCTTTAAAAGAATATTTTAAAGACAACAACAACAAGAAAAAGGTGGACATCACTACATTGGAAACCCAATTGTACAATGCCATTCAAAAAGCCGGATTGGATAAAGAAAACTTAACCATCAATAACCTGTCGAGCTACTCATGGGCTACTGAGAAAAAGAAAAATCCTGATTTCCTGGCAAGTAAGCAATATCGTTTGAAGGTTTCTGACCTGAACAAATGGAATGCAATCATTGCTGAAGTAGATGCGAAAGGCATTGCTTACACCAATATAGAGAGCTACGATTATTCTAAGATCGAAACGCTAAAAAAGGAGCTTAAAATTAAAGCATTACAAGCTGCTAAAGCCAAAGCAAGCTATCTTGTAGAGGCATTAGGTGATAAACTAGGAAGTGCAATAGATATTCAGGAGATCAATAATGAAGCATATCCTCAGCCAATGTACCGCGCGAACGTCATGATGATGAAAGCTGAAAGTGCCGACATGGCTGGCGCTTCTGCACCAGAGATCGATTTTAAAAAGATCAAATTGAATTACGTAATGAATGTAGTTTTTGAGATCAGATAATAAAATTCTGACCTGAACTGTATACAGTCTCTAAAAAAACAATAGCATTTTAATTAAAAAACCTACCAATTGATTTTTGGTAGGTTTTTTGTTATTTATTCCTATATCAACAAAATTCAAATCGTATGAAAAGAATAATTTACTCATTAGTGCTGGTTTTCACACTGGCAATTAGCGCAAACACAGTTACGGCTGCTGAAAAGAAGGACAAGGTTAAAACTGAGATGACTGCCGAGCAGAAAATTCAGTTGAAGAGAATCACTGACCGTGTAGAGGAAATTAAGGCGATGGATAAATCAGAATTATCAAGAGTTGAGAAAAAAGCGTTACGTAAAGAATTAAGAGAGTTAAAACAAGAAGCCCGTGCAATGGGTGGTGGTGTTTACCTTTCTGTTGGAGCGATTATCATCATCATCTTATTGCTGATCCTGATCTTATAATATTGCCCCCTATTACTTATTAATATCTACCTAAAGAAAACGAGGCTTCCAATTGGAAGCCTCGTTTTCTTTAGTAGTTTAGTTTTGTACTGGTTAACTTCAGCTTTGCTTATATTCTGGCACTCAACAGTCACTTGTTTGACCCTGGGGTATAACGAGACTCTGACAAGACTCTGAGCAAAGTCTGACAACAGTCTAAGGTGTCATAAACCGATCTGAAGCATTCGTGTTTTTTAACCAGATAAGATTAATCAATATATTCGAACCCTGTATATTTCACTAAGGCTTCAGGAATTTTAATCCCCTTTTCAGTTTGATTGTTTTCCAGAATTGCAGCAACAATACGCGGCAAAGCTAATGCGCTTCCATTTAAGGTATGCGCAAGCTGCGTTTTACCAGTGGCTCCCTTAAATCTCAACTTAAGTCTGTTACTCTGGTAAGTTTCAAAATTAGATACAGAAGATACTTCAAGCCAACGCTGTTGTGCAGCACTCCATACTTCCATGTCGTAAGTCATGGCCGAAGTAAAACCCATATCGCCACCACACAATCTCAAAACACGATAATGCAGGCCTAATTTCTGTAATAAAGATTGAACATAGGCACTCATATCTTCCAGTGCTTCATAAGATTTATCCGGGTGTACAATCTGTACAATTTCTACTTTATCAAACTGATGCAGTCTGTTTAACCCACGAACATGAGCGCCATATGAACCTGCTTCTCTGCGGAAACAAGGTGTATATCCTGTATTTTTTACCGGAAGCTCTTCTTCTTTCAGGATCACATCACGATACAGATTAGTTACGGGTACCTCTGCAGTTGGGATGAGGTACAAATTGTCTACACCAACATGATACATCTGTCCTTCCTTATCAGGCAATTGCCCGGTACCAAACCCTGAGGCTTCATTTACCAGGTGAGGAACCTGCATTTCCCTATAGCCAATAGCAGTTGCGTGGTCTAAAAAGAAGTTGATCAAAGCCCTTTGCAGGCGTGCGCCTTTTCCTTTATAAACAGGGAATCCGGCACCTGCTATTTTTGTACCCAGTTCAAAATCGATGATGTCATATTTTGAGGTCAGTTCCCAGTGGGGCTGCGCATTAGAGGGCAGTTCTGCTGGTTTACCATGCTCGTATACTACTTCATTCTCTTCGGCTGTACTACCTGCCTTCACCAGATGGTGTGGCAAGTTTGGCAATTGTACAATAAGATTGTGCAATTTTAGTTCGGCATTTGCAAGCTGATCTGATAACACCTTATGCTGTTCTTTATTGGCAGTGGTTTCGGCTTTCAACACCTCTGCCTCTTCTTTTTTACCATTACGCATCAATTCACCAATCTGCTTTGCAGCAGCATTAGCAACGGCTGAAAGATTATCCAACGAAGTTTGAAATTGTCTGCGCTCTTCATCAATATTAATAATTTCATCAACCAGTTCGGGCTGTTTGAAATGACGTACACTTAGTCCTTCTAAAACTTTCTCTCTATTTTCGCGGATATAGTTAACTTGCAGCATTATTTTATTTTTTGCACAAAGATAAGATTTTTTGATTGACGATTTTAGAGTGGTGAATTACGATTTTCAATCTATAAATCTGAGTCTTTGCATATCAATCGTAAATCAAAAATCGTAAACCGTAAATACAAATGGGTAAACTATATCTAGTACCTACACCGATTGGAAATCTTGAAGACATGACCTTCAGGGCGATCAGGATTTTAAAAGAAGCCGATATCATTCTGGCGGAAGATACCAGAACAAGTGCGCCTATGCTGAAGCATTTTGGCATTGATAAAAAAGCCTACTCTCATCATCAGCACAATGAACATCAGGCAACCTCAGAAATCATCAGGTTTTTAAAAGAGGGCAAAAATGTAGCCCTGATTTCTGATGCCGGTACGCCAGCAATATCAGATCCTGGTTTTTTCCTGGTAAGGGAAACCATCAAAAATGAACTGCATGTAGAGTGTCTTCCCGGCGCTACTGCTTTTGTTCCCGCTCTCGTAAATTCAGGACTTCCTTCCGATGCTTTCGTATTTGAAGGCTTTTTACCTGTAAAAAAGGGCCGGCAGACCAAGATGAAGAAGCTGGCTGAAGAAGAAAGGACAATTATTTTATATGAAAGCCCTCATCGTTTACTGAAAACCCTCGAAGAGTTTATACAATATATGGGAGAGAGCAGGCAGGCGTCTGTAAGCAGGGAGCTTACAAAGCTTTACGAGGAAACAGTAAGGGGTACACTAATAGAAATAAAATCACATTTTGAAAACAATATATTAAAAGGAGAATTTGTAATTTGTATTGCCGGAGCAGAGGAACAGGTAAAGAAGAAAAACAAATATAAAGACGAACAATGATATTTTACCATAGACGTCATCCCGAGGACCCGAGGGATCTCTTGTAGATGCTAAAGAGAGACCTGTTGGCTAAGGATATTTCAAGAGATCTCTCCTATAGCCTGTGCTGAACTTGGTTCAGTATCGAGATGACGAGATGATAAATAACAAATAATAATACAACATTATAAAGACACGACATGATATTAATTGATAGATTTTTAAGTGATGAACAAGACCCTAAAGCAGTTGAGAAAGTTTTAGGAAAACTAAATGATATGCTTACAGCCAATGAAGAGTTGATCTACATGGCGGTGCAAAAAAAACCAGCTGTAAACTTGCTGCCTGACTGTATCGCTGTAAGTAACAAACGTCTATTCTATTGCGAGCCTGGAAATTTTGGCATTACCATGAATTTTAAAGATATCTCCTGGAAAAGCATCAAAGAGGTATCCTTTAAAGAAGAAATATTTGGTTCTAAATTCATTTGTGTACCTCTTCATGGTGAAAATATAATCACTGAGTACATTCCAAAAGTGCAGGCCCGTAAACTATATCAGGCGGCTTATGAACAACTGGAAAACTTTAAAGAACAACAAAGACAGGCTGATCTGGAAGACAGACGTTCTACTACTTCTCCAGTTACGGTAAACACCGTTGCAACTCCTGAACCGATAGAAGAACCTCAGGCTTTTATGCCGCCTGCCGCCTCATTTACCCCTCCCGTGCCTGTTGAAGAACCTGAAGATGAGACTACATTGAAGCTTAGAAAACTAAAGAGCTTGTATGACAAGCACCTCATCACCCAGGATGAGTATGAGGCAAAAAAGGCAGATATCCTAGACAGTTTATAGCCGGCTTGATGAACTCAAAACAAACTTACCTGCTGGCCATATCCAGTGCATTTTTAATGTGGCTGGCCTGGCCTCCAATTCCATACACTACTCCCCTGTTGTTTATTGGCCTTTTACCTTTGTTAATCGCCTGTGAACAAATCATTCTTAGGAGCACAGAGAAAACAGGAAAAAAGATATTCCTGACAGCTGGCTTAACCTTTTTACTATGGAATACTGCTTCCATATACTGGGTGTACAATGCAATAAACGCGGTAAATGGCGCCGTTGTATCGTTTTTCGTGTCACTGATACCCTTTGGCTTGGGCGCGCTATTGATGACCTTTTCATTCTGGCTATACTACAGACTCCGGCTCATAACAAATAAATATGTCGCCTATCTTGGCCTCATTTCCTTCTACATATCGATGGAGTACCTGCACCAGACATGGGATCTGTCGTTTCCCTGGATGACTTTAGGGAATGGATTCTCAGGCATGCACCAACTTGCTCAATGGTATGAATACACCGGAGTGTACGGCGGGTCTGTGTGGATGCTGGTAAGTAATATCCTTGCATTTGAAGCATACAAAACCTTTAAAACCTCTCCTAAAGGATTCTTAAAATTCAGACCCGCATTCTTCTGGATTCTATGGATCATTGTACCGACGGCAATTTCACTGGTAAAATATGCAGGGTACAAAGAGAAAGAAGTCCCGGTAAATGTTGTTTCAGTACAGCCTAATATTGATCCTTACAAAAAATTTGGCGGCCTTTCAACAGCAGAGCAGCTGAATATTCTTACACACCTTTCGGATTCTATTGCCCAGCCAAATACCGAATATTTTATCTGGCCGGAAACCGCCATTCCGAACGAAGCTGATGAAGATAATATCCGAAGCAATTCTGATTTCTTGATGGCACAGCGCTTTTTAGCAAAGTATAAGAATGGAAGTCTGATCTCTGGAATAGAAAGCAAAAAATTTTATAATAGCAAAGAGACACTTTCGTCGAGCAAGTACGACAACAGCACATACATAGACGGTTTTAATGCTGCTATTCAAATTGAAAACTCTGCCAATGTTCAGTTTTACCATAAGTCTAAACTCGTTCCCGGTGTAGAGAAAATGCCTTTCCCTGCTGCATTATCTATTTTAGCACCTGTTTTTGAAGGATTTGGAGGCACTGTGGGTGGTTATGGTTCTCAAGATTCACCCCAGGTATTCTATGCTTATAGTGGAATTGGAGTAGCACCTGTAATCTGTTATGAATCTATCTGGGGCGACTGGGTCGGCAGGGCTGTCAAGGATGGCGCTCAGTTCATCGCAGTAGTCACCAATGACGGCTGGTGGGGCAATACCTCAGGAAAAGACCAGCACCTGTTATACGCAAAGTTAAGGGCTATAGAAACACGCCGTTATGTAGTAAGATCCGCTAATACCGGAATATCCTGTTTCATCAATCAGAAAGGGGATGTAATAAAAAAAACCAAATGGTGGGAACGCACAGCAATAAAAGCAGACATCAATTTGAATGATGAACTGACATTTTATGTAAAAAATGGGGATCTGATAGCATATCTGTTTTGTATGACCGGTGTGCTGTTAGCGCTGTTTATCGCTTATAAAAAATGGACTAGCAAAATTAATCCTAAGAAAGGTACTTTCCAACAATAGGCATCCTTCTGCCCATACCGAATGCTTTAGGGGATACCCTTAATATCGGCGGTGTCTGGTAACGTTTAAATTCGGCGGTATTTACCATTTTAATGATCCGCCTAACCAATGCTTGATCATATCCCTGTGCAATAATAGCGGAAGAGCTTTGCTTTAACTCTATGTATTGATACAAAATTTTATCCAGCGTGTCGTAGTCTGGTAGTGAATCAGAATCCTTCTGTCCCGGCCTTAACTCGGCAGAGGGTGGTTTTACTATGGAGTTTTCAGGAATCACAATACCATCTTTATTGATGTAATGTGCCAATTGGTAAACCTGGGTTTTGTAAACATCTCCAATAACACCAATAGCACCGCACATGTCGCCATACAATGTACCATACCCTACTGCACACTCACTTTTATTAGATGTATTCAATAATATATAACCAAATTTATTAGACATGGCCATTACAACTATTCCACGGCACCTGGCCTGAATATTTTCTTCAGTCAGGTTAAACGGCTGGCCATTAAAAGCAGGAGCCATCATGCTGTCAAAGGCATCAGCAGCCTCCTTTATGGCAATGATCTCATGTTTGCAGCCAAAACTTTCTACCAGATCAAGGGCATCTTTAATAGAATGATCTGAAGAATACTTTGACGGCATCAATACTGCCATTACATTCTCAGGGCCTAAGGCACGGCAGGCCAACGCACATACCACTGCGGAATCGATCCCACCTGAAAGACCAAGTACAGCCTTTTTAAAGCCTGATTTTTCAAAGTAATCCCTAATCCCTAAAACAAGTGCCTGATAAATTTGCTCTATATCAGGTAATGCCTGATGGGATTTATTGCCGTAGCCAATTACGGTATCACCTTCTATCTCATAAATCTTAAGCTCTTCCTTGAAATAAGCCATTTCATCTAACAAATTTCCATACTTATCAAATGCAAGTGAACCTCCATCAAAGATAATCTCAGTTTGTGCGCCGACCTGGTTTACATACAACAAAGGCAGGTTATATTTTTTAGCATTATCGGCCAATACAATAACCCTTTCGTCATCATGGCAATATGAAAACGGAGAAGCTGCGATATTTATCATGATATCAGGGCTCTGCTTGATCAGCTCGTCCATAGGATTGGACACATACAATGGATTGTTATTGATATTCCACAGATCCTCACAAATGGTCAGCGCAATTTTACGCCCCATAAAGGTGATGCATTTAAACTGATTGGCTGGTTCAAAATAGCGGTACTCATCAAAGACGTCATAAGTAGGAAGCAATGCCTTTTTTACGACAGACTTTACACTACCTTCTTCAATAAAGTAAGCAGCATTGTACAAATCCTTACCTGCCAGCACCTCATTCCTTACAGGCAACCCGATAATACACGCTATTCCTTTACAATGCACTGCAATTTCTTGTGCAGACTTTTCACACAAATCGATAAACTCTTCAAATTCAAGAAAATCTCGTGGCGGATATCCACACACTGCCAGCTCTGCAAAAACAACAAGATCTGCACCTTCAGCTTTAGCCTTTAAAATGTTGTCGGTTATTTTTTTCGTGTTGTATTCAAAGTTACCTATATGGTAATTGAGCTGGGCCAGTGCAATTTTCATATTTCAAAAGAGGTTATTAAAGCTTTATATATTCAATTAAAAGAAAACGCCAAAATTAACACCGACATAATGGTTGCGTACATTGTTATCCTTATCGTCGGTGATATCGGTAAAGCCATTATTATATGTTAATCCCCCAAATAAACTGGTATTACCAGATATATCAAATTCTCCGCCAGCACCTATGATCAGTCCGGCCCTGTAGAATTTTATAGATTTAGAAACATCCTTATCTCTGTATTCCATTTTACCTTCGGTGTCAGCATCTTGTTTTGCCCCTATTTTAAAGTCATTTGATAGACCAAACTGCCCATACCAGCGAACATCACCAATCTTTGTGGTTTTAAGCTTCACGGTAAGGGGCACTTCTATGTATTGCAATTGATATTTAAGCTCATAAGCAAACTGGCTGGGTGTACCCATGCCTAACGTAGGTGATGTTCTCACTTCTGTGGTTTTTCCATTAATTGTATTTATAGTAAGACCTGTAGCAAAACTATAGTTTTCAGCAAAATTAAAATCACCCAGCAAACCATACGCAAACCCCAAAGATACACCATTGCTTTTCCCGATTTGAGGTTTCACCCAACCGATTGTGGGGTGCGCGGTCAAACCTAACCTGAAACCGTATTGAGAAAGCACAGATTCCTGCGCAAAGAGATTACCTGTTATAAATATTAGTAGCAGTCCGATTAGTGTTCTTTTCATATGAATATTTTTTTATAGTATGATGCTTGAAAAAACTTAGTTATATATTTGTTTACAATGAAGTACAACGTAAATTTCCGCCAAAGCTATCTATTTTTTCTTTTTGTACTTGCTTTTTTTTCATTGCTGTCCTGCAGGCAAAGTAATAAACCCGACGTTAGCGCAATACATTTAGATGTAAAGATTAGTCGTTTCGATCAGGATTTATATGCCGGTAAATCAAAAGAGATAGCAGAGACGGATGAATTTCTGAAGAAGAAATACGGCTGGTTTTACAATGACTTCACCAATCGGATGGTCGGCAATGGCGAATATTCAAGCAGGGAAATTTTGAGTACACTTTACAACGACCAGGCCTATACTGATTTAAGCAAGGAATCCGATAGTGTTTTTAAAGACATCACGCCAATAAACAATGAGCTTACACAGGCTTTCAAATACATTAAATATTATTACCCAAAAGTTCAGGCACCTCAATTCATTTCGTTTATCTCCGGATTTGCGGTTCAGACACCCATAGGAGACAACTATATGGGCATTGGTCTGGACATGTTTCTCGGCAAGGACAGCAAATTCTATAAAGCTATAGTACAAAGTGTACCCGCTTATTTATCCAGACGATTCGCTCCGGAATATATCGTGCCGAGAGTCACGGAAACCTACGCCCGTGAAGAGCTTTTTAAAGAGCACGATGAGGATCGGACATTACTCGCTAAGATGATCCATAATGGTAAGATTCTGTATTTCATGGATCAGGTACTCGCAGATGAAGTTCCTGATTCTGTGAAGATCGGATATACCAAATCACAAATAGAATGGTGCAAAGGATTTGAGGCAGATATATGGGCCTATTATCTGGAGAATAACCTGCTCTTTGAGACCGACTATCAGAAAATGCAGGTATTCTTAAGCGAAGGGCCATTTACCCCGGGTCTGGGTGAGAAAAATGAATCGGCACCAAAATTGGGTGTATGGATGGGTTGGCAAATTGTGAAGAAGTACATGAAGAATAATCAGGAGATTAGCCTTCAGCAACTCATGATGGAAACCGACGCACAAAAAATATTAAATGCTTCAAAGTATAAACCTAAAAAATAGGCGCATGACCAAAGTTGGAATAGTATTATCAGGAGGAGGAATCAGAGGTATTGCACATTTAGGTGTTTTAAAAGCATTCAGTAATGCAGGAATCAAATTTAGTCACATCACAGGGACCAGTGCAGGATCAATAGCAGGCGCCCTGTTTGCGGCCGGCGTAGACCCGGAAGAAGCCCTCAATATTTTTCTTAAAATCCGATTATTAAAGTTTATCAGACCGGCAGTAGGTTCTCTGGGACTCATGAACCTGGAAAATACCGTTAATCTGTTTAAAGAATATTTTCCCGATGATAAGATTGAAAGTCTAAAAATCCCATTAACAATTGCAGCGACCAACTTCAGCGAAGGAAAAATCGTATACTTCAATAAGGGCCCATTGATTAAGACCATACAGGCGTCAAGCTGTATCCCCGGCATCTTTAAACCAATAATGATAGACAGTCAAATGTATGTAGATGGTGGTGTTTTAAACAACTTCCCGATAGAACCGCTACTCAATAACTGCGATTTCATTATTGGATCCTCTTGCAACCATCTAAGAGCGGTAGACAAAATTACCGGAATCACCAGTCTTATGTCGCGGGCAGGTGTAATGTCTATCAATAACGACATGGAGCAGAAAGCAGCATTCTGCAACGTATTGATTGAGCCAAAAGGCATGGGTGAGATCAATACTTTCGATACAAAAAAAGCAGAAACCATCTACTGGCTGGCTTATGAGGAAACGCTTAAGGCCATTAAAAATAATGAGCTTTTAAAAACCCTGATCAGCGAAAATGGAAAAAAAATAGACTAGTCTTTTAAAGCAACAAGCGCATCACCAACGAGCACCGGAATGGCCTGGCAAATGTTTAATTGTAAGCAGAACTTCACATCTTCTTCAATATTGAGCTGTGCAAGCCGGTGGCTATGTGAAGACTTATGCAAGTACTTTCTTAAATCGCCTTTAGCACACTCATATAGATCCTCCGCAGCTACCGATGAATCATCAATGTGTGTAAAGTCCTTGCGTAGTTCTGCCACTACAGCTCCTGCAAATAAGGTGTCCTCCAGATTGAATTTATCCTTCCAGCCCGCGCAAAGCAATAACACGTTTTTATCCTGAGCTCTTAACCAATCACATAAAGCTCCTAAATTTAAAAAAGAGCCCATCACTACCTGATGTGCTCTTTCTCTTGCCATTTGAAGGGCTTTAGTACCATTGGTTGTAGTCAGTACAATCGTCTTTCCTCCAACCTTTTCTGTTGTATAGGAGAATGGTGAGTTGCCAAAGTCGTAACCTTCTACAACTTCTCCATTTCTTTCTGCTGCCAGCAAATATCCATTACCTGCATAACTAAGACAATCTTCTACCTGCGCTACAGGTATAATTGCGGTAGCGCCATTGTCTATGCCATAGACAATAGATGAAGTTGCTCTGAGTATATCAATAACAACTACAATGCTATCTTCTATATCGTAGAGGTTTAGTAGTGCAGGGGTTAGGCAAACGTCTATACTTCTCAATTAATACTTATTTATAGAAAGGAAACTTTACAATTTTAGCCTTGATCCTGGTATTACGGATATTGATATAGATCTCTGTACCTTCTTTATCCATTCCTTTGGCTACATAGCCCATACCAATCGCTTTTTGCAATGATGGAGATTGAGTTCCGGAAGTCACTTTACCAATTACACTCCCCTCTGCATCAACGATTTCATAATCATGACGAGGGATACCCCTGTCGATCATTTCAAAGCCAACAAGTTTACTTTTTATTCCGGCTTCTTTTTGTGCTAATAAAGCCTCAGAATTGGTAAATTTCTTCGTGAATTTGGTAATCCATCCTAACCCAGCTTCAATTGGAGAAGTCGTGTCATCGATATCATTACCATATAAACAGAAGCCCATTTCCAGACGTAACGTATCACGCGCACCTAAACCTATTGGCTTAATATTAAAAGGCGCTCCAGCTTCAAAAATTGCATTCCAGATCTGATCTGCATGCTCATTGTCAAAATAAATTTCAAACCCACCAGCTCCTGTATAACCGGTTGCCGAAATGATTACATTTTCAATACCGGCAAATGTGCCTTTTACGAAGTTATAGTATTCCATAGAAGCCAGGTCTACTTCGGTTAGGCTCTGTAAAGCTTCTGCAGCTTTAGGTCCTTGAATAGCCAACAATGAAGTTTTGTCAGAGATATTGTGCATCTCTACTCCTTTATCATTGTACTTCTGTATCCAGTTCCAGTCCTTTTCTATATTCGAAGCATTCACAACCAGCATATAGGTTTTTTCGTCTAAACGATAAACCAGTAAGTCATCAACAATACCACCATCTTCGTTAGGCAGACATGAATACTGAACCTTACCATCGTAAAGTTTTGAAGCATCATTACTGGTCACGCGTTGAATCAGATCAAGCGCATGCTCTCCTTTTAGGATAAACTCACCCATATGACTCACATCAAAAACACCTACAGCTGTTCTTACTACTGCATGTTCAGCATTGATTCCTTCATATTGAACTGGCATATTATATCCTGCAAACGGCACCATTTTGGCACCTAAAGAGATGTGTTTGTCTGTTAACGCGGTATTCTTCATAATATATATCTATAAAAACGTGGGCAAAAGTACGTAAAATTTAGGCACTTACTAATTTTTGATAGATATTCAGCATTCTTTTAGAAATAGTCGAGATATCGTGATCTCTTTCCACTGTTTTTCTGGCATTTTCACCAATTTCTCTCCACTTATTCGGATTTGTGATGCATTGTAATATGGAACGATAAAATTCGTCCGCAGTATTCGCAATCAGAATATCCTTACCATGTGCACATTTGATCCCCTCAGCAGCCATGCTCGTAGCAATAATGCATTTTCTCATGGCCATTCCTTCTATGATCTTTACCCGCATACCACTTCCTGAAAGTAATGGTACAATCATAATTGCTTTGGAATTGATAAATTCTACGGCATCAAAAACTTCACCTTCTACAACGAGGTTCTCAGAATCATACTCAAAAAACTGCCGCTGCATATTTTTACCTGCAATATAGAAACGCAGTTCACTGCTCAATTTTTCAATATCGGGCCATATTTCATCGAGGAACCACTCCAGTCCTTCCTTATTAGGTCGCCAGTCCATAGCCCCAAGGTGGAACAGCGTCGGAAAGCTTGTCTTATTTGGATCAGTAACGTATTTCTCAAAGTCCAGGGCAACAGGAAAGACTTCAATAGCCGCCTGACAGCCGAAACGCAGGATGCTTTGCCTGTCCTGCTCACTGATGGCAAAAATATGATGAAAACGGTTGATCTGTTCCGTTTCATAGACTTTTAAGCGTCGGGCCAGAAACTGAAGATATCTTCTTCTTGGCGTAAAACTCTCTGTCATAGCAATCCGTTCCCATACTTCAAACTCAATATTATGAGCTCTGTATATTATTTTTGCCTTACTATTTGCCTTAACAATATCCAAATAAGGAACCACAAATAAGCCTTCAAACTGAATGACATCAAACTCTGTTTCCCTTAAAATCTCTTCCAGCAATCTGGCCGCTTCATCATCAAAATAACGGGAAACATTGTATGATTGATTTGAAAAGATATTAAAAAAAGCCCCCCAAACATTTACTTCTGTATCCAGACTGAAAGAATGAAATTTAATACCATCAAAAACAGGATCATAAATATCGTCTACATCTACCCTATGTTTGTTGGTGTTAATGCTAAACAAAGTTATTTCCACATCAAGCCGCAACAATCCCTTTATAGTATTGTAAACTACTATAGGATACCCGCTATTCGGGGGGAAAGGGACTCTATTTGTAAGAATTAATATTTTCAAATCATGTGAAAATACTAATTATCCTTCGTTTTCGGAAAACAGCTCTAATTGAGGTTGGGTAACACTGAAAGTTTTACGGTGAAATGGCGATAATCCATATTCCAAAGCAGCAATTCTATGGACCACCGTAGGATAACCTTTATTTTGATGCCACTGATAATGAGGATAATCGGCGGAGATACGCTCCATATATTCATCACGATGTGTCTTAGCAAGAATTGATGCTGCCGCGATATTTAAATATTTCCCATCACCTTTAACAATACAACTATGTGGTATATTTGGATACGTCTTAAATCGGTTACCATCAATACTCAAATACTGAGGTGTGATCTTCAACTGCTCAACAGCCCGGTGCATGGCTAAAAAAGAAGCATTCAGAATATTGATCTGATCAATTTCAATATTATCCACAGCCGCCACAGCCCAGGCTATAGCCTCTTTTTCGATGATCAACCTCAATTTTGTCCTCTGCAAATGCGTGAGTTTTTTTGAATCGGTCAATTCGCCTGGAACGAAATCCGAAGGGAGAATTACAGCGGCAGCAAATACTGGGCCCGCAAGGCAACCTCTTCCAGCTTCATCACAGCCAGCCTCCAATAATTCATTTTGATAGCAGTTTAACAGCATAGCAGTACAAATTTAAATAAAATAATTCTAGCGCACATTACTTCACCATTCTATCCTTCCAATTGTATTTACCCGAGTTCCCTGCAATTCCGATGTATACGATATATAAAATATGTAATAAATTAAGTGCCGGCAGCATAACCAGTAATTTTCTCCTCTTCGCAAAACTTGTTACATCCAAAAGGAACAAAAACTCTACAATAATTTTAGTAAGTAACTGAAATAAGGCAAGTTTTAAATAAAACCCAATAAACAAACCGATTCCAATATTTAAAAGTATGCTTAGGTTAAATAGCCATATACAAACGCCCAGGACAATAATCGATTTATTCTTATACCTCGTGCTTTTTGAAGCCCATCTTTTCCGCTGCTGAATAAATGCACTAAGCGTTGGTTTCGCATGCGTATAGACCACGGCATCCGCATGTTTTAAAAACCCTATTCTTTGCTCATAATGCGCAGCCATCTTATGCAAAAGCAGTTCGTCATCTCCTGAAGCCAGATCGTCAATTCCCTTAAATCCCCCTACTTCATAAAAGGCCTCCTTTTCATAGGCCAGATTCGCTCCATTGCAGGTAGAGGGCTTATTATTTCCAATTGTAGAAGCTCCAAGTCCGATAAGGTATAAAAACTCCAGCGACTGTGCGCGTTCAAAGAAACTCTTCTCCTCGAAATAAGCAACTGGCGAAGAGATCATTTTATACCCTTTCTCCTCATAAAAATTCACTATTGTACTTAACCAATTTACACCCATTCTACAATCAGCATCAGTAGTGATGATCAGCTTCCCTTGTGATTGACCAATTGCGGTTTGTATCGCCTTCTTTTTGTACGAATTGAGTGCCTTATCTTCATTTAGTTTGATCAGCTTCACACCATCTATTTCATACCTCTCAATAATTTCAGCAGTGTTGTCCGTCGAGTGGTCATCTATAAAGATAATTTCTGTTAAATCTCGATTATAGTTTTGCGCAATCAGGTCTTTTATTGTTTTCTCAATAACACTCTCCTCATTTCGTGCAGCAACGATAACTGTAACATTGGTCTTACCTGGAGTTCCAGATGGTTTAAAATTACTTAGTTTATGCCAACCCCTGATGAATGCGATGACAACTACCACATACAATATGGTAAGGAAAGATGATAAATAACTAACTACGCTGTATACTTCCAAAAAAATTAAGTTTAAAAACAAAATAAGAACCCAATATAGCAGGAATTATAATATTTATCAGCCATATACTTGCTGTGCATGCAATGACTGCAACATCCTGACGGGTTACAAAACTAAAAAAATAAGATGCCGTAAGACTTCTTACACCAACATCAAAAAGATCAAGAGATGGCAAAGTTGATTGAACAAAAAACAAGATACTCACCATCATTAAAATATCTAAATAATGAATATCAGGAATCAGCCAATAAAACAAAATGAAATATTGCGTGCTAAATACGACGTACCTCGCCAAACAAAAAAGCAAAATATTCAGCAACTCTCGCTTATGGTATCTGGCAAGAATGGCATAAAATTTCTTGTATTTGCGGGTAAAACGTATGGAAAGCAATATTCCGTTTAGCCACCTGATGTTAAAATAAAATACGATAAAAAATGCACAAAATACCAGCGCCAGAAAAACAAGTGCATAAAACAGTATGTAATCAAGGCTAACAAACCGATAAATAAATACACATATCGCAATGGCGCCAAAAATATTTGTGAGCACCATCTGACCAATGTTTCCAACGGCCATTGCAACTACTCCGATAATCCTTCTTTTAGGTGACAGGAAAAACACCCTTCCTCCGTACTCGCCAATCCTGTTAGGGGTAAATACAGCCCAGGTCAACCCACAAAAAACAGATTCAATTGCTTTCCATACCGATATTTTCTCAACCTGCTCCACCAGCCTCTTCCATTTTAATGCCTCAAGACCCCAGTTCACAAGCATCAATGAACATACTACACCCAGCACCAGCGTAATTTCTGACCTGGATATTCCTCTTAGCAGATTTCTAAAATCCTTTAGATTTTCATTTGCAGTCAGTTTATGGTAAACAAACCAAAAAGCAAATAAAACAATGGCCGTCTTCAGTATATAAGAAACTATTTTTTTATAGGATGATGTCAACTTTTTTTTCTTTTACTCTCTGCAAATATGCTTAATATTGTCTTATGTTGGTGGAAAAAAAGGAACGGATAATCATGGGCATAGATCCCGGCACCTCGATTATGGGTTATGGTGTGATATTAGAGAAAGGGAGTAAAATTGAGTTGATTACTATGGGAATTGTGAGAATGGACCACCTTGATGATCATTTCTTAAAACTCCAGCGCATCTTTGAAAAAACGATAAGTCTTTTAGATGAATTCAAGCCAGATACCATGGCACTTGAAGCTCCATTTTATGGAAAAAATATCCAGGTCATGCTAAAACTGGGTAGAGCGCAAGGCACCGCTATGGCTGCTGCACTTTCAAGAAATATTCCGATTACTGAATATGCACCCAAGAAAATTAAACAGTCAATCACAGGCAATGGGAATACCAGTAAAGAACAGGTTGCTGCGATGTTACAGCGACTCCTGAACTTTAAAGAAACACCGGAATTTTTAGATGCTACCGACGGGCTCGCTGTTGCTGTTTGCCATTCTTTTCAAAAAATCAGCACTACAGGCAAAGGAAAAGCCTACTCGGGCTGGGAGGCATTTGCGAAAGACAACCAGAAGCGTTTAAAATAATCCGTCACCGCCCTGTTTATGACGGATTATTCAGTTGATAGATACTAAGGTTTTAAAGCCACTGGACGCAGCTTCCTTTTATAATATTTAAATACAAAATAGCCGATAATTCCAAGCACAAACAAAACCCATAAATTAGTCAGCGTCAATATAATCTCAGTGAATATAACCCATCCTGTCTGTATACTCAACCAGAATCGTTTAAAAAATCCCGGCCGGTAATCAGAAAGATTATCATTCTCAACAGTCATCTTCTTAACCGTATTGTCCTGATAAAAATTCAAAGTGATATTGCTGTATTTAACTTTACTATCTATAATCAGGTTTTCTATCTTCTTATCTACATAATCATCTTTCAGCGACAAGGAGGTTTCAACGTTGTTGCTCTTTTTATTGGCATGTTTGTTCAGCTGGGCCACTGCTTCAACTCTATTTTGGTTCTTTAACTGATTGGCTAGATATGCAACACTCTGATCATCCAGTTTAAGGGACTGCTGATCAATAAAAACAGCTAGTTTTGCAATCTTATTGGTGAATTCGTCTAACTTATCTGAAGGGACTTTTGCAGTAATGTATCCTTCAGTCCTGTAAGCTGTAAGCTCTAGAAGAGAATCGGCGGATTGTCTTACCTTTTCGCTATTCTGAATATTGCTTTGAATAGAAAACTCAGTTACAGTACCTCCTTCAGACCGAATAGCGGTACTTAGTTTCTCTTTTGTACGCTGTACATCTTTTACCCTGAACCGCATATCAGCAGTTTTTATAATCTTTTCAGTCAACGTAGTATCAGCCGCTTCCAGATTTGCTTCGGTGACATCTGCACTTGAACGCTCTAACTTATTTTCACTATTGCAGCCGAAAGCCGCTATTGTAAATATACAATAGATTAAATATTTTTTCATAGTATTAATTATTGATGGTTTTTCCTTAATACCAAATACCTGATTAGGTAACCTTCCAAAATCATTTCTAAGAAAATAAAAACCTGGAACAACAGCAATGTTACAAAAAAGAAGGCCTTATTAGTTTATAAACTAATAAGGCCTTCGTCAGAAAACTGCGTAAAATATTAAGCAGCCAATATTTTAAATACCCCTTTGCAAGCGATGATTGAACCGATCAAAAGAATTACCCAAGATACAATAGATAACATTGCGGAATCAGCAGCAAAACGTAGGTATACACCCAGAATACTAACTAAAATTCCTACGGTCATCAATTTATAAATTGATACTTCGTTAGCCCTTTTCATGCTTTCTGTGTTGTGCTTTGGTGTCTGTTCCATACTGTTTTTAATTATGACACAAAAATAATATTAATTAGCTAAAAAGCAGAATAACGTGACTATAAAATTTAGTTATATCAGCTTATGGATTAAGTTTAATCATTGCATCTTAATGAAAACATGATCTTATGAAAAGAATTCTTTTGTTATTTTTTACAAGTCTAAGCGCTTATTACAGCTCCGCACAATCCCCACGTATTTTTAACAGCCAGCTTGAATCCGTGACTGTTTACAGTCTGGGTGCCGAACTAAATCATAAAGCAAAAGTCAGTCTGCCGGCGGGCACCAGTGAAATCATCCTGGGCAATATGGCTAACCTAATTGATGAAAACAGTATCCAAATCAGCGTTCCTTCTAATGTAACCATCTTATCAACCAGTTTTTCCAAAGACTTTTTAAGAAATGAGAATAAAAGTCCTGCCTATATCAAAGTAGAAGATAGTTTGCAATTCGTAAAAAAAGAACTGAATAAGCTGGAGAATAAAAGAATTGTAGAGGAAAACCTGCTTGTTTTACTGGACAAGAACCAGGCTATTGGCGGATCAAATACAGGTGTAAATGTAGCAGAGCTGATTAAAGTTGCAGACTATTATAAGAACAAGCAACTGGAATTGAGGAACAACATTTTTAGTCTTAAAGAAGACGAAGCTTTACAACAAAACAAGATTGGCAGGATGCAGCGTCAGCTGCAGGAGCTAAGCCTGGATAAAAGCGGTACTACCGGGCAGATCATTTTACAGCTGATGGCCACAACGGCTACCAATGCTGATCTTAATATCAGCTACCTTAGTCCGAGTGCGGCCTGGATTGCCTTTTACGATCTTCGCGCAGAAAACACCACTTTTCCGCTAAAAATAGTATATAAAGCTAATGTGACACAATCTACCGGGCTGGATTGGAAAAAGGTTAAACTAAGCCTGTCTACCGGAAACCCATCGCAAAATGGCACTGCTCCCCTACTGTCGGCCTGGTTCCTCCAGTTCGGAGAACCTGAATCTGCTTATAGAAATCAAAAGTTACTATACCAGAACAGGATTCAGAGCATGGCCTTTGCAGCGCCAGAGCTCAAGGAAGAAGTAGCAGACGCAGTCAAGAAAAAAATGAGTGGCCCTTCGGTTCAACAGAATGAAAATATGCTCAATGCCACATTCGACATTGAGATACCTTATGATATAGCTTCCAACAGTAAACCCCACAGCGTGATTTTAAAAGAGTTTAGTCAGCAAGCCAATTTTAAATACTATAGTGTTCCTAAAATTGATGGTGATGCATTTTTAATGGCCGAGATCACAAATTATGACAAATTGAACCTCCTGCCGGGCGAAGCAAATATCATCTTTGAAAACAGCTACGTAGGCAAGTCTTTCATTAACCCTAATGCCACTACGGACACGCTAAACCTAAGTATGGGAAGGGATAAAAAGATTACCATTAAGAGAGAAAAGATAGCTGAACAAACAGGTATTAAATTTATTGGGAACAGTAAAAAACAAATCTTTACTTACGAAATTCGTGTGCGTAATGGAAAAAAGGAAGCCATAGATCTTTTGCTGAAGGATCAGTATCCGGTGTCGACGGATAAGGATATGGAAGTCGAACTTATAAATTCCGGTGGTGCCACAGTAAATAAGGAGACAGGTGTACTTAGCTGGAAACTTAACCTGAAGCCTGCTGCCACCGAAACCATTCGAATCAGCTATTCTGTGAAGTACCCCAAAGACAAGAACATACTCAACCTGCAGTAAATAAAAAGCCCTCCGGATAATTATCCGGAGGGCTTAAATATTATAATTTGACGATTATCCGTTCAATGCCGCCGCGCCACTTACAATTTCCGTAAGCTCTGTGGTAATTGCCGCCTGACGTGCCTGGTTGTATGAAAGCTTCAATGCCTTTAACAAATCGCCAGCATTTTCAGTTGCCTTATCCATTGAAGTCATACGTGCACCATGCTCAGAAGCGTGTGAATCCAATACAGCTTTATACAACTGGATCTTAATAGATTTAGGAATTAACTGCTCCACAATCTCTTCCTGAGATGGCTCCAGAATATAGTCAATGTTGGCAGAAGATTTAACTTCTTTAAGATCTGTTTCAGCCTTTGGTAAAGGAAGCAATTGTTCAGTAGTTAGAATTTGAACAGCAGCATTTTTAAACCTGTTGTATACCAATTCTACTTTATCAAACTCGCCCTTTTCAAAACCAGCCATAATTGCATCGGTAATCTTAGTTACATTTTCGAAAGTAAGCGCAGTATATACTTCATTATTGTTACCAATTACTTTGTAACTACGCTTTTCATAAAAATCCTGAGATTTTTTACCAATAGCAACAATACTTACATTACCATTTTTGTATTGCTCACTGTACTTTTCGGCAATTAAATTATTGGTGGCTTTAATCACGTTCATATTAAACGCACCAGCCAAACCACGGTTAGAAGATACCACTACGATCAAAACTTTGTTTGGTTCACGCTCCTGTATAAAAGGTGACGATGACCCTTCAAGGCTTCCGGAAAGATTTCCTAAGATCTCTTTAAGTTTAGTAGCATATGGGCGTAATTGTACAATTGCATTAGTAGCACGCTTTAACTTTGCAGCCGAGACCATTTTCATGGCCTTAGTGATCTGCTGAGTAGACTGCACTGATGCTATACGAATTCTTACTTCTTTTAAATTTGCCATTTTGTTAGTATCGAGTAATGGGTGTCAATTATAATTGATACCCATTACTTTTGTCTAATTAATATTTACCTGATAATTCTTTAGCTACAGTTTCCAATACTCCTGTGATGCTATCATCAAATTTACCTGCTTTTAAAGCCTGTAAAGTTTCTGGATGACGCAACTCAAGCTGTTGTAAATATTCCGCTTCAAATTCCTTTATTTTATTTACAGGAACAGAACGCATCAAGTTTTTAGTACCAATGTAGATAATCGCAACTTGTTTCTCAACAGTCATTGGAGAGAACTGACCTTGCTTTAAGATCTCAACGTTACGTGCTCCTTTATCCAATACCGACTTAGTAGCAGCATCAAGATCCGAACCGAATTTAGAGAAAGCCTCTAATTCACGATATTGCGCCTGATCCAGTTTCAAAGTACCTGCAACTTTCTTCATCGACTTGATCTGTGCATTACCACCTACACGTGATACCGAGATACCCACGTTAATAGCCGGACGAATACCAGAGTTGAACAAGTTACTCTCTAGGAAGATCTGTCCGTCAGTAATTGAAATTACGTTAGTCGGAATATACGCTGAAACGTCACCTGCCTGAGTTTCGATGATAGGAAGTGCAGTTAATGAACCACCACCTTTAACGATACCTTTCAATGATTCAGGAAGATCGTTCATTGCCTGAGCAATTTCATCATTAGAATTGATCTTTGCAGCACGCTCTAACAAACGACTGTGAAGATAGAACACGTCTCCAGGGTAAGCCTCACGGCCCGGTGGACGACGTAGCAACAATGAAACCTCACGGTAAGCTACAGCTTGTTTAGACAAGTCATCATAAACAATTAAAGCTGGTCTTCCAGTATCACGGAAGAACTCACCGATCGCTGCACCAGAGAATGGAGCATAGAACTGCAAAGGAGCAGGTTCAGCAGCAGAAGCCGCAACAACTACTGTATATGGCATTGCACCGTTCTCTTCTAAAGTACGCACAATGTTTGCTACAGTACTTGCTTTCTGTCCGCAAGCAACATATATACAGAACACAGGGTTACCTGCTTCGTAAAATTCTTTTTGGTTGATAATGGTATCGATACAAACTGCAGTTTTACCAATCTGACGGTCACCGATTACCAGCTCACGCTGTCCGCGACCAATTGGAATCATACCGTCAATAGCTTTGATACCAGTTTGCAAAGGTTCAGTAACTGGCTGACGATAAATTACCCCTGGAGCTTTACGCTCGATTGGCATTTCATAAGTCTCACCAATAATTGGTCCTTTACCGTCGATAGGCTCGCCAAGTGTGTTTACAACACGACCCAACATGCCTTCACCAACTCTGATAGAAGCGATTTTCTTAGTACGTTTAATTGTATCACCTTCTTTGATCTTGTCAGATGGGCCCAAAAGTACCACACCAACATTATCCTCTTCAAGGTTCAAAACAATACCTTGTAAGCCTGTTTCGAATTCAACTAGCTCACCTGATTGAACTTTAGTTAAACCATAAACACGGGCAATACCATCGCCCACCTGCAATACGGTACCAACTTCTTCAAGTTCTGCTTCTGATTTGAAGCCCGCCAATTGTTGCCTGATAATTGCCGATACTTCGTCTGGTCTTACCTCTACCATAATTTTATATTATTTCTTTTGTAAATCAGTATTATGTTATCTTTTATTATTCTAAGCCCGGATTAAACAATACCCTGAGCAAATTCTTTTTTTAGTTTATTCAGTCCGCTTGAGATACTTGCATCAAATTGCTTATCTCCAACTTTTAAAATAAAGCCACCGATCAGATTAGCATTCACTTTTTCTCTGATCAACACTTCATTTGCACCTATTTCTTTTTTTACGATCGCTGTAATTTCAGTCCTGTTCGCCTCAGTAAGCTCAGTAGCCGAAGTTACCTCTGCTGTAACGATTCCTTTAATTTGATTGTATTGAGTAATAAAGGATTTCGCGATACCAAACAAAAGTGCCGAGCGTCCTTTATTAACCAATAACTTTAAAAAAGCTTTAGTTAACTGATGAACACTATTTCCAAATACGCCCTCTAATATCCCTGCTTTTTTGTCCAAAGGAACAATCGGATTTCTAAGGATCGCCTCCAACTCAGGACTACCATCGATCACCTGCTCTAAAACAACCATATCATTTTTAATATCCTCTAAAGCATTTTGCTCTGTAGAAAGATCAATTAATGACTTGGCGTATCTTGATGCTGCTTTATTTTCTAACATTTTATTCGGTATATCTGGCTAAACAAAAACTAGTTTAATTCAACGTCTTTCAAAAGATTCGCTACTAAGTCTTGTTGCTTAGCTTTATCTTCCAATTGAGTACGTAATACACGCTCAGCGATATCAAGAGATAAAGTTGAAACCTGATTCTTCAATTCAGCTAAAGCAGCTTTCTTTTGGTTTTCAATTTCAATTTTAGCCTTCTCAATTAACTTAGCTCCTTCAGTTTGAGCCTGAGTTTTTGCCTCATGAACAATACTATCTTTTAAAGTCTTAGCTTCTTTTAGGATGCGGTCACGTTCTTCACGGGCTTCTTTCATTAACTCCTCATTCTGAGCAGTTAAACGGGTCATTTCTTGTTTTGCAAGTTCAGCTTTATTCAAAGCTTCATCAATTGATTGCTCACGCTCTTTAATGGCAGCCAATACTGGTTTCCAGGCAAATTTAGCCAGTAAAAACATCAGCAATAAAAACGCTATCGTTTGAAGGATAACCAAGCCAAATTCAGGTAATAATAAGTCCATCTAAGTATGTATTAAAATATTCTTTTTCTTTTTTTAACAAAAAAATGTACCAGGCATTCACCTGGTACAAATTAATTTTTAGCCATTACCCATTAGGGCAACTACTACTGCGAAAAGCGCAACAGCTTCAACGAATGCTGCAGCGATCAACATTGCAGTTTGGATTTTAGAGGCTGCTTCCGGCTGACGAGCGATACCGTCCATAGCGGAACCACCAATTCTACCGATACCTAGACCAGCGCCAATCGCAGCTAATCCTGCACCAATTGCAGCAATACTTCCTGTAATCATGATTTTATATATTAATTGTTGTTAAAAAATAATTCTTATTAATGGTGTTCTTCTATTGCCATTCCAATAAACAGGGCCGACAAAATCGTAAATATAAATGCCTGGATAAATGCAACCAATAACTCTATCGCCCCAATGAATACAGCAAAGGCAACTGACACAGGCGCAATATAAAGGCTATCAAATACAAACACTAAGCAAATTAATGACAATACAAGGATGTGACCCGCTGTGATGTTCGCAAACAAACGAATCATCAATGCAATTGGTTTTGTAAAAACACCTACAAGCTCAACAGGAACCATTACGATATACATCCACCATGGCACATCAGGCATAAAGATGTGTTTCCAGTAATATTTATTTCCGTTAAATACAGTCAAACAAAACGTAGCCAGAGCAAGAACCATGGTTACAGCAATATTACCTGTTAAGTTAGCACCTCCCGGAAGGAACGGAATTAAACCCAACATGTTATTGAACCAGATGAAGAAAAACACAGTCAACAAATACGGCATAAAACGCTCATATTTATGCCCAAGATTTGGCTTAGCGATATCATCACGAACGAAAAGAATAATAGGCTCCATCCAGGATTGCAAGCCTTTTGGAGATTTACCTTTGCGTTTTTTATATCCATTTGCAACATTAAGAAATACAACCAGAATAATGATCATGGAAATAATCAATGTACAAACATTCTTAGTCATCGAAAGATCCAAAGGACGTGCATTTAAGGCATGATGCTTCTCATCTAAATCAACAAACTGTCCATGCTCATTTGCAACCGCAGAAGCGTAATGGATCTTTTCATGAACTTTAACAAAACGCTGGCCTTTTCTTTCTACTACTACTCTACCCTCATCATCGTGATTGAAGTCACTTGAATTGAAGGTAACGAAACCATCTTTTGTATACAATACAACAGGAAGACCGATGTAAGTCTCACCTATTACATGCCAGCTGTGCGAGTCAGCAATATGATGCAAGGCAAATTTGCCAATATCAAATTTCTTTTTCGCAGGTTCAGCGTGAGCATGCTCAGTTACGTGTGTCGTGTCTACCTGAGCAAAAGCGGCAGGGGAACTAGAAAAAAACGCTAAAAAAAGCGTAAAAACAACAATTAACCTTTTCACTTTAAACTCAAAAACGTGGCTACAATCCATTTAGTCGCAGATTTTTACTATTTATTTTGGTGGCGCAAGTTACGTAACAAACAGTATATTTCAAAGAAGGAGAACAATAAATATAAAGAAAAAAAATTCAGCACGAAAACCATACCCTTTTCCTTGCTGTTTAAGCTGTAAATCAGCACAAAAGCCATTGAAAAAATCATCTTCAAAGCAATTGACCCCATTATCGCCATAATTCCCACTTCAGGATTACGTTTTATCCCCAAATCAGCCACTATATATGCGATAAATGTAATACCTGCCAGAAAACCAAAAACTATCCAGAATTTCTTAGCCAAAATAACTATGCCCGGAAAGGCAAAAGGAAGAAAATAAGCAATTACAGCCAGGGCAAGGCTGAACAATAGATAACAAAGAGTAAAACGTACGATGCTCAAAATTTATTTTTTTACAAAAGTATGCATTTACCTGCGTGAAAAACAATCACCGGTCATTTTTATTTAGTTGTTTTACAACCTGATACAAAGCCACAACCACGCCAAACAGACTAATCAAAGCAGTAAAAATAGGTTTATCACTCTTTCTGTGCTCATCTATCTTATAACCAATAAAAGCAAACACACCGATTGTAGCCAGCATTTGAAAGCTGATGGACGAATATTTCGCAAAATTGTTTACATTCTTTTTCTTTTCATTAGGCTCAGTCATATGCTGGTACAATTAAATAATCTATGTTTTGTTAAGAAGTTATTGATGAATAAAATACTTTTGTATAAATGAAAAATTACGCTACCCACAATTTAAAGGTAATATTATTTAGTTTATGCATTTGCATAATATATTCCTGCGGCTCGCAAAAGGACACTGCCACAAGCAGAAGTATGCAAAATCTTTCCGCACGATATAATTATATATACAATTCAAAGGTTATCCTCGCAAATCACCAAACAGCGCTCGCAGAAACATATATAGATAATTACGATCAGGTACTTCCCCTTTACCTTGGCCCGGATGTAGATATTGCGCAGGCCAACGTTTCGTTGAACCTGAAACCAATGGAAGATATCATCAAAAAAGCCCAGGCAATTATCCTCGATAAAAGCTATAGTAACTATATAGATGAATCTTACATCCTTCTGGGGAAAGCAAACTTTTACAACGGCAATTATTTTAATGCCGCTGAATACTTTGATTACACCGCTAAAACTTATAGAAACAACATCAATAGTTTCGTTGAAGCACTAAACTGGAAAGCGAGAAGTTTGATGCAGCTTAGAAGGCTTAAAGAAGCAAATCAAACTTTAGATAGCCTTGAGTATATCATTCCTGAGGTTAAAAAACAAAGCAACCTTGCTGATCCTTTTGCTACGCTTGCACAAATGTGCATTTATCTGAATAATGATACTGCCGCAATCTCTTATTTAAGGGATGCTATCAAGGCAAGCAATCAAGGGCAAAACAAAATACGGTGGACTTATATATTAGGGCAACTTTATGAGAAGCAAAAAGATTATCAAAATGCTATGCTCAGCTACCGCAGAGTTGTAAAAAGCAATGCCCCATTCGAGATGTATTTCAATGCCAACCTCAGCCGCATAAAAATCAGGGGCTTGCAGAATGGTGTCAAAACTGACAAACAAAAAGAACTGCTCACATTACTAAAAGACGATAAAAACTTCGACTATAATGACCAGGTCTATTATCAAATCGCAGAAACTTATGCTGCAGATGAAGATTATCCATTGGCTGAAAAGTATTATACACAGTCCATTCAAAAAAGTACCATCAATCAATACCAGAAAGGACTGTCTTATTTGAGAATTGCCGATCTGAATTTTAAACAATTCAGAAATTACCTGAAAGCCAAGACATATTATGATAGCACGGTAAATACTTTACCAAAAAACTATCCGGGATATGACCTCATCTTAAAAAAGAATCAAAACCTCCAATACCTGACAGATCGGTATGAGATAATCAGTCTGGAGGACACGCTACAGGCTATAGCCAAATTGCCTGAAGCATCAAGGGTCGCCAAAATACAAGCCCTGGTGAACCCCGTAGAAACTGCAACAACTAATCCTGTGACCACAAATTTCAATAGTCAACTGAATTATGGAGCAGGCACAAACAACAAACTACAACCACAAAACTCTTTTTATTTTAGCAACCCAACTGCAATTAGCATAGGATACTCCGATTTTAAGAGAAAATGGGGAAACAGGAAACTAGAAAATAACTGGCGACAAAGCGTAAGGACTTCCGCACAGGAAACCACACAGGAACTGGCAAACAACACTAATGGAGTATCGGCAAACACGGAAAATACCGTGGCCGCAACTAAAGACAAGGAAACGCTAACTAAACAATACACCGAAAATCTTCCGGTCAATACCGACCTTCTAAATAAGTCAAACCAAAAGATCATTGATGCTTATTATGAAATTGCCAGCTTCTATCTGCAGGAACTGGACGATCCAATAGAAGCTCAGGAGGTATACCAAACGTTACTTAACAGGTTCCCGGCTAATCAACATCTTGCTGCAACTTACTATAGTCTATTCCTGATCAATAAAACTGCTGATCCAAATAAATCGGCAACATATAAAGAAAAGTTACTGAAAGAATTCTCTGGCTCTCCTTATGCCAAAATCATACTTGACCCTTCCTTCTCAATCAGGCAGTCGGAATTGGAAACATCAGTAAACAAACAGTACAATGATATCTTCGAACAATACAGAAAGAAAGATTTCAATGTCGTAATCCAGCAGGTAAATGAAGCTACTAAAAGCAGCCCTTCAAACTACCTATCTCCTCAATTTGCCTACTTAAAAGCAATTGCTGTAGGCAGAACCAATAATGTAGACAGCTTATTAAATGCTTTTAATGCAATTACGACACAGTTCCCGGACGACAAGCTGATCACTCCGCTGGTTAAAGATCATACCGCTTATATTACTCAGCACCTTGCCGATTTCAAAAAAAGAACAATAGCATTAATCGATTTTGACCCTAATGAACCTCCGTTTGCAGCGCAGCAGCTAACTTCCAATAATCAGATCGCCCAAAATACTCAGCAGAAGGAACAAGCTCCGAAGTCTGCAACGCAACCTCAGCCGGCTGCAAAAAAGCCGACAGAAACAAAAACTCCTGAGCCGGCAAAACCTCTTCCAGCGGCTGTTAGAACTGATGGACTTTTTACAGATGCAAAATCTACGGCTTATTATTATGTCGTCCACGTTGCGGATGCATCTTTAACACTTAGCTCCTCACGTTTTGGTATAGGACAATTTAATAGAGGAAACTATGCTGAAAGCAATTTAAGGCATCAGCTTAAAGAATTTGACAATGATCAGCTCATTTATGTAGGGAACTTTAGTAATTTTGACGATGCTAAAACCTATGCTGCAGGGATCAGTTCACAGCTAAAACAAATCATGAAGGTTCCCGTTAACATTTACACCGGTTTCATTATCAGCAAAGAAAACTTTGACAAGATTAGCAGTAAATCGCTGTTAAGCAGATATATGGAATTTTATAAAAACAACTATTAAAATGAATAAATCACTTTCGCAGGACGACATCAGAAAGTATAATTATAGATTGTGGAAATTACTGATCGGGGCAATGGTCATATTTGCCCTCTTTATCGTTGCAATAGGATTTGGTTTATTTGGCGAGCTGCCTTCTTTCAGAGACATAGAACATCCGAAAAGCAACCAGGCTTCTGAAATTGTAACAGACGACGGAAGAGTTCTGGGCACCTACTTTGTTCAAAACCGTTCAAACGTAACTTACCAGGAAATATCTCCAAATGTAATCAATGCATTAATCGCTACTGAAGACATTCGGTTCAAGGAGCATTCCGGAATTGACTTCAAACGTACATTTACCATATTCCTTTATGCGCTGGTGGGCAAAAAACAAGGCGGAAGTACCATTACTCAGCAGCTTGCCCTCAACCTTTTTTCTGAAGAAGGCCGGCAAAAAAACTTTGCAAAACGCTTACTCCAAAAATTCCAGGAGTGGGTCATAGCTGTTAAACTGGAAAGAAACTACACCAAAGAGGAGATCATCGTCATGTACCTCAATACAGTTGATTTCGGAAACCAGGCCTATGGCATTAAATCGGCAGCCAGAGTTTATTTTAATACTACACCGGATAAATTAACGGTACCTCAGGCAGCAACACTTGTAGGAATTCTAAAAGGGATAACAAGGTATTCCCCAACACGTAACCCAGATAGGTCACTGGCCCGTCGAAATACCATTATGGGCCTAATGGTGAAAGAAGACTTCCTTACTCAGCAACAATACGACGGTGATAAAGAAAAACCGCTTGGTTTAAGATTCAATGCGGCCACTGTCAATGACGGTATTGCCCCCTATTTTAGAGCTGTATTGAAAAACGACATCAGAAGGATATTTGAAGAACGCTCTATTACTAAGCCGGATGGTAGTCCTTATGATTTGGACAGAGATGGCTTGAGAATCATTACTACGATCAATTACGACATGCAGATCTATGCTGAGGAAGCTCAGAAAGAATATATGAAGATATTACAGGCATCCTTCGCTAAGAGCTGGAGAGGCCGTAATCCTTTTAAGGGCAAAGAAATGCAGATCGAGCAGGGAGTCAGGCGTTCCGACAGATATAAAGCCCTTCAGATAGAAGGAAAATCGGAAGCAGAAATTAAAGAAGATTTTAATACACCGACAAGGCTGACCATCTTTACCTGGAAAGGGAACATCGATACGCTGATGAAACCTATCGATTCCGTAAAGTATTACAAAATGCTATTGAGAAATGCCATGATGGCTATGGACCCACAAACCGGCTATGTAAAAGCCTGGGTGGGTGGCATCAACTATGAGCACTTCAAATACGACCAGGTCAAAATGGGAACGAGACAAGTGGGCTCAACTGCGAAACCGTTTACTTACGCTGTAGCCATTGAGGTTGGTTACTCGCCATGCACTACTGTACTTAATGAACCTGTTACTATTGAAATTCCGGGAAGTGCCCCATGGACTCCCCGTTCGGGAGGAACGGTACCTGGTTATCTGACCCTGCAAAAAGGGCTGGCCCTATCACAAAACTATATAGCCGCCTTTTTAATGAAACAGGTAGGCGCAACAGCGGTTTCCGGACTTGCAAAAAAAATGGGTATTTCTTCAGAAGTTCCTGCATACCCTTCCATTGCCCTGGGCTCTTTCGATGCCTCTGTCTATGATATGGTTGGCGCATACAGTGTATTTGCCAATAAGGGAGTACTAACGAAACCAACGTACATCTTAAGAATAGAAGATAAAAATGGAGTAGTACTGCATACCGAAAAACCAATACCTGTTCCGGTGATGAATGAAGAGGTCGCCTACATCATGACCAGAATGCTAAGAGGTGTCATTACCAATGGAACAGGCTGGAGATTAGCCGGAAAATATGGCGTAAAAGCTGCCATAGGTGGGAAAACAGGTACTACTCAAAATAACTCCGACGGATGGTTTATGGGCATCAGCCCTCAACTCGTTGCTGGTGTCTGGACGGGCTGTGAAGACCGTGCCTTCCATTTTACCAGTACTGTACAGGGTGATGGTGCCACAACAGCCCTACCCATCTTTGCCGGTTTTATGAAACGTG
Organism: Pedobacter frigoris; assembly: GCF_005116445.1. Taxonomy (GTDB): domain Bacteria; phylum Bacteroidota; class Bacteroidia; order Sphingobacteriales; family Sphingobacteriaceae; genus Pedobacter; species Pedobacter frigoris. The sequence goes on from NZ_SWBQ01000002.1 coordinate 628,815, forward strand.
TATATGCAAATCCCAAGCTCAAGATTTCTCAGGCTGATTTCGAAGCTCCTAAAAATGGGGTGTCCATCATTTATGACTGTAATCAATATCAGCAACAGGAACAAAAAACCGAGCTGGATGAAAAATTAGGTTTTTAATTAGCATATAATCTTTTGAATTAAATGAGTGCTTTTGATCATAAAAAGGCAGTAGCCGATATTCCTCATAAACCTGGTGTTTACCAGTTTTGGGATATTGACGGCACACTCATCTATATAGGTAAAGCAAAAGACCTCCGTAACAGGGTTGGCTCTTACTTTAATAAGGACACCCAGATGAATGGGAAAACCCGGGTCCTGGTTTCCAGGATCCGCAAAATCTCTTTTACTATTGTTGATACTGAGATTGATGCCTGGCTGCTGGAAAATAGCCTAATTAAAAAGCACCAGCCCAGGTACAACATCATGCTTAAGGATGATAAAACCTATCCCTGGATCATCATCAAGAAAGAACCCTTTCCACGGGTATTCTGGACACGTAAAATGGTCAAAGACGGCTCTACCTACTTCGGCCCTTATGCGTCCGTAGGGATGATGCATACCATCCTCGACCTCATCAAGGAAACTTATCCGCTCCGTACCTGTAATCTGCCCCTTACGCCAAAAAATATTGACGACGGTAAGTTTAAAGTATGTTTGGAATACCAGATCGGCAACTGCAAAGGCCCGTGTCAGGCTTACCAGACACTTCAAAATTATGAAGACAATATTGAAGAAATAAAAGACATCCTCAATGGAAAAATCGGCAATGTGATCCGGAATGTCAAACAGATCATCAAAACTGCCTCTGAAGAACTCAATTTTGAATATGCACATCAATACCAGAAAAAACTATTGGTATTGGAAAAGTATCAGAGCAAGTCGACCGTTGTAAACAGTGCCATCACAAATATTGATGTTGTCAGCATCGCTTCAGACGAAAGATATGCATTTGTCAACTACCTCAAAGTAATGAATGGCAGCATCATCCAGACCCAAACCATCGAGATAAAAAAACGTTTGGATGAAACCGATGAGGAATTACTGACCATCGCCATCACAGAATTTCGCACCAAGTTCCACAGTACATCAAAAGAAATCATTGTTCCTTTTGAGATTGTACTTCTAGATACCAATCTTAAGTTTACTGTACCCAAACTGGGTGAAAAGAAAAAACTGCTTGAACTTTCTCAAAAGAATGTACTCTTCTTCAAGAAAGAAAAGCTGAATCAGTATGAAAAACTAAATCCAGACCTCAGAACAGACAGGATCCTTACGCAAATGCAAAAGGATTTGAGGCTGACACAACTGCCTAAACACATCGAATGTTTTGACAACTCCAATTTTCAGGGTGATTACCCGGTCTCAGCGATAGTGGTATTTAAAGACGCCAAACCATCCAAAAAGGATTACCGGCATTTTAATGTAAAAACTGTAGAAGGCCCCAATGACTTTGCCACAATGGAGGAGGCTGTTTACAGGCGATATAAGCGCATGTTGGAAGAAGAAGACACGTTGCCTCAACTCATCATCATTGATGGTGGTAAGGGCCAGCTGTCATCGGCTATGACTAGTCTAAAAAAGCTCGGCATAGAGAAACGGGTAACGGTAATAGGCATTGCGAAACGACTGGAAGAATTATATTATCCCGGCGATTCCTATCCGCTTTATCTGGATAAAAAGTCCGAGACGCTTAAAGTCATTCAGCAACTCAGAGATGAAGCGCACAGATTTGGAATTACTTTCCATCGCAAGAAACGGGACCAGGGAACGTTAAAGACGGAGCTTGCCCAGATACCAGGCATCGGAAAAACTACAGCAGACAAGCTACTCATCCATTTCAAATCCGTTAAAAAGATCAAAGAAGCTACAGAAGCTGAACTGGCCGCTGTATTGAACAAAAAACAGGTGCAGACGCTGCTTGATTACTTTAGTAAATAAAAAATAGGGTTACCATCATTGGATATACCTTCTTTTGTACAATCGTCATTCGGGCTATAAACACGTCATCTCGACGTTAGGAAAGATCTCTTGAATTATTTAAACCAGAGATCTTTCCTAACGTCGAGATGACGAAAAAGTTAACACAAAATCTTTTCTAATACTCCCAAAGACTTTGCTCAAAGTCGGAAATAGATTTTTTAATCCTTTCCGATTCATATAGCTTCCTTGGGTCTTTTGGATCTGTAAGTCCCAACATATCAGTAATATTCTTATTCCCCGGATTTGTTTCTTTAATCACATAACTGGAGAAAAGTCGTCTCACGAAGAAGTCATCAAAGGACAACGTAGATGCATCATTTCCAGGATTCACCAAACGCTTTGTACTTAATAACTGTCTCGCGTCGTCATAATACACCCAAAACACAGGCTGCCAATTTCCCTCTACCTGTTTCATAGGCGCTATACCCACAATTCTGGGTTCAAAAATAGAACGTTTCGTATCCAGGATCCAATCTTCTTTAATTCTGTATTTTACAAACTCATCCGATCTTAATCTCCTCAAGGTAGGATCTCCGATCTTACCGCTTACAGAATCGATCACACCTTCAGTCACCCCTTGTGCACTTTGCAATGCTTGTTGAGCGGTCAAAGCAATTCTGAAAGAATCGTTATCATCCAATATTTTGCCTGCAGTAGTATCCTTATTTGAATAAACAGTAAGCTCTTCATTCTTGACCGCCTCAAGAAGTACATCTATCAGCTTAGAATCAGCAGCATTCAAAACAGAATTGATCGTATCTCTCAGATCAATCTCACGCCAGATCCTTTTTGCATAATAAACGTCCTCTTCACGTACATCAGCATAAGGAACCATAATATTGCTATCAACTTCTTTCCTTACTACAAATCCGTCCCTCGGTGGAGTTTTGATTTTGGTCTTTTTTAGTGAATCGACAGCTACAGCCTTAACTGGTGTAACTGTATTCTGCCCATAGGAACTCATTCCCAGCAAAACCAATACTATAGCACCTAATATGTTTTTCATAATATGCTTATTTAGCGATAAATGTAATACCATCCAATACCTTGGATCTGCCATCCGGACCTTCGCAAACAATATCCTTAAAGATAACCGTTGCATTAGGCTTCAATGAATTCAACGCTGCTTTTACAGGTCCACCAAATCCCGGACCACTGTTTTGCATGGTCACTGCATCAGATTTAGGATTGATAAAAGTAACCGCAAATCTGATCACCCTGAACTTCACATCAAAGACAAAATCTTCCAATTGGGTGTCAATAGATCCTGCGCTTTCTATAAACTCCAGGGAAACATTACCACCCGATTTACCTTTCACATAAGCTCTCGGAGTAGGCAAAGCCTTTACCCTGAACTGCTGCGAACCTAAATTTAATGTTTTTCCGGCATTTGTAGCAGAAACATTGATACTTAATGTTTTACCTACCTGTGCACCACCTACATTCACTGTATACTTTCCATTTCCACCACGAATAGAACCTCCATCCATAGTAGCCCTTACGCTTTCCAAAGGAAAACCTGCGGCAGAAACTGAGAATGGATTGTCCAGACCTGCATAAATTACGTTCATTTTGTCAGGAGAAACAGTTGCCGAAGGCTTTGCAACCTGGTAGCTCTGCTCAGGTGTATAATATTCCTTTATCTGACCATCAGTCTGTTTCACGCGGATCAAACCTTTCCATCTGAACACACCTACGCTTCCAGTTCCACCGGTATAAGTACCTTTACCACTTTTTACAGACAAAGGACTACCATTTACAGTAATTGAAGGGGTAGATCTTGAATCACTCGCTGTTAAAAATACCTCAGCGGTGTAAGGTTGCCCTTGTATCACATACGAACTCGGAGCAACAGCCACGGCATTGAACTGGTCAAGATTTACCAGCGCTTTATCCATGTTGCCAAATAATTTTTTTACAATCTCTGCTTCAGCATTTTTTACGTCAGACTGGATCTTACTCAAGGTAGTATTCGCTGCAGTAAGCGGCATTCCCTCACCGAAATTGATGTCTTCCCATCTCTTATTGCCATTGATGTTTTTCTTTGCATCATTGGCCTCCAAAGTGAAAGTTACACCAGCACGGTCTTTCTCATCCAGCAACGCAATCAGTTTTTCGCGGGTCTCATTGATTTTATTCTTCAACTTCACTCCTTCTTTCTGATTGATCATGATCCCCTGAGCAATATCCAGGTTGCCTCTTTCTACAAGGTCTCCCGTCTCTTCATCTATCCCGTTTCCGGCAGTATGAAATTGGTCTTTCAGTTTCTGGACATGATTATTCAGTTCATCAGCGTAAGCTTTTGCTTTATTTGCTTTTTCCCAGATCGGTTGGGCCCTTGCTGGTTCATCTTTTAATTTTGTATTTTGAAACGATGAGAATAATTGCTCAATGCTGGTATTTACGTTAGTTTTAGAACTCACTAAACTATCGTTAAAGTTTTTAAAAGCATTCAGTATAGTATCTGATACGTTCAATGCGAGCATAGCTAACAATACCAAATACATGATATTGATCATCTTCTGTCTCGTTGTCTCTCTTCCTCCGGCCATTTTAAATAGGTCTGTTTTGGTTAATTAATAAAACTAATTGATTACTAATTACACACGTGGCTGATTCATCGCAGACAACATGTTACCATAAATAGCATTTAAAGAAGCTAAGTTTTTAGCAAGTTTACCTACCTCATCTTTAAACTGCTTAGAATCTTCCATAGATTCATTGAAGTTGTTCATTGTTAATGATAAGTTCTGGTAGAATTTGTTCATCGATTTAAGGTGAGCGCTTGAATCCTGTAATTCCAGCTCATAAACGGCATTTAAAGCAGAAAGGTTTTTAGCCAGGGCATTTACCTGATCGTGATAAGCAGAAGCGCCTACATTACTATTACCCATCTCTACCAGCTGCGCAGTAGCCTTTTCAAAAGCACCACTCAGGTTATCAAAACTTGCAGAAGCAGTTTTTACCTTTCCTGTGAATTCAGTTGTCGCAGTAGATGCATCAGCAACATTGGAAATTGCTGCAACTTTATCGCCGAAAGTACGTAAGCCTGTACCTAAGCTTTCAATTAATTCCGGACCGATTTTAGCATCAACCAACATTTTATCCAATGCCGCAGTTGAAGAAAATCCTGTCGCAGCAGGCGTGGCTACCGGTCTTGTAGTCGCTTTAGGAAGTTCGCCGTCAAAATCAGGTCTCAATTCCGGATATACACGTTCCCAAGGAAGTTCCTGTTCAGGTTGTCTCAACCCGGTCAGAAAGAATAAGATAGCTTCCGTCACCAATCCAAAGCCAATAATATAATTAGCCCAAACCCCGCCAAAGTGAACGATTTTGGCTAACGCCCCTAAAATAACGATACTGGCACCCCAGGAAATTGCCACGTGTAACCAATCAAATTTTTTCTTTGCTGCCATCTTCTTTTAAATAAGGATTCTGATTATGAATTTAGTTTTTTGTTTTAGTATTGTATTAGTTTCTGTAGCTAATATCAGTTCCCGGATATGCAGATACGCATCTAAAGCCGATATATGATCTGCCCTGATCCTGATATTCGTAAGTGCCTACTGAGTTTTGAAGGAAAAAGCCTATGTCTTTCCATGAACCACCTCTTACCACTTTACGTTTCAAATATTTGCTGTCACCGGTTTTAGCAACATAAGTATAGTTCGGGTTAAAATCCAAAAGCATTGGTGCCGAAGACTGGTTGTAAGCAGTGATCGTCCATTCCGCTACGTTACCTGCCATATTATACAAGCCATAATCGTTAGGGAAATAAGACTTTACATTTACAGTATACAACCCACCGTCATCAGAGTAATTACCTCTTCCAACTTTAAAGTTTGCTTGCATACATCCTTTGGTATTGCGTACATAAGGACCTCCCCATGGATATTTAGTTTTCACATTACCCCCTCTTGCCGCATACTCAAATTGCGCATCACTTGGCAACTGATATTCAGGTCTTGCATTTAAAGGCTGTTTTCTAGCAACGGCCACAGATTCATAAAAACGGGTACGCCATACGCAGAAAGCAGAAGCCTGCTCCCAGTTTACCCCAACTACCGGATAATCATCATATGAAGGGTGGTTGAAATAGGTCTTCACCATAGGATCATTCTGGGAATAAGAATAGTCTATCTTCCAAACCATAGTATCCGGATAAACGGAAATAGATGGATGATGATTAGGATTCATCGGATCAGGCATATCAGTATAAGTCACAATGAAATCCTGTCTTTTCTTATCTGGGTCTTTTCTTCCCTCAGCAGCGAGATCCGTACTTACATAGCTGTATGCGTATTTTAATTTTCTTACGTCAATTTCATTTCTTCCGGGAATGGCATCAGCACCGCTGTAATACATATCCGTCAGCTTATTGCCCAATCCATTATTCCTGGTACTCCAAAGCGCCGATCCGTTACCCACCTTTTTCCAGTCAATATTTCTGGCTCCTCCCAGTGATGCTTGTCCCTGAGCACCAGTAGGCTGTGCCTTGTAAAAATTTGGAGCACCTGAAGGACCAAGCATTGTAATGGCCACTGAATCCCTCACCCAGTTTACAAACTGCCTGTATTCAGCATTTGTAATTTCGGTCTGATCCATAAAGAAAGCGCTAAAAGAAGTCATTCTGCTTGGAGAGCTTTGAGAATTATTGATATCCTCGTCGGAAATACCAATAAGCGTTCGTCCGGGAGGTATATAAACCATCCCTAAAGGAACTCTGTTATTTCTGAATTTCTTATTATATACACCAACCAGTTCTCCCTGGCCGCCCTTTCCACAACTGGAAAGTATGATGGTAACAATAAAAAATCCAAATAGATATATGTTCTTCATATTATAATCAAGCAATTTTATAACAATTTTATCAATTATCATTGATATAAACAATTATTAGTCACAAAAATATGACCCTAAAATAAAAATGAACAAGATATCGTTGTACTTCAGTCTACTTATTTGACTTTTTGATATAATTTTCAATAGCCATAATCATAGACGGCGCCTCCGGTGAAGGAGCAGCAATATCTACAATTAGTCCCGCGTCTTTAACCGCTTTATGCGTATTCACACCAAATGCGGCGATACGTGTATTGTTCTGTTTAAAGTCAGGAAAATTCGTAAACAGCGACTGAATGCTTGAAGGACTGAAAAATGCAATCACATCATAAAAAACCTCTGCCAGGTCTGAAAGATCTGAAACAACGGTTTTAAACAATACTGCCGGAGTAAAATCATAACCATTTTTCTGCAAAAAGTTCATCGTATCTTCGGTAGCGACATCAGAACATGGATAAAGGAATTTTTCACCCGCATGTTTTTTCAGCACTTCAGCCAAATCCGCAGCAGTTTGTTTTCCGAAAAAGATCTTACGTTTCCTGTACTGGATGTACTTTTGAAGATACAGGGCAGTTGATTCAGAAATACAGAAATATTTCAGGTCCGCAGGGACTTCATACCTCATTTCTTCACAAATTCTGAAAAAATGATCTACCGCATTTCTACTGGTAAAAACTACAGCCGTAAAGTCAACTAAGTTGACTTTATCCTTTCTGAAATCTCTGGCGGGAACTCCCTCAACATGAATAAATGATCTGAAATCAATTTTCAAATTGTATTTTTTTGCCAAATCAAAATAAGGAGATTTTTCCGTTTCTGGCTTTGGTAATGTTACTAATATACTTTTTACCTTACGCAACCTATCTTCTGTCTTTTCTTGCATTTTACAATTACAGCGTTATAACCCTATTGCCTTGATCAATATTAATATGGGGCAAATTTCGAGGGCACAAAAGTACAAAAACAAATAGACTTTTGAAAATCGATGATGAGATAAAATATTTACCCCTGCCCTGATGAATTGAAATACAAATATCATAATCAAAAGGACAAATGATATTGCAATGTAGTAAGGACCGTATTTCAACGGCGATAAGGCAAATGCAATCACCAAAGGAATGAAGACCAAAGACAGGTTAAAATAACTTAAATATAATATTGTAACATATTCATTAACCGGTTTCTGAATGTTAAACAGGTAACCCAGAAGACGTAAAATGATAATTTTAAAAATATAGAGTATGACAATAAGTATGGATATACTTAAATAAAACTGGAAACCACTCCCTGAAAATGCAATGCCGTAAAACTGCGAAACCAGGTAAAAAAACATCCCAACTGTAAAACCAAATTGCACAAATAGCAGCAGAAAAGGCCAGGATGTAAACAGATTGTCTTCCTTATTCAGATTGTTTAAAACCCTGTTGCTAAAAAATGATTGTACTATAGTCTGCAATTGCTTCGTAAAGGATATTTTGAGGATAGCAAACAGGATGAGCAATAAAGCAACCACGCCCATTACCCACAATTGTCCTTTAGGAACAGGCTTGCCTGCCTGATACTTACTCAGCTTCCTCGGACCAAAATCCTTATACCTCATCAACAGATTGGATTTTCCGATAGTGTTAGCCCGGACAATGCTGTCTATAATCATTCCCCTGTCGATCACAGAATCCGGGAATAACCAGGTGTGCCTCATGATGGAATCGGTCACAAATTTTTGTCTCGCCAGAAAAGCTGAGTCACGCACAACTCTTCGCCTGTAAGGATTTGCAACGGCGATAGTATCTGTAGGAGGCACTGTAACCTGCGCAATAGCCTGATCAAAGCCAAGCAGACAAAGTACATATACAAGAAAAGCTATGCGGCCTAAATTCATTAGTGCAAACTTAGATAAATCTGATGAAGCATTTATAGGTTAAGCAGAAATAATTGCCATTATCGGATACAATATACGTTGAGCTGTGCTCAAATTCTCTCTTGCGTTTCTCTTGCTTTTCTCTTGCTCCTCTCTTGCTATTGTCTTGCTCAGGCAGGAAAATACCAGGATTTGAGCAGCATTTTAACCAGCGAAAAAAAGGGACATACTAGACCGCAGTAGAAAAGAGATCAGGAAGAGCCAGGAGCATATAGGAGCCACCTCACATCAAAAGCATCAGTTAATTCAATGAGTTTTTGATCGTCATCACCTACAGAAAAATTATCTTTATGAAATTTCAGCTTTTTAATAAGCACTTTTCTGTCATTGGTATTCTTGCAGCGCAAAAAAATAGACATGTAATTCCCGACCTTTCTTCCTTCATTGTGCACCAGGTCGGAACCATAAATGATTACCCTGTCTGAAACCAGTGATCCGCTAACCACAGGTACTTCAGTATAACCATCTACTTCTTTTTCAAAAGTTTCAAATTGTAATAGGCCCCCAAAACAACTTTGGTAAAAGCTGAGGGCCTTTTTACAATTTCCCGAGAATGTTATAAAAACCGCGACCACAATATTTTAACCATTATGCTGAATCTTTTTGCTATACACATAAGAAACAGCAAGGATACCTAAGACCACCAGAGGCATGACCATATACCCGATATTTTTATCAACACAGGCATGGCTGATGAAAGCAAAGATCAAACTAAATGTGAGTCCTGCATAGGCCCATTCTTTTAGCCTGGTTGGTGTTTTAGGGTAAGAAATAGCAAAAACCCCGAGAACTTTACAGATGATCAGCGCGTAGGCAAAATAATCGGGATATCCCAAGGGTTTTGTACCCATATTCACATATTCTGGTGCAAACAGCATAGTACCAAGTGGCATTATTCCTTCCCAAAGTAGTATGATACCAGTTGCCACCCAAAAAATTACTTTATTCTTTTTCATATGTATAAAATTTGTTTATTTAGTTATTATCCAAAGATACGCCAGGACATAAAATCGGGTATGTTGTGAACACGACAAATTAGAGGTGAATTATGACAATAAGTATTTTCGTAGCTTAGTATTGTAAATCTTATAGTTTGATATGCGAATTTCAGTATTTGTGCCCCAACACGGGGTAATTGAAGCAGTGACGCCTCCGTTTAGAAGCTTTCATACTGCCAATGATTTTTTAACTGCATTTGGTAAAAAGCCAATTTTTGAGGTAGAATATGTGGGGCTGAATGAGTATGTGCCGGCCAACAATGGGGAGTATACCATCAAAACAGATAGGTTGCTTAAAGACGTTACTGAAACAGATTTATTGATTATACCTCCTACATTTGGCGACACCACAAAAGGAATACTGGCCAATGCAGCAGCGATACCTTATTTTAAAAAGCTATATCAAAATGGTTCAAGCCTTGCGAGCTTATGCATCGGAGCTTTTCTTTTAGCGGAGACAGGCCTGCTAAACGGTAAAAAATGCTCTACCCATTGGGCTCATATCAGCGATTTCAGGGAAAGATATCCGGAGGTGGAAGTAGAAGATGGGGCTATAATAACAGAACACGATAATATTTACAGTAGCGGAGGAGCAAGTAGTCTATGGAATTTGGTATTGTATCTGATTGAAAAATTTGCCGATAGAGAGACCGCTGTAATGATTTCAAAATATTTTGCATTAGACATCGGAAGAGATAGCCAGTCCCAATTCGCGATGTTTAAAGGGCAAAGAAACCACGGCGATGAGGAAATTCAAAAAGTACAGGATCATATTGAAAAGCACTATGAAGATAAAATAACGGTAGATAAACTCGCAAATCTAATTAATACAAGCCGTAGAACATTTGAAAGAAGATTTAAAGATGCCACCAACAATACATCCATAGAATATATACAAAGAGTAAGAATAGAAGCCGCCAAAAAATATTTTGAGGCATCACGGAAGAATGTATCAGAAATAATGTTTGACGTAGGCTATACGGATACAAAAACATTTAGGGATACCTTTAAAAAGATAACGGGGCTTACTCCAATTGAGTATAGAAATAGATTCGCTAGGGTATCATACGAGATTTAAAAAGCCCCTATCGTTAAATAATAGGGGCTTTCTAAGATTCTTATTCAGGATGCATTAACATATTTAAAATATCTAACATAGTCTCCTATGGTAGCCGAGTTGATGATTAATTGCTCTCGCATAAATTGTAAACTTAGGGGTTGAGAAAGTTAATTTAATGAGGCTTGAAAGTGCTTATCGCTTTTATTAACCAGTTCGGCTTTTTTTATCCCCCAACCGGCATATTGCTTTGCTTTTTGTTTATCATTTTGTGCCGACATAATTCTCGTGGCAGTACCTAATAATTCATAACTTGAGCTCTCTCTAACTACCTTTTTCATCCATTCTGCATATAACTTTTTTTCTTCTTCATCTACAGTAGGTAATGAAAGATAAAAAGCCATATAACGAACTTTGTTGTCATCATCGTTGTAGTTCTCAGCAGCATATTTAAAAAAGGTTTTGTGATCTTTTAACTGCTTGTAGTAGTACTCTTCAGCAATATCAAGCTTCGCATATGGCCAGTCTTCTTTAGAAAACAATGGCTTAACTTCTGCAAGGAAAGCCGCAAACTTTACATCGTCACGTTCCGGTACGCTGGTTTTTAGCTTAGCCGCCATTGTTGCAATACGTTTGCCCCAAACCATATCTTTACCATACATCTTTTCCAGAGGATAATAGTTTGTCAACAAATATTCAGACAACTCCGGACTTACTGACCTGTTGAATAAAAATGGCACAGCATAGCGCTCTTCTGTAATTTTATTTCCTTTTAAATAGTTTACCAGATCCTGTGCAGTGTAAGCCTTACGTTCTTTGAAAGCCGCAATATAAAAATCCGGATATTCTACCTTCATTGAAGCGCTAAAGCCTTTCAACGTCTCTCCTTTTTTTGATTTAGCGATCGCCTCCTTTAAAAGGGTTTGAAATTTATCAGCTTCCTGATAACCGGAAAACTTTGATACCAGTTCGGCATTACTGTTCAATAAAAGAAATGTAGGGAACCCTGTAACAGCATATTTTACCTGAAGTTGTTTTCCCAGGTCTTCCTTTAGGAAATCTATTTTCACACTAATGAAGTTATCCTGCATTAATTTCATTACCTGTGGCATAGGAAATACTTCATCATCCATTTGCTTGCAGGGGTGACAGCCAACAAAGTAGCTATCCACGAATATCATCTTTTTCTCTTTCTTCGCCGTGGCAACCAGACTGTCCCAATCGGTAACTGACGATATAAATTGTCCTTCCTGCGCATTTGCAGTCAGCACAAATAGGAGCATCAGGCTCAAATAAATTTTTAATGCTTTCATTTTTTGTTCTTTTTATTAGGAATAATATAGATTTCTTTCTTTTGCATGTTGATCGTGAAATTGTAATTGCTGATCAGTCCAACGCCGATAGAGCCGTCAAAACCCGGGTTCCAACTTTCACTTTGTCCGCCTCCGGCCATCAGCGTAACCGACATGTCTTTAATGGGCTGCATTCCTGCAAAGGAAAAAGCAGCAGCTTTTCCTGCAAATGTTGGCGTACTCATGCCCATGCTCGTTGTACTTCCATGGCTATCGGCTTTAAAACCGCTAACCAGCAATTTATGCTGCTTCACAAATGGCCTGAAACAGATCAGATTGTAGGCCGCGCCTGTATCAAAAACAAAATTACCAGTATGAGGCTGATCCATCGTGATACTCAATGTTCCGGGAATGATAAACAATCCCGATGGGATGCTAAACGGAATTGCGGTACCACCTTTTTCTTCAAGATCACCGAAATTGTAAAGGATCATTTCTTTACCGTCGTAATCTACTTTAACTATGTAGTGCCGAGCCAAGGTGTTGCCGATAATGCCGTCTGTGCCCTCTTTGTGCATCTCTTTAAATATGGCAATGCTCTGGTTTTTAAAATCAAAGCTACCCATATGTACCGTGTTGCCGGTCGAAACGGAAATATCCATAGAGCCACCAACTACGGATGCCTTCTGTGTACGGGCTACTTTCAAACCAATAGAGTCAGCCAGTGGCTGACCTACTGCCATCCCATCTGCTCCTGTATCAAACAATAGTCTTAACGGACGTGGAAAATCATTTAATTTGACAGTGAGAATGATTGTTCCATTGTGATTTTCAAAAGGAATTCTGGCCACCTCTTTTGCCTGCTGTGCATATGAAAATGACTGAGTGATTAAGATCAGTAAAAAAGTCAATGCCGCCGAGCTATATTTTAATTTCATCAGTATTTATTTTTATAAGTTTTATTTAAGACGCTGATTAAAAGCCGTAGATTTTTTCCAAAGCTTTGTCTATATCGTCCGTAGCACTTGCTGTAACACGTAAAATGATTTTACCCTCCGCATCCACAAGTATTTTTGTCGGAAAGGCATTAACGTGATAGGTTTTTACGATATCCTGCTTTTCTATTCCGTCCTGGTTTAGGATGTGCACCCAGGTAATCTGGTCATCCTGAATCGCCTTTAACCAGCTCGCTTTACTGTCATCAAGTGTCTTGCCTCTTTCCTGTGCAACTGCTACGATCTCGAAACCTTTACCTTTATATTTTTTGTAAAGTTCTTTCAAATGAGGGTGGCTTGCCCTGCAGGGACCGCACCAGCTACCCCAGAAATCTAAAAGATAAGTTTTGCCTTTTAACAGCGCGGGGCTAACTTTATTGCCATCTTTATCTGTCCGTTCGAAGGCAAATACAGCAGTACCTGCTAAAGTCGGAGCGAGTTTCTCAACTGTTTTCTGGATACTTTTTCCCGCTTCAGTGTTTTTGTAGGTCGGGGCTAATGCATTCCAGGCTGCAACATAATTATCAGCACTATATAAATTGGTCATACGGCTCAGCAGAAATACTGAGGTAAAATTATTTGGATGAGTTTTTACTAACTCTTTTTGTCTGACGTATACCGCCTGGGAAGTTTCTCTGATCTCCTGATGCAATGCCAAAGAATCTTTAGCTGATAGTTTTTTTCCCAGCATATTTAAGAGTTCCTGGTACCTGACTTCAGATTTAGCGGATTGTTGTTTCAATTGATCATAGAGGTTATTCTCTTCGTCCCCTTTGATCCGCATCGTAGGGACGCTATTCGCATCACCTGTTATGGATAAATTTTTATTCCATACAAAGAAGTTAAAGGGAGCCATAGGCATCTGAGGCTTAGCAGAAGGATCTCTTGGCCATGCTACCGACAATCTTGCTCCGGCAGGTATGGTTTGTGCTTTTACTTTTCCGGAAAATTTATCATTTATACTCTGAAGAGAGGTGTATTGTGTTTTGCCATTCTCGTCGACATACGAAATGCCGATTTTATTATTATTCAGTCCTTTTAACTGACCGGAGATCGTGATACTGTCGGTCTGCGATTTTGCCATTGTCACAGACAATAGCAGGGGGATACATGCGAAAATTGCTCTCATTGTGCTGTAAAAATATAGAGATGTAAAAAAGGACTGGCGATTGCCAGTCCTGTATTTTATGATTTACTTAGCTGCTAGTGTTTTTTCTAACAATTCTTTAAGTGCCGGATTCGATGGTCTTGGAGAATCAACCGTAACGATTTTTCCTTGTTTGTCAAAAACCAGGAAACGCGGGATAGTATTTACTTTATAGTATTGTGAAAACTCATTTCCAGGACCACCAGCAAATAATTGTGTACCACCCAGGTTTTCATCTTTAATCATCTTCAACCACTTTGCTTTGTCAGCAGGTGCGTCAGTAGATAAGCTAATGATTTCAACATCTTTTCCTTTCATTTCCTCTTCCAGTTTTTTTAGATGAGGGATTTCTGCTTTGCAGGGACCACACCAAGTAGCCCAAACGTCTACTAAAACAACTTTTCCTTTCAATGAAGCCATGCTAACCGTCTTACCATCTTTATCAGGATAAGAGAATGCATAGGCATTATCTCCTGGCTTAAGGGTCAACAGAGGAGTCAGGATATCCAGGTTTTTCTTTTTCTGACTTGCGGTAACTACATATTTTCCGAAAGCATCATTCAAATCTTTGTAATCATTATAGCTTTTTACTCCAGCTACTCTGTCCAGTAACACATCTGCTTTAAGGGTATCGTTGGGAATTAAAGCAAAAGTATTTTTTAAACCCTCTACACCCGGAAGGTATTTGATATTTTGTTGTCTCATATTAAGACCTACTAAACCAGACAAGGTTCTGCCACCCCATGGATAAGCATAGATACTTCCGGTATTTTTAGCAAAATCCTGAGCCTTAAGTGTTGCATAGTAAGGGCTATATTCTTCTGTTGAAGGGTGAGCTGAGCGCGGGGTATTGATAAAATTAGTAGCATAACTTGCAAGATCCCAAGCCATATACTGCTTCATATTTTTATCAAACTTAGCATTGCCTGTAGCTTTTCCAGTCAGGAAAGTTTTGGCTTTAGCTGTGATACTTTCCAAATCCGGGAAGAAATCAACAAAAGTACTCTGAACTTTCATAAAGTTAATTGCTTTATGCTCGATCGGATGAACAAGGTCATGCCATTGAGTCAAAACTATATTCTCCTTAGAATTTGTCTTCCCTGTAAGTACATAACTTGAATCCAGGATAGATACCGACAACTTTTCTCCACCTTTAAAGTAGAATTTGTAATTATCGTTAGGACTGCCCACTGTACCGGTACCGATAACATATAGGCCTTCATATTCAGGATAAAATATAAATCCGAATTTACCTTTTTCTTCAGGTGTAGTGTTTGAAATTTCAACCGGTTTGCCTTCTACTACTTTAAATAGCTTTACAGGTGTAAGTCTTTTTTTAACCAATACGCCCGTTACCTCTACAGGCAACTGTGCAAAAATTGAAGTTGTTGTGAAGCTTAGTAATAAAGCTGCTCCAAATAGTTTTTTAATCATTGTTAGTTTATTTATGTGTGGTTATTAAGTTGGTAATAAAGCTATCCGAGTCAAATGAAACTCAGATAGCTTTATTATGATTAATAGGAATTACTATAGGTATATTCTGAAACAGAAGGCGCCATGTACATCACGTCCCTGACAATACCTGCACCCTCCAGGATGAATGCAGGGGTCACAGACAGATTTCCAGATGATTTGGTAAACATGCGCACTTTATAATTACTTCCGGATTTGGTGCCGACCATGACATAATTATAAGCATAACCAGCTTCGGTCGATTTTCTGTGACGAACAAAAGTAACTTCTTCGCCGGCAGGAACAGTATATTGAAGCTGCTCGAATTTGTTGCTCAGATTTCTTGACCATATTTCGTTGCCAAGCACAAAATAGATCATGTTCTCATCGCCGTCTAATAATGCAAATCTGGTAGCATTGTAAATTTTGCTTGTGGTCAGCAAGGTATCATTGAGCATCTTAAATGCTGTTCTGTTTGGTGTTACAGCCGATAAGATCTTAAGAGAGCTAACCGTTTTATCCTGAAACACCGCATAGCCTAAGCTGCTGGTCTTATAACCCATATACAGCATTTTCTTATTGTTGTTATTGGCTGGCATATCTGTCTCTTTCTTCCCGTCTTTATCCGGTGCGTCAGAAACGGATGTCATTACAGCACCTGTTGCTGTAGCAGCTATAAATGAGCTGCTGGTTTCATCGAAAAAGAATGGGTCTGCAAAAGAACTTGTCAGAAAATACTTTGAAAGACTGTAAGGTGTATTCAAGTCATTTTTAATCTTAGCCACACCAAATTGACCTGTATTGGCAGACATTGAATATATACTATGACATTGTCCGTTATTAACCAGATAAACTGCCGAAGAGCCAAGGAAAACCGAGCCTGGTGCTTTTACTGCAGGAGCCTGATAAAATAAGGAATTAAATCCTCTAAGCTCCTTCATTGTATTGATGTTTATAGCAGAGGCATCATTCTCCGTCGCTACAATAAAAGCTCTCGTATTGCCCAATACTCCTGTAGCCATAGATTTATAACTAGAAAAGAAGTTCATGATCAGTCCTTTTCCCTGGAGTTTCTTTCCATTGATCATACTGTACACATTTTCAATCTTTCCGTTTGGCGTAATAGCTGTAGGTGTAAGAAACAAGTCAAGATCAGCCTGCGTTCCATCATCTTTTGCAACATACCACCCTCTGGTAAACTGGGTAACTACGTTAACGGTAGCAGTAAAATACTGCGTATACTGCGTGTTGGTATTCTTCACACGAAGTACCAACACCCATCCTTTTGCAGGTTGTTTAACAAGATAATCCAGTTTTTGGGTTCTGCCTATGGTATCTAACACCGGAGCTGAGCCCTGTACATTGGTTTCATAAATACCCCATAGGTATTCAAATTTAGCATTGGGATC
Source organism: Pedobacter frigoris (assembly GCF_005116445.1). Lineage (GTDB taxonomy): Bacteria > Bacteroidota > Bacteroidia > Sphingobacteriales > Sphingobacteriaceae > Pedobacter > Pedobacter frigoris. Next base: position 645,925 of record NZ_SWBQ01000002.1, read on the forward strand.
CGTTGAAGTTGCCGTTGGTTCAATCACCAAGCGGTCCTTCTCAGATATCGGTGAGTACCCGGCTTCTAAGCCTGTAACAGTTATCTTTTCATTTGGCGCATAGTCATAGTTACTCTTGTCTTTTGCACAAGAAAACATCAGTAGCGTCAGCCCAAGGGTCAAGGCACTATATATATTTTTCATCGCTTTTTTAGTTTTAATTAAGGAAATACAACCATTTCTCCGTTCTCAGCCTTAAGCGGATTTCCAGGATGCGAATTATTATAATCGATCAGGGAAATTTTTAAGGTTCCGGTCCAGTACTGTAATAAGGCATAATCAGCCATTATACTGGTAATGAAATCCTGATCCCATTTTTCTCCCGTCGAATCAATCATAAACTGATGTTTTGCAACACTGTATGCTCCAAAATAGTACTGAGTTGCACTGGCATTCCATGCTGCCGGCTGGCTCAACCTATCTGTAAACACGATCTTCCTCCAAAGGTTATTGATTTCACCCAATTGAAAATTACCATCAGCTACTGCCTTAAATTTCAACACAGGCGTTGAAGTTTTCAGACTGGCATCTCTTAACAAAACGATGGGCACACGGGTATGAACAGTCCCACCCTTGATCACAAAATTTTTAGTCGCTTTAGGATCATTAAAAGCCACGTATTGTGTTCCTGAAATAGCGTTCGTCGCACCCGCTACCTGCTCTTGTTCAAGAGTAAATGTCCTGTCTGTTTTTGAAACCCCACCGATGGCATAGATATCAAAGAAAACAGTATCCTGAGTTACACTTGCATCTTCATAAAAGAAGGTATAAGGCTTAAGTGTGTCTGCGAGATTATAAGATGTTATATAGATTCGTGAATTTTCAGGACCAAACTGGATCCTTGCTACATCATCATACAAATAATATTGGTCTTTTTTACATGAAGCAAAGGCCAGTACAACCATTGCAACAATCACATATTTTAATGCTTTCATCTCTTTATAATTTAATATTAGTTAATCGCATCTGTTTTTGGAACCGGGATCAAATAGTTAAGTGTCGCAGCCGCTGGTGCAAACAAGAAACTTGCCTTTGGTGCATTTACCCTTTTATAAGCAAAGAAAGATTGCCCCTCTGCGTAAAATTCTTTTCTAAACTCCTTCATAATCTCCAAAGCACGCAATGTAGGGTCTGTAGGAAGAGTAGTGGCCGGTATATTCCTCGATGTTCTGAAAGTAGCCCAATATGCCTGTCCTTCAGCCTGTGGTGCTGCCTCTGCTGCGATCAGGTACATCTCACTGATTCTGATCATCGGGATCTGTTTAAAGTCAAGAGCAAGGCTTGCCGGTTTTTCCGCGACCTTATATTTTTTTGGAATGTAACATTTAGCCTGGTTGGAAAGGGTAATTAGCTCCCAAAGATTCGCCTCACGGATATCGGTTCCTGTATTGCCATAGAGCTGGGTTGTGATGGTTGTCGCCGCTGTACCTTTCTTTAAAGCGCCCCCACCGTAGTAAGTTGTATATTTAGTATACATGCTAAAATCATATAAACCAAAAATATGCTCAGGAGTCAGCACATAATCCAGTGCTGTCATATCGGCTGCGGTACCGAGTCTGAATTTCGCGCTTCCATCTGCGTTTTTAGCATCAATCAGCAACTTAGCACACTCATATGCTTTATCCTTGTCATTAAACCATAGATAAGCTCTGGCCTGAATTCCTTTTACTGCATAGTAATTTAACCTTAAATAACGATAGGCCATATAGGTATCAGCCGGATTAAACACCGATGTCTGAGATGGTGACTTAAGCTGAGCTAGACTGTACTGTGTGATCGGATCTATGTCTTTCACCAATGCTTCGGCTTCAGTCAGGTCTTTAAACAAAGCTTCCTTAAATTGATCGTATGTAAGTTTTGGATTTGGTGTGGTCGATAACCTGGTTACATATGGAAGCATATTGGTGCTTCCAGGTGCACCTGGAAGAGGGCCATATAAACGCAAAACGTCGAAATGGCAATAGGCACGCATAGCCAGACATTCTGATTTGATGGTCTCATACATTCCCGAAGTAGTAAACACGTCTTTTTTCGCGTCAATTTGAGCTAAAATGGCATTTAGACTGGCAATAACCGCGTACTGATTTGCGTAAATACCTTCCAAAGCCCCCTCAACTCCTGCGTCCGCATAGTTAAACAGACCTATTCTTTGTTCCGTACTGTTACTGGTCACATCCCAGCTTGAAGTAAGCTGTTCCAATGTCGTCTGGGTCATGGCAGCGCCATATAACCCGGTTCCTTTCATTTGGATATACGCTCCTGTTAGTGCATCTTTAAAACCTCCTTCTGTACTAAAAAGCACATTTTGAGGCATTTGTGTTTTAGGAACAACCGTCAGGAATTTCTTGCAGGAAATCAGGGACAGTGTGCTAAACAAAGCAAGTGCGATAAAACTTATTTTTTTCATTTCTATATAGTTTAGAAGGTTGCATTAATGCTAAAAGAAAACTGTCTTGAGAAAGGATAGGAAGTTCCTCTTTCTCTTCTTACGGTTGATAAATACATTGGTTCAGCCATATTTGCCGTAAAGTTTAATGCCTCCAGCTTCAGTTTCTGCAATATATTTTTAGACCTCAGGTCATACTGGAAATTGATGTTACTGCATACCAGGGTATTTTCATCCTGAACAAAACGTGACGTTTTGTAAGTAGGAGTGGTTACCAGCAAGCCTTTAAATGCTGCAATATCTCCTGCTTGCTGCCAGCGGCTGTCATAAACACGTGAATCCACGTTATATTTATAGCTGCTTGATTCAACTTTACTGATTAAGGTACTGTTGTACTGCTGACTACCCATTGTATATCTGAACGCAGCGTTAACAGAGAAATCTTTATACCTCACCATAGTACTGATATTTCCGAAAATTGTAGGATCGGTAGAACCTACCGCCACAACGTCACTTGCTTTCCAGGTGTAAGTAGGCTGGCCATCTTTGCCCAGGTACAATTCCTTTCCTGTACTTGGATCAATTCCTAAAGAAGGAACTACCCAGATGTCATTACTTGAATAGCCCTCGATATATAAACGGCCAGGATCTCCGGTACCATTTAAAGTAACAGCCTGTGCGTCTTTCAACGCTTTAGAAGTTTCTACAACTTTATTTTTGTTGTGCATTAAGGCTCCTGAAATGCTCCAGGTAAAGCCTTTAGGGTTCATCATTAAAAATCCTGTTGCTTTGATCTCGTATCCTCTGTTTCTTAATTTACCTACGTTTTCAATATAAGTTGAAAAACCATTGGAAACAGGAAGGTTAATTGAAGAAATCAGACCATTAGTGGTTTCCTGATAAATATCTGCTGTAACTTTCAAATACCTGTTCAGGAATTCAGCATCCATACCCAGATTGTATTTCATCGCCTGCTGCCATTTCAGGTTTTCGTTACCCAGGGCCATCAGGTCTGCACCCATCCAGCTGAAATAACGGTCATTCATATAATACTGATAAGTTGACAATGCCTGGTAAGCAGCAAAATTTTGCGAACCGGTAATACCCATGGAACCACGTATTTTCAGACGGTTGACATATTTATTGTCCTGAAGAAATTCTTCGCTATGTAAATTCCAACCTAAACCTGTAGACCAGAACGGCGCAAATCTTCTATTCGAACCGAACTGCGAAGATCCGTCAAACCTGACTGATCCGTCAATGAAATAACGGTTTGCATAACTATAGTTTACGTTACCTGTAAAACCAACAGATCTTACCAGGCTTTCAGTACCAGATGGCTTCCCGTCTTTAGCATATTGTAATGCCATAGAAGGGAAGTCAAAACTTGCATTAGGGAAACCTTCAGCTAAAAATGAATTAGAAGAGAGCTTGTCCTGACGCACGTTATAATCCATCCCTGCAAATAAAATATGCTTTCCTGCAATAGTTTTGGAATAAGAAAGATTTAAAGACCCATCGTATTGAAGGGAGTTCGTGATACCATATGCGTAATCCCCTTTTCTGAACACATCCTGATCTATATAATTAGCAAAAGCTGTATGATCGGCAGGTCTGAATTTATCATCCTGAACGGTTCCTTTTGTAATACCGAACTGCCCTCTTAATACCATCTCAGGTAGAATGTTCCACTCTACTGAAGAGTTATTGGTGAGTACCGCATTTGCCTTCGTTTCAAATGTCTTCAGTGTTGCATTGTATAAAGGATTTGCAGGCAAAGTATTCCAGAAGTTGGTATAGTCAAAATTTCCCGGGTTACCCACCACTTTTAAAGCCTTGCCTTTGTCATCATATGCCCTCCAATAAGGGTTCATTTGTGTATAACTACTAAATGTTCCATAAGGAGATTCTGTTGATTTACTTTGCTGAACCTGCAGGTTATTTCTAAACCTAACATTTTTATAGGTGTAGGCCAGCGTAATGTTACCATTAAAAGTATTACGGGATGAACCTTTCATTACACCTGCTATATTGTTGATCTGAGCTGATGCCGAATAACGGAATGCCTGATCTCCACCTTCCAGACGAAGGTTATGACGCTGACCAAGACTGGATCTTAAAGGCAATGCCATCCAATCCGTTTCAACACCGCTGTTAACCTCATTTAAGATGAAATTATAATATCTTTTTAAAGGAAGATCGGTTTCTGCTCTCGCGTTATTATAATAACCTGCTTTTAATTCAAGATCAAGTTTTTCTCTTGCTTTTAATAAGCTATAATCGGTTAGGTCAGGTGCTTCAAAGTTAAAGTTGGCACCGTAGCTTAAACGTAATTTACCCATTTTTGGTGACTTGGTTACAATAACAATAACGCCATTTGAACCTCTGGAACCATACATAGCAGTTGCTGCAGCGTCTTTTAACATGGTAATGGATTCCACCTCATTTTCGTTGATATCCAGCATTTTTTGAAGTGACGACTGGAAACCGTCTAAAATGATCAATGGTGTATTTAACCCTACACGGGTTTGGTCCTGAAGTTCTCCAACGTTAGGAAGACTGGAGTTACCACGAATCTGGATTTCAGGCAAACGGTTTGGATCTGATCCAAACGCATTACTTTCAATAATGTTGAAAGAAGGATCTATATTTCTTAAAGATGTAATTAGATTTCTGTTACCGAATTCTGCCAGTTCCTTCGCAGTTACTGTAGTCGATGCTCCGGTAAAACTTTTATCAGACTTTTTAAACAATCCCGTATTGATGATCTCAACACCTTTTAGCTGGCTCTCAGCTATACTCATTTTGATCGTAAGAGGTCCCTGGTTGCCTTTTAATTTAATCTCCTGTGGTTCATAACCGACATAATTAATCAAAAGTACGTCATCTTCTGAATTAACAACAATTCTGAAGCTTCCATCAGCAGCACTTGCAATAGCCCTTCCATTGGTACCTTTAATTCTAATAGATGCTCCGGGAATTGGTTTTCCATTTTCATCTACAATTTTACCAGTGATCACTATTGCGGTGTTAGCCATAGACACTACCTGCTCTGGAGCATATTGTACTACAATTGTTTTTTGCTCTATTCTATAGGTTAATGGCTGGTTCTTAAAACAAAGATCAAGCACTTCCTTTACAGAAGCATCATTTACGTTCAAAGTAACCGGATTAGCTTTAGCTAACATGCCGGCGTTGTAAAAGAAATCGTAGCCTGTCTGTTTTCTGATTTTTTGTATAATCTGCTCTAATGGAGCTGCCTTTTCCTTGAGCGTAATTTGGGCAAAGCCAGTAGCACTAACTTGCAGAATTACTGTGGTTAATATTATAAAAGTCAGTTTCAATTTTAATAATATCTTGGCATAAGCATTGCCTGTTAAGCATCGCTTAAATGTCATGTAAAAATTCATACATTTGTTTTGTTTGGGTTTAGGATCCAATGTTTAGTAAAGTCGATTTATGAACAGCCTGTCCCGAACAACTACTCTTTAGGAGTAAAACATATTCAGGGGCGTCGCAACCGCTCCTGGATTTTTTTTGTTCCGGATTACTGTTTTGAGAAAGTAAAAGTTTATGGCATTACAGTAATCCTCCTTCCTTCGAATTTAAAGTGAACCGTTTCCGTTAAGTCCATTATTTTAAGTACATCTTTAATATTTCTTTGTCTTGAAATCGTACCCGCGAATTCCATTTTAGCTAGTTCAGGCGGACAAACAACATCTACATCATACCATCTTGAAATCTTACGCATGATGCTTCCGAGATTTTCATTGTTAAATACAAAAGTGTTTGTAGTCCAGGCCACAATATCATCTGTATTCACCTCATCCACTTTGATATTACTTTTGCCTGCAATCGCCTGTTCACCTCGCTTGATGACCACTGAAGAACCTCTGTCTACGCTAACTTTTACTTTGCCTTCAAGCAAAGTTGTTTTGATATTTTCCTCATCATCATATGCATTGACATTAAAGTGAGTCCCCAATACTTCGATAGTCTGATGATCTGAAACAACTTTAAATGGCATATTTTTATTATGAGCTACTTCGAAATAAGCTTCTCCCTTAAGTTCCACCTTACGTTCGTTTGCAACAAATGCGGTAGGGTATCTTAATGAAGATTCTGCATTCAATATAATCTTGGTTCCATCAGGAAGGTTAACTTCATATCTTCCACCACGAGGTGTGCTGATTGTATTATATCCAATAGATCTTCCATTTTGTACATCCGATTTATTCACATGATAAACCAACTGACCATCCTTGGTCTTACTAATGGTTACCCCTGATTGATTGGCCAGACTCCCTTCTTTTACATCGGTAAGCGAAATTTTAGACCCATCAGCAAGCGTAAGCACAGCCTTATTTCCACCAGGCAAAATCTCAACCAACTCTGCAGACTTTTTTACAACCTCCGCTTCCTTAGTATTTTGGAAAAAGAACAATCCGGCGGCAACAATTATAATGGCCGAAGCAGCAGCAGCCATCATAGGCCAAAGCCTTACCGTTTTCTTATGTTGGTGAACAGGCAAGAATGCCCAAACTTTATTTCTTGCAACATCTAATGCTTCGGGGGTAAGCTCAGATAGGGGCGCCTCATTATAATTTACATACCAGCTTTCAATTATAGCCAATTCAGCCTCAGTGCAATTACCCTGACGGTATTTTAATAATAATTGTGCAGCATCTTTGTTTTTCATCAGTTTTTTAACTGTTTGTAGTTTTTATATATACTTAGTATAGGCTCCCCCTACTATACATGTATAAGCGATAAATAAGTTAGTTTATAAAAGACATCTCCCTTTAGAGAGACCCCCTTTAAACTATAGACGGGAAGTGGGGTATGTATGGAGTAGAAAGAATTAATAAAAATTTAAAATAAATTTTATAAGCCAATGAAAAGCATCAATCCAAGCTTCACACGCAATATTTTCAAAGCATTATTAACCTGTTTTCTGACAGTCTGTTCAGACAGATTCAATTGTTCTGCAATTTGCTTATGGCTTAGCTGGTGTCTTCTGCTCAATTCAAAAACCTCGCGCATTTTTGGGGGCAGATCGGCAATTCCCTTATCTATCAGCTCAACCAATTGTCTTTCTCTCACCCTATGATCAGTAATACAGTCTCCTTCGTCCAAAAAACCCTGAAGGGAACTCACATACTTTGATTCGACTTCCTGATGAGAAATTACATCAAGAATCTTATTTCGAACTGCAGTGGCCAGATATGCCGACAAATTAGTTTTAATAAAAAAATCTCTTCTCTTATTCCAAATGTGAGCAAACAGTTCATGAATGACATCCTGTGCTTCATCTTTATCCTGCAAACGATTGTAGGCATGGACATATAGAACATCAAAATAGCGATTATAAATAACGGTAAAAGCAGAGGCATCATCCTTTCTTAACAAGTCTGTTAATTCAAAATCAGAAAGTGAACTATAAGTCAACATTGCCCCCACAATTAAATTGAACTTTAAAAAATATTTAGATCAAATGTCAAAAAACTGATGATTTAGGAGAGTATTGCTGCTGATTTTCCTTTATCAAATAAATAACACTATGACTATCAAAGATAACACTAAATAGATAAATAATCAAATTGTAAGTATCTTTGTAAGATGTCAGGAATAGAACTAATCCTTAATTATCAAACAGTTACACCAATGAAGTAACAAATAAGTAACAATAGACTCTCATATAGACCACGTTGAATGGCTTACCAGATAATCATGAGGATGGGGTTTTACTGAAAATGTGAAGAGTTTATTTAAATTAAGTTTTTTCAAACGGTTCGTTTTTGAGAATTTAACTAAACATTTCTACAACTGCTGAATTGACACCAAAATAGTTAATAAGAACCAGATCAATTTCGTATCATCTGATATTATATTAAAGGCAGTTTACACAATCAGGTAAATTTCCTCAATAAGGAATAAATTCGTACAACTAATTTATTCCTTATGAATTTATTATTTGAAGGCCAATTTCTCCTTTCGAGAGTTGCTGAGTCATTATTTAGCGCAGCCATAGATAAATAAGGGGTGGTTTTGGGCCTTACTTATGTTTTAGTACTTTGGCCTCCAGATAAAAGATGATCTCTTCCGCTATATTTTTCCCCTGGTCACCAACTCTCTCCAGCCTACGTATAATGGAGAGTACGTTCAGTGCCTGCTCGGTTTTATCCAGATGATCTTTGATGTATATCGTAATGAATTGATGGGCGTCGGCATTGATTTCATCCAGTAGTTCATCTTTCTTGAAAATAGTTCTGGCCAGTTTTGTATCCTCTTTGTCAAAAGCAGTAAGCGCATCATTAACGATAAGGATGGCCGCTTCAAACATCAGCTGAAACCTAGTACATTCCAGTAAAACTTGATCAAAGGGTTCCTTTTCGCTGGTAATTAATTTACTGATCCCCTCAGCGATATCACCAATGCGCTCCAAGTTGCTGTTGATCTTTAAGGTAGCAAGCACCATACGAAGATCTACAGCTACCGGATTAAAAAGTGCAAATATGTTTTCACAGTCCCGGTCAATTTTCAGCTCATAAGCGTTCACCCGTTTTTCATTTGAAACAACTTCCCTGGTAAGGTCTTTATCGAATGTTTTAAGGGAAATCAATGATTTATCCAGCTGCTCGATGACCAATTCCCACATTTCTATGATATCCGTTTTTAATAATTTCAATTCTGACTGTAAGTGTGTCATATCATTTTGTTTTTATGGCTATCCGAATCTGCCCGTAATGTAATTTTGAGTAGCTTCTTTTGATGGGTTCGTAAAAATTTTATCTGTTTTGTCGAACTCTATCAGTTCTCCCAGATAAAAGAAGGCTGTTTTATCGCTCACCCGGGCAGCTTGTTGCATATTGTGCGTTACAATTACTATTGTAAACTGGTCTTTTAGCTGATAGATCAATTCTTCAATTTTTGCTGTTGAAATGGGATCAAGTGAAGATGCAGGTTCATCCATTAACAATACAGATGGTTTAACAGCTATGGCACGTGCGATACACAGTCGTTGCTGCTGTCCGCCTGATAGGGTTAGGGCAGATTTGTTGAGGTTGTCCTTTACCTCCTCCCATAGCGCTGCCTGCCTGAGCGCACTTTCCACAATTCCCTGTAAAACTGACTTTGAACTTTCTCCGTTGATGCGAAGGCCGAAAGCGACATTCTCAAAAATAGATTTAGGAAAAGGATTTGGTTTTTGAAATACCATTCCGATTTTTTTCCGGTACTGATATACATCAATCATATTTTTGTAGATATCTATATCATCTACCATAACACTGCCTGTTATGGTCACATTTTCAATCAGGTCGTTCATCCGGTTAAAGCATCGTAAAAAAGTAGACTTGCCACAACCAGAAGGGCCGATAAAGGCGGTAACCGTATTTGGCGCTATTTTAATGGAAATATCTTTCAGCGCCTGCTTGGTTCCATAGTACAAATTAAGCCCTTCAACCCTTAACTTATAAATACCATAAGGGCTACCTTCTGTTATATAGCTGTCTTTTTGTACCATCTGTTTCTTAAATAAATAGCTGTACCATTAAGTATAAATGTAAACAATAACAAGACAATGATCCCAGCGGCTGCGTTGACCACGAAACCTTGTTGCGGACGTGATGTCCAGTTAAATATTTGAATGGGCAGAGAGGTGTATTGATCCATTGGCCCCTCTGGTACAAATGGAACATAAGCTAATGCACCAACGACAATCAAAGGAGCTGTTTCCCCTATTGCTCTGGAAGTAGAGAGGATAATGCCCGTAAGTATACCGCCAAAGGAAGCGGGCAGAACTACTCTGCGTACAGTTTGCCATTTGGTGGCACCAAGCCCGAATGAGGCCTCCCGTAAAGAATCAGGCACAGCTTTTATCGCTTCTCTTGTGGATACAATGATCACTGGCATAATTAAAAGTGCAAGTGTAAGTGCCCCGGAAAGGATGCTGTTGCCAAACCCCGCGGTCCTTACAAACAGCTGTAAGCCAAGAATCCCATAAATAACAGAAGGAACCCCGGCAAGGTTAGAAATGTTGATCTCTATAAACTTTGCCAGTTTGTTCCGTTTGCCGTATTCCTGCAAGTAAATACCTGATAATATACCTATAGGTAAGGCAATAATTACAGTAAAAAATAAAAGTCCAACCATTCCCGCAAGGGCCGTATAAATTCCTGATTCTTCAGGATGTCTGGAGGGGAGGTTGGTAAAAAAAGACCAGTTGATCCGTTGTATCCCCTTGATACCAATATCAATCAACAGTACCAATAAGGTAAGCAGAACCAGGCCGGTGCATAATGCGGCAAATATTTTGAAAAGTTTGTCCTGGGATTTCGGACTAATTAAATGTTTCCTATTCATAGCGATGCTGATATTTTTTTCTCATCCAGAAACTGATGTTGTTGAGCAGGAAGGTAAATGCAAAAAGCGTAATGCCAGCTGCAAATATGGTGCGGTATTCCAGCGAATCCTGGGGCACATCACCCATACTGACCTGGACAATGTAAGTCGTAATCGTTTCAACTGATTCCAGTGGGTTAAAAGTGAGCCTGGGTTGTTGCCCTGCTGCTATAGCTACAATCATCGTCTCACCAAGTGCCCTGGAGATGGCCAGGATTACTGAAACTACAATGCCTGAATTGGCGGCGGGTACAATCACCTTAAAAGCCGTTTGGAATCTGTTTGCTCCCAGTCCATAGGCTGCTTCCCGTAATGATTTTGGTACTGCACGTAGTGCATCCTCACTCAAAGAGGTGATGTAAGGAATAATCATAATTCCCATTACGATTCCCGGAGATAGTGCATTAAAACCAGCCAGCCCTGGAATGACTTTTTGAAGTAATGGAGTTACAAACTGAAGGGCAAAAAAACCATAAACAACTGTTGGAACAGCAGCCAATACTTCCAGCAAGGGTTTGACCACTGAAGTAAATTTTTTAGAAGCATACTCATTTAAGAATACAGCAATGGTGATCCCTACAGGGACTGCCAGTAAAATGGCTATTGTGGTGGTGAGCAAGGTTCCCGACAGCAAGGGCATAATGCCGAAGTGTTTATCTTCAAATAAGGGTGTCCACTGCGTGTCGGTTAAAAAATCGACAAAGGGAACTTCTTTAAAGAATTTAAAGGCATCAACTGACAGGACTAAAATAATTCCTATAGTAGTCAGTACAGAAACCAGGCTGCACAGGATCATGATCCATTCTATAACTTTCTCAGATCTGATTCTTATCCTATTCATAATTACTCCTGTTTGGATAAAAGTTGCAGCAGGTTTGCTCCCACTATTGATTTGTTTTCAAAAACAGAACCGGTACTCCCCCTGGTAAACCGGAGATGGGATAAACGGTATACCGCCTGGGGCAGAGGAACATACCCAACCTCTTGCGCTAATGAAGATGCGTGCTCTAAATAAAATTTTATAAATTCCTGGACGTAGGTTTTTTTTGCCGATTTTAGGTTTACATAAATAAACTCAGGTCTGGAAAGTGGCTGGTACTTTCCATGTTGAACTGTTGAATCATTCGGGAAAACAGCTTCACTTTCTGTGCTATATTTAACCGGAACTAATTTAAGTTTTGCTTTGTTTTCTGTAAAGTAAGCTAAACCGAAATATCCCAGCCCGCCGATATCCGAGGATACGCCCTGGACTAAAACATTATCGTCTTCGCTTGCTGTATAATCTCCTCTTGAAGCTTTTGCTTTTCCATTTATGGCTTCAGTAAAATAATCATAGGTTCCCGACGATGTTCCGGCACCGTACAAATTCAGCGGCACATCCGGCCATGAATCCCTGACCTGTTTCCAGCTATTGATCTTTCCCTGGCTTTGAGGTGACCACATTCTTTTTAGCTCTGCAACGGTTATATAATCCACGAAAGTATTTTTAGGGCTAACCACAATGGCCATCCCATCATAGCAAACGGGTATTTCAATAAATTCAATTCCATTTGTTCTGCTTATTTTCAGTTCTTCAGGACTGATAGGGCGCGAAGCATTGCTGATATCAGTTTCCCCTCTTAGAAATTTTTTAAAACCTCCCCCTGTACCGGATATTCCAACGGAGATCCTGATGTCGGCATGCTGTTTTCTGAATTCTTCGGCAACTGCTTCTGTTAAGGGATAAACACTACTTGAACCGTCAATATTAATTTTCCCCTTATATGCTTTAAAACAAGAACACCATATCAACGGGCATAGAAGCAGCAAAAAGTAGCATCTGAACATATCATACAGTTTGACAATGCCTGGGCAGGTCATTTTGGTTTTTCTTCTTTGAACAATAATAAAGGTAAATGAATATGATAGGCCAGTTTTCTGGTCAGGCTGCTGTGAAACAGGCTCTCAAAGAATCCATAGGCCTTAGGTACTGCAATTACCATTTGCATTTGATGTTCATCTGCAAAATCCATTACGCCTTTGGCAATATCTTCATTGTCGGTATAGTGATACTCCGGTTGCTCATTGTCCCATAACTGGTGCAGGTCCGTCATTTCTGCAATGGTATCAGGATTAAAGCGTTCTTCATTATGATCTACATTTAAGATAGATAATTTAGCACCTAATCTATTTACCATGTGCTTTATGGTAAGTGCTGGTGTAGTCTTTGAAACCTTTTTCAGATCGCAGGCAAATACCACTTTTTCAATAGTTCTAAACATGGTATGTTCCGGCACAATCAATAATGGAATAGCTGTAATCCGGGCAACATGGATCGTGTTGCTGCCAATGAAAGTTCGCTCCAGCCGGTTTTTACCAGCTATACCCATCACTACAAGTTCAGCAGATTGATCCTCGTTATAACTCTTGACAATCTCATCCAGTGGGCGCTGGTCTATATAGGTTTCAATGACTATTCTTTTATTTAAGCAGGTTTGTAGCTCATCCTTTAAGGTCTTGAGCTGTTCTAAGTGTCTTTGATGTTCCTGTTCTATAAGTCTGATGCTCTGCGAGTGCATTTCCATCGTGGTGGGAATGTGTTCCGAATAACATATCAAAAGACGTGAAGCGTTCAATTGTCCGGCTAAAGCAGCAGCGTAGTTTGCTGCACTTAAGGCAGCATCAGAAAAGTCGGTAAAAATGACGATTGTTCCTGCATTGTTTCCAAGTTCTGCTGAAGATGCCATGATACAATTCCTGTTTTAATTATCGGAACTGAATATAAAACAATTGATTAACCGAAAGGTTTGATGTTGTACTAAATAAAGTCAGCTTAAATTTTAGTCATTAAAACCTGATCTATACGCACTCCATCCATATCTACAATCTCGAATTTAAAATTTTCATATTTAACAATGTCACCTTCATGAGGCATTGCTTTTAGATGATCCATCATAAATCCGGAGACTGTTGAATAATGCGAGATATTGTTTTCAATGATCTCCTTTGCAAAAAACTGGTTCAGCTCAAATATTGAAGTCCTTCCGTTAAGCAGGTAACTGTCGTCTTCCCTGCGAATGATATGATTTTTATCCATTTCATCTTCGTCCGGCAGATCGCCAACAATGGCTTCAATTAAATCATGGAGTGTGATTACTCCGCGAACGCTTCCAAACTCATCCACCACCACTCCCATGTATTGCTTTTTATCCTTAAATAGATTCAGGATCTTAAAAGCGGGAGCATTCATAATTACATAAATTGGCTTGGTTAGAATCTGGTCAAGATGAAAATCATCCTGACTGTAATTCTCCAACAGGTCTTTAATGTTAATAACGCCCATGGGCTTATCCAGAATGCCATCGGCAACTATAAATCTGGAATGGACACTTTCTTTCACCTTGTTGAAAATAATTTCTTTACTCCAGTTGTAATTGATCCATTCAACCTCTGAGCTGTGAGTCATCAGTGACTTTGCAGTCTGATCGGTAAAGGAAAAAAGATTCTGGAAAGCTTCGCTTTCTTCATTTTCCAGAACACCTTGTTTACCAGCCGTTTTCAGCATAAACCTGAGCTCATCCTCACTAACTTTTTCAGCTTCATTTTCTTTAATTCCCAGCAGTTTGAGAATTAAAGAGGTGGAGATAGAAAGTAATTTGACAAAAGGATAAGTAATTAATGTAAAGATCCTGATCACCGGAACACAGAACAAAGAAATCCGCTCTGAATTATTCATGGCGATAGTCTTCGGTACCAGCTCCCCAACTACAATTGTAAAATAGGTAATGCTTCCAATTACAATGATCAAAGAAACGGTATGCAGGGAATCACCCAAAAAAGTTAGTCCGGAAAGCAGACCTACCATATCATCCGTAAGGGCTGCACCCCCATAAGCACCTGAAATAACGCCAATAAGGGTAATTCCAACCTGAACGGAGGAAAGAAAGTTCTCTGGGTTATCTAACAGTTTAAGGACTGTTTTTGCGTTGGCACTACCCTGAGCAGCAAGATGTTCAATCCTGCTTTTTTTAACCGAAACCAGTGCAATTTCAGATAAAGCAAAGAAGCCGTTCAATAAGGTTAGGATAAATATGATCAGTAATTCCAAAATCGGGTTGTTTAGTGCCTTCCAAATATAGATAAAAATAAGATCATGGTTTTGTTACCACAGGCCTGAGTTTTAAAACAGTATTCCGATTTGGTTGTTAATAGATTAATTTATACGACCGTGCGATGGAGCAATGGAATATGCAGGCAGAAGAAGAACTAATTGAGTTCGGAAAATTATGGGATAAAGCTATTGTAAACAATGATGTATTGGAAATAGCTAAGTTTATGTCAGAAGACTGGGTAATAACTGGTTCTGATGGTATAACATCTAAATCGTCATTTCTGGAATTGATCGAAAGTGGTGTCCTTACCCACAACAGGATGGATGCTGATGAATCGGATATCCGGATTTATGGTCAAACAGGTGTAGTCATAAGCCGGGGGACAAGTGCAGGAACTTACAAGGGTCAACCTTTCGAGTTTTATGAATGGTCAACAAGCATTTTTATATGGAAACAAGGAAAATGGCTTTGTGTATCGACAATGGTTACTCCAGCCAAAAAATGATAGCCTTATAGTTATTGCACCGCAATTGCATGAGCTTGCGCAGCTCCGGTAGCTTGCAAAATCACCTCTTTCCCATTTTTCCACAATTTAGGGACATCAATGGTTCCGTTAAATTCGTAGCCAGTGATATAAATATCGTTGTTGAAGATCAGAATATCCTGCCCATAACTATGTGCGGAAGCATTTCCTATACTATTGCCACCTCCGTCTTTCCAGTATCTGACCACATCACGACCATCAGTATATTCGTTGCCCACACAATAAATCTTTCCTTCTGAAATGGTGATAGCGTTTGCTCCCGACTCTATTGCCCCCGAACTATTTGCCAAAGGCATCATCACTCCGTCTTTCCAGTATTTTGCATAGATAGAAAGTCCGTCAGAAACATATCCCGTGACATAAACAATCCCGTTTAACACTGTAATAGCTTTTGCTACGCAATCGTTACTACCATCGCTTAATGCTATTTCTGCTCCGTTTTTCCAGTATTTGGCTACTAAGTGCGAACCGTTATATTCTATACCGCATACATAAACATCGCTTCCCGATACAAAAATATCTTGCCCATAAGCATCTTGAGAGCCATCCGTAAGCACAAAAGCAACCCCGTTCTTCCAATACTTCGCGATTCTTTTGGCACCATTGTACTCATAACCGGCCACGAAGACATCACTTCCCACTATTTGGATACTTGTAGCATATGTATCCTGTACACCATCCGAGAGATGGATTGCCTCTCCGTTTTTCCAGTATTTAGCTACTTTCTTTGAAGCGTTTTCTTCGTGCCCTGCAACATAAATATTATTTTCCGAAACAGCAATACTGTATGCATATGCATTGGAAGTTCCGTCTGTCAGCAGCACCTCTTTTCCGTTCTTCCAGTACTTTGCCACCCTTTTTGTTCCATTATATTCGTTACCGGCTATGTAAATATCAGGTGATTTTATGGGTGGTCTTTTTTCTTTTTTGCAGGAAATGAAAAGGAACATGCCTGAAATCAACATGAACAACAATCTCGAAATGGATATTCTTATAATTCTGTTCATTTTGAATGTTGTTTAAATCGATTATTCAATGTCCCGTTTTTCATAAGTAATCGCATATCTACGTAATAAATCTCCAGCATTATTTTTCACTTCATAGGTAGTAATATTTCCCTGATCGTCCCGGGTGCTGGTAAAAAAATACCTGACGGGTCCGGGAAGATTAAAACCTCCGATTTCATTTTTACTGAATGCAAAATGCTCCATCGCATGGTGAAAGGGCCCTGGGTCTGTTCCACCTGCCAAATGATCGGAAAAAATCGCGAAAGCCATCTGGACCTTATCCTCTTTGAATACACCAGTTCCACTTAAAGAATTGATGTCAAGATATGTTGTACTGCCCGCACTATTTGTTATTCTTTTCAGGTTGTTATTTGCATCCCAATAGTAGAGTCGGAATGAAATAGCATACGAGCTATTCACAGGATTATAGGTAACCGGATAGGTAGTGCTATTAAATTTATACTCCACAAGAATGTCATCGTCATATCTAAACTCGTATATGTATCCATAATTGCGGCCTAATGCGGTGTTTAATACATCCATATCTGCCCGTGTGACCAAATCCAGCTCATTATAAGCAAATACAGTTTTATAGGTAAGTGTGCCTATTTTAAAATCAAAGTTATTTATTCGGTTCTTTTCGTCATACCCGAATGTAGATTCTCTGATAGCTCCGCTAGTGGGAAATGTGAGTTGGATAGTCTTTACAAAATAACCCTGCTGCCTAGGTTCTGGATTGTTTTTTTTGCTACAGGAAGCCAGTATAACCAGGATCGCTGCTATAATAGTAAATAATACTGTTTTCATTTTTGTTGATTTAAATGCTCATTGAAAGAATAAAATATCCGATGTTAATCTTGGATACCCAATATTTCTTTCACCTCGGTATAACTTTTCTTACTCCAGTCCGGCTGTCCGTTCCTGAGCGTTGCGGCTGAAGCATCCAGCTGTCTTCCGGGAGGTATCAACACATAACGGAACCGGTTACCTCTTATAGAACTATATTCAGTATCCAGCAAATTAGCCCCGTTCAAACTCTCTATGCTAATAAAAAACTGATAATTTGGAATTGCTGAATGCGAAACAGCTAATGAATAACGTGCATTGCGAAATGAATAATCGAAAAGAACGTTATGGCTTGAACCATAATTTCTGCCATATACCAGCAGCACCCCACCGGCATTATAGAAAACTTGCAGGTTAGGATATCCTATGGCATTGAATATTGGTGTAGGGATACTGTGAGCCATGATTTTCTGGGTGTTTGCGTTGGTGTTGTTCCAATTATAGTCTACCCAGGTGCTCGCCACCACATTTGCCGTACCTTTAAGGTTGATTGCCGTACCCCATCCCAAGGCCGTTTTAGGTCCGAAGAAATCGCCAGATGTTCGGTTGAGGTAATAATCGCCCAGCACACCTGAGGTTGCCTCTGGGTTGGTTAGACCACTCAAAATCCGTGATCCGGCAGTACCAGAAGGTCCGGTTGCACCTGGGGTACCTGGCGAACCTGGTGTTCCGTCAGATCCTTTTAATCCCAAGGGAATGCCCCATCCGCTACCGGTCTTTGGGCCATAAAGATTGGATGCCGTTTTGTCCAGATACATATCGCCTGAATTTCCCAGCGTTGTGGCAGGCACGCCGTTTCCACTAAGCATAACTGCGCCATCCTTGCCGGGGATGCCGGGTGTACCTTCTGAACCCTGCGGCCCTACACTTCCGTCTTTGCCGCAACTTGCCATAACCGATAGCAATGCGAGGATAAAAATTCCCTTTTTTATGATATATAGTGTTTTCATTTTTGTTGATTTAAAATGTTCGATATTGTGTCTTTTACATTTTAATAAATTCAACCCTTCGGTTTGCTGCCTTACCTTCGGGGCTAGTATTGTTCGATGCCGGATCGGATGCACCTTTGCCATCAACGGTCAAACGGCTGGCCATTATGCCGAATTCTTTTTCCAAAGTCGTTTTTACGGCTGCGGCCCGCTTGCGAGACAGCTCAATGTTCAGTCCCATACCTCCGTCACTATCTGTGTGCCCGACAATTTTCACCTTCATATTCGGGGTTTCGTCTAATACATCTGCTATCTCCTTCAACATACCATAGGATTGGGGTTTTATGTTAGCCGATCCCGTTTCAAAATAGATACCCGTAGTGCTGTATTTACCATTATTGAGTAATTGGCTGCGGGCATCCAATCCCGCTTCAGCTATACGCAGATTGCTGACATAAAATCCATCATTGGGTTTTGGAATGAGCGGCGCTGCACGAAAATGAAAGTTGTTACGCAGGATATTAGGGTCGAATGCCTTTGGGAGATCAAAAATTTTACGTTCATCCATATACAGCCGGATACGGTTCTTATTCACAGCTATACTCACATGGATAACTTTTCCTGCCATTTTATTTGCAGGCCAGGATTGGGTAATTTCCCTGCCCGAGTACAGACTGGTTGAATAACCAACATTGTCCTTTATCGTTGCTGGAATATGAAAATAGAACAGTTTTTTATGCTGAATGGTTGTTTTGGCCGGGTTATTCACTTCCGTAAATCCGAAAGTTACCGGAGGTCGGGTTATCCCCGTAGAATAGAACAAGTCAAACTCTACCGTGAAATTTTCAGGTAGCACAGTCCTTAGCTCCGGAAAACTAATGGTATTATCAGGTATTTTTAACCAGTTCCCCTTCAGGTTAAGGATGGTTACAATTTCGCCCGAGCCGTTGGTGTTCCATCTTACCGGAAAATCCCCTTTTGCCTCATGGATAAAATCATCGAAAAAGAGGACTTTTTCACCGGGAATAAAATCAAATTTTGAAGATACATAATCAGCTTGGTTGTTATCGTTAGTATACTTATTTTTCTGAGCTGAAGTACTGGTCTGGTTCCCTGGCCTCCCATCGATACCCTCTTCAACTTTGTCCAAACCCTTGTCAATTGTCTTATCTGTTTTTCTATCTATCCGTTGATTGATTTTCCGTTCGATTTTCTTTTCGAGTTTTTTTAATATCTGTGCATGACTGTTTTGTGCAAATGCAACAATACAGAAAAGCATTAGTGCGGTAATAATGTAATTTTTCATTTTCATTGCTTCTAATTCACAGTCGCTTTTGGTTTTTTCAAAAAAGCTATTGAGGGCTACATGTAAAATTAGGAGGAAGCGAATAGGACGGATTGTAAAAAAACCCAAATTTTAAATAGGGTAAAGAAGGTTGTGGTTTAGGAGTTAATAAGACTGTTTGCTGTCGCCTGTTTCCAAGCCGGAAACATGACCGGAAAGGTTCTCTGAGCTCATATGGATCTGAGAAGGCGTATAGCCGAAAAAATGCTTGAATTCATGGATAAAATGGGACTGGTCGAAATAACCGTAGCGATAGATGATTTCCTGCCAATCGGAAGTTGCCGTATCTTTCAAAAATTTATTCACCTGATTAAAACGAACAACTCTGCTGAACATTTTAGGCGATAATCCTACCTGTTCCTTAAAATGATGTTCAAGCGAACTTTTCGACATATTGGAAAGGCTGTATAAATCCATAATTGGCAGGTTCCCATTATGGATCATGATCTGATGGCAGGCATGGGCGATCCTGTCTGTATTAAGACTTTCATTCTTTTTCAACTGTCCTATTAACCAGTCTTCGAGCAATTTTAAGACATAAATGGGATCATCAGCATCATCTTCCATTCTCCGACACAGCGTATTGATCTGACTTCCCAGCATATCGGAAATCAAAGTACATTCATTGAGCAATAGTTGTTGTGGTATTCCCAGAATTTTAAAAGCACCAAAAGGTTTGAACATCGCGTAAATCATCGAGGCAGATGATGTGGTGAGGTGATGGTGACGATCTAACTGTCCGGTAAAATTGAAGCGGACATTATAATATTTATTACGTTCTGAATTATATAAAAAATGTTCCTCGTCCAGGATAAAAGTCAGTACACCATGTCCTACCGGAAATAAATCCAGTTCCATTTGTTCTCGCTCTCGCTGGCCGCCTACACTTGAATGCATGTATACTTGAACATAGGGTTGCAGGACAGGATGCGGTATGTAAACAATAGTATGCATTTAATAAAAATACGTATTAAATTATATCTTTTAGATTTAACGTACTATACAGTATGCCTTACATCAACCAATGATGTTCTTTTTGTATATTATCAGTTTGGTTTACTTGCCATATCCACCGGATTTTATTGCGCATATTCAGGAACATGCTACAGTTGGGAAATATATTTTTGGGAACAGCACTAACCCTATCATTCCTTTGGGCCCGTCAACAAAATACAGGCGCGAATAACAGTAGAAACTCTTCAAGCGAGTCAAGAACTGTCGGATACGTGATGGATATGAAGTTCTCTCCCGACGAAAAACTTAAGGTTCTTTTCAATATCAATTATCTCTAGTTATCATAGTAGGAATTATGCAGGATGTAATAAACTCCAGTAGTTAGTTCATTGTTATTTATGCGTGTATTTTTTTTGATGGTTATATATGGCATCTGTCCGGAATAAAATACTATACTGATTATCAATAAATTATAATGAACGAGTAACATATATGTAACAATGCAACGTCGCCGTATAATGATGAGTTACCTATTGCAAAATATAAGATCAGTGGCACAGCACTTGAGAAAGAGCAGATGACTTTCTTAACTTTGAAAATCACGGAGATTCTCAAACGCTTAAAAATCCTGTTCCTGAAAAGAAACTGCACACCCTTCCGACGGGGAATCAACGGCTATTTTGGCATTATTTCTCTGTGAATGGAATACGGAAAACCCCATCGGTAACCAATATTTTTTTATTAGTCTGGCTACTAGTGGCAGTAAAGCTAAAAGTGCCTTCCATTGCAGAATCATCAATTTTTGTAATTACTATTTCACCATTTCTGCCCCCCAGATGCCAATATCATCATTGGTCATCAGGTCTGCCGCTTTGTTATCCGATAAGGCTATGTGCTTGCCAGCTTCCAGACCCCTCATGTCTAAATAAAATCCAATGGATTCACCATTGTGCTCGCCCTGAATTCTCTTTGAAGTGCTTTTGTCAACTGGCATCATGGCCGAAGCTACCCAATCCTTGCCGTCCAGCTTTGCACTCATCCAATAGCCGTTTTTCGTGGTGGACACGAAACCAGGGCTATTCGTTTTTACCGTATTTTGTATTTCGTCTCTCAAATTTTTTGCATCACTTTGTTGTTTATTCTGGCATGCTGAAAACACGCAGATGCATCCGATTGTTATCGCTGAAAATCTCATAATGATATTGTTAAATTGGCTTGATTTAATTCTCATGGTATAATCTTAAGTGTAAAAGTAATTTCCTCTTTCAGACCTATAAACCTTATCCCCCTAATCGTATTATCTGCCATAATTGCAGCGTAGTAGAAGTAATAGATTCCATTATAGTGATACCCATAGTAGAACATAGCTGAAGTCCTGGAATAGGTATAAGTGATACCGCCCGAATAACTTCCACCATCTATTAATACTTTCTTACCCGGAAAAAAATGAAGCGCTGGATTACCACCTACGCCATCATATAACCCTTGCCATATCGTTCCATCTAATACCTGGTCTGCAACTTTGTTAAGTTCCAGATACCTGAAAAGCCTATTGGGATCTGAACACTGTATATTTGTAAACCGTTCACCTGTAATGTTGGTCTTTAATGTAACCTTCGGTAATTCAATGATGAGTTGCTTTTTTTCAATTTTCCATGTTCCTGTTTCAGGAATAAGAATGCCATGCAAAAATGTTAACGTACCATCATCCTTAAAGGAAATAACGTAAGGTTGTTGAAGTTTACCACCCGTTTCTATAAACTCTCCTGACCATGTTGTATTTTTAAATAAAGGAGTATAGTCCGGCTCCGCATCTTCTTTGCTTTTTTTACAGCCTGATGCCACAAACAACAAAGCCATTATAAACAGTAATAAAAAGATTAGATTTTTCATCAGTATATATTTTTTATAGGTTATGAAGCTATCATAAGCATATTCATTGCTGTTTGTAAGTAGTATGCTTATGATGGTTTCATTGTACTGTTAATTTATTTATTAAGGCTATGAAGCTTCAGTAACTATTGTGAGATTTTACATTAATATTTTTTTAACAGGCATATTTTTAAATTCACCAGTTAATGTGTAGGTTTTCTTATTAACGGTAGAGGTAACTGTGGCATTCATCGTTCCATCAGCGGTTTGATCTTTGAATTTGGTAATTATAAACTTCCCCTGAAAAAAAGATAAGGCTCCTGGTATTTTACTCTGATCAGAAGTTAAAAATAATGTAGCGGTTCCACTTCCATAAGGAGGTTCATTTTTCACTACATAATCTCCCTGGATAGCTCCCTTAATGTTTATGGTCAGGGAATATTTTGTATCCGGGCTGTTTAATACCATCGACAGTTCGTTGTTAGACTGTCCGATAATGGCATTCGTACAATTGTTGGTGTAGCTTGCAAAAGCGTTGCCTGCTTCGGTAATGGTTATGGTATAACCGCATTCCTCATCTTTGGGGGTACCCTTGTCATTGTCTTTACAGCCAAATATGATGGCTACAGAAAGAAATATTAATGCTGAAATTCTTTTATGGTTATTCATATGTTTTCTTTTTAAAATATTTAAATATTCATGAATTCAATAGCTGAAAGATCATATACGCTTGATGTTTGAAGCGATAATAAGGCAAAAAGAAATAACAGTAGTGAGCATCCGAATGGTATGTAAGTACCACCATTTGTCCCTTAGTAACATCCAGTTATCCGGGACGTGATGTTTATCCCAGGTCATTACAATGGTATTGATCGGCTGATTACCAAATTTTGTAATCAGGCCGCCTGCAATTAAAAGGGATGCTGAGATTAACAAGGTTAAAAAAACAGCCTGGTTTTGCTTTTGCATAAATGCAGCTGTCAAGGTTAAAATAATAGTAATCAGGCCAAGTATAGGCATAAGTGTGTTTAAAGCATTAATCGAACTTTGCAATTGCTCAACGTAAGTTTCAGCAGACAAATGCTTTGGGTTATAGCCGATCCATATGCCAAAAAGTGTTCCTGCCATTAATCCGGACAGCAAAAGATTGAAAAATTTGATGATCAATAGGTTCATGCCTTTCTAATTTATGGTTTGCAGGTATAGACATATGTTTCGTTAAAAGTGGCTGTCTGCCCACTTTGAATATTTTTATTGGTGTAAGTTTTAGTTATCGGGAAGCCTTTTTCATTGTAGGTATATTTCATCGTTCTGCTACTCTGGTCATTGAAGTTAAAATCGAGCGGATTATTCTGGCTCAGTGCCACAATCAATGGTTCTGGCTCGCTTATATTCCATCGGGTGGGTAATATGAACTTCCAGTATGCCATAGCTGAATAAGGATTAGGTTTGTCATCATAAGCAGAGATAGTAATCAAAGTTACCGCATCACGGGGGCCAGTAGTTAACTCGTACTTAATGCTGGTTACGTTGCCCTTATCATTATATGTAATGGTAAGCATCCATTCCCAATCGCCAGGCTGTGGTGAGGTCTCTTCTACCTTAACGAGTTTACCTTTACTCCAGGTAAAAACGTGGTCCTCATAATCGGGGATAGTAGTAGACACCTGATTATGGATTTTAGTAAGGCTCAATCGTGCGGTAGTGGGAAGCGTTTGCGGAAAACCATCACGATTAAACCCATATGTGGTGGTTAATATAGAAGGATCACCAGCTGAATTAAACTGATGAAATGCAATCGAGCTCACGGCACTATCCAATGGGTTACCTATCTCCGCACGGGTTATTTTAACATCAGATAACCCGGTAGACTCATAAGAGACTATCCGGCTGTTGTTATCATACTTGTAATTGTTATTGAAACCGTAAGTTCCGGTCCAGTTGGTCTGGTAACTTTGAATCAGACAATCTTTAGCAGCACTTGCCAATACTGGTGTGACTGACGGAGGGTTGTTTTTTTTACACCCGGTCAGCATACCCAGAAAAATAACTGAACTTACTAAAACGATATGTTTCATAGTTCAAAATTCCGTTAAAATCCCACAATACGCATAGTAGAAAACCGACGTTTTATCTAAACAGCGAAGTCCTCACACGCAAAATCACTTGGGTTTACGCCTAAAAAACTTTGAAAAGTTCTGATAAGGTGCATTTGATCATAATAATTAAATTTATAGGCCAGAGACGTCCAGCTTTGATCAGGGAAGTTCATCCTATCATACAGGAGGTTTTCAAAACGGGTCATATTGCTGTATAACTTGGGCGTAGTACCGATTTCTTTTACAAAATTCCGTTCCAGTTGTCTTTCTGATAAACAAACCTGCTGTAGGAAAGTGGTGATATTTGCTGGTGCTTTAGCTGATGAAATCAGGGTAACCATATGATCTACTTGTTTTGAGGCTCTGATTTTAGTATGCTTTAATAACAATCCCAACAAATAAGGTTCTACGATTTGGATACACTTGTAAATGTTTATGCAGCCCATTAGCCTCTGAGTTACTTCTTTAAAAAAAGAGTGTACCAATTCACCATTGACCGTCTGATTGCAAAAAAGGTTTGCCGGCATACCTAATAAACGATATAAACCTGTAGGCTTAAATCTAATGCTAAAAGAAACAAATTGTCCGGATATGGTTATGGTATATTTTTTATGTGTACGGGCCCCACGTATGGTACATCTTTCAAATGATTCCAACGCTTTGGTATGGCAGTTCACCGTATCAAAGGGGTCACCCAGGAAAAAATCAACGGACGCTCCCACACGAAAAGGCATAGCTTTAATCAGAGGCTGGCAATCAGGTACACTTATTGCCCTGAATACATATTCGGATATATAAGGTTGAAGAACGCTGGTTGGATTCTTCTTCTCTACGACTGAAACAAGCTGGTCCATAAGCAAGAACTTTCTACAAGATACAAAAAAAGTATTTCGCATGTAAGGCTATACATTGAGTATTATTGTCTTTGGCATTTTCTTCGCTCCCTTTGTATGACTGTCTTCTGTTCCGCCATCGGCTATTACATTCGTCACAGAAATAAACACAGTTAAGTAATGTAATTAAATATGCACCAGCCTCTAATGGGCAAGCACGGTAAAATATTCGCTTGCCCTTTTATCCGATTCTCGCCGATCATTTTATGCTCCGCGATCAACTTTACTTAAAAAGCATTTAGCCAGATTTAAGATGTTTGTTATCTGATCTTGGTAAGAATTGGAGCATGAAAGCACATCAATGATTATTGAAGAATTGATGTTGAACGACATAAATTGTAATCTGTCTATGCTTAAGAGTTGTTGGTCGTAAACAATTCATTAAAAAGATTTAGGTATTTATTTTAGCTCCTAAAATAAATATTTATGCTACAACCATTCTTAAAACAGACAAACATTTTATTGCCATTAACATTTATACTTTTTTGCTGTGCATGCAAAAAGAAAAAGATTGTAATTACTGAAGAGGAATATCAGGCGCCTACCGTGGCATTTACTTGGAATACCATACCAGATAATCCAAACCAAGTATATTTTACCAACAAAAGTACTAAGGCCGATAGTTATCGTTGGAGCTTTGGCGATGGCACCACTTCTACCGATCCTAATCCGGCTAAAGTAACCTATTCAACTCCGGGCACTTATGAAGTAATGCTTACCGCAGTTTATCGAGGTAAATCATCATTTGTTAAGAAAAGCATTGTCATTGTAGCAGATACAGACCAACCTGTAGCGAGATTCTCTTACGCATACAAAGACAATAAAACCTATCCGCCTACTACTATCATCTTAACCAACGAGTCGGTAAACTCTAATTTTTTTGAATGGCAGATCAATGGATCAACAGTCAATTCTACCAACCCAATTGGCACGGAGCAAATGCAATGTAGCACCCCTGGTAATTATACAGTTAAACTTTTTGCCATGAAAGGAAATAAGCGCTCTGTGGTATTTGAAGAAACCATTGCGATTGTAGCTGATCCAAATCCAATTGCCAGCTTCATTCCTGATGGTTGGATTTCCACCAGAAAAGTTGGTGAAGAAGTTGTTTTTTTAAACACATCAAAAAATAGCAATAGTTGGGAATGGAGTTTTGGCACTAACGGTCCAACTGCCATTACAGATGAACATGCGATAGTTAAATTTACTAATCCTGGAACTTATGAAGTTAAACTGGTTGCAAAAAGAGATCAACTTACTTCTGCGCCTTATAAAGTTACCATGAAAATTATTCCCTAATTGGTTTAATTAATTGAGCTAACTCAGCTTAGTAAATACAAATTGACTGTTATTTTAATTTAAAAAGCTCCAAAACACTACCTGTTTTGGAGCTTTTTAGTCGTAAAATTAATTTATCACAACTATTAATTATTATTGTTGTCTGGCGGATAGCAAGTATCTCCAATGATAAGATAAGGCACTAAAATATATCAAAGAGTTTCTTCACTTTACATCCGACAATTAGACCACATGGTTACTTCCAGTTTGCCTCTAATCCCATTGCCTTTATTGTAGCACCTGAATTGATCCCCAAAGATCCTTCAGCAGCAACCTCTCCTCCTATAGTTAATTTAGGGTTTGTCATTTCATAATCCTTAATAGGTGCCTGTTCTCCTCCCTTCTTTGGAATAACTTTAAACTCAAGTCCAACATTAGCTGCTGCCACTACTACTCCCTTTACTCCTACATCCGACACATTTCCATTGCCATCAAAATCAATATATCCAACCGCAGCAACGTCAACCTTACCAACCGCAGTAGCATCAACACCAGGCGTTAGTTTCACATTCCCACCTTTTTTAAACTGATGACCAAGACCTAACTGTACTTGTGATTTTTTAGTTTCGAAATTTTTTGTAAACTTAAATCTAATTTGGGTAGTCCATGAGAAAGCTACACTTTGGCAGTTGAGCTTATACGATATTGGCCCCGCACTAAAATTAAGACTTAGAGGACAGCCCGAAATAAAAATCGCAGTTCTGTCAAAAAGCTTGTTCATATCTTGGTCATAATCATTACAGAAAGGACGGATTAGATCGTAATCATTAACCAACCTAATTGATTGCAGATATCGCACGGCTGCTTGGTAATAATTAGCGGTTGCCATGTGCTCATTTAAGCCGGCAAGCCTGTTCCATTTGCTCTCAAAGTGAAAACGCTGGGCTGCATAGTTCAGTTGTTTTTGAGTAAATTCTTCGCATATACCCGCTAATTCTATTAAAAAAGCATTGGCTTTCGAGTTTTTTTTGGAGCACAATTCCTTTCTCACTTCCTCAACTCCTTCTCTGTAAACTGCTCCACCTTCTCCTACCTTCTTAGTCAAATTCTGTATCTTTTCACTATAAATAGAATCTAATTCTACAATAATTGCATTATACCTTTGCCTTGCATCCCGTCTGGCTAAATCATAGTTTGTTTTAGCTGCAGCCATAGCCATTAACTGCCCAGAATTGGTATATCCACTATTCATCATTTTTATTGCCCTTGCAACTATTGGAGGAATTTGCGGAGAGCTCATCCGTTTAATCGACTCTTTGCCTAATTCTTGTTCATGTTGTATGATTTCTTGCAATCTTGCAATTTCTACGTCTATTAAATTTTTAAACTCATCTTGGGCAAGATATGCTTTTTCGTAATCATAAACATTGGTCTGAAACTCAGGGTACTTAAATTTATAAAGATTAAAATAATCTGGCACCTTTTTAAATGGCGTAAAAAGAGGTGGATTTTTTAATTTAACGTAATTTGAAAGTTCTTCCATTTCTTCTAATGGAATTTCATCCGCAGAGTTTTCCAGTAATTCAGCAGCTTTAGTCTTATTTCCTTCTAAAATTTGAATTCTCGCAGCTGTAGAACGTGCTGCTGCTTGAGATGGATTTTCTTTAAGGCACCGATCAAAGTAGTACAATGCGCTATCTCGCTGCCCTAAGCCTGCAAATGATTGTCCAATATTATTTAACAACATAGCATTCTTCTCATTGCCCTTCAATATAGATTTAAGCACAGGTATAGCCCACTCCTCCTTACCAGATAGATTTAACATTGAACCAAAATTATTAATATTCAATTCGTTATCACTATTCATTAGAACTACTTTTCCAGAGATATAAAGCGCTTGAAATGGTGCGCCATTATGAAACAATAAAACTGCCATTTGTCCCAAAGAATCAGGCTGGTTCTTCATTGTATCTATTAGTAATGAAACCATCTTAAATTCAGATGGCTCCACCTTTGCTTCAACCTCGCCTAAAATTTTATTTACTAAACTTGCAAGTTCTGCTTTCGAAAGCGTTTTTTTAGGAATACGCTGAAGCGCTGCCAGATTTAATTTTGGAAAATATAGAGGTGAAGCAGCAATAGTACCTTTAGTTTGCTCTTTTGGAACAGACTGCATCATCTTTTTCATGAATGCTTCATTAGACAAATTACCTTGTCCCATTTTTTGTTTTGCTTCGGCAATCTTCTTATTGAGTTCTTGCTTACTTATGCCTTGTGCCATTGCGGCTACATTAACAATTAAAAAAAGTAGTACAAGAAATGCCTGTTTAAGCTTTAATGAAATAAAATTTGTAAGAAAACAGGAAATAAATCTATTTGTAATTAGGTTATTCATTGATTTAATTTATTGGTAATGAACATTGGATAATTGGCATTTAAGTATGAACTAAAAACGGCAGCCCTCATTTCTTCGGACTGCCATTTGAACATTATTAACATTTAAAATATTGAGAAACTCCCATGATGACAGCAGAGTTTAAGACTCCGTTTTGTTATAATTTAACAAATTCTACTCTTCTGTTTTGGGCCTTGCCTGTACTTGTTTTATTGTCGCCAATTGGCTGAGAAGCCCCTTTTCCATCTGTTTGAATGGCAGAAGCATCTATTCTAAAATCGGCAACAAGGGCATTTTTTACAGCTTCCGCTCTTCTTTTCGATAGGCTAAGATTTGAATCGGCGTTGCCATCATTATCGGTATGTCCAATAATTTTAACCTTTATTGAATTATCCTTAATCGCAGCAGCTATCTCTTTAAGCACACCAAAGGAAACTGGTTTAATTTGATCAGAACCCGAATCGAACTGAATGCCCGTGGTTACAAAACGACCTTCATCCATCAATTTAGAACGGGTATCGGCTTTGCCCTCGGTAAGTTTAAAATTACTGATATAGTAGGCAGGCATGCCCTCGCGAACACTGGCCGCAAATTCAAATTGATTAAAATTATGGTTCACGGCAACCCCAGTTGGCACATCCAATACCTTCTGCGCATCGTACCACATCCTTAGTCTTTCACCCTGTACCGAGATAGCAACATGTATTACCCCTCCATTATAGTAGTCGCCAAATCCGGTAAATCTAGATTTACCGGTACTTAATTTAGATAGCGCCTTCTCGGCTGATTGCAGCGAAATGTCTGCATAATCTTTTTGAAAATCAGTGTTAACAATCAGGCTATTGTTTATTTTATGTCCACCGTAACTAAACTTGAGCGTTTTGTTACCACCATCAAATATTTGGAACGACCATGGTTTAAATGGGGAGATCGTGTTCCTTTTTGGGTCTACCGGCATATTTACCAACAAATCATATTCCAGATTAAAATTTGCGGGAAAAATCATGTTGGGGCTCAACATTCTTCCCCCAACCAGTTTTAACCATCTACCGGCTTTTCCCTCAACTGTTACCACCTCGGCACTACCGGTGGTAAACCATTTTAATGGGAATTCGCCTATTGCATCCTGCTCAAAATTTTCGGCATAGGTGATTTTTTCACCTGGCACAAAATCAAATTTAGAATAAGCAGTTATTCCAATCTTGTCGTCTTTGGTTCCTTTAGAGGAACTTTGTATCTGTTCTCCATTGTCAGTTTTGGTGTCTTTTACCTTGCCATCTCCACCTTTACCGTCTACAACTTTCTCAGCCTTTTCTGCACTTTTTTTAATAATTAGATCGCTACCTACATTAGCTGCTTTTTCTTTCAATTTCTTTAAAAACCCCTGCGAAAATGCGGTGGAGCTTGTACATAGGATAATTGCCGTTAGATATATTATTCTTTTATTCATTTTTTTTGTTTTAATAGATTAAGCCACAAAAAAAGTATCAATCTGGTATTGTTAAAAATATAATGGCTTCAAAGCTCAATCATATCGACAGATGACCATTTTTATTGATTGAATTGTACTTATTATATTTTTATTGCAGTTGGGGTATAGAATTAGGTATTTTGTCGATTAATGAAAATAAATGGGACAAGCTATAGCAGGACAAGACAGTCTGTCTTTGCCGAAACTCCCAATTAGGTACACGTTTTGAAAGAAATGAGCATTCTACCGCAATACTACCTATGCGAAAATTTTCATTTAGCAATACCCAATGAACCGCTTTCCTCCAAAAACATCATTTCTAAGGTCAGCAACATAATTAAATACATGGTGATGGCTTGCCTCAATAATGATTTTAACTTTTTGGTTAACCATTATCTATTATGATTTAGCGCTAATAAAATTTTTATTTCACCTTCGAGGTTAAGTCAAAACTTACTTCAATGCCTGGGAGGATACGATCTTTATCTGGATAGGAATTATCTAAATGATAGTTCATTCCCCATTTACTTCTATCAAAAGTGAAGGCTGCTGTAATTTGTAGTTTGCTCTCTGTAATTAAAACCTTTGCCGGAAATTCTAATGGATGTCTATTTCCTAACAAAATCATCTCACCTAAAATCATATAATTCTCCCCTTTTGCATTTGAAGCCATGGGTTTGCCAGAAAAAAGGTTAAATTTCACGGTTGGATGAATTGCCATATAAAAGAAATCGGCCGTTTTAAGATGCCCCTCTAAAATTTGCTTCTGGATTAATGGAAGATTTGTTACATCGATACTTGATATTGGTATGGTAAAGCCTCCATTTCTAATCTCTCCATTAAATAATTCAAAATCGAAGTCATTGTCTGCTTTTCCAACAATATTAATAAATCCTTCATTTGCATTGCCATCTGCTGCCTTACCTTTCCATTTAAGTTTAGACTTTTCATCTAACACATATGCTACTCCTTTAGGCTCTGTTATGATAGCATCTCTTTTGCAGGAATTTAGAATGAGTACGCTGCATACTCCAATAGTTAAAATAATTTTTTTCATTGGTATTTTTATAATTAAATGATAAAAATCAACCTTAATGAACTATGTTACAATCATTGTAGACAGATTTATAACATTTGCTTACAAACAACATGTTTTTAGCAGCAAAAGACAATACAATACTTTAAGATCTCTATTTCTTAATTACTCGACCAGAGCCTGTATAAGCAGTTGTTAAATCCGGAGTACCGATGTAATAAACGTTTCCACTACCTGAAATCTTTGCATTGAGCTTTTCTGAAACTGCGGCTGTGATATTTCCACTGCCAGAGATTTTGAATTCTCCGCCCTTGCTCAATACTTTTTCAATTGATATATTGCCAGATCCCAAAACTTCAGCTTCGGCTATGTTGGCTCTCAAATTTCCATAAACGGTTATATTTCCCGCACCATAAACCTTTGCAATAAATTTATCTTGTTGGGCAAAATCTCCTGAAAGTTCACAATTCGAACTTCCATTTGTTTTTATGCTGGTAACCATGGGCATCGTGATGTAGATTTTCAGGTCATCACCATTTACATTTACATCTTTGTATTTTAATATGAGTTCCTCACCCTCTACTTGAGTAACAAATTTCGAAATTAAATTATCAGATCCTTTAAGTTCTACCTTAAAAGTGCTGCCATAAGCAATAAATACGGAGGATGCCCCAGAAACATTAACGGCTTTAAAAGACCCGGTCTCTCTAATTTGTGATACCTGGTTACCATTAGCGTTTAAACGTTCTTTGCTACAACTCAGTAATAGCATAGCTGCTATACAAAAGAGCATTGATTTTACCTTGAATTTGATTTTCATTTTACTTAAATTTATATGTTAAAAAACCAAACATCTCCGTTTTGTTTCATTCTTTCAAGAAAAGTGGATAGACAACGGCTATCGAACAATGAATTACATTTTTCTAGGACCATATTTTGTAAAAGAATGAGATTTTGATAGCAGTAACTGCCATTTACGACTTTGTTATAATTAGTTGCATTTTAATAGGCTTATGCGTAGCTTATTTAAGGATTTTTACTGCATCTGGTCGACGAAATCATGCGCTTTATCGCCAAAATAAAAATTGCCTAAACAAGTAAGTATATTTGTACATGAAGTTGGATCTGAAGAAAAGAAATCAAAATCAACGTGTACTTAACCACCTGATTTTTTGGGTAATTACCTTGTTTTTTCTAGCAGTTACAAACAATATACAAGTTACATCGCTAAATTACCAATCGACATTAATCGTTTCTCTTTTTCTCCTTCCGGTTCATTTCTTATATTTTTATACCATAGCTTATTGTATTGTACCTAAATACCTTGAAAAAAAGCACTACACAAAAATGATATTATCAACCATCGCTTTGGCTGTATTGGTTTTATTTTTATACCGGCTAACCGAAATTTTTATAATCGGTCCCTATATAAGCTTAATCAATGTCGATCAAACGATAGTGCAACAATTAACCAATCCTTATCACTTAATTAATGCCTTCGAAAAAAGTAATTTAATTGTTTGGTTTGCTGTTTCAATTAAGTTTTTAAAGATGTGGCATGAGCGCAAACAATTAACATTGCAAACTGAACTCAATTTTTTAAAAGCACAAATTCATCCTCACTTCCTCTTTAATACTTTAAATAACCTATACGCCCTAACACTTACAAATTCGTCTAAATCTTCCTCTATCGTAATTGGTCTATCAGAAATTTTGCGCTATATGTTAAATGAGTGCAATACAGAAAATGTAAAGCTTGCCCGGGATATAGAAATTTTGAAAAACTATGTTATGTTAGAAGAAATAAGGTATGGGGACAGGCTTGATTTAAACCTGAGCATAACCGGCAATTTGGATAACCTCTATGTTCCTCCTCTTTTAATGCTTCCGCTTGTAGAAAACGCATTTAAGTATGGCACCAGCGAAATGCTTAAAAATGCCTGGATTACCATAAATATTAGTGTTACCGCACCAAATCAATTAAAATTTAAAGTAGCCAACAGCAAACCACTTCAAAAAAATCAAAATTCCGAAATTCATTTTAAAAAGATTGGATTAAAAAATGTACGAAGAAGATTGGATATTTTATACAAAGATGCTTACCAGTTAAACATTTATAATGAGGATGAACTATTTGCCGCTATACTTGAAATTAACCTGAACAATAAGTGCATAAATACCAATGGACAGGGCGAATTAAAAAATCACCACAAACAGAATGGGCAGTATTAAACCAACACGAATATGAAGATCAAAGCACTTATAGTTGATGATGAACCTCATGCAATTGAGGTTATTGAGAAATATATTCAGAATTTTTCGGAAATTGAACTGGTTGCAAAATGCAATAACGCAATTCAGGCATTTCAAATTCTGCAACAGGGTAAAATAGATTTGATGTTTTTGGATGTAAAAATGCCCGGCCTAATGGGAACCGAATTGGTTAGAAGCTTAAAAAATCCGCCTAAAACAATTTTCACTACTGCTTATCAGGATTATGCATTGGAAGGTTTTGATTTAAATGCTGTTGATTATTTACTAAAACCTATTCCGTTTGATCGGTTTTTGAAAGCCATTGACAAAGTTTTTGAATTATATAAGGTAGCGAACAACAGCATTGGCATTTCACAACAGCCTGTAGTGCAAAAAAGCGATGTGTTTCTTTATTTAAGGGTTGAAAGAAAAATGGTTAAAGTTAATGTTGCAGATATTTATTGGGTAGAAAGTTTAAAAGATTATATCAAAGTAGTACTAAAAGATAAGGTATTGATCAGCAAACAAAAAATTAGTTTATTAGAAGAACTATTACCTGAAGATAAATTTATTCGTATACATCGCTCTTTTATCGTGGCCTTAAATAAAATTGAAAGTTACCATTCCTACTCAATTGATGTACTGGGAAAAGAATTACCTATAGGAAGAAACTATAAAGCCGAATGCCAAAAGCGCCTAAGAATAACTTAGTGGAATAAATTTCTCTTGTAATTGCAAAAATAATATATTGGGCTAAATAGCACATAAAGTATCATAATTACAATAAACTTTGGCCTTGCTAAACGAAATGTACCGCTATATTTCTTCAACAAATAAATTAACACCAACGGATAGGGTTTTCCAAACTGGTCAGTTCTACCATCGTTGGCCAGTTTAAATGTTTCCCTTAATAATTTTTCGGTAGCTAATGCAGGTTTTACCTTCCAGGTTACTTTTGCAGGTGTAAACCCGCTATTCCACATGGCATGAGCTTGTTTAGCCTGTATATGAATGATACTTCCTTTTTCGTAATGTTTTATTTTATCTTTATAACGTACGGTTAATTCGCCCTCAAGCACTTCAAAATACTCTTGTTGTTTTGGATGAAAATGCATTGGTGGTTCTTCTGAAAATGATGGATAAACAGTTTCCATCTCCAGTACATCATCAATGGTACCTATAATTTTTATTTTCTGCCCGGTTATGTCATTCATTATTTCATCATAATATGAAATAATGTTTAAAAATTTAACATGTCCTGGCAATTCTTTAACACAGATCAACTTTAAAATCATTTTTTGTTAATTTTTAATTAAAATATAGCTTAGTAGAGTGAAAAGATCTAAATAAATACAATTTTGATAATTAAGAGCCTGCCCGTTGCTTTTCAGTATCAGCACCAGAAGGATTATATTTTTTCGGAGCGGAGAACATCTTTCCAAACCTATAACTATAAGTAAGTATAAAGTTTCTGCTATCAGATTTATTCACCCATCCGGCAGTAGTAGCCGCCAGATTATTTATAGTTCCTACATAAACACGGGTGCGAAAAATATCAGTTACATTAAATTTCAAGTTACTTTTAGCAGATAGCTTCTTTTGAATAGCAGCTCCAAACTCG
Organism: Pedobacter frigoris; assembly: GCF_005116445.1. Taxonomy (GTDB): domain Bacteria; phylum Bacteroidota; class Bacteroidia; order Sphingobacteriales; family Sphingobacteriaceae; genus Pedobacter; species Pedobacter frigoris. Next base: position 681,387 of record NZ_SWBQ01000002.1, read on the forward strand.
TTCACACTATTTCTAACAAACTGGGTACTCGAAAATTTACTTTGATAGAGAAAATTTACTTCTGCATTCCAGCTGGGGCTAATTTTTATTTGCAGATTTGGAGTTGTTCTGAAATAAGTGCCGTTTGTGGTTAAAAAGCCGGTATAAAAATCTGTTTTAGTTACCACATTAGAAAGTTCGCCATAGGCATGTAAGGTAAGCCATTTATAAAAATCAACTTCTGCATTAACAGAAATAGTTTTAATATTTCCCGAACCAATATTTCCAGGCCTACTATAATAAGTTCCATCTACAATTTCAATTGTTTCGGTTACCTGATCTTTAATACTGCTATAAGAAATGGTTGTGGTAAATTTGTTTTTATGTGTATAAGACAGTTCGAAAACATTAGTAAACGTAGGTTTTAGAAAAGGATTTCCTAAATAGTAGGTAAATTTATCTAACGGCATATAAAATGGATTAAGGCTACGGTATGATGGACGATCGACCCTGCGACCAAAGTTTAATCCAATTTGATTATTTGCAGCCGAATCAAGTTTATAAGAAAGATAAAAAGTAGGAAAAAGATTATTGTAAGTTCTATTAAATGCCGAATCGGGTTTTACCGGGTTTCCAAGTTGGTGACCATTAGAACGGGTATTCTCAAACCTAAGGCCAGCTTGAACTGTAAGCTTTTTACCTTGAATGCTCAAGTTAATATATGCAGCATTAATATTTTCTTTGTACACAAAATGATTTGTTTTTTCGAAATCAGGAGCCGAGGTATTCCCAACAACATAGTGGTAATCTGCAACGTTATCGGTAATGATATGGCTACTTTTTATGCCCGTTTCTAATTTTAGGTTATTTTTTAAAGGTTTTGAAAAATCAACCTTCGCCGAGTAAATATCTATTCCAGAGGGCAACTCACCAGTCAACAGGTCAGCATATTTCAAACTCATATCCGGAAAATAGCTATAATTATAATATTGCTGTTCGGTTTGGTGGCTATAATTTAGATAATCTAAATCAAAGGTTAATTCGCCGGTTTCTTTACCAAATTTATGGCGATAATTTAGGTTAAAATTAGTATTCTCAAATCTCGATTTTTCATTATTTGAGGCTTGTATTATTGAATCAAGCTGGTTGAAAGCGTTTAGCAGATTACTTGTATTACGATTTGTTTGCGAGGATTTTCTAAGTGTTCCATTAAATACAAATCCCCAGGTCGTTTTACTTGTTTGATAAAAATCTATGCCGGCTTTGGTATTAAAAGTATTTCCGTTACGTTTAAGAAAAGTGTTTTGATTAAAATAATATTTTGGAGAGTCATCTTCATTTTTATAAATCCTACGTAAGTCGAGATCAATAAAAGAATTGTTTAGATTATGGCTAAAATTCGCAAAAGCATTAATTTTATTTTTATAATAGTTTAAATTTAAACTGTTATTTAATCGGGTTAGTTTTCCTTGGTTAAGGCTTAAATTAAGAGTTCCATTAAAGCCACCGGCTTTACTTTTTTTTGTTTTAATATTAATAATGCCTGCATTTCCTGCTGCATCATATTTGGCTGATGGATTGGTAATCAGTTCAATTTGCTCAACAGAGGATGATGGAAGAGATCTAAGATAGTTTTCCAAATCATTTCCAGACATGTAGGTAGGTTTATCATCAACATATACATTAACACCAGATTTTCCTTTTAGGCTAATCAAACCATTACCATCAACAGCTACTCCCGGAGATTTTGCCAAAACATCCATAGTGCTAATTCCTGTATTAGATATCAACGCATCAACATTTATAACTGTCCTATCAGACTTAAGTTCTGAAAATGCTTTTTTTGAGCTAATTACTATTTCTTTAAGTTCTGTTGATTTAATCTTGATTATAATGTCGTTTAAGTTTACTTCAAATAAACCATCCTTTAATATTATTGGTTTACTCTGGTAAGCTACCTGCCCTGCTAAAGATGCTTTTAATAGGTATTCTCCAAGTTGGGGTGCTGAAATGCTAAATTTACCATCGTGTTCAGTTACTGTTGCTTTAACTGCCATAGCATTAGCAACTGTATAAAGAGCTATATTAATTTGCTCAAGGGGTTTTCCTTTATCATCCAAAACACGACCGTAGATTTTAAAGGAATTTTGTTGTGCAAACGCTGCAGAAACTGAGATGAATAATGCCAACACCAATTGTATTGCCGGCTTTATTATTGCGAACCTAAAATTCATTGAAAAAGAATAATTATAAATTGATTGTTAAGTCAAGCTCCAAAGCTGACGGTCTTTCTTGTATTTAAAGGCAAAGCTATGCTGGTACAAAATACATTCAAAGCTTTGCCAATTAATGAGGGGTTTTAGCCGACAGACGACTTCAAAATGGCAGTTTACAGTTTTGGCTTAGCCTTATAAGTATATTGTCATAAATCAGGCAATATTTAGCCGTTTATCAACACTATACCTGTATCTGTCGATAATAGTTGAACAAAATTTTCATGACATCCAATTTTGCATGATGGAATATCTACAAAAAAACATGAAACAAATTTTAATCTACACTATGCTTATTGCACTCAGTTTGAGTTCGTGCAAGAAAAACCCAAAACCTGTTGATCCGGAAACCATACCCCCAATTGAAAATGGCGGTGGTACAGGTGATGGAACTGAAACAATCCCCGCAACAGCAGACATCTATCTTTTAGGCACAAAATACGTAGGTTATGCCGGTAATTATGCTTTATGGGCAGAGCGTACGCTAAAAGAAAACTTCACCGATTATTCATTGGAAGGTTCGGGTTTAGAAGGCATATTTATTCAGGAAAATTCAGGAACGAAAACTGTCCATTTTTTTGGTTCAAAGCTATTTACACAAACAAGATCAAGGATTACCTATTTCAACAAAAAAAATTATGCAACCTTGGCTGATCAGTTAAACCTTGGCTTATCATCCAGTTTTACAGAAGCTTTTATCGCCCATACAACATTTAACAAATCAGCCTATTTATTAGCTGCCGCAACTGCAACAGATCTTGCCGATAAACGCTATTATTATAAAATTAACAGAAACGGAACGCCAACTGTTCATCACCTGCTGCCCAATAAAGACTATAAATTTATTGCAGCCAGCAACGCCGGGGTATATCTATCGCATACCTACGATGCCAGGTTATTCTGGACTGATATTGCGATGTATCGTGACAACAATTCATTGGGCAATTATAGATTAGAAATTCAGGATTTTAGTTATATCAATCCAATGGATATGGTTATGGTGAATGATCATACGGCAGCTTTCATTTGCTCGGCCAGATACGATCCTACAGGAGCTACCGAGTATTTATATGTAACTGTAAACATTAATACCAAGGCCAGTCAATCTCAAAGATTAGGGTTTCCAAGCAATTTTAGTATGGGAACGATGTTAGTTAAGGATAATAATGTGCTTCTATTTGGAAACGTTGCTGGCGATAAAGCAGCACAATATTATCAACTAAACGGACAAGGTGCTTCTTTTACACTTAAAAAAATACTACTTGAAACAAATGGTACTTCAAGCTATAGTACTAATGGCATATTTGATAGCGGAACAAACATTTTTGTAAGTGGAACTGAAGGAAATACGTCGGTTTATTGGAAGGATGGAAAATTAGTAAAACTTCAAAATAACTCTGCTACCAGTGTCATCATGCACGACATTAGAAATTAACAAATCAAAAATAATTTAACATAAATCAAGTATCAAAATGACAACAAAAAGCTATAAAATAGGTAAAAACATCATTGTACTAACATTGCTTACCATAATATCGGTTAGTGCCTGTTCATGCAAAAAAAACGAAGCCGGAACTCAGCAAGGTTATGCCACAGGCAAAATAACAGATACAAAAGGACAACCAATTCCGGGAGTTGAGGTTGCTATAGAAAATACGCTTGTTGGCTATCATTCAACCGCTAATGGAGTAACGGATAGTAAAGGGCTTTATAAAATAAAAGTATCGAACGTTGGTACATTCCACGCATCGGCATACCTAAACAAAACCTTTAATGGTAAGCAATATAAACTGGAGCTACATTGCGATGATAATGACGCTTTTGGAAATGAAGGTGCGGTTAGAGATTTTCAATGGCGATTAACTGGAGAAAAACCTGTTGCACTTGATGGTTATTATGGTTCAACTATAGAACTTTATAATGAACCGGGTTATTACATTAATGAGGCCAACATCACTTTAACTTTAATTCCGATAGGAAACCTTATTGATGGCTCTGCAGGAACTACATTAACCAAACGCCCAATAGTTACCAGCTATGGTATGGTTCATGATATACCATTGGGTAAGTACACTGTATCTGCAACTTACAATGGAGTGCCTTTAAGATTAAAAAAATTAGACAGCAACCAGGCATATAGTAATACAATGAGCATTGAATTTGAGCAGTATATAAGCACAGGTACTCCAATCGCGAGAATTTCTTATAACCAGTAGGAGATTTTTGAAAATTTAATAACTCACCCTTATTATATTGATGCTCATATCAAAATGAAAAAGCTGAATACCATTTTCAAAAGGAGATGGTATTAGCTTTTTATGATTTTTTTTATACCATTTCAAAAAACAAACATGACATGCAGCGGAATATCCATTTGCAGCGTACATAAAAGTTTTATATGCTCAAGGTATTAATCAAGCTGCTGTGTTTTTTAATGTACATAAAGACGATACTGAAACATATTATAAAAGTGAGCAAGAGCTTAATGATTTAGCATTGGAGCTATTAGAAGACAAGCATGAGGACGCTGCTTTGGAAGCACCTAAACTTTGCACAATACTATATCCCACAAGTTGGAATGTCTATGATAGCTTTGGTATAGCACTTTTGCAAACAGAAAGAAAGGCCGAAGCGCTTGAGATGTATAAAAATCCTTAATTCTTAATCCAAATAATGAGGAAGCGAAGGAAGTAATTGACCGTTTGACTAGAGCCAAACAAGTTCAATAGATTATTTTAAAAAACACATAGTAGATTAAACTAAAAAATCTAAATAGACTTATTAAAGGTTCAAATTACCCCTAAGTATAATTTGAACCTTTTTTTACAAACCATAATCTAAATTGATTAATCTTGATAATATTTCTTTTTATCTCAATTCTATCATAAATACTACCCTTACTTTAAAGCTTGCGTTCTTTTAAATTTGGTAACTTTCCTTTCAAAAAATAATCCTGGCACATAAAAGGTCAATATCGCTGGGGCAAAATAAGGCAATAATTCACCATCATTTGAGAGTATAATTATGGTTATTTTTTCATCCGGAAAACGCAAAACATCTCCAAGAGCTGGCCCCCCACTGTGTCCTCCAAACCTCATCCCATTGAAATCGCCAATAGAGAGACCTATTTGGCTAAATCCCGATTTGGTAGTTCCGACTGTATCAGCCTTATAGGCTATAGATTTCTCAAATACAGATGGAAATAAAATTTCTTCATCGATTCCAATCGCCCAATTAACTAAATCTGTTAAGCTTGCAAAATATCCGCCAGCTGTATAGGTAAACTGTGGATAAAAAAATTTATAAGGTATTCTTTTTCCATTTTTAACATAATAAGTGGATGCCTTGTTGTGTACCGAGTCGGTTTCCATCCACTCACTAACCATCCGTTCACGATCAAAAGCACCGTCTTTCATTCTAAGAGGGTTGGTTATTTCGGTTCTCAATATTTCGGGGTAAGGCATTTTGTATATCTTCTCCAGAATGTGTAATAAAATAGTGAAATCACCACTCATATAGGCCTGCTTGGTTCCTGTCGGATAGGCTAAGGTAGAATCCTTCAAAGAATTAACTACTTTATCGGTACTCGTGTACCGATCACCTTTAAAATCTCTTATACCACTGGTATGATTTAATAAATGGCGTATTTTCATTCCCTGCCAGCTGTTAGGGGCATTTTCAACATAATTGCTTACAAGATCATCCAAAGCGAACTTTTTATTATAAAGGCTTTTCATTACTAATGTTGAGGTAAGGAGTTTAGTTGTGGAGGCTATCTGAAAATTGGTATGCGCATCTATTTTCAAATTCCAGTCATAATTAGCCTTTCCATAGCAAGACATTTTTAAAACTTTTCCATCTTTTATGACTGCAACAGCCAGGCCACTAACATTCAAATCTTTAATCGTTTGTTGAATAAAGACTTCTGCAGAGTCATTTTGCTTTTTATAATTAGTTTGCGCCAGGCATATATACTGGTTTAGGAAAAATGTGAGTATAAATAATATTTGTTTCATCTTTAAATAAATATTTGTTGAATATTAATTTGCGAATTGCTTTATTATCTTTAACAAATCCTTTTTCTTACCAAGTGCTTTTTTGAATGCATCATAATACGAAGGATTAATTTTAACATATTTTTCAGCTTGGCGAGCTTCTGTCCAACCTGCTTTTACAAACTCAAGTTCGTTAGGGTTTTTATCATGAAGCCCTAATAAAACAAGGTTTATCTTATTTCGGAAATGCAGAGGCAGCATTTTATTTAAAAGAACAGGGCCAAGAGGTATTTCGGGAGAAAGCTGCAACAAACGTACTTTATCCTTATTTTCATTGTTGGCAATAAAAGAAAAATATTCGGCACTCCCCATGGCGGCTAAATCTGCCAGTCCATTTGCAACAGCCTCAATGGTCAGTTTATGGGTTTTTCCATAAGAAACTGATTTAAAATGTTTTTCTGCATCACCTATACTTAGTTTTGTGAATAATAATCTCGGTACAAGATTACCAGACGTTGAACCTTCCGTAACCAATTTAAGGTTAAAATTTTCGGTATCCTGCTTGATGTCGTCAAATGAAGAAATTTTTGAAGTAGAAGGAACAACTATAGCTGTTTTATAATTGTCTTTTGCGTCTGCTCGTACTTCTAAAGCAACAGAGGTTAACATATTATTACCTGATTCTTGCAGAAGCATATATCCAAAAGTATTAATCAAGGCAATGTCTACCTCGCCATTTTTAATTGCAGAAATAAATTCAAAAATTGTGGGATAACTTTTAGCAGTAACTTTATAACCTGTTTCTTTCTCCAGGAGCGATGCTAAAGGCTGAATATTTACCAATCGGTTGTTGTCTGCATATTGATAGGTTGCTATAACAATCGGCTTTATGAAGGCCACATCATTTCTTTTTTTCGCTTGTGATATAGTTGTATACAAAATAAGAAGGCAAATTAATATTTTTTTCATTTTAGTATTTTCGATTAAAAATTAAATATAGTGCAGTTATAGCTGGCTATTTGGAGCGGATTACTTTGAAAGAGCCGCTGATATCTTTTTGACTTATTTCACAATTTTCTTGGATAAGAGCTTTTCCTAAGAAATTCCCTGTTATATATTCACCAACCTTCCCAAAGCTCTTAATTTCTACATAACCATCAGCATCCTGACTTACAAGATTACAGTCTAAGAGTTCACTGAAATAACTTAGCGTATTATCCAAAGCGGAAAAGACCGATTTACCTTTCTCGTTGTCTTTTCCGAATGGAAAAACACCTTTTTTAGCGTTGTTTATTTTGATGTGAAAGTATGCCTTATCTCGCTCCCCTAGAATAATCAGTTGATCACCGATATTAAATGAGCGGGCAACTTCAGACCTCATGGCTTTCCCATCCAAAGACCAGCTGGCAAATTGTTTTAATTTTGGCATTTGGATTAACTTTCTGTCCTTTTTACAAGATACCATCACACATAATGCAAGTAAAGCAAAGAGATTGGCATGTGTTAATATATATTTCTTCATCTTTTGTCATGCAAAAAAAACATTACCAAAGTGTTTATTCAAGAAATAGCGACGGAAATCAGGGAATTATAGCCAAACAACTATTAAGAAACCCTATGCTACGATAGTAAGATGAGATTTGTCCTAACCCAGAATTAAATCGACCTGTTTAATTCAAAAAATCAAATAAATAAACAATCTGTCGGCTTAAAGTTGCCGTCTGTCGATAATGATTTTATGCCGATATATTTCTAAACATTTTTACGCTATCAAAAATTAATAGAAATGAAAAAATTAAAAGTACTTGCAATTATATTGGTATCAATCGTGCTAATCGCGTTATCAGGAGGCTTATTTGTAAATTTTGCACTACCAAATGTCGGCACTGCCCCTACAGTAAAAGTTGATATCACTCCTGAGCGAGTTTTAAGAGGAAAATACCTTGCCAACCATGTTGCAGCTTGTATGGATTGCCACAGCTCAAGAAATTGGGAACAATACGCAGGCCCAATGGTTGATGGAACTTTAGGCGGTGGTGGCGAAAAATTTGAGGAAAACATGGGCTTTCCAGGAAAAATATACTCATCAAATATTACACCACATACTTTATCCAGCTGGACAGATGGAGAAATATTAAAGGCAATAACCACCGGAGAAAGTAAAGATGGAAGGGCATTATTCCCGGTAATGGCATACCCTAGGTTTGGAAAAATGGATCAAGAAGATATTTATAGCATTATTGCCTACATCAGATTGCTAAAACCTATTTCCAAAAATATACCACAAACTGCGTTAAATTTTCCTGTTAACCTGATTAACAAAACCTTACCTACAAAAGCAAATTTTCAAAAAATTCCATCAGAAGCTGATACTGTTAAATATGGTGGCTATCTGGTAAATGCGGCAGGTTGTATAGACTGCCATAGTAAAACTGATAAAGGAAAAATTATTGAAGGCACCGAATTTGGCGGAGGTATGGAGTTTAAGTTTCCTACGGGTACATTAACGGCACCTAACATTACTATGCACAAAACAAATGGTTTAGGAAATTGGACAAAAGATGCATTTATAGCCAGATTTAAATTTTATGTCGACAGCAATTACAAAGCAGAAAGCGTTGGCACAACCGTCCTCAATACCACAATGCCCTGGACAATGTACGCCGGTATGAAAGAAACTGATCTTGCAGCCATTTATGGTTATCTAAAAAGTTTAAAACCCAGCCCAAATAAGGTAACTGTAAGAACATTTAACAAGTAACTATAAAGATAACATGCTAAAAAAATCATTATTTTTTGCTGCTTTGGTAGCACTAAACTTAAACACGCAGGCACAAACAAATATCTTAAGCAAGGTAATTGGCAGATATGGTGGCAAATGGCCAAAAACACTTTCATTTACGCAAACAACAACCCTTTTCACTCCCAAAGGAGAAGTGAAACAAACATGGTTCGAAGCGGGATCTTTACCAAACTATTTCAGAATAGATTTTAATAGGGAAAAGGGCAATACGGTTATTTTTGATGGTGATAAAGAGTATTATTTTAAAGAAAACAAACTAACCCGTACTGGTAAAAATAACAATCCGCTTATTTATTTACTTGGCGGTATGTACTTTGACAGCATAGACACCGTAAAAAACAAGCTATCAAAAATTGGTGTAGATCATACCTTAGAAAGCACGAATACCTGGAACGGAAAGAATGTTCTGGTTGTTGGGACGACTAAAGATGACGCCACAAAAACCCAACTATGGTTTGACGCAAAAGAACTATACCTAGTTAGATTCATCCAGAAGGAAGAAAATTCCACGCTAGATGTCCACTTTAGTGGGCAACAAAAGCTTGGTAATACCTGGCATGAAACTATTGTTGATGTCTATAAAAATAATAAAATGTTGCAAAAGGAAGAGTATAGCGAGTTTAAAACGAACATTAAACTGGATGAGGCTATATTCGATCCCAATCAATTTGGCAAAGTACACTGGTTAAATTAATTATAAAAGATATAAGTAAAAAAGGTTTTAATGGATAATCATTGAAACCTTTTTTTATGACATTTAACTTAAACCTTTCTTTTCGCCACAAGTTCAAGGGTAACAATAAACACATCTTCAGATTCGGTAATCCTAAATTTATGCTGCTTAGGATAGATGATAGCTAATCTCTTTTTGATATTCTTTAGCCCAATATTTCCATATATTGTTTTCTGCTGAAGTACATTTTTATTAATTGGTTTATTATTAGAAATCTTAAAAACAAATCTATCCCCCTTTAATTTGGCTTCAATATTAATCCACGAATCTTTCTCTAATTTGCTTACACCATGCTTATACGCATTCTCCACAAGTGGTAAAAGCAATAAAGGAGCTACAGTATAACCGGTAAAATCTCTATCAAAATAAGTGTTTACTTCAAGTCCATCTCCATATCTAATCTTCTCCAGGCTAATATATTCAGCTATGATATCCATCTCTTTTTGTAGATCAGCATTTAACGTATTACATTCATAAAGAATATACCGTAAAATACTTGATAAACTCATTACCACACCAGGAGCTGCATCAGATTTACTTATGCTAAGTGCATACAGATTGTTCAGTGTATTAAAAAGAAAGTGTGGATGAATTTGAGCCTTTAACAAACTTAACTCTATAGCCTGGTTTCTGTTGCGGTAAATTAAATATACTATTAGTGCCGACAGCAGAAGCAAAAACAAAGCTGAGAAACCATAAATAAGATACCTGTTTTTTTTCTGCAGTTCAAGATCTTTATTAATTAACTGTAGTTTTTGGTCCGAGATCGCTTTTTCTTTAAGTGTTGTTTGGTATTTAATCTCTGTTTCCTGAACAGCTTTCTGCATAGAGGTTCTACTCACCGAATCAATAAATGCTGCATATTTTTTTAGATAGTCAATGGTTTTGGCACTATCTCCCAACGCCTCGTATATCTTAAACCCCATCTGTAAAATGATCTTTAAATCATTAACATCCATTTCTTTAAGAGCCTGATTGATGTTTTTTTCGTAGTAGTAGCCTGCCTTTTTATAATCCTTTAGTTCGATATAACTTTCTGCCATAGACATTTCGGTATGCAGCTGCATTTCAGACTTGTTATCGATAAATTTATAATACTGTGGGATTTGGTTCAGTTGCTCTATAGCATGTGCATATTGCTTTTTCTCAAAATACAGATGCCCTAATTGCAAGTGTATCTTTGCAGCTATCAATGGTTGCTCTTTTGGATCGATATTTCTTTCTGCCTCTCTCAAATGCCTTTCGGCTGAGGCTAACTGACCACTTAATATCTCGCTTAGAATAACAGTCAATTTAGCTTTCATTAAATCGGGATTTCCACAATCCTTGAGTATTCCATACGCCTTTGAAGAATAGAATAGGGATTTTCTGGTATCTCTCAGATCAAAAAAAATATCAGACAAGAGGAAGTAATATTTCGCCTTTTCCTCCTCGTTATTTAGATTTTCAGCGGCTTTAAGTGCTCTAGTTATACTCTCAGCCGCTTTATTTAATTCTCCTGACTTTTTTTGGCTGGAGGCCAGTATATAATATGAACCGGCTATCATGTCTGGATCCTTCATATCCAAACTTAATTCTAACATTATAGCAGCTATCTTTTTTGCTTCGAGAAACCTCGATTTTTTAAACAGCACATAGTTATAAAGCTTGTAGAATTGATATTCCTTAGCTTTATCTGGCGAACTAAAACCGTGAGTACCGTATAATTGTTTAAGTATATTTTCAGCAGAATCGAGTTGGCCAGCTTTAACCAGTTTTTCTAATTGGGCCAAAGTATTATCAATTTTAACTTGATTCTCCTGAATGGCAAAGTGCCTATTAATCGCTTGAGAAGTAGAGCAGATGGTGCAAAAAAAGATGAAAAGAAAAGATATTCTTTTAAGTTTCATTCTTGACATTAGAGCAAATAAATTAGTGTAATTAACGAATATACAATGTAACCAGTAAACAGCCATATCTTAACTTATACTTTAAGACAAATAGCATCATTTTGTCGACAAACAACAAGCGCAATTGGTATAAGGATTTGCAGTTTATCTACAAACCAATGCTTTTCATCTTCAGAGAAATTATAATAATTTGATATACAGCAATTTAAATAAAAACCGCTTTTTAAGCATATAACTATATCTGTAATATGTAACGAAGCTTAAAGTCTAAAATAAAAACAAACATGAAACCATTATTATTCTTACTATTACTATTATTTCACTTTTTTGTACAGGCACAAGAAATTGGCAAAAAAGCTGACAGACTTCTATCTGCATATCATAACCAAGATTTGTTTACCGGTAATGCGCTTATTGCAACCAACGGCACTCTTGATGCACATGGGATTAATTCTGTGGGGTATCCTTCAAGAATGACAGATTATATTTAAACGGAGTGCATCAATATCTACGATCATAACGAATGAATTGACTGCATTGATCTAAATTGGTAGTAAACACATCTTAACAAATCGTGATTTTATATTTATTGAACAAAATTATACTTAGGATGTTAACGTTCTATTAGCAATTATCCATTAAAACCAGTTTTTAATTCTACACTAGGAGTTTCCAGGCAGTAATTATGAATCAAGATACTTCACTTACTTCGAAATTTGGTTCTGAATTTTTTCCACCGGAATTGTTTGATACTTTGCCGGTTGCAATATATACTTGTGACAGGCTGGGATATATTACGTCTTATAACAAAGCGGCGGTCGCTTTATGGGGCAGAGAGCCAGAGTTAAAAAAAGACCTTTGGTGTGGTTCCTGGAAGATTTTTGGTGAAGATGGCAGCCCAATGCCGCTAGATACTTGTCCTATGGCCATGGCCTTAAAAGAAAACCGTCCTATTACAGGAGCGAAGATTGTTGTGCAGTGTCCGGATGGTGCTAAAAGGAATATAATTCCACACCCTGTCCCGCTATATGATAACGAAGGTAATCTAACCGGGGCCATTAATACCCTGATTGACATAACTGATCAGGTGAAATCAAACGCCCAGATTCAAAAATTACTTGATGAGACGAGACTTCTTGATGCAAGAAAAGATGAATTTATCGGCCTTGCCAGCCATGAGTTGAAAACCCCAGTTACCACAATCGGAGCCTACTTACAACTAATCGCACGAACGTTCTCACCAGAAGACTCAACTAAAACCCTGATATCAAAGGCGCAATATCAACTGGCCAAATTAAATACCTTGATCGCCGATCTGCTCGATATTACAGAACTACAAACCGGCTCTTTGGACTTATCGACTAATGACTTTAACCTGATTGTTCTTGTTAAAGAGGTAATTGAAATGATGCGGCGTATCAATCCCAGCCATGAGCTCACGCTCTATAGTGATCGGGATGAACTTTCGGTTACCGGAGATCAGAAACGAATGGAACAGGTCATAACAAATTTGATATCCAATGCTACCAAATATTCCTATCAAGCAAATCATGTGGTAATTCGTATTTCGGCTGTGCAAGATGTTGCGAATGTTTCTGTTCAGGATTTCGGTATAGGGATTGAAGTTGAAGAGCAAGGGCGAATATTTCACCGGTTCTATCGAGCGAATAAATCAAATAGTCATATTTCAGGACTAGGAATCGGTCTTTATATGTGCAATGAGATTATTTTGCGACATCAAGGCAGACTTTGGGTGGAAAGTACACCCGGAAGTGGTTCGACTTTTTTCTTTGAGATTCCTTGTAGTGTCCACCGTTTAAATTAATTTAAATTATCTGATCCATTAGACGGAAGTAAGTTTAAACAGCTAAGCTTCGGTTCTACCACTGCCGTCTATTACCCTCCCCGTCTTTTCCCCGTAAACACCCGAAGTAAAAACCTGCGATGGACTATGGGGATGGCTGTTTTTACAGGCCGCAAATGTGCGTGGGGCTATTAATTAATCGTACATCAGCTAAGAATTGTTAACTTAATGGACTGCAAAGATTTGTATTGATATGAATGTGCTTCCACTTTTCAGCGTGAGACGTTTAAAATTATAACAAAAATTCATAATGAAATTTACTAGTCTTTTCCGTAAGAAAAAAAAACAAAACCACATAAAGGCCATGCAATCTTAATCTCGATACTAAGGAATGCTGAGGGATATAGTTATGGCATGACAATAGATTTCATAAACAATGCCTTTTGTGTGGTTCGGTCTAAATACGATTCTGATGAGCGAATACGAAGTGAATACATTGATTATGACATCTTCAATAGTGATGAGAAAGCTCTCTTTGAACGTTATAACAAATTTGAATTTATTGAAGATGACAAAGAGCGGTTCGAAGCATTGTTAATCACCGTTTTCGACAAATATGCGCTACAGCCAGGCCAAACATAACTTTACCCCCCGCTTAAGCGATCATTTCAATATCGTTATAGTTACAGACTACGATTTCTCTTTTTGCAGGATGATTAGTGATTATGTGATCATAAACGTCAGGAAAAGTATTCACCAGAATCAGTGACATGATCATATCATGAATTGTTCCGTACCATTCTCGGCCCTCACTTTCACTGCAAGGCCAACCATAAATTTCATCGTTGCTTGTCATGTGGTACTCATCTGTCGCCTGGGTAATTCGATCATCACAAATTGGGATAATGACCAATGACCGACCTTCATCACCTCGATAAGCATCTTCAGGGTCGAAAGTCCCGTCTATAATATCATGGTTATTAAAACTTAGCCAGGAATACAATATGGCATTGATGGGATAAGCTGACGGATTTGCCTCGGCATATTCAGGAACATTGCTAAAATCTGGTAAAATAGTTTTTGGCAGTAAAAGTAACCCTGCACTTTCTTTCGTTCCAGCCAATAGTGTCTTATCACGGTTGAAATTAGGTGTCTTTTCTAGTGAGCCAAGCACCTCTTGGGATATATGGTTGATATGAATTGCTCTTCCGGCAAAATATTTAAAGCTCTTTTCAATGTCAATTATGCCATCTTCATTATATCCCGAATTATCCAACATCGTATAAATACCACGTGTGAGTTCATTGTTGTCCAAGTATTTAAGTATGGGATATTCTTTAATTGTCATTTAGGGCTTGTTTTGTGTCTTAGAATAAATACCGCTAAGGTAAACATTGAGCAGTTTATTTAAATCAATATTAGGGATACTACTTTAATGTTTTAAGTTGATCCCAGAAATCCTCGGAAAAGCGGGCCTGGAATTCCGAAGCAAAAAATTCGTCCTGTTTATCTGATTTTAGAATGGATGATATAACAGTATAATGGAAATATCTTTCCGGGAATATATCGATATTGGACATCATCAATAAAATCAATGCGGATTCAAGTAATGATTGATATTTATTTTCATCTATTAACAGGTGGCGAAGTCCGAAAATATCCATTACCGGAGCTGCAAAATCAGGTTGTTTATAGGTATCATAAGGTTGATTTAAAAATGATGCCGCCAGACCTGAGTATTTGGCGAAGTGGTCAATGTGAAACTCAACTTCTCGTTTTTTAAAACTGAGCAGGTATTGGAATAGTAAGACTGTCAATTCTTTCTTTTTAGCATCAGCAGTTGTCAGGGCAAGAATTGCGTCGATATGTAATGTTATAAATTCACTTTTTGTCATAATTTGCTTTAAACTTTTGCTGTAGTTAAATTAGGCTTTTTGTTGAAATAAATAACGATGATTAACACGTGTTTTTTAGCTAAAATATATAGCTTTCTAGCTAAAAAAGCTAGTTTTTAGGTGTTGCGTATTTCAGTGAAACTGACCCCTGCATTTCGGATCAAACTGACCACCTGACTGGCTGCCGAGCGTGGTAGCGAATGCCCCACGAAGTCTTATCAAAGATAATTAATTCTTAACAACCCCCGATCTTGCATTGAGCTAAAGTAGCTCAACCTCGCTATCATTCTCTTCACCCGCCTTTTCAGAACAAACAAACCTTCGGATTAGACCATCATGCCAGGCATTTCAAAGTCACCTTAAATAAGCCCGTATAATCGGTTCAGTCCGCAATCTGGACTAACACTCTATCCGCAGGATACGAATCGGCACTATTTCTATTTCGATTGCCTCTTATGATTAAATTCTTAGTTAACGGGTATCGGAATTGAGAAGGGATAGTCGATATTTTTCCCATTTTTCGTTGCTGGTTTAAATTTTGGAAAGGAGCGAACTAACTTAAGTGCGTTCGTATTATATGGCTCACCCATTCCTCGTAAGACTTTAATATCAGTTAATGAGCCGTCTGCCTTGACTATAAAACTCACTACAACTCTGCCACTTGCTGCTTTACCCGCATTAGATGGCTTAGCTAAAGAAAGGTTTTTCTTCGTGAAATCCACCATTTTCAGTTGTCCTCCAGGAAACTCCGGCAAAGTCTCTTGTTCGATTGTTGAGGAATCAGCTTTTTTGCTTTGTGCATAACCTGTTATGGAAATGCCAACTGTCAGAACGATTAAATATATGATACGTGTCATTATTTCTAAATTTAAGATTTTTAAACTAAATTAAAAGGTTATCTACATTGATCTGCAATTGAATAGTAGGCAAGAGGTTTTAAGCTATAGTTGATTGGAAAATTATATTGTGGTTTTGCGATTATGAACTTCTGTAAAAAGTGATAATACTTTGCCTCAACGGTTGCGCTCGTTGGATATGTAGGGTCTACTGCGGAAATATTTACCAAATCGTATATCCAATTTAAATATTCGGTGTCATTGCTTATGGCCAAACAACAGCCGCCCCCTTCAATTGCCTGGCTAATATCAAATGCTAATTTGGCTTCAAACTCGATATTAGACCTGCCGACATTGGTATATTGAGCCAAGCCACCTCCCGGATAAAAATAATGCTGATAGGCGTGGAATAACTCTTCAGTCAAAACATTAGCAGTAATAGTGTTAATGCTTTGAAAATATAGGTTATTATTGGTGTAGTTATACGCGCCTGCTGTACTCGTATTAACATTGAAATTAAACTTAACGGACTTATTAATTAATCCTGAATAGACATTGCCATAATAACATGACAAATTTAGCTGTGATGTTAGTGTCGAGTTTAACACATTATTCTGCGTTTGGGTCATTCCATTTGATTTGGTAATGGCAGTTAAAGAAGGGGTACTAGTAATGTTGATATTACTTCCAATGACAGAATACTGATAATCAGGATTAGTGGAAATTAGAGTATTCCAAAAAAAGGTTTGATAGTTTGGATCAATGCCCTGCACATTGAGATAATTCTGTCCATAATTAGAAGTTGGGAATCTTCTTGCGGAATCTAACTGGTTTGCAAGTCTTCCATTAAATTCAGCCGTGAAAAAGTAAGGACTTTGTAGGCTGCCATAAGGAAAATTAACACTCGGAGAATATACAGCTGGCAATATACGTGCCTGAGCAAATAATTTCAATACTCTTGATGCATCATTATGTGAGTATTTATATTTAGAGTTCGGATTTAATCGCCAGGCATATGGCGTATCGTACAACACAAATTGTCCGGAATAGTCAAAAGGGGCTGAAGGTTGTTGTTCTGTTTTTTGTAACATATCAACTATTTTTTGAAAACCCAGTTTATAGTTTACCCCTGTACCAGAAAATAAATATTTTACATTATAACGGTGGGCTTCATTATTATACATGTATCCCGGTGAGTAAACCTTGCCCATGCGATCATTGCCAGAGGGATAGAAACCAACGCTTAATCTCCTAACGGTACCATCAGCATCTGTGGTTGACAAACTTAAAAATGAGTGTCCTAAGTGTATTTTAGCATCACCTGTGATATACATGGAAACATTGTCACGAACTACAGGCCAGGGAGTTTCTACATATAGACCCCATTCAAAATAGGTGGCTTGCGTAGTGTCGGCAAAAAAGTTTTTAATAATATCCGCAGTAAGAGGTTGTGCTGGCCTTACTCTACCTTCATCTATCAATACATTCGTACTAAAACTAATTTCAGCTGGTGATTCGGGGCCTGTCGTAGGTAAAGCATTTAAAGATAGTAGACTTGATTCTTCAGAAGCTAGTTTGTTGACTTTCTGCCCCTCGTTAAACCATAGCTTTTTAATAATCGGAGTTCCGGTTATTTTTGTACCAGTAAGAGAGGATGGTTCTATAAACTCTATTTTGTTGCTGTCGGTTGCCTTTAAAGGATAAAGATCTTTTTTACAACTATAAAAAATAATGATACTAACGGAGAAAATTAATGAGAGCGTTTTTTTCATAAGAATAGGGTTTAACTAAAGTTAAAAAATTATATTAATATATACATTCATATATTATTAAATAATTATTAATTAATCATCAATACCATTTTCTTCCGTTTCATTAATTTACGATATTATATACAGCCAATATAATCACTTACGGACATTTAAATTATTACGTAAAATGTTTGCGTTTCGTGAAGTGACCCCCAATAATTAAGTATTATGCCGGAGTATAATTGCGGAATGCAGGGGTCAGTTTTGCCGAAGCTCCCATACAAAAAAGTAGCTTTCATAAACGCCTTTCATTCTTGATTTTTTGCACTCGGACACCAAAAGCAACCAATACCAGTTTTTTTCTATCTGCTAATTTATATAAGACAACTAAATAAAATCACTCATCTATTATTTGTGGTAAACTTGCAATTAGGGAAGTTGTTGCAACCTTTGAATTTTCCAAACCGACCACTGCGTATGACCAAAGCGCCTCCACAATTTGGGCACAGATATCCATCGATTAATCTTGAACGCTCATATTCACGTTTTCTAATACTTCTTATATGATCGCTTCGCTTAAACTTACGACTGATATTGAGGGATTTTATTTTATCAAAAATCGCCTCTTTTTCTATATCTAAGAGTGTGACCTCTTTGTAAGCTTTAATCGTCCTCAAGAGTTGTCCGGAATAGATAACACCAGAATCCGATTCGACCTTCAAAGTTGTATCACCTGTAAAAACAACTATAGGAATATAATTTATTTTGTAAAAACCGACAAGATTAGCCTTTAAAGCCCTTATGTGCCCCAAATTTTGGCGTACTGGATTATAAAAACGCTCCTTTCGGCTATAAATAATCTGCGTCCAATACTCAGAATTCTCATAGCCAAGAATCCAACCTTTCAAATTCTTCGTCTCGATCACAAACAATCCAAAATTTGAAACAATCAAATGATCAATCTGTGATGCCCTATCTCCGACTTCTAATACCAGATTATTGATCACCATGTATTTAGACTTGGGTAATCTCGCTAGCTTCCAAGCTATGGTTTTCTCTCCTATTACGCCCTTTAGTCGCCTTCTATAGACTGAATAGATCACAGCTAGGGCGATAACGATAATTAAAATCCAAATATTTACATTGAGATCTAGCATAGTGTAATCTGTTTTCGCATTTCAAGATATCGTTTTAATGATTAAGTTATATTTAAGAGATCAGAAACCAACTCTTTCCTTAGAAATGTAAAGTCGGGTACTAATCTACTAAATAACTGTAATCATAATTTGCCCTTATTCGAAATTTTATATAGCTCCCGAAAGGTTTTCCCCCAGGGTTTAATGTTTGCTAAATCTCCTTCTTTTATACCAATGAATCTTTCTAGTGCAACAACTTTCTGATATGGTATATCTCCTGGGCTGCCTTCTTCTAAGGTCATATAATTTGTTAGGGTACTCCGTGAAATACCGAGGATACCTGGAAGAATTTTCATCACAAATTTATATTCTTTGTTTGTAAGGTATTCCAACAGCTCTTCAATTCTATACTTTTTTATGCCTGTATATGGTTTAGATTTCATAATAAATGGAATTCAAAGCCTCTGCCTTGAATGGCGAAGTCAGTTTCTAACGGAACTCTGCGACAGTAATGAGAATTGAGTGGCCACCTTTGTCGGATCTGCCGGACTTTGATCTAGTGGCCACTTTTACCGCCTCTTTAGTTATTCATAGTTATTTTCTTCCGTCTTTTTTGGACGGGTCTTTCTCATGGATTCTCCCGTGGCATCAATTCTATGCGCACTATGAACGATCCTGTCTAGCACCGCATCAGCAATGGTCTTTTCTCCAATGATATTGTACCAATCTTTCACCGGGAGCTGTGAGGTAATGATCAGGGACATTTTATCATGCCTGTCCTCGATAATATCCATCAACATCGCTCTGGATGTGGCATCCAGCGGATGCAGACCAAAGTCGTCCAGGATCAACAATTCTGCTTTTTCGATTCTCGCCATTTCTTTAATGTAACTGTTATCTGCCTTAGCCTGTTTCAATCTGGTGAAGAGCTTAGGCGTACTCCAGTATAGCACTTTGTATTCTTTGGCACAAGCCTGGTACCCTAGTGCTGAGGCAATATAGCTCTTGCCTATTCCGGTTGGGCCAGTGATTAGCACATCTTCATGCTTTTCAATAAAACCACATTCTGCAAGCCTCATGATCTGATTGCGGTCGATGCTTCGGTCACGATGAAAGTTGATGTCCTCTATGGAACCCTTATATCGGAATTTTGCTGCGTCTATAAGCCTGTTGATCCTGCGGTTTACACGATCCTCGTATTCTGCCTCCACCAATTCTGCTAGAAATTGATCAGGAGTATATTTCTCCGTATTTCCAGTGTCTAACTGTGCTTTAAAGGTGTGGAACATGCCAAAGAATTTCATTTCTCTTAGCTTATCTAATGTGTCTGAATTGTTCATAATAATTGTTAAGTCTATTTATAATATTTTTCACCTCTGATGTTCTTGTGGCTAGGCATCGGGAGTTCGCCAGCAAAAGGGTTTTCCCGGTGGCCATCCATATTACTCTCCAAAATCGATTGGATAGATTTGAACTTGGTATGTACACCAAAGTCCATTGCTCTTCGGCATGCACCAGCAAGGCGTTCGGGGCCAAACTTTTTTACCAGGCTCAACACGCCTTCACATGAGCGGTTGATCTGATCTACGTGCCGGTTGCCTTCCAACATCACTGCAATAACCGCCCTAACATCTTCATGGATAGCCGCAGCCCGTTCCAAATACCGTTCCGGTGAACGATCTGCGGAGTACTGGTGCCGTTGGCTTAGGTGATTCTTGTTGGTGGTATAAACGTATTTTGCTTTATCCCGTTTATGGACTGCAATACGTTCGTTTTTGAAAAAGATTTCTACAGTAGAAGCCGTATATAGGATCTTTACCTTAGAATGGACAAAGCGAAACGGAACACTGTAATAGTGTTTATCCTGACCAAGATAGGCATGACCATCGGTTTTTACCTTAGACCAGACCTGATCTTTGATTTCAAATCGATCAACCGGAAGTGGTTTAAGTTCTTTCCGTTCAATCTCTTCAAACTGCATTCTCCGGCTGTAATCACGCCCTTTTAGTAAATGATTATTATGGTGTTCCAGGTTTTTCCAAATGGCCTTATTCAACTCTGCAAGGGAGTGAAAGACTTTCTGCTTAACCGGAAGATATATCCGGGTATACATGATCCGGACGGCTCCTTCAACTAATGCCTTATCTCTTGGCTTATAGGCCCTGGCGGGAAGCACGCACGTGTCATAATGTTGTGCAAAAGATTCAAAAGTTTGATTTAGGGTCGGCTCGTAACGGTGGCTCTTGATTACGGCTGCTTTCAGATTATCTGGGACGATAGCCGAGGGAACACCCCCAATGTAGTGCAACGTATTTTCACAAGCCTTAACAAAGTCCTCTTTTTGCTGGCTTGCAACAGCTTCAATATAGGTAAGCTGGCTTGCGCCTAAGATCGCCACAAAAACCTCAACCTCGATTACCTCTCCGGTCTCCATGTCCGTATAGCTCAACTTTTTACCCGCAAAGTCAACAAATAGCTTATCCCCAACTTTATGTGTCTGGTGCATTGTTGGACTGACTTTCTCTTGCCATAAGTTAAAATAATGGCAGAATTGAGTGTACTTATAGCCATTAGGAAATTCTTTCATGTATTCTTCATGAAGCGTAGCCCTGGTGACTCCGGTACGTTTTAGCTCCTTTTCCATCTTTGGAAAGCAGCGTACCAACGCCTCCATACGTCGGTTTTTTAATTTAGGTTTTTCTTTGATCTCACCAAACAGATCGTTCAATTCATCGTCGTCTAAGCCATCAACATCCTTAATAGGATAATCACAGGCTTCAAATGCGGCAATGTATTTTTTTACTGTATTACGGGATATTTCGACATAGTCAGCAATCTTTTGCTTTCCCTTCCCCTGGTCATACAACCTTAGAATTTGTCTGATTTTATTCATACTTATAGTGGTATTAGCCATTAATTGAATGATTATTGAAATCCTCCAACTTGAATAGGCCGCTACAGCATGAGAACACAAGAAAGATCATGTGATTTACATTTTGAAAACATATTGCTTTAACCCCCTAGTTAGTGGTAAGTATCGGCAACTATCGGTATAAAATGACTTGATTTTCTAATACTCTCAGATCATATAAACACTTATTTCAGCAACCTCGAAGTCATTCCGATAGGAAAATTCGTGCTTAAATCTGCGGCGGCCCCAAATGAATTGGAGTATATAATAATATTAGTTTTCCTGTTATTATGGAAAGATCATCTCGACACAATTCCGGGGACTTTGCCAGTCCTTCCGGTAGGAGAAATTGTGTTCAATCGGTCGCTGCATCCTGGTGACATGCAGTAGATAACAGTTTAGACAATCGCAAATATATGTATTGTCTTGAAATCACCAAATAAACAAATGCTCACATGGCATTAAATATCCATTTCATGAAAATAAGTCATGGTATGCAGTACATCAATATAGGTGATAGAATTGCAAGTGTAGCGAATTGCTTCAGGCTCAGGCACCTGGGTATGTCCTACGACCTGGTGATAACCAATGAGCATATCTAGCATAGTTTCCTTTCGATCTGCCCATATCGGGCTACCTAGTCCCAGATCACCTGGCTCGCCTCTGTGTATACCCTCGCTATATAACATATACCGTTGTTGTGGGCTTCCTTCTGCCTCAACTTTATTAATGAGATCGGCGATAGTATCATTATCGTACCTAATGTCATTAATTATTGGCGATCTCAAAAACTCCCGGTACCAGGAATTGGAAATTCCGGCATGTGTAAATATATAGTTTCCTCGCTGGTAAGCCATTTGAAAACAATCTTTGTTCTGATTGAACAGTTCGGTTAACCGCCTTTGCATACTCGGGCGAAAACCCTTAATCTGATACCTGGGAAAATGTAGGTATTGCACATCATGATTGCCTAAAAGCAATATAACCCTTTTCCAGTATTTGCGTTTGAGTTTGATAACCGCAACCAAGTTGTTATAGATAGCCTCATCTTCTTCAGTAAAGGAATCCACATAATCACCTAAAAATACGATCTTGTTATATTGTTTAAAGTCAATATCCTGCCAGCTATTGCGGCCATGTAAATCTGGAATAAAAATATGCTTCATAGACATCGGCTCTTTTTGGTGTATTTTCTTTCCGGGCTATCAATTTGTTTTTTTTCGGCAATAATTTCAGATATGGTCTTTCCATACAATAATATTCAAAGCGAAGTTATATAAAAACAGGATTGAACGGCAATTTGTTGCCGAATGTAAAACGTAAAGCGGTGGAGGCGACCGGAAACCCCCAATTATTATGTATTTTTGACAACTACAATTTCAATTTACGATAACTCAATGCCGGACTAATGAATTTCCTTATCCTGGGAACTGAAATCCCTGACTATAGCCATCCTGTACTATTGAAATATAATCCACAGGAAAATGCAGCCCGTCCGCTAACAGAGGATGAGAAGATCATGAAAGCAGTAAAAATGCTACAGTCTAATTCTTATGCATCTGATTTGGAAAAGTTGCGGTTGTATTATAAGGAGAAATTGCAAAGACTCCAGGTAGTCTACAATGAATACCTTTCAAAGTATGGAGTGTTTAATATGCCTTCCGGAGGATTAGGTGCATGGATAAAATTGAACCAAGATCAGCACATATCGCCAATACTGGCACCACTGGCCGAGATCGGTATTTATCAACCAAATGATAACCCACAACTTGACACAAAGCTGCCGATAGTTGGGATCAGGGCTGGGTTTGGTTCTCCAGATATTGAAACGTATGAAAAGGCATTTGGACTGCTAGCGGCACAATTCAAAACAGTGAAATAGGAAACAGCTGTCTTTATCTGGTGCATTACGTTTTTTTGATCCTGAACTTCATGAACATCTTGTCATAGGCGAATGCAATGCATGGCTTATCAGTATAGTGCAGATTTCCTGAAACAAGCCCCTCGATGTAACCATCCTCAACCTTTGTAATCAGCACCGAACCCTTCTCATATTTCTCAACATACTCGCATTCGTAGATCGAGCTTGAATAAAACCCGGAAATATAGTGCGTCACATAGGCGTCATCACGACCCGCAAACTTGTGGATGCCTTGTGTAGGTGTGGCGCAGAAGATCCTTACGGTCTGGCCATGTTGGGTCTCTGAGTTATAGAGTCCTTTTATGTCCATCTTTCCTTTAATGAAAGATTTTTCAACGGTCTGGGAAAAAACTTTTGATCCATAACGGTCCCAGTAGATGAATTCATCTGGCAGAAGAATCATCCTATCACGCAGGAAATAGACAAAATCAGGATATGGCCTTTTTGGATCCCATTGGACTGAGGTCATATCCAGATACGCAATTATCTCCAGTTCCCCGCCACTGGTAATCTCGTTAGGGGCAATATAGGTAGCACTTTCCCCCTCATTTATCAGCTGCCCGCTAGTATGTTCCGAGGAACCGCTCTGTGACCATCTTTTAATCTTTACAGCTGTTACAACGGGATACAACAAATCGTCATCATTATTTTCCTTCGGCGGTTCTACTGAAATTACCTCTAACTTCGCAACATCTCTTGCAAAAAGCTCGTCCTTTCCGATGTTATGTACGATCTTTGCGCCCGCATAGATGCTCCAATCGCTAAAATGTCTGGTCTTTACGCTCACAAGGTTCTGCGTGGTGTTATAGACTGAGGTATTAGTCTTATGCCACTTGCCATCGGTGGTCTGATAGGCCATGTACAGCAGTTCCCTTCTTGTCCCGCTATAGTCGGCATCGGTGTATCCGAAGGTCAGTTCCACATCCTTCAAAAATTTTACTGTTTCCGGCAACAGGCGATAGGCTCTCCCCACCCCTACCTTGCCAATTGTGTTTGAAACCTCCTGAATACTAATCTTCACATCGTTATCCAGCGCTCCTGGTGGGACAACGAGCTTAACGTTTCCATCGGCGGTTGCCAGTTGTCCGCCCGAGGCACCGATAGTCTGCTCGGTGATCTCACCAAGCACTTGTCCATGGTTTGGGGTTTCCATAGGAGGCTCCTCCTTGGGCAGATCAGGCTTTTTCTTACAGCCTTCCAGCCCGGCTATCATCAATAGCAGGCAGATGGGCAAGATCAATCTTTGTAAATCTATCCCGATTTTTTTTACGCTTATATTTTTCATTTGAACTAAAATTAATCCACAAACCTGTCGACAGTCTGCCCCGAAAACAACATTCGGAACGATACGACTGTTTTCTAGAGATATACGACAGCATATCGGTGTCAAATGGCATATAAGTCAGCCGGTCAGACCGGTTATCAGGCATACTTAGCAAGTTCAAAAAATACCAAATCAATTTTAGGCAATGCAGATGGCAGCTGTCTGTGTTCCATTTGTTTTTTTCACCCCTTTGGCTATCTAGTCAAGAAAGCTGCAAAGGCGCAAAATTTGCGCACAGGAGCATTTTTAAAGAGATAATTCCTTTTAAAAAGATCGTGTTGGAACACTTTAATCCACATTTTATGACAACGGTACTTTTTGAGTTGAAAAGGTGAAGAGACCAAAATAGAATGATTACTGTGATTGATATAGAAGAAATGCGTGAAACTGTAATACGCGACTAAAGCGAGATTAATTAAAATTCTCTTTATAACTATAAAAGCCACCAGTTACCACCGGAGAACAAATGAAAAAATGACTACATCGCCCCCATTTCCTCTTTATCTCATATACTTTAATATGGTATACTATATGGTAACCAATACTGTGTTTTTCTCAAATTTGAATACCTGTTTTTCATTCATCCTTGAAATTATCAGTGCGTAGCAATCGCTACGTTCTTCAATTTCTAGAAGCTCGCCTAGATTTGCCAGAACGACACCTGCTTCAATTTTTGATATATGGACACAATTAATTTTCGGGAGATTATCAGAAAGTAACATAAGATGGGATGATTATGTCCACTATATGGAGCGTTTATGAGTTCGTTGTCTAATACAATAATAAGTTAAGAGTTGTGCAAATAGCAGGGGCCGGAATTGGGTTCCGATCCCCCGCGTATTAACGCTCTCAGCACAAAAGTACGGAAATATTTCTATTGATATAAAATGAGGATGGTACATCGGAAGTATGACTTCCAAATTATTTAGAAATATGTCAGATTTATGCTGACAAAATCCCCTTAATACTATACTTGGTATTATTTTGCCAAGGAATACAAAATTCCGATTACTATACTCCGCCGGATATGGCGGAAGCCAGTTGTAGCTGCCTTTCGGCAGCATTTGGGCGCCGTTATCAAAATATTTAGAACAGGTGAAGTTGTTTGAGACTTAACCTTTCATCCCGATAATGCAGGTTGTTTTCAAATTTTATTGCGTTCCATTTGATGATATGGTATCCCCCGCAAAGTGTACATTGATAAGCCGATCTTTTGTACGAGTCTGCCCCTGCCGATGTTTGATCCGTTTACCGTTAATATCCCTCCGGCTTTTATACGTCCATTTCAAACTGAACATAATGCACCGAGCTTCCAGAATGGAAGCAAATCTGGCTTTTTCGGTGGCGACACATTTTGGTAACATAGCCTAATGATATGGTCATGCTAGAATATAAGAAAATTATTACTGATAAGAAAGAAGCTCATGCCGATATGATGTTGTTGCCTAATCAAATCGGATCAATTTCGTTCTCGGGATTACGGTTTATTAAATTATAATCCTGCTCTGCATCAAAACAACTCTGCGCGGTACCTGGGATTAATTCCGTATCGGTTAAATGCTTGATAACAATTGGTTCATTAGCGAATACTTTAAACCAAACAATAAAGAAGCCTATTTCAGCAGCATTGATGGCAATATATTTTCCAGCCGTTTCAATATCATCAGGAGCAACTTGCTTTATTCTATTAAATAAATCAAGCGACGCTTCTGCTGCAATTAATGCCCCTCGACGACGTTTCCATCTAATATCTACAATGTTAGGTCTATTGTCAACATCGGTTAATCCTAATAAATTTATCGTATTATCTGCTTTTTCAGTCTGTCCATGAGTTAGCCCTAGTTTGGGGACAATGATACTTGCTTGCGGATTATCAGTATGTGTGGATACATCAAAAGCCAGTAAAGTATTGTTTTCTTCTGGAAAATATAGCTTAGAGAAATCTACGGGGTTGTTACTTTTAGCATTGTTACAAGGGCCACAAGCTAAAAGCATATTTTCCCATGTAAGTACATCTCCGACGGGATCGCCGTCATGTGGATTTTTTGGAACTACATGTTCTACATTTAAACTATGACTTAGCGGTATATTACAATACGCACAATAGTAACCGATTCTTTGAATTAGGTGATTCCTCCAATGGGTATAATCGGTAACGACTATTTCAACGTTATTTTCAGTTGGACACAAACCTTTGTCTAATGGCCGCATATTATTTCTTTCCTTTCGAGAGGTAATTAAGTTCAAGAAATGCCCGCAATCCGGGATCACTTACTTCCTGGATTTCCTTTGAAATTAAATCTGGATTAGTTTCGGAAGCCATTAATTGCAAAATTTTCTTTGCTTTATCGTGACGTTTAGTATTGTCCACTGCGTATGCACTTTCTACACCCATAACGTCTATTGCTACTTCATCAATCTTCATTTCATTAGGTGGCACATCCATGATAAAATCTAAGTTAATTAGTTCGTCACTATTAACCGATTGCACAATAAACGGGGAATGAGTGGTAACTATAAATTGTATTTTTGGGAACGCTTTTTTTAAATTGGCAACCACAGTTCTTTGCCAGTTAGGATGCAGGTGCATATCTAATTCGTCAATCATAACCACGCCGCTACTTTGCTTTACTGCCTCTTTTCCTTTAAATCCATTTAAAATAACACAACGATAAGCTATGTCAGTAACAATCCCCAACATTCGTTTCACGCCGTCACTCATTAATGAATGCGGTAACCGTTTGGTCTGTTGCCCCTCAATTTCGCAATCAGCGACAAGTTCTACTCTGAAGTTATCAAACGAAACATTTTTTAGATATGGAATAGCGGTTTCAATAGCTTCAATTACGGCTTCATAGGTACCTTTAAATTCAAGATCAGCCTCTAGATTTTCCTTGTAATAGTAAAACCATTGAGTGAAAGTGTCCTCATCCGATTTGGCCCCTAGCGCATTATAGTAGCCATCACGAATGATCACCCGGTTTTTTTTGGTTCTGCTTTTCCTGGTAACATTACCACCTAATTGCTTTACGCCAAAGAAAACAATAACGGGGAGCACCGGTCGATCTAGATCATTTAAAGATTTTGCATAATCCTCAGCGATTATTTTTATTTTGGCAGTGCCGGATTTGTCGCGAGAAGTTGACTTTCCATGTTCAAGTATCATCCTACGCCATGAAAATTCGCCACTTCCGTTTATAAAGCCTGTAGCCTCCACAATAGTTGGGGTGAAATATTCGGATTGCTTAGAACGCATATTTATCGCAAACTTAATTTCATTCTCATTTATATTTCTTCGGGTAACGTAGGGCAAACCTAGAAAAAAAGCACCAGTTGCTATCTGGACAGCATGCAATAAGGTTGACTTTCCAGTGCCATTATCCCCAATTGCTACGGTAAAAGAAGGATTAAGATTGAAATTCTTTTCTTCAAACCCTCTAAAATTCTGGATATATAACTTATTTATCTGCATTATGAAATAATTAAATCCTAGGTTGGTTGATAGCTACTTTTTAGATTTGTATGACTTTTGTTCGTGTAGGGCGATAACCTTTTCTTGGGTTTCAATGATGACTGACATATCTTTTATTTTTTCATTCTTAGCGTTCACTTCAAGTTCTAAATCCATAATGCGATTTTGAAGTGCTACGGTATCATTGCTAAACATGCTTTTAAGTGGTTCTTCATCTAAATAAAATAGAAAGAGGTTCTTATTAAGAAGTTTTGAAAAGGAAATCAGCTTATCAATATCAACTGTATCTCTTTTGTAAATTCCGAAAAGTGTGGACTCGCTTACATTTACATGTTCAGCAATAACTTTAGCTTTCAGACCGCTTTCTTTAACCAATTTGTGGATGATTTCGCCAATTACTACAGCCATATACAAAGCTGCTAAAACAGGATTACAGATATCCCAGATGACACTACAATTTATTAATAGTAAAAACTATGATATTTTGATAGTATTTGTAAAAAATGTATATTTGATAAAGCGAATGAAGTAACACTGTTGATTATAACAGCATTCCCTTTTATTTAATAACATGATATAAAAAATAGATTACAAAAAATTATAATTTAGCGGTACCCTTATGAAAATAATAAAGCATCGCTAAAAACGAGCTTCGCTGCCAAATCTGGTAAATTTTGCAAAGTGGAGTAAGTATAGCATTTGCTCCCTATAAATTATAGGGTGCGGTGCTTGCTTATACTTTACTTTGCGCCAACTTGAAAAGGTTGGTAGGCCCACCAGAGCCAGGCAGTAGAGGATGGCAAGTTACCGTGCCCTATTGTTATTCTAGACACTTACTGCCGTTCTAATGAAGCTCATAATTATTCAAATTGGAATAAATTTCATGAGCTATGTCGGACTATCACACCCTTTCTGACCTTGATCTGATCTCTTTATTAAGAGATGGGGATCATGCTGCCTATACCGAAATCCACGAAAGGTACCATTATTTAGTATTTATTGAGGCTTATAGAAAACTTGGTGATGAAGAACTGACAAAGGACATTGTACAAGAACTTTTTGTAAATCTTTGGATAAAACGACAAACATCAACAGACGTCGACAACTTAGCTGGTTATTTACTTACAGCGGTAAAATTTCGCATTTTTGACTTCTTTGACCATCAGAATGTTGAATCTAAATACATTGCATCTTTAACGGATTATGCCAATACCGGAAACATTGCTCATACAGACTATTTAACCAGAGAGCGAGAGTGGGAAAAATATATTGATTTGGCTATTCAGTCGCTACCACAAAAAATGAGGCAAATATTTCAGCTAAATAAATCGGACAATTTATCGTATAAAGAGATAGCCAAAAAGCTTAATACGACTGAGAATAATGTTCAAAAACATATAAACGGTGCAATCAAAGTATTAAAAACCAAACTGACGGCTCTATTTTAAACTCCTTTAAAAAAAATACTTTTTTATTTTCCCATTCCCGTCGGTAAAACCGACACTTCTTCAATCCATTACCTTTTGATAATGACAACTGAAGAAGCAAAACGATTAATTTCTAAATACAATGCAGGAAACTGCACTGACCAGGAAAAAGCATTACTAGAGAAGTGGTATATGCAACTGGACGTTCAAGACGTCAATATCTCTCCAAAAACTATTGAGAGCTTAGGTGAACAAATTAAAAATCTTCCTGGCTTTGATGGCAAATCGAAAATCATCAAACTCTGGTCAGTAATTGCTGCGGTAGTTTCTATCACTCTAATTGCAGCTGGCGTTATATTGTTCAATTATCGCTCAGAAGAACACCCAATTACAAGTAAAATTGTCCAAGACATTGCTCCTGGGAGTAATAAAGCTACTCTCACCTTTGCAAACGGCAAGGTCATAAACTTAAGTTGCGCTAAAACAGGAATTGCAGTTGATGCAGCTAAAATCAAATACAATGATGGCACAAAAATCTCTCGCAACAATGCTGATAGTTTTTCAGGATTAGCAACAATCACAACACCAAAAGGTGGTGAGTACCACATAGTCCTTTCTGACGGGACAAAAGTATGGCTTAACGCCGCTTCAACGTTAACTTTTGCAACCTCTTTTAGAGAGCGTGGAGAGGACAAGCGCAGGGTGACTTTGAGCGGCGAGGCCTACTTTGAAGTTTCTAAAGACAAGAGCCGTCCCTTTGTCGTTAAGGTCGGACATCAAGAAATATTGGTGTTGGGCACTCATTTCAATATTAATGCCTATGAGCCGAAAGCAGTTATAAAAACAACATTGCAAGAAGGGGCTGTGAGAGTAATTAGCCTTAAAAAAGACAGGACTTTTAGAAAATCTAATCTAAAACCAGGGGAACAGGCAATATCCTCTGAAGCCGCCACATTGATTAAAAAAGTGAATGTAGAATTAGAGCTAGCCTGGAAAAAAGGCAAAATACAATTTGTAAGAGCAGATCTAAAATCTGTCATGGACATGATCAGCCGATGGTATGACATTGAGGTAATTTATCAATACTATCCAAAGGAAGCTAAGTTTACTGGCTCTATTTCCAGATCTAAAAATATTTCAGAAGTCTTAAGCCTTCTGGAAACCACCGGAGAAGTCCGATTTAAAATAGAAGAAAGGAAGGTATTTGTAATGAAATAAATATCACCTGGTGAATAGCAACCGGCCCCAGCGTAGGAACTGTGGGCCGGTCTAGCTCAGTCAAAAGTAAAAATGCGATAACACGATACGATCAACTAAACCGAGACAAATGTACAATATTTACTTATACGGTGCGCCCGCCAGGAGCTGCACTGCCAAATTTTTGATCATTATGAAGCTAAGTTTTCTCTTCTTGATCATACCCTTGATACAGGTTACGGCTTCATCCAAAGCACAAACCATTACTTTAAACAAGCAAAATGCATCCATTAGCGCTGTTTTTGAAGAAATCATGATGCAAAGTGACTATGATTTTTCTTATTCGGAACAACAGATTTCCAAAGTTGGCCTGATTACTATTTCAGTTACCAAAGCCAGTATTACTGAGGTTCTGGATAAATGCTTTAAAGGTCAACCACTTACTTACTCGATTAAAGGAAAAAACATCATAATAACGGCAAAAAAAACATCGCTATTTCAAAGGCTTGCAGATAAATTCAGCAATATAGATATCCAGGGAACCATTGTCGATGAAACGGGATCGCCACTTGTCGGGGCAACTATAAAAATTAAGAGTAGTACCACCATCGTCAGGACTGACCGTCAGGGTAGATTTTTTATGCAAAATGTTGCTGAGGATGCAATATTGGTTATATCTTATATAGGCTATGAAACACTAGAAATTACAGCTTCTGAAAATATCGGCATAATTAAGTTAGGTTTTAAAGCAGGTCAGCTAGAAGAAGTTAATGTATCAACAGGATATCAGACTTTGGATAGGTCTAAAACAACGGGAAGTTTTGCGCAAATAGACAATCAACTTCTTAATAGAAGTGTTTCATCTAACCTAATCGATCGGATTAAAGATTTGGTCCCTGGTGTATATTTTCAGGATCGTGATCCCCAATTAAATAGCATCACTACAAACCCGCTTGCCAAAAGTACGGGAATAACTGTTCGCGGACAAAGTACATTCAATGCATCAAAAGAGCCTTTGATTATCCTGGATAATTTCCCCTATGAGGGTGAGGTCAATAATATTAATCCGAATGACATTGAAAGCATTTCAATTTTAAAAGATGCATCTGCAGCATCCATCTGGGGCGCAAGATCGGCTAATGGAGTAATCGTCATTACGACCAAAAGGGGCAAATTAAATCAGCAAACAAAAATTGATTTCAGCAGCAATTTTACCATTATCAACAAACCTAATCTTAAATACGACCAAGCCTTTTTAAGCTCTAAGGACTATATTGAAGTAGAAGAGGTTTTGTTTAACAATGGCTATTTTGACAGTCAACTAGCCGATGATGTGACCTTTCCAACGATCACACCTGCTATTGAATTAATGACAAAATACAGATCAGCTACTACAGATCAACAGCGCAATGAGATTCAACAAGAACTAAACCTCCTTAAAGCTAGTGATGTCCGCGATGATTACAGCCGCTATCTATATCAGAAGGGACTTAACCAGCAATATTCATTAGGTATTCGTGGTGGCACGAACAACATGACCTATACCCTTTCAGCAGGCTATGATAAAAACAAAAACAACCTCATCAGAAATGAGTACAGTAGGATTTCGATTAATTCTTTGAATACCTACACCCCTATCAGAAATTTGGAGCTGACAGCCGGAATAAATTACTCCCAAAATGAAACCTTAGCCAATAATGAATACATCTATGGTTCATTTACAGGTTTAGCTTATCCGTATATTTCTATTTATCCCTACGCCAGTTTCGCGGATAATCAGGGCAATAGTTTGCCTGTATTGCAAAATCTAAGGCGTCAATACATTGACAATACCAGCTCTCTGGGGTTTTTAGATTGGAATCTCAGACCATTGGATGAGATCAAACTCGCTGACCATAAAATTAAAAACAGCGATTTACTTTTGAAATTTGGCGCTAAGTACCAGGTTCTGCCCTATTTAAGTATACAGCTAAATTATCAAAGCGAGAAGCAGATCATAATAGATCGCAATTATCGAAGCATCGATACCTATTATGCCCGCAATTTGATCAATCAGTTTAGTGCTTATGATGCTTCATCCGGAAGCATCTCCTATCCATTTCCCAAGAATGGCATATTGGATCTATCCAATGTGAACTGGCAAAGCAACAACCTAAGAGGACAAGTCAATTTTGAAAAAACCATTAACAAGCACACCATAAGTGGTTTGATTGGCGCAGAGGTAAACGAATTAGAAACAGAAGCCTATAGCCGCACCTCTTATGGTTATAATGACCAATTTGGCTTATCCGTCAATAACTTAAACTATGAAACTTTTTATCCCATAAACCCATCCGGATCTGCAAACATTCCTGCTCCGCTGGGGACCGTAGGCGGAATGTTGCGGAGAACCATTTCTTACTTCTCTATAGCTACTTATCAATATGACAGTCGCTATACCATAAATGTAAGTGTAAGAAAAGATGGCGCAAATCTCTTCGGGGCTAAAGTGAATGATAAATTTAAACCCTTTTTATCCGCAGGACTGGGCTGGGATTTATCTAAGGAATCATTTTACAAATTACAATGGCTTCCTTATCTACGTTTAAGAGCCTCTTATGGCTACCAGGGCAATACCTACGAACTTAGCTCAGCTTACCTTTCCGGATATTACACCAACAATAATACCACAGGAGCTAGTTCCATTTATATTACCTCAGCTCCTAACCCACGGCTTCAGTGGGAACGCGTTAACAACGTCAATCTTGGTGCAGACTTTGGCATTGCAAACAATACCCTTACAGGTAGCTTAGAATTGTTCCATAAGTACGGAAAGGAATTAATTCAGCCAACCGAGTTGCCCGCTCAAACGGGCTTTATGACCTACCTGGCTAATACAGCCAGCACCCAAACAAAAGGAATAGACCTGACTTTAAAAAGTCAAAATCTCAACGGAAAATTTAAGTGGGCAACGACATTCTTATTGAGCTGCATAAAAGATAAGGTCATAAAATATGATTCGCCTTTAAATGCGTCCAGTATAAGCAATGGTGATTATGTTGAGGGTAAACCCTTGTACTCCATATTCAGCTACAAATGGGCAGGCTTAAATCCTGCTAACGGTAATCCAAGGGGTTATCTAAATGGACAAATCAGTGAAGACTATTTAGCCATCAGGAACAATTTCAATCCTGACAGTTTAGTATTTAACGGATCTCAAATTCCGAGTGTTTATGGTTCATTCAGAAATGATTTTAGTTTAAAAGGGATCAGTCTGTCTGTTAATATATCCTATCGTCTTGGTTTTGTCTTTCGCAGACCTTCGGTGAACACAAGCTATGAGAACCTTATACAAGCGGGGCATGCTGATTATCAATTAGCATGGAAAAGACCTGGTGATGAAAGCTCCACCAATGTGCCCTCCATAATCTATCCAGGAGATTCGAACAGAAACTCTTTTTATCAACTTTCTGAAATTCTAGTGGAACCCGGGGATCATATCAGGCTTCAGGATGTTCGATTAGGATATGAGCTTAACGCTCAAGCTTTAAAGGCAATTGGCCTGGCATCCCTAAACGTATTTGGTTTTGCCAATAATATAGGAATCATTTGGAGAAAAAATAAATCAGGTATTGACCCAGCCACTGATCCAAGAACAAGGAGCCAGTACCCAAATCCATTCACAATTTCGTTCGGTATAAATGCTAATTTTTAAACTCATGAAAAGAACTGACAGACTATTCCATATGAATTACATGTACCTTTTAATTGCCTGCTTAATATTTCTTGGTTGCAAAAAGCAAAACGATTGGCTGGACATCAAAGCAAATAAAAATGATGTAGTTCCACAAACTTTAACAGACTTCCAGGCTATATTGGATAATACGGACAGAATGAACGTAACTTCTGCTGCTGGTTTACCAGGATCAGATAATACTTATCTGACAGATGCTTCTTTTTCAGCCTCCACACAAGATGAACGAAACCTCTATACCTGGAAAAAGGAAATCTGGTCCCTGGACAATGCGATTACCTGGAGTTACAGTTTTAGAACCATAGGACTCGCAAATGTAATCTTGGATGGCTTAAACAAAATCGAGGCAAAGGGAGAAATATACAATAACATTAAGGGACAGGCACTTTTTCACCGTGCTTTTGCTTATTACAATATGGCGCAGTTATTTTGCCACCCTTATAGTCCATCAGCAAATACAGACCTTGGGCTTCCACTTAGAACCAATTCGGACGTAACCGTTATAACACAACGTGCCTCTTTAAGCCAGACCTATGAACAGATCATCAGTGATGCGCTCCTTGCTACAGAACTACTCGCAACATCACAAACTTATGTTCAACGTCCGGTACGATCAGCAGCTTACGCGCTGCTGGCAAAAATCTATTTGAATATGGGTGATTATACCAACGGCGCCCAGTATGCGGACAAATGTTTAGCACTAAGCCCCCAACTCTTAGATTTCAATGACGATACCATTGTTAATTTATCAACGACATACAGGTTTCCTGCATATGCCAAAAATAACCCCGAGGTATTGTTCTATACCGAAAGCAATCAATTCTCGCAGGTTCTTGCCAGCAGCTCCAGCAGGGGATTCATAGACCGGGACTTATATGGAACCTATGAACAGGAGGATTTAAGAAGAGTATATTTTTTTGCTACCGTAAGTACTGGAGTAAAATTTAGAGGCGGGTACTCCGGAAGATCCCCAAATTTCTGTGGTTTAGCTGCTAACGAAATTTATTTCATACGCGCAGAATGCCGTGCCAGAGATGGCGATGCAGCGGGCGCATTGGCAGATCTGAATTTAGTACTAAAAAATAGGTTCAAATCCGGAAGCTTCACTGAAAAAACGACTGCCAGTGCAGATGATGCGCTACAGATTATCCTCAACGAAAGGAGGAAAGAATTTCCGGCAACAGCAAATATCCGATGGGAAGACCTGAGGAGGTTGAATCAGGAAACCCGATTTCAGAAGACTCTTACCCGAAGCGTAAATGGAACTTCATATACCCTGCTTCCAAATGATAAACGCTATACACTGCCCATTCCTACTCAGGAAATCCGGTTAAGTGGAATTAAACAGAATGATAGATAAATAAAATATTACGATGATAAAGAATTCAACTGGCTTTCATAAAGCTATGCTACTAATTATTTTTTTCAATGTGTTTTGCGGAACAGTAACTAAATCAGCACCTAATAAACTAACCAAGGGGTATTTATACCTAAATATCTATTTCTCCGAAGCGACAGCTGCAGACACATTAACTGTATCACTGGGCAAAAATATGCTGGCTACCTTAAAAGGAACCGCTTTCAGGAACAACAGGTCTGATTATAAAGCGGTAAAAAATGACAAAGGCTATTTCCGATTTGAAATACCTGTTTCTCAATCTTCAGGATATTTTGATTTGAGAAAAAACAGGGTAATGGGAGAAGTCGCTTTTAAAAAATCCGTATCTATACTTGAACCGCAATTTTGGGAAATCAACGATAGTTTAACTATTCGATTAAGTTTTAAAGAAAGTAAGCTTGGATTAGGAGCAGAATGTAAATTTAATGGCCGGGGAGCCGATAAATACAACCTGATTAATCAGTTTAAACATGTAGTTGTAGACAACAAGCTAATAAAGATTACTGAGATGTGGCCTAAAGGATGGAATGGCAATATTCTCCAATATGATCAATTTGATGCAATACCAACAGTAACGCAAGCCAAACTGCAATTACTGGAAAACTACAAAAGAAAACTCAGTGCTGAAAGCTATAACGTTTTAAAAGCAAATTTAATATATGCTGGCAAGAGCGCTTATTTTGGTGAGATTTCTGCATTTGTTGCTTCCGGACAATTCTCGACGCTGGATTTGAAATCCCGGGAAGCTATCATCAACAGGTTCAATTATTCATACGACTTTGAACACAATTATGGTATTGAGGAAAAGTATCTGGCGAAATCAATAAACTTTTTGCATTTCATGGCCAATAAGCTACAAACCGCATCAAGACTGAGCACTGGTAAATATTCGCCTGAATGGATCTTTAACAAAGCAAAAGATGCACATTTTAACCCCGAACTCAAGGAATTAATGGTAATGATGCAGCTTACTACCTTTAGACTAGCTGAAAACCCAGAAGTTTATTATGCAATGGCAAGGACTATCGTTAAAGACTCCAGCTACCTCGCACTGTTAAAAGAATTATCGATTAGGAGTCCAGGTAAAAAATTCACAGATTTTAAACTGGAAAGCATCGATGGTCTATTCAAAACACTACAAGATTTCAAAAATAAAGTTGTATTAATTGACTTCTGGTATACCGGATGCGGGCATTGCCAGGACTTCTACCGAAAGACATTAATAAAAGCAGAAAAGAAATTCAAAGATAATCCGCATGTCGTATTTCTTTCCATTTCCATTGACAGAGATAAACCGGTATGGAAAGAAAGTGTTAAAAAGGGTACTTATACCTCCCTGGATGCAGAAAATGTCTATACCAATGGGTTACGGGCCTTAGATCCCATTGTTACCCGAAACAATATCACCGGCTACCCCTTTGTGATCTTATTAGACAGGGAAAACAGGATTAAATTTTTCAACTCGAACAATCTATATCAGGAGGAATTGTTAACAGCAGCAATTAATGAGTTGCTCTGACTCTAAGTCTGTAGTAAATATTGCAGAAGATAATTAATGGCAATAAGGAGGAGGAAATCCTCCTCCTTATTATTAAAGCGCCCCTTTTTCCGAGTCAATATCCACATTTGGCCCATTCACTACTGATTCGGCAATGTTTCCCGAAGTACCAAAATTGAACGGAGAACTACCCGCCGAAATCAGCTTGCAGGGATTTTCATCACCTTCACAATCCTGTTCAATTTGATTGTAACTAAATGTTCTGTTTGGAGCTGTTCCTGTTGCTCCTGTTACATAGGCTTGATTAAGCCTTACCGCATTTGTAAATGCACTCGCGCTTAGTGCAACCGCTGCTACTGCTAAGCCAAAAAATACTTTTTTCATAATCGTATTTATTAAGGTTTGATTTTTTACCATATTTCTTTAACCAGGGTACGGCTTTACCTGCCTTGCCTAAGCAAAATCTTTATTTCTTATAAATGATCAACCCAAATATTGACAGGAAGAGAAAAATTGAATTAAACCAGATATGTTGCTTCCATGAGAGTTTAGAAATGATTCCCCCGCAACTGCAAGGCAGTTCCTGTTTAAACAGGAACATGTATATGATGTATATAATAAATAAGGTCATTAATCCTAATGATGCCATTATTCCATATTTTTTTGTCGCAGGAATAATAAGCAGTGCCGACACTAACAATTCCGTGATTGGAACCAGGTAGGCTATTATAGTATTGTAATCACTAATGAGTGGGTACTTCGTCAGTACATCCTTAAATGTTTCAATGGTAATTAATTTACCACCAGCAGTGTAGACAAATAGCAATACAAATAGATAAGTAATAGCATCAAAAATGATCCTCTTATTTTTTTCTGTCCACAGAAATAATCCTGGTTTATTTATTGAAGTTTCCATGTTTAAGTTCGCTTAATTTCAAAAATTGTTGTTCACAATCATAGTTTTATTTCAGGCTTAAAAACCAGCTGATCAAGACGTATTGAACAGCCGGCAATCAATTTCCCTGTTGGGTATAGTAAAATTAAATCAATGGTTAAAAAAAGCACCTAACCGAATTGGACAAAATCACCTAACCATTTTGGACACTTTTCGGGTATTAAGGAAAGGGGCATGTTTTTTGGCATCCGTAGGAGAAAAACCAAAGTGCTTCTTAAATTTCCGTGAGAAGGATTGGGGATCTCCATACCCAAATCTTTCTGATACGCTCTTTACTGAAAGATTATCTTGGGCTATTAAGTAATGTGCAGCATCCATTTTTTCCTGGTCACAAAAATCTTTAACGGTAACCTTAAAGGTTTTAAAAAAAGTTCTCGCTAAGGTACGGTGACTAATATTGAACATGTCGGCGAATTCTTCCACCGTTGGAAGTGGCCCCAAAAAAGAATGATATCTAATGTACTCATATACTCTGATTACAATTTCTAACCGTCCTGGTTGAGAAAACCTTTGCGGACTTTCTTGTTGCAAATGCGCTTCAAGCAGTTCATTGAAAAGTTTAAGGATTGCTGCTTCGATTCCAAGGATTCTCTGCTGTGTATAGTTCCCTAGATTACGCAAATATAAGTGCATCGCCTTGCTAATTTCACATACATGGAATATGTTCGGATCGGAATCATTTTGAAGAAGCTTTTTAATTGGCAATTGAAGTTCTGGATAATCATCATGCATTTTCCCTAAAAGATGGGGATGCAAGACGAAATAAGCCACCATGCTTTTGCCAGGAAACCAAGGAGATGAATACTCACCTGCGGGCACATACATAACGAAGCATGTTCCCTGTTTTAAACATATCATTTCTGATTTACCCCGCATCAGAAAATTTATTTCCCCTTCCATTATATAAAAGAAACCGAGAAAGGCCTGTGGCACTATAGTAGTGACAGCAAACGAATCGGTTATATGTGCATGAAACAGTGTGATAAAAATATTGGAACCG
Source organism: Pedobacter frigoris (assembly GCF_005116445.1). GTDB lineage: Bacteria > Bacteroidota > Bacteroidia > Sphingobacteriales > Sphingobacteriaceae > Pedobacter > Pedobacter frigoris. The sequence goes on from NZ_SWBQ01000002.1 coordinate 721,318, forward strand.
CTATATGATTGCTTCAGCAGACGCAACTTTGGCCCAACAATGTAATTCACCTGCGCATAGGAAATCTTAGGCTCAAGATCGTCCGGGCATTTATCATGATGGCTTATTTCTTTCAGCAGCTCCGCTGGAAAATTAAAGGATAGAGGCTCTTTCATTCAGGGATGGGGGAATGAGAGCCGCTAGCGACTTTCCAGTTTCTTTATCAGTGTTAACATCTCAAGGTGTGCAGTTTGCCAGTCTCCACGTGCAATTCCTTCGTTCCTGATTTTGACTGCCTTATCAATAGCTTCCTCTGGTGATTGTGCGAAAACCTTAACGGAGAAATCAGCTTGCTCAATGTCAGGGCTTGCACATACCTCAACCAAAAAAGTCCGGGCCAACGCCTCCTCAGCATCTTCAATTGACGTACAGATCGATACATCGTCGGGAATAGTTTTGGTGCCAGCCAGCTCTACCCGATAAGGATCTTGATTTTTATCGCTGATAAAATCGGGGTTTAAAATCAGATCAATAATTCTCAGATCCTGTTTGGTTTTGAAGCGGACTAAAAAGTTTTCCGCTTTCTCCAAACTATCAAATATCGCATGGACGGAATCCAGGTCATCCCAATCCCGTGCTTGGACGGCGTAGATTGTTTGATTATTCATATCAGTACTTTAACTTACCTAAAGCTCGAAACTTTATAATCAAAAAAAGGCGACGCAGATCGTAAAAAAACACGATCTGCGTCGCCTTTTTTTCAGACTTTGGTCTGCTTTTTTTCAGACGGTGGGTAGTTGTCTATTCTTAAACCGCCTTCTAAGCTTGCCGAGCGTATCGGTAGACATGCCCATATATTCAGCAATATATTTTAGCTGTATATAGGGAAAAAGCAAATTCAGTTCAACCTCTTTCTTTAAATAACGCTCTGTTGTACTGAGATCAATAATATCGTTCGCATGCTGTTTCCTTGCCACCTCAAAATCGCTCCGGATCTTCTCGGTAAGTTTATCTGTCTCTGCAAAAGTATCCTTTAAAATTTTCCAATTGTCATAGCTGATGAATATGACTTTACTATCCTTGACAACTTTAATCTTGACCTGGGACGGCTCCTGGTCAAAGAATCCAGGAATAGCGTAGATAAAGGTAAGGGCAAACCAAAACCAACTAGTTTTTTCGGCGTAGCTATCTTTATCGACACTTATTTCCCGGAGCAGACCATCAATTGTAAACCACACGATATTCTGTTTTGCCCCAGGGCTTAGGATAGTATTGCCTTTGCCGTAAGTTACTTCAAAAAGCATGCGGCGTAACATAGCTTTAAACTCTTTGCTTAATTCGATAAAATGTCCCATAATGCCAATTAAAATTTCGAAGGACTCGTCGGATATAGGGGTAACCGGAGCTTTTTTGGGATGATTGTCCATAGGAAGAATTAAAATACTGCGAGCGCAGAGGTTAATATTTAGTTCAATTAAGAATAGTTGTCAGCAGATGCAAATATTGACCAAAATTTCTAGACAAGCAAATCTTCATATTCGCAAGTAACTCTTAATAATCGATTTTAGGTGATAAAAATAAAAGGAGAAGAATGGGCATTACCCTCTCTTTAACGACCATCCCCACTTTTTCGAGCAAAATGAAAGCACCGCCGATTTGTCAAAAGAAATATAATATTTAAATTATATGAGTTAGGTTTTAAATGCGCTCTAAAATCCGAGTAAAACACTTGACAACTAAACAGTTTCTGCTTTATGACCAGCAAATAAGGAAGTCCTGCACGAACAATTTAATAGCGTTTTCGTAATATTGGATAATTAAAAATTATTTGACATGAAAGTTGTTTGGTTTATACGACATGGTGAAAGTTCGGCTAATGCCGGATTACCCACTACTGATCCGGGAACTATACCTCTAACATCAAAGGGAAAATCCCAGGCAGAAGCCCTAGCCAAAACTATAGATAAGCGACCTGAATTAATTGTAGTGACTCCTTACCTACGCACTCAACAAACTGCCGAGCCAACAACAGTTAAGTTTCCAGATGTGCCTATTGAAGTTTGGCCGTTGCAGGAATATGATTTTCTGTCTCCAGCTCAATGTATTGGGACCAGTGTAGAAGATCGCAAGCCCTGGGTAAGAGATTACTGGAATAAGAGCGAGGCAACGTATGTTCATGGAACAGGCGCAGAGTCCTTTATTGACTTTAAAGGTAGGGTAATCAATGGGATTAAGCGACTGCAAAACCGAAGTGAGAATTTTATTCTGGTATTTGTGCATGGTCATGTAATCCGGGCGACATGTCAATATATCCAGACTAGCAACGAGAATATAGACAATCAAAGTATGCGCTATTTCAGGGACAAAATGAGTAAGCTTTCTGTTGAAAATACGGCTATTTTCAAGTGTGAATATGATGATAATAAATGGACGGTTATAAATCCAAATTTACAATCGATAGAAAAAACATAAAGGGATTTGATCAAATCGCCTCCCTCTATTGCGTTATAATTACTGCCCTGACTTGGCTTTTTTCAAATTTTCGTTCGCCGCTTGCTGCTGTTTTTCTGCCTGCTCAGCCTGTGCCTGCGCTGCGATAATGGCATTCTGTTTGGCCATCTCCTTTTCCGCCATTTCCACCAGTGCGTTTGGATCTTCCCCTAACTTGGTGAGTATGGTTTTAGCCGCTTCAGGATATAGCGCCCTGATGAGCCAGAAATTATAGGCTTCATCATTGAGCCTATTGTTACGGTGGTTCAGGTATAAGGCTGTTCCAACCGAACTTGTGGTCAATAAAATGCAAACCACTACACCGATGATCAGATTTTTCGACCATGCCCCGAAATGATGGGAGTTTCTTACTGTTATAACTTTCGGAGTTGAAGCCAGAATTTGCTTGACCTCATCGATGTTTTGTTGAATTTTAGAGTGATCATATCTGTTATTTGATTTTTCAATCTGCCCATAGATATCAGTCATGGACTTGTTATAATGTTTTAAAAAGGTGTCTAAATATTCAGGCACTACACTTTCTAAGACCTTTACTCTTTCAACAAATCCTTCAAATAATTCTTCTAACATGTTTACTCTTTCTTCTATTTCTTTCATACTAGGTGGGTTTTGGGGTTAAATATTTACCTATCTGGTTACGCCTTGGGATTGCTCGGTCTCATGTTTCTTCCTTTTTCTACGGCGTTTGTCTGCATCGCCAATGGGATCTGATTGCGCCGGAATAAATTCACTGCGAAACAAAATATCCAATAAACTTTCCCCTCGGTCATGGCTGTGCTGATGTTCCGCTTGGACGTCAATTCGGATTGCTTCCCTCAACTGATCAGCCAGAGAAGGCCTATTAGCTGCTAATGCTTCCTGGTACTGTTTTACCTGATAATTCCTGTCCAGCTGTCTATCCAATTGGGCAAAGCTGAAGCTACGATCTACTGAAGAACCTTTCATTTTTAGGGTTCCCTTTTCAAACGAAATGCCTTGCACCTCATTGGTTCCACTACGGTATTTATAGGCTACGGCTATTCCCTTCGCATTCAACTTACTTTCAAATCCTTTCCAGCTGATCGACTGCTTCAATGCACTTTTAATGGAATCATAGAGTTCATATTTCAGACTTTCTTTTCCTTTCAAGGCGAGACGGTTGACCAGTTCTTTGCCTTCTCCAAGGTGGTAGCCATACTTTAATGTGATGTCTTTACAAGCTTTTATATTGCGCTGGTAATCATTTTTATCAGTAATTGTCTGACCGGAATTATCAACCCGGTTATACACGATATGCAAGTGCGGATGCTCCCTGTCATGATGTCTCACAATTAAACATTGTGTATTAGCAATCCCCATTTTTTTCATGTATTCCTGCGCTCTTGCGACCATTTGCTCATCGTTGAGCTTAGGCAAATCCTCTTTGCTCCAGCTGAGTACCAAGTGCCCGACAGCCTTTCCCAGACCTGGTCGCAACTTGCGTTGCAAATTAAAATCCTGTGTAATTGATTTTGCATCCTGAATCCTCACCCCCTCTGCTGAAAGGATTTTCGCATCTGGTTTATCCAGGAGATACCGGACGCAGCCTCCGAAGCTTTTTCCAGTGATTGGTTTACCGATCATGATTACTGATTTTAGTTAACAAACTTTCTATTTGAACCAGTAGCGCCTGGCACTTTAAAGCCAGGCTAAATAGTCCATTAACATGCGCTAGATGTGTCAGCTGATTGAGGTTGTTTGACAAGCCTGATAAATCCCTGAACCAGCCCACTTCCTCGGTTGAAAAGCGTGGAACTACCTTTGCACTTTTCGCCGCTTTGCGGCACCATTCGCTGGGCTTCATTCCGGCAACTTTAGATTTGTTTTCTATAAAAAGGCGTTCAGTAGGAGTCATCCTTACCATCAGCAAATCACTTTTTTTGATCAATTTTTTTGGTCTGCCTGGCAGACGCTTATTGTTGTCTTTGGGATTAGATTGTGTTGCTGTCATTAATTTCCTTCATTAAACTGTTTGGAATGTCGACCACCGGGAGCGAGTTCCCCGAAGCACCTTTTTGGGGTGCCGGGGAGTTTTTGTATAGCAAAAACATTAACTCGCTCCTTACCAACCGCCAATAGTGAGGGTACGAACTGATTGGCGGTTCATCTTACTTTTTTTTAACTGTAAATAGGATCTAGACTCCCCATGACTGCCGACAGGACAATTGTTCTGGCAGATCGTAAAATGGTAACAGGATTTTGTTCACAGATATAACAGATAAAAGCATCAATCCGATTAGATCCGAGATCACCTATACTATATATCTGAATATCTAGATATACAAATATTCAGATATACAGCTATACGAATATGTCCTGTTTCTTATCAAACCTACCTGGGCTTCCCTCGACTGAGTTGGTCAACCCAATAGTCGTTAACGTCCTCGAACTTGGGATAAAAAACGGATGCATCAACGGCATTCTTAAAGGTATTCATGACGAGTTCCGTTGCTTTTCTCCCAGCACTGTTTTGGTCGTAATAGGCGAAGATATTTTTGTAGTCGCCCATAATATCAAGTGCCCTGGAGAGCATGTTCACCGAATTTAAGATCAAGTAATTAAAATCGGCATGGTCTTTAGGGTGCATAGTCAACAGCGACAAAAAGTCCATATAACCCTCCACTGATTTTAAGTTTTTTGATCCGTTATCAATTAGGGTAAAGTCCTTTGGAGAAGAGCTAACCTTTATCAATGAACTTCGTAATTCATAACCGCCCGATTTATTGGCGAATGAAATTGCAGTATATTTTTTTCGATATATTGTAAAGTCGGCTTGTTGACAATACTTTTTGGCAATGTTAAGGTTGATTCCTCTGCTCTTCAGGTAGGCTAATAAACTTTGATCCACCAGATCATAGGCACCTATAATCTTAACTTTACTTTCTTCTTCCTGTTTATTAAGGGCAGCTCTATCTACTGGAATCAATACCGGAGTATAATTTGATCCTGAAAGCATTTGCAATAAATCAGAAACACTGCATTGATGCAGGCGGGTACCGAGATCAATAAGGTTTCCACCGCATCCCTCACCGAAATCATACCATATATTACGAAGGCTATTTATTTTAAAAGAGGCGTGTTTCTCATTTCTAAAAGGGGATATATACCAGTGATTGTATCCTTTGCTATTTTGCGGGTTAAAACCCAGGTGTTTCAGGTATTCTATTATTGGAATTAACCTTGCTTGCTCACATGTTAAATTACTCATACTAATTACTTTATAGGGTTCGTACTCTATTTTTTGATGATTTGATGAACAGCACCACTAATATACTGTATTACAGAATGTTGTAGCGTCATCAATTGTTCATCAAACGCATCATCACTTTTTGTTCCATCATTTTCTCTTCATCAGCATCTCTATTTGATGAACTGATGATGAAGTTTTGATGACAGTTATTTTATTCATAATCAATTATTTATATTGATTGTCATCAAATCATCAACAATCATTTAGTTTTAAAATGGTTTCCATATCCAGCGTATAAAATCTGCCTTTACTTGCCTGTTCATATATATTTCCTTCGGTAGAAAATTTGTATTGCATATAGGCATTGGAATTAGATGCTGGTTTTAAATTCCATACGTTTTGCAGCACTCGTCTTATCGAGGTAGTATCCGGGCTTCGGATGCCTCTTCGGTTTAACCATCCCTGGGCATCACCGATACAAAAACGGATCTCTTTTAATTCCTGGTCGTCTACTATTGACAGTAGCACCCCTGCAAGCTCAACTTCGAGCTTAACTCTGTTCTGCCGAATTACTTTTTTCAAGGCAGGCGTGAAGATTTGTTCAGGACTAAACCACATTCTGGTTTGATTAGCGCTGGTCATTTTCCGTTTAGTTAGGTAATATACCAGCATGGGAATTTCTTCTTTCAATTTTGCTAGCAGATTTGGATTATCAGAGATAAGCACCGGGATTCTCCTTATCCAATACCTTGTTTCACCTGGATCAATGATCAGGAAGTTATCTTCGTTATTACTGCAAAGGACAAACTTGCCGAAAAATTCCGTCTCCTGCCGATCCATTCCTTTAGCTTCAGTTTTGTAGAATGTGGCAGTACTCAGATTTTTAAGCCGTTCTGAGTCCTCTCTTCGTTCAAGAAAAGTCTCATCGACACCAATCAACAGCTTTTGCGTCCATTCCGCATTGAAATTGGAACGAAAATCCTCATTGGTATTGATCGTCATGTTGTCACCAAAGATGGCTTTCAGCCAGTTTAGGAATGTAGTTTTGCCTGTATTGCGCTCAGCGCTGACCAGGCAAAGGATTGGGAGCCTTTGCATAGGCCTTTCCAAAAGGAGCTTCAAATAGTCTAAGCCAATCTCCAACTGGTCACCGAATATATGCCGGAGATAGTTAAGGCTGGTAAGCGGCTCACCTTCCTTAGCTTTATGTTTAAAAGGGTAATAACGGTTGTAAAAATTCTCAACTATCCGCTGATAGTTTAAATGGCTGGGAACAAAACAGAAGCCATCATACTTTTCTATTTCAGACAAATAGCTTTTCCCGTGATCCTGCTTGATGCATTCTGCTGACCAAGGGACGAGCATAACCATTGCATCTCCTGAAGCTAAAGGTTTTCTGACAGTTTTATAATAGCTGGTGCCAATGCGGATGTAAGGGTGCGCCTGTTCCATATTAGCCCTCACTTTCTTCGCAATTTGCGTTTGAGAACAAAATCTTCCGCCCTGTCTGCTACCTCAGCATCGCTTAACTTTTTGTGGGATAAAAGCCATTCCAAAATTGCATTTTTTGAGAACCTGACCCCACCATTTGGCAATCCGATATAAGGAATTTTCCCTTCTGACTTGAGCTGATAAAGTGTCTGCCGAGCATAACCTGTAACCTTTTCGGCGATCTCATAACCGCCGATCTCATCTTCTCCAGGGCGCCCCATAGTAGGGGCTTTCCCCTCCATAGGTGGATTTGTTTCTTTAAGAATGGTTAATAGATCGGACACTTTCAAATCTATTAGCCTGGTGTTTTCATTGATATTCATTTTACCTCCGTTTTGATTAACGGAAGCAAAAAAATAGAAGAAAATAAACCTATACGAACGATTGTTCGTTATCGAATGATCTAATAAAAAGTTCTATCATAATTTAGTTACAACAGTAATTTACTATGTTTTTTTACTTCACCCTGTAGACCTTTACGTACTCATCCCCAACGGACTTCATACGGCTATCTTCAAGAAATATTAAAGATTTTGAGTTCTCTAGCGCAAAAACTTCCCTCAATAAATGCCTTTTTTTGTTACGAAGAATATCGCTTGAAAGTACTTTAACCTCATCAATACAATACTTCAAGAAGCCCGAAAAGGATTTGTTAAATGATCCTGCATAGGCAATCTCATTAATTAATATTTTTCCATCATCTCTAATATTGAACAATTGACCATTTTTACTAGCACTATTTAAGTCATTAATAAATGCCTTAAAATTTGCCTCCTTTTCTTCTCGTGTTTTTCCTATAAGCCAATAACTAAAGAAGCTCGGGGGTATGGTATCGAAAGTTTCCTCACCATCAGCTCCTCCAAATAACTTCTTACGCCAATCTTTACCCCAAAACAGAAACAAAACACCGTCAATATTTTTCTTGACACTGGTGGGAAATAGATTATTTACCAGGATGTAGCCTACAATACTAGTAATAACAAATCCAACCAGACTTATTGTAACCATGCTCTGTTCTGGGAATATGACGCCTAAGAATAAAAAAAATATTCCCATCATTAAAAAGCCGAGGGCAAAGAGGATCATTAATACATAATGAAACACGCTAACATGGATATAAAATCTACGAAGTTTACTTGCATCTATGTAATCCAGGCCCTTAAAAGTCCCTCTTATTTGCATCAGGCGATCATCTGGAGTAAGTTTATGGAAGCGTCCACCTAATTCATTCAACCAGTTCTGCAAGTTTATGGAAAGAAATAACTGTACTGGCACAATCCAAATAGCCAAGCAACTAAATACGACTATTAAAGTTATTCGTACCGTTGGAAAAAGCAAATACAGCAGCGAAAAAATAATTACCAGGCCAATTTCAAAAAATATCTTTTTCATATCAGAGTTTTGGGAATTTAGCCATCTCCATTACTTTTTTCTGGTCAACAATTTTCGCATATATTTGGGTCATCTCAATTTTACTGTGTCCCAGCAGCTCCTTCATTGTATATATATCAATGCCATAAGTTAAACCTATTGTGGCAAATGTGTGCCTGGCAGCATGAAAATGAAGATTTTTTTGAATCCCCGCCCCTAAACCAAAAAACTTTAAATAAGTATTGATTACTTGACCAGATGGCAAATTCCAAAAAACTTTAGAATTTTTTGGATGCTTCGGAATGCTGGCTATAATAGCTTTAGCATCATCAACTAATGGCACTCGAACAATTTTTTTTGATGTCTTAGCAGGACGAAAAACAATCTCATCACCGACAATTTCATCATAGGTAAATTTCTTCACATCTGACAACCTCAATCCCGTAAAACATGAAAACAAAAAGGCCTCCTTTATTTGAGGATTGCCTCTCTTGGGAACGTATTCAGCAAGTGCCCTAACTTCTTCCATCGTTAAGGTGGTCTTTTCAACATCTGCTTCACTTACAACTTTGAATGTTGAGAAAGGTGATGTTTTTAAAATACCCTTGGTGACCAACTTATTGAAGAATTGGCGAAAAGTACACATATAAGAGTTAGCTGTATTTTGCGCAACAGTGTTAAGGAGATGGGTTTGAAAAGTATCCAATAATTCATTATCCACGTCCTGGAAGTATACGGTTCTTTTCCCATAGTATTTTTCAAGTTGAATGGTGACACATTCTAACCTGTAATTATACTTACTCTTTAGGCATTGCCGGAAATAATTGATCAAATTATAATCGGTTTTACCAGGCTTCTTATACCCGTTCTCAGAAAAGTTCGTGTCGGTCTCCCTGGAATTCCTGATGGCATTGATTACCTTCATATTATCTTTGTCGGCTTCAGCAACCCTTGTTTTGGGATCAGAATAGTCCTTTGATACATATATTTTGAGAAATTCATAATTGCGGGGCCCATCACCACTATTATTCGAATAAATATCCAAATACGCACTAAACTTTCCACTAGCCAATTTTTTATACCTTACCTTTACCATGAGATTACGTTTTTTAAGGTTTGAACAATATTTTGTTACTCGTGTTACTCAAAAAAGTGAACGAGTAACAAATGAGTAACAAAAATAACGAAAACTACGGTAAACTACAATAGATGGGAGTAAAAATAAAATACACTAAACATTGAAAATGAGGCAAATAACAATGATATTCTATATTGATCTATTACGATTTAACCGACCTCAGTAACATGTCAGGAATTTATATCCACATACCCTTCTGCAAAAAAGCATGTAACTACTGTGACTTTCATTTCAGCACTTCTTTCAAATACATTGATGAACTAACTGATGCCATCTGTAAAGAAATCACTTTAAAAAAACATAGAATATCAGATCAGGTAGGCACAATTTATTTCGGAGGGGGAACTCCTTCGGTGCTACCTCAGAAACATTTTGAGAAGATATTCGACACCATTACCAGAAACTTTTCTATAAAATCCGGAGCTGAAATTACCATTGAAGCAAACCCTGATGACCTGGACGCAAAAAAAATTACTGAGCTTAAACAATTACCTGTAAATAGATTCAGCATAGGTATTCAGTCTTTCTTTGATGAGGATCTTCGCTGGATGAACAGAGCCCATAATGCAGGAGAGGCAGAAACATGTATTAAAAGAAGTCAGGATGCAGGCTTTGAAAATTTGAGCATAGATCTTATTTATGGTTATCCGCTATTGAATGATAACAAGTGGCTTAGCAATATCAATAAAGCCGTTGAATTTCAAACACCACATATTTCTGCTTACTCATTAACAGTTGAGCCGAGAACGGCTCTTGCAAGTGCAATAAAAAAAGGGCAGCAACCACCTGTTAATGATGAGCAGAGCGCAGCTCAATTCACGATATTGACTGAAAAACTGGGCGCCTCAGGCTTTGAGCATTATGAAATTTCAAATTATAGTCAGCCAGGCAAACACGCTGTCCACAATACCAATTACTGGCGGGGTATTCCCTATTTGGGAATCGGCCCTTCCGCTCATGGTTTTGATGGATACGTTCGTTATCTGAATATCGCCAATAATGCCTTGTACATGAACAAACTCCTTATAAACGAATTACCGGAAACTATCGAAGAGCTTGATCAATACGATAGATTTAATGAATACATTATGACCTCTATTCGCACCATGTGGGGAACAGACCTTAATAAGGTAAAAATGGAATTTGGCAAACTATTTATTGAAGACACATTAAAAGCAATCAAACCTTTTATAGAACGACAATGGCTCATCAATCAGAATGATCATTTGATTCTGACACAGGAAGGTAAATTATTCGCCGATTACATCGCATCAGAGTTATTTTTGATGCAAGATGATCATCTTTAAATATTATTAATAAAATCATAGATGAAGAATAAAGTAGTTTGGATTACCGGTGCGTCATCCGGTATAGGTGAGGCACTTGTTTACGCTTATGACAAGGCTGGTGCCAGGCTCATCATATCATCGCGTAACCGTGACGAATTATACAGAGTCAAGATGGCTTGTAAAAGTCCTGTCAACATACATGTGCTTCCGATAGATCTTGAAAATACTGCTGCATTAACAGATAAGGCAGCTGATGCCATTAAAATTTATGGCACAATTGATCTCCTGATTAATAGTGGCGGAATCAGTCAGCGCGGACTAGCCTTAGAGATAGGACTCCAAACTGAACAACGGCTCATGAATGTTAATTTCTGGGGTACAGTTATACTCAGCAAGGCAGTTCTACCCGTAATGATAAAAAATGGAGGAGGAACTATAGTGTGTATTAGTAGCCTGGTTGGAAAATTTGGCACAAGAATGCGTTCCGCATATTCAGCATCTAAACATGCACTTCATGGTTATTTTGACTCTCTGCGTTCGGAAGTATTTGACAAGAATATTCAAATCACCATCATTTGCCCTGGCTTTATAAAAACCAATGTGACACTAAATGCATTAACTGCGACAGGAGAAGCTCAGGGAACTATGGATATCGCTCAGGAGAATGGCATGTTGCCAGAAGAATGTGCAATGCAGATCATCAATGCCATTAAATCAAAAAAAGAAGAGGTATATATAGGAGGAAAAGAAGTGAAAGGAGTTTTATTTAAACGGCTCTTCCCTCTGAGATTTTCAAAATACCTCAGAACGGCCAAAGTAACCTAACCAGTATTTACAGTCAGCAACATCGCTATTGAATTGTTCAGCGCAAACGTTTGCGCTATAATTACAGAATTAAAAACACAAATGTCTACAAATCATCATGTTAAAAAACGAGAACATTCTATCCAAAATATGACAGAACCAATAAAAAAGGGTTTTCAAAAACATAAACGTTTGTGAAAACCCTTTTTAGTATCGTCAAATAATATTTATTGAATTGGCTTTATCCAGTATGAGTATTCATGTTTCGCAAAGGGAACTCTATACTCTTTCATTGGCATTGAACCCCAACTGTCAATTCCCTGCATACCACTTTGTATCAAGTCAACATGCATATAAATCTTATCGCGCTTAACGAGCTCACCGGAATGGTATTGTTTCTTTTCAACTTCAGGATCCAGATCGTCCAAAGAATATGGAACCGCAGCAAAGCTCAATAAGCTATCCGCCATACCAAAACTCAGGCCCTTTCCTTTTTTATCTGTAAAATTTACCCACCGTACATCTGTTTTGTTGCCACTCTCCTGCGGACGGGCATATGGAAAATACTGATCGTCTATGGTTTGATTGTATAAACCCACAAACGAGCCGGTTTTGCGGTCCCAGTAATTTTCACCTGGTCCACGCCCATAAAATGTGATTTTACTGAACTCTTTGTTCAATTGCAAATCATTACCTATACGCAGCATCAAGGCATATTTACCCTTATTTGCTGTAAATTTACTGTCTACTTTAATGGCTCCATCTCCTCTGACTGTGAATACTTGTTCCACACTGGCATCTCCGTCTATCAGATCTTTTTTGAACGTAACGATCGCCACTCCCCCTGCACCATACTGTACATCTGCAGAGATCAATTTACCTTCAGTATAAGCATTACGCCATTTTCTTAAATTTCTGTTGAAACCCGCACCTATGTCATTGTCTGTAGGAGCACGCCAAAATCCAGGAGTTGGCCCTTCAGTTAGCAGCTGGGTTCCTTTTACGGTGTAAGCAGTCATTGTTCCTTTGTTCAGATCAAATTCAACGGAAAAATCTTTACCTTTTACCAGTGTCTTTCCTGCAGGTTTTTCAATTGTCACTTTAGCGCTGGTTGCAGCCATCTTAACTGGCACCGCAGTTCCATTCCAGGCAAATTGTTCAGCAGATATATTGTAACCAGCTGGCAAGAATGGCTCAGCGGTTTTTAAATCGTAATACACATTTAAAAAATATTCAGCACCAGCTTTAGCCTTAGTTTTAACAGGAAGAAGAATTTCCTTTTCTGTTCTTGGATCAATATTTAGCGTACTTAATGTACCTTTTTCTACAACCTTTCCATTCTCCAATAATTCCCAATCAAGTTTTACATTATCCAGCCCTTTAAAGAAGTAAGAGTTGTTAACTTTTATTTTGTTGTTTCCTTCGTAAGCGGTTTTGATGTATTGATAAACTTTTTTTACCTCTACAGCCATTGGAGTCATTCCTCTATAGTTGGTTACCACGCCTTTTACAGAGAAGTTGTTATCACTAAAATCTTCATTTACAGGGCCACTTAGCGGAAAATCACCTCCATAGGCATTAAACCTCTTGCCATTTCTCACAGTATCAATCGCCTGGTCTATCCATTCCCAGATAAAGCCACCTTGTAAATTCGGCTGACTTTCTATCACATCCCAGTATTCTTTAAAGTTCCCTAAGCTGTTACCCATAATGTGAGCGAATTCACTCATGATCAATGGCCTGTTGGGATTACTGTTAGCGTATCTTTTCAACCAGTTTGGATCAGGATATTGAGGTACGATCATATCTGTATTGTAATCATTCTCTGCACGCTCATATTGAACGGGTCTCATGTCATTGGCCTTTAACCAATCATATCCTTCATAAAAATTCACGCCGTTACCAGCCTCATTTCCTAATGACCACGTAATTACTGAAGAATGGTTTTTATCACGTTCATACATTCTTTTGATACGCTCTAAATGTGGTATTCTCCATTGCTTATCATTACCAAAAGTATAAGCTAGATCATAATAACGGCCATGAGATTCAATATTCGCCTCATCCACCACGTATAAACCGTATTCATCACAAAGTTCCATCCAGTAAGGATCTGGAGGATAATGTGAATGCCTTACTGAATTTACGTTCAGTTTCTTCATCATTTCCATATCCTTACGCATATCCTCATGTGTCAGTGTATGACCTTGTGTAGCATTGTGCTCATGCCTGTTCACTCCTTTAAAGAATACCCTCTTGCCATTTACCAGGAAGTTATTGCCAACCAGTTCCACAGTCCTGAAACCAAGACGCTGCGGAATAACTTCCAGAATCTCTCCCTTCTTATTTTTTAATGTAATGAATAGGGTATAAAGATTTGGTATTTCGGCACTCCATTGAGCAACATCTCCCACTTCAGTGTTGAACTGAACAGTACTTTTAAAATTGCCAAGCACTGTTTTGATGCCTTTTGTTTCATCCTTATAAACTGATTTGCCTTTTGGATCTATCAGTTCCAGCTCTACAGCAAACGTATCTGGCTTACTGTGATTGGTTCTCCTGTCAATCCTATAATTGTCAATTTCAGCGCTTACTGACAACAACCCGTTTTTATAACTTTTATCCAGCGTAGCTATTGTCTTAAAATCCCTGATATCAAGTTTTGGTGTTGAGTAGAGATAAACATCGCGTTCGATACCCGAAATACGCCACATATCCTGACACTCCAGATAGCTGCCATCACTCCAGCGATAAACCTGTAAAGCAACCAGATTCTCTCCTGCCTTCACGTATTTCGTAATGTCAAATTCCGCAGCGAGCTTACTATCCTCACTATAGCCTACTTTAACTCCATTGATCCAGATAAAAAATGCAGACTTTACCGCTCCCAAATGAATGAAGACCTGTCTGCCATCCCAATTCTGAGGAAGATTAAATTTCTTTCTGTAAGAACCTACCGGATTGTTATCCTCCGGAATATCAAATGGAGGATTCATTCTGGCACCTGTATTCCGGCGTCCGGCAAATTCATAGGGCTGATTTACATATATTGGCAGACCATAACCATTGGTCTCCCAATTTGCGGGAACTTTAAAATTATCCCATTTGCTATCATCAAATGCCGTTTTATAAAAATCATCCGGACGTTTACGTGGGTCTTGTACCCAGTTAAACTTCCATTGTCCATTGAGCGTTAAAAAATAGTTTGACTTCTCTTTCTCTCTTTTTGACGCAAGCGCTTTGTTTTCAAAAGCGAATGCCGAGGCCCGCATAGGCATCCTGTTTACAGAAACAACTTCAGGAGTTTGAAGCTCAGTTGGAAGCTGCTGGGCCATTAGCCCTGAAGAGGCTAATAATAGAGAAAATGTTGTAAAAAAATTCTTCATTTGTGTATTAGATTGTATTTAAGTCGAACTTAATATATTTTTAAGTAAAACGCCAACGCAAACGTTTGACTGAATTTTAGCAGCAAAAATTCCTTGCCCTTTTCATACATTCATAGCAATAAACAATACAAACCACACATTAACAAATGAATATGAAAAGAATCCTATTTATTCTGTTCGCATTTCAGCTAACCCTTAGCTCAATCTGCTTTGCAGATTACAATGCGGCAGTAGATCCCATTACTGTACCACTTGGTGGAAATGGATGGGTTAGTAAAAATTCGAAAGCCCGAATTAGAAATAACGGAATCACAAACTGGTCAGCAGAATCAGATGTAATTTCTATCTATTTTAGAACGGAAAGTGCCGGTAAGGCTGACCTTTCTTTAAAGCTTAGTGTACCTGAAGGGAATAGCAAAATCAGCATAACTGCCGCAGGAGCAACTTTAACGAAGGAAGTAAGTAATCTTGGGTCTGCTATTGTTCAAATTGGCACTATCGACATCAAAAATCCTGGCTATGTGAAAGTTGAACTAAGAGGCCTTTCAAAAACCGGTCAGGTATACGCAGAGGTATCAGACCTTATCGTAAGTGGCCCAGCACTAGAAAAAGGTACAGCCTACGTAAAAGATAACGAAGGCAACTTCTTTTACTGGGGACACAGAGGCCCGTCTGTGCACTTAAACTATCGCATTCCAAGTGCTGCTGACGATAATACAGAATGGTTCTATAATGAAGTAACGGTACCGGTAGGTGATGATGTATTAGGCACCTATTACATGGCCAATGGTTTCAGCGGCGGATATTTCGGTATGCAAACCAACTCCCCAACAGAACGCAGGGTACTTTTTTCTATCTGGAGTCCATTCAGTACGGATAATCCAAAAGAAATTCCGGACAGCATGAAAGTAATCATGTTAAAAAAGGGACCGAATACAAAGACCGGAGAGTTTGGGAATGAAGGTTCCGGAGGACAAAGCTATATGCTGTATCCATGGGAAGCTGGAAAAACTTATGCTTTCCTGATTCGTGCACAACCTAATACCGCTAAAAAATCTACAATATACACGGCATACTTCAAAGATGTTCAAAAAGGCGATTGGCAATTAGTAGCAAGTTTTGAGCGACCTAAATCAGGCACTTACCTGAAAGGCTTACACTCATTCCTGGAGTGCTTCTCTCCTCAAACAGGAGATCAAACAAGAAGAGGCGACTATAAAAACCAATGGGCTATAGACGCAAAAGGCAACTGGCACGAGGTAACTGGCGCAGGATTTTCTGCAGATAATACTGCAAGGAAAAACTATAGGAAGGATTACGCAGGTGGATCCGATGATAAATCTTTCTACTTGAAAAATTGTGGGTTCTTTAGTGACTTCACTCCAATATCAACGCCGCTACAAAGAAAACCATCGGGAAAACCACATCCTGTAATAGATTTCAATAAACTGCCTTAAAAGAGAAATTGATTAATCTTCAACAGAAGAGGCCGTCCGAAATGGACTGCCTCTTCCTATTTTTTAGCTCTATCTACTACTTACACAGCGAAAGCCGGTATTTTCCAGCCCGGTATCTACGGATGTTTTCATTCTTGAACTGACTCTATAGCCTTTACAATAAGAAAAATGACACATAAACGATCCTCCTCTTACGGTTTTCTTAGGCACTGTCGGCTCAGCAGGATCGTAGCTTTTTACCGGACCTCTTGGATTTTCAGCAGTACCATTTAATGTCTGATAATAATCCTCGGTATACCAGTCTGCAGTCCATTCCCACACATTACCTGCCATATCATAAAGTTCATATCCATTTGCGGCAAATGATTTTACAGGTGCCATGTTACCAAACCCATCAGTCTTTTTATCAGCATAAGGAAACTCTCCCTGCCAGGTATTTGCTTTGATTTTTCCAGACAAAGGATCTTCATCACCCCAGGGATATTTTTTTGATTTCAGGCCGCCTCTGGCAGCATATTCCCATTCGGCCTCAGTAGGCAGTCGTTTACCAGCCCATTTAGCATAAGCTTGCGCATCTATCCAGGAAATCTGGGTAACAGGATAATTATCTTTACCCTTGATAGAGCTCTTCGGTCCTTGAGGATGTTTCCAGCTTGCACCGACAGTCCAACTCCACCACTGCGATACATCATTGATATCTACCTGTTGCTTTGGCTGAACAAACGTCAACGACGCTGGCTGTAATAATTCTTCTGCAGGCTTAGGCGTACCGGGAGGCAATTGTTTTTTTAATTCTTCCCAATCCGGCTTGCGCTCTGCCTGTGTTACATAACCTGTAGCCTTTACAAAAGCGGCAAATTGTGTATTAGTCACCTCGGTCTCATCTATCCAGAATCCATTAAGCTTAACCTGATGGGCGGGATATTCATCCCGTCTGCCTTCCTTATCAACCGCACCCATTGTAAACGTACCAGCAGGAATAAATTTCATACCCTTATGAGAAACAGGGCTTTTTTCATTTTTTACAGTATCAAGTTCTCCCAGTCCACCATATCGCTTTGGTAAATTTGAACTGCAGCTCATCGCACTATCAGACATGGCCGCGTTTTCTCTATTCTGTGAAGTACTATCTAAGGCGGAGGAGTCCTTTTGATTACTTTGGCGACAGGCTGATGCCAAAAACACCAAACATAAATACAAAATCTGTTTCTTCATATAACATTAGCGGTACCTGGATTAAGCACCTGAGGTTGTGACCGGAAAATTAGCCATAAAAACATTAGCATGAAAGCCGGGCTAACTCATTACACCAATTTTGTTACCATTCCAATCCGGAAACAACACTTTATCATTGGAAATTCCTAAGTGCCTATCTGCGACCTCACTAAATACACTCCTGAAATCTGTTGTAACTGCGAGATCTCTGCCATCTTCCAAATTCTCAATGGCAAGTGGATTTATTGTTCCATGCACCAGGCCTCCTTTTACTGCATTTCCTAAAATGAAATTACATGAAGCCCTGCCATGGTCTGTTCCGCCTGTGCCATTTTGTTTAACGGTACGGCCAAACTCAGTCATTGTCATCACCGTCACGTCATCCTGCAGCGTACCCATATCAGTCCAGAAAGCAATAATGCTCTCACTAAGGTCATTCACGTTACGTGCAAATATTCCGGTATCTGTACCCTGGTTAAAATGAGTATCCCATCCACCTGATTCAGCAAACGCAACTTCCATACCTACATCCATTTTAATGAGTTGAGCAATTTGTTTTAAGGAATTTCCCAATGATGTATTTGGATAAATGGCGTTGTTAGCCGGTTTGTAATTCTTTGTATCCGTTTTTTGCAGCATTTTAATCGCATCAAAGCTTTCCTTTCCGGTTTCTTTCAGTAATCCGGAAGAAGTTTGATCATAAAGGTCTTCAAAGCTTTTGGCAGCCAGGTTTGCTCCCTTTATATTGCCGCGCATCTGTATATTAAAATCCTGAAGATTACTGATTGCAACCGCAGGGTTGTCCCCATAAAATGATCTTGGTAAGGATGAAGTCAGGCTAACCCCCTGAAATGGCGTAGCAGCATCATGCCCCAATAACCCTACAGCACGGTTCAGCCATCCTGTCTCGGTTCCTTTTTTAAACGGCGTACCGGATTCCATATAGTCCTGTGCATCAAAATGAGACCTTGTCGTATTAGGCGAACCAATCCCATGTACTATTGCCATTCTTTTATCTCTGAAAACACTTTCAAAACCTGCCATAGAAGGGTGGAGCCCAAAACGGCCGTCGAGATCGATGAGCGGCTTGACTGCCGAGCCCTTTGCGGCCGACATAAACAACGTAGGTCTTGCTGCTTTCAAATACTGGTCTGTAAAAGGAGTCACCGCCATCAGACCATCCATTGCACCACGCTGAAAAATGCATACCATGATTTTTCTTCGCTTAAATAAGCCTAAAGGTTTTGTACCTGCAACTGCGTCCATTAGAAATCCTGGAACACCTCCTAAACCTATACCGAATAACGCTAATCCGCCAGCTTTTAAAAACCCTCTTCTTGATGTCATGGCTATTTTTTTTTAATTATTTACGTTGAAATTCAGGAGAACCTATAATTACACCCACCACCTGGGCAAGCATCGTATTGTTACCATTTGCCAGCTGCACGGCATTTGCATTTCTGCGTGGTCTTTCCTTATTAAGCCCTGCCATCATCATATCACCTGATTCTTCTTTCATTTGTACTTCCGGTTGTGCTATCGGGGCTTTAGCTGCAGCCTTCTCCACCTTGCTCACCAATTCAGGATCGTTAAGCATAGGTTTCAACCGCTTTACAGTCTCCTCCAAATTACGTTCAGGCATAATCAATTTACCGTAAGTCAATAATGCCGCCTCTGCACTCTCAGGCTCATGATTATTATTTAAAGAAGATAAATTGATCTTGATCCCAGGAATCCGCTGTGAGGCCAGTGCTAAACCAAAATTCATCCTGTTCAGCAAAGATCCGGTATTGATCCAGTATTGTCCCCTATCCGGAAAACCTGTAGGAGCCTGATAGTAATACATTTTCTGACCCATTTTATTGATCCAGCTAAACAGTTGGTAGGGTTGTGTAATTTCTGCATCCAGACTCCGCACTGCACTCATGGCCAACTCGAATGGCGATTTTGTCTTTTCCCTAAGGGCATCTGACGTCCAGAATTCAGGTGAAGACACCATTGCTATCATTACCTGCTTAATGTCTCCATCGCTACTATTAAATGTATTTGCCATCTTGTCTACCAATTTTTGAGCAGGATGATCATTGACAAAGCGTGTAGCCAGCTTTTTAGAAATGAATTTAGCCGTGCTCTGATGATGAGCCAGCATACTCAACAATTCGACACCCTCTTCATAGCCAC
The DNA here is from genome assembly GCF_005116445.1 of Pedobacter frigoris. Lineage (GTDB taxonomy): Bacteria > Bacteroidota > Bacteroidia > Sphingobacteriales > Sphingobacteriaceae > Pedobacter > Pedobacter frigoris. The sequence goes on from NZ_SWBQ01000002.1 coordinate 741,348, forward strand.
CTCCCGCAGCAAATTTTTTCCCCAGTACCGTTTTTTCTCCGTTATCATGACGTGTAGGCACAAATAAAAAATCTCCATTCCTTACGAACCCTCTTTTTTGAAGATTAGCTTCACCAACTTTTTCAATCACTTTTTCCATAGCTGCACCATATCCGTCAGTACCCATAGGAGCCAAAGTCCACCCGGTTAAAACCCTGGCAGCTTGCGTAACATCATTTTGAGTGTATCCACCATCTACACCGAGCGTGTGAAGTTCCATTACTTCACGGGCATAGTTCTCATTCAATCCGCCGGCTTTCTTTTTATTCTGTAATTGTTTCAATCTTTTCAGCGCGACGGGCTTGAGTTTTTCACCCATCTGCATATCTTCTATACTGGTTGTTGCACCTTGCTCACCTGTACTGGTAAAATTGTCCAGAAAAACCAGCATTGCAGGCGATTTTGCCGTCGCCATCAATAGATTCTGGAATTTTCCGGTTACGTTTGGTCTGATCACATCCCGTTCAAATGCCGGCACGAATGAAGCACATTGATTTTTAGTAAGTGAAACATTAAAATGATTAAACCAGAAATCCGTTAGCAGTTCATGCAACTGGTTATTTGTATAAGCTGCCCGTAGTATTTTCTGATTGATGAATTGACGCAACAACTCCCCTTCAGGTTTCAGACCATTAGCAGCCATATAATCCTGAAGCTGCTTGCGATAAGCTTTTTGATCACCCTTTCCAACGGAATCCTTATTCACAAAGCCATCCCTAATGGCCATTCTTACTACTTTTGCTTGTCTTGGATATTTATTCTCAACCTCTGAATTCGTCAGGTTAATGTCTTCATATTGGTCCAACATTTTATCCAGCGACTCATTCTTAATATTACCATCCAGTTGCTGCTGAAACCACTTTTCCAAACCCATTTTTAACACCCTGTCGACATCTCCTGATTTTGCACCGTAGGTAAATCGGCTCAGCAAATGTGCAGCGGCCTGGCGTTCCGTCAATCCTGCCTGCTTATAAGGAAATACGATTTTTATTGTTTTAGATCCTCCCTTGTCAAAAGAGGAAAACAATAAAGCAGAGAGCAGGAGAAATACGAATGAACAGATAACCTTTAATGGCGCTTTCATAGTAATTGCTATTATTTGAGACTTATTACTTACTAAGACAATTAAAACGCCAAAAAGATTAAAGAGTGTATAATAATTTTTCTACTTCTAAAACCACGGCTATCTTTTCATCGTAACTGTGTAAAAGAAACAAAACTTTATTATGAAAAGAATAATCTTATCAGTAGTTGCCTTAGTAGCTTTGGCATTCACCACACAAGTTTACGCACAGAAAAACCCAATGGTAGGCGGTGCAGCAATGTATGCTAACAAAGACATTGTCGACAATGCAGTAAATTCTAAAGATCACACGAACCTTGTTGCAGCAGTAAAGGCAGCGGGATTAGTGGAAACATTAAAATCAGCCGGACCATTTACGGTATTTGCACCCACCAATGCAGCTTTTGATAAACTGCCTGCCGGAACTGTATCAACTTTAATTAAGCCAGAAAACAAAGCCACGCTTACTAAAATTTTAACCTACCATGTGGTAGCTGGTAAAATGGATGCAAAAAGCATTGCCGCAGCAATTAAAAAAGGAAAAGGCAAAGCAGAATTAACCACGGTAAGCGGAGGCAAACTATGGGCCTGGATGGAAGAGAATAAATTAATGATCAAAGACGAAAAAGGTGGTTCAGCCACAGTAACTATAGCTAATGTAATGCAAAAAAATGGCGTCATCCATGTAATTGACACCGTATTAATGCCTAAATAATTGGAGTAAGTAAGAGGGGGATTTGAGGAGACCGGCGATTTAATGTCGCCGGTTTTTTTTATTAAGAATTAATACATTCTGACTTTTTGTTTTCTATAAAATAGTTGTTGGGTCGCCGGAGACACATTTTGTCTAAATACTAACTACTCAATACTAAATTCTAATAAATAATTTACATTTGTTTTAAATAAGGTCGGTAATCAGGCATTAAGCCTCTTATCAGTACTTTATAACAAAACTTATGAGCTTTATTTTAAAGCCGGTAGATACCGTTGAGAGCATCAGCCCCGCTGATTTTAAAAAAAATTACCTGGATGCAAGGCGTCCTTTAATCATCAAAGGTCTAACAAAATCATGGCCCGCCCGTGAAAAATGGACAACTGATTATTTAAAGCAGATAGGTGGCGATATAAAGGTTAGTTTGATGGATAATTCCAAGGCAGACCCTTCAAAGCCCATCAATGCCTCCGTGGCCGAAATGAAGTTTGGAGACTATCTTGATCTGATCAAAAGAGAGCCTACGGAGTTGCGTATTTTCTTTTTTAATCTTTTTAAACACCACCCCGACCTTATCAATGATATTGTAATACCTAAAGACCTGATGGGAGGTTTTATTGAAAGTATGCCTGCCATGTTTTTCGGCGGATCAAACTCTGTTACTTTCCTGCACTACGATATAGATTTACCTCATCTTTTTCATACGCATTTTGGCGGGAGAAAGCACATCATCTTGTTTGATAACAAGTGGAAAAAGAGACTTTATTGCATTCCAAATGCAACTTACGCACTGGAAGACTACGATGTGGCAAATCCTGATTTCGAAAAATTCCCTGCGCTTAAGGGAGTCGAAGGTTATGAGGTTTTCCTGGAACATGGCGACACCTTGTTCATGCCTACCGGCATGTGGCACTGGATGAAATACCTCGATGGTTCTTTTTCATTGAGCCTCAGAGCCTGGGATGCCTCTGTGACCCGCAAAGCTCAAAGTGTATTTAACCTGGCTATTAAAGGTGGTTTAGACAGTGTATTGAAAATGGCATTCAAAGCGCCTTATGCCCATTGGCGGGAAAAACTCGCTGTTAAACGAGCCGAAAAAGCACTGGCAAATGGTAACCCGAAATAATAAAAAGGCCTCATTTTAAAAATAATGAGGCCTTTTTATTTTACAACAGTATAACATTAATAGCCTGCCAAACTTTTAACTTCGATAATTCGTTTATCATGAATATATGAGAGGTTTTCATTTTTCTAATTTTCAGCCTGATGACTTGCCAAAAGGCGGGTTTGATGAATTGCTTAAGCTATTCACGCAGTTGCTAAATTATACGGCTGGCGATGCGGGCGAAACACTGGCCTGGATGAATGAGCTGGATAAAAAATATAAGTTCACCAATAACGATTATGGCATGGGTGATTTTATAGATGAGCTCAAAGAAAAAGGCTATCTCAAAGAAGACGGTAAAGGCGATATAAAAATTACTGCTAAAACGGAGCAAACCATTAGAAAGTCTGCACTGGAAGAAATATTTGGCAAACTTAAAAAAGCCGGAAGAGGCAATCACAATACCAACATCTCAGGAATCGGTGAAGAAAAAAATGCCGACAGAAGGGAATTCACCTTTGGTGACAGCTTGGATCAGATCGACATGACTGCATCTATACAGAATGCGCAAATTAATCATGGAATTGGCAACTTCACGTTAACAGAACGTGATCTTGAGGTTGAAGAAAAGGATTATAAGACATTAACTTCTACCGTCCTCATGATAGACATCTCACATTCCATGATCCTATATGGAGAGGATCGCATCACTCCTGCTAAAAAGGTTGCTATGGCTTTGGCCGAATTGATTAAAACACGTTATCCAAAAGATACACTAGATATTGTCGTTTTTGGCAATGATGCCTGGCCAATAAGTATAAAAGACCTCCCATATTTACAAGTCGGCCCTTATCACACCAACACCTTTGCGGGGCTGGAGCTTGCGGCGGATTTACTGCGTAGAAGAAAAACCCACAACAAGCAGATATTCATGATCACCGACGGCAAACCCACTTGTCTAAAGGAAAATGGCCGTTATTATAAAAACAGCATGGGATTGGATCGCAAAGTGATCAATAAAACCCTGAACATGGCAGCTCAATGCAAAAGACTTAACATTCCAATCACTACTTTTATGATTGCACAAGACCCTTACCTGCAACAATTTGTAAGGGAATTTACTCAAATCAATGGAGGTAGGGCATTTTACAGCTCATTAACCGGCCTTGGTGAATACATTTTTGAAGATTATATAAAAAATAGAAGAAAGACAGTACGGTAATTAAAGCCATCGTCATCCTGAATTTATTTCAGGATCCCGGAAGAGAATGAAAAATAACATGTCCGGGTTGCTGAATTCATTTCTGCATGACGTTGATGCAAACAGAAAGAAAACATGGATCACAATACTATAAAAACCCTCGGAGAGCTAAAAGCTTCCAACTATAAATCTTTATCTGTAAAAGAAGAGCTTCGTAAAAATCTGATCAAACAGCTTCAAAATAAAGAAGCGGGATTTGAAGGTGTCCTCGGCTATGACGAAACAGTGATCCCGGAACTTCAAACCGCTATTTTATCAAGACATAATATCCTGCTGCTGGGATTGCGTGGACAGGCTAAAACACGAATAGCCCGCTTAATGGTCAATCTATTGGACGAATACATCCCTTACATAACAGGAAGCGAGATCTTTGATGACCCACTCCATCCAATTTCATGGTTTGCCAAACACGAAATATTGATCCATGGAGACAATACGCCAATCAGCTGGCAGCACCGTTCTGAAAGATATACTGAAAAACTGGCTACCCCAGATGTTACGGTGGCCGATTTAATTGGAGATGTAGACCCCATCAAAGCTGCCACCTTAAAGCTCACCTATAATGACGAACGGGTAATTCACTTTGGTTTGATCCCACGTGCACACAGGAGCATATTTGTAATTAATGAGTTGCCCGATCTTCAGGCCCGTATACAAGTAGCTTTATTTAATATGCTTCAGGAAAAAGACATTCAGATAAGAGGTTTTAAACTACGTTTGCCTTTGGATATTCAATTTGTCTTTACTGCAAATCCTGAAGATTATACCAACCGCGGTTCTATCGTAACTCCTCTAAAAGACAGGATAGAAAGCCAGATCCTTACACACTACCCTAAAACAATCAGCATTTCCAGAAAGATCACTCTCCAGGAAGCAAGGCTCACAGAAGAACAGAAACTTGTAGAAGCAGATGGATTGGTTAAGGATCTCGTAGAGCAGGTAGCTTTTGAAGCACGCAAAAGTGAATTCATTGATCAGAAATCCGGGGTGTCTGCAAGGTTGACCATCTCTGCATATGAAAATCTCATCAGCACTGCAGAGCGGCGGATGCTGATCAATAAAGAAAAAACCACGTTTGTTCGCCTTTCCGATCTTACAGGGATTATCCCCGCTGTAACTGGAAAAATTGAACTTGTTTATGAAGGTGAACTGGAAGGGCCGGCCAAAGTAGCGAACACCTTAATAGGAAAAGCCGTAAAGAGCTTGTTTGCACGCTATTTCCCGGATCCGGAAAAAGCAAAGAAGAGCAAGTCTGCCAATCCCTATACCAGCATTACGGAATGGTTTACTGAAGGCAACACGCTGGATATATCTGATGCATTAACGTCAGCAAAATATAAAAAGACGTTAATGGAGGTACCGGGATTGTATGATCTGGTCAAAAAGTTTCATCCCAAACTAAGTGAAAACCAGACACTTTTATTAATGGAATTTGTTCTCCATGGACTTGCCGAACATTCTCAATTAAATAAAAAGTATCTTGATGGAGGTTTTGGCTTTTCAGATATGTTTGAAAGTCTATTTAATACCGGTGATTTTGAGGAAGACGAAGACGATGTTGATTTCAGATAATTTTTAATTATAAATATTTTATGACAGGCAGACTACCAGTGCTTATTATTTTATCAGTTTTTCTTCTGGCTTTTGATTACTATTGTTTCAAAGCCATTTTATCTGTTTTTAAAAACTGGAAACCCCGTACAAAAAAGCTTTTTAGCATCATCTGGTGGACATATACCGCTATCCTGGTAGTCGGTGTCTTCGCTGCTATTTTTATGCCATCCTATATCCCGCTTTATTTGAGTATGCGCTCAATAATTATGGTCGCATTCTTCCTAACCGTAGTATGTAAATTAGTCATGCTTCCTTTTTTATTAGTCGATGATCTGAGAAGAGGAATAATTGCATTATCCAGATCGTCTAATAAAAAGGATATCCCACTTGCCAAGGATGAAACAGCAAATCTTGTAGCAGAGACAACCGGACCTCCAATTAGCCGGTCCTCATTTCTGATTAAAGCCGGTATGGTTACCGCGGCCATCCCTTTGAGTTCACTGAGTTGGGGGATCATTTCAGGAGCCTATGATTATAAGATCAAACGCAGAACACTCATTCTGCCAAATCTGCCCAAAGCTTTCGATGGCATTAAGATGGGGCAGATATCAGACGTCCATTCCGGCAGTTTTTACAATAGAAAAGCTGTACTGGGAGGGGTAGAAATGCTGCTGGGAGAAAAACCTGATTTCGTTTTCTTTACGGGCGACCTGGTAAACAATGTTGCCACAGAAATGAGGGATTACCAGGATATCTTTAGCAAAGTAAAAGCTCCTCTCGGAGTCTATTCCACTTTAGGAAATCATGACTACGGCGATTATCAGTTCGGGAGAGAATCTTCACCTGCAAAAACTAAAAACCTTAAAGATCTAATCGCAACCCACAAAGTAATGGGCTGGGATTTATTAATGAATGAACATAGGAGATTGAAAGTTGAGGGCGAAGAAATTGGTGTTTTAGGCATCGAAAACTGGGGAATGGGCCGGTTCCCTAAATATGGCCGCATGGATCTTGCTGTGAAAAACACGGATGACCTTCCTGTAAAACTATTGCTTTCTCATGATCCCTCACACTGGCGGGGACAGGTACTCACAGACTACCCTCAAATAGATGTGATGTTTAGTGGACATACGCATGGAATGCAGTTTGGCGTTAGAATGGAACAGTATCAGTGGAGTCCAGTACAGTATCTGTACAAAGAATGGGCAGGTCTCTATCGGGAACAAAACCAGCAATTATACGTCAATGTAGGTTATGGATTTTTAGGTTATCCGGGTAGAGTTGGAATATTACCGGAAATCACGATATTTGAATTGAAGCGGGCATAACAAACCGCTTCTGCCAATGTTAAAAAAAGGACTGCTTGCTATTCTTGATTTTCTATTGTTCAGCAACTTGTTTATTGGCATTTGTGCTGTAGCCCAAGGTCTCGTTACCTACCACTTATTACAGGTACCTGCAGACGCCTACATTCTGGCCTTTCTGTTTTTCGCAACCATAGGCCTTTACAATTTTAGCATGCTGCTTGCAAAACCAGTTAATCCGGAAAAGTCTCCCTTTATAAGAGTCCGCTGGATATTCTCCCACCATAGGATGATCATTTCAATCACATTGATTTCTTTACTTTGCCTCATTCCCCTCGGATTATGGTATTTAAGCATTGAATCAAAGTTATTGATGGCATTTACAGGCCTGCTGGCTGTCGGTTATAACGTTCCTTTTTTAACGTTGAACCAGCAAAAGATTGGACTACGTAATATCCCTGGAATTAAATTATTCTTAATTTCACTGGTATGGTCTGTAAGCTGTGTATTACTGCCGATTGTAGAACTGGAACGTAGCCATCAGATTAATATTTCTTCTGCAGACACCCTATTACTGGTCGCCAAGAGGTTTTTATTTATAGCTGCCATCACAGTGCCCTTCGACATCAGAGATCTGTTTCAGGACAAGCTATATGCCCTTAAAACTATCCCCGTAATGCTGGGAGAAAAAAAGGCTTTTATCTTCTGTCAGTTTTTATTAATCGGATACCTTGCACTATTGTTACTGTTCAGACAGGCTACCTATGCTGATGTAATCGCTACAACATTAACCCTTGGCCTAACAGGCTGGCTAATATTCAAATCTAACATCAAAAAGAATGAATATTATTATTTCTTCTATCTCGATGGAACCATGTTACTGCAATACCTTATGCTCATCCTCTTTGGATGGCTTGCTGTGTTTATTTAGCTAGGATTAAAGCGATATCCGACTCCGCGAACTGTTTGCAACAATTGGGGATTGTCAGGATTGATCTCAATCTTTTTACGCAACCGCACGATGTGCATATCTAATGTCCTCGTATTTACATCAGAATTATACCCCCATACAACCAGCATAAGTTCATCACGGTTGATGACTTTGCTGGGATTTCTTAAGAAGTAAAGTAAAATTCTATTCTCCAATATGGTGAGTTCTATCTTCTTGCCATCTCTAAACAAAGTATGGATATTAGGATGATGCTCCATATTCCCAAAGCGATGAATCTCCGAACGATCGTTATTTAATATGAACTTCACTTTACTATCGAGCATTGCTACCAATACATCCATGTTAAATGGCTTCGTTACATAATCAGAAACGCCAAAATTGTACGCATCAATCTTATCAACGTCCTGTGCTTTGGCTGTCATCATAATAATCAGGTTTTCAAATCCTTGCTTACGTACTTCTTCGCATACTTCAGCCCCCTGTTTACCTGGCAACATCCAATCCAAAAGAACAATATCAGGCTTTTCACTTAATATCATCTTTTCAGCAGCCTCTCCGTCTCCCACTTCCAGAACTTCATATCCTTCAGCTTTTAAGCGGTGTACTACTAAAAAACGTAAATTTTCATCGTCTTCAACTATTAATATTTTAATTCCTTTAGACATAATTTATTTCTTATTTAACATAAAACCTACTCCGCACTCGCATTTATACATCTCGTCATGCTGAATTTATTTCAGCATCCCGGATATGCTATTCAAGATCCGCTCAAACAGGATGCTGAAATAAATTCAGCATGACAACCGCCGCAACAGACAATCTTAATCATTATATGGCAGTACAATTTTAAACTCTGTTCCTTTATTTACTTTACTTTTAACGGAAATTTCACCATCCATAAAGTTAACCAGTTCTTTACAGAAAGCCAAACCTAAACCCACACTACCATTCTGGTTGTATTGATTCTGAATGCGGAAAAACTTCTTAAATATATTATTAATTTCTGATGCAGGAATACCTATACCCTGATCTGTAAACCTAAGTACAACTTTCCCTTTGATCAACCTAGCACTAATATGCAGTTTTTTACGCTCTGCAGGTGAATACTTATAGGCATTCTCGGCAAGGTTATCAAATAGACTACCCAGTAATACAGGATCTGTCACAAAAGTCATGAACCCCGTTACTTCATAGGTAAAATTGAAATCAGGATGCTTTAACCGGTGAGATTCTACAGTACTTTCTATGAAATCTTCTATGTTGATCTTATCCTGATTGAGTTCTATAGCCTTATTCTCAATCTGAGTAAAAGCCAGCAACTTATTCATCAAACCGTTGAGCTTATCTGCTTCTTCATCCAGGATCTTCCCATACATTTTCAGCTCTCTATCGGTTAAGCTCGATGCACTTTTAATGTTATTGCCTGCTATTTTAATAACGCTAACCGGGGTTTTAAACTCATGCGTTAGATTATTCATAAAATCATACTGCAACTTAAACATCTTTTGGTTGATGTTCAGATTGCGGTAAATTAGAACGGCGACCAGCACTACGATGCCATAGAAAAGAAGTATTCCCAGTGCAATCGGCAAAAAATAACTTAAAATCTCTTTGTCGATAAAGGATTTTGAAGAAATGAAATAAAGCTTATAATCTGAGAATGGCCCTGGCAATGTGATTTCCGTAGTCAGGTAAGAATCCGATGTATCCAGTGGATCATAGGTCAAAGGTTCAATTTTAATATATTGATACAGCAATGGACGGGAATTGATGATCTTTATTTTATACGGATCAAGATGAAATGAGAGCATATCTTGCTGGTAAACAGGCTGAGGATCAAGCGTTCTGCGCGACATCGACTTATAAACTTTTAAATCCTCTATTCTGGGTATGTTCAGATAAGTGATCTTATTTGCCCTTACATTACTAAAGTTACTAAACAAATCTTCCTGGCTAGGCACCTTGCTCGTATCCAAACCCTGGATATAGGAGGCTAATTTTAATACCAGCGCATTAAAATCGTCTCCGACCTTAAAGTTACCAGTCTTATCCCTGGTAAACAGCAAAACCGAATCTGCAGGCACCAGGCTGCCAAACTGATAAATATTCTTCGGGCTAAAAGTCAATCGACCTATATTCAGACCATCATTTACCACAGGAGTATTACGAACTTCAGAATCGTAAAAGATAACCTTGGCCACAAAAGGATATTCGAGCAATACTGTATCTACAAAATTGCAAGCGGTGGCAGAATCCAGGTAACCATTGTAATAAGATACTTCAGGCAGCTTCTTTTGAAAGAAATCATTGTAGGGTTTGATACTTTGCTCCAGCACATTAACCTTCTCAGATACAAATTCATTTTCAATAAATTTTGTACTAAAGCGGTAGGCGAGTAACAACGAAAAAGCAAAGAGAACCGACATCATAATAATGAAGGTCATAATCAATGAAAAACTCTTACGGTATCCGCTTTTTTTCTCTGAGGACATGCCCTAAGTTACTTCTTTTTCAGGTTAGCTTCTAAAAACTGTTCTAAACCCAGGTAAAATTTCTGCCTGCTTTCATCATTTTTCCCATGAAATGGATCTCCCTCCATCTCCAGGTAATTAACACTGATATTACGCTTTTGTAAGTTCTTTACGAATTGAATCGTTTCTCCTGAATTGATGTTCCTGCTTTTTGTGTTATGTGCAATAAATACCGGAAAATTAATCTTATCCACCTGAAACAACGGAGAAGCTTGTCTCATCCGTTCTACATCGGTTAAAGGATTTCCAATGATTTCATAATACATCTGGAGGCTTGGCTTCAGATAAGGGGGGATCGATTTAAGATAGGTAAAGAGATTTATAATTCCGGAGTTTGAAGCAGCGCAAACATATGTTCCTTTACCTGAATATAAACCTGTTAGCGCAATTTGCCCGCCAAACCCGCTTCCATAAATAGCAATCCTTTTAGGATCAGCAATTTTTTTACTGATCAGCCACTTTACACCATCATTGATATCCTTCTGGATTTTACAGCCCCATTCTTTAAAACCGGCAGCCATAAAAGCTTTTCCATATCCCGCAGATCCACGGTAATTTACCTGAAAAACAGCATATCCTCTATTTGCTAAAAACTGAACTTCAGGGTTATACCCCCATAAATTACGACCCACGGGGCCATCATGCGGCAATACTACGACAGGTAGGTTTTCTGCTTTTTTGTTCAATGGTAATGTCAGGTATCCATGAATTTTAAGCCCATCTCTTGATGTATAAACGATAGGTTTCATCTCACACATTTCTTCCTCTCTGATCGCCGAATTAAAGTCGCTCAGCTTCCTCAGCTTACCAGTCTCGGCAACGTATAGATAATAAGATCCAGGATTGCGATCGGTAAAAGTTCTCACCAGATATACATTCTCCGCCTTATCCCTGTCCATGATGCGTGTCTCTGTCTTGGGTAATAGCTTGTCTAGATTGTTGTATAGTATTTTTGCGGAGTCATCCAGGTAGTGCTTTTCCTTTTTCCAGGTCTCATACACAACGAAAGACAACCGTTGCTTTTTTCGTGAATACTGCGCATCTGTTATATTGATGGTATCATTACCAAATAGAACCTTATTTTCTTTACCCGTATTACAATCTATTTCAACCAAAGCGGCCTTATCACGGTTTACATCAGAAATCGCATAAATGATATTAGGCTGATTATGAGCAAAGGCTATAGGACGCACGGAGGTCTTAAAATTATTGGTCATCACTGGTTTAAAAGCCGATGCCTCATTTGCCCTGTAAAGCACAGTTTCATTCACGCCATCACTGCTGATCGCAAGCCTCAGTTTGCCTTCAGCGTCAGTGATCCAATCTGTGATGTTACCTGGATTCTTTGCTGCCATAACCATCGCCCCCTCACGTACATTTAAGCGGTAAACATCAAAAACAGTCGAATCTCTTTTATTTGATGAAACCAACAAATACTTATCATCCATTAGCTGGTCGTCAAGTACTCTTATCCTGCTTCTTTCGTTTTCAGTCAACTGTCGCTCATTACTCCCATCCTTATTAATGATAAAAATGTCAGATTCCCTGCTCGCATCCCCATTTTCCTTGTAATAAATAAGGTCGTTGTTCCCCACCCAGAAATAGAAATTGATATTTTTTTCCTTCAGTTTTGTAACCTTCTTATCCTTTCCCGTTTCCAGGTTCTCTATATATAGATTTTGATTCTTACCCTCAAGTTTCAAATAAGACAAGTTCTTGCCATCTGGCGATACTCTGTAGCCCACTTTGTCCTGGGATTTAAAAAAATCCTCGACCGGCATGGTACGCACCCCCTCCCCCTGACTGCAGGAAAGCCCCAGCAGCATTAAGAAAAGGCAAAAGTATCTTTTGTATACCATCATGTTATTTTCTACTGCAAAGCTACACAACACCAACTTTGTAAAGCGGCAATACACCAACATTGTTACTTTGAAGCTTTCAGTGTTCATAAAGTTCAAAATAGATATTTCCGCAAATATGAAAACAAATTCTGAGTAACATTTAAAATACGCACCAGTATTATTGTTATGGTAATAAAGATATTTTTAACCTGCAAATTGCTATTTTAGGATTTCCGTTGATCAATACATAATGATGAAGAAATTAACCGTGATTGTTCTATGCTGTATGACCTGCCTGTTTTGTTTTGGTCAGGACAATATTGATGATGCACTGGCCTTCCAATATTATCAGCAAGGCAAATACCAGGAGGCTTCAATCCTGTTAGAAAAACTATTCAGCACTACAAAAAACGATGCTTATTTTAACTTGTATGCTTCATCGTTAATCAAGTTGAAGAAATATGAAGAAGCCGAAAAAGTCATAAAAAAACTCATTAGGCAAAGTCCCCAAAACCTGCAGTATAGCATGGCACTCGCGAGGGTTTACCAGGAAAAAGGACAAACTGATGCTGCCAATAAAATGTACATGGAAACCCTAAACAAGCTGCCTGCAGATGAATTTAAAATCCGTGAAGTAGCTAACCAGTTTTATAGTTTTCAAGCTTACGACCTTGCTGTCTCTACTTTTCTGCAGGGCCGAAAGGTATTAAATAACAATAAGATGTTTACCTATGAGCTCCTCACCATTTACCGGTTTAAGAAGGACAAAAACATGCTGGTTCAGGAATATGTAAATGCTTTGCCCGAAATGCCGGAATTGTTGCCCCAGGCCGAAAGTGTACTGTCAACGGTATTCGAAGACAATGCGGACTATCAATTACTGCAAACTGCGTTACTAAAGAAAATACAAAAAGATCCTCAAACAGAAGTGTACAGCAAACTCCTTATTTGGCAATACCTGCAGCAACAGGAATATGAAATGGCACTCCGTCAATTAATTGCACAAGATAAACGCATCAAAGACGATGGAGCAATATTATTTAATGCGGCCAACACGTTCCTTACGAACAAGGCTTACCTTACTGCAATAAAGACCTTTGAATACATCATCAGTAAAGGCAAAGAAAATCCTTATTTCCTACCGGCAAAAGTAGAAATGATTGATGCGCAATATCAACTGGTAATAGCTGGTCAGTTTGATAAAAAGGCAATTGCAGATCTTGCTGTAGCCTACACCTCCATTATCGATGAATACGGAAAAACCGCACAAACAGTTTTTGCGTTAAAAAAACTATCCCACCTTCAGGCATACTATCTTAATCAACCGGAAAATGCAGAAAAGGCTCTCGAAACAGCTCTTGCTATCCCAGGTATAAGCAACACGGAAATCGGTGAGATGAAACTTGAGCTTGGCGATATTTATATTTTAAACAAACAGCCCTGGGAAGCATTCCTTGTTTATGAACAAGTAGCTAAACAATTTGAAAATCAATCTGTCGGAAATGAAGCACATTACCGTTCAGCAAAGCTTTCCTTCTATCAGGGCAATTTTACTTATGCAAAGTCACAGGCCGATGTTCTTAAGGCTTCAACATCACAGTTGATAGCCAATGATGCGTTAAACCTAAGCTTGCTTATATCAGACAATCTTCAATCTGCCGTCGACTCAAATGCGCTGAAAATGTATGCTGACGCAGAAATGCTGCAGTTCAGAAACTTGTCGGCACAGGCTTTAGTAAAATTAGATAGCATTGCGATTGCCTACCCAAACAATAGTCTTCCTGATGACATAATGATGGCCAAATCCAGGATATACATTAAGAATAATGACATTGGCAACGCTGTAAAAATGCTAAAGGAACTGACCGAAACCCAGACAACAAGTATTTGGGCAGACGATGCACTTTTTACACTTGCCGATCTTTATGAAAAAAGCTTAAAAGACATTGAACAGGCTAAAATTCAATATCAAAAACTAATCAATGATCATCCAGGAAGTATGTTTACTACTGAAGCCCGCAAACGTTTTAGAAAACTTCGCGGAGACAATGTTGGCACATAGTTCATATCTTTGCAAGATGTTATTATACAATGTAACCTCAATAATTGAAGACGCATCAGCGGACCGCTGGCTGCAGTGGATGCAGGACGTCCACATCCCACAGGTAATGGCAACCGGCATGTTTGTATCTCACCGTCTGCTTAAGGTTCTTGATTCTCCAAATGAAGGCGTAACTTATTGCGCCCAATACGTAGCCGACAGCATAGAAGATTATGAAACCTACCAGCAACAATTTGCACCCGCCCTACAAGCCGAAGCAGCAGAACTTTTTGCAAATCAGGCTGTCTCTTTCAGGACTTTAATGGAGTATGTAGCTTAGCCTTTATGAACATCACAAAAACCCCAATAGAAGATCTTCTTATTATTGAACCTAAAGTGTGGAAAGATAACCGCGGTTATTTCTATGAAAGCTTTAGTGCCAAATTATTTGCCGAAGCAGGGATCAATGGAAACTTTGTCCAGGACAACCAGTCTTTCTCACAAAAGGGAGCATTAAGAGGCTTGCATGCACAGAGTGACCCATTTGCACAAGGCAAATTGGTCCGTGTAATCCAGGGCAGTGTACTGGATATTGCGGTAGACATTCGAAAAGATTCCTCAACTTTTGGACAGAGCTACAATGTTGTACTTAGCGGAGACAACCATAAACAACTGTGGATTCCCCCTGGATTCCTTCATGGTTTTCTGACACTGGAAGATGAGACTATCTTCACTTATAAAGTAACAAACTACTATGACAAAAACTCAGAAATTGGAGTCATGTGGAACGACCCTGACTTGAACATCGATTGGGGCACCGAAGTAGCTTCTGAAGATTTTCTGTTTTCTGAGAAAGATCTGGGACTACCACTATTTAAAGATTTTAAAAGTCCATTTTAGCAAAAAAGCCCCGGCAATTATTTACCGGGGCTTTTTTCTGTTATTGCTTTATCAAATCGTATAACTCATCCAGCTTCGGAGACAATACAATTTCAATCCTGCGGTTCTTACTTCTGCTCTCCGCTGTAGTGTTTGCTCCCAGCGGCTGGAATTCTCCTTTACCTGTAGCTGTCATGCGCACGGCCTCTACTTTGCTCACCTCAGTTAAATACCGCACTACCGATGTCGATCTCAAAACACTCAAATCCCAATTGTCTTTGATCTGTCCAAGATTATTGATCTTCTGTGAGTCTGTATGACCTTCGACAGCAATATTGATTTCTGGTTGTTGTTTCAATACTTCTGCCAGTTGGCTTAATGCCTGTTTACCTTTTTCATCTATAATGATACTTCCCGACGGGAATAAAAGCTTGTCAGTAAGCGAAACATATACTTTCCCATTTCTGATTTCAACAGTCAGCCCATTCTTTGTAAAACCAAGTAAGGCCTGCTGAAGTTTCTCCTTTAGCTGGTTAGTAGCGGCATCCCGTTTACGCAGAATTTCCTCTACTTCTTTCAAACGTTGCTCACGTTTTTCCAGATCGCTCGAAAGTTTTTTAATTTCTGATGAACTGTTACTACGTAGCTTATCATAGTTAGTGTTCATTTCAGAATACTGATTCCTTAAGTCATTTAAGGCACTGCTCAATCCTGTTGTATCCTTGCGAAGTTTAGCAATCAGGCTTTCAAGGTTTTCATTCATCAATTGTGATTCTGTCCATCCGGTACTTAATGAATCTTGTTTGGCCAGTAAAGCTTTATACTTCTTTGGGGACAGGATTACACAAGAACTGAATGCGCTTGCCAGCAATCCTATAAATAAAAATAAACTGATTTTTCTCATTTGTGTGTTTGGTGTTTATAATTCTTATTCCGCTACTGCGTTTCTCAAAAATACAATAAATGGATAGACTGCTTCAAACGCAGTTTTCAACTTATCAACGATTCCCGGCTTTAAAAATTCTTCATCCTTAATTGGAAAAGTAGCAATAAAACTCTTCAACTTTAAAAGTTCAATATGTGGGTGGTCAGTCTCATACCCCTTTGGCGCATTTTTTAAGGTATCTTCTTTACTGAGTTGAAAAAGATCTTTAAACTTTTTAGCATTAATAATATCCAGAAATTCTGAAGTATTGTAATCTATTTCTTCTCTTATTTTTTTCAGGTCGGCAGCTTCAGGCATCCAAACACCAGCAGCAAAAAAACAACCGCCTGGTTGAATGTGCAGATAATAGCCTGGCTCATTCACGTTCTTTCCTTTTACCGCAAAATAAATCCCGTAATTGTTTTTATAAGGGTCTTTGTTCTTGCTAAAGCGAACATCCCGGTAGATTCTCAAAAGACATTTTTTAGCTTGAGTATCCACAGAAAACTCTGGATCTGCTGCTGCTAATTGGGGAATCAACTGATCAACAAAAGCCAATACATCTGCCTTCGCAGTTTCATATCTGGCTTTATGCTCCGCAAACCATTCGCGGTTATTATTTTGAGCTACATCAGTTATAAAAGATAGTGTATCTGATTTAATCATGGTTTATCGTAAATGGCCTTGTATTTTATTTTTGGCGAGAGCCAATGTAATAAAATCACGCGGGAATAACGATAGTTAAATGGAGCCAAAAGTAAGCATCCTGTAAAAATCACAGTAAGGTAAAGCCAAAGCGATTCGAACTCAAGATTACCTCCCGATAATATATAAGTTGCCACACCAAGCGTGATCATCTCAGCACAATTCATAGCATAACTTACATACATTGCTGCATAAAAATACCCAGGCTCGATTTCAAAGCGCAAACCGCAATGGCCGCAAATTGTATTGGTACGTTGTATGTTGAAGCCGTAGAGACTTCCGGTAAAAATGTCGCCTCTTCTGCATTGAGGACATTTACCTTTTACTATTGCATAGAGCTTAGATGTTCCCTGCATACCCAGTCGATTTTTTACGGTACTTTACATACCACAATACACCCATTCCGGATATGAGAAGATATGGAATTGCAAGGAGATATAGGATACCTGAGTTCAGGCCTTTACCTTGTGTATTTCCATTCTTTGTACTCTGCTCTGCACTAATAGTACACATCGCACATTGTGCTTTTGCCGGGGTAACGGATGAACCCGCAAGCAGCAAAATAAGAACAAAAACAAATGCTATCCTTTTCATGCTACAAATATAGGGAAAGAAAATCTGGACTAAAAATTATAATAAGGAGAGATCATCAGATAAACCACAACCCCCGTAACTGCTACGTATAACCATACTGGGTAAGCCCAGCGAACAATCTTTTTGTGTCGCTCTACTTCCATACTAAACCCTCTTAAAAAGCTAATCAAAATCAAAGGGAGTACCACTACTGCAAGAATAATGTGCGTAGCAAGAATGAAGAAATATATGTATCGCGTGGCACCTACCGCGGCAAGTTCTGCTGCATCAACAATATTGTTGTGATCTATGTCTCCAAACTTTGTATCCTTCTCATAGAGATGAAAAACAATATAAAAAACAAGGAAGATTGCAGATAGGATGAAAGTAATCACGTTAGTTACCTTATGCGCCTGAATATTCTTGTTCTTTATGAAAATCAACGAAACAATCAGCAGAATTGAACACGTAGCATTGATACCACCAATTAAATGCGGCAGTATATAAATAAATGAAGGTCTGGTCTGAGGTGGTGGTACCAGTTTAAGTGCAATTACGACTAAAAGCACTACTGCAGTAACGATCCAGATTAAGCGTAAAAAGAATTTGTCATTCATATCTCTATAATTTGAGGGATTATCTCCCGTCTTTGGTATTTCTTAGCTGTTCTGCCAATAGCACCTTAATTTCATCATCCAATTTAGACAAAGCTTCCTGACTGGTCGCTTCGTAATATCCTCTGATACGTCGTTCTGTATCTAATAACACAAACATATTACTATACACGAATCGCATTTCTCCCCGAACCGGCTCCTGTCTGGCATCAATGATCAAACCGTTATTGATTAGGTTATATAGCTGAGTACTGTCACCGGTAAGAATATCCCATTTACCTGCCTGAGCCGATAATTTCTGAGCAAACTCTGCAATTACCTTAGGTGTATCGTGCACAGGATCTATAGTCAGACCAATAAAATTAACAGCCTTATTGTGCGCATATGTCGCATCGAAAGCCTTCATCGCCTTATTTGCAAAACCAACCCCATCGGTAGCACCTTTTGTATAAAAGACATTTAACACAATTATTTTGCCTTCGTAGCTTTTCCAGGATAAAGTATCACCTTTTTGATTAACCAGTTTAAAATCATTCACATGATGATAAATCGTGTCAGGGATCATTTTGCCTCTCACAGAGTGAAAAGTCTTTCCTACTTCTTTTTTACCAAAAAAAGGCAGCGGTTTGTACCTATTTTTCCCCTGGTCCTGAAGTAAATAATATAAAAATCCTGGTACCGCTAATATGGTGACCAGGATTAATACTTTTTTTATTGAAGCTCCCTTCATTAAACCAATGGCATATGTAAGTGTAAATATCCACCTTCAATAAGCATCAGTACAATAAAGTAAATGATAAAAATAAATGAAACTGTTAGAGACAACTGAAGTCCAAGCTTCTCATATTTAAGGTGCATAAAATAAGCAACAATATAATATGCTTTTAATAATGTTAATGCGATGTAGACAAAGTTACCTATGCCATGAGACATATATCCTTTTGGCAACACCCAAAGTGCAATGATGAATTCAATTACCGTGATCAGCAATAGAATACCAAATACCTGCCAAATCTTTTTCTTATCTAAACCAGCATGTTCGCCATGCCCGTGATCATCGTGTCCGTGTTCTGTATGTATTTCCGACATAATATTTTTTTTGAATGATTAAACCAAATAGAAGAATGTAAATACGAATACCCACACTAAATCAACAAAGTGCCAGTATAAACCAACTTTCTCTATCATCAGGTAATGTCCGCGTTTTTCAAATGTACCGTTAATAGTCATGCACAAGATGATGATATTAATGATCACACCACTAAATACGTGGAATCCGTGGAAACCTGTGATGGTAAAGAATAAGTTTGAAAACTGAAGTGCAGATACAGTAGATACCTCACCTGTAAACAAATGTTTCAGTGTTTCCATATCAGGTATTTTACCCCATCCGAAACCTTCATGGAACAAATGAGTCCACTCAGCTGCCTGACAGCCCAAAAACATAAAACCACCAATGATAGTAGCAACCATCCACCAGATCACCTCTCTCTTAGAACGTCTGTGGCCAGCTTCTACTGCCAACACCATAGTTACCGAGCTCATGATCAGGATAAAGGTCATAATACCCACAAATACTAGTGGATAACCGCCATCTGCTAAGCCTGGAACTGACTGGAAAACCAAATCAGGATCTGGCCATGTAAACTTACTGAAGCGTTGAGCTCCATAGTAAATCAATAATGACGAAAATGTGAATGCATCAGAAACCAGAAAAAACCACATCATTATTTTGCCGTATTCGACTGACCACGGCGAGCGGCCTCCACTCCATGGAGTAGTTTTTACCTGATCTAATTGTGATAATGAACTCATTTTGTAAATAGTAATAGTTTGTTAAAAAATCTAACTGTTCAAAAGTAAAAAAACATACAGATATATCCATAATATATCTATAAAATGCCAAAATATAGAAGCGATTTCCATCCGGTATTTCCGCTGCTCTAAAGACATCTCTTTATAAGTGCCCACAAAGGCATTCAATACAATACATAAACCTGCAAAAATGTGCAATAAATGGAATCCGGATACGATATATATCAGTGATATCGCTGCATTATTATTAGTCAATACTGCACCCGTATTGACCATACTTTTCCATGCATCAAATTGCACATAACCAAAAGCGACCCCCAAAACCATCGTAGCCAGGAGAAAAATCCTTGATAAACTAATATCTCCCTTTCTAAGACCTCTTGCAGCCAGGAAAAGACAAACACTGCTCGCCAGTATAATTCCTGTACTGTACATGAATGCATCTGGCAGTACCAAACCATGACCTTTCCCTTTCGACGCAGCAAAAACAATGTAAAAGCTCGTCCAGCCACCGAACATAATTGTAGATGAAACTACAAAAAGCCACATAATAAACTTCTTAGGCTTGGTATCCTCTCCAGCGTCTACATTTATATCTTGTTTATTTAATGTATGTACCATTTTAATCTATTTAGCAATGAAATCAAATAATAAAACCAGTTGAACTAACGGAAGATAAAAGAATGAGCAAAACATTACTTTTCTTGCACTCGCCAAATCCATATTTATCCACATCTTAAACGCCAGCCAGGCAAATACCAATCCTGCCAACAATGATACCCCGGCTATATAATAACCGCCAAACCCATAAAAAGTAGGTAGCAAACTTACAGGAATTAAGATCAACGTGCTTAAAAACGTAATAAAAGCACTGATTTTGTCTCTCTTAGTGGTGGGTAGCAACCTGAATCCAGCTTTTTTATAATCATCGTCCAGTACCCAGGCAATTGACCAGAAGTGTGGAAACTGCCAGACAAACTGAACCAAAAACAATATCACAGCAATACCGTCGATTCTTCCATGTGCCGCAACATATCCGATAAGCGGGGGTAATGCACCCGGAATAGCGCCAACAAATACTGCAATTGGACTTTTACGTTTCAATGGTGTATAAGCAAAAGCATATAAGAAGATGGAAAAAACAGACAACAACCCAGTCTCTATATTCAACTTACCTAAGAGCCAGGTACCCAGCATACCCATAACCAATCCGGAAACAAGCCCCTGACCGGTGGTCATGTGGCCGGCAGGCATCGGACGGTCTTTAGTACGGGTCATCAGCTTATCCAGATCTACCTCAATTACTTCATTGAAGCAATTGGCAGCAGAAGTCACCAAAAACCCTCCAACGATTAGTATCAGCCAGTTTATCCAGTCTATTCCTGGCGCTTCTCCCCCTCCGATGGAAACCTTCGATCCAATCAGAAAAGTAACCGACGCAGAAAACACAACCAGAAACGTTAGTCTGAATTTTATGAGCTTAGAGAAATCTGCTAAAAACTGTTTCAAATTATATACGATTAATGTCCCTGATGATAAGTATCTGTTCTGTAAACCAGCAAATACAGATAATATTGTAAACTAAACAACAGGGTAGAAAATAAAATATGTAATGCCTGTGCGTATGGAGGCAGTGCAAAGTTAGACAATAATAACCCGGTTACAATCTGAATGATCAATGTAATTGCGATCCCGTTAGCGACCATCAAAGCCGTTGCCTTCCCACTAAATCTATCTTTTACCAATTTGTAGATGATGATGTTTAATATCAGCACAAACATCGCCAGATCCCTGTGATATGAAAAAGTTTTACCAACCATCTCAACCCATTTTGCCCGACCAGTATATTGAAGGTTTTTCGCAATTGCGTCAATAGCCTCCCGAACTTCCGTTCCTAAAACGATCTGAAAGACACTTCCTAAAATAGCAACAAAAATAATTACTTTCAGCCAGTTTACCTTCGCCATAACTACTGTAGTTTGCCTATGTAGCTGCTGAGTATAATTATAGGTATATACCAGGATCGCCAGAATTACAAGTGCAAGAAGCATATGAACCGTAACTATCCATGGCATTAGATTGGTAGAAACTACAATAGATCCCAGCCATGCCTGAAACCCAACTATGATTAAATTTGCAAAACTCAATACCACCACCCGCTTTGCTGATCTTACATAAGCAAAAGAATAGACCACCAGTCCCAATAAAAGAAAACCTGTTATTGCACCCATTAGTCTGTTGATGTATTCCGTCCAGGTCTTGGCCACATTGAAAGTCTCCGGAAGCAGTATAGATTCATCATGCCTGATACTATCTGCCAAATGAGCTTTGCCCATCCTTTCCAGCGTCTTCGCAAAACGTTCATTTTTCGCTACACGCTCTGAAACATACTTTTCTTTATAATCAGCAGGAAGTTGAGAAGCATGGGTCGGGGGAATATATTGATCAAAACACTTAGGCCAATCCGGACATCCCATACCAGAACCAGTACTACGTACGATTCCCCCTGCCAATATCAGCAATAAGGTAACAACTATAGTAATGAGGTTTAGCCTGATAAATCTCTTTTCAGATTTAGGAACCATGGTGTGTATTTGAGTTAAAAAAAATGAGGTATCTGTTGTAAGTACTTACCTACTGCAGATACCCCATTCTATTATAAACTATGAATTAGTCTAATTTTTCTGTATCGTCAGCAGCTTTATTATTTGCTTCCCATTCTCTTTGGATGCGTTCTGATTCTACATCACCTTCAAAATCATGAGGCATATTAGAACTCATCGTCTGAGAGAAAGGTACAGTCTGTGGAATAAAGTCTTCTTCAGCACCTGGCTTGCTATAGTCATATGGCCAACGGTATACTGTAGGGATCTCTCCCGGCCAGTTACCATGCAAGTGTTCTACAGGAGTAGTCCACTCCAATGTATTTGCTCCCCAAGGATTTTGCGGCGCTTTCTTGCCTCTGAAAATCGAATAGAAGAAGTTCCATAAGAAAGCTACCTGAGCTAATGCTCCGAATATAGCTGCCCATGTTACGAATACGTTTACTGTTAACCATTTCTGCATGAACTCAAATTCAGTAAATGCATAGTAGCGGCGAGGTACACCATCAAGTCCTAAGAAGTGTAATGGGAAGAATACCAGGTAAGCCGCAATAAATGTCAACCAAAAATGCAGATAACCCAATTTGCTACTCATCATTCTTCCGAACATTTTAGGGAACCAATGATAAACACCCGCAAGCATACCAAATATTGCCGCAGATCCCATTACAAGGTGGAAGTGGGCAACAACAAAGTAAGTATCATGTAAGTTAATATCCAATGAAGCATTTCCTAAGAAGATACCGGTCAAACCACCAGAGATAAAGAAAGATACCAAACCAATTGCAAAAAGCATCGCAGGTGTAAATTTGATATTACCCCTCCATAATGTAGCCAGGTAGTTAAAAGTCTTAACTGCTGAAGGTACAGCAATGATCAAAGTAGTGATCATAAACACACCACCTAATAGCGGGTTCATACCCGTTACAAACATGTGGTGACCCCATACAATAAACGAAAGTATAGTGATACCGATCAATGAATAAATCATTGCATGGTAACCGAAGATCGGTTTTCTTGAGTTTACAGAGATTACCTCAGACGAGATACCCAATGCAGGCATAATTACTATATATACCTCTGGGTGACCAAGGAACCAGAATAAGTGTTGCCATAAAATTGGCGACCCACCTTCATTAGGCAATACCTGAGTACCCATAACGATGTCAGACAAGTAGAAACTTGTTCCAAAACTACGGTCGAAGATCAATAATACCACACCTGCTACAAGAACAGGGAATGATAATATACCCAAAATAGCTGTCAGGAAGAATGCCCAGATTGTCAATGGCATTTTCCATAAATCCATACCTTTTGTACGCATGTTCAATACAGTACTCACATAGTTGATACCACCCATCAAAGATGATGCAACGAAGAGAACCATACTGATCAACCACATGGTCATACCCAAACCTGAACCGCTAATTGCCGTAGGCAAAGCAGATAAAGGAGGATATACAGTCCATCCCGCACTTGCCGGACCAGTCTGAATAAAGAATGAGCCCATCATGATCACACAAGCCGTAAAGAAGAACCAGTATGAAAGCATGTTAAGGAATGGCGATGCCATATCTCTTGCACCCAACTGAAGAGGGATCAATAAGTTACTGAACGTACCACTCAAACCTGCAGTCAATACAAAGAATACCATAATGGTACCGTGTATCGTCACCAAAGCCAGATAAAAGTCAGGTTTAATCCTTCCTCCCTCAGCCCATTTTCCTAAAAATGTCTCCAGGATAGGGAAGCTTTTGTCTGGCCAAGCCAATTGTAAACGGAACAATATGGATAAGCCCATTGCTATTACAGCCATGATAATACCAGTTATCAGGAACTGCTTTGCGATCATCTTGTGATCCTGGCTAAAGATGTACTTCGTTAAAAAAGTCTCTTTGTGATGTCCATGATCATCATGGCTATCGTGGTTATGTGTATCGTGTAATGATATAGTTGACATAATGTGCTATTCCAGTATTATTATTTTTTTAAAGCTATTTGATTTGTCTTAACTGCAGAAGTATCTTTTGCTGCTGTATCGGCTGGTGCTGTTGCAGGAGCAGCAGTTACAGGCATGTTAAATTGCTTTCTCAAATCGTCAGTTAAATATGTTGGCAGCTGTGCAACCCAGGTATCATATTCCTGTTGCGAAACAACTCTTACTTTTCTCTGCATTTTGTAGTGACCTTCACCGCAGATTTTAGCACAAAGGAACAAATATTCAAACTTAGGATCATTTGTCTTAGTCTTCATCTCCTCTGTGGTGATGGTAGGCGTAAATTCAAAATAAGAAGTCATACCAGGTACGGTATTCAATTGTACTCTGAAGTGAGGCATATAAAAACTATGCAAAACATCTTTACTGGTCAGGATCAAACGAACTGGCTTATTCACAGGAATTACCATTTCCTCAGCAAGTTGATCATCTAATGTATTCTTGTCTTTAAAGTCGATACCCAAAGCATTTTCAGAAGTGATCAGTTTGTAGTTTTTCACTCCTACCACACCATCAGCACCTGCATAGCGGATAGCCCATGCAAACTGAGATGAAGTGATCTCAATGCTCAATGGCTTGTTATTAGGATCAGGAATTTTATAGAATATTGATCTCCAGGTAAGGAAACCCATCAGTACCAATACTGTTAACACAACAGCAGGAATGATTGTCCAAAGACGCTCTAATGCATTGTTGTGTGGGTAGTAGTAAGCTTTTCTTTTACCAGTATATCTGTAAACATAAGCAAAGGCAAATAGCACAATGTGCGTCAGGATAAATACGATTGTCGTGATGATCAATGTGATGTTGAACATCTGGTCAATTTTCTTACCATGCTCAGATGCTGCTTCAGGCAGGATCATGTTACCATGTACTGTATACTCCCAGTAAACACCATACAAACCTACAATAAGGAATAATGCAAAAAGTACTCCGTTTACTGTATCCCAGTTGATTCCTTTTGGTTTGTCCTGAGCCTCACGGGTCAATTCATATACCTTTAGTGCTTTACCTATGATTGCGATGAACAAGCAAAGCAGTAAGAATGCCATGGTGTAAAAAATCACCGATTTATAAACCGGCCCCATGTCAACTGGTTTCGCAGCGGCAGCTTCCTGTGCAAATGCACTTGTACTTGCAAACGCAGTTACAATCACTGCTAGTGCCGCTATTGTTTTATTACTTATAAATTTTCTTAAACTCATTTCCTTAAAAGTAGTAACACTGTACTTCTACTATACTATTATTTATTTATGCTATCCACCAATTACAAGTGGTGATTTAAACTCTCTTGTAAAAACGGATGGTTCTTTGCAATCAAAGGCTTTTTACTCAACGCATTTAATACGGTAAAGGTAAACAATCCTACAAAACCAATGGCCGTACCGATTTCAATATATCCAAACTTATGGTGTTCTTCAACAGTTCCCGGCATGATCATTTGATAATAATCAACCCAGTGACCGCACAATACAATAATAGATACGGTTAACAATATATTCTCTTGTCTTTTGTTATCTCTGTCCATCAACAGCAATACCGGAGACAGGAAGTTAAGTATCAGGTTCAAATAAAACCAGAACTCATAGTGCTCAAATCTTTTGTAAAAATAAACAGTCTCTTCAGGTATGTTCGCATAGTAGATCAGCATAAACTGAGCAAACCAAACGTAAGTCCAGAAGATAGAGAATCCGAAGATAAACTGTCCCAAGTTGTGAAGGTGACTATTATTTACCCAGCTCATGTAACCTGATTTTCTCAAAAGAATGATGATGATAGCAATAGTAGCCAAACTGCTCACCCACATTGCAGCGAAGTTATACCATCCAAACATGGTAGAGAACCAGTGTGCCTCTAAGGACATCACGGTATCAAAAGCAAAGATTGGAGTAGTGAATCCGTAGATTACTAAAAATATACATGAGTATTTAAAGCTCTTTCTGTAAGAGTTTAACCCTCCTTCTAAATCTTCGTTATTAGACAATTTAGCAAGTAATACAGCAAATATGCAGTACACTCCTAAAAAGATCACCTGACGTGCCATAAAGAAAGGCACATTTAAAAATGCAGATTTACCATCGATTAGTTTATCATAATTCGCGCTGTTCTGGTCAGTAAGACCATCTGCATGCCAGTGATGATATAAGTTGTGTGTGTATAAACCAAGTCCTATGACAGCGATTAAAATCACTACTGCAATTGGTAATGTCTTTGCCATAGCCTGAGGTACGCGTAGTATTGAAGCAGACCATCCTGCCTGTGCTACGAACTGAACGGCTAAAAAGAATGCGCCGGACATACAAACACAAGCGAAGTAATAAGCCATTAGCAACAGGTTAGCAAAAGTACGCTCATGCGCCCCTTGAACAAAGCCTAAAACTATAGCTACAATCCCTACTACGATAGCGACGATGCTTAAAGTTTTTGCTTTACCTGTAAACTCAAACTGCTCAGTTAAATTATAATTATGAGTTCCCATTTATTTCTTCTTTACTATTTTGCTTTTTGTAATTCTTGTACGTACAATACCACTTTCCATCTTTCATCAGGTGACAACTGAGAGGCATAAGAACCCATCATGTTAACACCATATTTAATGGTATGATAAATCTTTCCTGCTGATAAATCTTTCATCAGGCCACCTCTTGACGATTCTTTCAAAGGATCGTGGAATGAAGGAACACCGCTGAATTTTTCAATCTTAACCAAATGGCCCTGACCATCACCCTTTTCACCATGACAAGGTCCGCACATAACGATGTAGAGGTGCTTTCCTTTTAATAAATTCGCTTCTGTCAAAGGCATGTTATTTACCAGGTTAACACCTGCTGCTTCAAAACCTTCTTTAGTATTTGGATAAATATCATCTTCTACAAATCCAACAGGAGCAGTATTTTTAGGCGGAGTCTGTGCAGTTTGCCCTTTAAAGCTCTTTAACATTTCATTTGTAGTTGAAACTGGTTGATCCGGATTAAGTGCAATCGGATCATACATATTCCTTGCGTATTCCAAGCCTGTGCTCTGCTTATCTCTGCATGCTGAAAATACAACAGCACTTGCAAGGATACAAAATGAGGCTAAAACTACTTTATTCTTATTCATAGCTAATATACTTCCTTTCATTATGCTTTACTTCCAAAGCACCTGCATCTTTTAATAAACCATCAATTTTACTATGCTCAACATTTTGTTGTGCATCGATAGCAATAATGAACCTGTCATCAGTAGCCCTAAGGTCCATCACTCTTGGTGCTCTTCCTGGGAACAAATGTGTAGATGCATAATATGAACCTACCAAACTGAATGCGCAGAACAAAACAGTCAACTCAAACATAATCGGAATAAAATCCGGAAGTGCCAGAGCCGGCTTACCACCAATATTGTGTTTCCAATCTACTACCGAGGTCAGATAGATCAGTGCAAATGCAGATGCCGTTCCGGTTATTCCGCAGAAAAATGCGAGTATATCTAACCTGGATCTTTTAATCCCTAATTTAGCTTCGATGCCGTGAATAGGCATTGGCGTATAAACATCATAAATCTTAATGTTATTTTCCTGCAACTTATCAATGCCATGCATCAATTCATCAGGATCACCAAAACTGCCTAAAATATATTTGATATTACTCATTGTTATATTTTTGCGTATTCTTCTTGTTTAACACTATCAAATTTCTCTAAAGACTCAACGTATTCTGCTACTTGTTCTTTATCCAAATGACCTTCTTTAATCTGCTCTAATTTAGCTTTCTCACTGGCGCTCTTCAAAATCATCTTCACCTCAGCTATCGCAATTGAAGGTAATACCCTCAGGAACAACAGGAATAAAGTAAAGAACACTCCGATCGACCCAACAAACACACTCACGTCAACCCATGTCGGATAGAACATCGCCCAGCTCGAAGGAATATAATCACGGTGCAATGAAGTTACAATGATTACAAAACGCTCAAACCACATACCTATGTTTACTACAATAGATAAGATCCAGGTAGCTGGAATATTGGTACGGATCTTTTTAAACCATAGCAACTGAGGAGAAATTACGTTACAAGTCATCATCATCCAGTATGCCCACCAGTAAGGACCAGTCGAACGGTTGATGAATGCATATTGCTCATATTCAGAACCTGAATACCATGCAATAAAGAACTCTGTCAAATAAGCCACACCTACAATAGATCCCGTCAGAATGATGATCTTATTCATCGATTCAATGTGGAACATGGTGATGTAGTTCTCTAATCCCAATACTTTACGCGCTACCAATAATAAGGTCAATACCATCGCAAATCCTGAGAAGATTGCCCCTGCCACGAAATAAGGAGGGAAGATCGTTGTATGCCATCCCGGAATTACCGAGGTAGCAAAGTCCATGGATACAATCGTGTGTACGGAAAGTACAAGTGGAGTTGAAATACCAGCTAAGATCAAGGAAACCGCCTCAAAACGCTGCCATGTTTTTACGTTACCATTCCATCCGAATGAGAAAATTGAATAAATTTTACGTCTTACACCTGTTGCACGGTCACGGATAGTTGCGATATCAGGCAATAGACCTGTATACCAGAATAACAATGATACCGAGAAGTAAGTAGAGATCGCAAACATATCCCAAACCAATGGCGAGTTAAAGTTAACCCATAGTGATCCGAATTGATTTGGTAAAGGAAGTACCCAATAAGCTAACCAAGGTCTGCCCATGTGGGATACTACATATGTTGCCGCACAAATAACGGCGAAAATTGTCATTGCCTCTGCAGAACGGTTGATGGAGTTCCGCCAATTCTGACGGAAAAGTAATAGTACCGCAGAGATTAGTGTTCCTGCGTGACCGATACCTACCCACCATACGAAACCGGTGATATCCCATGCCCAGCCTACTGTTTTATTCAAACCCCATGCTCCGATACCAAACCAGAAGGTGTAACCTACAGCTACTACCCAAAGTGTGGCACCACAAAGTGAAAGTATAAATCCTATCCACCATGCCCTGTTAGGCTTATTTTCTACTGGCATCAAAATATCATCCGTAATTTTTGCATACGTGATATCCTGTCCGGTAATTAATGGTTCTCTTAATATTGATTCGTTATGTCCTGACATAATTTATGTTCTTTTAATATCAGCTTACGCTCTTACGCTTGTACTGTTGTATCTGTATTTCTAATTTTTGTCATATAACCTATACCCGGTTGTACGTTGATCTCTTCCAAAACATAGTAAATACGCTCACTACGCAATGCTTTAGATACTTCTGAGTTAGGATCGTTGCCGTCACCAAATATGATTGCATTTGCGGAACAAGCTTGTTGACAAGCCATTTTGATATCGCCATCTTTCAACGGACGCTTTTCAATCTTAGCCTGCAGTTTACCTGCCTGAATACGTTGGATACACATTGAGCATTTCTCCATAACCCCTCTTGAACGCGTAGTTACATCAGGGTTCAATACCAGCTGAGTGAACTCATTGTTCAGGTAGTTGTCAAAGCGTGAATCATTCCAGTAGTTAAACCAGTTGAAACGACGTACTTTATATGGACAGTTATTCGCGCAGTAACGTGTACCTACGCAACGGTTGTAAGCCATATGGTTCAAACCATCTGACGAGTGTACTGTCGCCAATACCGGACATACAGTCTCGCAAGGTGCGTGATCACAGTGCTGACAAAGCATCGGCTGGTGAACTACAGAAACATTATTCATCTTATCTTCTGTAAGATCCGCAATTTCCTTCTCTTTAGTTACCGAATTGATACCATTGCTGTGTCCGTGTGCACCATGAGCTGCATGATCATCATGACCATCATTCTCCTGGTTGAAGCTGTAGTAACGATCGATACGGATCCAGTGCATTTCTCTGCGCTTACGTACTTCTTCTTTACCTACAACAGGAATGTTGTTCTCTACGTTACAAGCTACAATACAAGACCCACAACCAGTACAAGCATTCAAATCGATTGCCATAACCCAGTTGTTACCTGGTTTCTCATATTTATCCCATAGATCGTATGATTTATGTTTACCGTGCTCATTACCTGAACCAGTTGCCGGATTTTTTTTGTATTCTGTGAAAGTGGTCTCACGAATGATATTTCTACCTTCAAAAGAGTGGTGAGTTTGCGTTTGAGCAAGTTCTTCTCTCTTTCCTGTGCCGCTTAACTTAACTGTAGTCGCATATTTAGTGGTGCCGTTTGTAAAGCTTACAAATGGATAAGCGTTCTGACCTACGCCGTCACCTGCTTTACCAACCTTAGTACGTCCGTAACCTAAAGCGATTGAAGCTGTACCCTGAGCTTGTCCTGGCTGAATCAGCACTGGCAATTCAATAGTATAACCTCTATCATCCTTAACAGAAACTACATCAAATTCTTTGAAACCTAATTTTTCAGCAAACTTAGGCGCAAGTGCGATGTAGTTATCCCATGTTACTTTAGAAACAGGATCAGGTAATTCCTGAAGGAATGCATTGTTTGCATGTTTACCATCACGCATCGGGATGCTTTCGTAAACCTGCAACTCGATATCTTTAGCTAATGCTTTGCTGTTATTTAGGATAGAAGGAATTACAGCTGTAAGTGATAAACCAAATGTATAAGCACCTGCTGGCTTAGCTGTAGCTGCAAAAACTCCTGTTTGCAATACATCTTTCCACGTTTTACCCAATGCAGGTAAAATTGTTTTCTCCCAGTTGTTACGTACATACTGGTAGTATTCTTTAACCGGTGCATCAGACCAGATCAATAAACTTTCTTCAGCCTGACGAGAGTTGAATACCGGGTTGATTGTTGGCTGTACGATTGAATAATATCCTTCGTATGCATTTGCATCACCCCATGACTCTAAATAGTTGTGGTTGATTGCTATTACATTACATAGTGAAGCAGTTTCATCTTTTCTGTCTGAGAATGAAACTCTCAAACCTACTTTTGCCAATCCATCAGCAAATGCTTTTGCATTTGGTGCGTCATAACCAGGATTGCTGTCTAAAATGAAAACAGCTGCAACTTCGCCTCTGTTCATTTCATTGATGAACTCAGCAAACTCAGCATCGTTACCTGCGTAACGCTTGCAAGGATTGTCAAGATCTATTGTAGTACCGTAGCTACCGATTGCAGAGTTGATCGCATTTACCAAAATCTGGGTAGATACATCATTTGAACCTGAAACTACTAATGCTTTTCCTTTATTCTGAAGTAACTCTTTAGCTACAAGCTTAAGTGCTTTATCAGCAGTTACATTGTTAGGCAATGTTCCGCCAGCCAAAGTATTTCCTGTGATTGCATTATATAAAGTGATCAATGCAGGTCCTTCTTCAGATAACTTAACCGGAACGCGTGTATCTGCGTTAGTACCCGTTAAGCTCATACCAGCCTCAAACTGGAAGTGACGTGACATTTTTCCTGCTTTCAAAGATTTAGCATCCCTGTTAGATACATACTGGGCAGTAAACTCTTCACCGCTGATCCATGTACCCAAAAAGTCTGCACCGAAACTTACGATCAGGTCAGCTTTATCAAAATTATATTTAGGAACTACTGCCTTACCAAAACTGTTTTCATTTGCTTTGATGATACCTGTATAAGAAACAGCATCATATTGAACATGTTTAGTATTTGGGTATGCAGTAATAAAATCAGCAATAACAGCTTTAGAAGATGGGCTGTTTACTGAAGATGAAATAACACGGATTTTCTTTCCTGAAGCCTGGGCTTTATTCAGTTCACCTTTTACAAACTCATCAACTTTAGACCAGTTAACCTCTGCTTTATCTAATACAGGAGATTTTAGTTTAGATACATCATATAAATCTAAAACTGAAGCCTGAGTCTGTGCATCTGTACCGGAATTGAATACACCTGCATTTGGATTTGGTTCAATCTTAATAGGACGACCTTCTCTGGTTTTAACCAAAACACTCTGACCATTAAAACTTGACACATAGTAGTTAGGTATACCAGGAACTACTTCTTCAGGTTTAATTACGTAAGGGATTGATTTATGAAGAGGAGCTGTCTGACAAGCAGCCAGTGTAACTGCACCTAACCCAAAGCCTAACGCTTTTAAAAAGTCACGGCGCGGAGTTACTGTACTTAATCCTGCTTCATTTAAAACATCTTCAATTGGAAGGGGCTCAGCAAATTCGTTCTTGTTGTTTTCAACAAAATCCGGAGTGTTTTTATACTCTTCTAAGCCTTTCCAGTATTTTTTATTGCTTTCCATTTAAGCTATATTACTGTTTATCGAACGTTCTTTTTATTAAACTCTAATTAATAGTGGCACTTACCACACTCTAAACCACCCAAAGCAGCCGGCGTAATTTTTTCGCCTTTTTTGATTTTCTCATGCGCTTCTATAACCTTATCATAGAATGCATTTCCTTTAACCTCCAGCTTGGTATCTTTGTGACAGTTAACACACCATTTCATGGTCAGTGGAGAGTACTGATAAATCTCTTCCATCGTATCAACCGGACCGTGACATGCAAAACATACCGGCTCATTTGGCTGTAAACCTTTTTCTTTTCTGATCGCCTCTTCACCAACTACAACGTGTTGTGAGTGATTGAAATAAGCAAAGTCAGGCAGATTGTGTACACGTACCCACTCCACTGGTTTTTCTTTAGACTTGTCGTAAGACATTGTCGCAGGATCATAACCAACAGCATTGTAGATCTTCTGGATTTCAGGAGAGATCTCTCCGTCATATTTCTCCGTAGCCTGTACTGATTTGTGACAGTTCATACAAACATTCATTGAAGGAATGGTTGAATTCTTAGACTTGAATGCTCCAGTGTGGCAGTACTGACAATCTATCTTGTTTGTACCTGCGTGTAGTTCGTGTGAGAATTTAATTGGCTGTACCGGCTGATAACCTGTATGAACACCTGTTTCCCACATACCCATCCAACCAAATGAACCTAAGCATACGATTACACACAGTATAAAGAAGAATACAAATTTCTTGTTCTTAAACAAATGCTTGATACCTGTGCTAAATGGCACTTCTTCAGCCAACTCTACGCCTTGTCTCTTCAAGATCAGACGCTCCAACATTTTGATAGCGCGACCTAATACTACCAATATAACTATTGAAATGATAATGATGGCTGCGATACCAGCAATTGAAAAATCAGAAACTTCGTCTGACCCTGCTGCTGCAGATAAAGCCGCATCACCTTCTTTTTTAGGTTCACCCGCTTTAGAGTAAGCGATGATGTTTTTAATCTGATCATCGGTCAAACGTGGAAACGTAGTCATCTCCGCAGGAGAAAACTTTGCTGCCTCTATTGCCTGCTGATCACCTGACGCAACCAACTCTTTCCAGTTCCTGATCCATTTGATCGCAAAAGCTTCATCAAGTTCAGTCAATTTAGGAGTTAATGCAGGACCAGTACTGTTACGATCCAAAGTATGACAAGACCCACAATTATCCTTAAATAACTTGCGGCCCTCTACTACATCTTGTGCCTGTGTTCCAGAAACGATTAAAACAGATAGAGCCGTAAACATGAATGCCGACTTCCAAACTCTTCTAACGATCAATGAGATATCCCTCATAATGAGTATTTTATGCTATTTTTTAAAAAACTTATAAAACGTATTTGATGTTTAAACTTAGGTTCTCCACCAAAACGTCCACAAAAGTAAAATTTATTAACTTACCAATGACAAATAAATGACAGTAAATACAATTTATAATCAATCTAAATAGTTCGTTTTTTATGCTTTAAACGAAGAAAATCAGCAATTTTTAAAAAACTGCTGATCTTTTATTTGTCTCCCAATTTCGGTAAGACTTGTTTATTTAAATTACATTTTTAGGATCCATGCAAAGATCAGAGGAGCGACAATTGTCGCATCAGATTCTACTATGAATTTCGGTGTATGTATGTCTAATTTACCCCAGGTAATCTTCTCGTTAGGCACTGCACCTGAGTAAGATCCGTAAGAAGTAGTCGAATCTGAGATCTGACAGAAATAGCTCCAGAAAGGAATGTTTTCCATTTCCATATCCTGGTAAAGCATCGGCACTACACAAATAGGAAAATCTCCTGCGATACCTCCTCCAATCTGGAAAAAGCCGATTCCTTTGCCTTCACTATTGGCGATATACCAATCTGCCAGCCAGCCCATGTACTCAATACCGCTTTTCATCGTGGTTGCTTTCAGTTCAGATTTCATCACGTAGGAAGCAAAGATATTGCCCATAGTAGAATCTTCCCATCCCGGCACTACGATTGGCAGGTTCTTTTCTGCCGCAGCCAGCATCCATGAGTTCTTAGGGTCGATTTCGTAATATTGTTCCAGATCACCGCTCAGCAACATTTTGTACATGAATTCATGAGGAAAATAACGCTCGCCGGCATTATCTGCATCTTTCCAGATTTTATGGATATGCTTTTGCAACCTGCGGAAAGCCTCTTCCTCAGGAATACAGGTATCGGTAACGCGGTTATAATGATTTTCCAGCAAATCCCACTCGTCCTGAGGACTCAGGTCACGGTAGTTAGGCACTCTTTTATAATGTGAATGCGCAACAAGATTCATGATATCTTCTTCCAGGTTTGCACCGGTACATGAAATGATGGCTACTTTATCCTGACGGATCATCTCTGCCAATGAAATACCCAGCTCTGCGGTACTCATCGCACCGGCAAGTGTGATCATCATTTTACCACCTTCATCTAAATGTGTTTCATATCCTTTGGCCGCATCCATCATTGCCGCAGCATTAAAATGGAGATAATTGCGCTCCATGAATTGAGATATAGGTCCTCTTGTTGTACTCATCTTAATCTATATTTTTATTGCTTTGCCGCAAAAATAGCTATTTAATTAGAGCTTCCATAAAAAGAATAGGGCTAACACCTAATTACAACATCAGTAATCATGAGAATCCTGGAATATATTTGAATACGGATTTGTGCTAACCTACCTTAAGGTGAGTGCACCATGACTGCACCATGAGTGCAGGGTGAGTGCACCTTTTACTAGAAAAAAGGTGCACTTACCCTGCATTTATTATATTCTCAATATGCTCACACATGCACCTTGATCCAAGCCAGACATAAACTATCTGGTATGAAATCAGTAATTACTCAATTAATGGCCTTAAACTTGCTTGGCTGAACGAATAACTAAAACTTTCTGCTATTTTAGGCCTATGAAGAAAATTTCGCTATGCACCACTTTGGTTTTGATAGCTGCGAATGTGTTGGGACAAAACAAATTTATTGATCGCTATCTTTCTAATAAGACAGATTCTTCACGCAGAGCGAGTTTTATGCCAGTGCCAATTTTAAGGTATTCTCAGGAAATAGGTCTTGAATTTGGTGCAGGAATACTTTATTCGGCATATTTAGACAGAAAAGACCTGACAAACAGGAGCTCAAATTTCTCCGGACTGGTTTCAGTTTCCACCAAAAGCCAGTACAACATTTCTCTCAAAAGCGACATCTGGACAAAAAAGAATAAGCATCATTATATAGCCGAAGTACGTTTTAGGAAAATGCCCTTTGATTTTTTCGGCATAGGCAACGAAACCATTGAGGCAGATAAAGACAGGTTAGTGCAGGATTATATCAAAGTGGTTCTGGAGGCCGAAAAGCGGTTTTGGCAGAATATGTATACCGGATTTTCAGTAGGTTTCGAAAATTACCATTTCACAGATAAAGAAGTCGGCGGAATATTCAGCACTGACCAGTCTATAGTTCATAAATTTGGCGGATCTGTTGTTTATGCTGGCGTTTCCCAAACCTACGATACCAGAAGCTCCAATAATTATACTACAAAAGGTATGATGGCGAAAATTTCCTACCAATACGCTCCCGATTTCTGGGGCGGGGAAAACTTCACGGGAAGTTTAATCAAAGCCAACATTCGCAATTTCTGGTCGCTGTCGCCCAAATTTGTGCTCGGTGTACATGGTATGTTCAATACTGTTCAAGGCAAAAACACCCCCTTTTACCTTTTACAACAAATGGGTAATGACGAAATGATGAGGGGTTATTATACCGGTAGATATAGAGAACGCAACCTGCTTGCCGCACAAGCAGAACTAAGGTATCGATACAATAACCGTTTTGGATTGGCGGTATTTGGTGGCGGCGGACAAGTTTTCGACAATGGCGATCTTTCCTTAAAAAGCTTCAAGCCTTCGTATGGTGCAGGAGGAAGGTATTTCTTTGATCCTGAAAAAGGATTGAGCGTTCGTGTAGATTATGGTATCGGCGAAAAGCGTGCAAATGAAAAACGCCAGACCGGATTTTACATCAGTCTGGCGGAGGCGTTTTAATAAATTATCCTTCGTTTATTACAGGTCTGCTACGATCGAATAGCACTCTTCCGTTTTTTTCAATCTTGCTGTTGTGAATTACAATGGATTCTTCCTTTGGCCAGTAACTTGCATTAGATATGGAGATTGTCAACTGGTCGCCTTCCTTAAGTTGTGCGTTGATCTGTTTTGCGAATTTCACTTCGATGAAAACCTTCATCTTTTCACCTTCATTGGTTTCTATGTAGAACCCATCCATAAGTTTCCTAGTTGGCGTTCCATAAGAATAGCCCATTACTTTTGCTTTAAGGGTTTTCCCATTATACTTAGCATAAATACTTCTATTTCTTTTCTCATCGTCGCTGAGCTTTGGTTCTGTACCAAACCAAAAAACCCAATCTCCCTTTTGCAATCCATCCAGGCTATAAAGACTGGCTGGACCTCCACCTTGATTACCGCTTAACTTGTTTAAAAATGCCTGATCAAATTTCTGAGCTTCTTCGAATGAATAAACCTTACCGTCAACAACAAACATTGGTTTCAGTTTATCTAAACCTTTGATTATTGTCATCTTCTTCCCTTTTGGAGACTTCACGTCGTAAACATATTGAACATGATCCTTGTACTTCTTAGTTGATGTTTTTATAAATGGCTCCTGTTGATTCAGCGTATTATTGCTCACCATTAATTTATTTCTATCAAAAATCACTTTGTTTCCTTTGGAATATGTACCGGAGCCAATTTGAGCACATTCATTAAGCACAGAATAATAAACGTGAAACACCTTAATCTTTATCTGATCACCAAGTTTAAGGTTTTTGCTTACTTCTACAGCGGACTCGGGAGCAACATACGCTTTGATTCGCTCGCCATTGTTCAGCTTTATAAAAAACCCGTCCATTATAGACCGATCTTCTCTGAAAGCGAAACCTGTTAATTTTCCGTAAATAGTTTTACCTGTATATTTCGACGAGTAATAGCGGGCTTTCGTCTCAGCTTCAGTGAGCTTAGGCTCTTTCCCAAACCAAAAAACATTATCTTTTTCATCTAAACCATCGACATCGTACTGTCTCCCAGATCCCAAGCCCTGCTTTGAACTTAATGATTTTAAGAATGTGGGAGTAAATGCTTTTGCTTCTTCTAAGCTAAATACTTTATCATCTATAAAAAATTTCACTACAATGTTAGGTGGTCCGCCTGTTTTCATCTGCTTGCCATTGGGTGAGTTGACTTCGACTAAAATGGCAGGATCAGTTGAATTTCCAAAAAAGGTATTTTTCACTTTTATGAAACCAGTGGAACTAACTGACTCAGTTCCATTAATTGTTTTGGCGATTGTTTTTGGTACTTCAGCATAAACTACCTGAACTGCAAACAACCATCCCAATGCCAGACATGCCGGCACTGTTAATAGATACGCTAACTTTTTCATATTTTTTGATTGATTAGTGAATAACATTTCAATACGTGCCTTCAATGGGCTTTTCACAAAACTGTGCACAAAAGGCGGGTTGTTCTTACGAACAGCTATAGTCAGCAGCAAATTGGCATAGGAAGTATTTCCGATAATTGAAGAAGCCTCCTGGTCTGCTTCGTACTCGTGTACCTGCTCCAATGCATGTGCATACAGATAAGTCAAAGGATTGAACCATAAAAATACTTTGCAGACATTCACGAACAACTTGTCGAGGGAATGAAGCCTGTTGGCATGCACTGCTTCATGCTGAAGGATCACTGCAATCTCTTCTTCTTTCAGATCCTGCTGATCTACAAAAACGTAGTTCAGGAAGGAACAATTGGTAAAACCTGTGGGTTTATAAACAACCTTCAAATGACCTACCTTTTTGTTGACTTTAGCAATATGTCTTAAAAGCTGTGCCATCTGATAAACAAACAACACCAACATCACTGCCGCGATCAGCCAGTAAGTAGCATTCATAATCTCCTGCCAGCTGTATTCAGAAAAAAGAGAATCCTCTGATACTGAATTCGGCAGCGCATGTACAATAGGAGCCTCTGCATTGGAAACGCCAGCTGGAGTAAATGATTCAACAGTGGATATTGGTGTTTCCTGCGGCACCTCCTGCTGTACCTCTACCTGCCTTTCTACTTCCAGCTGCAAAGCGGGAATAAGAAAACTAACAACCAGAGTCGACAATAAATAAAATCTATTGAAGCTAAAAAAAGTAAGCCTTTGTAAAAACAAATAATACAGCGCGTAAAACAAGCCCATGCAGGCGCTTACTTTCAGCAGGTAGGTCAGCCATTCCATTATTTTTCGTTTTTGTTGATGAGTGCTTTGAGTTCAGCGATGTCTGCCTCGCTTAAGGCCTGTTCCTTTACCATAAAAGACAACAGGTTCGCCGGTGAGTTATCAAAATATCCGGAGAAGAGTTTAGAGAAAGTAGTACGGGCGTATTCTTCCTTACCAATCGCAGGGTAATATTCATACGTCTTTCCGTAAGCTTTATAGCTCAGGTAGCCCTTTTTCTCTAAAAGTCTTACGATAGATGAAATGGTATTGTATGGGGGCTTAGGCTCCTCATCCATTTCCTCAATGATGTCTTTCACAAATCCTTTCTGAATCTTCCAGATGATTTGCATAATACGCTCTTCTGCTTTAGTTAATTCTTCCATAACATAAAGCTATAACTTATTTTTCAGTTTTACAACTGTAAATTCAGTTAATAAACGTATTTATCAGTTTTATAATTATATTATGCTGATAATCAAATAAATAATTTTTAATACTTGATTTTAAAATGTTCCTTAGCCTGACCTTTTCTAAAATAAACCAGTCCGATCCAGAACAAATCAATGGTCACAGTTACATCCGGATGGCTCTTGATTTCTTCCCAGGCCTCTTTCATTCCTTTACTCCAGTAGATATCGTCAAATATCAGCAGCGATCCCTCATGTACTTTTGGCAAGCACCAATTGAAATAATCTATAGTAGCCTGCTTCCTGTGATTGCCGTCTATATAAACGAAATCTAAACGGTCTGCACTTTCAATGATTTCCGGGAAAAGCAGGTCAAAATTACCTACCTGTAACTCTACATTATCAAGTTCAAGGTCCTGGAAATTTCTATAAGCTACCTTCGCAGTTTGAGGACATCCTTCTACTGTAATGACATCAGCATCAGGCGCGGCCTTTGACAGATATGAAGAGGTGATGCCCAGGCAGGTGCCCAGTTCAATAATATTCTTAGGATTGTTTTCTTTTGCCAATCTGTAAATCAGCTGTGCCAATCTCGGGTTCTTCAAAGCATTTTTAGCAATCTCGCTTACCTTCTTAACTCTGTTTTTATTCAAATGAGAACCAGCCCCTAAATCGGTCACAGTAACCTCAGAATGGTCATTAAAAAGTTTTTTTCTCTGAGCTTCTATGCTTTTATAATCGTTTTTAGGACTAAAATCGTAAATTACCTCATCCGTAAGTTTATAAACAAATGGGGAATGTGTACCATGTCTGCTTTTTGAGGTAAAGCGATGTTTCAGATAATCACTGATAAAGTTAACAATCATAACCGCAAAAATAGGCATTCAAATTTGTATGTTTAATGGAAAACGTTAAAGAAATAAGCGCTTTAGTAAAATTACTTGATGATCCTGATCAGGAAATCTACCAGCATGTGGAAGGACGTCTCTTAGAATATGGCAGTGAAGTCATCGATTACCTGGAAAATGCCTGGGAACAATCATTGGACACCCTGCTTCAACAACGGATTGAAAATATAGTCCACAAGATACAATTCACCAACGTAAAGGAAGACCTCAACTTATGGTACCAAAGCGGAGCTTTTGATCTTTTACAGGGTGCACTTGTTGTCAACCGCTACCAGTACCCTGACCTCGACGAAGAAAAGATCATCCTTCAGATTGAAGAAATCAAACGGGAGATCTGGCTGGGACTGCAATATGAAATGAGTTCTATTGAAAAAATTAAGTTGATCAATCACGTGTTCTATAACATTTATGGCTTCAGCGGAAATACCAAGAATCACCACGATCCTC
The DNA here is from genome assembly GCF_005116445.1 of Pedobacter frigoris. Lineage (GTDB taxonomy): Bacteria > Bacteroidota > Bacteroidia > Sphingobacteriales > Sphingobacteriaceae > Pedobacter > Pedobacter frigoris. The sequence goes on from NZ_SWBQ01000002.1 coordinate 782,155, forward strand.
AAAATTCCTACATCAACCAGGTCATGGAGAGTAAAAAAGGAAACCAAATCTCTTTAGCCATCATTTATGCTACCCTTGCTCAAAAACTGGACATTCCGGTCTACGGCGTCAATCTGCCTCAACATTTCATTTTGGGATATATTGATGAAAGCAAGCGTGAAGAACATGAATTTGGCGTATTGTTTTACATCAATGCCTTCAATAAAGGGGCTATCTTCGGCAAACATGATGTAGACCAGTTTCTGCGCCAGCTCAATCTTGATCCAATGCCTGGTTTCTATGCGCCTTGCAGCAATGTAGAAATCATCAGACGTGTCATTCGTAACCTGATCTCAGCTTATGAAAACCTCGGCTCAAAGGAAAAGGTGGATGAGTTAAAGCAACTCCAGGATATACTTATTAATACAGATTTATAGAAATTTATTGGCTTTCATCCAGTTGATCAGGCGTTCAAACCAATCGTCGGTAGTGGTTTTGTTGTTCAGTCCGAAACCATGACCACCAGCCTGATAAAGATGCATCTCAGCTTTTACTTTATTTTTAACGAGGGCCTGGTTAAAAAGAATGCTATTTTCAACAGCGACACCGCCATCATCATTGGCATGTACAAGAAATGTGGGCGGAGTTTGTGGGGTGACATGTTTATCATTTGAAAAATAATCACATTTTTCCTCCGCAGCATTTTTACCGATCAGGTTATTTACTGATCCGGCATGGTAGGATGCTGTAAAAGAGATGACAGGGTAGATAAGAACAGAAAAATCTGGTCGCAGGCTAACGTTCTCTTTATTTGGAATCTTAGCATCAGCATAGTGAACTGCCAAGGACGAAGCCAGATGCCCACCTGCAGAAAAGCCCATAACCCCTATACGGTCTGCTTTTACATTCCATTTTTCCGAATTCTTTCGCACCAGATACATCGCTTGCTGTACATCCATCAGCGGCCCAGAAGATTTATCTTCCATAACAGCGTCGCTTGGCAAGCGGTATTTGAGTATAAATGCGGCAATGCCTGCCGCATTTAATTTCCTGGCAACCTCATAGCCTTCAAGATCTATAGAAAGCATCCCATAGCCTCCGCCAGGACAAACAATTACTCCTGTTCCTGTAGCTTTTTCCTTTGCGGGCAAAAATACACTTATCGTCGGCACTGTCACTTTACTGATCCTGGTCATTTTATCATTGCCAACCTGAGCTTCTTCCACATAGTCAGCGGGAGCTATTTTCGATCCGGGAATCTTTCCCTCATAGAGTTTAACAATTTCCTGGGCCTCCAGTAATGTTGAAGATGTCAGTATCATGAGCAATGCTATAAAGTATTTCATTAAAACTCCATTAAGTATGCTTTTAAAAAGTCATTGATGTCTCCATCGAGCACAGCCTGAGGATTTGAGGTCTGGTAATTGGTCCGGTGATCTTTTACCCTCCTGTCGTCCAGCACATAGCTCCTGATCTGCGAACCCCATTCTATCTTTTTCTTACTGCCTTCTACCAAAGCTGTGGCTTCCATACGCTTACGCATTTCGACCTCATAAAGCTGTGATTTGAGTAAGCGAATGGCATTTTCTTTATTCTGAAGCTGTGAGCGGGACTCCTGATTCTTGATGATGATTCCCGAAGGTTTATGGTACAGGCGAACTGCGGTTTCTACCTTGTTTACGTTTTGTCCGCCGGCTCCACCTGAGCGGAAGGTCTCAAACTCAATTTCAGAGGGATTGACTTCGATTTCTATGGTATCATCTACCAGGGGATATACATAAACGGAAGCAAAAGAGGTATGCCTTCTTGCATTAGAATCAAACGGAGAGATCCGCACCAGTCGGTGTACTCCATTTTCTCCTTTCAAGTACCCGTAAGCGAATTCACCTGAGATTTCGATCGTTACCGTTTTAATGCCGGCTACCTCCCCCTCCTGATAATCCTGTTCGGCTACCTTATAGCCATTTTTCTCTGCCCACATCAGGTACATGCGCATCAGCATATACGCCCAGTCGCAACTTTCTGTTCCTCCGGCACCTGCAGTGATCTGCATGACCGCAGGCAGCTGGTCTTCCTTGGTCTTGAGCATGTTCTTCAATTCAAGACTTTCAATAACATTTAAGCATAGGTCAAACTGCTCCTGCATTTCCTCTTCAGTGGCGTCTCCGCTCTGCCAGAAGTCAAAAAGCACCTGGGTATCTTCCATCAGGCTATTGGCGTGTTGCCAGCCATCGGTCCACACCTTTTTGGAGTTGATTTCAGCAATATGTTTTTCGGCTTTCTTTGGGTCGTCCCAAAAATTTGGCTGCAGGGTGAGTTCCTGCTCTATACGGATATCTTCTAAACGGTTTTCGACGTCAAAGATACCTCCTCAGCGACGCTACTCTGTCCCTTAAATCCTGAATTTGTTCTTTTGTCATAATCGCAAATATAGGATAAAATTGTAAAGTAGGCGATGAGGAGGTACAGAGGCCTAACTAAATAGTCCTTTTACTTTATCTATGATGCTGTCATTTTTACCGTCTCCGTTTGTATCAGTCTTTTCAGTAAACATCCTGGTTACATCCGACAGGTCAAATTTACCGTCATCACCGGAAACCTTACTCAATACATCCTGAATATTGAAAGAACTGTCATTCGGATCATTGGTCTTTTTTATGAATTTATCTACTATACCAGGCAAAACTGATGCAGCAATGTTCTTTGCTGACTCAAGGTTGATACCCATTCCGGCCAGCTTTTCTGTAAGACCTGAAGAAGCCTGGTTCACAACGGCACTGCTATTGCCATTTTTAAAGGCGTCTACCAGTCCGGCAATATCCCCCGAAGCGAACTTAGCTTTCAATGCATCTATAATTGACCCTGAAGTAGCCTCAATTGCAGCCTCATTTTGTTCGTTAGGAACTGCGCTGTTATTTACAATTGCGTCCTGAACATTTTCTTTTACAAGTTGTTTTAAATTTTCTATCATGGTTGATGTTTTAATGGTATTAATACCGTTTTATACACTAAATGTAATCAAAATAATTCCATTAAAAACAAGGCTTAAACCAGTTTATTTCAATACATTTTATGAGTTAAAATAAAGATGTCTGTAGGAATTTATTTATCGTTATAAATATTTTCATTTGGATTTTATGAAATAAAATAAACCATTACATTTACAAAAACACTTAGATTATGCTTCCTACAGTAAACTTTACAGAAACCGCTGCCTATAAATATCTTGCTGATCATTTCATCAGCATCAATGAAAAAAACTTAAAACAATTATTCCTTGAAGATGACGGTCGCTTTGAAAAATTCTCCCTGGTATTTGAAGATATCCTGGTAGATTATTCAAAGAACCGGATTGATGATACTACCATTGCATTGCTCATTCAGCTGGCAAGGGAATGTAAGCTCGATGAGGCCATCAAAGCTATGTTCAGCGGAGACAAGATCAACCAGACTGAGGACAGACAGGTACTGCATGTTGCGCTTAGAGAACCTGCAAACGGAGAGATCCTTGTTGATGGTAAAAATGTAGTAACTGATGTACACCAGGTACTCAGTAAAATGGAGAAATTCAGTAACGCTGTAATTTCAGGAAACTGGAAAGGATACACCGGAAAACCGATCACCGATATCGTAAACATCGGCATCGGCGGCTCAGACCTGGGCCCGGTAATGGTAACTGAGTCTTTAAAAGCTTATAAAAACCATCTGAATATGCATTTTGTGTCAAACATAGATGGCACACACATTGCAGAAACACTGAAACAGGTAGATCCTGAGACTACTTTGTTCCTCATTGCCTCCAAGACTTTTACTACTCAGGAAACCATGACCAATGCCAATACGGCGAGAACATGGTTCTTAGATAACGGCGCGAAGAAAGAAGACATTGCCAAACATTTTGCGGCATTGTCTACCAATGCTAAAGATGTGTCTGCTTTTGGTATTGATACCGAAAATATGTTTGAGTTCTGGGACTGGGTAGGCGGCAGGTATTCGCTATGGAGCGCCATTGGACTGCCAATTGCATTGAGCATTGGTTTCGACAACTTCAAACAGCTTCTGGCAGGTGCGCATGCTGCTGATCAGCATTTTGAAACCGCTGAGTTTGAAATCAACATCCCGGTTATCCTCGGACTTATCGGTGTATGGTACACCAATTTCTTTAATGCAGAGACCCAGGCGATATTGCCATATGATCAGTACATGCATCGCTTTGCAGCATATTTCCAGCAGGGAGATATGGAAAGTAATGGTAAGCATGTCGACCGCAATGGCAACGATGTAAGCTATGAGACAGGCCCTATCATCTGGGGAGAACCAGGAACGAATGGGCAGCATGCTTTTTATCAGCTGATCCATCAGGGTACGCGACTGATTCCTTGCGATTTCATTGCGCCGGCACAGAGTCTGAACCCAATTGGCGACCATCATCCCATCTTGTTGTCCAACTTCTTTGCGCAGACAGAAGCGCTCATGAACGGCAAAACAAAAGAACAGGTAGTTGAAGAGCTTCAAAAAGATGGGAAAACAGCTGAAGAGATCGAGAAACTGGCACCATTCAAAGTATTTGAAGGAAACAGACCGACCAATTCCATTTTACTTAAGAAGGTTACTCCTTTTAGTTTAGGTAGTCTGATTGCCTTTTATGAGCATAAAATCTTTGTACAGGGTATTATCTGGAATATATTCAGCTTCGATCAGTGGGGTGTAGAACTTGGAAAACAATTGGCCAAAAGCATCCTCCCTGAATTGGAAGGCGAACAGGAAGTTTCATCTCATGATGGTTCCACAAATGGACTGATCAACCAGTACAAAGCCTGGAGATAACAATTAATATGACACTGCTAGGCGTTTTCTCATTAAACCTTTTATCGGTTACTTTGTTCTAACTCCGTAGTATAACAGGTTTTATACGTATATTTAGGATAATCAATTATATAAAATCAATAATGATGAAAACGCTTAAAAATCTTTTAATACTTGCAGCTGTATTCACAACAATGCAAGTATCAGCCCAGACAGATAAAGAAACAACGACCAGACTGGTAAATGCGAAGACGCTTAAATTTAATGCGACGAGTGCTCAGCCACTTGCTGTTGCAGATTTAAATGCGGTATTGAGTAAAATGCCAGGCGGCTTGGGAGGCGGTGGTTCCATCCAACTGAGTGGGTCATCGTATGATCTAAAAATCAGTAAAGATAGCGTTGAAGCTTATCTCCCTTATTTTGGAAGAGCTTATACTGCCAATCTGAACCCTAATGATTCAGGGATCAAATTCAAGTCTAAAAACTTCACTTATAAAAGTGAACAAAAGAAAAAGGGCAACTGGGTAATCACCATAAAACCTAAGGATACCAAAGACGCACAGGAACTGATGCTAACTATCGGAACTAATGGTTATGCTTTTTTGAGTGTTAACAGTAACAACAGGCAATCCATTTCCTACATGGGATACATCAGCGACCCTGCTGATAAAAAATAAAGCATAAAAAAGCCCGGTTTTTTAAGACCGGGCTTTTTTATGCTATTTCTTCGGAACCAATGAAATCTCAAACAGCTTTGGCCATTTTTTACCGGTCACAAACAGTCGTTTCCCTTGTTTATCCCATGCAATCCCATTGAGTACATTATTGCTGATATCCTCTTCTGTTTTAAAGTACCCATCTTCTAATAAACCAGAAAGGTCGATTTTCTTCTCTACAATACCGGAAGAAGGATCTATTACCACAAGATAGTTTTTCGTGTAAATATTCGCATAGATCTTACCATCTATATATTCCAGCTCGTTAATCGAATCTACCATACCTTCATTGTCGTAAACATCTATTGCGTGCTGATCCTTATAAGTATCTTTATCCATGAAATATAGCCTGTTGCTGCCATCACTCATGATCAATTGCTTACCGTTATAGCATAGCCCCCAACCTTCTCTACTGGTCTGATAAGGAAATGTACTCAACTGTTTAAAAGTCTTGGCGTCATATACCATCCCAGTATTTGTCTTATAAGTAAGCATCACGATCTTATCGCCCACAAGCGTAGAGCCCTCTCCAAAATATTGTTTATCCAGGTCTGTCTTCTGTAAAGCTTTACCTGAAGAAATGTCTACCCACCTCAATGTCGAATGCCCCTCCTTCCCGGTACTTTCCAATAACCTGCCATTGTGGTATTCTAATCCCTGAGTATAAGAACTGGTATCATGAGGATAAGTCTTTATGATCTTATACCCATATAATTCTGGTTTTACATTTGACCTCAGCTCTATGTTTGTCGTCAATGTATCCGTCTTATCTTCATTCCCGACAATTGCGGTGATCACTTTAATCCCTACAGACTGTCCTGTAGTTTTGAACAATACCGACTCGGCGTTATTTTTAGTGGCAACAACCTTTCCGTCTAACAGATAGGTTGCAGAGGTAATATTGGCATCTTTGGGAACGTCCAGTTCAACTTTAACATCTTCACCAAGGGCAACACTCTGATATTGCTCAGGCAGCTTAAACCCTATAGCTGAACTGCCAGCCTGATCTTTACAAGAGCTGATAAAAAGGATGCTAAGCAATAAGCATAGCGTAGATACTGATGGAGTGATTTTTTTAACTTGGCCAGAATGCATCTTCTATATGATTAATTTTATAAAGGTGTTTATTTTCAAAAACAATTGCAATAATATCGTAACGAATCTCTCCCTGGTGACCACTCATTTCTATGTACGCTTCCGCCGCATATTCGAGCTGTCTTTCCTTTTTGATGTTTACAAAATCTTCTGGTTCTCCATAATCTGTCGAACTTCGCGTCTTTACTTCTACAAATATGATTGCCCCATTATGATGAGCAATAACGTCTACTTCAGCTCTTCCGTATGCCCAGTTTAGGTTTAAAATGCGGTATCCAATGTTTTCTAAATAGTCTTTTGCGATTTCCTCGCCCCGTCTGCCCAGATCATTGTGACTTGCCATCTTACTTTAATATAACTGAGCCTAAGAATTTAGAGATTTCCTTTTCTACTCCTTTGATAAAGGAGTAGCGCTGCATCAGGATTTCCTGATTTACCGGATCGCTTTCGGTTTTTATTTCCTGTAGAATATCGAGCAGCATCCTGTCTACCTTACGCTTCTTGAGGTGGAATATCCCTCCCAGAATTGTCGCTTTAAGATTTACCGTTTCATCACGTACGTAGATCTGATGTTTATTGTACCAGTTTTCACTGAGGGTATGTGGAGATGTAGATAGCGTTATGGCAAGATTGGCAATTTCCCTGTCTTCGCCCTTAATGAACTGACTCGCAACCGGCAAATGCCCGTTTTCTATCTCGTCTCTGTACGTATCAATGATCCGTTTGCACAACTTATCTTCAAAGCTTACATCAGAAAGGTTTTGCATGATAAATGAACCGATATACATGTTATCGATCTTATCCCAATTCACCAGTTCATGACCAAAGGCCAGTAATAAACGAACAATTTCCTGTTCCTGGATCTCGTCAGTCTCCGGAGCATTGGATTCCGGTTCCAAACCAGCCAGTGGATCTGGATTTTCAAACAAATTATCCGGCGGACCATCCCGATAGGGGTCTGCCTGCTGATATTGGTTTTGCTGCGTATTATAATTATTGTTATTGCTTGCTTTTTTAAACTTAGCAGCACGTATTTTATTGAGTTCTGAAAGTAAGATTCGCTCTTCCAGCTGCAGCAAACCGCTACACTCTCTAATGAAGATCGCAGCCTTGATATCATCCGGTATTTTGGCTATACTCTCAACGATATCCCTGATGATACCTGCCCGTTTGATCGGGTCTGTACCTGCCTCTTTAAGCAGTATTTCTGCTTTATAAAGGATGAAATCCTTACGGGCATTTTCAATGTACTTTTTAAATTCCCCTGCCCCCACATGGTGCATGTAAGAATCCGGGTCGTGCCCATCCGGGAAGGATACTACTTTCACATTCAGTCCTTCTTCAAGGATCATATCCAGGCCCCGTAAAGAGGCCTTTATACCCGCGGCATCTCCGTCATACAGTATGGTTACATTTTCTGTAAAACGTCCGATGAGTCTGATTTGCTCTGTTGTCAATGAAGTTCCGGAAGAAGCCACCACATTCTCAATACCCGCCTGATGTACAGCCAGCACGTCAGCATATCCTTCTACCAGGTAACAGTTGTCAAATTCCCTGATGGCTTTCTTCGCATGGAACAAGCCATACAGTACGTTCGACTTATGATAAATATCGCTTTCCGGAGAGTTGACATACTTCGGAACATTCTTATCTGTTTTTAAGGTACGCCCGCCAAATCCAATGATCCTTCCTGTAAAGTTGTGGATCGGAAACATGACCCGGCCCCTAAACCGGTCGTATAGCTTGCCTTTTTCATTCCTGATCGCAAGACCAGTTTTCTCCAAGTATTCTTCCTTATGTCCTCCAGCTACCGCACTCTGAATCAGCGCATCCCATACATCCGGGGAGTAGCCAAGCTGAAACTTCTTGACAATGTCTTCCCTAAAACCGCGCTCTTTAAAATAGCTTAAGCCAATGGCACGGCCCTGCTCTCCCGTCCACAGTTCATTGGCGAAGTAATTTGCTGCATACTCTGAAACAATATATAAACTTTCTCGTGCGTTCTGGGCCTCAATATTCTGCGGCGACTGTACAATCTCTTCAACTTCAATGTTGTACTTATTGGCCAGGAATTTTAACGCTTCAGGATAGGAATATTTCTCGTGGTCCATGATGAAATGGACAGAATCCCCTCCTTTGCCGCAGCCAAAGCACTTGTAAATACCCTTGGCGACAGACACATGAAAAGATGGTGTTTTTTCATTATGGAAAGGACAGTTACCAATTAAACTGGTGCCGCGCTTTTTGAGGGATACAAAATCACCTACTACCTCCTCAATACGGGCGGTATCCATGATTTTATTTATGGTATCCTGATTAATCATTTTCTATCTGCGAAGTTAGGGAATTACTTTCCTTTTCCAAGGTTATAGTCCTTATGAAGGACTAAAAAACTCGCACGTTCTTCCTTTTTAAAAGGGTAATCCCAATTGCCCTGGTAAGTGATTTTCACCGGTAGTTTTTCACCCTCGACATAACTGGTTTCGATATTCATCTGCACATCAAAGTCAAATAGCATATTGCTGTACTTCATATCTACGTACCTGCCCAGAATCTCAAAATTCCGCTTGTCAAAGATGGTAGTAAGTTCCTTAATCATTAAACCGTCTTTAGTACCGCTGCTCAGATCTTCTTTCATAGTTACTTTAAAACGGTAGACCGGGATGGAATCCAGATAAGTACCGCTATGGTAAGTATAATCATAATACTGGCGCATATTCGCTGTAAAGATCTGCGTCTTACTTCCTATAAAAGGCAACCCTTTAATAGGCCTCCCGGGAGCAAATATTAATGTTTTTAGCTTGTCTTTATAACTCTGGTTAGTATCCTCAGCTTTACCTGCAGCCATAGGGCCTTCGGCTACAAAATCGGTCTGATAAGCGTTCATAAAGATGTAATCGAACATCTCAATGGTATAGAGCTGATATTTACCATTCTTCTTATACACATTACCGGTATCCTGTTTTACCAGGTATTGCATTTTATTAGTCCCAGAATTGCTGTGCTTGATCTTACGATAAATCCGCCCGTCAATCTTGTTCTTTTTGTTGTAGGTATAAATCCTGTTCTCAGCAATGAAGTCATACTTCTTCATATTCCTGAAAGCCTGATAAAAGCTATTATCTGTAATGATCGCGTTGATGAATTTCTCTACGCCCAGTTTTTCGGCCTTGATGTTGATCACCGAATCCAGCTGAATGGTCTTTAATGTATCAGGATTAAAGCGGTTGATCTCCTGGGCAGAAGCTTTCAGCAAAACCACCATCAAACCTGCCAGTAAGAGTGCTTTTTTCATTAATTACCTAGTTGCTTAAGTGTGATGTAAGCCATCAATCCTGTAGAAGTCCTCAAGGCCTCTTCATCAATATCGAAATTCGGTGTATGCACGGAATAGGTTGTTCCCTTTTCTTTATTTCCTGTTCCCAATCTATAAAAACAAGCATTGGTTACTTGTGAATAATAAGCAAAATCTTCAGCTGCCATCCAGATGTCCAGGTCGAGCACATTTTCTTTACCCAGGTAGTCTTCTGCAAAAGCGCGTGCGTTCTCAGTAAGCTTTGGTTCATTGATCAGGTAAGGATAGCCATCCATAATCCTGAAGTCACAACTGCCACCCATACTTTCAGCAATGCCTTCCGCCATTTTTTTCATCAGACGCTTTGCTTCTTTTCGCCATTCTTCGTTCAGCGTTCTGAATGTACCTTCTATTTTTACCTCATTGGGGATAATGTTCGTAGCTCCGTTTGCCTGTACTTTTCCAAAAGAAAGTACCGATGGAAGTCGCGGATCAGCATTTCTGCTTACAATCTGCTGTAAAGCAATGATGATATGAGAAGCAATCAGAACAGGATCTATATTTTGATGTGGCTGTGCGCCATGTCCGCCTTTTCCATGTACGGTCACATATAACTCATCTGTAGAGGCCATGTAAATTCCGGAACGAAAACCTACTTTACCGGTTTCAATCAACGGCATTACATGCTGGCCAACGATTGCCTCTGGTTTAGGGTTTTCCAGCACACCTTCTTTGATCATGATGCTCGCGCCTCCCGGCAAAAGCTCTTCTGCAGGCTGAAATATCAGTTTCACCGTACCTGCAAACTCTGATTTTAAGCTATTCAAGATGTAAGCCGTGCCTAACAAAGATGAACTGTGCACATCGTGCCCGCAAGCATGCATTACACCTGCATTTTTAGAAGCATAAGGTTTTTCATTGGCCTCCAGTATTGGCAAAGCATCCATATCTGCGCGCAAAGCAATAACCTTATCCGAAGGAATGCCTCCTGTGATCAGACCCACAACACCTGTATTAGCCATATCTGAAAAAGGAATACCCCATTCTGTCAGGTGTTTTTTGATATATGCTGAAGTTTCAAATTCATGAAATGACAGCTCAGGATTAGCGTGTATATGCTGGCGGTAACCAACTACCTTTTCAAAAATATCGTTGGAAATTGCCTGTATTTTATCTTTATTAATCATTGTCGTAATCTAAATTGGGTGCATTAATCTTCTCCCTGAAAATAAAAAGCGTTGGGAAGTTAGGTCTGAGCTCGCTGATTAATCTCTGAGCTTCCAGCCTTGTTCTAAAATCACCCACCCTTAAATAATAATTGGGTTCTTTGTAAGTAATGTAGGTATTTAAAGTCGGATACAGCGCGCTGAACTTCGATTGCTCACTGTACACCTGCCGCCGGTCGGATCCGTAAAATATCTGAACCCGGTACCCCATATTGGAAACTATCGGTGCCGGCTTTGTTACGACCGTTCCTGTCGCCGGAATACTCGTATTTAATGCAATTCGCTTTGCAATAAGACTATCGATCATAGGGTCCTTAATCACAGTGACCACACCCCTGGCCTGAGCAAACAGACCGGCAGAAAGAAAGGAAAGAATAACAGTAAATAACAATTTCATGGATAAGGCTTAAAAAAAGAATGCCGACTTTTTTACAAAAATCGGCATTCTATATGTTTATTACAAATTACAATCCTGCGCCGTGGCAGTTTTTGTATTTTTTGCCGCTTCCGCATGGACAAGGCTCGTTTCTTCCAATCACCACATCCTTACGAATAGGCTGCTGAGGAACATGCTCGCGTGTATCTTCCATCTCTGGCATACCTGTGCTGCTCGACTGTGCAAATTCGGGCTTAGACATCTTCAGTTTGCTTGGAGCAGGTCTTGGAGCCTGGGCCTCTCTTACATCGTTCGGATCAGTTTGCACAGGAATTCCGCCTTTATACAAGAAACTGACCACTTCTTTATTTACAGCATTCAGCATGTTTTTAAACAAGTTAAATGCTTCCATTTTATAGATGATCAGTGGATCTTTCTGCTCATAAACAGCATTCTGTACCGACTGCTTCAACTCATCCATCTCACGCAAATGCTCTTTCCATGATTCGTCGATCAATGCAAGCACGATTGTCTTCTCAAACGACTTGGTCACTTCACGACCGTTGTTCTCTATCGCTTTCCTCAAACTTACAGGCACCTGTACGTGACGGATACCATCTGTAAAAGGAACGATGATTTGTTCGATCTGCTCACCTCTCTCTTCAAAAACCTGTTTCAATACCGGCATCGCCTGGTTGATGATCACATCTGATTTTCTTTCATAGAATGCGCTTACTTCCTCAAACAACTTATCAGTCAGGTGATGAACCCCTTTTGAACTAAATTCATGCTCGTCAATTGTAGTATCTGCAGAGAAGTTTTTGATGACCTCAAGCTTAAAACCTTCAAAATTGCTCGTTTCTTTATATTCTGTTACGATATCTTCGGCTACGTCAAACACCATGTTGCTCATGTCTACATCCAGACGCTCACCAAACAAGGCATTTCTACGTTTAGCATAGATCACAGAACGCTGTGAGTTCATCACATCATCATACTCCAATAAACGCTTACGGATACCAAAGTTATTCTCTTCTACTTTTTTCTGCGCACGCTCTATAGATTTGGTGATCATCGAATGTTGAATAACTTCACCATCCTCAATACCCATTCTAACCATGATGTTAGAGATTCTTTCAGAACCAAATAACCTCATTAAATTATCCTCCAGTGACACGAAGAACTGAGATGAACCCGGATCTCCCTGACGACCTGCACGACCGCGCAACTGCCTGTCTACACGACGCGACTCATGACGTTCTGTACCTACGATAGCTAAACCACCAGCATCTTTAACACCTGGGCCTAACTTAATATCCGTACCACGACCAGCCATGTTGGTTGCAATGGTTACCTGTCCTGCCTGACCAGCCTCAGCTACAATGTCAGCCTCTTTCTGGTGCATCTTCGCATTCAGTACATTGTGTTTGATTCCGCGAAGCTTAAGCATACGGCTCAGCAATTCAGAGATCTCTACCGAAGTAGTACCCACCAGTACAGGTCTGCCCGCTTCAGTTAACTTCACGATTTCTTCTGCTACCGCATTGTATTTCTCACGAACTGTACGGTATACATAATCCTGCTGATCCTTTCTTGAGATCACCCTATTGGTCGGAATTTCAACCACATCCAGTTTATAGATAGACCAAAACTCACCAGCTTCAGTGGTTGCAGTACCCGTCATACCGCAAAGTTTGTGGTACATACGGAAGAAGTTCTGCAAAGTAACCGTAGCATAAGTCTGTGAAGCATCTTCTACCTTCACATTCTCTTTTGCCTCAATCGCCTGGTGTAATCCGTCAGAATAACGACGGCCATCCATGATACGACCCGTTTGCTCATCTACAATCTTGATTTTACCTTCGTCAATGATGTATTCTACATCAATTTCAAACAAAGTATAAGCTTTCAACAACTGGTTCACAGAGTGGATACGTTCTGCTTTGATAGAATAATCGCGCATCAGGGCATCCTTCTGTGCAATTTTCTCTTCTGCTGACAATGCTGATTTTTCAATCTCCGCAATTTCAGTACCCACATCAGGCAGTACAAAGAAATTATGGTCTTCACCTGATTTGGTGATCAGTTCAATCCCTTTTTCAGTAAGCTCTACCTGGTTGTTTTTCTCATCAATATGGAAGAACAGTTCTGAATCAACTTTAGGCATGTTCTTCGACTGATCTGCCATGTAGTGGTTTTCAGTTTTCAGTAAAGTCTGCTTAACACTTCCTTCACTTAAAAACTTAATCAACGCCTTATTTTTTGGTAAACCACGGTGGGCACGTAACAATGCCAAACCACCTTCGCCTTCTTCAGGACCTGCTTTACCGTCATTGATTAATTTCTTGGCTTCATTTAAAGCTTTGCTTACATAATCTTTCTGAGCAGTAACCAAACGTTCAATACGTGGCTTCAGCTCATGGAATTCATGTTGATCTCCAAAAGGAACCGGTCCTGAAATGATCAAAGGTGTACGGGCATCATCAATCAATACTGAATCGACCTCATCCACCATCGCAAAGTGTAGCTTGCGCTGTACCAGCTGATCCGGAGTCTGCGACATGTTGTCGCGCAGGTAATCGAAACCAAATTCATTGTTGGTACCATAAGTAATGTCTGCCAGGTAAGCATCCCTGCGCTCCTGAGAGTTCGGTTCGTGCTTATCAATACAGTCTACTTTAATACCGTGGAATTCAAACAGAGGACCGTTCCACTCAGAGTCACGTCGTGCCAGGTAATCATTCACCGTTACGATGTGTACACCTTGTCCGGCAAGTGCGTTCAGGTAAGCAGGCAACGTACTTACAAGGGTTTTACCCTCACCAGTAGCCATCTCGGCAATTTTACCGCCGTGCAATACCATACCGCCAATAAGCTGTACATCATAATGTACCATATTCCAAACCACCTCTGTACCCGCAGCATCCCATCTATTTGCCCAAAGCGCTTTATCACCCTGAATGGTTACATTCTTTTTACGTGCAGCGTAGTCTCTGTCAAACTGCGTAGCAGTAACTTCCAGGAATTCATTTTCAGAAAGACGTCTTGATGTTTCTTTTACTACCGCAAACGCAGCTGGTAAAATCTCCAGTAAAACTACTTCCAGTTCTTTATCACGGTCTTTACCTAAAGCATCGATCTGGTCATAGATAGCTGTTTTTTCCGTCAATGACAATTCCTGATTTTCAGCATCAGCTTTCAATCCACTGATCTTTGCATCAATTTCAGCTAAGGCCTTTGAGATGATTTCTTTAAAATAAACTGTTTTATTACGCAATTCATCATTGCTCAATGCAGAGAGCTTTGCGTATTCTTCGTTGATCTTGACTACTATAGGTTGGATTACCTTTATATCTCTTTCTGATTTGCTTCCAAATATCTTGGCTAAAAATCCTAACATGTTTTATGATTGTGTTTTATTATTATTCTTTAATTAATTGTGTGATTCAAATTACAACAACCAGACCAATAGACTATTCAGTCACATTGGCAGTTAATTTGTATTTAAAAGGGCGGAGATGAAGAAGAAACCTAGGGACTGTTATTTTTCGGTTGATCCCTTATAGTGAGGTCTGCAATGACGTTATTGTACGCCCTGTACTTAGGCACCCGGATTTCAAAAGACACTCCTATTGAAGTCAGTTCACTATAGGTTAAGAAAAACGGATGATCCTGATCATCAACCTGATTAGCGCCTGCTTCAGCAGAATTTAAACTGATCTGATGCTTATTACAGTAACGGTCCGTCAATAGTCTTAGCCCTTCCACCCTCTCGGCTTTTGCCAAATGGGTAAGACTAAAAAATACCAGCGATAACGTAACTATGTGTCTCATGCAGGGGGCAAATCTAATTTTAATCTTTTACATACAGAAATTTAAACGCACTGACGTACTGAATTTTGTATAGCTTATATTTCAACTTAAGCTATAATAATATCGTTAAAGCGGTATATTTGCCGGCATAGACCAACAATTAAATCATATTTTACAATGAATATTTTAATACTAGGATCAGGAGGAAGAGAAAGCGCTTTTGCCTGGAAAATCAGCCAGTCAGCTCTTTGCTCAAAACTATTTATTGCTCCAGGTAACGGAGGAACAGGCGCTTACGGAAAAAACGTACTGCTTAACCCCAATGATTTTGAAGCTGTAAAAGCACTGGTATTAAAAGAAAATATTGAACTGGTTGTTGTTGGTCCGGAAGAACCATTGGTAAATGGAATCCACGATTTTTTCATAAACGATGAGGCTTTATCAAATATTCCTGTGATAGGCCCTAAAAAAGAAGGCGCAATTCTCGAAGGAAGTAAAGATTTCTCTAAGCAATTTATGGCCCGTCACGGCATCCCTACACCTGGTTCGGAGTCATTCACTAACGAAACTTTAACTGAAGGGCTTGCTTATCTGGAAAACCACAGTCTCCCGATCGTACTTAAAGCCGACGGTCTGGCCGCAGGAAAAGGTGTACTGATCTGTCAGACTGTAGCTGAGGCGCAGGAAGAACTGAAACTGATGCTGGGCGGCAAATTCGGAACCGCAGGTTCTCTTGTCGTGGTAGAAGAATACCTGAATGGCATTGAGCTTTCTGTTTTTGTACTTACAGACGGAGAGAATTATGTGATTCTTCCTGAAGCGAAAGACTATAAGAAAATCGGACAGGGCGATAGCGGGTTAAATACCGGAGGAATGGGTTCTGTATCTCCTGTACCCTTTGCCGATAAAAAATTCCTTGATGAGGTAGAGCAAAGCATCATCATCCCAACGATAAATGGGTTAAAAAAGGACAACATAGACTATTCTGGTTTTATCTTCTTCGGCCTGTTTAAAGTTGGCGACAAGCCTATGATCATAGAATACAATTGCCGTATGGGCGATCCGGAAACTGAAAGTGTGATTCCGCGTATTGAGAATGATCTTGTAGAGCTCTTCGTTGCTACTTCCAAAAAGAAACTAAAAGATTATCAACTGAAGATCAGCGATAAGAATGCGGCAACCGTGATGATTGTAGCCGGAGGTTATCCTGGCGAGTACGAGAAAGGCAAAAGTATCACCGGTATTGATAATGTTCGCCAATCGGTTGTATTTCATGCAGGCACAGCATTAGAGGGCGGTGTTGTAAAAACAAATGGTGGTCGTGTAATTGCGGTAACGAGTTTGCAGGACAATCAGTTTGAAGCTTTGCAATCTGCCACAGCAGATGCCGCACGTATCTATTTCGACGGCAAATATTTTAGAGAAGACATCGGATTTGATTTAGTGTAAAATCAGAAAAAGGTTTAACACAGCAAGAACTGGCTGAAAAAACAGGTACTACTTTAAGCTTGAGAATAATATAAGAAGTTTGATTTTCACGCTTCAAAAAATAGTTGAAATTGGCTTAGGTGGGCATTTGGAACTTTCTAGAAGATTGTAGTTTCGCTCTTCTTTTGCTATGCCTTCGGTGTGCGTTCGTATCTACAAAAGCTCTTCACAATCCCTTCATAGGGGCTACTCAAGGGTTGGAAGGGCCACGGCTTTTCTAACAGTTGTGTAGGAATTGCATAGTGATTTCATTTTGAGTGTCGTTATACGAATGCAGATCGAAAGGACATCAAAGGCAAGGCGAAATCAGCATAATGAAGCAGTTTCTTACAATAAACGGTTTGCTTTGCAGGGTGAATATCCGGATATAGCAATGGATTTTAGTAAGGCACTGGTCAGTAAAGGGGAGTGAGCTTAGGGATTTCTGCCCTTAGAGCCGGAGCTACTGGAACAGACAATACATACCTACATCGCTTTCGTTGGAGATGACAGGCTGAGTGTAAGTGATAGTGTTTGGATTGAAAGTTAGTAGTATTTCCGCAACCATTTGCGAACAGGCTCATCATACCATTTTAATGCGGCATAGGCCAAAACGATACTGCCCATTAAAATGAGCAAGGCATACGGCCATGCCTGTGCAATCGTCATGCCTTTGTTATTGCTGATCCAGGCCACATAAAAATACACAATCGGGTAATGCGCCAGGTAGAGCGGATAAGATATGTCACCTAAGAATTTGCATACTTTATGCTCTTTTTGACTTTGCATCACACCACTGGCACCGAGGTACACGATCAGCGGGAAAACGATGATAATGCAAACAGAATCGTAGATTCCATTCAGCCAAAGATGCCCGGCGCCGCCAATCCGCGGCATATAAAGTACGATGGCTACCAGAAGACTGCACCATAACAACGCATTTTTAATTTTAGTCGGCTTGGCAATCCGTGATAGCAGGAGACCCGCAAAGAACGGAAACATAACGCGCGTTAGTCCAATGCACACCTGTTCTACATTCAGTGTCCAGCCACCGCTTACATCGCCATTGGTAATGGCCAGGTGTACGAGTGCGATAGCAGCTACGCCTACCAGGATAGTTAATGTTGTTTTGGAAAACTTCCTGATCCAGACGGCATAAAGAATATTGGCAATGTATTCGAAAAACAATGACCAGCCCACACTATTTAGGGGGTGCATCTCTTCCCAACCGCGTATATCAAGTGATAATGGTACTGGTAGGATAGTATAACCGACTAGCATCACCAGCAGCATTTTCCAAAGAGGGACGGTATGAATAAGTGGCCATAGTGTAGAATCTGTAAAATAGAATCCGATGGCACCGAGAGTCATTCCCAAAACTACCATTGGCTGAAGACGTATGACACGGCGTTTGAAGAAATTACCAACGGTCATTTTATTCCATCGATCGTCATAAGCATAACCCATCACGAATCCTGATAATAAAAAGAAAAAGTCAACAGCCAGGTAACCGTGATTGACAAATTTATCTAAATTACTTGTTGAGAATGGCTCGGCCAGGTGAAAGGTTACGACGATAATGGCGGCGACACCCCTAAGGCCGTCTAATATAGGATAGTGCGGCTTGGTGGCCAGCTCATTATTTAGGTCAGTTCTCATGTAACAGTCGTAAAGATACTTTCTTTTTGTTAAGACGTAAACAAAAAAAGCCCCGGACGAACGTCTGGGGCTTTTTAAAATTATGTTTTTCTAAAAGATCTCTTTAGAAAAACATAATTGACTACTTTATTTAGTGCCTTGTCCTAATAATTCAGCAAGTTTAGCTTCCAGCTTCTCGCCTCTAAGGTTTTTACCAACAATTTTTCCAGTTGGATCAATCAGGTAATTAGCAGGGATACCACGTACACCATACATTGTAGATGCAGCATTCTTCCAGCCCTGAAGATCAGAAAGCTGAGTCCAGGTTAATCCATCTTTTTCAATAGCTGCTAACCAGTCTGCTTTTTTACCAGGGTTATCCAAAGAAACACCTAATACGGTAAAGTTTTTGTCTTTGTAAGTATTGTATGCTTTTACCACGTTAGGGTTTTCTGCACGGCATGGTCCACACCATGAAGCCCAGAAATCAAGCAATACATATTTTCCACGGAAATCAGATAATTTAACCGGTTTGTCATTTACATCATTCTGTGTAAAGTCCATCGCAACCTGACCAATTGCAGTTTTCTTACCTGCTTCTATTTGCTGCGCAATACCTTTTCCTACTTCAGTTGCCTTTACAGCAGCAGAGAACTTATTGAATTCTGATTCTGTTCCAGCAGGATCGCCATCAAGATCCATAACGCTTCTGAAAGCGACGATGCCTACATAAGAATCACGGTTGGTCATGTAGAATTGTTTGTTGATGTCGTTAAGTTCTTTTCTAATAGCACCATCGCGATCCATTACAGTTTTCATGTATGCCTCATCATTACGCGCATCAGGTCCTTTAGCGCGAAATTCAGCCATTAAAGCAGCACTTTTTTCATTAGCAGCTTTTGTCAATGCGTTGTATTTTACGTTGTCGTCATTTACCTGTGAGTTTTTCACTGTAGCATACTTTACAGAGTCGGTCTTAGACTCTAGTGTCATCACCTTTGGTTCAAGATAAATTGAAACCATATCAGCTTTTCCAGGTTTTGCCACTACGCCTTCACGTTTTATAGCAACCTGCGCCTGGGTAATTCCTGCTAAAGGAGCTGAAAAAGTAAATTTACCACCTGTTACAGCCGCAGAATCAGCAACTCTTGTGCCATTGGCCGCATAATACAAAAAGGCCTTAGCCGGTGTTTTTAATCCAGCAACTGTACCATTTAAGGTAAATTTGCTTTGAGCCATAGTTGCAGCAGGTAATAGGCATACCGCTGCGATTAATAGTTTTTTCATCGTTTTTCTACTTATTTTAAGTTAATAGACCTGATCTTTTTCAATAGGTTTAACATTCAGGTTTTTTTTATTAGGAGTAAATGTATGAACTGAACAATTAATAAAACGTAAAACTGATTGTAAAATTATAGTAGCTTTTGGAAAGTTCGCCACCACAGATCAGGCATTTCTCCGTTTACAGCGGTTGTATAATCTTCATAACGGCATGGCACCAAATGAAAGCGCTCGTTTTTTGAAATCCCTGTAGGATATGGAACCTGCATCCACCAGCGGTCTGATTTCTTGCTTTTTACAAACAGCAGTTCTCCCGTACCATCATTCAGACTGGCCCGGTAAATTAAGTATTGTGATTTAGGCATAAGCGGAAAATCCTTTTTACGGTTGTAGTACCCATCCATGAAGTACCAGACCATTTGGGCCAGCAACATGGCTGTTTGTCCGTTGCGGTCAAAAGCAGGATTAAATTCATAGAAGCCAATCGAAGTGAGCTTATCGCTCATACCTGCATATCTCGAAATGCGACAGGCCTGCTCTCCATAAAAGCCATTCGGACCTGCATTTGAATTGGCACCCGCATCCGAAGAACGGATGGCTCCGATATCAAAACTGATCATATTTGCATTACGGACGATGGGTTCCGTCAAGGAAATATCATCGGCAAATTCTCCGAGTCGGTGTACATCAAAATACAGCTTGCTCATCACCTTTAAACTCTCCTGATTTACATAATAGGTCTGGTAGCCGATATTACTGAAATTGAACAGGTAATTGGGTTGGTGTAAAAGTATTTTGTTCAGGTAGGTGTCTGACTTGGCCGCCAGTCCCTCCTGATCGTCTTCATCAAGGTCAAATTTATGATCTACGACCACCAGATCTACTTTTTGTTCCAGTTCCTCATAAGCAAGGTACTGCGCATAGGTAATGTCTTGTCCGCCGCCAATAATCACAGGCACGATGTTTAGCTTCACCAATTCGGCTACGACCATTTTTACGGCAACATAGGTATCGGAGATAGATGCTCCGGCCCGGATATTGCCCAGATCAATGATCCTGGTCGTGTAAGGTCCCTCATTTAAAGTGTAGAACTGCGCCCTGAAATAATCAGGAGCCAGTGCACAGCCTTCATTATTGACCGCGGCACGGTCATCCTCAACACCAAAAATGGCAATATCATAAGCGTTTTCGTCAAGTTCAGGAAATTTATCGACAAAAAAAGTAGTCTTTAAACCAAGCTGACTGGTATAAAAACCTGCTTTTGGAGTAAATTTGTCCGGACTTAAGGGTGAAAAAAAATCTGATAAAGACATATTGCACTATAAATGTATGGCATCAAATATCTATTTTTGAGAGCATATTTTAATGAACATCCTAAAAAAAATGAAATGATATTGGTTACCGGTGCTACTGGATTTTTAGGAGCAGAATTAATACATCAGTTAACTGAACAAGGTTTAAAGGTAAGAGGACTAAAACGGGAGCACTCTGTTTTACCTGCTTTAATAAAGGACAACAGCCTGGTAGAATGGGTTGTGGCAGACATTAACGACCTTTCTGCTCTGGATGATGCCTTCGAAGGAATCAGCCAGGTATATCACTGTGCGGCACTGGTTTCATTCAACCCGAAAGACAAAACAAAGCTTTTAAAGATCAACATTGAAGGCACCAGCAATGTGGTAAATCTTTGTGCTGAGTATAATGCACGATTGCTACACGTGAGCTCGGTAGCAGCGCTGGGAAACCCCAAAAAAGGGGCTTCTCTGATCACGGAAAAGGATTTCTGGGAATATGATTCCAAATCGCACAGTTATGCGATTTCTAAATACGAAGGTGAAATGGAAGTATGGCGCGGCATAGCTGAAGGCCTGGATGCTGTCATTGTAAACCCTTCAGTGATCATCGGTCCGGGCGCAGGATTTGAGGGAAGCGGCGCCATATTTAAACTGGTAAAACAAGGTTTATCTTTTTATACCAGGGGCGCGACAGGGATTGTAGATGTAGCTGATGTGGCGAAAAGTATGATCCTGCTGATGAACAGCAAGGAAAGTGGCGAACGTTATACCATCTCTGCAGAGAATTATCATTACCAGCAGTTCTTTGGAGAAATAGCCAAAGGATTTGGGGTAAAAGCACCGGCAAAAGAAGCGAGGCCCTGGATGCTGGGTATTGCATGGAGAGCGGCTAAATTAGCCTCCATGTTTACAGGAAAGCCTGCCGCCCTCACCAGTGATGCCGCCCGCAGCAGTCTCAATGAAAGTTTATACAGCAACGAAAAAATAAAACACACAACCGGAATAGCATTTAAACCACTTAAGCAAAGTATTGAAGAAGTTTGCGAGCGGTTAAAAAACAATTGATATGAAGCAAAAGAACATTTACATCATCGATTTCGACAGCACCTTTACACAGGTAGAGGCATTGGATGAGCTGGCCCGAATCTCTCTGAAAAAGCATCCTGAAAAAGAAGCTATATTTCAGAAAATCGAAGATTATACCAACCTGGCAATGGAAGGAAAACTTTCATTTGGAGAAAGCCTTGCCCAGCGCGTAAAATTACTGGAAGCTACAGAAGATCACCTGAAGCAGCTGATTACCAGACTGAAGAAAAAAGTATCTGCTTCATTTTCCCGCAATGCGGAGTTCTTTAAAAAACATGCTGATGAAGTATTGATTGTTTCCGGTGGGTTCAAAGAATTCATTACTCCTGTGGTGAGTCAGTACCACATTAAAAAGGAGAACATCTATGCCAATACGTTCGTAACCACAGGTGATGGAAAGATCATCGATTACGACCATTCCAACCCGTTAAGTGAAGAAGGTGGAAAAGTTAAACTAATGCAGCAGCTGAACCTGGAAGGGGATCTATACGGCATTGGCGATGGGTATTCTGACTTTCAGCTTCGCGAAAGCGGACTGATCAAAAAATTCTATGCTTTTACAGAGAACATTTCAAGGGAAAGCATTGTCAAAAAAGCGGATCACATTACGCCCAGCTTTGATGAGTTTTTATATGTGAATAACCTGCCAAGGGCCATTTCCTATCCTAAAAACAGGATTCTTTGTCTTGTCATAGGAGAGGTAAACCCGCTGAGCATAGAACTGTTAAAAAAAGATGGTTTTTCTATCCGTCATAAAGAGACATTTGAAGAAAAATACGTGGCAGATGTGCACATGATGCTTTTGGCAGATGGCGAGAAGCTGGAACTTGAAAAATTAAAACGTGCCGTAAAACTGAAAACCATCGGCTACCTGGGCAATTCAAAAGGCAGGGTCGATATCGCGACCTGTATACAGCAAGGGGTTGTGGTATTTGAAGACCCGAAGAACAACCCGCGTAATCTTGATTTCATCCCTAAGAGAATGATTGACTTTATGAATACCGGAACTACTTATCTAAGCAGTAACTTCCCGAACCTTCAGCTACCGAGAATTGAAAAATCGCACAGGCTCATCCACATTCACAAAAATGTACCGGGAATTATGGCCAAGGTAAACACCATTTTTGCGAAACACGACATCAACATTGTCGGGCAGTTCCTGATGACGAACCCGGAGATCGGTTATGTGATCACAGACATCAATGCGGAGTACGACAAACAGTTGTTTAAATCCCTTAAGAAAATTGAACACACAATAAAGTTTAGGGTTTTATATTAACTGTCAGTCCCGGTTTTATTACATTTGCCGGCAACTAACTTACTGTAATGGAATTAACACCACAAATTAAAGATAAACTAGATCAGTTGCAGGAGAAATATGCTGCAATGGGCCAGGACATGTCGGCCTACCTGGATGGTTTATTGTATGCAGATTTCTTAACGTACTGGGATTATATTCATCTCGATACTTTATTGAGCCTGCAAAGCCCAAAAACGCCTTTCCCTGACGAGGAGATCTTTATCATGTATCACCAGATCACGGAACTGTATTTTAAGCTTTCTCTGCATGAATGCCGTCAAATTGCAGAACATCCGAATTTAACCGCGCAATTTATTACTGATCGTGTAAAACGGATCAATGCATATTTCAATGCACTTACTACTTCTTTTGAAGTGATGGTAAACGGAATGGAAAAAGAACAGTTCCTGAAATTCAGGATGTCATTATTACCAGCAAGCGGTTTCCAATCCGGTCAGTACCGCATGATAGAAATCAGTGCGGCCAGTTTCATACAGCTGGTAGACAAGAGTAAAAGGTCTGACCTGGTCACAGCAACAATAGATGAGCAATTCGAACACATTTACTGGAAGTTTGGCGCTACAGAATTGGCGACGGGGAAACAAACCCTGACCTTAAAACAATTCATCAATAAATATGCTGCACAATTCCGGCAACTGGCTAAGGACAGGGAGCATACTAATTTCTCTGCGTTATACCATAAACTGGCTGCTGAAGGTCAGGATGTAAGCGCATTGGCAGAAGAGCTTAGAAAACTGGATTTGTACGTGAACGTAGAATGGCCGCTGTCACATTACAAGTCGGCGGTAAGGTACCTGGAAAAAGATCCGGTAGACATTGCTGCTACGGGCGGAACGAACTGGCAGAAGTACCTGCCTCCACGCTTTCAGAAAAGGATCTTCTATCCTTTCCTCTGGACGGAAGACCAAATGGAAGAATGGGGTAAGGGATGGGTGCTTAGTGTATTGAAAACACTTAAAAATGAGCAACAACCGTAACCTTATTACAAAATAAAAGCGAATAAAAGGGGCAATTTTCTTATTTTTGCCCCTACGAAATATTACAATAATGAACGAGACATTGGATATAACGATCACTAAAGCTGATCAAAGCAAATTAACGGTAACAGATTTCTCTCAATTACCATTCGGAAAAGTATTTTCCGATCACATGTTTATTGCGGAATATGATAACGGAGAATGGTCTAACCTACAGGTGTTGCCTTATGGACCAATCTTAATGAGCCCTGCAATTTCTGCACTTCATTATGGACAGGCGATTTTTGAAGGCATGAAAGCTTATCGCCAGGCTGATGATAAAATCAGTGTATTCAGAGCGGATAAAAACTTTGAGCGTTTCAATAAGTCGGCAAACCGTATGTCCATGCCAGCCATTACTCATGATATTTTCATGCAGGGTATTGCTGCTTTGATCGATATCGACGAAAAATGGGTACCTGCACAAGAAGGTTATTCTTTATATATACGTCCGGTGATGTTTGCTACTGATCCATATCTTGGTGTTAAGCCATCTGATAAATATACCTTTGCGCTATTGACTACTCCTACAGGACCTTACTACAGCAAAGCGTTAAAAGTTAAAATAGAAACTGAATTCACACGTGCTGATGAAGGTGGAGTTGGTTTTGCCAAAACTGCCGGCAACTATGCGCGTTCTCTCTACCCATTTGCTGAAGCCCAAAAAGAAGGTTTTGATCAGTTGATCTGGACAGATGCGGTATCTCATGAGTATATTGAAGAAGCCGGAACTGCCAACCTGATTTTCGTAATTGACGGTAAGTTAGTTACTCCTTCTGTGAGAAGTACAGTATTGGACGGTGTAACCCGCGACACGATTATTCAACTGGCTAAAAAAGCCGGAATTGAAGTTGAAGAAAGACGTGTAAGCGTAAAAGAAGTCATCGAAGGGATAGAAAGCGGACGGTTAACCGATGCTTTTGCAGCCGGTACCGCAGCAACAGTTACACCGATCGGTGAAATCGGATACCAGGGTAAAGTATATACTTTAGCTGATGTGTCTACCCGTACTGTTTCTGCAAATATTGCAAAAACATTAAATGACATTCGTTATGGAATCGTTCCTGATGAATTCGGATGGAACTTTGTGCTTTAATCGCATCACACATTTTACAAAGCGCCTTTTTAAAGGCGCTTTTTTTATGCTTATCTTCCACCCCTCAAATCAAACAAACCGTATCAGCAGTATGAAACGAATTTTATTGACCAGTTTAGCCATGTCATTATTCATCAATATATCCGCACAGGCACAACTCAAAAAACTTACGCAGCAACAAATACTTGGACGCCAACCCTCTCTTACGAAACCAATTCCAATAACCAATGGATGGAGCGACGACTCGCACTACATTGAAATTGATTCGAAAGAGAGGAAAATGTATGCTGTAGATATTAAATCAGGAGCAAAAACACCTTATACTGCTCCTCCAAAGAGTAATGTTAATGTTAACGTAAGAAATGGCGACATCTTCATTCAATATGGTTCAGAAGAAGTAAAACGTCTTACCAATGACAAAGATGAAGAGAAAAACCCTACGTTGTCTCCTGACGGAAAGTATGTAGCCTTTACCCGCAATAACGACTTATATGCAGTTGAGGTAGCCACAGGTAAAGAAACAAGGTATACTAATGATGGCACTGATGTCATTTACAACGGTTGGTCGTCATGGGTATATTATGAGGAAATCCTGGGAAGATCTACCAATTATAAAGCATTCTGGTGGTCTCCCGACAGTAAAAACATTGCTTTCATGCGTTTTGATGACACGAAGGTTCCAATGTTTCCGATCAATGGGTCGACAGGACAACACGGCTATACTGAAAAAACCCGCTATCCTAAAGCCGGGGATCCCAACCCTGAGGTAAAGGTAGGCTTTGTTCCCGTAACAGGTGGCAAAGTGATATGGGCTGATTTCAATGAGAAAGACGACCAGTACTTCGGAACGCCTTACTGGAGTTTTGATGGTAGCAACCTGATGGTTCAATGGATGAACCGGGGACAGGACAACCTGAAATTCTATTCGGTAAATCCCGCTACGGGAGCGAAGAAAGAAATTTATGACGAGAGGCAGCCATCGTGGGTTGATCTGGATTATGATGGCCGTATAGAGTACCTTGAAGATAAAAAACATTATATTCTTAAAAGTGACAAAACAGGCTGGGCACACTTTTACCTGTATACTTTAGATGGAAAACTGGTAAACCCAATTACCAGCGGCAAATGGCAGGTGACGAATCTTGTTCATGTAGATGAGAAGAATAAGGTGGTTTATTTTACTGCACGTAAAGAGGCATCTACAAGAACCGATTTCTATAGTGTAAGCTATACCGGCAAAAACTTAAAGCGTCTGACATTTGGCGACTATACCCACCAGGTATTGATGTCTCCAAACGGAACCAGCTTTATCACGACTTATTCTAACGTGTCTACTCCGCCTAAAAAAACATTATTGGACAATAAGGGCAAAATCATTAAGGAACTTGGTGATAGCAAAGCTGATGATTTTGCTGATTATAAATTCGGAAAGACGGAAATGATCACCA
Organism: Pedobacter frigoris; assembly: GCF_005116445.1. GTDB lineage: Bacteria > Bacteroidota > Bacteroidia > Sphingobacteriales > Sphingobacteriaceae > Pedobacter > Pedobacter frigoris. The sequence goes on from NZ_SWBQ01000002.1 coordinate 809,109, forward strand.
TTCCTACAGAAGATGGTTATAACCTGCCTGCAGTAATTACCTATCCTACCGATTTTGATGAAACCAAAAGATACCCTGTTGTAATGAGCATTTATGGCGGACCAAATGCAGGTACGGTAACAAATACCTGGAAAGGTACGGGCAACCAGTTATGGGCCAATGAGGGTATTGTTCAGATCTCAGTAGACCACCGTGCATCGGGACAGTTTGGCAAGGAAGGTGTTGCATTGATGCACCGCAACCTGGGCAACTGGGAAATGAAAGATTATGCGACGGCTGGGAAATGGCTGAAAGCGAAACCATGGGTAGACAATAAAAAACTATTGATTACCGGTCACAGCTATGGTGGATACATGACTTGTCTGGCCCTAACTAAAGGTGCTGATGTTTTTGATTTCGGTTATGCAGGTGCTCCGGTAACCAGCTGGGAATTGTATGATACCAATTACACTGAGCGTTTCATGGATACTCCGCAGGAAAATCCGGAAGGTTATAAAAATGGCTCAGTATTGACTTACGTTGACAATTACAAAGGCTTATTGCGCATCATGCACGGCGATATGGATGACAACGTGCATATGCAAAATACCATTCAGCTGGTAGATAAATTGCAGAATGCAAACAAACATTTTGAACTGATGATCTATCCGGGTGGCAGACATGGATGGGGCGGTGTAAAAACACCTCATGACGGTGCAGAACGCGCCCGTTTCTATTATCAGAATTTACTGAACAAGCCTGTTCCTGCAGAGTGGCTGAAATAGTTAATATTTTGCGCATTCGTCATCCTGAAATAAAATACGTAGTATTCTTGAAGACAAAAATCAATGAATGCTACTGAAAAATTCAGGATGACGTGTCGTATAATTAAATGCTAAAACAGCCTCATTTTTACTGGTCTCTATAAATAACTCCCATATTGTAAAACATAAACGCCCAGCGGTCGGCGATCTCTTCAATTGCCTTATCTGTCGGCTTTCCTGCGCCATGACCGGCATTGGTCTGGATGGCGATCAATACCGGTGCACCACCTACCTGATCTTTTTGCAGGTTAGCCGCAAATTTGAAGGAGTGCGCAGGGACAACCCTGTCGTCATGATCAGCGGTCGTCACCAACGTAGCCGGATACTTCACTCCTGCTTTCAAGGCGTGTACAGGCGAATATTTGTACAGGTAATCAAACATTTCCTTTGAGTCCTCCGACGTGCCATAATCATATGCCCAGCCTGCCCCTGAAGTAAATTTATGGTAGCGAAGCATATCCATCACACCAACCGCAGGGAAAGCAACTTTAAACAAGTCTGGACGCTGTGCCATGGTAGCCCCTACCAGTAATCCTCCGTTGGAGCCCCCCATACTTGCAAGATAATCTTTAGAAGTATACTTTTCAGAAATGAGGTATTCTGCAGCAGCGATAAAATCATCAAAAACATTTTGTTTACTTAGCTTTGTACCGGCAAGGTGCCATTTCTCTCCATATTCACCGCCTCCGCGCAGGTTAGCTACAGCATAAACACCACCCTGATCCAGCAATACAATGTTAGCGGTACTAAATGCCGGGGTCAGGCTCACGTTAAAGCCCCCGTAACCATAAAGTATAGTAGGATTCTTTCCGTTTAGTTTGATGCCCTTTTTATAAGTAATGATCATTGGTACCTTCGTGCCGTCTTTAGAGGCGTAGAATACCTGTTTGGATTCATAATTCGCAGGATTAAAATCTACTCCTGCTTTTTTATACACCTCAGATTTTCCCGTTTCCACATTGTATTTGAATATTGTAGGCGGGTATACATAAGAGGTAAACGTATAATACAGCTCCTTTTCCGTCTTTTTACTACCAAATCCTCCTGCAGTACCTATCCCCGGCAATGTGATGCTATGTTCCAGTTTGCCTTCCATGTTGTATTGCAGTACGAGCGACACCGCATCCTTTATATAGTTGGCAAAAAGCTTCCCTCCGCCTGTAGAAGGAGTTAATACATTTTCTGTCTCCTTTAAAAATTCCTTCCAGTTCTGCTGCTGGGGATTCGCAGCATCCACCGTCACAATACGTCCATTAGGCGCATTGAGATTGGTATACAGGTATAACTTAGTACCAATATTATCGATGACATCGTGGGTCTTCTCAAAATTACCCACTACTGTAACAATCGGCGCATTTGGCTTAGTCAAATCCTGAAGGTACAGTTCATTACCGGAGGTAGAATTCGCGGCAGATATCACCAGGTATTTCTGATCTTCAGTTAATGAAGCACCGATATATCTCCTTGGTGTTTTCTCTCCGCCAAAGATCAGCACATCATCTGTTTGGGCAGTACCCAACTTATGATAATAAAGTTTGTGGTATTGGGTCAGTCCGGACAATTGGCTGCCTTCTTTAGGCTTATCATAGGTGCTGTAATAAAACCCATCGTTCCCTTTCCAGGCTACGCCTGAAAATTTGATGTTCGTTAACGTATCTCCTATCAGGCTCTTATTTAAGGCCTTCATCACGACAATACTGGTCCAGTCGGAACCACCTGCAGACAATTGATAAGCCAGCATACTCCCATCCTTCGTAAAGCTTAATCCAGCCAGTGAAGTTGTAGCGTCTTTAGAAAAGGTATTGGGGTCAAGAAATGCTTCAGCTTCCTTTCCTTCTTCCTGTCTGTATAAAACGCTTTGATTCTGCAGTCCTGTGTTTTTATAGAAGTAGGTGTATTTCCCTTCCTTAAACGGACTGGAATATTTCTCATAGTTCATCAGTTTGGTAAGACGTTCCTTAATCACATTGCGATAAGGGATCTTTGCCATGAACTGCTGTGTTACCGCATTTTGCGCTTCTACCCAACGCCTGGTTTCCTCAGAACGGTCATCTTCCAGCCACCGGTAAGGATCAGCAACTACAGTTCCAAAATAGGTATCTTTTACGTCAGTCTTCTTCGTTTCAGGATAGGTCATTGTTGATTTCAGTTGGTTGTTGTTTTGTGAATAAGCAGTTAATGAACAGAATGAAGCCATCAACCAAAGGCCTTGCTTTAAAAAATTCATAGGTATATATTTTATAAGTAATGAAAGCACTAAAATAGCTATTTATCTTCTGTTTTCTTTCCTGGCTTTACGCTTCTGTCGCTCTGCACGCCGCTTATCCCGGTCAGATTTCATCTGTTCAAAATTGGCGATCTGCAACTTGATTTTCTTTTCTTTCTCAGGGGTCACACCTACACTGTATTTGATCCCCTGAAACAAGGTCTTCCAAATAAAATTAAAAAATGAAGCGGTTTTTACTCTTTCATATTTGATCGGTGCGGTGAGCGATACTCCGGCAGCATTTGGGTTATCGGAATTGATGACCATTGCATTAGCCAAGAAGGACATAAGACCTTGTTTTACCAAACGACCCTGTGCTTCATCTTTCTTCAACAAGGCTACTGAAAGATCTTTAAAGGCAAAATCCACTTTTCCAGAGGCCTCCAAATCGTTGGCCTTAATGTTAAAATCAAGCTGCCTTACTTTACCGCTTTTTACTTCTACCATACCCAAAGGCTTGGTAATCCTATTTAGCACACGCCCATCCATCGGCCCCAGTTTACCGGAGTAAGTAAAAGCGCCATCCGTCGCATTCAGGTCAAACCTGAAATTCACGTCCAGCCTGCCCCGCCCCATCATATAACTGGTCAGACCGGCAAACATATAATGATTCTGTGCCTTTACTACGGCTGAGTTTGTGACATTAGTAATGCTTCCTGATGTCTTTTCAAAAGTAATCTTTCCTTTTTGCTTGCTGTCCCTGTCAAATTCAGCATAGCTGATGTCTACATTATTCAAGTTAAGTTGTTTCACCGTAACCAGGCCCTTTACTTTCTGAAGCAACTGATGAGGGTATTTACCGATCCTGGTTTCCATTTCCTTTGGTAAAGCATTGTTATTGAATACATGAACAAAGCCATTGGAGATATTCATCTCTTTTGCATACAGTTCCTGCTTGCGTATATAAAGCGGCAGGTTAATTCCCTCCAGGCTCATGTCACTCATTTCGATATTGAACCTGTCTTTAGCAAAGCCTGCGACCTGCCCAAACTTCATTTCATCATAACGAGGCACTACCTTAAAGCTTTTGATATAAAGCTTTCCGGAAGCAGCAGAAAAATTAAGTTCATTTAGATTGAGGTGGTATAAACTATCAGGTGTAGCAAAGGAGTAATTATTGAGGTTGATGACAATGTCCTTTAACAGGTAAAAGCGGTTTACATCTTTCGCAGAGTTCTTATCGATGAGCCAGTTCTTAAGCGTGATATTTAGGTTTTTAATGGAATCCACCTGCGGCACTTTAGTATTGTTATTTACGTATTTAAACCTGATGTTTTTGAAATCAATGGTCTTCACTTTTAGTTCCTTCAGGTATCCTGAAATATAGTCATAAGGCGACTTATCGGGATACGCTCTTTTGGATTCATTGAAATCAAACTGTTTATTGACCATCACCACATCCGGATTATCAAAAAGCAGTACGTCTATTTTTAGCTTTCTGAAACGTAAAGCATTCCAGGGATGAAAATTCTTTACCATTAGCTTTTTAAGCCGCACGTAGTAAATATTATTTGGAGCTAATTTTAAGCCGGTAAGTTTCTTGTATACCACTGTATCAGGTATGATGGTAACATCGTTCAATGTAGCAGAGCCTGTGATGAAATTGGTGCTTACGTCTGAAAATTCTATTCTGTAAAGACTATCGGTAGCGTTCAAAACCATGGTACGCACCTGTGTTTTGATCACAGGCTGAATTTTAACACCTAAATACCAGGACATAGCGACCAGCAACAAAATACCGAAGAGCAGGATACCCAATACCCATTTTAGTGAATTGTAACTCTTTCGGACTTTCTTGGTCATAGGCAGGGGGTTTATTCCAAGATACAAATTAATTCCCGTTGAACAGGCCTTAATTCTTTTCTTTTTCAGCCCGTTTCTCTTCGTCCTTTTTACGCTCTCTTAGACGCTCTCTTTCACGGTCCGCCTTGCGCTCAGCACGTTTTTCTCTGCGCTCTTCCTTCTTATCCTTTACCTTTTCCAATGCCTGTTCAGGAGTTTTCACCGGCACGATGCCAATGCCTACGATTTCTCTCATACCTATAAAAAAACTTTTCCAAAGAAGGTTAAAGAATGACGCTGCGGAAGTCCGTTGAAAAGTAATGTTTGCGGTTCTTGGGGCTTCGCCTTTAGAAGGGTTGTCATCCTTGATCAGGAGGCTATTTGCCAGGAAAGAAAGCAGACCTTTTTTCTTGATCGGTTCTCCCTCTTCTCCCTCTTTCAGCAGCTTAATTTTAAGATCAGTATAATTGAACCGAACCAGACCCGAAGACCCTGAAGCATTTGCTTTTATATTGAAACTTGCACTTTGCATCTTGCCGCTTTCAATCTCTACCAATCCCATATCTTTTGCTACCGGATTCAGTACCGTCATATTCATCGGCGCTACCTTTCCGCTATAACTGAAAGCCGCGTTTTTATCCGTAAGGTTAAAATCTATTGTGATATCTATCCTGCTCGTCTTCATGACCATAGCATGGAGACGAGCAATGGCATGATTATTTTGCGACAGGCGCAAAGAGTCGTTGGTGAGGTTGGTAATGTTTCCGGTCAGGTTCTGAAAATAAATTGTTCCCCGCTTCTGACTAATGGGATTGTACTCGGTGTAAGCCACGTCTACATTCTCCAGATTCACACTATCAACCATCGCTGGGATGGGCATTCTTTTCAATGCTACATGAGGGAAATTCCTCACCTTATCCAGACCCGGGGGCGGGGGAAGTTCCCGGTTGACAAATATCCCTGCTTTTGCCGGCCCGATCTTTAGCGACCTGGCATGAAAATCCCCATCGCTGTTTAACTTCGCAAAATCTACCCCAGCAAACCTAATCTCATCAAACTTCAGGTCATACCTGTCCTTACCGTATTTATACATCCTGGTAAAAGCCAGGTCAGGATGAAGCGGAATCATCTGAAATCCCTTTACAACAACATTTCCTCCCGCTGCAGAACCCTTAACCGTATCGATCTTCATGGTATACATCTTGTCCTTACCGGTAGACCTGTAGCCGGTCAGCTCAAAGCTGATGTCTTTTGTATAGTAAAACCTGGTGGTATCAAACTGAGCAAGCGAATCTATCAGCAAATCCTTCACATTGATGTTGAGGTGTTTTATAGAGTTCAGGGGTTTCCATGTCGCGCCATTGATGTAATCCAGATCCGCATCCACAATTTTAATGGACTTAACGTGGATGGATTTTAAGGTTTTGGAAATTTGCTCATATAAACTCTTTTCCTCCTTTATAGTATCGGGTCGCTTTACAACCTTATTGTGAATGATATTAATGGACGGGTGATCCAGCACGATTGCATTCATTTCTATCCTCTTCTTAAAATAAGCAGTAAGCACACCTACACGACTCAACCGTAATCTGGCAAGTTTGATCTGGAACAAATGTACCGGCGCCAGTTTTAGCGCTTTCAACTGGTTGAACACGACAGTATCCGGCATTAGCGTCACACTATCCAAGGAGGCACTGCCTGTCAAGAGATTTAAATGAATGTCCTTAAAATCTATCCGGTAAAGACGATGTGAGCCATTGTAAACCCCCTCCTTGATCTTTTCAGTAAGCATAGGCTTCCATTTGGCACTTAAGTAGATTGCAGCTGCAGCGATCAGAATGAGTAAAACACCGAAGATGCCTCCTACCCATTTGAGCACTTTGTATTTCCCTGGTCGATTTGTTGCCATAATATTGTGAGTATAAGTAATATCAACAATATCAGGGCCACAATGTTTAGGTTACAGCTCTTTGGCTTTATATCTTCGATAATCCACGTCACTTACTGAGAAATATCCCAGTACGTTGCCAGATACATTTCCTTCAACGTTAACCGGCACGCTGCTGAATAATCCACTCCAGTCGGTCTCCATAAACACAGAATACAAATACTTGGCATAGTTTTCAGAAAGCGAGATCTTATAGATTGAGATGTAATCATCCTGCCCCACTGCAAATGTTCTTTTCAAATTATTCAAGGGATAAAGGGAATTCGGCGATCCTAATATATGGGTATAGCTGTAGTATTTACTCTGGTCAAACTTAGACGGATTCCATAACGGTAGATCAGGGTATGAAATGTACCATTTATTAGGATTCAAATAACCGAATGTATGTTTGGGTATGGTCCCATTCACAGATTTATCTGCCATCGCCCTAGTCGACAAGGGTAGAAAATCATCAATAATATTGACCACCTGTCTTAATGTATCTACAGCAGTATAAGTTTTGTTGTTGTATTTAATCGTGAGTATGTACGCCTTGTTGTAGTTCGGATCACTTTTGGTCAGGCCTACATACACACCCGGAGTGGCGGCGACTTCTTTAAAAGCAATGTCCGTTCTTCCATCATTCACTACCACAACTGCCTTTCTGATGGGCACGGGCGACGAATCCGGACTAAGGGCAGGCTTGGTCAGTCTGATATATTGATCAGTGGTCCGGGTATTGATACCACCTTCAATGGCCATATCGTACTGCCTTACAGGCTTCAAAAAAGAATTATCATCAAGCGCACTTTTCTTGCAGCCAAAAGCAATCAGCAATCCTGTTAGCAAAAAATATATCCAGCACCTGTTCATATTATATCTTAAAGCTGTAGGCAATCCAGGGATAAAATCCGAATCCATATTCTGTGGTACTCTTTTCTGATCCAAAAGAAGAAGAATTCAAATGGTAATATAAGGGGTTTTTTCGATTATATAAATTATATGCCCCAATTGAAAAGGTATGTCCCATAAAACGCTGGCCGGCAATCCTTGTTTTGAGTTTATATTGCGCCGAAAGGTCAAGCCTGCTGAAGTCCGGAAACCTGGAAGTATTTCTTCCCTCATATATGGGCACATTCAAGCCATCATGCTGGTAATAACCTACCGGCAAAGTCAGTGGCCTTCCTGTAGAATAGGTGAAAAATGACTGGAAGGAGAAGGACTTACTCAGTTCAAACTTTGCACTCAATTTTAATTCATGGGGGATGTCATAATTTGCAACAAACCTTTCTCCGAAATTGAGGTCTTTAATCTTCCTGTACACTTTGGAATAGGTATAGGCCAGTGAACCTGAAAACCTTCCCTCGGTCTTATTCAATTCGAACTCCATTCCCCAGGCATCTGATCTTCCCGACCTCAGCTGATTTCTGATGTCAGGGTTGCGAATGATCTGCGCATGAGGAATCAGGTCCAGCTGGTGGTCCAGTTTCTTATAATAGGCATTGGCAGAAATGATATACACCTGTGGCGAATATCGGTAACCCAACGCGAGATGGTTAGACCTCTGTGGCTTGATCCTTACTGATGCCGGGATCCAGGGCTCAAGTGAAGAAAATGCCAGGGTACTGTTTTGAATCAGCTGCTGATATTGATAATTCAGGTTATAGGTGATAAAGAACCTTTGATTGGCCTGAGGCAGGTAACTGATGTTGATCCGGGGTTCCGGGTTAAAGTAGACTTTATGTTCATATTGCTCCAGCCTGTTGCCATTTTCATCGAAGACATTACGTTTCTCCTGTGCATTTCTAAAAACACCCAGCCTCATCCCGTAATTCAATTCAAAAGATTTACTCAAGATCATTTGTTGTGAATAATACACTGCAGATTCGTAAGATTTATCTCTTGAAATGTTAAATTCAAATGCCTCCTGACGATACATTTCACCTGGTACAAATGAGTGATAGATACCAGAAATACCAAACTTGATCTGATTGGAAGGGCTTCTGTAATAGGTATAATCGGCTTTTAAAGTGAGGTCTTTTACGGCCGTACTCCATTGGCTTTTTTGCGATAAGGTATCCGCATTCAGATCCAGCAGGTTACTGTAATTGCTATAAATCGCAGAGACATTTAAAAATACCCTGGAATTAAAAATATGGTTCCATCTCAATGTTGAAGTCAGGTTGCCCCATTCATTAGTATATGAATTTTCAGACAACAGGTGATCTTTGCCATAATAAACCGAATAAAACACACTGTTGTCTTTATCAACTTTAAAGTTGGCCTTCGCATTCAGGTCGTAATACACTGAATTGGGATTGAACAGTTTGAATTTACTCTGAAAAACATCAAGCAAGCTGCGCCTGTATGCGACAATAAAAGAACCCCTGTCTTTAACGATTGGCCCCTCAGCGGCAACCCGTGCCGACATAAGGTTTACACCGCCGTTCAGGTGAAATTCCTTACTATTACCCTCTGCCATCCTGTTGACAATAACCGATGACAATCTTCCGCCAAAATTGGCTGGCATATAATCCCTGTAAACCTGAAGGTTATTTACCGCGTCAGAATTAAATACAGATACCAGTCCGTACAAATGAGAAGGATTATATACGATAGCCTCGTCCAGAAGAATGAGGTTCTGATCTGAATTCCCTCCTCTAACAAACAATCCGGAACTCCCCTCTGTAATGGCTTTAATTCCATTTTCCATTTGCAGCCTCTTCATCACGTCGGTCTCCCCGGCATAGTAAGGTGCATTGTTGAGCTGCTTGGCAGCATAATTTTGTTCGTTTAATAAAATAGGATTAGGAGTAGCCCTGGAATTTCTGATCACCACCTCCTCCAGTTTACGCTCCTGAAGCGAAAGTTCAATCTCTTCCTGTTTGTCGGCATCCAAACGAATATTGATCAGTTTAGACTGGTAGCCCAAACTGGAAATGAGCAACTGGTAATTACCTTCAGGTACAGAAAGTGAATAAAAGCCATATTGATTGGTATTGACACCAGCTTCCAATGCGGAGATCTGTACTGTTGCCCCTATCAGTTCCTCTCCATTAGAATTGTCCCTAACGTGACCATGTACGGTCCGCAGTATGATCCTCTGAGGAGAAATCACAATATCATTTCCGACAAGATTATACCCCAGACCAGTACCAAACAAGAGTCTGGTCAACAGGCTCCGAAGAGGGGTATGTACGAACCTAAACCCTTCAGTTTTTTTATTGCGGAGCAAATCAGGATTAAAAGCGAAATTGATTCTGGTCTGGTATTCCAGTTTAGAAAGTGACCTGATTAAAGAATCCGGCGGCAAATTAATGGTTACAGGAGTCTCAAGCAATTCCTTTTGCTGTGCAAAAGCATACTGTATGCCACAAAATATAAAAAAAAGAAATGTTAGAAATACAGGTCTACTTATCCGATAAAACATAATTATCCCTCTCCTTCGTCACTTTGCATTGTAAAGATGCGGAAATAACAGCAAGTGCGCTATCCAAAGTCTGGTAGTGTAGCCGGGCAGTTAGCTTCTTATTTTTCAATCCGTCTCCCTTTAGGCTGATTGGAATCAGGTAAACCTTTTCCATTTGTTTCGCTACTTCAGCTAAGGGGATTTCGACGAAAGTAAATTTACGGTCTATCCATGCCTTATAGTTCAGATCCGAATTGTTCAGTGTACTCAGTTCTTTGGTCTCCTCATTATAAACCCCCAGCTTACCACTCTCAAGCACTACCTGCTTTCCTGTCGGGGCATGTTTCAAGGCTACAATCCCCGCTTCAACTATCACAGCAATTTTTCCATCCTGCTTTTCAATATTAAAACTGGTACCGATGTCCTGTGCCTCTAGCTCACCCATTGCAACCCTAAACTGCGACTTGAGCTCATGATTCGCTACATGAATAAAGACTTCACCTTTCAACAATTCAAGCTTCCTGTCATCTAAAAAATCTGCTTTATTGTACCTTACGACAGTAGAGGCATTCAGATTAACATCTGTTCCATCAGGCAAAACCACACGAGTGATGGCTGCATTATCCTCTGTACGGATCACCACATACCCGCTGTCAAGCACGAAGTAATAGCCTACCGATAAAATCACCAGCACTGCGGCGGCTATTTTGTACCACATTTTAATATTACCTGATTTTACAACAGTCGGCGGTTCTGAGGCTATTTTCTGATCCAAAGCTTCCCAGGACAATTGCGGGTCAGTGCTATGTCTACTGTACAATTTATCCATTCCAAGCTGTATGTTACGAAAGTCATTGTAAGTCCTTTCGTTTTCATCAGCAGCATTTCTCCACTGGTCCAGGATGACCTTATCTGTTGCGGAAATGGTTCCGTCCAGATCATCGATGATCAGTGAGTATATAAATTCTTCGTTTGTTTCAAATTGTTCCATGGGAGATGATTTAAAACTTTAACAACATCGAGAGTGTCGAGAGCGCTGAAAAAGCAGAGACCGTAATTGGTGATATGATGATTTGTTTGTGTTGACTTAAATGATCCCTTAACTTCTGAAATCCATAAGTCAGGTGATTTTTAACTGTTTTTACAGAGATATCGAGCTGGCTGGCAATTTCATTTTGCTTCAGCTTTCCAAAACGGCTCAGGTACATTACCTCTCTGCATTTTGCAGGCAAAAGCTCGAGCGCAGCCTCAAGTCCGGCCAGCAAAGCCTCTTCAGACTCACGCTCTCCTTCATCAGGCACCACATCATGTGCAGACAGGTATACCATTTTTTTCTCTGTATCCATTTTTTCTTTTTTGATATAGTTTAATGATGAATTCACAACTGCTTTAAACAGATAGCTCTTCATCGAATACTGAATGTTCAGCTCACTGGCCTTACTCCATATTTTTATAAATACATCATGTACTATTTCTTCTGCAACCTGCTGCTGTTTTACATACCTGTATGCAAGGGCAAACAATTGCTGATAATATTTTTTATACAATATTTCAAACTGCTTTTTATCGCGATGTACTATCGCATCAATAAAGGCAGCATCTTCCTCTTTCGGACTGATCATTTCTCTTCTCAATCTCATGCTCTATTTCTGCTTGAATGTGAGCACACCAGAGATTTCAGGGGTCATGACCAGCGTGTTTACCACAACAAACCATTGTCCTTTCAGCAAACTTCTTTCCTGTAGCGGAGTCAGCACCAGGCTGCCTTTTATCGGATCTGCTACAGGCTTTCCATCGCCTTTCTTATATATTTCAGTTATCAAAGTACCTACAGATCCTTTCGCACCGCTCCTGAAAGCGATCAGCTGAGGATCTATATTCTTATATTCAAGAGAATAATCAAGCGATTTTGTATGCTCATCATACTCACCTTTTAAAACGGCAGTCCCTTCCGAACTGCTGTTTGTTCCTTTTTTATCTATCCTGGCCGTCACGATATAAGTCCTCACCGGAGGTTTAATCCTTGTATCGTCTTCATTGGCTATATTTTTTTTACAGCCAACGGCACCAGCCAGCAATACGACTACAGCCATTCTCAGTAAAAAAAACCAAATTACATTACCCCTCATTTCAAGTATTTTAACTCAGGACTAAAATACTAAATTCTCAGATATTATAACCTATTCCTAAAAAGCATTCATCACATCAATTACTTTTCTGATTTGCTGCTCGTTATGGCAATACGAAACAGGTAAACTTAAAGTAGTCTGATGAATCAATTCAGACACCGGATACGCTCCATCCAGTTTATTTTTTAATGCTTGCTGATGATGAGGAGGCACCGGATAGTGTATTTCTGTTTTAATGTCATGTTTCAGCAAATACGCCCTCAGTTCATCCCTTTTTGGATGTCTGATTGCGTAAATATGGTATACATCATGGTAATCTTCATGCACTACAGGACGAATAAAATCCTCTTTCAATCCTTCATGGTACAGGTCAGCAAGCTTTCTTTTATGCGCATTGATCTGATTCAGAAAAGGCAGCTTTACCGACAAAAAACCCGCCTGTATTTCATCCAGTCTTGAATTGACACCTACATAATTGTTGTAGTATTTCTCATGACAACCATAATTCCTCAGGGCTTTTATTTTTTCAATCCGGTCCGGAGCAGCACTTAGCAATGCACCACCATCGCCTAACGCACCAAGGTTTTTGGTGGGGTAAAAACTAAATGCTCCAAAGTCTCCGAAAGTTCCGGTTTGTTTTCCTCTATACATTGCGCCATGGGATTGTGCACAATCTTCGATTACCCTGAGTCCGTGTTTGTCTGCGATATCCATTATTGTACCCATATCACAAGATTTGCCATACAGATGCACTACCATGACGGCCCTGGTCTTATCCGTTATCCTCTCCGCTATTTTCAGCGGATCTATATTATAAGTATTGATATCAGGCTCCACCAATACCGGCACCAGCCCGTTGTTGTAAATCGCGAGGATTGTAGCGATGTAAGTATTTGAAGGCACGATGACTTCCGATCCCTCGGGAAACTCAAAATACTTAAGTGCCAGCACCAAGGCATCCAATCCTGAAGCCAGTCCGGCACAATACCCGCCGCCACAATAGCTGGCAAATTCCGTTTCAAATGCAGTCACTTTATTGCCCAAAATAAACCACCCCTTATCCAGGCTGTCCGCAAAACTTTCGCGGTACTGCTGCATAAACGGTTCATTCAGCAAATAAAGGTCTTCATATGCGATCATACTGCTTTGCTATATTGAAAAGGATAAGGTGTATGTATATAATCCTGCGCATCAAAATACTCAGATGCGAGTACCATCAATATGGCATCATCGCTGAAGCTATGCATGGTATGCCAGTCTTCGGGCTGTATCAGCAGGCATTTATCAGGAGAATCCAGTAAAAAACTAGACTCACTGATGCCATTGTTGCTATAAATGATGCAATGCCCACGTATACAAATCGCCGCCTGGATGGTATTCAAATGTCGGTGACCACCCCTTTCGCTGTCATCTACACCATAGATGTAAAAGATCCTTTTGATGTCGAAAGGGACTACCTTTTCAATTACGGTCAGGTTTCCCCTGTCGTCCGTAAACGTTTTAAGATTAATTAAAGAAGCCATACTGAAAAAATCTTCTGGAGTAATATTGTTTATGAAATCCCCTTACGGTATATAAAAATGCACGTCCGATCACCTTTTTGATCCATACACCTTCCTCTGAGCTTTTGTAACACATGATGTCTTCGTTGAGGTGAGCTATCATCTGTTCGGCTTTCGACAAGGCCAGCACATATGGCTTATAGACATGTTTAATCTGGTTGCTGTTCAGCGGATAAGTATCGCCTGTCAATCTGAAGCTATTATTCCAGGTATAGGTAAACGCATGATAATGGTAGAATACGAGGTCAAACTTCTTATTACTAAAAAACTCTGTGCCCTTCACTTTTCCCGATTCGTTTTTAAAGGCATATTGCTGCACATTCCATGGAGCTACACCCCCGCCCAGGTTTTTAAGTTCCTGCACGCAGCTATATGTTTTCGGCCAGTTGTCCAGGTATTTCTGATCTCCGAATTTTCCATCTTCCATTCTGCAGAAACACCATTCCAGGCAAGCATCTACCCACCAGTTCAACACTTCCATTCCTTCCTTGTTATTTTTGAAGGTCATGTACTGAACGCAGTAAATTCCACTGGTCTCAGACTGGTCAAAGCAGGGTGTATACCTGTGTTTTGTAATCTGAACAGACTTTTCACCCATTTCATTAAACAATGCAATTGGGTTACTGAAAAAAAGCAGGTCAGCATCAACGTAAGTACAATGGTCCAGGTCATACGTTCCAATGCAGTATTTGATAGACGAAGAAGCGCAGGTCCAGCAGTATTCAGTTGCCGTCCTCCCTACTTTTACATCAAGCAGCTTTTCATTTTCAAATTCCTTTAGACTGATGATGGTCGCATTGGATAGATTTAACTTTGTCATTGCCTCAAAACAGTCATCACCAAAAGCAAGAATATAAAGATGAAAATCTTCACAATGTTGCTCAAGTGAATTGTACATGGCGAGACCGCGGGATAAATAAGCAGCGTTAAATAACGTACAGAATTTAAGCATTTTCAGATAAGTTAATTAAGTAAAAACCCTTGTTGGTTGCCACCGGCTTTTCATCTATACACATAATCTCTTCACCTTCTACATAAGAAGGGAACTGAGCTATTACTTTATATTGATTGGAAAAGTGGCTTAGAAAAAATTCTTCATGGAAAAACCAGGAAGGATAAGATGCAGGATAAACTTCAGGCGGAACAACCTGTAATGTCAGGCGGTCATTCGGACTATTGTTAAAGGCTGTCCTGTCGAAAATAATGAAAGGAAAATTATACAATGCCAGTTTACTCAGAAAAGCATGCGGCTTTTCCAGGTATTGAACAGAGCTGGACAGCAATACCAGATCAACCTTTTTTTCAGCCTGACATTCTTCAATAGATTTATAAAATTTAAGAGTCTGGTCTTCAAAATTTGCTTTACCACAATCTACGTAGTGAGGCTGCTCTACAATATTCCAGCTCGCACACTGTTCAGCAGTAAAAAAATCCTTTACCTGGTAGTATGTGGTTCCCAGAGAGCCGCCAAAATCCAAAACATGAATGGGCCGTTTCTTTATGGAAGCGCTCAGTTGCAGAAAAGCAATTAAGGCATAAGGATATTCTTTTTTATCGAAAGTTACCGAATCACGTTCATAAACAGCCTCACCATTTTTTACCTTTAGCAATGCATTTTTTGTACGTTCTAATATGATGTCTTTATCATATCCGCCGGCTTTCTCAAGTACGGCAGACCAGGATGAATAATCCCCAAACCAACCATACGGATTCTTTTTAGATCTTGAGAAAAGTCTTTTCAGCATATATTGATATCAGATTCTGATATCAAGACAATGGTTTGTTCAAAAAGTCCTATACGATTTTAAAAAATATTTCACATAAAAAAAGGAGGCTCATCGGCCTCCTCCTCTTTGATAAAATCTACCCTTGTCAAAATGATGATGGTTATAAAACTCATTCTGATCAAACTCAGTGATCGAATCTTCTATGCGTAACGCAGCCGGACTTCCGATTACAGATCGGATGAGCACTTCTGTATCCGGACCTATGTCATCTTTATCATAATCCGGAAGCGCATTGTACTGATCAATATGCAACCCCGGAAGCACTACCTCATCGTCATTCGAATGCAGGTGAGCGATGCCTAGCGGTATCATCACTTTCTTATCTTCCAAGTTCATTCCATTATCATCCAGATCTATGATAAGGTACCGAACAGCACGTGTCTGCGGATCAAACAGCAGTTCTTCCACCTCGCCTATATAAGTACCGATTTCGTCTTTTACTTCCCAGCCAATGATGTTAGGCTCGTTGTCAACAATCTGAAAATCACTGCCAGTCAGTTCTTGCAGGCTTCTATACGTATTTTGTTCCATGTTTTTTCTTTTAGGTATGATGATGACTATTGTTTTGGAAATACTACAATAGAAACATTCCGGTTCTGTTGTCTTCCGGCTTTGGTTTCATTAGTCGCTACCGGTTCCGTTTCGCCCAGCGATTGTACGGATACGTTATCGGCCGGAACGCTACCCTTTTCAGTCAGCCAATTTCTCACAGTTGCAGCACGCTCCTTGCCGAGCTCCTTGTTTTCATCCGCGGGACCGGTTGAATCGGTACTTCCGAACACACCTATGGTTGCACCCTCAAAACGTTTGTTCAGCACATCGGCAATCATTCTAAGTTTCTGAACCCCATTTTCAGATAAGTCATTGCCTGCAGTGGGGAAAAGAATGTTTTCACCAAGAGAATAAATGGTATAGGTTCCGCTGCTGCGTGTCTGGATATCCGCATCAGTGATATCCGCATCTGTTTGTGTCGCTGAATTGAAATCGATACTGGCCCAGTCCGGAGCAGTCTTCGCGATTGGTGTCCTGGTATTATCAGCAGCAATGGTGTCCGGATCTGCTGTGGTACTTTCATTGTTGCATTTACTCATCAGTAAACCTGCCAGCAGGATGACCAACAATACAATTAACAGCCAGACCCACCAGGGCCTCGACGGTTTTGGTTCTACTTCTAAATGTGCCATATTTCTCGTTTTTAGGTTGATGTGGTTCCTGATTTGAAACCGGAGATACAACACCCGCCAATAGAAAATGTTTTAAAGGGGATTTTCACCCCAAATAAGGGAGATCGTCATCCGTAGTAGTTTAATGCTATAGCTAGATTTAATGTATTCTCAGAGCGTCAACAAAATCTAACCAATATTCAACCCTTAAACCTAATTAGAAATGAAAAATAATCTAACATTATTGCCTTTGTTACTTTTATTATTAAGCACTGCCTGTAAAAAACAGGAAACACAGCAAGAACCAGTATCAGCAGGATTGTCATTAGATAACAAGCTTGCTGTTAATGCACCCATCACTACCCTGGCCTATACAACAGACCATACCTATAATCTCAACGTGGTTTATTTTGTTCCGAATGATGTTCCTGCCGTAGCTAATTATCAAAGCAGACTGAGTGAGATTTTGATTAACCTGCAGACCTTTTACAAAAATGAAATGTCAAGGAACGGCTATGGCATGAAAACGTTTGGTCTTTATAAAGACGGTGCCAACGTAAGAATCATAACAATCAACGGCGCTTATGGTAAATCGCAATACCCATATTCAGGGGGAAATGGCGCTGTATGGTCTGAAGTGCAGGCTTACAAAACAGCCCACCCGACTGAATTCGATAGTGATCATTATTTAATTATTCTTCCTGCTTATTCATACAATGCAAGCGGAGAACCAAGTGGCGGACCATTTTATGGAACCGGCAGGGTATGTTATGCGCTTGATTATAATGGAATGGCCTATTCGGCACTTGGCACCGGGGGTACAGCTGGAACCAGGGCTACCAAATGGATTGGGGGAATGGCCCATGAGTTGGGACACGGTTTAAATCTTCCCCATAATAAGGGTCAGGTTTACCAGACTACTGCCTTAGGCACCGCTTTAATGGGCGCAGGAAATTATACTTATGGAATTTCTCCGACATTTTTAACACATGCAGATTGTGCAATCTTAAATCAAAATCAGGTTTTTCAAAATTCTACTTCCATAACTTATCATGGAGCCGTTACTTCATCACTAACTGCGTTAACTGCGAACTACAATGCCTCGACCCAAACCATTCAGGCCAGTGGATCTTTTGCCAGTACGGTGACGGTGAAATCTGTCGACATTTACCTTGATCCAAATGTTAATAATGAAGGTACAGGTGGTAATACAGACTACAATGCGGTTGCATTTAAACAAGACATCAGTAGTGGGACTTCCTTTAATATCAATATGAAGGTAAGCGAGCTCTATGAAAAGGCAAATACCCCTTACCAAATGAAAATCAGATTGATTTGTCAGAATGGGGTAGTCAAAACTTATAATTATTCGTTTAGTTTCGTAAATGGAGTACCTAATATCAACATAACTGCACCATAGATCTAAGTAAAATAACTTAGTACCTGGATTTTGTTGACACTAATGATTCCCGGACTTTATCCGGGAATCATTAAAGCCTTCAAACCACAACTTCTCCCAAATATAACTGTTTACGTCCCAATCTCCTGTCTGCCCCAGATCTCTTGTACAGCAGCTCTCAACAGGAGTAATATTCATTGTCACCAAATCTTCATTTAGCACTCTGCCAATTTGTCATTTACAAATTAAATTGTGTATTTTTGATCCCCACAATAATGTTGACCTTTTATGATTGATCTACAGCTGACAGATAAAACACACGATGAAGAGCGCCAGGGAGAAGCTTTGATTATTGACGCACCCATAGTTCGCAATGGCAGGAAACTGTATATTGAAAGCTATGGTTGCCAGATGAATTTTGCTGACAGTGAGATTGTTGCATCTATCCTATTGGATCAGGGATTTGAAACCACCGGCGACTATAAAGAAGCAGATGTGGTATTCATCAATACCTGCTCGATACGTGAAAATGCAGAACAAAGGGTACGCAACAGACTTTCGCAGTTCGGTGTTGAAAAACGCAGAAATCCTAAACTAATTGTAGGTGTGCTGGGTTGCATGGCTGAACGCTTAAAATCTAAATTTCTCGATGAGGAAAAACTGGTAGATGTTGTTGTAGGGCCGGATGCTTACCGTGAATTGCCACAGCTATTGAGCGAGGTAGAAAGCGGACAGAAAGCCATCAACGTATTGCTTTCGCGTGAGGAAACTTATGCAGACATCAGTCCTGTGCGGTTAAGCGGAAATGGCATTACAGCTTTCATTTCCATCATGAGGGGTTGCGACAATATGTGTTCTTTCTGCGTGGTTCCTTTCACCAGGGGCCGTGAACGCAGCAGAGATCCGCACTCTATCCTGGCTGAAGCAAATGATTTATTTGAAAGAGGCTACAGAGAGGTGACTTTACTCGGACAGAATGTAGATTCTTATCAATGGAACAAGTCGGCAGAGGATCAGCCTAAAACTGATGCGCTTGCTGATGACATCAATACTTTAACGGGCGATGCCTTGCTGGATGCACTGAGCAAAGAAAGCGAATTGCCTGCGCATCGATTAAAAGCAGGGCTGAGCAATGTTGATGTAAATTTTGCGCAGTTACTGGCGATGGTTGCTGAAATCAGTCCTGAATTAAGGATACGCTTTTCTACCTCCCATCCAAAAGACATTACAGATGAGGTATTGTATACGATAAAAAAATACCACAACATCTGCAATTATATTCACCTGCCAGTTCAGTCAGGCAACTCCAGGATACTGGCCCTGATGAACAGAACGTATACCCGTGAATGGTATATGAACAGGATTGATGCCATACGCCGCATCATTCCGGGTTGCGCCATCTCAGCAGATATCATTGCAGGGTTCTGTACGGAAACAGAAGAAGAACATCAGGATACATTGAGTATCATGGACTATGCGAGGTATAACTTTGCCTATACTTTTTCTTATTCGGAACGCCCGGGTACTTTAGCAGCAAGAAAGTATAAGGATGATGTTCCGGAAGAGGTAAAAGCACGTCGTCTGGCTGAGATATTTAAAAAACAACAGGAAGATTCCCTGGCTTGCCTGGAGGAATTTGTGGGCAAAACAGTGAAAGTGCTGATTGAAGGTTTTTCTAAAAAATCTGATAAAGAATACAGAGGCCGTAACGACGAGAATGCGATGGTGGTTTTTCCGGTTACAGAAACCGTAAAACCTGGAGAATATGCAAATGTTTATGTAGAACGCTGCACCTCGGCCACGCTGATCGGAAGGGTTGTGAATTAATTGACGATTGTAGATTTACGATTGTGGATTTGATCGACAGACACGCCAATCGTAATTCGTAAATCAAAATTCGTAAATCATAATATGGATATACAAGACATTAAAAACCGCTTTGGAATAATTGGGGGCTCTCCCTTGTTAAACAGAGCTATAGATATAGCCAGACAGGTTGCCCCTACCGATATGTCTGTTTTAATTACCGGTGAAAGCGGTAGTGGTAAAGAAGTATTTTCTCACATCATCCATCAGATGAGTACCAGAAAACACGGTGCCTTTATCGCCGTAAACTGCGGGGCAATACCGGAAGGAACTATTGACTCTGAACTGTTTGGTCATGAGAAAGGCTCTTTTACCGGTGCTCATGAGGCCCGCAAAGGATATTTTGAAGTAGCAAATGGCGGTACAATCTTTTTGGATGAGGTAGCTGAATTGCCACTGGGTACCCAGGCCAGATTATTGAGGATCCTGGAAAGCGGAGAATACCTGAGGGTGGGTTCATCAAAAGTTCAGAAAACGGATGTAAGGATTATTGCGGCTACAAACGTGGACGTATATAACCGTGTGAAATCAGGAAAATTCCGTGAAGATCTTTACTATAGATTAAATACCGTGCCTTTGCGCATTCCGGCTTTGCATGAACGCAAGGAGGATATTTACCTGCTGTTCAGAAAATTCTCGGCCGACTTTAGCGACAAATACCGCAGTCCGGGCATACAACTGGAGCCCGATGCGATACAGATCCTGAGCAATTACAGCTGGCCGGGAAACGTAAGACAGCTGAAAAACATAGCGGAACAGATTTGCGTACTGGAAAAAGACAGGAATGTAACTGCGGCAGCTTTACTAAATTATATCCCTAATGAAAGTGCTACAAATTTGCCGGTGGCCATCAACGGGAACAATAAAGAAGATTATACGGAAAGGGACATTCTGTACAAGGTGCTTTTTGACATGAAAAAGGACATGATGGAATTGAAAAAACTGGTAGCCGAAATCATTCAGAATGGGGGCAACACTGCTCATGTTATGGCTGACAATCCGCATTACATCAATCAGCTTTACCAGGAGATTGACCAGACCACAGGGCATGATTCCAACACCTTAACGATTAAAAAGCCTTTGCAAAATGCACCTGTGGATTATAACTATACGCATGAGGCAGAAGAGGTTGAAGAATCATTATCTTTGATAGACAAGGAATCTGATCTGATTAAAAAGGCGCTAAAGAAACACAAAGGCAAACGTAAATTTGCTGCCCAGGAACTCGGAATTTCTGAACGTACTTTATATAGAAAGATTAAAGAACTTAATTTAAACTAGGTATGAAATATTTGTATGGCTTGATCTGCTTATTGGCCTTTAGCGGCTGCAAAATAGCACTAAACGGAGCTTCAATTCCACCAGAAATGAAGTCTGTAAGCGTCAGGGTTTTTGAAAACAATGCTCCGTTGGTAGTACCGACTTTAAGCTCCAATTTTACTGAGGAATTAAAAACACGTATCCGTAACCAGACGAGTTTGCGTATCACCACAGGTGATGCAGACGGTGTTTTTTCAGGAAACATTACAGGATACAGCCTGACGCCGGAAGCGATTACCGATAACAACAGACCAACGGCCGGGGCAACCCGCCTGACCATCAGGGTAAGTGTGAAGTATACCAATAACCTGAACCCTAAGCAGAGCTTTGAACAGAGTTTTGAAAAATATAAGGTGTTCAAACTGGCAGGAAGTCTTCAGATCCAGGAACAGGGCATTGCGAAAGATGTGACAGCAATGCTTACCGAAGATATTTTTAATGCCGCTTTTGCACAATGGTAGGCTAAAATAGAGATCAATTAGTAACTTAGCGACTTGGAGCAGCAAACAGACATCAGACAACAGCTTGCAGAATTAATTGCAGAGCCCGGGAAAGTATCTCAGCGGGATACGCCTATGCTCAATGAGCTGGCTATGTTGTATCCTTATTTCCAACCGATCCATTTACTGGCTGCTAAAGCAGCTCTTGGCACAAATGACGCTAATGCTTATCTGGCAAATGCGGCTTTATATACCAACGGACAATTGCTTCACAATTTTGTTCAGGGGGAATTGCGGAGCAGCCGGGAGTTTAATGTCGTCATGCAGGCAACTTTTGGTACTGATGCCAGTCAGCCTGAAGCACTGGACGAGGTAGCCATCGACGAAGTACAAGCTGAAACAACAGAAAAACCGACAGCAGATGAACAGGAGACCTTCGAAGAGATTGGCGAGGTTAACATCAATGAATTCAGACAGGAACAGAGGGCTGAATCTGAACTGGTGCTGGAAAACATTGTAGCTACTGACTTCTTCGCTTTTCAGGATAATTTCAAAGTAGAACCTGCGACCGAAGAACTTGTCGAGCCTGAGCCTCTGGAATCAGAAGAGACGGTGATCAGCAAATACGATGACGATAAATTGCCTTATACCTTTTTATGGTGGCTGGCAAAAACAAGGAAAGAGCATCAGCAGATTTTTCAGCCTTATGCTTCTCCGAAACGTCAGGAAGCCCCAGCGGAACAACAGCAGCCTTTGCGGCAGAGTGAACTTCAGCAGCAATATGTGGAGCACATTTTCCACATGCAAAGCCCTTTTAATGAAGAAGAGACAGATTATGTTCCTTCACATTTCAAGCGCCACAACAAAGGCGATGAGATCATCGAAAGTTTTATTAAAAACGAACCTCAGATCAGTCCGCCAAAACCAGAACAGATCAATAACGAGAATAAAGCGAAAAAGAGTGCGGAGGACCACAATGACCTCGTATCTGAGACCCTGGCAAAAATCTATATAGAACAAATGCTTTATGACAAGGCCATAGAGACTTATGAAAAATTAAGTTTGAAGTTTCCAGAAAAAAGCCGTTACTTTGCCGACCTTATTCAATCGATAGAAAAGAAAATTTAAACAACATAACATACTATGCTTTTTTTAATTATATTATTAATCATTATTTGTATTGCTTTAGCGCTATTTGTTTTAGTACAAAACCCTAAAGGCGGCGGTTTAGCTACAGGTGGATCGGGAAGCAATATGTTTGGCGTTCAGCGTACCGGTGATGTTCTTGAAAAAGGAACATGGATTTTATTGGCCCTAATTGTAGTGCTTACTTTGTCTATTACAACAATTGCTAAAACCGGTGGTTCAGCTTCGGGTGTAGATTCTAAGATTCAGCAGCAATTGGATAAAACGCCTACTCCATCTCCACTGGGAGGCGGAACAACCGCTCCGGCAAACACACCTCCGGTTACAAACGATACGACTAAAAAATAAACTAATCACGTC
Organism: Pedobacter frigoris; assembly: GCF_005116445.1. Taxonomy (GTDB): domain Bacteria; phylum Bacteroidota; class Bacteroidia; order Sphingobacteriales; family Sphingobacteriaceae; genus Pedobacter; species Pedobacter frigoris. Next base: position 832,468 of record NZ_SWBQ01000002.1, read on the forward strand.
ACGCTATACTACGGGACGATGAGCAAAAAAAGCCTGAATCATAAGTCATGATTCAGGCTTTTTTCGTATACCCCCTGCCACTCTGACACAAAATCACCTGATCATAATCCATTAGCTGACAAGGCTGTGTAAATTTGTCAAGCAAAGAGTGCTTGGCATAAAAACTGATACGATCAATGATACGTATACATACGTACTAAAATTTTAACTTAAAAATATAATTAATATCAAGTTATGGCTTTAAACCTTAAACCCATTTCAGGTACAGCAAACAGAGTAATTGTTGAGCCTGCTGCGGCAGAAGAAAAGACAGCATCGGGACTTTATATCCCAGATACTGCAAAAGAAAAACCATCCAAAGGAACTGTAGTATCCGTTTCAGAAGAAGATTCAGAAGGTAAAAAACCAACAGTTAAAGTTGGAGATGTGGTTATCTACGGTAAATATGGTGGTACAGAACTTCCTTATGAGGGTAAAGATTACCTGATCATGCGCGAAACTGACATCTACGCTGTACTTGGCTAAACGTATCAAATCAAATAAGTAAAAATCAAAATTTGTGTTTTAGGATGTTGCAAATTGTAACTCGTAAATCTAAAATCTAAAATAACAATGGCAAAACAAGTAAAATATAATGTAGAAGCCCGTGACGCCCTGAAAAGAGGTGTTGATACATTGGCTAATGCAGTAAAAGTAACTTTGGGACCAAAAGGTCGTAACGTAATTATTGACAAGAAATTTGGTTCCCCAGCAATCACTAAAGATGGTGTTACTGTGGCTAAAGAAATTGAACTGAAAGATCCTATTGAAAACATGGGTGCTCAAATGGTTAAAGAAGTTGCTTCTAAAACTGCTGATATCGCAGGTGATGGAACAACAACTGCAACTGTATTGGCTCAGGCAATTGTAACTGCAGGTATTAAAAACGTTGCTGCCGGTGCAAATCCAATGGATTTGAAACGCGGTATCGATAAAGCAGTAACTGCAATCGTTGAAAACCTTAAAGCTCAGTCTCAGACTGTAGGTGAAGACAATAACAAAATCAAACAGGTTGCTTCTATTTCAGCAAACAATGATGAAGTTATTGGTGCTTTAATTGCTGAGGCAATGGGTAAAGTAGGTAAAGACGGTGTAATTACTGTTGAAGAAGCTAAAGGTACTGAGACTGAAGTAAAAACAGTTGAAGGTATGCAGTTTGACCGTGGTTACTTATCTCCTTACTTTGTAACCAATGCTGATAAAATGGAAGCGGAATTAGAAAACCCTTACATTTTGATCTACGATAAAAAAATCAGCAACATGAAAGAATTGTTGCCTGTTTTAGAGAAACAAGTTCAGACTGGCAAACCTTTATTGATCATTGCAGAAGATTTAGACGGTGAAGCTTTAGCTACTTTGGTAGTGAACAAGATCCGTGGATCTCTGAAAGTTGTTGCCGTTAAAGCTCCAGGATTTGGTGACCGTCGTAAAGCTATGCTTGAAGACATCGCTATCCTGACTGGTGGAACAGTGATCTCTGAAGAAAGAGGTTATAAATTAGAAAATGCTGACCTTACTTATTTAGGTACTGCTGAGAAAGTTGTTGTTGATAAAGACAATACTACTGTAATCAATGGTGCTGGTCAGTCAGAAGACATCAAAGCTCGCGTAAATCAGATCAAATCTCAAATTGAGACTACTACTTCTGATTACGATAAAGAAAAATTACAAGAGCGTTTAGCTAAGTTAGCGGGCGGTGTTGCAGTTCTTTATGTAGGTGCAGCTTCAGAGGTTGAAATGAAAGAGAAAAAAGACCGTGTTGATGATGCTTTACATGCAACCCGTGCGGCTGTAGAAGAAGGTATCGTTGCAGGTGGTGGTGTTGCTTTCATCCGTGCTATTGAAGCATTAGAAGGTATGAAAGGATCTAATGATGACGAGACTACTGGTATCCAGATCATCCGTCGTGCTATCGAAGAGCCTTTACGTCAGATCTGCCAGAATGCTGGTATCGAAGGATCTATCGTAGTTCAGAAAGTTAAAGAAGGTACTGCTGACTTCGGTTACAACGCACGTACTGACGTTTACGAAAACTTAATTGCTGCTGGTGTTATTGATCCAACTAAAGTTGGTCGTGTAGCATTAGAGAACGCAGCTTCAATCGCAGCTATGTTGTTGACAACAGAAGTTGTGTTGGCTGACGATCCGGAAGAAGCTCCTGCAGGTGGCGGTATGCCTCCAATGGGCGGCGGCGGTATGGGCGGAATGATGTAATCATTAACTCAAACCTTATTTAAAAGCCACAGATATTATATATCTGTGGCTTTTTTCTTGTATCTGGAAATCTGATTTGTTCAAAAAGCTGAATTTATTTCAAATAAACTTCTATGTGTTTACAAAATTTTGAAATAAACTAAAAATAATGGGTACATTTAGGTACCCTATTGCTTTTGTATGTTAAAAATTTTAATCGTGCCACTGATTGTGTTATGCAGTCTGGTGTCATCAATTAAAGTTAACGCTCAACTCTCTTTTGGAACGATTGATCCTGGTCCGTATGGGCGGGGCAGTAGCATCGCTGTACCAATCAACGTACCGTCCAACGCCTGTTACGCCGCATCAAATGTTTTTGAACTGTGGATCTCCGATGCCAGTCAGAACTTTAGTCCGGGAAGAAAGATCGGGGAGATCAGCGGAACATTTTCCACTTATATCAATGGCACCTTACCAGGAGATCTGACAACAGGTAACTATAAGTTAAGAATTATAACTACAAGTCCATTATCTTCAACGGATTATCCGGGAACGATCCCTGTTGTGAATGCCACAGGACCTTTTGTAGGTACCGCGCCATCAAACCCGGCCCAGGTCTTATCACCTCAAAAAACGTTTGGCTGGTGTGGAAGTGCTGTAGGGGACAATAAATCCATCATTTTCACAGATGACACGAATCCTCCTGTTGTGCAAAAGCTCAGTATAAAAGATGAGAAAACGGGAACTGTGCAGGAATTTTCTTCAGCAAATCAAATGTATCCCATTACAGGTCTGGCACAATCTTATTACACCGTCACAGTAACAGGAGAAACTACCAATGCGGGTATAACTGTAAAATCAACAAAGTCTTATCTCCTGCTAAATGTATTGTCAAAAGTAAGTATACAGTCATACGGATCGCCGTTCGGCTGTATTGATCCGATAGCAGGAACTGGTGCAGATATTTCCTACGCGATAGACATTACAGGTGCAAATGGCATCCAAAACAATTATCCAGGCTCGAGATATAGCATCACCTGGGGAGATGGTCAAGAGGATATACTGACACACTGTGAACTGGCCAACAGCAACGGAATCATCACCCACAATTACAAAAAGACCTCTTGCGGGCAGCCTCCAATAGATCTCGGCAATGGAACCTCAATCCTGAATGCTTACCGTGTATCTGTAACCAGTGTCAATCCATTTTGTCAGAATGACCTGGTTAGTGCCAGTATTTATCCTAAGGTATTTTCCAGGCCAATAGCGAAAATTGATCCGGCTGCGACAACGATTTGCACCAATACCCCAATTGTCTTATCCAACCTCTCAACCAAGGGGAACAACTCCGATTGTTCTATGGCAATGAACTGGGAGTGGTACGTTGACGGGGTTTTAATGAGCACAAATGAAACCTATACTCATCCTGGATTTGCAACTCCGGGTACACATAGCATCAAACTCGTAGCTTCAAATAATGTCGGCATTTGCAGGCCAAGTGAAGACTACAAAACCATATGCATACAAGAACCACCAAAGCCTTCTTTTACGCTTAACGGGAGTAGTTCAGGCATTACACTATGTAACCCCGTCACCTTAAAACCTATCAACACTTCCATAGTTAATGAAAATTGCATCCCTACTACCTACCGATGGATTATAACCGGCGGCAGTTTCACTTTTGAAAATGGCACAACTGCGGCCAGTTTTGAACCTCAGATCAGATTTACTGCAGCTGGCACCTATAAAATACAGCTGGCAGCATCCATCACCTCCTGCGGAGAGTTTTTGACACCTGAACAAACAATTACCATCAATGCGCTGCCAACAGCGAATCTCTCAGATAATATCATTGTCTGTAATTTAACGGCTTATGATTTTAACAATACCACGAGCGGCCCTACTAAAACAACACTTACCGGGACTCAGGATCCTGCTCCCGCAGGCACCTATACCTGGACCATTTCAGGAGGGGCATATAACTTCATAGGGGGTACGAACGCCGGTTCCAAATACCCTACCATTCAGTTTACCGAATATAAAACTTATACCATATCGGTTTCGCATCAAAATGATTGCGGTACTGCTACAGATGTTCAGAATATAACCTTCACTGCTTCTCCGGTAGTTGATGCCGGGAATTATCCGGCGATCTGCCATGACGATGTTGTACAGTTAAACGCGACCATTACGGGCTCGGTGGACAGCTATGAATGGGTAGGCGGCAGCGGTACTTTTGCCCCGAACAGAAATACGCTAAACGCAGTTTATACGCCTAGTCCAGCTGAAAGAACCGCTGGCCAGGTAAACCTGACATTGAGGGCGTTGACCTCACTCGGTGCTCCCTGTAATATAATTGAGGGCTTTACAACCATCAATATAAAGCCAAAAAACACCATTACCAGTCCGTCAACAAAAAGAATCTGTACAGGCAGTACTGTGGCCTACACCCCTGTTTCTACATTGGCAGGCAGTGATTTTACATGGACAGTCATTTCTTCGAACCTTGCTACGGGATTTGCGGCCACGGGAAGCGGGGCAACAATTAATGACCAGATTACCAATACAAGTGCAACAGCGGATGCAAGTGTGACCTATCGGATTGTGCCTTCATTTGACGGGTGTGCTGGAGATCCTTTTGATTTAACGGTAACTATCGGCCCCACTCCCACCGTTACACCAAGTCTGGCAAGTACGGAAATATGCAGCGGGCAACCAGCGGGAATTACGGTTACATCTAACCTGGCGGGCACCAAATACCTTTGGACAAGCACCACATCTGATTCATTGATAAGCGGAAACAGCAATAATGCTACAGTTTCAGCAACAATCACCCAAATCAGTGATCTACTGGTAAATACCGGAACGACAAGTGGCACCGTTACTTATATCATTACGCCGGTTTCTGTATATGGGTGCAATGGGACACCGGAAGGTGTGACGGTAGTTATAAATCCTGCACCTACAGTCGCAAATGCCGGTGCAGATGAAAGCATATGCAGCACCGCTACCTATGTGTTGAAAGGAAATGTGGCTGTAGTGGGCACCGGGAAATGGACTTTAGTTTCCGGTCCGGGGCCAGTGACTTTTGCGGACGATACCAATCCAAACACCGTGGTCTCGGGCTTGCAGGATGGCGGAGATTATGTGTTTAAATGGACAATTACTACTCCCGCAAACTGCGCCTCATCAGCGAATGTAAAGATCAGCAATCTGTTGCCGTTGCAAAACAGCATCAGTAGTACAAATACAACAGTATGCTCAGGACAAAGCATCCTGATTTCAGGAGACCTGCCTACAGGTGGCAATGGCACTTACACTTTTACCTGGGAAAGCAGTGTTGACGGTACTACTTGGGAGATCATTCCGAATGAGAGCAGCAGAAACCTAAGCTACATACTGACCAGTACACTTAGCTTCCGGAGAACGGTAAAAAGTGGCTCATGCACGCTGGTCAGCAATACTGTCTCGATTAATTCCCAGCCACCTCTGGGCAATAATGTGGTTTCAGCAGATCAGGCAATTTGTGGCGGAGGTATATCTAACCCGCTTATCGGAACTGTACCAACCGGCGGCGATGGGGTATATACTTATCAATGGCAATCCAGCGTAGACAATGGAAATACCTGGACTGACATCACCAATGCTTCATCAAAAGATTTCAGTCCCCCAACGCTGAACATGACCACCTTATACCGCCGGCTGGTGAGTACTGCTGCCTGTGCGGGAAACTTACAAAATAGAAGTAATGAGGTACGCATTACCATCAACCCAAATGCGAAAGCCTTGTTTACATTTACTGCTGATAATGGTTGTGCCCCATTTGCGATTACCGCCCAAAACATCAAAGCAGATTCTTATCCGCAGAATGCGAGCTATACCTGGTATGCCGATGGAACGCCGATAGGAACAGGAATTGATTTCCCCGGGTACCAGATTACAAGCGGAAACACATCTGTTGTGATTAAGCTGGTAACGACCAGCGGACAGGGCTGCAGTGCGGATGAAATGAGCCAAACCTTCTCGACCCGCCAGGACATTACCTTATCATTTACCCAGGATAAAACAGTCGGATGCGGACCGTTCACTGTAAACTTTGTGAACACCTCCACCTCATTGGCGAATACTGCTTTCAGTTGGGATTTTGGAAACGGACAAACGTCGACCCAGATCATGCCTGATGCGGTTGTTTTTGCTTACGACGCCACTGGGAAGGATAAAGCATACACCGTTACGCTGACTGCCACTACATCCTGCGGAGTAGCCACACCTTACACGGCTACGGTACTGGTGAAAGCTCCTGCCCTGTCTGTATTCTCCCCGGATAAGACTGAAGGATGTTCGCCTATGCTGGTGAATTTTAGCAATACCTCACCTGTTGCAAGCAATACAACTTACACTTTCGACTTTGGAGACGGCTCTCCTGTTGAGGTCAAAACAGACCGTTCAGGCGTCACACACACTTATACGACGACCAATGTTGTGAGGACTTATATCGTTAGAATGACAACCAAGGGGGACTGCGGAGAACATACTACCGAACACACGATCAGCGTGGCTCCGAATAATGTAGTCGCAGAACTTGTTGTAAACAGTACCGAGAAAAGAGGCTGTGCGCCTTTTACAGTAAATTTCTTCAATAACAGCAGCGGTGCAAATTCATTTGTTTATGATTTTGATGACGGCAATACCACTACCACAATTTCGGCTCCTGAAAAGGTGGTCCATACCTTTACAAAAGCGGGCACTTATACCGTAAAACTAACGGCAAGCAATGATTGTTCAACGGCATCAACAACGGAGACCATTGTTGTGCTGGCACAACCGCAAACTGCATTTACGGCAGACAAAACACTGGGCTGCTCAGGTCTTGAGGTTAAGTTTAACAATACGACAGTTGGGGGAATCAGCTATACCTGGGATTTTGGAGATGGTTCGGCACTTTCAACAGAAACCAATCCTGCACACACCTACAGTGGTACTCAGGAATTTTATACTGTAACGCTTACGGCTAAAAACAGTTTAGGATGTTCCAGCACAACGACTTTAACCAACTTCATTCATATTGTGCCGCCGCCTGTTGCACAATTCAGCGTACAACCAGGCGTGGAAATCAGTATCCCTAATTACACATTCAGCTTTACTGATGAAAGCACTAATAACCCGGATATATGGCACTGGGACTTTGGGGATGGTACCACATCGACCCAGCGCAATCCAAAGCACAGTTATTATGATGTTGGCACTTACAAAGTGACCCTAACTGTGACCAATCAAAACAATTGTTCATCAACGACATTTAAATCAGTTTCTATTACCGGAGTGCCGGGTTTCCTGTATGTTCCGAATTCCTTTATTCCAGGAAGTGAGCAGACGGAGCTCCGTGAATTCAAGGCCAAGGGTATGGGAATTAAATCCTGGAGGTTCAGCATTTTTGACAAATGGGGAGAAACGCTATGGGAGACAACATCCCTGAATGATGGAAAACCCGCGGCAGGCTGGGATGGCACCTTCAGGGGATCACCTATGCCACAGGGGATTTACTTCTGGAAAATCGACGTACAGTTTATTAATGGTTCTGAATGGAAGGGCATGACCTACAATAGCTCAGCACCCAAACGCACAGGAGCAATACATTTAATCAGATAGGGATGATGAAAGGGATCAAAAATTATTTAACGGCAGTTCTGATAACGTGTACCGGGTTATCGGCATTTGCGCAGGACCATATTTATTCACAATTTTTTAATGCCCCTGCTTATTTGAATCCGGCACTTACCGGTCAGTTTGAAGGTGACATCAGGCTGAACATGATCTATAGAAATCAATGGTCGGGATTGAGCGGAGACCTCTCCTACCTGAGTGCCTCTGCAGATTTGAATATTCCTAAGTTTGGAGGCGGCGTGGGCTTGTTATTTACCCGCAGCAGTGAGGGAACAGCTTATTTACGTAAAAACAATATCGCGGCAAATTACGCCTATAGTGTTGGCGGAGAAGACCTGGTATTGTCATTCGGTATCCAAGCCGGCTTTACAAACAGGCAGATTGATTGGGGTAAACTGGTTTTTTCAGATCAGATAGACATGAGATTGGGCTATGTCCCCGGAAGCGCATCATCGGCGCAGGTACCTGATTTTTCGAGCAAGTTCTATTTTGATGCTGCCGGAGGGGTAAACCTGGTTTACCGCAATTTTATGGCCGGAGCAGCTGTACATCATATCAATAAACCCGACGAGTCATTTACCGGAACACAGGCGAAGCTGCCGATGCGTTTGACGGCAAATGCAAGTTTCAGAATTCCTTTGAGTTCCTACTATGGCTACGGACAGGAAGATGACGGGCCTTACCTGATCCCATCGGTAGTTTATTACAAACAGGCCAATGTAAACTCTGTCAGTGCCGGTGCACAATTTAAATACAGGAACTTAAACACTGGATTATGGTACCGCAGCAGCGGACAGGGAAGTCCGGATGCAATTGTGGTATCCTTTATCTTCGACATCTTTACCAACAGAGAGAATGGCGAGAAACTGAGACTCGGAATCAGTCATGATGCCACTACTTCAAAGATAAATTACACCAACACCAGCGGCACAACTGAAGCCAGTATAGGCTTTGAAAAATATTTCCCTAACAGCTCAGGTTATAATAAATTTAATGGCCTGAGGTGCTATCATTTCTATTAAAATAGAATTGTTTGTTATATTTAGGTTGTTAAATCAACCATGGAGAATATTTTAAACAACGACCATTTCCTTACAGTAAGTGAAGTGAACAAATTTTTAATGGCTACGTTGCTGTGCGGCCTGATCGGGGCAGAACGGGAGTTCAGGAGCAAACAGGCGGGATTGAAAACGATGATCATGATTGGACTGGGCTCTACGCTGTTTACGATTCTTTCTGTGAAAATCGGCCTTAGCAGTCATGACCGCATCGCATCAAACATTGTGACAGGAATCGGATTTTTGGGTGCGGGCGTTATTTTCAAGGAAGACAACCAGGTAAAAGGATTAACGACAGCCTGTGTGATCTGGATTGTGGCGGCAATAGGCATGGCGATCGGGTCAGGATATTACGAGCAGGCAATCGGCGTAACAGTCGTAGTTCTTCTTGCTCTACTCATCTTCCCCTACCTGGAAGAGATGGCTGAACGACGTTTTACCAAGCGGATATACAGGATCGTAAAAAAATATGAAGATGAAAGCCTGGAGACTTATGAAGAATACATCCGGACTTCTAGATTAAAGTTTACCCGTGGTAAACAGGAGCTTGCAAACGGCATCATCAGCGGGACCTGGATTGCTATTGGAAGCCCTAAGAACCATAAAAAATTCGTAGACAGAATGCTTCAGGATAAGAAAATCATTGCATTTGATTTTTAAGTTTTAGCTTTGTAGATATGCAAAGGGAACAGATATCGGTATTTGATATTTTTAAGATAGGAATCGGGCCTTCGAGCTCACATACTTTGGGTCCATGGAGGGCCGCACAGCAATTTACGGCTTCTCTGAAACAACAGGGGGTTCTTGATGAAGTAGAACAAATAAAGATCCTGCTTTATGGTTCCCTTGCAAAGACGGGCAAAGGCCATGGTACAGATATTGCCATTTTACTGGGTCTCCATGGCGGCGATCCTGTTACTTTCGATGTGAATGCAATAGACTCGACTGTAGATGCGATCAAGAAGGAACAGCAGATCAATTTTGGCGGAGAAAAGTTGCTGCCATTTAACTACGATGAAGACCTGATTTTTCTATTTTTTGAAAGCCTTCCATTTCATCCCAATGCAGTGACATTTCAGGCATTCTTAAGCTCAGGTAAAGCAATTTCTGAAACCTATTATTCTATAGGCGGAGGATTTGTGGTGAAAGAAGGAGAAAGCGGGAATGAAAAAGAACAGGTAGAACTCCCTTTTCCCGTTGAAAAAGCAAATGACCTGTGGCACTGGTGCCTGACCACCGGATTAAAGGTGTCCGAAGTAGTCATGGAAAATGAGCTGGCCTGGCGTACCGAAGCAGAGACCAGAAAAGGCATTATGCAGCATTTTAATGTGATGAAAGAGTGCATTTATCGCGGTTGCCATACCTCTGGATTTTTACCAGGGGGACTAAATGTAGGCAGAAGAGCGGCGGCATTAAATAAACGATTGATCGGAAACAACATATATACCGACTATGAAAGCTGGGTAACTGCCATTAAAAGTGGTGGTAACGGATTCAATTACACCCTTGACTGGGTGAGTTGCTTTGCACTTGCTGTAAATGAAGAGAATGCTTCGTTTGGCAGGGTTGTTACGGCTCCAACAAATGGCGCAGCAGGTGTAATACCAGCGGTGTTGCAATATTACATCGCTTTTTGCGATGGTTTTTCTGATGATAAGATCATTCAGTTCATTGCATGTGCATCTGAAATCGGAAGTATATTTAAGAAAGGCGCGACAATTTCTGCAGCAATGGGAGGCTGTCAGGCCGAGATAGGTGTATCTTCAGCGATGGCCGCAGCTGCTTTAACGGAATGTCTGGGCGGTTCTCAGCGACAAGTACTGATGGCAGCTGAGATTGCGATGGAGCATCATCTCGGGCTTACCTGCGACCCTATTGGAGGTCTGGTACAAATTCCATGCATCGAAAGAAACACCATGGGTGCGATCAAGGCGATTACTGCCAGTCAGCTTGCATTGCAAAGCAATCCAGATAAGGCGAAAGTGAGTCTGGATGCTGTAGTAAATACGATGTGGGAGACAGCCCTTGACATGAATTCCAAATACAAAGAAACTTCTGACGGCGGATTGGCGACGAACATTCCGATCAGTTTGCCGGAGTGTTAGATTTTCTGCTGGGCTTTAATTGCAAGATATCGGTTGACCACATTTATGGTCAATTTGTTTGGTGGCGTCAGTATGCTGAGTATGCCGTGTTTGGCAAGTTCTTTTACCATTAGCTTTTTTTCGTAGGCAAATTTTCCTGCGATTGTATTGATGTAAATATCCTCTACATTATTTACAGGCTTTTCCGTCAGGGTTTTTAACTCCGTGTTTTCGAAGAAAACGATGAGCAGCAGGTGAAATTTTGCTATTCGCTTTAGAAATGGAAGCTGCCTGTTTAATGCAGACATGCTTTCAAAATTTGTGTAGAATACAATCAGGCTTCTTTGTTTGATCAGGCCACGGATGCTGATGTATAACGCTTCCATATTCGTTTCCAGGTAACGTGTCTTTTCTTTATAAAGCACGTTCATGATCTTTCCAAGCTGTGCAGGTCTCCTGTCGGCGGACACTATACTTCCTGTTTTTTCTGCTATTGTAATTAAGCCGGCCTTATCGTCCTTGACCAATGCTACATTAGAAAGCACGAGACTTGCATTGATTGCGTAGTCTAGCAGTGTAAGACCGTCAAATGGCATTTTCATGACCCTTGACTTATCAATTATGCTATACACATGCTGCGATTTCTCATCTGTGAACGAGTTTACCATGAGGTCGCCCCTTCGGGCAGTAGCCTTCCAGTTGATGGTCCGGTAATCATCGCCCTTTACATAGTTTTTTACCTGATCAAATTCCATACTGTGCCCTATGCGCCTGATCTTTTTTATGCCTACCTCACTCAGCCTGTTGGATATGGCCATAAGTTCATATTTACGCAGCTGTAGGAATGAAGGGTAAACCGGCACTGTTTTATCCGTTTCAAAATTAAACCTTCGCGTAATCAGCCCCAACGGAGACTGTACATATAACCTGACCATACCGAATACATATTCCCCACGCTTGGTAGGTCTTAATGTATAATTGATGGTTTTATGGGTTTTAGCATTCAGAGTGGCTTTAAACCATAGGTTCCGCTTCTGAAACTGAAATGGGATTTCATCAATCACACCGATATTAATACCGAATGAGTAAAAATTCTCTACATATATATTGAGTTCATTTTCATCCCCGTTACTCAATCTTTCGGGGACATCCCTTCGAAGAAAAACCCCTCTTTTATGGTTGTATAACAATAAAAAGTCTACTGTCACCAATGCGATCAGTGCACAAAAAGCGATATACGGCAGATCGCCAAGCCATGGCAAAAAGAAAGTGAAAAGAAAAAGACTAACACATATTCCAATTCCAACAAAAAGCCTTTTGCCCAGAAACAGATCTTTGTAGTATATTTTAAAAAGGTTTTTCAACTGCTTTAGGTTTACCTTGGTATTTCAATTTTTTGAATAATCTGCGCAACAACATCGGCAGCTGTAAGTCCTTCCATCTCTTTATCAGGTGTGAGCATGATTCGATGGGCAAGTACGGGAGCAGCAACTTTAATGATATCCTCAGGAGTAATAAAATCCCGTCCCTGCATTCCTGCTATTGCTTTGGCGCTGTTGATCAATGCCAGAGAAGCTCTTGGAGACGCCCCTAAGTAAAGGGATTTATTATTTCTGGTTTCATGAATAACCTTCGCCGCATACTCAATCAATTTAGGCTCTACATGAATTGCTTTAATAATGGCACGACAGGATTTGATCTGATCAATACTAAGCACTGGTTTTACTGCTTCAATCTCAACGTCAAGTTTTCGGTGGTGCTGGTTCTGAAGGATAAGGATTTCTTCTTCCAGGCTTGGATATCTTACTTCTATTTTAAAAAGAAAACGATCCAGCTGAGCTTCAGGTAAACGGTAGGTACCCTCCTGTTCTATGGGGTTTTGTGTCGCCAGCACCATAAATGGTTCATCCATCAGATAAGTATGTCCATCAACAGTAATTTGCCGTTCCTCCATTACCTCAAATAGCGCAGATTGCGTTTTAGCTGGTGCGCGATTGATCTCATCAACCAATATGATATGCCCGAAAATAGGGCCCTTTTTATATTCAAAAGCGGAAGACTTGGGGTCGAATATAGAGGTGCCTAATACATCGGAAGGCATGAGATCAGGTGTAAACTGTATCCGTGAAAAAGAGGCATCGATACTTTTTGCGACCAATTTGGCACTGAGTGTTTTGGCTACACCTGGAACGCCTTCCAGCAGGATATGACCATCAGCCAGTAGTCCTGCAATTAAAAAATCAATGGTTTCATTTTGGCCGATGATGATACTGCCCAAACTTTTTCTAATCTGTTCTACAGCTATATTTAATTGAGTTAAATCGGTTCTTTCGTTAAACATTTCCGTTTCCATAATTTATTGGGCTTGTTTATAAAATTGTTCAGTTAGTTTATTAAAGTCAATGAGCAATTGGTCATCGACCTTATGGCTGCCATTAATCTGTTTGATGAGCTTAAACAGCTGGTTTATTGTATCTGCTTTGACACCAGATCTTATACTTAATTTTTCTTGAAGTTCTTCATCCAGCTCAGCAGTTTTAAAGTGATAAGTACTCCTGATGTGCTCCAGAAAATAGCTGGATTTTTTGTTGGCTATATCCCTGTTGTCACGTTGCTGGTAATATACCTGTCCTACGACTTTCACGAAGTCTACAGAGGAGTTACTTAATGGCGCTACGATAGGTATGATGCGCTGTCTGCGTTTCATCTCAAAAATGACAAAAATGACCAAACCGATTAAAGCAAGGTAATATGCCCATCTCAGGTGTTCATTTCTAAAGATGACGCGCAATACCGAGGTGTCGCCGGTATCCGGCTTGGTATTAAATTCATCCCAAATCAGTGTTTCTGATGAAGGCAGATGCGATAATGCTTTAGTGGCATAATCTGCCCCGGAAGGCATTAGTAAGCTATAGTTAGTTAGCAATTGAGGATTTGGCAAAATATACAAAGCACCCCTACCAAAAGTGTACTTCAGAAAATTGGCATTTCCTCTCTCGTTTTTACCCAATACGATTGCTCTGGCTGTGTCGAATTCACTAAAATACTGATCGCCTAATCCCTTCTTAAAATGATAAGCATTCCGCGATTTTAGCTGTGGATTTGTAAAATTAATTCCATCGCTTTTCTTGTTGACATAGTTATATGAAGATGTCGATTTCAATTTTAAAGTATCACTCAATATATTGGCGATATCAAATGAGGCGATAAAAACATGGTTACCGGAAGACATGAACTTCATCAGTTCCTGCAGATCAAGTTTATCAAGATCTATTTTCGAGGCAATTAGCAGATAAACGGCATTTTTATGTGCTTTATCCTTAAGTGTATTGTATGCTCTTTTATTGGCTATTTTTAATTGTGCATTAGGAAAAATGTTTCGGATCTGCTGATGAAGGATAAAAGTTCCAAAAGGAATCTTATGTTCTTTTAAATAGGTAGGTGTCCAATCCGTGGGCTTTGGTTTATAATATTGTGCGACCAGATATGCGACCAGCAGGATCGCACTCACAATCAGATATCTCCTCAGTCCTTTCATGATATTTGAGAATTGAATTGTTCAAAGGAGTTTTTTACAAGCGTAAAATTATCTTTACTGATCATGAACTCACCATACCAAATGTACTCAAACTGCCGGGTAAGGGTGGAGAACTGTATCCTGTTGTTTTCATCTTTTATCTCACTGAGGTAGGTCTGGTTTGTTTTTTCCGGAAGCCAGTGGATCAGACTTTTATCATTAAGTTGTTTTAGCGACAATAAGTAAAGCAAGCGAACTGCAAGTCTGTAATTCCCGCTGGATATGGCCTTATCGATTTCTTCATTGAAATTGATCTCATGAATATTATCGTCAGTTTCATAATATGGAATTTGGATGGCTTTAGACTTTTTCGAAAAAATGGCCAGATCTGCGCCGATTATTTTGATTACCGCAAAAACTACCAGTGCAAAAAAAACGGTGATTGCCAAATATTTGATGAAGCTCCCACTACCTGAGAGCGAATGAATATTACTAAAAAGCCGGCTGATTAAACTCCAGAACCATCTCCAGAATCTGTCCCATAAACTTTCCTGCTGAGGGGGCACATCATCATATTGAAAATCTTTTGATGCTTTAAAGCTGTTGAGCTTTTTTGCATCAAAGCTGCGGAGCGCAACCTTACTACTATCTGTTTTCACCACTGCCGGATGTGAAGGCAAGGTCCCTGGTTTATCAACTGCCCGGATCTGCAATGATACAAATAATAGAAAAGCTGAAAGCAGAAAGCGCATATTAATATTCTTCAGGAATAGGATTAATGTCCGCATTGGGTTTTCCGAATTTATCAATCCTTTCAAGCAAACCTGTATTGTCCTGACGTTCGTTGAGGTTATAATAGCACAGACAAATACCGATGACAGGCAGCACCATAAAGATCTGGCAAAGGTATCGGATAATAGTAGATATAATGATTACCGTATTTGATATGCCGTTTGCGCCTTCTGTAAAAGCACTAAAGATACTAAGAATGATGGCAGGCAATGAGGCAAAAGACATAGACGCATAAGTAATGATCCACAGTACAAATATAGTCCCCGCACTTACCCACCATTGATCTTTTAGCAGCTTAAACGACCTGCTGAATGAATACCCGAAATCTGCATTTTCCAATATCATGATAGGGAAAAATAGGGACATTGCCGGAAATACATAGACGAATGGGACAAAACATGCTACAAAACAACAGATCAGAAACAAACCAACGATAATACTACTTCCTAAAACACGGAAAAAATAATACTTAAAATAGGCCCATACCTCTTCCACTGATGGTGCAATTTTTCCTTTTTCAACGTACAATGCAATAAAACTAATGACGGTAACGTAGATCGCCGTATAGTTTGCCATTGAAAAAACAATTAATATCAGGGAATCCAGTGTTAATACCTGTGCGAACCTGGTTAGGGCAGCATCGCCATCAGAACCAGCACCAATGCCACTTCTGATTGCATTTTGCAAACCGATTTGCTGCATAATCGCAGACAGCATTGCTGCAAGGATAAAGAATCCGCAAAGGTAGATAAACACCTTCATCAGCGGTTTAAAATTCTGCTTTATAAATAAAAAGGTATCATTAATGATTTCCCCGAAATCTCTGATCTTTTTGAACTCTACTTTTTCTGCCATTTTTTTTATTGAGTGCGTTTAACAATTTGTCTTGGATATATAATTACATACCATATCATAAATAAAAGTGATCCCGCCAAAATGGAAACGCTTAACCATATCGGCATATCGGTATGTCTGGTTACGAAACTTTCAAATATCGCTGCAAGGACGATGATGGGTAATATACCTAAAGCTATTTTTGTAGCGTCTTTAGCACTCTGCTGAAATGCCTGAAATCTTGTAAAGGTTTTTGGAAATAATAGGCCATGCCCAAGCACTAGTCCCGCACCGCCTGCAATGATAATTGCTAGGATTTCCAGGGTGCCATGAATCCAGATGACCAACACAGATTCCAAACCTAATCCTTTACTAAAAAAGTAATATTCAAATGAGCCGAGCATAATTCCGTTTTTTAAAATAAAGAAGACAGGGCCAACAGAAAGAAAAATACCGCTCAGGAACATCACTAAGGAAACATAGATATTGTTGCTGGCTATTTTCAGGAACATAGAAAACTCTCCGTCTTGCTTATATACCCCGAAGGGATCGCCTTTGGCAATATTCTCATTCGTCATGTTCACATAACCATCACCAAGAATGAGACGGATGAAAGAATCATCATATTTTGCAGAAAGCGCTCCTATTAAGGAGGATATTACAAAGAATATGAAAGCATACAACAAAGGTCTGCGGTAGGTATAAAATAAAGATGGCAATTCAGTTTTCCAGAAATTGATAAACAGGTTGCTATCCGCTTTTTTGTTTTTATAGATGGATTGATGGAGTACCGAAGCGATTCCGTTGAGATAAGCTGTAGTCCTGGATTTAGGATAAAAGGTTTTGGCGTAGGCCAGGTCATTTGTGATATCTATGAATCGATCAGCCAGCTCATCGGGGCTTGCTGATTGCATTTGCTCGTAAGATTTCCATTTAGCGGAATT
Organism: Pedobacter frigoris; assembly: GCF_005116445.1. Classification (GTDB taxonomy): domain Bacteria; phylum Bacteroidota; class Bacteroidia; order Sphingobacteriales; family Sphingobacteriaceae; genus Pedobacter; species Pedobacter frigoris. The sequence continues at coordinate 849,593 of NZ_SWBQ01000002.1, forward strand.
CTGCTTTACAAATAAAGACTCTCTCATAGATTTTAAGGCGTATAATTTTTTGTTAAAATACCACAAAAAACAATTTTACAAGAATAAATTAAACAATATTATATTTGAGCCTATATGGAAACAGTTAAGGTAAATACCTCCCAACATGTAGATATTGATTATCCTGTTGCCGGCATAGGCGAAAGGATAGCCGCCAGATTGATAGATTTGGCTTGCTTTATCGGGCTATATATCTTATTTGTACTTTTAGCGTTGCTGACAAATACGATCTCAAGTGGGGACATTGCTTTTATTGTAGTGATCTCCTTGTATGTGGCATCCTACATTTTCTACAACCTTATTTGTGAGGTTTTTATGAATGGGCAATGTATCGGGAAAAGGCTCATGAAGATCAGAGTAGTGAGTTTGGATGGCGGGCAGGCAAGTATAGGCCAATATTTTATCCGCTGGGTATTCAGGCTGGTAGATTTTCTGCTTACTGCGCAGATAGGCGGGTTGATCTGTATTGCGCTTTCAGAAAAAAAACAAAGGATTGGGGATATTGTGGCCGGAACTACTGTGATTAAAACTGTACCAAGAACAACTTCTGAGCACATCGCCTTCCATCCTACAGAAGAGAAGTATACAGCTGTATTTCATGATGCGCACGAACTCTCTGACCGTGACCTGGAATTGATTCATGAAGTGATCACGACTTATTATAAGACTGGAAATCCTGAGCTTGTCTACTCGATGGCTGCAAAAATTGCAGATCACCTGTCTCTGACTATACCAGAAGGAATGAATCAAATGGAATTTCTGAAGACGATAGTAAAAGACTATAATTACATTACTGCTGTGGCAGAATAGTTATTTCACACTTTTTATTATGGGTTTGGCTACATTCAGGGCCCAGTCAAGATACATTTTTGAGGAAGGATGGAGTCCATCTGCGGCGACTAATGTCTGATCATTCAGTGCCTGTCTAGATGCAGGTGTGATGTCAGTATAGCTTACTCCCGCTTTAAGTGTCTCTTCTTTATTGATGGCATTAAACGCGTCAATCTCATTTGCAATGTTCTCTGTACCTCTTCCGCTCTGCTTACCAAAAGGGGTCACCCCCCAGTCGGGTATTGAAACTACAAAAACCCGGGAACTGCCTTTAGCGGCGAAGCATATCGCGGTTTGGAGTAATTCTTTAAACTCTTTTCGATAAGTTTCCTTAGACTCTTCTCTGTATTGGTTGTTTACTCCGATCAATAGCGTTACGATGTCAAACTGCTGTTTTAAAGCGGCTGATTTAATTGCAGTTTGCAGTTCACTTGTAGTCCATCCTGTTTTTGCAATGATTACAGGATTTTTGACAGCAATCTCATTTGCTTTAAGCTGTGCAACCAACTGATATGGAAAGTTTTTTGATTGCTCGACAGATTCACCTATGGTATAAGAATCGCCAAGAGCAAGATAGCTAAATTGGCCGGAATTAGCATTTGTGGGAATTTCCTTTGTATCCATAGTTTTCAGTTCTGCTTTTTTGCAGGCCAATATTAAGAATAATGATGTAAATAAAATAGAAAATCTCATGATGCTATTTACGTAGAATGCATGGTGGTAGATTTCATGGGGTTTAAAAAGCTTTAGGCTGCTAAATAATCAAAAGGAGTGCAGGGAATGTTACGGCTAATCCAAAAAACTATAACTATAACAAATATTACTTTGGGAGTAATTGGGTTGTACCAAATTTTCCAAATGAAATCTTTTTGTGTCAAATAAGATATAATTTTTGTGATCAGATGAATGAACAGAAATGGAATACTAATTACCAGTAAGGAATTGTAATTCAAGGCTAGCAAAATATTGCCGTGCAGCAATGCATGAACAGCTCTTTGAGAGCCGCACCCAGGACAATCCAGCCCTGTATACTTGTGAAATGGACATTCAGGAAAAAAATCGTACATCTTAGGGTCATACTTGTAATATAAAATGGCCAGGCCAATAACCACAACTAACCCCAAGATGTATTTTAATTTTATCAAAACTTAAGAGCTAAACATTGCTCCTCCCAGACCCATTACTACGAAAAATAGGATATATAAAACGATTACACCTATACCTACGAAGAAGCCTATTTTTGTATACTTACCTGCAGCGTCCGAAGCGGCCTGAGCACCAGCATAATCTCCAACTCCATACCTGCTATTTACATTTGCAGCATTAACTATACCGACTATTCCAAGTGGAAGGCAGCAGAATAAAGTAACAAGAATTGATTCTACCAACCAATTTTTAGGCTGAGGAGTTGGCGCATTGCCAAAAGGTTGTTGGCCAAATGGCTGGCCTTGAGATTGTTGATTTTCCATAGATTGATTTAGATTTTAATTTTTTAAGTGAAACCTTTTCTAAATGTAGATTTTTTAAATTAAAGATGAAATAGTGAAGGGATTAATTTTCTCAAACTAGCTCCATATGGAAAAGACTCGCAATGTGGTTTTTCAATTTTTCTTTTACCTCATTCATATCCAAAGCATATCCTAATTCGCTTTGCATGGAGGTCACTGCCTTATCATCGATCCCGCAAGGGACAATGTTCTTGAAATAATCCAGATCGGCGTTAACATTAAATGCAAAACCATGCATGGTAACCCACCTGCTGCACCTTACGCCCATAGCACATATTTTGCGGGCTTTGTCATTGTCAGCATCCAGCCACACTCCGGTAAAGCCGGGATATCTGCCAGATTCTATTCCATAATCTTTTAAAGTAAGGATAACCGCTTCTTCTAATGTGCGCAGGTAAAGATGTATGTCTGTAAAAAAGTTATCCAGATCCAGAATGGGGTAGCCTACAATCTGTCCGGGACCGTGATAAGTAATGTCTCCTCCCCTGTTGATCTTGTAATAGGTCGCATTTTTCGCTTTAAGTTCACTCTCGTCCAGCAGCAGGTTCTCAGGATGACCACTCTTACCAAGCGTATAGACATGCGGATGCTCGCAAAACACAAGATAATTGGGCGTATCCAAGTGGGCACTATTGGTTCTATTTTGTGTTTTTACAGCTACTGTACGATTAAATATCTCTTCCTGGTTGTTCCAGGCAATCTGATAATCGGTCAGTCCCCAATCTATAAATTCAACTCTTTTATTCATTTTAACAAATGGATTACCTAATCCTGTTTAGCCGACTACATAGCCCAGCATGTAGCCATCATTAGTTTTAAAATAGTTTACTGTAAGCTCCTGTGTTCCTTCAGGCAGGTCTACTAAAGCACTTAAGCTACCGCTATCTTTTAATTTGAATGGTTTAATATGGATGTCCTTTTTAAACTCAAGTCCTTTACGTCCATTCCATTTATAGATTGCCTCTTTTGCACACCAGCAGATATAAAGTCCGTTGATATTATCTCCTATTTGCTTCTGCGCCAGTTCCGAATCTGAAAGAAATTTATGTCTGATGCTCTTGATTTTATGTTTAATCAATTCTATATCTACACCTACTTTCTTGACTTTACCAATAATCACTGAGGCATAATCATAAGAATGGCTTAATGAAATGTGATAGTCAAGATCTGGCAGATAAGGCTTACCATGCTCATCCATCCTACAGTCGATATATTCAGAAGTGTTTAACATTGTCCGCAGTAATACTCTAGTACTTAGCCAATGCAATAGGCGCTTCCCGTTGTTTAAGGAAGAAATAAAATCCAGCTCATGCTGTTTCAACTGCAGACCTGATATCAGCTGCTCTTCAGTTTCTTCGATCTTCCATACCGCCAGCATGGTATCATCGTCAATTTTTTTATTAAAAACTACGGGCATGTCTATTTTAGAAAACTATGCAAAAGTATCTTAAATTAATCATAATTTCGTCCAAATGCTAGATTGTTGCAAAACTTACAATTGGGAATACTGATAAGTGAGTATCGCAAGCTTCATAGCCAATCAAAAACATTCACATTTAACGAGAAATGATACTGTCCGACAAACGAATTCTTGAAGAAATAGATAAAGGAACAATAATTATTGAACCTTTTAAAGCAGAATGCCTGGGCACAAATTCATATGATGTTCATTTGGGCAAGTATCTGGCCACTTACAAAGACAGGATCCTGGACGCAAAAGCCCACAATAAAATTGATCATTTTGAGATCCCGAAAGAAGGTTACGTTTTACACCCGGGAACATTATACCTTGGCGTTACACTAGAGTATACAGAAACTCATGCACATATTCCATTTTTAGAAGGGAAATCAAGTACAGGGAGATTAGGAATAGATATCCATGCAACTGCAGGAAAAGGAGATGTTGGATTTTGCAATACCTGGACCTTAGAGATCTCCTGTGCTCAGCCTGTAAGAATTTATGCCGGTATGCCAATTGGTCAGCTGATCTATTTCACCGTAGAGGGCGATATTCAAACCATGTACAATACAAAGAACAACGCAAAATACAACAATAAAACCACTAAACCCGTGGAAAGTATGATGTGGAAAAACAAATTTTAAGTACGATTTGTAACTAAGTTTTAAATTGATTTAATGCCTCAATATTCTTATATTGAGGCATTATTTTTGCTAATGCTTATTGCTCATGAAACTTCGAATAGCGTTACCAGTTTTCTCCTTTTTTGTATTTTTTACCATTCTCGCTTATACTGCCGACGATGATCCTTTTAGTGCGCTTTTGAAAAAGCTGGAAGTCTACAATGAAAAGAATCCTCAGGAGAAAGTATACCTGCATTTAGACAAACCTTATTATGCTATCGGCGATGACATCTGGTTTAAAGCATACATCATCAATGCGCAAACTTCGAAACCATCTGACTTAAGCGGCATATTATACGTTGACCTAATCAATGAAAAAGATTCGCTAAAAAAACAAGTAAGGCTTCCTGTTATTGCGGGCCTGACCTGGGGGGATTTTAAGCTGCCTGATTCTTTATCTGAAGGCAACTACAGGATAAGAGCTTATACCCAATGGATGAGAAATATGGGCACTGAGTTCTTTTTCGATAAAACAATAAAAATTGGCAATTCCTGGGCTAATAGTGTTTTTACGAATGCTACTTACAGCTTTAGCAAGCAAAATCAAACAGAAAAAGTTGATGCAAAAATCAGGTTTACAGACAAGGAAGGTAGTCCTTATGTACAAAAAGATGTGTCTTATGAAGTAGAGCTAAACTTCAGGAATCAGGCAAAAGGAAAAGCAACAACCAATGAGCAGGGAGAAATCAACATTAGTTTTCTGAATGCCCAACCTTCAATTTATAAATCAGGCAAGATTGTTACGACAATCTCTCTTCCGGAAAACAAAAAGGTCATTAAAAATATTCCTGTAAAGGCTACCTCAACCGCTGTTGATGTCCAATTCTTTCCTGAAAGCGGAAATCTGGTAGAAAATCTACCAAATAAAATAGGCATTAAAGCAACTAATGCTTCTGGTCTTGGTGAAGACATCACAGGTACGGTTGTGGATAACGACGGTACTGAAATCAATACATTTGGCACTCAGCATCTGGGCATAGGTAGCTTAATCCTTAACCCACAACCCGGCAAAACGTATACAGCTAAGGTCAAGTTTAAAGATGGCTCAGAAAGAACGATTAACTTACCTAAATCTCTCCAAAGCGGATATATCCTGACAACAAACAATTCTTCTGATAATTTAACCGCCAAGGTTTTACGAAGCGAAAACCTGGTTGGTACCGGGGAATTAAAACTGGTTGCCCAGCATAATGGAAATGTTTATTTTGTTTCCAAAACGTCTTCATCGAAACAAATCTTTATCACCAACATCCCTAAAAAAGATTTACCATCTGGAATCATCCAACTCACATTATTTTCAGCAAATAATACACCATTGTGTGAGAGGCTTATTTTTGTAAAAAACCCCAACGATAATATAAAAACCAGTATATCATCTTCCAAGACAACCTATCAGAGAAAGGAAAAAGTAGACATTGATATTCAAGCCGCCTTTGCTGACAAACCTGTACAGGGGAGCTTTTCTGTTTCTGTTACAAACACGGCCTCAGTTAAACCTGATGAAGAAAATGAAACCAATATCTTCACTTCACTTTTACTGACATCAGATATCGTTGGATACGTAGAAAAGCCAAATTACTACTTCCTGAATTCGGACTCAAAAACACTGCAAGACCTGGACAATCTTTTACTAACTCAGGGTTGGAGAAGGTTTATCTGGAAAAATGTGATCAATGACCTCGCCCCAATAATCAGATACCAGCCTGAAAAGGCATTAAAAATTAGCGGCATCCTTACTACTTATGGAGGAAAACCAGTGCCTAAAGGCAAAATATCGTTGTTTTCATCATCCGGCGGTTTTTTTGCAACCGACACATTGACAGATGAGCAGGGTCACTTTAGTTTTGAACCGATGAGTTTCAACGACAGCACCAAGTTTATTGTACAGGCCCGAAACGCTAAAGACAAAAAACATGTAGACATAAAGCTTGATGTAACTGATGGTCAAATTATTACAAAAAGCAAGAACAATGGTGATATTGAAATCAATGTAAATGAAGCACTATCGGGCTATTTAAGAAAAAGCAGTAGCTTTTTTGATGAACTGACCAAACGTGGTTTATTAGAGAAGACCATCACTTTGAAAGAAGTGAGCATTGTAGAGAAGAAAGATGTAATTAAGAACTCTTCTAACCTCAGCAGAAACGCAGATGCGGTGATAACTGCCGAGCAACTTCAGAATTGTACCACAATCTCTCAGTGCCTGATAGGAAGGGTAGCGGGGCTGATTTTCAGAAATGGAATACCTTACCTTATGAGAAATGGAAATACACCTATGCACATTACATTAGATGGCATGCAAATAGAACCTGAAACTCTTGACAACATCAATGTCACTGATATTGAAGGTGTCGAGGTTCTTAAATCGATAGGCAATACCGCTATTTATGGTTCGAACGGTGGAGGTGGCGTATTGGTTATTACTACGAAGAGAGGTGGCGGGTTCTCCAGTGCGTCTACATTTGTTCCTGGTATCATCTCTTACTCTCCTAAAGGCTATTCTGTTCCCCGTCAATTCTATTCACCTAAATACGACGTTCCAAATAGTGCAACTGATTCAAGGACTACGATCTATTGGGCTCCACATATTTCAACCAATGAAGGCGGTAAAGGCCAGTTCAGCTTTTACAATTCAAACGAAGCAGGAAACTACCGTGTTGTTGTTGAAGGGATAGATATGGCTGGAAATCTAGCCAGATCTGTGTATACATACGAAGTTAAATAAGGAATAACGATGAACACAATTAAAGTTAGTGTAAAGGATCATTTGGCTATTATTACCCTTAACAGAGGCAAATCTAATGCCCTCAATGCTGAGATGATTACAGAATTGAATGACATATTGAAAAATATTTCAACTGATCAAAATATAGCAGGTGTAATCATCACAGGGAAGGAACATTTCTTTTCAGCGGGATTGGACCTGATAGAACTTTATAATTACGGAGAAAAAGAGGTAAAATCATTCTGGAATCTATTTTTAGATTTTGTGGCAAATATTATCTCATTTAAAAAACCCATCGTTGCTGCTGTAAATGGACATAGCCCCGCCGGAGGATGTGTAATTGCGCTTGCATGCGACTACAGGATAATGTCTGAAGGAAAGTATATCATAGGATTAAATGAGGTACCTGTAGGAATTATAGTACCTAACAGTATATTCCAGTTGTATTCATTCTGGATTGGGCAGGCTAATGCTTCAAGAAGCTTGCTTGAAGGAAAACTGTTTAGTCCTGAAGAAGCTCTTCAGGTTGGTTTGATAGACGAAATTGTAAATCCGGCCAGCATACTTACCGCAGCAGAACGGAAAATCAGAAAGTATATGGCTATGGAGCGCAATACATGGGAACAGAGCAAGCTAAATATAAGACAGAGCCTGATCTCGGTTGCTGGCGCGGATCAAAGTGCATCACTGGAAATTATGCTTAAGCAGTGGTGGTCCCCTTCTACCAGAAGTATCCTTAAAACAATAATAGATAACCTTCAAAAAAAATAGCTATGTACAATCAATCCATGTTAAGAGATGATGCGTTAAAAGGAAAAACCATAGTAATTACTGGTGGAGGAACTGGCTTAGGAAAGGCAATGGGTACTTATTTCCTAAAGTTGGGTGCAAATTTAGTGATTACAAGTCGTAAGGTTGATGTGCTTCAAAAGACTGCGACAGAAATGGAGAAAGAAACAGGCGGAAAAGTACTTGCCGTAGCCTGTGATGTCAGAGAGTACGAACAGGTAGAAAATGTTCTGAGAGAAAGCATAAAGGTCTTCGGAAAAGTTGATGGACTGATCAACAACGCTGCAGGGAATTTCATCGCCCCTACAGAACGTTTATCTGCCAATGCATTCTCCGCTGTTATAGATATTGTTTTGAAAGGCTCAGTAAACTGTACACTTGCATTCGGCAAACACTGGATTAGTGAAAAACAGGCCGCAAGTGTTTTAAACATTGTGACCACTTATGCTTTCACTGGATCAGCTTATGTAGTACCTTCTGCCTGCGCCAAAGGCGGCGTATTGGCAATGACCCGGTCACTCGCCGTAGAGTGGGGCAAATATGGTATCCGAACAAATGCTATAGCACCAGGACCATTCCCAACAAAAGGTGCCTGGGAAAGGCTGCTGCCCGGTGATCTTGCTGAAAAGTTTGATTTTAAAAATCGTGTCCCTCTGAAACGTGTGGGTGATCATCAAGAACTCGCAAACCTCGCTGCATTTCTCATTAGCGATTTCGCGGGTTATATCAATGGAGAGGTCATCACCATTGATGGCGGTGAATGGTTACAGGGTGCCGGTCAGTTCAATGGATTAGAAGCTATACCTAACGAGATGTGGGATGCTTTTGAGCAAATGACAAGATCTGCAAAAGGCAGCTGATTTTTTACCATCTGATTAGTGCACTGGCCCAGGTAAATCCTGATCCGAATGCGGCGAGACAAACCAGGTCCCCTTCTTTAACTTTTCCTGCTTCCCAGGCCTCACATAAGGCTATAGGAACGGACGCGGCCGTAGTATTGCCATATTTTTGAATATTATTAAAGACCTTTTCGTCTGGCAGGCCCAACAACTGCTGCACATACTGGCTTATCCTCAAATTTGCCTGATGTGGTACAAGGAGATCAATATCTTCGGGCTTTAAATTATTTGCATTTAAGGCTTCTTTTATAACTTCCGGAAACTTAACGACAGCCTTTTTAAATACTGCCGGCCCATCCATGTAAGGAAGAGCTGCACCACTTTCCAGCTGCTCTGTGGTTAAAAACAACCCTCCTAGTTCCTGATCAGGATATCCAGGCTTGTCTTTAAGCCATTTATTAGCGTTTGATCCCGGATAAAACATAGCGAGGATTTCTGCATCGGCACCATCACTATGCAGGTGTGTACTTAAAATACCCTGGTTTTCATTATTTGTCGGCTGAAGGACCACAGCCCCTGCTCCATCTCCGAATATTACAGATACATTCCTGCTTCTGGTTTCGAAATCCATAGCGAAGGAATGCTTCTCACTTCCTACCACCAGGATGTTCTTATACATTCCGGTTTTAATAAATTGATCAGCAACAGACAAAGCATATACAAATCCAGAGCATTGGTTCCTGATATCAAGTGCTCCGATTTCTTTCATCTTCATTTCCCTTTGGAGCAGGACTCCACAGCCAGGAAAGTAATAATCGGGGCTTAATGTTGCAAAAATAATAAAATCCACATCCTGAGCAGTAATATCGGCACGTTCAATAGCAATTTTGGCTGCCTCAATCCCCATTGTTGTAGTTGTCTCTTCAAGACGATCGGCAAACCTTCGTTCTTTAATCCCAGTGCGTTCCTGTATCCATTCATCGTTGGTATCCATGAAACGGGACAGATCGTTATTTGTATAAATATTTTTAGGGACATAATATCCGATACCGGCAATCTTTGAACGCTGCATCATATTTGGAGTTTGTATTAATTTTAAGCAAAAATAACTTTAACTACAACATTATTTTGAAATTAGCTTATTTTTGCACTATGTCTACAGAAACTAAAGAAGAAACATTTACATTGGAAGAAATCCTTACCTCATTAAAAACGGTTCATCGCTTAATACTTTGGAATGATGATGTAAATACTTTTGACCACGTAATACACTGTATGATGAAATACCTTGACTATTCAGAACATCAGGCCGAAAAAATTGCATGGGAGGTACACAACAAAGGCAAATGTGCTGTTTTGGAAGGTTCATTTACTGAAATGGAAGTTTATCGTAAAATTCTGCAACAGGAAGGCTTGACCGTTTCTGTTGATTAGTTTACGGGAGCCTATTTCAATTTCCTTAATAGCTTTGTCAATTCTCGTTGAGTGGTATAGGTTTTATCTTTAGCGTACCAACCATGAAGCTTTTCTGCAATCTCCATCATGTCAGTCGTTTCCTTTTTCCATTGAGCCAATAGCTCCTGAAGCACGGCAGGTCTGGGTCCCCAACTGTCTAATAGCGCACCTTCTTCATTTAAGATCAGGAGTACAGGAATTGCCCTGCCACCATTTGTGAGATGGGCATCTATCAATGGCAAATTTTTATCTCTTAAAACAAACCTCAGATCAAATTTATCAGAGAAATCAATAACGATCTTATTAAAAACAGGGACAATTTGTGCTGCATCACCACACCAGCCTTCAGTTACGACTAAAAAAAGGTGCTTATTTTTGACATCAGTAAGGACATTGATAAGTGATTCTTGTAATTCAAGCGTTTTATCTACTCTGCTCATCCGCTGTATATTCATCTTCGTATAATGAAGCATTGCTTCCGAATCGTCAGGGCCCGTTGTCTTGCCTTCACTTAAAAGTTTGTCTATTAAATCCCTATAAGCAGAATAGCTTATACCATCATTATCAAAAATATTACTGTAGTTAATCATAATTGCTGTAATAAAATAGTTACGCCCTATTTTTTTAAACTTCCTCGCCGTTTCTTTGTCCCTCTTATATAAATGATGAAAAAAGAAAGATCCCCAATGAAGAATTATGTGTGCAAAGTACTGCTTTTAACGATTGCTATTTGTATTGTTTCTGTAAAACTTAATGCACAAACTACAGGAGATGGTAAAATTACTGCCAAAGTAATTGACGCACAAAATAATGAAAGTGTGCCTTATGCAACAGCCATTGTCATCAACACAAAAACAAAAGCAGTGGTAAAAGGAGCTCAAACTGACGCAGAAGGCAATTTGGTAATAGCAGGGATACCTAATGGCGTATTTACTTTTAAAATAAGCTATGTAGGTTATCAAACTATGGTAAGGGACTCCATATCTATTTCTGATGCTGCTAAGACGATTAACCTTGGCACAATCAAAATGAAGACAGCCAAAGGAACAGTGTTAAATGAAGTAGCAATTACGGCACAAAAAAGCTCAATGCAACTGGGCATAGATAAAAAAGTTTTCTCAGTAGATCAAAGTTTGGTGAGCGAAGGCGGATCTGCATCAGACCTACTTCAAAATGTGCCGTCAGTTCAGACAGATATAGATGGCAATGTGAGCTTGCGCGGTTCAACCGGGGTAAAGGTACTTATAGATGGAAAGCCTTCCTTAATTGCTGGAGGAAATGTCGCCCAGATTCTTCAGTCCCTGCCTGCAAGTTCAATTGAAAGTGTTGAGTTGATCACCAACCCCTCAGCAAAATATGACGCAGAAGGACAATCGGGCATCATTAATATTGTCCTTAAAAAGAATAAAAAATTAGGGTTTAATGGTTCTGTTGCCTTAACCGGTGGCAATCAAAATAACTACAATGCAAGCACTAATTTGAGTTTCCAGAACAAAAAGATAAATATCTACGGAAATTACAGCTATAGATATGGAAATAGATTAGGTGGAGGATACAACAACATCACCTATTTAAACAGTGCTTTTGCTACTGCATACGCAAATCAAAATACGGACTCAAAATCTCTGGAAAAAGGGCATAATGTAAAAGCAGGGATAGACTATTATGTAACTGATAAAAGCATATTGAGCTTTACCGCGGGGTTTAACAATAGAGACAATGACAGAAATGAATTCCTGAAGATTGACAAATTTAACAAACAAAATTCCCCTTTAGAGCTTAGCAATCGTGATAACTCAAACCTGGGTTCTGGCGGCAGTTATGATTTGAACCTGGATTTTACACAAAAATTCAATAAGCCCAAGGAAGAGCTCACCTTTAATTTCAGTTTCTCTGAGGGGACAAACGACAATTATCAGATTTATAACACTAATATTTATAACATAGGTGGCAATGCTGTGGGAACTCTCCCTGATATTCAGCGCAACGATGGAAATGGGCTTAACAGGAATTACAATATACAAACAGATTATACATTGCCTGTAGGTAAAGCCGGAAAAATTGAAGCCGGATACCGCAGTCAGATTAAATTTGCCGAGAATAATACTTACTCAGACCGATTCAACAACATTACTGGTGAATATGAGGTGAATTACTCACTTACCAATGAGTTCAACAGTAAAGATCAGGTTCATGCATTATATGTAAATTATCAGAATCAGGTAAAAGACTTTGGATATCAATTTGGACTAAGGGCAGAAGATGCCACTTTGGATACGCGTCTCGGCATGTATACGTCGTCAGGCTTACAATATAGCCCAGGTAAAGTAGAATACACCAGATTGTATCCTAGTATGTTTTTAACGCAAAAATTTAAGGGAGAGCAACAAGTACAGTTAAACTATAGCAGACGTGTAAACAGACCACGAGGCTGGGATACCAACCCTTTCTTAGATGTGTCAGACCCGTTAAACTACCGTCAGGGAAATCCGAATCTGAAACCGGAAGATGTTCATGCTTTTGAGCTGAGTTATATGAAATTCTGGTCTAAAATAACTTTTACTTCAAGTGTCTATGTGCGTCAGACAAATGATGTAATACAGCGTGTACGAACAGATCCCGACGAAAATGGGATTACCATTAGTACTCCTCAGAATTTAACAAGTCAGCTCAACAGCGGAATGGAATTTATAGGCCGGGTAGATGTGAGCAAGGCCTGGAATTTTACCGCGAATGTAAATTTATATCAAAGCAAAATTAAAGGCGTGCCTTCTTATGGCATATTGGAAAATTCCGGTTTTAGCTGGAATGCAAATTTGACCAACAACTTTGTACTTCCATACAACATTACTATGCAATTAAAAGGTGATTACCGTGCACCAGAGGTGATGGCTCAAGGAAAAAGAAATGCGATGTATGCTGTTGATGCCGGAGCAAAATATGACTTTAAAAACAAGAAATCATCGCTAAGTCTTAATGTAAGAGATGTGTTTAATACACGCCAATGGAGCATGACGACTGAAGCAAATAATACCATTATCGATTTCAGGAGAAGAATGCAGGGTACTATGGCCAATCTGACCTTCTCTTATCGCTTTGGTAAAAATGATTTCAATTTTAAGAAGAGCAAAAAGCTAGATCAGGAAATGCGCTCTGACGAAGAGTCATTCTAAGCCTCACATATGAAACGCTTGATCATTGTATCCTGTCTAGTATTGATTACTCTGCATACGTATGCGGCCGACAAAGGTATAATATCAGGGAAAATAGTAGAGCAGATAGGAGCTCTCCCTGTGCCGGCAGCTGTAGTTTCACTTTACATTACAGGAACACAGCAGCCATTGATAACGGTGCCCACTGATGAAAATGGCTTGTTTAAGATCAGTTCATTAAAGCATGGAAGCTATTCATTAAAAGTCAGCTACGTCGGCTTTAGCCCTTTGGTTATAAACGATATCATTCTTACAGAAAAAGAATATGAGAAAAGGCTCGGTACCTTAAAATTAGTTGCAGATCAAACCAGCTTAAATGAAATAACCATAAATGCCGAAAAGCCCCTGATTCAGTATGCAGCGGATATGATGACTTACAATGTGGAGTCGTCTATCCAATCTGAAGGGAGCACTGCCTCTGATATCTTAAAAAATGTACCAATGGTGGAAGTAGACCTGGATGGGAATGCTTCAATTTCCGGAAAAAGAAATACACGGATCTTCATAGACGGAAAGCCTTCGGATTACATGACCTCAAACATTGCCGATCTGCTAAGTGTCTTGCCTTCGGATGCCATTGAAAAAATTGAGGTCATGACCAACCCTCCGGCAAAATATTCCGGTGATGGCGAAGGTATCATCAACATCGTGATGAAAAAGAATTTCAAAATTGGTCTTGGAGGAAATGCCGGAGCTTCTGTTGGATTGGAAGGTAACACCAGCGTCAACACAAATGCATCCTATAAAAGCAAGACTTATTCCATTAATGGAGGGGCCTCCTACCGTTATAACATCCGAAAGAATACAAATGAGAATTACCGGGAAAACTTCTTTTCAGACACTACTTTTTACTATAATAATTTTAATGACAACCGCGACTCAGGTGATGGTGGCAATTACAGAGTAAATTTTGATTGGGATATTACGAAGAAGCAAAATCTGCATGTATCCACAAACTACAACAACAACGTAAACAACAATAAATCCGGAGCATACAATCACTATTTGGATGAAGACCTTATTGAGAGTAGTTTGAGAAATCAGAATACAACCGGGGAACGGACAGGCCATACCTTCGTTTTTGACGCTGACTATGACATCCAGACCGATACTACCGGCGGAAAATTATCAGCAGGAATTACATACAATGACAATAATAATTTTAACGGCAGGTTACAAAACACGACCTATACACCCGCAAACCGGAGTTCGAGGTTGCAGGAAAATAGAAATGGCATCACCAACAACGGACTGAGTTTTAAATTGGACTATGACCGGCCGGTGTTCAAAAAAAGAGATCATATTGAGCTTGGTTTGATGTACAATTTCCGTAACAACAATAATGATCAATTGATTCAAAGCTTTGATTTTAACACAGGTCAGTATGTAGTTAATGAAAACCTAAGTAATCAATTTTTATACAAAGAAGACATTTTTGCAGGGTATGCAACTTATAATTTAAGAGGCAAAAACTGGGGAGCCAAGGCAGGTTTAAGAGCTGAATTAACGAAGGTTGATTTTGACTTGTCTTCGGGAGAAAGCTATACCATAGACCCTTATGTTAGCCTGTTTCCAAGTTTTTCAATTAACAGAAATTTTAGGAAAAGGTACAACATTGGCGCTTCTTATAGTGTTCGCGTAAACAGGCCAAGGGAAAACTCGTTGAATCCGCAGGTAAACAATACAGATCCGCTCAATATCAACTATGGCAACCCAAACCTACTACCTGAGTTGACCCACCAAATGGACATCAGCTTTAATGTCTATGGCAAGCTATGGTCGTTTATTCCAAAGTTGGCATACTCTACCCGAAAAGCGGTAATAGAAAGGTATCGGTTTGTCGACCAGACAGGGGTTTCAGAAACAACCTTTGACAATGTCGGTTCCAATACCGAATATAGTTTATTCCTTATCGGCAATTACCGTCCGCACAAGACCATCTCTACGAATGCCAATTTTAGTTTTAGCCAGGCAGCCTATAAATCTGACCGAAACAGTGCCCTAAACAGAAAAGGCAAAAATCTTCGCGGACGCATTGGTTTATCGATGGAATTACCTTTCAAAACAGCATTTGAGGGAAATGTAAATTATTATAATAATATTTCCGCTCAGGGTAGAAACAAAGGCTCCATTACCACTTGGATGGGCGCTAGAAAGGTGTTTCTTAAAAATAAACTGAATGCGCGAATCAGCATAAGCGATCCATTCGGCAGGAGCAGCAATTCTTCTATCAACGAGGGAATCAACTTCCGATCGGAAAACTTTTACACAAGCAACACCAGTAATGTGACGCTAAGCCTCAACTACAGATTTACGAAGGTAAGTAAAACAAAACCTATCCCACCCCCGGCAACAAAGCCCTGATAAATTTGAAAACAGAATTTGTATATTGGTCGTTATGGAAGATATCAACCCCTGGATCACTATAGAAAGCCATAAAATTTATGAAAACAACTGGATAGGGCTAACTGAACATCAGGTTATCAATCCTTCCGGAGGGAAAGGCATTTATGGGGAGGTCCATTTTAAAAATTATGCAATTGGAATTTTACCCCTGGACGATGACCTGAATACATGGCTGATCGGCCAGTACAGGTTTCCTTTAAAGGCATACAGCTGGGAGATTCCCGAAGGTGGAGGTCCCTTAAACAAGGAACCACTGGAAAGTGCCAAAAGGGAACTCCTGGAAGAGACAGGTCTTACAGCCACTGAATGGACTGAGATCCAGAGAATGCACCTGTCAAATTCTGTAAGCAATGAACTCGCGATTATTTATATCGCTAAAGGATTGAAAGAAGGGATCGCAGAACCCGAAGAAACAGAACAGCTCATAGTGCGGAAGGTATCTTTTGAAGAAGCCTATCAAATGGTTATGAATGGACAAATAACAGATAGTATGAGTGTAGCTGCAATTCTCAAAGCGAAAATTCTATTGCTTCAGGGAGCTTTGTAATTCAAAAATACCTTAATATTGTAAAGGCTTTTACTGATCAATTATGAACAAGTTTTTAGGCTACATATTTAGCCCTCTTTTTTATCTTCTTTTCTTCCTTACCCTGGTCATCTTCCAGCCTATTCAATGGGTATGTTATAAGCTTTTTGGATATAAAGCACATAAGGTTTCTGTGGATATACTCAATTTCTTCCTAACTTATTGTGACCTTTTTTTGGGCTCCTCAATATCTTTTGATAACAAATTTGACATTCCAACGAACCGTTCCATAATTTTTATAGCCAACCATCAAAGCATGTATGATATACCTGCACTTATTTGGTTTCTGAGAAAACACCATGTTAAATTCATTTCTAAAATAGAGCTGACTAAGGGAATCCCTTCCATTTCATTCAATCTCAAATATGGTGGCGGGGCAAACATAGATCGCAAGGACAGCAAACAGGCTGTATCAGAAATCATAAAGCTTGGTAGGAGAATGAAAGAGAACACATGGTCAACGATGATATTCCCGGAAGGTACAAGATCTAAAGATGGAAAACTAAAGCCTTTCCAGGTAGGTGGTATCGCGACACTTTTAAAAGTGGTACCTGATGCATTGATAGTCCCGATAGCAATAGAAAACTCATGGAAACTAGTGCAATATGGCAGTTACCCCTTAAGCTTTGGAGAAAGACTCCGCTGGACTGTTTTAGAACCTTTAGAGCCTGCAGGAAAAAAACCTGAAGAAGTCACGATGGACGCTGAAAATGCAATAAGAACTAAGCTGAATAAATCTTTAACGGAACTACACTAAATATTCTTATTGTCAATACGCTTAAAGAATTCGTCTCTGTAGGTATCACCTATTGGTATTACTTTACAACATATTGAGATCCTGCTACGCTCAATGCTCTCTATTTTATCAAGGGAAATAATATAGGATTTATGCACTCTGATAAATTGACCCTGTGGTAATGTTTCTTCCATCTTCTTCATATTCTGAAGTGTAATGATGCGTTCTGATTTCGTATATATAGAGATGTAATCCTTTAAACCTTCTATATAAAGTATGTCATCAAGCTCAATCTTTTGAATTTTATGTTCAGTTTTGACAAATATAAAATCCTGGATTGGATTTGCCGTTGTGGAAAAAGGGGCTGATGTCAGAAGGGGCTGAGGAGGAGAAATTGGTTCAGCGGGCTTCGTCTGATTATGTACTTTTTCAACTGCTTTATAGAATCGGTCAAACGCAATCGGTTTTAATAGATAATCTGACACATTAAGATCATAACTTTCAAGCGCGTATTGAGAATACGCTGTTGTGAGGATGTAATTTGCTTTCCCATTGGCTATTTTAAGGAATTGGATTCCTGTGAGCTCGGGCATCTGAATATCAAGAAAAACAAGGTCTATACCCCCTGCTTGCACCATTTGTAGAGCTTCAATAGCATTTTCAGTTCTTTTTACCAATTCTAAAAAAGGCACCTTAGAAACATAATCTTCTATAATATCGAGTGCCAGCGGCTCATCATCTACCGCAATACATTTTAACTTTATCATATGTCAAGCATTAACTCACTGGTGTAATGGGTAGCCGAATTTACAATATTTAATTTATACCTGTCCGGATAAAGTAACTGTAATCTCCGTTCGACATTATTTAATCCAACACCTCCCATTTCATCTTTATTATAGGTGTTCTTTTTATTAGTAATACTGAAATGAAGGATTTTTTGATTAGCGATAATATTGATCTTAATTGGGTTCTGTGGATCGTTGGCTATCCCATGTTTAAACGCATTTTCTACGAATGAAATCAGAATAAGTGGAACTATATGCTGGTCATCAATTTCCCCCTGTAAAGTCATCTCTACAGCGGCCCCATCTTTAAATCTAAGTTTCTGCAGTTCAATAAAACTCTGGACGTAATCTATTTCTTTGCTCAGTGCGACCCAGCTGTCGTTACTTTCATAGATCATATACCGCATGATTTCCGAAAGTTTTAATATTGCGTCAGCTGTTTTATCTGATTTTTGATAAGCAAGGGAATAAATGTTATTTAACGAATTAAACAAAAAATGTGGGTTCAGTTGAGATTTTAGAAATTGTAGCTCCATTTCTCTTTTCTCACTAACGAGGTTCTTTTGAATTTTTTCATTTCCTACCCAGTCTATTGCAAACTTAAGCAAAGCACTTACTACAATAAAAAATCCGGAAGTAAATATAGCCTGAACAGCAAATGTCCCTAACTCTTCGTAAAATGGGACATTTGAGGCTATCACATGATGCGACAATATAATATTGCTATATACAGCGGCTAAAAATGTCTTGATAATCGCCATAATCACAATTACCAATACTATAGCAAGCATATAAAGACCATATCTTTTTTTCTGCTGAATCAGTAGAGGAATCAGCAGCGTGTAGTTAATATAAAAAATGGACAAATTAATGATCGCAAAATATCCATATTTTACGGTGATATCGTACGACCCTAAATCACTATTAATAGCCCCTATTATTGGAACAATAAGCGTTGCTAACCAAAAAACCAAGTGTATTATAAAAGATTTTTTACTCTTCATTAGATGCCTGTTGACAAAGATTCCAGTGGTCGAAAATAACGGAATCTAACCGTTTTAGTTAATTCGTTTCGACGAACAGCCTTTTTTTTTCTACCAAATCCCCAAATAAACCAATTAATCACAAAACTATGCTTTTAAGGCGTTTATCTAGAATTATTTGAACTTGGTCTAAAACATTTTAATAGCCTTTAATTTATTATTCTATTTGTTTCATCAAACCGAGTGTAACAAGCTCTTAAGAGAGCACAAACAGTATTAAAACACTCGAAAAACGAAACAACTATGAAAAAGTTAACAAACGTATCGCCATTTCTACTTCTTTTAGTACCAGTATTCGTTATGATGCTGTTAACACTGGCAAAAAATAGCAACAATAGCCAGAACGAAGAAATGACTGTAAAGTCTTCAGCATCAAACACAAATATTATAAAAGTAAGTAATCCTTTTTCTAAATAATAAATGAGCGAACTGGTAATTGAAACGCGTGGACTGAACCACTATTTTGGTCAGCAGAAGGTCGTCGACAATCTGTCGTTAAAAGTTCAAAAAGGAAGTATATATGGATTTCTTGGACCTAACGGTGCAGGAAAAACAACATCCATTAAAATTCTTTTAAATCTGTTAAAATCACAGAAGGATACAGTCTACCTGTTTGGAAAAGAAATCAACAGCAACCGAATTAAAAGCCTGAAAAGACTTGGAGCCCTGGTGGAACAACCTGCTATTTATGCCCATTTATCCGGAAAAGAAAACCTGATAAACAGGTGCATTTTGTTGAGTATTAACAAAAGAAAGGCTGATGAAATGCTAGCTTTGGTAGGCCTTACAGAAGCTGCAGATAAAAAAGCAGGGAAGTATTCTCTTGGAATGAAGCAGCGCCTTGGTATCAGCCTGGCTTTACTATCTGATCCTGAATTGTTACTGCTTGATGAGCCGACTAATGGCCTTGACCCAAATGGAATTATAGAAATTCGTAATTTGATGATTGAATTGGCCAGCAAACACGGCAAGACCATCCTTGTTTCCAGTCACCTGCTGAGTGAAATTGAAAGAATCGCCACCCATGTTGGGATTATCAACAAAGGCAAGCTGCTATTTCAGGGAACAATTACAGAACTCCATGACCTAAGCAAACCAACCATAGAAATTGAGGTATCAGATATTGACCGGGCATCGGAATTCCTAAAATCAAATGGCTTTGAGGTCAATACAATTGAAGAAAAGAAAATAAGCTTAATGTATAAATCGGCTGAAGAAAGTGGCAAAATAAATACGCTTCTGGTTCAAAATGGTTTTACCGTCTCAAGCATATATCAGGTTAGAAAGGACCTTGAACATCTATTCCTGGACATTACAAAAAACAATTAATATGCACGCTCTATTGATATCCCTTAAATCTGAGTTTTACAAATCCAGAAAAACACTAGCCTTTTGGGCCGCTATTTTACTCCCGTTATTGATTTGTTCATTGATTGCTTTCGGCTTTTTCAGCCAGTCGGCAAGGATGTCTAAAGTTCACTACCCTGCAGAGGCCTTGTGGATGATGTACAGCGGCTCAGCACTAAGCGTCATGGGTATGCTGATCTTGCCATTCTATGTTATTTTTATGGCCTTTTCAGTGAATAATATAGAACATAAGAATGACACCTGGAAAACCTTGTTTGCGCAACCTTTAAATAAATTCTCTATATATGCAGCAAAGTACCTTTATGCAGTTTTGCTGATATTTATTTGTTTATCGCTATTTGTTCTGCTGACCTACCTTTCCGGGAATCTATTACATCTGCTGGTCAAAGGCTATAACTTCAATGAAGTTAATCCTCTGGGATTACTTTCAAAAGTATATTTAAAATTGTTTCTATCCTCACTTGGTATTCTCTCACTGCAATTTATCGCCAGTTTAATATGGAGTGATTTTTTAAAACCTATGGGTATAGGTTTCATTGGGATTATAGCAGGCATAATTACAGCAACTAAAGGCTGGGAATATGCTTATTTAATACCTTATAGTCATCCTGCCATGGTATTAACTGCGACAAAGGGCAAAGAACCGCAGGTATTCTTCACACAGGAAATATACAGCAGCCTTGTATATGCTGCTATATTTTTCATATTAGGTTACTTCATTGTGGCTAGAAAAAGCATGAAATAATAAGTTTAGTTTTAGTTTAATAGTTAAGGAATGGCGGATTTACATCCGCCTTTTCTTTTATACATCAATTTGGTAAAAATACCATCTGAATAAAAATTTATAATAAAATATTTTGAAAACTAATATTTTAGTTTTAAGTTTATACTAAGTTCTTAGTTATAGAAAAATAATGCGCATTATTTTGACTTTCAAAGAATTAAAAACCTAAACTTAAAACATGGAAATTAAAGACTTAACAAAAGCAGAAGAGCAGATCATGCAAATTGTATGGCAGATAGAAAAAGGATTCGTTAAGGATGTAATGGACTTCCTACCTGAACCAAAGCCAGCATACAATACTGTATCTACCATTATTCGTATTCTCGAAGTAAAAGGATTCATCGGCCACGAAGCATTCGGGAAAGCTCATGAATATTATCCATTGATCAGCAAGGAAGACTACAAACGTCATGCTACAGAAAAATTACTTGGTGGCTATTTTGAAAATTCAGTTGAGAGTATGTTTTCATTCTTTGTTAAAGAAGAAAAACTCGATCTCAGCGATGTAGATGAAATTCTTAAAATGATTAACAAAATTAAAAACAGACCGAGATGAGTTGGGCACATTATATCCTGCAAGTCAATATATACCTGGTTATATTTTATGGCTTTTATAAGTTATTGTTAGATAAAGAAACTTATTTTATTCTAAACCGGATTTACTTAGTATCTGCTGGCGTATTCTCACTTATCATCCCTTTCATAAGGTTTGAGTGGTTTACGCAGCAACAGGTTGTCCAGCCAGTATATGTGGGTGTTGATCAATTAAACCAACTTGTAACTCAGATAGCGGTGACACCAGAGACCCCTACAAGCTTTAGTTTAGGAAATTTCGTCGTACTGATCTATATAGCTGGTGTTTTATTTTTTATTACTAAATTCATTTATCAGCTATTGTCGATAAGATTGGCCCTAAAGCAAAAAAAATCCGGTCTGGCCTTTTCCTTTTTCAAGTACAAAGTGGTGGACAACGAATTACCAAATAGTAATACAATTGACAGACACGAGGAAATCCACGTACGCCAGCTGCATACTTTAGACGTTCTATTTTTTGAAATACTCGGAGCCATTACCTGGTTTAATCCTATTATTTATTTCTATAAAAACACTATAAAAAACATCCATGAGTATCTTGCTGATGAAGAAGCTGCCAGATTTCAGGGAGACAAGGAAGAGTATGCTTTATTACTATTGAGCAGTGCCTTTGGCATAAGCCCCAATAGCCTTACAAATAGTTTCTACAATAAATCTCTAATTAAAAGAAGAATTTTTATGTTACACAAACAACGCTCCGCAAAAACGGCCGTACTGAAGTATGGCCTTTTTGTACCCCTTTTCGCACTCACTCTTGTATTGTCTTCGGCCACCGTGCGTAGTAATGAACAGATTCTACAAATAGCAGATCAGATTCCTCTTGAAGAGCCTCTTTCTTTGGCCAAAGAAACAATTACAGATGTTATCATTATGCCTGTAAAGGAAATTGTAATGCCAAAAACAAGCTTCAAATCTATTCAGACCTCCACAATTATTCCTGCAGTTGCAGAAACTATTGCAGATTGGGAAGACTTTTACAAGTACATGCAAATGAATTTAAGATATCCTGCCCAAGCTCTGCAAAACGAAATGCAAGGAAAATGCCAGGTTAAATTTGCCATAGAAAATGGAGAAATAGAAGGTTTGGCCTTAGCTTCCAAAACATTGGGTTCCGGAGTTGATGCTGAGGTTATTACCAGGATTTTAAGTTATAAGAATTTTAAAAACGTGTCCAATGGTAAATACACTTTTATTGCAAGCTTCACATTGCAAGGAGCAAAATCTACTGTTTTAAATGAAAACATAGCGGCTATTGAAGGTTATAATAGCTTATCTGAAGTGGTAGTATCTGCATTTGCGGGCGACAAAACAGTAAGAACCGGAAATTTATCTCAGGTAGTAATAACCGGAACTGCATCAGATGATGATAAAGTGTATGATTTTACTACTCTTGAAAAAAACCCAAGTTACCCAGGAGGCATAGAGAAATTCTACCAGTATGTTCAAAGAACTGTTAAATATCCTCAGGAAGCACAGAATAATAAAGTACAGGGAAAAGTTTTACTTTCATTTATTGTTGAGAAAGACGGTTCGCTTACCAATATTAAAGTAGACAGAAAGCTTGGGTGGGGAACGGATGAAGAAGCAATGAGAGTGATAAAAAACAGTATTAAATGGATTCCTGGTGTAGCTGGAGGTAAAATTGTAAGGGTAAAATATAACATTCCAATCAGTTTTACCTTAGACATGGGAAGCAACAAAACCGGCCTTCTTAAAGACCAAATCTTAATTAGGGAGAATATAAAAGGCCAAACTATCGGCTCTGCGACTGCCAATCTTTCAAAGAACATGCTTTATGTAGTAGATGGGAAAAAGATGGAAACAGAAAAGGCTGGACTAGTAAAAACTCAAGACATAGAGACCATTAGTATCCTGAAAAGTTCTGATGCTATTGCATTATACGGAGATGCAGGGAAAGACGGTGTTATTATAATTACAACAAAAACCGGTAAGGACTCAAAGGATAAAAATTAATTTCATTTACTACGTTTTCGATTATACTCTAAATTTTCGAATTTCCTTTACACACAAAACGCCGGCTAAATTAGCCGGCGTTTTGTGTGTAATAACCTTGTCTCGTTGTATAAATTTATTAAATATCTTCCTCAGATACAAATTTTGCTGAATAAAAGTCTCTATTCATACGTGCAATGTTCTCTAACGAAATTCCTTTAGGGCATTCCGCTTCACATGCGCCTGTATTAGTACAGTTACCAAAACCCTCTGCATCCATTTGCGCCACCATACTCTGAACACGTCTGTATCTTTCAGGCTGTCCTTGTGGCAATTGTGCTAATTGCGAAATCTTAGCAGATACAAACAACATCGCAGACGCATTTTTACAAGTAGCTACGCAAGCTCCGCAACCAATACATGCTGCCGCTTCGAAAGCTGAATCCGCCTGTACTTTTGGAATAGGAAGACTGTTAGCATCTTGTGCGTTGCCCGTGTTTACTGAAATAAAGCCTCCGGAAGCAATAATTCTATCGAATGCAGTACGATCTACCATCAAATCTTTAATCACCGGGAAAGCCTTTGCACGCCATGGCTCTACAACAATTGTATCCCCGTCATTAAAAGAACGCATGTGCAACTGACAAGTAGTAATTCCTTCTTTAGGTCCGTGAGGTCTGCCGTTGATGAACATAGAGCATGCGCCACATATTCCTTCCCTGCAGTCATGGTCGAAAACAACTGGCTCCTCGCCTTTAGCAACCAGATCCTCGTTCAAGACATCGAACATTTCTAAGAAAGACATATCGGGAGAAACCTCCGATATCTTATAGTCTACCAAATTACCTTTAGCTTTGTTATTCTTCTGACGCCAGATTTTCAGCGTTAAATTCATATTTCCTGTACTCATGATATTGAGATTTTAGTACTTTCTATTTATAACTTCTTTGTGCAACCTTGATATTTTCAAACTTCAGCTCTTCCTTATGAAGTTTAAAGGTTACATCACCACTATATTCCCATGCAGCTACATAAGCATAGTTTTCATCATCACGCATCGCTTCACCTTCTTCTGTCTGGTACTCTTCTCTAAAGTGACCACCGCATGATTCATTTCTGTTCAATGCATCCATGCACATCAATTCACCCAATTCGATGAAGTCTGCCACACGGCCAGCTTTTTCCAATTCAGGATTCATTTCGTCCGCAGTCCCAGGTACGCGCAGATCGCTCCAAAAATCTTTTCGTAACTGCTGTATTTCTACAATTGCTTCCTTAAGACCCTGCTCATTCCTTGCCATACCACATTTATCCCACATGATCTTTCCTAATTTCTTGTGGAAATGATCTACAGATTTTGTCCCTTTAATGGACAAGAATTGATCTATGATCGCTTTTGCGCTAGCCTCCGCTTCTACGAATGCCGGGTGATCTTGTGGAATAGGTTTAGTTGCCAGCTCTTTAGACAGGTAAGCTCCAATAGTGTAAGGGATCACAAAATACCCGTCGGCCAATCCCTGCATCAAAGCTGATGCACCTAAACGGTTAGCACCATGATCTGAGAAGTTGGCCTCACCTAAAGCATATAAACCCGGCACAGTGGTCATCAGATTATAATCTACCCAAAGACCGCCCATGGTATAGTGAACAGCAGGATAGATACGCATCGGCAATTCATAAGGATCTTCTCCGGTGATTTGCGCATACATATCAAACAGGTTACCATATTTTTCTTTGATTACCTCACGGCCCAGTTTCATACAGGTTTCCTTATCCGGATTATGTATATTCTGCTTATTGGCTTCAATTCTTCCGTAACGCTCCGTATTTGCTTTAAAATCCAGATATACCGCAAGCTTAGAGTTACCTACACCATAACCAGCATCACAACGTTCTTTAGCTGCACGTGAAGCTACATCACGAGGAACCAGGTTACCGAAAGCAGGATACCTGCGCTCTAAATAATAATCTCTCTCATCTTCAGGAATTTCCGAAGCCTTACGCGGATCATCTTTTTTCTTAGGAACCCATATACGTCCATCGTTACGTAACGACTCAGACATCAGGGTCAGTTTAGACTGATGATCGCCAGATACAGGGATACATGTAGGGTGAATTTGAGTATAACAAGGATTTCCGAAGAAAGCCCCTTTCTTGTGTGCTTTCCATGCGGCAGTTACATTACTACCCATTGCATTGGTCGAAAGGTAGAATACGTTACCATAACCACCGCTGCACAACAATACTGCATGGCCTGAATGACGCTCTAACTCACCAGTAAGCAGGTTACGGGCAATAATACCTCTTGCTTTACCTTCAACAACAACTACTTCAAGCATTTCATGACGGGTAAACATCTCAACCTTACCCATACCTACCTGACGCTCTAAAGCACTGTAAGCTCCTAGAAGTAATTGCTGACCTGTTTGTCCAGCCGCATAAAAGGTTCTTTGAACCTGTGTACCTCCAAAAGAACGGTTGTCAAGCAGACCTCCATATTCTCTCGCAAGAGGAACACCCTGCGCTACACACTGATCTATAATATTTGCACTTACCTCAGCCAAACGATGAACGTTAGCCTCACGTGCACGATAATCACCACCTTTTATAGTATCATAAAACAAGCGATAAGTACTATCGCCATCATTCTGATAATTCTTTGCCGCATTGATACCACCCTGAGCAGCTATAGAGTGCGCCCTCCTTGGTGAATCCTGGAAACAAAAACATTTAACCTTATAACCCATCTCTGCAAGAGTAGCCGCAGCTGAAGCTCCAGCTAAACCTGAACCAACAACGATTATCTCTATGCTTCTTTTATTGGCCGGATTAACCAATGGCATAGAAGAACGTAACTTAGTCCATTTTTCTGTTAATTCTCCTTCGGGTATATGAGCATTTAATTCTGCCATGTTATTTAAACTTAAGATCAAAAATTATTTAATAAGACCCAGATACATTGCAATAGGCATGGAAGCAAAAATCAATGAAATGATAATTGAATACCAAACCCCAAGCGCTTTAATAAGTGGGGTGTATTTCTTGTGATTCCATCCTAAGGTCTGGAATGCAGAAGAAAATCCATGCAATAAGTGATACGCCAATGAAAACATTGAAAACACATAAAGCGCCACAATAAATGGATTTTTAAAGGTTTCCACCATAATCACAAACATATCATCATGTCCGTTTGCATCTACAGTAGGAATTCCGGTAAAACGTGAAATTACCCAAAATTTAGAGATGTGGACAATCAGGAAAATCAATAACAAAGTTCCCAATAAACCCATAGAACGTGAGTACCATTTACTATTAGCAGAACCATTTGTTACTGCATATTTAACGGGTCTTGCAGACTGGTTTTGAAACACAAGTCTAAAGCCCTGGATAATGTGCGCAAGCAAACCTGCAAATAAAACCACTTCCATCGCTCGGATCAACCAGTTCGTTGCCATAAAATGAGCCCCTGTATTGAAAGTCAATCCACCGTCATTCACAAAAATCAGTGAATTGAGGAAGCAGTGAACCACAAGAAATGAAATAAGAAAAAGGCCTGTGATGCCCATTATTAATTTTTTTCCTATAGATGAGGAAAAAGCGTTTCCGAAACCAGCCATTTATATCTATTTTTAGTTTTGTCATGCAAAAGTATTTAATAAAAGAATTAATTGGTTAATCCTTTGCATAAAAAACAGACAAATAAGCTATTTAGAAACGTTCTAAGATTTAATGATTTAACGCCGAAAACAAAATGAAAAAAAAACCCCATATTTAGCTATTGTACTGATCTTGTTTTTATTCCTGTTTTCTTGCAAACCAAAAGACACAACATTCAACATTAAATCCGAGAATTTTGGCCCAAACGCAGTAATTGAGATTTATAGCCTCTCCGGATCAAAACCTTTGTTAACAGAAAACCTTAAAAATGAACCCAGGTCTTTCAAAATAAAACCCAATACTCCCGGGTATGGCAGACTGGTAATTAATACTGAACGACGCCAAAAAATGGAATTCCTGATCTATCTCGACGGTAACACTTATGAGGTCAATCTGGATGGAGAAAACATTAAGCAGTATCCATTAGCGGATACAAATTCCCAACAGGTGAAAGAGCTCGCAGAGTTTTACAAGCTTCAGGACAGCCTATCAAGAGAGACCAATAAAAACCTCAAAATTGCCCTTAAAAAAACGAAAACAGCACCCAGAGAAACTATAGCAGTTTCTTTAAAAGAATACGATGAATGGCAAGATAAGTCAAAGCGGGCCATGACATCAGTTATTGAATCATTTGCAAAGAGTTATCCAGCATCTATGCTTACTCCGATCCTTATAGATCGCTTTGGTAGTCCGGAATCATTTGCTCGCGAGTACAAAACAATAATTAAAAACCTTAGTCCAGAGGTTCGGGAAAGCGAAGATATTCAAATGCTACTTAAAGAAATAGACCGGATTACACAGATGCAACCAAGCCAAAAGATGGCGGAAATTAACGGAAAGAATCCTGCAGGCCTTCCTTTTGATCAGAAAATCTTAAAAAAGATAAATGTCTTTATTTGCTGGATGTCCTACGACCAGGAATCAAGAAAGTACAGTCCGGGTTTAGTCGATCTATATAAAAAATTCAACGGCAAAGATGTTGAATTTATCGGCATTTCTTACGACAAACATGAAAAGTGGTGGAAATCAATAATCAAAAGGACGGCCTCACATGGCCCCAATATTCGGACCTACTGGGTTCAAAATCTCCCAACCCTGGCAAACTCAGCAACTACAGGGCGCCCTATATATCCATCACAGATAAAGCCGGGATCATACTCGTTGCTGATATTCCGCTGACTAATCTGAGTTTTGAAATAGAAGACTGGCTATCAAAAGCCAAATAAAAAATGGCGGAAGAGTAACTCTTCCGCCATTTTTAAATATTTCAAGGTTGCCTAGTTGATATTAAAGGTAAATGCACCTTCCGGTCCTACTCCGGAAATCCTCGTCATTCCATTCCTGGTTGCCGGCAATGCATCCTCCACATCTTTACTACTGTTTACCGGTTTTCCGTTGATCGAAGTAATTAATACTCCTTTAGGAATTTCCCATGAATCAAACAGTTTACCTTGCTCTATCCCGGTCACAACTACTCCATTTTGCACTCTATACCTAGTTTTAAGTTGAGCAGAAGCTGGCGCAAAGGAAGCTCCCAGTTTATCGATTGTTGCTTTATTAGTGTTTTTAGCAACCGCAGGCTTTAAGGTTGAAGCCACACTATTTTCGCCTTTAAGGGTTACATTCGTATTTTTCAACTGTCCATCTCTCAGGTAAGTCAACTGTACTTTATCTCCAGGGCTCATTCTACCGATCTTTTCCTGCAGATCCGGAGAATCGTAAATGGTTGCACCTCCAACTTTTTTAATGATATCACCTTTTCTTAATCCCGCGGCCTCTGCGCCACTACCTGGTACAACATCAGTTACATACAATCCGGTAATATCGTCGATTTTTAATTTCTCAGCCTCATCTGCATCAAGAGCAGCAAAAGTTACACCGATATAACCACGTTTCACGGCGCCGTATTTCCTGAAATCATCGAGGATCTTTTTAGCCAGATTAACAGGAATAGCAAATCCATAACCCACATTTGTACCTGTCTGTGATGCGATTGCGGCATTGATACCAATCAACTCCCCGTTAGCATTTACCAATGCACCCCCACTGTTACCCGGATTGATAGCTGCATCTGTTTGAATATAAGATTCGATACTATTATTCGTAGGCATCTTCCCTGTTCTCTGATATTCTTCGTACTCCTCTTCAGTAGGTTGTTGCTGACTTCTTCCCAAAATACCAATACTACGTGCTTTTGCACTAATGATACCTGCGGTAACTGTAGTTTGCAAGTCCAAAGGGAAACCTACAGCCAAAACCCACTCTCCAATCTGAACATTGTCAGAATTACCCATTTTCACTACCGGCAGATTTGTAGCTTCTACCTTTATTAATGCCAAATCTGTATTCGGATCTTTACCAATTACCTTGGCACTCACTTTACGTCTGTCCGACAAAATCACTTCGATCTTATCAGCTTTATCTACCACGTGGTTATTAGTTACAATATAACCATCCGGAGTTAGAATCACACCAGACCCTGAAGCTGCCCTTGGGGCACGCTGCATCCCTCTTCCTCCACCACCAAAAAAATCTTCAAACATATCAAACGGCGAACCACCCCTTTGATTGGAGCTATTACCGGTATAAGAGGTTTTAATATGCACAACCGCAGGCGAAACAGACGCAGCAGCTTCTACAAAATCCACCGCCCCTGTCGACGCAACTTTTGGATTGCTTGCAAATAATACATTTTGTTGTTCTTGAAATGATAACGCATCACCACCTTTAGGTTCTAATAATTTATAGCCCCCAATTGCAGCCGCACCACCTATAAATGCAGCAACCACCATTATTCCTATTCTTTTCATTTATATATTGTTTTAAGTCCAAAATTCATATCATTCTCATCTTTAAGCAAAATGATCATTTTCTTTTCAATGATATAGTCAAATTTAATACCATATAAACGATATTTGCATCTGTAGTACGTCACGAATTCTGTTAAAAAATGTTAAATAGCCAATCTTCGTCAAAAATGGATGTCCATTTCTATAAATATCAGGGAGCCGGAAATGACTTCATACTGATAGACCACCGCATTAGTCCAATCAAAGATATTGATTATGAAAGCATTAAACAACTTTGCGACAGGCGTTTTGGAATCGGCGCAGATGGTCTGATGTTTCTGACAGCACATCCTGAATATGACTTCGAGATGCTTTATTTTAATGCAGACGGAAGACCAGGAAGTATGTGTGGAAACGGCGGAAGGTGTATTGTAGCTTTTGCCAAACACCTTGGTATTATCGACAAAGAGACTGACTTTCTGGCGGTTGACGGCCCTCATTATGCCAGAATTTCTGAAAAAGGCAATTGGATAGAATTACAAATGATTGATCTTGACACGATAAACAGAGATGGCAAAGCTTATGTGCTAAATACAGGCTCGCCACACTATGTGATACAGCAGCAAGACCTGATTAATTTCGATGTGTATCATAATGGAAAAACCATCAGAAATAATGATACCTATAAAGAAAACGGCATTAATGTAAATTTTGTGGAAGACCAGGGCGATCATCTTTTCGTACGTACATTTGAACGCGGCGTTGAAGATGAAACCTACGCTTGCGGAACCGGCGTTACTGCCGCAGCCATTTCCATCGCTAAACATAAAAACCAAACCGGTCATATCCAGACTCCTGTCAAAGTATTGGGTGGAGATTTGAAAATAACATTCGATTACGACGGCAAGCAGTTTACCAACGTATTTCTCTGCGGACCAGCGGAAAGGGTATTTGAGGGGGAAATCACTTTTTAATCTCTTTCAGCGAGATGGGCTGCCACACCTATTTTGATCTCTCCAAAGCTAAATTTGGCTCCAAGGTGGGATCTGATAGGCGTCATATTTATGGTCTGCAGCACTTTTATAGCCTGAAGAATCTTCTCCAGTTTTTTAGGGCCTAGAATATCCTCCGCTGATATTTCCTGCCTGGCAACAAAATGCGCGAGATGTCCCTCTATTGTTCCTACAGCCATTTTACGTTCAGATGCAATCTCTGCGATAGCCTTGCCTTCCAGGAAAAGCTCCAGCGACAAGTCTTTGGTATCTGGTTTTGCTTCCTTATCCTTAACAGCTGTAGATTTGCTTCTCGATTTCTTTTCTGTGAAATCAAGTTTACCCGGCATTGCATACACTTTTTCCATCTCTGCGGCACGCTGCGCTTGATTTAGCAAGCCATTTACATCTTTTTTCGTAAACTCCTCTCCTTTAATTGTGGCTCTTAACAAGCCTGTAGCTTTACTTATTTTCTTAACCTGTTCATAAAATAAAGCTTCCATTTCAAGAAGTTCCGTGAGGTAGGCGACTACTTGCTTGTCCTGCTTTACCAGTTCCATCCTTTCAAAAATCTTTTTGGAGAAGGCAGACAACAGTGGGTTGAAATAATTCTCGGCCGCTTCAGTCCTTTCCAAAAGTATTGCCGTACCCTCTACTGTTTTCACCTGACACAAGCGTTGAATCTGCAAAAGAAATTTACTAGCATGTACTTTTAGTTCACTAAAATCTTTCAATAGCTGGCCAGCCCATTTTACATGCTTTTGTTTGGCTGATTTATTAATGTCTTTTGTATAGGAGTGCACATGTTCATATACGTAATTATCAAGAGGCGTAAGGTCAAAACACTGCAAAAGGTAGGACCTAAGAAAAGTCTCACTTTCCTGGTGTATTCTTGTTTCCAATTCTTCTACTGCTTGCTTGTTTCTTGAAAACAAAGACACATTCTGGTCTTGTCTGATTCCTGTTCCCGAAATCTGTGAAGTCAGTATCAGGCCGTCCAATGAGCGCAACCGGGATAATGCCACATAAATTTGTCCAGGGGCAAATGCATTTCCAATATCAATTATTGCCTTGTCAAATGTCAGACCCTGACTTTTATGCACCGTAATTGCCCAAGCCAGTTTCAAAGGATATTGGGTAAATGTCCCAATTAGTTCTTCCTTTATTTCTCCAGTCACTTTATCAGTAGTATACCTGATATTTTCCCATTTGTATTTCTCGAGTGTAATTTTTTCAGTGTTGCCTTCTGTCTGCACCTCAATCAAATCCGTTCGCAGTTCAGTAACGGTCGCTATTTTTCCATTAAAAAACCGCTGCTCCCCTGTCGGATCATTTTTGATGAACATTACCTGGGCACCTACTTTTAGTTCTAGAATGTTCTCCGCAGGGTACGCATATTCGCTGAATTCATCTTCCACCTTTGCGCGATACAAGTAAGATGGAGACTTTAGTTCTTCCAGGCGCTGCTTATTTAAAGTGTCTGCTTTATTGTTATGTGTAGTAAGGGTGATGTATTTATCGTCTAAAGACGGCTTAAAATCAGCCTGATAATATTTCTCAAGCAATGCAACATCCTGTGGAGTTATCTGATTATTTCTAAGGTTGTTCAGCAAGCCAATAAAAACACCATCTGCCTGCCTGTAAATTTTTTCCAGTTCAATATAAACTGGAGGATCCTGTTGTAGCGCTAAGGCGTCAAAAAAGTAAACACTTTTATAATACTGACCTAATAAATTCCACTCATTGGATTTGACAACGGGGGGCAACTGATGTAAATCTCCTATAAACAGCATTTGCACTCCACCAAAACTGGCATTATTTCTTCTGATATAGCGTAGCACCATGTCAATAGCATCCAGCAGATCAGCACGGAGCATGCTGACCTCATCAATAATCAACAGTTCCATGTCCACCAACACTTTTCGCTTGGTCGCAGTCATATTCAAGTGTCTTACGATAGACTTCGGCGTATTGTACTGCTGATCGTTATGATCCCCATCGGCAGCGGGCTGCTTGGGCAAATACGTACCAAAAGGAAGCTGAAATAATGAATGTATCGTAACTCCCGCTGCATTAATAGCAGCAATACCCGTCGGTGCAGCAATAACAGCTTTTTTATGAGTAAGGTCAATTAAATTCCTTAAAAAGGTTGTTTTACCAGTCCCAGCTTTTCCTGTCAGAAAAATGTGTTTAGAAGTATAATTAACAAATCTCGCAGCAAGTCCGGCAGGATTAGCAGTTTCTGAATTCAACATGTTACAAAGCTAACAAGAATTGCTTACTTAAACCTAATGCACAAAAAACCATTACCACTTAAGCTAAGTTAAATATGACTATAAACAAGGCAAAAAATAACTTTAGCCCAGGTTGTGCTAGCACCAGAATCACGGAATTTTCATCAAAATAATTTACACACCAGGTTTGATCACAATACCGGAAAACAAAACTATTTTTAGTATACGAATAGATTCGTATATTTGATTACGAAAATATTCGTACAATAAAAATAGCAGAATAGCGAGCAATGAGCCATGCAAAATCACTTATTAAAACTTTAACATCTTTTAACAAAAAAAGCAATTAACTACTAAGCTTTTAGTTATAATTTAGCTTAACCAAACACACAATATGAAATTAATAGCTCTAACCACCCTTTTTATATGCTGTGCAATATTTTCTTTTGCTCAAAAGCCATATGCAATAAAAGGCGCCGTAACGGATACGATGGCTACCTACAAACTGGTGAACACTAGTGTCACCATTATCAATCAAAAAGATTCTACATTGGTAAAATTCGCACGCGCAAATGACGATGGGCATTTTGTTATAAACGATTTGAAAGCCGGCAAATTTATACTTTTGCTCACTTATCCCGGATATGCAGATTATGCTGAAGAATTTAGCCTCGATTCCATCAATCCTGTCAAAGATTTTGGCGACATAGATCTTATACTTAAATCCAACTTGCTTGAAGGAATAATCATCAAGGGGAAAGTCGCTGCCATAAAAATAAAAGGCGATACCACAGAATTCAATGCAGGTAGCTATGTCATTCAACCAAATTCAAAAGTAGAAGATCTGCTCAAGCAACTGCCCGGTATCACGGTTGATAAAGATGGAAAGATCACTGCGCAGGGACAGACGGTAAATAAGGTATTAGTAGACGGCGAAGAATTCTTTGGCGATGACCCGACCCTCGTCACCAAAAATATCCGCGGAGACATGGTCGACAAAGTTCAGCTTTATGACAAGAAAAGTGATCAGGCAACATTTACTGGTATTGATGATGGGGAAAAGTCAAAAACCATTAATATCAAGTTAAAGGAGGATAAGAAGAATGGCTATTTCGGAAAAATAGATCTCGCCGGAGGTACCGGCAAGTTCTATCAGGGACAAGCCATGTTCAATCATTTTAAAGGCAAGCAGAGGATTTCGGCCTATGGTATCTTTGGAAATACCGGACAAACCGGTCTGAACTGGGGAGATGCCAGCAAATATGGCTCTTCAGGCGAAATGGGTTTTTCCATAGATGGAGGCACGATGTTCTCCTTCGGTGGGGGAGATGACTTTGACTCTTTCGACGGCAGATACAATGGTCAGGGTATCCCTTCAGCAAATAGTGGTGGTTTTCATTACGAGGACAAATGGAATAACGACAAACATGCGCTAAATTCCAATTACAAATTAGGCTCCGTTGGCGTAAAAGGAAATAGAAACAACCAGAGCTTAAACAACTTGCCCAGCGGCGATTTACTTAACGTATCTGACCAGAATTTCGACAACATGATGTTCAGGCAAAAGCTGGATGCTACTTATACACTGAAATTAGACTCTACTTCTACACTGAAAATCTCAGTAGACGGCACCTTGAAAAACAGCACAACCAAAGACAGCTATAATTCCTCGAGCAGAGGTAACGGCAACAACCTGCTGAATACTGGGGAGCGCAACCTTGATAATGAAAGTGATCAGCAACTATTTAATGCATCGGCTTTCTTTTCAAAAAGACTAAAGAAAAAAGGCAGAACGATTTCAGTCAACATGAGGGAGTCCATTAACAAAAATGACACGGAAGGATATCTCATCTCAGAAAATGTTTATTACAACAGGTTAATACCCGGACAAATAGACAGCACAGTCAACATAAATCAGTTCAAAACAAACAATAGCCTCAGTCATTCATTCTATACCAGCATGACATATACTGAGCCCATTTCTAAAAAAGTAGCGCTGACGTTAAATTATGGTCTGAATATCAACAACAGCAGTTCAGATCGCAAGTCATTCAACAAAACGGGTAAAGATGAGTACAGTAACTTTGACCCCAGGTTTAGCAATGACTTTCAGCTCAACCAACTGTCAAATCAGGCAGGGGCGGCACTATCCTATACTCATGAAAAAACCAACATCAGGCTGGGGAGTAATGCAACAAGCGTCAGCTTCAAACAATTCGATGCCTACACCAACAAGACTTACAAAAGAACGTTCATCAACTGGAATCCCAATGCAAGCTTTCAATATCGCCTCAAACAGCAAGAATCACTTAGGCTAAGTTTTAATGGACGTACCAGCCAGCCGGGTATCGATCAAATCCAGCCCATTAGGGAAAACACAGATCCTCAGAACATCAGATTAGGTAATCCGGATCTCAGACCTTCTTTCACAAACGGCTTCAGTCTAATGTATGAGATGTACAAGATTTTGAGCGAACAATCAATGTGGCTTGACGCTAGTTACAGTTTTACTGCCAATCCGATTACCAGCAACAGGGTTACTGATCCCGAAACAGGTAACAGCACCTACCAGTCGATCAATCTGGACAGGAATCAAGCCAGTTTTGATTTCAACATCAATACCGGAAGAAAAATTAAAAGTTTAGGAATAGGTGTTGGGCTGGATGTAGGAATCAACGCCAATCAAAATTACGGTATGATCAATAATGTAATTAACACCACAAATACTTACAATTATACAGGCAACTTAAGTGCATCAAAATACGCCGAGAAAAAATATAGCTTCAGAATTTCTGGTGGACCACGATACAGCGACACCCGCTCCTCTCTTCAAACAGGGACCACCAACAGAGGCTGGGGCTTTGATGCCAATGGAAACCTGAGCGTCTATCTGCCTGCTAAAATAGAGTTCAGTACCGATGGAAATTTTCAGTATACCGGAAAAACGCAAACATTTAATGAAGACTTCAAGCGCATCATATGGAATGCAGCTATCAGTAAGAAATTCTTTAAGCAGGAAAACCTGAAGGCATCCATTTCCGGAAATGACCTGCTCAATCAAAATGTCGGCTTCAGTAGGTATGCCAGTGCAAACATGCAGTCACAAAACAGCTATACAACTATTCAAAGATATTTCTTGTTCAGCCTTGTTTGGGATTTTAACAAAATGGGTGGAGCTCCTACTAAATAACGCATCTTATGAAATTACAACAAACCACAATCATCTTCTTAAGCCTCCTTCTTGCTGCTACCTGCAGCTTCGCACAGAATGCAAGATTCCCTTTCAGTGGGGTTATTGAATATGAAAAGAGTATAAACATGTTTGCCATGATGAAGAAAAATATGAACGAAAGTTCTGGGAGCTTCTGGAGGGACATGTATGACAATTACAAGCGGAGCCAACCTCAGTTTAAGATTTTAAAGAGCACACTTGCCTTTTCAACCAATAAAACCGTTTTTACTCCCATCGCCGATACAGAAGCTCAAAGAGGCTTTTTCTTCGGCAATGATCCTATCGTTTCACAAAACAACACCATCCATACAGATTTTGCAACCGGAATGTTCACTGCACAGAAGACAGTTTATGAGGAAACCTTTCTGTTAAAAGATACAATCAGACAAATAAATTGGAAGTTAACCAGCGAGATGCGAACTATTGCTGGTTATGAGTGCCGAAGGGCCAATGCAATCATTCTTGATTCCATTTATGTTGTTGCATTTTATACTGACAAGATCCCTGTATCTGGTGGTCCTGAATCTTTTACCGGCTTACCGGGAATGATTCTGGGCGTAGCGCTCCCTCATGAAAATATAACCTGGTTCGCAAAGACTGTAACCGACAAATCCGTTTCAACAGCAGAAATGAAAATACCTTCAAAAGGAAAAGCCGCAACCTATAAAAGTTTAAAGGAAACCATCAATTCGGCATTAAAGGATTGGGGAGACCATGCTAAATCTGCACTTAAAGCATTTTCGCTTTAATTCACCAGCAGTTTATATCCTTTGCCGTGTACATTCAGTATCTCTACCTTAGGGTCTTCCCTAAGGTATTTTCTTAATTTACTTAAAAACACATCCATACTGCGGCCATTAAAATAATTGTCGTCATGCCAGATACTCAATAATGCCTCTTCCCTTGTCAACACACTGTTCTTTTTCAGACAAAGTAACTGTAGCAATTCCGCCTCTTTTGTCGATAGTTTTTGCTGCTGACCTTTATAATGGATCAGCTGCGTGGTATAATCAAAAGAGTAGTCACCGATCTGAAACAGGGTCTGGGCAGGAGACACATCCGAAGATTCCTTAACAGCAACCCTTTTCAGCAAGGCATTAATTCTCAATAAGAGCTCCTCAATCCTGAAAGGTTTGGTGATGTAGTCATCACCTCCAAGATCATATGCAGAAGCCTTGTCTTCCATCATGGCCTTTGCAGTAGCAAAAATAATTGGCACATCCTGGTTGATCTTCCTAATTTCCTTTCCAAGCGTAAACCCATCCTTTTTAGGCATCATCACATCCAGGATACACAAGTCAAAATCCTTCTTAGTAAATGCTTTCAGGCCCTCATCCCCATCTGCACATAGTACTACCTCAAACTTGCCTTTAATCTGCAAATAATCTTGAAGTAACAGTCCGAGATTAGGGTCATCTTCTACCAATAGGATCTTTTTCATGTGTTTCTATTTTGTATGTGGCGATGAAGCTATGATGACCTTAAGCGTTAGCCTGGCCGGTCATAAGTTTCATATGTAGTTAATTTCTATTAATTGGTAAGCTGATTTCAAATACAGTACCCTTATCCTTCTCACTATGCACCTTAATCGTTCCATTCATTTGTGTGATGATGTCCTGAACATAGTTTAGTCCCAGGCCAAATCCTTTTACATCGTGAAGATTGCCAGTAGGCACCCTGTAAAACTGATCAAATATACGCTTAGTCTGCTCTTTAGTCATGCCTATTCCTTCATCTGCAATTTCGACGATCAGATTTTTTCCGGTATTTATCGTTGTAACCTGAATTTTAGGAGCACCAGAGCTGTATTTATTTGCATTGTCGATCAAATTATAGATCACGTTCGACAGATGCAATTCATCACCAAAAACAAAAGGATTTTCTGCGTTAAGATTCAAGAGCAATTCCGCATCTTTCTTCTGTAGTTGAAGTCCCATACTATCAACCACTACAGCAATCAGATCGTTCATATTCAATTCGCTGTATTCCAGTTTCAGTTCCTTCTTTTCCAGTCTTGCAATGCTTAAAACACGTTCAATATGGTTACCAAGTCTTACATTCTCATCGTAAATAATACCTGCAAGTCTGCTGATCCTTCCTTTATCCTCTGCGATCTCAGGATCTTTAAGAGCCTCACTCGCAATCATGATCGTCGCAACAGGAGTTTTAAACTCATGGGTCATGTTGTTGATGAAATCTGTCTTCATTTCAGAGATTTTCTTTTGCTTCATAATCGCATAGATCGTGTAAGCAAATATGAATACCAGTATAAACAGTAGACCGGCCGAAGAAGCCATAGCCACACTTAGATTTGAAAAAATCAATGAATTCTCATTTGGAAAATGAATGTAAAGCATTCCGGGATCACGGGTAATGAAATTAGTCAGCATTACCTTATGTGTATTTTTGGGCAAAAATTCTTCATCAATATGACCGTTAGAAGCCTTCATATACACCAAAGAATCCTTCTGAGCCAGGCTCACCCAGAAATCATATTTGAGACTGATGTTTCGGTTCATCAGTTCCTTTTTCAAAAGTGTATCCAGCATATCTCTGGAAACCAACTTACTGAGCGGAACATTTGCTTCCCTCATTTCCTTGGCCACATCCTGGATCATCAGGTTTGCCTCCGGTTCTAAAGGCAAAGTATCGGTCATTAATCTTTTAAGCCCCTCTTCATATTTCCTTTTAGCCAGGTCGCTTTCGAGCTTAAACTTTCTTTCCAACTCGTTATCCATAGTTTTTACACTGATCAGCACCAACTTACCAGTCACGGGATCTATTGCATGGTACCGAATACTATCCGGTATCTCATTAGAAATAATGCTAAATGATTTCACCCGCTGGGGAACAAAAGTTGATTTGATTTGTCCGCCTACCACATTCCCATAAGCATCCAGACCAACATTCACATCCACATGCACCGGAGAACTCAAAGGATTACTCATATCAGAAGCCGCCGCAAATTCATTCTCTGTAATCCGTACCGGATTTACATAGGCTCTTGCAATGTCCTTTTCGGTTCTATTGAGGTCAGCAAAAACAAGACCTTCCAGCTTGATCAGCCGTTTCTCCTCTTCGGCTTTATACCTTTCTTTATAATCTACCAGCTGCTGTGCCTGATTACGAATCTCGGTCTCTCGATTTCTTTCCAGCTTAAGATCTCTTTTATTGATATGCAGGGCTGCATTTCTCTTCTGCACTTTGTTTACCACGGCATTCAATGCCTGATTTACGTCCTGCTGAAAAAGTCGTGAATTTAGATTATAGGCTTGCCTGATGTAATACAACTGCATTACAAACACCCCTAGCAAGGCTAAAGTCATCAATGCGGTGATCAACCAAAGGCTTCTTTTCTTCATTATATGATATACAAAATTAATGAAGCAAACACAGAATCACCTCTATTTAACAATTTTTAACAGAATACCTTTCTAATTTACAAGAACTTACCGCTGATATTCTGACAACAAAGAGCTGTGGCCCAATAAATCTTATACAGAAACTGCTGCCAGGCAAGGTTACAAACTGACCTCAGGCGTTGTAAACTTCCCTTCGCCAATACTGCGCTTACCTGCTTTTTTCCTCCTAAAATAAACCAGAGACAGGATACTGAATGTGCCGCCGATTAATGGAACTACCAGCAGACATTCTTTAAAGAATTGCACCCAGCTAATCTCTACGTGTCCGAACTCCCTGAATAATAATAGCGAAAAGCTTCCTGCATAACCGATGGAATCGGCAACATACATGATAAAGCCTATGTTACTTTTGTAATTGAACGTCGCGATCATCCTTTCAAAAAAAATAGCATTGTAAGGTATGTAAGCCATATATAACCCGGTGCCCAGAACAGCCATCCAGGCAACCGGGCTCAAGTATCCATAATCAAAAAGAATAGTGCTTAAACCTACAAGAATACAACCTGAAATGATCATAACATGAATGATCGTAAAAGCCCTGAGGTTATTTTTGATGAGGATTAAAAACCCAACCATAAGCAATACTACTAATGAAATAATGGTATCTATTTGCGTATAAATATGATTATCGTGAACTCCCAAACCATTCCAGATCTCTACCTCAAAATTATCTCTCAAATCACGGATACAAGTAAGCACTACATAAATGACAACTGTACAAACAATTCCCGGTAAAAAGTTGGCGATAAAAGCTTTTCGCTGTTTTTGATCCATCGGCACCCGCTTGGTACGCAGTCGCAAATCTTCTTCATTTGGAGGAGGTAAAATTTCCAGTAGAAAGACAAAAAGAAGAGCGGGAACTAAAAACACCAGTCCTGTTAGAAAAGGCATCCAGTATTCACTTACAGAAAATACAACCATGATATTTCTGCCAACGGTCTTTACAAAACCTGAGGCAAAAATAAGACTGATGGACATCACAGCCCCCGTAAACTCCGTAGTTCTTCGACCTTCGAGATAACTGAATACCAATCCCCAGATCATACCCAAAGGAAGTCCGTTCACGAATAAACATAAGACATTATAAGGCGCAGGGATAACGGCAAATCCAAGGAGGGCGACCCAGGAGATTAACAGGAGCAAAATGATGCTTTTGGCCAGATTCTGCTTGCCCGATTCTGAGATAAACCGGATGCCGTAAAACTTACTAAAGGTATAACCCATCATCTGTACAATAACCAGCCAGACCATGTAATCTACTCCAAAAAAGTTCATTATGTTCGAAAGTGGCAGCCGCAAATGCTTTACGAAAAGCATACATGCTGGTGTAACAGCCAAATGCAGCAAGTCCTCCAATCAGGGTTATTAACCAATAAGGCGCTTTTTTCATCTTATACCTCCCGCTTTACAACCAACAGGAGACCCTGCTGGCTCGAAATCAATCTACTAAACATATCACACCAATTGTTATGCAATACTAAACTTTGTTTATTATTAGTAAACAAAGTCTATGTTATCAAATTGTAACCAACATTGCTAAAGGATTTTTCAATCTACTACCTGGCACAAATAACCTTGATAACTTCATCACAATAGAAGATCAATTTTTATCAGATGAAAATTAACTGTAATTTTAAAGCTTATTAAAAAACCCCAGATCATCATGCAAGAACCAAATCCATTAAATCAGGTAGCAGAATTCCATAAAACATTTAAGCACCCAATTAGAGACGCCCCAGGTATTCCTTCAAAAGAAAGGGCAAACTTGCGGGTATCCCTACTTGCGGAAGAGCTTCAGGAGCTAAAACAAGCCATCGAAAGCAATGATTTTGTAGAAGTAGCTGATGCTTTATGCGATTTACAATATGTACTTAGCGGTGCGGTACTCGAATTTGGACTTGGTGAAAAGTTTAAAGACTTATTTGATGAGGTACACCGTTCAAATATGAGTAAGGCCTGTAAATCGATAGAAGAAGCTAACGATACCATACAGCATTACCGTAAAAACCACCAGTGTGATGCATACCATAAAGAAGAGGATTCATTATTTCTAATATATAGAACTAATGACAACAAAACATTGAAATCAATCAACTACTCGCCGGCAAACATTAAAGGCATGCTGCAAGACATTTAAAACAACCTTTTTTTAAAACTTTATTCAAATTCTGACAACCCTACGTCCATTAGTCCAATCATGAAATCACTAGCCCTGGCAAGTATTTCTTTATGCAGCTCACTCTTACAACCTCCCTTAAGAAAATCATCCTCTATAACTTTGATCATCGAAGTTGTTAAATCTGCTGCAAGCACTACCTGACCGGAATCCAGCAAACCACCTATCCTCATTGTCAGAATATCTGTCACCTGTTTAACCAGCGTATCCCGACTGCTCACATATTTACGTGTATCATCCTTTAAAAGAACATTTAAAAGATCTTCAGGCTGAAGGATAGAAAATGGCAGTAAAAGCGCTGCCATGTTGTAAATTTTCTCCCTGTCATTCTTCAGCAGCTCCTCAAAAGAGATTACCTGAGTTGAACGGCTCTTTAACCCCGTCATCGCCTTTTCAAGCAAAGGAATATATGTTGCCAATTTATCTTCTGCCTTATCCTGCATTACTACAAAATTTAAATTCGATTAAAACAGTGCAAAAATAATACTCACTGGAGAGTTAAACGGGTATTCCAGTGCCAAAAGCTTTCATATTAAGCCTGTATTTCAGGACAAAAAAATGCCGCCCCTGTTGAAGGGCGGCACGGTGGTCAATTTGTTTATTTAAAAAAGGTCTTTTTAGAAAGGAAGATCATCATCTTCACCTGGCGCACTGTTTAAATCAGCCGGAGGTGCATATGCTGGTGTAGATGCAACTGGAGCA
Organism: Pedobacter frigoris; assembly: GCF_005116445.1. GTDB lineage: Bacteria > Bacteroidota > Bacteroidia > Sphingobacteriales > Sphingobacteriaceae > Pedobacter > Pedobacter frigoris. Next base: position 892,595 of record NZ_SWBQ01000002.1, read on the forward strand.
CCTGCCTGTAAGGCATTGATACGCCATACTACTAAACTATTGAAATAAGATGTTTTTCCGGCTTTATCTGTCCATGGACGACCGCGCAAGTTGAAAGAAACCTCAACATCATCTCCTTGTTTTAAAGTATCAAACAAAGCTGTTTTATCTTGTAAGGCCTCAAACCTGATGTATTCAGGATAAGTAGGGTTTTCTGCATATTCTATAATCAGGTCACGTTTCTTAAAAGTCTCACTCACCTGCTGTAATGCACCAATTTCATGCACTTTTCCTTTAATTTCCATATCAAATACTATTTTATTCTTATCCGAAGTTCAAATCTCTATATTTTTATTGATAACTTCGTAGAATTAATTATGCAAGTTTTCCACACAAAAAGTAAGGTTATTATAACCTGCAATAAGCGCCTTTCCTCCTATTTATTAGAAGAGGTCAAAGACCTGGGTTATGAGATCGTAAGGGATTTTCCAACAGGTGTAGAATTGAACATTACCTTAACGGAATGCATCAAACTAAACCTGAATTTAAGATGTGCAAGCCAGATTTTATACTGTCTGAGCAGCTTCAAAGCTAATAATCCTGAAGAACTCTATCGTGAAATGGTAGCTATCGCATGGGAAGACCTGATTGATTTTTCGGGATACTTTTCCGTAACCTCAAATGTGGATAACCCAACGATTACCACTCCTTTATTTGCCAATCTTAAAGTAAAGGACGCAATCGTAGATCGTATAAAAGAGAAGAAAGGAATCCGTCCGAATTCGGGTTCTGATGCCAATAAAGCAGTGATCCATTTATACTGGAAAGATAGCGAGGCTGACGTATTTATAGATACTTCAGGAGAAACCCTTGCAAAACATGGGTATCGTAAAATTCCCGGTAAAGCTCCGATGCTGGAAGCACTTGCAGCGAGTGTGGTTATGAGTACGCAATGGGACAAAAAATCACCTTTTGTAAATCCAATGTGTGGCTCAGGTACTCTTGCCATTGAAGCTGCACTGATTGCGACGAACCGCAGACCCGGCCTGTACCGTATGAACTATGGCTTTATGCACATCATGGGCTATGATGAGCAAGAGTTCTTTGCTGAACGCAGAATACTGAAAGATCAGGTGATAAAAAATGTAGACCTGCAGATCATCGCGACAGATATCTCCGAAGATGCTGTTGATGTAAGCCGCAAAAATGCAAAAACTGCCGGTGTAGATACATTGATCCAGTTTGAGGTTTGTGATTTTGCTGAAACCCCAGTACCTGAAGGTGGTAAAGGCGTAGTTGTCTTCAACCCTGAATATGGGGAACGCCTTGGTGTACATTCCAAACTGGAACTGACCTATAAGCGTATGGGCGATTTCATGAAACAGCAATGTAAGGGTTATTTCGGTTATATCTTTACCGGCAACCCCGACCTTGCAAAGAGAATCGGATTAAAAGCCACACGCAAAATCGAGTTCTATAATGGTAAACTGGATTGTAGAATGCTGGAGTATGAATTATATGATGGCACGCGCAGACCGGAAAACGAAAGACCTGTAAAAGAAGATTAATATTCTTATTACATGTAAGCAACCTAATGTCTGTTTCTCAAATATTTGTATATTAGATTTGTATTAACACACAAGTCTATGAAAAACCTATTGATCCCGGTGCTGGCACTATTGCCATTCGGCACCTTGTTTGCTGCTGAAAGCAAACCACAGCTACAAGCATTCCAGCATTCCGAAGTTATCGATACTGCCAAAAAGACCTTTTCTGAAAAAGAATGGAAAGAGCTGGAAAAGAAAATCAAGACCAGCGTTCCTAAAGATATTGCAAAAGTCATGATCAAGCAGTTGAAAAACATCGATCCGGATAAACTTACAAATCTTGACCCTAAATCTCTTCAACAGAGTGTTTTCAAGTTTGATATGATGTCTGATGAAATGGAAGCGGCAACCGATAAAGCTGACTACGAAACTGAACGCAAAGAGATCATCGAAGATTTTAAAAATGATTCTTTTGACGATGCTTCAGAAAAAAGAGAAGCGCGCAGAGAAATGAAGGAAGACCTGAGAGAACTTAAAAGAGATTTTCAGGAAGAGCAAAAAGAAAAAAGACAAGAACGCAGGGAAAACAAAAAAGAAGCAGGCAGGATTTAAAAGAGCCAAAGGGTTAAAATATGACCTGATCCACTTAAGATACCATACAAGTTTGCACTAACAGCACCATTAACCTATAGTTAACCCACCATGACCCCACGTTTTTCCGTAAAAACGTGGGGTCATGGTGGGCTCACTATAAATTTAACATATCGTTGTATGCCTTATGAGGTGTCATATAAGTTAAATGAATTAACAATTTATACCTTTCCCCGCAGTTGACAGCTGATCTGCTATCTTTGTGTTTTCAAATAGAATGTTTATGGAACAAATTATAGAAAAAACAATCACATTTGTTAAGGCCACTTTGGCTGATGCCGAAGCGGGTCACGACTGGTTTCACATTGAGCGTGTATACAACAATGCAAAAAGAATCAATGCTACGGAAAAAGGCGACAAACTGATCGTAGCGCTTGCTGCTTTGTTGCATGACATTGCTGATGCTAAATTCAACAATGGCGATGAAGAAATCGGCCCCAGAATAGCCGGTGATTTCCTCAAAAGCTTGCACCTGGAGAATGAAATTATTGAACACGTTCAGCAGATCATCAGAAACCTAAGCTATAAAGCGAGCCTTGGTACAATTATTTTCCAATCTAAAGAGCTGGATATCGTTCAGGATGCAGACCGGCTGGATGCGATAGGTGCAATAGGCATAGCAAGGGCATTTACCTATGGGGGTTATAAAAACAGGGTGCTTTATGACCCGGAGATTAAACCCAACCTCCATATGTCCAAAGAGGAATACAAAAATACTCAGGCCCCTACCATCAACCATTTTTACGAAAAACTGCTGCTATTAAAAGATCTTATGAAAACAAGTGAGGGTAGGTCTATGGCAAATAACAGACACGAGTTTATGTGCGCATATTTAGAACAACTTTATTCAGAAATCTAAATTAATTAGTATTTTTACTATATTTGTTAGCAAAAATATAGTAACATGTCTGAGCGGATAAGAGAAAAGCTAAGCATATTAGCGGATGCGGCGAAGTACGATGTTTCCTGCTCCTCCAGTGGAGGAACGAGAAAGAACGACAACAAGGGTCTGGGCGACAGTCACAGTTCAGGAATTTGCCATACTTACACTGAAGATGGCCGTTGCGTCTCTCTGTTAAAGATCCTGCTCACCAACCATTGCATTTATGACTGTGCTTTCTGCGTTTCACGTAAAAACAACGACATAGAGCGGGCAGCTTTCACTGTTGAAGAAGTGGTATCACTTACTATCAATTTCTATCGGCGCAATTATATTGAAGGTTTGTTCCTGAGTTCAGGCATATTTAAAAATGCTGACTTTACCATGGAGCGCTTGCTGAAAGTAGTAAAAAAATTGCGGTTGGAAGAACGTTTCAACGGCTATATTCACCTGAAAACCATTCCCGGTGCCAGCGACGAATTGATCAAAGAAGCTGGCCTGTATGCTGATAGGATGAGTATCAATCTTGAAATGCCAACAGAAAGCGGATTGAAATTGCTGGCTCCCGAGAAAAGCCACGAAGATGTGAAAAAGCCGCTTGCTTTAGTACAAAGTCAGATCATTCAGCTAAAAGATGAGCGGAAACTAATCAAGAGCATCCCGAAATTTGTACCGGCCGGACAAAGTACTCAAATGGTGATTGGCGCAACACCTGAAACGGACAAGGATATTATGCACACTGCAGCTGCATTTTACAAAAATTTTTCTTTAAAACGGGTTTACTATTCCGGCTACATTCCTATAAGTAATGACAGCAGGATGCCTGTCTTAGGTTCCCAACCTCCGTTAATTCGCGAAAACAGGCTCTATCAAACAGATTGGCTGATGAGATATTATGGCTTCCATGTGAATGAATTGCTAAACGATGCGAACCCGCATCTGGATATTGACATGGACCCTAAATTGAGCTGGGCTTTGCGTAACCTGCAGTTTTTTCCTGTAGATATTAATGTGGCGGCGTATAAGATGATCCTTCGCATTCCCGGGATTGGGGTAACTTCAGCACAAAAGATCGTTCAGGCAAGGAAGTTTGGCCGCCTTCGGATTGATCAGTTGAAAAAGATTGGTGTAGCATACAACCGGGCGAAGCATTTCATAGTCTGCGCTGATACGCCTTATCAGCTGAAAGACTATCAGGCTACTCAGATTAAATCGTTTATCATGGCAGAAAGTCAGAGTAAGTATTTAAAAAACAGCGTGCAACAGCTGATTTTATTTTAACAGAGCACACAGTAGATCGCATGGAAAAGCAACCCGTCATCTCTCGTATTTTTGAGATGACAGGCAGATAATAAATAGAATGATATACCTGATAGATGGAAGCCTGGAGAGCCTGCTTTGCGCGGTGTTTGAGTGGTTCGAACACAAGCCCGGCAAAGTATCGGTCCAACTGGGAAGCCAGCATCAACCTGATGCTTTTACTGAAGTATTTTTGGTTCACAAAGACCCGAAAAAAGCGGATCGCGTGTGGACAGGCTTGCAGAAAAAGCTCGCCAGGGGATGGATGCGGAAGTTTTATTGCACATTTCTTTCAGAAACACCTGAAGCTTATACCAAATTGTTTGAATTTGCCTGTTACATATTTTCCAATTCTAATGGTGCAGAATCAAATTATGGGAACCCCTTCGTACTGGCTGTAGCCCAGACAGCCAGAAAGGTGGAAAGAGAAAAGCACCGGATGGAAGCCTTTATCCGGTTTCAACATACTACAGACGGAATGTTCTACTGTGGTATTGATCCTGATTTCAATGTATTGCCATTGATCATGCAGCATTTTAAAAACAGGTATGCCGATCAGCAATGGATCATTTATGATCTCAAACGGCATTATGGCTTATTCTATGATCTCAACAAGGTGGAGGAGATCGAGATGGAGGAAGCAAGACTGAAAACCAATTACAAACCTGCCGAAAACCTGCTGTCCGAAAAAGAAGCTTTGTACGCTACACTCTGGAAAGACTACTTTAAAAGCACCAATATTGTAGCTAGAAAAAACACGAAATTACATGTGCAGCACGTGCCGAAAAGATATTGGAAATATCTTACTGAAAAACAGGACGTTTTATAAAATATCTTGTAACTTGCCTTAGTACAAGCGTCACTCTGAATTTATTTTGCTTTGCAGCTCCTTTGTGTTCAGGATGACGACCGGCAAAAATATTATGAAATTAAGCATTCTCGTTCTAATTACCTCACTTGCAGTAGCGCTATCGATTGGCTTGGTAAATTACCATTTCCAGCAAAGCTGGTATTACCTACTGATCTCTTTTGGCGTTTCATTTTTTACCTGCTTTATTGTCTTTTATTACCTGCTTGAAAAATACATATATTCAAAGATTGTTTTGATCTATAAGCTGATCCATAATCTGAAGCTCGGCAAAGACCTTAAAGATGCGCTGGGCGAATACGTGAGTTCTGACCCTATCAATGATGTGGAACAGGAAGTAAAAGAATGGGCCGGGGCAAAAAAACGCGAAATAGAGGTATTGAAAAAGCAGGAGCAGTTCAGAAGGGAATTTCTGTCCAACGTATCTCATGAATTTAAAACCCCCTTATTCGCCATACAAGGCTACATTGAAACGCTTCAGGATTGTATTGTAGACGATCCGGACATGGCAGTAAAGTTTTTAAAAAAGGCGGGAAATAATGTAGAACGATTAAGTTACCTGATCAATGACCTTGATTCTATCTCCAAATTAGAAACTGGTGAAATCCCGATAAACTATGTAAAGTTTGACTTTGTTATGCTGGCCAAAGAGGTAATGGAGTTGTTGGAAGATAAGGCCAGATCGAGAGGAATTACTTTGTCTTTTAAAGAAAAATATACCCATCCTGCTTTTGTCAGGGCCGACCGGGAGAAAATACGCCAGGTGATGGTAAATCTGATCGAAAATTCTTTAAAATATGGTCGTGAAAGAGGTTCTACAGCAATTAAAATATTTGAATTGCATGACCAGTATTTAATTGAGGTAACTGATGATGGGATCGGCATTGACGAGAAGCATTTGCCTCGTTTATTTGAAAGATTTTACAGAATAGATACGCACAGATCAAGGGAAGAAGGAGGGACAGGTCTTGGGCTCGCCATTGTAAAACACATTTTAGAAGCACACCAGCAGATTATCTCTGTGAGAAGCACTTTACAGATCGGAACCACATTTGCCTTTACACTGGAAAAGATTGGTTAGCAACGTTAAGCATGGTTAAAAAAACTTAACACTTAACACTAACTTAACATTACACTCATACTTTTGTACCATATTATATAGAAAAGATGAATAGTATTTTTAAGTTCTTTACCCCAAGAGACAAAAAATTTCAGCCTTTGTTTGAACAGGCAGGAAGTAATGTATTGAAAATTTCTGAGGCTTTGCTACTTGCATTAAGCGCTACTGATCTGGAAAAACGTAAGGAATATATCAAAGAAGTTGAACGTCTTGAGCACGTTGGCGATGACATTACCCATTCAATATTCCTGGAGCTGAGCAAAAATTTTATCACTCCTTTTGACAGGGAAGATATTCATGCACTTGCCAGTGCTGTAGATGACATCGCAGATTACATCCATGCTTCAGCAAGCAACATAGAACTGTATAACGTATCGAATATTGGTGATGCAATGATCAAACTTGCAGAGTTGCTGGTGGAAATGTGTACCGATTTGGAAAAAGCAATCAAAGAGTTAAGAAGTTTCAAAAATATCCGTGTAATAGCTGATGCCTGTGTCAGGATCAATAGCGGAGAAAATCAGGCAGATTATGTTTGTAATCTTGCAATTGCCCGTTTGTTCGAATTTGAGACCAATGCAATTGAACTGATCAAACAAAAAGAAGTACTGCAAACTTTAGAGTTGGCTACGGATAAATGTGAGGACGCAGCGAATGTGTTGGAATCTATTTTGGTAAAGAACGCTTAAAACCTTTAAAAAATGGTAACTACCTTATTGGTCGTTGTAATTGTCATGGCTATTGCCTTCGACTATATAAACGGCTTTCACGATGCGGCAAACTCGATTGCGACAATCGTATCAACCAAAGTACTATCGCCATTTCAGGCGGTATTATGGGCGGCAGTATTTAACTTCGCTGCTTATTTTTATTTCACTGACCACAAAGTAGCCAATACAATTGCTAAAACTGTCGTTGAAAATTTCATTACGCTTGAAGTGATCCTTTCAGGATTGATAGCCGCAATTACCTGGAACCTTTTTACCTGGTGGTTTGGCATCCCTTCAAGTTCATCACATACTTTAATTGGCGGTTTTGCTGGTGCAGGTATGGCCAAGGCGGTAACAGTTGGCGCCAGTGCTATGTCAGCAATCAACCTTGCCCCTATTTTAAAAGTTGTGGCTTTTATTGTCCTTGCCCCGGTGATCGGGATGGTCATTTCGGTAGTTATTTCGATTATCATTTTACACATCTCCAAAAACGCAAGGCCATCTGTTGCAGAAAAGTGGTTCAAAAGACTTCAGTTGATTTCTTCAGCTGCACTTAGCTTTACTCATGGTGGTAACGATGCCCAAAAAGTAATGGGTATTATCTATGTTGCCATGGTGGCCGCAAACGTACTAAAAACCGGAGATGCAATGCCCGAATGGATCCCGATTTCATGTTACGCAGCGATTGCGCTGGGAACAATGAGTGGCGGATGGAAGATTGTAAAAACAATGGGTTCTAAAATCACTAAAGTAAATGCTTTTGAAGGTGTGGCTGCTGAAACAGCAGGCGCAGTAACCTTAGGTATCACAGAACATTTTGGTATCCCGGTATCTACAACACATACCATTACGGGTTCGATTGTAGGTGTTGGTTTATTAAAAAGGGTATCTGCTGTGCGCTGGGGTGTTACGGTAAGCTTACTTTGGGCATGGGTATTAACCATTCCGGTTTCTGCTACCTTAGCTGCACTTGTTTACAGCATTATACACCTTTTCTTTTAAAAGTCAACAGCAGCCATAAGTTGTAGGTCGTTAGCTGTGGGCTGAGCCCATTTTGGTCCTTTTAGAATCAGCCTTATGGCTTCCTGATCATATTTTTCGGCAATACCTTTAAGTATTTTTATATTTTCAGGTTTGCCTTTCTTACTCACAGTAAATGTAAGAATAACAGTCTGACCGATTTTCGCTTCATTGCGGAATCGGTTATTTTTTTTGAGGTAGGCAGTGAATTTTTCCCATCCGCCTTCAGGTTCTGAAAGACTATAGGCCGGAGAACCTGTGCTTATGCCCCTGATCATGATATTGTTTTTTGAGGTGGGAACGTCTGTGTTATTCTGAATATTAAGTCCCGCTACTTTCCCCTGCAACAGACTCACAACGTTTTCTGCAGGCACAGCCTTAATGTCTTTTCCTGATATTATGTTTTCAGCACTCCCTGCGTTGAGCGATTTAGCCTTTGGTACATATCCCGCTACAACCACCTCATTCAGTGAGTTGTTGTCAGCTACCAGAGAAAGATTTATAGGTTGATTGGCATTCAGCTTTGCCTCTGCAGGCTTATACCCGATATAATTGGCAATAACGTTACCCTTAAGTAAAGTATCTGAATTGATGGTGAATTTACCGTAAGCATCAGTTACCGCATTAAGACTGGTTCCTGCCACGCTGACGCTAACTCCTGGTATTGGCTTTCCGTTATTCTGCTCCACTACCGTTCCGCTGAACGCATTTTTTCTTACAAAATTCATAGTGCTAACACCTCTAAGCATCAATGGAGTGGCTGCTGTAGCTTGTTTTGCCTCAGCCGCAGGAGCGGCCATGACAACTGCTTCATTCAGCACCGGGTTTTCTGCCTGAACAGGATCTGCTACTGACTTCTTTTTAGCTTTTAAGCTGGCATATGACTCTTTCTTAATCGATTTTATCGCCTCTTCGATAGCAACCGGAGCTTTATCTGCTGCTGCCGTCTGCACGGGAGCTTCAGTCTTTTTCTGGGCAATGGTTACATCTACTTTCTTAGGTAATGCGGCCATTTGTTTACGCCTGTTATCTTCCTTCATCCAGAAAACAACACTCACAGCGATAAACATTACTGCCGCCGTAGCCGCAATACTTAAGCGTTGCCAGGTTATTACAGAACGTTTTTTTATGACATGCTGTTCAGCGATCCGTTCCTGCAATTGTTTTTGAAGTAAAGAAATAGAGTTTAATGAGCGCTTAGGCGATTCGCTTAAACCCGCCAGTGCTTCAGCCACAAAGGGATCTTCAAGCGCTTCACGCTCTACCCGATGCATGGTTTTGGCATCAAGCTTACCATCAAGGTAATCTTCCAAAATTGCGATATCTAACCAATCCTTATTCACCACTATTCTTTTCTATACAAATTTTCAAGTTCCTTTTCCCATTCTGGATATAGCTTTTTACTTTAGGCATATCGAAGCCTGTAATGTTTGCTACTTCCTTATAACATTTCTCCTGCAGGTAGAACAAATCCACACTCACGCGTTGCTCCTCAGGAAGTGTTTCCATGCACTTTTCCATAATGGTAAGCTTCGTCTCTTTTGTATCATCGATATCAAGATGCACAAATTCTGTGTTTTCCACAAAAGTATCTTCTAATGAAACGGTTGTATTCTTTGATTGCTTGCGCAAAGCCATTAAACAATGGTTCCGGGCGAGTACATGCAGCCAACTTTTAAAATTCTGCACTTCATGAATCTTTAGTTTGAGTACGAGTTCCTCGAAGATTTGCATCACTGCATCTTTACTTTGCTCCTCATCTTTCAAATAATTGAGGCAAACACCAAAAACCAGGTGCATGTATTTGTTATAAAGCGTACCCAATACCTCAAGATTGCCATTGGCTTTATAGCTGGCAATCAGAGCAGCATCATCCTGCTCCTGTATTCGGGCGTTGTTCTTTATAAACTTCAAAAGGGATCAATTATAACGATAAGTAGATCTGTTGTAAGCTGTAAACTTACAATCGTTTTATCAAGTATAAAAATATTTTTCGAGACCAGTATGGAATTTCTTTAAAGCATACATCATGAGTAAAAGAGAAAAGCCATGAAAAAGTTATTGCTTCCGACCATTATTATTTTGCTGCTTGCAGCTTTTAAGCCCGACAGTACTGTACTAAAAACCATTACAGGAACCGTGAAAAATAAAGACAACGGCAATCCTATACCGGGGGTTACCGTAAGTACCTCAGGTGGAAAAGTAAAAACCAGTACTGGTGCGGACGGAAGATATTCCATAAACATAGATGAAAAAGAAAAGACTTTAAGGTTTGCATTTATTGGATATGCCCCAGCTATCATAGAAATAAACAACAGCAAAGAGATCAATGTTTCCCTCGCCGCAGATAAGGCAGATCTCAACGAAGTAGTTGTAGCTGGATACATTTCAAAATCCAAATCGATTAGTGTTGGAAGTGCTGCAGACGCAACCTCTATGCTTACAGGAAAAGTAGCCGGTTTATCCCCTCGCAAAGGAGAAAGACCCACCTCCATCAAAACCTTTGACAAGCCAGGTGCAGAAGCGCTTAAGATCGAAGACAGGCATCCGGGAAAGGAAAAGCCTCAGTCGAATCTGCTTACCGCAGGCGAATGGAATGACCTTAAAAACTGGGACTTCTGGAAAGATTTGATGAACAATCAGGACTGGTCGGCCAAACGATCTCACTGGGCATTTTATACGGCCAACAGGGTAAGTGTAACCCTGAAAAGTAAAAACCAGCAACCACTGATTAATTATTCGGTTACGGCATTGCGCAACGGAACGCCACTCTGGAAAGCACAGAGTAATTTTGAAGGAAAGGCAGAGCTTTGGCCATCATTATTCAACAATGAAAAAGAGGGGTTGACAATCGTGGTTAATGCTGCAGATGGCAAGGAACTGTATAAAAAAGACTTTGCAAAGAATGTGCGAAAGCTGGATATAACTTTAAACCGTCAGGCAGAAAGCATCAAAAATCTTGATGTCTTATTTATGGTAGATGCAACCGGGTCAATGGGTGATGAAATAGATTATTTGAAGTCCGAGCTGGAAGACATCATCGGGCACCTAAACAATGCTAGTCCGATCAAAACGAGGACAGGGCTGGTATTTTATCGAGACAAAGGCGACGAATATGTGGTACGTGATTTTGGATTTGACGCCAACCTGATGAATGTCAAAAACAACTTGTCCAAGCAATATGCTTCTGGTGGTGGTGATTTTGAGGAGGCAGTGGAAGAAGCCATGGAAAGTGCAATTTATCAGCAACAATGGACAACACAGGGCCCTGCAGCCAAGCTCATGTTTATGATCCTTGATGCCCCTCCACACCATGATCAGGCAAGAGTAAAAAGCATTCAGCGTTCTGTTAAAGAAGCCGCGGCTAAAGGAATTACAATGATCCCTGTAGTGGCAAGCGGGATTGATAAAAACACGGAATTCCTCATGCGCTTAATGGCGATGGGTACAAATGGCACATATGTTTTCCTCACTGATGACAGCGGAATAGGGAATTCCCACCTCAAACCCACAACGGGAAGCTACCAGGTAGAACAACTTAATGCATTGCTAAACAGGCTCATTAGGAAATATGCAGGGCTGGACTCAAACGTGGCAGGAGAATTGTTATCTTCGACTGATAAATGAAGACCATGAAACAAATCAAACTCCTTTCCCTGGCCCTGCTTAGCGGACTGTTGTTCAATAGCTGTGATGTACAAAGTCAGGCACAGCTGGGAAGTATCCTCAAACAAATTCCTACTGGTGGTAATCCAACTACCTCAGAAATAGGGTTGGGTATAAAACAGGCATTGGAAATTGGAACTTCAAGGGGCGCAGATCTGCTTTCTGCAAAAGATGGCTTTTTGGGAAATATGGCTGTAAAAATCTTATTCCCTCCGGAGGCCCAAAAAGTAGAGAAAACTTTGCGTACCATCGGTTTGGGTTCATTGGCCGACAACGTAATCACCAGCTTAAACCGTGCTGCTGAGGATGCGGCAAAAGAGGCCAAGCCGATCTTCATATCAGCAATTAAGCAGATGACCATTGCTGATGCGACAAACATCCTCCTTGGACAAAAAGATGCTGCTACCAATTACTTTAAAAGAGTTACTACTGCGCAGCTAATGGAAAAATTTAAACCAGTAATCACTGCCAGCTTGAGCAAAGTAGGCGCTACCAAATACTGGGGTGATGCGGCAAACCAATACAATAAAATCCCTTTGGTAAAACCGGTTTCCACAGATTTATCGGCTTATGTTGCCCAAAAAGCGATTGATGGAATGTTTATCCAGGTAGCCCAGGAAGAGCTGAAAATCAGGGAAAATATTGGTGCACGCTCAACTTCATTGCTGCAAAAAGTGTTCGGTTATGCCGATAAGAATAAAACCAAATAAAAAGGTTACTTTTATCCGGTAAAACTAACAACTTAATAGAAGATTGGATTTTAAAGATTTTAATTTCAACCCTGATTTATATGAGGGTCTTATGGCAATGGGATTTCGCAATGCCACGCCGATTCAGCAAGATGCGATTCCGCTTATCTTAGATAAAAAAGATTTAATCGCCTGTGCGCAAACAGGGACAGGAAAAACCGGAGCCTATCTCCTGCCTATCATGAACATGATTGCTGGAACAGAGGAGCGACATAACAATACATTGATCCTGGCCCCGACAAGGGAACTAGCACAGCAAATTGATCTTCAGGTTGAAGCACTCTCCTATTTTACCAACATCAGTTCGCTAACTGTGTATGGTGGAGGTGATGGCATAGCTTATGAACAACAGAAACGTTCAATGCGTGAAGGTGTAGACATCATCATCGCTACCCCTGGCAGATTAATATCACACCTTTCTTCGGGAGTACTTAAACTGGACCAGTTGCAACACCTTGTGTTGGATGAAGCCGACCGTATGCTGGATATGGGTTTCTATGATGACATCATGCGCATCGTAAGTTATCTACCAAAAGAAAGACAAACGGTAATGTTCTCCGCAACGATGCCGCCAAAGATCAGAAAACTGGCAGGGAACCTTTTAAAACATCCTGAGCAGATCAACATTGCAATCTCAAAACCGGCTGAGGGAATTTCTCAGCAGGTATATATGGCTTATGATGAACAGAAAGTACCCTTACTTACTGAGATCTTAAAATCCGGCGACTATAAAAGCATCATTGTTTTTGCCTCAACTAAAGAGAAGGTGAAGAATCTGGGCAAAGTATTCCGAAATTTGGGACTGAAAGCCGAATCATTTCACTCTGATCTGGGACAAAAAGAGAGAGAAGAGATTTTACTGAAGTTTAAAAACAGGCAACTGCCGATCATTATCGGCACTGATGTCTTAAGTCGGGGTATCGATGTGGAAGGGATTGACCTGGTTATTAATTTTGACGTACCACATGATGCAGAAGATTATGTACACCGAATCGGACGTACCGCACGTGCGGCTACCAAAGGCACGGCGATCACTTTGGTCAACAGCAGGGACAAGCGTAAACTGGCCAGCATAGAGAAACTGATTGAAAAAGAGATTCCGAGAATAGCAGTTCCTGAACATCTGGCAAACATCCCGGTTTCTACAGAACACAAACCAGCTTCAGGAAGCGCTTCACATAGGCCATCAAGCAATCCTAAACGCAAATTCTTTAAAAAGAAGGCATAATACTTTGGGTTTTGTATCTTTACTAATATGCAAAACCTACCTCCCTTAGCTGAACGTATGCGGCCGCAAAGCCTGGATGAATATGTTGGGCAAAAACACATTGTAGGGCCTGATGCCGTACTCCGAAAAGCTATTCAAAGTGGACAACTTCCATCGATGATCTTTTGGGGGCCTCCGGGTGTGGGGAAAACAACACTTGCCTCTATCATATCGAAAACACTGGACCGTCCCTTTTTCAACCTGAGCGCGATCAACTCTGGTGTTAAAGATATTCGTGAAGTAATAGACAAAGCTGCATTGCTAAAAGATAGTCTGCTGGGCCTACCTATACTATTTATTGATGAGATCCATCGCTTTAGTAAATCACAACAAGACAGTTTACTTGGAGCAGTGGAACGGGGACTGGTGACTTTGATTGGCGCAACAACGGAAAACCCATCCTTTGAAGTCATCTCCGCTTTGCTTTCCCGCTGCCAGGTATACATACTGAAAGCACTGGATGAAACTGAGCTTTCCGGCTTACTGAAAACTGCCATAAAACAGGATGTGGTGCTGAAGGAAAAGGACATCACCATTAAAGAGCACGAGGCCTTGATCAGATTATCTGGTGGAGATGCCAGAAAATTGCTGAATGTACTGGAAATTGCGATCAATGGAATTGGATGGAATAAAGTCGTCCTGACCAATGAAAATGTGCTCGCTCACGCGCAGCAAAATCTCGCGCTTTATGATAAGGCGGGGGAGCAGCACTACGACATCATCTCGGCTTTTATCAAATCCATTCGTGGCAGCGATCCAAATGCAGCAGTGTATTGGCTTGCCAGGATGATAGAAGGAGGAGAAGATCCTTTATTCATCGCGCGCAGGCTCCTCATTCTCGCGTCAGAAGATATCGGCAATGCCAATCCCAATGCTTTGTTATTAGCCAACAATTGTTTTCAGGCTGTAAATGTAATCGGGTTCCCCGAATCCAGGATCATCCTTTCCCAGGCGGTTACCTATCTAGCTTCCTCTGCTAAAAGTAATGCGTCCTACGATGCAATAAATAAAGCACAGGCTTTAGTGAAACAAACCGGCAATTTGCCAGTCCCATTACATATAAGAAACGCGCCCACCAAACTTATGAAGAATATTGGGTATGGAAAAGACTATCAGTATGCTCATGGTTATGAAGGAAATTTCTCCGCACAGGAGTACTTTCCCGAAAAGCTCAGTGGCACTAAATTATATGATCCGGGCAAGAATCCGGCGGAAGAAAAGCTGAGAGAAAAGCTAAAACAGAACTGGAAAAACAAATACAATTACTAATATGCTCACAACTTTTTTAAGCCACCAATGGAAAGGCTTCTGGCGCTCCAAGAGCAAAGGGGGCACCATCGCTGCAAATATACTCATTGGCTTTTTTACACTTTACCTGCTAACGCTGGCTATAATTCTGGGCTTTCTCCTGGAATTCTTCATCGGGAAGTATAGCCCTGGTAAAGATGTAGGTGTGATATTCAATGGTATCATTATCTATTATTTCGCCATAGATTTCATCATGAGGTTACAATTGCAGGAACTACCGACAATGAGTATCGTTCCATACCTGCATCTACGCATCCCAAAAAGGAAAATAGTTAATTTTTTAAATGCCAGGGCACTTTTCAATGCATTTAATATACTCCCGCTATTCCTCTTTATTCCTTTTTGCTGCACTTACATTTCAGATGTTCATGGGGCATATGCTTCATTGATGTTTTGCGTTTCTATCCTTTCATTGATTGTATTCAACAATTACACTGCGCTTTATGTGAAGCGACTTACACTTGCCAGCACCAAATATGTGATCGTGACTATTGTGGCAATTTCATTGCTCGCCGCATTAGAGTATTATAAAATATTTTCTATCAAAGCAGTTTCTAATGCAGTTTTTGGAACAATCAGCAAGCAGCCTGTTGTGGCGCTGGGTTTTACAGGTATTGCCATCCTGATGTTTATCGTGAATGCAAAATACCTGCGCAAAAACCTGTATACCGAAGAACTCGGATCTTCCGAAGAGAAAAAAACTAGCACCGACTACCCCTTACTAAACCACTTTGGAGAAGCCGGAACCCTGGTAGCCCTGGAGTTAAAATTAATTTTAAGACATAAAAGAACGAGAAGTGCATTGATGATGAGTCTGCTGTTTATTTTTTATGGCTTTTTATTCTATAAGGAAGATGTGCTGAAAAAAGACGCTTTAGGTATGGTTATTTTTGCTGCCACATTTATGACGGGAAGCGCTGTTACCATATATGGACAGTTTATGTTTGGCTGGCAGGGTTCTTATTTTGATGGACTTCTGGCCAACAAGACCAACTTTAGAAACTTCATAAAAGCAAAGTTCCTACTGTTTACGATTATGTCTACGATCACTACCTGCATCATAACTTTTTACGGATTCCTGAGCTGGAAAATCCTGGCGGTACAATTCGCTGCATACCTTTACAATATTGGCTTAGGTACTGTGGTCATTCTCTATTTTGCTACACGAAATTATAAAGCGATAGACCTGAGCAAAGGCTCTACATTCAATTACCAGGGAGTTAGCGCAAGCCAGTTTGTACTCATGATCCCTTACTTTGCATTACCTTATCTTTTCTACCAGCCCTTTGCTTCTGCAGGCAAACCCTACTACGGACTGATCTGCCTTGGTTTTTTTGGACTGACAGGCCTGCTAACACGCAGCTATTGGATAGAATTTATATTGAGAGAGTTTAATAAAAGAAAATACAAAATTGCCGAAGGCTTCAGACAAACACCATGATTTTAGAAATTTCTAACCTGAAAAAGACTTATGGTTCAAGAACCGTTGTCAACATAAATGAACTTCAGATCAATGAAGGAGAAACGATCGGACTAGTTGGCAACAATGGAGCTGGCAAAACAACGCTCTTTAGAATGTTACTTGACCTCATCCGTCCGGATGAAGGGCAAATCATTTCCAAAGGAGAAAATGTTGCCGCAAGCGACCAATGGAAAAACTATACGGCATCTTACCTTGACGAAGGCTTTTTAATAGATTACTTAACCTCTGAGGAATATTTCTTCTTCATCGGCAGTCTCCATAATTTAAGTGAGGCGCATGTACTGGATTACCTGAAAAGCTATGAAGAGTTTTTCAATGGAGAAATACTCGGTAAAGGAAAATACATCAGGGACTTCTCAAAAGGGAATCAAAATAAAATAGGCATAGCCGCAGCGTTGATGCAGAATCCCGAGCTATTGGTACTGGATGAGCCCTTTGCAAATCTTGACCCAACGACTCAAATTCGGTTAAAGTCATTGATTAAATTACTAAAGACCGGCGATAAAATGACCACATTAATTTCGAGCCATGATCTAAATCATGTAACTGATGTTTGTGACAGAATTATTCTCTTAGAAAAAGGGCTGATCATCAAAGATTTCCAGACCAATGAAAATACCTTAAAAGAACTGGAAGCTTATTTTTCAGTATAGCGCTGTACTAAATTATGGTCACAATCACGATACGTTAAGTGTTAAAAGACTTATTTCAATACATCAGACAGCAAAATTATAACGCAGCAGAATAAAAAAACGGCCAAACAATAAAACTGGCACTAGGTTTGAGTTATCGTGAAAACAAAACAAATAATTACGTTATGATTACTTCAAAATTTAAAATAGCAACATTCAGTATCGCATTATCACTTGGTGCAATGGCATTTCAAGGTTGCGATAGTTTAACTAAAACACAAAAAGGAGCAGGTATCGGTGCGGCAACTGGCGGTGTAATTGGCGCTATTATAGGTAAAAAAGCAGGTAATACTGCAGTTGGTGCTATAATAGGTGCTGCTGTTGGTGGTACTGCAGGTGGTTTCATCGGAAAAAGAATGGATAAGCAGGCGGCTGAGATTCAAAATGCAATCCCTAATGCTGAAGTAATCCGTGAAGGTGAAGGTATCATTGTAAAATTTGATAGCGGCATCTTATTCGGATTTGATAAATCAGATTTAACAGCTACAGCTAAATCAAATGTAAAATCACTCGCAGGTTCATTAAATCAATATCCTGGTACTGACATTAAAGTAATTGGCCATACTGATAACAAAGGAACTGAATCTTACAATATGAGTCTTTCTGAAAGAAGAGCTGCTGCCGTTAAAGCATATGCAGTTTCTCAAGGTGTTCCTTCGTCTCGTCTAATCACTTTAGGTAAAGGTTTCTCTGAGCCAATTGCTGACAATGCAACTGAAGATGGAAGAGCTGCTAACCGTCGTGTTGAAGTGGTTATCGTTGCGAATGATGCATTGAAGAACGAAGCTAAGCAACAAGGCAAATAAAATATTACATCTACCTATGTAAAAGTAAAAACCCGTTGTACTGATGTACTTCGGGTTTTTTGATTTACGATGTATGATCTTAGATTTACGATTTGTCAAACTGCTAATTGCCAATCTTAATTCGCAATTCTAAAATCATAAATATCTAATCTTTGTAAATGTCTTCAAAATATTGTACAGCCAGAGATTTCAACAATAACTCTTGCTCCATCATGGCATAGGAAGGCACAGCCTTTACCAGTTTCCAATGCGGCCAGCCATCCTGGTCAAGTCCTTCTAATTCATAAAAGCCCATTTCACTCAATAAGCGACAAGTTGCGATATGCATCAGCTCCTCTTTCTGGCGCTTACTGTATTTACCCGGCCCTTTGCCCAACTCCTGAACGCCGATTAAAAACAGCACTACCTTAAGATCGGGAATATCTGAATCAAACTCTTGTGCTATTTTATTTTGCAACTCTTTCCATTTTACATGTATTTCTGCAGGCTTCATGCTGCAAAGATACAATTTAGTGCTGGAGCTTTGTGATAAAAACGCTAATTTTAGGCCTATGGAAAAAGCAATTGTAACTGGCTTATTAGCCTTCGGAATGTCCGGCAAAGTATTTCATGCACCATTTATAGATGCCCACCCAGGATTTAAGTTTCATGCAGTCCTGGAACGCAATCAGAAAAGTGCTGCAGCAGCATATCCCGGAGTGAAAAGCTACGATACTTTTGAAGCCCTCATTGCCGATCCGGAGATTGAACTGGTGATTGTAAATACGCCTAACTTTACGCATGCAGATTATACCCGCCGTAGTCTACTGGCCGGAAAGCATGTGCTGATAGAAAAACCCTTTACTCCTACGTCTGCCGAAGCGAAAGAGCTGTTTGAACTTGCTAAAAGTGTAGGAAAACAGATTTTTATTTACCACAACCGCAGGTGGGATAGTGATTGCACCTCTATTCAAAAAGTAGTGGAAAGCGGCAAACTGGGCAGGCTTGTTGAAGTCCATTACCGTTATGACCGCTACAGAAAGGCCATAGGCCCTAAAATTTTCAAGGAAGAACCTCAGCCTGCAAGCGGCTTAATGTACGACCTTGGTCCTCATTTGCTCGATCAGGCTATCAGTCTTTTTGGCAAACCAACATCGTTCTATAAAGTATTGGGCAAGCATAGAGAAAACACCAAAGTGGATGATTATTTCATGATCCACCTTTCTTATCCTAATGACCTAAATGTCTTTCTAACCTCTGGTCTGCTAATTGCCGATCCTCAGAAAGCTTTTGTGCTGCATGGGTCTGCAGGCTCCTTTGTAAAAGGCCGTTCGGATGTACAGGAAGGACAATTGCTGGCAGGCATGAAGTTGAGTAATCCTGCATTGGGGATAGAAGCCCCGGAAGACAAGGGACACCTGACCATTATGGATGAGCAGGGAACGCCTCACCTAAGTCTGGTAGAGTCTGAACATGGAAACTATATGGGTTTGTTTGAGGCTGTCTATCAGTCACTGACCAATGATATCCCATACCCTATAACTGAAGAGCAAATCCTTACACAACTTGAAATACTTGAGGCTTAACCCATGGAGAGCTTCTTTATTTTAATTCCGATCTTGCTTTTGGTATTTTACTTCATCCTCAGAAAGGACAATAGAAAAAACTATGTACAGCTCAGTGAAGCTGATAGGGAATTGCTATTCAAAAACGTCGTTTTTTATCAACATTTAAATGTAGATGACCGGTTAAAGTTTGAAGATAAGATTTCCTCGTTTTTAAGCTATGTTCATATTGAAGGGGTAGGAACGCCAGTTACTCCCCTTGACAAGCTCCTGGTTGCTTCCAGCGCCGTAATACCTATATTTGGTTTCACTACATGGAAGTACAATAACCTCAGTAATGTTTTGCTCTATCCAGACACGTTTAATACTGAGTTCCAATATGAGGGTGGAGATAGAAATATTCTCGGCATGGTGGGCAGCGGGTATATGAACGGGCAAATGATCTTGTCCAGATCTGCGCTTCTGCTTGGCTTTTCCAATGCTGCCGACAAAGAAAATACCGCCATACACGAATTTGTTCATTTGCTGGATAAATCAGACGGTGCCACAGACGGCATTCCGGAAAACCTGATGAGACATGAATACAGCATTCCCTGGATTAAAATGATCCACGAAGAAATGGAGAGAATTGAGAAGGGAAAATCAGACATTAACCCCTATGCAATTACCAATGAGGCAGAATTCTTTGCTGTTGTATCGGAATACTTTTTTGAAAAACCAGATCAGTTCAGGACCAAACATCCTGAACTTTACGATCGTTTGTCTGCTATTTTCTTACAGGATCCCGCTGCTGCTAAGCAGTTATAGACTTCCTAATAGCGCAACAGTAAACTCTGTTGGTATTTCAATATGAGGAATATGTCCGCAGGCTTCAAATTCTATGATCTTAGCCCCTGGTATTTTGGCAGCTGTTTGTTTTCCCAATAATCTGTATTGGCCGTATAAGGCCTGTTGGTCCGGGCTCAATAAACCTTTACCTACAATTGTCTTATCTTCCTTGCCAATGAACAAAACTGTCGGTACTTTAATGTTATAAAATTCATACACTACCGGCTGTTCATAGATCATAGTAAAGGTCATCGCAGCTACTTTTGCCCAGCGGGGGAAATCAGCACTGTTGGTAACACCGCCGGCAATGCGTACCAGTTCTTCGTATTCAGGCTTCCAAACCGTAAAGTAAGAACTTTGATAATACTTCCTTACACTTTCAGCTGTCGATTTCAATTCAGTTTTATATTGATCCTCTGTGCTTACATAGGGAATAAACCGGCGGTAATCTTCCAGTCCGATGGGATTCTCCAGCAGCAGCTTTTCAGTTTGCTCCGGATACATCAGCGCAAAGCGTGTAGCTAGCATGCCTCCCATAGAATGCCCTAAAACGCTAGCTTTTTGAATACCTAGCTGATCTAGCAATGCCTTATTCCACTGTGCCATTTGATGAAAGCTATAATGAATAAAGGCTTTTGATGATTTTCCAAATCCAATCTGGTCTGGCACAATCACCCTAAAACCCCTATTACTCAATGCCTGAATTACATTTGTCCAGTAATATCCCCCGAAATTCTTTCCATGAAAAAGTATTACAGTCCGTCCATTAACCATTTTTGCCGCAGGCACATCCATATATGCCATTCTCAAATCCTGCCCCTCGGCACTTACATTAAAAAACTTTACCGGATATGGATACTTTACATTCTCTAGGTTAATGGATAACGTATCAGTCTTCTGGGCTTTGACAGCCATCGATGCACAAAGAAATAGAACAACAAAAAATAAGTTTCTTTTAATCATAAGTTAGGTATTAATAAGCCGCTTTCTTCAGTTAAGTTAGCTTCCGGTAAGAAACAATAATCAGACCTGAAAACACTAAACTTAAGCATTATTTATGTTTTTGCGGAAATATACTCAGTGGGCGGCTTGGAGACAAAAAAGTAATGTACCAAAAAAGGGCAGGTAAACAATTTACCTGCCCTTTTTTGGTAAGCCATACCTTTTACATGAAAGGCAAGCTAATTCCAAAAGTCACATTCCTTCCCGGATTGTAAATATTTGCCAGCTTATATCTGCTCAGGTGGTTGTAATATTCTTTATTTAAAAGATTCTGTCCGGTCACCCATAAATTGAATTTACCTTTCGCCGTCTTAATGCTTGTGCCTATACCTGCATCGAGTAACGTATATCCATTTGTTTGGGTTTCAAAGCTATCGAAGCGGGCTTGTTTGAAAACGTTAGTAACCCCGATTTTAATGTAAGCGCCATCAAAGCCTTTGATTTCCGGCTCAAAACGCAGCTCATTATTTAAACTTGCAGCGGGGATAAAAGCCAGCGGACTATCATCAGCGCGGTTGATCCCTTTCACATAAGAAAAAGAGTTCTCAAAATGCAATGACTTCACCAAATGGAAATCTACTGAAGCTTCTCCGCCTATCAGATCGGCCTTAGTCTGTACGAAACGATAAACCGGTAAAGTCTCAAGTCCTCCATCTTCATTCTCAAGCTCTTTACTTTCATTGTTAAAATTGCCGAGGTAGATGTAATTGAAGATGCGGTTGGCAAAACCATTTAACCCGAAAGTGATATGATGTGCAGTATATTCTAGCCCCAGATCGAATTGCAAACTTGTTTCCTGTTTCAAATTACTATTACCAATTTCATATCTGAAAGTCCCTTCATGACGTCCATTGGCACCCAACTCTGCAATATTCGGAGCTCTGAACCCTGATCCGGCGTTTCCTTTAATGACCAGGTCTTTAGCCACTTCAAATGCGAAGCCAAGGGAACCTGACACATTGGAAAACTTGTTATTGAAAGCACTAAAAACCTCTTCTCCATCGAATACAAGCCCTTCTCCATCTACCTTTTTATAATCATATCGGGCACCAATGTTGATTGCCCCATTTTCAAAATTACGTTTCAGATAAGCAAATGCTCCGATGTTGTTGCTTGTATAATCAGGAATTAAAAATTCATCTCCATGATTGCTGTTCTCTTGGTACATACCCTGAACACCAATTGCCGGCTCCCATTTTCCTGCATTAGGGAAATAATACTTCAAATCATAGGTGTACGAATTCAGGTTCAGATTCAACCCCGGCTCAGCCCTACTTTCCTCAAACTCTTTGCGGATGTTGCGCTGAAAAGCAAAAGTAGTTCTCAACTGTCCTTTTCCAAGGATAACATTACTGTTGAGCGCAGCACGATAATGGTTGATATTCTGAAATGGCAGATTAAGGTCTCTTCTTTGTGCCGTTGATCTGTCAATTTGATTTCCATCCTCATCCAGATAATCCCCACTGTCATCCGGTCCTTCCTCTACCAGTCCTACGTTGGTGTTGAATCTGGAGAAAGTTAAATGAGAATATCCCCAGCTTTTGTTCAGCCCCACCATGCCATTCAGGTTAAATTCATTAAATCCTGAATTGGGAACTACCGCATTTTTGTAACTAAATCCATATGCATTTTTATAAGACGCACGTCCTCTGTACACAAACCCATTGTCATTACCCTGCATCATTAAAGAAGATGCTGTAAGCCCATTATTCGTACTGTATGAGCTGATAAAATTTCCTTGATGCGTTCCAGGGGCAGGAACCAGATCATCAATAATATTGATAACCCCTCCTAATGCGTCAGAACCGTAAAGTAAACTCGCCGGCCCCTTCAGGATTTCAACCCTTGCGGCTGAAAACTGATCTACCTCGATACCATGTTCATCGCCCCATTGCTGAGCCTCTTCCCTCGCACCATCTACCATGGTCAGTACCCTGTTGTAACCTAATCCGCGGATTACCGGTTTAGAAATAGCGCCGCCAGTACTCACTTGTGAAATCCCGGGCACTTTGGCTACTGCGTCAATTAAATTCGTACCTCCTGCCTGGGTCAATTTTTCTTTCCCAACGGTTACCACGGACAAGCTATTGGTTTTATTATTTGAACTGAACGGAGAGCCTGTAATTACGATTTCAGCACTTTCTATAATCGAAGGCTGCATAGTTATATTTAGCTTTGTCGGCACTGCCAGATCTATCATCTGCGAATGTGTTTTATAGCCAATAAAGCGTACCTCCAACAGAAACCTCCCTTTTGCAGGAACATTTTTCAGGGTAAACTCACCGTCTGAATTTGTGGTCGTAATAGCTTTTAAATCGGTAATATAAATTGTAGCCCCAGCAAGCGGTTCCTGGGTTGATGCATCAATGACCTTCCCCTTAAACTCTGCTAATTCAGTTGCAAAGGCCGTTGTTGTTATAAATGTATATAGCATTACTGCTAATAAAAGTTTTATCTTTTTCATGAATGTGTGATTGAAAAATCAGCATACAAACATCATCTTTAAGGCCTATGCCAATACATAGCGCATCTAAAGAAGTGCTGATTTCTTATAAAATATAATTTAATTAGGAGAGTATCCCGAAGAAGACAATGCTAAGCTATAGGAGGACCTCTTAGGGCCAGACTGATGAGCTCAGCGTAATTGCCCTGAGCTACTATAAAATACTTAGACACAAACTTTACATCTTTGAATAGCTGATAATGATGATGTACATGTGTATAGTTCTTTTCAAAATGTGCTTTACAAATCAGACAGTCATCAGAACTACTATGGATATGAAATCTATGTCCGCAGTCCTTATGGTCTTTTTTACAAGCGACCTCCTCCTGATGGTGGTGATTATGAAACGCTGAAAAAGGGGTCAGGGCAATGGCAAATACCATTAGCAGCAAGACCGACATCAACTGATGGATATGTAGAAGCTTCTTTTTCAATTTCAAAAGCCAAAATTAGTCAATTCTATACAATTCCAAACATTTGTTTGATAACATTGCCAACGTATGACTGGACTAACAAACCAAATCTTCAGCACCCTCTATATCTTTTATTACACAAAGATGATACAATAATCTCCTAACTTTAAGCGTCTTGCAAACTATGCAATCCATTTATTCGTTATATAGAATAAAAAGAAATGGCCACCGCTCAGCAAATAAAAAAGGGTTATATCGACTATGTCCTGACCCACGATGAAAAACCCAAATCAGTTTACAGCTTTACCAAAAAACTTAAGATCTCTGAACCTGAATTCTACGAATTCTATGCCTCATTCGAAAGCATAGAGAAAGTTGTTTGGGCAGAGCTTACCATTGAAACCATAGATACGCTGCAACAGCAGGAGGTATGGAACGAATACTCTTCAAGAGATAAAATCCTTGCCTTCTTTTACAGCTACGTTGAAGTCCTCAAAAGACAAAGAAGTTTCGTACTGTATACCATAAGATCAAGTCGAAACGGCTTCTCAACACCTGATGTACTTTCTGGTGTCAAACCCATCTTTGAGCATTTTGCAGAAGAGATCATCAATGAAGGCCTCGAAAGCGGAGAGCTGGCTGAGCGCAGATTTATAAGCAAAAAATATAAAGATGCGGTATGGCTCCAGTTTGCCTTTATCGTAAAATTCTGGATGAATGACGAGAGTGCTGATTTTGAAAAGACAGACGAGGCGATAGAAAAAGGCATCAATGTTACCTTCGATCTGTTTCAGCATTCACCGATAGACAACTTACTGGAATATGGAAAATTCCTCTCCAGAAACAGCAGGTTTAAAGAAAAGATGGGATTATAAGGCGTCATGAAAGAGCAAAAAAGTATTCCTGTTACCAAAACCCAACGGTCAGCTAAATTCGTAAAGACAGGAATTCAAATCGGCGGCAACTACATTAAACATTATTCAAAAAAACTGTTTAATCCCGACCTTAGCAGAGACGAGCTAAATGAGGACAATGCAACAGATATCTATAAGTCTTTAAGCGAGCTAAAAGGAAGTGCGCTGAAAATCGCGCAGATGCTCAGCATGGATAAGAACATCCTTCCAAAATCTTATGTCGATAAATTCACTCAGTCACAATACAATGCTCCCCCACTTTCGGGACCGCTAATTGTTAGAACCTTTAGCAAGAGCTTCGGAAAACCGCCTGAAAAGATCTTTGATAAGTTCAACTTGAAATCCACCAATGCTGCTTCAATCGGACAAGTACATACTGCTGAGCTGAATGGTAAAAAACTAGCTGTCAAAATCCAGTATCCGGGCGTTGGAGATAGTATTTCTTCTGATCTTAAGCTGGTAAAACCATTTGCCTTCCGTTTACTCAATATGAGTGAAAAGGATTTAAACATCTACATCAAGGAAGTTGAAGAACGTTTACTGGAAGAGACGGATTACGAGCTGGAAGTACGGCGTTCCATTCAGTTCTCTGAAGCTTGCAGAAACCTTAGCAATGTGGTATTCCCTACCTATTATCCTGAATTATCAGGTAAAAGAATTATATCCATGGACTGGATTGAAGGCATGCACCTGAAAGAGTTTTTAAAAACAAATCCTTCACAGGAATTAAGAAATAAGATCGGTCAGGCGCTGTGGGATTTCTACAATTTCCAGCAGCATGAATTAAAAGCAGTGCATGCTGATCCCCATCCTGGCAATTTTTTGATTACCCCTGATGAAAAATTAGGCGTGATAGATTTTGGTTGCATCAAAGAGATGCCTGACGATTTCTATTTCCCCTTCTTTTCTCTCATCTCCACAGATATCATTAATGATAAAGAGAAAACCATTGAGGCATTCCGAAAGCTAGAGATGATCCTTCCAAATGACAATGAACAGCAGATTACTTTCTACCATAAAATGTACCTGGAAATGATTGTGTTGTTTGCAAAGCCTTATACCAGCAGAACCTTTGATTTCGACAATCCCGACTTCTTTCAGCAATTGTACAATTATGGAGATAAGATCTCGAAAATGCCTGAGTTTAAACAAGCCAGAGGAGTGAAGCATTTCATTTATGTAAACCGCACCAACTTCGGGCTTTACACCATACTTCAGGAATTAAAAGCTGTAGTAAATACAGACACTTATAAACCCCATATAAAATAGGAAAGGTACAGTCGCCACGGCTGTACCCTTACCTAACCTAAAACTAAAAACTACACATTTGACTATTAAAAGTTCAAAAGGTTTCATTCTAGCTCTAATTATTTTTCGATCACCTCTAAACAACCTTAAAGGGCTATCGCTATAGAGAATTGTAAAAATTTGTTTATAAAAAACAAATAAACCATAAACAAATCAAACTACTTGATATATTTGCATCCTAAAGAATCCCGTTTTGGCAAAAGGCTCCATAGTTTACAAAAACATATTAGTAATTGAGGACAACCATGCAATCCTCGATGTCATCACTTTGATCCTGCAAAGCGAAGCCTATAAAGTGACTGGCCTCAATAAAAGCATTGATATGATGGCACATATTCAGGAGTCAGAACCTGACCTGGTTATCCTGGACATCATGCTTCCTGACGGTGATGGCAGAGACATTCTAAAGCAACTGCGTACCAATATCAAAACGGAACATATCCCTGTATTACTCATCTCTGCACGCTATACTGAAGAGAACATCCAACACGGGGAATATAAACCAAATGGTTTTTTAGCCAAACCATTCGATATAGACGACCTACTAGACAGAATCGAAGGGATTCTTGCAGGAAAAACCTATTAGGCTCCTTTTTTCTTATCCAGGCTTCTCATCAGCTGACCATACAAATCGTCACTTAATTCCTCACGTGGTTTCAGTTTTTTAACCGTGGCGCGTTTTCCTTTTGCCTTTGCCTTTATAATTTTTAAAAGTTCGCGACTGTACTCATCGTGGAAGCTTTCAATATTAAACTCAGCCGTATATTGCTTGATCAAGGCAAGGCCCACATCCAGCTCCTTTTTATTGATCGTACTTATGGACGGCACATTAATGTCTTCAGTTGAACGGATTTCTTCCGGAAAACGAATCTTGGTAATCACCAGTACATCCCCCATTGGATGTATTACACATAAGTTCTCTGTACTTCTCAATACGAAACGGGCGACCCCTGCTTTTTGAGACTTGACCAGTGCCTTTACCAATAAAGCATAAGCTTTTTTTCCCTGCGTTTCGGGCTGCGTATAATAAGAGGTCTCGTAGTATATTGGATTGATTTCCTTGATATCCACAAAGTTCTCCAGTTCAATCATTTTGGTTTTCTCCGGACTTGCATCCTGAAAATCTTCATTATCCAAGATCACATATTTTTCATTGAGCAGATAACCTTTGACTATCTTATCAAAAGGCACCTCTTTGCGGGTCTGCTCATTAATGCGCTTAAACTTAATCCTCGAATGATCTTTTTCATCCAGCATGTCAAAATCCAGATTGCTATTTTGAACTGCCGAGAAAAGCTTTACGGGTATGTTAACTAACCCAAAACCAATGGAGCCTTTCCAAATTGCTTTCATATCATCGTATTTTACATTATTAACAAGCGTTTTAATGCATTGTTTCAAACCGTCAATAGTAATACGGCACAAATCACCTCAAATGCAAATCTTATCACTAAATTAGATAGATACAATTGAATTCCCATGAACAGCAATGAAGAGCTTATCAATCATTTTTACCTCAACTTTCAACAGAAGGACGTACAGGCTATGCAAAACTGTTATGCAGACAATGCCACTTTCAGCGATCCTGTATTTACCAACCTTGATGCACAGCAAGTCCGCGCCATGTGGGCAATGCTCATTAAAAACGGTAAAGATATGAGAATGCAGTTTAGAAATGTCAAAGGAACTGATACCGGCGCAACTGCAGAATGGGATGCCTGGTATACTTTCTCCCTGACGGGAAATAAGGTCTTGAACCGTATCAAAGCTTCTTTTGAAATCCGGGATGGAAAAATTGTAGCACACAGAGACCATTTCAGCTTCTACAACTGGTCAAGGCAAGCCCTGGGCTTTACTGGTCTGCTTCTTGGCTGGACATCCTTCCTTAGAGATAAAATAAGCAAAACTGCAAAGAAGAATCTGGAGAACTTTATGGCCTCTGTTAAATCCTGAACGTGATGTAGTGGTAAAGCAACTATTTCAGCAAACCAACTATTGCTTCTGCAGATAATTTCTGCTGCTGTCCACTTTGCATATCCTTCAAAGTCAGCTGTCCGCTCTGCATCTCGTCACTACCGATTAGCATTACATAAGGAATGTGTTTATCATCGGCATAGCTCATTTGCTTTTTCAGTTTGGCAGAAGATGGATAAAGCTCTGCAGCAATACCCGCAGCACGAAGTTGCTGTAAGATCGGCAAGGCATATTTTTCGGCTTCCTTGTCGAAGTTACTGATGAGCACCTTAGTTCCCGCAGCGGCAGATTCCGGAAAAAGATTCAGTTCATACAATACATCATAGATCCTGTCTGCACCAAATGACACACCCACTCCGGTTAGGCCTTTTAAACCAAACATACCGGTAAGGTCATCATATCTTCCGCCCCCGCCAATACTTCCCATCGCCACTTCATTGGTTTTCACTTCGAAAATACATCCGGTATAATAGTTCAGTCCGCGGGCCAGCGTAATGTCCAGTTCGACATCCGGATTGAGTCCTGATCCTGAGCCAAGCATCGCTTTTACATAGTCAAATACAGTCTCTATCTCCTGAATTCCTGCAAGACCAGTTGCGGAAGATCCAAGCACACTTTTCAAGCTATCCAGCTTTTGTTCATTATTACCTTCCAGTAAAATAACAGGCTTTAATTTCTCGATATCCTGCGCTGTAAAGCCGCGTTCGATAAGCTCCTTAGTGACACCATCCAGGCCGATCTTATCCAGCTTATCAATGGCGACAGTCATGTCTATGATCAGCTCTGGCTTACCTATTACTTCGGCTATCCCTGATAATATTTTACGGTTATTGATCTTAATGGTAAAGTCTTTTAACCCCAGATTGCTCAGCGCCTCCTGATAGATCAATATAAACTCTGCCTCGTTCAATAAACTATCCGATCCTACAACATCCACGTCGCACTGATAAAACTCCCTGTATCGTCCCTTTTGAGGCCTGTCGGCACGCCATACCGGCTGCACCTGGAATCGCTTGAAGGGAAGGGAGATCTCATTCTGGTGCATCACCACATACCGGGCAAAAGGAACAGTCAGGTCGTAACGCAAAGCCTTTTCGCTGATCGAGGAGATCATTGCATTTGACTGTGCCTGAGCAAGCAATTCCGGCTTTACCTTGACAAGGTAATCCCCGCTGTTCAGGATCTTAAATATCAGCTTATCTCCCTCATCGCCATATTTCCCTGTTAGTGTAGATAGATTTTCCATTGAAGGAGTTTGTATCTCTGCATAACCATACTTTTTGAATACCGTTTTAATGGTATCAAAAATATAATTGCGCTTCACCATTTCCAGGGGAGAGAAATCTCTGGTTCCTTTAGCTAAAGAGGGTTTGATATTCGACATGGCGCAAAAGTACAAAAAGTAACAGTTATGCTCTTCGTCATCCTGAATTTATTTCAGGATCCGGGATAGAAAGACCTCTTGACAGGTGATGACGAGGAGCCTATGGCATGACGTCTTCGCTACTTCTTTATACTTTTAATAATCTGTTCTCAGGATGAGGTAAAATAAAAAGGTTGTCTGCTTTATAGGCAAACAACCTTTCTTATGTACTTCGTCGTCCTGAATTTATTTGAGGATGACGACGTGTTAGTTTAAACCAATAACCTGATTGGCTCTTCCAGTAATCCTTTAAGTGTTTGTAAGAAAGCAGCACCTGTAGCACCATCTACTACACGGTGATCACAACCTAGGCTCAGTTTCATCACATTACCTGGTACAACTGCTCCGTTTTTAACAACAGGGATTTGCTGTATAGCACCTACTGACAGGATTGCTCCATCAGGAGAGTTGATGATTGATGTAAATTCATCAATACCAAACATACCCAGGTTAGAAACTGTAAAGGTAGAACCTTCCCAATCTGCTGGTTGTAATTTCTTTGCTTTTGCTTTCTGGCCGTATTCTTTTACCTCAGCAGAGATGTGAGACAAGGATTTGCCATCAGCAAAACGAACAACAGGAACCAACAGACCATCTTCTACAGCCATTGCTACACCGATGTTTGTATGCTCATTGAAACGGATTTTATCTCCACGCCATGATGAATTAACAGCAGGATGTTGTTTCAATGCAACAGCAACAGCTTTAATGATGATATCATTAAAGGAAACCTTAACCGGAGCAACTGCATTAATTGCAGTACGTGCAGACATTGCGTTATCCATATCAATGCTGATGTTCAGGTAGAAATGCGGAGCAGTAAACAGGCTTTCTGCTAAACGTTTAGCAATTACCTTACGCATTTGCGATACCGGTTTCTCAGTATATTTCTCTTCACCCACATATTGAGGAATACTTGGCGCAGCTTTCTCCGCAGCCGGAGCTGATGAAGACGCTGTTTTTGCCGCAGCAGGTGTGAAGTTTTCTATATCTTTTTTAATGATACGTCCGCCATCTGCACTGCCTGCAACCTGCGAAAGGTCTATTCCTTTTTCTTTTGCAATTCTTTTTGCCAGTGGAGATGCTTTCACTCTTTCATTTGAAACAGCAGGAGCTTCTTCTTTAGCCTCAACAGCTTTTTCAGCAACCGGAGCATCAGATTTTGCATCAGCAGCAGGTCTTGCCGGAGCATCACCCTGAGCAAGGATACCACTAATGTCTGTTCCTTCCGGACCAACAATAGCAATAATGCCATTTACTTTTGCCGCAGCACCTTTTTCCACACCAATATGCAATAAAGTACCGGTTGCATATCCCATAACTTCCATAGTCGCCTTATCGGTTTCTACATCAGCCAGGATGTCATCATCCTTTACCTTATCACCTACTTTCTTATGCCATTCAGCAATTACGCCTTCAGTCATGGTATCACTTAGCAACGGCATGCGAATTACCGTAACTCCTTTTTTCTCTAATTCTGCTTCAGAAAGACCTCCGCCTGATTGGGCAGGAGCTTCTTTTTGCTCTTCCGCAGGCTTTTCAGCTGCCGGAGCAGCTTTTTCTTCATGAGCTGGAGCAGCAGCACCGCTTTCAGCTTCAAGAGCAGCTTTATAATCTTCTCCTTCTTTACCTATTACAGCAATTATAGCATCAACCGGAACAGCCTTACCTTCTTCCACACCAACGTACAATAAGGTACCATCCCAATATGATTCTAAATCCATGGTCGCCTTATCGGTTTCCACTTCGGCCATAACATCGCCGCTTTTTACTTTATCGCCAACTTTTTTATGCCACTTAGCCATCACCCCTTCGGTCATGGTATCGCTCATTTTGGGCATTCTAACTATTTCAGCCATTCTATAATATCTATATTAAAATGAGGTTCTAAATTTCTTGATATGGGTAATCTGTCTGTACATAAACATCAGTAAACAGTTCTGATGCTTCCGGCCAAGGAGATTCTTCTGCAAATTTCACAGACTGGTCTACAATCTGTTTCACTTTAGCTTCAATCTCTTCAATCCAGGCCTGATCAGCATATTTCTCTTTAAGAATTGCCTCTCTCACCTGCTCAATCGGATCTTTAGCTTTATATTCTTCCAACTCATCCTTGGTGCGATATTTCGCAGGATCAGACATAGAGTGACCGCGGTAACGGTAAGTTCTCATCTCTAAGAAAGTAGGACCTTCACCGGCTCTCGCGCGCTGAATTGCTTCATCCATTGCATTGTGAACAGCAACAGGATCCATACCATCAACCGGAGCGCATGGCATATCAAATCCTAAACCTATTTTGTAAATATCAGTCATGTTGGTGGTACGCTCCACAGAGGTTCCCATCGCATAAAAGTTGTTCTCACAAACAAATACTACAGGAAGTTTCCAAAGCATTGCCATGTTGAACGCTTCGTTTAAAGCACCCTGACGAACAGCGCCGTCACCCATGTAGCAAATATTTACATTGTCAGTGCCTTTATATTTTTCTGCAAATGCAATACCTGCACCCAAAGGAATCTGACCACCTACAATACCATGCCCGCCGTAAAAATTGTGTTCTTTGCTAAACATGTGCATTGAACCACCTTTTCCTTTAGAGCAACCAGTAGCTTTACCATACATCTCTGCCATAATGCTATCGGCACTTACACCAAGAGCCAGTGCCTGAGCATGGTCACGGTAAGTAGTAATCATAGAATCTCCTTTTTGCATAGCAGAAATAGCTCCAGCTACAACAGCCTCCTGGCCAATATATAAATGACAGAATCCACGGATTTTTTGCTGTCCGTAAAGTTGTCCAGTTTTTTCTTCGAATTTGCGCATCAGCAACATCGACTCAAACCACTTCAGATAGGTATCTTTATTAATTTCTACTGCACTCATTGTTTGGTGTTGATTTTTATTTACGAGAGCAAATCTACTTTTTTATTGCAACATATCGAAAAATCATTGTAAAATGCACACTAAGGTTACAGAAATTTTAAGCTCATTTCTCTGTAATCCCTTTGACTATACTAACCTCTAAGTCAATATCGGCAAATTAAAAGCAAACGTACCCCAGATAATCCCATCTTAAGTTGCCCGCAAACCACTACTCACAAAAATTTATATGGCTAAAAATTTAAGGTCCTTTTAGTGGAAATGTTAATAACTTTCAACATAAATTTCCCTGTATTTGGATAACATTTGTAAAATACATATGTTTGCCATCCAAACAATAAGCCCGTAGTGGTGTACGTTTAAGTGTAAGTGCTTTTTACCCAAACTTAACAGTATAACATGATAAAAAAGTTTTTGTTGTCATCATTCATTGTATTGTGCTGCCTTTCGGCCGTTAACGCACAAACAAAAACAAAAGAATCAAGCAAATTAGAAGATCCTGATAACTTAGCTTCACAATATTTTTCCCAGGTAATGGGTGTAGCAATGGATGCGACTTCAAACGTTAAGCTTTACAAATTCATCTACGAGTGGATTGGAACTCCTTACCGTTTCGGAGGAAATACCAAGAAAGGCATTGATTGCTCGGCATTCACAAAAGCCATTTACGATAAAGTTTTCAACACCACCATCTTAAGAAACTCACGCGATATTTTCAGCATGGTAAATCCATTACCAAAAGATGAGCTCAAAGAAGGCGATCTGGTATTTTTCAAAATTAAAAGCAGAAGCATTACACATATCGGAATTTATCTTGGTGATAGTCGCTTCGCACATGCGTCTTCAACACGTGGTGTAGTGATCAGCAATTTAAATGAACCTTACTATTCGCGTTACTTCTATAAAGGAGGAAGAATAATAGAAGGCCTTAAAGAAGAACTCGTAGAAGAATAACAGTTTTTGAAAATCATAAATAACAGTCTTTTCAGCGTTGTCGTATTCCTGTCAATACTGAGCTGCACTACTACTGGCAATACGACCAATATTCAGCAGGTAATCGCACCTGATACACCGCGCTTCATCAAAGACACCATCTCCATCACCGCCGTTGGCGACATCATGATTGGGTCTGCTTATCCCAGTAAATCAAATCTTCCTAAAGATGATGGGCTGCACAGTTTCAAAAACGTAGACACCTTTTTAAAAGGAGACATTGTTTTTGGCAATCTCGAAGGATGTTTCTTAAACAGTGGAAAATCTACCAAATGTAAAGACACCATAGGCAACAGTTGCTTTGCTTTCCGGATGCCGGAGCGTTACGCCGGAATCATCAAAAATGCAGGCTTTAATCTGATGAGCATCGCCAATAACCATGTCGGCGACTTTGGGTTAAAAGGCCGTGAAAGCACTACGCAAATCCTTGACTCATTAAACATTCAGTACGCCGGACTGCAGTCCCACCCTTTCACAGTTTTCGAAAAAGACAGCGTCAGATATGGATTTTGTGCGTTTGCGCCAAACGAGAATACAGTGTCCATCAATAAAATTGACAGTGCAGTCAAGCTGGTAAAAGAACTTAAGGCCCAAACAGATATTGTCATTGTGTCCTTTCACGGAGGAGCTGAAGGCGCTAAATACGAACACGTCACCCGTAGAAATGAAATCTTTTATAAAGAAAACCGCGGCAATGTCCACGCATTTGCACATGCCGTAATAGATGCAGGAGCCGATGTCGTACTTGGGCATGGGCCACACGTAACCCGCGCTGTGGAAGTCTACAAAAACAAATTTATTGCATATAGTCTGGGTAACTTCAATACCTATGGTATGTTTAGCCTTAAAGGTCCAAACGGATTTGCTCCCTTGCTACAGCTTAAAATCAACAGCAAAGGAGATTTTCTTTTTGCAGACATCATCTCCGTAAAACAAGACAAGATCAATCACCTGACTATAGATACTAATCATACAGCCTTCTATAAGATCCGGTTCCTTACCAATACAGACTTTCCCGGAAACAAGCTCGACTTCTCAGAAAAAGGCCGCATCCGTTTAAAAGATTAATCAGGCTTCGTCCTTGGTGTTTTTCACAAGACCGATACCCGAGACGAAGAATATGATCGAAATGATTCCCACCACAGCAAGTTCTCTGGTTTGTATCGACTTATTCATAAACCCATAACCTGCGTAGATTAATCCGATTATCCCTAAAATTGTAAGGATAGTTCCAAAAGTACGTTTAACATTCATAGTAGATTTCTTTAGATACGAGTACAAAGCAATATCTGTGCCCAGTATTCCGATATATTTCCTCATAAACCACCAAATTGTTCGTATCTTGATAATATTTCATTATCACTATAAAAAAACGCCATGGATTACACACTCTACATCATTCTATTTTTTGCATTAATTATCCTGTTTAGCTCGTTTGTGACGGTTAAACAAGGCACTATTGCAGTCATCACCATCTTTGGGAAATACAGAAGGCTGCTAAGGCCTGGGTTAAGTTTGAAAATACCAATCATAGAAAACATCCATTCCAGGATCTCTATACAAAACCGTTCTGTAGAACTGTCATTTCAGGCAGTAACCCAGGATCAGGCAAATGTATACTTCAAGGCAATGCTACTCTATTCCGTCATCAATCATGACGAAGAGACCATAAAGAATGTCGCATTTAAGTTCGTCGATTCTACAAATCTGATGCAGGCACTGATCCGTACAATTGAAGGATCTATCAGGGCCTATGTAGCCACACAAAAGCAGGCGAATGTACTCGCTCAGCGAAACGAAATCGTAGAGCACGTAAAACAACAGATTGACCAGGTGCTTGAAAGCTGGGGTTATCACCTTCAGGACCTTCAGTTGAATGACATTACTTTTGACGAAGAGATCATGCGTTCAATGAGCCGTGTTGTTGCCTCGAACAACCTGAAAGCTGCTGCCGAAAATGAAGGTCAGGCTCTTTTGATCACCAAAACAAAAGGAGCTGAAGCCGATGGTAATGCCATCAAAATTGCAGCCGCAGCTGAACGTGAAGCAGCCCAGTTGAGAGGACAAGGTATTGCGTTGTTCCGTGCAGAGGTAGCGCATGGTATGACAAAAGCCGCTCAGGAAATGGAAGAGGCAAACCTGGATATTTCAGTTATCCTTTTCACCATGTGGACTGAATCCATCAAACAATTTGCAGAAAACAGTGAAGGGAATGTGATCTTCCTCGATGGTTCTACAGAAGGGATGAACCGTACGATGAAAGAGATGATGGCCATGCAGCTTCAAAAAGAAGCAGGCAAATCTTCTAAATAATTAATAATATAAAAAGAGGGGGCTTCTAATTGGAAGCCCCCTCTTTTTATATCCTCGAATTAAGGTTTATAACTTTTGCTGTACTGTTTTCACAACATCCTTTCCATTAGGATTTGCCATACGCATAAAATCTCCCATTACCTGCAAACTCTCATCTTCAATAAAATCAAAGCTTTCTTCCTTCTTGATTTTATCTCCCTTTTTCAAAGCAGGTAAACCTCTTGAAGCTCTAAGCAGGTTTGTTCTCGCAAGAGATTTAGCCTCCAGGCTATCACGCTCAGCTTTCAGTTTAGCCTGATTTAAACTTACAGAAACTTCACCATCACGTTTCTTCACCTCAGCAAGATCTTCCTGCAGCATTTTATAATCCAATGACTTCGCCATTCTTTCTTTGTGAAGTTTCACCAGTTCCGGTTTAACAGGGCTTAGGTTTGCAACAGGCGTATAATTAGATTTTGAGATCACATCCCAAGGTAATGCAGACTTTTCGGTATCCTCACCAATTTTATCCATTGGATACAACGATGGAAATTCAATATCAGGCATTACACCTTTATGTTGTGTACTACTGCCATTTACGCGATAAAATTTAGCCATGGTCAGGTTAATCTGTCCAAGCTGAGGAGTTGGATCTTCTTTACCACCAGGTAAGGTCTTAACTTTACCGCTGCTTACCAACGCAGCTAACTTTTGTAACATAGAAGGATTCACCAACTCATTCATATTAATAGAAGACTGCACCGTGCCTTTACCATAGGTTTGAGTACCCATAATAATTCCTCTACCATAATCCTGAATTGCACCCGCAAAGATCTCAGAAGCAGAAGCACTAAGCCTGTCTATCATCACCCCAAAAGGTCCGCTCCATGCTACACCATTACTTTTATCTTCGTGTACTTCAATGTCGTTTCTTAAATCTTTAACCTGAACAACCGGCCCTTTATCGATAAACAATCCCGTAAGGTCTATAGACTCCGTTAATGAGCCTCCGCCATTTGCCCTAAGGTCCATTACAATCGCATCTACTTTATCTTTATTCTTTAAAGTATCTATCAGCAACCTCACATCACGAGTTGTACTCTTAAAGTTAGGGTCACCAGCTCTTGCAGCCTTAAAGTCAGCATAAAAAGCCGGCACAGTGATGATACCAATTTTGTATGCTTTTCCGTTCGACTGGATTGTTCTCACCTTTTTCTTCGCACTTTGATCTTCCATCACAATTTTCTCCCGCACCAGTTCAATGATCACTGGTTTAGCAGACAATTCCTGACCTGCAGGAATAATTTTCAGCCTTACTTTAGTTCCTTTCGGACCTTTTATTTTAGCTACCGAGTTTTCTATTCTCCAGCCAGTAATGTCTTCAAACTCTCCACTTCCCTGAGCTACACCGATAATTCTATCACCTGCACTCAGCAATTTACTTTTAAAAGCAGGCCCGCCCGGAATTACTTCCCCGATTTTTAACACTTCGTTCTCCAATTGTAATCTGGCACCAATACCTTCAAATGAACGTGCCATATCTTCATTAAATGCCTGTGCATTCGTTGGGTTAAAATAGTTGGTATGCGGATCAATTGTTTCTGTAAACGCATCCATGATCATCTGGAAAACGTCCTGGTTGTTGATCTTAGACGACTGTGATTTCAGACTTTCATAACGTTTGGTCAGGCCCTCCACATTTTTCTCGTCTGCAGTACCTGAGATCTTCAGGTTCACCAGCTCATACTTTACCCTTTTTTTCCAGATGTCGTTCAAAGCAGTAGAAGAAGCTGCCCATGGCATTTTTTCCCTGTCGAAAGTATAGGTCTCATTCTGACTAAAATCCTGTTTAGCTTTAATCTGGGCTAAAGCATAATTAATATATTCATTGTATCTTTTCAGATAAACATTAAAGATATAGAAAGGAGCATTCAGGTCTCCGATTCTAAAATTATCATCCAGTTCATACCTGAATTTCTCAAATTCTTTAATATCGGAATCCTGGAAATAATAACGGTATGGATCAAGATCTTTAATGTATTTATCCAATACCAGAGAGGATATAGAATCATTGACTTTTATGCTCTTATAATTGTAGCGCTCTATCAGTGTCACAATTTCTTTTACAACAAGCGATTGTTTTTCGTCAGGCACAATATTAGTTACACCCTGAACCATTTGCTGTGGTTTCGGTGCAGCTTGACATGCAAGTACAGCGGCGGTAAAGGTTACCAATAATATTCTCTTTAACATCTCTTTAACAATTTTAAAATCCATTTTTATAATCCACACTAATATGATACCAATTTCACAAATAAACAGAAAAGAGACAGGATTATTACTGTCTCTTTTCTGTAAACTTAGTAAAATTATTAAGACTTTCTTGTCGTTGCTTTGGTAGGAATCAAAGCTCTGGCTTCCCTGATCTGGTTTTTAAACACACTTGTATTTGCAGATCTGGCTAATAACTCAGCCCTGTTTATGTCCCTTGAGGCCATGGTATATTCCTTTTTCCTGATCTTAACGTGCGCAATACCAAGAACCGACTCGATGTAACTATTGTTACTTCCTATTTGCTTGGCAAGTATACCCTGCTGTGTATAAAACCACATAGATTGGGTAAGTTTATTTGAGGCCAGATATATTTTCCCCAGCTGACTATATGACTCCATCTGCCCGGTTTTACTGCCAATTTTTGAATAATTTTTCAAAGCGACATTCAGCACAACCTGCTCTGCTTCTGTATAATGGGACTGGAGATAATGAACATTACTCAGTCGCATCAAAGCAGTTCCATAACGGCTAAATTGTTTCGAGCTATTGTATTCAAAAGCAGCCTTTCCAAACAAAGTTACAGCCTCATCGTAATCCCCCTTCTTTTCATTTTTTTCCGCTTCTGCAAAATAGGCATTGCCATCCTCTTCATCCAGACTAGACACTGCAATGTTAATTGCACTGCTCACAGGTGGTTCCTGTGGCGGCACAAAATGACTCGTTTGTGTCATGGCCCGGTTAGAAATAACCAGAAAAATAATTGCTAACCAACTCTTATTCATTGCGCTAAAGATATAACAAAAGTATTAAACAATCATGTTTTCTCCAAATTAGTCCCTTTTGATGATCATTCATCTTTCGTGTTTTCTTTGCTAAATCGGTATAGAAATTTATTTGAGCCAATCCGCAAAGCAATGAATTGTCCTTTTGTGTCTGATTTTTCGATAAACACCCTGTCCCTCTCGACTTCCTGCCTCGTTTGTGTTGGCCTCGATTCCATTAATCCAATCATTTTTTACATTTTCTAGCAAACCGCAGTGACCTATGCGATCCAAACTGATATAGTAAAGTCCGTACACTATTCCTGGTTTAAGTTCCTTAACCAACCGCGCCTTCGGAAACAAAGACGGCGACCAGGCCGTTCGAGGCTCTGAATACCCCGCTTGTCCAAACACCCAACTTACCCAGGCCGCGCAATACGCCGCCGGCGATTTAATATTACAGTAGCCAAGATATTCAGCAATTCTGGCGCCATCATTTTTACCAGTTCTTTCCACCACGCCAATTTCTTTTCTGGCGATTTCGATAACTCGCTTGGCGTCTCCCGAATATTTAATTCGGGACTTCTCATTTCCTGTCTCATATCCTACAACACCGCTACTATAACCCCTACTGCCGCAAACACAAACAATGCAAACAGCCCAAAACAAACTTTTACTTGCTCCCATAAAGTCAATTCCCTAAAACATAAAACCATATCTCCAATACCTGGTAGCGCCAGTGCAATCAGCATCCTATTCAGCAACCACCAGCAAACCGCAATCACCACCACAAACCCCACCAATGCCAATACCAGCATCAAACCAATGCTCTTCGCTATCTCTATCGAATTACCCTCAGGCAAATCAAACAACAGCGGTGCCGTATACCAAACCAGCAATACAATTACCAGTTGCAAAACCCGCTCTATACTTTTCCTTGTCGGCACCCAAGCCGACCTTAAATTCAATGTTTTCATAAATTTTCGTTTTTAATTTTCTACTCGTTTTGCCGTCATCTCGACCAAGGGAGAGATCTCTTGAACTATGCATGAACAAGAGATCTCTTTCTGAAATGAAACCTACGTCACAGTAACAGCCCCTAAGTAAGTACTGACACTAGCCAGCTTCTTATTCGAGCTGAGAAACGCCAGCCAGCAATGCACAGATTCCCCTGCAAAATCCGCAGGCAAATCCAGCTCATACTCCAATGCCACACGTGTCACTGCACCCACACTCATGACGAACAAGTCCAGCATATCGCAATAAGCTATACACACCGCCAGATCAGTAGGCTTCGCGTTCAGCGAACCAACCGTTGCTCCCCATGTAAACTCCAATGCCTGTCCCGCAGCCGAAGCCACTTCCGGGGTAGCCGGCAAACTCAGCTTACCACGGCTCAGCTTTGCATTCGGATAATCGATCACATAATTCGGTGCCGAACCCGTTACTGCATGATCCAGATTGTACTGCACCGCAGCATTAAAACCCGTCATTTCCGAATCAAAATCCTGAAATCCAAGCGCTACAAAATCACTGATCCCGCTTCCCAACCACTTTGTTACTGCGGCAAACTTCAGCCTTTGGTTCAGCTGCAATTCACTTGGCGGCCTGTTAGATTTTGCCGGGCGCATAGAAAAGACATTCTTGCCTTTTACAACCCGGCCAACGTTGTTACCTGTCCTGCCCACCAAATGGTAGTACGGACCTCCTGTTAATTTTCCCATTTTTCTAGTTTTTTATGGGTTCATTGTTGCTTTACTCCTTGCTGAATCAGCTGGTCTCTAAGAAAAGAAACCCTAATAGGAGATGCCTTATTAAAAAGGCAGAGAGAGACGCGTTAAATCCGTTACATCACCAATCCATTTGAAGCAGCGCTTCATGCTTTTGATGCCTTCATCCAACCATAAATTCAATTCCATAGCACCAGGTTCTTTCATGCCAATTTCCAGTACCCAGCTCTTATTCCGCGGACTTTGAAACTGCAATACGAAGCAAGGATCGGCGCAGTCTTTCTTCAAGTCATCAAGGTATTCATTCACACGTTGCACAAATTCCTTTGCACGTTCAATCGTTGTAATCCTAAACAACATCGCCTTGTTTCTAAAAACCACAGAAGCCTTATTATCTGGTTTCTTATAAATGCTTAAACTCAGGGAAGCCTCCCTTCTTACTTTCTTTTTGCTCATAGCGTTAATAAATATTTGATGATCAAAAGTAAGAATGGAAACCCCAGCCACCGGGCGACTACTCTCCCAAAAACCATTATTTTGGCGGCGATTCACAATTATTGGAATTTCCTACCAAAATATTTAGAATTTTCCCCTTTTTCAAATGCCTTAACTAATAGATTTGACTGAACCTATATATGAAGAGAATTATTAACCTTTAAAACCAAATAACTATGAAAAGAGTAATTTTATTATTTACCTTCTTTGTTGCTGTTACTATGGCCACTCCATTAAGTTCACAAGCGCAAACTACTGTATTAAAAGAATACCAGATCACTGCTACAGACAATAGCAAAGTGTTCAACTTGTTTGTTAATCTCACAGCTAATTCAGGCGTATCGTCAGTACTCTTTACTGATCCGGAAAATTCATTCCATGCGTCGATAAATTCTTTTAGTTATAATACCGGTGGGTATGAAGTGGGATCTTATGAAGCAGATTGTTATTTCCATGATGGCAATCAGTTTTACACCGTATCATTTACGCTTCTAATTGATGGAAATGGGTCGGGAGAATTTGGAGAAGGGTTGATTGCAATTACTCCATGGCCATATCCATGGGCACCCTACTGATTCTTGATCCGCAATATACCTGTTAAAAACTGACTAGTATTTCAGGAAAGACATACAGCGAAGCCTCCGGGTTAACTTCCCGGAGGCTTCGCATGCGCTCCCAAACTATTGTTTTGGCAGCAACCCTTTTTCCTTGAGTAACCGCCGTGTTTTCTTCAGCCAGTCCACACTCATTTGCAAATAATCAGCAATGTCTACATCTCTCACAGGACTCTTAGTAGCCGGAAGCAACCCTTTAAAATAACTGTAAAACTTCAGTACCCTTTCCTCAGAAGGCTTACTGAGCAGGCGACTCCTCATCTCCTCCATATGATCACTGTACTTAGAAGCCGTCTGCCAGGCTACGTCCTTCATGCCTTCCAAATCTTTATAGATCTGCTGCATATGGGTGTTACTGATACTCCATACCAACGTATCCTTGCAGCCCACAATAGTATATTTAGATACCTGTTGCCTCATGAAACAATCCATCGCCACGATGGTGTTTTCTCCGTAAATCCGCATTACATAACGCTCAGCTTTGCTGTTGAAACCATACACGATCACAAATCCGCTGACCACATAATAAGCATTCTTCGGCACCGCACCTTCATGCTCCAATGAGCGCCCCTGTTTACAAAAAGGACCAGGTTCCATATTCTCCCACAGATATGGCTCCAGCGGTCCGGGCAATGGCATATCAGGGTTTATACCATGTAATACATTCATTAGTTTTTCAAAGGTCTTTCTGTTGTTTAGCATTAATTTAACATTATTGGTTATTTGATGATTTTTTCTGGTTCAACTCGACGTCATCTCGACAGCAGGAGAGATCTCTTGAACTATCCATTGCGAAGAATCCCCAGAAATGCCTAATCAGGCTATTCATTTTGTTCATTTATTAATTTAATTTCTTTATCAGTCAAAAAATTTCACACCTAAATATTGAGCCTAAAAAAACCGCATCTCCCATGCGGCTTTTCTTGCGTCCTATTTGTTTAATACGATTGTCATCCAGCACTTGTCCCGAACTCGCTTCGGGAGCATCGCTTTTGTCATCCAGAGCATCGCGAAGGATCTCAATTCCTTGCACAAACTCTCAAAAAATTGATTGGTTTGCCCCAGCGGTCACGCTGCTCTCAAACACGCGACGCGCCGGAACACAACCATGGCGCACGCCCAGAGCGCCAGTACCTTCCTAAACCTTCCCTCCCAAATCCTTTATTTTCTTTTCTCTCTTCAATAAGTGCTCGGTCTGTATCATCCTGATTTTTTCCAGCAAATCATTCTCTGCCTTCAACTTCTCTCTTTCCTTTTTCAAAAACTCCAGCTCCGATATCAACGCTTCGTATAAATTTTTATAGTCTAAGCCC
Source organism: Pedobacter frigoris (assembly GCF_005116445.1). Classification (GTDB taxonomy): domain Bacteria; phylum Bacteroidota; class Bacteroidia; order Sphingobacteriales; family Sphingobacteriaceae; genus Pedobacter; species Pedobacter frigoris. The sequence continues at coordinate 935,901 of NZ_SWBQ01000002.1, forward strand.
ATATCCAAATACATTAATAAAACAATTCTACTTTCGCCATCTCTTTCAACCTCTTCACCGCCTTCACCTTGATCTGACGTACCCTTTCCCCTGAAAGCCCTACTATCACCGCCACATCATCCGACTCCATAGGCATCCCATTTCCTATCCCATAACTCAACCTCACAATCAATCCATCCCGTTGCGGCAACCTCGACAGCAACCGATTCAGCTCCACATTTCTTGACTCTACTAATAACCCCTCATCAGACAGCGTGGCATTCTTATTTTCCAGTACATCAATCATGCTCCCCTCCGTACCACTATCCATCTCAAAAGACCTGTCCAATGATGATGCAAAGCTGGAATGCCACAAATGATCCGCTACTTTTACCTCAGTCATGCCTATAGTTTCAGCCACTTCCTCCAGTGTAGGCAGGCGTTCCAGCTTTTGCTCCAGCTCAGTCTCCGCTTTACGGATATTGTTGATCCCTACAATCACATTCAGAGGCAGCCGCATTACCCTCCGCTTCTCATCAATCGCCTGGATGATGCTCTGCCTGATCCACCATACCGCAAAGCTGATGAACTTAAATCCCCGGCTCGCATCAAACAATCCCGCAGCTTTCATCAAGCCCTTATTTCCTTCCGCTATCAAATCTTCAAGCGAAAGCCCCGCATTCCGGTACTTCTTCGCCACCGACACCACAAACCTCAGGTTCGCATTCACCAATTTATGCAAAGCTGCCTGATCACCATCTCTTGCCTTTTCACTCAGCAGGACTTCTTCCTCCGGCTTCAGCAAATCATATTTTGCAATGTCCGCCAGATACCTATCCAAAATAGGATTGTGCTCGGTAACAGATTGTGTAATTACAATCCCTCTCATTATTACATCAACCGGTTCTTCATCACCCCCAGCAACTCCTCAAACTGGCTTTCATAATAGCAGTCACCCGGATCACGGTTTTCAAAATGCCCCACTGTCATTTCATGAAGCTTTTCCAACACCTCTGCTTCATCTATCTCCGCTACCAACTCCTTCATAAACTCAAAAGCATCATCCAGTATAGTCTGATAAGTTATTCCCTCGTCATACACATGCGGAACCTCCGGTTCCACCGCCATAATTACTGCCAAAGCCAGCTCCGCAGCAGCGATGAATTCATCAACCTCCCTCAAGCTTCCTGCACGTTGCATCAACACATCCGTCAGTTTCTCTACCTCAATTTCACCATACTCAGTGATAATGTCTTCACTATCCTTTTCCGCAGCGATAAAACCTGCAACCAGGCTTAGTCCTTCGTCATAGGAAAGGGGCAGAAAACGTGCCGCCATCTTATACAGCAACCGGTAATCATGTACCCCATATTCCTTCAGCGTAGTTAAATACCCTTTATCAGGCAAAGCTCCTAATACCTTTTCCAATGCCGACACATGCCGTTTTATGTCATAGTAAAACGGACCGACATCGATATACCTCATTTTTTCAGACTTCATATATTCTTTATAAAAAAAATCCAATTCCTCAAAATCCATCATCGAAATCCCCGCGTACCGAATGAGTTAACTGTGTTGATTGGCAAATCTCGATACCTGAACCCATTAAAAATGGTATTTTAATAGCAATTTTATGGTATTATAGAACCGCTTGTTTAACCTTTGAATTGCGCCCCCTTAGCTGTCAATTTATAATATTTGTTCTCTATCGCCTTTGCGGACCTATTAAAGACGGCGACCAGCTCCCATTTTGGAAGCTCATGAAAACACTCTAATAAATACTGCTCCTGTGCTACTGTCCAGCTCTTCACATTTTCTTTTAGCAGTCCCAATTTATATGCTTTTTTGGTGATTGAGGGCAGACTTCTGCCCAGCATCTTAGCCAGTTCCGGATTACTCATTACCTGGTAATTGCGTATGAGTAGAACAAGTTCCTGTTCTGACCACTGGCGTACGGTCAACCCAAGGCTGGCCGCTTTCGCGTAAATTGAATCTGCCGGCAATTGCAATTGCTGCTTAAGTTCCAGAATTTCTAATCGATTATAATTGGCTTTTAAAAACTCAGTTTGTTCATCATTCCAGATTTTGACAGGTGGCACAAGCTGAAGCCGATGGATTTTATTATTTACGGCTTTTAATGGAATGTTCAGCTTTTCAGCGATCTCTACTCTTGTAAGAAGGCCGAGATTTTCCCCTAAGAAACTAATCCTTTCTTGGGTCCATACGTTCCGCCGGGGTGGTAAACCATACCGCGTCGCAGCTGACATTAAGGAAGTCTTGCTGCAGCCGAATTCATCGGCTAAGCTATCCAACGTTCCTTGATTATAGCGATTCCTCAGCAACTCTAGTCGTTCACTTGTCCAAACCGGCGAACGGACAATTAATCCTAGTTGGCTCGCTTTATTTTTCATGGCCCTCAGGCTACATCCCAAATCGACGGCCAGCTTTTCATCATCCCATTTATTATACTTCCGACGTAGCAACCGCTTCTTTTCTACAGTCCAGAACAACTGCCGCCTAGATATGCCTATCGCGTACGCCTTCCTCCTAATGGCCTCGACCGAACATCCTATGCGCAATGCTAGAGCCTCATGTTCGAATTTGTTATACTCCGCTCTTAAAACCTCTGTTTTCTCAGATGTCCAAAATTGTATCTTCCGTGTCAGACCAATTTTACCGGCTCTGTTTTTTAACGCTTTGAGGGTACAACCTAACTGTTCAGCCAGAACCAGATGATCTGTAGTACTATAATTGTCGAGTAGGTGATTAATTTTGTCAGGAGTCCAAAAACTCACATAAATAGATAGTTTCAGTTTCCACACCTTTCGTTTCATCGCTGAATATGGACAACCCAGTTGCTCAGCGAGCTGGACGTGATTGCCCTTAGGATATTCAGCAACCAATAAATCAATGCTTTCCTGAGACCATTTAAATTGTGTCATGACCAATAAATTTTACCAAAAAAAATCGTTTCTTTTACCTATTTTAATTAGCATAAAAACCATAAATATTTATGAATCAAGTGTTGGAGATTCCGGCAATAGTGTTCAGTCCTTTTCAGACCAAAGTGTCCACTTTAATTTTTCCAGACAGCAGCCGTAGTTTTTGGATGGGGTATGCTCCGTATCCAGGCAGATCCATCGGCGTAAAGTAACATTCTCAGCCTCTCATCTCACTCGCTCTATATAAAACCTTCCTCAATCAAAAATTCTGACCATTAGCGCTTCACTACGCCCTTAAAATCAGAGTTACGACCAAAGAGTTCAGATCCTAATAGAAAGCCCCTTAATGTGCTTAAAATCAGCCAAGTGGATAGTTTGAAGATTCTGCCTGACTTTTCTCATGGATTCTCCGGCGGCTTCAATCCTATGGGCATCATGGACAATCCTGTCCAGCACTGCATCTGCAATGGTTCTTTCGCCAATCATTTCAAACCAGGCACTCACCGGAAGCTGAGAGGTAAAGATCATAGAGGATCTTCCATGCAGATCTTCGACTACTTCCATCAACATCAGGCGGCTCTGACTATCCAAAGGATGCAGGCCGAAGTCATCCATGATCAGCACTTCTGCTTTGGAAATCTTAGATACCTCCTTGGTGTAGCTATTATCTGCTCTCGCCTGTTTCAGACGGGTGAAAAGCTTGGGGGCGCTCCAGTACATTACCCTGTATCCTTTGGCGCAGGCCTGGTGACCGATGGCTGAGGCGATATAGCTTTTACCAATCCCTGTTGGACCCGTAATCAATATATTCTCGTGCTTTTCCACGAAACCACATTCAGCCAGCCTCATGATCTGTGTTCGGTCCAGTTGACGGTCCTTGCTGAAGTTCAGCTGTTCTATGGAGGCTTTATAACGAAATTTGGCACTTTCTATCAACCTGCCGATCTTGCGGTTCATCCGGTCTTCGTACTCGGCATCCACTAGCTCTCCAAGCAACTGATCAGGGGTATATCCACTGGTTTTGCCACGCTCTAAATTCGTTTGGAAGGCATGGTACATTCCCATTAACCTTAAAGACTTGAGTTTGTCAAGTGTATCTGAATTGTTCATATTTGGTTTGGCTGTTATTTGTAATACTCTTCTCCCCTTATGTTCTGGTGACTGGGCATAGGCATTTCATTAGCAAAGAGGTTTTCGCGTTGGTCTTCCAGATTTTGTTCCAGTATAGTGTCAATGGTTTTAAATAGCTTGGAATCAATCCCATACTCACTTACCCTCCGGCAGGCTGCCGCCAGCCTTGTGCCGCCATATTTCTTCTCCAGACCGAGTATAGCTTCACAGAGCCTAGTCTTCTGGTCATCGTGTCTGTGGCTTTCAGCGATACCCTTGATCAGGTCATGCACATGCTCGTGCATGGCTGAGGCTCGTTTAAGTAAAGTTTGTGCCGAACGCTCTGCGGAGTAGCGGTGTATACTGGTCAGGTGTGAAGTATTGGTGGTAAAACCGTGCGCAGTCTTATTCCGTGGATGTACGGCAACGCGTTCAAACTTAAAGAAGATCTCTACAGTGGAAACCGAGTACATGATTTTGACTTTTTTCCCCAGCAGGCGCACAGGTACACTGTAATAATGCCTATCCGGGCCCAATAATACATGACTGTCTTTATTGACCTTGACATAAAACTGCTGTTTCTGTTCGAAGCGTTGCAATGGCAACGGTTTAAGTTCCTTACGTTCGATTTCCTCAAATTGCATGCGCCTGCTGTAAATCCTTCCCTTCATCAGCTGATCATTGTGTTTCTCCAATAAGACCAAGATGGCAGCGTTGAGCTCAGGAAGGCTATGATAAACCTGCTTGCGGATAGGTACGTAGATCCGGGTATAAGCGATCCTTACCGCTCCCTCCACAAGCGCTTTATCCCTGGGCTTATAGGCTCTGGCAGGCAACACGCAGGTATCATAATGGCTTGCAAAGTCTTCAAAACTCTGGTTCAGCGTGGGTTCATAACGATGACTCTTGGTCACAGCTGCTTTAAGGTTGTCAGGTACAAAGGCAGCAGGTACACCTCCAATATAGTGCATGGTGTTTTCGCAGGCGATGATGAAATCTTCCTTCTGCTGGCTAGGAACTGCCTCCACGTAAGTCAGCTGACTGGCACCAAGTATGGCCACAAACACTTCTACCTCATGGACCTCTCCGGTATCCCGGTCAGCGTAACTCAATTTCTCTCCTGCAAAGTCTACAAACAGCTTATCTCCTACTTTATGAGTACGGTGCATAGTAGGATTCATCTTAGACTGCCAGGTTCTGAAATGCTGGCAGAACTGCGTGTACTGGTAACCATTAGGAAATTCGCTGATGTAATCTTCCCACAACAGTATCCTGGTCATCCCGGTTCGCTTCAGTTCTTTTTCTATTTTAGGAAAGTAATGCTGCAGGGTCTGCATTCGCTTGCTAAGCGAGACGGGTTTTGAGATGATCGAACCAAAAAGGGTGTCTAGATCGCTGTCCGATAATTCGTCGATCTCTTTGGTACTGCAACCGCTGGATTCAATAGCGATAATATATTTCCTTACCGTGGTGCGAGAAACACCAACATATTGAGAAATGGTCATTTTGCTGGCACCGCGGTCATAGAGTCTTAATAATTGTCTGATTTTGTTCATGCTTAAAATATTATTCGCCATCAAAGAGATAATTGAAGTGCAGGAGATTGGACTTGTTTACAGGTAAGTTTGCAAGGCTGAAGCAGGGGGCACCTTAGAAGAAATTCTGAACAGTATACTCCGTATTCCCTGGACAGCTTCCAGCAATAATCGGTGAACAACTTCCTCATAATCTCCATACCACCAAAAATCTCCTTTACATCCCTGCATTTTTCCGGAATTGCCTTGGCCTCATACCCGTTCTCTTTTTGAAGCATTTGATAAACCAACTAGGTGAGGAGATTCCTAGCTCGTAACTTACTTGTGCAACACTAAGGGTCGTTTGAGTTAGGAGTTTCAAAGCCTCCTCATGAATCCGGTCCTGAATAAGCTCGTACAGCGTCTTGTTTGCATATAGCCTACATAGCGCACTCATCTGTTTCTTGGTATAGCCAAAAGTACAGAGGTAATAATCTGGGTGCCGATTTACACGAAAATGCTGCTCAATAGCATCTCGCAACCGCAGAAAAGTTTGCAGGTCCGGAGGCAGGTAAGCGCCCTCAAAGACTCCTATCTTTCCTGTTTTGATTGGTATACTGCCGATCGTCATATATTCTATAGCTACCATTGTCATCTCCCTCTACTCATACACATCCGAAATAAGCTCTGTAATGATCCCTAGCTCGTACAGCTTCACAATTAACTTGTTAGCCCGTTCCTTTGTCAGGTTAAACTCCTTCATGATCACAGCAGTGGTCAGCTCCTGACCACCTTCCTGTATTGTTTTCATTCTTTCTATTGCTTCGTTAATTTCCATTTATATTTTTATTATTACTCTTGTACCACCCCGGCTTCGCCACCCCTCCTTGCGAAGGAGGGGACCTATGACCATCCATCTCCTCCTTTTGAAGGAGGAGTACCCGCAGGGGGGGGTGGTAAATAGATCTCATTTTAATCACTAAAAAGGTATTGGGGAAGCCTTGATCAATAATCTCGCTCTTTTAAGTTTAAATTATAACTCCCCCAACCCTTTTCTTTTTCATAAGTTATTTAAGCTCAATTTCAAACCCCACTGCCGCCGGCGGTAAACATTGACTCTCATCACACGCCATGAACTCAACAGTCCCCTTGAGCACCACATTTTTGTCATTCAGAGCTTTGCGAAGAATCTTAACCTTCACCACTTGCACAAACTCCACCTTATCGCTATAACTGAGTACATCCACTCCAAACTCCTTTGAATGCTCCTTATGCAGCTTACCTACCTCAGTAGTCTTCCCACCCAATAGCACCAAAGGGTTTTTAGTAAAAGTCACTTTCGTAGCCGAAGGCCCACCATCAGGAGTGTTCTGAGCATAGATATGCCACCCTTTATCAACCACCGCAGTCATACTCACCTTATACACCCCAGCCTTACCTTTTACCGCGGCAGCCGAAAAACTCCACTTAACCGGTTTCAAAATCTGCGCCTGAGATACTGTGGCAAACAGTATTACAACTAATAAAAACTGTATTTTTCTCATTTTAAATCTCCTTGAGAATTAAGCACTTTATATTACGAATCTCCTTTTTCACCTCGAACCCAAACTTCGATAACTCGTTATTTAATTCTTCTAGTGTTTCCCCCATTTTGATATTAGCGGAGAATTTTTCTTTAAAGCCTGTTTCATCGATTATTGGCATTTCATTTATTCCATTAAAATCGCCAAATGTGTCTCCTATCTCAATCAAAAGTGGATCTATAGTGGAATTTCTAATAACCAAAGAACCATCTAGTGTTTTCTCAAAGGATTCAACTGAATCAGCTGATGGCAATAGCTTGCCCTTGTCCTTCAATTTAACAACCAAGCACTCTATATCTCGGAAGTGAATAGACGACTGGATGCCAAAATGAAATTCCAAGTCCCTTTTAGCCAATTCTCTCTCTTTATTTAGTAGTTCCTCAGATTGTCGACCAATTGCGTATTTCAGTGAAACTGACCCCTGCATTTCGGATCAAACTGACCACCTGACTGGCTGCCGAGCGTGGTAGCGAATGCCCCACGAAGTCTTATCAAAGATAATTAATTCTTAACAACCCCCGATCTTGCATTGAGCTAAAGTAGCTCAACCTCGCTATCATTCTCTTCACCCGCCTTTTCAGAACAAACAAACCTTCGGATTAGACCATCATGCCAGGCATTTCAAAGTCACCTTAAATAAGCCCGTATAATCGGTTCAGTCCGCAATCTGGACTAACACTCTATCCGCAGGATAC